>PHCX01000004.1 GCA_002842435.1 Betaproteobacteria bacterium HGW-Betaproteobacteria-1 | reverse complement strand
GGCTTCTTGGTCAGCAGCAGCGGATGCAACCATAGGCATAGCCATTGATGCACCGAGAGCCAGACCGAGAGCCAGCTTGAGTTTGCTCATCTCCATTTTTGAATCTCCATAGTGATTGATACTAGGGTTTAAGTCAGTTTATCTGTATGGCCGCCATCTTCGACTTTCACCAAATGTACAGCGTGCCGGCAGATAAACTTGAGCTGCATTTTCATGCAGTGAAACGCATATTAGAACTTTCCAAAACGATTTGCAATACTCTATTTACAATTTATTTACAATTTAGCGCCAGCGCGTATATAACGCTAACGCCAAGGTAGCACATGAATGTTATCATTCAGTCAATTATCATTAATAATCAACATGAAAGCACATCGCCCACATGAGCCAGAACAGCACTTACAATTTGTATCCGGAAATTGATTTTTATCATTCGGATACACTGAAAGTCTCAAAAACACATGCCATATATTACGAAGAGTGTGGAAATCCCGATGGGCGACCGGTAGTTTTCCTGCACGGCGGCCCCGGCAGCGGCTGCAACCCGAATCAGCGGCGCTTCTTCGACCCTGCACACTATCGGATCATACTGCTTGATCAGCGCGGATGCGGTCGTAGTACGCCGCTAGGCGAAACTGGTGACAACACGATTGATGACCTGGTGGAGGATATTGAAAAACTGCGCCTGCATCTTGGCATTCAACGCTGGATAGTGTTTGGCGGCTCCTGGGGCAGCACGCTTGGAATCGCTTATGCGATCGCGCATCCCGCAACAGTAGCAGGCCTGATATTGCGCGGAATATTCCTCAGCCGCCAGACCGAACTGGACTGGTTTCTTGGCCAAAGTGCGCAATTCTTCCCGGAGGCCTGGAACAACCTGCTGGACTATCTTCCAGCCGGCGAACGCTCCACGGTGCTGGAGGCTTATGCCAAACGCATATTTTCCGACGATATCACCATCAGTGCGCCTGCTGCTGCGCACTGGAATGACTACGAGAACAGCATCATGCGCCTGCTGCCTGAGGCAGACAGCGGAACACCGGCCCCGGACCAGATACAGGTAGCAAGAGCACGGGTGCAGATACACTATATTATGCATGGCTGTTTTGTCAGCCAGCGCAACCTGCTGGAAGAAGTAAAAAAGTTGGGGCAGATTCCGACCATCATCGTACAGGGGCGTTATGATATGGTGTGTCCGCCATTGACCGCATGGCAACTGAAACAGGCCATGCCGCATGCGCAGTTCCAGATGGTATCGGATGCAGGCCACTCGGCCATGGAGCCGGGCACATGCGCCGCATTACTGGCAGCTACTGAACAATACAAGGCATTACATTATTAGCGTGAATACCCAATTTCATCGTGTAAAAAAACTCGGCAACCATCCGGCGATTGCCAGACCACGTGATGCATATGCCAGGCATCGTTACAGCACACCTTTGTTCGTGCTACATGAGACGCTGAACGCCTTCAAGCTGCACAACGGCCTCAGCATGTCAGCCTCACTGTCGTTCTATGCCATGCTGGCACTGATTCCAATGGCTTTGCTCATGTTTTTCGTACTCAGTCATCTGGTCTTCTCATCGGATTATGCCATCGTCAAACTGGCGATACTCACCGGCAATCTGGTACCCAAACTCAGCAACCTCATCATGGTGGAAGTGTATAACGCCTCGCAGCAAAAGGCTGTCTGGGGGGCATTCGGTCTTTTGGCCTTGTTCTGGGTAGTGACACCGCTGGCCGGAGCTCTGCGCTCCGCCTTCTTCACAATGGCGTCGATGATAGAGACGCCCTCCTATATCCAGAAGAAGATCAAGGATTCCGCCGCAGTACTGGGCATATTGCTGATTTTCTTTCTCTTCACCTTCAGCGGCCTGGTACTGGAAAAGATTGTCGATTTCATCAAACCGGCTGCCACCTACAGCGAGATCATCAACACTCTCGGCTCTTTTGCGATCACCACGCTCTGCATCGCCGGCTTCTACCGCATTTTCTTTCCGGCAAAGACCATGCTGACGCATATTTTTGTCGGCTCCGCCATAATCGCGTTGCTCTGGCTGGCAATGCGCCCGGCCTTTGCACTGTTCATGTCGGTCAATGAATCCTATGGCAGCATGTTCGGCGGCATGAAGAATCTGTTCATCTCCATCGCCTGGCTCTACTACACCTTCGCCGTTTTCATGATCGGCACCGAACTGATCAGCATCCTGCGCAAAAAGGAGATCCTGCTTTTACGCGGCCTCTTCACAAAAATGCCGGCTGACAGCCGTTATTACCTGCGCGAATTGATGAAACGTTACGGCAAACATCTGAAACAGGGAGAGTATGTATTCAGGCAGGGCGACGAAGGGCATGACCTCTACTATGTCGTTTCCGGCCAGGTCAAACTGGTTTCTGGCGGCAATTTATTGCGCGAGCTCGGGAAGGGAGATTATTTCGGGGAAATGGCGTTCCTGACCGATACCCCAAGATTCGCCGATGCCGTGATCGTCTCTGACGACGCGAAACTGGTCGTCATCAGTTCCGCCAACATAGAAACCCTGATGATGGATGACCCCAAGGTCGCCATGAATTTCCTGAAAGAAATGGCGACCAGGTTACAAGCGAGTCAACAGCAAAGTTTCCCCACCATGGGTGATCAATCTAACGCCAGCCATCAATCCTGATCTTCATGATCAGCACCAGACCCGCCAGCACCAGCGTGACAACGTTGGCCATTATCACCGGCCATGACCCGATCATCAGGCCATAGCAAAACCATAAAGCCACCCCTGCCGTGAACAGGGTATACATGCCGATGGATACGTCCCGGGTGGATCTTGTACGCCAGACCTTGATGACCTGAGGAATAAAGGCAATGGTCGTGAGGGTTGCAGCCAGGAAACCGATAAGGTTGGCGAAGTTGCTCATGCGAAATCACTCATGGAAGAATTTTCAAGTCCGCCATTATCTTGCAGCAGGGCAGACTTGTGAACGGCTTTTAAAAAAACAGCCGCAAAGTGTACGGGTTATCGCATGGCGACCGGATGGTCAGACGCAATCGCAGAACGCTTCGATATGCTTAACGAACTCTTCGCGCTCGTGCAACAGATCGGCTTCAGCCGCTTCCTGCTCTTTCAGTGACAACTGATCGACAGCCTTCTTGATTTCGGCCTGTGGGTAAGTGAGGGATTTCTCGATACCAGTTTGTTGCAATACCATTTTTAACACTCCTTTTGGGATTCTTGATACATCTGCTGAACGATGATTCAGCGCTCATGTGACTCACTTTTGATGAAATGATTCACTTTTAAATTCAATGCGGATTCTAGAACGCATTTGTGACGTTCTCAAGACAGGCATATGAAGATCAAGCTCATGAAAATCAAGCTGATATTGAAAACTTTCGCTCTTCGAAACAGTTCAGCTTTGATTAAGCTTGCCTGACTAAACTGCAAAGCGTCAGATAACTTTTCAGGAGAACCATCATGAACCAATTCAATCGTATGCTCATCGCTTCCGGCTTTGCACTTTGCATGGCGGGTCCGGCACTGGCCGACGGTGACGACCCGGCCAAGATGCGCACCATCGCCAAAGCCGCCGGGCTGATTTCACTGGAAGAAGCAACGGCAAAAGCCCTGGCTGCAAAACCGGGTACTGTCATTGAAGTCGAGCTGGATGACCGCAAGTGGCCACAAGGCTGGGATTACGAGTTCGAGATCATCGACGCCGATGGCAAGGAGTGGGATGTCGATATCAACGCCAAGACCGGCGAAGTGCGCAAGGTAAAAGCTGACTGGTTCTAAACTGCAGCACCAGCACAGGGGCCCCTGGAGCCCCTTTTTTCACTTTATCGACCGAGCACCATGAGCAACAAACCTCGCATCCATCGCGCAACGAGCTCCCACCGCATCTTGATCGCCATCGCATTTGCCATTGCCCTGCCGCTTGCCTTGCTAATCATGATCCATACCTACAAAGCCGATGCCCTGCTCAGGCATCTCATCAACACTTTCGTCCTGCATGACCGTTATGCTGGATCGACGCTCAATCTCGACCTATACCGGGTCGCTATCGAGGCGAGAGAAATCGCTGGCATCGATGACGACCTCTCCGGGCTGACTTACAACACAGAAACCAACACGCTGTTTTCGGTACTCAATGGACAGCCTCTGATCGTCGAACTGGACCTCGAAGGCAGACTGTTACGCAAGATCGAGGTGCGCGGGGTCAAGGACATGGAAGGCATCACCCACGTCGAAGGTAATCGCTATGTAATTGCAGACGAATATGATCAAAGGCTGTTGCTGCTCGAGATCAACGATGAAAGTAATGTGATCGATGTTACGAAGCTGCCACAGCTCAGCCTCGGCATCACTGCGAATGGTAGCAACAAGGATTTTGAGGGCGTCTCATGGGATGATAAAAACCGGCGCCTGCTGATCGCCAAGGAACGCAACCCCTTGAGCATCTTCGAGATCACCGGTTTTATTGATGGCGACCGCCAGCAACCGAGCCTGAACGTTTCCAAAATCACGCCGCACAAGTTCAGCAACATCAAGCTGCGAGATTTCTCCTCCATCACCTATCACGACGAAAGCGGGCATCTGGTGCTGCTCAGTGACGAATCGCGCATGGCCGCCGAATATGACTTTGAAGGTCGTGCCGTCGGCGCACTGGCTTTATGGCGAGGATTTCATGGCTTGCAGAAAAATGTCCCGCAAGCCGAAGGTATCGCCATCGGTCCCGACAACAGCATCTATATCGTCAGCGAGCCGAACCTGTTCTATGTCTTCAAACCGGCTGACTGAACCGGTGCGGCCACGCTTCGAACAGCTGCCTCGCATATCTGCCTGAACGCCTCGGCATCCAGCGCACAGCGCCCGATCAAACCGCCGTCGATATCCGGCATGGAAAATATCTCCGCAGCATTGCCCGGCGTAACGCTGCCGCCATAGAGTATTCTCGCCTGCGATGCAAAATCCCGGTTGCGTTCGGCGATCAGGTTTCGCATGAAGCCATGCATCTTCTGCGCTTGCTCCGGGGTCGCATTCTTGCCGGTACCGATCGCCCAGACCGGTTCATAGGCAAAGACGGCATTGAGCTTTTCTGCCAACTCCAGACACTCGGGGCCCAAATCATCCAGAACGGCATGCATCTGCTTGCTGACCACGGTATCAGCGAGGCCGGCCTCACGCTCTGCGTAGGTTTCCCCCACGCAAAACACCGGAGTAATGCCCACTTTCAATAACTGCTTGAAGCGATTGGCGGCGCTCGCATAGCTTTCATGGCTCAGGGCACGCCGCTCAGAATGGCCGATAATGGCATAGCTGCAACCGAAATCCGCCACCATCTCTGCCGAAATGGAGCCGGTAAAAGCGCCCTCCTCAAACTGGCTGACATTCTGAGCTCCCCAGTAAATATTGCTACCAGCCAGTATTTGCTGCGCCTGATACAGGTAAGGGAATGGCAAACAGATAGCGATATCCACCTGCTGCAGGTCGCGCAGGCGTTCGACCAGACTAGCCAGCAACATCTGGTTTTTGGCCAGATTGCCATGCATCTTCCAGTTGCCGATTACCAATGGCTGTCTCATGCTCGCCCCAGTTTATGTCACAACACTAGCGGATTACCGCAGCCAGCTCGCCGCGCGCATAGCGCGCCGCCATATCATCCAGCGGGATGACCTTGATTTTTGAAGCCTGTCCGGCACTGCCGAACGCCTCAAAACGATTCTTGCAGACGCTCCTTGCCGCCTGTGTCGCCACCTTGAGGAAAGCACGCGGATCGAACTCATCCGGACTTTCATGCATCTTTTTGCGCATGGCAGCTGTCATCGCCAGCCGGATATCGGTATCGATATTCACCTTGCGTACACCATTGCGTATGCCTTCGACGATCTCCGACACTGGTACACCATAAGTCTCCTTGATCTGCCCGCCGTGTTCGCGAATCATCTCCAGCCATTCCTGATCGACACTGGACGAGCCATGCATCACCAGATGCGTATTCGGGATGCGCTGATGGATGGCGCGAATACGGTCGATTGCCAGCAAATCACCGGTTGGCGGCCGGCTGAACTTGTAGGCGCCATGACTGGTGCCGATGGCGATGGCCAGCGCATCGACCTGCGTCGCTTTGACAAAAGCCGCCGCCTCATCCGGGTCGGTCAGCAATTGCGAATGTTCCAGCGTCCCGGCAGCGCCGCTACCATCTTCCTCACCCGCCTGCCCGGTCTCCAGGGAACCCAGGCAACCCAGCTCGCCTTCGACTGAAACGCCGACACAATGCGCCAGTTCGACCGCACGCCGCGTGATGTTGACGTTGTATTCATAGCTGGAAGGGGTTCTGGCATCGCTTTCCAGACTGCCGTCCATCATGACGCTGGAAAAACTGCTGCGGATCGCCACCTGGCAGACTTCCAGCGATGCGCCGTGATCCTGATGCATGCAAATCGGGATATAGGGATAACGCTCGATGCACGCTTCCACCAGCTTGCGCAGGAAAGTCTCGCCGGCATAAGCGCGCGCGCCTGCCGAGGCCTGCAGGATGACCGGGCTATCAACCTCCTCGGCCGCCTGCATGATGGCCTGTATCTGTTCCATGTTGTTGACGTTGAACGCCGGCAATCCGTACTGGTGTTCTGCTGCATGGTCGAGCAATTGCCGCAATGAAATCAGTGCCATATTCAAACCTCACATTCAATATTGTCTTGCAGATAATCATGGACCGCACGCAGGTCATCGATCAGCCTGTCGGCGCCTGCCTGCCGGATATCACGTCCGGAGTTATAGCCATAAGGCACAGCCCAGCAAACCACACCGGCTGCCTTGGCAGTTGCCACGTCTATATCCGAGTCGCCAACATACAGACTCCGCCCGGCTGTTTGCTGCAGTGTCTGCAAGCAATGCTGGATCACGGCCGGGTCAGGTTTTCTGACCGGCAGCGTATCGCCGCTGATGACCAGGTCGAATAAATCCGTCATGCCGTGCTTTTCCAGCACGCGCTGCGTAAATGACGATTCCTTGTTGGTGATGACGGCCTGCTTGATACCGAGCGCCTTCACTTTTTGCAGCGTCTCCATCACATGCGGAAACGGCCGGCTGCTTTTACCCACGGTCTCGCGATAGTGCCTGCTGAAAGTTGCCATCACGTCATCCAGTCGTGCGCCGGGTTTCATGGTGCGCCAGGCCTCCTCGATCAGCTTGGCGGCGCCATAGCCTATCCAGGCCCGAACCCGCCATTCATCGACAGTTTCAGCCCCGAATTCAGCCAGCGTCAGGTTGACGGCTGCGGCGATCTCGCTGGCAGTGTCCAGCAAGGTGCCGTCCAGGTCATACATCACCAGTCTGATCATCATTCCCTCATGTTCATCAAACGCTGAATCATCGGCGTAAATATCAACTGCATGGCCAGGCCCATTTTGCCGCCGGGGATAACCAGCGTATTCGGCCGCGTCATCATGGAGTCGTGCAGCATGTTCAGCAGATAGGGGAAATCGATACCGCGCGGATTGGCGAAACGAATCACCACCATGCTCTCGTCCGGGCTGGGGATATCCTTGGCAATGAACGGATTGGAAGTATCCACCGTCGGCACGCGCTGAAAGTTGACATGGGTACGTGAAAACTGCGGGCAGATATGGTGAACGTAATCCGGCATGCGGCGCAGGATGGTATCGATCACGGCCTCGGGCGAATAGCCGCGAATCTTCTGGTCCCGGTGCATCTTCTGTATCCATTCCAGGTTGATGATGGGCACGACACCTACCAGCAGGTCGACATGACGGGCTACATCAGCTTCCGGCCCGACATAGCCGCCATGCAGCCCCTCGTAGAACAGCACGTCGGCACCCGGCTCGCTGTCACGCCACGGCGTCAGCGTTCCCGCTGCCTGACCATAGGGCAAGCCTTCCTCATCGGTATGGATGTACTTGCGTACCTTGCAGCGACCGGTCTCGCCAAACACGCGAAAAGTATCGGCAAGCTCAGGCAGCAGGTTGGCCGACGGACTGAAATGGCTGAAATAACTGCCGGGGATCTTGCTGCATTTCTCCAGCTCGGCATCCATCGCCTTGCGCTCATAGCGATGCATGGAGTCACCTTCTATGACCTGCGCCCGGATACCGTCACGCCGGAAGATATGGTGGAAACTGTTCATCACCGTCGTTGTGCCTGCGCCGGATGAACCGGTAATGGCAATCACGGGAAATTTTTTTGACATCGTCAGCCCCTCCTTGCACTACATATAAAAAGAACGGTCACTGAAAAACGGCGACTTGCCGCTCTCGTCTTTTCCAGTGTCGTAATCCTGGTGATAACGCTCCACCCTGAGCACCTCGTTACGCGAGCCCATGACGACCGGCACACGCTGATGCACATCGGCCGGTTCGATCTCAAGTATCCGCATCCTGCCGGTGGAGGCGATGCCGCCTGCCTGCTCCACCAGCATGGCCATGGGGTTGGCCTCATACATCAGGCGCAAACGCCCGGCCTTGGTGTGATCCTTGTTGTCCTTCGGGTAAAGATAGATGCCGCCACGCATGAGTATGCGGTGGATATCCGCCACCATGCTGGCCACCCAGCGCATATTAAAATCCCTGGCACGCACGTCGGTACTTCCCGCCTTACACTCGGCGATATAACGTTTGACGGGCGGTTCCCAGAACCGTGCATTGCTGGCGTTGATGGCAAACTCCGCCGTATCCTCTGGAATACTTATAGCAGGGTGAGTCAGCACGAACTCATTGCTTTCATGATCGAGCGTAAAGCCATGCGTGCCCTTGCCGACAGTGAGCACCAACATCGTTGCCGGGCCATAAAGCGCATAGCCTGCAGCCACCTGCCTGCTTCCCGCCTGCAGATAGTCAGTGGCTTCTGCCAGATGGTCGGCAGGTGCCTGCAGTACCGAAAAAATAGAACCGATGGAGACATTGATCGGCACATTGGATGAACCATCAAGCGGGTCAAAAATCACCAGATAAGGTGCCTTGCCAGGCTGTTTCGCCAGCAGTACGGTTTCATCCATTTCCTCCGAAGCCAGGCCGTGTGTCAGCCCGCCACTCTTCAACTGCTCAATGAACAAATCGTTGCTCATCAGATCCAGCTTCATCTGCGTTTCACCCTGCACATTCTGGCTTTCGAGCTTAACCGTCATGTCGGCAATCGCACCCTGCGCAATCATGGCAGAGAGTATTTTCACCGTATCGGCAACTTGCAGGAGCAAAGCAGACAAAGGGTTATCCGGTGCCCCCCCCTGTGCCGGGTCGCTAAGGAAGGCGCGTAGTCCTGTTTGATGTGTGCTCATATCAGATCCGCTCTTTTCTCATCATGGGGCTATTGTCCAATTCACTTTAAAAATCGGCCTTTGACTCAACTTTCATATCTGCATTCAGGCCGCCATCAAATACCCGCGAGGCACGAATATCGGCTTCAGTGATGGTCGACAGTTCCTCTGCAGTCGGCTTTGACTTGCCACCTGCCGCCAGATCAAATACCCGGTTGGCGTGTCGCAACCTTGCCCTGTCCAGCGCATTGCGTATCGAGCGCGCATTGGCGAAATGCGGCTGCTTCTGCCGGAAATCGATATATTCCGCCATGGCTTTCAGCGCGCCATCATCAAAACGGTAGTGCATGGTGGCCACCATCTTGCCGGCAATCTCCACCAGCTCGGCCTGGCTATAATCAGGAAAGTCGATATGGTGTGCGATCCTTGACGACATGCCGGGGTTGGACTGGAAGAACTTCTCCATCCGATCCTTGTAACCCGCCAGGATAACGACCAGATCATCGCGATTGTTCTCCATCACCTGCAGCAAAATCTCGATCGCTTCCTGTCCGTAATCACGCTCGTTCTCAGGACGATAGAGGTAATACGCCTCGTCGATGAAGAGCACACCGCCCATCGCCTTTTTCAGGACTTCGCGCGTTTTTGGCGCGGTATGGCCGATGTACTGCCCCACCAGATCATCGCGCGTCACGCTCACCACATGGCCTTTGCGCACATAACCCAAACGATGCAATATCTCTGCCATCCGCAAGGCCACTGTCGTTTTCCCCGTGCCCGGATTGCCGGTAAAACACATATGCAGGCTGGGCGGCGCCGACTCGATACCGAGTTGCTGGCGTGCTCGGGACACCACCAGAAACGCGGCGATTTCTCGGATGCGCTGCTTTACCGGCGCAAGTCCGACCAGATCCTGATCCAGTTGATCCAGCACCTCGCCGATATTGGCGTCCGTCAGGATCTGCTGCAGGTCGATACTAGTCATTGCTGTAGCCGCCCGGCCTCTCGGTGGCATAAGGCCGCGTGGTGTAGCGTATCGTGCGGCCTGCAGCTTCCTGACGGATGAGGCCGAAGCCCGGCTCCATCACCGGCTGGTTAACGATAAAACTCATTACGGTCGACTCGACACCGCGCGTATTATCGAAAGCATTGACCTTGATGTAGGTGTTCGGGCACGCCTTGCGGCAGGCCTGCAACTCGAACAGCGCCGCCGCACCATCCTTGATTTCAAACATGGGCGTGCCCCACATATTCCAGTATACGTTGCGTGGATGCGGGTCATCCGTCCACTCGATCGCTACCGCCCAGCCCTTGCTGATGGCATAGTCGACCTGCGCACGGATCTCGTCGTCAGTCAGTGGCGGTAAAAAGGAAAACTGTCCCTGAGTAATATGCATCATCGTCTCCTTGTATTCTGCTATCAGTTCAAAACGGTCAGCTCGAAGCTGTCGGGGTAGTGACAAAATCCGGTGTGTCGGTCGACGTATAGTTGAACGATACATCCTTCCAGGTTTCCAGCGCCTGCTCCAGCGGCTTGCACCACTTGGCGGCCTGACGCAGGATATCCGGGCCTTCATTGAGGATATCGCGACCTTCATTACGCGCCTTCACCATCGCCTCGATACCGACACGGTTCGCAGTGGCACCGGCCTGGATACCGCCCGGATGCCCGATCGTACCGCCACCGAATTGCATCACCACATCGTCACCGAACAGGTGCAGCAACTGATGTATCTGCCCGGCATGGATACCACCGGAAGCGACCGGCATGACCTTGCGCAAGTCAGCCCAATCCTGATCGAAGAAGATGCCGCGCGCCAGGTCCTGGCGGGTGACGCCATCGCGGCAGACGTTGTAATAGCCCTGCACGGTCATCGGATCGCCTTCCAGCTTGCCCACCGCCGTACCGGCATGCAGATGGTCAACCCCTGCCAGACGTAACCATTTCGCCATGACGCGGAAAGACACGCCGTGATTTTTCTGCCGCGTATAAGTGCCATGCCCGGCTCGGTGCATGTGCAGGATCATGTCGTTCTTGCGCGCCCAGTTACTGATGGATTGAATTGCCGTCCAGCCGATGATCAGATCGACCATGATGATGTTGGACCCCAGCTCCTTGGCGAACTCGGCACGCTCATACATATCTTCCATGGTCGCTGCCGTGATATTGAGGTAATGCCCCTTGATCTCGCCCGAGTTCGCCTGTGCCCTGTTCACCGCCTCCATGCAGAACAGGAAACGGTCGCGCCAGTGCATGAAAGGCTGGCTGTTGATATTCTCATCATCCTTGGTGAAATCCAGCCCGCCGGTCAGGCCTTCGTACACGACCCGCCCGTAGTTCTTGCCGGAAAGCCCAAGTTTTGGCTTCATGGTCGCACCGAGCAGAGGCCGGCCGTATTTATCCAGACGCTCGCGCTCGACAATAATGCCGGTCGGCGGGCCCTTGAAGGTTTTGACATAAGCGACCGGGATGCGGATATCCTCAAGTCTGGCAGCCTTCAGTGGCTTGAAACTGAAAACGTTGCCGATCAGTGAAGCCGTAACATTGGCGATCGAGCCCTCCTCAAACAGGATGATATCGTAGGCGATGTAGGCAAAATACTGCGCTTCCTTGTCAGTGCCAACACCAGTACCGGGAACGGCATCCAGGCGATAGGCCTTGCCCTGATAATCCTCGTACGCTGTCAACATATCGGTCCAGACCACAGTCCAGGTTGCCGTCGACGACTCACCTGCCACTGCGGCCGCAGCCTCTTCCGGGTCCACCCCTTCTTGCGGTGTGATACGGAATACACAAATGAAATCGGTATCCTTGGGCTCGTAATCCGGCCGCCAGTAACCCATTTGCTTGTATTTAAGCACGCCACCCTTGTAGCGCTCCTTGATATCGGTGATTCTTCCGTCGGTCAGATTGCTCATCACATGTCTCCGTTTGGTCTACACTTGAACGTATTGATACTTAACGTTAACTGATGGCCCACTTTAAACTCAAGTTTAATTAAGGTAAATTAACGATTAATTTATGTCCAATTAAGTTCTGCTTATGAAAAACCTCACATTACGTCAGATCCGCATATTCCTTTGCGCCGTCAAGCACATGAACTTTAGCAAAGCGGCAGAAGAGCTGCATGTAACTGCCCCGGCAGTTTCGCTGCAGATCAAGGAAATGGAAGAAGATATCGGCGTCAGCCTGTTCCTGCGCGAAGGCAGGCGGGTAGAACTGACGTCGGCAGGTGAATATTTCCTGCTTTATGCCAGACGCATCATCAGCACCCTGAAAGAGGCTGATGACACCATGGAGCGCTTGAGAGGACAGGATGCCAGGATCCTCAAAATCGGCTTGGTGAGCACGGCCAAATATTTCGTGCCTAAAATACTGGCGCAATTCAAACAGGAATATCCCAAGGTTCAGATCCGCATCGAAGTGCGGAACCGCCAGCAACTGGTAGAACTGCTGCGCGAAGGCGACATCGACGTCGCCATCATGGGACGTCCGCCGCGGGAAATCGACACCCGGGTTGAAGCCTTCGCAGACCATCCGCATGCCTTCATTGCCAGCCCGCAACATCCTCTGGCGGACAAACAGAACATCACGCCGAAGTCGCTCAACCAGTTCGAGATCATCACGCGCGAGCATGGCTCCGGTACCCGCTACATCATGGAAACATTTCTGGCCGAACATGAGGCTTCACCCGTCATCACCATGGAAATGTCCAGCAATGAGAGCATCAAGCAGGCAGTGATGGCCAACCTCGGCATCTCGTTTGTTTCGCTGCACACGATTGGCCTGGAACTGGAGAACCGGCAGATTGCGGTACTGGATGTACAGGATACCCCCATCATCCGCACCTGGCATGTGGTAGCTCTCAGCAAGCGCAACCTCTCGCAGGCGGCGGAAGGTTTCCGCTACTTCATGCTGGAAAAAGGCGGGGAACTGCTGAACGAAATGTTCAATACAGCCAACCCCGGAGCGGCCCGCTAGCCACCCGGGGTTCCGGCTGCGTAAAGGTCAAAGCATGCGTTGCAGTACGTCATCCTTCTTGACCATACGGTGATAAATCGCGGAAGCAATATGCGCCAGCACCAGTAATGCCAGCAGAATGGCAAGCGGTGAATGGAAACCGCCGACGGCAATCGCCCATTCGGTCTCGCCGGCCGGTTTGGCGATCAACTCCAGCCCGAAGAATTTGACCGGGTAACCCTTGCCGTAAACATAGAGCATGCCCAGAAAAGGCATGATCAACACACAAAAATACATCAGCCCGTGTGCCGCCTTGGCTACCAGCCCTTCAAGCCCTTCGTTGACCGGCCGCTGCCGCCGTTGCGAAATCGCCCAGAGTATCCGCAGGACCACCAGCATCAACAGAGTAAGGCCAATGGAACCATGTAACGGGCCGAACGTATCGCCCAGCCAGTGCTCCCCTTCATTGATGCGATCGGCGAACTTGAAAAACTGCTCCACTATCAGTATCGCCATGACCCAGTGGAAAAAACGTGTAACGGCACCATAACGCTGATGGCTATCATCCAACATATGCACTCCTTATATTATCCAAATGGGCTAAATCCCGCTCATCATCAACTGCTTCATTTCAACGACCAAATCACGGCTTGCTTCACGCAAGTTCTTCATTTGCGCCAAGGCTTCCGCGCCTCTACCCTGGGTATATAGCAGATGCATCTGCACAGACAGGTCATGCAGCTTCACATGACAGGCATCAGCCTTGGCAAAACCCGGCTCAGTTCGAGCCCCTGCATTCAGCTCGGCATCTATCCATCGCCCAAAATTGCATTGGTGCGAATCAAGCGCAGGCGGACTCTCACGTTCTCCCTTTAATGCGGCCTCAAAAGCCCGAATCCAGGCCCGGTGTTCAACGATGGCATAAATGTAAGGCAGGTTTCTGATCCCGAAAGGAGTCGCCGTCTGCCATGTGCCATCAGGCCGCCAGTGTGCTACCCACTCAGGCAACAACTCTGCAGGCATGGGGTACGCAATGGCGTAACCCTGACCAATCTCACATCCCATGTTAAGCAGCATCTCACCATGCTCGAGAGTTTCCACCCCTTCCGCGACGGCCTGTCGACGGAATGCCCGGGCCAGGCCCAGCACCCCCTCAAGAATAGCAAGATCCTCCGGATCTTCCAGCATATCAAGCACGAAACTCTGGTCGATCTTGAGTGTAACTGCCTGCAGATGCTTGAGATAAGTCAGCGAGGAATATCCGGTACCGAAATCATCCAACGCAAAAGTGACTCCGGCCTTCTTGCAATCATTGATCACATGCGCCACCTTGGAAAGGTCGCCCAGCGCATTACTTTCCAGCACTTCCAATTCCAGCATGTCCGGACTGACCTCCGGACATTCCGATAACAACTGCGTCAGTCTGGAAACAAAATTGTCCTGCAACAAATGATAGCCGCTGACATTAACGCTAACCGGAATATGCAGCCCCGCGGATTGCCATGTCTTCATCTGGGCCAGTGCCGCATTGATCACCCATTCGCCTAACGTTACCGACAGAGCATTATTTTCGGTCACCGACAGGAACATTGCCGGACTCAACAAGCCACGCTCCGGATGCTGCCAACGAATCAGCGCCTCCACACCGATCAGTTCGCCACTACGCATGTTCACCTTGGGCTGGTAGTAAAGCTGGAACTCGCCCCGAACCAGGGCCTGTTCAATATTTTTCATATCCTCATGGTGTCCGCGCAGACTACGGTCATGCTCAATATCAAAAATGCGATAACAATTCCTGCCTGCTACTTTCGCCTGATACATGGCCATATCCGCCTGACGCATCAACAGGTCGCCATCCACCTCCTCCGCTTGAGGATAATAGGTAACGCCCACACTGGCCGACACCTGCACCATATGCTGACCGATATCCATCGGTCTCGCAGCCAGGGCAATCAGCCGCTCGATCAGAGTCAGCGAAGCTTGCATATCAGACAGTTGGGGTAGCACAGCCACGAACTCGTCACCGCCCAATCTCGCAATAGTGTCCCCCGCGCGCAAGCTCTGCTTCATACGGTCAGCAAAAATCATCAGCACCGTATCTCCGGCCTCATGCCCATACTGGTCATTGACCTCCTTGAACTTGTCGAGATCGACAAATGCCACCGCCACCGCTTGCTTGCTCCGCCTGGCCTGCGCCATCGCCTGCTGCAACCGATCCGTCAACAGAACCCGGTTCGGAAGACCGGTCAACGCATCATAATGTGCAATCTGCTCAAGTTGCTGTTCATGCTCCTTGAAATGGCTGATGTCCGTAAACAGTCCAACGTACTGATTGACCTTACCAGCAGCATCCTTGATTGAATTGATAGTCAGCAGTTCCGGAAAAACTTCACCATTCTTGCGCCGGTTCCATACTTCGCCAGACCAATAACCCTTGTGAGCAATCTCATACCACATGGCAGCATAAAACTCAGGAGCATTCCGACCCGATTTGAGTACGCTGGGATTCTTGCCCAGAACCTCCGCGCGCTCATACCCGGTAATTCGTGTAAACGCCTCATTGACTTCAAGAATCAGGCCATCCGCATCCGTAACCAATATACCTTCACGTGCATGACTGAACACACTGGCGGCCAGATACAGCTTCTCTTCCGCGCTCTTGCGTTCGGTAATGTCTGATGCAACCCCATGCAGCGCAATCACATTGCCATGCTCATCAAGAACCGCCTCACCGCGGGCATGCATCCATCCATGCGAGCCATCGGAACGCACCATCTCCAGATCTATCTCGTATGGAATGCCGTCGCTCTCGGCTGCGGTCAATGCTGCATTGAGTGCATCCCAACTTTCAACAGTAAACAGCTTTTTCAGAGCAGTGAAATCCGGCGACGGCAAATCCGGATCCAGACCGAACATATGAGACACTTCAGCTGTCCATGAGATTCGCCTGCTTGCCAAATCAAGTCGCCAACTGCCGATCTTGGCAATGCGTTGCGCTTCCTGCAATTGCTCTTCATTCTCTCGTAGCGTTGCCTCCAGCATCTTGCTCTTGGTGATGTCGCTATGGGTGCCAATCATGCGCAACGGCTTGCCATCCTCACTGCGACTGACGACCATACCCCGGTCAAGAATCCAGATATAGCTTCCATCCTTGCGACGCGCGCGATGTTCGCAGAGGTAATACGGCGTTTTCCCATCCAGATAATCACGCACAACCGCCAAAGTCTTTTCTCTGTCATCCGGATGAATACGTTCCAGCCACTCATCCAACGTACCGCTTATCTCATCCTCTTCATATCCGAGCATGGTCTTCCAGCGCTTAGAGAAAAATACGCGCCCCTCATTAATACTCCAGTCCCAGAGGCCGTCACCGGTACCTTCAATAGCAAACTTCCAGCGAAACTCACTCTCTCTCAGCATTTCCTCGTTACGACGAATATCCTCAGTCAACTGGACTGCTATCTGATTGGCTTTTTCCCTGGTATGTATCACTGTCATAAGCAATGCAAAAAGCAAACCGCTCAAACCCAAACCACTAATCAGGACAATATAAACCGGCGCGTAATTTACAATTGAGGTGTTGCCGACGCGATCAAATTCCAAAGTCCATGACTTTCCATGAATATCCAGCGTTCTTGCTTGATGGAAGATCGCATTTTTCTCAAGACCATGCTCAATATCACTGTCATACAGCAACGTAACCAATGATGCTTCTGCGCCATCGTAGATATGCAGATCGACATACCTGCCATCTGTACCTTCCCAGCCCGACAGGATGCCGGACATAAGATCATGCATGCGGAACGGACTGTAAACCCAGCCGGTTAGTGCCGCACGCCTTTGCTCCACAGTCGCTGTAGGCATACCGTTCTGATAAACCGGGAAGTACATGAGCACACCAGCCTGGACATCGACATCTGTTTCCTGCACAAGCTGAACCTTGCCGGACAAAGCAATTTCTCCACTATCCCGCGCCTGCTCCATTGCCTTCCGTCGCACGGGTTCAGAAAACATGTCGTAGCCGAAAGCACGCTGATTGCGCGCATCGAATGGTTCCAGATAGATAATGGAACTATAGAAGCCCCGTTCCCCTTCAGGCCAGACCTGGTACTCTGGAAAACCTTCAGCACGGATCCTGTTTATATGCAGTTCTAGATCATGTGGCCGGATGGCCTCGGAAAAACCTATACCCTGAACACCTGCAACAATTCTGTCTGCCCCGACATGCTCGACAAATCCCTTCCATTCCTGCCTATCCACTGCAGTCGATGCAAAAAACAGCCCGGCGCCAGCCCTGAGTATCAATTGATAAGAATCCAGTCGCTCCTGGATTCTTTGTAAGACCTGATCCGAAGCAAATGCGAATTGCTTGACCGCCTCCCTCTCGACAGTCTGTTTCTGGTAAAACGCGAAAACAAGTGAAATAGAAACGCCGAAACTGAGTACCACCCAAGCCAGTAATCTGTATCCGTTGAGGCTTTTTTTTGTCATGGAATAATGATAAACAGCAGGAGCTCGATTTATAGCAGTGATTCAAGTATCTAATAAAACAACTTAATGTCAAGACAAGCGCGACCTGCAGGAACGAATCAAAGGGAAACATGACCCGCCCCTGACCTGCATTCCACATTTACCCCACACCAGAAAAGAAAAACGGCCTAGGAATTATCCTAAGCCGTTGAATAGATTGGTGGCCCCCCTGTGAGTCGAACACAGCACCAACGGATTATGAGTCCGCTGCTCTAACCAAGCATGAGCTAGAGGGCCGAAAAAGGTTTAATCGTTGCCGGTTTCAAGGAAGCTGCGCAGACGTTCAGAGCGCGTCGGATGACGCAGCTTGCGCAAGGCCTTGGCTTCGATCTGACGGATACGTTCACGCGTGACATCGAACTGCTTGCCGACTTCCTCCAGCGTATGGTCGGTGTTCATCTCGATACCGAAACGCATGCGCAGCACCTTGGCTTCGCGCGGCGTAAGTGATTCCAGCACCTCGGAGGTAGCATCACGCAAGCTGGCATATACCGCCGCATCAACCGGCGCCAGCGTCGTATTGTCCTCAATGAAGTCGCCCAGGTGCGAATCATCATCATCGCCAATCGGCGTTTCCATGGAAATTGGCTCTTTGGAGATTTTCAGAATCTTGCGAATCTTCTCTTCCGGCATTTCCATCTTTTCCGCCAGCGTTGCCGGATCCGGCTCCAGGCCGGTTTCCTGCAGAATCTGGCGGCTGATGCGGTTCATCTTGTTGATGGTTTCGATCATGTGTACCGGGATACGGATGGTACGTGCCTGGTCGGCGATGGAACGCGTAATGGCCTGACGGATCCACCATGTGGCATACGTGGAGAATTTGTAACCGCGGCGATATTCGAATTTATCCACCGCCTTCATCAGGCCGATATTACCCTCCTGAATCAGGTCGAGGAACTGCAGGCCACGATTGGTGTATTTCTTGGCGATGGAAATGACCAGACGCAGGTTGGCCTCGATCATCTCGCGCTTGGCGCGGCGGGCACGTGCCTCGCCGGTGGACATCTGCTTGTTGATCTCCTTCAGTTCCTTGATTGGCAGGCCAACTCTGCCCTGCAAATCCAGCAACTGCTGTTGCTGGTCGACGATCGAGTGTCTGAAGCGCTCCAGGCGCTCTACATAAGGCTTGTTTGATGCCAGCTCACCTTCGATCCAGTCCAGATTGACTTCATGGCCCGGAAACACCTTGATGAAATGCGGACGCGGCATGCCGGCCTTGTCGACACAGAACTCCATGATTTTGCGCTCATGGCCGCGCACTTCATTCACCATGTCACGCACAGTGCCACACAGCGCTTCAACCTGCTTTGCCGAGAAGCGGAATGCAGTCAGCTCTTCCAGAATGCTGTTGTGCAGCTTGATGTATTCCTTGTCCTGCGAGCCCTTCGATTGCAGGATCACGGTCATCTTTTCGTGGGCCTGACGAATCACGGCAAATCGCGTCAACACTTCCGCCTTCAGCTCTGCCAGCGCCGCCGCGGAGATGGCAGCAGCTTTTGCACCGTCGTCATCCTCGTCCTCGTCATCCTCTTCTTCGGCTTCCTCTGAAGCATCTTCAGCGGCTTCCGCTTCCATTTCATCCGACATGCCGACATCGGAATCAATCAGACCGTCGACCAGATCGTCGACGCTCATTTCATCCTTTTCAACTTTTTCGACCATTGCGAGCAATTCATTAATGGTCGTCGGACAGGCGGCAATCGCCTGCACCATGTGCTTGAGGCCATCTTCAATGCGCTTGGCAATCTCGATTTCGCCTTCGCGCGTGAGCAGGTCGACGGTACCCATTTCACGCATGTACATACGCACAGGGTCGGTCGTGCGGCCGAATTCGGAATCCACAGTGGACAGCGCCTGTTCGGCTTCTTCCACAGCATCTTCATCGGTGACGGCTGCCGGGGCGTCGGACATCAGCAGGGCTTCGGCATCCGGGGCTTCTTCGTAAACCTGGATACCCATGTCATTGATCATGCCGATGATGCCGTCGATCTGCTCGGAATTCTGCACGTCATCCGGCAAATGGTCATTGATCTCAGCATAGGTCAGGTAGCCGCGCTCCTTGCCAAGGACAATCAGCGTCTTCAGGCGCGTACGACGATCTTCAGCCTCGTTTGGAGTTGCTGCAGTCTTGTCGTTCACTTTGTCGTTCTGCTGCTCTTTAGCCATGCTTTACCTCAAATATTTTGTGCCGTAATTTATACTGCGGAAAACCTTGTATTATATCTCAAAATCACTTCCAATTTTAGCCCCTGCGCCCATATTCCCGCTGTATTTGCAATAGCCGCAGTACGCCAATCCCTACCGGGTATTCAGCAACTTTAAAAGCTCGCGCTCTTCCTCAGTCAACTGGCTCAGGCTTTTTTCCCGGACACTATCCAGCAGACTGGAGTGTTTGCGCTGCGAGTAAACTTCTCTTAATTGCTTGCGAGCGCCATCGAATTCAAGTGCAAAATCCAGATTTTCATCCAGAAGATGCAGTTCACGCTGGATTTCGCGAATCAATCGCTCGTCCAGATGTTTTTCCAGCTGATGCATAATGGCAGCAGGGTTGGACTGCGGATTGTGCAAAGCAGTTTCAATTGCCATTCTTACCATCCGATCATCTTCTTCATCCCCGTGCAACCACTGCAAATCCTCTGCATTGGCCAGCGAAGCCTGCCGGACCAGCATCAGCACATAACGCCGGTGCAGAGAAACCGTTTTGCGCGATTGCCTGGCTGCAGCTTGGCGCGGGGGTTGATTCAGCGCTGGCAGCTTGATCATGCTGCGCATCTCGTCCAGCGTGATGCCTGTCAGCTCGGCAATTCTCTTGCGCAACAACAAGGCAAGACGTGGCGCCTGAATCTGCTTGAGTATGGGCTCAGCCTCGTTGAGAAACCGGACCTTGTCCTCCTGTGACTGCAGCGGATTCTCCGCACCTAGGTGCTGAATGATGTATTGCGACAATGGCAGCGCCGTCGTCATTGCCTGCTCAAAGGCTTCCTTGCCGAATTCGCGCACATAGCTGTCCGGGTCATGACTCTTCGGCAGGAACAGAAAGCGCAATTGCAAGCCGTCGGTCAGGGCTGGCAGAGCATTCATCGCAGCACGCCAAGCTGCACTGAGCCCAGCCGCATCGCCATCGAAACAGAACACCACCTCGTCCGTCTGCCGCATCAACTTGGTTATGTGGTAAGGCGTAGTCGCCGTGCCCAGTGCAGCCACCGCATATTCGATACCGTATTGCGCCAACGCTACGACATCCATATAGCCTTCCACCACCAATGCCCGGCCTGCATCGCGGATTGCGCGTCTGGCCAGAAACAATCCATAAAGCTCATGGCCCTTCTGGAACAGCGGAGTTTCCGGCGAGTTGTAATACTTGGGCGTATCTTCCGGGTCAATCACCCGACCGCCAAAACCGATGACCTGGCCCTTCTGATCATGAATCGGGAACATGATGCGGTCGCGGAAGCGGTCATAACGCCGCCCCTGCTCGTTCTCCACCACCAGGCCAGCAGTTTGCAGCACCTCGTCATCATAATGCGGGAACACGCTCTGCAGGTTCTGCCAACCCTGCGGCGCATAACCGATCTGAAACCTTGCCGCGATCTGACCGCTCAGCCCGCGATTTTTCAGATACTCGATTGCCCGTGGAGATTTCTTCAGTTCACTTTTGTAGTAACCGGCCGCCTGCTGCATGGTCTCCAGCAAACCGGGCACGACTTTCTGCACAGGCTTTGAGGCGTCACGCGTTTCCTGCGGCACGATCATGCCGACCATCTTCGCCAGCTCATGCACAGCATCGACAAAGCTCAGGCCCTGATATTCCATCAGGAATCCGATGGCGGTGCCGTGAGCACCGCAGCCAAAGCAATGGTAGAACTGCTTGGTCGGGCTGACGGTAAAGGAAGGCGACTTCTCGTTATGAAACGGGCAACAGGCAGAGTAATTGGCGCCCGCCTTTTTCAGCGGTACGCTCTTGTCCACCACATCGACGATATCGACGCGATTGAGCAGCTCCTGGATGAAGGACTCTGGAATCATAGATGATTGAATAATAGCCCAAAAATAAAAAAGGAGCTTTCGCTCCCATTTAATTTACTGCCCGTTTGACCCGGCTATTGAACGCCGGAATCAAGCACCCAATCGCGCCTTGATCAGGCCGGATATCTTGCCCATATCGGCACGGCCAATCACCAACGGCCTGATAGCCGCCATGACCTTGCCCATATCCTTGATGCCACTTGCACCTGTGTCCGCGACGACCTTGCCGAGAATCTCATCCAGTTCGGCATCGGTAAGTGCAACCGGCAAATACTCCTGCAGGACACCGACCTCAAACTTTTCAATATCCGCCAGATCATTACGTCCCGCCGCTTCATATTGAGAGATTGAATCACGGCGCTGCTTCAGCATCTTTTCGATGGCTTCGACAACCTGTGTATCATCCAGCTCGATACGCTCATCGACCTCACGCTGCTTGATGGCCGCTTGCAACAACCGGATAGCACCAAGCCGCGCAGTATCTTTTGCGCGCATGGCGTTTTTCATATCTTCGGTGATTCTGGCTTTAAGCGTCATTTAGGCACTGACCTGCAAAGTTCAAAAATCAAGCAACACCCGACGCCCGATAGTCAATGAGCGCACAAGGTGTTGCGAAAATTCTTGATATGGCTTAGTAGAGCTTGGCTGGCAGAGTCTGGTTGCGAATGCGACGATAGTGACGCTTCACAGCAGCAGCGGCCTTACGCTTACGCTCCCAAGTTGGCTTCTCGTAGAATTCACGAGCGCGCAAATCGGTCAGCAGACCAGTTTTTTCAATCATGCGTTTGAAGCGGCGCAGCGCTACGTCAAACGGCTCATTTTCTTTAACACGTACAGTAGACATTCAGCTCAATTCCTTGAGGTTCTTTTGAAAAGTCTGCTATTCTAGCCCCCGCTTCACTATTTATCAATCATTATCAATGAGTTTTTGCATATTCCACCGTGTTAATTCTTGGCATTGAATCTTCCTGCGACGAAACCGGCATTGCGCTCTATGACACTGAACGCGGCCTGCTGTCGCATGCACTGCACTCGCAAGTGGACATGCACGCTGAATACGGTGGCGTGGTTCCCGAGCTTGCATCCCGCGATCACATTCGCCGCGCACTACCGCTGACCCACCGCGCACTGGATCAGGCTGGTGTAACCTTGAGCGACATCGACGGCATTGCCTACACACAAGGCCCCGGGCTGGCTGGCGCGCTGCTGGTCGGTACCAGTATCGCCGAATCCCTGGCTTTCACCCTAAAGGTGCCGACTGTCGGCGTCCACCACCTGGAAGGACACCTGCTGGCACCGTTACTTGAAGAGAATCCACCCGAGTTTCCTTTTGTCGCCCTGCTGGTGTCCGGCGGCCATACGCAACTGATGCGCGTCTCCGGCATCGGCGACTACGAACTTCTGGGCGATACGCTGGATGATGCCGCCGGCGAAGCCTTCGACAAAACCGCAAAACTGCTGGGCCTCGGCTACCCCGGCGGCCCCGCATTGTCCAAACTTGCAGCACAAGGCAGGGCCGGCAGATTCAAACTACCGAGACCACTGATCAACAGCGGCGACCTGAATTTCAGCTTTAGCGGCCTGAAAACCGCTGTACTGAGCATCGTCAACAGCGCAAAAGCCGAAACCGGCGAACTGGATGAAACAACCAAGGCCGACATCGCCTGTGAATTTCAGGAAGCGGTAACCGAGGTGCTGACCGCCAAATGTATGGCAGCACTGCGTGAGACAGGAATGGATAACCTGATTGTGTCAGGCGGAGTAGGCGCCAACGCCAGGCTGAGAGCACGACTGAACGAAGCCACCAGCCGCAGGCTGTGCAAGGTTAGTTACCCGCGCCTTGAATTCTGCACGGATAACGGCGCCATGATTGCCTTTGCCGGCGCCATGCGCATGAAAAACCTGATTGCCAACCACGTCGGGGATGGTGACCACAGTTTTACGGTACGCCCGCGCTGGGATCTAGCAGAGCTGCAGAAACCCTAGGATTTACCCTTGCTGAATCCACCCTCGGTGCCGTTCAGCAAGTTACGGATATTGCTGCGATGGCGCCAGATCAGCAACAAAGCCAGCACTATCGTCGTCGCAAAATACGCAGCATTCCCATCCAGCAGATTCCAGGCAAACAATGGTGAGAATGCTGCCGCAAGTATCGCAGCGAGTGATGAGTAACGCCAGATGGCAAAAGCCAGAATCCAGGTCAGCAATACCGACAAACCCAGCCATGGCGAGATCGCCAGCAGGACACCGAGCGCAGTCGCCACGCCCTTGCCGCCCTTGAAGGCGTAATAGATCGGGTAAAGATGGCCGATAAACACAGCCAGCGCCACCAGGCAAATCCACATATCGTTCAGGCCATACCAGGCTGCAGCCCAGACCGCCAGATAACCCTTCAGCGCATCGCCCAGCAGCGTCAACAGGGCAGCCAATTTCTTGCCGCTGCGCAGCACATTGGTCGCCCCCGGATTGCCGGAACCCACGGTGCGCGGGTCCGGCAGACCAAAGACCTTGCTCATCAGAATGCCAAATGAAATCGAACCCAACAGATAAGCGGCAATAACAAACCCTGCTTCAACCATAGCGAATGCTCTAAAATGCGACAAAAGGGGATTCTAAACCATGGACACCATATTTCTAAGCGAAGTCAGGGTCGAAACCAAACTGGGCGTACCGGATTGGGAGCGGATGACACCGCAAACCATCATTCTCGACATCGAAATCGGCATGCCGCATAGCCGCTCCTGCCAGACCGACGCCATCGAAGACACGATCGATTATGGCAAGGTCGTTGCGCGCATCCGCGAAACGCTGAAAGAGCACAGTTTCAAGCTGGTAGAGGCACTGGCGGAACATGTCTGCCAGCTTATCCTCAACGAATTTGATGCGCCCTGGGTCAGGATCAGGGTGGCCAAGCCCGGCATATTGCCGGGCCTCAAGGCATTGGGCGTCATCATCGAACGCAACAAGGCTTGATCACGGATTGCCCGTTCACTTAGATCAGGCCGACTGCTTTTTAAAATGCTCGCTGATGGCTGTAAGGTCAAACGCGCGCCAGCTTTTAATCAGATGATCGAATTCGCTTGCACTCATTTCGCCGACCTGGCCGTCGATGATCACCTGTTCGCGGATGGCAACCACACAAGGAATCTGCGTTATATCAAATTGCCGAGCAATGTCCGGACTAGCCTCTACATCCAGTTTGCCAAAAACGATATCGGGATGTTGCGCCGCCATCCGCGCATAAACTGCATCAAAATGCTTGCAAGGCTCACACCATTCCGCCCAGAAATCGACAATGACAAAATCGTTGGACTCAACTAGCTGCTTGAAATTTTCACTACCCATTGTAACTGCTTGCATGAATGGACTCCGGTTCTGATGCTGGATAGCGATTGCCAGCACTCACTTCGCAAACATCGAACTCTGCAGGATTCCATGCCATCAGCAAAGTGAAAGATTCCCGTCATGATCAAGCCGTTGAGACTATCGACGTTAGTCGATAGAGCTCCTAGCCCCTGGGATGATGAACTGCATGTAGCTGCTTCAGGCGCTCTCTCGCCACGTGCGTATAAATCTGCGTAGTCGAGATATCAGCGTGGCCGAGCAGCATCTGTACTACCCGCAAATCGGCCCCATGATTTAGCAGATGCGTCGCAAAGGCATGGCGTAAGACATGCGGCGACATCGGTTTATGAATTCCCGCCAGCAAGGCATAGCGTTTGATCAGATACCAGAACGCTTGTCGTGTCATAGCCTCCCCTCGTTGGGTAACGAACAAGCTGTCGCTCAAGCGCTTTTGCAGAATCTCCGGACGGGCCTCTTTCAGATAGCGGGCGACCCAATCCACCGCCTCTTCACCCATGGGTACCAACCTGGTTTTGCTGCCCTTGCCGGTGACGCGGATGACGCCTTCCTGCATGCTGAGCTCCGTCACTTTCAGCCCCACCAGCTCCGATACCCGCAAACCACAGGCATACAGCATCTCCAGCATGGCACGGTCACGCAGCCCGAGCGACTGACTGAGGTCGGGCGCATTGAGCAAAGACTCGACCTCGTCTTCATTCAGGCTTTTCGGCAGGGAACGTGGCAGCTTGGGTGTGTCGATCTGCGTGGTAGGATCCACGGCAACGAGGCTTTCCCGCAGTGCATAACGGTAGTAGCGCCGCAAAGTAGCAATCAAGCGGCTGATGCTGCGGGGTTTGCTTTGCGGAAACCTGACGGCCAGGTATTGCTGGATATCCGCCTGTTGCGCCTGATTCAGGCCCTTGTTCGCATGTTTTTCCAGCCATTCGGCGAATGCCGTCAGGTCCAATCGGTAGCTGACCAGGGTATTTTTCGACAGACCGTCTTCCAGCCAGAGGTGGTCTATAAAGCGATCGACCAGTTCAAGGTTGGACGGATTCAACGCTGCCGCTCGTGATTCAAAAGCCAGCGCTTGATTGCCAGGCCATTCTCCTGCCCTTGCATGAAGCCGCCCATGCCATGTTTTGCCACCACCCGATGACATGGGACCACGAGTGGCACATGATTCGCCCCACAAGCGTTGGCCACTGCGCGCGGACCGGAGCCCGCCATTTTTGCCAGCTCACTGTAAGTCACCGTTTCGCCAGCAGGAATGCTGGCAATCGCGCGCCACACACGCTTCTGGAAAGGTGTGCCTTGCACGGCATAGGGAATATCAAGGGAAGTGCCAGGATTATTGAGATAACGCTGGAGTTGCCTGATGACTGATTGCGCGAAATGATGCTGCGGGATTTTCTCGGCCAGTTGATCCGGTATCAACTCCACGCCCAGCAGAAAATCATCTCGCGTGCGAATACCGATCGCACCGAATGGCGCTGGAATAATGCCATCAAAATCCTGAGTCGTCATATACGGCCATCTTAACGCAAATAAAAAAGCCCCGAAACTCGGGGCTTTTTTCATACACGCAGCGCTTATTCTGCAGCGGCTTCTGGCGCCAGAACTTCCCTGTCGCGCATTTGCAGCTTTTCCTTGATACGTGCGGACTTGCCGGAACGCTCGCGCAGGTAGTAAAGCTTGCTGCGACGTACGTCACCGCGGCGCTTCACTTCAATGCTGGCGATCAGCGGGGAGTAAGTCTGGAATGTACGCTCAACACCTTCACCGGAAGAAATCTTGCGGACGATGAATGAGGAGTTCAGACCGCGATTGCGCTTGGCGATCACAACGCCTTCGTACGCCTGTACACGCTTACGGGTACCTTCAACCACGTTCACACCAACCACTACAGTGTCACCTGGGGCGAAGTTTGGAATCGTCTTGCCTAAACGGGCAATCTCTTCCTTTTCCAACATTTCAATAATATTTGCAGCCACTTTGTTGCTCCTTCTAGTTATGCGAATCTTGTTCCTGCTCCAACTCTTTGAGCAGCCGAGATTCCTCTTTTGACAACGGCCTTGCGGCCAGTAAATCCGGACGCTTGGTCCGGGTTCTCTGCAATGACATTTTGAGGCGCCATTGCTTGATCTTGGCGTGGTTACCGGACATCAACACCTCCGGCACCTTTACGCCCTTGTATTCTTCCGGTCGTGTGTAATGCGGGCAATCCAGCAAACCATCAACAAACGAATCCTCGACTGCTGAATCTGCATCGCCCAACGCACCCGGCAACTGCCTCACGATGGCATCCATCAGCACCATGGCAGGGAGTTCACCGCCAGACAGTACGTAATCGCCTATCGAAATCTCTTCATCCACCTGACTCGCCAGCAAGCGCTCATCAACGCCTTCATAACGGCTGGCCAGTAATATCAGTCCCTGCTCAGCCACCAGCTGCATGACCTTCTCATGCGTCAGCGGCTTGCCTTGCGGTGACAGGTGGATCACCCTGACACGGCTTACACCCGACTCCTGCTGCCGCAGTTTCGCGGCATTGATCGCCTTTTCCAGAGGTTCCGCCAGCATCACCATGCCGGGGCCGCCGCCGTAAGGCCTGTCATCTACGGTCTTGTAATTGTCAGTCGTGAAATCCCGCGGATTCCACAGCGACAAATCATAAATCCTTTTTTCCAGCGCACGTGCCGTGATACCGGACTGTGTCACCGCCTCAAACATTTGCGGGAACAGGGTAATGACATCAAATTGATACGATGTCTCAGTTGCGCGCTCTGGCATAGCACTCAAAACTCGGCATCCCAGTCTACCTGCATGGTTCCGGCATCCCGATTCACATCAAGCACAACCTGGTCAATGAATGGAATCAAACGTTCCCGGTCGCCCTTGGCCACCAGAACATCATTGGCACCTGTTTCGAACACATCCACAATCTTGCCGAAATCGACACCTTGCAGATTGGTCACCTGCAGACCGATCAGGTCAGACCAGTAATATTCGTTATCATCCAGTACAGGCAGCTGCCCTCTCGGTACCGCAACCTGTTTGCTCTTGAGCGCAAAAGCCGCATCCCGGTCGGAGACACCCTTGAGTTTCACCAGCAAGGTCGCACTATGCACCTTGGCTGTTTCCACTTCGTACTTCTGCCACTGATTTTCCCGGCCCAACCACCACTCAGGGTAGTCAAGCAGGCCATCCAGCATCTCGGTATCCGGTTGGACTTTAACCCAGCCAAAAATGCCATATGGGGCGACAATGCGCCCCATGATTACCATTTCACTCAAAGCCTGCTCACTTAAAGCTTGCTTCACTAGATCGCTCTCGCAATTGAAAGCGATCCGGCTTGATTAAGCAGCTGGTGCTTCGGGTGTATCTGTAACTTCAGCAGCTGGTTCAGCCTGAGCAGCTTCTGCTTCAGCAGCGGCGCTAGCTTCAGCAGCAGCCTTGGCTTCAGCTTCTTCCTTGGCCTTGGCTTCAGCAGCCTCCTTCAGCTTTGCAGCTTCTGCGGCAGCGGCAGCAGCTTTTTTCTCAGCAGCTTTTGCAGATTCCTTTTGCTTGGCAGCCAGCATCGCTTCAGGGCCTTTGGCATGAGCCTTCACCAAGCGCGCTACGCAGTCTGACAGACGTGCGCCATGGCTTTGCCAGTGGCTGATACGTGCATCATCAAGACGCAGGCCTTCCTGGCCTTCTTTAGCCAATGGGTTATAGAACCCAACGCGCTCAATGAAGCGACCATCGCGGCGATTGCGGGAATCTGCAACCACAACGCTGTAAAAAGGGTTTTTCTTCGCGCCACCACGGGCCAGTCGAATGATCACCATATGTTTGTTCTCTTAAGTTTTTGCAGAAAGGGGCGGATTTTACGTTATTTTTTAATACTTTGGCAAGGTAAATATCACACCTGCGCAGAATTTTGATATGCCGTCGGGTCAGCGATACCGCTGGCAGCAAAGCCGTCACGGCGGAGGCGGCATGAATCACACAAACCGCAGGCCCGGCCTTGAGCGTCAGCCTGATAGCAGGATACCGTCATGCCATAATCGACACCCAGTTTCGTACCCTGCTGAATGATCTGCGCCTTGCTCATGTCGATCAGTGGTGCATGGACGGTAATGGTACGACCCTCCACCGCCGATTTGGTCGCCAGATTGGCCATGCGCTGGAAGGCCTCCACATATTCCTTGCGGCAATCCGGATATCCGGAATAATCCAGCGCATTGACTCCAATAAAAATATCCCGCGCATCCAGTGCTTCTGCCCAGGCCAGCGCCAGTGACAGCATGATGGTGTTGCGCGCCGGCACATAAGTGACCGGGATGCCATCGGTGGGCGACTGCGGCACGTCGATATGCTCATCCGTCAGCGCGGAGCCGCCGAACATCGAAAGATCGAGCTGTGCTGTGCGGTGCGTAGCAGCGCCCAGTGTTTTGGCGATTTTTTCGGCTGCCTTCAGTTCAGCCACATGACGCTGGTGATAATCAAGGCTCAGGCAGTAACACTCATAGCCCTGACTGCGCGCAATGGCCAGCACGGTGGCAGAATCCAGTCCGCCGGAGAGGAGCACAACGGCTTTGGCGCCGAGGTCGCCGCTACGCGGCGGGCGCTCGGCGGACTTGCCCTTTGCGGCTACATTCTTCATCTGCAATTCCTAAACACCGGGCTTTTCGCCCCATAAAATCTTGTGCAGTTGCACCTGCATGCGGACAGGCAGCCGGTCTGCCAGAATCCATTCCGCCAGTGCTGCGGCATCAAGCCGGCCATGCACCGGTGAAAACAGCACACTGCATTTTTCTGCGATGTCGTGCTCGGCAAGGATTTTTTTGGCCCAGTCATAATCCGCCCGGTCACACAGAACGAACTTCACCTCATCATTGGATTTCAGCCGTTGCAGATTATCCCAGCGATTGTTTTCCATCTCCCCCGAACCCGGGGTCTTGACATCCAGAATCACCGCCACACGCGGGTCGACACCGCTGGTATCGATAGCACCGCCAGTTTCCAGCGAGACCTCATAACCCGCATCGCACAGCCTGCTCAAGAGTTCCAGGCATTTTTTCTGGGCAAGAGGCTCTCCACCGGTCACTGTGACATAGCGCGCACCATAGCCCACCACCTTTTCCATGATCTGTTCCAGCGACATATTGCTGCCGCCCGAGAAGGCATACTCCGTATCACAATAGACACAGCGCATGGGACAGCCGGTCAGGCGCACGAATACCGTAGGCAGGCCAATACGGGAGGATTCCCCCTGCACGGAATGAAAAATCTCATGTACTTTCAGTGTCATAAATCTTGTGATGGGTCAGGCGCGAGTGGTGGCGCCAAAAAAATTTGAAGCGTGATTATACGCCCGGGAGTAGCAATCCGCTTGCTTGAGAGATTTGGAGCTGGTTATCTCGATTTAATGGACTCAAGCACCTTCAGGCGCTGTTGCGCATTGGGTGCCACCGCACTCTGCGGATATTGACCGAGCAGAATGCGAAGTGTTTTCTTTGCACCTTCAACATCCGACAGTTGAATCTGTGAATTGGCGATATTGAACATCGCATCCGGCGCCTTGGCATGATCAGGGAACTGCTGCAACAGCTTTTCCTGAGTCGCGATGGCCGCCTTGTAGTTCTTCAGTGAAAATTGCGCATAACCCAGCGCGTACTGGGCGTCAGGCAAACGTGGGCTTGCAGGGTGAGCCTGTATGAACTTGTTCAGCGCTTCAAAAGCTTCGCGGTGCTTGGATGCCTTGACCAAGGCCATGGCCGCATCGAACTCGGCAGCCTCTTCTGCCGACACTGCCGTATCCGCCGCCGCCTCGCCTCCTGCAGTTGCGTGGCTTGCGGCGCCTTCCAGCTGACGCAAACGGGTATCGGTATCTGCATACAAATCACGCTGACGTTGCTGCGTGCTTGCAATGTTGTGCGTGGCGACTTCCAGTTCGCCCTTGACCCGGCTGAGTTCCTGATTCAGTTGCTCGACCTGGCTCAGCAAATCAAGCAGGCCCCGGCCTTTGACGATGGCCTCAATGGCAGCCACCCTCTCTTCCAGAGCCTGCTGATTCTTTCTCAGTTCATCAAAGGCTGTCTGATTCTGAGTCTGATTCTCCGTAATTTTTTTACGTGCTTCCTTGTCCTCAAGAAACGCATGGGCGTTTTGTGACAAGGCAAACAATAAGACCGAACCCAGAAACAGAAAACGCATCATTCAACCTTTAATTATTCGCCTTTGTAGATGATATCAACACGACGGTCTTTTGCACGGCTTGTGCTATCGGTACCAGTCGCCCTTTCTTCACCGTAGCTGACGGTTTCGATCTGGCTGTCCTGTACGCCCAGCAGGTTCATGACCTTCTTGACGGAGACGGAACGACGCTGACCCAGAGAAAGGTTGTACTCGCGAGTACCGATTTCGTCAGCATGACCTTCCAGCGTGATGGATGCGCCACTGTTCTGGTTCAGATATTTAGCGTGAGCTTCAATCAGAGGACGGAACTCGGCCTTGACATCATCCTTGTCGAAATCGAAGTAGATGCTGCGTTGTGAAAGAATGTTGTTTGGATCCTTCAATGGGTTGACGTCCATGGACGAAGTAGCTGCACCTGAAGTCGCTGCGCCGTCATCCACTGTTGCAGCCGGGGCTGAGGACACACTCTTGTCATCGACAGTTGCAGCATCCTTCATGGGCTTGCTCGAACAAGCCGTGAGCATCACTGCCAGCAAAATGGTACCGATTAGACCTTTATTCATTATTACTCTCCTTAGTTTTGAAGCTGTATGCGACTACAGACGTACGTTACATTAAAAAAACATGATTGCAAAATCACGACTCACTACTACCACTTAAAAACCTCAATTCATCAACGGCCCCCAGGCAGGCTCTCTGACATCGCCACCAGACTCACTCAGGCGCTGCTTGACCCGGCCATCCGCAGAAACCGCGGCTAACGTCCCCTTGCCATTCATCTTGGTGGCGTAAAGCAGCATGCGGCCATTGGGCGCAAAGCTTGGCGACTCATCCATGGTCGTATCGCTCAACACCTGAACCTGGTTAGTGGCCAGATCCTGAATCGCGACACGCATGCCATCACCATTGCGCCGGATGAAAGCCAGCGATTTACCATCCGGCGAAATACGCGGACATACATTGTAACTGCCTTCAAAGGTCACACGCTGCGGATTATCGCCAGAAGCAGATATGCGATAAACCTGCGGCGACCCGCCCCGGTCGGACGTAAAGTAGATATGCTGCCCATCCGGAGACCAGACCGGCTCGGTATCAATGGCACTGCTTCTGGTCAGTTGCTTCAGGCCAGTACCATCAGCATTGATGGAATACACCTGCGAATTTGCACCATGTGTGAGCACGATCGCCAGTTTCTTGCCGTCCGGCGACCATGCCGGCGCACTGTTATTTCCCTTGAAATTGGCCAGCACATAGCGTTGGCCGGATACCAGCGACTGCACATAGACGATCGGCTTCTTTTTCTCAAAGGAAACATAAGCGATTTTTGTGCCATCCGGTGACCACTTTGGCGAGATGATAGGCTCGGCGGAAGAGACGATGGTTTGCGGATTGAAACCATCGACATCTGCAACCTGCAGCGTGTAGCGATTGCCGATCTTGGAGACGTAAGTCACCCGCGTGGCAAAGACACCCTGCTCGCCAGTGAGTTTTTCATAGATCACGTCCGCGATCTTGTGTGCCGTCATTCTCAGTTGATTGGGTGCGATGTTGTATTCCATGCCGACCAGCTGCGTTTGCTTCAGTACATCGAGCAAACGGAAAGTGACTTTCAGACGATTGTTCGGTAGCGTCTCGATACTGCCAATGGTCAAGGCCTGCGCCTGCAACGCAGCCCATTCAGGATAACGCACTTCCGAGATATCCTTGGGCTGATTGGCCACACCACGCGTTTCCAGCACCCTGAAAAGCCCGCTTCGGCGCAGATCGGCGCCAATCACATTAGCGACCGCATCCTGCTCCTTGATGGAAAGACCTGATGGCTGAGTGAACGGCACAATCGCAATCGGAATCTGCTGAGCTGCGCCACCAACGATCTCGATAGTGAGTGCCGCCTGACTGCCGAACGGCAAGCAAAGCATCAGTGCACCAAAGAATAACCGCAGTCGATCCAGAATTTTGCTCATAGTTGAATTAGTAGGCCTCATATATTCAAAGTTCCCTTATTCATTCAGGTTTCTGCAAATAATCAAATACTTTCTAATTGCCGCCCTTGGGATGAAACTTCAATTTCAAATCCCGGAAGCGGGCAAACAGATCCGCCTCTTTCGGTACCGGCAAAGGCTGCGCCAGCAATATCGCCCGTTCGACCGACTCATCGCAGGCAGCAATGCCGCTGCCTTTCAGCATTCTCGGCGTACCGACAATTTCCCCCGTGGGTGCCAGCGACATGGCGAACTCCAGCTCCGGATTTCCGCTGCCACAGAGCTGCTGGTTGACGTTCTGGTGCACCTTGTTACGAATCTTATTAATGAATTCGTTCACTTCGCCCTGCTGCTCTGCAGACATGGCAGGCGGGCCGGCCGGCGCGGAACTGCTGTCCAGATTGGGTTGGTCTTCCAGCATGGCCTGTTTCAATTTCTCCAACGCATCATCCTGCGGTGGCTTTTTAACCACAGGCTTCTTCACCTCGGGTTTCTTGGGCTCTTCCTTCGGTTTCGGCGGTTCAGGTTTGGGCGGTTCCTTCTTCACCTCGATATCGGCCTTCGATTCCGGTTTCGACACCGGCTTGGGTTCAAGCTCGGGCAGCGGTTTCGACACCGGCTTGGGTGGTTCTGGTATCGGCTGCGCCACCACAGGCTTGCTCGGCAATTCGGACCATAACTCTACGGTCGCAATGCTGGCAGGCTGCACGACTTTCCAGTTGAAGGATATCAGCAACAGGCCGAGCAGCAGCACATGCACCAGCAGGGAAAATGCCCCCGCCTTCAGCGCTACCGGATTCTCATGGGGTCGTATCATGCAAAATCAATTCGTTACCGGACTCAACAGCAAGCCGACTTTTTCCACATTCCCCTGTTTCATCAGATCCATCACAGCGATCACTTCACCATAATCGACGCTCTTGTCCGCTGCGATGACCACCGAACGCTGCGGATCCTTTTCCAGCTGGGTACGCACCGCGAACAGCAACTCATCGCGTTGCATCAGTTTTCCATCCAGCTCCAGACGCTTGTCCGCCTTGACGCTCAAAACCAGCGGTGCGCTCGGCTGCTTCAGGGCCTGACCGACACTGGGCAACTCAACCACGCCGGGATTGGTCATCGGCGCCGTCACCATGAAAATCACCAACAGCACCAGCATGACGTCGATATAAGGTACGACGTTGATCTGGTTCATCATGCGGCGGGATTTGCGGCGTATCATGACTCAGACCTTGCGTTGCAGGATGTTGGTGAACTCTTCGATAAAGCTTTCATAGCGCACGGAAAGCCGGTCGACGGAAGAGGCAAAACGGTTGTAAGCAATCACTGCAGGGATCGCAGCGAACAGACCAATAGCGGTGGCAATCAATGCCTCGGCAATCCCGGGCGCCACCTGCGCCAATGTCGCTTGCGCGGTGTTGGCCAGGCCGAGGAAGGCGTTCATGATGCCCCAGACCGTACCGAGCAGACCGATATATGGACTGACAGAACCAACCGATGCGAGAAATGGCAAGTGCGCATCCAGTTCATCCATTTCCCGGTTATAGGTCGCACGCATCGCGCGTCTTGCGCCTTCCATGGTATCGCTGATCTCCATGCCGCCCTGGCGCCTGAGCCGCGCATATTCCTTGAAACCGGCCTCGAACAGACTGGCCATGCCCTGCGGCTTGTGACGGCTGGACGTGACACCTTCGTAGAGCTTGTTGAGGTCGCCACCTGCCCAGAACCGATCCTCGAAATCCTCGGCTTCTGCTTCTGCACGTTTCAGCGTATAGACCTTGATGAAGATGTACCACCAGGACGCAAGGGAGACCAGCACCAGCAGCAACATCACCAGTTGCACTGGCACACTGGCACCGGATACCAGCGCGATAAGGGACATATCGGTGGTGGCATGTAAATCAGTCGGGTTCATTCAGACTCCATTAGCTTGAAGTAAGCGCATGCATGGCATGGCGGATGGTATGGGGAATACTGACAGGCTTGAACTCAGAGGCACTGACACAAACGACTTCTACAGTCGCCTGGGTCAACACGGCGTGATTGCGGTATATGGTTTGTTCAAACACGAGCAAACTGCGTCCAGTTTTAGAAAGACTTGTTGTCACGGTAAGCGCATCGTCGAAATACGCGGAGCGCCTGTATTGTAGCGCAATATTGCGCACTACGAAGATGACGCCCATTTCATTTCTAAGTTCACTCTGATCGAAACCAAGGCTGCGCAACCACTCGGTGCGGGCACGCTCCATGAACTTGAGATAATTGGCGTGGTACACCACACCACCGCCATCGGTGTCTTCGTAGTAAACGCGTACCGGCCAATCGAACTTGTTCATTCCTGCCAGAACGTTCCATTCGCCAGATTGCTTGGCACTGCCAAGCCGAAATGCTGATACGCCAGCTGCGTAGCCACCCGGCCGCGCGGGGTACGCATCAGATAGCCCTGCTGAATCAGGTAAGGTTCCAGCACATCCTCAATCGTATCGCGCTCTTCGCCGATGGCAGCTGCCAGATTGTCGAGGCCGACCGGGCCACCGCCGAATTTCTCCAGCACGGCCTGCAGCAGCTTTCTGTCCATCACGTCAAAACCGAGCTTGTCGACATCCAGCATCTTCAGTGCTGCGTCAGCGATATCGGAATTAACCGTACCGTCACCCTTGACCTGCGCATAATCACGCACCCGCCGCAGCAGACGATTGGCGATACGCGGGGTACCGCGCGAGCGTTTGGCGATTTCCAGCGCACCCGCCGCTTGCATGGCGACCTCCAGCAGATCGGCGGAACGATGCACGATCTTCGCCAGTTCGGCGGCCGTATAGAACTCCAGGCGGGAGACGATCCCGAAACGGTCGCGCAGGGGATTGGTCAGCATGCCGGCACGCGTGGTCGCGCCGACCAGCGTGAATGGCGGCAGGTCCAGCCGCACGGAACGTGCTGCGGGGCCCTCGCCAATCATGATGTCGAGCCGGTAATCCTCCATCGCCGGATAGAGAATTTCCTCCACCACCGGCGACAGGCGATGAATCTCGTCGATGAAGAGCACGTCGTTGGGTTCGAGATTGGTCAACAGGGCAGCGAGATCGCCGGCACGTTCCAGCACCGGCCCCGAAGTCTGGCGCAAGTTGACGCCCATTTCCCTGGCGATGATATGGGCCAGCGTCGTCTTGCCCAAGCCCGGAGGACCAAACAGCAGGACATGATCCAGCGCTTCAGAACGCCCTCTGGCGGCATTGATGAAGATTTCCAGCTGGCCGCGCGCTTTTTCCTGACCGATATACTCATCCAGCGCCTTGGGGCGCAATGCGCGCTCAATTGCCTCCTCTTGCGGGCTTTCAGCAGCGGGGGCTATCAGTCTGTCAGTTTCTATCATCGCCTGATTCCTAAGTCTTGGAGAGCGATTTCAGCGCTTGTTTGATACCGTCGGATACACTGACGTCTACAGCCAACTGTTTGACGGCAGCCAATGCTTCGCGCTCGTTGTAACCCAGCGCAAGCAGGGCATTCAACACATCGCTGCTGGCGGATTTGGCCTGCCCGCCCTGTGCGATGGACATACCATCAATGGAGAACTTGTCCTTGAGTTCGAGAAGCAGTCTTTCGGCAGTTTTCTTACCTACACCAGGTACTCGTGTCAGCAAGGCCGTGTCCTGCAGGGCAACTGCCTCCACCAGATCATCGACGGATAGGCCGCTCAGAATGGATAACGCCGATTTGGCACCGACACCGTTGACCTTGAGCAACTGCCGGAAGGTCAGGCGCTCGCGCTCGCTGCCAAAACCGTAAAGCAACTGCGCATCTTCCCGCACGATAAACTGGGTGAGCAGCACCACCTTTTCACCTATGGCCGGCAGGTTATAGAAGGTACTCATCGGCACCTCGCACTCATAACCGACGCCATTGACGTCTATCAGCACCAATGGTGGCGTTTTTTCGAGCAGAACACCGTTCAGGCGACCGATCATGGGAGCTTTCTCGAGAATGAAATTGGCGAATTCGGAGAGATGGGGGCAATCGCAGACATGCGCTTATATTAGCCTACCGCCGCGCACACGAAAACCTGCTGTCGCCAATTTTCCCAGGCCCTGACCGCCATGCGCATGGCAGATGGCGCAAGCCAGTGCATCGGCAGAATCCGGGCTTGGCGTGGCCGGCAGTTTCAGCAGACGCTTGACCATCTCCTGCACCTGCTCCTTGGCCGCATGGCCGTTGCCGACGACCGACTGCTTGACTTGCAGTGCTGTATATTCGGCCACCGTAAGATTACGGATAACGGCTGCGCTGATAGCAGCCCCGCGTGCCTGACCGAGCAGCAGCGTGGACTGCGGATTAACATTGACAAAGACTTTCTCGACGGCAACCTGCTGCGGCGCATAGGTATCAATCACTTCGAACAGGCTGTCCAATATGATTTTCAACCGGCTTGGCAGGTCTTCGATATCCGCACCCTTGCCGGTCGTGGTCTTGATCGTGCCACTGGCGATGTAGTGCAGTTTTTCGCCAGTCTTTTCGATAACGCCGAAGCCTGTCTGACGCAGGCCCGGGTCAATGCCAAGAATGCGGATTGCGGTCACTCTTCTATGACGGCCGAGGTATAAACTTCCTGCACATCATCGAGGTCGTCCAGCGCATCCAGCAGCTTCTGCATTTTGACTGCATCGTCGCCGGTAAAGACCGTATCAGTAGCAGCACGCATGGTGACTTCGCCATGCGCAGGCTTGAGACCTGCAGCCTCAAGCGCATCTTTCACTGCCTGATAATCGTTGGGCTGGGTGATGACTTCGATGCTGCCGTCATCTTCATCGGTGACGATGTCTTCCGCACCGGCTTCCAGAGCAACTTCCATCACTTGATCTTCATTCGCGCCCGGCTCAAACAGAATTACGCCACAGTGCTTGAACATGAAAGCAACCGAACCATCTGTGCCGAGATTGCCGCCAAACTTGCTGAAGGCATGACGCACATCGGCGACCGTGCGCTGTTTGTTGTCGGTCAGACAATCAACCATGACGGCAGCACCACCAATGCCATAGCCTTCGTAACGGATTTCCTCGTAATTGACGCCTTCCAGTGTGCCGGAACCACGCTTGATGGCGTTTTCGATATTGTCTTTCGGCATGGATTCGCTTTTGGCTTTATCCACCGCCATGCGCAACCTCGGATTGGTTGCCACATCACCGCCGCCCATGCGGGCTGCTACCGTGATTTCCTTGATCAAACGTGTAAAGATTTTGCCGCGCTTCGCATCCTGACGACCCTTGCGATGCTGAATATTGGCCCACTTGGAATGTCCTGCCATTTTTTACCCTGATAGCTGTCTAAAATACGCGTGATTTTAGCATATCAGGACGGCATCACTCCTGCGCCATTGCCGGATCGATTTTCTGATGCTGCCTCATGCCGCGGATCGAGATAATGACGAGCGAGGCCAGAATGAAAAGTATGCCCCACAACTCGCCATGGCTCGGCTGCTCCTGCAGTTCCCACCAGGCCGCCAGCACACCGATGACAGGCGCCAGCAGAGTAACCATACTGGCCACACCCGCCTCCAGCCGCTGCAGAGCATAAAGCCAGAGCAGCCAGGCCAGCGCATTGCAGAAAACGGCGTTATAGATTACTGCGCCGATGAAGTAGGGTGTCCAGTCAATGGGCGGTGCCGGCACGATGAAGGCCGCCACGACGATCGGCAGCGAACCGAACAGCATCTGCCATGCAGTCAGTGAGAGCAGGTCCAGTTCCGGCGTACGCTGATGCAGTTTTTTTGCCAGCATCACAGCCAGCGCCCAGCTGATGCCGGCAAGCACGGCCAAGACCATGCTGAACAGGTCCGTGCCGAGATGCAGCGGATCGAGGATAAACAATATGCCCATGACCGAAAGCAGGGCTGCCAGCCATTGGCTGCCCTGTATCTTCTCGCCCAGCAGCGGCCAGGCCATGATCATGACCCAGAATGGCATGGTGTAAGTCAGCACCGCCGTCTTTCCGGCCCCCCCTTCCACCAGCGCCCAGATAATGAGGCCGGTAAAACCGCTGGTCTGCAGCAATCCCAGCACGATGAGCGTCGGAATCTCCTTCGGCCTGATCGGCCTGCGCAGGACAAGTATCAAACCCAGTAGACAAAGCGCACCCAACAGATTGCGCAGGGCCCCGAACTGAAAAGGCCCGGCATCCACCAGCGCATTCTTCATCACTACCCAGTTGTACCCCCATAGCACGGAGAGCAGCAAGAGCGCCGCTACTGCACGAAACTTGTTTGAGGACCAGGGCATGGTGAATCCTTTAGTTGATTGAGCTTAATTCCAGATGTGTGTCAGTGCCTTCCAGCTGCCATCGGCCTGACGTCTGTAGAGCACATGCAGATTGCCGCTGAATGTCTGGCGCTGGCCTTCTGCATTGACAACTGCCGCGCTCCAAAGCCCGCGCTGAAACGCCAGATTACCATCAACCCCTACTTCCAACATTTCGATTTTGTGGTCGATGATGCCTTGCGCAATGGTGTTGGTCCAGAAATCCAGAATGGCAGCTGCACCTGAAACCTGCGCAGCGCCGGCAGGCAGCACAGTCGCATCATTGTCATACAGCGCGGCCACTTGAGCAGGCTGCTTGCTGTTGAATGCAGCATCCCAACGCGTGTTGATATCAAGAATGATGGCTTTGATTTCCTGGTTCTGCATTTGAAACTCCTTGGTTATGGTTAATTTGATAATTAGTCACCTAATTATATGGGTAAAAAATTCGGCCTTATTGATTGAAAGCCTCTATACCGCTGCCTATCAGATTCAATAACTCATGCAAACGTTCACGGTCACTCTCGTCCAGACCTGCCATGCAATCGTGCACGCGTCTGTAATAGTCCGGCATCACCTGATCCAGTCTGGACTGACCAGCGGCAGTCAGCCTGACCGAAACGCTGCGTCTGTCGCGCGAATCCAGCAGACGCTCGACCAGTCCGTCACGCTCAAGACCGTCGATCAGGCCGGTCATGGTGGCACGCGTCACCCCAGCTTTTTCAGCAAGGGCTGAAGGCGTCGAAGTCAGGTTTTCTTCCCGCATCAACAATATCAGCACCCACCAGCGCCCCTGCAACAGGCCATGAAGACTGAGACACGCATCCAGGGCAAATGACAGATCGGTCGCCAGTCGCAGCAGATGCAGGAAGGCGGAAACCGCGCTGATATCCGCTTGCGGATATCGCTGCGCGAATTTCTTCAGCGTCTCTTTGGTTGGAAGGTCACGAAGTTGCAACATGATTAGTTGCATTATAGTTAGCTAACTAACTATGTCAAGCAACATGAATTTTAGTCGCTGTTAAAACAGGTGTATATTTTCAACAAGCATTGCCATAACAAGCACTGCCATAAAAAAGACACAAAACGGAGGAGCACATGAAAACCGTTAGACAACTGCTTGACGCCAAGGGCTATGAGACGCTTTCTGTTACACCCGAGACCAATGTTTTCGATGCCTTGACGATCATGGCGGAAAAACATGTTGGCGCGCTGGTCGTGCTTGATGATAGCGGCCACCTCGCCGGCATTTTTTCAGAGCGTGATTACGCCCGCGAAGTTGCGCTGAAAGGCAAAACCTCCAGGATGACCAGGATTTCCGAGGTGATGTCGACCAAGGTCATCACCGTTACCCCGGACCAACTGACGGACGAGTGCATGGAGTTGATGTCAGGCAAGCGCATCCGTCACTTGCCTGTCGTTGAAAATGACCGGGTCATCGGCATACTTTCCATCGGCGACCTGGTGAAGGAAACCATTGCCTATCAGCAGTTTCTGATACAGCAACTGGAAAGCTACATTCAAGGGCAATAATTCAGGCAATAATTCAAATAGCCCCGATCAGGAGATCACTTGCAGCTTCAGGCGAAGCCAGAACGATTGCTTGATCGGGGATCCACTTACAAATAGCGCGCCACCATGGCGTTCTGGAAATCCCCGGCCGCCATCGGCAAACGAACAAAGATACCGCTGCCGGCTGCCTCACTCACCGGCTGGCCTTTCTTGTCAAACAGGGATTCCACCACAATCTCGCGATTGCCTTCCGGCTGGATGATCTGCAAACGGTCACCCAGGGCAAAGCGGTTTTTGACTGCGATATCAGCCAATCCGCGCTCGGTATCGTAGCCAATGATATCGCCGACATAAAGACTGAGATTGGACTTCGAATGACCCTGCATGTAGTTCTGATGGTCAATGGTATGGTGGCGCTGATAAAAACCATCGGTATAGCCGCGGTTCGCCAGATTCTCCAGTTCGCCCAGCAAACTGAGGTCAAACGGTCGTCCGGCCAGCGCGTCATCCACAGCCTTGCGGTAGGTCTGGCAAGTGCGCGCCACATAGTAGCGTGACTTGGTGCGGCCCTCGATCTTGAGCGAATCGACGCCGATCTTCATCAGCCGCTCCACATGCTCAATCGCCCGCAGGTCCTTGCTGTTCATGATGTAGGTGCCGTGCTCGTCTTCCATGATCGGTAGCAGTTCTCCCGGGCGGCCTTTTTCCTCGATCAGGTAAACCTTGTCCGCCTCTGGGTGCCGGACCATGCTGCCGCATTCCGACAGGCTGGATTTTTCCATCTCGGCCTTGAAATCGAACTCATTGAGACGAATGACGCCGGCAGGATCTTCGGACGCATCATGCACTTTATAATCCCAGCGACAGGAGTTGGTGCAACTGCCCTGGTTCGGATCGCGGTGATTGAAGTAACCCGAAAGCAGGCAACGGCCTGAATAGGCGATGCAGAGTGCGCCATGAACAAAGACTTCCAACTCCATGTCCGGACATTGCTGGCGGATCTCCTCGATCTCATCCAGCGACAGTTCACGCGACAGGATCACGCGCGACAGGCCGAGATGCTGCCAGAATTTAACCGTAGCGTAATTCACGGTATTGGCCTGCACAGACAAGTGCACCGGCATCTCAGGCCATTTTTCGCGCACCATCATGATAAGGCCGGGATCCGACATGATAAGCGCATCCGGCTGCATGGCGATCACCGGCTCCATGTCGGCCATATAGGTCTTGACCTTGCTGTTGTGCGGCGCAATATTGCTTGCCACAAAGAATTTTTTGCCGCGCCGATGCGCCTCGTTGATGCCTTCCGCCAGCTCGGCCATGCCGAAACCGTTGTTGCGCACACGCAGACTGTAGCGCGGCTGGCCGGCATAAACTGCATCCGCCCCATAGTCAAACGCTGTACGCATGCGATCCAGATCCCCAGCCGGGGCGAGTAATTCAGGTATTTTCATCACTATCTATTCACCAATAATCTTCACCAGCACGCGCTTCTTGCGACGGCCGTCGAACTCCCCATAGAAAATCTGCTCCCACGGGCCGAAATCCAGCCGGCCGTTGGTAATGGCCACAACCACCTCGCGGCCCATGACCTGCCGCTTCATGTGCGCATCGGCATTGTCCTCGCCAGTACGGTTATGGTGATAGCCGCTGACAGGCTCATGCGGCGCCAGCTTCTCCAGCCAGACGCCATAATCGTGATGCAGGCCGGATTCATCGTCGTTGATGAATACACTGGCCGTGATATGCATGGCATTGACCAGCACAAAACCTTCCTTGACGCCGGACTCATGCAGGCATTGCTCCACATCGCCGGTGATGTTGATGAAGGCCATGCGGGCCGGTGCATTGAACCAGAGTTCCTTGCGATAGCTTTTCATGCTGCCGATTTCTCCAAAAATGATTTCGAATGTTGTTTTAATAGAATAACTTGGATTATACCGCGCCTCGCCCCGGCAGTTGTCCTAAAGCAAAAGCACTGCGTATAATCGACCGGAAAGGGGAAACGGATGGCGGCAGCAAGTTTTCACATCGAACTGGACCAACAGGGCCGTCCGCACATACGGCTGCATGGCCAATGGTCACTGCGTTCGCTGGAGAACGATTTCGCTGCCCTGAAAACCTCGCTCGCGCCCTATTTCTCCGACCCCTTTACCAGTTGGGACCTGCAACAAGTCGAACAACTCGACACCGCCGCCGCTGCCGTACTATGGGCAGGCTGGGGCGCAAAAATCGACAACCGCATCAACCTGACCGACGAACAGCGCAAAGTCTTCGACATGCTGGGCCGCCTCGACACCTCCATCCGCGTACGCAAACAGCCAGACCTGATGGGACCGCTTGCCAGCCTCGGCAAAACAACTTTTGAATTTATCGCACATCTGCGCGATTTCATGCAGCTGCTTGGCCTGTTGTTCATGGAAATCTTCTATGTCCTGCGGCGACCCAGGGAATTCCCGCTACGCGAGTTCAGCGCCAATATCTACAAAAGCGGCGTCACCGCCCTGCCCATCAGCGCCTTGCTCGGCTTCATGATCGGCATCGCGCTGGGTTATCTGATGTCCAAGCAGCTGCGCGCATTCGGTGCCGACATTTTCATCGTCAACATCCTCGGCCTTGGCATCATCCGTGAACTGGGGCCGATGCTGATGGCAGTGCTGGTCGCCGGGCGCTCGGGTTCGGCCATGACGGCGCAGATCGGCGTCATGCGCGTCACCGAGGAAATCGACGCGCTGACCACCATGGGCATCTCACGCATATTGCGCGTCGTGCTGCCCAAGGTGCTGGGCCTGACTTTTGTCGCCCCGCTACTGGTGCTGTGGACCTCAGCCTGGAGCCTGCTTGGCGGCGCAATGTCGGCCAATATCGAGCTTGGCATCAGCTTCCGCTTCTTCTTCGAATACCTGCCGACCGTCGTGCAACCGGTCAACCTGACCCTGAGCCTGATCAAGGGCCTGCTGTTCGGCTTTGTCGTCACCCTGATCGCCTGCCATTTCGGCCTGCGCGTCAAACCCAACACGGAGAGCCTTAGCATGAGCACCACCAGTTCGGTGGTCACCGCCATCACTGCCGTCATCCTGATCGACGCACAGTTCGCCATCCTGACCAGAGGCATCGGCATATGAGCACGCCCGCATCCGACCGCGACAACATCGTCTGCGAAGCGCGTCAGGTATGGACCGTGTTCGACGACAACGTGGTTCATCAGAACCTCAACCTGCAGGTGCACTCGGGCCAGATCGTCGCACTGGTCGGCGGCTCCGGCAGCGGCAAGACCACGCTGCTGCGCCACATCGTCGGGCTGACAGTGCCGACGCGGGGAGAAATCTTCCTGTTCGGCGAAAACCTGCACGAAGTCGATCGCCTCAAGCAGCAGCGCCTGATGAACCGTCTGGGTATGCTGTTCCAGCAGGGTGCCCTGTTCTCCGCGCTTTCCGTCTACGACAACATCGCCTTCCCCCTGCGCGAACTCAAGCAGTTCGACGAGGAAACCATCTGCCGTTTGGTCATGCACAAACTATCGCTGGTCGAACTGGAACCCAAGCATGGCCTGCTACTGCCGGCACAACTCTCCGGCGGCATGATCAAGCGCGTCGGCCTTGCGCGGGCATTGGCGCTGGAACCGGAACTGCTGGTACTGGACGAACCGACCGCCGGCCTGGACCCGGACCGCAGCAAGAAATTCGTCGAACTGATCAAGCAACTCAAGCACACACTGGGGCTGACCGTGCTCTTCGTTACCCACGACCTCGACACGCTGGCGCAGATGGCGGACCGTGTCGCCGTGCTGGCAGACAAGCAGATCGTCGCCGATTGCGCACTGAGCGAACTGGGCGCAGTCGATCATCCCTTCGTCAATAATTTCTTCCACGATATCAGTACGCGCATGGAAAGGGCACAATAGACACATGGAAAATCGCACCTACGCTATCGCCGTCGGACTTTTTACCTTGCTGCTCGGCCTCGCCCTGCTGCTTTCCTTCTGGTGGCTGAGCGGCGACCACCGGCAGAATGCCAACTACACCGTAGTCTCCAGCCAGCCAGTCACCGGACTCAGCGTCGAATCGACAGTCAGATACCGCGGCGTCAATGTCGGCAAGGTAACCAACATCCGTCTCGATCAAACGGCCAGAAACGTTATCCGCATCGACATCCGCGTCATCGACGAACTTCGCCTGAGCGAGCAGAGTCATGCCGAGCTGCGCATGCAGGGTGTTACCGGACTCGCCTTCATCGACCTCGACGACACGGAAGACAGCAGCGTGCCCATGCTCGCCGTGGGCGGCGAAATTCCCCTGCATCCTTCGATGATGGACAAACTGCTGGATGACGGCCCGCAGCTCATCACCCAGATAGAAACACTGCTGGAGAGCAGCAATGCACTAGCCAGCACCGCCAATCAACTATTGAACAGCATGGACCATGAAAAACTCAATCAGACGCTGACCAATCTTGAACTGGCTTCCAGAAAGCTGGAACCGCTATTGAACACCGCTTCGACCACTTTCGAACGCATGGGCAACATGGCGTCCGAACAGAACCAGCTCATGCTGAGCGAGACACTGAGCAGCATGCAAAAAACCGCCGATGCCGCTCACCCTTTACTGGGCGAACTGAACGAAACTGCCAGGGAGTTCCGCAGCATGGCGCAGGAAATCGGAAAAGACAGCCGGCAGCTGAGTCATACGCTCAATGATGAAACATTGCCGCGCATACACGAACTGACACGGCACATGAACCGCGACCTGACACAATTCAGCGAACTGCTTGACAGTCTGGAGCAACATCCGCAGAGCCTGCTGCTCGGCAAACCACCGGCCAGACCGGGGCCGGGTGAGACCGGTTTTCATTCCGACACGAACCCTTGAGAGGCAAGTGATATGCGTTATCTTATCTATATTAGCCTGATCAGCCTGCTGACTGCCTGCCTTGGAGCAAACCGGCCGGGGCCGGAAAGCGCAATCTACGACTTCGGCCTGGAAAACCAGACAGATAGAATCGACACCCTCGTAGATATCGGCCGCATCACTGCGGTCGGCGCGGTTGACCACCGGCGCATACGCTACCGTCTCGATTACCAGAATCCTGCGCAGGTTCATACCTACGCGCAAAGTCGCTGGTCCAGTTCGCCGGCTGCACTGCTCGAATCCAAGATGCGCAGCATGACGAATGCCGCCAGGCAGGCTCATTGTGGCATCAATCTGGAAATCGAAGCATTCGATCAAGTGTTTGCCAGTCCGGATGCCAATAGCGGCGTCGTCAGCCTGCATGCCACGCTGTATACAAAACTGCCGCGCCGCAATCTTTACAGCCACATGGTACAAACCAGCGCTGCCGCACCAAGTGCAGACAGCAAGGGAGGTGTTGCCGCACTGGATAGTGCCAGCAACCAGGCAATCCGGCAGATCCTGCAATGGGCGGACGAGACAGCCAGCAAGACAGCGGAATGCGCATCATAATCAATCCATGCCAGCCGATTCATACAAAAAACTGATTGCCATCTCCCCCCGGAAGATTAAGATAGAGCAGTAAGCCCGTCTTACAGAAGGTTGCAATCAGGAGATTGCGATCAGGAGGTTCCCATGGACAACAAATATGGTTTGGGTAGTACGCGCGTAGCGCAGGAGCATCATGAAACACAGGCCAAATCCACGGCCAACCCTGCACACGCCTGCCGTTTCTGCGGGCACGACCACTTGACCCTGTGCAAAACCATGCAGGATCACAGATGCGACCACTGTGGCGAATGGCAGAATGATGCCTACGGATACTCTACCGGACGCAGCGCAGATTACTGATTTGCTACCCCTTGCTTGCGGATTGATTTGATCGATATTGATGAAGTGGCATTTGTACTTGCTGGAATGTGAGGGCGGCAGCTACTACGCCGGCATCACGACAGATCTGGAGGCGCGCTTCCGCGCACATCAATCCGGACTCGGCGCCAAATACACGCGCGCAAATCCCCCGCTACGCATACTCGCTTCCAGAACCTATCCCGATCGCTCGACCGCTTCGATAGCGGAGGCGCAATTGAAGAAAATCCGACGTAAAAAAAAGCTGGATTTCTTTGACGAAATCCAGCTTCCTGTTGCTGTCAAAGTCGCTTAACAGCCTTTATATTGCTTGGCCTTGCACTCATTGGCCAACTGACGTGTCTGCTGACGCTGCTCTTCTGTCATCTTGCCGGCATTGAAGTTGGCCACCTTGGTCTTGCTGATGATGCGCTTGCCCACGTCCGGATTCTCGATCGAGACCAATACCCACATGGTGCCGCGCACAAGGTCCTCTTCCACACCTAATCCACGGGTATACATATTGCCAAGGTTGAACTGTGCTTCGGCACTACCTTGCTCTGCGGCTTTCAGGTACCACTTCACCGCCTCCTCAAGGTTTTGCTCAAGAATATCTCCGCGGAAATAGAGTATGCCGACATTCAACTGGGCTTTGACATGACCCTGTTCCGCCGCCTTCATATACCATTGGGCAGCTTCGGTGTAATCTTCGGTCGGAATATCGCGGTTGAAATGCATGGCACCGATGCTGTACTGCGCATCGACATGACCCTGCTCTGCCGCCTTGCGATGCCACTTCGCCGCCTGTTCGTAACTTTGCTCGACGCCCATGCCACGATAATAAAGGATACCCAGTTCATACTGGGCAGTCACATCGCCCTGCTCAGCCAAAGGCTCGTAAATGCTTGCCGCAGTTTTGAAATCAGCGAGTTTGGCAGCCGCCTTGGCCTCATCCAAGGTAGCGGCATTCAGGGGTTGCACCAGCGCCAACAGCAGGGCCAGGCTGGAAAATGTCAGGGTCAGGGTTTTCAAGGGAGTCCTATCTGCAAACGGTTGGGTTGAAATTTCTTTGGTGCTGGTGATAGGAATCGAACCTACGACCTACGCGTTACGAGTGCGTTGCTCTACCAACTGAGCTACACCAGCACGTTAAAAGTAAGCGATTATAGAAGCTAGCTTCGTCTGCGGCAAACCGGACTTGCCGATTCGATCACTGACGAATACCAATCTTTAAGGAAGCGCTGATTAAATGAGCGAGCGGGATGAAGTGCAACCACAAGGGTCATGTCCATCAAGTGCCCGCTCCTTCGTCGCGACCTTGACGCCACAACCGCAAGGGTCGTGTCCGTCAAGACGGCTGCCAAGGCAGCTCGGCTTGACGCCACAAGGCGCCCGGAACGCAGTAGCCGAGAAAACTAACGCAGTGTTTCGGCGTAGGCTAACCTGCACTAGCAGGTTAAGCGCAGCGCGCCGAAGCCATAGTATGCCTTATACAGCGAGGTTGCGAGTACCGCGCAACGCAGCAATTCGCCCGCGTAGCCATTTAATCAGTGCTTCCTAATGTTTATCCGGCTGTACAGCCAGACCTGTCACCATGCGCACGACGAAATAGACTAGCGCGGAAAGCATTCGTTTCAAATAATTTCCGCGCTTCCAGTCCTCTGCCAGAATTTCGTGTGCCCCATCGACAATTAAACACTCGATATCGCTTGCCAGCTGTCCGGCGAAAGGTTTGTCCAGAACCACGATATTGGCTTCACGTGCCAGCAACAGGCTGAAAGCGTCGATATTGGAAGAACCGACCGTGGCCCATTCATGATCAATGACGGCCACCTTGCTGTGCATGAAGCTCTTGCGGTATTCGTAGATCTGAATGCCTTCCGCCAGAAAATCGTAATAGAAGTAATGCGTGGCAAACATGAGAAAGTACTCCTTCTTGCCCTGCAGCAGCAGACGCACACGCACGCCTCGCCTGGCCGCTGCAATCAGTGCCTTGCGGAAATTCAAGCCCGGGATGAAATAGGCATTGGCGATCAGGACCTCGGTTTTTGCACGCTTGATGGCGGCCAGATAACTCTCTTCAATATCTCGCCGATGGAACAGATTATCGCGCACGATAAATGCGGCCTTCATGTTGCCTGCCTGCACGGGTTCGGATACCGGCAGCGTTCCGGCATCCACGTGTCGCAAATGTGCCCAGGCGATGCGTCGCCAGAGCTTGCGTGCACTGATGCGGATCTGCGGCAGCAACTCGCCCTCTATCTTCACGGCATAGTCGATACGCGGCGGGTCGTGATTCGGCACATTGAAATCGTCGATGATATTGATGCCACCGACAAAAGCCACCTTGCCATCGATCACGGCCAGTTTACGATGCAAGCGTCTGAGCCGGCTGCGCTTGAGCGTCCACGGCGATATCTTGGGCCGGTAAACCATCAGATTGACCCCGGCCTCCTGCAGCTCTTTGATATAAGCGGCAGGCATGTCCTTGCAACCGAACCCATCGAGCAGCACATACACACGCACCCCACGGCCGACAGCACGCTTCAGTGTTTCGCCTATGCGCAAGCCTGTGGCGTCAGTCTCATAAATATAGGTTTCCAGGTAGATTTCATGACGCGCCTCATTGATCGCAGCTTCCAGCGCCGGGAAATATTCGACGCCGTTTCTCAACAGCTCTATCTGGTTGGCATCAGTGAAATGGATCATCGCTTGACGAGTGTGGCGCTCAGGGCTGCATGATCGGATACCTGCGCGAATTTCGGCCCTGCGTGCACCTGCACATGCTGCACATTGAAACCGCGCTCATAGATTCGATCCAGCCGAAAGAAAGGCAACACGGATGGGAAGCTGCGCGCTGCCTTGCCCTGATGGTGCTCGAATACTTCGCGCAGATGCAGTCCTTCAGTCAGGATTCGGCCTGCGCTCATACCCCAATCATTGAAATCGCCGGCGATGATCAGCGGCGCCTGCGGCGGCACGGCAACATCGATCCGTTCGCGCAACAGATGTATCTGCTTCCTGCGCCAACTGGCAAACAGACCCAGATGCACACAGATGCAATGCAGCGGTTCCTGCCAGCCGGGAACCGCAATTTCAGCGTGCAGCATGCCACGCTGTTCGGTGTGGTGCGCCGAGATATCAACATTTTCAGTTTTGATAATAGGGAATTTGGACAGCAGGACATTACCGTGATGGCCAGCCGGATAGACCGAATTCTTGCCATAGGCATAATCGGACCAGACCGAATCAGCGAGAAACTCGGCCTGACCTTCGAGCGGCCAGTGCTTGAAACGCCGGCTGCGTGCCTGATGCACATCCTGCACCTCCTGCAGGAAGACGATATCCGCATGCATTTGGCGTATCAGGTCACGCTGGTCATGTAAGGCAAAACGGGCGTTGAAACTGGTCAAGCCCTTGTGGATATTGAAAGTGGCAATACGCAGGGTGCTGTGCATGCTCGATCAGGCTGAATCAGGAGGCAGCAAGCATACGGTCCAGCGCCAGCTTGGCCAGTTTCGCCTCGGCCTCCGGCACCTTGATCTGATTGACGACATTGCCGGCAGCCAGATTCTCCAGCGTCCAGGCCAGATGTTGCGGGTCGATGCGCGCCATGGTAGAGCACTCGCAGATCACATGCGACATGAACTGCACCAGCTTGCCCTGCGGCTTCATCTGTTCCGCCAAGCGGTTGACCAGGTTCAGTTCGGTGCCCACCAGCCACTTGGTGCCGGCCGGCGCTTCGCTGACCGTCTTCAGGATGTATTCGGTGGAGCCGACATAATCGGAGTTGAGGCAGACCTCGAACGGCGATTCCGGATGCGAGATGACGAAACCGTCCGGATGCTCGGCGCGGAAGCGCGTGATGTTCTGTTCGCGGAACATCTGGTGCACGGCGCAATGGCCCTTCCACAAAAGAATCTTCGCGTTTTTGATCTGCTCCTCCGTCAGCCCGCCCATCGGCTGGTCCGGATCCCACACCGGCATCTGTTCCAGCGGGATGCCCATCTTGTAACCGCTCCAGCGGCCGAGGTTCTGGTCCGGGAAGAACAGCACCTTTTCGCGCTGGGCGAAGGCCCATTCGATGATCTTCGGCGCATTGGTCGAAGTGCAGACAATGCCGCCGTGCTCGCCGCAAAAAGCTTTGAGGTCGGCAGCGGAATTGATGTAAGTCACCGGCGTGATGGACGCATCGAAATCCAGCAACTTGGAAAGCTCGCGGCGCGAACGCTCGACCTTGGCCAGATTCGCCATATCGGCCATGGAGCATCCGGCAGACAGGTCCGGCAGAATGGAAATCTGTTCCGGACGGGAGAGAATATCCGCCACCTCGGCCATGAAATGCACGCCGAGAAAAACGATGAACTCGGCATCGGTCTCGCCGGCATAACGCGACAGCTTGAGTGAATCGCCGGTGTAATCGGCGTGACGATAGACGCTTTCCTGCTGATAGTGGTGACCGAGTATCACCAGCCGCTTGCCGAGCTTGGCCTTGGCCGCAATGATGCGCTCCTGCAATTCAGCTTCTTTGCTCGCCTGAAAACGCTCGAACTTGATGGGTTCGGCTTTCATCGGCATCTCAATCGTTGATGTTGCCATCATTCATCTCTCACAGTGTCATGTATGTCGCTCGCCCAGTCGCCGGAGCGCATCGACATTGGTCCAGGAAAATACTTTCTTCGCCGCCTCGCGCCAGTCCAACCATTCATAATTCAGGTGTTCGTCCGCTGCGAGTTGGACCGGCAAAGGGGCAGGTAATTCAAGCCCGAACAGATGTTCCGTATTGTGCGTCACACCCGGCGCATAACGATAACGCCAGTGCTCATAGATCTCGTACACGTTCGAGGCATGCATATCGTAAAAGTTGTAGTCGGTGGCGATCAGGCCGGTTTCCTCGCGTACTTCGCGGATGGCGGCTTCGCGCGGCGTCTCGTCTTCTTCCAGACTGCCGGTCACCGATTGCCAGAACCCGGCTTTGTCAGCACGTTCCAGCAACAATACCTGCAAATCCGCCGTGTGTATCAACACCAAAGCAGAAACCGGCGTCTTATAGCGCACCTCGGATAACCTACTTCGCGCTTCGATTTCTGCGTTGCGCGGTGCTCGGTCACTCGCCGTACTATCTGTACTGTCTCCTGCCCTGCGCTCCGTGCGTCTTGAACTCAAATCGCTCGCTACGGTTCTTCGAGGTGCGCTGCCCACTAGTCGCCCTCAAACTCACACAAGGCAAACATGCTATAGCCCTTTTTCGCCAGACGATCACGACCGCCAAGGCTGATCAGGTCGATGATAAAGGCACACTCGACGATCTCACCACCCAGCTTCTCGATCAGTGCCGCGGCGGCAATCGCCGTACCGCCGGTGGCGATCAGGTCATCGACCAGCAATATGCGCTCACCGCGCTCAATCGCATCCGTATGAATCTCGACGCGGTCGCTGCCATATTCCAGCTCATAATCATGGCCCAGCGTCTCGGCCGGCAACTTGCCCTGCTTGCGCACCGGCACGAAACCGACACCCAACTTGTATGCCAACGGCGTGCCGATCAGAAAACCGCGCGACTCCACGCCGACTACCTTGTCGATTTTCTGGTTCTCGTAACGACTGAACAACTCGTCCACCGTCACCTTCAGGCCCAGCGGGTCTTTCAGCAAGGTGGTAATGTCACGGAACTGCACCCCATGTCTGGGGTAATGCGGGACGGTGCGGATGAAGGATTTGATCATGAGTATTAAGCCTGATAACAAACTATGCCAAAAGCTGCACCGCCGACAAAACTCAAGAAAGACAATATGTTCCAGTAAATACTGCGCCAGTACCAAGCAAACTCCGGCTCCTGTGCTTTAGCTCTTGCAGCAGCTCTTGCAGCATCACGTCGCCTTAATGCTCTATGCTGAGCCGAGAAAAGACTTGCACCACAAAAAACAATACCAAAAACAAACAACGTGATTGAAGGCACCAAGGACAGGTCTTTTGATAATGCAGTAACAACTGCAATACCGCCGGTGTTAATCCCAATCAAATAGTGCCTGAGAGAGTCCGCTAAATCTCGCGATCTAAACTCTTGATCTTGCGGACTGCTCATCATTACGCGGTAGTGTTTTGCTGACGAACGCGAATGTGCAACTCACGCAACTGCTTCTCATCCACTTCGCTCGGCGCATGCGTCATCAGACATTGCGCGCGCTGGGTCTTGGGGAAGGCGATGACGTCACGGATGGATTCCGCACCAGCCATCAGTGTAACCAGACGGTCCAAGCCGAAAGCCAGGCCGCCGTGTGGAGGCGCACCGTATTGCAGGGCGTCGAGCAGGAAGCCGAATTTCTCCTGTGCTTCTTCCTTGGATATCTTCAGTGCGTCAAACACCTTGGATTGCACTTCCTGCTTGTGGATACGCACGGAACCGCCGCCGACTTCCCAGCCGTTGATGACCATGTCGTAGGCCTTGGACAGGCAGGCGCCGGGGTTGGTCGCCAGCAGGTCTTCATGACCGTCTTTCGGCGCGGTGAACGGGTGATGCAGCGCAACCCAGCGGTCGGCTTCTTCATCGTGTTCGAACATGGGGAAATCCACCACCCACAGCGGCGCCCATGCACGGCCATCGACATGACCTTTTTCATGACCGACCTTGGAGCGCAATGCACCGAGCGCTTCGTTGACTACCTTGGCCTTGTCTGCGCCGAAGAAGACGATGTCGCCATTCTGCGCACCGGTACGTTCGATGATGGCTTTCAATGCGGTTTCATGGATGTTCTTGACGATGGGGCTTTGCAGGCCTTCTTCGTTCAGCTTGGTGATGTCGTTGATCTTGATGTAAGCCAGACCCTTGGCACCGTAGATCTTGACGAACTCGGTGTAGGCATCGATTTCACCGCGCGAAATGGCAGCGCCGTTCGGTACGCGCAGTGCGGCAACACGGCCGTTGACCATGTTGGCGGCACCGGAGAACACCTTGAAATCGACATCTTTCATGACATCGGTCAGTTCGGTGATTTCGAGCGTGACGCGCATGTCCGGCTTGTCGGAACCGTACTTGTTCATCGCCTCGCTGAACGGCATGCGTTGGAATGCGGTCGGCAGATCGACATCCTGCACATTCTTGAACATGCGGCGAATCATCTCTTCGACGATGTTCATGATTTCATCTTCGCCGAGGAAGGAAGTCTCGATATCGACCTGGGTGAATTCAGGCTGACGGTCGGCACGCAAGTCCTCGTCGCGGAAGCATTTGGTGATCTGGAAGTAACGGTCGAAGCCGGACACCATCAGCAATTGCTTGAACAACTGCGGCGATTGCGGCAACGCGAAGAACTCGCCATGATGCACACGGGAGGGCACCAGATAATCACGTGCGCCTTCCGGCGTGGAGCGGGTCAGCATCGGCGTTTCGACTTCAATGAAACCTGCGGTATCGAGGTAATCGCGCAGGTTCTTGGAAACACGGTAGCGCAACATCAGGTTCTTCTGCATGGCCGGACGGCGCAGGTCGATGTAACGATGTTCCAGGCGGACCATCTCAGACAGGTTGTCGTCGTCCAGCATGAACGGCGGCGTCAGCGAAGGATTCAACACTTCGATCTCGCTCGCCAGCATCTCGACTTCACCAGTCGGGATATTGGGATTCACGGTACCCTCGGGACGTGCACGCACCTTGCAGGTGACCTTCAGCACGAATTCATTACGTACGGTTTCCGCAATACTGAAAGCCTCGGGCGTGTCCGGGTCGATAACGATCTGAGCCATGCCTTCACGGTCACGCAAGTCGATAAAGATGACGCCGCCGTGGTCACGACGACGATGAGCCCAGCCACAGAGTGTCACGGTTTGGCCGATCAGTTCGCGGTTCAGATGACCGCAGTAATGGGTACGCATATGCAGATTTCTTATGATGAAAAGTTAAAAAATTGTCCGTTCAAATCGGACGGAACGAAAGCCGGGCCAGCCCAGTTGCTGATGAATAAATATTTCATGCAGCCCAAGCCTGGCACGCGGATAGTTTGATTAACAACAAGCGATTTAATGGCAAGCGCAGCCGCTGCCACAGGCCGGTGCCTGGTCTGCAGCTGCTTCAGTCTTTTTTGCCGCTTTGCTGCCACTGTCCTTGAAGTCGGTGGCATACCAGCCGCTACCTGTCAGTTGAAAACTTGGCGCAGAAAGCTGCTTGGCAAATGTAGGCTTGCCGCACTCGGGACAATCCGTCAGATTAGGCTCGCTGATCTTGCGCATGACTTCCTTGCGGAAGCCACAGCTTGTGCATTGATAATCATAGATTGGCATGTCGAAAAGCTCCGAACATCAAAAGTGTGAAATTATACCCGAGATGTACATGGCGATTAAAGATGAAATATCAAGAGTTTAGAACCTGCCACAAAGCCGGGGCCGGCAATTACTTGTTTCAGTCATACGCTACAACTTTCGAATGGAAACATAATGTCGAAAGTTGCGCAGAAATATGTTGCAAATACACTAAGCCATTATAAAAATATGGTTATATTCGGCAGGAAAAAATGAAAAATATGATACTATTTCTCCATGGTAGAAACCATTAATAAGCCAGCCGATACTTACATTTCGACACGCATTGCCGCGCAAATGCTGGGGGTGTCGTTGCGGACGATACAGCTATGGGTGGAGTCCGGTGCACTCCAGGCATGGAAGACCGCGGGAGGCCACAGAAAAGTATCGCGTCAGTCTGTCGAAGAAGTCATTAAAAAACGGCAGGAATCCCTGCGCACCGAGAAATACACGACCGCACCATCGCCTTTTCATGTGCTACTGGTTGAAGACGATGAAGGCATACGGCAGATGTTCAAATTCTTCTTCACCGACTGGAAATATCCGGTGGAATTCGACACTGCAGATGACGGCTTCGACGGGCTGGTAAAACTGGCAACCTATAAGCCGGATTTGCTGATTACTGACATCACAATGCCTGGTGTCAACGGCTACGACATGCTGAAATTCCTGGAAAAATCCCCGCAGTTCAAAAACCTTGACGTCATTATCATCACCGGCTTGACTGCCGACAAAGTCGAGGAGTACGGACCACTGCCCAGAAATGCGACCCTGTTCTTCAAACCGCTCAGTTTTGATCAACTGGATGCATTCATCTCATCGATAATTACAAAAAAGCACCGGGAGAAACAAGTTGCGGGAAGCAACAAGTAAGGTCGGCTTATCGGCTGAGCAGCTCTCGGCGCTGTTTCCTTTTCACTTTGTTATCAATCGTGAATTCAAATTTGTTCAGACCGGCACCGGCATCAGCAAAAAATTTGATGCGAGGATAAGTCCCAACGCCTATCTTGATCAATTCTTCGAGATCACCACGCCGGCATCGCTGCTCAATTGGGGCTATCTGCGCTCCATGGAAAACGAGATCTGCTCGCTACGTCACAGAAAGACCCAGATCGATTTCAGCGCCAGGATATTCCCCTCAGGGGATGACAGGCTGATCTTTATACTCAAACCGCTGATCAACACCAGCGCCTATCTTGATCAACTCGGGCTCGATGCGACAGATTTCTCCAATCACGATCTCATTAACGACCTGTTTCAGCATAAACAGCATACGCACACCAAAAGCAAAATCAGCCTCTCTGATGCGCTGATTGCCCAGCAGGATCAACTGAACGAAATACGCCACCTGCTTGCGAACCAGGAGGCTGAATCCCGCAAGCTGGCGCACATCATTTCCCGCTCCACCTACTGGATCATTATTGCCAATGCGCAGGGCGTGATTGAATGGGTGAACGATGCCTTCCTCAAAAACTCGGGGTTCTCACAGGAAGATGTACTGAGCAAGGAATTAAGCATATTGCTTGACATGCCTGCCAGCGAATTCAAGCAGGTCAGACAGGAATTACGGGCTACCACCAACTTCCAGAAAGAAATCGAGTTTGAAGTAGCGCAGGAAACGAGGTGGATCGACGTCGACGTCCGAACACTTGCCGACGACCATGGCGAAATCATCAACTTCATCGCCATCGGACGCGACATTACCGAGCAAAAAATGGCGCAGTCCCTGAACGAAAGACTGAGTGCCGAGCTGAACACCATTTTCGACCTAAGCCCGGATGGTTTCGTCTCCTTCGACGAACAGGGCAAATTGAGCCAGCTGAATCACGCCTTTCTCAAAATGACGGGACTCGATGATAAGACATTGGAAAATATCGATGCGGAGAGTTTTGAATCGCTGATCAACAACCTGAATGAACACGAGAATCCATCAACAGAAGCCGGGCATCAACCCATCATCAAGATCAGCAAACCGAAACTGAGCATCCTCAGACATTCGGTCAAGATCGTGCCGGACGCCGCCGGAAAAAACCAGAAAGTCATTCACTATTTCCAGGACATCACACACGAGTACGAATTGAGCCGGATGAAAGGCGAGTTTCTGTCGGCTGCCGCACATGAACTGCGAACACCAATGGCCAGCATTTACGGCTTTACCGATTTGCTGATCAATCGCGACTACAACGAAACGCAGACCAGGGAAATTCTGCAGAATGTTTACCGGCAAGCAACCCGCATGACCAAACTGATCAACGATCTGCTGGATCTGTCGCGGGTCGAGGCGAAAGGCAAACTGGAATTCAAGCCCAAACCGATCAAGGTCAATCAGCTGATCCATTCCGCCTTTGACGAATTCAAGGTCAACTGCAAAAAGAGGACAGTCAAAATCATAGCGGCTGACGACGACCTGTCTATCCAGGGCGAATTCGACAAATTGACGCAAGTACTCATCAACCTGCTATCCAATGCCAACAAGTACTCAGGTGAGGACAAGGAAATCATCATTGACACGCTGGAAATGGAATCCGACGCAGGCTCATTTGTCGGCATCCGCATCACCGATTTTGGCGCAGGCATATCAAAAAGCGACCAGGGCAAGTTGTTTGATCCGTTCTTCAGATCTGCACAGACAATGAAAATCCCCGGCACCGGATTGGGCATGTGTATAGTGAAAGAGATAGTAGAGTTTCATGGCGGCAAGGTCGATGTCGATTCGGAACTGGGTGTTGGTACACGAGTCACGATATGGATACCAAAATCAATCTGACCATCAAGAACAACAAGGAGCAGACATGGCAAAAATAGTAATCGTTGATGACGAACCGGATCTTCGAGCACTGATCAGAATGTCGCTCGAAATCAACAATCATGAATTTTTCGAGGCCTGCGATGCACAAACCGGCCTGCAACTGATCGAGTCAGTAGACCCGGACCTGATTCTGCTGGATGTCATGATGCCGGGGGAAATCAATGGGTTCATACTTTGCGATATCCTGAAATCCTCCAGCAAGTTCGAAAACACGCCCATCATATTCATTACAGGCGCTGATTCCGATGAGGATCGCATCACAGGCAAACTTTCGGGTGCCAACAACTACCTGATCAAACCCTTTCAGCCGCAGGAACTGGTTGATTTGAGCGAAGCCTTGCTGAAGAAGAAAAAGCCGGCTTTCTGACTCGGGTACCAGGTAATTCAGGGGTTGCAACCTGGCACCCACAGCCCTGAGTCAGAAGCCGGAAGTGGGAAACGGATGTACCACTGAATTGAGCATGCTCAATTCAGCATAAAGCCGAAATTGAAACTGAAAGTCAGATCATCCTTGTTGCTCTCATCGCGATTGCCGAGCGCCTTTGCCAAAGCCATATCCATCACGCCGAGTACGTCTGTCCTCAACCTCACACCAAGCGCCAGCGATTTGATCCGATCGATATTCGTCACTTCGATTTTTTGATAGGTTCTGGCCATCTCAGCCAGCACGTATGGCTGGATACCCACCAACTGGAAATAGGAAAAATCAAAAGCCACTGGAAACAACCTGTTCACCTCGGCACTGGCTCCCCAGCCAGAATCCCCGTAGAGAACACCCGGCCTGAATGCCCGTCCATATTGGTAGCCACCAAACTGTATGCGCTCTGTAACAGGCACGTAGTCCGGACTGTATTGGCCGGCAAAAGAAAGTGCCGTTCCCAGTCGCCACGGCCATGCATTTCTCAACGTGGCGCCAACATTCACCTTCTCGAAATCGAGATCTGCCGGATTTTCGCCGACGAAGTTCGACAGAAAATTGGTTTTGACGCTCTTGGCAGCCCCGATTGAATCCAGGCCCTTGCTCAACGAAAGCTGCAAGGCCAGGCTCTTGTCCGGCTGCGTCAGCGTATAGTCTGCGGCCATTACCAGCGCTCTGGAGTTTGTCCTGGAAGTAATGCTGCGCTGTGTCTCCTTGCTGCGGATCTCGTCTTCATAGTTGACGGCGTTGATCCCGATCGTGCCCATCAAAGTTTGATATCTGTCGGCAATGAACGGGTAACTGAGTGATGTGCTGAGCCGCAGGGAAAGCACGTCTCTTTGCAGTCCCGCCGGATAATCCTCGTCCGAGTCACCGTTGTAAAACGAGCTGTCCACCCTGAATCTCAATCCGCTACTGCCAAGCAGTTGGCTATAGGCCACTGCGTAATATTCCTCATTATCCTCGGACAGCAAGGTCGTAAAGTTCATTTGCTCGGCAGCAGGACCATGACTATTGGTTTGCAGACTGACGATTGCCCGTGTCTTCGGACGCAGGGATTCAAAACGGCCGACTGCGGAGATCGACCGACGGCTTGCCTTGATCGTCATTTCAGCAGCCCCGTTACGCGTTTTTGGCAGCGGCAGATACGCCTGTAGACTTAACCCGGGGACAAGCCTGAGCAGTCCGGTGCCACGTTCCAGAGTGGCTGCAGTCAACGGCTTTTCTTCCAGCAGCGGACGCACGATCTCGCGTATCCGGTCTTCGGAATTGCCGAAATCACCTTGGAGCACAAGCTTGCCGATGTAACCTTCGATCACCTCGATCCTGACCACATGATTGGCGAACGTCTGCGAAGGAATATAGGCGAAGGAGAGCGGATAGCCGCGATCACGGTAAAGTTTGGTAATGACGCCGGCCAGGTCGATATATTCCTGCACCGTATGCACCGTATCTACATATGGCTTTGTAATAACGTCAATCTCACTCAGCGGAATTGCCTGCGCGCCCTGAATCTCAAAGGTTTTGACCAGTATCCTGGACGCCAGCAACTTCTGTACCCGGGGATCGACTTCCTGCCGGGTATCCAGCGTGACTGACGGCTCACTTGCAGGTTGCGGCTTTTCGATAACCGGCAACGCACCTTCAGGATTGGCATTGGCCATTACCTGCTGACTGATGGCCAGCAGCGTGAGAGCGCTGAGATATACCAACAGATGCTTGATTTGCATAAACTCAGCTCTTTATGAATATGGCTCCAGCAATCCCGGCTGCCAGCAGGCGCCGGGATTGCCAGATTCAGACAATTAATTCAGCAAACCGCCGAGCAAGCCTGTAACAGGAGCCAGCAGGCCACCGGTATCCGGCTGACTTCCGTCCAGCAGGTCGGTTACCGGAGCTAGCAGACCGCCGGTATCAGGAGTTGTACCGCCCAGCAGGCCTGTAACAGGCGCCAATACACCGCCCGCGTCAGGAATACCGCCGTCAAGAAGTCCCGTTACCGGGGCCAGTAATCCGCCAGTATCAGGCAAGCCTCCGCCAACCAGATCAGTCACAGGGCTAAGCAAGCCATCTGTGTCAGGTATTCCGCCAGCCAGCAAATCGGTCACAGGGGCAAGCAGGCCTCCCGTATCAGGCAAGCCACCTCCTACCAGATCAGTTACCGGGCTGATCAGGCCACCTGCATCCGGTACACCACCACCAAGCAAATCAGTGACAGGCGCCAGTAAATCATTACCTGCACCGGTTCCTCCACTCGTCAAGGGAAGCAAGCCTTCGGGACCAATCACAGGATCCAGCAACGCCTGTTCACCTCCTGGTGGTGATGTAAGCGGTAGTAGCCCATCCGAGCCGACAACAGGGTCAAGCAGTGTGGCTGTCGGTAATGCATCGCCACCCAGCAAATCAGTCACAGGGGCCAGCAGGCCACCGGCATCGGGTACATCACCACCAAGTAAACCGGTGACAGGAGCAAGCAAATCAGTACCAGTGCCGGAACCGCCGCTTGTCAGGGGGAGCAAGCCTTCGGGACCAATCACAGGATCCAGCAGCGCCTGTTCACCGCCTGGTGGTGATGTAAGAGGTAGTAGCCCATCCGAGCCGACAACAGGGTCAAGCAGTGTGGCTGTCGGTAATGTATCGCCACCCAGCAAATCAGTCACAGGGGCCAGCAGGCCGCCCGTATCAGGCACGCCGCTGCCTAACAGATCAGTTACCGGGCTGAGCAGCCCATCTGCGTCCGGCACGCCATCACCAAGCAAGCCGGTGACAGGCGTAAGTAGCGCATCCAATGGCAGGTTCTGGTCGCCACCAGGATTCTGATTATTGCCCGAAGTCAATGGCAGCAAACCATCGTGACCAGCCAGTCCGTCAAGTGCACTCGGCTCCTCGCCTGATACCAGCGGCAACAAACCGTTGTTGCCGATCAGAGGATCAAGCAAGGTATCCGGTTGATCCACGGCATCCGGGGTGCTTACCAGGGGAAGCAGTCCTGTAGGGCCGACCAGATCGTCGACCATTCCGGCATCGCCTGTTTCACTGGTCAAAGGCAGCAAGCCGTCGTGACCGATAACGGGATCCAGCAATGCCGAACCGGCAGCGCCTTCACTACTGACCAGCGGAATGAGACCCTCCGAACCAACAAGCGGATCAAGTATCGGATCCAACACGCCATCCCCTTCAGCCGTCAAACCCAGTTGATCTGTCAAGCCATCCTGACCCAGCACCGGATCCAGCAAAGGGCCCGGACCATCACCACTACCTGACGTCAAAGGCAGCAGACCGTCTTTCCCAATCAATGGATCAAGCAATGTTGAATCGCCGGACTCACTGGTGACTGGCAACAAGCCATCTGGCCCGAGCAACGAGTCAACCACCCCGCCCAACAGAAGATCAGCCCCATCCCCGTCTGTACCATCTGTACCGTCAGTGCCATCTGTACCACCCGTGCCGCCTGTCACCACGGTGCTGCTCGAAGGCCTGACCACGCTACCCAGGCCGTCACTGTCACATGCGCTAAGGAAAAATGTCGATGCCAGCGCCAAAGCCACCATCCTGCTGATTTTCTTGATTTCCATAATTAGCCCCGATTGAGTTGAACAATTAATATGTTTCATATTTTTCACTTTGAAAATGAAAAAGTCAAATATTTTTTATCATTTTTTTCATTTTGATGTATTATTCAATCACTGGAGCTATTACCTGACGTGCCGCACAACATGAATATCCAGCCCCGGCGCCAGGAGTCATAGCATGTTGCAGACCGAGTTTTGACTTTATCTCAGGGTGATTAATATGAAACTGAAACTTACTTATGCAGCCGTAACAGCTGCCTTTTTGCTACTGTCCAACGGGCATGTATCTGCTGAAGAAAATTATGGCTTCAGTACCGAGTCATGGTATGGGCTGGGCGGAGCCAGTCTGATCTACCCGGATGCAGACCTTGATGCGTCAGATGACAGCCCCGGCCTTCATCTGCGGCTCGGCAAAGAGCTCACAGAGAACATCGACATCCAGGTCGGGCTCTCCTACCACAAGGCTGACGAGGATCACTCATCATTCGATGGCGGCGATTACAAGCAATTCAACCTGACGGCTGATGCGCTTTATGTATTCTCCCGTGACAAGTTCAGACCGTTCGTGCTGGCTGGCCTTGGCGCCTCCAACAACAGGATCTCCTACAACATAGCACCGGGATATCTGCCCGGCGGCAAGGTTTCCGGCTCCGATACGTCACTGGCAGGCAATATTGGTGCCGGTTTCCAATACCTGTTCAATGACCAGTTCGGTGTACAGGCCGATTTCCGCAGAATCATCAGCCGGGCAGACGCCAAAACCAGCGAGCTGGGGGTGGACGGCACCATTGCCAACAACCAGCTGAATATCGGCCTGCTTTATCGCTTTGGTGGCAAGCCCGCCATCATCCCCGAACCCAAAATGGAGCCGGTGGCACAGGCACCACAAATTGTGGAGCGTGTTGTTGAAGTCGAAAAAATCGTGCAAGCCGAGCCGCAAAAGATCGAAACCCACACTTTCTTTGCTGCCACATTGTTTGAACTTAACGAACACACCTTGTCCGACGAAGGCAAAAACATCCTCAGAACCCAGATCACACAAAAACTTATCGACAATAAAAGCCTGGGCAACGTGACGATCGAGGGGCATACAGACCGACTGGGAAACGACGCCATCAATGAGCAACTCTCACTCAGGCGCGCTTATGCGGTCAGGGATTTCCTGATTAACCAAGGTGTGGACGGCAACCGCCTGAATGCCATAGGCAAAAGCTCAACCGAACCTGTCGTATTTTGCGATGGCCCACGTAGTGAGCGGATAATCAGCTGCCTGCAACCAAACAGAAGAGTTGTGGTGCAGATTGAAACTCAGACTAAACTCTAACCCAGGCATACACTGAGGACATTTTGCGGATATCTGAAACCGCAATAAAGACAAGCCATGCAAAAGAAACAGGGCGGACATGGAGGAAGGCCATGCCGCCCTGTATTGCAGACCGCCAGCATGCTTGACAACCGGCACTTTTCTGACAAACTGGACGTGCCAGTTTGAACCAACGCGGCATTAACAAGAACCAACAAAAAACTGCAACTCCGGTTTCAATACTAGTCAGCGTACCTTGCCCCAAGCCATAAGCATGTTCATGGGAACATATGCAAAACTTGAGCATCGGACGATGCCTTTCAGAAATCGAACTTGGGGAAGTCGAACTGATGAAAGCGACAAACAACTGTATAGCCATTACGAATAAAAGCCACTGTTCAACGTGGCTGTATGGCCTGAATGACGCGGTCTCAAACCTCATTTTCGTCGAGCCTGACGACAGAGACAGAATCTCCAGCCTGATAGGCACTGTAGATGTAGGCGTCGCCCTTGTTCATCTGCCATCACAGGACAAGGAGCCGCCCACGGTCGGCAAACAGCAACAACTCAATGCCGATCTCACCATGATCGAAGGGCTGATCAGCATCAAACCCTCACTCGCCGTGATCGCACTGGTTGAAACCATGGACCAGAGCACAGTGCTGCCGATCATCCGCTCCGGTGCCCGCGATATCATACAGATTGGCACACCGGCCCATGAAGTACAGGCTGTTATCAGGCGCCATCAGAAACACAGCATGATATCCGCCAGCCCCCAACTTGCCGGGACTGGGCACATTTACACGCTACTGAATTCCCGTATGGGAGATGGCAATGCACTTTTCTCCATACATATGGCTCTGGAGATGCAAAGGCGCGGGCCAACGCTGTTGCTGGACCTTGGCAACCCCAGTGCCGACATCATGCTGATTATGGGCCTCACCTCGAAATTCAGCCTGTTGGATGTAATCCATAACCGGTCCCGACTGGATGCGACACTGATCGAAACCGGATTCGCCAGGCATGACTCCGGACTCAGCCTGCTTTCCATGCCGGACGGAGATAGAAAATACAGTGAACTGGCGCCCGCAGACCTGCATCTGATTCTTTACGCACTCAAGCGCCATTTCAAACACATCTTCATCAACCTCTCCGGCATTACCAACCCCGAACTGCTGAAGTCCGCGCTGTCACAGACCACATCGACATTCTTGCTGGCAGAACAGACCATCCCCAGCTGCAAGCGCAACCATGACCTGCTTGAATCACTGCGCCAACAGAAGATATCGCTGCCGGATAGCAGGCTGATCATAGACCGCCACCTGAGCGATGCCACACCAAGCGCCCTCAGTATTGCCGAATCCTTTGGCATGCCGCTCGGCGGCACTTTACCCGGCGTCGGCCAACTGCGCCTGAGCTGTATCAATACCGGCGAGTCCATGTTCGACAAGATGCCAAACAGCAGTTATGTCAGCGCGATTAAAAAGCTCGTTCATGCCCTGCCCGACATGCAGTCCATGGAACGGCCAAAGCAGGCTGGCAACCTCCTGTCTCAACTGAAAAATGCACTGCAGCGGCTCAGGAGCAACCGATAAAATATGCGCTATACAACAAACCATCCGGCATCCAAGGCTGGCGGCCAGTACCAGGACATCAAATATCGCCTGCACAACTATCTGATCGCTGAGATCGAGGCCGACAAGGTACATCTGCCGGGAATGAGTGAAGAACAAGTCAACACCTACATCAGCGCCAAGGTATTCAAGTTCGTCGCTTCGATTGACTATGTGGTGAATGCACAGGATATTGAAAACCTGACTTCAGAGATGATCGACGAACTCTCCGGCTTCGGCCCGCTACAAAGTCTGATCGATGACGAGAGCATCAATGACATCCTGGTCAACGGTGCAAACAACATTTTTGTTGAGCAGGACGGCGTGCTGGAACCAACAGGCTACCGTTTCATCGACGACCAACACGTATTGCGTGTCGTCAGAAAGATTCTCGCTCCACTTGGCCGCCGTATCGACGAGTCCAGCCCTATCGTCGACGCCAGATTACCGGATGGCAGCCGTATCAATGTCATCATTCCGCCTCTGGCCCTGAACGGCCCATGCGTCTCCATCAGAAAGTTTCGCAAGGAACCATTCTCGGGCAATGACCTGGTAGCTTTTGGCACACTCAGCCATGAGATGCTGGACTTTCTCCTGAACGCCGTTGAATGCAAAGTCAATATCATGATCAGCGGCGGAACCGGGAGCGGCAAAACGACATTATTGAATCTACTGAGCCGGGCGATTCTCCCCAAAGAACGTGTGGTCACGATTGAAGATGCCGCGGAGCTCAAGCTAAACCACAACCACGTGGTCAGCCTGGAGTCACGCCCGGGCAATCTTGAGGGGGAAGGTGAAATCACTGCACGAACGCTGGTAAGGAACGCCTTGCGCATGCGCCCGGACAGAATCATTCTGGGCGAGATTCGTGGCGACGAGGTCATGGACGTGCTGCAGGCCATGAACACGGGGCATGAAGGCTCAATGAGTACCATTCATGCCAACAATCCGGAGGATGCCCTGCTCAGGATGGAACTGTTATCAGGACTGGCCGGCTTCCGCGGATCCGACCTCACACTGCGCAGAATGATTTCCGCCGCAATCGACCTGCTGGTGCAGATCAGCCGCATGCCAAACGGCGACCGGAAAATAACCTCCATCGTCGAAGTACTCGGCGTGCGGGACAATATCTTTGTGACTAACGAACTTTTCAGCTACGACGTCTCCCGCCAGGAATTCATTACCAGCCCGACGCCTGCCTCCACCCCGAAACTCAAAACGCTGTTTCACGCAAAATAAAAAGCGCCTTTTAAAAAGGCGCTTTTCTGCAGCAGCATTCTCGAATATTGCTCAGAACGGAATATCGTCATCGAACTCATCGAACGATGAGCCGCCCGCCGCTGCCGGCTTGGCGGCTTGTGCCGCCGGTGCGGATTGACGCGCTGGCGCCGAGCCCTGGTCTCTATCCTGATCCTGGTTCATATCGTCATAGCTGGCATTCGAACCGCCACTGTCACGTCCACCCAGCATCTGCATCTGGTCGGCGATGATTTCCGTGGTGTAACGGTCCTGACCTTCCTTGGTTTGCCATTTGCGTGTCTGCAAGCGACCTTCGACATAGACCGGACGGCCTTTTTTCAGGTATTCACCGGCGATCTCCGCCAGCTTGCGGTACATGACGATGTTATGCCACTCGGTACGTTCCTGCTTCTGACCGCTTTTGTCCTTCCAGCTGTCTGTCGTTGCGATGCTGAAATTACATACGGCTTCGCCGTTGGGCATATAACGCACTTCCGGGTCACGCCCGAGGTTGCCAACCAGAATTACCTTGTTCACTGATGCCATGATTTCTCCCTATATTCTCGCTAATTCGCCGCAATGAGACGCAACACTTCCGCCTCATCATAACTCTGTTGCATATCAACCTTAAGTATAACCAAACCTTCATCCGGCAGTACTACCGCTTCTCGCACACCGGCCACCGCACCCAGTCGCGTAGACAGGCTTTTGCCAGCGGCTTTCGTCATTTCCTCGAGATGGTACATCTTACTCTTAACTGCAGGGGGTGTTTTCATGCTCAGCGCCGCAATCAGCCAGATCGCCATCAGTACGCTGCAGAATACAAAGACCGAGGCAAAGCCATGGTAATGCGACAGATAACCGCCAACAACGCCGCCGACAAAAATACCCAATGATTGCGCCGTGTTATAGACACCGATCGCCGTGCCTTTGGATGCCGCCGGCGCCAGCTTGGAGATGATCGAAGGCAGTGTCGCCTCCAGGATATTGAAGGCGATGAAATAGACCGAAAGCGAAATGATGATGCCCCAGAACGCATCGATGGAACCGGCAAACAGCAGTTGCGCTGCCAGCATGATGGCAATCGCGCCGACAAAGACCTGCTTCAGTTTGGCTTTCTTTTCGCCATAGATGATTGCCGGCACCATCAGTGCAAAGGACAGCACCATGACCGGCAGATAAATCAGCCAGTGGTCGTTCTCGCTCATGCCGCTGGTCTGCTTGATGGCAAAAGGCACGACGACGAACATGGCCATCTGTGCTGCATGCAGGGCAAAGATGCCGAAATTGAGCCGCATCAGCTGCATGTCCTTCACCACATCCTTGAGCTTGCTCGGCGCTGCTTCTGCATCCGAGTGAAAGCGGCTGACGACAGGGTCCGGCACCAGGTATTTGACATCCAGTATCGCCAGCACCGCCAGCACGCCGGTCAGCATGAAGATACCAGGAATCCCTATCCACTGATTCAGGGCCGGGCCGAGGATCAGTGACAGTGCAAACGTGATGCCGATGGTGCCGCCTATCATGGCCATCGCCTTGGTGCGGTGTTCCTCACGCGTCAGGTCTGCCACCAGCGCCGTCACCACGGCCGACACCGCCCCTGCGCCCTGGATCGCCCGGCCGATGATGACCGTGGTCAGGTCCGTGGCAAACGCCGCGATCAGGCTACCGATGACGAGCAATACGAGTCCGATGTAGATCATGCGCTTGCGGCCAAAGCGGTCCGAGGCCATGCCGAACGGCAACTGGAACATGGCCTGTGTGAGGCCGTAAGCACCGAGCGCCAGCCCGATCAACAGATGGTTTTCGCCCCCCGGCATGGTCTCTGCGTAGATCGAAAAAATCGGCAGAATGAGGAACATACCCAGCATACGCAATCCATAAATGGAAGCGAGGCTCATACTGGCCCGCACTTCAAGTGCGGACATACGTTCTGATTGAGGCATGGAAAATTGATTGAGCTGAGTGGTGAAAATTGCGTATATTATCAGGTTAGCTCACTGCTCGTCAGACACACATGGATTTCATACGCATTCGCGGTGCTCGCACCCACAACCTGAAAAATGTTTCGCTGGATTTGCCACGCAACAAGATGATTGTCATCACCGGCCTGTCCGGTTCCGGCAAATCCTCGCTGGCATTCGATACGCTCTATGCCGAAGGCCAGCGCCGCTATGTCGAGTCTCTCTCCGCCTACGCCCGCCAGTTTCTGGCACGCATGGACAAACCGGATGTCGATTTGATTGAAGGCCTGTCACCGGCGATCTCCATCGAACAGAAATCCACCTCGCACAACCCACGCTCCACGGTCGGCACCGTCACCGAGATTCACGATTACCTGCGCCTGCTCTATGCCCGCGCCGGCGACCCGGAATGTCCGGAGCACGGTATCAAGCTCGAAGCGCAAACCGTCTCGCAGATGGTCGACAGCGTGCTGAGCCTGCCGGAAGAAACCAAACTCATGATCGTCGCGCCGGTGGTCAGCAACCGCAAGGGCGAACAGGTCGACCTGTTCGAGGAACTGAAAGCCCAGGGTTTTGTACGCGTGCGGGTCGACGGTGAAACCTACGAACTGGATGCTGTGCCCAAGCTGGCGAAAACCACCAAGCATAATGTCGAGGTCGTGGTTGACCGCCTGAAGGTGCGCGCCGATATGAAGCAGCGTATCGCGGAATCCTTCGAAACCGCCCTGCGCCTGGCCGAGGGCAAGGCGCTCGCCGTGGAGATGGATAGCGGCAAGGAACATCTGTTCTCCGCCAAGTTCTCGTGCCCGGTGTGTGACTACTCACTTGCGGAACTTGAACCACGCCTGTTCTCGTTCAACAACCCGATGGGCGCCTGCCCCAAATGCGACGGCCTCGGTCAGATCAGCTTCTTCGACCCCAAGCGCGTGGTGGCCTTCCCGCACCTGTCACTCGCTTCCGGTGCGATCAAGGGCTGGGACAAACGCAACCAGTTCTATTTCCAGATGCTGCAGAGCCTGGCAACGCATTACGGCTTTGATCTGGAAACGGCATTCGAAGAACTACCGGTACATATCCAGCATGTGTTACTGCAAGGTAGCGGCAAGGAAACCATCGCTTTCAAATATCTGAACGAGCGCGGCTCCTCTTTCCAGAAGAGCCACACTTTCGAAGGCATCCTGAACAACCTGCAGCGCCGTTATCACGAGACCGACTCCAGCACCGTGCGCGAAGAACTGGCGAAATACCTCAACTCGCAGGCCTGCCCGGACTGTAGCGGCACACGTTTACGGCGCGAAGCACGGCATGTCAAAGTCGGTGATCGCAATATCCATGAAGTCTGTGAGATTCCACTGAAGCAGGCGCTCACTTTCTTTGAAACACTTGCGCTGACAGGCCAGAAGCTGGCCATCGCCGACAAGATCGTCAAGGAGATCAGCAGCCGCCTCAAGTTCCTGACCAACGTCGGCCTCGAATACCTGTCGCTGTCGCGCTCGGCCGAAACCCTGTCCGGCGGCGAGGCGCAGCGCATTCGCCTTGCTTCCCAGATCGGCTCCGGCCTCACCGGCGTCATGTATGTGCTGGACGAACCGTCCATCGGCCTGCACCAGCGCGACAACGACCGCCTGCTGGAAACCCTGATGCGCCTGCGCGACATCGGCAACACGGTAATCGTGGTCGAACATGACCAGGACGCCATTCTGGCCGCAGATTATGTGGTCGATATCGGACCCGGGGCTGGTGAACACGGCGGCCAGATCGTTGCCGCAGGCACCCCTGCTGAAATCCAGGAAAACAAGGACTCACTCACCGGACAATATCTGAGTGGCAAGAAAGCCATCGAAATACCGAAGAAACGTCATCAAGCGGATCCTGCACGCTGGCTGACGATGACCGGTGCCAGCGGCAACAACCTGCAGAATGTCACGCTGAAACTGCCGGTCGGCCTGCTGACCTGCGTCACCGGCGTATCCGGTTCCGGCAAATCGACGCTGATCAATGACACCCTGTACCGGGCTGTAGCACATCACCTCTATGGCAGTTCGACCGAACCGGCGCCGCATGATGAAATCGACGGTCTGGCATTCTTCGACAAGGTCGTCGATGTCGACCAGAGCCCGATCGGCCGCACGCCCCGCTCCAACCCGGCAACCTACACCGGCCTCTTCACACCGATCCGCGAACTGTTCGCCGGCGTGCCGGAATCGCGTGCGCGCGGCTACGGCCCCGGCAGATACTCGTTCAACGTCAAGGGCGGCCGCTGCGAGGCCTGCCAGGGCGACGGCGTCATCCGTGTCGAGATGCACTTCCTGCCGGATGTCTATGTGCCTTGTGACGTCTGCAAAGGCCACCGCTACAACCGTGAAACGCTGGAGATTCAGTACAAGGGCAAGAACATCCGCGAGATTCTGGAAATGACGGTGGAACAGGCTCGGGTATTCTTCGATGCCGTGCCGGTGGTCGCGCGCAAACTGCAGACCTTGCTGGATGTCGGTCTCGGCTATATCACGCTGGGGCAATCCGCCACCACCTTATCTGGCGGCGAAGCCCAGCGCGTAAAACTGGCGCTGGAGCTTTCCAAACGCGACACCGGCCGCACACTCTATATTCTGGACGAACCGACGACGGGGCTGCATTTCGCCGACATTCAATTGCTGCTCGACGTCATCCATCGACTGCGTGACCACGGCAACACCATCGTCATCATCGAGCATAATCTGGATGTGATCAAAACTGCGGACTGGATTGTCGATATGGGTCCGGAAGGCGGCGACGGCGGTGGCATGGTGGTGGTGGAAGGTACGCCGGAGAAAGTGGCGGAGAATCCGAAAAGCTATACCGGTAAATACCTGAAGCCGATGCTGTAAGGCTGCACACCGGCACAATTTGCCCACGCAGCCAATTGAGTAGTACTTCCTCAGAAGAAGTAGGCGTAGGCAAAAATGCCCAGCATCAACAGGGCAAACACCAGCTTGACCGCCAGTGACAGCGCAAAACCAAGACCGGCCGCCACGCCGACCTTGGTGGCGCGGCCGGCATCACGATGTGCCATCAACTCACCGATCACTGCCCCCAACACCGTGCCCAGAATAATGCCGATAACACCGGCCGGCATGCCGAGCAAGGCGCCGGCAATGGTGCCTATCAATGCCTGCCGGCTGGCGCCGACCGATTTGGTTGTCAGCAGGGATGCGACAATATCAAAAACCCAGGCAATCAACGCCAGCACGCCGATCACGATCACGGTCGTCACACTGACCAGCACGAAATCATCGATCCATGCGCCCAGCAACAAGCCGGCAAACAGTAGCGGCACGCCAGGCAGCGCCGGCAATGCCATGCCGAGTACGCCGAGTACGACCAGTAACAGCACCAGTAACCAGAGCCATTCCATCGACTAGCCCTCGGTTTCCGCAGGCATCATTTTGGCACCTCCACCAAGCGCATGCGCGACTGTATGGTACCGGTCTTGCGGTTGAGGAAACGCGTCGAGCGATGCTTGTCGTAGTAGCGCGGATTGGGAATCATGGCCGCCATTTTAGCAGCCTGATAACCGGACAAATGACGTGCGCCCGTGCCGTAATAATGCCTCGCAGCCGCATCGGCGCCGAAGACGCCATTGCCCCATTCGATGACATTCAGATAGATTTCCAGGATGCGGCGCTTGCTCATCATCTTTTCCAGCATCAATGTGATGACCGCCTCCTGCAATTTTCGCCACGGTGTACGCTGCGAGGACAGAAACAGGTTCTTGGCCAACTGCTGACTGATGGTCGAACCGCCCGCTACCAGCCTGCCCTTTTTCAGATTTTTTTCGTAGGCCTGCTGAATGCCGTCCCAATCGAAACCATCATGCTGGACGAACTTGGAATCCTCGGCGGCAACCACGGCACGCTTCAGGTTGATCGAGATATGCTGATAATCCACCCACTGATGCTTGAGTCTGGCTTCAGGATTTTCCTTTTGCAGTTGTTGCAGACGATCCCGCATGAAAGCGGTGGAAACCGGATTCTGATGCACCCAGTAACAGATATGCAGGAATATCCATAACTGATAAAGCAGAATCAGCAGCAACAGCGCAAGCAGACCGCGCCAGACCCAAGTTCTGATACTCATTGAAACTATGCCCTGAATGCAGCGATGACCGGCGCGGTAAGCGGCCTGACCCCGCGCCACAGGTAGAAGGATTCGGCCGCCTGCTCGACCAGCATGCCCAGACCATCGGCCACCCGCGCCTGCTGCAAGCGGGCGAATTTCATGAAAGGCGTTTCGCGCCCGTACATCATGTCGTAAGCCAGTGCGCCTGGCGCAAAGATTCCTGGGGGCAAGGGCAGTTCACTGTCGCTCAACCCTGCCGATGTCGCATTGATGACAATGTCGAATGCCTGCCCTTGCAGGTCTTCAAACGCCTGTGCCTGCACCGAAACAAAACGGAAATCACCCCGTTCCTCGATCTTCTTGACCATGATCAGCGCCTTGTCCAGCGTCCGGTTACTGATAACCAAGAGGCCGGGTTGCTGTTCAAGGACGGGATGCAGCACGCCTTCCGCCGCGCCGCCGGCACCGATCAGCAGCACACGCTTGCCCTGGATGGCGACTGCAAGATTATGCTGAATATCGCGCACCAGGCCGACGCCGTCGGTGTTGTCACCGATCACACCTTCGCCTGTGAACAGCAAGGTATTGACTGCACCGGCATCGTTCGCACGCTCGGTCAGGCGGTATGCCAAATGAAACGCCTCCAGTTTGAATGGCACCGTCACATTGGCGCCCATGAAACCGTCAGCGCGCATGGCGGCTACCGTCTGCGCGAAACCGTCGAGCGGCGCCAGGATCTTTTCATAGCTGATGTCCTGTGCCGTCTGTCTGGCAAATGCCGCGTGAATCTGCGGAGATTTGCTGTGCTCGACCGGATGTCCGATGACTGCATAACGATCCGTCATGCGACCGGCTTTCCTGAAAAAGGATATCGTTCGGACATCAAATCAACCATGTGTCCACGGCAGGTTCGCAGCTTTCCAGCCATTGATTTTGCCACGCTGACCGCTACCGGCTTCCGCCTCGCCCTCAAAGCCTTCAAGCACGTTATACGCTTCGGTGTATCCTCCTGCCGCCGCGGCTGTCGCCGCATGATTGGAGCGTCCGCCTGTGCGGCAGATGAACATCACCAAAGCTTCCTGATCGACCTGCATCCTCAATTGGCTCAAAAAGTCCGGGTTCGGCGTCCATGCCGGATAAAATGCCCATTCGATATGCACGGTCTCAGGAATTCTGCCGACCAGATCAAGTTCTGCCCGGCTACGCACATCCACCAGCTTAGTACCCGGTGCGAGTTGCAACACCTGCTGCGCCTCACTCGGGGTCAGGGCGCCAGCATAAGGCAACCCTTTCTCAACCGCACGCTGCCTCGCATGTTGCAAAATTCTGTTAAGTGTCTCCATGACTGACTCCTCAAAAATTTCCTATCAAAATAAACGAATGAATGGCATGCAAGGCAGATATTCACTCATGTTAGCCTTAGAATTATAGCCGTTTTCTCCGCACCCCACCGAGCGCACCATACTGGTGCAAATAGACAATTTCATGCACCAATATCAAACAGCAATCGACTGTTCTCATTTATAACCTTATGTGTGAAAATGAGAATATGTAATCTAAGCGATGGCACATTTCCTGCTAGTTACAAAATCTAAAAAATAGTTTCATCCCAGATTTTAATCATCCTTATCAATTGTTTTAGGAGAATCAAATGGCGGTCGCTGATGTAATGAAGATGGTAAAGGAAAACGACATCAAATTTGTTGATTTTCGTTTTACCGATACCAAAGGCAAGGAACAACACGTAACTGTGCCGGTTTCAGCATTCAATGAGGACAAGTTCACCGAAGGCCACGCCTTCGATGGCTCATCAATTTCCGGCTGGAAAGGCATCCAGGCATCCGACATGCAACTGATGCCGGATCCAGATACCGCCAATATCGATCCATTCATGGACGAGCCTACACTGATCCTGAGTTGTGATGTTGTGGACCCAACAGATGGCAAAGGTTACGACCGTTGCCCACGCAGCCTGGCAAAACGTGCAGAAGCCTACCTGAAATCCAGCGGCTTGGGCGACACCGCCTATTTCGGCCCAGAGCCAGAATTCTTCATTTTCGACTCCATCCAATGGAGCGCCAACATGCAAGGCTGTTCGGTAAAAATCAACTCCGAAGAAGGCGCTTGGGCATCCGGTGACAACTTCGAGGGCGGCAATACCGGCCACCGTCCAGGTGTAAAAGGCGGTTATTTCCCGGTACCACCAGTTGACTCACTGCAGGACGTACGTTCCGCCATGTGCGTGGCACTGGAAGAGATGGGCATCCCGGTCGAAGTTCACCACCACGAAGTGGCCACTGCCGGCCAATGCGAAATCGGCACTAAATTCAATACACTGACCCGTCGTGCTGACTGGACCCAGGTATTGAAATATGTCGTACTGAACACCGCTCACGCTTATGGCAAGACTGCTACCTTCATGCCAAAGCCGTTCTTTGGCGACAACGGTTCCGGTATGCACGTCCACCAATCCGTATGGAAAGACGGCAAGAACCTGTTCGCAGGTAACGGCTATGCCGGCCTGAGCGAGTTCGCGCTGTACTACATTGGCGGCATCATCAAGCACGCACGCGCTTTAAACGCCATCACCAACCCCAGCACCAACTCCTACAAACGCTTGGTACCGCACTTCGAAGCACCGGTAAAACTGGCCTATTCTGCCAAGAACCGTTCCGCTGCGATCCGCATCCCGTTTGTACATGGCGACAAGGCACGCCGCGTTGAAGCCCGCTTCCCGGATCCTACCGCCAACCCATACCTGGCATTCAGCGCCATGCTGATGGCCGGCCTGGATGGCGTGCAGAACAAGATTCACCCAGGCGAACCAGCGACAAAGGATCTCTACCATCTGCCTCCAGAAGAAGATGCACAGATCCCAACCGTTTGCTCCTCCCTGGAAATGGCATTGGAAGCCCTGGACAAGGACCGTGAGTTCCTGACACGTGGTGGCGTTTTCTCCGAAGACTGGATCAACAGCTACATCGAGCTGAAGATGGAAGAAGTCAACAAGCTGCGCATGACTCCCCACCCGGTCGAGTTCGGTATGTATTACAGCTGCTAAGCTGCTATACAGAGATAATCCGGACGGTCTTATCGATCGCCATAAAGAACGGCAGCTCAGGCTGCCGTTTTTTATGCCTACCATGTGCGGGATAACAGTCGCAGGTCAACGAAGCATCCTTTCTACTCGTTGCCTTAGTAGCATGTCTCCTCTACACTCCGTCTTATGGAATCAGCTCACATGAGAAAATCACTTTCATTACTTGTACTTGGCTGCGCTTTACTGGCACAGATACCAGTTGCGATAGCGGAAATCTACAAAGTCATTGATGAAGATGGCCGTGTAACCTATACCAACGTGCCCGTTAAAGGGGCAAAGAAACTTGACATCGACCCACCGCCCACTAATGGTGCATCGATCCCCAGCCGCGAGGTCAAGACCCCTACGCCATTTAGCTTCCCCCGTGTAGACAAGCAAACACAGAACCAGCGCGACAACACGCGTAAACAGATTCTCCAGGCCGAACTGGAAGCAGAGAAAAAGGCGCTGGAAGAAGCGAAAAAAGCCTATGACGAGGGCGCTTCCAAGCCCGAAGTTTACAAAGGTGCCGGCGGCAAGACTTTCCGCAATGTCGCCAAGTTCGAAGAAAAAATGAAGCAATTGCAAGCCAATGTGGACACCCATGAGAAGAACATCCAACTGCTGCAAAAAGAGCTGGACGCGCTCAATTAAAATTATTTCCATATTGCCGATCCATGGCCTGGCTTTTGCTTAGTCTAAGCTGCCATGGATCAAACCACCCCACCCTCATTTGCCGGACTGGAACATTTAGCCACCGCCGTCATCCTGCTTGATAAACAGCGGGATGTCGTTTATGCCAACCCAGGCGCAGAAGTTGTCTTTGCACTGAGCGCAAAGCAGATACGCGGCCTCAATATCTCGCAGGTATTCCCGGATTGCGAGATCCTGCATAGCGCTCTGGAACATGCGATCAAGAATCACAGCCCATTCCGTGAACATGAATTCGTCATCACCACTTTGCGGCAAAACTCACTGGCCGTGACCTGTACCGTGACACCGGTAGAACTGGCGCCTGCCTGCCTAGTGCTGGAGTTTCAACAAATGGACCAGCAACTGCGTATCGCACGCGAGGAACGTATGCTGATTCAGCAACAGGCCAATGCCGAACTGCTGCGCAATCTGGCGCATGAGATTCGAAACCCGCTGGGCGGACTGCGCGGTGCAGCACAGCTGCTCGAGCACGAACTGCCGCAGGTCAGTCTGCGCGAATATACCCAGGTCATCATCAAGGAAGCCGACCGTCTGCAATCGCTGATGGATCGCTTGCTTGTGCCGCATCGTGTTCCAAAATACGAGCCTACCAACATCCACGAGGTTCTGGAACGCGTACGCAGCTTGTTGCTGGCCGAATCGCCCAAAGGCGTTATCATCAAGCGTGATTACGACATCAGCCTGCCGGAACTGATTGGCGACCGCGAGAAACTGATACAGGCCGTGCTCAACATTGCCAGAAACGCGGCGCAGGCCATGCAAAAACAGCCCAATGAAACCGGCGCGCCGTCTGAAATCATCCTGCGCACGCGTGCCGAGCGTCAGGTCACACTGGCCAGAAAACGTTACCGCGTCGCCATCAAGCTGCAGATTATTGACAATGGCCCCGGCATCCCGCCGGAGATTCGCGACCGTATCTTCTTCCCGCTGGTCTCCGGCACCGAAGGTGGCTCCGGCTTGGGCCTGACACTGGCCCAGACATTCATTACCCAACATCACGGCATGATCGAATGCGAAAGCAGCCCCGGTCACACCTGTTTTACCATCCTGCTCCCGATTGAGAGCTCTGCCATGAACGGCACAGTGCCACGGCAATAAATACGCATCAGGAATTAATCATATGAAACCGATCTGGATAATTGACGACGATAAATCGATACGCTGGGTGTTCGAAAAAGCACTGGCGCGTACCGACATGGAATTCAAGACCTTCTCTTCCGTACCGGAAGCGCTCAATGCGTTAAACCGCGAAGAACCACAGGTGGTAGTCAGCGACATCCGCATGCCCAATGGTTCCGGTCTGGATTTCCTGCAAGAGATCAGGCAGCGCCTGCCCGATGTACCCGTTATCATCATGACTGCCTATTCGGATCTGGAAAGCGCCGTAGCAGCCTTTCAAGGTGGGGCCTTCGAATACCTGGCTAAACCTTTCGATGTCGATCAGGCGATTGAGATCATCCGCCGTGCCGTCGAAGAGAGCATGCGGCAGGCAACCGAGGTGGTGACGCTGGAGGAATCGCCGGAGATCATCGGCCAGGCCCCCGCCATGCAGGAAGTATTCCGCGCCATCGGCCGCCTCAGCCGCTCACATGCCACGGTGCTGATCAATGGCGAATCCGGTACCGGCAAGGAACTGGTTGCCAGCGCACTGCATCGCCACAGCCCGCGCGCAGAAAAACCTTTCATTGCTATCAACACTGCCGCCATCCCCAAAGACTTGCTGGAATCCGAGCTGTTCGGACATGAACGCGGCGCGTTCACCGGCGCCCAGGCAGCAAGACGCGGCCGTTTCGAACAGGCCGATGGCGGCACTTTGTTTCTTGATGAAATCGGCGATATGCCCTCCGACCTGCAGACACGTTTGTTGCGCGTGTTATGTGACGGCCAGTTCTACCGCGTCGGTGGTCACCAGCCAGTCAAAGTCAATGTGCGCATCATCGCCGCCACCCACCAGGACCTGGAAGAGCGAGTGAAACTGGGACTGTTCCGTGAAGACCTGTTCCATCGCCTTAATGTGATACGTCTGCGCCTGCCACCACTGCGTGAGCGCCGTGAGGACATCCCCCTGCTAGTCAAACACTTCCTGCAACAAAGCGCGCAGGAATTGGGCGTAGATACCAAAATTCCGTCAGCAGCAACACTCACTTACCTTACCAACATGAACTGGAGCGGCAACGTCCGCCAACTGGAAAATATCTGTCACTGGCTCACCGTCATGGCCCCTGGACAAAATATCGATGTGGCTGACTTGCCGCCAGAACTGAAGGAAGATTCCGCAAAACCACAAACAACCAGCAACTGGCGCGAAGCCTTGGCGCTGGATGTGATTGACGCGTTGAATCGCGGAGAACAGGAGATCCTCGATAACCGGGCCAAGGATTTCGAACGCATCCTCATCACCAAGGCCTTGCAGCACACCGGCGGACGCCGCATCGAAGCCGCACATCAGCTTGGCATCGGCCGCAATACACTGACCAGAAAGATTCAGGAACTGGGGATAGACGAGTAACTCCTGCCATTCCTTAACACAGTCCATATATCCAAACCCATGGATGGGCAATTCATGCCCTTACGCATCACGGACAGGCTTGCTCAGCCCTTAGCAAGCCTGAAAATTGTTCTAGCCATTGCATTAATTACATCTGAAGGTCATATCCCGCCGACCAGCAGTCGGGTTCTCCTCCTTGCTGATGACACTATAACCATTAGTGCAAGTCTTCATGGCCTTGTTATTGCAGCTTGCCCAATCTTCAACCATGCCGCTGCAAGTCGTGAAATAAATCGGCTCTTTCACGTCGATTCTTTTTACCGGCTGCAGCTCACCCCGCTGCAGTTGCGCACAAGCTGACAAAGACAATACCAAAACAGCGATCAATAATTTCATTTATTTTCCATTCCACAAAAATAAAAACGGCACCCGAAGGTGCCGTTTCAGCTTTCAATTCAACTAAGAGTAATCTTAGAAGAACAGGATAGCGCCCAGAGCGATAGTCTTGGCATCGCCGTTTGCACCCTTAACGTTACCGATATTGTCGTAGTCAGTATCAGTGTACTCAGCAACCAGATTCAGGCTCTTGGTCAGAGGGTGATAAGCACCGATGATCCAGGACTCGTTTTCGTAGTCACCTGTACCACCGAAGTTACCACCTTTTTCAACTTCACTTTGACCCCAGGACAGGCCCAGCTTGGTACCGACACCTGGAATAGTGTATGTACCTTGTACATAACCACCATCTACATCTTGATCGTTTGCATTGATAAGCAAGCCAGAAAGCGGCAGATTAGCAGAAGCAACGACTGATGAGCCCAAGCCTTGGCCATCATAGTAGTAACCGACCAGACCAAAGCCAGCTACGCTGACCTTACCGCCGATTTCCCAAGCGTGTGCACGCTCTTCATCATGCGCTACACCGAAGGCACCGTTGTCAGTCTTCTGAGTCAGGTAACCGCCCCAGACCTTACCAGCGTAGTCACCAGCCCACTCGTAAGAAACCTTACCGTCGAAGCCGAGGTCGCTGTTGTCAGTGTTGCCCCATGGTTGACGAGCAGCAACTGCGAAGCTGAAGCCGTTCCAATTTGGAGACATGTAAGCGATTTGACCGACCCAGTCAGCATACAGGTAACCGGAACCAATACGGCCCAGTGTGGAGTTACCGTTACCGCCAGCACCAGTACCAACACCCAACAGAGTCATGTCAGACAAGATAGCATCGGAACCGAATACGCCCAGATCACGACCCATCTTGATGGTACCCCAAGAAGCATCACCAAAAGTCATGTAAGCTTGACGAATGTTCAGGCTGTTACCGCCTGCGCCATTTGCGCCGAACACATTGGCAGTACCACCGCCATCTGTACTGTCAACGCCTGTGAAGAATGTGAACTGGAACGCGATGTCCAGATCGTTTTGGCGGGTCTTACCACCAACGCCCAGAGCAGCTGGCAGCAGGCCGGTGCTGATGGTGTTTGAGCTTTCAGAACCTGGCGCACCATCTACGTTAGTATCCAAATCACCGCCGTAGCTAGTGTGGGTGTAGTAAGCATTTACGTTACCACCGATGTCGATGGTCCAGTCGCCTGCTGGAATGGTGATACCAGCGTTAGCGGCTGTAGCGCCGAATGCCATGACGGCACCAGCAACTGCCATACCTAATTTCTTATTCATAACTATCTCCTGTTGCGTTTAATTTGCTGTTATTCAGTTTGCTATATATCAGCAGGTTTTATTCAAACCTGCCATCACAAACCCGATAACAGAGTTCGCGAACTCCCCTTGCGGAAAGGTGTAACTAGTATGCCAAAGCCGAAGCTGGCATCGCAACAAAATGCTGTGTTTTTGTGACACTTTTTGGTGCATTGTTGTTTTTCTGCAACACATTCTGTTACAAATGCAGGACGAGCCAAGTCCGTGGTTAAAAAATGATTTTTAAATAAAGCTCTTATATTGTTTTGTTGAGGCAATTAATAAAACTACAGGGACTGTTCCTCGATGGCAAACAGCCTGCGATATTCGCGAATCGCAAACCGATCCGTCATGCCGGCGATGTAATCGGCCACTGCGCGGGGTTGATCAGTTCTGGCATAGACTCGAAACTCGTCCGGTAACAGACCCGGATCTTCGATGAAGACATTGAACAATTCGCGGATGATGAGACGCGCCTTGGCGCTCATGCGATTGACGCGATAATGCTGATACAACTGCCCTCGCAGAAAACGCTTCAATTCCAGCTGCTGCTTTTGCATGCCACTACTAAAGGTAATCAACGGGGAATGCTGGCGCACCTCATCCACACTCTGCGGATTGGCGGTTGCAATCAACCGGCTGCTGTGCTGGCAAAGGTCAAGCACCTGTGCATTGATCATGCGGCGCACGGTCTCATGAATCAGCCGCCGCCCTTCCAGCGCGGGGTAAAGTTTCCTTACCAGTTGCAGGTGCTCGGAGAATATCTGTACTTCGGATAACTGCTCCAGCGTAATCAGACCTGAGCGCAAACCATCATCGACATCATGATTGTTGTAGGCGATCTCGTCGGCAAGATTGGTGACTTGCGCCTCCAATGAGGGCTGCTGCTTTTTGAGGAAGCGTTCGCCGACGTCGCCTAGCTGCTTTGCGTTCTTGGCAGAACAATGCTTGAGGATACCTTCTCGCATCTCAAAGCTGAGGTTGAGGCCGTCGAATTCGGCATACCGCTGCTCAAGATAGTCCACTACACGCAGGGACTGCAGATTGTGCTCGAAGCCGCCATGATCCTTCATGCATTCATTGAGTGCATCCTGCCCGGCGTGACCAAATGGGGTGTGGCCGAGATCGTGCGCCAGCGCGATACCTTCCACCAGATCTTCCTGCAGCCGCAGATTGCGGGCGATGGCACGGGCGATCTGCGCGACTTCCAGACTATGGGTCAGCCGGGTGCGGAAGAGGTCGCCCTCATGATTGACGAATACCTGGGTTTTATATTCCAGGCGGCGAAAAGCGCTGGAATGGATAATGCGATCACGGTCACGCTGAAACTGGTTGCGACCATAGGGCGCCGGCTCCTCATGCGCACGGCCGCGGCTCAACTCCGGATTGGCCGCATAGATGGCAAGTTCAACCATGCGCGGTCGAAGCCAGGGTCTGTTTCAATAGGTCAACATCATAATCGCTGGTCAGCACCGAGTTGCCTATGCCTTGCTGCAAAACCAAACGAATCTTGCCATCCACCACTTTCTTGTCCAGCCCCATAAGGTCGATATAGCGCTCCACTCCCAAGTCAGGCGCATCGACCGGCAGCCTGGCGGCGACGAACAGACTGCGAATACGCGTAACTTCGGCATCGCTGAGCCAGCCAAGACGACGCGAAAGATCTGCCGCCAACATGGTACCGGCAGCGACCGCCTCGCCATGCAACCAGACACCATAGCCCATGGCGTTTTCGATCGCATGACCGAAGGTGTGGCCTAGATTGAGCAAGGCACGCTCTCCGCTTTCCCTCTCATCGGCTGCTACGACCTCAGCCTTGTTCTGGCAGGAGCGATAGATGGCATAGCTCATCGCGGCGGGCTCAAGCGCATTCAGTTGATCAATGTTGCGCTCTATCCACTCAAAAAAATCATGATCGCGTATCAGGCCGTACTTGATAACCTCCGCCATGCCAGCGGCCAGTTCCGCCTGCGGCAAAGTGTTCAGCGTCGCGATATCAGCCAGCACCACTTGCGGCTGGTAGAAGGCGCCTATCATGTTCTTGCCCAGCGGGTGGTTGATGCCAGTCTTGCCGCCAACCGAAGAATCCACTTGCGATAACAGTGTAGTCGGCACCTGAATGAAGGGTACACCGCGTAGATAGGTCGCTGCTGCATAGCCGGTCAGGTCACCGATGACACCGCCACCCAGTGCAATCAACGTTGTCGTCCGCTCGCAACGGTTCTGTAGCAGGGCATCGTAGATCTGATTGAGCGTATCGCTATTCTTGTAGGCCTCGCCATCCGGCAGGATGATGGGAATCACACTAACGCCCGCATCCCTCAATGGCTGTGCGATGACCTCAAGATACAAGGGAGCAACGGTGGTGTTCGTGACAATCGCCACCTGCTTGCGCTTGAGATGCGGCAGGATAAGTTCCGGCTGCGCCAGAAGATGGGTGCCTATATGGATCGGATAACTTCTGTCACCCAGTGCTACGTTAAGAGTCTGCATTTGTTGTAATGGCTTTATCTGTGATTGCTGCATGGTTTGCGTTTACTTTTGTGCCTGTGGTTGTTCATGTTCGCCGCCCCGGGCATGCAGCTGGTTCAACCGTTTCTCTATCTCATGGACGATACTGCCGACAGCCTGCCCTCCTGTGTCAACAATGACCGTCGCCACTTCCTGATAAAGCGGGTCTCTCTGCTCGAACAACTGCTCAAGTTTCTGTCGCGGATTATCCGTTTGCAACAAGGGCCGGTTCTTGTCATTGCGCGTTCTTTGCCACAGCTCATTCACATTGGCGCGGAGGTAAACCACAATGCCGTTGCGCTTCAAAATCTCGCGGTTCTCCTGCAACAATACCGCACCGCCTCCGGTGGCCAGAACGACATTGTCCGTATGCGCCAACTCATCAATGACAGCAGCTTCGCGACGGCGGAAACCGGCCTCGCCTTCCAGTTCAAAGATCAACGGAATGTTGACGCCGGTACGACGCTCGATCTCATGATCCGAGTCATAAAACTCCTTGTTGAGGTGCTTGGCCACCAGACGACCAACCGTGGTTTTACCCGCCCCCATCAAGCCGACAAAAAATATGTTTCCCACAATAAAAAATACCTACCAGATGTTGGTAGGTATTTTAAGGGATTAATGCCTTGCTGTCAGATTATGACTGCAAGGCATGATACCTTGCAGGTCACATTGACTTACCGCTCTAACGCAAGCTCAGATTCTCATCCAGAACCCTGGGCGTGATAAAGATCAGCAGTTCGGTTTTTTCATCTGTCCGGCTGGTACGTTTGAATAGATGACCGAGTACCGGCAGATTGCCGAAGAACGGCACCTTGTCCACATCATTCCGCTGGGTCTGCTCATAAATACCGCCAAGCACCGCGGTTTCACCATTAGCCACCAGCACCTGGGTTTCCACACGCTGGGTCTCGATTGACGGGACGCCCGCAAAGATTGCGCCAACCCGATCTTTCTTGACCAGCAGATCCATGATGATCTTGTCATCCGGCGTGATCTGCGGAGTCACATCCAGACTCAGAGTCGCCTCCTTGAACTGAATGCTGGTCGCGCCACTGCTGGTCGCGGCCTGGTAAGGAATCTCGGTACCCTGTTCGATTCTGGCTTTCTGCTGGTTGGCTGTAGTTACCCGCGGACTGGACACCACCTTGCCGCGCTGGTCAGTCTCCATCGCCGAGAGTTCCAGGTTCAACAGGAAACCTGCCGGCAAACGGAACAGGCTGAAGGCAAAGTTACCGAAAGCATTGGCTACCGGCAGGTTTGACATCAGGTCAGGTTGACCATCCGAACTCACCCCAAAAATCGTAGCATTGCTGTTCAGGGTCGCCGGCATATGCGTACCCATACGATTACCCATAGTCACTGTGCCATCCGCTGCGATTTCCGTAGCCCGGTTGCCTATCGTGCCGCTGGTCACCAGACGGTTCTGACCACCGGTACCCAATTGATTGATGCCAAAACGGGCGCCCAGTGTCTTGCTGAAACCTTCGTCGGCAATCACCAGACGGGATTCGATCATGACTTGCTTGACCGGAATATCCGTCTTGTTGATGATGCTCTGCACGTTTTCCAGGTGGCGCGGCGTATCCTGCACGAATACAGTATTGGTTCTGGTATCCACCACTGCACTGCCGCGCTTGGAAAGAATCTTCTGCTTCTCGTCACTGATCAGGTTCTTCAGGTCTTCAGCCTTCTGGTATCGCAAGGTAAAGACTTCGGTACGCATCGGCTCCAGATCCTCAATCTGCTGCGAGGCTTCCAGCGCCAGTTTCTCCTTGGCAGCCACTTCATCCGCAGGCGCAACCCAGATCACGTTACCGGTCTTGCGCATGGTCAAACCCTTGCTCTGCATGATGATATCCAGCGCCTGATCCCAAGGTACATCCTTGAGCCTGAGAGTCAGATTGCCGGACACGGTGTCACTGGTAATAATATTGAGACCGGTGAAATCAGCCACAACCTGCAACACGGAGCGTACATCAATATTCTGGAAATTCAGTGAGAGCTTCTCACCTGCGTAGCCGGGCTTGCTACCTTGCACCAGCTTGTTCGGGTCTTCAATAATGGGCCGCACATCGATGATGAAGCGCTTGTCTGCCTGATAGGCAGATTGTTCCCAGTTGCCCTTGGGTTCAATCACCATGCGCACATCCTTGCCCTGTTTGAGCGTATCGATATAAAGCACGGGGGTGTTGAAGTTGGTAACATTCAGACGTCGCTCAAGACTGGAATCGATTTCCGTGTTGATGAAATCAACCAGAATTCTCTTTCCCTGCTCCCTGATGTTGATACCTGCTGAAGCATCGGACAAGTCGATCATGACACGACCTTCGCCATTCTGCCCCCTGAGAAAATCAACATTATTGATGCTGTGTATCTGGTCTCCGACCTTGGCCTCTGCAAACTTGGTCACTACGCCTGCCGGACTGGCCGCCACCTCACTGGCCTGCAATACGATAATAGTTTCGTTACCTTTGACTTCGGTCGTATAACCACTGGATTTGGTCAGGTTCAGCACGAGCCGTGTTCTGTCTTTGGCCTGAGCCACATTCACGCTTTTCAGCACGCCCTGCTCGGCGACCAGGCTGTTTTTTTGCAACCCATTGGCAGTATTGGGAAAGTCCAGAGCGATTCTAGGCGGCGTCTTAATAGTGAACCCTGCCGGAGGATTAGTTAGGGGGGTTGTGGTTGTAATGGTTATTGCCACACGATCACCAGACAATCCAGAAAAATCGATTTTTTCAATACGATTAGCTGCATCTTCTGCAAATGCAGACATCCCCGCCAAGCTCAGAAAGGCAATTACCAAGAAACTGGAAGCTTTACCCAACGTTATTTTAATAATATTCATCATCCCCACCCCTAATCTTGCAAATCGACATTTGCAGTTCTTTCAACCCAGTCGCCGCTGAGGTCATCCCGTACAATTTCCTTGAGCACCACACCCGACTCCAGGATATCAGTGACCATACCGAAATTCTGGCCCATATAATTGCCGATCTTCACCTGTTGCACACTATTATCTGGCGTTTGGATCAAACCGTACTTCAGTTGCTGCTTTTCCATGGATCCAACGAACTTGAGACTTTCAAGAGGATATGACTCCAGCGGCTCCCTGGGCCGGTTCATATCCGGCTGCAATTTGCTGGCAGCATCCGCTATCGCCTTGCGCGCCTTGAACGGATTTACCAAGGTGCCGTCCGCGTTATATTCCATTGGTGTATAAGGCAACACCTCGGGCAAAGGATCGACTTTCACCCGCATGTCCTTTGCTGCATCTGCAATAAACTGATCCAGATCGTCCCCTTTTCCGCCCTGACAGGCAGCCAACAGAAGACAAAGCTGAACAAGCAATATCTTTCCCGCTTTCATTCAGCACCTTTCGATGTTGTGTGCATTGGCATACTCATTATTTTTTTGGTGCCTTGGTGTTTTTAGCGCCTTTTTTGGCTTGCAGTTCGGCTTCGCGTTTAGCTGCTATTTCGCCGGCATCGAGATAACGGTAGGTTTTTGCAACAGCTTCCATCACCAGCCGCGAAACATCCGCCGGCTCATTGCCACCCTTGCCCTTGGCTGCTGCAGTGGACACCACAAGGTCGTTCAGCGTGACGATGCGCGACAGCTTTGAAACATCGGTCGCGAAAGCACCCAGATCATGATAACTGCCTACCACCTTGATCTGAATGGGCATTTCGGCATAAAAATCACCGATCACTTCCTTGCCCGGCTTGAACAACTCGAATTCCAGCCCACGTGCAAGACCTGCCTGATTGATATCGGTCAGCAGACCGTCCATCTGCGACTTGTCCGGAAGTTGCTTGAGCAACGCACCAAATGTACGCTCGATCTCTACCATCTGCTCCTTATAAGCCTCTAGATTGATGGATTGGCGCTTCTTGTCGAGAAACACCTTGCGCAACTCACCCTCCTTGGCTCGGGCACCCTCCAACTCTGCGGCAGCCGGGTTCCAGATGAACCAATAACCAGCACCAATCAGCAGAACCAGCAAACCTAGCAACAGCACAGCCTTGACCGGCAACGGAAGATTGCCGGCATTCTTGAAATCAATATTATTGAAATCTTCCAACTTCATGATTTTCTCCCCACCGGTTTCTTGGGAGCTTCCACCTCAGGTGCCTGCTGCGCCTTGAGTCTTACATTCATCTTGAAATCGTTGTAGCGAACATTGCCGATACTGACAGCCTGAATCTGCACGAGATTGGGTTGCTCCATCCACTGGGAATTGCTCATGTTCCGTACCAGGGTTGCCACTCGGGCATTGGTATCGGCAACCCCCTCAAGGTCGATGACACTACCCTTCTGGCTGATTAACTTCAGATAGGTCCCTTCAGGCAACTGCCTGCTAACCTCATCCAGAACCACCACCGCCTGGCTGCGATTACTTTGCAGATTCTCCACTATCTGCTTGCGCTCCAGCACGCTGCCGATCTGACTCTTGAGCTCCTTGATTTCCTCGATTTCCTTGTCAAGCTTGGCATTTGCAGCCTCCAGACGCTGATTGCGCTCCATCTGGGCACTAACTTTTGCACCCATATAGGTGTTACCCATGAAGATGATGGCACCAGCAAGCACTACAGTTGCCACCAGCATCAAATTGAACTGACGCTGACGCTCAGCCCGCTTGATCTGGCGATGTGGAAGTAAATTGATGCGAATCATCAGTCAAAGCTCCGCATGGCAAGCCCGCAGGCTATCAATAGGGAAGGGGCATCTGCAGCCACCTGCTGACTCTTTATTCTCTGGTTCAGCGCAATATCGTGAAACGGATTGGCGACTATGGTATTGACCTGAGTGCGTTCCTGCACCATGACATTGACACCGGGAATCGCGGCACAACCTCCTGCCAGCACGATATGATCAACACGATTGTACTGGGTGGAACTGGTGAAGAATTGCAGTGCGCGCGCCACTTCCATCGACAGACTTTGCACAAAGGGCTGCAAAACCTCAGATTCATAAGTCTCCGGCAAACCACCCTTACGCTTGGCAATTTCCGCCTCTTCGGGCGTCAAGCCATAACGACGTTGTATTTCCTGCGTCAACTGTGCCCCGCCAAAACTCTGCTCGCGCATGTAAACCGACTCGTTGTCATGCAACACATCGATGTGCATCATGGTGGCACCGATATCAACAATCATCACAGTCTGATCATTGCCGTTATTGGGCAACTGCTTGGAGATAAGAGAATAGGCTGCCTCGGTCGCATAGGTTTCCACATCCATGACAGCAACTTTCAAGCCCGCACCTTCGGCCGCCGCCACGCGATCCTCGATTTTTTCCTTACGCGAAGCGGCGATCAGAACTTCCACTTCTTCCGGATTGTTTGACGCCGGGCCCAGTATCTGAAAGTCGATATTCACTTCATCGAGTGAAAACGGAATGTATTGATTGGCTTCAGCCTCAACCTGCAGTTCCATGTCCTCTTCGCGCAGACCACCCGCCATTAGCACCTTCTTACTGATAACGGCGGCAGCGGGCAACGCCAGCGCCGCGCGCTTTTCCCGCGAACCCAACAGCTTCCACGCACGCCTGATGGCATCGACCACGCTATCCAGCTCGGCGATATTGCCGTCCACCACTGCATCCTTGGCCAAGGGCGCAATTGCGTAACCTTCCAATTTATACGCCCCTCTACCGGCTGCGCTCAGCTCAACCATCTTGACATAGGCGGAACTGATATCAACACCGATAACGGGTGGGGTACGTTCTAAAAAAAAGTCGAATTTCAAATTGAAATTCCCTTTCATTATTGGCTAGTTACGAACAATACTGATAATTTACCTTAAATGCTAGCAACAACTATAAATACTGTAAAGCATATTTTTAATTTAAATTATTTGGTGCGGAACATATAATATAGGTATCCGATTTCATGAATGTTTACGCTCCATGCACCTTAGAAAATGGTGGCAATTCCTTATTATATTGCCCGTAGTACTCGGCCTAGTTTTAATTGCACTGGCCGGCCTTGCTGCAACACTGATCTACCCAACGCTACCTTCCCTGGAAGCCCTGACTGATTATCGCCCCAAGGTACCGCTGCGCGTCTACTCGGCTGACGGCCACCTGATCGGCGAATTCGGCGAAGAACGCCGCGCCTTCACCAGAATCCAGGATGCCCCGCAATCACTCAAACAGGCCATCCTCGCTGCTGAGGACGAGCGTTTTTATGAGCACGGCGGCGTCGATACCATCGGTATTGCGCGTGCGGCTGTAGCAAATATCATGGCTGGTGGATTCAAGGAAGGTGCCAGCACCATCACCATGCAGGTGGCTCGCAACTTCTTCCTGTCCAGCGAAAAGACCGCTACGCGCAAGCTGAGCGAAGCACTGCTGGCCATCAAGATCGAACATAGCCTGAGCAAGGACCAGATTCTGGAGCTCTATATCAACCAGATCTACCTGGGGCAGCGTGCCTACGGCTTCGGTGCAGCTGCCCAAGTCTATTATGGCAAGCCGCTGGCGCAGTGCAGTGTCGCCGAAATAGCCATGCTGGCAGGCCTGCCAAAAGCGCCGTCACGCTACAATCCTTTCGTCAATCCGAAACGAGCCCAAGAACGCCAACACTATGTGCTGAGACGCATGCATAGCCTAAAATTTATTGATGACCAAACCTATCAAACGGCTCTTGCGGAGCCGGGCAAGGTCAGAAAACAGCGCTCACTGCACGAGCTGTCTGCCGACTATGTTGCTGAAATCGCGCGACAAGCAATGTATGAACGCTACCAGGATGCAATCTACAGCAGCGGTATGCGCGTCTACACCACGATCCTCAAGGACAATCAGGAAGCAGCCAATCGTGCTGTTATTCAGGGCATTCTCGACTATGAACGCAGACGCGGTTTCCGCGGCCCGGAAAAAGTACTGGTCAAAGGCGCATCCGAAATTTCGGATAGCGAATGGATGGACACTGCACTGGACGAATTCGATCAATTCAACGGCCTGGTTCCAGCCATCGTCACGAAGATCAATGCCAAGTCAGTTGAGCTTTATGCCAAGAATATCGGCCCGGTAGAAATCAAGGGGGACGGACTAGGGCTGGTAAGCCGGGATATGGCGCTGAAAGATGTCAGCAAACGCAAATTCGTCGTTGGCGCCGTAGTGCGGATTCATGCTGATGGTGACGACTGGCAGATCACCCAACTGCCGGAGGTCGAATCTGCGCTGATCGCACTCGATCCACGTAACGGTGCAGTGCGCGCCCTGGTTGGCGGCTTTAATTTCAGTCGCAACAAATTCAACCATGTCACACAGGCATGGCGCCAGCCCGGTTCCAGTTTCAAGCCCTTCATCTATTCAGCGGCTGTGGAAAAAGGCTTCACACCAGCCACCATGGTGGAAGACGCTCCGGTTTATGTCTCATCGGAAGAAACCGGTAGCGGGAAAAGCTGGGAGCCGCGAAATTTCGATAATAAATACGATGGCCCAGTTCAGGTGAGAACCGCACTGACCAAATCCAAGAATATGGTCTCAATCCGCATCCTGCAGGATATTGGCGTCGATTATGCGCGAGATTACATCACACGCTTCGGTTTTGCCGCCAAGGACCATCCGCCATATCTCGCCATGGCGCTGGGTTCCGGTTCAGTCACGCCCTGGCAGATGGCGGGCGGCTATGCCGTCTTCGCCAATGGCGGTTACCAGATTCAACCGCACATTATCAGTCGGGTCGTAGACAGCAAGGGCAAGGTCATCCAGCAGACCAAAGTGGTTGAGGCTGGCAAAACCGCCAATCGCGTGATTGATGGCCGCAATGCCTTTCTGATGAGTTCCATGATGCAGGATGTGGTCAGACGTGGTACTGCTGCGCGGGCCAACGTATTGGGCAGAAACGACCTCGCTGGCAAAACCGGCACCACCAACGACATGCTCGATGCCTGGTTTGCCGGCTACAACCCCACGCAAGTCGCAGTAGCCTGGATGGGTTATGACAAACCGAAATCCCTGGGCGGCAACGAGACCGGTGGACGCGCTGCGTTGCCGATCTGGATCAACTACATGTCGACCGCGCTCAAGGGCGTACCGGATCACCCTTACATCCCGCCAGAAGGTATTGCCGCCATCAAGATCAACCCTGAGACCGGCATGCGCGTCCCTGACGACCAGCCGGGCTTCTATGAATATTTTTATGCAGAATTCCCCCCTGAAGAGGAGATTCCGGTGTTTGAACCCGGCGGATTTTCACCATTCCCCGGCTATTCGACGGATGGGGCACAGCCTGCTCCTAAAGAAAAAAGCGGTCAGGAATCGTTTTTTGATCAGCTCTTTTAACTACTGAAAGCTCATTTCTTCGTGGCCAAGGACAAAAACCCGCAGCTACGCCAGCGCATAGCACAGCTGGCAGCAAGGATGATGGCGGATGAAGGCATCGCGGATTTCGGTCACGCCAAGCGCAAGGCCGGACGCCAGCTCGGCGTGACCGAAGATCACTGCATGCCGACCAACGCCGAGATCGAAGAAGAAATCAGGATTTTTCACGAAATCTACAATAGTGAAGATCAGCCTGCTGCCTTGCAGCAATTAAGGAAGGATGCACTACTGGTGATGCAGATGCTGGAACGTTTCAACCCGCATCTGACAGGTGCAGTACTCGACGGCACTGCCGGCAGATACGCCGCTACCGACATTCACCTCTACGCCGAAAGTCTGAAGGATGTAGAAATTTACCTGCTCAATCTGCAGGTACCGTATGAATCGAACGAGAAAAGTTACCGTACGCACAATACCAAGCACGGCAACGACAGAAAGAAAGTGCCGGTGTTTATCCTGGAAGGACCGAACGGCACTATCAGGCTGAGCGTATTTGACACCAATGCGGCAAGAACCCCGCCCAGGAGCCCGGTCGACGGCCACTCCATCAGCAAGGCAAACCTGGCTCATGTCAGCGCATTGCTTAAATCAGCAGACGCTTCGGCAGACCCAGCCTAGATAAATCAGGACTGTTTCAACCAGCGCGCTGCATCCAGCGCAAAGTAGGTCAGGATACCGTCGGCACCGGCCCGCTTGAATGCCAGCAACGCCTCCATCACGCAAGCCTTTTCATCCAGCCAGCCATTCTGCGCTGCGGCCTTCAACATGGCATATTCGCCGCTGACCTGATAAGCATAGGTCGGCACCTGCAGTTCGGTTTTCACGCGGCGCACGATATCAAGATAAGGCAGGCCCGGCTTCACCATGAACATGTCGGCACCTTCGCCGATATCGAGTGCGACTTCCCGGATGGCTTCATCCGAATTGGCCGGGTCCATCTGATAGGTCGATTTATTGCCCTTGCCGAGATTGGCTGCCGAACCGACGGCATCGCGGAACGGGCCATAGAACGCCGATGCATATTTGGCCGAATAGGCAAGGATGCGGGTGTGGATATGACCTGCCTGCTCAAGCGCCTGCCTTATTGCGCCTATGCGGCCATCCATCATGTCGGACGGCGCGACGACATCGGCCCCTGCTGCCGCATGTGACAAAGCCTGCTTGACCAGCACGGCGATGGTTTCGTCGTTCAGCACATAACCGCTTTCGTCGATCAAGCCATCCTGTCCGTGACTGGTATAAGGATCCAGTGCCACATCGGTGATCACGCCCAAATCCGGAAAATCGGATTTCAGTGCCTTGATTGTGCGCGGCACCAGGCCATCCGGATTCCAGGCCTCTGCCGCATCCAGACTTTTGCCCGACTGATCGACTACCGGAAACAGGGCGATTGCAGGAATCCCCAATCCAACACATTCACCGGCAGTTTTCAGCAGCACATCGATACTTTGACGCTGCACACCCGGCATGGAAGCCACCTCTTCAGTCCGGTTATCGCCTTCAAGCACGAATACCGGATAAATCAGGTCATTACTGGTCAGCACATGTTCGCGCATCAAGCGTCGTGAAAACTCGTCCCGGCGCATGCGTCGTGGACGGCTCATCGGAAATTTTTCATGGCTCATGGTTTGTCCTCAAGCGAATACTCTGACCAGTTCGGCACCCGGATCCGGCTGGCGCATAAAGGCCTCACCGACCAGGAAGGTATGCACATCGTGACTGCGCATCAAAGCGACATCTTCAGGCGTGAAGATGCCGGACTCCGTCACGACACAACGATCATCCGGCATCTTTTTCAGGAGTTCCAGCGTCGTCTGCAATGTGACTTCAAAAGTGCGCAGGTTACGATTATTGATGCCGATCAACGGTGTATCCAGCTGCAATGCCTGTTCCAGTTCGTCGGCATCATGCACCTCGACCAGTACTGCCATGCCGAGGTCATGCGCCAGATCCTCCAGCTCATGCATCTTTTCCAGGTTGAGCGCGGCAACGATCAGCAGGATGCAGTCTGCGCCCATCGCACGGGCTTCATAGACCTGATAGGGGTCTATCATGAAGTCTTTGCGCAACACCGGCAGTGTACAGGCAGCCCTGGCTTCACGCAGATAATCGGCACTTCCCTGGAAGTACTGGACGTCCGTCAGCACGGAAAGGCAGGCTGCCCCGCCTTTCTCATAGCTTCTGGCAATCTCGGCCGGTCGGAAATCCTCTCGGATAACCCCTTTGGAGGGACTGGCCTTCTTGATCTCGGCAATCACGGCAGGCTTATCTGCCATGATTTTTGCATGGATACTGCCGGCAAAGTCACGCGGATCGTCGGCCGCATAAGCTTCTTCACGCAGCTTTTCCAGCGGCTTGGCCACAATCGCTGCCGCCACTTCCGCCCGCTTGGTTTCCAGTATCCTGTTCAGTATGTCCGACATATTCTGTGCTTGTTCCGTAAGATTGATTGTCAAGTTAGCGCGATGGCATCACCTACCCGAATTTCAGGCGGCCAATGACCGTGCTTTCAGTTGCTCCAGTTTGCTCATGGCCGCACCCGAGTCTATGGCCTGCTTCGCAGCTTCGATACCTGCTGACAGACTATCGGCAAGTCCTGCCACATAAATAGTGGCGCCGGCATTCAGCAGTACGATGTCGCGCGCAGGGCCCTGCCGGCCGGCCAGCACATCCAGCACCATGGCTTTCGATTCCTCTGCATTCTTCACCTGTATGCTTTTGACATCATGCAGTGGCAAGCCGAACTGTTTCGGGTTGACGACATATTCACTGACCTCGCCGTTTTTCAGCTCCGCAACATAGGTATCACCGCTGAACGATATTTCATCCATGCCGTCGGCACCATGCACCACCATGACATGCTCACTGCCCAGGCGCCTCAAGGCACCGGCCAGCAGGATGGTCAGATCACGATGAAAAACGCCCATGACCTGCCTTCTGGCACCGGCCGGATTGGTCATCGGCCCGAGCAGATTGAACAGGGTGCGCACGCCGAGTTCACGGCGTACCGGTGCAGCGTATTTCATGGCACTGTGATGATTCGGAGCGAACATGAAGCCGATGCCGATGACATCGACGGATGCCGCCACCTGCTCCGGGGTCTGGTTGACGTTGATACCGAGCGCTTCCAGCACATCGATACTGCCGCAAGTTGAGGACACCGAACGCCCGCCATGCTTGGCTACTGCGGCACCGGCGGCTGCCGCAACAAAAGCGCCGGCAGTCGAGACATTGAAAGTCTGGATACCATCACCGCCAGTACCGCAGGTATCGACCAGATGTGCCGTGTCATCGATGGTCACATGGGTGGCAAGGCTGCGCATGACATGGGCGGCCGCGGCGATCTCCTCGACCGTTTCGCCCTTGATACGCAATCCGATCAGCAACGCCGCGATCTGCGCGGAGGTCAGTTCACCTTCCATCACCTGGTGCATGACGCTGAGCATCTCGGCATAAGTAAAATCACGCTTCTCGATCAGGCCTTGCAATGCCTGTTTGAATGTCAGCTGCTCCATCAGTAAGCCTTCAGGAAATTCTGCAGCAGTTCGTGACCGTACTCGGTCAGGATCGATTCCGGATGGAATTGCACCCCTTCAATCGGCAAGGTCTTGTGACGCACACCCATGATCTCACCATCATCAGTCCATGCGGTGATTTCGAGGCAATCCGGCAAAGTCTCGCGCTCGATAACCAGCGAATGGTATCGCGTGGCCGTGTAGGGATTGGGCAGGCCATGGAAGACGCCGACATTCTTGTGATGAATCAGCGAGGTCTTGCCATGCATCAATTGTTTGGCATGCACGATATGCCCGCCGAAAGCCTGACCGATGCTCTGATGCCCAAGACAGACCCCAAGGATGGGGATCTTGCCGGCGAATTCATGAATCAATGGCACCGAGATACCGGCTTCGTTCGGCGTGCAGGGTCCGGGCGAAATCACGATATGGTCAGGATTCAGTTCGGCAACCTTGGCCAGATCAATCTCATCGTTACGATGCACCTGCACATCCTCACCAAGCTCACCCAGATATTGCACCAGGTTATAGGTGAAGGAATCGTAGTTATCTATCATCAAAAGCATATTGCCTACCTTTACGCGGGACCACTTTAACGCAAATCGTTATTTTCGCTGTATTCGTCACTAAACAAAAGACCATCTTGATCAAGCATGCTTTCGAGTTCGGCCAACACCATGGGCCGGCCGAACAAAAAGCCCTGAAACTGCCTGCATCCATATTGCTGCAACATGTCGAACTGCGCCTCCGTCTCCACACCTTCTGCGATGACATTCAAGCCGAGCGTACTGCTCATGGCGATGATGGTCTGCACAATAGCAGCATCGTTGGGATCCGTCGCGATATCCCGCACGAAAGACTGATCGATCTTGATCTGGGACAGCGGCAGTTGCTTGAGATAGGCAAGCGAAGAATACCCTGTTCCAAAATCATCCATCGCAAAGCGGACGCCGATGCCGCGCAACTCCTGCATCTTCAGTATGGCCTCAGCCATATTGTCCAGCACAATGCTCTCGGTCAGCTCAAGCTTGAGCAACTCCGGATTGGCGCCAGTCTGCACAAGCATCTGTCTGATTTCTTCAACAAAATTCGGCTGACGGAACTGACGGGCACTGACATTGACTGCCAACTGGATGTCCTTGCTGTGCTCTGCGCTTTCCCACGCCTTCAATTGCAAACAGGCATGAAACAGCACCCAGTGACCAATGGCGACGATCAGGCCACTTTCCTCAGCCGTTGCAATGAACTCCGTCGGTGACAGCCAGCCTCGCCCGGGGTGATTCCAACGCAGCAGCACCTCGGCACAGAATACCTTGCGTGCAGCATCGACCTGCGGCTGATACAGCAGGAAGAATTGCTGATTGAGCAAAGCAACCCTGAGTTGCGATTCCAGCTCCATGCGCCGTTCCAGCGCTTCCTGCATCTGCGGGTCATGGAATTGCAGCGTATTACGGCCGGAGGCCTTGGCCTGATACATGGCGGTATCGGCACGCTTGAGCAGTTCCTCGACACTGATCTGATTGCCGCAAAACAGGCTGATGCCGATACTGCAGCTATTGTGGTATTCAACATCCTTGAGCCGATAACTTTGATAGATCGCCGTCAGTATCTTCTCACCGACCGTACGCGCCTCAATCACGGACTGATCGACGTCCAGACTCAAGTCCTCCAGAATGAGCACAAACTCGTCGCCACTCAAGCGTGACACCGTATCCTCTAACCGCACACAGGAACGCAACCTGCGTGCAACTTCAATCAAGAGCAAATCGCCATAATCATGACCACGCGAATCGTTGATGATCTTGAAGTTATCCAGATCAATGAACATCACGACGCCGTATTTCTGCGTACGGGAAGAACTGGCCAGCGCCTGTTGCAAACGATCCATCAGCAGGCGGCGATTCGGTAACCCGGTCAATGCATCGAAAAAGGCCAGATTCCGAATATCCTGCTCCGCACGTTTTTTTTCCGTGATATCGCGAATGAAGCCGGTCACATAAGGCAAGCCCTGGTCGCTCAGCGATGTAATCGTCAACTCGACGGGAAATTCGGTGCCGTCAGCGCGCATGGCCATCAACTCCATGCGGCGCCCGAACATATTCTGGTTTCCGGTTTTAACGAAACGCTCATGCCCTTCCATATGCATCTTGCGCATATCGGGCGGGATGATGACCTCTGCCAGATTGCGTCCGAGCACGCTATCCCGCTTATAGCCAAAAATATGTTCGGCAGCAGGATTGAATTCAATGATGCAACCTTGCTCGTCGATTGTAACTATCGCGTCGAGCGCGCCGTTGATCATGCCGCGCAATTTGCTTTCACTGTCGCGCAAAGCCGTTTCACTGAGCTTATGCCTGGCCTGCAGCACGACCACCATCATGGCCACGATCATCATGGTAGCCATGAATATCCAGAGGGAAAAAATGCTCTGGTGCATATCGGCATGAAAAAAAAGGCCACGCTGATTGGCCATCGCCCACACTTCACTCAGCGACACACCAAGAATCACGACTGAAGCCCCGCTAATGCCATAGCGCATTGCGGCCCAGATCACCAGTGGCAGCAACAGGAAAGACAGCCACATGAGCTGACCGGTTTGCGCCTTGAGAAAATCGAAGGCATACCAGTCAAACACGGAAAAAATAACGAACCCGAACAAGATTTTTAGCCGATAACGCCAGAAAACAGTTGCCTCCTTGCGCCCGAGATTAAGTAGCAAAGGCAGAATCAGCAAGGCACCGACCGAGTCTCCCAGCCACCAGATGAGCCATGCCTGCAACACTTCGCCTTTGCCGATAGCGCCGCCCATCACCAAAGCCAGCACCCCGCAACTCGCAGTAATCAACATGCCGGTACTGACTGATACGAGCAGCAACAAAATGTCGCGCATGCGATCCAGCGCAGACTTGAAATCAAAGTGTTGCAGCAACGTGGCTGCCACCATTGGTCCGATTGGATTACCGATCGACATCTGCACCGACAGCAAGAGCGGCGCGCCGGTCAAAAAATTGACTGTAAAGGAAGCCAGATAGATGGGGATCACACTGATGAATCCCCATCGCAGGATGGCAGCAATGGCGATGCCGGTGGGCAGCCAGATCAGCGCGATATGAGAACCGACATAAGGAATTAGCAACCCGAGCTTGCCTGCCACCAGATAAGCAAGATAAACCGTCAGCATGCGCCCCAACATGACAGGCATGCCGGCGGTATCAGCAGTCACTGCTATCGAGCCCCGCCAGTACCATTTCTGCCGCACGCAGTACAGCGCGAGCCTTGTTCTGTGTCTCTATCCATTCGTTATCTGGCACGGAGTCGGCGACGATACCGGCACCTGCCTGGGAATAGAGAATCTTGTCCTTGATGACGCCGGTGCGGATGGCAATGGCAACATCCATGTCCCCATTGAAACCCAGATAACCAACAGCGCCGGCATAAATGCCCCGCTTCGAAGGTTCCAGTTCATCAATGATCTCCATCGCACGCACCTTGGGCGCACCGCTGACGGTACCGGCCGGGAAGGTTGCTTTCAGCACGTCTACCGCATCCATGCCGGGCTTCAGTTTTCCCTCGACGTTGGAAACGATGTGCATCACATGCGAGTAGCGCTCGATCACCATGCTATCGGTGACTTTCACGCTGCCGGTCTGCGCGACGCGGCCGACATCATTGCGGCCGAGATCCATCAACTGCACATGTTCGGCACGCTCTTTCGGATCGGCCAGCAGTTCTTCCGCCAGCGCGATATCCTGCTCGCGCGTCTGCCCGCGCGGACGAGTGCCGGCGATGGGCCGGGCAGTGACGGTGTCGCCTTCAAGCCGCACCAGAATCTCCGGCGAAGCACCGACGACATGATGATCGCCCATGTCGTAATAGAACATGTAGGGCGAAGGATTGAGACTGCGTAGCGCGCGATAAAGCGACAACGGCGGTGCGGCAAAGGTCTGCGCCATACGCTGACTCAATACCACCTGCATGATGTCGCCATCGAAGATGTATTGCTTGGCTTTTTCCACTGCCGCCTTGAAGCCGGCCTCACCGAACTCGGATGTGGCCACGGTCTTTTCCAGCGGGCCGGATTCCGGCACCGTAACCGGCTTTCGCAGCAGGCGTATCAGTTCCTGTAATCTGGCCTTGGCATCTGCATAGGCATCCGGCTGCGCAGGATCGGCATAGACAATGAAGTACAGCTTGCCCGAGAGATTGTCGACCACCGCCAATTCTTCGGAGACCAACAACAACACATCCGGCACATCCAGCACATCCGGTTTTTGCGTTGCCGCCAGGCGACGCTCGATGTAGCGCACGGTCTCATAGCCGAAATAGCCTGCCAGACCACCGGTGAATCGCGGCAGGCCGGCATAGGGCGGCGTCTTGAAGCGCGCCTGGAAGCTTTTGACAAAATCCAGCGGATTGACGTCGGCGGCCGATTCGACCACCTGTCCATTGTCGATGACCTCGACATCACGGCCACGCGCCACAACACGAGTGCGGGCAGGCAGACCGATGATCGAATAGCGACCAAAGCGTTCACCGCCCTGCACGGATTCCAGCAGATAAGTAAAAGGTTGATTGGCCAGCTTGAGATAGAGCGAGAGTGGCGTGTCGAGGTCAGCGAAGGTTTCCGTGACCAACGGAATGCGATTGAAGCCCTGATTGGCCAGAGCTTCAAATTCGGTTTGATTCATCATGTGCAACATAAAATCCCCAATTTTCAATTTGCGATTGCGGCGGGCAGCGCCCGTCGGCGGAACAGTGCTTACAGCCAGATCAGTTCCACCATCGCCAATCGATATACCTGAGATTCATGTTGAGATTACTCCGCGTCCGGATCAGACCTTGGCCAGTTCGGCACGCAATGCGCCGACGATGCTGTCGTAACGGTTAGGGTCCGTATCCTTGCCGGCACCGAAGATGGCAGAACCGGCGACAAAAGTATCGGCACCGGCGCGGGCGATCTCGGCGATATTGGCAGCATTGACGCCGCCATCGACTTCCAGCCAGATTTCACGGCCGGTCTTTTCGGTATAGGCATCGATTCTGGCGCGCGCTTCCTTCAGCTTGTCCAGTGTACCCGGAATGAATTTCTGACCGCCGAAACCCGGGTTGACCGACATCAGCAGAATCATGTCGACCTTGTCCATGACGTAATCCAGATAACTCAATGGCGTCGCCGGATTGAATACCAGACCGGATTTACAACCATGATCGCGCACCAGTGAAAGGCTGCGGTCGATATGTTCGGAAGCTTCCGGGTGGAAAGTGATGATGTTGGCGCCGGCCTTGGCAAAATCAGGAATGATGCGATCAACCGGCTTGACCATCAGATGCACGTCGATGATGGCATCGGTCACTGGGCGAATCGCCTCACAGACCAGCGGGCCGATCGTCAGGTTCGGAACATAGTGGTTATCCATCACGTCAAAGTGAACGATATCCGTACCGGAAGTAATGACATCGGTAATTTCCTGACCGAGCTTGGCAAAGTTGGCGGAAAGGATACTGGGTGCGATTCTGAATTGTTTAGCCATGATATTGAATTCTAAATTTGCGGATAAAAATGCCATTTTAACCACAAAGGGTTACAAAAACCACGTTTAGCGGCGGTTTCTGTTGCTTAAGAATGAGCGATACAGGAAAATTACGCCATGCATTTATTCACAGTCGGTGTTAATCACAATACCGCGCCTCTCTCCATCCGCGAACATGTGGCTTTCCAGAACGAACATCTGGGTGAAGCCCTGCGCGAATTAACCTCCCGCGATGCCGGTTATGGCGTCAAGGAGGCGGCCATCCTCTCGACCTGCAACCGCACCGAGCTGTATTGCAATACTGACGAACCGCAGCGCGCGCTGGAATGGCTGGCGACTTATCACAAGCTGAATCCGCAGAACATCCAGCCTTACACCTATACCCTGCCGCAGCAGGATGCCGTCAAGCATACTTTCCGCGTCGCCTCCGGACTGGACTCCATGGTGCTGGGTGAGCCGCAGATCCTCGGCCAGATGAAGCAGGCCGTGAAGATCGCCGAAAGCGCAGGTACGCTGGGCACCCTGCTACACAAACTGTTTCAGCGTACGTTCGCCGTGGCCAAGGAAGTCCGTACCAATACCGATATCGGTGCCAGCTCGATTTCCATGGCGGCGGCTTCCGTGCGCTTGGCACAGCGTATTTACGGCAAGCTCGAAGGCCTGAACGTACTGTTCATCGGCGCAGGAGAGATGATCGAACTCTGCGCGGAACATTTCGTCGCGCAAAAACCGGGCAGCATCACCATCGCCAACCGCACGCTGGAGCGCGGCAATCAACTGGCAGAGCGCATCGGCGGCCAGGCCGTCCTGCTGTCCGAATTGCCGGACCGGCTGGCAGAGTTCGACATCGTCATCACCTCCACTGCCAGCCAACTGCCCATCGTCGGCCTTGGCATGGTCGAACGTGCCATCAAGGCGCGCAAGCATCGCCCGATCTTCATGGTCGACCTGGCTGTACCGCGCGATATCGAACCTGAAGCGGGCGAACTGGATGATGTTTACCTTTACACGGTCGACGATCTTGCGCAGGTCGTGCAGGAAGGCCTGGGTAACCGCCAGGAAGCAGCGGCCGAAGCCGAGACCATCATCGACATGCGCGTACAGAACTTCATGCAATGGCTGAAGACGCGCGACGCCGTGCCAACCATCCGCGCCCTGCGCGACCAGGCCGAGCAATACCGCCGCAACGAACTGGACAAGGCGCAAAAACTGCTGGCGCGCGGCGAAAACCCGGCAGTCGTGCTGGAGTCCTTGAGCAGCGCCCTGACCAACAAACTGCTGCACGGCCCCAGCCATGCCCTCAACCACGCCCATGGCAACGACCGCGAACAGCTGGAATCGTTACTGCGCCAACTCTACCAGATTCCAGAATAACCTTGCCCGCATACTCTTGAAGTGAACCCATGAAACCTTCCATGCTGAAAAAGCTCGCCACCCTGAGCGAGCGCCTAGATGAACTGAACCGCCTGCTGTCCAGTGAGGATGCCACTGCCGATATGGACAATTTCCGCAAACTGTCGCAGGAACATGCGGAGATTACGCCCATCGTCGAGCAATTCCACGCTTACGAGCAAAGCGAGGCTGACATCGCCGAAGCGCAAAAGATGCTGTCCGACCCGGAGATGAAGGAATTCGCCCTGGAGGAAATCGAAGCCGGCAAGGCTCGCCTTGAAACAGTCGAAGCCGAACTGCAAAAACTACTGCTGCCCAAGGACCCCAACGACGAACGTAACATCTTTCTCGAAATCCGTGCCGGTACCGGCGGTGACGAATCGGCGCTGTTCGCCGCCGACCTGTTCCGCATGTATTCGCGCTACGCCGAACGCCAGCGCTGGAAGGTGGAAATCGTCTCCGCCAACGAATCCGAACTGGGCGGCTACAAGGAAATCATTGCCAAGATCATCGGTCACGGTGCCTACTCCAAACTCAAGTTCGAATCCGGCGGCCACCGCGTACAGCGCGTACCGGAGACCGAAACGCAGGGACGCATCCACACTTCGGCCTGCACCGTGGCGATTCTGCCGGAAGCCGACGAGGTCAGCGACGTCACCATCAACCCGGCCGACATCCGCATCGATACCTATCGCGCCTCCGGCGCAGGCGGGCAGCACATCAACAAGACCGACTCGGCCGTGCGCATCACCCACCTGCCCACCGGCATCGTCGTCGAATGCCAGGACGACCGCAGCCAGCACAAAAACAAGGCGCAAGCCATGAGCGTGCTTGCTGCCCGCATCAAGGCAGCACAGGTCGACGAACAGCAATCCAGGATCGCCAGCGAACGCAAATCGCTGATCGGTTCCGGTGACCGTTCCGAACGCATCCGCACCTACAACTACCCGCAGGGCCGCATCACCGATCACCGCATCAACCTGACGCTGTACAAGATCGACGCCATCACCCAAGGCGATCTGGACGAACTGATCAACGCCCTCTCCGCTGAATATCAAGCTGACCTGCTGGCATCGCTCGGCGAAGAATGAGCATACGCAGACGGCTGACTGAAGCCCGCAAGCAACTGGAAGCCGGACTGAAGCTCGACGGACGCGAAGCAGCCCTGGAAGCGCGCCTGCTGTTGCAGGAAAGCCTGAACGTCAGTCACGCCTGGTTGCTGACACATGAAGACGACGCGCTGACAGACGATGCCGCCAGAACATTCGAAGACAAACTGCAGCGCCGCCTGCGCGGCGAACCGGTCGCATACATTCTGGGACAGCGCGAATTCTACGGGTTGGACTTGACCGTCAGTCCGGACACCCTGATCCCGAGGCCGGACACGGAAACGCTGGTCGAAGCCGCGCTCGAAAGGATCCCGCCAAATCAATCCTGCAAGGTGCTGGACCTCGGCACCGGCACCGGCGCCATCGCGCTGGCCATTGCCAGCCAGCGGCCTGATGCCGAACTGACCGCCGTCGATTTCTCGGGGAAAGCCCTGAACATCGCAGCTGGCAACGCAAAACAACTGAACATCAGGAATGTGCGGTTTTTGCAGAGCGACTGGTTCACGAGTCTGGGCGGCGAGACTTTCGACATCATCGTCAGCAATCCGCCCTATATCGCAAAAACCGACCCGCATCTCATACAGGGCGATTTGCGCTTCGAGCCGATGAGCGCGCTCGCCTCCGGTAGCGACGGGCTGGACGACATCCGGCGGATTATTGCCTCCGCTGCAGGACATCTCAATCAAGGCGGCTGGTTGCTGCTGGAACATGGCTATGACCAAGCCGCGGCCGTCGCGGAACTGCTACAACAACATCACTTCCTTGAAATTGCTCACAAGCAGGATCTGGCACAGATTACGCGCGTGAGTTCTGGTCAGTTCTCCTGCTGATAATCAATCTTTCTGGCTTTTCAGGCTGATCATCAGAACCCCGGTCACCACCAGCACCGAACCCGCCAATTGAGTCGCGGAAAGCAACTCACCCAGGAACAAATAAGCCAGGTAAATCGTTACGACAGGACCAATCGCACCTATCATCGAAGTGTGCATAGACCCGATCCTGCGTATGGCGGCTCCTAATGTAAACGCCGGCAGTACTGTAGAGAAAATCGCCATAGCAAAACTGAGGCCATAAACCTCAAAAGGCTGTTTAAGTTCGGCAATGGGGTGTGTCAGGACAAACTGTAACAAGGCAGCCACGCAAGCAACCGTCATTGCATAGGCGGTAAATCTTGTTGCACCGACTTTGACAATCGTATTTCCGGCACCAACCAGGTAAATCGCATAGGCCAATGCACTGGAAAAGACCAGCACCGATCCTGGCAATATCCCATCCTGTTCCATCCTGACATCATGCAGGAATACCATGGCTATGCCTGCATAACTGACGAGCAAAGCCAGCATTGTTTTCTTGCCAACTTTCTTGCGAAATACAAGCGCCGAAATCAACACAACCATGGTTGGATATAAGAACAGAATCAAGCGCTCCAGACCCGCGCTGATGAATTTCAATCCAAGAAAATCCAGGAAACTGGCGAGGTAATATCCAATAAAGCCGAGCGCGGCAACAGAAACCCAGTCTTTAAACAACAGGCTTTGTCCTGTCGGGCGGCTGCCTGCATATAAAGCGGCAACGAGAAAAAATGGTACGGAAAAGGCCATGCGCAATGCCAGCAAGGTAACGGCATCAACCGCATAACCATAAGCTAGTTTGACAAAGATCGCCTTGGCAGAAAACCCGACTGCAGAAATCAGCGCAAGCACAACACCCGCAAACTGAAAACGGGAAAGAAAAATTCGAACTTGAAAATTGTACATTTGATAAGAGCCCAAAAAATCCTACAGGTCTTATCAGGATGCAAGCTCGAGATTAAGACCCGTGCTTGCTAATGAAAATTGAAATAAAACTCGTTAAGCGAAAGAAGCAGCGGTCATGGGTGTACACCACAGCCATAGTTGCTTGGCGGTGATGAGCATGACAGCGTTGGAACTGAAAAATGCATCGAAGAAGTTCATGGCGTTAATTTTATAAGCTTTTTGAAATATTTTGCGAATTTAAATAACTGTTTTTCAATTTGATGTAGTGATTCGCCGAATACAGGAAATGGGCGATTTCGGCTTCAGTCAGCGCCCGCACCTTTTTGGCCGGACTGCCGAGATAGAGAAAACCGCTTTCCAGCACCTTGCCCTCCGGCACCAGACTACCTGCTCCCAGCAACACATTCTTCTGCACAACGACCTTGTCCATAACGATGCTGCCCATACCAATCAGGCACTCGTCCTCTATGGTGCAGCCATGCAGAATCACCTTATGGCCGATGGTGATGTTGTCGCCGATTATCAATGGCGAACCGTCCGGATCCCAAGTCGACTTGTGGCTGACATGCAACACGGAAAGGTCCTGCACATTGCTGCCGGCACCGATGCGGATATGATTAACGTCGCCGCGAATGACGGCACCGGGCCAGACCGAGGTATGGTCACCCAGCACCACATCGCCAATCACGGAGGCGGTGGCATGGATATAAACATCCGCGCCGATTTGCGGGGTGATGTCCCGATAAGCTGAGGTATTCGCAATCATAAGCCGTAGTATAATCCCGCCATGTCTGAAACATCATCTGTTGGCATCGTCACTGCCCGAACCGCACATTTTTCCGAGCCCCTGAAGCTGAAAAGCGGCGAGGTGCTGCCTGCCTACGACCTAACCTACGAAACCTACGGCACGCTGAATGCGGACAAATCGAATGCCGTGCTGATCTGCCATGCGCTCTCCGGCAACCACCATGTGGCCGGCAAGTACGCCGAAACCGACAAATATCCGGGCTGGTGGGACAACCTGATCGGTCCGGGCCGGCCGCTGGACACCAACAAATTCTTCGTCATCGGCCTCAACAATCTGGGCGGCTGCCATGGCAGCAGCGGCCCATCCAGCATCAACCCGGCGAGCGGCAAACCCTGGGGCGCGGATTTTCCGGTATTCACGGTCGAGGACTGGGTGGAGTCACAGGCCAGGCTGGCCGATTATCTGGGCATATACCAGCTGGCGGCGGTCATCGGCGGTAGCCTCGGCGGCATGCAAGCCTTGCAGTGGACCATGAGCTATCCGGATCGCGTGCGTCACGCGCTGGTCATTGCCTCTGCGCCCAACCTGACGGCGCAGAACATGGCCTTCAACGAAGTCGCTCGCCAAGCCATCATGACCGACCCCGAGTTTTACGACGGCCATTATTACGAGCACAACACCGTGCCTCGGCGTGGTCTGCGCATCGCGCGCATGCTAGGCCATATCACCTATCTTTCCGATGACGCCATGGGCGCCAAGTTCGGCCGCAAGCTGCGCGACGGCGAGATCAAATATGGCTTCGGTGTGGAATTCGAGATGGAGTCCTACCTACGCTATCAGGGCGACAAGTTCGCCGGCGAGTTCGATGCCAACACCTATCTGCGCATGACACGGGCGCTGGATTATTTCGACCCTGCACTGGAACACGGCGGCAATCTTTCTACCGCGCTGGCGAATGTCAAAGCCAGGTTTCTCGTCGTGTCCTTCACCAGCGACTGGCGTTTCTCGCCGGCCCGTTCGCGCGAGATCATGAAGGCACTGCTGGATAACGAATGCTCGGTCAGCTATGCAGAAGTGACCGCCGCCCACGGCCACGACGCCTTCCTGATGCCGGATCCACACTATCACAACATTCTGCGCAACTATCTGCAGAACATAGAGACCGGGGCCACAGAATGAACGCCACGCAGAATTTGGAAAAAATCGCAGAATATCGTCAAGATTTTGCGATTATCGCAAACTGGTTGAAGTTCGGCTGCAAGGCGCTGGACCTCGGTTGCGGCGACGGCGAACTGCTGCAGTTCCTGCGGGGCTCGATGGAGGTGCGTGGTTACGGTGTGGAAAAGGACGATGCCAACTGGCTGAGCTGCTTGCAGAACGGCATCAATGTCATCCAGATGGACCTGGAAGCGGGCCTGTCCGGATTCGAGGCACAGTCTTTCGATGTGGTGATTCTGTCACAGACGCTACAGGCCATGCACAATACCGAGAACATCGTGCAGGAAATGCTGCGCGTCGGCCGCGAAGCCATTGTCACCTTCCCCAACTTCGGCTACTGGCGCAACCGCCTGCAACTGATGGCCGGGCAAATGCCGGTTTCACGCGATATTCCCTACCAATGGTATGACACGCCGAACGTGCACCTGTGCACGATCAAGGATTTCGACCAGTTCTGCGAAAATCACAATATTCACGTGAAAGAACGCCTGGTGCTGACTTATGGCCAGCGCATCCAGTTCATGCCCAATCTGCGCGGTAGCCTTGCCATGTACCGCCTCGGCCGCAAATAGGCACGACTTCCTCTTAAAATAAGCGATAGAGCGCGAGCAGACCGAAACCGGCAATCAGCAGCCCGCTCAGCCGCCTGAACCACAGATTCTGCAACAGGTGTTTCAGGCGCACGGCCGTCATGCCCATTGCCAGCAGCGTCGGTAGCGTACCCAAACCGAATGCCAGCATCAGTAGACCACCCTGCCAGGGACTGCCACTGGCGACAGCCGCCACCAGCACACTGTAAACCAGGCCACAAGGCAACCAGCCCCAGAGCACACCGAGAAAAAGCGATTGCGGCAGCGTCCTAACTGGTAGCAGGCGCCGCGAATACGGCTGCAAATGCTGCCAGAGCCTGCCGCCGAGCGCTTCCAGCCGCGTCAGTACACGCCAGATGCCGGCCAGATACAGCCCAAGCAGCACCAGCATCAGACTGGCCAGCGCATACAAAACCTTTTCTATCGGTAACACATGTTCGAGAAAGAAGCTGGAGGCGCCGACGGCGCCGGCAATGATGCCCGCCAGCGTATAACTGCCGATGCGACCAAGGTTATAGGCCAGCACGAACGGCAACTTGGGCTTGCTGCCGGGCAAGGTCATGGTGACGGCACCAACGATTCCGCCGCACATGCCGACGCAATGTCCGCCACCCAGCAGCCCGACCAGAAATGCAGCTGTCAGGGAAAACTCAAGCACGGCCCATGGCCTCTATGCTGCGACGCATGAAAAACAACAACAACAAACCCGGCAAGGCAATCAGAAAGGTAAAGCCGAAGAAGGTGGTCCAGCCTATGGATTCGACCATATAGCCGGAAGCCGGCCCAACATAGACCCGGCCAACGGCGGCCAAGGCAGACAGTAGCGCGAACTGGCTGGCAGTGAAGCGTTTGTCGCACATGCCCATCAGCAACGCGACGAACGCCGCGGTGCCCATGCCGCCGGCAAGATTCTCGAAACCGACAGCCAGTACCATGACCGCGTAATCCTTGCCGATCGCCGCCAGCCACATGAAGGTGAGATTGGAAATCGCCTGCAGGATACCGAACGCCAGCAACGATCTGAACAAGCCCAGCCGTGTCATCAATATACCGCCAAAGACCACGCCGACCAGTGTCGCGGCCAGACCCATACCCTTGTTGATCGCACCGACCTCTGTCGGCGTGAAGTCGACACCTCGAATCAGGAATGCCGTCGTCAGCGAACCGGCAAAGGCGTCGCCCAACTTGTACAGCACGATAAGCAGCAATAGTCCCCAGGCACCATGCCGGGCAAAGAACTCACGCAAGGGCTCGATCACCGCATCGGTCAGCGTTTTCGGCGGCGTTACCTTGACTTCCGGCTCAGGCCCGAACAACGTTGCGCCGATCGCCGCGATCATCAGCGCAGCCATCAGCCAGTAGGTGTTCTGCCAGCCGATCTGATCAGAAAGAATCAAAGCCAGCGCACCCGACACCAGCATGGCCAGTCGATAACCCAACACCGAAACCGCTGCACCAATACCGCGTTCAGCCGGCCGCAGTACGTCGGCGCGATAGGCATCAAATACCACATCCTGGGAGGCCGAGACGAACGCCACCATCAGCGCCAGCGCGGCCAACGCCCAGGGCATGGTCACCGGATCGAGCGCGCCCATGATGGCGATGCCTGCTCCCAGCAGCATCTGCATGGCAGCTATCCAGCCGCGACGGCGCCCGAGAAATGGTGGCACATAACGATCCATGAACGGTGCCCAGAGGAATTTCCAGGTATAGGGAATACCGACCAAGGTAAAGATGCCGATCGTTGCCAGATCGACCCCTGAAACCGTCATCCATGCCTGCAAGGTGCCACTGGTCAGCGCCAGCGGCAAACCGGAGGAAAAACCAAGCAGGCAGACCACGGCCACACGGCGATTACGAAATATTTCCAGATAGGCATTCATCAGCTTGTTCTTAAAATTGTGAATCGGGAAAGTGGAAAACCGCCTGAATTATAAGCGAGGACTCGTCACTTGCCGGCAAGATGATGACAGTTTAAGGGACGACCATGGATTTCAAATAATTAAAATCACATCGCCGACATCGAGACAGAATGAAAACGGTGGTTAATTTGGAATAACTGAGTTAGATTGACGCTCATCGTACTCATCGGACTCCCAGCATGCAGACTATCGATATCAAAGCCTTGGATGCCCATAGTTTTGAAGTCCATGTTGATGGCAAACACAGCACCACTCACATCGTCACGGTGCGCCCCGAATATGCCGCAAAACTGCTGACCGGCAACACCACAACAGAAATGCTGGTGAGAAAATCATTCGAATTCCTGCTTGAGCGCGAATCCAATCGCAGCATACTGCGCAGCTTTGATCTTTCGGTGATTGCCCGGTATTTCCCGGAATACGAACGCGAGATCAGCCGCATGCCAGGCTGATCACTAGCGCATTATCAAACCAGCAGTACCAGCACACTTCCTGCCACCATCACCAATGCAGAGATCAGTCGGCGCATCAGGTGCGGCTCGTTGAAGACATGGTGACCGAGAAATACCTGCAATAACATGCCAAGTTGAAACAGCGCCAGAGTATAAGCCACCAGCATCTGCGACAGCAGCACCAGCGTGAAATACTGCATGATGAACACAGTGACACCTATCACTGTGATTAATCCGATATGAGATTGCGATTTCCGGATACTGGTTAACCAACCCTGCTCGGTAAGCCAGGAATTAGCCAGAACAATCATGGGCAAGCCCAGTAGCGACCAGAAAATCAGGGTGTCCAGCGGCGTCGAATGCTGCAGTGAACCCTTGAGAAACAATGTGCCGATGGAAAACAGCAGAATGGACAGGAACCTTGCCTGCACCCCGCGATCCAGTAGCAGCTGACCAAACCGGCTCCTGCCCGTGCGATTGCCGGGAGGCAGCAGAAAGAAGCTGCCGGCCACGATGACCATGACGCCTGTGAAGCCTTGCAGATTCGGAATCTCGCCCAGAAACAACAGCGCCAGCAACATGGAGATGACCACCTTGTATGCATTCAGCGGGCCGAATACCGATAGATCGGTCCTTGACAGCGACATCACCAGAAACATCCAGCCGCCCACATCCAGTAAAGCAGCAAGTGTCACATTGAACCAGAAGGCGGATGGCAGATTACGGACATCCAGACTGAAAAGGAAAGGTGTGGCAAGCACGGCCAGAACAAAATATGTCGTGGCTACAATATAAAAAGGATGCAAACCGCTCAGTGATAATTGTTTCTGAAAAACATTGGAGACGGACGACAAGATCAACCTGCCAAAAATAAAAGCGATTTCCAAAAAGAGACTTTCTTGCTGTACTTGATTGATTAATTCAATGCGGTTTAAAACGTACACAACCCCAGGACTTAACAATAAGCCACGGATTCCATAGCTGCACTCACGGCGGAGATCGCTCGCCCTTGCCTGAGTAAGCGGCCGGGCTAGATCGTTGTGTCGTAGTCGATCAACAAAGGTGCATGATCGCTGAAACGCTCATCCTTGTAGATGGAGGCGTTACGCGCCCGCGATGAAATCCCGGGAGTGGCGATCTGATAATCGATGCGCCAACCGACGTTCTTCGCCCAGGCCTGGCCCCGGTTACTCCACCAGGTATAGCTCTCGTCCGTAGCATCCGGATGCAGATTGCGGTAAACATCACACCAACCGACACGATCGAACAGATCGCTCATCCATGCGCGCTCTTCCGGCAGGAAGCCTGAGTTCTTGCGGTTACCTTTCCAGTTTTTCAAATCTATTTCACGATGCGCGATGTTCCAGTCACCGCAAACGACAACATCACGCCCCGAAGCTTTCAGCGATTCCAGATAGGGCATGAAACGTTCCATGACACTGAACTTGAAAGCCTGACGCTCCTCACCGCTGGAACCGGAAGGCAGGTAAAGCGAGACCACGGACAGATTGCCGAACCTGGCCTCGATATAGCGGCCTTCACTGTCAACATCGGCAATCCCAAGACCTTCGATGATGGCATCCGGTTGCTTTTTGCTGTAGATGCCTACACCGCTGTAACCTTTTTTTTCGGCATAATGAAAATAACCGTAAAACCCGTCCGGTTGCAGCATCTCCCGCGTCATGTCGGTCGCCTGCGCCTTGATTTCCTGCATGCAGACAACATCGGCATCCTGCTTTGCCAGCCAGTCATAAAACCCCTTGGTCCTTGCCGACCGTATGCCATTGAGGTTTACAGATATAATTCGCATCATGCCCATTTCCTTTTTTATTGATACTTACCCACAATGACAGACACCACCCAGGATTTTATCCGTTTTGCCATCGACAAACAGGTCTTGCGCTTCGGCGAATTCAAAACCAAAGCCGGACGCCTGAGTCCGTATTTCTTCAATGCCGGCCTGTTCAACGACGGCGAAAGCCTGATGAAACTCGGCGAGTTCTATGCGGATGCCATCCTCAAGTCCGGCATCCAGTTCGACATGCTGTTCGGGCCGGCCTACAAAGGCATCACACTGGCAGCCAGTATCGCCATTGCGCTAGCGCGCCAGGGTCGCAACCTGCCATATGCCTATAACCGCAAGGAAGCCAAGGACCATGGCGAAGGTGGTACCGTCGTCGGTGCGCCATTGCGCGGACGTGTACTGATCGTCGACGATGTCATCTCTGCCGGCACCTCGGTACGTGAATCGGTCGACATCATCACAGCAGCCGGCGCCATCCCCGCCGGCGTCGCCATCGCCATCGACCGCCAGGAAAAGGGTCTGGGCGAGTTATCCGCCGTGCAGGAAGTCGAGCGCCAGAACAAATTACCGGTCTGCAGCATCGCCAACCTCGGCGGTCTGATCAAATACTTGCAGAATCAACCAGATATGGCGCAAAATCTTCTTGCCATCGAGAATTATCGCAAGCAGTATGGCAGTAGCGCCTAACCATCGATTCCGGGGAAATCATGCAGGCTTTGTGTATCACCACCTTCAAGCTGTCACAGGCCATGCTCATCACATTGCTGATCAGTACGGCCGCGCACGCGGGTGGCGGCAAGATACACAAATGGGTTGATGACAAAGGTGTGACTCATTACGGCGACAAGATGCCGGCCAAGGATGTCCACCGCGACAACGCAGTATTGAACAATCAGGGCGTCGTCATCCGCCGCAATCAGATCAATCACCAGCAGGAAGAAGATGAAGCCATGCTGGAACAACAGAGACGTGATCGTGCGCTACGTGCCTCCTATACCACTGAAGATGAAATCGATCTGGCCCGCGACCGGCACCTGCAAATGGATCAAGTAGCGATACAGGCATTGGAGCAACGTAAAACCGGTGCCATCAAAAGACTCGAAAACAGCCAGAAGAGCGCAGAATCATTCAAAAACCGGCAGAAACAGGTGCCGGACGACCTGCACGCAGAAATCACCGAGATCGAGTTTGAAATCAGCAGAATCAATCAACAAATCGATGCACGCAAAAACAACATGGACATCACCCGCAATCGCTTCAATGACGACAAGCAGCGCTTCATTGAGATCAAGGCGCAGCACTAGCGAGATTCCAGCCACACATGGCGGCAGGATTCGCAGGCTTTTCAGCCCAGTTTCTTCTTCAACACCTCATTGACCTGCGCCGGATTAGCCTTGCCCTTGCTGGCCTTCATGCATTGACCAACCAGCGCATTGAAGGCTTTTTCCTTGCCTGCCTTGAATTCTTCCACCATGGCTACATTGGCCGCCAGCACTTCATCAATGATGGCCTCGATGGCACCGGAATCCGTGACCTGTTTCAGGCCTTTTTTCTCGATGATGGCATCCGCCTCCCCTTCACCCGCCCACATGGCATCGAATACTTCACGCGCGATCTTGTTGGAGATGGTGTTGTCTGCGATACGCTTCAGCAGACCGGCCAGTTGTGTCGATGAAACGGGTGAAGCGCTGATATCCTTGTCTTCCTCATTCAACTTGGCGGCCACACTACCCATGACCCAGTTGGCAGCCAGCTTGGGCTCGCCACCGAAAGCCTTGACGGTAGCTTCGAAATAATCGGCAATTGCCCTGGAGGATGTCAGGGTATCGGCATCATAGGCTGACAGTTTGTAGTCACTAACAAAGCGTGCCACCATGGCTTGTGGCAGTTCCGGCATCTCAGCCTCGACTGCCGACTTGTCCACCTCGGTGATCTCCAGCGGCAACAGGTCGGGGTCAGGGAAATAGCGATAATCGTTAGCCTCCTCCTTGCTACGCATGGAGCGAGTCTCGCCGGTATCCGGGTTGAACAGCACGGTGGCCTGTTCGATCTTGCCGCCGTCTTCCAGGGTCTCGATCTGCCAGCGGGTCTCATACTCGATCGCCTGCTGCATGAACTTGAACGAGTTGAGGTTCTTGATCTCTCGGCGGGTACCGAGTTTATCCGAGCCTTTGGGCCGGACGGATACATTGACGTCACAACGGAAGCTGCCTTCCTGCATATTGCCGTCGCAGATGCCGATCCACTGTACCAGTTCGTGCAGTTTCTTCGCATAAGCCACTGCCTCGGCCGCCGAACGCATGTCCGGTTCGGTGACGATCTCCAGCAGCGGTGTACCGGCGCGGTTAAGGTCAATGCCGGACATACCTTCCTGCGCACCATGCACCGACTTGCCGGCATCTTCTTCCAGATGCGCACGGGTGATGCGGATGGTCTTTTCAGTATCGCCCACCTGTATGGTCAGTGAGCCCTTGCCGACCACCGGCAATTCGTACTGGCTGATCTGATAGCCTTTGGGCAGGTCTGGGTAAAAGTAATTCTTGCGCGCAAAAACCGATCTTGGTGCAATCTCCGCATTCACTGCCAGGCCGAACTTGATCGCACACTTGACCGCTTCCTTGTTCAAAACCGGCAGCACGCCGGGCAGGGCGATGCTCACTTCACAAGCCTGAGTATTCGGCTCAGCGCCGTAAGTGGTCGAGGCACCGGAAAAAATTTTCGATTTGGTTCTTAGCTGGGTATGCGTTTCCAGCCCGATGACGACTTCCCATTCCATTACGCAATTCCTTCTGGCATGCGGGTATGCCAATCTGTCACTTGTTGATAGGCATGGCCGACATTCAGCATGCGCGCTTCATCAAAATAATTGCCGATCACCTGCAAACCAACCGGCAGATTCTTGCCCTCGACTTCGGCAAATCCGGCCGGGATGCTCATGCCGGGCAAACCTGCCAGATTCACGGCAATCGTGTAAAGGTCTTCCAGATACATGGCCACCGGATCGTTGGTTTTCTCGCCTGCACGGAAGGCAGTGCCGGGCGCCGTCGGGCCCATGATGATGTCGCACTGCTTGAAGGCCTGCTCGAAATCCTGCGCGATCAGTCGGCGGATCTGCTGGGCCTTGAGGTAATAGGCATCGTAATAGCCTGCGCTCAGCACATAGGTGCCGATCAGGATGCGGCGCTTGACCTCGGCACCGAAGCCTTCGGCGCGGGTCTTGCAATACATGTCCATCAGGTCAGTGTATTGCGCAGCACGATGGCCGTAGCGTACACCGTCATAGCGGGAAAGATTACTGGAGGCCTCGGCTGGCGCCAGCACGTAATAAACCGGGATCGAAAGCTTGGTATTGGGCAGGCTGATATCGACGATCTCCGCGCCCAGCTTGCGATATTGTTCAATCGCATCCTGTACGACCTTGGCAACGGTTGCATCCAGACCTTCAGCGAAAAATTCGCGCGGCTGGCCGACTTTCAGGCCGGCCAGCGGCCGATCACTGCTTTCATGCTTCGCCAGATCGCGGGTGTAGTCTTCCTTGTCGCGCTGCAGGCTGGTGGAATCACGCTCGTCAAAACCGGTCATGACATTCATCATCAGTGCCATATCCTCACAGGACTTGGCCATCGGCCCGGCCTGGTCCAGCGACGAAGCAAAGGCGATCATGCCGTATCGGGAAACCAGGCCATAGGTCGGCTTCAATCCGGAAAAACCGCAGAGCGAAGCCGGTTGGCGGATGGAGCCACCGGTATCGGTGCCGGTTGCCGCCGCGCACAAACGCGCTGCCACTGCCGCGGCGCTGCCGCCGGAACTGCCGCCAGGCACACGGCTTCGATCCCAGGGATTCTTGACGCCGCCGAAATAGGAAGTCTCGTTGGACGAGCCCATGGCGAATTCATCCATATTGGTCTTGCCCAGATTGACCGCACCGGCCGCATCAAAACGCTCAATCACGCTGGCATCGTAAGGGCCGATAAAATTCTCCAGCATGCGGGAACCGCAAGTGGTTTTCCAGCCCTTGGCGACAAAAATATCCTTTTGCGCAATGGGAATGCCGGTCAACGGCTCGGCAGTGCCATTCGCAATACGCTGGTCGGCCGCCACGGCCTGAGCTAAAGATTTCTCAGCATCCACCGTGATATAGGCATTGAGTTCGGCATTGTGCTGCGCGATGCGGTCAAGGAATTCCTGCGTCATCTCGACACTGGAAATCTGTTTGCTGGCAAGCATCGCCCCCAGCTGTTTAAGGCTACTGTTGATCATGATTCAGGGACTATTCGATGACTTTAGGGACGAGATACAGGCCGTTCTCGGTGGCCGGCGCGATCTTCTGGAATTCTTCACGCTGGTTGGTTTTGGTGACGACATCCTCGCGCAGGCGCTGGGTGACATCCTGCGAATGCGACATGGGCGTAATACCGGTGGTATCGACTGCCTGCATCTGCTCGATCAGGCCCAGAATGCCGGTCAGTTTCTGCAAGGTGGCCTCGGCTTCCGTATCACTGATTTCGATACGCGCCAGATGTGCGATACGCTTAACATCGGTGGTGCTTAATGACATGACTGCACCCCGCCGAATAGTTTCATTCCTAATTCCATTGGTAATTTCATTTGAATCTTAATTTTCAATACGATATCGGGTATTATAGCCCGATTTGTTGCGCTTCTTAAGCATCAGACTTGTTTATACTAAAGCGCAGAATAAAAGCTACCAATCGCAGGCACGGGATACAACATAATGTTCGGCATTTTAAACAGCTACTTTTCCAACGATCTGGCCATTGACCTTGGCACAGCGAATACCCTGATTTACGTACGCGGCAAGGGCGTGGTACTGGACGAACCTTCCGTCGTCGCCATCCGCCAGGAAGGCGGACCGGCCGGCAAGAAGACCATCCTCGCCGTCGGCCTGGAAGCAAAGCGCATGCTGGGGCGCGCACCGTCCAACATCACTGCTATCCGCCCGATGAAGGATGGCGTCATCGCCGATTTCACCGTCACCGAGCAGATGCTCAAGTACTTCATCCGCCGCATTCATGAATCCCGCCTGTTCTCACCCAACCCGCGCATCATTATCTGCGTGCCGGTCGGCTCCACCCAGGTTGAACGCCGTGCGATTCGCGAATCCGCCATCGGTGCCGGTGCCAGACAGGTCTATCTGATCGAAGAGCCAATGGCCGCCGCCATCGGTGCTGACATGCCGGTCGCTGACGCAACCGGTTCCATGGTGGTCGATATCGGTGGCGGTACCACCGAAGTCGGTGTCATCTCACTGGGCGGTATCGTTTACGCAAAATCCGAACGCGTCGGTGGCGACAAGTTCGACCAGGCCATCATCGACTACATCCGCCGCAACTACGGCATGCAGATATCCGAACCAACCGCTGAACTGATCAAGAAGAAAATCGGCTCCGCCTTCCCAGGCTCCGAAGTGCTGGAAATGGAAGTCACCGGTCGCAACTTGGCCGAAGGCCTGCCGCGCAAGTTCACGATTTCCAGCAACGAGATTCTCGAAGCACTGACCGAACCGCTGAACGCCATCGTCGGCGCAGTGAAATCCGCACTGGAACAGACCCCGCCGGAACTCGGTGCCGATATCGCCGAAAAGGGTATGGTACTGACCGGTGGCGGCGCATTACTGCGTGATCTGGACCGCCTGCTGGTGGAAGAGACAGGCCTGCCGGTCATCGTCGCCGAAGACCCGCTCACCTGCGTCGCCCGCGGCTGCGGCCGCGCACTGGAAGAAATGGACAAACTGGGCAATGTATTTGCCAGCGAATAATCAGTACCTAAAATTTTTAACACAACCAACAGGCCGCTATCGCTTCACGCGGCTTGTTTTTTTCTGAAAGCAATCAGGCACCATGCCTCGCGCTCTGGAACCTCAACAAACACCGGCATTTTTTGTTCGTGGCCCGAGTCCTCTTGCCCGGCTGGTGTTCTTTTCCGCACTGTCACTGGCGCTGATCGCCACTGATTCACGCCTGCATTACCTGACCGAAGTCCGCCAGGGGTTCATTGCCCTGCTACATCCGCTGCAGGTTGTCGCCAACGCCCCATTCAATCTCTATCACGCCAGCGCCGAATACCTGACCGCGCACAATACGCTGGTGGAAACCAATCGCAAACTGAGTGAGCAGGCACTGCATGATGGGGCCAAATTGCAGCGCCTGAATGAACTTGAGGTCGAAAACGAGCATCTGCGCAGCTTGCTGGGAGCCTCGCAGATCATCGCCCAGCCAGCCCGACTGGGCGAGATCCTGTATATGGGACGCGACCCCTTTACGCAGAAAATGATGGTCAATCTGGGTACCCGCCAAAACATCAAGCCAGGGCAGGCCGTGGTTGATGGCGATGGCGTCATCGGCCAGGTAACCCGTGTCTATCCCTTCTCCAGCGAAGTGACCCTGATCACCGACAAGGAGCTGTCGATCCCGATTCAGGTCGAGCGCAACGGCCTGCGTGCCATCGCCTTCGGCGCTGGTGTCGACAATGTACTGGACCTGCCTTATCTACCGGTAAATGTGGATATACAGACAGGCGATCGCCTCATCACCTCAGGCATTGATGGCGTCTATCCGGTCGGCCTCGCAGTTGCCGAGGTCACAAACATCGAACGCAACCCGGATTCGCCATTCGCTCAAATCACATCCAAACCCGTGGCTGGAGTCAAGAACCACCGCCAGGTGCTGTTGATCAGCATCCCTGAAATCGAATCGGCACTGGGCACAGTCATCAACAACACTGACAGTTCAGCAAAAACCGGGAAGCCGGCCGAGAAGAACAGTACAACCACACCAATCCCAGCAGGATCCGCCAGCCAGAATGCAATCCGCCAACCTTAAACACGTCTACGCCTCCATGCTACTGGCGATGCTATTCCAGCTGCTTCCCTGGGAGGGATTGGCACTGGAATTGCGGCCGGACTTCATGCTGCTGACTGTCATCTATTGGCTGCTACGCGCGCCGCACCTGTGTCATATCGGCACCGCCTGGTTTGCCGGACTCTTGATCGACCTGGCGACCGGCGGACTGTTCGGCCAGTACGCGCTGGCTTATGCGATGACCGCTTTTCTCGCAGTCAGCTATCAACGCAGACTGGCCCTGTTCAACATCTGGCAACAAACCGCTTATGTCTTTTTTCTGCTGCTGCTTACCCAGACCACGGCCATGGTGCTCAAATTGTTCGGCGGGAACGATTTCCCCGGCTGGGATTACTACCTGCACAGTTTCAGCAGCATCCTGCTCTGGCTGGTCGTCATCCTCTCACCCATCGGTGTAGAAGCACCTCCGCACAAGAGTTAAAGGTCAGACTGGCAGCATGAGAGCACGTTCCGAGCTGAAAAACTACCGGCAGGAAAGTTACTATTTCCGCATACGCCTCGCAGTTGCTGCAGCATTCGTACTGCTCTGTTTCGGCATACTGGCTGCACGCCTGTTCTACCTGCAGATGGCAAAGCACGAGCACTATCACACGCTGGCCGAGAACAACCGCATTTCGCTGGTCCCCATCGTGCCGAATCGCGGCCTGATATTTGACAAGAATGGCGTGGTGCTGGCCCATAACTTTTTTGTCTATACGCTGGAAATCACACCGGCCCGCGTAAAGGATGTCGAGGAAACCATCAACCAGCTCAGCGAACTGGTAGAAATCGGTACCCTGGATCGCAAACGTTTCAAGAAGATACTCTCCGAAAGCCAGGAATTTGAAAGCGTGCCGCTGAGGACGCACCTGAATGAAGCAGAAGCTGCCCGCTTCGCCGTTAATCGCTACCGTTTTCCCGGTGTTGAAATCAAGTCGAGACTCTTCAGACACTATCCGCAAGGCGCGCTAGGTTCACACATGGTCGGTTATATCGGCCGCATCAACGACAAGGATCTAATCAACCTGAAGGAATCCGGCGAACTTTCCAATTACAAGGGCTCCGACCACATCGGCAAAAGCGGGCTGGAGGAATATTACGAAAGCATCCTGCACGGCAAGACCGGTTTCAAGCAGGTGGAGACCGATTCCGGCGGTCACGCCGTGCGTGTGCTTTCGAGCACACCGCCCGTACCGGGCGACAACCTAATCCTTTCAGTGGACAGCAAGCTGCAGAAAATCGGCGAGGATGCATTCGGCGACAAGCGTGGGGCAATGGTCGCGATCCAGCCGAAAACCGGCGAGGTACTGGCCTATGTCAGCATGCCGACTTTCGACTCCAATCTGTTCGTCGGCGGCATCGACACCGAAAACTGGAAGGCGCTCAACGAGTCGCTGGATAAACCTTTGATCAACCGTCCTTTACGCGGCATCTACCCGCCGGGCTCAACATTCAAGCCTTTCATCGCGCTGGCCGGGCTGGAGGCAGGCAGACGCGCGCCACCATTCAGCATCAACGACCCCGGCTTTTTCACGCTACCCGGCAACACCCATCGCTACCGCGACTGGAAACCACAAGGCCACGGTGTAGTGGATATGCGCAAGGCCATTACCATCTCCTGCGACACCTTCTTCTACGGGCTCGCGCATGAAATGGGCATCCATGCCATGACCGACTTCGTCCGGCATTTCGGCTTTGGTCAAAGATCCGGCATCGATATCAGTGGCGAACTTGAAGGCTTGCTACCAACCCCGGAGTGGAAAAAACGACGCTGGAACCAGCCCTGGTATCCCGGCGAAACGGTAATTTTCGGCATCGGCCAGGGTTACATGCTGGCAACTCCCATGCAACTGGCTCAGGCAACGGCCATCTTCGCCAACAATGGTGTCGCCATGAAGCCGCACCTGGTCACCGGCATACAGGAAGCCAGCTCGGGGACCATCCGCACGGTGGAGCAGGTAGTGACCGACAGAATGGAGCTGAAGCCGGAAAACGTCGAAATCGTCAGAAAGGGCATGGAAGATGTGACCCTGCCCGGCGGCACCGCCGTCGCGGTCGGCGCCGGCGCACCTTACACGGTCGCCGCCAAAACCGGCACGGCTCAGGTGGTCGGTATCAAGCAGGGCGAAAAATATGATGCCAGCAAGCTGGATGAACGCCACCGCGACCACGCCCTGTTCATCGCCTATGCGCCGGCCGACGATCCACAGATCGCATTGGCCATCATCGTCGAGAATGGCGGTAGCGGAGGGTCGGTCGCCGGACCGATCGCACGCAAGGTGATGGACTACTATCTGCTCGGCAAGGAACCTGCCGAAAGCACGCCGATAAACCCAATCGCCTTGCCGGAAGCCGCGATCGCACCGGCAACCACCGAGGAACACGCCCATGATTGATCGTATCTATAAAGGCCTGGTCAGGCATATCGACGGCTTCCTCATGGGCTGCCTGCTGCTAACCCTGTTGCTGGGGCTCTTCGTGCTGTACAGCGCATCGGGCGAAAGCAGTGCCAGAATGTTTGCGCAACTGACCAATATCTCCGTCGCACTGCTTGTCATGTGGCTGGCCGCCAACATCCCGCCGCAGCATCTGGAACGTATCGCACTGCCGCTCTATCTGCTCGGTGTTCTTCTATTACTCGGCGTCGCACTATTTGGCGAGATCACCAATGGCGCCCGCCGCTGGCTTGACCTGGGCGTTGCCAGAATCCAGCCCTCAGAGCTCATGAAGATCGCTGTACCCATGATGCTGGCCTGGTATTTTGCCAAGCGAGAGGAATCCCTGCGACTGACGGACTATGCGATTGCCGCCATATTCCTCGCCATTCCTGCCGCCTTCATCCTGAAACAACCGGACCTGGGCACAACCTTGCTGATCCTCGGCTCCGGTATTTTCGTCATCTATCTTGCCGGTTTCAGCTGGAAACTGATTATCGCCATGGCAGTTGGCGCCGCTGCGCTCGCCCCTTTACTCTGGACCATGCTGCACGACTACCAGCGGCGGCGCATCATCATCCTCTTCGACCCGCATCAGGACCCTCTTGGAGCAGGCTATCACACCATACAAGCCAATATCGCCATCGGCTCCGGCGGACTAGCAGGCAAAGGCTGGCTCAATGGCACGCAATCGCAACTGGACTTCATCCCGGAACGCACCACCGACTTCATCCTCGCCGTGTTCGGTGAAGAATTCGGCCTGCTCGGAAACCTTTTGCTGCTATTGCTGTTCACACTCATCATTGGTCGCGGCCTGGTGATTGCGGCACAGGCACAAAGCACCTTCTGCCGCTTACTGGCAGGCAGCATCAGCCTGACCTTCTTCACCTATGCTTTCGTCAACATCGGCATGGTCAGCGGTATCCTGCCCGTGGTTGGCGTACCGCTGCCGCTGATCAGTTATGGCGGCACTTCTCTGGTGACACTGATGCTGGGTTTCGGTATTTTAATGAGCATTCAAACCCATAAAAAACTGGTGGCGACATGATGAAAATCTTGCATACACTAACTATCATCCTCTTCAGCCTCCTGCTCGGCGCCTGCGGCAGCACCAGCGTCAAACCGGAGCGACCCGCCAGCCCCACAACCCCAACCAGCAAACCAGACACTGGCGGCGGCTATTATCTCGATGACGGCCCCGGCGAGATATCGCAAGCGGAACTGGAACGCATCCCCGATGCGGTTCCACGGGCAGAACCCCTGCGCGCAGCCAACAGTCGCCCCTATACCGCGCTCGGCCGGCAATACGTGCCGATGAGTGAGTACCGTCCCTACAAGCAACGCGGCATCGCCTCCTGGTATGGCAAACGCTACCACGGCAACCAGACTGCCAGCGGCGAACGTTACGACATGTATGCCATGACCGCCGCGCACACCACACTGCCCATCCCCAGTTATGTGCGTGTCACCAATCCGGACAACGGCCGTTCGGTGGTATTGCGCGTCAACGATCGCGGGCCTTTTCTGCACGACAGGCTAATCGACGTCTCCTATGCCGCCGCGCACAAGCTCGGCATCGTCGGCAAAGGCAGCGGCGTGGTCGATGTCGAATGGATAGACACCCGGCCCGAGACCATGGCGCGCGCTGCACCTCCCCAATCAAGCGCTCCGAACAATACGACTGCCAGCATCAGCGGCGTCTATGTGCAGGTCGGTGCTTTCAAATCCCGCGAAAATGCCGACCGGTTGCGCGAGAGCCTGCAGGAGCGGAATCTGGCCATCACCGCTGACGGCAGGAATGTGCCCATCCAGAACTGGTATAATGAGGACACCTATCGCGTCAGGCTAGGTCCCTATCAGAATCGTTCCGAGGCAGATCTGGCCGCCAGCAGAATCAACCAGAGCATAGGCACCAACGCCATTGTTGTTTTCCAAAACTAATCCGTTAAAGATTCGAACATGTCCATATTGAAATCGCTTTTCCTTGCCGCATCCCTGGCCTTCGCTTCCACCATCGCCGTCGCCGCAGACATCCCGCCGCCGCCCAGCATGGCGGTGAAGTCCTATGTGCTGCTTGACGTCAACAGCAACCGCTTTATTGCGGAAGAGAACGCGGCCATGCGCGTGGAACCGGCCTCGCTGACCAAGGTCATGACCGCCTACCTGACGTTCAAGGCTTTGAAGAACGGCCATCTGCAACCGGACCAGCAGGTGCCGGTCAGCACCTACGCATGGAAGGCCGAAGGTTCCAGAATGTTCATTGAGCCCAACCGTCCGGTCACCGTCGAGGAACTGATCCACGGCGTCATCATTCAGTCCGGCAACGATGCTTCAATTGCGCTGGCAGAAGCCATCGGTGGTTCGGAGGAAGTCTTTGCCCAGCTGATGAACCAGGAAGCCAAGCGCCTGGGCATGAACAACAGCAACTTCATGAACTCCACCGGCCTGCCTGACCCGGACCACTACACCACTGCACATGACCTCGCCATTCTGGCCGCTGCGCTGATTCAGGATTATCCGGAACAGTACCAGCGCCTGTATTCGGTGAAGGAATACACCTACAACAACATCACCCAACCCAATCGCAATCTCCTGCTGTGGCGCGACCCGCATGTCGATGGCATCAAGACCGGCCACACCAAGGCTGCCGGCTATTGCCTGATGACATCAGCCAAGCGCGGCGACATGCGACTGATCTCGGTCGTGCTCGGCGCCACTTCGGAAAACGCCCGTGCCGCAGAAAGCCAGAAACTGCTGAACTACGGCTTCCAGTTCTATGAATCGCAACTGGTCTACAAGGCCGGTGCCGCCATCAGCGAACTCAAGGTCTGGAAAGGCAAGGACAACACGCTGGCTGCCATGGTCGCAGAGGACCTGTACATCACCTTGCCCAAAGGCGAATACAGCCGGGTGAAAGCCACGCTGACCACTCAGCAGCCCCTGATTGCGCCGATCAAGGCCGGTCAGGAAGTCGGCACCATTGAATTCGCGCTGGACGGCAAGGTCATCGACAGCCAGAAACTGGTCGCCTCCAAGGATGTCGGCATCGCCGGCTTCTTCGGTCGCCTGTGGGACACCATCAGATTGTGGTTTATATAAACCCGAGGTAAGCCCGGATTGACCGATATCGTCTATCTCAACGGCCAGTTTCTTGCGCTGGCAGAAGCGCGGGTGCCGGTGCTGGACCGGGGCTTCATCTTCGGCGACGGCGTTTATGAAGTCATCCCGGTCTACTCGCGCCATCCGTTCAGGATGCGTGAGCATCTCCTGCGCCTACAGCAGAGTCTGGCAGGACTGCGACTGGACAGCCCACACACGCTGGAAGAATGGGAAAAACTGGTAGTTGATCTGATTGAACGCAACGAGCTGCAGGACCAATCCGTCTATTTGCAGGTCACGCGTGGCCCGGCGCCGCGCGATCAGGCATTTCCCAAACAGGTAGTGCCGACCGTGTTCCTGATGTGCATGGAACTGGTAGCGCCGCCGCGGGAACTGGTCGAACAGGGCGCATCCGCAGTCAGTGCCAGGGATATCCGCTGGGACCGTTGCGATCTCAAGGTCATCTCCCTGCTACCGAATGTATTGTTGCGGCAGATGTCGGCGGATGTCGGTGCCGCCGAAACCATCATGTTCCGCGACGATATCCTGACCGAAGGTTCGGCCAGCAACATCTTCGCTGTCGAGAATGGTGTCATCCTCACCCCACCCAAGGACAACCACGTGCTGCCGGGCATCACCTACGACGTGGTGCTGGAACTGGCTGCCGCCGCAGGCATCCCGGTCGAATTCGGCCACTTCGAGAAAGCCCGCATCCGCCGTGCCGATGAGCTCTGGTGCACCTCCTCGACCAAGGAGATACTGGCGATTGTCGAACTGGACGGCCAGCCCGTTGCAAACGGCAAACCCGGCCCCATATTCCGTCGTATGTACCAACTTTATCAAGCATACAAGAACGAGGTCATGCGTCATGGCTGAACAGGAAACCCTGGTTGAATTCCCCTGCGACTTCCCCATCAAGGTCATGGGTGAAACACGCGACGAATTCGCACAGACCATCATTGATGTCATCCGCATTCACGACGACGGCTTCGACGCTACCAAGGTCGAAATGCGTGCAAGTTCGGCGGGCAAATATCTGAGTTTGACCTGCACCGTCTACGTCACTTCAAAACCGCAACTGGACGACATCTATCGCGCGCTGACCGCGCATCCAATGGTCAAGTTCGTGCTCTGATCGCATGTCTCAACGCCTCACCATACGCCGGCTCGGCCGGACCGACTACGAGCCTGTCTGGCATGCCATGCAGGCTTTCACCGCCGCCCGCACCGATGACACCATCGACGAACTGTGGGTTACCGAGCACCCGCCGATCTACACGCTGGGCCTCAACCGCCGAGACGTGCGCTTGCCGGCGCGCGACGACATCCAGCTGATGCTGGTCGATCGCGGCGGCAAAACCACCTATCACGGCCCGGGCCAAGTCGTCATCTACCTGCTGCTTGATCTCAATCGAAAAGGACAAAAAGTACGCCATCTGGTCAGCGCCATGGAAAACGCCATCATCGAACTGCTGGCAGCGAATGGTATCGAGGCCAGCGCCCTGGCCAACGCTCCCGGCGTCTATGTCGCCGGCCGCAAGATCGCCTCACTCGGTCTGCGTTTGAAGAAAAACCTTTGCTATCACGGACTGGCGCTCAATGTTGCGATGGATCTGAGCCCATTCGACGCCATCGACCCCTGCGGCTACCGCGGCCTGCAGGTCACGCAACTCGCCGATCTCGGCATCGACATGGCCTTGCCGGCAGTGGCCGACGCCCTGCTGCTCAACCTGTGCCGTGATCTGGCTTATACTGATATCCAATACACCGACGAAGCCCCCGCATGAGCGACATCACCGATACCACAGCAAAACGCCAGGGCGCCAAGGTCGCTGGCCTCAAGGAAACCGGCGCCGCCAAGACGGCACGTATCCCGATCAAGATCGTGCCGCAACCGGCCATGCGCAAGCCGGAATGGATACGTATGAAAGTGCCGGACAGCGCCCGCTTCCAGGAAATCAAGCAAGTACTGCGCGACAACAAGTTACACACCGTCTGCGAGGAAGCCTCCTGCCCCAATATCGGCGAATGCTTCAGCGGCGGCACCGCCACCTTCATGGTACTCGGCGACATCTGCACGCGCCGCTGCCCGTTCTGCGACGTCGCCCACGGCAAGCCGTTGCCACCAGACGTCAATGAACCGGAGAACCTCGCCCGCACCATCGCCCAGATGAAACTGAAATACGTCGTCATCACCAGCGTTGACCGCGATGACCTGCGCGATGGCGGCGCCCAGCACTTCGTCGACTGCATTCGCGAAGTGCGCACGCAATCGCCGGAGATCAAGATCGAGATCCTGGTACCGGATTTCCGCGGCCGCCTCGATCGCGCCATGGAAATCCTCACCCAGGCACCGCCCGATGTCATGAACCACAACCTGGAAACCGTGCCGCGGCTGTACAAGGAAGCAAGGCCTGGTTCGGATTATCACAACTCGCTGCAACTGCTGAAGGCGTTTGGTGAGCAGCACCCGCAAGTACCAACCAAATCCGGCCTGATGCTGGGCATAGGCGAAACCGATGACGAGATACTGCAGGTGATGCAGGACCTACGCGACCATGGCGTCACCATGCTGACACTGGGCCAGTATCTGCAACCCAGCCCGCACCACCTGCCGGTCAAGCGTTTCGTCGAACCGGCGATATTCAAGGAATTTGAAGAAAAAGCGCTGGCCATGGGCTTCACCCACGCTGCCTGCGGCCCCATGGTGCGCTCCAGCTACCACGCCGACCAGCAGGCGCATTCCGCCGGAGTCTAGTTAAGCTGAACAATGTGATTAACGCAGCAGATGTAATTTGGGAGTTTTTTGAATCAACCTAAAATTTAATAGTTATTATTGCAAGTATTTATCAATACGACTAACTACTCGACTAGGTAATCAATAATGATTTCATACAAATGTCCAAATTGTACCTTTAGTTTTAATGAGTCAGATAAAGCATGGGATAGAGCAATTGCTAACGGTACATGCCCCAAGTGCGACTCGCCTCTCGTAAACTTTAGTGCTCCAACAACCGCATCAGATACTAAACAGCGTCAAAATATTCGAGACTCTTATTTGGTTGAAGTCTCATATAAAAATAGCTTCTTAAAATTATGGTCACTAAGGCTAGCCGGCTTCTTTATTGGAGCCACTATAGGCTTTGTGATTTTAATTAGCGTTTTGTTTGTAATAAGCGCGTTGTCTGAAAGCAACTTATCACCAAGAGGACCTGCATGGCTGATTGTTCCTATTAGCTTTGGATTTGCGATTGCTAGCTATGCACCTCTCTTATGGTTATCGATAGAGAAATATTTGGTTGGCTGGATTCTTAAGCTGTCAAAATCGACAAGATTATTTCTTGCCGCAATAGCTATTTGGGCTAGTTCTGTCGGAATTTATGTTTATATGTTCGAGCCTTACGGATATATAACAAATACTGAACGAATACACTTATTAAAAGTGATTATTTTTCCGATAGTTATATATTACATAGGGCTATTTATTTACAAAAAAATTGTGCGTGATGCAGATTAAGACTCTTAAAGATAGCTCTTTGAAATATCGTTTAGCAATTAGCCCACGTAGGACACACTCGCTTGTCGCTGCAATCTTGCCAACTGGTTGGCTGTAGCTTGGTGATGATGCTTAACGGGTGCACGCCGCAGGGCACGACCTTTCAAACTTCACATGGCTCACGGGACTCAACGCAGCGAACGATACACCGTGCGGCGCGTGCGTTTGCTGAGGACCAGTTGCCAGAGCTGGCCCTGGCGTGAGCGGAAGTAGCCGGCGCAACACATCAGGTAGTATTTCCACATACGGTAGAAGCGCTGGTCGTACTTGCCCTGCAGTTGCGGCCAGGCCTGGTTGAAGTTGTCCCACCAGGCCATCAGTGTGCGGTCGTAGTCTTGGCCGAAATTGTGCCAGTCCTCGATGATGAAGCGCCGCTCCAGATTTCGGGTGATCTGTGCGGCTGAAGGCACTTTGCCGTTGGGGAAGATGTAGCGATCAATCCACGGATCGGTGCAGATCGAGGTCTTGTGGTGACCGATGGTATGCAACAGGAACAATCCGTCGTCTTTCAGCAGTTCAAAGGCTTTCTGGAAATATACCGGATAGTTCTTGGGGCCGACATGCTCGAACATGCCGACCGAGATGATCTTGTCGTAACTGCCTTCAAGCAGGCGGTAATCCATGAGACGAATCTCCACCGGCAAACCGGCGCAGCGTTCTTCTGCCAGCTTCTTCTGTTCTTTCGAAACCGTGACGCCCAGCACATCGACCCCGTAATGAGCCGCCGCATGGCGCGCCAGCCCTCCCCAACCGCAACCGATTTCCAGCACACGTTCACCTGGTTTCATTTCCAGTTTGCGACAGATCATGTCGAGCTTGTCGTGCTGCGCTTGTTCCAGATCGTCAGCACGTGCCCAGTAGGCGCAGGAATAGCTCATGCTGGAATCGAGCATGGCTTCGAATACATCGTTGCCGATATCGTAATGACGTTCGCCGACCTGAAAGGCGCGGGCGAAGGATTGCAGATTAAAAAGGCGATGCCGCAGGCTTTCACCTATGATCCGGACCTTGGCCCAACCGATGAGCCTGGTTTCAATCTCGGCACTCAACAGGCGTTCGATGGTTTCATCCAGCCGTTCCGAATCCCAAAGGCCGTCGACATAGGCATCGCCAAAACCGAGCGAGCCCTTGTAAAGGGTTTGTCGATACGCTTCATGGTCGTGGACTTGAATATCCCATGGCTGCTGACCATTGAACCGCACGCCTGCATGCGCAAAGATTTCCGCAACAATCGCTGGCGCGATCAGCCCTGAAGATTGACTTGTCAATATACTGCCCCCTGAAGAATTGTCAGAAACAAAACTCTCAAAGATCCCAGTCACTCGACATCATAATCTGAATCCGCGCGCGTGGCGCAACTCATGCATCCACCACGCCCGATTCTATTGATTTACAGGCATGGCGCAGGATTTACCCTAAACAATCAAGCCGTCGATTGCAAGTTACAGCATAATAATGGCAAAAATGTTTTCTTGAAGGTGGACTATGGCAGATTGCGAATTATGTACTGACGCTGGCGGCGAGTTGATCTGGCAGGACGGATTTTGCCGCGTGGTTCGCGTAGAGGATTTCAACTACCCCGGATTTTGCCGCGTCATTCTGAACAGCCACATCAAGGAAATGACGGATCTCGGAACGCGCGAACGCGAGCGCCTGATGTCTGTGGTTTTTGCCGTGGAACAGGCGGTGCGTGAAACGCTGCAGCCGGAAAAGATCAACCTTGCCAGCCTCGGCAACATGACGCCGCACCTGCACTGGCATGTCATCCCGCGCTACCGGCAGGACAAGACTTTTCCCAACCCTATCTGGGGGCAAAGCAAACGAGAGACCATTGCGGCGGCGCTGGACGCGGGAACGGCAAGAAAACTGAAAGCCGCCATCCAGCGCCATCTCGGCTGACTTGAAGACTACCTCAGCTTGAAGATCAGACTGGATCGACCAGCAGACGCTCGACCACTTTTCCCTGTTTCAGGTGGCTTTCAATGATTTCGTCGATATCGTCGATATCGACAAAGGTGTACCAGACCGCCTGCGGATAGACCACAAGCAAAGGTCCCTCACCGCAGCGATCGAAACAGCCGGCACGATTGACGCGCACTTTGCCTTTTCCATTCAAGCCAAGCTTCTTCACACACGCCTTCATGTGATCGAATGCCGCTTCTGCCCCGTGGTCCGTGCAACATGCCGCGCCGTCTTCGCGCTTGTTCAGGCAGAAAAAAACGTGATACTGGAAGTGATTGGCTGTCATATTTTTTCAGTTATAACTTAGTGATAAGTCCGATGCAGGCTAATCTGATGCAAGACTGTCCTGACGGGTAAAGGTCCAGGTTCGGGTAATACTTAGAATATCGGTATCTTCACGTATATCTTCCGGGAATGGAGAGTAAGGTGCAGCCAACTCCACGATACGACGCGCTGCGTTATCCAGTACCTGGTGGCCGGAACTCTGATTGATCTCGATCTTCTCGAGCGAGCCATCCGCCTTGATGGACACCGTCATGCGCAGCTGGCCATAAATCTTCTGCTCCCTGGCCGCTTCCGGGTAATTGAGATTACCCACGCGCTCGACCTTTTGCCGCCAGGCTTCTACATAGGTAGCAAAGCGATATTCCTGAGTGCGTGCGCCGACAAACTTGCGCTTGGGGCGCTTCTGATACTCATCCTGCTGCTTGGATATCTGCGCTTCCAGACGTGCCATATCGGCAATCGCCGATGCCAGGGCGGCGCGATCCAGGGTCTGTGAGACGGCTTCACGATTCCGGCCTTTTTCCGGTTGTGGCACTTCAGCCTGTTTGACCGGCTCACTTTCCGTCACCTGCCGCGATTTTGCCTGTGTCATCAATGCCTGCGCCTGCTTCTCCAGTTCCGCCACACGTTGCAACTGGCGCTCGGCTTCAGCATCCACCTCCGCCTTTTTCCGGGTCTGCTTGAGTTCCTCGGCCGGCTTGACCTTGGTCTCGGTTGGCTTGTCCCTGGGCGCGGGCAGCGAAGATTTGGCTCGCCGCTCTTCATCCGTGTTACCACCCCGATCCAGATTAGCCTGTGCCAGTGCATCCGCCTTTTCCGGCGCCGATTCTGTCTTGGCATTGACCAGGACGATCTCCAGCGCAGGAATATTGTCTTTGAAGCGCTGAAGGTCCGGTGGCTCGAAATTGATGGCAGCAATCACCACTGCATGCAAGACTGCCGACACCATCAGTGTCAGTGCAAGCGGGTCCTGTGATTTGAGTAGGGCGAGATTCAAATTCCTTATCCCTGTTGCAGCCTGTCCAGCAACTGCTGGTGTATGCCGCCGAAGCCGCCGTTGCTCATCACCAGGATATGATCCCCCGGCTCGGCAGACTGAACAATCGCAGCAAGCAGTTTATCCATATCGTCAAAAGTGGCCGCTTTATGCTGGATGGGTGCCAGCGCCTGCTGCGCATCCCAACCGAGATTGGCACCATAACAGAATACACGGTCTGCCTCTGTGAGGCTGTCGGGTAAGGCCGCCTTCATTACCCCAAGCTTCATGGTATTGGAACGCGGTTCAAGCACTGCCAGAATACGCGCATTGCCGATTCTGGCTCGCAAGCCCGCGACCGTGGTCGCAATGGCGGTCGGATGATGGGCAAAGTCGTCGTAGACGGTGATGCCGTTGACCACACCGCGCGTTTCCATGCGGCGTTTCACATTCTTGAACTGCCCCAGCGCTTCGATAGCGACCTCCGCCGTCACACCGGCATGGCGGGCAGCGGCAATGGCCGCCAGGGCGTTCATGCGATTGTGTTCGCCGAGCAGATCCCAACTTAACCGGCCCTGCAACTGTTGCTTGAGCATGACATCGAAACTGCCGCCTGCATCCACATTGACTGACTGCCAACCTGTCCCGGTTCCAAAACTTTCCACCGGCGTCCAACAACCACGATCGATGACGCGCTGCAGACTTTGCTCCTTACCGTTCACCACAACCAAGCCCTGGCTCGGCACAGTACGCACCAGATGATGGAATTGCGTCTCGATGGCAGCAAGATCAGCGAAGATATCGGCATGATCGAACTCAAGATTGTTCAACACGGCAGTGCGCGGGCGGTAATGGACGAACTTGGAGCGCTTGTCGAAGAAGGCGGTGTCATACTCATCCGCCTCGATGACGAAGAAGGGGGAAAGGCTGTTCGCGTCCTGCCGGGGCACAGCGGGCATTCGCGCCGAAATGCCGAAATTCTGCGGCACGCCACCGATCAGGAAGCCGGGCGCCAGACCGGCATATTCCAGTATCCAGGCCAGCATGGAACTGGTCGTCGTCTTGCCATGCGTACCGGCAACAGCGAGCACCCACTTACCCTGCAACACGTTCTCCGCCAGCCATTGCGGACCTGAGATATAAGGCAGGCCGCGATTGAGGATTTCCTCCATCAAGGGATTGCCGCGTGAAACGACGTTGCCAACGACATAGATATCCGGGTTGAGTGCGGTCTGCGCCGGATCGAAGCCCTCGATCAACTCTATGCCTTGCGCCTCGAGCTGTGTACTCATGGGCGGGTAAACATTGACATCGCAACCGGTGACCTTGTGGCCGGCGGCCTTGGCCAGCACTGCGATACCCCCCATGAAAGTACCGCAAATACCTAGGATATGAATATGCATACTGGGATCAAGCCGCCTGCTGTTAAAGTTTTAGCTAAGATTATTTTAGCAAACTATTAGTTTTTATGGGTTTTAACTCAAATTCGGCGCCAGCCAACGCTCCAGATATTCCTTGGGCAGGCCGCGCCGTTGCGCCATTTCAGCCAACTGGTCAGTGCCTATCTTGTCCACACTGAAATACTTGGATGCCGGATGGGCGAAATAGAAGCCGGAAACCGCAGCGCCCGGCGTCATGGCAAAGGAATCGGTCAGGGTCATGCCGATCTCTTCCGCCTGTAGCAGCTTGAACATGTCCGCCTTCACCGTGTGATCCGGGCAGGCCGGATAACCGGGTGCCGGACGGATGCCGCGATACTCTTCCTTGATCAGGGCCTCCTTGCTCAACTGCTCATCCGGCACATAACCCCACAGATCCTTGCGCACGCGCTCGTGCAGATACTCGGCAAAGGCTTCGGCCAACCGGTCGGCCAACGACTTCAGCATGATGGCATTGTAATCGTCATGCGCGGCGAGGAAGCGCTGCTCGTGCTTCTCGATGCCGAGCCCGCCGGTCACGGCAAAGAGGCCGATATAGTCGGCAACGCCGCTTTCCTTGGGCGCGATGAAATCCGCCAGGCACTGGTTGGGTCTGGCAACGCCGTCGATCACCGGCTTCACCGCCTGCTGACGCATACCGTACCAGGTGAAAGCCACTTGCGTGCGGCTGTCATCGGTATAGATCTCGATATCGTCGTCATTGACCGTATTGGCCGGCATCAAAGCCACGACACCGTTGGCCGTGAACCAGCGGCCTTCGATAACCTTCTTCAACATGGCTTGCGCTTCGGCGAATACCTTGCGTGCAGCATCGCCTACCACCTCATCCTCAAGGATGGCCGGATAGAAACCGGCCAGATCCCAGGTCTGGAAGAAGGGGCCCCAATCGATATAATCGGCCAGCAATGCGAGGTCGATATTCTTGAAGGTACGGCGGCCGATGAACTTGGGTTTCACCGGCGCATTGTCGCCGCTGAAATCCAGCTTCATCTTGTTGGCTCGCGCCTCGGCAACAGTCAGCAGCGGCGTGCCTTTCTTGTTGGCGTGCTGGGTGCGGACCCTGTCATAGTCAGTGTTCACTTCGCTGATGTAGGCATCGCGCTGCTCGGGGCTGAGCAGGGATTGCATGATGGATACCGAACGCGAAGCATCCGGCACATAGATCACAGGCCCGTCATAATTCGGCGCGATCTTCACCGCCGTATGCGCGCGCGAAGTGGTCGCGCCACCGATCAGCAGCGGTGTCTTCAGGCCGCGGAAATGCTCGTCACGCTGCATCTCGCGCGCCACATGCGCCATCTCTTCCAGTGAAGGCGTAATCAGGCCGGAAAGCCCGATGATGTCTGCGTTCTCGGCCTTGGCCATGGCCAGGATCTCGGAGGCCGGCACCATGACCCCCATGTTCACCACCTCGAAATTGTTGCACTGCAACACGACGGAAACGATGTTCTTGCCGATGTCATGCACGTCGCCCTTCACCGTGGCAATCACCACTTTGCCCTTGGGCTTGGCCACGATGCCGGTGCGTTGCTGCTCCAGCAGCTTTTCCTCTTCGATGTACGGAATCAGATGCGCCACCGCCTGCTTCATGACACGGGCGGATTTCACTACCTGCGGCAGGAACATCTTGCCCTGGCCGAACAGGTCGCCGACCACATTCATGCCATCCATCAGCGGGCCTTCGATGACGTTAATTGGACGGCCGCCCGCAGCTTTCACCTGCTGCCGCGCTTCTTCGGTATCTTCGACGATGAACTCGGTGATGCCATGCACCAGCGCATGCTCAAGCCGCTTGTTCACGGCAACCGGATTTTCCGGCGTACCGCGCCACTCCTGAGTCGTCGCTTCCTTCTTGCCATCGGCCTTGAGCGTACCGGCGAATTCGATCATGCGCTCCGTCGCGTCGGGGCGGCGGTTTAGCACGACATCCTCAACCCGCTCGCGCAACTCTGGGGCCAGATCATCGTAGACGCCGACCATGCCGGCATTGACGATGCCCATGGTCATGCCGGCCTTGATCGCGTGATAGAGGAACACGGTATGGATCGCCTCGCGCGCCGGGTCGTTGCCGCGGAAGCTGAAGCTGACATTGGAAACACCGCCGGAAATTCTGGCATATGGCAGGTTTTGCTTGATCCAGCGCGTGGCGTTAATGAAATCGACCGCGTAATTGTTGTGCTCTTCGATACCGGTTGCGATGGCAAAGATATTCGGATCGAAGATAATGTCTTCCGGCGGGAAATCGAGTTCCTGCACCAACAGGTCGTAAGCCCGCTTGCAGATCTCGGTCTTGCGCTCGAACGTATCCGCCTGCCCCTTTTCATCGAAAGCCATGACAATCACGGCTGCACCATAGCGGCGGCAGAGTTTGGCCTGACGCAGGAATTCGGCTTCACCTTCCTTCATGGAGATGGAGTTGACGATGGACTTGCCCTGCACACATTTGAGCCCGGCCTCGATCACTTCCCACTTGGAGGAGTCGATCATGACCGGCACCCGGGCAATATCCGGCTCTGAAGCCACCAGGTTGAGGAAATGCGTCATGGCCTTGACCGCATCGAGCATGCCCTCATCCATGTTGATGTCGATCACCTGTGCGCCGTTCTCGACCTGCTGGCGCGCCACATGCAAGGCTTCCTCGAACTGCCCGTTAAGGATCATGCGGGCGAAGGCCTTGGAACCGGTGACATTGGTACGCTCACCCACATTCACGAACAGCGAATCCTCGTCGATGATGAAAGGCTCCAGACCGGACAAACGGGTCGCCGGCGCAATCGCCGGCAACTTGCGCGGCGCCAAGCCATGCAATTGCTCGGCGATGGCCTTGATGTGCGGCGGCGTCGTGCCGCAACAGCCGCCGGCGATGTTGACGAAACCACTCTCGGCAAATTCTTTCACCAGCGATGAGGTGACGTCCGGTGTCTCGTCGAAACCGGTATCACTCATGGGATTCGGCAGGCCGGCATTGGGATAGATGCAGACGAAGGTATCGGCGATCTTCGACAACTCCTCGGCATACGGCCGCATAAGGGCCGCGCCCAGCGCGCAATTAAGGCCGATGGTCAGCGGCCGCGCATGACGCACGGAATGCCAGAATGCAGCCACGGTTTGGCCGGACAGGATGCGGCCGGAGGCATCGGTGACGGTGCCGGAGATCATGATCGGCAGGCGCTTGCCGGTTTCCTCGAAGAATGTATCTATCGCAAACAGCGCCGCCTTGCAGTTCAGCGTATCGAATACCGTCTCGACCATGAAGATGTCGGCCCCTCCTTCCGCCAGCCCGCGCGCCTGTTCCAGATAGGCTGCCACCAGCTGGTCGAAACTGACATTGCGAGCCGCCGGGTCGTTGACGTCGGGCGAGATGGACGCGGTTTTCGGTGTTGGCCCGAAAGCGCCGGCAACAAAGCGCGGCCTCTCCGGCGTGCTGTACTTGTCGCAGGCCGCCCGCGCCAGCCTGGCTGCCTCAATGTTCATCTCATGGACCAAGTGAGCCATGTAGTAGTCGTCCTGCGCGACCGAAGTCGCACCGAAGGTATTGGTCTCGATGATATCGGCGCCGGCCTCCAGATATTTCTCGTGGATTTCCTGAATGACGTGCGGCTGCGTCAGCGACAGCAGTTCGTTGTTGCCCTTGAGAAACAGTTCACGTTCGCCGGCCGGTGCCTGAAAACCGGCAAAGCGCTGGCCACGATAATCCTCTTCGGTCAGTTTGTACTGCTGGATCATGGTGCCCATGGCGCCATCCAGGATCATGATGCGTTGCGACAAAATCCCGCGCAATTGAGCCTCGGTTTCGGACACGGATAGACTGGAATTGGATTGCTGATTCATTCAGATATTCTCAAGATGCGGCAAGGCCTGCGTAACATGTGAATTATAAAGCAGAAAGGCCGGCATTGCCCGCCCGGACCGCGTACTGAAGGCCAAACGGGCTTGCTGCCACCCAATCAGGCGAGGGAAACGCCGACCAATGCACCGATCAGATAGGTCAGTCCGCCAGCTGCCGCGCCGATCAGCAACATGCGCATGCCGCCGTACCATGGACTCCTGCCGCTAAACAGGGAAAGCACGGCACCAACACTGAACAGCGAAGCTCCGGTGAGCAGGATGGTCACCAGCAACGCGTTGGGGCCGTGCCCAAAAATATAGGGCAGCAAAGGAATAAGGCCACCCACCATAAAAGACAGAAAGGATGAGATGGCAGCCACCCAGGGAGAGCCCAGTTCCTCCGGATTCAGCCCCAGCTCTTCCCGCGTCAGGGTATCCAGCCCCAGCTCCGGATCAGCGATCATGCGGGCTGCCAGCGCCTTTGCCTCTTCCGCCTGCATGCCGCGCGCCATATAAATCAGCATCAATTCGTGCGCTTCCTCTTCCGGGTATTGCGCCAATTCTTCGCGTTCCAGATGGATCTGATGTTCGAACATCTCACGTTGCGAGCGCATGGAAACATATTCGCCAGCCGCCATGGAGAAAGCCCCTGCCATCAGGCCGGCGACCCCGGTCAGCAGGATGATCTGCTGATCCGTGGCGGCACCAGCCACACCCAACACCAGACAGGCCACGGAAACCAGGCCATCATTCACGCCAAATACGGCAGCCCGCAGACCGCCGCTATTGCTGACACCCTGATGACTGGCACCGACCTCCTCGACATTGACAGGAAGCGGATGCGAGCCAGGGCTACGCTTGCAGGAATACACGGAAAGTCCACGTATCTTGGTGGCCGCCAGTATGGATTTGATACGGCAAGGGCCAAAAAAGCGGATCAATAACGCCACGATTCGGACTCGCACACTCGGGCGATAGGTCGGCATCTGCAAGCCGGTCTTGCGCGCTTCCTCTTCCCACAATCCGGCCTGCTTGACAGCCTCGTCTCCCAATTGGGAAAACAGGCTTTGCCGGTTGGCCTGGGGCTCCTTACTGGCAATCACCTGATACAGATAAGCCGAATGCTTCTCTTCCAGCCAGCCTGCCAGATATGGATTTTTCATGATGGACTCCCGAACCGCCGGTACTGGATCGCTTCGGCGATGTGTGAAGGTTTGATGTTCATCTCGCTCGCCAGGTCCGCGATAGAGCGCGCCACCTTGAGTATACGGTGATACGCACGCGCCGACAGATTGAGTTTGCTGATTGCCTGCTTCAGCAGCGCCAGTCCGGCTTCATCCACTACGCAGAACTGCTCGATCTCTTTGCTGCCCAGCAGGTCATTAGCCTTGCCCTGTCGCTCCATCTGCCTCATTCTCGCCAACTCCACACGCTGACGCACCAGCTCACTGGTTTCACCGCCGGCATGTGTCGTCAACTCATCCTCTTTCAGCGCAGGCACTTCTATGTGCAGGTCGATACGATCCAGCAGTGGGCCGGATATCTTTGCACGGTAACGTGCGACCTGATCCGGCGTGCAACGGCACTTGTTGTTATGGTGCCCCAGATAGCCACAGGGGCAGGGGTTCATTGCCGCGATCAGCTGAAAACGCGCAGGGAAATCGGCCTGCCGCGCCGCCCGCGATATGGTGATATGACCGGATTCCAACGGTTCACGCAGTACCTCCAGCACCTTGCGGTCGAACTCAGGCAGTTCATCGAGAAACAACACGCCGTGATGTGCCAGCGAGATCTCGCCTGGTCGAGGAATACCACCACCGCCCACCAGCGCCACACCGGAAGCTGTGTGATGCGGAGAACGGAACGGCCTGCGACCCCAGGCATCCGCACGAAAACTGTTATTCAGGGATTGTATTGCCGCAGATTCCAGTGCCTCCCGCTCGGTCATCGCCGGCAGAATTCCAGGGAATCTCGCAGCCAGCATGGACTTGCCCGTGCCCGGCGGGCCGGACATCAACACACTGTGACCGCCGGCAGCGGCAATCTCCAGCGCACGCTTGGGCATGGACTGCCCCTTGACCTCGCTAAAGTCAGGATAAGTACAAGCACTGGATTGGACGTCACCTTGCTGACGCACCAACTCGGTATGGCCGCTCAGATGTGCGCAGACTTCCAGCAGGGAATTGGCGGGCAGGATAACAGCATCCTGCACCAATGCCGCCTCAGATGCACTACTTTGGGGCAAAATGAAAGCGCGCGGACTTTTCCGGTTCTGCATCAGATTCACCGCCATCGCCAAAGCGCCGCGCACCGGCCGCAACTCTCCGGTCAGTGCCAGTTCACCCGCTATCTCATAATGCTCAAGTGCGCTTGCCGGAACCTGGCCGGAAGCGGCGAGTATGCCCAGCGCGATGGGCAAATCATACCTGCCGCTCTCTTTTGGCAGATCAGCCGGGGCCAGGTTGACGGTAATGCGACGGGCAGGAAACTCGAACTGTGAAGTCTGTAGCGCGGCACGAACGCGGTCCTTGCTCTCCTTCACCTCGGCTTCCGGCAGTCCTACAATAGTGAAACTCGGCAGACCATTGGCCAGATGCACCTCGACCACCACTTCAGGTGCATCCATACCGGCCAAGGCCCTGCTATGAATAACTGCCAGACTCACAACAAAACGGCTTTATTTGTTGTTTTTCTGCAACAGAACTTCAAATTCATTCAGCCTGCTTTCAAGCTGCGTCAGCTTTTCCCTCGTACGCCGCAACAGATCAGCCTGTACGTCGAATTCTTCTCGATTCACCAGCTCCAACTTGGTGAATGCGCCCTGTAACAGTGCACGCAAATTCTTTTCCGCGTCCGCCGCCGGCCCTGAAGATGCCATCTCTCTGATTTTTCTGGATAAATCATCAAGAACGTGCGTATTAATCATGGTTTTCTCCGTGTTTTTCGACACATTAAAGCAGGATTTTGGTGCATTGAACAGCCAACTTTTGCACTGATTTAGTGCAAAAAACCAGTATAAACAATAACATAATTTTATTTATTTATTAAAAATTTTATCTTAGCATCATAACCTCATGTTTTTTATGTTGTTGCATTATCTGGCATGAGTGTTGCTTCGAGTTTCGTTGCTTAATTTGTTTCATCCGTACTACTTGTTTTTTATCTTTTGAAAGGAAATACCATGCGTAAATCGCTAATTCTGGCAGCCGTCATCGGCACTTTTGCAGCCTCCAATGTTGCAATCGCTGATGAAGCCGCTACCGCAGCTCCAGAATCTCCACACAGCTTCTCCTATAACATCGGCCTCTACAGCCAGTACATGTTCCGTGGCCTGACCCAGACCGGCGAAGAGCCAGCACTGCAAGGTGGTGTTGATTACGCACACTCCAGCGGTTTCTACGCAGGCGCCTGGGCTTCCAATATCAGCTGGCTGGAAGATGCTGATCTTTACGACAATTCAAGCCTGGAAGTCGACATCTACGGCGGCTATGCAGCAGAGATCGGTGAAACCGGCATCGGTTACGACGTAGGTCTGTTGCAGTACCTCTATCCAGGCGACAAGAAGAGCGGCGTCAAGGCAGCCGAAACCACTGAAGTCTACGGTAGCCTGAGCTACGGTTGGGTTAGCGGTAAATTGTCTGTCGTTGTTTCCGATGGCGCTTTCGGTTTCGATAACGCCGACGGCACCACCTACAGCGAACTGAACGCTGACATTCCGCTGCCATGGTACGGTCTGACTGCTTCCGCCCATATCGGCTATCAAGACTTCACCGGCAAGGGCAACAGCGATTTCGACTACACCGACTGGAAGCTTGGCTTGGCAAAAGCTTGGGACAACGGCGTTGAAGTTGGTGGCTTCTATACTGCCACCGACACCAAGGGCAAGAGCCTCTGGACTGATGCGTCCGGTCAGCACTTGGCCAAGGACCAATTTGGCGTCTACGTTTCCAAATCCTTCTAATCGAAGTTAGCTAGCGAGTGGCTGGCAGTCAAGCAACCTGCCAGCCACTCTTAAAATACTCATCAGGAGACCAACATGAAATTCGTATCCGCGATCATCAAGCCGTTCAAGCTTGACGAGGTACGTGAAGCCCTCTCCGCCATTGGCGTACAGGGCATCACAGTCACTGAAGTAAAGGGTTTTGGGCGTCAAAAAGGCCACACAGAGCTGTACCGTGGCGCCGAATATGTCGTCGACTTTTTGCCCAAGGTCAAACTGGAAGTCGCTGTTCCAGATGACATGGTTGACCAGGTCGTCGAAGCCATCGAGAAATCCGCTACCACCGGCAAGATCGGTGACGGCAAGATTTTTGTCTTCAATCTCGAGCAAGTTTACCGCATCCGCACCGGCGAAACCGGTCCGGACGCGCTCTAAGGGGATCGCCATGAAAAAGCTTTTATCTATGATTGCTCTGGTGAGTATGCTGGGCTTCAATGGCCTCAGCTTCGCCGAAGAAGAAATGCCCGTAGAAGAAATGGCTACGGAAGTTGAAATGGTCGTTGAAGAGACTGCTGAAGCCGTTGAAGTGGAAGAAGTGGCCGTGGCTGAAGAAGCAGTCGAAGAAGTCGCAACGATTGATTCCGGCAATACTGCCTGGATGATCGTTGCAACAGTACTTGTTGTCATTATGGCAATTCCGGGCCTGGCCCTGTTCTACGGCGGTCTTGTACGCGCAAAGAACATGCTGTCAGTGTTGATGCAGGTTTTTGTAACCTTCTCACTCATCTCCGTACTCTGGGTGGTCTACGGTTACAGCATGGCATTCAGCGATGGCGGTAGCTTGAACGGTTATGTTGGCGGACTGTCTGCTGCATTCCTGGCTGGCATCACAGCTGATTCCATCAGCGGATCCATTCCGGAATACGTTTTTGTCACATTCCAGCTGACTTTTGCCGCCATCACCCCTGCGCTGATTGTTGGTGCATTTGCTGAACGCATCAAGTTCTCTGCCCTGTTAGCCTTTGTCGCACTCTGGGTTACCTTCGTTTATATCCCGGTTGCCCACATGGTATGGGGCGGCGGTATTCTGGCTGAACTGGGTGCCAAGGACTTTGCGGGTGGTACCGTTGTACACATCAATGCCGGTATTGCGGCACTGGTGGGTGCCATTGTCATCGGCAAACGCATTGGCTACGGCAAAGAAGCCATGCCTCCACACAGCATGGTACTGACCATGGTTGGTGCTTCCCTGCTGTGGGCTGGTTGGTTCGGCTTCAACGTAGGTAGCGAACTGGCTGCTGATGGTGTTGCTGGCCTGGTCATGATCAACACTCAGGTTGCAACTGCAGCCGCCGTGCTGGGCTGGATCTTCGTTGAATGGCTGTCACGCGGCAAGCCTTCCATGCTGGGTGGCGCTTCTGGCGCGATTGCCGGCCTGGTAGCCATTACTCCAGCTTGTGCCTTCGTGGGCCCACTGGGTGCGATTGCACTTGGCTTCGTTGCAAGTATCATCAGCTTCTGGGCAGTCACCAGCCTGAAGAACATGCTTGGCTATGACGATTCACTCGATGTATTCGGTATCCACGGTGTTGCCGGCATCATCGGTGCGATCGGTACTGGCGTACTCATGGCTCCTTCCCTGGGCGGTGTTGGTTTCCCAGAAGGCATCACCATGGCTGGCCAAGTCTGGACACAAATCGTGGCAGTAGGCGTAACCGTCGCCTGGTGTGGCATCATCAGCTACATCCTGTTCAAGATTGTCGACCTGATCTTCGGTCTGCGCGTAAGCGAAGAATCCGAACGTGAAGGCCTGGACACCACTGAACACGGTGAACGCGCATACAACTACTAAGTTGATGACCTTCTGAGTTTCTTCAGATAAAAAAAGCGGACATGAAAATGTCCGCTTTTTTATTGCCTGTTACTTGTCGATGACTTTAAACCCAGAAAGGCGGATATCGCCAGGGCCAGTGATAGCCTTGCTATCCTGGAAGCATTAATCTCCTGGCCGCAAGGCTGGTAGCTTGCCAGGACAGGTGCCGGTAATAATCAATGGCAGGCTGGTTATCCAAATCAACAAGCAGTTGCGCCCGGCTCGCACCTTTGGACTTTGCCCAGGCTGTCACCTGCTCCAGCAATGAACGTCCTATCCCACTGCCACGATAGCTGGATGTCACCACCATATCTTCAATCCAGGCGGAATATGCCCCTTCAGCAGTTGAAATCACCAGCTGCGCGGTTACCATGCCAACCACCCGGTTTTCTGCATCACGGGCAACAAGAACCGCCGCACGCTCAGTGTCGTTCAACAACAGGCCAAGACCACGTATCTGCTTTTCATGGTCACAATCAAAATCCTGCTCTATTGCAAACAATTCACTGAGTAATTGAGCCAACGCAGGAATATCAGCTGCTTCGGCCTGCTCAATTTTTAGAGCTTGTTTTAAAACTTGCTTCATTGTTCGGCCTTATCGGAAGAGCTGTCATAGTAAATGATGGCCAGGAAACGGATTGGCAGCTCGATCAGGCGCTCCGGCCCGTGAGGAACTTCGCCACTAAAGGTCAAGCTGTCGCCGGGTTCCAGCAGGTAAGTCTCGCGGCCATGACGATATTCAATACGGCCTTCGAGCATATGGATAAATTCTGTGCCCGGATGCTCGAAGGTAGGGAACACTTCACTGGCATCGTCCATGCTGATCAAGAATGGCTCAAAAGATTTCTTCGGCCCCTGACCATATGAAAGCAGATGGTATGTATGTCCACGGCGCGTACCGCGACGAACCACCTCCATGCCCTCACCGCGCTTGACTAACTGGGCATCTCCCTGCGGTGCCCCATAGTTGCGAAACAAATGCGACAAGGACACTCCCAGCGCATTTGCCACTTGCTCCAATGTATCCAGACTGGTTGCAGTTTGTGCATTCTCAATCTTGCTTAACATGCCGCGACTGATACCTGCACGTTCCGCGACTTCCGCAATTGTTAACTTGTGTTCTGCACGCAAATCATGGATTGCGGCGCCCAGGAACTGGGCAAGAGTACGGCCTGATTCGGGTTTTTCATTGTTCATGGAGAAATTGTTTCATATAAAGAAAAAAAGTTAAACACCAGTATTGACAGCACCCCATAAATTATTCATGATGTGAATCATTATTTCCTGACAGTAAACATAATGCCGCATCGTCTTTTACGCTTTGCCTTCAGTAAAGAACATAAGGAGCCTGCTTTTTTCGAGCAGCCTGCATGTTTGAAGCCTTCCTATGATGCGGTGATCATAGGTGGCGGCGGACATGGCTTGGCAGCGGCTTACTATCTTGCAAAAGATCATGGCATGACCAACATTGCCGTGCTGGAAAAAGGTTATCTCGGTGGCGGCAATACCGGCCGCAACACCACCATTGTGCGCTCCAATTACCTGACGCCAGAAGGCGTGAAATTCTACGATGCCAGCGTCAAATTATTCCAGGACCTGTCTGAAGACCTGGATATCAACCTGTTTTATTCCGAACGCGGCCATTTCACGCTGGCGCATACCGAATCTGCCATGCGCACCATGCGCTGGCGTGCGGAAGTCAATAAACATGTTGGCGTTGAAAGCTGCGTTGTTGGCCATGAAGAAATAACAAAGGCCTGTCCGCAACTCGATATCAGTTGCAGCGGCAAAGCACCCATCATCGGCGCACTTTACCATGCACCTGGTTCTATCGTCCGCCATGATGCAGTGGCCTGGGGCTATGCACGCGGAGCGAAAAATCTAGGCGTCGACATATTTCAAAGCACGGAAGTGAACGGCATAGATGTTAAAGCCAACAAGGTGGTCGGCGTACAGACCAGCCGTGGTTACATCGCCACAAATCAGGTGCTTTCTGCGGTCGCCGGATTCACGCCCAGGATTTGCAAAATGGTTGACCTCCCCACGCCCATCATCATCCAGCCGCTGCAAGCCTGTGTCACTGAGCCGATGAAACCCTGGCTCGACCACATCCTGGTTTCCGGCAGCCTGCACGTGTACGTCAGCCAGTCATCGCGCGGCGAACTGGTCATGGGTGCTGCGCTCGACCCTTATGAAATGCATTCCACCCGCTCATCGCTGGAGTTCGTTGAGGGTCTGTCATCCCATATCCTGGACATGTTCCCTTTCCTTTCCAACGTCAAGATCGTGCGCCAGTGGGCCGGGATGGCGGACATGACGCCGGACTTTGCCCCCATCATGGGCAAAACCCCGATTGAAGGTTTTTATCTCGATGCCGGATGGGGGACATGGGGATTCAAGGCCACGCCGATCAGCGGCAAGAGCATGGCAGCAACCATAGCCAATGACCGCGCACCCGACCTGATTCACAGTTTCCGCCTGTCGCGCTTCGAGGAGTTCGAACTCACCGGCGAAAAAGGTGCAGCCTCCGTCGGCCATTAACCCGCAGCATAGCCAACCGCGTAACCAACAGCACAATGAGACCATGAAACTACTTGACTGCCCCATCAACGGCACCCGCCCCATCAGCGAATTCGTATTCGGTGGTGAATTCAGGACCATGCCTGACCCCGGCCAATGTTCGGACAAGGCCTGGGCCGACTATGTATACAACCGCAATGGAGCACCTGGCGTAAAGATGGAGTGGTGGCTCCATAGCCCAAGCGGCACCTGGTTTATTGCCGAACGCAACACCCTGACCGACGAGGTATTGCGCTCGTTCCTGCCGGGCAAGGAGGTTGCGGAATGAGCACAAGGCTGCCACAACAGGCCGGGGAATGGATAGATCGCGAGCAGCCTCTGCGTTTCTCGTTTGAAGGCAGGGAATATGCTGCATTTGAGGGAGATACGATTACCAGCGCGCTATGGGCCAACGGCGAAAAAGCATTGGGCCGCAGCTTCAAATACCATCGCCCGCGTGGAATACTCAGTTTTGCCAATCATGATATCAATGTCATGGTCACGGATGGCGTGGACACCAATATTCGCGGCGATGTAGTGAAGGTCAGGGACGGCATGCAACTCCATGCCGTCAACACCAGCGGCGGGGTCAAAAAAGACCGGAACCGGTACCTCGATGCAATTTCTGCACTGCTGCCCGTCGGTTTCTACTACAAGGCCTTTCACACACCGCGCCAACTGTTTCCTTTCTGGGAAAACATAGTCCGCAAAGCTGCAGGCTTGGGCATTGTCAATTTCAGCTTTCCGCGCATCACCAAACCCAAGCTTCACAGGTTCTGCAATCTGCTGGTGGTCGGCGCAGGTCCTGCAGGCATGGCGGCGGCATTGGCTGCTGCCGAAGCCGGGCTGCAAGTTTTTCTGGTCGACGAAAACAGCGAACTGGGCGGCAGCCTGGGTTATGACCATGCCGCAGGCAGCGAAAGCCGGATGCTGCTTGCCGACTACCTGCACCGTATATCCAACCAACCCAACATTACAGTTTTCAGGGAAGCATACGCAGGGGCCTATTACACGGACCATCTGGTTCCCGTCGTCCAGTCTTCCGGCATCACAAAGGTTCGCGCCGGAAGCGTCATTGTGGCCAGCGGCGCATTCGAGCAACCGCCCGTATTCCGCAACAACGACCTGCCGGGCGTGATGCTCGGCTCAGCCGCGCAACGCTTGATACGTCGTTATGCCATCAGGCCTTTCGAGCAAGGCGTGGTATTGACTGCGAACACCTACGGTTACCGTGTTGCGCTGGACTTGATTGCGGCCGGAGTGAAAATTTTAGCGGTGGTGGATTTGCGGGCAGGAGGCGAATCAGGCAATCTGCATGATCAAGTAGCCGCGCACGGCATAGCGATACACCGCGGGAGCTGCGTGTATGAAGCGAAGCCTGCCGCCGACAAGCTCAGTGTAGCGGCTGCCGTCATCTGCGCATACGATGAACAGACAAATAGCGCAGACACTCGCAATGCCTTTGAAATCCCATGCGACGGCATCGCCATGAGTGCAGGCTGGGCCGGTGCCAGCGGCCTGCTTTATCAGGCCGGGACAAAAATGCGTTATGACGATTCCGTCCAGCAGTTCATACCGGACAATCTGCCTGAAGGCGTCTTTGCCGCAGGCAAGGTTAATGGCGTATTCGATCTGCAGGCGCGTATCGACGATGGCGTGCGCGCCGCACATCTGGCCCTGCGCCACCTTGGCAAGCCGGCACAGGATATCCGCGCCCCTGTACACACTGGCAGCTCACCCAGCCACCCTTACCCGTTTGTGCCGCATGCAAAAGGCAAGAATTTTGTCGATTTTGACGAGGATCTTTCCTTGAAGGATTTCAGCAATGCCGCACAGGAGGGCTTCAACAATATTGAGTTGATGAAGCGCTTCACCACTGTCGGCATGGGACCGAGCCAGGGCAAGCACTCCAACATGAACGCCATCCGCATCCTGGCAAAAATCCGCGGCTTACCCGTCGATAAGGTAGGCACCACCACCTCGCGGCCGTTTTTCCACCCGACGCCGATCGGCCATCTGGCAGGGCGCAGCTTTCATCCGCACCGCCAGACCGCAATGCATACATGGCACAAGAATACCGGCGCCGTCTTTACTGCCGTCGGCGCCTGGCTGCGTCCGGCCTACTACCAGACCGCCGGCCGGAGCAAGGCGGAAAACATACAGCAGGAAGTCCTCGCCGTCAGGCACCACGCAGGCCTGATCGATAGCAGCACGCTAGGCAAGATCGAGATTTGCGGACCGGATGCCGCCGTCTTTCTGGAACGGTTCTACACCGGCAGTTTTGCCAGCCAGCCGGCAGGACATTCACGCTACGCCCTGCTGCTGGATGAATCCGGCGTCATTGTCGATGACGGAGTGGTGGCACGGCTCTCACCCGAACTGTTCTACGCCACCACCAGCACAGCCAACGCTGCTGCGGTTTTCCGCGAAATGCAACGCTGGCAGCAGATCTGGCAACTGGATATCGGCCTGGTCAATGTTACCGGCGCATATGCCGCGATGAATCTTGCCGGCCCGCAGGCACAAGCCATCCTTTCAAAACTGTGCCCGCTGGATTTATGCGACACCGGCTTCCCCGTTGGTGCCGTCCGCGAGACGCAAATCCAGGGCATGGCCGTACGCATCATCCGCGTCGCTTTCGTTGCCAACCTGGCTTATGAAATCCATACCTCCGCCTCTGACGCGCAGCCGCTATGGCAAGCCATAACCGCTGCAGGCAGTCCTTTAGGCCTGCGGCCATTCGGCACGGAAGCGCAGCGCCTGTTACGACTGGAAATGGGCCACCTGATTGTTGGCCATGATACCGACGGGCTCACCAACCCATATGAGATCGGCGCAGAGTGGGCAATCAAGATGGAAAAGGATTTCTTCATCGGCAAGCGCAGTCTGCAGATTATCCAGAAGAAAGCCCTCAAGAAACGCCTGGTCCCTTTCATGCTTGCCAATCCAGTATCCAGCGAAATGCCGCAGGAGTGCAACCTGGTTATTGCGGGCAATGAAATTGCCGGACGCATCACTAGCATCGCAGTCAGCCCGTCATGCAGCCAAACGATAGGGCTGGCTTTCGTTGCCCCGGAGCTGGGTACACCGGGCACGCACTTTCGCATCCGCACAGACAGTGGCGCAATGGTAGAGGCGGTTGTCATGACAATACCTTTCATCAGTGCGAAGGAGGAATCATGAACGCGCATCGCAGCATCACCATTGAAACTCCGGACAAGCTTTACCGCACAGGCGTCAAAGGCCCGCAAGCAGCGCAGTGGCTGGCCGATCAGGGCATAGCATTGCCAGACAACCCGAATTCCTGGCTGATTACGCATGACCAGCTGAAAGTTCTGCGTCTTGGCCATAGCGAGTACTTACTCGAAAGTGCCGTTCAACACCCGCTCTTTGCGCAGATTGCCGAAGCCAGCCAGCCTATGGCTGCTGGCGTATACCGCGTACCACGAACGGACGCAGCGTTCATGCTGGGCGGCGAAGGGATCATGTCGCTGCTTTCAGAAGTATGTGCGCTGGATTTGAGTGAACAATCGCTCGCAGAAGATGGATTGTTCATGACACTGCTGGCCGGGATTCCAGTCATTGTCACCCGCCAAACCATCAGTCATTTGCCGGCATACCGGATCTGGTGCGATGGCACTTATGCCGCTTATCTGCGGGAAATATTGCGGGAAATTGCAGATGATTTCTCGCCGCTCTGTAGTGAATTCTGAAACATATCGACATTACCAAAGGGGAAATCAATGAATTCAGTTGTAGAGGCCAGGAAATTCCTGGATACGAACCAGGTGAAATATATTTTCGCCCAGTTTGTGGATATCCATGGCGCAGCCAAAGTCAAGGCTGTACCCGCGTCGCACCTGGAAGACATTCTCACCACAGGTGCAGGTTTCGCCGGCGGCGCCATCTGGGGCATGGGTATACAGCCCAACGGACCGGACTACATGGCTGTAGGCGATCTTTCCACGCTCGGATTGGTGCCCTGGCAGCCGGGCTATGCACGTATCGTCTGCGACGGTCACGTCAATGGCAAGCCCTATCATTACGATTCACGCGTCATACTCAAGCATCAGATCAAACGCCTGGAAGAACAGGGCTGGACCATGAACACCGGTCTTGAGCCGGAATTCTCGCTGTTGCGCAAGGATGAACACGGCCATATCGATCCCTACGATCTCACCGATACCCTGCAAAAACCCTGTTACGACTACAAAGGCATACGCCGCAACTCCGCCTTTCTGGAAAAACTGACCGAAGCGCTGATAGCCGTCGGCATGGATGTTTACCAGATCGACCACGAGGACTCCAATGGCCAGTTCGAGGTCAACTACACCTACACCGATTGCCTGAAAAGCGCAGATCAATACGTCATGTTCAAAATGGCAGCCAGCGAAATTGCCAACGAGATGGGACTGATCTGCTCGTTCATGCCCAAACCATTCAGCAACCGGCCCGGTAACGGCATGCACATGCATATCTCCATCAGCGATGGCAAAACGAATTTGTTCCAGGACGACAGTGACCCATCCGGCCTCGGCCTGAGCAAACTTGGCTACCATTTCCTCGCCGGCATCCTTGCCCATGCACCAGCACTGGCAGCGATTGCCGCACCAACAGTGAACTCCTATAAACGGCTGGTTGTAGGGCGCTCCCTCAGTGGTGCGACCTGGGCACCGGCCTATATTTCCTACGGCAACAACAACCGCTCAACCATGGTACGCATTCCCTACGGACGCCTGGAACTGCGCCTGCCGGACGGCAGCTGCAACCCCTACCTTGCAACCGCCGCCGTCATTGCCGCGGGGCTGGACGGCGTAAAGCGCGAATTGATGCCGGGCAAAGGTCATGACGAAAACCTTTACGACTTCAGTCCGGCGGAACTGAAAAAACACAAGATCGGCATCCTGCCGCAGAACCTCAACGAGGCACTCGATGCGCTGGAAAAAGACAGCGTGATCTGCGATGCATTGGGAGCCGGGTTTACCCAGGAATTCCTTATGCTGAAACGCATGGAGTGGGTGGACTATATGCGCCACGTCTCAGACTGGGAAGTAAACCGCTACCTGGAATTCCATTGAAATGGCGGCTTTATCCCAATCGATTCAGGCAATCAAGTAACTTCATTTATAGGAAATATTATGTGTGGAATTGTCGGTTTACTGGTTAAAAACCCTGCAATGCGCGCCCATCTAGGCGAGCTGATGATGCCGATGCTGATCGGCATGACTGAACGCGGCCCTGACTCTGCCGGCATGGCGGTATTTACCCCACCGGTGGCGGAGAGTGCGCGCAAATACAATCTCTATTCCCCGGAAATGGCCGCCCAATGGCCACGCCTGGCGGATGAACTTGCCATGAGCCTCGGCGGCAAGCCGGAGCTTCATGTCAAGGGCAACCACGCCATCATCGTCTCCAGCCTGCCTCCGGCGGACATCAAGGCATGGTTGAAAACCCGCTACCCCAATGTGCATTTGCTCTCTGTCGGCCGGGCCATCGATGTATACAAGGACACCGGATTACCCGCCGACGTGGCCGCACGTTACGACTTCAGCCAGTTTCAGGGCACCCATCTGGTCGGCCATACGCGCATGGCAACCGAATCTGCAGTGACCCCTGCTCACGCTCACCCATTCACCGCAGGGGAGGACTGGTGCCTGGTGCATAACGGCTCGCTTTCCAATGCCTGCAGCATCAGACGCAAACTGGAACGCGAAGGCATCGTCTTCGAAACCGATAATGACACCGAAGCTGCTTGCCGTTTTCTGGAGTGGCGTATGCGTGAGGGCGACGACCTGCGCACAGCCTTGCAAAAAGGTTTCGATGAACTGGATGGCTTCTACACCCTGCTCATGGGCACCAAAGACCAGCTGGCACTGATTCGCGACCCATTTGCCTGCAAACCCGCAGTGGTCGCCGAACATGACGATTATGTAGCGATCGCCTCGGAATTCCGCTCACTCGCACATTTGCCAGATATCAAAAATGCAAAGGTGTTCGAACCATCGCCGAAGGAGATGTATGTATGGAAAGTATAAATTTCGACCTCAACAGCACGCCATTGCGCGAGATTAACCAGTATCTGCATGGCGCTCCTGAAACGCTGAAAGGCAAATCCGTCACTATTGCCAACCCGAATGGCGCCCACAACATCGCCGTCGGACTCAAGGCTGACCTCGAAGTCACCATACAAGGCCATGCCGGTTACTATGCCGCCGGGATGAACCAGCTGGCAAAAGTCTCCATCGAGGGCAGTGCCGGCACAGGTGTCGCGGAAAACATGATGTCTGGCATGGTGCATGTCAAAGGATTTGCCTCCAATGCGGCCGGGGCAACGGCGCAAGGCGGCCTATTGGTAATCGACGGCGACGCCGGTTTGCGCTGCGGCATCTCGCTTAAAGGCGCCGATATCGTCATTGGCGGTTCAGTCGGCAGCTTCTCGGCCTTCATGGCCCAGGCCGGCAACCTGGTCATTCTTGGCGACGCAGGCGAGGCATTGGGCGATTCACTCTATGAAGCCCGCATCTTCGTGCGCGGCAAAGTGCACAGCCTCGGTGCGGACTGCGAGGAAAAACCAATGCAGGAAGCAGACCGCAAGATTCTGGTTGATCTGCTCGAGAAATCGGGACATGCAGATATTTCCCCCGACAGTTTCAAGCTCTTCGGTTCTGCCAGAACGCTTTATAACTTCCATGTTGACAATGCCGGAGCCTATTAAAATGAAAACACCCCAAACGCTGCCACGCTTTTCTGCAACATTTGATCCGCACAGCATTTCCGAGATTCGCCGTGCGGCAGCTACCGGCATCTATGATATCCGCGGCGGTGGCGCCAAAAGAAAGTTGCCGAATTTCGACGACCTGCTGTTTCTCGGCGCTTCCGTCAGCCGCTATCCGCTGGAAGGCTACCGCGAGAAATGCGGAACTGATGTTGTACTGGGCACTCGTTTCGCCAAGAAACCCATACACCTGAAAACGCCGGTGACCATTGCCGGCATGAGCTTCGGCGCACTTTCCGGCCCGGCCAAGGAATCGCTTGGACGCGGCGCCAATGCCGCAGGCACCAGCACGACCACTGGCGACGGCGGCATGACACCCGAAGAACGCGGGCATTCGTCCATCCTGGTCTATCAGTACCTGCCTTCACGCTACGGCATGAATCCGGACGACCTGCGCAAAGCCGACGCCATTGAAGTAGTCATTGGCCAGGGCGCAAAACCTGGCGGTGGCGGCATGCTGCTCGGCCAGAAGATCAGTGAGCGGGTAGCACATATGCGCTGCCTGCCGGAGGGTATTGATCAACGCTCCGCCTGTCGCCATCCGGACTGGACAGGACCGGACGATCTTGAAATCAAGATTGCCGAACTGCGGGAAATCACCGACTGGGAAAAGCCAATTTACGTCAAGATCGGCGCAACGAGACCCTATTATGATGTCGCACTGGCCGTCAAAGCCGGCGCCGATGTCATCGTTCTAGACGGCATGCAGGGCGGAACTGCCGCAACGCAGGAAGTATTCATCGAGCATGTCGGCATTCCATTACTCGCAGCAATCCGCCCCGCAGTGCAATCCCTGCAGGATCTTGGCATGCACCGCAAGGTGCAACTGATAGTCTCCGGGGGAATCCGCAATGGTGCAGACGTAGCCAAAGCCCTGGCTCTCGGCGCCGATGCAGTTGCCATCGGCAGCGCAGCGCTGATTGCCATCGGTGACAACGACCCGCTGTTGGAAGATGAATACCGGAAACTGGGAACCACTGCAGGCGCCTATGACGACTGGCATGAAGGGCGAGACCCGGCCGGCATCACCACACAGGACCCGGAACTGATGAAGCGTATCGACCCGGTGATGGCAGGCAGGCGACTGGCCAATTACCTGAGTGTGATGACCATGGAAGCACAAGTCATCGCCCGCGCCTGCGGCAAATCGCACCTGCACAACCTGGAGCCAGAAGACCTGGTAGCACTCACGGTGGAAGCCTCGGCAATGGCAAAAGTGCCATTGGCAGGAACCGACTGGATTCCTGGGCAAAGGTATTAAAGCTTGCAATGTTTGTCATACCAATGCCTGCCATTCCGCTGGGGAAACTCAGCTTAAGCACCAACTTTGTGCATTTTTAAATGCCATTTTCAACAATCGGTGCGAATAGCGGCATAGAAACCACTTTTCATGCCGTCCACCCTTGGCACGGCTATTGCTTAATATAAATCAAGCACCTTGCTCAACCGGTTGCATGACCCTCGAACATAGCCTGCTTGATTTCTATCTTATCTCCTCCTCTTTCGGGCGCTCAGCGCCCGTTTTTTTGCCCCGCATTGCTGGCGCAATATACGCTAGAATCCACGTATCGATTTCTTAAAGTCTCTGCACATGGTTCCTCACCTGACGACAGCACTCAACGGCCCGCTACTCTCGCTGGAAAAACGCATGCTGGAAGCCATGCCCAACATCGAGCACTGGTTCCGCAGCCAGTGGCTGGAGCATGCTTCCCCGTTTTACGCCTCTGTCGACCTGCGCAATTCTGGTTTCAAACTGGCGCCGGTGGATACCAATCTGTTCCCCGGCGGCTTCAACAACCTCAACCCGGATTTTCTGCCCTTGTGTGTGCAGGCAGCCATGGCAGCAGTGGAAAAAATCTGCCCGGAGGCGCATCGCCTGCTGCTGATTCCGGAAAACCACACGCGCAATACCTACTACCTGCGCAACATTGCCGCATTGCGCACCATCCTGCAGCAGGCCGGCCTGGAGGTACGCATCGGCAGCATCAATCCGGAAATCACCGCACCGACCGAGTTCGACCTGCAGGACGGCAATGTCCTCCTGCTGGAACCGGTCAAACGTGTCGGCAACCGGCTGGTGCTGGATGGCTTCGACAGTTGTGCGGTACTGCTCAATAACGACCTCTCGGGCGGCATTCCCGATATCCTCAAGGATATCGAACAGAACCTGATTCCGCCGCTGCATGCCGGCTGGTCTACACGGCGCAAGTCGCAGCATTTTGATGCCTACAATCGCGTAGTCGGCGAATTTGCGCAAATGCTGGAGATCGACGAATGGCTGATCAACCCCTATTTCGAAACCTGCGGCCAGATCGATTTCCATGCCCGCACCGGTGAAGAATGCCTGGCCAGCAAAGTCGAAGGACTGCTCGAAAAAATCAGCGCCAAATACAAGCAATATGGCGTGGATCAGGAGCCCTTTGTCATCGTCAAGGCCGATGCCGGTACCTACGGCATGGGCATCATGACGGTGAAAAGCCCGGAAGATGTGCGCGACCTGAACCGCAAGCAACGCAACAAGATGTCCGTAGTGAAAGAAGGCCTGCAGGTATCCGAGGTCATCATCCAGGAAGGCGTCTATACCTTCGAAAGCATCAACGACGCGGTTGCCGAACCTGTGGTCTACATGATGGACCACTTCGTCGTCGGTGGTTTCTACCGCGTGCATACCGGCCGCGGCGTCGACGAGAACCTCAATTCGCCCGGTATGCATTTCGTGCCGCTGGCCTTCGAGGCATGCTGTTCGTTGCCGGACATCAACCGCGCGCCCGATGCCACACCCAACCGCTTCTATGCCTATGGCGTGGTCGCCCGTCTGGCATTACTGGCTGCCGCCATCGAACTCGAAGAAAACGACCCGCTGAACGAATCCTGACCATGCGCCTTGCCTTTATCCTCGATCCGCTCGCCAGTCTTGCCACCTACAAGGACAGCAGCCTCGCCATCATGCGGGCTGCCTCCAAGCGCGGCCACAGCCTGTTTGTAGCAGAACAGGGCGGGCTTTTCCTGCGTCAGGATCAGGCCCGACTGATGGTCCACGACTTCCGCTTCATCGAAGGTAAAAGCTGGTACGAGATCGGTGAGGCACACGAAACGGCGCCGGAAAGTTTCGACGCTGTCATCATGCGCAAAGACCCACCCTTTGATAACGAATTTCTCTATAGCACCTATCTGCTGGAGATCGCAGCCGACCAGGGCGCACGCGTGTTCAACGACCCGATCTCCCTGCGTGACTGGAACGAGAAACTGGGCGTTGCCCGTTTTCCGCAATTCGCACCGGAGTTCATCGTCACGCGTGAACACTCGCTGATACGCGCCTTTCTGGCCGAACATCAGGATATCGTCGTCAAGCCGCTGGACGGTATGGGCGGCAGCAGCATCTTCCGCCTGACACGCAACGACCCCAACATCAGCGTCATCCTCGAAACCATTACCGAACACGGCAGCCGCACCATCATGGCGCAGCGCTACCTGCCGCAAATCGTCGATGGCGACAAACGCATCATCCTCGTCGACGGCAAACCACTGCCCTATGCGCTGGCGCGCATCCCGCTAGCGGGCGAGACTCGCGGCAACCTGGCGGCCGGCGGAAAAGGCGTGGCCCAACCATTGACCAACCGCGACCGCGAGATCGCCGAAACCGTCGGACAGGTCATGCAGGAGAACGGATTGTTCCTGGTCGGCCTCGACGTCATCGGCGAACACCTGACCGAAGTCAACGTCACCAGCCCGACCGGCATGGTCGAGATCGCCGCACAGACCGATTGCGACCCAGCGGAGATATTCATGGATGCGCTGGAACAACGTCTTTCTGCCACAGAGCGCACAGAGAAAACCTGAACCCACCATGCAACGTCCAATTAACCTATGGTCTTTGTGCACAAAGATACGCTGGAACAACCTCTTTAGCCACAGAGAACACAGAGTGCACCGAGAAAACCCGCCACCATTTCTGAAGAACAGAATTTCTCTGTGGTCTCTGTGGTCTCTGTGGTCTCTGTGCGCTCTGTGGCTGACAGTCCTCGCCCTGTCATCCTGCGGCCGTGAACCGCTTTACCAATCGCAGAGTTACGTGTTCGGTACGCTGGTCGATATCAGCATCTATGGTGAAGAGGCCTCCCGCGCCGCCGACCTTGCCGCCGTCATCCAGCAGGATTTCCAGCGCCTGCACCACAAGCTGCATGCCTGGAACGAGGACAGCGATTTGAGCCGGCTCAACCGCGCCTTTGCTGCCGGCGAACGCGTCGCCATCGACCCGGAACTCGCGCAATTGATTCGGCATGCTCAACAGTTCTCTGCACAATCCGACGGCTTGTTCAACCCGGCCATCGGCTTGCTGATCGGCCACTGGGGATTCCAGCGCGACATGTTCAAACCAGTCGATATCGACCGCGCAGCCATCGAAGAACTGGTCGTGGCCAATCCGCAGATGGGTGATATCGTGCTGCTAGAAAGCGCTGCCGGCATCGAGGCCGAGATCCGCAATCCGGCCGTCAAACTGGATTTCGGCGGCTACGCCAAGGGCTACGCGCTGGATCGGGCTGCCGCTTACCTAAAGGCACAGGGCGCCAACAACGCACTAATCAACATCGGCGGTAACGTCATCGCACTGGGCAGGCGCGGCGAGCGCAACTGGCATGTCGGCATCCAGCATCCGCGCAAGCCCGGCGCCATCGCCTCGCTCGATTTGGAAGACGGCTGGGCCATCGGCACTTCCGGCGACTACCAGCGCTATTTCGAACTGGACGGCAAACGCTATTGCCACGTGCTGGATCCACGTAACGGCTTCCCCGCGCAACATACGCAATCCATCACCGTACTGCTGCCGCCGGGCGAACTGAGCGGCACCCTGTCCGATGTCGCCTCCAAGCCGATCTTCATCAGCAATGACGGCCAGCGCAGCGACATGGCAAAAAAACTCGGGGTTGAAAACTTCATGGTAATCGACGATGCAGGCAATATTGCTGCCAGCCCGGCCATGCAGCAGCGCCTCAAATGGAAGAACGATGTCGAAGTCCGCACCCTGCCATAACTGGCTACACGGACTGAAATGGGGGGATGGCCTGACCGTAGTATTGGGCGCAATTGCGGTCTTCTCTCTATTCAATACCCTGTGGCTGGGCGAAGCGGCCAGCAAGGTGCAGGTCCGCGCCGGCAGCGAGATATTCACGACACAAAGCCTCAATCAACAACGCACGCTGGAAATACCGGGGCCGCTAGGCACGACCACCGTCATCATCGACCACGGCCGCGTACGCGTCGCCAGTGACCCTAGTCCACGCCAGTACTGCGTTAAACAGGGCTGGCTGACACAGGCCGGCGAGGTTGCCATGTGCCTGCCGAACCAGGTCAGCGTCGAACTGCTGGGCAACAGCAAACCTTACGATTCGCTGAATTATTGATATGTCCGAAAACGCCCGTCACACCTTTACTGCGACAGAGGACGACCACCGCATCGCCAAACTGGCTGCGCTTGCCATCGGCCTGCACCTGATCGAAGCCGTATTGCCTTCGCCACTGCCCGGCGTCAAACCCGGCATCGCCAACATCGTGACTTTGTATGTGCTGTATCAGTACGGCATCGGCACTGCCGCCTGGGTCAGCCTGCTGCGCGTGTTCGCCGGCAGCCTGCTGCTCGGCCAATTGTTCTCCCCCACATTTTTGCTGAGCTTCGGCGGCGCGCTCAGCAGCCTCGGCATGCTCGCGTTCGCCATACACTTGCCCAGAAAATGGTTCGGCCCGGTCAGCCTCAGCATTCTCGCCTCGTTCGCCCATATCAGCGGGCAACTACTGATCGTCTGGCTCTGGCTCATCCCACACAGCGGCATCATCTACCTGACGCCTATCTTCGCACTAGCCGCACTGGTCTTCGGCTTGATTAACGGCCTGGTGCTGACCCGACTGATAAAACAACCCTGACGCGCAGAAAAAAGGGCGGCAATGCCGCCCTTCAGCACTTCCGTTAAGCTTACTTCCGGATCAATTCACGCCAGATCGCGCGCGTCTTCTGGAAACCTGTACCGGAACCGGTAAATTTGATGCTATCCAGCAATTTTGGATTCGGATCATCCGCAGTCACCACATTCACCTTCGGCTTGCCACCAATCGAAACCACATTGAAACCGACAATAGGTGCATTTACCCGCCAGGAAGCTGCCTCGGCATCCGGCACCTTACGGCCGGTGCGGTAATCCAGCGCATTCAGCCAACCATAACCTGCTGGCTGACAGGCAGACGAGGTCGGCACAGTAGTCGGCACCAGCAAAGTACCCAATACCAGTTCCGAGGCCACATGCTGACGTTCGCCACCATCGGGGAAATCAACATACCAGCCCAGTCCGGTATCCCAGTTCACGTCGTTTCCATCTCCTGATTGCCGAGTTTCCGAACCGGAGGTCACAAGGGTCTGCTGTTCCAGACTGCTTTTCGGAGCAGAAAGCGTGGTGGTGCTGTCATCGTCCTTGATGGCATACAAGGTCTGCAGATCCAGATTGGTCAGGTCGCTGACTTCCAGGTATTTGCCGGAACCCACGAACACCACGCGCTTTTTCTGGATTAAACCAAGCTCCGGCGGAACGGTAATCGGCTGAGTGCTGCCCAGATCGGCAAACTTCATTACCGAATTGTCACTGAGGTCAAAGCGCCACAGATTACCCAGCAAATCACCGCCGTAAACATAGGTAGCCGTATTGTTGACTTCCGGATCGTCTGCCCAGGCTGAAATCTTTGCCAAGCCGCTCGGGACAGAAAGGTTACCCACTCCCGTAGTGATCTGGCCGGTCTTGACCCCAGTCACTGCATTGAGAATGAAGAGGTAACCCTTGCCATCTCCAGTCGTAAACTGGGCCGGATTGTTGGGCTTGAATTTCACGCCTTCATCATCGTAAAAAGGGCTATTGTCCGGGATGTTGTTATAACCCGAGGTTACCAAGACAACCCAATCGCCATCCGGGTTTTTCGTTATCACCGGCGTACCGTAAGTGAAGCCAAGATTCGGCTCGTCACTTGCATCGAATTCCCACATCAACGAAGGTGAGCCCGGATTGGTAATATCCAGCGCATAATAGCCGCGGCCACCGCCATTCAGGCCTGCCACCAGGATGGTTTTCCATACTGCGCCTGCACTGTTGCAACCGGATACACAGATATCGGAAATGGTCGGCGCACCGTTGGCATAATAGATATGCTTGCTCGCATAAGCCGTATCCGCCAGCTTCCACAGATTCGGAATCACCATGCTTGGTACATAGGACCAGCGCTCTTCCAGGGTTTCTGCGTCAAAGGCATGCAACATACCGTCATTGGCACCAACATAAACCACTCCCGTGCCGCTATAGCTACTCTTGAAGCTGGCGTAACCCTGGTCGCTATAACTAAAGGTCGGCACACCTGAAAAAGTAGGCGTGGAGTCAATGATGTCTCCCAACACCGCCTGCCGCTTGCGGAACAGCCGCTTGCCGGGGTCGCTGGAAGTCTCTTCATAAGCTTTCTGGCCGCGTATGTAATTGACGAGATTGGCACCGCTGGCAGCAGCCAGTTGATCCGCAGTCAATGTTTCAGCCAGATGGCTCCATTGCGACAGGTTTGCCGAGAGGAAGGCACTCTCGAACGTCGTTTTCTGGCTGGCATTCAGGTTACCGTAACTGAAAGGCGCCAGACTGCCGCCGACATTCATATAAATTGTCCGAGTGTCATCAATTTCGCCAACCTTGTTTTTCAATGTGCCGCTACAGGATGCCGCCACCGGCACACTACAGGTGAAATTCTCGGAATCCCAGGTGCCGCCGGCGCATCCATCTTCCTCAGGAATATCAGGCGTGACGCAGTTATATCCACCCGAACCATCTGCCAGAATGCTCGAAGGCGAAGTACAGGTGGCGGTCGGCAGAACATCTTCCACGCAGCTCAAGGCCGTCGCCCCGAAAGCGCCAGTCGTCGTATTGATGCCGCGCTTCTCAAGATTGCCCGTCCACAAACCAGTGGTATAACTCGCCACATAACCAAAGTTGTCACCGGCCACCGGATTCAACGTACTGGTCGCGGCAGCGGCACCGGCACCCACCTTGACGGCAACGGCAGCCAAGGCGTCTCTCAGTTGATTGACCAGATCCGTCGGGTTCTTCGCGCTAAAATAAGTGCCGTTACCATTGACGGCCGCATGCCATAAGTCGTCAATTGTGGTCGACTGGCCGCTTTGTGGCAGAGGCCAGTTTTGCGTACCACTCTTGATATCAGCATATGCATTATCTTCTGCAGTCTTGTAATCCGTAGAGTATGACAGCGTACCGTCCACCCCAAGCCCCAGGCTCAAGGTCACCATACGCTGTACCTTGTTGACGGTGGGCGTGGTTTGGCAAACAGAAGTGCCCAGCGCACCGCTACAGTTGCTCAGGCTGGGGTCGCGCAAATCGGTATCGTAATAATATTTCGCGGCATCGGCCAACGAGTTAGAGCTGGCTGTCGGCCCCTCATAATATGGTCGTGGTGTATCGCCTCCATCCTGATTCGTCATGGTAGAGCCATCAAGCTTTATGCCGCCTGTGGAGCCGTTCCAATTACCGTCTGTGGTCAACAGGCTGAAATTCTGCTGACACTCGTACTGCATGGGGTCGGAAAATGTCCCGGAGACGTCTTCCTTGTCGGCATATATCCGACCCGCCCGAGAGAGTGCAGAGCGCAACGGAGTGCTACCGCTCGCAGGCGTACTGAACAACTTGCTGTACCAGGCTGCTTTCTGGCTGGTGTTGAACGCGCCAAAATCCAGTGATTTACCCGATGTGGTGTTGATGGTCATGAAGCCTACGCGGAAATCGTCACCGACATCCTTGAACGCCAAACTCACCGCCGTCTTCATCATCTGCATGCGGGTGTGGTAATACGCCCACCAGTTGGCGTAATTGATCATCTCCTCGGCATAGGTACAAGTACTGCCGGCGCAATCGGTACGCGTAGAAGCCTTGCTGGCGGAGCCCGGCAATTCGTAGCTGTTGTCAGCGGCGATGATGGGCGTGAAATTCAGCACGCCCGGCACGTTGCTGCCCGCCTTGAATGCCGTAATCGAGGTACTCAGCGAGCCACTTGAATAGGTCACGCCCGGGGTTACGGTCGTTTGGCGCGGCGCATAGATCGTCACGGTAGAACTGGAACGCGTGGCCCTGTACCCGGCCACCGTGCAGTTACCGCCAATAGCCGTCGTACAGGCATTGATACGATCGACGACATCATCAGCAAGGTCGCTCGTGTTGTTAGATGTCGGCGTTGATGTATACATGATTTGCTGCCCGTCCACCGTCACACCATCCACTCTGGGGGTACTGCTCGCACTCGTGATTCTAATAGTAGCCACATATTGAGCCGGCATGCGAAGACTGTTATAAGTCGTTCCGCTAGTTACTCTAGCTGCCTGACATGTACCGGCATCCGGAACCGTCTTGGCTGCCTGGGTGCTGCTTCTACACCAGCGCACCGGCGCCGGATAGGGATAGGTTTCGCTTGGTGCGGACTGAGCGACACAAACTTTCAGATCACGGCGCGTGCAATACTCGCCCGCTGTGACATGGTAGTAGCTGGCATCCGATTCCAGATTGCTGTAAGCGGTACTCAGAAAAGGGTTGTTCTTGACCCGGCGCCAATTGGGCTTGCTGTCAGTACTCGCCCCGGTCTCGGTAGACATGCCCGTCTGGCTCGGATAGGTCGTCGTGCTCAGGCCGGCGGCGGTAAAGTTCACAGGCGGCAAATAGCGGATCGTGGGATTGTAGGCGATTGTGTTATAGCTGGCATTGCGGGCGTAAATTTCATTACTGGTATTGGCCCAGTCCGGCATATAAGACCATCCCATACTGCCCGAATCGTCCAGAATAAATAGCAGATTAGGCTCAATGGCGATGGTCGGGCTATTGGATAGCGGGATGGTCGCCAGATCAAGAGGCGAGTCCACCGCAGCCCTGGTCGCTGACGAAAACAGCATGCTGCTGATCATGGCCATCGCCAGAATGCCCGAAAGAATATTGAAATTATGTGGGGTGCGCTTCATGACCTGACTCCTAATAAGCAAACGTTTGCGCATAACTGATGGTATTCCTGGGCCCGGTGACCTTGACGGTCACGCGGTAAATCGGGCTCTGCTTGGCATCGAGCAGCATACCGCCCTTGTCTTTACCCCTGACTTTCTTGCTGCCGGTACCGATCTCCGCCTCACCCAGCAGGCAGGTTGATTCATCAGCATCATACGGCGGCACCGTGTCCGGATCGAAACACATGCGCTGTATGACATACCGGATCTCGTTACCCAGGCCATCGTCCGCAATGCTCAAAACGCCACAGTTATCGACCAAGCGGATGGCATCGACTTCATTCCCATCCGGGTCCTGCGCACCGGTACATTCCGCCACATAGGTAGAGAAATACCCTTCTGCCGGAATATGGTTATTGAGATCACTCGCATTAACCACGAGTTTTGCATCTATCCATTCCAGCGCAGCTTCTGCCCCCCGGTCAGAAGAGACCAGGGCAGACTGACGGAAAGACAAATTACCGGCGATCATGGTGTTGGTGTCTACCGAACGAATCAGCGCCACCGCGGCAAGCGACATCACCAGCAGAGCGATAAGCGCAATAAAAAGCACCACGCCCTGCTGCCTGAATGATTTGAAGGAATCCGATTTTACGGTGATGGATTTCATAGCGCTTCCTTGGACCAGAGCATGTTGCGCAAAGGCATGATCGTTTCGAATGAACGGAAACGGTAATATTCCCAATCGGCATCTACCGTTGAGAGGTCGATCATTGGTGCAGCGCTATATCCCTCATCATCCCAGGCACACGGGCCATTATTGACGACACCCTGGAAGGTTTCGCATTCTGAGGTAACGGTTTCCGTCTCGCGTTTACCATTACGTGCCACGACGGCAACCCGCAAGGCACGGATACGATTGCGGTTGTCTTTATTCAAGGCCAGATTTGCAACGCTCCACTGATCGACCGGATCGACCCACTGCGTTACCTGGTTACTATCGACCGTGGCGGCAATACCATATTGCGCCTGTAGCATAACAATCTCATCAATGATCGGTTCACCATTACGCAGCAACTGATTATTTACGACCTCATAACGACTTTCTACCAGCTCTCTATCCGCTTCCGGCAACCATTTGCCCATGCAGGTGAGCCTTGCCTGTTCGTCCAATGGCGGAGTTCCAGCCACCAGCCCGGTACCATCCAGCCCGATATGGAACGTGTCGTCCTCTAAATCGGCATCACTCTCAGTCACTCGAGTCAAGGCACAGCTCGCATTCATGCTGAGCAACACAATATCGCCCTCCTTACAGCCTATATTGCGCGGCACGGCCACATTGTCGACATCGGTAGCATTGGTGATTCTCAATGCCACAGCACCGGTTGGCTTGATACTGGTACGTGAGATCAGGGTGTCGCTGCTGTTGCCGGCACCATTCTCGATTTCAATCGGGAAGATGGATTCGATGCTATTGTCAGTGCCTGGATCGTTGTCAGCATCATAGGCTGCCGGCAAGGGATCGCATTTGAACAGATTGTTTTCCGTATCGGCCAAGGGAAACGACAGGCCGAAACCCGCCGTTTGCAGATCGCGCTGTATGTTCATCAATGCAATGCTGCCGTTGGTCTGGGCATCTCCTGTGCCTGTTGTTGCGCGGCGTTGTCCCTCGAAAGTCGTAAACACTTGCATGATGACCAGCGTTGCCAGCAAGCCAACCACCATGCCGACCATCAACTCGACAAGGCTGAGGCCCGACTGGCTGCGATTGTTGATATTCTTGCGCATCACTTATATTCCCTCTACGCGTGCACTGGTGGAGTAGCTGTGTATATCCTCGCCCGGTACTTGCCAGGTCACTGTTACCGTTACAACGCGATCCGCCGCAACATCCACAGTTCGCTTACCTGAAGGCAAATAAACCGAGACATCTTCCTCTTCCACCTCATGATCGGCCAAAGCAATACCGCCAACCCAGATGTCCCCCAGTTTTTGCTGGGCAATGAAACTGGCCTCGGCGCGATATTTGGCATCCGAAGTATTTTTGACCATCGCAGCCTGCAAACCGACCAGCGCCAGAATACCCATGGAAAAAATCAGCACTGCGATCATGGCTTCCAACAAGACAGCACCCTGTTGCGACTTGTTGTACTGAACAGTAGACAGAGCTTCACGAACCGGAAATTTGCTTCTCATTGACATTATCTCTTCCTCAACAAGCGCGAGGATCATCCTCGCCAAGATTGGGGTTGCACATGCGAATACTGCCACCAGCACCAAGCAGGATACGCAGCTCTCGACTGTCAGCGGCAGACATCACCGTTTCGCTCATATCGACATCCACCTGCGTAAACGGATTGGTGCCCTGCTCTATCAAACCCAGTCCATTAAAAATTACTGCTGTATTGCCGGCAGGTACGACTGTTGCAGTTACATTTGCAGTAGACCCCTCGGACGTGGAGCGGGACTGTATCTCTTCCTCGCCCGGACAATCGTCCGCTACATTCGCCACCTCGCAAACAACCCAACTGCTATCTACATCACTCAACTGGAATTTCACTTTGGCATTGCGCTTGACAGCCTCGGCACGCGCCACCTGCAAGCCGTTCTGAATCGACTCAGCCGCAGTACGGATTCGGGTGTTCTGGATCATATTCGTAAAACTAGGTACGGCAATTGCCGCAATGATCGCCAATATCGCAACAGTAATAATCATCTCCACAAGACTGAAGCCATGTTGCCCGCGCATGATGTTGCCAGCTAGCATGAGCCGCCCTTCTTCATGATCCAGCACGCACCGCTACCGCCAGGCACAGTGGAATTCTTGACATTGCTCTGATTGATATCGTAGCTGTAGCCGGTCATGCCTGCCGTACCGCTACCGGTTGCGGTAATCGTATAGGTATCGGCATCAACTACGCAGGCAAAGCCGAAGTTGTCTGAACTGATCGCAGGGTTGCCGTTACTGGTGAGATTGCAGCCGGCATCGACGTAACCGACATAGGTTCTGTTGTCCTGGTAGTACTGCTCAAGCTTGATACGCAAATCAGCCAGCCCGGAAGTTGCTTCCGTAATCTTGCCGCGTGCGACATAGTCTTGATAGGCAGGAAAGGCGATCGACGAAATGATGCCAATGATAGCGACCACTATCATCAGCTCTATCAAGGTGAATCCTCTTTCTGATTTACAGTGAACCATTTTTAATCCCCTTTTACGCTGAATGTATGCTGCTCTAAAAACTTCCTGAAATCCACCCGAAACTGACAACCGGTTTCGGATAACGGATGAACGGTAATCCGGGTCCGGCCTCCTGTCAAAACATCGGTTTATGTTAGTATCCGGTTTTTAAGGATAATGACACTGATGAGACCTTTTTGCCTTTCAATTCTGCTGTGCCTGCTGGTGACCGCATGCGGTACCAAGGGCCCTCTCTATATCCCGGAACGACAGTATCCGCAGGATAGCCAGCCCAGACCGGCACCACAGGAAGAAGAACCCCTGGAACAGCCTTGACCCAAACACAGCACTCGAAACGACAAGACACGTGAATTCATTCCATAGCAAGAACGGCATGCTGCATGCCGAAAATGTCGCACTGACCGATATCGCCAGCACGTATGGCACGCCCTGCTACGTCTATTCGCGGCAGGCACTGGAAACCGCATTTGCAGAATTCAAGGCCGGTTTTGCCGGTAGCGACCATCTGGTGTGCTTCGCCGTCAAGGCCAACCCCAGCCTCGCCATCCTCAACCTGTTCGCCCGACTGGGCGCCGGTTTTGACATCGTCTCCGGCGGCGAGCTGGCACGCGTGCTGGCGGCGGGCGGCGACCCGGCCAAGGTGGTGTTTTCAGGCGTCGGCAAGACTGCGGACGAACTGCGCGCCGCGCTGAATGCCGGCATCTTCTGCTTCAACGTCGAATCCGCCGCTGAACTGGAGCGCCTGAACCAGATCGCCGGTGAAATGGACAAGCGCGCGCCGGTTTCACTACGCGTGAATCCGAATGTGGATGCCAAGACCCATCCTTATATTTCCACCGGCCTCAAGAACAACAAGTTCGGCGTGGCCTATGAAGATGCATTCAGTCTTTACCAGCGTGCCGCAGCGATGCCGAACATCGCAGTGCATGGCGTCGATTGCCATATCGGCTCGCAACTCACTGAGCTTTCGCCGTTTCTGGATGCATTCGACCGCGTACTGGCATTAGTCGACCAGCTCGAAACGGCGGGCATCCATATCCAGCACATCGACGCCGGTGGCGGCATCGGTATCTGCTATCAGGATGAAACTCCGCCAGATTTTGCCGACTACGCACAAGCCATGCTGCAGAAACTCGGCAATCGCAAGGTCAAGCTGGTGTTCGAACCGGGTCGTGCGCTGGTCGGCAACGCCGGCCTGCTGCTGACCAAGGTGGAATATCTGAAGCACACCGAAGCGAAGAACTTCGCCATCGTCGATGCGGCGATGAACGACCTAATGCGCCCTGCGCTCTATGACGCCTATCACGACATCCTGCCAGTGACCGCCGGCGAAGGCGAAGCACAAACCTACGAGATAGTCGGCCCGGTCTGCGAGAGCGGCGACTTTCTCGGCCATGACCGCAAACTCGCCTTGCTGCAAGGCGACCTGCTGGCCATCATGTCGGCCGGCGCCTACGGCATGAGCATGAGTTCAAACTACAACACACGTCCGCGTGCCGCCGAAGTCATGGTGGACGGTAACCAGCACCACCTGATCCGTCAGCGCGAGAGCATCGAGCAACTGTACGCGCTTGAATCCGTGCTGAAGGACTGACATCCCAGCCACAGAGCGCACAGAGTTCACAGAGAAAACAAAAGCGAACAACAAAGCTCGACAACGAACAGGCCTTTGTTTGCTGACTACCTGAAACTTTATTTCAAGCAATTGCATCAACAAAAAAGGAGGCCGAGGCCTCCTTTTTTGTTCTCTTTTTCTAAAGCATCAGTCGAACACCACCGTCTTATTGGCATAGACCAAGATGCGGTTTTCGATATGCCAGCGCACAGCGCGCGACAGCACCACACGTTCCAGGTCGCGACCTTTCTGGATCAGGTCGTCCACCTGCTCGCGGTGCGAGATACGGGTGATGTCCTGTTCGATGATAGGGCCTTCGTCCAGAACTTCGGTAACGTAGTGGCTGGTGGCGCCGATCAGCTTGACACCGCGCTCAAAGGCACGATGGTATGGCCGCGCGCCGATGAAGGCTGGCAGGAATGAATGGTGAATATTGATGATGCGTTGCGGATAGCGTTTGACGAAATCCGGCGACAGGATCTGCATGTAGCGCGCCAGCACAATGAGGTCTATCTCGTGCCGGTCGAACAAGGCAAACTGCTGTGCCTCGGCCTGCGCCTTGTTGTCCTTGTTCACTTCAATGTAGTGGAAAGGGATGCCGTAAAATTCGGCCAGCTTTTCCGTATGGCGGTGATTGCTGATGATAAGCGGGATTTCGCAGTTCAGCTCTCCGCTCTGGTGGCGGTGCAACAAGTCGGCCAGGCAGTGATCGTATTGCGACACCATGATGGCCACCCGCGGGCGTTTTTGCGTGGATTTCAACTGCCAGTTCATATCGAAGCGGCTGGCAATAGGTGCGAACTCCTCGGCAAAACCATCCAGGCTGAGCGTGGAGCCTTCCAGATCCCACTCTACCCGCATCAGAAACAGGTTGTTCTCGGCATCCTGATGCTGATCGGCATGCAGGATATTGGCGTCATGCCGATAAAGAAAATCAGCAATCGCAGCAACCAGACCTTTCTGGTCCGGGCATGTAATCAGAAGTGTTGCAGTATTTTTCATGTTTGAACCGTGCTTGAAGCCACCTGAAATTCAGGAACCGGCCAATTATACCAACAATGCCTGCAAGCGCAGTTTTTCCGGCACCGGTTTGTGCATGTCTGCGCCGGATTGTGGTATCTTTTGACGGTATCCATTTATCTGCTGACGCAGACCGCGTCGCCCGTTTCTCGTGAAAAAACACTGGCACTATTTTCTGATCGTCTTCCTGCTACCTGTGATTGTCATCCTCTGGTGGTGGGGGCTGTTTTCATCAGCCAGAATTGAGACCGGCGAGCGTGGCGATTACTACTATGCATATCTGGAAGCGGAAGGCCCCTATTCCAAACTCACTTCCAAGCAGGGCGAGGTCTTGTTCACCCTGAAACAGCAGGGCATCGAAGCCGGCGCACAGATCACGCTGATCCTGTCCGACCCCAGAACTACGCCATACAAGCAACTGCAGGCGCGCACCGGATACCTCATTGCCAAGGACAAGATGCCGGCAGCACCATTGAAGATCGACACCATCCCGCTACGCAAGGTCGTCATTGCCGAGATCAAGGCGCACCCGCTGTTCGCCTACGGCAAAGCCTATTCCGCGCTGCTTGATTATTCGGAACAGCACAACACGACACTGCACCTGCCGACGCTGGAAATCGTCGAAGCCAGTGTGCTGCATGTAGAAATGCCGCTGGAAGACAGCCTGCCGGTGGCAAAAACCGGCTGGAGCAACGGCTCATGAGTCTACTTGCGCTGCTTGCCACCCTGCTGCTGAGCTATTACCTGCCGCACCGGCAGCTGGATCTGCTGCAGCACCTGATGCACCCCTATGCGCACTGGCTGGAGCGCAGCTTCAATGATGGCAAGAAGCTGCACGGCATGATTGCCTGGATCGCTGGCGCCCTGCTGCCTGCCGTCATCATCGGTGTGATCTATTTCGTTCTGCTGACCGTTCATTTCCTGCTCGGCTTGCTGTTCAGCATAGTGGTGCTTTATGTCACGCTGCGCTGCAGCCAGTTCGAGCGCCGTGCCGAACAGATCGTCGCCTCCCTGCGCGACCAGAACATCGATCTGGCACGGGAGCAATTCTACGAATGGGAAGGCAGTGATGCCGACAACTACAGCCAGGCGCAACTTGCCAGAGTCAGCATAGAAACTGCGCTGAAGCGTGCACACCATGGCTTGTTCGGCCCGGTCTTCTGGTTTGCCGTGCTCGGTCCGGCCGGCGCGGTACTCTATCGTCTCAGCCAGCTGCTGAAGACCGAGTGGCACCCGCTGGAAGACAATGTATTCAATCATTTTTCCGAGCAGATATTCGAGTGGATAGACTGGTTGCCGGCACGTATCACGGCAATATGTTTTGCCATCGTTGGCGATTTTGAAGACGCCGTCTATTGCTGGCGTACACAAGCCGCCACCTGGCCGAACAAGGCACTGGGTATCATACTTGCCAGCGGCGGCGGCGCTCTCGGCGTCAAGCTCGGCGAACCCCTGCCTTTCAAAGGGGTCATCATCTACAGGCCCGAAATCGGGCTGGGCGACGAGGCCGACGCGGATTGCCTGCAAAGCGCCATCGGACTGGTCTGGCGCGTGCTGTTCCTGATGATGGGTATCTTGTTGCTGCTGACTATCGCCCACTGGCTGGGTCATTAATCAATTCTGGATTCTTATGGATATCATTCTCGCCAACCCCCGCGGTTTTTGTGCCGGCGTTGACCGCGCCATCATCATTGTCGAACAGGCGCTGGAAAAATTCGGCGCGCCGATCTATGTGCGGCACGAGGTGGTACATAACAAGTTCGTCGTCGACGAACTGAAAAACAAGGGGGCCATCTTCATCGAGGAACTGGATGAAGTGCCAGCCGGCAACACCGTCATTTTCAGTGCGCACGGCGTTTCCAAGGACGTACGTGCCGAGGCCGAACAACGCGGATTGCGCGTATTCGACGCCACTTGCCCGCTAGTCACCAAGGTGCATATCGAAGTGGACAAGATGCACCAGGCCGGCCGCGAAATCATCATGATCGGCCACAAGGGGCACCCCGAGGTCGAAGGCACCATGGGCCAGTCCGACAGCGGCATGTACCTGGTCGAAACGCCTGATGATGTAGAAGCACTGACGGTCACTGATCCGACGAAGCTATCCTATGTGACCCAGACCACGCTATCGATCGACGATGCCGCTGCCATCGTCGAGGCCTTGAAAAGGAAATTCCCGGAGATTCAGGGGCCGCGCAGCGACAGCATCTGTTACGCCACCCAAAACCGGCAGGATGCCGTCAAAATCATGGCAAAAGACTGCGACCTGGTCATCGTCGTCGGCTCGCCGAACAGCTCCAACTCCAACCGCCTGCGCGAAGTCGCGCAGAATCAGGGTGTGGAAGCCTACATGGTCGATAACGCCAGCCATCTGAAACCGGAATGGATCGTGGACAAGCATCATGTCGGCATCTCTGCCGGCGCCTCGGCTCCCGAGGTATTGGTACAGGAAGTCATCGCCAAACTGCAGGAACTCGGCGCAACGCAAGTGACTGAACTGCAAGGCGTCGTCGAGAACGTGGTGTTCCAGCTGCCGAAGAATCTGAAATCGGCCTGATCCCCTGGTCAATAAAAAAGGCGCCGTTGGCGCCTTTTCTGTTTTTTTTAAATCAAGACTTCTTCCTACAGCTATCCAGACTGAATGCCGTCTCGGCATTGGCTGCCAGCACCAGCAGACCACCGACGATAGCAAGGTACTGCAGCGGTGCAGGCGTCAAACCGGCCAGCATGATGAACAAGGCATAGACCGCCATGACAATGGCAGCGATACGCGTCTTGTAGCCCAACAGCAAGGCCAGCCCACCGACCATCTGAATGAGTATGATCAACGGCGCAAAGATGCCGGGTAAGCCGTGGCTGGCAAGTCCCATCTGATACTGTTCATAACCGGTCGGATTGCTCATGAAACTGTTGATCAGCATGATAACCTGCACCAGAAAAATTTGGGCGAGCAGCACGCGACCCAACACTGCCAGATATTTGTTCATCGATTTACCCTTGTTTGTATCGTGAAAAAGATGCTGCATAATGCACGGAAGTACTTATGGCTGCAAGTCTGCAGCAGGGAGACATCATGCAGGACCGTACCAGTGATTTTATTTCCGGGCCCTTACTTTCCGTTCCATTATTGTCCGTACTAATGCTGCTCTGTCTGGCATTGGCCGCCTGCTCACCGCCCGATTCGACCCCGAAAATCGCAGAGGATCAACGCGAGGTTCTGAAAAGTGCAGAAGAGGCCGCTGCCTCCATCGAGCAATCTGCAGCACAAATGCAGCAGGATATTGATGCACAATCCAATTGAAACACGCTGACACCCCCCGGCCATTCACAATCGAGATAGTCGACTGGCCTGGCGAAAAGGCACGACTGAGCAGCATACGCACTGAAGTTTTCATTGAAGAACAACAGGTGCCGCCCGATCTGGAATGGGACGGGCTGGATGAAACCGCAATTCATCTGCTGGCGCTGGATGCAGATGGCCGGGCGATAGGCTGCGCCCGTATCCTCGAACCCAATATCATCGGCCGCATGGCCGTGTGTAAATCCTGGCGCAGACATGGCATTGGCGATGCCTTGCTGACAACGGCCGTTCGCCTGTGCCGCCAGCGCGGCCATGGCCCGATCCGGCTCTCGGCACAAACGCATGCCATTCCCTTCTATGAACGTGCCGGCTTCCGGGTCTGCAGTGAGGAATATCCGGATGCCGGTATCCCGCACTGCGACATGCAACTGACTTGAGTAGTGTCGGTCGCCACATTGTGATGACCTAAGCTCCTGATTTTCAATCCGCTTGGCATGCGGTTGCCATTTGTTGATTGTTGCCTGCTTCGGTAAAATAGCGCCTTTCCCCACTCGTTAATCAAAGGAATTCCATGTCCAAGATCGTTTTCAAGGCTGGTGAAGCCACCATTTTCACTGAAGGCAAGGACGTTACCGCTGCCATGCCGGAAATCCTCATCGGTGCCGTTGACGGCCCGGTCGGCACTGCATTCGCCAACATGATGGCGCAAAGCAAGGGCCACACCGCCATGTTCGTCGTCCGTGACATCAACCAGTTGGTGCGCCCTGCCGCCATGATGGTACCCAAGGTCACCCTGAAGGATTCCATCAACATCGAACTGTTCGGCGGTGTTGTCCAGGCTGCCACTGCAGATGCGATTGTCGACTGCGTGATCGAAGGCATCATCCCCAAGGACCAGGTCAACGACCTGTGCATCGTCTCCCTGGTCTGGATCGATCCGGGCTGCGCCGCACTGGCGAAAGAAGGCAAGCTGGACAAGGCCGACATGTACAAGAACAACTACGAAGCCACCAAGCTGGCGATCAAGCGTGCTCTGAACGACGAGCCTTCGATCGACGAACTGATCAAGAACCGTCGCACCATCAAGCACTGCATGTGGGACGAAAGCTGGGGCGACATCTAAACCCGGACACCCATTAAAAAGCAGCTTCGGCTGCTTTTTTTACGCCCGGAAAAAGCAATATCTCACGTCTTTAAATATCCGTCTGGACAATCACAACAGCCTAGTTCATTGCTACCAAGACCGATACGATTTGATGGTATCCTTTAACACTGATGATGGAGTGCCGGTTTGCTAACTGCGGGGATAGAAACGATGCATAACGCCCAACTTGAATGGCCCACACCACTCTTTTTTGAATTTCTGCCGCAGAATGACAGCGACAAAACAGCCCTCGAGAGCTGCCTGATTTATCTGCGTAACGGTGACAAGTTACTGGGTGAGTTGCTGGAATTTCTACCGGATGCCTCCAGTATCGTATTCCAATCCTCTCGCAGCGATGCAAAGGAAACCATCCGCTTCGAAGATATCAAGAGCATGCGCCTGATACGCTCGATGCAGATCCGTAAACAGAAGACAGAACTGGAGTCTCGCGCCGAGGAAATGTTTGACCCCTCAGAGCGCCAGCCCTATCACATTGAATTCCACGACAAGGAAATACAACAGGGCGAGACTCTCGGTTTTTACAACACCGCCAATGGTATCTATTTATTCTCGCCGACAACTGACGAACGCATCGTCCGCCAATTTATCCCGCACGAGGCGATCGCCCACTGCCAGATGGGCCTGCGTATCGGCGAAATGCTGATTGACGAACAGCTGGCCAGCCCGGAAAAAGTTGACGAAGCCCTTTTAAATCAGAGAGAGCTCCGTAACAAACGTATCGGCGACTATTTGTCAGAGCACAAAATCATTTCCAGTGAGGAATTGAATGCGGCAATCAAAATACAGGAAAGCCAGCCGATCCTGAGGCTCGGTGAAGCTTTACAACAGCTTGGGCTGATAGACACGACCCAACTGGAAAAAGCACTCGAAGAGCAGAAGAAAAACCGCAACATGCAATTGGGGCAGATCCTGCTACAGATGAAAGTAATTGACGAACAGACGCTGAAAGGAGCGCTGGCGAAAAAGCTTGGCATTCCCTACGTCAGTCTGGCCAAATTCAACTTTGATCCGAAAGCTGTCGCACTGATGGATCGCGGCATGGCACACAGGCATGGGGTAGCTCCTCTCTGCCTGCATGACGAAACGCTGATTGTCGCTCTGGAGAACCCGCTCAATCGCAAGACACTGGATTACCTGCGTTTCGCCATACAACGCAAGGTCGTGCCGGCGATGGCCTCACGCGAAGAGATCTTCGCAGCAATCGACCGGATATATCCCAACAAAACCGAAGCCCTGCCATTCGATGTCCAATTCAGCAAGCAGGGCAGAGACGAATACAGCTTTCATCACGACCCGAGCGAGGGCATCGATGCCGGCGAACTGACTGAAAAACTGTTTGATGAAGGCATCGAACTGGAGATACCGGAAAAACCGGTAGCGGAATCAGACAACACATTGGTGCAATTCGTCAACACGATGATCATGGACGCGCACAAGGACGGCGTTTCAGACATCCACATCGAAACCTACTCAGGCAAACAGAATACCCGCATTCGCTTCCGCAAGGACGGCACACTGGTCCCATATATGGAAATCCCCTCCAGCGCACGCGATGCCATAATCTCGCGCATCAAGATCATGGCGCAACTGGATATCTCAGAGCGGCGCAAACCGCAGGACGGCAAGATCAACTTTCAGTTGTTCGGTCCATCCAAGGTCGAGTTGCGGGTAGCCACCATCCCGACCAGTAACAGCATGGAAGACATAGTCATGCGCCTGCTTGCCTCCAACAAGCCGCTATCCATGGAAAAACTGGGCATGGCCAGCAGCACGCTGCACGATCTGCAAAAGGTCATGCAGCGTCCTTACGGGCTGATACTGGTTTGCGGCCCTACCGGCTCCGGCAAGACCACGACCTTGCATTCCCTGCTCGGCTACATCAACTCCCCGGGCCGCAAGATCTGGACAGCAGAAGACCCGGTTGAAATCACACAAGCCGGATTAAGGCAGGTTCAGGTCAACGCCAAGATTGGCTGGACTTTTGCCGCCGCAATGCGCAGTTTCCTGCGGGCGGACCCGGACGTCATCATGGTCGGCGAGATGCGCGACCAGGAGACCACCAAGATCGCCATCGAGGCCTCACTCACCGGCCACCTGGTGCTGTCCACACTGCACACCAATAGCGCATCCGAAAGTATCATCAGGCTGCTGGATATGGGTATGGATCCTTTCAACTTTGCTGATGCCTTGCAGGCAATACTGGCGCAACGTCTGGCAAAGGCACTATGTCCTGAATGCAAGGAAGCCTACGAACCGGAACCAACTGAAATGGATGAGCTGGCAGAAGAATATGTCAGTGGTACACAATTGGATGCCGCCGCAGTTCTGCAGGATTGGCAATTCCGTTTTGCAGCCGACAAGAAGTTCCAGTTGTATCACGCACGCGGATGCAATGCCTGCGCCAATACCGGCTATCGCGGGCGCATGGGTCTGCATGAGTTGCTGCTGGTAACACCAACCATCAAGCATCTGATTCAGACGCGTGCGCCGGTCAGCGAAATATTGAACGCTGCCCAGACTTTTGGCATGAGAACCATCAAGCAGGACGGCATACTGAAAGTGCTGGAGGGCCTGACTGATATCGGCCAGGTCAGATCGGTTTCTATCTGAGTAAAACAGCTATAGCGGTCATGGTCTTTGAATCAGAAGATGGTCGAGAGGTATACCGGGAAACCACGTTGAAGGGGCAGAACCTGGTTCTGTTCGATGGATTATCTGACGCCACAACACTGCAAATTGGCCCGGAATCATGGCTTCTACGGGGTTTCGCACTCGAACATGAAACGGAGCTGTTACAAGCACTGAAGCGCATTATTGCAGAAGCCTCCTTGCGCCAGATGATCACGCCCGGCGGCCAGAATATGTCGGTCAGAACCACCAGTTGCGGCCGACTGGGCTGGGTGTCGGACAGAAAAGGCTACCGCTACGAGGACAGGGATCCGGTCAGCGGCCGACCCTGGCCGGCCATGCCCGATGTCTTTTCCTCGCTGGCCGCTACCGCCGCCGACGCGGCCGGATTTTCTGATTTCGAACCGGATGCCTGCCTGGTCAACCAGTACAGCCCCGGTGCCAAAATGGGCTTGCATCAGGACAAGGATGAACGCGATTTCAGCCAGCCTATCGTCTCGGTCTCCCTCGGCCTGCCCGCCACTTTCCTGTTCGGCGGCCTGCGTCGCAGCGACAAGGCACTACGCATGGAACTGCAACATGGAGACGTGGTGGTATGGGGTGGCGAGGACCGCCTGCGCTATCACGGCGTCCTGCCCATCATGGCAGGCCGTCATCCGGCCTTGGGCAATCAGCGCATCAACCTGACTTTTCGCAAGGCGGGTTAGGCCGATCCCAATTCGCGGAGTATTTTTCTGATGGGTGTCGGTAACGCAGCACCAATCGCATCTTTCCGGCTCAGCATGACGCTGGAGTTCTGTTGCAAGCGAGGCAAATTGCCGATGATGCGCAAGGGTTGTGGTGTGATATGCAGGCGAAAATGGGTAAAGGCATGGCTCAGCACAGGCAATGACTGCAACTGCTCGGTTTCCAGGCCATAACGTTCGCGTGCCGTAACTTGTACATCGCTTCCGGTTTCAACTTCCGGCAAGCTCCATAGCCCGCCCCAGATACCGCTGGGCGGACGCCTTTCCAGCAAAATCTCGTCGCCCTGCAGCAACAGCAGCATGGTGACACTTCTTTCCGGCAGCGCCTTGCGCGGCTTGGCAGCAGGCAGCTGCTTCACTTTATCCTGTGCGAGGGCGCCGCAGCTGACATGCAGGGGACACTCAGCACAGCGCGGCTTGCTGCGCGTGCACAGCGTCGCGCCCAGATCCATCAGGCCCTGCGTATAGGCGACGACCTCCGTTTGCGGCATCAGGCTGTCGGCCAATTGCCACATCTGTTTTTCCACTTTTGGCAGACCGGGCCAACCCTCGACCAGAAAATGGCGGGCGAAAACACGTTTGACGTTACCATCCAGAATCGGCTCGGGATGATCGAAAGCAAAGCTGGAAATGGCCGCGGCAGTAGAACGGCCGATACCCGGCAAGGCCAGAATCTGCTCCAGCAGATCGGGAAACCTGCCCGCATGCTGCTCGACCATGATCTGTGCGGCGCGATGCAGGTTTCTGGCTCTTGAGTAATAACCCAGCCCGCTCCAATGCTGCAGCACTTCATCCTGAGTGGCTGCAGCCAGACTGGCGATATCGGGAAAGCGTTGCATGAAGCGCTGGTAATAGCCGATGACCGCCGTTACCTGCGTCTGTTGCAGCATGATCTCGGACACCCAGATAGCATAGGGATCGCGCGTATTCTGCCAGGGCAGGTCATGACGCCCATGCTGCTTTTGCCATTGAATGATCAGACCGGCGAAACCGGACACGACTTGATTCACCTTGAAGCAACCGGCCGCGCAACTTGAATGAATACAGGTGCGCACTTCAGGATACACTGTTGAGGCACGGGCACCATGCTTGTGTGTACTTTGTTCATCATCATTGAGGTCATACCATGAAAACCCTGCTTTCTATCGTGCTGCTGACGTTATTTCTCAGCGCCTGCCATCACCATCGTCACGGCGTACCGCCCGGCCACGACCCTCACGGCCCCGGTAACAGCGAGAACGCCCCTGGTCACAACAAACGCTAATCCTCAGCGGACAATAACAAGCGCCCTTGCCGGAGATGAACATTGATCAGTCCGGCAAGAGCGCTTTGAGTTGGATTTAACTTGAAACAGCTTGAAGGGCTTATCTTCCTTAAAAGCCGAGCAGCTTATCCAGCTTCTGCTTGACCTTGTCTTCCTTGCTCGCCGGTTGCTCTTCAGCCGGAGGCGTCGTTGCCGGATCTGCGGTTTTCTCTGTCGGCGCCGGCTCGGCTTTCTTCTTCAGCAAACCTTCCAGCCCACCCGCGGCATCGCCATCCAGCAGCTTCTGCACCGCCTCGCCTTTTTCACCACCGACCTTGTCGATGACCTTCTTCTTGGCCATGGCTGTCGCCACACCGGCAAAATCCAGCGCATATTTGGGTTTGGCGAAGGTCCCTGTCAGCTTGACCGGAATGGTGACACCGCTCAACTCATCGAGACCGGCACCGCCCTGACCGGCCAGCGTCTTGACCACGGTCGGCTTGGCCAGATAGTCGATGGTTTCATTGCCGATGTCGATATCGCCGCTACCGGTGATACGGAACAAAGGCGCTTTCATGTTGAGATCGTCGTTATGCGCGACGCCATTCTTGATATTGAAGGTCGCCGACATTTCGCTGAAATCGGTCTTCTGCGTCTTGTCACCCTCGACACTGGCCTGACCCTTGAGTGAGCTGAGCTTGTCCTTGTAGCCACGGATAGTGCCGGCGATATCAATACCCTTGACGGCACCATCGGCCAGATTCAGGCCGGCAGTACCGTTAAGCGACTTTTTTAGCGTATTGACCGTCGCTCCACTGGTTTTCACATCCAGATTCAGATTGCCCTTACCGCTCAACATGTCGTTGTTGATGGCATCGACCAGCAGGGGACCGATGGCAATACCGGTCATGTTCTGCTTGAAGGCGATCTGCGGTATGGCACGGGCATCCACCTGCAGCGAGCCATTCATGGCGCCTTCATACAGATTGGCAGAGAACGGTGCCAGTTGCGCCACGCCGTCATCCGCCTTGAGCTTGATGCGGACATTGGTCGACTTGACGTTGGCCAGATTGAGCCAGCCGATACGCAGTTCGCCATCGGCATTGATCGCCTTCAGCGCCGACAGGTCGATCGGCGTATCGGTGGCGGGCTTATTGTCCGCGGCCGCCGGCTTGTCGTCGGACTTGGCGATGTAACGGTCGGCATCGAGCTTGTCGATATCCACATCAAAATGATAGATCGGCTTGGCAAAACGGCTGATGCCGAAGCTGCCCTTGATCTGCGATTCATCCAGCTTGACGGCGAACGGGCTGACGTTGAGACGCTCACCATCGGCCTTGATGCCCATGTTAAGGCCGGTCAGGCGGTACTTGTCATAGAGAATGCTGCCGATGCTGACCTTGCCTTCCAGCAAGAGGTCCTTCAATGCAGAAAGGTCTGTCGGCTTGGCCGGACCGCTGTCTGCCGCCTTCTCAGCCTTGGCCGACGGTTGTCCCAGCAGCTTGTTGAGGTCCAGCGTGTCGGCATTCAGGTTGAATTTGATATTGGGCTTCTTGAAGCCTGCCACGGCCACATCACCGTTGAGCTTGGTCGTATCGATGGCCAGATTGAAATCGCTCTTGACCTGCTCCTGCTTGACGTCGGCATGCAGCTTGAGCGCGAAATCACCCTTCATGGCACCACCCGGCAGCGCCGGGTCCTTCACATCCAGATTACCGGCCAGCTTGGGCAGATCGAATATCAGCTGTTCGAGGTTGCCGCTGAAAGGCGAAGAGAACTTGCCCTGCACGGTACGTGCGCCCTGCTTGGCAGCAATGTCACCGCTGATGCCGCTGCTTTGCACTGCCTTGGGCGAGCCCTTGATATCGGCCAGCACCAGATTGGCCTTGACGCTGTCGCTGCCTTTTTCCCGGGTCAGGCTCAAGCTGGCTTCCTTGCCACTGACCTCGTCCTCCTGCACCACCAGCTTCGGTGCTACCAGATCGACCGCAACCTTGGCGCCATCAAAATTGCCGGTCATGGCCAGCTTCAGGCCGTCAACCAGAAACTCCATATTCTCCGGCCTGGCATCGACGTCGCCGGTCAGTTTGACGACCACTTCCTTGCCGCCGGCAAAATCGCCTTGCACATTGGCATCCAGTCCTTTGGCGACGAAATGCTTTTGTTCCGGATCAGCCATGAAGTTGCCCTTGATCTTCGCGGCAATGTTGAGTTCCGGCTGCTTGGCGGAGAGTTCGAAGTCGGTCGCCACATCGAAGGGGCTGGCAAGCGCCACATGCCCGGTTTCCAGATTGAACTTGCTCAGCTTGATCTCGTTACCGGCCTGCAGATCGGTGTAGGTGATTGCGGAATTGGTGACGATGACACCGTCGACATCGAACTTGATCTGTTCAGACTCGCTTTCGTCCTCGCTCAGCAAGTCATCATAATTGGTCGTGCCGTCTTCATAGCGCACGATGTTGGCGCGTGCGCCATCGACATAGATGGTGTCGACGATCAGCTCTTTCTTCAGCAGCGGCAGCAATGCCAGTGAGACCTTGAGGCTCTCCACTGCGGCAAACTCCTTGTCGCTCTTGTGCTCGGAAATGGAGATGCGCCCGAGATTGGCGCCGATCTTCGGCCAGAATGAAAGCTTGATGTCGCCCTCGATGTTAAGGGTGCGCTGTTTCTTCTCCTGCACCATTTTAACGACCATCGGCTTGTAGTCGTTTGGGTTGAACGTGGCGGCGACGATGCCGACCACGACCAGTACCAGTACGATCAGGCCTGCCAGCGCGATAGCGCCGTATTTGAGTATTTTATTCATGTCTGAACTCGATTCATTATTCAAATTTTTAGATATTCGAACACTTCATTGCCAAGAAAATACAGGCCGATGAAAAAGGCCGTGAAATAGAGAATGGTGACCACGATCCAGCCAAATGCAATCAATGTCATCAGCCCGTCACTTTCCATGTCCGCCAGGCAGAAGAACAGTATCGCCAATCCCGGCAGGGTGTTGTTCATCGGCAGGATACCGAACGGAATGGCCATCAGAGCGCCTGCCATCATCAGAATGATACCGCCGATTCTCTGTCCCTGTCTGCCTTCGACCAGACGGTAAAGCCTGGGTTTGGTAAATTTATGACAAAAATGCACGATCTTCAAACAGCCATGGCCGATCAGGCGCCAGGCTTCCTCGCTCAAAGCCAGGTCGCGCATCGCTTTCGGCAACACTGGAGAAGTACGCCCGCACCACATCTGCCAGCCGAGAAAACTGAAAGCCAGCCCGCCCAGTATCGTCATGGGTCCGAGCGGTACCGGCTGAAAAAAAGGGATGACCAGGATCAGGCAAATCAGGGCATAGGCCGAACCATGCAGACTGTCCAGCGCCTCGCCCAGCGTCAGCGGCTTCAGTTTCGCCTGCTCCTCGAAGCGGGACAGACTCGCTAGCAAACGCTCGTAATCATTCATGCGCTCATCAGGCGTTCCAGAAATAGGCGAGGACGATGCTGCCAAAGACGATGCGGTAGTAGGCGAACAGGCGGAAATCGTGGTGCGCGACATAGCGAATGAAGGTCTTGACTGCCAGCAGGGCTGCAAAGAAAGAGGTGATGAAGCCGACGGCGAAGACGGGGACATCGCCCAAGCTCAAAAGATCGTAGTTCTTCAGCAGATCGAAAGTCGTCGCAGCAAACATGATGGGGATGGCGACGAAGAAGGAGAACTCGGTGGCGGCCTTGCGTGACAGGCCGAAGATGACGCCGCCGAGAATGGTGGCGCCGGAGCGGGAAACCCCCGGTATCAATGCCATCGACTGTGCACAACCGACCTTCAATGCCTGCATGAAACTCATGTCATCGACGGTTTCCGTCGTCGGCGCAGGTGCGAATTTTTCCACGATCAGAATGACGAAACCGCCAACGATGAGGGCGATGGCAACCGTGAATGGCGAAAACAGATAAGCCTTGATCTGGCTGTGGAAAGCCAGGCCAAGCAGTGCAGCCGGCATGAAAGCGACACCCAGATTGAAAATGAAGCGTTGTGCCGTCCTGTCACTGAATGCGCCGCTGGCGATATGCTGCAGACGTGAACGGTATTCCCAGCAGATCGCCAGAATCGCACCCAACTGAATGAATATCTTGAAGACCTTGCTTTTCTCATCATTGAATTCGAGCAGGTCACCGACGATGATCAGATGGCCGGTACTGCTGACCGGCAAGAACTCGGTGGCCCCTTCGATCATGCCCAGGATAAAGGCCTTCAATAACAGCATCAATTCCATAAACTGAGAATCTTTCTTTTTTTCAAACTAACTAAAAACGCTCACCCGGCCGCAGATAACGCCATTGCCCTACGGGTAATTTGCCCAACGTCACACTGCCGATACGTACCCGCTTGAGACCGACGACATGCAGACCCACCAGCTCGCACATGCGACGGATCTGGCGCTTTTTGCCCTCGCGCAGCACAAAGCGCAACTGGTCTTCGTTCTGCCAGGAGACCTTGGCCGGCTTGAGCGCAACGCCATCCAGCGCCAGACCGAAATTGAGTTTCTTCAGCCCTTCTGCCGACAGCGTGCCTTCGACCCTGACCAGGTATTCCTTCTCGGTAGTCGAATCCTCACCGATCAGCTGCCTGGCGACGCGGCCATCCTGCGTCAGCACCAGCAAACCGGTGGAATCGATATCCAGCCGGCCGGCCGGCGCTAGTCCCTTGAGGAATCCACGCTGGAAAGTTTTTCTGACCGGGTCTTCTGCCCATTGATTATCCGGGTGCACCAGCACCACGGCAGGCTCATAACCATCCTCGGCCTGGCCTGAAACGTAACCCACCGGCTTGTGCAGCAGAATCGTGACGATTTCCGACTGATGCTTTTCCGCCGCCTTGCTGACTTCGATTCTGGCTTCCGGCGCTACGCGGGTGCCCAGTACATCAACCACCTGACCATCGACCTTTACCCAGCCGTTGACGATCCACTCGTCCGCTTCGCGGCGCGAACACAGTCCCAGCTCCGCCATACGTTTGGACAGGCGCGGAAAATCAGGATTGGAGGCCAGCGGCTTGGGGGCAAACATCGGGTTGGTCGCACGATCCTGATTGAAATCGCCCTGCTCGAAACCATCCCGTGCCTTGCCCCCGCGTCGCGGCGTATCGCGCCCCTGCACCAGGGTTTTCGGCGGATTGCGTTTGTACTCATCGCGCTTGAACTCGCCTCGCTGCAAAGGGCGCTCTGCAGGCGCACGACTATCCGGCGTCGCAGGCTGACGCGGCTTGCCGTCATGGCGATGGTTACGCTGGCGTTCCGGCTTGTCGACTACCGGTGCCTTTACCTGCCCGGCAGTGTTGGGTTGAGGATTTTCCGTGTTTGCCGGTGCGCTGGTGCGTACCCGCTTGGCAGCGTCAGGACGACGCACCGGCTTGTGCGCCGAATTGCCGGGTTTGGATTTGGAGGATGGGAGTTTGAGTGTGGTCAAAGTCAACTTTCAATAAGGGGTCATTCTAACAAACTATTGTTGGCCGTCATTAGTTCATGTTGGCTAATGACGACAGGCATCATGACTTGCAGGAATAAATAAAACAGCCAGCACGAAGCTGGCTGTTTTTTTATGGCATCCGGTTCTGCTATCGGATTCTGCTCCCGGACTCTGTTGGCAGACTCTGCAATCAGGTCGTCTGATAAACCAACCAAAAAGTTTTTAAACTTTTTGGTAAACCTCGCTGCCCTTCTTCACGAACTCGATGGCCTTTTCCTGCATGCCTTTTTCCAGCGCCTCTTTTTCATCGACGCCGAGCTTGTCTGCATAATCCCGCACGTCCTGCGTGATCTTCATGGAGCAGAAATGCGGGCCGCACATGGAGCAGAAGTGGGCTTGCTTGGCGCCTTCCTGCGGCAGGGTTTCATCGTGGAATTCCTTGGCCTTTTCCGGATCGAGACCGAGATTGAACTGATCTTCCCATCTAAATTCGAATCTTGCCTTGGACAGCGCATTATCGCGGATCTGCGCACCGGGATGGCCCTTGGCCAGGTCGGCGGCATGCGCGGCGATCTTGTAGGTGATGATGCCGACGCGTACGTCTTCCTTGTCCGGCAGGCCCAGGTGTTCCTTCGGCGTCACGTAGCACAGCATGGCGCAACCGTACCAGCCGATCATGGCGGCACCGATGCCGGAGGTAATGTGGTCGTAACCGGGAGCAATGTCGGTGGTCAAAGGTCCGAGCGTATAGAACGGGGCTTCACCGCAGTGTTCCAGCTGAAGGTCCATGTTCTCCTTGATCATGTGCATGGGCACATGGCCAGGGCCTTCGATCATGCACTGCACGTCATGCTTCCACGCGATCTGGGTCAGTTCGCCCAGCGTCTTCAACTCGGCGAATTGCGCTTCGTCGTTGGCATCGTATATCGAGCCAGGACGCAGGCCGTCACCCAGACTGAAGCTGACGTCGTACTGCTTCATGATCTCGCAGATGTCCTCGAAATGCTCGTAGAGGAAGGATTCCTTGTGATGCGCCAGACACCACTTGGCCATGATGGAACCGCCGCGAGAGACGATACCGGTCATGCGCTTGGCGGTCATCGGGATATAAGCCAGACGTACGCCGGCGTGGATGGTGAAATAGTCCACACCCTGCTCGGCCTGTTCGATCAGCGTATCGCGGAAGATTTCCCAGGTCAGGTCTTCGGCCTTGCCGTCGACCTTTTCCAACGCCTGATAGATAGGCACGGTGCCGATCGGTACGGGAGAATTACGGATGATCCACTCGCGGGTCTCGTGGATGTTCTTGCCGGTGGAAAGATCCATCACGGTGTCGCCGCCCCAACGGGTACCCCACACCATCTTCTCGACTTCTTCGCTGATGGAAGAACCGAGCGCGGAGTTACCGATGTTGGCGTTGATCTTCACCAGGAAATTACGGCCGATGATCATCGGCTCGATTTCCGGGTGGTTGATGTTGGCCGGGATGATGGCACGGCCGCGGGCGACTTCGTCGCGCACGAATTCCGGCGTAATGACCTTGGGAATACTCGCACCGAAATCATGGCCCTTGTGCTGCGTCAGCAGCAGTTCGCTCATGTTCTCGCGACGCTGATTCTCGCGAATGGCGATGAATTCCATCTCGGGGGTGATAATGCCCTTGCGTGCATAATGCATCTGGCTGACATTCATGCCGGGCTTGGCACGCAGGGGTTTGCGCGTCAGGTTAAAGCGCATTTGCGACAGTTCAGGATCGTTCTTGCGCTCCTGGCCGTATCTGGAAGTCGGGCCATCCAGCTGCTCAGTATCGTTGCGCTCGGCGATCCAGCCGGCGCGCAGTGCTGGCAAGCCGTCACGGATGTCGATCTTGACGCTTGGGTCGGTGTACGGGCCGGAGGTGTCGTAAACCACGACTGGCGGGTTCTTCTCGGCACCAAAGGCGGATGGCGTATCGGACAGGCTGATCTCGCGGAACGGCACGCGGATATCCGGACGTGAACCTTCTACATAGATCTTGCGGGATTTGGCGAAAGGCTGCGTGGTGCCGGCATCGACTTCGGCCGTTTCGTTGAGGAATTTGGTGAGATTTTTGTCGCTTGCGTTCACGATGGTGCTCCAAGTTCATTTACGTAAGGAGCACAGTGAATCTGCATTCCCTACGGCGGCATTACCCGCATCAGGTTCAAAGGGTGTTTCTCACTGCAAAACAGACATTCTGCAGACCCCCAGCAATGGGCCGAAGTTACGCGAAAGTGGCCTGAAATGCAAGTAAAAGCTGCGTTCAGGCAGTCAGCAAGACCCTTCAATAGTCATGGATTTAGCGATTGCGCTCAGGAAAATCCATCTTGCCACAGAGCACACAGAGGGCACAGAGGGCACAGAGGGCACAGAGTTAAAGCAAATGCATACCCCTATCGCGGCAGCCGTATGGCTGGCACCATGCATCCGTTCAGTAACTGGTTTTCTCTGTGAACTCTGTGTGCTCTGTGGCCAGGCATCTTTAGAGGCATTTCCTCATTCCGGGGACTCTCCAGTGATCGGTCCGGCGCTGATGATAGGCGAGAGGAAATAATGCAACCCGGCCCTTGGGTATTCCTGCCGCAGGTCCTGCAAAAGCCTTTCCAGTCCGGAGACTTCGCCGTGCACCATGAACTGGGTGCGTTTCTGCCTGCCCAGCACCTGTTCACCTACAGTCATCGCTGAGACACCGGAGCCATGTCCATAGACCTGTATGCTGGTGAACCCCTGCACATGATCCTGCTCCAGCAGCCAATCGACCAGGGACTCCTCCAGCTCGAGCGAAACGATCAGGGTTAATAAAGCTTGTTGCATATCAGGACCTCCCGAAACGGCGATAGAGTATGGGCAGCAATATCAGCGTCAGCAGCGTCGAGGTGACCAGACCGCCGATGACAACGATGGCCAATGGTCGCTGAATCTCCGAGCCGGGGCCGGTGGCGAACACCAGTGGCACCAAGCCGAATGCGGCGATAAAAGCCGTCATCAGCACGGGCCGCAACCGCCTTTTTGCACCCTCGATGACCACTTCCGCCAAGGCCATGCCGCTGGCTGCCAGCTGGTTGAAATAGGTCACCATGACCACGCCATTCAAGACGGCAATCCCCAGCAGCGCAATGAAACCGACCGATGCCGGCACGGAAAGATACTCACCCGACAACCACAAGGCAAACACACCGCCTATCATGGCAAACGGAATATTGGAGAGGATGAGCACGGACTGTCCGGCCGAGCCGAAGGTAGCGAACAGCAGCAGGAAGATCAGACCAAGGGCAATCGGCACCACCATGGAAAGTCGCGCAGCCGCCCGCTGCTGGTTCTCGAACTGGCCGCCCCACAGGATCGAGTAGCCTTCAGGCAGTTTTACCTCACTGGCTATTTTGGCTTTCGCCTCTTCCACATAACCGACCAGATCGCGGTCGCGTACATTGGCAGTCACCACCACCATGCGCGCGCCGCGCTGGCGATCGACCTTCACCGGACCCTCGACCCGTACCAGTTTGGCTACCGTCGACAAGGGCACATTGCTGCCATCCGGCAGAGTCAGCAGCAGATTGGCGAATTCCGCCGGCGAATTCCGCAGCCCCTCATTGCCGCGTATCATCAACGGCGTGCGGCGCTGGCCTTCCTGCACGATATCGAGTACCTTGCCTTCCAGTTGCATCCTGAGGATGGACTCGACCTCGGCGATGGTGAAACCGAGGCGGCCGGCCGCCATGCGGTCGATCTCGACCTGCAGATACTGGATACCGCTGTTCTGCGGCGTATAGACATCCTCACTGCCTTCTATGCTCTGCAGCACCGCGACCATCTGCTCAGCCTTTTCCGCCAGCACATCCAGATCGGTGCCGAACAGCTTGATGGCAAGGTCGCCACGCACGCCGAGAATCATCTCGTTGACGCGCATGTCGATCGGCTGCGTGAAGCTGTAGGCGATGCCCGGCATCTGCTCCATTACCTCGCGCAGATGGTCGATCAGGCCTTCCTTGGTCTTCATGCGCCACTCGGACTGCGGTTTCAGCACGAGAAAATTGTCGGTCTGGTTGAGCCCCATCGGGTCCAGCCCCAGTTCATCAGAGCCCACGCGGGAATAAACGCCCTGCACCTCCGGCACCTTTTCCATGATGGCGCGCTGTATCATCAGATCGGTTTCCACACTCTGCTGCAGATTGACCGAGGGCAGCTTCTCGACGCCGATGATGATGTCGCCTTCATCCATGGTCGGCATGAAGGTCTTGCCGATCTGCAGATAGACCAGCACGGTCAACGCCAGCGCCAGCAAGGCGCTGCCGATGACGATACGGCTATGCGCCAGCGCCCACTGCAGTGACGGCAGGTAGATCGCCTGCGCCTTGCGCACCAGCCACGGCTCCTCATGCGAGACTTTTTTCAGCAAGAAGGACGCCAGTACCGGAATCACCGTCAGCGACAGCAGCAGCGAACCGCCGAGCGCAAAGACAATGGTCAGCGCCACCGGTGAGAACAGCTTGCCTTCCAGACCCTGCAAGGTCAGCAGCGGCAGGAAGACGATGATGATGATCATGATGCCGGAAGACATGGGCACGCTGACTTCACGCACGGCGCGATAGATCAAATGCAGGCGCGGCAGGTTTTCGGCACGTTTGCTGTCGGCCAGATGGGAAACGATGTTCTCCACCACCACCACCGCCGCATCGACCAGCATGCCGATAGCGATTGCCAGCCCGCCCAGACTCATGAGGTTGGCGGAGATACCGAACTGCCGCATCAGGATGAAGGTGATCAGCGCCGCCAACGGCAGCACCAGCGCCACAGTCAGCGCGGCTCGCAGGTTGCCGAGAAACAGCACCAGCAGGATCAGCACCAGCACGATGGCCTCGATCAGCGCCTTGGATACGGTATTGATCGCACGCTCAACCAGACTGCCACGATCATAAAACACATTGATAGCGACACCGGCCGGCAAGGTCGGTGCGATCTCTGCCAGCTTGTCCTTGACACCCCGCACCAGCAACTGGGCATTGGCACCGCGCAAGCCCAGTACCAGACCTTGCACCGCCTCACCCTTGCCGTTGCTGGTGACGGCGCCATAGCGCGTCAACTCGCCTATCTTCACTTCAGCCACGTCCATGATGCGCAATGGCGCGCCTTGTTCGCTGCTGATAACCGTGTTGGCGACATCCTCCAGCGTGACAAAACGGCCTTCGGATCGAACCAGCAGGGATTCCTCGCCATCATCCAGGCGGCCGGCGCCATCGTTGCTGTTGTTCTGCGTCAGCGCCGTCTGCAAATCCTGCAAGGTCACGGACCTAGCATACATGCGGGCATTGTCCGGAATCACCTCGAAGGTACGCACCAGACCGCCGAGCGCGTTCACATCGGCTACTCCAGGCACGGTGCGCAATTGCGGCCGGATGACCCAGTCCAGCAGGCTGCGTTTTTCCTGAAGGCTGAGCGCATCGCTCTCGATGGTGAACATGAACATCTCACCAAGCGGCGTAGTCATCGGCGCCATGCCGCCGGAGATGTCGGCCGGAAGACTGTCCCAGACACCGCCAAGACGTTCGGCCACCTGTTGCCGGGCCCAGTAAATGTCGGTGCCTTCAGCGAAATCGACTGTGATGTCGGTCATCGCGTATTTGGCGACGGAACGCAACATGGTCTGCCGCGGCAAGCCCAGCATCTCCACCTCGATCAGCGAGGTGATACGGCTTTCAACTTCTTCCGGCGTCATGCCCGGTGCCTTGATGATGATCTTGACCTGGGTGGTGGAAACGTCGGGGAAGGCATCAATCGGCAAGGCCCGGAAAGAAACAACACCCAGGCCCAAAAGCAAAGCTGTCACTACCAGCATCAATAGCCGCTGGGTCAGCGCGAATTGTATGAGACGAGCCAGCATCATTCGTCTCCCACGCCCAGCCACTTGCCCTTGATGGCAGCAGTGCCTGCCACGGCGACCTTTTCATCACCTTTCAACCCTGCCCTGATCGACACCATGCCGGACTTCTCACCGAGCAACTCAACCACCGTGGCGACAAAACCCTGCGAGTCCTGCACAAAAATGTAGTACTCGGCGCCGCTTCTGACCACGGCCGACTTGGGCAGAACAAAAGACTGACCAGCGTTTGCAGCAACGCCTTCCGGCACGATCTCGACTTCCACATACTGCCCCGGTATCAGCCTGTCAGCACCCGCGACCACTTCTGCACGCAGTTGCAGGGTCTGGTCATTGCGGTTGACGCTGCGAATGATATTGACCAGCTTGCCTTCGACACCGACCTGCGGCAGTTTCACCTGCAACCCCGGCCGTAGCGTTTCGAACAACGCCAGCGGTGCCCGGATCTCCACCCATAGCGGGCTGAGTTTGGCGACGCGATAGAGCGGCATCGCCATCTCCACGCGCTGACCCACTTTCGCCATCTGCTCCAGCACCTGGCCATCCATCGGCGCGGTCAGCGTCAGGCTGCTGCTCATGTTGCCGCTTTTTTGCAGCTGACTGATGCCGGCGCTGCTCATGCCGGCCAACTGCAAGGCCTGCTTGCGCTGGGCGAGTATGGCCGAAGTCTCGGCATGATGGCTCTGCGTCGTCAGGAAACGGCGTTGCGCAATGATGCCTTCCTGATAGAGCTCCTTGTCGCGTGCCAGCATGTCGGCCGCCAATTGATACTGGGTCAGCGCCTGCAGGTACTCGCTTTGCAAGCCAACCATTTCCGTACTGCTGATCTGCGCCAGCGACTGGCCTTTTTTCACCGACTGCCCAGCCGACACATAAAGCTCGGTAACCAGCCCGGCTTGCGGTGCAGTCACCACGCGTTCCTGTGCGACGGGGATGACCACTTCGCCTGCCAGGCGCTGGCTTGCCAGATTGCCGTCCTTGCCGAGTTCCGCCACCTTGATACCCAGCGTCTGCTGCTGTGCCGGGGTGATGGCGATCGGTGTCGTCTGCGACTCAGCGGCCAGTGCCGGTTGCATCAGGCACACGACGAGGAAAAATACGAAGCGGATGCTTTTGTTCTTGTTCATGGTAAAACTGCTATTCATGGCAAAACTCCTACAGCCTGGTTAAAGCGGGCAATATCCCATTGAAGTTGTATCTGCCGCGCACTCAGCGCGCGCTCGGCCTCATAGGCCTGCGTGCGCACCCTTAACAGCGCGACCAGATCGGTCTCGCCCAGTTGGAAGGCCTTCTCGGCCAGTCGCAGGCTCTCCCGCGCGATCGCCTCATTCTCGCTGGCGATCTGCAGTTCGGCCCGGGTCACGGCCAGATTGTGTTCCGCCTCGTGCATGGCGGTCTCGAGCTGATAACGCAACCGCTCACGGTCGGCGATCGCCTGCGCCACCTGCATGTCGGCGGCAGCCAGCTGCAGTGCGGTATGGCTCTCGCTGCTGAGCGGAATACGGACGCTGAGACCGACGCTGTCGTTGTAGGCGTTGTCGAATGCGCCGCGCTGGCTGCGCGTATTGACCACCAGTTGCAGATTGTCGCGGCTTTCCACCGTACTCAGGTTACGTTCCTGTTCCGCCAACTTGACCCGTGCTTCCGCTTCCTGCCAGAACGCGTGTGCTTCACTATAGGTTTCCAGCGAAGACTGTGCCTCTTCCAGCTGACCGGGAATCTGCTGCAATCCGGTCAGCACTGAGTAACGATGGCGGGCATGATTCAGTTCGGCATCGGCACGCACGGTCTCGGTCCTCGCTTGCAGTGATTCCTGCTGCGCCAGCATGAGATCGGTTTTGGCCAGCTCACCGGCCTGATACCGGCGCTCGACATCACGCTCCAGCGCCAGCGCTGTTTCATGGCGCAATTTGGCGAGCGCCAGCTGGCTCTCCGTCATCTTCAGTTCCCAAACCGCCTCACGCAGTTGACCGGCAACCGCCAGCAACAGGCTCTCGCGACTGGCCTGTACGCCAAGCTGGGCATTTTCTGCCACGGCCGTGCGTGCGGCACGCTGACCCAGACGCCAGAGCGGAATCTCGACATCCGCCTGCCATTCGCGTTCACCGCGACCACTGCCGAGACCATCGTTCTGATGGCTCAACGCCAGCGCAGGCGGCTTGGGCAAAAGAGTGGCAGAACGGGACTGGCGTGCGAGCACATCCCGATCCCGTGCCTGCAACTGGTACTGCTGCGGATTGCGCTTGAAGGTCAGCTCCAGCGTCTCTTTCAGGCTCAATACCGGATTGGTTTCCAGCACATCCTGGTGTTCAAGCTCAACTGCAGCAACTGTCGCAGACAGTAGCAAGGAGGAAGCTAAACTAAGTCCAACGGCAAGTTGGATAAACGAACGGACATACATATAAATCTCCTGATTTCGTACAAGCAGCCAGAGGCAAACACTGGCTTTTATCCGGCTCAGAGCGCGGAATGGAAATCAGAAGCAGGGAGGGGCGTGGGGCTGGGGACTTCGGTGGCGAAAGAATGGAAAAAACTTTGACTGGTACTGAAAGCCACTGACAAAAACCGTCAGTAACGGGGCAAACAAGGCAATAAACAAGGCTGGCAGCAGATCCAACCAGTTCGATGGCTCGATTTTCTTGGGTATGCCCTCTGCAACCGAGACGATTTGATGCGGTCCATGTGGATTTTCCAGCACAGGGTTTGTATCATGGGCATGATGTGCGGGGGATGCGGCCGTGTGCAAATGCATGACACTGGCATGATGAACACCATCTGCCTCCAGATGCGCATGGACAAATGGCGCAAGTATCTGCAGGCTGATCAGCCAGAGTACAATCAGCCATGCTGGAAGTTTCAGGTAATTTGAATGCATATTCCGTACAATGTAGTCATCAGGTTTGATATTACTACTTTAATCAGCGCCTATTAAGTTATCTGGGGAAAACATAACATCATGCTATACGCCATTTTCAACATCAGCGCCCTCATCGCCATCATCCTGCATATGACTGGTCATCTGGAACGATGGGGCATGGAATGGATACTCATCGTTTTCGCCATTGCCGTATTCCCGGCCGTCATCTATCTTTAAGTCTCATCGTTCCACAGCCGGCCCGTCACCCGGCATGTGATAGTCCTGCTCGCGATAGAGAATCGATGGCAGCAGGACATGACCCAGAGCACGTCTTTCCATCACTCCGGCATCCGCCGGCGGCTCCTGCGGATTCAGTTCTTTAGTTAGCCTATCGTAAACCGCGTGCGTCGGCGCCTTGCCCGATCTCAACACCACGACTTTTTCGCCCTCCATCCAGGCATAATTTTCCCCATACTGCATCATGGCGCGACCCGGCAAGCCTTCCGGCTCGGCGCTGAAATCACGCCCGGTCATCGGGTGCTCGGTGTCTAGCCCCATCAGTGAAATCACCGTCGTCGGCAGATCGATCTGGCTGGCTACGGACTTGATGACGCGCGGCTGGATATCGGCACCCAGAATCAGACCGGGGATGTGAAAGTGCTTGACCGGCACCAGGTCATCGCCGCGTACGCGGATATCATGATCGGCCACCACCAGAAACACGGTGTCTTTCCAGTAAGGGCTGGCCTGAGCCTGCCGGAAAAACTGCCCCATGGCGTAATCGGCATACTTCACGGCGTTGTTCTCGGTCGCCTTCGGCTCTTCATGCAGCTCGATGCGGCCATCCGGAAATTCGAACGGCGAGTGGTTGGTGGAGGTGAACACCAGCGTGAAGAAAGGCTGGCCGTTCTCGTGGTGCTTCATCAGCTGTTCATGCGTCTTGTTGAACAAATCTTCGTCGGAAACGCCCCAGCTGCCGGTGAACACCGGGTTAGCATAGTCGTTCTTGTCCACCACCTGATCGAAATCGTTGTTGATGAAGAAATTGCGCATATTGTCGAAATGCCCTTCACCACCATAGATGAACTCACTCAGATAGCCCTTGCTCTTGAACAGACTGGCCAGCGTAAAGAAGTGGTCCTGTGACAAGGACAGCTTGACCACGCTCTGCGCCGGTGTCGGTGCAAAGCCGGTCACCACCGACTCGATACCGCGCACCGAGCGGGTGCCAGTGGCGTAAAGGTTCTCGAACCACCAGCCCTGCGTCTTCAGCTTTTCCAGCTCCGGCGTCACCGGCCGGCCACCGAGCGACTCGACGAAGGTCGCACCCAGGCTTTCCTGCAGGATAATCACCAGATTCAACGGCTTGTCGCGGTGCACCGTGGCCGTCTGGCGCGTGAAAGTGGGCAGATTGGCATCACCGATCAAGGGCCGGTGGTCCTGCAACAGGGCACGCATCTCGCGCAGTTGCTGCATGGCATCTTCCTCACTCATCTCGCCGTAAATCTCGCTCGATTTGGCCTCGTGCTTGAGGTTATAGACGGCATGGAACACGGTCCAGGTCGAGTTCATGATCAACGTGTTGACCATGGTGTCGGTGGTCAACGCGAACATGGCAGGATTGGCAGGACGGTGGTCGGTAGTCGAACGCACGGAGAACACCACCAGCAACACGACGAATGGCAAGGCCAGCCAATGCTTCCAGTTGCTGACCGGTCGCGGCTGGTTCAGCCATGGACGCATGAAGCGCAAGCCTGCCCAGATCGTCAGTGCCAGCATGCCCAGAGCGCCGAACACGTGGATACGGAAGCCGTTCCACAACATGGGCACGACCTCCTCCGGATACTTCAGATATTCGACAAACAGGCGATTGGGGCGGGTGTCATATTCGCCGATAAAGCCGGGCGTAGCCGCCTCCATGAACACCAGCAAGATGATGCAGGCCAGAACCCAGAAAAAAGTAAAGCGGCGCCACCAGCTCCAGGCCTGACGATGGAAGAACAACGGTGCCAGCAAGAGCGGGATGATGACCAACAGACCCAGCTGGATGATATCGACACGCAAGCCCTGCAGCAGCATCTCCGGCCAGATGCCTGTAGCTGCAACCCGTTCGGATTGCCACAGCATGAGACCGGCGCGCGACAGCGACAGGATCGGCAATGCGACCAGATACAGCGCCAGCAAGGGCGCATAAAACCCCGAAAATTGCAGTCGATTCCAGAACCTGTTTAACATTTGAGCCTGTCGTATAAAAATTATGTGGGTCGTTATTTGTAGTGAGTTGAGATTTTACAAAACCCAGCTGAATCCAGACTTAATTTTTTCTGCCCGGCAGCATGCGCAAGAGCGTGTTGTCCCGTCTGACATGATGGTGATAGACGCCGGCCAGTGCATGGATGGCAATCAGGAAATAACCAAGGTTGCCTATCGTCTTGTGGGTCTCCTTGATGGTGTCAGCCAGATCCTTGTTCTCGGCGATCAGGGCCGGTAGCTCCAGCCCGTAAAACGGCACCGGTTTGCCGGCGGCACTGAGTATCATCCAGCCGGCGATTGGCATACCGATCATCAACACATAGAGCAGTAGATGCACCAGTTGCGCCACCCGGTTCATCAGCCAGTGCGGCGCTGGCTCGATGGCCGGTGTATTGGACCGCAGCCGGAAGAACAAGCGCAGCATGACAGTCAGGAGCACAGTGAGGCCGAGCATAAAATGCATGGCCTTCATCAGTTCGCGGACATCAGTCCCCTTCTCGAACAGTTCGCGCGCCTCGATAAAACCATAGACCCCGACCAGCAGCAGCAATGTGAACCAGTGCAGGACGATGAGCGGGCGGCTGTAACGGGCTCCGGAATAGCTTGCAGTCATGTCGCTTTCTCCTCATTCAATATGTTGTGGGCAAACATCAGCATCAACAGTAACACCAGACTGGCGAGCCAGGCTGCCCACAAGGTGTGGAACAGGAAATGCGCACCGCGCATCTGCTGCACCCAACCCAATACCAGACCCACGCTCAAACCCGCACTGAATACGCCGACGGCAACTCTGGGATTACGAGGCAGCCAGAATACACACAAAGCCGCCAGCCATAAACCCACGGTTGCATGTCCCGCAGGGAAACAATGTCCCACTTTCATACCCTCGGGTACATGGTCCAGCAAACGCAGAAAAGGTTCCGTGCCGCCATAACGATCCACCGTCCACGGGCAGTGCAACACGGAAAATTGCTTGACGCCGCGGACGATGGTCGGCACCAGCAGCGATGCCGCCGCGACGAAGCGCAAGCGACTTCTGACGAACGGCGTGATCTTCTGCCAGGGGCGGAGGAAATCCAAGACCACCACCAACAACACCAAATATCCGCTCTTGATGATGACGTTCTTCACATAGCCATGCATCAGATCCTTGGCAAACCAGCTGTCGAGCCATGGGAAAACCTTCAGTTCCTCATCGTAGTAGTAATCCTCGATCAGCAGATCGATATCGGTGTATTGCCCCAAAAGCAGCATCAGCACCGCGGACACCGCCAGCACCAGCATGGCGCGCCGGAACAAGGGCGCGCCCAGCCTTGTCGTCACTCTGACCAGCATCGCTCAGTTCGCTACGGGTTCTTTAACTGGAACTGCGGCCAACACCGGCAACTCTTTCAAACCGCCGTCCTTGAATGCATTGGCAGCGGTCTGATAATAGGCAATGGCTTCCTTCACCAGTTGCGGATCGGCGCTGACCGGCTCCACCTCATAGCTCACCGGGTCGACGCGATAGGCTTCCACCATTTGCTTTGGGGAAAGTACGATGAGTTGATCGTTCTTGTAATAACCCAGAGACTGATAGTTGCTGATGAAGGTGCGCGGCGCGACATGATCGTCGGTAAACATGTTGTAGCCAAAAAAGTGCTCCGAACCTGAAACTCCCAGCAGATCCAGCAGGGTCGGCGGCACGTCGATCTGACTGACCAGACGCTCGAAGCGCCCCGGTTTCAACAGTGCCGGTGCATAGAAGACCATGGGGATGTGATACTTGGCCACCGGCAAACGGGTCTTGCCGGCAACCGAGGCGCAATGGTCGGCGACGATGACGAACAGCGTATCGTCGAACCAGGGTTTGCTTCTGGCCTGTTCGATGAAGCGGCCGATGGCATAGTCGGTGTATTTCACTGCTGCACGGCGATTGCCCTGCGGCAGATCGATACGCCCTTCCGGGAAAGTATAAGGCCGGTGGTTACTGGTCGTCATGATCTGCATGAAAAAGGGACGGTCGCCGCCAGCTGCCGCATCCAACGACTGCATGGCATTGTCGAACAGGCTTTCATCAGCCACACCCCAGACGTTTTCCATGACGATGGATTTTTCGTCGAAATCGGTACGGTCCGTCACCTTGAAATCATTGCCCTGAAAATAGGCGTTCATGTTGTCGAAATAGCCGTAGCCACCATAGACGAACTCGGTAGCGAATCCCTGGATTTCCAGATATTCGCCCAAGGTGCCCAGATGATCGCTGTTCGGCCGGCGCACGACGGCCTGACCGGGAATCGGCGGCGTACCCAGCGACAATGCCTCCAGGCCGCGGACCGTGCGGGTGCCGGTAGCAAACAGGCGCTCGAACTTGAGGCCTTCCTGCATCAGGCGATCCAGATTTGGCGTCAGATGCTCAGTGTTGCCATAAGCCCCCAGATAGCTGGCCGACAGGCTTTCCACCGTGATCATGACCACGTTTTTCGGCCGCTTGTGGAAAGGTCCCAGGGTGGCGCGGTCTTCCTCGTAACGGGCACGAATGACCCGTACATCGGGTTTGCGTTTGACACCGATAGCGGCCAGCACCTCCGACGCCTCGCGTTCAGGTATGGTGGCATAGAAGCGGTTGTAATCCAGTTCGTTGCGACGCATGGCTGCTGCCAGATTGAACAGGCCATTGGCGCCAAGCTCCTGGGCATAGGCATTGCCGGCCAGCGCGGTCTGATCGAGATTGGCAGCAATGCCGCTGAGCCAAGGCAGGCCGAGCGCCAGACCGATCAGCGCAGCACGGCGCGACCAGCTGTGTGGCGTCGCACTGAAATTCAGATAACGGCTGCTAAGCCAGACGATCATGCTGGTCAGAACGGCGATAGCCACCAGTATCCATGGCACCGGATAGGATTCGCGTATATTGCCGACGACCTCGGTGGTATAGATCAGATAATCCAGCGCGATGAAATTGAAACGTGTCGTGAATTCCTCCCAGAACAGGTATTCCGCCACCATGCCGAACAGCAGGGCGGCGACCACCAGCCAGGCGATCATCCACGACAGGACGCGGACCGTCCGTCCGGCACGCAGGCGGTTGCCGAGCAGAGCAGAGCCCAACAGGAAGACACTGGCCAGATAAGCCAACGTCCAAACATCAAACCAGGTGCCGAGTGCAAAAACCTTGAGCGACTCGACCACAGTCATCTCCTCCGGCCCGACTTCCAGCCAGAGCACCAGCCTCAACAAGAACCAGCTGACCAGCGCGATCAATACCAGAAACAACGGGAAAAACACGGCCTTGCGTTCTGCATTGGCGTTTTGTACTGCGGATCTTTTCATTGCTGCAATTCTCATGATGCTCCATGTTCAGGTTTTACATAGGTTGCGGAGGACGGCTTGCCGCAGGGCAGCGGACGCGAAGCCTTGGGCCGCGTGATGATGGCCAGCATTCGTTTCGATTCCGGGCTCAGGCGCTTTTCCTGCCGATAGGTCAGGAAGAAACGCAGCCGGTCGGTTCTGCTGCAACCGCAAGTATGCCGATGCAGTATGCCGAGGTCCTTGAGTGCCGCCTGTTTGCCGCTCCATCTCCTGCGCGCTTTCTCCAGATCGATGAAACAGGTCAGAAAACTGCCATCCGGCTGCTGTTTGACAAAAATATGCTTTGGATAGGGGCAGCTGTGCTGAAAGCGATGTGCATGCATGCGACGCATGGCAGCCGCCACGCTGTCGAACAAGCGGTGACGGGTAGCGCGATCCATGCCGGCAGTGATCAAGGTCTGGCCATCACCCAGCGGTTGATACCCCTGCAGCGCCAGCATCATCAGCATGGCCTGCTGATTGCCCTGCTGCTGGCGTTGTCCGTAGTAAAGCAGGCCGGCAGTCGGAATGTCGTAGCGGTTGAAAAGCCGGATATTGCGATACTCACGCTCGAAGGTCGGGCGCAAACGCAAAAAATGCCGCCAACTGCGGTAGACGTGATTCTCCTGGCGCTTGATGAAGACCTGAGTCTGGCTGGCATCATCCAGCTTCAGTGCTGCCGTGCAGACACCGCTCCAGCCGCCGCGACGGTGATTGGGTTCCTCGAACCAGTTATCCTGCTGCAACGTCCAGAGCGCAAGGAAACTGTCGGCATGATTCTGATGCAGCGTACGGCGCCATGCCGCGCTGATGTATTCCATGACTGTCATGCGCTTCAATCCTGTTTCTTGCGCAGCACATAGGTGCGCCACATGTGGTAGTACTTGAGGAAATCCAGCCGCGCTTCCACTTCAAAGCCGCTGGCGGCGAACTCCGCCTCGATGGTGGCCGCCGGAATCAGGAAACGGTTCTGATACGGATGTGACTTGCGATGTTCGTCCTGCGCCCGACGGCGCATGGCCTTGTAATTGCCATCTACCCAAAGGGAAACGATCACCGTGTCGCGAGTGACGCGATGAAACTCTTTCAGCAACTGCAAACGCTGCTCAGGTTTGCCCAGGTGGTGCATGAAACGGATGCAGAAGATGCTGTCGACAAAGCTGTCCGGCACCGGCAGCTCGAAGGCAGAGGCCTGAAAACCGTGGATCCGTTGCGTGATGTGCTTCGGGCGATTGGCCATGCCGGCATCGATCATGGTCTGGTTGTAATCGCTGGCGTGAATGATGCGATCCGGGTCTTCGGCCAGCACATCCCAAAAACGGCCGGTACCGCAAGGGGTATCCAGCACGGACTTCGGATTGCCGGCCAGGCGCAGGGCCTTGCGCGCGATCTGATGGTCGCGCCAGTTGGAGAGCCGGCGCCAGAACTCGTACTCGTGTTTCTCGAAATATTCCTGCGCGTGTTCGGCGTCGTACTTGCCGGCAAATTCCAGTTCACTGCTTGCTTGCTGATTCATCTGTTGGTGTCCTATTCGTTTTTCTGTTTATCGGCTATGCAGGCCGGAGCTCAAAGTTTCTTTCTGGCCTCTGCCATGCCCGCTTCGATCTCCTGGCGACGGCCGGCATCGGCATCCTCGCGCCCCGGACGGGCAGGCGCTGCCAGGGCCTTTTCGTAGTGCTGAATGGCTTGCTCATATTCACCACGTTCGCTGAGGAAATCGGCATAGAAGTAGTTCGGGTCGATGCCATTAGGATTGATCTGCAGCGCCTTTTCCAGATAGGCGCGTGCTTTCTTCTTGTCACCAAAGCCGAGCGGCCAGCCCGGCACCTTGTAATGCAAGGAACCCAACGTGGTGTAGGCAGAACCCTGCAAGGCCTGCGGATTGGCCTTTTCGGCGGCCAGCAGCAGGTCGCGCGCCTTTTCGGCCTGCTTCAGCGCGCCCAGACCGCCCTTGGCCTTGGCATAGCCGCTCAGAATGATGGCTTCCCAGATCATGGCTTCCGGCGCATTTTGGCCGGATTGCGCATGCTGCTCGGTGATCTGGTGTGCACGTTCGGCCAGCGCCTCGAACGCCTTTTCCTGTTCCTTTTCCGGCGTGTGGTAATTGGCCTTGGCCCAGTCGTGCTGCAATTGCACGATATCGGCCGGCAAGGGCTCTGCGGCAAAGGCTGCGGAACCCATCGTCAGCAGCGAAAAACTGCAAATCAATGTCAGTGCGGTGAGTAATTTCCTCATGGTGGTATCTCCTCCAGGTTTACTTGGGTGCGGTTTGAGAACGGCTTGCATAAGGCCGGGCGATCTCGGTCTGCTTTTTCAGACCCATACTGACCAGGCTTGGCAAAAAGCCATTGAGCCAGGCAAAAATCGATTCCGGCTGGCCGATGTAGCTGTCGCGATTGCCGCGAATCATGGCCTGCAGAATCTTTTCGGCGACAAACTCCGGTTCATCCAGATTGGTGCCGGTCGCCTTGAACATCTCGGTGGCAACCGCGTCGTTGATCGGCGTCTTCACCGCACGCGGCGCGACATAGGTGACGGCGATATCATGACCGGCCAGTTCGCGGCGCAGGGCCTGCGAAAATCCGCGCATGGCGAACTTGGTCGCGCTGTAGCTGGCGTAATGCGGAAAACCGATGGAACCGAAAATGGAGCCGATATTGACGATCTGGCCGCTATTGCGCGCGATGAAATCCGGCAGCAATGCGCGTGTCAGCTGCAAGGGAACGGTCAGGTTGACCTGGATCATCTGGGCGATGCGTTGCGGGTCCTGTTCGGCAAACTGCACGAAATCGAGGATGCCCGCATTGTTGACCAGCACATCGACACCGCCCATCTTCAGCTTCGCTGCATCGGCGACGCCTTGCGCGGCATGTGCGTGGTTGAAATCGGCGACGATGATACTGGCCTTGCCGCCGCGGGACGAAATCACATCAGTCAGGGCGTTGAGTTTTTGCGCGTCATAACAAACCAAGGCCAACTCGGCACCTTCTGACGCCAACTGCAACGCCAGATGACGACCGATGCCGCCGGTAGCGCCGGTCAGCAGGACTCTTTTGCCGGCCAGATTCATGCCGCCTCCAGCATCTCAGCGGGCAGAAAACGTTGCCCCAGGTCGCGGAAAATGTCGCCATAAAGCTTGTAGAACATCTTGGCGCTGTCTATCACCATCTGCTGGTCTGCAGGATCTTCAATACGGTTTGCCAGGGTTTCATAGAAAGCAACGTGGCTGATATCCAGTGAACCGTGTGACGTAAGGTAAGTGAACGCCTGCTTGCCCAGACCCAGGCTTTGCTGGATAGCGGCACCGGCCTGCGTTGCCATGGCCGTACTGGTGCCTTCCAGCACCAGCACCATGCCGAGGAACCCGACCGGATTGACGCGATACACCATGTCATAGGCATAGGCCACCATCAGTTCGGTCGCCTGCCCCGGTTTGCCACGGCGCACGGCTTCGGCATCTCCGCCGCAGGCGGTGATATCGTTCAATATCCATTCCTGATGGCCCAGTTCTTCCTCGATATACTCGGCCATGCCTTCGCGCAGCCACTCATAACGCTCCGGCAGGCGGCCGCCGCAGGCCATCAGCAAGGGCGTGGTGTGCTTGACGTGGTGATAGGCCTCGGTCAGAAAGGCAATATAGGCTTCCAGGCTGACCTGACCGGCGACCCCTGCACGCAGCAGAGGCAGACTGAGCAGCGATTCACGTTCCTGAACGGTGGCAGCAAGCAGTTTTTCATACACAGACATTATCGATTTCCTCATACAAAGTATTGATTCTTGGAGCATAGGCCTGCCATATCACATCGCGGCGCAGCCTGAAATTGGGGGTCAACTGCCGGTTCTGGCTACTGAATGGCGCATCGGCGTAAAGCCAGCGGCCGACGCGTGCGTAATCCGGCAATCCGGCGTTGACCTGGCTGACGACCTGTTCGATATCCGCATCGCTGGCGCCGGCTGCCGGCACGATCAGCGCAGTGTTCCATGGCCGGGCTTCGCCAAACAGTGCGGCTTGCGCGATCTTCGGCGATTGCGCGAGCTGGCTTTCGACCCACTCAGGAGAGACGTTGCGGCCGAAGGAGGTGATAAACACATTGCGCTTGCGCCCGCTGATATGCAGATAGCCGGCATCATCCAGATAGCCGATGTCGCCGGTAGGCCAGAAGCTGTTACCTTTCGCCTCCTGTTCCGCTTGGTCTGTGTCCGTTTGGGCCGCACCGGTGTAACCCAGCATGATGCTGCCGGCAACCATGATCTCTCCGTCTTCGGCGAAGCGCAGTTGCACATGCGGCAACGGCTTGCCGACACTGCCCTGCAGACGGGCCTGCGGTGTGTTGACGGCAACCACGGAACAGCATTCGGACAAGCCATAACCCTCGAATACCGGCAGCCCGGCACGCTCTGCGCGCTCGAGCAGGGCATGGGAAACGGTCGCGCCGCCGACGGCGACGAAACGCAGGCTGTCAGGCACCGGCGCACCGGCTTCCGCCATCATCACCAAGGCCTTCAGCAGTTCCGGCGTCAGCACCAGCGTGCTGGCTTTCGCCAGCAGCATGGCCTGCAACATCTTTTGCGGATCTAGTCCGCTGGCGCCGCTCAAGCCAACTTCCTGACAGGGCCGGATCACCGCGCGTGCGCCGGCCAGCAATGGCACATAAAGACCCGCGATGTTTTCCAGCAGGGTTGAAAGCGGCAGCACGCTGAGGTGCACATCGTTTTCATTCGCACGCGTCGCTGTCAGCAGGCTATCGGCGACTTCTTCAAGCGCCTGCAGGCCGAGACAGACGCCCTTTGGATTACCTGTTGTGCCCGAGGTGTAGGTGATTTTCACGGTTGCCTGCGGCAGCTTCACCGCCTCTACATCAGCCAGCGTGAACTGCGTCAGCCGGCGCCCGGCAAGCTCGTACTGTTGCGAGGCCCTGATACTGAAGCCGGCGCCCTGCAGCAAATGTTCCATGACAACGGGCTGGTCGGTGATCAACTGATTGATGCCGGCATCACGAACGGCATGCGCCAGCTGCTCTGCTGAAAAAAAGGCGGGCAATGGCACGATGGGGAGTTCGGACGCCATTGCCGCCAGGTCGGTGACGGCCCAGGCAAGGCTGTTGTCTGCCACCAGGCCCAAAACGCGTGCGCCATCGACAAAGAAGTGCCGCCGCATGCGATCGACCTCGTAAACCAGTTCAGCATAGCTCAAGGTCGCATTACCGCCTTGCAAGGCGACGCGATCAGGATGCTGAGACGCATGGCCTTTGATGGCCCGCAGGATACGCGATGCCATCATGCAGCGCTCGTGCAGACCGGTGGGGAAAGTCGTTTGACCGCCATCACTTGCGGCTTCTCGTCGTAATAACGGCCCCAGTCCGCCCGCTCGTTTTCCGCCAGGTGCGCCAGACTGGCCCAACCCAACGGCAACAGATGCATATTGAGCTTGCTCAGCGCGTTGCGCAGGCTGGGGATACCGGTAAACACGCCCCATGTGGTACTGGTGCCATGCAGATAAAGGCTGATACTCGCCAGCAGGCTGCGTACCGTTTCCGGATGGGCAACGGCCAGATTACCGATCTCGACGATGTCATTGCGCACCACCAGCTGGCCGCTTTGTGCTGAAATCACATGCTCCACCGGCTGTGGCAGGTAGCGCTCGAGGAACAGGCTGTTGTTTTCGGCGTGACGCAAGCCACACACGGCCAGCAACTCACCGCCGGCATTGCGCAGGCTCATCAGTTGCGGCATGAACTCCTTGACGTTGGCATCATAAGCCTTGGAGAAAATGCGGTGGACAAACTGCTCCAGCTCCGCCCTGTCCTCTGCCTCGGGACCCGAGATGGAGGTATGCACGTTTTCCGCGGAATGCAGGTGTATTTGTGCCGTGAGACGTCTGTGGCTGAAATAGCGATGCAGGTCATCAGCGATGCTTCCTGTCGCAGTGCCAGGATTTGCAGCGCATGGATTTTCTACTTGGTCCGGCTGCAATTCATCATTGGCTTCAGACGCGATTGGCATGGTTTCCGGCAACATATTCAGGTACTCCAGATTTGAATACCTGAATAGTGCGCAAGCGCCATGCCAACACTTGCCGCTGTCACTCAAATGTCACACGGTAAATATTATTTAACTTTTATAATCAATTATATATAACAATATTCAGGTAAATTTTCGGAGTAATCCGGAGTGATATGGAACCAGAAGAAAGGGATTTGACGGTCGGTCATACGAAATTTGCAGGCCAATACCCTGCAAATTTCGTATGACCTTACCAATTTTGCAGGCTTAATCGCAGGCCAGCGGCGGCGGGGATGCCAGCCAACTACCGTCAGAATCAATCCAGGCCACGACCCTGACCCGGCTATCAACAGCACAGGCATCAACATAGCCGATGGCACCGGCGGTGTCGGCGACATAACGCAGCATCGCTTCCTGCGAATTCACCACATGTGGCGGCGACACGCCGTGGAAGTATTGCTCGTTCCAGTATTCCGCCTGCGTTTCCGGCAGACTGCCCAGCACGCGCAACGAAAAACGCTGGCGCAGATCATGTTGTGTCGGCAGATTGGCCGGCCGCATACGCTTGCCGTTGGGCCAATAGAGTTTCTTGCGCAGAAAAATCAGACTGAGCTCGGAAGCACTAAGCCGCTTCACGGCCAGATTCGCCGGCACGATGATGGCCAGCACCTCGGACTCCGCCGCATGTGCCGGCGCAGCCGGTAGCAGGCTCAAGCCAAGCAGTAACAGCAACACGCGCAAATTCAACATCGTCGGCATCAGAACAGGATTGCAAATGAGGCAAGAAAGCCCTTGGGCGAGTCTTCGCGTTGCTCATCGCCCCCCACATATTCCATCTTGAAGATGCGATTGGGGACAGGACGCCAAGCCGTGCCTATCAGCCAGCGATCAACCGACGATTCTGTCGGCCGCCTGAAATTCTCCAGCCGGGCGATGGCAAACCAGTGCCCGGTGAGCGGCGCCACTGCCTGCAGATAGGCGCCATGACCGCCATCCTTGCCGTCATTGCGAAAACGCTGGAAAGCCTCGCCGCTCCATTCCCATCCATGCTGCTTGTGCTGAAAATCCAGCCCCAGCATCTGATAGCGCCGCCGACCGACATCTCGTTCGGAGAATTCCAGCAGCGACAAGCCCCACTCCGTCCTGCCGCTCAGTGTGAAACGCGCACCAAAGGTATCGCGGAAGTCGATCTCGTCGCGCTCAAGATCCTGATCCTTCAGCAGTTCGCCGAACAGCATGTATTCGAAAGCCGCTTCCTTGTAGGGAATGGCGCCGTACAGCATGACGCCGTTGAGCGCCGTGGGGAACAGACGGCTGGTAGCCAGCGGCCGGGATGAGGTCCAGACCAGCGGCGAGGCATGGATCAGGTTCCAGCGACCGGCCGGGGTCAGATAACGGCCTGCGCGCAGATTGAGTTTCTCGTTGAGGTTGTAATCCAGATACAGGCGCTCGATATCGAGAAAGGATTTCTGCTTGGAAAAATCATCGCCCTCACGCCAGATCAGCGGATGTTCCAGTTCCAGTTCGGAGAAGAATTTGAAACGGCTGTCGCCATCCCAGGTGATGATCAAACTGATTTCATTGACGGCGATCTCGGTTTTCTCGTGCCGTGGCACGATAATCCCGGCACTGCCGTAGCCACCCAGATTGAAGCCATCCCAGACACTGGCCGGACCCTCTGCCAGCTGCTCCATCGGCTCGGCTACCGCCTCCTCTGCGGCGTGTAACGCCTGCACCGGAATGCAAAAATAGCAAACCGATAGCCAGATAGCTGCGCATACCTTTCGATTCGATGTCATCATATTTTCACCATGTTCTTGCCATGTTTTGGCGGACATTCTAATCTTGTTCAATCCAATAAGTCCGAATTCATTGCAAATGCCATGCCACACACCCTCATTATTCTGACTCACACATGCAGCTGAGCACCCTGCCTATACGCTATCTGCTTCTGGGCGCTTTCCTGCTCACCAGCCTGCTGCCGACGACACTGATTACCGGGCTGGCATTCTACGAGGCACGCACCGCACTCAAGACCGAGATCCAGCACGATCTGGAAACCCGCGCGCATGCAACGGCCGACGACATAGACCGCATGATGTTCGAACGCCTGCAAAACATCGCCTCCTGGCACAAACTGGAAGTGATGCAGGATGCTCGCATCGGCGATGTCGACAAACGCCTTTCACGCTTTCTTTCCGAACTGAAAACCAGCTATCAGCGCGTCTATCGCGGCCTGTACGTGATTGACAGTAACGGCCGCATCATCGCCTCAAGCAATGCAGCCTTGCTCGGCTCGGAACTGAAGCTGGATCCGCAGTGGCTGGAAGTCACCATCGCCGGTGGCCATGTGCATTTCACACCCCCATCGCAGGGCGTCATGCAGATGAGCAGCGTCATCTTCGACACGATAGAAGAGCAACCGATCGGGATTCTGGTGGCGGAATTCAGCTGGTCCGAAGTCGAGGATATTCTAAGCGGTGCCGTTTCCGGGCGCACATCCGCCGCCCTGCTGGACGAACAGGGACAGACCATCGCCGCGACCACACACTGGCAAAACACAGTCAAGGCCAGAATCTCGGCCACTGCAAACATTCAGGGCTTTCAGGGCTTAACCAACAGCGTCTGGCGCGTCACCTTTTCACAGCATCGCGATGAGGCACTTGAACCGATCCGGCGCATGGGACTTATCTTTATCGGCCTGCTGGTCATCACCATCCTGCTTGCCAGCTTCATCGCCATCCCGGTAGCCCGCACCATCAGCGGCCCCTTGCTGAAACTGACCGATTTCGCCAATCGCTTCATCCGCTCACCGAGCAATCTGCGCCCCCCTGCCGGCGGCCCGGCTGAGATCGACGCCATGTCCCAAGCCTTTGCGCAGATGATCGAAGACCTGGAGCGCTCCAAGGAACACCTGACCCGTGCCGCCAAGCTGGCGGTCGTCGGCGAGATGGCCGCCGCCATGAGCCATGAGGTACGCACCCCGCTCGGCATCCTGCGCTCTTCCGCCCAGGTGTTGCTGCGCGAACCGGAATTGAGCAAGGAAGGGCGCGAGGTCTGCGGATTCATCATCTCGGAGACGGAGCGCCTGAACAAACTGGTTTCCACACTGATCGATACGGCGCGACCACGCCAGCCGGAATTCGCTCCCACGGACATTGCCGAACTGACGCGGCAGGCGGTTGGCATGTTGCGCGCGCAGGCCGACAAGAAAAGCATAGAGCTCGACTGCAACGCTGAGGGCGTAGCGATGGCAGAATGCGACCATGAACAGATCATGCAGGTGCTGCTCAACCTGCTGCTGAACTCGATTCAGATACTGCCCGAAGGCGGCAAGATCCAGGTCAGCGTGCAGCAGCTGAAAAATGCCGTTGAAGTCCGTGTCGCAGACAACGGCCCGGGCATCCCGGCTGATCAGCGCGATCAAGTGTTCGACCCCTTCTACACCAAACGCAGCGGCGGTCTCGGCCTCGGTCTGGCCGTCGTGCGCCAGATCGTTGCCGCGCATCACGGCGAAATCAATGTTGGCGTCAGCCCCATGCAGGGTGCAGAATTCCGCCTGCGACTACCGAACCTGAAGGAAGCATCTTGACCGAACTGAAGCGTATTCTTGCCGTGGATGATGAACCCAGCATGCGCCGTCTGCTGGAAATCAGCCTGAAGCAGGCGGGCTATCAGCCGGTACTGGCCGGCGACGGCCGCGAGGCACTGGGGCTGTTGCGGCAGGGCGGCATCGACCTCGTCGTCAGCGACCTGCACATGCCGGGCATGGGCGGCCTGAAGCTGCTGGAAACCATGCGTGAAGACGGTCTGGAAATGCCGGTCATCATCGTCACCGCACAGGGCGAGATCGCTACTGCCGTCGCCGCCATGAAACTGGGCGCCTCCGACTACATCCTGCGCCCGTTCGACCTCGAAACGCTGGAGATCGCCATCGACCGCGCGCTGTCGGTCAGCCGCCTGAAGATCGAAAACCAGTTCCTGCGCGAAGAGGTCACGCCCGGCGGCAAGCATCTGGTCGGCGAGAGCGAAGCCATCCGCAAGGTCAAACAGGCGATTGCCCAGGTCGCACCGGAAAAGGCGACGACGCTGATTGTCGGCGAGACCGGCACCGGCAAGGAACTGGTCGCCCAATCCATCCACCAGCTCTCGCCCCGTAACAAATCCCTGTTCGTCGCCGTCAACTGCGCCGCCATCCCGGCCGAGATGCTGGAATCCGAGCTGTTCGGCCATGAGCGCGGCGCCTTCACCGGCGCAATCAAGGAACGTATCGGCAAGTTTGAGCTGGCCGATGGCGGCACGCTATTCCTCGACGAAGTCACCGAAATGCCGCTTGCCTTGCAGGCCAAGCTGTTGCGCGCGCTGCAGGAAGGCGTGATCGAACGGCTCGGCAGCAATCGCCCGCTGGCAGTAGATATCCGCGTGCTGGCAGCCACCAACCTCGATCCCCTGCAGGCCGTGCAGGACGGCAAGCTGCGCGAGGACCTTTACTACCGGCTCAACGTATTCAGGATAGACCTGCCACCCTTGCGCGAAAGACGAGACGACATCGAACTGCTGGCCCGGCATTTTCTGCAGCCACGCCATCTGCAGCTCGATGCAGCCGCGCTGCAGGCGCTGCAGGAATACGCATGGCCGGGCAATGTGCGCGAACTGGCCAACATCCTGGAACGGGCTGCCATCATGTGCAACGGCGACACCATCACTTTACGGCAATTACCGGCCGACCTCCTGCAAAGGTCGGCCGATGCCTCCCCGACAAACCCGGCTGCCGAATCCGACGCTGAACTGCCCAAACTGCCGGACGCCATTACCGCGCTGGAAAAATCCCTGATCGAGGCCGCCCTCAAGCAGACCCAGGGTAACAAAAGCAAGGCAGCCAAGCTGCTCGGCATCAGTGAACGCTCACTATGGTACAAGCTCGGGACCTACGGCAATGTGGAGACGCCCACACCGGTCGGCACAGACCAATCCTGACCGTCAATTTCCGCAGGCTTGGGCTATAATTGAATGATCTCAATTTCAGTCCAGACAACATCATGCAAACCGACCCAGCTCAAACCAACAGCCGCGAGCAAGCCCGCTTCAACATGATCGAACAGCAGATCCGCACTTGGGAGGTGCTGGATACCAAGGTGCTGGATCTGTTGAAAGCAGTGCCGCGCGAGGACTTCGTACCGCCGCAGTATGCAGGTCTGGCATTTGCCGACATCGAAATCCCCATCAGTGAAGGCCAGAGCATGCTCTCACCCAAACTGGAAGGCCGCATTCTGCAGGCACTGGAAATCAGGAATACCGACAAGGTGCTGGAAATCGGTACTGGCAGCGGCTACCTCACCGCCCTGCTGGCCAAATCCGCCAGGGAAGTGGTCAGCGTTGAACTGATTGCTTCACTGAGCAAGATCGCCGGGGAACGCCTGACCAAGTCCGGCATCAGCAATGTGACGCTGGAAGTCGGCGATGCCGCCGAAGGCTGGCCGGCCCAAGCACCCTATGATGTCATCGTATTTACCGGCTCCCTGCCCGTCAGCCCGGAAAGCGTGAAACAAAGTCTCACCATCGGTGGTCGTATGTTCGTTGTCACTGGTGATGCACCTGCGATGCAGGCGACCATGATCCGCCGCATCAGCGAAAACAGTTTCAAGCATGACGTCATCTTCGAGACCTGCATACCGCCCCTGAACAACGCTCCGCAACCAGAACGTTTTCAATTTTAAGGTTTTCATGCCTGCAAAAATGGCTGCAAAAAATCAATCCCTGTCAGCACTGATATTCGTATTCGTGATGTTATTCGCCGGCATGCCGGCACAGGCAGACGATACAGCCACCCAGGACCTGATGGCCATCTATCAGAACGCGCTGAGCCAGGACCCTTCCTGGGCCTCTTCGCGCAGCGCCAATCTTGCCGCGCAGGAAAAACTGGAACAAGGCAAGGCGCTATACCGGCCCACTGTCACGCTGAACAGCGATGTCAGCGAATCCCGCACCACTCTCGACCGCGATCTCAACGGCAGCGGCATCGACGCCCGCGGCAATCCGATCGGCGGCAGCGGTAGCGAACGTTTCGATAGCTGGGGCTATAGCCTCAATGTCACGCAGCCCTTGTTCCGCCGCGATAATTTCGTCCAGTACCAGCAATCCAAACTGATCGTCTCTCAGGCTGACCGCCAGCTGATGCTGGACCGGCAAAACCTCATGCTGCGCGTGACGCAAGCCTATTTCGACGTCCTGCTGGCGCAGGACAGCATCGAGCTGATCAACGCGCAGAAATCCGCCATCAGCAACCAACTGGAACAAGCCAAGGCCAATTTCGAGGTGGGTACCGCCACCATCACCGATGTCAACGAAGCACAGGCGCGTTTCGACCTGACCACGGCGCAGGAAATCGCTGCCATCAACCAGCTGGAAATCAAGAAGCGCGCGTTGCAGTCCATCATTGGCAAGATGCCGCAAAACCTCGCCACCGTGCGCGAAGACCTCAATCCGCAGATACCAGAACCAACCGATATGCAAGCCTGGGTTGACCTGGCGGAGCAGAACAGCCTGGCGCTGGCCATCCAGCAGCACAATTTCCAGATCGCCAATCGCGAGGTCGAGCGCATGCGCGCCGGCCACATGCCGACACTCGACGCCGTTGCCCGCTACAGCGACAACCGCAACAACGGCAGCGCCAGCGGCTTTGCTTCCGACCTGGAAGACCTCACCGTCGGCCTGCAGCTGGCGATCCCCATCTATCAGGGGGGGGCTGTCAGTTCGCGCGTACGCGAGGCAGCCGCCAATCTGCAAAAGGCGCAGGAAGACATGGAAGTCGCCAGACGACAGGCCGACCTCGAAACGCGGCAGGCCTACCTGGATGTCAGCAGCGGCGTCGCGCAGATCAGGGCCTACGAACAGGCACTGCTTTCCAGCCAGAGCCAGCTGGATTCGACCAATCTGGGCTATGAGGTCGGCGTGCGCACCAGCGTCGACGTGCTCAACGCGCAACAACAGTTCTTCACGGCCAAACGCGACCTGTTGCAGGCGCGCTATAACTACCTGATCAGCACGGTGCGCCTCAAGTTCGCCAGCGGCATACTGACCGAAGCCGACCTGGCCGAAGTCAACCAGCAGCTTATCGCTAGGAACTGAAGCTCATGCAAACCCACCTGATCTGCCAAGCCGCCAGCAGCCAGCTGGTCGTCATAGATATGCAGGAAAGACTGGCGAGCGCCATGCCCGCCGAAGGCATGCAGCAGGTATTGAAGAACAGCGAAATTCTGCTGCAGGCCGCCGCGCTGCTGGAAGTGCCGGTCATCCATACGGAACAGTACCCCAAGGGGCTGGGACCGACCTGCGCCGAACTGCAGCCCCTGCTGACTCAGGCTGCGGTGAGCAAGACAGCTTTCTCCTGCTGCGATGAACCGACCTTCCAGCGCAAACTGGTCGGCGACCGGCCGCAAGTGGTTCTGGCCGGCATGGAAGCACACATCTGCATTTTGCAGACCGCACTGGCGCTACGTGATCAGGGCAGGCAAGTCTTCGTCGTCGAGGATGCCGTGCTCTCACGCAATGCGGCCAACAAGAGCAACGCGCTCACGCGCCTGCGTCAGGCCGGCATCGTCGTCAGCAACACCGAGTCCGTCATCTTCGAGTGGCTGGGAAAAGCTGAAGGCCCGGCATTCAAGCCTGTCAGCCAATTGATTCGCTAGCCCCATTCACACACCTGAACCTTCAGATTTCAGGCCGGGCAACAGCGACTTTCTTGATTTAAATCAGCACAAACGATATTTCTCAATATCAATTCAACAAATTTTGATATGCTTGAATCCAGGGATGCCAATAACATAATCAAAGACATCAAAATTCTGGTAAATGACCGGCAAGCTGGAGAAGCTCCAAACGATACCAGCCGGCAAACAGGTCGAAGATGCAATCAAATTTCAATGCAGGCTTGCTCAAACACCAGTTACTGTGCAATCGCGCATACCTTGCCGTTCCTGCCAGTCTTATAGGTATTTGTTTCTGTCTATATAGTTCTCTCGTCCTCGCTGAGGCTGACAACAGCGAATATCTGACCGACACCCCGCTGGAAGAGCTGCTTTCGAAAGAAGTCGTCACTGCATCCAGAATTGCCAAGCAGATCAGCGACTCACCATCTGCCGTCAGTATCGTTACCGCCAAGGATATCCAATCCTATGGCTATCGCACCCTGGCTGAGATCATCAGCAGCATGCGGGGTTTAAATACTATCAGTGACCACGTTTACACCTACATGAGTGGCAGGGGCTTCGGCAGGCCCGGCGACTACCCCGGCAGGGTCATGTTGCTAATTGATGGGCATCAGGCCAATGACAATTTATACAATGCCTCCTATTTGAGTAATGACGGCATCCTGGATACGGAACTGATAGAACGGGTTGAATACGTCTCCGGCCCAGGTTCGGTGTCACACGGAAATGGCGCCTTCTACGGCATCATCAATATCGTGACAAAAAAAGGCAGTGATTTCGACGGCGCACAACTTGCCGTCGATGCTGCCAGCCATCAAACCTATAAAGAACGAATAACTTACGGCACCCAATTTGATAATGGGGCGGATATCCTCTTGTCCGCTTCGACACTTCGCAGCCAGGGGCAAAATTTTTATTTCAGGGACTTCGACAGCCCATCGACCAACTTTGGTGTCGCCAGAAACCTGGATGACGAGAAGAACCGTCGCTTGTTCTTCAAAGGACACTTTGAGGCGTGGTCGCTGGAAAGTGCTTATGTCACAAGAAAGAAAGATGATCCGGCAGCTGCATATAACGCCAACTTCAATACACACCCATCGTATATGCAGGACGCGAACGGTTACGTCACCCTGCGGCATGAAGACGATATCAGCGACCAGCTGAAACGCGCGCTGAAAATCTACTATGGTCAATATAACTATTCCGCAGAAGCCATTTACAGCGACGGTTATTATCGCGAAAAGAATACGGGGCGATGGTGGGGCACGGAAGCCAAATTTGTTTATTCGGGACTAGACCAGCATCGCCTTGTCTATGGGCTTGAGTATCGCAACGACTACCAACAGGATTTTTACCTGCCCGCAGACGACATAGAGCACAGCGCCTACATGGCAAGTGCCTATATACAAGATGAATACCGGTTGAACGACCACTGGTTGCTGAATGCCGGTGTACGGGCGGACCATGGCGGACATCATGCAAAAAACCTGAGCCCCAGGCTTGCTGTCATCTATTCACCCACTGCCTCATTGGATATCAAGGCTTCGTATGCAACCGCCTTCAGGAAGGCCAATGCCTACGAAAAATATTACGGAGATGGTTCAACCATCATTCCAAACTCCAATTTGAACAAGGAGATGGTATACGCCTCGGAACTGGTATTTGAATACCGACCAGACAGCTCCAGCAAATGGATGAGCTCACTGTTCCATTACACAACAAAAGATCTTATCCAGTCGGAAACCATCATGTCACCAGCGGGTGCGGAGCGTTTTACCAATGTCGACCGAAGCAAAACCCGGGGCATAGACTTTGAATACGACAAGCAATGGAGCAAATCCTCCCGCCTGAAAGCAAGCTACGCCTGGCAACTAGCCACAGACCAAAATGACAAGTGGCTGGCAAACTCCCCCAAACACCTGGCCAAACTCAACATTGCCCATGGCATGTTTGGCAATCGCCTACATGCCGGCATTGAAGTGCAATATGTCGGCAGCCGCTTGACTGAGGCAAGAGACCGTCTGGATGGATACACGTTAACAAACCTGACACTCCACAGCACTACCCTCATTAAAAACACAACCATTAGCGCCAGCGTCAAGAATTTATTTAACCGGCATTATTCGGTCCCGGCACCCACCTTTTACCTGCCGGATCGCTTTGTGCAGGATAAAAGCAATGTCTGGTTCCAATTGAGCTACGACTTCAAATAGTGATGAGAAAACTCATTTATCTATTCTGGTTGTCACTGCTATTCGCATTGCCGGTCAATGGCAGGTCCGAGCAGATCAGTGAACGTGATATGAAAACAGCGCTTATCTATAATTTCGCAGTTTTCACAACCTGGCCACTCATTGCAGGCGAGACCTTTAACATTTGTGTATTTGAAGAGGACAGGGAAAACATCAATGAGCAACTGTTGAAAACCAAAAAGATAAGCGGCAAACAAACCAGTCTGGTTGTAATTCGCAATATCAATGCCATCAACAATTGCCAGGTTCTATATCTGGAAGCGAAGAAAATCAGAAACAAAAGACTTGCAGACACTCTGCAGAACAACTCGATCCTGACCATCGTAAACAGTACTGAAAATACAACCAACACCGGCATTATCAATATCCTGTTAATTAACAACCGGTTCAATTTCACCATCAATAATGAAACCGCCAGGGACTCCAACCTGACATTAAGCTCAAGGCTACTGCGGCTTGCGGCCGAGGTTTACTGAACCAATCATGCTGAAATTCTATTTTGACAAGCTGGCAATACGGCAAAAACTGTATCTTATGCACCTGCTGGTGACTGGCGCAGCAATGCTGTTGGTATTTGCCCTGGCCATTACCGCCCAGCATCTCAGTTTCAAACATGATTTAGTCGATGATCTTGAGTCGCATCTTTCAGTAATAGAAAACAACATCGGTGCCGCCATTGCATTCGAGGATCAACGTTCGGCCAGCGAAACACTCAATTCACTCAGCCTGAACACAAGCATCGAGCATGCTTATATCCTGCTGAATGACGGCTCACTGTTTGCCGACTACCAGTCGCCGGCTTACATGGAAAGAAACGCAAAGAAATCAAAAAATCTTTTGCCGCTCAACGGAATGATTCACCTGAACAGAAAAATCCTGGTCAATGAGGTGCAAGTCGGCACGATTCACCTGGATGCAAGCCTGAACAAGATCACTGACCGAATAAAGATTTTTTCTATCGTACTGTTAATGGCCGTCTTTTTAGCCATCACACTGGCAAGTATCATCTCCAGATACCTGAATCGATATATAACCGAACCTATCAGCTACCTCGAAAAACTGGTTGGTAACATCACCAGCAAACAGGACTATACACATCGATCCAGTATTCAGACTCAGGATGAAATCGGCGCACTTTCAGCAGGTATCAATAACATGCTGGAAAACATTACGTTCAGGGATGCCAAGCTCCATGAGGAACTGGAACACAGAAAAGAGTTCCAGCATAAGCTGGACCGGCTGGCTTATATTGATCATCAAACCGACCTGCCTAACCGGCATGCTTTCGCAGAACATATTGACCGACTCATGAGAGCCAGCTCGCAGGATGAAGGGCGTTTTCATCTATTGCTGCTGGATCTGGATAATTTCAAAACCGTCAATGACACCATCGGCCATGGGGCTGGCGACATACTGCTCAGGGATTGCGGCAAAAGGCTGCGCTCAGTCCTCAAGCATAAAGACAATATATTCAGGATCGGCGGCGATGAATTTGCCATCACATTGGTGGGCAGGAAACCTCATGAGGATGTCGAAAAGATTTGTCAAAGAATCACGCATGCCTTATCTCAAAAATTCAATATCGATAATCACGAAATTTTTATTGGCGTCAGTATCGGCGTGATTGAATACGACAACAATTATTCCAAATCCAGTCTGATCAAAAATGCAGATGTAGCCATGTACTGGGCAAAATCCGACGGCAAGAATACCCACAAGTTTTATTCCAAGGAAATCGAAGCGGCCAAATATCACCAGCAATCATTGATTAACGGCCTGCAAAATGCCCTGAAAAATAATGAGCTTGAGCTGTACTACCAACCCATCATCAATGTGGAAACAGGTTTGACTGTAGGCGTTGAAGCACTTTTGCGATGGCACCACCCCAGCATGGGAATGATCAACCCGACCGTTTTCATCCCCATCGCTGAAAGCACCGGCCTGATTACACCGATCGGGGACTGGGTAATCAACAGCGCGCTGGCCCAGATCAAGATCTGGCAAGAACGCTACAACCCCAATCTTTTCATCAACATTAACATCTCCGGTCGCCAGTTCCATGACAAACAGCTGGTCAACAAGATTCGTCTTTCAATAAACCAATACATGCTTGATGCCAGCACCGTAAATTTTGAACTGACCGAATCCATACTGATGGATGATGTAGATAAAACTGTGGGCATTCTCAACGCCCTTAAGAAAATTGGCAGTAGCATATCGATTGATGACTTTGGCACCGGCCATTCATCCATGAATTACCTGAAACAATTCCCGGTTAAAGCGCTGAAAATTGATCAAAGTTTTGTACAAGGACTGCCGCAGGATAAAGTGGATTGCGCGATTATCGAATCAATCTTTGCATTGGCAAAAAGCCTGGAGCTGGCTGTCGTTGCCGAGGGTGTCGAAACCGAGCAACAACTCGATTTCCTTAAAGCGCATCATTGCACAAAGGTACAAGGCCATCTGTTTAGTCCCGCAATTCCAGCCGATCAGGTCGAGAAATTATTTCCTGAATCCAGATAGCAGCAGAATGGCTGACATTTGCAGTTCACTCATACGCAACGAGACGGGCAAGGACGCCTGTGAACTGGTCTGGTTGTATCAATTTCTGTAATCTAAAATATTATCAATGACTATCACAACCCAAACCTCTGCAAGTATAGTCATTGAAGTCATAAATTTCAGAGTGTCCGGGATCCCCTTTGGGGTAGGGCACACCTCTACCGACAAAAAGCACGATACTGTTTGCTCCATATAGCTCAGCCGGGAAAACAAATTCTCTTTGGGCAAAATAGGTTCTGTATAAACTAGCTGCCCGTGGATCCATTCTCTGACGACCACCAGGCGATCTCTCCCATGCCTTCACGTCAGACATGGTTGCCCTTCTCAGTTCACCTCTTCGGACTGCCTCTTCCACTGCGCTAATGCCTGTAAGTACCTCGACACTCTGCTTGGCTTCGTCCAGTTGCTGGCCTGGCACCTTAATGACAGTAGCTGGTTCCTCCGTGGCATGCGTATCAGCCAAATAAGCTGGATCTTTGGCGTTGTTAATAGACGCCTGCCCTGATAGGGATTCATTTATTTGCGATACCCCTGTTCCAAGTTGCACCACTCCATCATTCGCCGTAATCAACATATCGGGAACGCGATTAAAAAGCTTTCGTGAAATCTGGTTTACCGCATCAAACTTGCCCGGCAGATGAAAATATCCACAAATCTCTCTTGCATCCCCGCTGCTGTTGATTACAGGCACTGACTCGCTCAAACCATCAATGGTCTGTTTGTGAAACCCGGTCAATACTACCGCAAGTATTTTAGTATTTTCAGCCAGGCTTATATTCCACAACGCCGACTCATGCGCCCCCAGCATCAGCACCACAGGCGAGTCCTGCTGATTGACCGTGACGATAAACTGGGATGAATACTCAGCCCGCCTGTCAACCGGCACCGCCACGCCCCTGCCTTTAAAGGCGCCGGTTGCAACAATCTTCATATCAGAAGGCAGATACAAATGCTTGAACTCACAGCTCTGTGAATTGTAGGAAGAAAAAACCTTATTGCGACTAACTTTGGACTTGCCTGCTTCGGTGTATACCGCAATTGCAATCAACGCGACCACGATCCATATCCAGCCTCGACCAGAAGTAGCCTCATCCTGATGTTGGGATATAGAAGACTTTACAGTGCTATGGGCCGGTTTAGCTGCCATGCCAGCTGTATTTTTCTCAGCCTGCGCACTGGAGGCAGGTGCACCGACCACCGGTGACGCAGATCCAGTTTCTGCCGTTGACCGTTTTTGCCGCTCTTCAACCGATGCTTTAGGCGGAATAGGGGCAAGCCAGGCCACCAGCAGAAAGACGCCGCCAGCTGCCATCATGGCCAGAATATTGCCGAGTTGCCCAAGTGAGCCAAAATCAAACAGCACCAGTTTCACTGCGGCGAAAACCAGCAAGCCCGCGCCAACAGACCACATCCCCCGCGAAATGATTCGAGTTGCCCACCATGCAGTCAACCCACCAGCTACAGCAAGCAGCAGCGATATCATTGCCGGTAGTAGCATATCGTTATATGCCATCACGGTGAGGGGGCCACTTGGTCCTATTACCCGCAACAACATGGCCGATACGAAACTGGCTACCGCGAATACCGCCACAGCGCCAAAATAACGCATATCCCTTTGCTTCGATTCCGCCATGAAACTAACTGTCAGTAGCAGATAAGCCAGCGCGAAAATCTCATAGAAGATCGCCCATACTTCGCGCTCGATATTGAATAGCGTCTGGAAAAAGAACCAGAGGCCAAAAATGACAAATCCGACGGGGGACAGGAGATTGGGCCATTTGCGTGTACCAGGCGGACTAAGCTGCGCCTGAAATGAGGCCAACAAAGCGCTGATGACCAATACGGTCATCACGACAGGCTGACTGGTGGCAGACAGCAAATCACTCAGCGCAACTGCCCATGGATAAATGACTATCGGCAGCATGCTACGGGTCAGTCCTGCTATTGATTGCCCGTCTTCCCCTTGCCGGCTTGCCATATATGCCACATATGAAAATACAGCCTGACCAGCTACCATCAAAATCAGTACACCGGTAAGCGACAGATCGGCACTCGCCAGAAATGCAGAAACAAACAGCGCGCCAACCAGTGACAGCACCCATAAAGTGTCAGGTTGTCTATTTCTGAGCCACAGAGCGTAGGCAAAAGCCGCAGCCAGCAGCATGACATGAAAAGCCAGTGCAAAGTAATCAAAGTCCAAGCGCACCAGTTCCCGCAGGATAGAGAACAAGAACCATCCCACAGCAATCGTCAGCATCACCGGTCCCTGACTATGCTCGCGCCGCATCAAACAAAAACCGGCGATACCAAAAGCAAGCACGAAAATGATCTGCTGCAGGAATTCAGCATTCCTGAAAGGCTCAACTGCCACTGGCTCGAATAACGATTGCAGCAAATAACAAGCTGCAGCTGCATATGCGACCATCATCAACAAAGCATCATAACGCTCTGATACCCCGCATTTTGGTCCCAGCGCCAGCAATAGTGCCGCCGTCACACTTGCCACCAACAAGTAGGAAACTCCATGCAAGTGCAGCAGGCCAGCGATGACCATCAGCACTACAGCGATCGAAACGTAGCGATATGCCCCTTCTCCCTTGCTGACATACTGCAAGCCGCCCGCGCAAAACCATAACAGGGAAAGAGCAAACAAGCCCAAAGAACCCTCGGGGGTTATATTAGGAGCAATTGTCAGCGTCAGGACAAGAGCAACCAAAGGTAAAAGTAAGAAGTAACTGAGATCGAAACGATACAGCCAGTCTGCCGCAGACTCATGCTTGTATCCGGACTCAAGTATCGGCATTGCCAAGTGGATGGCAACCAGTGCAAGTAGCATAGGCTGCATCTGTACATAATAAGCCTCGGCGTAAAAGCCCTGCGTCCACCCAAAAAACAAACCTCCCGCCAAGGTAAACAGGAAACTCAGATGAATGAGCGGACGCCAGCCCCTTTGCCAGACCATTAATAACGAGAGCAGGCTTGCGCCAACATAATAGCCGTACACCGGCATGATGCCAGGCGACTCCAAGGCAAACGCGGGAGCGATATACGCCCCTATCATTGCCAAAACAGCGATAGAGAGCGCGTTACTTGTCAATGCAAAAGCGGTGGCGCCAAGTGCAACCAGAAACAACAAACCTAACGCCTGAAAGTCGTTAATGAAATGAAAGAATCCGTAAGCACTGTATGCTGTCAGGTAAGCTACACCCAGCGCAGCACCCCCCAACGCCAGATGCAGTGCCCGAAATTTTGGATTGGATTTAAACGCCAGTGAAAAGACACTGAACACCAGCGCCATGAAGATACCAAACAGCAGTTTGTAGTTTGCCGGTAACTCGACATTCAACATCAGATATCTTAAAAGCGCGCCCGTGCTGATAATCAGCAATCCAGCACCCATTTTTGCCGGCCAGTTCCCACTGAACAGCCAAGTCCACAGACCTGCGGGATTCAAGGACAATTTTTGTCCGCCATCCTTTGTTTCCAGTATTAACAGGGACACAACGAGCACCGCGATCAATCCGACAAACATCATAGACACCATGAAATTTCCTTCATTTTTATGTTGTTATTAAATTTCAGTTCTTCAGGACTCACCACAAAAAAATGCCTTGCCACCTGGAATCAGGTCAGACAAGGCATTTTTGATGTAAATTTTTGCATAATTTTTGTAGTTCTTTTTTTGCAAATGTAGCGCCACTCTAATATCTAGGAAAACTATATGCAATAAATCGATACGATAGTTTCGCCATCAACCCCCTTTACTTAACATACGTATCAATCAAAGCAACAATCCTACCCGTAGCGCCCGTTGCACTCTGACTAAAATTTTGCGCCGCTACAGACATGCGTTGATACATTGTCTGATTACTTAAGAGTTTTTGTAGCGCCTGCGTCAACTCACCCGGATTCATCACGCGCAGGCCCGCGCCGTGAGCGATGGCCTGCTCGCTTGCCTGCTCGAAATTGAAGGTATGCGGGCCGATCAGTACCGGCTTGCCCATGGCACAAGCCTCGATCAGGTTCTGGCCGCCCAGCGGCAGCAGGCTGCCGCCGATAAAGGCCAGGTCACAAGCCGCATAATAAGTAAACATCTCGCCCATGCTGTCGCCCAGCAGCACCTCAACATCGGCCGGCAGAGGCGCGACCAGGGATGACTTGCGTGCGAAACGCAGCCCACGCTTTTGCAGCAGGACCGCCACGTCATCGAAACGCTGCGGGTGACGCGGCACAATGACCGTCAGAAGACCGGGTATCTGCAATTGTCGCAAGGCGTCCAGAATCAAGGACTCTTCGCCGTCGCGCGTGCTGGCGGCGAGGAACACCGGCCGCTCGCCAAACAGGGCGCGCAAGGCAACGCCGGCGCTGTTCGCACTGGCAGGCGGCTGCACATCGAACTTGAGGTTGCCGCAGACTGTCACCTGCGCTGCGCCGAGTTGCCTGAAACGCGCGGCATCCTGTTCGGTCTGCGCCGCAATCGCCGTCAAATCCTGCAAACCCTGCCGCGTCAGGTTCGCCACCTTGCCATAGCCCCGGGCCGAGTGTTCGGACAAGCGCGCATTAACCAGCAGCAAGGGAATATCCCGCACCTTGCAACCAGCAATCAGGTTGAACCACAGTTCGGTCTCCAGCAGGAGACCAATGGCGGGGCGGAAATGATTGAGGAACCTGGCAACCGCATCCGGTGTATCGTAGGGCAGGTAAACACGGTCCACACGGTCGCCGAACAACTGCTCGCCAGCTTCGCGCCCGGTCGGGGTAGCATGGGTCAGCAGGATGCGGTGCTGCGGATACTGAGTCATGAGCGCTTGCACCAGCGGCGCTGCGGCGCGGGTCTCGCCGAGCGAGACACAGTGCAGCCAGATCACGGGCTGCTGCGGCTTTGTTGCGTAGAAACCGTAGCGTTCCGCCAGATGCTGCCGGTATTCCGGCTGACGCATACCACGCCACAAGAGTTTCAAGGGCGTAAAAGGTAGCAGCACATAGAGTAGTAACGAATAGAAAAATCTGGACATGGACCGATTTTCTCACACATCACCAGCTGCGAAAAAATGTCCAGAAAATTATTTTCCGGCAAGTAAGCAAGGACTCACCTTGAGCAATCGCAAGGCCAGTCTGGCTATTGCCTTTGATGCACATTTCCGGTGCAGTTCCTGATACAAATTTATGGTTGACGAACCCTACTTAATGACATAACTTTACATCCAATCACAATATATTGTGGTTGCAGCCTGTTTTACTCGAAAAGCTGCACCGTAGTCACTAACAAGAAAATCTAGCAAAATCAGGAAGGATGCGTTCCCATGCTCAAGGCCGTGAAAATGTCTCAAGAGACCGAAAAAGAAGTTCCCATGCAATCTGTCTCCCTCGATATCTGGGACAAAAAATACCGCCTGAAGACCAAGCAGGGTGAATGTCTCGACGCGAACATGGACGACACCTATCGTCGCGTGGCGCGTGCCCTGGCCGATGCCGAAGACACCGAAGAAAAACGTGAATTGTGGTACGAGAAGTTCGTCTGGGCATTGCGCCGTGGCGCCATCCCTGCCGGCCGCATCACCTCCAATGCCGGCGCGCTGGAACACAAGCCTGCCACTTCCACCATCAACTGCACCGTATCCGGCACGGTTGAAGACAGCATGGACGGCATCCTGGAAAAAGTGCATGAAGCCGGCCTGACCCTGAAAGCCGGTTGCGGTATCGGTTACGAATTCTCCACCCTGCGTCCGAAGGGCGCATTTGTCGCCGGCGCCGGTGCCTACACCAGCGGCCCGTTGTCCTTCATGGATATCTACGACAAGATGTGCTTTACCGTCTCCTCCGCCGGTGGCCGTCGCGGCGCACAGATGGCGACTTTCGACATCTCCCATCCGGATGTCACCGACTTCATCAAGGCCAAGCGCGAAGCCGGCCGCCTGCGCCAGTTCAACCTGTCCTGCCTGATCACCAAGGAATTCATGGAAGCGGTGAAAGCCGATGCCGAATGGAAACTGGCATTCCCGGTCACTGCCAAGGAAGCCGAAGCCGACAAGCTCGACCTGAAAGACGACAGCAAGGTGGTCTGGCGCGAATGGCCGGTGAAGAACAAATACCTGACGCGCGAATCCGACGGCAAGGTCGCCTGCCGCGTCTACAAGACCATCAAGGCGCAGCGTCTGTGGGATGTCATCATGTCCTCCACCTACGACTTCGCCGAACCGGGCTTTATCCTCATCGACCGCGTCAACGAGATGAACAACAACTGGTTCTGCGAGAACATCCGCGCCACCAACCCCTGCGGCGAACAGCCACTGCCACCTTATGGTGCCTGCCTGCTGGGCTCGGTCAACCTGACCAAGTTCGTGCGCCAGCCTTTCACCGACAAGGCGTATTTCGACTGGGACGAATACCGCGAAGTAGTCGCCACCTTCACCCGCATGCTGGACAACGTGGTCGAGATCAACGGCCTGCCGCTGCAACAACAGCGTGACGAAATCGCCCGCAAGCGCCGCCACGGCATGGGTTACCTCGGCCTCGGCTCCACACTGACCATGCTCAAGATGAAATACGGCGAAGCCGATTCATTGAGATTCACCGAAGAAGTGACCAAGGTCATGGCCGAAGTAGGTTGGGAAGTCGGCGTTGAACTGGCCAAGGAAAAAGGCCCGGCACCGATCATGGATGAAGAGTTCGTCATCACCGCCGACATGCTGGCCAAGCGTCCTGAAATGAAGGCCGACGGCATCAAGCTCGGTGCCAAGGTCAAGGGCAAGGTGCTGATGGGCCTGTACAGCAAGTACATGCAGCAGTTTCCGGAAGCCCTGCGCAAGGAGATCGCCAAGAACGGCGTGCGCTTCACGCACCATAGTTCGATCGCACCGACCGGCACCATTTCACTGTCACTGGCCAACAACGCCAGCAACGGTATCGAACCCTCGTTCGCCCACCACTATGCACGCAACGTGATTCGCGAAGGCAAGAAATCCAAAGAGAAAGTCGACGTCTTCTCCTACGAACTTCTGGCCTACCGCGAGTTGGTCAACTCAAGCGCCATGCCGTTCTCCGACAAGCCGGAAGAGCAGTTGCCGGACTATTTCCTCGACTCCTCGACGATCCAGGCCAAGGCGCATGTCGACATTCAAGCGGCCGCGCAGAAATGGATCGACAGCTCCATCTCCAAGACCATCAACGTGCCGACCGACTACGATTTCGAGGACTTCAAGAACATCTATCTCTACGCCTACGACAAGGGCCTGAAGGGCTGCACCACTTTCCGCTTCAACCCGGAAGCCTTCCAGGGCGTGCTGGTGACCGAGAAGGATCTGGAAAACACCACCTACAAGTTCACGCTGGAAGACGGCACCGTCATCGAAGCCAAGGGCAACGAAGAGATCGAGTATGACGGCGAGATCCATTCCGCTGCCAACTTGTACGATGCAATGAAGGAAGGTTACTACGGCAAGTTCTGATTAAACTGAGAACAGTAAACAAAAAGGCCGGAAGCGTATTGCTTCCGGCCTTTTTACTTGGTCTCTACACCAGACTAAATCACCAACGGACTGGAATAATGATACTGCACCCCCTCAAGCGTGACATCCAGCCCCCCGAGCCGAATACCCAGCAGTTCAAGCAAAGGGTCCAGCAGTACACGGCCGATCTCGCCTAGCAGCGGGCTGATAACAGCAGACACCACATCGTTGACCAGCCCCAGATTGAGTATGCTCAACACCGTAATATCCAGTGCGCCAGATTGACTCAAGGCGTTCTGCAGACTGCTGCCGAGCGGACTGGTTACCGTCTGGAGCTGCGGCAAGTCGTCAGCTACAGGATGCGCCACACTAAAATCGAGCGTTTCGCTGCCGGGCGGTTGAACCGGCAGATCAAGGCCGATATCGGCAATCGGAATGCCTGGAATCAACGGCAGATTAAGCGTGCTGATACGGGCAGGGGCAGTGCCGGTCGTATCAGTCAAAGTGATGGAGGCTATACCAGGCTGGGCAGCAATCTGCACATCGGTCGAGGTATCGCCGCTATCGATCGCAAGCAAATCGGCTCCACCCTGCGCAACTTCAATGTTGAGTGACAGGTCAACTCTTGCCAGCAATGGAATATTAACGACTACCGGCACCTGCACACGAACCTCTGCAGTCTTCATGCTGGTGCAGATCGTCCCGTCGGCATTTGCCGGCGGGCCGAGCGCCATTTGCGGCGGCTCGACCACGGTGACCAGCGCATCGATACTGGCAATTGAAGCCAGGTTGATGCCCAGCGGCAGGGTCACGGCATGCGTACCGTTGGCCACCAGCACGCTGGTGGTGATTAACGAGAGCGCATTGAGGCCTACTGTGGCAGCCGCATTTGCCTCCGCTGTCGTCACTGCGAGCACATCGCCCAACCGCAGACTCAGGTCGCGCACCGCCACATTGGCAATGCTTTGCATGGCGGCAATTGCCTGCACATCGGCTGCGCCATTTTCGGTGGCCGCATCGACGAAGATTTGCAGCAACTCCGACACCTGCACGCTGGAATTGAGCAAATCCTCATAATTGCCTGCATCTGCTGACACTTGCAGCAGATCCTGCAAGGTAATGTTGGTCTGGGCAATCCCTTGATAACCGATTACACCGAGATTGAGCGGTGCGCCTAACATGTTACCCAAAAGTGCGTTGAGCAACACAGAGTCCTCGCTATTCAGGCTTGCCGTATAGCTACCGGCGCTGAATGCGGCCAGGGAAGGATCCGCAAGCGAGACAGCTTCTGCGGAAAGCATGATATTGCCACCGAACAGACCGCCTGCGACCAGGCTCCTGGGAACCTCCTGGGTGGCACGTACATAGACCGCCGCGGCTCCGTCACCTGGGATGAATTCACGTATGCCGCTGCTGGAGTTGGCACTACCCAGATCGACCAGATTGGGACTGTTGGCAAGATTGCCGGCGTAGCCGTTATTCGCAGCGGCTGCCTGCGCCGCAGCCAGCGCATCCGTCACATCGGCAGCACAACCAAGGCTACGGGCTGCCTCAATTGCCGCGATATCGGCAATCACCTGCAAATTTTTCTGTTGCATCCACAGACGCCCGCTATCCACTGCCAGTGCAGTGAACAATATCGCCATCAACAGCGTCAGCGTACCCATCAAACCGATGGCGCCGCACTGGCGATGCAAGTTAGTTATCGGTAAACGACTCATGTTCGTAATATTCAGGAATCGGCTTGCCGAAGCTGTCTATATAGCGCTTATGTATCTTCTCCATTGTTTCACCGGAGAGCGGTTGCGGCTGTTTGGATGCTTCCTGTCCGCTGCTCTGCAGATCCATCCAGGCGCGCGTGGCAGTTGTCGACGGGGTCTGCTGCCCGGCTGGCGGCTGTTCAGCCACGCCCTCGGCGCGGGCTGCTGCGGCACTGAGCATGAACGCCAATGTCAGCAAGATTTTGCAGTTCATCATTGCACTCCTGTTCTTTCCTGATTGATATTTGCATGCGACAGGGGCTGGCGGGCCATCTCCTGCAGATGCGTCATCTCTTCCGCAGTAACGCCGAATTGGCGGGCAAATACCTGCGCGCGCTGATCGTCGCCATTGCGATAAAGCAACAACAATAAATTGTGCGCCGCCTGTCGATAATCGGCGACCAGTTCGACGGCTGTCAGAAACTCATGCAGCGCCGCATTGCCCTTATCGGCCAGCATCAGCATGTAGCCGTAATCATTGCGAATGGTATGTTCTGTCGGCAGGGCTGCACTGGCCATGCGCAAATGCTCGACTGCTTCCTGTATATTGCCGGCGTTGGCGGCTATCAGCCCCAAGCCCCGATAGGCATAGCCGGAAACGCAGGTACTCAGCAATTGCCGGTAAATCTGTTCGGCCTGCCCTTCCCGTCCGCTCTGCCGCAAACCATCCGCGCGCAACACTTCAGCCTGCGGGTGTGCAATCCCGCTTGCATCGAGAAAGGCCAGCGCTGCGTGCGGCTTGCCGTCTGCCAGCGTCTGGCGTATCAGGCCGAGATTGGTGGCATCTTCGGCCGGCAACTCGGCACATGCGGCATTTCTGGCCTTGGCCGGTTGGCGACCCTGCTGATTGCTCATCATTTCTGCAGCTGCCAATAGCTGCGATGCCAACAGGCATGCCAGACCGAGCATGCCGAACCAAATCCTCAAATTGAATCGCAGATACTTCATGCCAGACCTTTCAGCGCCCTGACCAGCCCCATGAAACCCGGGCCTGCCAGAAAGATAATGAGTGCGGGAAACAGAAACAACATCATGACGATCGTCATCTTCGCCGAAAGCTTGCTGACATATTCACGCAGCTCTGACACCTGCCGCTGCTCCAGCAGTTCAGCATATTCAGCCAGTGACTCACTGATATTGCCGCCATATTTCGTCACCTGCTTCATCATGGCCACCGTATCATTCAACTCCGGCACATCGAGCGGCGCCGCCATCTCGGCAAGTGCCTCCCCGCGTTCCTGACCGGCGCGGATACGAACCAGCACCTGCCGCAGCTCATGTGCAATATTCGGTATCAGCTCACGTCCCTGATCTTCGGTCACATGCAGTATATGTTCAAGCGACAATCCCGCATCAAACAGCATGCGCAAAAGATGCAGCCAGGTAAGGACTTCACGGCGAATTGCCGCTTGTCGACTCCTGGCTTTCCAGCGCAAGAAACGCCGGATACCAACAAACAACAAGCCAAAACCGAACAATACATAAAACAGCACATGCGCCAGGGTCTCACCCCGGGACATGGCATAAATACCGCTGACCAGCCCGCCGATCACAGGCAGCAACCATGCGGCCAGCAAATAATAATAACGGGACTGCTCGCCACCCCAACCGGCCTGGCGCAAGAGACCCGGCAACTCATCCATATCACTGCGTGAGATACGCTCCAACAGCTCATGCTGCCATTGCCCGGCGTCATGGCCGCCGGACTGCAGAGGGTCGTTCACTCCCTCCTGTCGAAGCACCTCACGGAAACGCTGCCTGACATGCACAGAAGTCTTGCCGCGCTGGGCTGCGATCATCACGACAGCGGCTGCCGCAATCATCAATATCGTTGTCATCCACCACCAGAAGCTCATATTCGTCAGATGCTCTTCAACATGCGCCAAAGCAGGAGTGCACCGACACCCTGCAATCCGAACGCCACCATCAGTATGGTCTTGCCTGAATCCTCCTGCAGCATGAGGTTGATATAGTTCGGATTGACCAACATCATGTACACCGCCAGTAGAATGGGAGTCAAACCCAGTACCCAGGCGGAGATACGGGTTTCGCCAGTCATCGCCGCCAGTTCCCGCCGTGCCAGTTCCTGCTGGCGTATCATCTGCACGACCCTTTCCAGCATCTCGTTCGGGCTGCTGCCAAAGCTGTTGCTTATACGCATGGCCAGAGCAATCAGGCTGAGTTCCTTGAGACCATGCAATTCTGCCGTCTGACCAAAGCTGTCCGCCATATCGGCCCCCAGGTCGGTCTCTCGCATGATGCGATCCAGCATGTGTTTGAACGGCGGCTTGGCCTCATCGGCAGCGAGACGAATTGCGCTTTCCAGGCTGCGCCCGGTGCTGAGGCTGCGTAACACCTGGTCAATAAACAGGGGAATCTGCGAAATCACCAAAGCCTTTTTGCGGCGCAAGCGCCGATAGGGCAAAACAAAACCAAAGATCAGCACAGACAATCCAAAAAACAGGAATGCCCCAGCCCAGCCAAATAACGCCAGCCCCATCAACCCAAATGCTATAAAAAGCAGAGGGATAATGAAGAAATGCCTTTCCTTGATTTCAAAACCGGCATAGATGGAAGCCCGCAAGCGCAGCTTCTGCCAGTTGGTCAGACGTTTGCCTGCAGGCAAGTCAACAACCGCAGCCTGTCGCAAAACCTGCTCGAAGCGTGAGTCGACCTGTTCGAGGAAGTGCACATTCCTGCTGTGATAATAGAGCCAGAGTGCCAGCGCCAGCACCAGAAATGCAGCTGCGATGATAATAACCCCGATATAGTTGATTGCGATCATTGCCCGCCCGCCGTTATCGCTTGCAATTTATAATTGACCGACTGCACATTCGCCCGGACGAACTGCTTGCCTGCAACATCGTAGGCATACAACTCGCTCATGACAAACTGCCCATCACGCACGCCGGCTATCTCTGTGATCGAAACCACCTTGCGCTGACCGTTCGGCAAGCGGCTGATATGCACAACCAGTTCAATCGCTGCGGCTATCATCTGGCGCAGGGTTTTCTCAGACCCCTGAAAATTCGCCAGGCCTGCCAGCATTTCCAGACGCAGCATGGCATCCGTACAGTTATTGGCATGCAAGGTCGTCATACACCCGTCATGGCCTGTGTTCATCGCCTGCAATACATCCATGACCTCATTACCGCGCACTTCGCCAAGAACAATACGGTCCGGCCGCATGCGCAAGGTGTTACGCACCAGATCACGAGCAGTGATTTCTCCCACACCATCAATATTATGTGGGCGCGTTTCCAGACGCACCACATGCTCATGCTTGAGTTGCAGCTCTGCCGCATCCTCGATTGTCACGACCCGCTCATCCTGGGGAATGAAGCGGCTCAATACATTAAGCAACGTCGTCTTGCCTGAACCGGTACCGCCAGTGATGATAATGTTGCAGCGTTGCTGAACCGCAGCTGTCAGAAACGCAAGCATAGCGTCATCGAAAGAGCCCAGTTTCAACAAATCCGCTGCCAGCAAGGGCTCCTTGCGAAACTTACGGATGGAAATGCAAGGGCCGTCCAGCGCCAGCGGCGGAATGATGGCATTGACGCGGCTGCCATCCGGTAAGCGCGCATCCACCATTGGGCTGGATTCGTCGATGCGACGCCCCAGCGGGGCAAGAATACGGCGAATGACGCGCAGTACATGGTCATCGTCAATAAAGCGGTAGTTCGTGCCTTCAAGCTTGCCGTTACGTTCGATAAAAATCTGGCGCGGGCCGTTAACCAGGATATCGTCGACATGATCATCATTGATCAAGCTCTCCAACGGTCCGTAACCTGCCAATTCATCGACGATTTGACCACTCAGTGTTTGCAGCTCATAACCACTGACGGGCAGACGCTTCTCGGAAATGTATTCCCGGATCTTGTTATGCACATATTCGGAAAGTCGGTCGCGGGACAGAATAAACAGATCGACATTCTCGCGCTCGATTTCTGCGATCAAATGACGATGCAACTGGAACTTCATATCCTGAAAGTCCTGATCTGCCTTCTGCTTCAGCCCGTAGTTCTCTCCAAATATACTGTTAGCCATCGTTTCCGCTTTCTATGCCTTGCTGCCGTATGGAAACAAGGCCAGCACCAATCGACGCCAAAGGTTAAGCGGCTGGCTTTCGAGCTCAGTCTCCCCGTTGACTGCGAACCTGGCCAGTTTGCGTACACTCAGGGCATAGGGATTATTCGGAGAAAGTTCATACATGCTGATGCCGGAATTCATGGTGGCGATGCGCGCCATTCCGCTTGGCGCCAGCACACTCAGCAGAGGCAGTTCGAAAGATTTGGCCAGGCTTGCCGCATCCGGTTGCAGCTTTGGCAGATAACGGTCTATGACCAGGCCGACATGGCCCAGGGCTACCTTTTCCTCACGCAAACGCTTGAGCAACTGGATGTTCTGCCTGCAACTCGGCAGCGTCTGCTCAATCAGCAGCATGATCTGATCGACATTGGCGAGCAGCAGGGTCAGGAGTTCAGATTGTGCAGTGCCACCGAGATTCACCACGATATTGGCAAAATGCCTGCGCAGAGTACGCATCAATACATAAATATCCGCTGATGTGAATTGATTGGCAGGCCCCGGTTCATCGGGCAGCGACAGCACCGTCAATCCGCTCTTGTGCTTCTCGAAACCGGTCTCGATCAAGGTCGCATCCAGATGATGCAAATTATGTAACGCATCGATAAAGGTAAAAGCCGGTGTGAGTCCCAGAAAAAAAGCCGCGTCTCCATGCGGTACACCCAGATCCAGCAACAGGGTCGGCCCCGACTCCTGCACGGCAAGCGCCAGATGCATGGCCAGCATGGCAGCATCGGCACTGGGGCGGGCACTTAGCACCGCAGTAATGCGGCCGACCGGGTTGGTGGGTGACAACTGCGCGCGGGCATCAAATGGGGCCAGCCGTTTCACTTCAGCCACCACTTCAACCGCACGAGTACCGAACTTGATAAAGTCACGCGCGCCAACGCGCATGGCTGCCAGCAGCATGTCCTGATTCACCTCGTTGCCAATGACGAATACCGGCAGGAAGGGCTTGGCTGTGATCAGCCGCTCAATCAGCATCAGCTCCTGCTGGTAATCAGCGGAATCCATCTCCAGAAAAACAGCCGAGGCAAGAAGGGAATCCGTCAACTGCAGAATCCGCTCCACTTTTACATCATCCGCAGGCACCACCTCGCCGAGCTCGGCAAGCACCCCTGTCAGCCAGTCCGTCGAATCCTGCGACCTGGTGATGGCGATGTAGCTGTTTCTTTCCGTCATTTTGCCGCTACCTGGAAACCCCTGTGGTCGGCAAACCCGTATCCGGTTTGGGACCGGTCTGGAAGAACAGCTCACTGAAACTGGGCTGATAATCACGCAGGTTACCGCCCGGCAACGCCGGCTTCTGCGCATTGCTGGCGATAGGTCGCACCAGGTATGGCGTTACCACCATCAGCAGCTCCTTGTCTTCGACATCGAACCTTGTGGAACGGAAAAATGCGCCGATGATCGGCAAGCTGCCCAGACCCGGCAACTTATCCACATCGTTCAGCGTGTTGCGGCTCACCAGTCCGCTAATCACAAAACTTTCGCCATGACCGAGCGAAACGCTGGTATCTGTCCGGCGCACACGCAGGCCCGGAACTGAAACACCACCAGTCTGCACCGCATTGGCAAAATCGAGTTCACTGACCTCTGGTGAAACCTTGAGAAAAATGCGATTGGTATCGAGCACGGTCGGCGTCAGCATCAGACGCACGCCATACTCCTTGTATTTTATGGTAACCGTACTGTCGCCGCCGGACCCACTACGTATCGGCACCGGAAATTCGCCGCCGGCAAGGAAAGTCGCACTCTGCCCGGAAATCGCCGTCAGACTCGGCTCTGCCAAGGTGTAGGCAAAACCGTTGGCTTCCAGCAAGCTTAACGCGCTCAGGAAGCCGGAGCCGGAATTACCGGCAATCAGATTGAAAGCGCTGTTGTTGGGCAGAAAGCCGGAAGCGCTGTTCAAGGTAAAACCACCGACCCCGCCTTCAATACCACTCAGGTTGCCGGGCGAACCGATGGCAAATGTCCTGTTGTCCTTGTTCCTGCCGATAAAGAAGCCGGCGCGCATCATATTCTGGCGGCTGACTTCCACCACCTTGATATCGATCTGTACCTGGGAATCAAAACCGGCCTGTGTCGCATCCAGCGGCCCCTTGCTGGCCGGATCAACAGCCTGCCTAGCCAATGCATGCTGTTCCAGCGACTCTACATCGCCCTTGATCGCGACACCGGCACCAGCCGGCATCGCCGTAATCGACCGGCTCAACTGCAGGCGCTGCTGCTCCAGGCCAATGCTGGCATTCACCACCACCTTGAGCAGGCGTGCTGGCTTGGCCGCCTTTTCGCTCTCCCACAAGGAGATTTCAGTAGTGCCGACCTTCTTGCCGGTGATCAGGATATTGTGCGATGTCAGCATGGTGATACCGGCGATATCCGGATTCCCGACTGCCACCCGCTTCACCGGTTTGGTGTGGGCATAGACTTGCTGCCCGCCGGATTCCAGACTCAACTGGTCGCTATCTTCTGCAGATGCCGGCAAAGCAAGCAGCCCAGTGCAGGCAATTACCCCCAACAAACAGTTTTTCAGAATTGACATACGTTTCCCTTCAACTGCAACTTATGCTTTCAGTCATTGTTATCTTGCAACAGTAACCACTTCCACCTGCTCACCTCTGTGAATGATGACCCGCTCACGCTTGTTAACCACGGCCGACCTTCTTGCCGGCGCAGCAGACACTTGTTCAGCCTGGGAACCGGCTGGCGTTACCGCCACCAGACCAGCCTGAGGCTTGGCGACTTCATCAAGACGGACAAACTGATTCGCCTGATCGACATTCGAGGCTGTGGGTTGCGCTCCGCGCAATGCAAGCCGCAGCACACCGCTGCTTTCTGCCAGCATCAGGCGTGAAACCTGGTTTTCCGGAACCGCAAGAATGGCCGAGCGGCTATCCTTCTCTTTTTTCGTTTCGGTCTTTTTAGCGCCAACATTTCCGGCCAGACCGTTACTGCCGGTCGCGGTTTCAGATGGAGGACCAGTCTCGGCATCCTCGGTCAGTACCTCGCCATAAGCCAATACCTTGATATCCTTCAATACGACCTGGGCCGAGCTGACATTATCCGTCTCGCGCTCTGCACGCAGGTACAGCAGCACATCGACGCGGTCGCCGGGTTTCACAAACCCACCAACGCCAATCACCTCATTGACCTTGACTGCCACTGCCCGCTCATCCGGACCGAGCGACTGTGCAAGCGCGCCCAATGCCGGAAAGTGTTGCGGCAGAAGCGTTTCGCCAGCGGCCACAGGTTCAAGTACCATTTTCCCGAGTACATCCTGAACATATTTGTAAGCGCGCGGATGCGGCTCTGTCGTTGTAGTCAGCTCCACGTCATCTATGGTCAGCAGTTTGCCGGGCGGAATCGCCTGCGTCGCCACTACCTGCGAGTAGCTTGGCGTCACCACCTTGACAGCATCTGCCGGTGGCTTGGTACTGATGCGGTAACCTATCCATGCAGTTGCGATGGCACCTACTGCGAGAATCACTGCCAGAATCCTGAGAAATGTACTATTCATGATGAAAGCCCGTCGTCATGTATGTATCGGTTAGAGATTTATCCTGGCGGTACCTGCCAGATCGTCAGGCAGTTTAGGTACCTGCCCGATAAAGGGAAGCGTCAATATCGGCACCAGGGGATCGCTGGTATATCCTGCATATACCACCCTTACACTGAGCATGCTTGCAGGCATTTCCACCTCCACTGAGACCTTGGATTTCGAGCCTGACGGCAGCCAGTCGAGTGCCGCGTCCACCGTGGTGCGCACCTGAGGGTCGACACCATCGTTGAAATAGGAAGCGCTGCTGCTGTATGCCAGGCGATCCACTGCAATGGCTGAGCGGGCGCCTTCTTCGGCGGCATGCATAAAGGCCGACTGCAGCATCATTACAATGGCATAGCTGACGATGGCATAGAACAAGGCGAAAAACACGATGAAGAGCAGCGCGAACTCAATGGCGACAGCGCCACGCACCGTTTTTCTGCTGCGCCTGTACCATTTTTTCATGGCCCCGGAAAAACTCATCTGCCCACCCCGATCGCCAACAAAAGTCCAACCGACAAGGCGGCACCGAACGGCAGCCATCTTTTACGCGACACTGACCACCCAAAGTGCCTGGTCAGGACCAGAAAAGCAATTGCCGCCAGGCCCGCAATCAAGCCCGCTATTACAAAGCTGAACAGGGTAATCTTCCATCCCGCCAACAGGCCGATGGCGAACAGCAGTTTGACATCTCCCGCACCCAACCAGCCGGCAAGATACGCCGGCACGGTAAACACCAGGCTCAGGCAGGCGGCTAGAACTGCAGACTGCCAGTCAGCACCGAGCACGGCATGACCGGTTGCCAGCAGAAAACCTGTCGCGAGCAACATGGCACCGAAACTGAGTATGTTCGGTATTCGTCGTACGTTCAGGTCAGACAGGCAAACAGCCAAGGACCAGGCTGCAACCATCGCTTCAGTGGCAAGCATACAAAGCCTGCCAAATCAGGGAGTTCCTTCCAACGCACCTTGTATTTCTGTAAACAGGTTGGTGATTGCAGTATTGATAGGCTCTACGAATACGGCAATAGCGACTGCCACCATTGCCACCAGCAGGGCGTACTCAATGGCGCTTGCGCCTTCTTCATCGCGACAGAAACGGATAAAACCCGCCTTTGAAAAAATCCTCATTGCAAAACCTCCATGTCAAATTCCCCCTGCATTAAAATGCTGGCCGCAAGTTTTAAGTAACCCAGTCGACCCATACACCGCCATATACTTGAGTGTATTGGTACATTATTAACCTGATTCACCAACAGACACAAGCGCGCGCCGCAAAATATAAAGCCCCTCCTCAATTACCCAACATTCAATATTCTGGCAACTCACACGGCCATGGCGCCTCTTGTAAATGCTTAGCCTGGCATCGCCATGCCTTGCAAACCACCAGCCGGCAACAACCCGCACGGCCATCTCAAGCAGCGGCCTGAACATGACAATTCCCGCTACATAATGTGTGCAAAAACCACATTAATACTATATGATGTGGTCTACTGGTTTCGCATCAAAGTGACCTGAACAGCCTTTATCATTGCAAACCGACCTGGCGGAACAACTTTGGGAGAACACTCATGGCAATCAAAATCGAAAAAAAAATCACTGGCTACAACGTTGTCACCGAAGAAGACAAAGCCAAGGCCGCTGAAGCCGAACTGCTGGCATCACAAAAAACTGCCGAAATCCTGCAACTGGGTGAACCGCTGAGCCGTCCGGAAAAACTGGTCGGCAACACCTACAAGATCAAGACTCCGGTGACCGAGCACGCGCTCTACATCACCATCAACGACGTCGTCATGAACGAAGGCACCCCGCAGGAACACCGCCGCCCGTTCGAGATCTTCATCAACTCCAAGAACATGGACCACTTCCAGTGGATCGTCGCCCTCACCCGCGTCATGTCCGCCGTGTTCCGCAAGGGTGGTGACATCACTTTCCTGGTTGAAGAACTGCATAGCGTGTTCGACCCCAGCGGCGGCTACTTCAAAAAAGGCGGCAAATACATCCCCAGCCTGGTAGCAGAAATCGGTGAAGTGCTTGAACAGCACCTGCAGGAAATCGGCATGCTGAAAAAAGCCGAGCCGGATCAACACCAGAAAAAACTGATCGAAGAGAAAAAGACCCAATACATGGAAAAGAACGCCCATGAACCGGTCAACGCCGAAGGCTTCCCCGCCGGCGCGCAACTCTGCAGCAAATGCAGCACCAAGGCAGCGATTGTGATGGACGGGTGTTTGACCTGTTTGAATTGCGGCGAGTCGAAGTGCGGCTAAATCAAAAAGGGGCTTCGGCCCCTTTTGATATTGTTTTTGACACCATAAGCTGCAAGTTAAACAGCATAAGCTGCAAGTTTGTACAGCATAAGTTGCAAGTTCTAAAAACATCCTCAATACACACTCCTAAAAATTAACTTCATATTTTAAAAAAGCCCGCAATCGTGGGCTTTTTTATTTTTAAATCATTATTTATATTTTAATTTCATATACTTATGATTACATATGGATCTAATAATTATTATATTAAGACTCGTACTCCCTGACTTAATATAGGTCAACTGGGGACTTCTCCCAGTGGGAATCGCTTGCGACTGGGCCGAGTCTCCAGTAGTATATTTCGATGGAAAACTACATCTTCAATAAGGCCTATCAACCGCATTTTTCTGGCCATGAGACCTTCCCTCTGCGTCAGATGTGGCTTAAGAAAGCATTCGATTGCACTTCTGATGGGTTATCAATTGATAAAAGTGTATTCAGTCAAGATCAAGCCATAGCAGTGTTCGGTGTTGGTAAAAACATGGTTAGCTCTATCCGCCATTGGGCATTAGCCTGCGGAATTATCCAAGAAAATATAGAAAATTCAAACGCTTACCTAATTTCAAGCGACTGGGCAGATATTCTATCTTCGACAGGATTAGATCCTTATTGCGAACGGGCATCCACCACTTGGCTGGCCCATTGGCGACTGGCGGGTGCGCCAATTGGTAAGCATCGTGCTACTACCTGCTGGTGGCTTTTCAATAACGTCACCGCACTGACCTTTAACAAAGACGATATCTATCATCAGCTGAGCAAATATGCTGCCGACAAAGAGACCAAGATTTCTGAAAGCACATTATCCCGGGACATTGAAACTTGCCTCAGAGCCTATTGCCCTAGATCAGAAGATTCGGTGGAGGATGTGGCCGAACCCATGCTGGGTGAACTCGGATTAATCCTAGATCAGGGTAATGGCAGCTTTGCCTTTTCGCGTGGGCCGAAAGCGTCTCTTTCTGACGGCTTATTCATCTATACCTTACTTGAATACTGGGATAGGAATTTTCCTGGTGAAAGCTCGCTAGCCTTTGAGTCTATCGCCTATGGCCCTGGATCCCCTGGTCTAGTATTCAAATTGGACGAGGACTCGATTGCAGAGCGATTGCTTCATTTCTCTGACTCTACCGATGGACTATTGGTCTGGTCTGACCTTGCGGGCATACGACAAATGACAAGGCGCATACTTGATCAGGACAGCACAAATAATTTAAAGAACAAACTTTTATTGAGTGCATATGACTAGTAGGTTAGTACAGCATGTAAAAATTGCCCGGCATTACCAAAGGGCAATTAGAATCGACAGTGATCTTGGTCGCTCTGAAGCGCTGGATGGATATATCTGTCATAAGACAGCAAAGATGGTCTTGGAAAATATGTCCAACCAAGTATTAGGCACGCAGTGGGCATTTACCTGGACTGGGCCATTTGGTGGTGGCAAGTCTTCCTTGGCGCTCACATTAACCTCGGCCTTACTGGCAGATGCTGGCTTGCGAAACAAAGCGAGAGAAACGCTGGCGCCTGAAATATTGGAAGAATTTGATCAAGCCTTTCCTGTCAAGAAAGGCTGGAACGTACTTGCGATCACGGGCAAGAAGGCCAATCCGGTTGAAGAAATCGGGCATGCTCTTAATGCTGGAAATAACGAGTTAGCTATCGATACCACCAATCAGAAAGAGGTGCTGAATGCTTTATTAAGTGCCTCATTATCAAATGATACGGATGGCCTGCTGCTTGTCATAGATGAGATGGGCAAATTTCTTGAGTATTGCGCACATACAGGCGGTGACCTACATTTCTTCCAAGACCTTGCAGAGTATACGCAGCGCGGGCATTCAAAATTTATTGTGATCGGCATTCTGCATCAGTCATTCCGCCAATATGCTAATAAACTAGGGCAAGAAACAAAAGAAGAGTGGGCTAAGATTCAGGGTCGATATTCCGATATCCCCTTGATTTCCACGAGCGATGAAGTCGTTGAGCTTATCGGAAAGGCAATCCAAACTGATCAAGCGCATGATTGGACTGCACAAGCAGCAAAAGTCATTGCCCAAGCGATCCAAAAAAGACGTCCTACCATTGGTAAAGAGTTCACAGAAAGGTTAGACGCATGCTGGCCACTTCATCCGGCCGTTGCGGCGATCTTGGGACCTGCATCCAGAAGGCAATTTGGCCAAAATGAGCGCAGTACATTTGGATTCCTGACCTCAAGTGAGCCACATGCATTCAAAGCCTTTTTGCATCAAACACCTCTTGAAGAACATACCCTTTATACGCCGGCTGACTATTGGGAGTTTTTGCGCGCAAACCTAGAGTCCGCAATCATAGGTTCGTCCGATGGCCATCGTTGGGCATTAGCGGTAGAAGCCGTAACAAAGGTACAAGCCAGGAGCGATGGGGCTGAAGTTGATTTGATGAAGTGCATTGCAATTCTCGATTTATTTAAATCGGATTCCGGTCTCTACCCTAATGTCCAAGTGCTGCATGCGATCCATCCAGATCAATCAGAAGAGGCTATTGAATTAGCGCTCGAGCGCTTCTCCAAGTGGAGAGTGGCAATATATCGTAGTCACTTAGAAGCATGGGGCATATTTGAAGGTAGTGACTTTGATATTGACGCTGCATTAAAGCAATCTCGCAATAGACTAGGTAAGCTTGAGCCATCTATGCTCTCAACTATGGCCGGACTACGGCCAATTGTGGCCAAGCGACATTATCAAGAAACCGGGACACTACGATGGATGGACTTCTCGTTGATCAGCCTCGAGGATGCCTTGAATGAACCCGAAGAATTGACTGACGGCAGCTTTGGTCGATTCCTCCTTATCATCCCTGAAACCAGTATTAGTGAATCCACCGTTCAAAAGAAAATTGCCGCAGTCGCCAAATCACTTTCCTCCTTAATCATATTTGGCCTCCCCACAAACTATAAACAGATCAACGATCTCGGCCTTGAGTTATTGGCACTTAAGCAAATTGATACGAGCGCTCATGAAATAGCAGGCGATCAAGTTGCAAAACGGGAGTTAGCAGCCAGAATCGCTGCAACAAGTTCAGCCCTACAGTCTGAACTGCGTGCCTCCATGGATAAGGCCAAATGGTGGATCGGCAACAAATGGAAAAGCAATATCAATCTCTCCCAACTTGCCTCTGAGTCCGCTACCAGAATATTCCATAGCGCGCCCAAACTAAAAAGTGAGTTGGTGAACAGGGACTCCTTATCTTCCAATGCAGTAAAAGCACGCCGCGATCTATTACACCGCATGATCTTGAATGAAAATGAGGAGAATCTTGGACTGACAGGCTGGCCTGCAGAACGTGGACTGCACGAAACACTGCTCAACTTAACAGGCCTTCACAGGCAGAATGCTGCGGGCATATGGCGCATTCAGGCTCCGTCTCAGACTGACCCAGGCAATCTACAGGCGCTCTGGGATGGAACTGATCGATTGTTCACTTCAGAAGCAGATCGGATACTAGTGAGCGATGTATATACACATTGGAAAGCTGAACCTTTTGGCGTAAAAGAAGGGGTAATGCCCTTATTGATCGCTGCCTATATCCTTTCCAGACGAGATCAGATCGCGATCTATGACAATGGTATTTTTCAGCATACGTTTGATGATGCAAGCATGGATCTTTGTCTGCAACAGCCAACCAAATTCTCTTTAAGAAAAATTCATATTGATGCTTCCAAGAATGACATCCTGCTTGGTATCGCCAACGTCTTAAGCAAGGCAGGTATTCATCTATCTATAGCGGATCCCTTAGATACTGCCAGAGGGTTAGTGGGTTTTATCTTTAACTTGCCAGAATGGACGCAACGTACATCTTCATTGTCGAGAGAAACCAGCAAATTGCGCGAGCATTTGCTTCGTGCTTCAGATCCACACAAATTATTGTTTATTGATCTCCCGATTCTATTCGAAGCCAAGTCAATCGAAGAGTATGTTGCCCGCATCGCTCCTCCTATATTGGAATTATTCAGTGCTTATAAAAGGATGGTAACTAATCTAGGAAATCATCTAATGGATGCCCTAGATGCTCGAGGTGACATCAAAGAACTTAACCATCGAGCCGAAATCGTATTGGATATCTCGGGCGATCTTCGATTCAATGGGTTTGTGACCAGGATCATGAACTATGACGGATCCTTCAGTAGCCTTGAAGGCATTTTGAGCCAGGCTGGAAATAAACCGCCGCCACAATGGAATGACAATACCATTAATGAGGTCTACTTAGAGCTTGAAGGCTGGGCTACCAAATTCAAACAAGTAGAAGCACTGGCAGCAGTCAAGCATCGCACGCCAACCAGATCGGCATTTGCAGTCGTACTGGGATCTGGTTCAGATGCTCGTGTGCACTCTAGGGTGTTTGACGTTAATGACAGGGATAAGCAAATGGTATTCAACCTAGCCTCTGAAATCACCGAAAAATTTAATCTGCGCGACTTATCTCCTGAGATTGCGTTAGCTGCACTTGCCCATGCCAGCCTTCAATTTTCCGATGAGGTAGAGTAAACATGGCTGAGCGGCATGTTCTGGGATTATCAGGCGGTAAAGACAGCGCAGCCCTCGCGATCTTTATGCGACATCATGCGCCTGAACTCGATATTGATTATTTTTTTACAGATACGGGTAAAGAACTACCGGAAGTTTATGAATTTCTGGGGAAACTTGAAGGTTACCTGGGCAAGCAAATTTTAAAGCTGAACCCAAACCGGGATTTTGATTTCTGGCTACGTGAATACAACCATTTTCTACCTTCAGCCCAAGCACGTTGGTGCACACGCCAGCTGAAACTGCTGCCCTTCGAACGATGGGTCAAACCAATGCTAAATGCCGGAGACACTGTCACCAGTTACGTGGCTATTCGGTCAGATGAAGACTACCGGGAAGGCTACACTTCCAAACATCAGAACCTCATCGTGAAGTTGCCGTTCAGGGAAAATGGGATAGATAAAATGGCAGTATCCGACATACTAGACTCGTCTGGTGTGGGATGGCCTGAATATTATAATTGGCGTAGCAGGAGTGGATGCACCTTCTGCTTCTTCCAACAAAAGATCGAGTGGGTCAGGTTAAAAGAGGTACATCCAGAGGCATTTGAAGATGCCAAGAATTATGAAAAAGATGCCTTGGCACATGGCTCTCCATTTACTTGGAGCCAAGGTGAATCACTGATCGAACTTGAAGCTCCTGAGCGGATTGAGCAAATTATTAAAGACTTTGAGGTTAGAAAGAATAAGGAGTTGAGGAGTCGACCTGTGAACCCACTGCGGCCGGTTCGTATTAATGCAGAGATTGATGAAATTTATGGCATTGACGAGGGCGGTGGTTCCTGCGCGGTTTGTCACAAATGATTCAGTAGAAGCTTGTGCAGAAATTTCAATTCTCTTCCGGCCATAATAATAGAAAGTTAACTCCAGGTCTCGCTTGCTCCTTAAACTTTACTAACTCTGGATGCTCTTGAAAATTCGCCTCTAAATCAATTGCTTCCGTACTACTCAAACAACCTTTCAGTTTTGAAGGAACTAGCACCATTTCACTTTTTAATTTTAAATCGAACCCTGTAATCAGACTTCGTAAGGAGGCATCCACATCATGGATTCCTGCAAGAGTATCTAAGGCAATTTGAGCATTTGAAACATCAAAATTGATTTTCTGTTTAGGTCCAACTAGATTTGTATGGGCAATTATTTTTGATGATTTGATCTCCCAGACCGCGTTTTCCCCTGCGCCAACTATGCCAAATACAAAACCATAAAATTTCGCAAAGCCAGGGGGTTTGATAGTAGCAATTCTGGATGTTAAATGGGAAAACTGTGCCGCTATATCTTGCGCCTGGTCCTGTCGAAGCTGGCCGACAATTTCGTATCCCCCTAAAATACCGAGAAAATCATTCATCGAAGGCGTTCGAGGTTGCCTTAAATTCCAAAAAAGGTTTATCCAGGCATTGCCTTTATCAAATGAATATGAAGATGCATATTTTCCTGGTATTTTCATATTATGTAAGGCTCCTTCTTCACCCGGGAGAAAGAGCATGTGGTTCAGCTTAATTTCCTCAATAGGAACATGCGCAACATCGCAAGCCTGAGTAATATTAACTAGATATTCTCTAGTGGTTTTCCGACGCAATACCGTCCCAAAACGAACATGTCTCTTTAACCACTCAAACTTTCTCTGCGTTGAATTTCTAGGATATGTTTTCTTGGGCTTCCACCAATTCTGACGATGCCACGCTATATCAACAACGATTTTACGCAGAGCCAATCTTGAATCGCCTATTTCTGAGTCAAAATTTGGCCTTTCCGCGGCGGATAATGCTTTAGTTAGAAGAGCTGTTTCAGTCGCAGGAAAATCTGCATGCTCGACTTCTGCTAATACCCTTCTAGTCAACAAATCACCAAAATACTCTTCTAAACTCAAATGATCTTCTTCAGCAGTTTTTGAGAGTATTGATAGTGCATGCGCATCAAGAGACCACAGCCCATTGCTAATCTTGTCTGCAGCTAATTTTAATTTCTCGGACCAAGCCTTAATAAATTTCTCAATTGGAATGACAACGCTACGCTCGCTAGCAAGTTGCTCAAATGTACAGTGCCAAAATGATTTGCTTGCAGTGGAAAGTGTGGGCTTTAACATAAGTCGAAAACGCGAGCTAGTTCTTTCTAACTCAGGCCTTAATATATTGAAATCAGCTTGCAGTTGTGCTTCATGCGAAGACATAAGAATAACTAGTAGTGGCAGCCGCTCATTTTCATGAGCCGCTAACAAGTCTTTTATTAGTGGGATAGTGAATTCGTTTGAGTCATTTACTAAGAAGTAATCAATCAATAACAAATCAAATTTTTCAGTTAAGTCAACCTCAGCTGGATTGGTATATATTTTGAACTTACTAGGCTTAACCCCTAGAGCCTGCAGCCAATCTTTAGCCAACATCACTCGCGAAGCGAATGGTTCACGTCGGGCGAGCACCCTTTCAGCAGCAGCTTTATAGCGTGCTGGAGCTCTTGCACGAACATCATCAATTTCTAGCGCTGCAAGCATTTGATCTACATTGTCTCTAGGAAGATCTTCTGTCGCAAGGAATTGATGGAACTCAATGAAATCAGGATCTGTCGCATCACTTAAGGAGTTCAAATCGTCATCATTTGGAGATGAGTTTGATACATCAGCTTGAGTAATTGTTGTTCTCAAGTCATCATCGACAATCGCAACTCTATGTATTTTTGCTTGTTTAAAGAGCTCTTTAAGAGACATTATTAATCCCTCGGCAATTCAAGCATGAATGTGCGATGACGTCCATCTGATCCTAAAGCTTCATCAAGACCAAGATTTGCACCATGATGCTTTGCCACCTCACGCGCAATATACAAACCAAACCCATTCCCATTTTTTCTCAGCGAGAAACCAGGATTGAAAATCCTTTCTTTGTCATTAGGAGCTATTCCGGGGCCATTGTCAGAAAGGCTTAGTACCTTAGCCACAGGATCAATATCTATATTAATAATTCGATCTCGCTCCCCATAATTCACCTTTGTTTTAAGCCAATAGACAGAATTTGTTAATAGATTTTCTATAGCCAAACTATAAAAACCTTTAACCATCTTAACCATTACTGGATCCTTGGGCTTTTCACCTTCAACGGTAAAGTTGATATCGATACAATGCCTATTAAATCGGCTTTGATATCCTTTAAGAATAGTATTAGTTAATTTAACAATATCAAACTCATCTCGCCTTTGTCTGCCACTAGGAGTAAGTGGATCAAGTTGACGCAATCGAGTATTGATTGCCTTAATCTCGGCTTCCAATTTCTCCAGAAGATCCTTTGTCGAATCATCAGCGGTTTTAGCAACCTGTGATAATAAATCTCTTGTTTGCGCTGTGGTTCTGGTCAGCTCATGTAAAACACTATGCATGACGGTTCCAACACCTGCTAGCTCAAGAATATCCTCTCGCTTTTCAGTGAGCTCCAAAATTGCATTGCTATATTTTTTAACCTGGCTCGTAATAAAATGAAGATTCTCTCCTAAAGAATTCACGCTAGTCTTAAGTTCAGGAGATGCCTGTTCACGAATAAGGCTAAGGTTGTGAGAGGCTTCTTTTAACTGATTCTCAATGGTGCCTGTACCATCTGAGACAAATTCAGCTAACTGAGCCTTTTTCTGAAGTTCATTTTCAATAATTACATTTTCTTTTAATGCATTTATCGCAAATTCAATTAATAATTCTCGAAGTATATGAGTCTCACGAGTTTCGATAAGGCCTTCCCGATTTGATCGATCCATTAAATTTGGATTATCTTTTTTTGTTATCTCTAGCGCGCCTATCGTTTGAATACGATTAACAATAAAGCCCCCTTTTTTCAAGGCAGTCTGATCCAGTTTTAGCCAATCGCCGTCATCCTCTGAGCCTGAGAGGCCTACTCGAAAGCCATCGCGATAGATCGCTACCCCTCCGTTCCAGACATCTAATTCTGTTCGCATTCGTGAAAGGTCATCTTTTAATCCGCTTTGATTCAAATTCGCTCGATTGAACCAATGTATATTCAGCTTCAATGGCCCTAACTTCTTAATGTCATCAACTGAAGCATTTAATTTATGTGAAACCTCTGCAAGATTTCGTTCAAATGGAGTGTCCGCGAATTGATTTTTCTCATTGGAAATAACCACCCTTAAAACCGGATCATTCAAATAATGAATTTTATTTGGGAAAAACTCAAAAGACAGCGTCCTGTCAGCTAACTTGATTAAATCAGGATTCAGAGCTTGAATCGGGATTCTGGATCCACCATTAAAGTGAACATCAATTGGAAAAGGAGAGTTCACTTCTGAAAAGGGACTTCTCATTCTTCTTAGAAATTTGTTGATGATTACATCTCGAATGCGAGCCTCATTCCAATCCGATTTTAAATTAAATGCTTTAATTAACGTCCCTGATTCGGAACTTGCTGGCTTGGGCTGGGTAGATATAGGGAACTCAACATCGGATATTGATTTATTAGGATCTTCGAATTCACGCCAATCAAAACTGATAGATTCCGAAGTTTTTTTACCAACCACCCATGTTTCTACATAAGCGCAATATCCTAGCTTCATCATCGCTAACCGACCAATGCCCTTATTACCAAGAATTACTCGGTCTTTCATAGGTCCTGAGATATTTTTTACCTTATAGTCTGTACCAATTCTTAAGAAAACTTCATCTAGCAATTCGCGTGACATTCCAGATCCACTATCTGCAACCTCAATGTAATTTGCACTTTCAATAATTTGGATAGCATTATTATTTGTCTGTGATCTTACTAACTGATCTAAAAGAGAATCTAAATACTGTTTTGCGGGACCCGAAAGTTCAGGGGCTACTTCAAGATTGATTAAATCTATCGTTTCCTCGATGGGATTCTTTATTGGATTGGCAACTAAGAGAAGTTTTTTACACTTATCAATTAACTCTATAGAGAAAAGAACCATAAATTTAACTGAAACCCGGGGAGAACCTGCATCAAACGAATTTTTTATTAACTCGTGTATAGCAATCTCATCAGAGGTAATAAGCTCTGATCCAAGATGAATTAATGTCCTTGCAGCAACATCAAATTTAGCCATTACGTCCCCTGTTTTATTGAGATATCAAGAATACACATAGTCTTATAAGAGCGCTAATTTCGCCTCAAAAATTATAGCCTCTCATATTCTTGTAATAACCCACTCTTTTATATCTTTCATACCTCCGCATCCTTCCATATATCAATTCATTAACTATTTATGTATTTTTGCTTACACTCGCCGTCTTTTTTCTCATATAATAGCATTTGTAATAAATAATTGAGGTCAACACTATGATCACCATTAGCAATCAAACGGTAATTGCTGAATTGAAAAAGCTTGTAGAAATTAAGAAAGAAGAACTGCAGGAGGCAGAACAAGCCTTACGGGTGGTTGAAAAACTGCTCGGCCAGCCTCAATTTCAATCTGTTGATTTAATAAAAAATGGTGAGATTGCCACTTCATCCAAAGCAATAAATATTGCTGACTTGCGCCATGAAGCCAATAGCGGTCGAAAAACACTCCGTCAAGAAGTGACTGAAGTGGTTGAGCAATTTGGAGCTCAGGAATTTACCGTAGCCCACATTGACTCTGCGCTTAAAAAATATGGAGTGGTAGTGAAGGGGCAAAGCCCACGTGCAAGAATTTCAATGACGATCACAAAACTTGAGGAAGAAGGACGAGTTCGTAAAACTTTTGTGGGTAAAGGGAATATCCCCCACCGTTATAAAGCTGTTGCAACAGAACTTTTCAGACAATGAATGGGCGAAAGCCCCAGTGCTGACACACATGGGGCCTTCTATTTTCCAATCCAAGCCGCGAGCGCGCACTAAGAAAGGAGGTAAAACATGTATTCTGAAATCTTAGCAAGATTTCTCTTGCTCATAATATCTATACTTAGCTAATAAACAATAGTGAGGTGGCTTTTTCCGCACCTCACTCCCTTGATTATAATTCATATTTTCCATTTCCACTACTAATGCCCATTAAGGGGCAGTTATGTCTATGCTCATTATATTTACTATACATAATCAAAATCTTTAACAATTAGCCTAAAAGCTCTCACTTCGCAAAGGTTTTTAGAACAAATTTCTTTAAATTGATTATTTCGTTGGAAATAGCATTTACATTTATTTTTGACTTTCTCAAACTCTGAATAATCAATCTTAAAAAAGATTCTTCTTGCAACAGAACCGACTCCCTCATTAAGCACAACAACCCAACAAAGCCGGTGACACTTTCCTTTGAAACAATATCTTCCAGTAGACTCTTATTAGCTGAAAATGGGACTCGCCAAAAGAGCCGATTCTCTGGTTTTTCTTGAATGAAAAGTGCACGCATTTTAGGCTCAAATGACTCATATACCGTCCGCAGATAATCCATCGTAATTTCCGCTTCCGGATCTGCCAGCGTCCATAGAGGACTGGTCAACCACTGTAACGTGCCCGGGTATTTCTCCTCTACCAGAAGTGCAATCGGTCGTCGTCCACCCTTCGTTTCCTTCATCGTCGGCACAACCTTGCCTGTCCGATATTTCTCCCAGAGTCTTGAGCGTTGTTTGTGGAATTTACCCTTGTCCACATAGGACGGTGAGAACTCCTTCTCTAGTTCATATGCTGTTTTCCCGCTGGCTTCAGCCACTGCGTTGAACCAGGTCTTTACCTTCAGTTCCCGCAACAATTCGTTCTCTTTTGGCCGGCCAGCCGATCTTTTTTTCTGGGGTTGCAAAGGTGTCATTGGCAGGTTCCGACTATAGTCGGATGATTTATATCGATATTTGTGGTAAAGGTGTCATATTATTAGTTAATAACATGCTACCAGAATTGCATCTTGTTTTTTGAGGTTTGTCGGGTAATTTGAATTGGAAGACAGCAAAAGCTGCAAGTAAACGCAGGCTGTCTTGCAAGGACGGCAGCCATCAGGCTGCTATTTTTTGGAAAGGAAGAACGACGAGAAATTGAAGCGATAGTGCGTGTCCACACGGGACATTAAATGCAAACGGCCCAGGTTCGTCAAAACCTAAGCCGTTTAAATATCTTGTAACTGAACCCTATTTGATTACATTCTACGACAGACATTCGGCAAGTCAATAGCCGCCGATCCCATGTTCTAGGCATTTAACCCCGAAATCTCTGCCAGGCGCTTGATTGTGCCGGCAGCGATACAGGATTCGCTACGCCTGAATTTCCGAGTTCCTCTGCTCCGTTAACGATGGAGGTTATATGGAACTGTATCAATCGCAACACCGGCCGCCCTTGACCATCCGATTTGCCCAGCCCGACAAACTGGCCCGCCCGGTCGTCAAGCGCTCCAATGCGCGCATGACGTCCAAGTATCCGAGCTGGAAGATGCAAAGCATGCTGCAGTGCGAATCGAAGAACGAACGCAACGGCATGCTGCTTCTGGATGTATGCCCGGGCGTCAGTAGCTTTAGGCCGCAACCCTGTGAGATCCGTTACCTGCAGGACGGTGAGGAGCACAGGCATTTCCCCGATGTCTTGGTGCATGCCGGCTACCGTAAATTCCTGGTCGAGATCAAAACCCGCAAGGATGCCGCCAAACCGGAGATCGCTGAGCGGACTGCATTACTGAGTGCGCTACTCCCCAGTTACGGTTACCAATACCTGGTGATGCTGGCCGAGGACCTGGCACTCAATCCGCGGCTGCAGAACGCCGACGACATCAAGCGTCTGGGGAGCATCGACATCTCCCCGCTGGAACGCGAACGCATCCGCCGCATGTTTGAGCAATACGAATCCCTGCCTTGGGGAGCCCTGCAACAGGATGCACACCATCCTGGCTTGTCAGGGCATATCTGCCGGTTACTGCTGGAAGGCTATCTGCATATCGACCTCAATCAGGCACTGACCCACGACACGTTAGTACGCCGGGTTATCAACACCAAACATATGGGAGAGACATCATGGGAATCGCTTATTTCCAAAAAGGCGCTGTAATCCAAATAGAGCAGCGCCAACACGTATTACGTCGTGAGATTGAGAAAGACATCTGGCAGACCGAGGAAACGACGAGCGGTCGTTTTCACGAGTTCAAGATGAAAGAACTGCTGGGGCTGTATGAGAAAGGCAAGCTGGTTTTCTACGACGACAGCAAGCCGCGTGCGCCGAAGTCAAACATGGACGGCATCAAGATGACCATTGTGCGGCCCCAACCAACCGAACGTTTATGGTCGTCGGCCAAGATGCGGCGCCTCTATGTCAAGGCGGTGCAGGATCTGCCATCTACGCAAATCCTGATCGAACAAGCTATTGCCAAGGTATGGAGAGAGACGCAGCAGTCCAGCACTCCGCCGCACTGGATCACGGTGCTGCGCTGGAAGAAACGTTATATCGCTCATGGTAATGATATGCATGCCCTGGTTGAGCAACATCAGAACAAAGGCAACCGGCATTACCGATACCCACAAGAAGTGTTGGAGATTGTCACGGACCAGATCGACAACATTTATATGACACGGGCGCGGCATTCCATTACTACCACCTTGGAACATGCGCAGGCGGCCGTCGACGATGAGAACAAGCAAAGGCCTGACAATAACCAATTGCAGCTGCCGTCGCGCAGGCTGGTCAAATCCGTCATCGACAGCATGTCGGCCTTCGACCGCTATGCCGCCCGTCACGGACGGACAGCAGCCATCCGTAAATTCCGCGCCAAGCTCAATCACACCGTCACCGAGAAACGCCTGGAAACAGCTGAGATCGATCACACCAAGCTCGATCTGTTCGTACTGGATGAGAATTTCCTGCCGCTCGGGCGTCCGTGGGTCACGGTCTGCATCGACAGCCATACGCGCTGCATCCTTGGCATCTACATCGGTTTCGAGCCGCCCAGCTATCTGTCGGTGGCCCGCTGCCTCAGGCATGCATTCATGCCGAAGATCTCCCTCAAGAAAGACTACCCGAGTATCCGCCACGACTGGGAGGCATACGGCGTCATGCAGAAACTGGTGGTCGATAACGGACTGGAGTTCCACGGCAGGAGCTTGGAGGAAGCCTGCTACAGCGTCGGTACCGAGATCGTCTACACCCCGCGCAAATCGCCCTGGTACAAGGGCAAGATCGAACGCTTCATGCGGACGCTGAACGAAGGTGTAAGTTACGGCACGCCGGGCACCACCTTCAGCAACATCTTCGAGAAGGACGATTACGACCCGGCCAAGCATGCGGTGATGCGGATCTCCACCTTGCGCGAGGTCATCTATAAGTGGGTCGCCGACTACTATCACCAGAAACCCCATGGCGGCCTGGACCATGTCACCCCTGCAGCCTTCTGGGCCTCATCCGCCTCTGCGACCGCGACACCTTTACCGGAAGACCCTGCGATGCTGGACGTGATCCTCGGCAAGCCGGATGAAGCGACGCTGGCCCATGACGGCATTCGCTGCAATGGATTGCAATACAACTCCAGGGACATGGTGGAACTGCGGCGCGAATTCGGCGACAAGCTGAAAGTCGAGATCCGTATCGACGAAAGCAATCTCGGCCATATCCACGTCAAGCATCCGGGGGCTTCGAGCTTCATCAAGGCGCCAGCCCTGCACAAGGACTATGCCGAAGGCATCTCGCTCTGGCAGCACAAGGTTTTTCGGCAATATGCGACACGTCATCTGGGCAAGGACGATCCATTGACCTGGGCACGCGCCGGTGTCGAGATCAGGTCTATCATCGAGGACGAGCGCCGCGGCAAGCGGAAATCCAACAGCAAGCGCGGGCGTTTCGCCGAAGCCACGGCGGAAGGCCGCAAGCACCGCACCCGTAAATCTGATACCGCCGAGACGGCCCCTATCGCACAGGTAGAAACCTCGTTGCTAGCCGCCAGTACTAGCACCCAACGACCAAAACTCACCGCTGTGATCGAACAGCGCACCAAGTAAAACTTTATAAAGGATATCCATCATGCAAGAACAAAACTTCAATATCATCGACAGCATCCTGGTCGAACACAATCCTTTCATCGCCGCCAGGAAAAGACTGTTGCATCATTTCGAGGCTTCCCGCACCTGTGCCGAGCCGATCTGTCTAGCCGTCATCGGCGACTCGCGTAGCGGCAAATCCCGCCTGATCGACCATGTGAAACTCAAGCATCCGAGCGAACGACGCGAGGAAGGCATGTACATTCCTATCCTCAGCGTCACCGTCCCGTCCAAACCGACAGTCAAAGGCCTGGCTGAAAAAATGCTGCTGGCCCTTGGCGATCCACTCTGGAACCGACGCGCTTCGGAGAACGAGAAAACCGAGCGATTGATCAAGCTGCTATCTACCGTGGGCACCACCATGATCGTCATCGACGAGTTCCAGCACTTCTATGACAAAAGCTCGCGCAAGATCCAGCATCATGTGGCCGACTGGCTGAAAACCCTGGTTGACCGCGTGAAAGTAGCCCTGGTGGTTGCCGGCCTGCCGGATTGCATGGCCGTCATCAGCCAGAACGAGCAGCTGAGCGGTCGCTTTGTCGGGGCCATCAAAATACCGAGATTCGATTGGGCCAAGCCGACGGAAAAGGATGAGTTTGTGGCGATTCTCGAAGCCTTCCAGGATGCCCTGCCTGAGTACGATCTGCCTAACCTCGCGTCAGACAACATGGCGTTCCGCTTCTACTGTGCCAGCGGCGGATTGGTCGGCTACATCGTCAAGATACTGCGCCAGGCGATCTGGAATAGTTTATTCGATGAGCGCTATACCATCACCTTGGGCGATCTTGAAACCGCTTTTGAGGAATCGGTATGGAAGTCGTCATCACATGAGAGGGTCAATCCCTTCACCCTCGACTTCAATCCGACACCTACCATTCATTTACTCGACATTGCCAAGACCATCGGTATTGCAGATGAAGAAGATGAAAAGCCGAGAACCTATAAACCGAAAACAACCCGCCAGATGACCGCGGCAGAAGCGCTGGGGGGCTAATGATCTTGATACAAGACGATCTGCTCGACGACACGCAGCCCAAACAGTTGGTGATCACGCCCAAGCCGCAATACGGAGAAAGCTATATGGGCTTCGTATTGCGGACGGCGGAAGCCAACGGCTATCCGTCGATCAATCCGATTCTGCGGCATGCAGGACTCACCGAGAATGAAATGCGCTCCGCCAGACCGCCGATCGGCAAACTGGCGCCGCTTTTCGGCAAAACACCGGAGGACTTTGCGGTGCTGGGCGAGACCGATACTGCATCGGGCCGCAACATTCCCTTGATGGATCATGCACTATCCGCACTATACCTGCGCAGCAAGCATGCCCGGGTTTGTCCGGACTGCGTGCGCGAATGCGGTCATGTACAGGCATTCTGGGAGTTACGTCATGCCGTCGCCTGCCCTAGGCACCGGCGCATGGCTATCAGCCACTGTCCGGCATGTCATCGTGAATTCGACTGGTGGCGCCAGGGACTGACGCGTTGCCAGTGCGGGTATGATGTGGCGGAAGATCCCAAGGTGGATGCCAACCATACGGCAGCCCTGACCTTGATTGAAGTTCTCCAGGCCAAACTGATGGGAACCTCGTTGAATACCGACGCGCTGGACTATGTCGGTTTCCCTGCTGCAAGCCTGCAAGCGATGTCGTTGAGCACGCTGCTGGGTATCCTCCATAGAATAGAACGATTCCAGCCGCCGGCCGCCAACGATGCAGCATTGCCGGAGGAGTGGTCGACATTGGTGACCGCATCCGAGATGCTGCAAACCTGGCCGACCGGTTTTCATCGATACCTGGAACGTGTGCATGCACCGCAAGCCGACATGCAGGCGAAAGGACTGCGCGGGCAATTCGAATCCTTCTATGAGGCTTTCTTCAAGAACGGACTGCCTAAGGCTGAGCTTGCATTCATGCATGAAGCCTTTGTCGAATTCGGCGAGCAGCACTGGAAACAAGCAGCCATACACCCGAGTTTCCAATCCAAGCAAGCATCAAGTATCGTGGGCATCGAAGGCTTGGCCAAGGCGGTAGGTGTGCGCCCCAGTACGGCAAGAAAGCTGGTCGAGAAAGAGATTATCCCAATCCATTCAAGACACCAGAATGGACATCTGCTATTTGATCTTTCTCAGCAGATGCCTTTCGAATTCGCAGAAGGCAAAAGTTTAAGCCTGGAGGCGGCAGCAGAATTGCTGGATATTCCGGCAGCGATTCTGAGGGCATATCGGTCGCGCGGCTACTATCAGGCACGTCATCTCGCCAAGCCGCTGACCCTCTACCATGAAAAGGATGTGGAAGTGCTTAAATCAGACCTCATCAAAGACTGTAGATACATGGAAATCGATGATGAGGTGAACTTCAAAACATTACGCAAAATCATGCTGCAGAAGCTCGGTCCCTCCGAGGTAAAAGCAGCCTTTATTGACGCCGTTCGCAAAAGAACAATCATACCTGTTGGGATCAACGGCAGTCGTCCTGGTGATTTAGTGTTTAATTCCAGAAAAGTGAAGGACTTTCTGAGTCAGTTAATATTCAAATTGGACGATACAATTTCTATTGATGGGGTGAAATCTCAACTGGAGGTCGGAGAAAAGATCATCTACCAGTTGGTCAAGACGGGTATCTTGAAAACAAAGCAAAATTCAGACTTTGGCATCAGGTTCGTAAAATCAGATGTCGATGACTTTGATGCCAAGTATGTTTCCTGCAGAAAAATTGCGCAATTAAAGGAAATGTCACAGAACGAGTTGATAAAGATGTGCGATATCTTGAGTATCCCACGTTTGAATGTGGCTACAGCCGGCATATCCGCAAATATGATATTTATTTCAAGGAATCATATTGTGCTTCTTGGGATCAGGACTCACCTCTCCGAGGCGGCATAGCATCATCAAGAACAGCGAGTATCTACAAAATTTTCTTTGTGGGTTTTAAGTTGATTGATCTTAAATTTGGAATCAGACACGAATCTCGGTCACATGTTGTGCACCCGACAATGCATCCAGTACGATTGCTTCTCCGTAAAGATCTGCGCTGGAATCTTGACAGAAGCCACGTGGGTGTTTGGTACATCTGAGATGGCCGACCAATGGATGCATCAAAATTCTGGTCTTGGATGCTACTCCGATGTCTCTACTCGACACCGAACCAGACAGAGCCGCGATCAGAAAAATACTTTCAGCGATTGCCACTGGTGGCATCGTTTAATAAATATCAAAAACTAAGTAAGTGCCCCCCTGCTGTCAGAACAACAAGGACTGAACCTATATGAGTTGAGGAATCAATATTCAGCGCATACAAAGAACGGCCTAACCTATCGGGCCGTTTCAACATCCTGCTGAATCTTGGCTAGAAGGTAATATCGCTATTCATCCGCACGTAGCCGCGCAACTCCATTCCGGTCATGCCGGAGAACTGTGGCTTCAGCCGGATATTGGGCCGCAGTTTCTCTTGGAATGCTGCCTCTGCATTATCGTGATCATCTATACACACCAAGGTGTCGTAGAGGTCGTCCAATGCGCATCCTACGGTATCGATGAAGCATGACGCCAGAGTAGCTTTGTACCCGGCAAACAAATCGGCGGCGCGGTGCGTTATGCCCTCTCCGGTATGCACTTCGTTGGCCAGGCATTTGAGTTTGGCACTTTCCTCTTTCCTGGATGCCGGAGATCCGTGGAATGACAGTTCCCACAGCAGGCCGTGGATCACTTGGCCCAGCGTGATGCCCGGATTCAGCATCCGGCCGATTTCCTTGCTGTGATTAACCGAATCCAGGTTGCCCTCGCAGATGATGACTTCAATTCAAGCTACCCCAGAACGTTTTGAAATCAAGCCCGCGTCCGTGAGGCTCAGGCTATCTGTTTGGCCATCTCCTTGAGGACAGTATGCAAAATAGCCCTGAGGCAGCGGGTTTCACCAGCCATCGTTGCGGACAACTCGGGGCGGGCGCTGGCGATCTGGGCGTTCTCAGCTTCGACCTCGGCATACAGTGCTTCCGCCTCCTGCACAGCGCGACTGCGCAGGTTTTCAAGCAGACGCTGGGCTGTGCCTTTGACTAGATTCAACGATGCACCTGCCTCCAAGAGCAGGCCACGGCTGATGTCCGAAAAGTGCCGCACGCCCAGAATCGGCCACGCCAGCTGGGTTTGTGTAGGCCATCCTTTCTTGTCGAAGGCGGGTGCGTCATAGGTGGCTACACTGAGCAAGTCGTAGAACGGTGCCAGCTGAATACCCTCATGCGAGACCAGAAAGCTCAGGTTTTTCAGGTGGGCATCACTGTTGCCGACGAGCACATTGAACACCAGCCAGCCAAAGAGCCGAGCGCGTGCTACCGCCGGGCTGCGACAGGCATTGGCCAATGCCGCCAGATTCTCCATGCTGCCCTGGCTGTATTTGAAGCTGCGATCCAGCCCCAACAACTGGCATGCGTCAATCACGTGTCGGCGTTGCCAGCCTTGATCGTCTGGAATCCGGTCAAAGCGATCAATCAGGTATACGGGTGATGGCACGTAGCGGCGGTGCACATCAGGTACATCAAGCCCCAGTCGTCTGGACAGCCGCATCACGAACCACTCATTAATCACAGAATGGGGGTAGTGCTCATCTGGGTGATCAGGCTTCAGGATATGGGTAGAGGGTGTGGCGCCGGCGGGTTCAAACAGCGCGTCATCTTGCAGGACGACTGCCAGCTTGTGTTGGGCACCTGCCAGCGACATGCGCTTGATGGCCGCATGCGTCAGCGTCGCCTTGGGCAACTGCCGAATGCGGGTCTCCAGAGCATCGTCTGGCAATGGTCGCAAAGGCTCATCTATTTGCGGCGCAGCATCTGGCGGCAGTAAGGTGACCGACCCTGCTGATTCCGCGCCGTAACTAGCCAACAAACCGAAGGCATCTGCCGCATCCAGCTTGGCGTCTCGGGCCAGCAGAACACGTTGACCTTCTTCTGGCAGCAGGTTATCGAAATACCATTGCACGGGGCGCTTGCTTGCGCCGTCCAGCAAGGGTTCTGCGGTCAGTGGAAGATGCGGACTGAGCGCGAAGCCTCTTGGGTTGCTCAACCAGTCTGCTACGTACTGAAAACTCCAGAGGCCAGCCACTTCTTGCAAGGTGCCAACCTCCGTTTGATTAATCGATGCGCGTAAGGAGCGGCCAATCATGGCTTGTCGATGACCCGGATGCCTAGCCCTTCAAGCACTTGAAAGAGCTTGCCCCACTGCACGGACTCACTGCCGCGTTCGATCTTGCCAAGAAAATTCTCGCTGACGCCGATGCTGCCTGCCGCGTCGTCTTGGCGGATCTTCTGTGCCTTGCGGCTGGCGCGTACTACCTTGCCGATGGCTGCTGCATTGTCGATGGGTATTTTCATGATTAATCCTCACGTTTGTAAGGATTCTGCACCAAGCAGGCGCATTTGGCAACTAATCTATTCGATCGTGAGGATTTTACGTCTTCGCCCTTTTTAATTACAAGGAATCCTCTTGATTGTGAGGATTTTTAAATCTCGTATAAAGGCAATATTTCCCGTTCGGGAAAGTTTCGCAAAACAGCGCGATTCCTAAGCAAAAACTTCCCGGTCGGGAACTTTCTGTAAATGTGAAGCGCTTGATGAGCCACAAAGGCACCAGTCACGATGCCCTAAAAATGGATCAGCCATGAATGCCCTTCAAGACTTTCTTTGTATACACCCTGTAATTTGGGCGATTGTAGGTATACCTTGAGTGGTTTGATTGCCGAAGCAAATTGATCTCGTAGCCAAAACCTTGCCCCTTGGCAAGATAGGATTAGCCGCTTCGCGGATACGGGCGATATTTTCAGCAGAGAGCGGGCCATCGTCGGCCTCGTAGACAGAAAGCGATTCTTCGGCAAGTCCAGCATTTTTCCGGTTATCCACCGACAACTCCCCGTTAGAATCAACTGCAACAGACTGAAATAGATAGATATTTTTACGGGCTTTGGGGTTTCTATTACCTTGAAATGTCCCTGAGAAAATCTGCATAAATTGTTATTGATCATTCAACCCAGATTCAACATCTAATTCAGATAAAATTAATAAAGGTTTCTCTGGTGCAGAAGGTTGCAAACTCAGTGTCCATCGAACACATCCAACAGGAGTTAGGGATCAATCAAGGTGCTATTGTCGCCTTGGACAAGGCCGGGTTGCTCGAACTCGTTTGCAGTGATTTTGGAACCCGGATTACGGATGCATCGCTGCAGCGCTTTCCGGCCAGGTATGCGTCCTGTCGGCAAGTTTCAAAGCCGAAAAGTATGGCTCAAAAAGAACTAGTGGCTCTGTGCAAGGAGTTACAGACTGAAGTGTTGAGTTGCCATAGCGATGCGCAATCGGCAGAGGACTCCTTTATCGAGCGGCATCATGCCATGTTGCTGGGAATTTACAACGGCCCATCGTTTGGCGTATTGGGAGCGGCCTAATCTACCAAGGAGTGTAATCATGAAAAAATTACAGAAAAAAATGGTTCGGAGAATATCTGGCTACATCTGTGACCGCTGTGGCCGGGAGGCCGAGATCGGCGATATGGAGGCGGAGGAATTCATTTCCATCGAGCGAGTGGGTGGGTATCACTCAATTTTTGGGGATGGCAATCAAATATCAACAGATATTTGTCAGCATTGCCTTAAGGATATCTTAGGAGAATGGTTGAGGGTTACTCCATGCGCAGGCTAAATGGATTAGCTGAGGGAACCCCATTGGTATCTGAAAAACAAACAGCCGCTTCAGCGGCCGTTGCATGCGAGGCTCTCTCAGTACTTTCGCACTTAGCCACTCCAGGGCACCCGGTTACGCGGACGGCGCTACGTTTTTCACTCGCTTGTCGTAGCTTTTACCAACATCATCCTAATCGTGTATTCATCTTCGGGCAATGTTCACGCATCGCGAACAACGGTTGATCCAGAACACATTGATCTCCAGTTCTAACTGCCAAACAGTATTACCAACCATTACCGTTCCCTGCCCGCCTCATGGAATGCCTTCCTGACCGGAGATAGCATATACTCCATGACTGTTTGATCGGTCAGCTTAATCTCGGCAGCAACCTGCATACCGGGTGAGAGCGCGAGCCTGCTCTGGTCGAATTCAAGATGTTGCAGTTTCAGGTCGATCAGGGTCCGGTACGAGAACTGCGCATTCATCGGCTGCGAGGCTTCTGCTCCAGTTTGCTGATTATTGTTTGCTGACCTATCGGTTGAATCTGCACTTACACGCAGCACTTCCCCGGTGACCATACCGTACTTCTGGAAAGGATAAGCAGACAGTTTGACCTTGACCTCCTGCCCAGTGCGGACAAATCCAGCATCGGTGTTCTTCACCCATACTTCTGCCAAGAGGTCTTCGTTATTAGGTACGAGTGTCATCAGCACACTGCCAGGGGAGACCACAGTGCCAGGTGTGTGGGTAGCAAGGTCTTTGATGATGCCCGCTTGCGGAGCCTTGAGTTCAAGCAGGCTGTTGCGGTGTGATTGCTTGGCCCATTCTTGCTCTAGTCTCTGGTGTTCGGCGTAAATGGCAACGCGTTCAGCTTCCAGTTTTTGCCGGTAACCCGATTGAATCTGGGACAGCCTTCTATCGGATTGTGAAATACTGGCTCGCAAGCTGCTGGCATTGTATTTCTGCGACTGCAGGTCTTGTTCTTTCTCTATGCGTTCTCGCTTTTTGTCCATCACCATCAACTTGCCGGCGAAGCCGACTTTGCCGAGCTTTTCGAAGGAGGCTTCCTGCGCTTGATAAGTGGGCAGCGTTTCTTCAAGTTTGCGTTGTATTTCCAGGGCTGAGGCAAGCTCTTGTGTGGCTCGCTGACGACTGGCATGCTCTGCCGCAAGGTCATCTTCCAGCGCACGACGATTCGATAGATAAGCGGCTTGAATGCGTTGGAATAGTTCCGGCGAATCATCCGGCCCACGTACAAACGGCAAGCCACTCAATTCAGCATCGATTCTGCGCAATTCGAGTGTCTTATGTTCCAGCGCTTGTTGAATGGATTTGCTGTCAGCTTCCGAGATATTAGTGTCCATCCGCACCAATATCTGCCCCGCCTCGACATGCTGACCTTCGGTCACGGCAATTTGACGCACAATACCGGATTCGGCCGGCTGTACGATCTTGAGGTAGGTCTTGGGGATGAGCTTGCCCTCCGCCACTGCCACAATATCAAGGCGGCCAAAGGTAGCCCATACCAGCAATGCCAACAGAAGGATAAGCAGCCCCTTGAGAACCGTCCGTGGCAAGGGGGAAGGCAACCGCTCCTGAATATCCAGCAGGCCGGGCGCGAAGTCCAGTGCCTGCTGGCCAGGATCCTTCTTGAGAAGCTTGCTTAACATGCAGTATTACCAAGATTTTTTGCTGTCGTCATCTCAAGCCAACTTCACTGCCTCGTTTTGCCAGGTAGAAGGCGCATTAAGGGTCTGTGCACTTTGACCAAAGTTCGCAGCCCCCATAACACCTTGCACGGCATTCAAGCCCATGCCGGCGAGACTGCCATTCACGCCATACTGATACGCAAGATCGCCACCTATCGCTTCTGCATCACTGCCGCTCAGATGGAAATCAAGCAGCGCATCGCTTAATGACCAACTGGTGATCGTGGTATCGGCTGCCCGCGCTTGGTCGAAAGCATCTACAAGGCCAACAAAGTCGAAGGTTTCGATCCTGTTGTCGAGTAGGGTGTCTGAGCCATTGGCATCGAAGTCTGCCATGGCTTCGGCGATGACTTGCAGGTTGGCAACACTTTTATTAGTGCTGCTTGCGTACCAGTCTTTAAACGTGATCTGATCTGTGCCACCGGTTTTGAGAATCAGGTTGTTGCCCGATTTAGAGAACTGAAGATCTGCGTAAGTAATACCCCCACCGAGACTGATGCTGTTATCAGCACCTGTGGATGCATTGACAAGGTCCTGACCATCACCACTATTGAAGGCAATGATGTCTGCGCCGACGTATGTGGTAATAGTGTCGTTCCCAGTGCCACCAATGAGTAAGTCACTGCCATAAGCACCATAGAGCAGATCAGCACCTTCACCGCCCATGAGGAGATTACCTACAGTTTCACTACTCACGTAGGAACTCGCGTATGCGTGCAAGGTGTCGTTGCCCGCTCCGCCATACAGGAAGTCAGCGCCGTTACCTCCACTCAGGGTGTCGTTGCCAGCTCCGCCATAAAGCGTGTCGGAGTGATCGCCACTCAGACCAGTCATCGTGTCCGCTCCGTCAGTGCCATGGATCGTCATACCCATTTGGTATATGGCTTCCGACTCCAAGGTCGTGCCATCGGCAAACTTGATCTGTTCTATCCGGTATGTGTTATTGCTGTAGTAGTTTCTCACGATCACCTGGTCTCCCAAGCTTCCGTAGGTGATGGCCAGATCATAGGTGTTCGTGCGCATGAGCGTAACGTCAGCCGCCGTGATCCCTGCGCCAAACTCGACCACATCGACGGAGGTGCTGTCGGCCGCTGCCGATTCATATATCGTGTCCTGTCCATCGCCCAGGTTGAAGAAGTAGGTGTCCGATCCGTAGGCCCCGCGTAGCGTGTCGTTACCCGTCCCGCCTTCAAGGTAGTTCGCATCCGTGTCATAGTTCGTATAGCTGCTAGCGTATGCGTGCAAGGTGTCGTCTCCCGCTCCGCCATACAGGAAGTCCGAGCCTTTACCTCCGCTCAGGGTGTCGTTGCCAGCTCCGCCGTAAAGCGTGTCGGAGTCATTGCCGCCACTTAAGGTGTCGTTACCTGCCAAGCCGAACAAAACATCATTTCCAGCATAACCTGAAATGGTGTCATCCATTTCATTGCCAACCAAAACATTGTCCTCGGCATTGGATGAGAATCCAGCAGATCCCTTAACAAAAACTCCTATATCTTTTAGTGACTGCACGATTTCCGGTGTCATCGTCAACAACTCTAAAGTATCAGCCATCAATCCAAAACCACTCCAGCCTGTGCCGGCGAGCATGGATTTTGTGACCACATTGAATTCACTTAAATTGATCAACCCATTTACTTGGTCAGCAGCAATCCTGCTCTCGAATTCCGCCTCGAGCTGAGTAAAATCCAGCGAAACACCACTACCATCGATTACAAGATCGATACTATCCAGTAGTGGTTTGAACCTGGTTTGAACCACCAATGATTGATAAATTGAAGACTTTAACGCCTGATAACTTTGTTCAAGCAAGTCCAGTTGGTTTTGCTCAAATGAAATTTCAATTGGAACGGACGTATAAAGCGCCGAACTACCCGTACCACTTGTACTGCCTGAACTCGGTTTAACAACCAGGCCTGTCACGGCTCCTGTTGTCTGGCTGGACTGAGGCAATCCAAAGAAATACCTGCCATTGAAAGCTTCAAGAATGTGGATCTTCTGCGTCCATTCATCAATCAGGGCTTGAAATTCAGGAGTATATTCCTGCTCGATTGTTCCGCTGGCACTGCCACCACCACTGCCGCCTTCTAAACCAACCTCTATATCAGAGACATAACTTGCTACGACAGCCCCAAATCTTTCATATTTGATTTTATAAGGTGCGTAATAACCGGCGTTTTCATTCCCAATCCAGTATCCAGGCAAGCTTGCTGCGCGCTCATCCAGGCTTTCTGCCATGCCGCTGGTGTCCGCTCACGCATCCATTAACTGATCAAGAATCGCCATCTGCCCATCTCGGGTAGTGGCCGTTGAGAATTGAGTCAGCAGATTTTGTAATGTAGAAGATTGAGTCGTAGCTTCCCTTAGATCTCTTACAACCCCGCTGCCTTGCATGTCGGGGAGATGTGCAACATTGGAAGTGTCGAGTTGATCTGGGAATTCCCGGTGGAATGCGTTATCGGCAAGGTTGATGTCTGCCATATCGCCCGTTACCGAACCCATTTCACCTTCAGTGCCATCACTGAGAATAAACGTGCCCTTGTCGGCTACCTGGTTGCCGTTTGCCAAGGTCTGGCTATTTGCTGTTTTTGCAACATTGATTCCCGTAATACCGAGGTCATTCAATGTAAACAGCTCTCCCGATTGACTAATGCCGTCCTGGTTGAGGTCGCGCCAGAGCCTAAGGTTGCTGAATTGAGCATCATTGGCATCGATCACACCATCGCTGTTTGTGTCCAGATCGGCCAATGCGTCAAAGCCATCGGTAGCAGTCTGGCCGTTGCTCTTGATGGTGGAGTCGCCGAAGAGCTCTTGGCCGTTGTCGATGGTGCCATTGCCGTTACGGTCAAGGACGAGGAAGGCATCATCACTGTTGACCCAGCCAGTAGCATTCTTGATGCCGTCACCGTCGTGGTCGAAGAGGATGGGGTTGTTGCTGTTGATACCGAGGGTTTCCAAACCATCGCCATCCAGGTCGAAGGTCAGAGGATCGCGGCGAACGATGAAGTTTTGGGCGGAATTCCAGAAGGTGTTGACGGCGCTACCAACCCCATCAAAGAAATTACTTAATTTTTTAGACCAACCCAATAAAGTACTAAGTGTATCTGCTTCATTCTGCCCTTTATCAAAATTATCATCAAACCATTTTTTCGGCATTAGTCCTAATGAAAGTGGCGTTGGAAAATTCGTACTTATACCAATTGCAAATCTTTCAAAATCTTCAAATTTCTTATCAGATGCCTCCCATATTTCCAACTGTTCTGCAATACCGAAGCCCGCAGCTAGGACACCATACTTTCCCACCGAGGTTGTCCCCAGAGGCAAGCCTTTTGCTTTATCCTCCAATGCACCAGCAGCCAGATCAGCGGCAGTAAATGCATCATTCAAGTTATTAAGAGTATTAGTATTCCCTTGATCTGACATTTTTAACCCCTTTCTTATTTTTCGCTTTTAAACTTACTCGGTTTCAGATTGGCATTTCTTACACTGATTAACATCAAATTTTTTTTGCATGAGTACTTTTCGCAAAGTATAGACACCTAGGACAGCAATTATTATAAAAATAGATATTGTGTATCTACCAAAGACGCCTGTAGTAACGAAAGCCAAAAGAAATATTGTTACAACAATTATTCCAAGAATATCGGTCTTGTCAGCACCTTGGCTCACTTCAACAACTCCGCCACATTGCGAACATTTATTACTTTTAACCAATTGAGTGCTTGTGCCATCTTCATGCATAGTTATCTCCAAGACTTTAGAACAATCAGAGATGGATCACGTTTTCCATCCTGTTTCCATAAGTTCGTCACGCCACCATCCTCCATTCCCCATCGTTGGCAGCTTCCATGAGATTGAGTACCACCCCGCTGCCTTGCATCTCGACAAATGGGGTCAGAGTCATAAAGACTCTCCACCAAAGATAGTTGCTCATTGCACCTCTCCTTTCACTATTCCACATGCTGTTTTTCCATATTAATCAACCCCGCTTCTTGCCCGCTTCCTAACAACACCGCCTCATCTACATGCAGTCCCTTGGGTAACTGATGGGTGATAAAGAGAATAGTGACCTTCCCCTTGAGGCGGTTGACCGTCTGTGCGAAGTGTTCTGCCGTGTGTTGATCGAGGTTGGAAACCGCTTCATCGAAGATGAGAATGCTCGGTTGCCTGAGCAGCGCTCTGGCAATCGCGAGACGTTGTTTCTGTCCACCGCTTAAGCCGGTGCCGTGCTCGCCGATCTCGGTCTGGTAGGCTTGTGGCAGTTTCTCGATAGTTTCGTGGATGCCTGCTAGTTGGCAGGCCTGGACAATCTGCTCGAAGCTGGCATGCGGATTGGCGAGTATGAGGTTGTCATAAAGGGTGCCGGAGAACAGCATGGTCTCTTGCGGCACGATGCCGAAGTAATTGCGCAGTTCATTGGCGGAAAGGTGGCGGATATCCTTGCCGTCGATCTTGATATTGCCTTCCTGCGGTTGGTAGAAGCCGAGCAGGAGTTTGGCCAGGGTACTTTTACCACACCCGGATGGGCCCATGAGTACGGTGCATTTGTTCGGTTTGATAGTGATGTTCAGGTTACGGTAGAGCCAGGGGTGGTTATCCGAATAGCGGAAGCTGATGCCTTCAAGTTCGATATTCCCGGCTTTGGTGTTGGTTCTGCTGGGGATGAGGGAATAGGGTTCTGTCGGGGCATCCATCAGGTCACCCAATCGCTTCACGGCGATATCCGCCTGCTGGAATTCCTGATACATGCCGACCAGTCGGAGTACAGGACCTGAGAGCCGGCCGGAGAACATCTGAAAGGCGACCAGCATGCCGATGGTGAATTCCGGGTTATGCATGACGATCCAGGCGCCGGCACAGAGGATGCTCAAGGTCTGTAGTTGATCAAGCGCATTGGCGAAGGTGTTATAGGTGTTGGAGAGCTGACGGCTCTGGAAGCCTGCGGCGAGATAAGTAGAGAGGTATCCGCCGTATTGTTTCTGCAGTTGCGGTTCCAGTTGCAGGGATTTGACGGTCTCCATGCCGGAGACATATTCAGTCAGGAAAGCCTGATTGCGCGCACCGAGCAGGAACTGTTGATTGAGGCGTTGCCGCAGTAACGGGGTGATGGCGATACTGAGGATGGTGATGAGCGTGAGGGTGGCAAGTGCAATGAGGGTGAGCTGCCAGCTATACCAGAACATGATGGCGAGAAATACAAACAAAAACGGAAAATCCAGGAGCAGTGTCACCAGACTGCCTGCCAGGAACTCGCGGATGGTTTCGACCCCTTGTAGCCTTGCCACCAAGGTGCCGGTGGGCCGATGTTCGAAATAACGCATGGGCAGATGCAGGAGATGGCCGAATACTTTATGGGCCAGCACCGCATCGATTCTGTTGCCGGTGTGCAGCACCAAGTATTGGCGCACCCAGCCCATGGCAGCATTGAAGATGAGGAAGATACCGAGCGCCACGGCAATCACGATCAGGGTGCTGACGGTGTGGTGCACCACCACCTTATCGATAATGACCTGCGTACCTAATGGTGTTGCCAGTGCCACTAACTGAATGGCGAAGGATGCAAGTAGTATCTCGCGCCAGATCTTCTTGTGCTTGAGCAGTTCCGGGATGAACCACTTGAAGCCGAATTTGGCGGGAGCCTTGATATCTTCCTCAACCGCTTTCTGCTGAGGTGTCGCGAGGATGATCTGGCCTGAGAATTGCGTGTTGAACTCCGATAGCGGGATGGTCTTGGGTGCTGGCGAATCCTGAGTGACCAGCAATACGCGTTCACCGTCCGTCTTAACGACGAGCGCCAAACCGTATTCCGGAATTCGTTCCGCGGCGTTTGTATCTGCAGCCTCAGCTTCCGCCCCGACTACAGCCTCGGGAGGCGACTCTGTGGACCCTGAACTTGCCGAATCTTCTGCTCTTACTTCTTCTCTTGCTTCCGCTTTTGGCTCTGCGCTTGATTCTGATTCTATTGGCGGATTGAGCAGGACAAGAATTGGAAAAACTGCAGGGTGTAATGGCTGTATCTGGCCAGCCTGGAGAGATACTTTAAAACCGAAGGATTTGATAGCGGATAGAAGAACGCCAAGATCGTACGCAGGCGGAAAACGCCGAATCAATAATTCGGCGTCAAATGGAATGCAATGCAGATTACATAAGCTCGCTATTCCCCATACAAAGGCATCCCTGCTCAGCGGTTGTTCCACTGGGTCCCTTTATTATTCTTGGTTTTTCTTGATTATTTTTTTGCGGGTACAACTAATTTTATGTGAATTTATACCCCATAAAACAGATGCGCAACAGGAAAAATTCCCGATAACGCATATGGCTACTTGCAACTTATGCGTAAATCCCATAGGAGTACTTGCAGCTTATGAGGATAATTAGTTGTGGATTATGATGTTTAGTGAAATTGCGATCCATTGATTTAATGTCGTTAGAAATTGCAGTTTATGCTGTCATGCACAGATATTTTTGACACCATAAGTTGCAAGTTAGACAGCATTAGCTGCAAGTTTTGACACCGTAAGTTGCAGCTTGGCTGCAAACGCCTCTATCTTAATCTTCTTTTCCAGGGCTGAAAGTAATGCTTAATGTGTTGCCGGGTGCTGGGTCGGCTGCGCCTCATTTAAAAATGAATTGATATTTACTCAAAATTGGATCAATATAAATCCAAACGATGAAGCCGAACTACAAACCACCATTCAGCAGGTTTACCAAAAAGGCCCACAAGCCTCTGCAGCTCGCTATTGAGGATGCTGTAGATGAGGTTTGCGACAACCCGGAGATCGGGGAGACGAAGGTAGGTGATCTGGAGGGAATCCGGGTTTATAAGTTCAAATTCAATCGTCAGGAATATTTGATCGCTTATCGTCCTCCCTCACCGGAGGCGCAGCGGCAAGGAGTAGATTTAGAGTTATTAATTATCGATTTCTACCAAGTAGGTTCTCACGAAAATTTTTACGACGAACTCAAGCGGTACCTGAAATCGGAGGGATAAATATATGGCAAACGCAATAACTGCAGAGGATCTGTATCAGGATCTCAAACTAATGCCTGCATCAGAGCGGCAGAAATTCTTTGTAATCCTGTCTACCAATGCTTTCCGTGGCGAGGATATGAGTCACGAAGAGCTGTTTGGCCACCTCGCTGGCGACGAATTTACAGCGCAGGAATCGGCGGAGTATTTGGAGGTCTCGATGTCTACCTTCCGCCGCTTTGTTACAAGCGGAAGGCTTAATCCGAGTTCTACGGTCGGCCGCAACCAGATGTTTGGGGTACCAGAGTTAAAGGCCTTCAAGAAGGCCTTGAAAACAGCGAAAGGCTGATGGGGGAGCAGGTCATGACCAGTGGCGTGTGTTTTATCTGGCGCATAGATGGTGCACACCAAGTTGAAATCGTGGATTACCACTAGGAGTTGATATGGCCGAATTACTTGATGAAATTCACCCGGGTGAAATCTTATTGGAAGATTTTATGAAGCCGATGAGCATATCGGCTCGCCAACTAGCAGCCGACATTGGCGTGTCCCCTAGCCGTATTAGTGAGATTGTGCACGGCACTCGTCCAATTACGGCTGATACTGCTTTACGGTTGGGCTTGTTTTTCGGGATGGAACCACGTTTTTGGCTGAACCTGCAAGCCGAGTATGACATGCGAATGGCAATGCGCAACTTGCAGGAAAAGATTGCTCCCCGTATCCGCGCTTTTCATCAAACCGCACGTACATAGTCCAATTTCCCAGCCAGGTCTTCCGTCCCTTGGATGCTAATACCTAGCGCTAACCTGTGAATGAAGAAGGCTTCCCTGCCGACGCGCAACTCTGCAACAAGTGCCACACCAAGGCGACGATTGTGATGGATGCGTGTTTGACTTGTTTGAATTGCGGCGAGTCGAAGTGCGGTTAATAGCGATGCCGTAACATTCTATTGATTTTATGCACACGCACCCCTATAGTTGTTGAAGTTTTCAACAACTATAGGGGTTTTGCATTATGGCAACCATGAATTTCAGCATTCCCGAGGATGTAAAGGAACGGTTCAACCGGACCTTTGCCAACGCAAACAAGAGCGCCGTTGTGACGCAACTACTAGAAGAAGCTATCGAACGTGCCGAACGTAAACGGCAAAGCGATGAGGCGATTCAACGCATCAAATCCCGCTGGCATCAGCGTCCGGTTCTGACAGAAGAGGAAATCATGCAAGCACGTGAAGACGGGCGGCCTTGATGCGCACAGTTCTAGATGCCAGCGTTATCGTCAAATGGTATATCGCCAACCCTGACGAACTGGATGCCGAGCAGGCGCTTGCCATATTGGAAGGCATCGAGGCCAACACCATTGCTTTAATACAGCCACCGCATTCGCTGGCCGAAGTTGCAGCTGTTCTTGCGAGGGAATTACCGGAACAGGCAGCAGATTACTTTCTGGAACTAAGTCGCATCTTTGACGCGAACACTTCCTGCCCATCTAACGCGGTATATCAGTGCGCCATTGAATTAGCCACCCGGTTCAATCACCACCTGTTCGATACGCTCTACCACGCTGTTGCACTGGAAGAAAACGCAACCTTGATTACTGCTGATCGCAGGTATTACGAAAAATCCAAGCCATTGGGCGGAATTATGTTGTTGGAAAATATTGCAATCTAAAATTCGATCAAAAAAAAGCGTCATCCGGCTTTCAACCTCAAAATATGAGGTCACGAATCGGCATGGAACTAGGCAGAATAGTGCATCTGCTATCTATACAAGTTATTACTAATAGGGGGTGATATGGAAAATCGTGGTGCTGAGCGATGGACAAAAGAACAACTTAAACTCGCATTTCATCTTTACTGCCAGCTTCCGTTCGGCAGGCTACATAGCCGAAATCCAGAAATCATCGAACTAGCTAACCTGATAGGTCGCACACCCGGCGCGGTCGCAATGAAACTCGTTAATTTCGCTAGCCTTGACCCTGCAATCACTCTCACTGGACGGACTGGTTTAGGCAACGCGGGCGCCCTTGATAAAGAGGTATGGGCAGAATTCCATGCCGACTGGGAAAAGTTGGCAATGGAATGCGAGATCCTCCGACGCAACCTTGACCACGGACAACCAGTTGTTGAAGATGAGTCAGACGACCTCCTAGTTCCAGAAGATTTTTCTGGTGAAACAAGGCGCGTTGTAACCGAACAACGTATCAAGCAGAATTTCTTCCGCCGCGCCATACTAAGCAGCTATCGAGGACGATGTTGCATGTCTGGTTTATCCGATTCGCGGCTATTGATAGCCAGCCACATCGTGCCATGGAGTAAAGACAAAGCGAACCGCTTAAACCCAAGTAACGGATTGTGCCTCTCGGCGATTCATGACAAAGCTTTTGATAAGGGCCTCATCACACTCGATAACGACCTCAGAATAATCATTTCAGATGACTTGAAGCGACGTAAAGAATCATTCTTACAATCGGTCTTTATTCCTCTAGAAGGACGCCACATTGAATTACCTGAACGATTCACCCCAGATATTGAGTTCATTACCAGACATCGTGCAGAAGAGTTCATTGATAACAGAAAGCGCGCATGATGAAGTTCTGTGGCAGGAATGCGAGTGCATGCCGTCCAAGGACTTTCTGACAAACGTCACAAAAATCCATACTTGAAAACCTACGATGTTCACAATTTGGGGTTGTAATGGAATTTCCAATTGAACCACTAATCCTCCACGAGGATGCTTTCTATGAATACTTTAAGCCTTATCGTCACCCAAAAACCCAACACAACATTTTAGGCGGGATCGGACTCGAAACATTCGGCAATGATTATGAGATTGTTCGTAGCCTTGATCCGGAATACGTCTGGACCGTTGTTGAAGGTGGCGATGGTGATGATCTCTGGATCACCCCGGGCATTAGTCGCATTAATCGTATTTGCTACCTTGTTACTGCAAATCCCCACAGATGGCTTGAAGTTGATTTCCGTTGTTCATGTCGTATGACGTCACTAACACCATTGGGCCTGAAACGACAAATCAACAAACTACACCGCGCACAGCTGTTGCGAAAAGAAGATAAATAGGGTCATATCCCATTGATAAATACAGCATTACCCGGGAAAACTTCAACAGAGTACAGGCATTCACAGCGCACAGAATGTGGATGTACAATCACGGACACCCGAACATGGCCTCGGGCGGCATTATCCCTGAACAACAACCGGCCATGGCTGCATGACTCTATTTCTAACCCCAGTTAAAAAATAAGGGGATTACCATGCCAGGCGCATTTGCCCATATTACGTTGGTCAATGAACTTAAAGAGCCGCTTCGGCTGGAAGGCATCTCTGGCTTCAACCCGGATGCCATCACCGCCGTTCTGGATTTCTTCAAGTTCTGTGAATTGGGCGTCGTCAGCCCGGACTATCCTTATCTTGCAGTGGGTGACAGCAATGCTGCCAAGTGGGCAGACATGATGCACTACACCAACACTGGCGACATGATCAAAGCCGGTGTCCGCCACATCAAGAAACTGCGGGGCAACAATCGGCGCAAGGCATTTGCCTGGCTTCTGGGCTACTCTGCCCATGTTGCCACAGATGTCACCATTCACCCTGTTGTGGAATTGAAGGTCGGGCCATATGCCGAGAACAAAACAGCCCATCGCGTCTGCGAAATGAACCAGGATGCCTATATCTTCCAGCGCCTGAATCTTGGCCCAGTCGGGCTATCCGAGCATCTGGATTCCGGTATATGGGGTTGCTGCGAAGCCAACTCGGACCGGCTTGATACTGTGATTTCGGGCCTTTGGTCCAGTATGTTGCAAGAAACCCACCCGGAAGAATTTGCAGGCAATCCACCCAATATCGATAAATGGCACCGGCGATTCAAGGTCATGGTCGATGAGATCGGTGAAGAAGGAAACCGGCTGATGCCGATCTCCAGGCATCTGGCCGTAAATTGCGGGCTGACCTATCCGGCCAGCGATAACGTCGATCAACAATTCATCAAATCCCTCAAGGTGCCGAAAGGGCATATGGATTACGACACCATATTCGATAAGGCTATCGATAGCGTGGCATCTGTTTGGTCGCTCGTTGCAAAAGGGATATTCGCCAACGACAACACATATCTTGCCCAAATCGGGCACTGGAATCTTGATACCGGCAAAGATACCAATGATCAATATGTTTTCTGGAGCTAATGGCATGCTTAAACGAATCGTTCTGCTCGCAAGCCTTTTTATCCTGATTGCCGGGTGCGCCACGGGCGGCTCCACGACAGATTCGGACTCGATGTACATCACCGCCTCGGCATTGACCAAACTCAGTGCCAGCGTAGAGTCGACGGTTCGCTATAAAAACCCGCCCGATAACATTCCTGACGATGACCTGCTCAAGCTTGCGACAGAACACGACCCTTCTCTGTTGGCTCCATTTTCAGGATATACAGTCAAAGTGCTACGCGAGGACCGTCATGCTGTAGTGCTTGTTTGTTCCGAAGATGGCACTTTGGGCTTGCTCGAGGACATTGGATGCACCGCCGCAATGGACAAACACTTGTGGCAAGTTGAGGGAAGCGACTGTAATTTCACACTCTCTTCCTCCAGTGCTTGCGCGCCATAGCATTATTCAGCCCGCGTAGGGCGCATTCGCTTGCAATGCACCGCATGGTGAAATCTTGATCGTAGTACTGATGGTATAGCCGCGCTATACAAAATTAGTGCGGAACTGGCTGTTCAGTTAGCCGGTTCCGATCTCTCCATCTGCTAATCTTAAGAATAGATATCATCTACTTGCTGAATCGCTTTTGAATATCCTTCTCCAACACAATCCCAGGAACTCACATTGATCGATCCTGCATTCATGCTCCGCATCATCCAGATCGTATTCCCGGTCTTTGTCATCGTTTTGCTTGGCTGGTTTTACGGCAGGTATCGTGCGGTGGACATGGCGGCGCCCAACCAGACCAACATGGATATCTTCATTCCAGCGCTGGTTTTTTCTGCGCTGGCAGATAAATCCTTCGACCTGGTCGGGCACCAGGTGTTTGCGCTGGCGGCATTCCTGATTATGGTGGGTAGTGGCCTCATTGGCTGGGGCGTGGCCAAACTCACCGGCATTTCACACAAAGTACTGGTGCCGACCACCATGTTCAACAACTGCGGAAACCTGGGGCTGCCGCTTGCCTTTCTGGCATTCGGGCAGGAGGGTTTGGCCGCAATGGTAGTGATGTTCCTGATTTCCAATCTCTTGCATTTTTCATTCGGCAACTGGCTGCTGGATCACCATGCAAAATGGTGGGATGCATGGCGTCATCCTGTCATTCTCGCTGCCTTGGCCGGGCTGGGTGTCAGCCTTTCCGGTTTGGACTTGTGGGGCCCGCTGCAACTGGCCATCAAGATGCTGGGGGATGTTTCGATCCCGCTCGCGCTACTCGCACTCGGGGTGCGGATTGCACAATCGCATGCAAAATCCATGAACACCGGCTTTCTCGGGGCAGTTGTCAGGCCCTTGGCCGGCATTCTCCTCGCATGGATGCTGAGTATCTTGCTAGGCCTTGAAGGCCAGGATCAAGCCATGCTGATCCTGTTTGGCGCACTACCCCCGGCAGTGATCAATTATGTATTTGCGGAGCGCTATGAGCAAAGCCCGGATAAAGTCGCTGCGATTGTACTGACCGGCAATATCGCAGCCATCGTGATCATCCCGGTGGTTCTGGCTATCGTGCTTTAGCGGTACCTCGATAGTGGCACCCCCACCTATTGCCCTGCCAACCAAGAGTCACTAAATACCACCCCGTTGAGTAGACGCCTTCGTCCATTTCAGTCCGGTCAGAACACCAACCAGAGCAGCATTCAGGTATCCAGCTGAGGCGCCGACCACGATGCTGAACAATATCGCGAACAATGCATTATTGAACGACACCGAGAGCAGGTGTTCAGGTGAGAACATCCCGGCGGTGCTGGCGAAAGCGAAAACACTGGCGTAGCCGTAGATGATCGCCGGGGTCACGCTGAACCGGGCAATCGTGCCCATTCTTGCCAGAATCGCGATGACTGCGCCGATAAACACCGGCCCCCATAGTTGCTGGCCCAGTGCGCTGTCGAACGGGTTGTTCAACAGGGCGATGGCCGATATCCACGCTGCCGTTGCGCCGAGCGCCATATGCGTGATGGTGGCGACGAATGCCTGATTACGGTCGGCGCCGCCACCCATATGAAAGAAACACGCCCATGTGATGAACACGGCCCACGGCGGGATAAAGGTGAAGAATCCAAGCACGTAAAGCACGATGGTCGTCAGTGCGAATGCGCTGAATGTCGCTGCATTGAGTTGAGTCATGTCTATCCTTTCATCAGTCATCCATAAAAATCCGGTTTTAACCGGTTATCAGCAGCTGACTTTTGAGTCGCTGCCCCCTGTCTCAGGCCTCGCCTTTCATGACCATCTCGACATATTGTTCCGGGGTGATCGTGCCGCCCAAGGCCTCGGCGATATGTTTATCCCTGGCAGGAAGCGCTTCCTGCAAGCCCTCTATCCGCTTCCATTGCGGCAGGGCCACAGGCACGTTTTCCTGCGGCACGTGTTTTGCACTGGCGACGCGTTTGTAGCGGTGGATGTATCGCGGGCAGTTAACGAAAATTTCAGTGACATCGACAAAGACAACCACCTCCGCACCGAGGAACATCCTGAGCGATTGTTCATCACGGTGTATCGAGGCTTTGCCGTGTATGCGGATGCGGTGCGGCGTTTCGAAGTCGATCAGCAGCATGCCGATCTTGTTGTTGATGGAAATGTTGCCCATGGACAGGAACATGCCGTTGCCGTCAAAACTCGGGAACGCCAAGGTTTTGCTGTCGATGATCTTGAGGAATCCCGGACTTCCGCCTTTGTATGAACAGGTGGGGTAACCACGATGATCGATGGTCGTCAGGAAGAACATGTCGCGGCTCTCGATAAAGCCGCGATGCTCTTCGCCGATTTCAGTGCTGACGATATTGCCGTGCACGGCATCCGCCAGTTTCACCGTATCAAAGTCCTGCTGTAACACGCGGTGCTGCTTGCCATAAAGTCCTTGCATGGATCCTCCTGCTATTATTTGTCCGATTAATGGATTTTTTATAAAAATAAATATACTGTTTGATACAATCTTATTGATTAATAAATGTTTTAGTCAATCCGCTCAATGAATTTACATGTCCGATAGTCGGACCATAAGAATTAAATGGAAACGAACCCACAGCAAAAGAATGCGCAGCCTGGCAGCCTGAACCGGGCTTTTCTGCTGCTGGAAGCTATCGCCAGCGGGTCGCGTAAAGGCAGCTCATTGACCGAGCTGGTGGCACGAACATCGCTGCCTCGCCCCACCATTCACCGTGTACTCAATGCATTGATCGAGCATGGCTGGGTCCGCCGCGATGAAGCATCGGCGCGCTTCAACCTGGCAATGGGTCTGGCCGCACTCGGCTATTCCGCGATCAGCCGCAACCCGATTGAGCAAATCGCCACCACCCATCTGAGCGTACTGGCCGAACAACTGAATCAGGTGGTCTACATGGGCGTGCGTTCCGGCCTCGACATGGTGTGCATCGGCCGCTATGAAAGCTCGTCGCAGATACAGGTAGGGCAAGGGCGTGTCGGCATGCGCGGTCCATTCGGCATGAGCCCCAGCTGCCTGGCCATGATGTCGCGTCTGCCGCACGACGAAGTGGAATCCATCATCAACGCCAATCTGTCGCGTTATCACAGGATAGAAGGATTTGATGAAACCGGATTTCGCAGAGCGGTCGATGAAGCCATCAAGAACGGATACAGCACCTACGACAGCATCATTCTGGACCGCACGACCAGCGCGATCGGCGTGGCGATCTGCGATCCCGATGGTTACCCGATCGCGGGTATCGGGACGACCTATATCACCGGCTGGCTAAACGAAGTACAGTGGCAAAACTGCCTGACCCAGCTGCAAAAAACAGCTGAAAAAATTTCGAACGATTTGTATCTGAAAGCGAACCAAGTTACTTGATTGGCAAGTTGGTGATCGATGCAACCATGGCTACATGCTTTGCCAGTTTGTAAAATCACTGCCAGCGCGCCATACGTTTATTTTTAGCTTTCACCAACCATAAACAAGGATTTCACATGCGGACCAAGTTGCATATTTTCATCCTCGCCTGCCTCCTCAGCTTCACCGCCCACGCCGAACCCACAGTGCAGATCAACACCAGCCTCGGCCCCATCGTCGTCGAGCTGGATAGCGCCAAGGCGCCGAAGACGGTGGAGAACTTTCTCGGCTATGTGAAGAGCGGGCATTACAACGGTACGATCTTCCACCGCACCATCCGCCGTTTCATGATCCAGGGTGGCGGCATGACGGCGGACATGAAGGAGAAGCCGACCGGGCCTTCGATTCAGAACGAGGCGGATAACGGCCTGAAGAACCTGACCGGCACGATCGCCATGGCGCGCACCGCAGACCCGCATTCAGCGAGCGCGCAGTTTTTCATCAACGTGGCGGACAATGCGTTTCTGGACCACAAATCCAGAGATGAAAAGGGCTGGGGTTATGCCGTGTTCGGCAAGGTGACGAGCGGCATGGAGCTGGTGGAGAAGATCTCGCGTGCGCCAGTGTGGCCGGGTGACGTGCCGACGCAGCCGGTGGTAATCGAGTCGATCGAGCTGAAATAGTCAGCAGCAATTACACTTTTGAGTTACCTGTAACATCGCCCAGACGAGATTCCGCAAGCGCATCCGTGTCGCTTTCACTCCGCTCTTCTGGCATTTGAGCCGGCACTTCAGATTTTCCATTGGCATTGCTGCCACGCCCTTGTGACAGGTAGTAGCATATGCGGCAAATATGATGGCCGGTGCGCTCCATCCAGCGAAAAACGTCAGTGGTGTGTAGCGTATTCAACGCCCGGCTGCTGGGCATGACCTTCTGCAAAATTTCGTGCCGCGCCTGATGCACGTAAACCGCCAGTTGGCCGGCTTCATGGTCGATCTCCTCCAGATAGGGCGTCAGCGTTTTCTCGGCCAGCCCTCTTTGCACCAGATGGATCATGCTGCGGCTGCTCTGCTGGGCCGACTGATAGACCGGGTTGGCGAAGTCGATATTGGCCCTGGCGATATCGCCGAGGCGGTGACGCAAGCGCAGCAGATGGTCGATGGCGTGCAGTTGGGCAATGCGCTGCTCGGCCTGCACATCCTCTTCCGGCGGCAGCTGGATGCGGGTCACGAAATCAAAGGTATCGTCCAGCGCCTGTTCCACCTGTTTCAGTTCGTTGTCGGTTTTGGCCGATTGCGCCATGGCCAGAATATCCCCATAAGTCTTGAACAAAACACCGGCCAGTTCTTCTATAGTGCGCTGCGAGGCTTCGAGCGCCACTGCCGGGATGTTGAGCAGACTGTCATCCAGCCTTTGCACCAGACCATCCTCCGTGTCCGGCAACATGCGTTCGACAACGCGGGCGAAACCGGCTGTGAACGGCAGAAACAGGACGACTCCGATCAGGATGAAAAAGGTATGGAATGCCACCAGCGTAGTGGCGTCCGGCTCGATCAGCGTGAACTCGCCCAGCAGCTGGATCAGGTAAAGAAAGAGCGGCAGCAGCATGATGCCAATGAGGCCGGCTGCCAGATTGAACAGGATGTAGGCCAACGCAGTGCGCTTGGCATAGACAGTGGCGCCAATCGCTACCAGCGCGCCTGACACCGTCGTACCGATAGCGGCGCCGACCACCAGCGAGGCCGCCTGATCGAAATTGATGGTGTTGGTATAGAGTGCAGTCAGCGTTGTGGCGATGGCGGCCGATGATGATTGCAATACGGCGGTCAGTGCCAGCCCGAACAGCATGATCATGATGCGGGCGCCATAGCCACCCACCGGCAGATCGGCCAGATTGAATACGCCTGACAATCCGGCCATGGCCTGTTGCAGCACACTCAGCCCGTGGAACAGCAGGCCGAAACCTGCCAGCGCCATGCCCATCTCTGCCCAACGGCCACGTCCCAGCAACTTGAGAAGTGCGCCGACGCCGATCAGTATCAGCGTATAGAAACCCAGATTCACCTTGAGGCCGAGTTCGGCGACGATCCAGCCGGTCGCCGTATTACCGAGGCTGGCGCCGATCAGCACGCCGATGGCCTGGGAGAAGGTGATAAGACCGGCACTGACAAAACCGATCAACGTCACTGCGGTAGCCGAGGACGATTGCACCAGCACCGTTACCAACGTGCCGGAAGCGAAGGCCTTGTAAGGCGTGCCCGTAAAGCGCACCAGCGCGCGCTTGAGATTGGAGCCGGCAAAGGCGACCAGGCCATCGGACAACAGCATCATGCCGATGAGAAACAAGCCCAAACCACCGACAAAAGGAAACAAGACTTCCAGCATTTAATGACGACCTGTTCGAAGGTTGCGTGAATCCTGACTCAGGAATGGGCAGCCAGATCATCGACCGTATCGACAATCGCGGCATAGAGGTCGCGGGTGGAAGCGATCGCGCCCTCATGCACCTCAGCCGCACTCAGCACCTTGCCGTTGGCTGCCTGCAGCGGCCGCGTCGCCGTTGCGCTAGCGACCACGGTGACGGCATAGCCCAGATTGAAGGCGCCGTGCGCGGTGGAATTGATGCACATGTGGGTCATGAAGCCGGCCAGCACCAGGTTCTTGATGCCTGCGGCTTTCAGTTGCTGATCCAGATCGGTCTGCACGAAGGAATTCGGGTAATGCTTGACGATCACCGGTTCGCCGGCGATGGGTGCCACTTCATCGGCAATCGCACCGATCGGGGCCGTGATGTCATACGGCGTGCCCGGTCCGGCATCGTGCTGGATATGAAAAACAGGGATATGCAATGTCCGCGCCAGCTTCAGCAGTTTTTGCGCTTCCAGCAGTGCTGCTTCGACGCCGGTCAGCTGTATGATGCCGCTGCGGTAAGTGTTCTGACAATCAATCATGATCAAGGCGGAGTCCTTGAGCGGGGTCGGCTGCAGGCCAAGACCAAGCAGTTCGCGCAAAGTGGTAGATGCTGTAGCCATGCCGTTTCCTCGATACATTCAATACATGAATCGACATGATGCAGCCAGGCATAGTTCAAGGCAAGGCAGAGTTACACGTGAATAGTCGAATAGCGGGCATGATGCTATGCTGACAACGTCAACACTGATCGATGCTCATGCGAATCCAACGTTTCATATTCCTGATTAGCCTCTCATTCAGCTGGCTTGCAGCAAGCATGCCAGCCAGCCTTGCCGCCACTTTTGAACTGCCGCCCGAAGGCGAAGATGTCATCGGCGAAATGCGTTTTGTTGTCGCCAACGAATCCGACACCCTGCTCGATATCGCCCGCCAGCACGGCCTCGGCTATAACGAAATTACCCGCGCCAACCCGGGCATCGACCCATGGCTGCCGCGTGAAGGCACACTCGTTATCCTGCCGACCCGGTTCGTACTGCCGAAAGCGCCGCGGCGCGGCCTGGTGCTGAACATCCCGCAGATGCGCCTGTTCTACTTCATCGAGCCGAAGAACGGACAACCCGGCAAGGTCATCACGCACCCGATGGGCATCGGCCGGGAATATCTGGGCACACCTTACGGCCGCACCAGCATCACGACCAAGCGCAAGGACCCGACCTGGTATCCGCCCGAATCCATCCGCAAGTCGCGAGCAGAGGAAGGCACAACATTGCCGGCTTTTGTGCCGCCAGGCCCGAGCAATCCACTGGGAAAATTCGCCATGAACCTTGGCATGCCCGGTTATCTGATCCACGGCACCAACAAACCCTGGGGCATCGGTCGACGCGTCAGTCACGGCTGCATCCGGCTCTATCCGGAAGATATCGAATCGCTGTTCCTGCAAGTGCCGGTCGGCACGCCGGTGGAAATCGTGCATCAACCCCATGTCACCGGCTGGCATCAGGGGCAGCTCTATCTGCAGACTTTCCCGCCCTTATCGGAGCATGAGCAGACTCTGGACGAACGTACGGCAATGATGCAAGCGGTGCTGGAAAAGGTCGGCGAGGACGAATCCATCGACTGGAACCGGGCGATGACCGTGCTACAGAAGAAATCGGGCATCGCCACTCCGATTCTGGACGGCGCCCCGGATCATGCAGTCATCGCTCCCATAGACACCAATTAGAAAAATGCAGTTGGCCGAACCAGGCAAACCCGCCTGAAGCCGGACGAAATAAAAACGGGGCTGCCGGTTTGTACCGGCAGCCCCGTCATCAGTCATTTCAAAAACGACTTATTTGGTCATGCTCTTCTGGAACATTCTGTCAGCCTTTGCATCGGCATCAGCTGCCAGACGTTTTGCCTCTTCAGCTGCCTGCATTGCAGCAGCAGCATCTGCACTGGCTTGGGTTGCCTTGTCATCAGCAGCGCGAGCTGCAGCAAGTGCCTGGTCAGCAGTGCTTTGAGCGTTATTGGCAGTTGCGCTGACTTCATCCAGGCGCGCTTCCAGTTCAGTGACGCGATTGGTGGAAGCACAGCCGGAAAACAGGCCGACAACGAAAACCGCCGCAATCAATTTCTGGATTGTTGTGAATTTGTCCATTGCAAATCTCCTTTCGTCTTACTTTTATTGGAAACTCGCTGGCAGTCATTGAGGCTTCGATATCTACCTCCCGCCAGATAGCGATAGAAAACTACAATATGACCATACGCCAGAGTTTGCGGGCTTGCAATACGTGGTAACGCTAGGTACTGCCCAAAATTGTCCAGCCGGTCAAATACTTACAAACCAAACTTCAACTTCAAACGCGCCCATATCTGCGTCAGCATGTTGCCATCCAGCTTGTAATGCTTGTGCAAGGGCTGTTTGACTTCCCAGCTGGCTTTGGTGCCGGCAGGGAAGGTCACCAGATCACCCTTGCCGAAAGTCACAGGGGTGCCATTCTCGGGGGTGATGACGCAGTGCCCTTCGAGGATGTAGGCAACTTCCTGCTCAGGGAATACCCAGGGAAAAACCGACACTTCCTTCTGCCAGGTCGGCCATTTGGCTACGCCCAGCTCCTGCAGGCGTTGTTCGGATGGATTATGCTCTACGGTAATATTGCTCATGGCTTCTCTCGATAAACCGGCCTGACGGCGCGGCAGTTCTGAAAAGCGCCCATTCTAAAGCAATTCAGGCACTTGCATGAGCCGAACTGGCGTAACGCCTGACGACTGAACAAAGAATTGAGTCTCCATGCTGCAAACCTCTGGATTATTACCCCTGCTTTGAGGTAAGATGCGCGCCTTCGTTAGCAACTGCAAAGTTGCCTGCGATAAGGAGTGGTAGTTCAGTTGGTTAGAATACCGGCCTGTCACGCCGGGGGTCGCGGGTTCGAGTCCCGTCCACTCCGCCAGACATTTCGCGCAGATGACTGACATCATCCGCCATAAAAAAACGGGGTTCAGTGAATTACACTGAACCCCGTTTTTTTACTTCACTACCTATTTCCTGATCCCGGAAACTTCTACTGTCACTCTCCGGTTTGGTTGCAAGCAATCGATCAACGCTCTCGTCGGTTTTGTCGCCGTTCCGCATTGATCCAGTTGCTCTGTAGCACCGCGACCAACCGTCTGTATTTCTGTGCTAATCCCTTGAGCCTGCAAATAAGCCTTGACCGTGCCGGCCCGCTGCTCCGACAAGCGCTGATTGTATTGCGCGCTACCCAGCCGATCCGTATGTCCGGTCAGAGTAATCCTATCGACGCGGGCATAAACCTCATTAAGTCTTTGCACCAGTTCATCCAGCTCTCTCCGACCTGCAGGTAGCAAATCATCGTATCCCGCCTTGTTGAAGGCGAATAACGCATCGGCGGAAATATCCAGCTGTTCCTGCGTCTGCATGGCTGGAGCAACTGCCGGAGACAGGCAACTGTCGCCAATCGCGGCCGCCTCTGCCACCAAATCTTCGGCGATCTGGATATATGGCTTGGCATGGCGCCAACCCTGCTGTTTGTGCTCGTTGCCGGCATGTACCAACTCGACTTCGGCGCATGCAAGTTTTTGCGCATAACAGGACAACCCTTGCACCGATTTCAAGCTGGCAATTCTTTCCCACAAATCTGTACGTATCCTGTCTGCATCATTGACCAACGGCGTTTCAGAATCGGGCTGCTGCCCCGAATCCAGTGCCGAAAGAATGACATCCGACTGACCCAGTGCTTCCTGCGGAAATGCCGATCTGTCGTTACGTGTGTATTCGTGAAGAGAAACATCCAGCCAGCATTGAGCTTTAGACAAATGGTAGTCCGTTACTGCTATACCCTTGTTGTTAATCTCGGCAATTCTGGCCTGCGTTTGTTTATAGGTGGCAATATCGGCGTTAATCGCCTGATCCGTAATACGGTCTTCAGGCTGATGCAATCCTGTACCTGCATACAGTAGCGGGCTGAACAGTAGTGTAAATATCAAACTTCCTGCACCTGGCAGCAATTTGAATATGGGAGCTTGATTGAATGAGTTCATTTGTTTTCTTCCTGATTTTTATCGTTGATCACGGTCGTCTCATCAGAGGCTGCTGCGGTCGAGCGCCCGGTTAACAGCAGCCTTGCTGCCGCTGAACAGGTTTTCATCAAACTTGAAGCGCAGGCGGACATAAACGCCTCTTGATGTGTAGTCGGAGCCGCTCAGGTCGCGATCGGTAAAACCGGCCCAGTTATAACCAACCGATGCCCACAGATTCTGCTTCAACTGATAGCCGAGCTCAGCGCCGTTAGCCCATTGTGCAGACCCGCCTTGAGGGCTGTAGAGTACGCTGGCCAATACGCCGACATCCCACTTTTCAGCAAAATCGTAGACCGCACGACCACCCAGCAAAAAGGCATGGTATTTCTGATCGCTGGGCAGGGTCAGATCCCTGGTAAGCTTTGCTGCAAAGCGCCCGGTGTACCACCATGGGCGGCTAGGATGATAATCGGCATGGGTCGAGACAATATGGGTACGATAATCCTCACCCTGCATCTGTGATTCATCGTCAACCAGTTTGTATTCGTAACGCATCAGACCATTCACCTTGTTGTGATCGACCGGACGCCATGCCAGACCGACCTGGAAACGATCCTGGAACGTGTTGCCGCGCTTCAACCCCTGTCTGTCATCATTGTTATCAGTGAACAGGAGATAATTCCGCGACAGCACGGTCCAGTCCCGGTTGAGCTTGCGTGCGACAGCAACGGTATTCAGCCATTGACTTTGCGACTGATTGCCCAATGCGTCCTTCTCATCAAACAAGCGTCTGAATTCCAGACGCCCCGAAGCGCGCCATAACGGATTGGCGGTGTAATCGAGGCCACCGGTGACAGCCGCCGCATCCTGGGAAGTGCCGTGCAACACCCTCAGGTATTCCAGGCTGGTAGATGCAGCCAACCCTTCACGCAGGTTCCAGGTGTTGCGGACACCGTTTGCCAGTTGCATATCCCGCAAGCTTGCCTGCTGACCGGAGAGCGCATCGCGTAAACGATACTCACTGAACAAATTGCCGCCTTCCATGTAGGAAGTATCAACACCGGCACTGAAACTGTTGCTGTGATCCGCGGCATCCAGCGAATAGGAAGAGGCCAGCCCGCTTTGCGTTTCTGCCCGCGCATAAAGCCGTGTGCGTTCGGCAACCTGATATTGCGAGCCCAATACGACACGATGCTGATCCTCTTCCCCGGCTTCGGCACCTGCATCCAGTGTCAGCTTTTGGGTCATCTTGTAGCGTACGGCGGCACCGAGTGTTGTGGCCTCCAGATTATCCGACAATCCGGGGCCGGCGCTGGCGATGCCAGTTGAAGCAAGACCATTCTGCTCCATACCCAGACCATAAAACCCGCCTCCAGTCCCCGCAGAGTCGCCTAACGGGGCACTGTTGCTGGCTATGATGGCGGTTGGTGGCATGGTGCTGTCTTCCTTGACATGACGCGCGAAAACATCGACCGTCAGCTTGTCTGTCACCTCGGCAATAAGACCAATCTTTTCTCCTGAACGACGGGCATCATTCAGCTCATCTTCACTGCGTATGGCTTCGCCATAAACCGAGTAGCTTTCCGACAGCCGGATATTGGCCTTGATACCTCCCTCGTCATTGCCTCGTGTATATCCGCTCGCGCTATTGTCAAATTCGGCATCCGATGCCGCCCACCAAAGCTTGAAATCCCAGTGTTCACCACCACTGACCATCTCTGCCCGATAGGCATTACCGCTGTTGTCCATGCGCATTTCACCGGCCTGTCCGGTCGGCGTGGCAAACAAATCGATACCTGTCTGATATTCGGTCGATTCCGAATGCGCCGCTTCGAATACGAACATCGTATTCTCGCCGAGACGTATGCCGGCATTGGCGCTTTGCAGGCGATACGGCGACAGCGGGTTGCGATCTTCCACCCATGAACCGCCCACTTCAAGGTAGTCATTGACTCTGACCTGACCATCGACCCCGCCGACCCAGAACTCTTCGCCACCCTGATCGACTTCATAGGTGATACGCAAAGACTGGCGATCGCCATTGGCGTTGAGCGCAAGTAGCGGGGTTCTGAGGAGAATGCGGCCACTGAACGGTTCGAATGAGTAATCCTGGAAACGGACGAGCGGTATTACTTCCTTGATCACATTGATCTGGTTCTTGTCGCGGATGATGATCTCTACTTTTTCCGAGTTCTCCAGCGCATTGTTGTTGCGAACGGCAAACGGACCAGAGGTGCCGTTGCCCGGATACTCTTCTATGACCTGCTTGAGACTGTCGCGGGTAGCGAAGGCATTGGCCAACCAGCCGCCTTCTTCAAAATGTGCACGGACACCTGTAGCTGTACGGTTGTACTGACCCAGATTGCGCAACTGCAAGGTCGCCACGTCACCGCCTCCGCTTTTCTGGCTGAAGCCGCTTCCGGTAGAAAAGTCACCATACATGACATAGTGTTTGTCCTTGTCCACGCGCACATAGAGACGGTCGCTCGAACGCGCGTCGAATCCATGGATCGAACTGTCGCCGTATACCGGATAGAACTCATCCGGCCTGATGTCACGCAACATGCGAGCCCGCGTCTCCTTGTCGGAATCATAGGCCGCGGTCAGCAGCAAATCGCCCTTGATCTTGCCCTTGATGAAGAATGCCGTGCGTGCGGAGGCATTGGCCTTGCCGTTATTGAACTTGCGGCTCCAGCGCTCGATTTCCTGTTCGAACCCGTCTCCCTGCCGCGCCGGCGAAAGATCACCAGCCGTGATCGTCCGCTTGCTGATAATGCCTTCTATCAAACCGACCGCCAGCATTTCGCGCAACTCCGGCAGGAAGCTCACCGTACCTGTCGCCGTGACCTTGCCGGCGGTAATGCGCACATCGACATCCTGCGGCTCTGCCGGCGCCAGCAGCTTGAAAGTGGCCTTTCCGGCCTCTACCTTGATTTGCGTACCGGGCACGACACGATCCAGATCGGCACCATCAGGGCCAAGCTCATCGGTGCCTGCGCCTGGCAGCAGCACTCTGCCGCCATTGGTTTCGACCGTAATATAGGCCGGCGCTTTCAGCGGCTGACCGTCGTAATCGAGCAGATTCACAGTGAATTCAGCCGCGCTTTGTCCATCTGCGGGCAAACCGTCCTTGTCTACTTCCACCGTGATTTTGCCGACGTCAGCATTAGCGCTGTAATCAAGCTTGCCATCTTCACTGAGTCCATTGTAGACACCGAACGAAAGCTGCCCGGAAGGATTGGTTCTCGGTGTTCGCGGCAACAGGCTGCTTTCCGCGGCAGGTGCTGAACTTTCCGTAATGCTTTCGTAGCGCAAATCACCTGCATAAGCGGTGCTGCCGACATACAAGCTGCCGCCATAGATCATGGCCAGCACCATGGCCATTGGCCGTCGCACCGTACTGAGCTGCCGTTTGCTTATCGTGTTGTTCATCGTGGTCATCTCCATTGCTGAATCGGTCGGGGCGGGCTTAACGTACATTTGCCTCTCCTTTCCGGTCGCGCAGATTGTTTCCACGAGTGTTGCCGCTTGATGCCGGCAGATCGGTCACCGGCTCATTGTTGACCGATTCTGCAACAGGCGCGTCTCCTCCTCCGCCCCTGGGTTTCAGCAATATCTGGTTGGCGCTGTCCGTACCTTGCTGGGGATAATCATGAGCCTTGCCTTCGAACTTGAGCGCAGGCGCCCCTCGTTTTTCGGTCTCCGGTGCACGCACCTCTCCCTGATTGCGGCGTGCCTTGACCTGCTCCATGACCGTATTTGAGCAACTGCCTTCGGCGAAGTCGGCGCGAATCAATTCACCATTCTTCACATCGAGGAAGATGCTGTTGGCATCGCCTACATTGCGGTTGCTGGTGACTGTGAGGCGACTGCCGCGAGGCAAGGTCAGAGCATCCACCTTGAGTACATGCGTACGTGGCGTAATACCGCAATAGCTGTACTTGCCCTCGACATCGGAGATGAAGTAGGTGCCGTCTTCCATGTAGATACGCACGCCCGGAACGCCGACTTCCTCTGCATCCTGGATTTGGTTGCCGTTGCAATCCACAAAGACCTTGCCTGCAACACAGGCGAGATCAGTGAATACGCCGCCGGTAACCTTCACCTTGTATCTTGCGATATTCGACTGAATCGTGCCGGACCTACCCTGCACTCGATTGATGCCGTCCCCTTGCAAGGCACCGACGCCGGCCCGTACACGATAAGTCACGACCACCGGATTATTGCTATCAAAAGCACCTATCTCGAACGTCAGACGCGGGCCCGGACTGCCCGCAGGGTCTGCCAGCGCCACTGCCGCAGCGCCGCCCTTGGCGATGGTGGCAGACCCCGGAATGTAGCGGAAGCCAGCCGGCAGATTGTCCACCAGTTGCGCCGATGCCAGCGCCAGGCCATTCAACAGCCGGGCCTGGACTGTGTATATCAGCGTATCGCCCAGTTCCACAATGGTCTTGTTGCCGGTCTTGCTGACAAAGAAAGCGTCGACCGGTGAAGGATCAAGCGGAATATGGTTATGCACCACACCAACGCCAGCGGCTCCCACGACGAGGTTGAAAGAAAAATAATAAGTGGTCGGATTCGAACCGGTTGGCGGTCCGGCCTGTACCTGAATTGCTTCAACACCGCCGGGCAGACCTACTGGCGCATGCGGACCACTGGTCGGCGGAATAATGTTCGAAGCTGGCGGCAAATATCCGGCTGGCTGCTTGACCTGAATGGTATACACGCCATCACCCGGGCAGCCTGGCGGCGGCGGGACGGCCAGAAGGAACTGATAAATGCCGTTGATGCCGGTATCGTGCTCGTTCTGGCCGCCTACCAGACAGGCTCCTGGCACCGCCGTACCGCCGAACAGAAGCGTCACGCGTGCGCCGGATACCGGCACCCGTGTAACCGCGTTGTAAATCACGCCTGAAGGATCGAGCGGCAGGTTCTGTTCAACCACATTGTCACTAGGGTTCAGATGTATTTCGGCGATCTCGCCATTGACGACAGTACCGTTATGCGTCGGATCCGGATCCTGAGGTACAGGCATGCCGTAGATTCTGCCGTTGACAGGATCGCGGAAACGCACGGAATAGAGTGAATCCGGCGCGCCATTGGACGGATACAGATTAGGGACGTGATAACTGCCATCATCTGACGTAACCGTTCTGCTGACGATCTGGCCATTACCATTCAGCACTTCGACGATAAAGCCTGAAACACGATTTTCCGGCCCATCATTGTCTATACGGTCATGATTGGCATCGAACCAGACCTTGCCTGAAATCGAGGACAAACCGCCTGCAGTAAAATCGACAGGGGTAGGATCGTTTTCACCCGGTTCGTTACCGTTACCGTTATTGTTGGCATCAAAATCAGTACCATCATCGGAAAGATCGGTGGCGATGACAGTACCTCCGGGAACCTCTGCCGTCGTGGCTACGGCCTGGTTATTCTGCACAACGCCCGGCAAGGCATTGCTGCCAAAATCGATATCCGCCGTGAATGTGATGGTGCAGTGCTCGCCGGCCAGAAGGGGCTGATTTCCAATGAGCAACGCCTTCTGCCCGGTACCGTTATATGCCGGATTCGGATTCAGAACCGTGCCGCTACAGGCGGAAACAGCAGGTGCGGTCTTGATCGCTCTGGTCTGCGCCGTCGGGAAGGTGGCGACCAGATCGTCCGTGACCTGTACATTCGTCGCTGTAATTGAACCCGGATTACCGACGATCAGGCTGTATGCAATATCAAAGCGTTTCTCGCCCGTCTGCACAACGCCGACCAGCCGCTTGGCCAGCGCGATGGTCTGCCCGGACAGATTGATGATGGTCGGGGATTCTTCGTCATTGGGATTACCATTACCGTTGGGATCCGGATTCAATCCATCGACGCTGTCATCAGTCGCCGGATCACCTTTCGGAGATTCACCTGAAGCAATCGCAGTATTCTCGAACGGCCCCGGTGTCGTCGGGAAGAAACGCACCGTAAACGAAATTGTCGCTGTCGAACGATTGCCCGCGACGAAATTCGGCAGGTTGCTCGTAGCCGGCACCAGCAAGGTACTACCTGCCCCGCTGCCGGTGAATACGCCGGCAGCCACCGGAGTCAAACTGGCACCATTGATCTGATTGCTTACCGCGGGCCCACCGACGATGGTGTATTGACCAGCGGCAGGTACTGGATTGGGTGTATAGATCCCCAGCGACTGCGGCCCGGCGATTGCAATCGTGTCGCTTACCTGCACGTTCTGCAATGGCGTTGCACCATAGTTGGCAACCGTCAGCCTGAACTGTACATCGTAGGTACCATCATGATTATCGGTTACTGCACCGGCAGACTTCGCCAGACCGATACGCGGCATTGGAATCTCGGCAAACAGATATCCTGTTGCATCCGTGTCGGCAGGCAGATTAATGGCGGAAATGATATCGTTCACAGAAGTATTACCGCCGGCAGTACCTGCGGTATCGCTGCCATCCACCAGATTGGGGTCGCTTACCGTACCCTCGGTGATGGTATACGTGCCCTGCGGCAAACCCGGAAAAACATAGTTGCCATTGGCATCCGTCACGACCACCCGGTTGATGGCAACACCGTCGAAACTGACCCCGGTCAGGGTCATGCTGATACCGGCAATACCCGTATCAGCGCCATCAAAAACAGCATTGTCCTCGAAATCGCGAAACACCCGTCCGTCAATACTTGATGCATTGACGGTGACAGTACCGTCATTAAAATTGTTGCCACCGTTGGGATTGCTGCCGCCGTTGATATCCAGCGAGGTAGTGGTCACGGAAGCCCTGTTGCTGAACACCTGACCATCACTCGTCACCGTAACCACCTGCACCGGCACAACGACATCCAGTTCCGCACCCAGACTCACCGTTCCCAGGCTACAGGTAAAACTGGTGTTGCCGACAACGCCGGTACATGTGGCCTGTGTTGTCGTACCGCTGACGACATTAATGGTCGGCGTAGCAGTCAACTGCATTCCAGCCGGCAACGTATCGCTGACAACGACCCCGTCGGCCTCAGCCAGGCCGGAACCGGTGTTGTTTCGCACCCTGATGACAAAGTTGAAGTCATCGCGCAGATTGACCGGGTTAGCGGATGGCGTCTTACTGACCACTTGCATGTCAGTACGCGTACGAATGGTCGTCGTTTCATTGACGCTGTTGTTGCTCGCGTTCTCATAACCCAACGTAGTTTCGGTAGAGGTTACCGAAGCATTGTTGGTCACCACTCCCTTCGCCAGGGCCGTCATGGTAACAGTGACCGTTCGCGTCGCACCCGGCGGGATATTGCCAAGGGCACATTCGATCGTACCGCCAACCGCATCGACAGCAGGCTGTGTCGGGCAACTGCCGGAACTGCTGACAACGGACTGGAACGAAAGACCCGAAGCTGGCAGGGTATCGGTGACCACTACATTTTCAGCTGCAGACGGACCTGCATTGTTGACCGTCACGGTATAAACGGTGTTATCGCCGACTGCTACCGGATCCACCGAATCGTCCTTGTTCAACACCAGGTCGAGTGCAGGCTCCGTCACGTTCGCATTTACCGTTGCCGTGTTGTTGCTCGCATCGGTCTCTATCGTAGAGGTAGCCACGCTCACGTCATTGGTGATGGTGGTACCGTACAGTGCCGTGTTGGGACGCACGATGACTGTCACAGTTTGCTGTGCGCCATTATTGACCGAGCCAAGATTACAGCCGATGGTACGATTCGCCGGCGTGGTCGTGACATTGACTCCCGGCGTGGTCGAGCAGGAGCCTGCAGATGGACTGGCGGAAACAAAGGTGACATCCAGCGGCAGGATATCGGTAATCACAACATCGTCGGCATGGCTCGGCCCGTTGTTGGGCGTAGCAATGACGTAGGTCAGATTCTGTCCGGCTGGCACGCTGTTAGGATTGGCATTCTTGGTGACCGTGATATCTGCACGCGGCTCAATATTGCTGGTAACACTGGCCGTTTCATTTGTGTGATCAGGATCAGCCGTGCCGTTGGATACGACATTCACAGAATTGACGCGCGAACCGCCATTGCCGCCGGGGCGCACCTGCACCTCCACCCGGGGGCAATCCACACCCTGCGTACATAGCGGAATTGTCGTGAAATTACAGGTCAGCTGGCGCCCGTTCCCACCGGAAGCCGAGGTATTACATGCCCCGCCGGTCGCACTGCCTGGAGTGATGGTATGGCCGATGTAACCCGCACCGGTGGCGCCGACTGCGTTGTTGATCAAACTCTGCAACGTATCGTTCAGAACAACATTATTCGATACAGTCGGTCCATCGTTGACGATTTCCAGCGTATAGGTCAGCACATCACCAGCTGGCACGCTAGGCAAGTCGACGGTTTTCAGCACGCTAATATCAGCAGAATCCGTACTCACGCTGCTAGTGACTGCGTAGGAGGCGAGATCGCTTTCGCCACACCCGTCTACGATGTGCGCAGGATCGCAATTCGGCATGAGTGACACGCTATTGCTCATTGTGCCTGTCGTATTGACCGTGGCCGTCATGACGACATTGGGCGTGCTGGCGCCGGCAGCCAGCGGCGCGCCGGACGTATAAGTGCGCGTACAGGTTATCGGTCCGGTAGTCGGTACCGCAGGCGAACATGACCAGCCGTTCAGCGTGTAAGCGGTCACTGTCATGCCTGCCGGCAATGTGTCAGTCAGCACAAGTTCGCCGACGAAATCCGTAGTGCCGCTGTTTGCGGCGCGTATAGTGAAATTGAACGGTACGCCCGCCACCACCAGAGCCGGGTTGGGGCCGGTTTTACTGACGCCGAGATCGATCCTGGGATCAAGCAGATTGACGCCGCCGTCCGTGGCCTGATTGTTACCGGGAACCGGATCTGACGGACCCGCAGCCGAGATGCTCGCCGTATTTGCTACATTGCTGCCGGCACTTGCGACCGTCACGGGTATCGTGATGTTGCCCAATGGCTGGTTCAGGCCAGCTATGCCGCCAGACGGCTTGGTACAAGTCACAATCTGGCCAGCCACATTGCAGCTCCAGCCATTCTGCGACGCAGCGACTGCCCCTATCGTGTAATTGGACGGGACGACATCCGTCACCGTAATGTTGGTTGGCGAGTCGCCGGTATAACTGGGAGCAAGAATAAAATTAAAGCTATCGCCGACAGTGAAGTTGCCGGCAATGCTGCGCGTTTTGCCAATCCGCAAATCAGAACCGGGGGTCACGCTGATATTGGAAATAGCCGTATTGTCAGCAATGTCCGGGTCCGCAGGATCAGATACGGTGGCAGTCGGACCAAGATCGACGGTGGCGGTGTTCGTCACCGTAGAACCGCCGGCCGCACTGATCACGCCTGAAATATTGCCGACAAGATGTGTTCCCCCGGCCGCGATCGGACCGGTGATATCACAAACAATCGTACCGGCATTATTGGCACAACCAGCCGGCAGACTGGTCACATTAAAACCTGAAGGTACCGGATCTTCTATACGTAAGACCGTTGCAGAGTGAGGTCCGGCATTACCGACCTCCAGAGTCCAGACAAATGGCGCACCCGCAGAAACCGTGTCGACAACAGGCGTTTTGCTGATAGAAACATTCGCCCCCAGATTGACGGTAGTCTGCTCATCGTCGGTATTGTTGGTGGGGTCATCGTCGGCTTCAGTTGAACTGGCCGTTGCACCAAATATGAGTGTGCCCTGTGCCGAAGTACGCAAATCCACTGTCAAAGTGGACTCGCCTGTTGTGTTTTCAAGATCAGGATGTGTACAGGTAAGCGTCCCTGGCCCCGGGCTATTGACCGCCATGCCGGTACAATTGATACCCGCTCCACTGAAACCCAGATATTCCAAATTTGCCGGAACGGAATGCGAGGAAATCACACCTGTCGCGTCCACATTACCGTTATTGGCGACAGTCACTGTGTAAGTCACGACTCCGCCGGCTGGCAGCGGATCCGGTGAATCCGACGTATTAACCACCAAGTCAACGCCGGCAAATGCAAGGGCGGGTGCCAGCCATCCGATACATACACATAGACTGAGCAGCCGACGCAAAGCCGCGCGCGTATGGAACTGTATTTTTCGGACTACATGCGTATTTTTCTTAAAGGATTCCGCACTACAACTTAACACTCGTCCACAACCGGACATAAAACCAAAAATCATTGGAATCAACACTTGCAACATCCCCTATGAACAGCGAGCAATCACTCATTACCAGTCGATGGATATCCCCACAAAATCAGACTGTTACTCCCACAATCACTCAATTGGCAGGCATATACCTCAAGCAAATGCCCACGAAACGTGCGAAACTATGTCCCTATTGATGGAACGGGTATATAAAGTTGACAATTGTTGACAATCCAATCCCGGCATTCGCGCTAACATCTGCATGTACTAATTAAGTTAACTGTATAAGCGGGAGCTTGATAAGCACTGTTGAAAACAGGCTACAGAGAGATTGCAAATGAGATTCGCGGTTGTGGATGACGATGTTTCGGCGCTTGAATTGATCGAAAAATCAATCCGCCATATCGGTCATGAATGTCATACATTTCTCAATGGAGAACTGCTGATTAAATCCCTGCGCCGTGAAAGTTTCGACTTCCTGATTCTGGATTGGGAGCTTCCGGATATCACTGGCGTGGAGATTATTAAACGGGTGCGCAACGATAATAAGGAGCCAATTCCCATTTTGTTGGTGACAAACCGTCGCGACGAACATGACCTGGTTTACGGTTTATCGGTAGGTGCCGATGACTTCATGTCAAAGCCCGTGCGTGTTGGTGAGCTGCTGGCACGTGTAAAAGCACTCATTCGACGGTCATGGGAAAGCCGTATTCCACATGACCTTCAGTGGGGCGAATATACCTTTATCCCGGAGAGCACCTCAGTCGAATACAGGGGGCAGTCCATCAAGCTGAAGAATAAAAAGTTTGAGCTTGCCCTGTTCCTGTTTCAGAATCAGGGACGCTTGCTTTCGAGGCAGCATTTGCAGGAAGAAATCTGGGGAACACAGTCTTCTGCGGTCAACTCGCGTTCTCTCGATACGCACATTTCAGCTATCCGCAAGAAGCTATACTTACAACCGGAAAATGGCTACCACCTCATTTCCGTATACGGTATCGGTTATCGCCTGGTGACAGTAGCCTCCGACTAACAAGAAAACATTACTATTGGGGATTGGACAATCAAACCGAATCAACCAAAGAGGCGTCATGGCCATGCTTAAAACGTTATTGGATTCATCTTTTTTTAACCGAAAAAAACAACTGCTTGTCCTGCTTGCCGGTCTGTGGATCGCAAATGACGCTTTTGCTGAGGAGGGACCCCTCAATGCAGAACGCGGCAGTCTGCCTATACATCAAGTAGTAGAGGGCGACACGCTGTACGATCTGGCAGTCAGGTATCTGGACGACGCAACGATGTGGCCGGCATTTTTGCAATACAACAACATCAAGAATCCAAAACGCCTGCGGCCCGGTTCCGAACTGCGCATCCCGCCCTTGGATCTTCCCGGTATTCATGTGATCTTTGCGCTTGGCGATGTCCACCGTGTGGCTGACAACAACCCCGCAACCCCTCTCGAGATCGGTGATCAGCTGCGCGAAAATGACAAGGTAAGCGTCGGCAACGACAGTTACCTGTCGCTGCAATTCGATGACGGCTCCATTATGCGGGTACTTTCCGACTCATTGTTGCAAATACAACGATACAGAGACTCGCACGGCTCCAAACCGGGAAACCGCGTCATCGTTCTGGAACAGGGCAATCTCGATATCTCGGTCACACCGGCCAACACTGCAAACAAAAACAAAGCCAATCACTTCGAAGTGATTACGCCACAAGCCGTTGCTGCCGCTCGTGGCACACGTTTCGATGTATCAGCTTCAGACACGGCCACTGCCAGCGGCGTTACCGAAGGCAGCATCGCTGTCAGGCAAAACCTGAAAAACAAACGCCGAGGGCAGCAAAAACTTTTGCAATTCGGCAAAGGATTGCGAGTCGGCCAAAATGGCAAACTGGGAGAAATCAGACCGTTGCTGGCAGCAGCAGATTTATCGATGCTACCAGCACGTTTCACCGATGCTGATTATCTGGTCATCGACTGGCCAGAACTGGAAAATGCTGCATCCTACCAAGTGCGCCTGGCATCGGATAACGATATGCAGCAAGTAGTCGCCAATATCGAATCCGAAACACCGCTTGTCAAACTCACCGGCCTCGAAGATGGTGAGTACATTGTCGGTGTTCGCGCCGTGGATATGGAAGGCATCATCGGCTTTGAAAAGGTGCATGGCATCAGCATCAAGGCGCAACCTGTCTTTCCTTTTTATCTTGCCCCCGCAAATCACCAGATCACCGGAAATAAAGTCGATTTGTTGTGCACCCAAGTGCTGGGTGCATCAGCCTATCGGCTTCAGGTCTCCAGATCGCAGGACTTTTCTTCTGCTATCGTCGATGCGGTACATCAGGATGCCTGCGGCCATACCGCCACAGACCTGGAAAATGGCCGTTATTTCTGGCGTACAGCAGCCATTACATCTGCCGCCGACGGCCAGCATAAACAAGGACCTTTCAGCGAACCGGCACAATTTGAAGTAATCGATTCAACCAGTGCCAGTAACTTCCAGATACCTTCTGGCGCATTCTGGGTGGACAACAGAAACCTGAGTTTCTCGGCGCAAATCAGCCGTGATGAGGATTTTTCCAGCATCGTTGGCGAGCAGGCCTTGCAGGATCAATTCATATCGCTGGATAACCTGTCTCCCGGAAGCTATTACATACGGATTCAGGCCACGGACATTGACAACTTCACTACAGCACACTCGACGCCACGCATCGTAACGATCAAGCCCGTGGAGGATACGGTAGAACGCACATGGGCCGACAAACCCAAATATTAACCAACAATCATCCATGACCCTGCCGTTCAGTTCAACATTGTCACACCCGCCGGTTGTCCATCCTGAAAGCCAATGATTAATCATAAACAGCCCGCATCCAGGCTGATTCCCGGTTTTCTTTGGCAAATTAACTTATGGGCACCTATCTCCATAGGCGTGCTCATCATCGTTATTTTTCTCTCTCCGCAAGAACGGTTGCTGAAACTTAATCATCTGATTCAGGATCTCGTTATTGCCAACCAGGAACGAGATCCCACCGGCGATATCATCATCGTTGCCATCGATGATAAAAGCATTGCAGCACTGGGCCGCTGGCCATGGCGTCGTGCAGTACATGCAGAATTACTGGATAGAATAGGCGCGGACAATCCCAAGGCCATCGGTCTGGATGTGCTGTTCACCGAGCCGGATCTTACCCACCACAATGACGACACCTTGCTTGCAGCGTCGATCAAACGTAATGGTCCGGTGGTGTTACCGGTTTTCATTCAATCGTTTGGTGCCAGACATCAGATTATGACCCCTCTGGCTCCGATAGCTGAACATGCTGCCGGGTTGGGACAACCCCACCTGAAAGTAGACAATGATGGTGTCGTTCGCAGCACCTATTTACTGGCGCAGGCCGATGGGCAAACCTTGCACCAGTTAAGCAAAGTTTTGCTCGATGTCGACGGTGATAATTCAACCAGCTCGGCATTGTCTGCTACGCACTCCACTGACGCCAGCCCTGTACTTTGGCAACAACAGAACCTCATGACCATTCCCTATGCAGGCCCGGTCGGACATTTTGAACGCATTTCCTACATCGACGTGATACGCGGAGTTCTACCCAAGGGTACTTTCAGCAACAAATATGTGCTGATAGGTGCGACTGCAACCAGTGTCGGCGACCAGTACGCTACTCCGGCTACCGATAATTCTGTGCTTATGCCCGGTGTGGAGATTCTTGCCAACGTAACTGATGCCATGGTGACAGGCATTACCCTCCAGCCTGCCAGCGATACTCAGAATGCCATTTTCAACTTGCTCTTTGTGAGCATTTCACTGATTGGCTTCATGCTGCTGAGCCCATTCTTCGCACTGCTACTTACCATACTTCTGGCTTTGACATCAGTCCTCGGCACTTTTTACCTGGCCGGTTTTACCGGAATTCTTTTCGCACCTTCAGCTGGAATTCTCGGATTATCCGCCATCTATCCACTCTGGAGCTGGCACAGACTGAATACCGTCACCCGTTTTCTGATGGTTGAATATGAATCGTTGCAACAGGGCCGACACATCCCCTTTACTGCGAACAAACCGCTGGCACGAGACTTCCTCGATCGACGCATAGCCGCGCTGGAAGGCGCCCGTCAGCAACTGCAGAACCTGCATCTATTTATCCTCACCAGCCTGGACAAATTGCCGTATCCGACCATCATCAGCGACACCGATGGCTTCATCCGGTTCGCCAATCAGTCGGCAGCACAACATTTCAATATTTCCGACACTGAATTGCTATTGAACCGGTATTTTCCGGCATTGATAGCGGATGTCAGGCCGAATGAATACGAACCTGCCTTGATTACCGACAAATTCATCACTAATGACCTGCATACGGTGGAAAGTGAAGCCAGAGACAACCAGGGCCGTGATCTGATCCTGAAATGCGTCCCCATCATGAACGCAGACAAGTTGCATGTCGGCTGGATTCTGAGCTTGATCGACATCAGCGCCTTACGCCAGGCAGAACGCGATAGGGAGGAGGCTTTCCGCTTCATCACGCATGACATCCGCGCTCCACTGTCTTCCATCATCGCCCTGCTGGAATTGAGCCGTCTGCAAAACACAGAGACGAACGAACCGCTGATGTTACAACTGGAGCAGTATGCCGACAACGCATTGGAACTCGCAGATGACTTTATGAATCTGTCACGCGCAAAATCCGCCGAATACCGCATGGAAGAGGTCGATCTATGCGATCTACTGTCTGAAGTGGCAGACGAAGTTTGGGCATCTTGCCGCGTGCGCAACATCCACTTGAAAACTACGTTTATCGAAACTCCGGCTTACACCATGGTAGATCGGCAACTGTTCAAACGCGCCATCACCAACCTGGTCATTAATGCCATCAAATTCAGTCCGGATGACACAGAAATCATTTGCAGCATCTCTGGCAAGAATGATCACTGGGACATTGCAGTCATCGATCACGGTATCGGGATAGCTCCTGAACTACAGGCCGGCTTATTCGACCCTTTCAACCGCATACATGCAATAAGCCACCCCGGCATCAAAGGCACAGGCCTGGGCCTTGCGATTGTGCAGACCATCATAAAACGGCATGGAGGCAACATTGAAGTGCAGAGCAAACCTGGCTCAGGTAGCGCCTTCCATATACTTATACCGGTTTTTGTCCCCGCGAATCAGGATAACACCGACGCAGAACAAACTGCTGATGCAATATAGTCACTGTTTCAACTTGCTACGCAATCATTCAACGCAGATGACTGACATCATCCGCCATAAAAAACGGGGTTTAGTGTAATTCACTGAACCCCGTTTTCATTTACAACGCCTGCCGGCTTACTGCCGGATCAGGTAATCAAACGCGCCCAGGGATGCCTTGGCGCCGTCACCCAGCGCAATGACGATCTGCTTGTACGGGATCGTCGTCACGTCACCTGCGGCAAACACGCCCGGCACGGATGTCATGCCGTGGTCATCGACGATGATCTCGCCGTACTGACTCAGTTCTATCGTGCCCTTGAGCCAGTCGGTGTTCGGAATCAGGCCGATCTGCACGAACACGGCGGCGATTTCCACGGTATGTGAACTGCCGGTGGCGCGGTCGGTATAAGTGATGCCATTGACCTTGCTACCGTCGCCATTCACTTCGGTGGTCTGTGCCTGGCAGATGACCTTGACGTTGGGCAGACTGAACAGTTTCTTCTGCAACACGGCATCCGCCTTCAGGGTGTCGTCGAACTGCAGCAGCGTGACGTGGCTGACGAAACCGGCCAGGTCTATCGCCGCCTCGACACCGGAGTTACCACCGCCGACTACTGCGACCGGCTTGCCCTTGAACAACGGACCGTCACAGTGCGGGCAATAGGCCACGCCCTTGCCGCGGTATTCCTTTTCACCCGGCACATTGAGTTCGCGCCAGCGTGCACCGGTGGAAATGATGACCGTCTTGCTCTTCAACTTGGCACCGTTGGCCAGCTCAACTTCGATCATGTCGCCCGGAATCAGTTTTTCCGCGCGCTGTGTATTCATGATATCGACCTCATAGCTGCGCACATGCTCTTCCAGTGCGGCAACCAGCTTGGGCCCTTCGGTTTCCTTGACCGAGATGAAGTTCTCGATAGCGTTGGTATCCATCACCTGGCCGCCGAAACGTTCAGCCACGATGCCGGTGCGGATGCCCTTGCGCGCAGCATAGACCGCTGCCGAGGCACCGGCCGGGCCGCCGCCCACCACCAACACGTCGAACGGCTCACGGGCATTCAACTTCTCGGCTTCTCGCGCAGATGCACCGGTATCCAGCTTGGCAAGGATCTCCTCCACCGTCATGCGGCCCTGACCGAAATGCTGACCATTCATGAAAATGGTCGGCACTGCCATGATCTGTTTCTCGGCGACTTCGTCCTGATACAGCGCGCCGTCGATCATGACATGCGTAATATTCGGATTGATGACCGACATCAGGTTGAGCGCCTGTACGACTTCCGGGCAGTTCTGGCAGGACAGCGAGATGTACGTCTCGAAATGGTATTCACCCGGCAGATCGCGGATCTGCTGGATGATGTCCTCACTGGTCTTGGGCGGATGGCCACCGACCTGCAAAATGGCAAGCACCAGCGAAGTGAATTCGTGGCCCATGGGAATGCCGGCGAACTGCACGCCGATATTGCCGCCCGGGCGGTTCAGCTTGAACGAGGGACTACGCTCTGCCGTATCGCGCTGTTCGGTCAGGCTGATATTGTCGGAAATACCAGCGAGGTCCTGCAGCAGCTCCAGCATTTCGCGCGACTTGTCTGACTCGTTCAGATAAGCGGTGATCTCGACCTTTTGAGTGAGATTGCCGAAATAGGATTGCAACTGTTGTTTGATGTTGGCGTCGAGCATAATTTTCCTTGATGTCGTTCCAGTAATTGATTTAAAAAAAGCCCGGGCACAGGCCCGGGCTTTTTTGGGCAAAGGTTGTGCGTCTTAGATCTTGCCGACCAGATCCAGAGATGGAGTCAAAGTGGAAGCGCCTTCGTTCCACTTGGCCGGGCAAACCTGACCTGGGTGTTCAGCCACGTACTTGGCAGCCTTGACCTTGCGCAGGGTTTCCTTGACGTCGCGGGCGATGGCGTTGTCATGGATTTCCAGGGTCTTGATCACGCCTTCCGGATTGATGACGAAAGTACCGCGCAGTGCCAGACCCTCTTCTTCGATGTGTACACCGAAAGCACGAGTCAGCTGGTGAGTCGGATCGCCGACCAGCGGGAACTTCGCCTTGCCAACGGCCGGAGAAGTCTCATGCCACACCTTGTGGGAGAAATGGGTGTCGGTAGTGACGATATAAACTTCTGCACCCAGCTTCTGGAACTCGGCATAGTTGTCTGCAGCATCTTCAACTTCTGTCGGGCAATTGAAAGTGAAGGCAGCCGGCATGAAGATGACGACGGACCACTTGCCCTTCAGGTTGGCTTCGGTCACTTCGACGAATTGACCGTTGTGGAAAGCCTGGGCCTTGAACGGTTGAACCTGGGTATTGATAAGAGATGACATTTTGCCTCCTTGTTGGTTGGTAGATAATTGGTACAGATGCAATTCTAGTGAAACCAGAACAATAAATAAAATTGATTGTTTAAACTACTGCGATTGATAAATTCTATTGATACCAGGCTATGGCCATCATTGGAAAAAACAATGCCGCGGCCTTGTCACAGGGCATCGAGTATAGCGTTATGATGATTGAAATATTGTGACAAGGTTCAATTCATCCGGGAATCATACAGGTTACACCTATGGAAATCACACAGCAAACCACGGCAACTAGCCCGTCCTCGCAAAGCTGGTTCGAAGCCTTTCGCACGCATGCCGGCGAACATCGCATCACGGCCATCGGCTTCGGCGTCGCGCTGCTGGCCATCCTTGCCCTGCTGATTCAGAGCCTGTTGCAGGCTTTCTCCGGCGAGATCAATCTGGCCTTGCGCTATGCCATGCTGGGCGGTCTCGCCGGCTTTGCTGCCACCGCACTGGGCGCCTTGCCTGCACTCGCCTTGCGCGGTATCCCGCAAAAGATCGAAGATTCCATGCTCGGGCTTGCTGCCGGCATGATGCTCGCCGCCAGCGCGTTCTCCTTGCTGCTGCCCGGCCTCGAAGCGGGAGAAGGCCTGCTGGACGCCAAGTTCCCGGCTGCGCTGGTCGTGGTGTTCGGCATGGCGCTCGGCGTATTGCTGATGCTGGGGCTGGATGAGTTCACGCCGCACGAACATGAGAAGAACGGCCCTTGCGGACCCGGACATGAGCGCTGCGGTCGCGTCTGGTTATTCATCTTCGCGATCGCCCTGCACAACCTGCCGGAAGGCATGGCCATCGGCGTCAGCATGTCGCAAGCCGACCTTTCCGTCGGCTTGCCATTGACCACAGCCATCGCCTTGCAGGATATCCCCGAAGGTCTTGCCGTCGCGCTGGCCATGCGCAGTGCCGGATTCACGGCCGGCAAGGCGGTGCTGGTCGCCGCACTCAGCGGCTTGCTGGAACCGGTTGGCGCCTTCCTCGGCGTCGGCCTGTCGAGCGGCTTCGCCCTGGCCTACCCGGTCGGCCTCGGCCTTGCGGCCGGCGCCATGATCTTCGTCGTGTCGCATGAAGTGATCCCGGAAACCCACCGCAACGGCCACCAGACCCCGGCTACGCTGGGCCTGATGGCAGGCTTTGCCATCATGATGATACTGGACACCAGTCTCGGCTGAACACCGGCCGCTCAGAGCCAGAGGTCTTTCTGAACCGGATTGGCGGACGCAGCCTGTGACTGCAGCCAGCGCTGCAGCACCGCCAGTATGTAAGTCATCTCTTCCGGCTTCAACTCACGCCCTAGCTCGATACGATGCCATTTGGCCAGACAGCCGCGGCAGCAGCAGGCCGTGGCATGCTGGGCAACGAAGACCGGATGCCCGCGAAACGGCGTCTGTTTGCCATCATTCGGAATCGATGCCGGCGCCAGCCGCTTGTGGATCAAATCCTCGGCATGCAGCATGACCAGCGGCAAACCCTTGTCCTGTAGATAGTCGATATCCTTGCCGCGCAGCTGAAAACTGCGGCGGAACGCCGATTTGTTCAATGCAGCAAACAGTTCGTCCAGTTCTCTCATGCGGATTCACTCAATGCAGCTGACTGAGTTCCAACTTGCGCAGCTTGGGCGCGAATCTGGCCGTGACGCCGACCACGCCCAGCGTCATCAAACCACCGAACACGACCGACGGCACCAATCCCAGCAAGCGGGCAGCAACGCCTGACTCAAAAGCGCCCAGCTCATTGGAGGAGCCGATGAATATGCCGTTGATGGCAGAAACGCGGCCGCGCATGTGGTCCGGCGTCACCAGCTGGAAGATGGTGGCGCGCAGCACCACCGAAATGCCGTCGCAAATGCCGGCCAGCAACAGCATGAAGGCGGCGAACCAGAAACTGCTGCTGAGCGCGAAGATGATGATGCAGATGCCGAAGCCGGCCACCGCGCCCAGCAACCAGCGGCCGGCGTGCAAATCGATCGGGTTGCGCGCAAGATAAAGCCCGGTGATGACGGCACCGATAGCTGGCGCTGCCCGCAGAATGCCCAGTCCTTCCGGGCCATAGTGAAACACTTCCTGCACAAAGACCGGCAATAGCGCCACCGCGCCGCCGAACAGCACGGCAAACATGTCCAGGCACTGAGCGCCGAACAGTACCTGATTGCCGTAAACGAAACGCAAACCCTCGCCGATACTGCGGAACACAGGCGCGCTGTCAGCCGACGGCGGTTCATCGACCTTCAGCATGAACAGTGCCGCAGCAGCGCCCAGGCACAGCAACATGGCCACCGCATAAGCCGTCGTCGTTCCGGAAAAGCCCACCAGCAGACCACCGGCGGCCGGACCGGCGACCATGCCGAACTGGATCATCGAGCTGCCGAGGCCGGCGGCCTTGGCATACTGACTGCGCGGCAGCACCAGCGCGAAGAGGGCGCCATAGCTGGGGGCGATGAAGGCTCGGGCAAAGCCGGTGACCGCCGTTGCGCCGTAGATCCACATCGCCGCATCACCCTGTAGCCAGCCACGCGATACCGCTACCAGCGTCAGGGCAATACAGAACAGTATCAGCGCCGACATGACACCGAACAGACGACGTGAATAATGATCGATGGCATAACCGGCAAACAAGGCAGAAGCGAAATACGGCACCACCTCGGCCAGACCGACCAGCCCCAGCGCCAGCGGATCGCGCGTCAGCTGATAGATATGCCAGCCGACCACCACCGCCATGATCTGATAGGCAAGCACCAGCTGCACGCGAAAGGCGAGCAGCTGAAGAAACTTGCGATTGAGATGCGGCGGCAATGGCATGGAACATGAAAAATCGGCAACAGAGGCTGAATGATAGCGGTAAAATGGCCGCGTTAGTGCAGTGAATAAGGCAGTAGGTCTGTGTTATCAGGCTGATGAGTCGTCGTTGACCCAGTGCGACTCTGCCGATATAGATTGGGCGCACTAACCCTTTTCCTGCCCTTTTCCTGCCCTTTCCCAGCATCTTCACAGCCATCGCCCGTCGGTCTCAGTTTGATAAGATGAGCGGCATGTCCAAACGCTTTCCTCTGTACCGCTGCCTGCTGGCCCTGTTCTGCCTGTTGCCGGCACTGCCGGCCGCCAATGCCGCAAATAACAGTGCCGAAGACGACAGCATCACCGTCTACCTGACCGTGGACTGGGAAGGTTGGTCGCTGGACGAAGAGAACCTGCAGGCGATGCGCGACTTCCGTGCGCGTCACCCGCAGATCCCCATGCTTCACCTGCTGAACCCGGTATATTACTTGCGGCCGGGAGCAGATGCGCAGGCAATCACGGCACTGATCCGCTCGACGCTGCTGCCGATCGACACTGTTGGCTTGCATCTGCACGGTTGGAAGACGCTGCTGCTGGCCTGTCAGCTCCCCTACCGCACCACGCCTTCCTTCGCCAACACCGATGAGACTTGCCCCGGCAAGGAATGCGGTTATACCGTCAGCCTCGAATTTGCCTACAGCACTGCCGAACTGGAAACCCTGATCGCCTGCAGCAGCGACCTGTTGGCAAGCCAGGGTTTCAATCGACCTCGCCATTTCCGTGCCGGCGGCTGGCAGTTCGGGCCCAAACTGGCGAGTGCGTTGCAACAGAACGGTTTCATCTGGGACAGTTCACGCCTGGACGCCGACCTGCTGCTGCCCAAATGGACTGAGGACAGCGGCCTTGTGCAGCTGCTACGCCAGCTGCATGCGGACGCATCCATCTTCGACCAGCCGCGCGAATTGCTACCCGGCCTCGTGCAGTTCCCCAATAATGCCGGCCTCATGGATTACACCAGCACGGAGCAACTGCTGGACATCTTCCGGCAACTGCTGGATGCGAAAAAGCCGGTGATGGTCACCGGCTTTCATCAGGAAACCGCTTTCGTCTATCTGGACAATCTGGAAGATGCCCTCCGCCAGATGCAGCAGATGGCAACTGACCGGGACGTCCAGCTGATATGGGGCGGCCAGGAAAGGTAAGGGGCTAAGACTGAGCTTCAAGCGCCTGCAGAATGGCCTGCAGCTCGGCGTGCGGATCAGCGTAGTCCTCGTATTGGCGGTCAGTGCGCCGATACCAGTAGCGGCTGTTCCACTCGTCACCTTCAATTTTATGCAGCACGGCATGGATCCAGTGCGCCAACAGGTGGTCGGAGTCCTGGGCGATATGATGTGCGGCATGCCAGTCATCGTTCAGCGCCAGATTGACGGCCGATTTCAGGGCCTCGATCTCTGTTGATTTGTCACGCATGTCTGTTTCCCGGGAGATGCACAAATAAAAACGGCCTATGGATTTTACCCCACAGGCCGTTTTAACGAATTTTGTGTAACTCGATACTAAAAGATCAATCCTGTGAGGATTAAACCTTTTGTATGTTAGATGCTTGCTTGCCCTTAGGGCCGTCAGTCACATCGAAACTTACACGTTCGTTTTCCTTCAAGCTCTTGTAGCCAGTGTCTACGATTGCAGAGAAGTGCGCGAAAAGATCATCGCCGCCGTCATCTGGGGTAATAAAACCAAAACCTTTGGAGTCATTGAACCACTTTACGCTACCTGTTGCCATTTGTACTTCCTTACTAAAAATTGGGAGGCACCCTAAAAGTTTGCTTGTTCAAGAACCCGACGGTATTACCAGCAGAAAATCGAAAACCAAACGCCTAGTGAGCTTTATACTGACATGATTGACAGCCGTCAACATTTATTTTTACTGGATTCCTGTTTATTTTCCGACATTTAGCACTGAAAGGCTGATTCTTCGCTAAAAATGGCGTTGTAAAGCACGGCAAACTGTGAAAGCGAGCGATTAAGGATATCCCTTCGGTATCACAGGTCTTCACCGAGGAAGCCTCCGCTTTGATGTGCCCACAATGCTGCATACAGACCGCCGTTTTTCAGCAAGGTCTGATGGTCGCCTTCTTCCACGATACGACCTTCATCCAGCACGATCAGCCGGTCCATGGCTGCTATGGTGGAAAGCCGGTGGGCAATCGCCACCACGGTCTTGCCTTCCATCAGCCGGTACAGACTGCTTTGTATGGCGGCTTCCACCTCAGAATCGAGGGCGCTGGTGGCTTCATCCAGCAACAGGATGGGCGCGTCCTTCAACATGACTCGCGCGATGGCGATACGCTGCCTTTGACCACCGGACAACTTGACGCCACGTTCACCGACATGCGCGTCATAACCCTTGCGACCCTTGGGGTCGCTCAACAACTGGATGAACGTTTCCGCCTCGGCACGCTTCGCCGCCTGCAGCATTTCCGCCTCGCTCGCATCCGGCCGGCCGTAGAGGATATTCTCGCGAACCGAGCGATGCAGCAGCGAGGTGTCCTGCGTCACCATGCCGATATTGGCACGCAGGCTGTTTTGCGTGACCTTTGAGATATCGGTGCCGTCGATCAGGATACGGCCGCCTTCGACATCGAAGAAGCGCAGCAACAGATTGACGATAGTCGACTTGCCGGCACCCGAGCGCCCGACCAGCCCGACCTTCTCGCCCGGGCGGATATGCAGGTTGAACCCGTCCAGTATCTTGCGCTTGCCGCCGTAGGAGAAATCCACCGCCTCAAATCGCACTTCGCCGCGTTTGACCTGCAGGTCCGGCGCGCCCGGCACATCCTCTACCTTGTGTGGCAGCGACAGCGTATTGACTCCATCCTGCACGGTGCCGACCTGCTCGAACAGCGAAGTCATTTCCCACATGACCCAGTGCGAGATACCGTTCAACCGCAGCGCCATCGCCGTCACCGCTGCAATGCCACCGACGCCGATTTCGCCCTTGGTCCAGAGCCAGAGCCCGATGCCGCAACTGCTGATGATGAGCAGCATGCTGAGGATGTGGTTGACGACTTCGACCGCCGTCACCAGTCGCATCTGCTGGTGCACCACCCGCAGGAATTCCTGCATGGCCGATTTGGCATACCCCGCCTCGCGCCCGGCGTGCGAGAACAATTTGACTGTGGCGATATTGGTATAGGCATCGGTAATGCGGCCGGTCATCAGCGAACGTGCATCGGCCTGCGACTGCGAAACGCGGCCGAGACGCGGTACGAAATAGCTGAGCGATGCTGCATAGAGGCCAAGCCAGCAAAGAAACGGCAGGATCATCCACAGATGAAAATTGCCGACAATCAGCACCAGTGTGATGAAGTAGATACTGACGAATACCAGGATATCGGCCAGGATGAACCACATATCGCGCACTGCCAACGCCGTCTGCATGACCTTGGCAGCGACGCGCCCGGCGAACTCGTCCTGATAGAAACTCATGCTCTGGCCCAGCATCAGCCGGTGGAAATTCCAGCGCAGGCGCATGGGGAAGTTGCCGGCCAAACCCTGGTGCTTGATGAAACTCTGCAAACCAATGAGGATGGGGCTCAGCAGAAGTATGACTGCCAGCAGCAAAAGTTTATGACCCTCCTGCTCCCACAACAGCGCCGGCGGAATCTCCGTCAGCCAATCCACAATCTTGCCCATCATGGCGAACAGCAGTGCCTCGAACGCGCCTATCCCCGCGGTCAGCAGCGTCATCAGCGCCAGATGCACGCGCAAGCCCTGAGTACCGGCCCAGACGAAAGCCCAGAAACTGCCGGGTGGCGCTTTCAGCGTCGTTTCCGGAAATGGGTAAAGCAGCTTTTCAAACCAACGGTACATAAAATGGCTTTGTGAGGTTGATGAATAGCCTATTTTCGCTCAAGCCGGGGCTTCCTGCGAATATCACGCAGCTTTATTTGCTGCAGAAGGTTGAGCCCGAGGCCTTAGTTTGGCAACATAGCAGCTTGAAAATCTTGTGGGCACATCATGTCTCCGTTGTTACGAACCAGTTCTCTGACTCTTCTTTTAATCGCACTGAGCACTTGCAGCAGCGTCGACAAATACAATCCGTTCAGCGAGGAAAAGGCGCCAGAAGCCTACAAACCGGCCAACGCCACGGAATATCTGTGCGAAGGCAACAAGCGCTTCTTCGTCAGGACACTGGCCAAGGAAAACGCCGTCTGGCTCATCTACCCGGATCGCGAAGTCAGGTTGGAAGCCGCCAGCGAAGGCGGTAGCCGCTACACCAACGGCGTCGCCGTTCTCGAAATCGGTGCCGAAGAGGCCAGCCTGAGCGACGGGCCGAACATCAATTACAGCGCATGCAAGGCCGTCGGCACGACCCGATAAGCAATATCTGCAATCCATCCGTCGCCCTTTGGCGACATTGCAAATCCATGAAATAAAGAGGGAACCGGCATGCGGTTCCCTTTTGTCGTTTTACTGTGACCGGCTGGCTTTCAATCCGTCATGCTTGCTCAATGCTCGGTGCGCTCGATACCCAACAGCTTGAGAATGTATTTTTCATAGATCGGTTCGGAATTGCCACGTTTCATCTTGTAGATGAAATACTTCTCGAAAGCAATTTTGGCCCAGTGCACCCACTTGCCTTTGCTGTACCAGTTCAGATTGCGCGGCGGGATTTGCGGCAGTGCCACAAAGACCGCACCGGTGTTGCCCATGTCGGCAAGACAGATGGCATTCCAGGTTGCCTTGCTCTCAACCGGTTCACCAGCCAGTTCGGCCAAAATGTTATCAACAATGGCCGTCACCATGGTCTCGATCATGTAGCCGGTCTTCGGTGCGCCAGTCGGTACCGGCGTTGCTTCCACCGGCGGAATGGCGACGCAAACACCGGCCGAGAAAATATTCGGATATTTCACACTGCGCTGGTGCTCGTCGATAATGACGAATCCGCGCGGATTGCACAGTCCCTCGACCGCCGCCACGGCATCCACACCCTTAAATGAAGGCAGCATCATGCTGTATTTGAAGGGCACTTCATGCTCTTTTTTCGGCTGCCCCTCATCATCTACTTCAGTCACATACATCTTGCCGGCTTCGACTTTGGTGACCTTGGCATTGGTGATCCACTTGATATCATTGTTGCGAAAATCACTTTCCAGCATGGATTTTGAATCGCCGACGCCACCCAGCCCCATGTGGCCTATATAGGGCTCACTGGTAACGAAAGTCATCGGCACCAGTTTGCGCAATTTGCGTTTGCGCAGGTCACGGTTAACGATAAAGGCAAACTCATAAGCCGGGCCAAAACAGGATGCACCGGGCATGGCGCCGATGACAACCGGCCCCGGGTCCTGCAACAGGTCCTGATAATGGCTCCAGGCCTGCTCGGCATGATCAACGTTGCAGATCGAGCGGGTATGCAATTCCGGCCCGGCACCCGGCACTTCATCAAAAGCCAGCTTGGGGCCGGTGGTGATGACCAGATAATCGTATTGCAGGCTGCTGTCATCGGCCAGATGCAGGATGTTGTTATCCGCATCGATGCGCTGCACGCGCTGCGCGACAAAATTAATGCCCTTCCGCTCCAGATATGGCTTGATCTGGAACGTGATGTCCTTGCGTTTGCGCCAGCCTACTGCAAGCCAGGGGTTGGAGGGAACGAACTGGAAATAATCGACTGCATTCACCACGGTGACCTGATGCGATGCGTCCAGCTTTGCCCTTAATTCGTAGGCGGCCGGCATGCCGCCAGTCCCTGCTCCCATGATGACGATATGAGCCATTTCGTTTCCTTTCCTCCAAGCGCCAACCGGCTACTGTCTTGCCAGCATGTCGCGGTTAAAAATAGTCAACACACTCTCGTCCAGCTTACCAGCCAAAGCAGCCAGCCGGATCTGGTTCAATACCTGATTCACTTTCGCTTGCGTCAACGCCAGTTCGGCACTGGCGACATCGTTCTCCGCATTGATCACATCCAGCGTGGTGCGGTCGCCAACCTGATGACCCAGCGTCGTCGCATCCAGACGCAAACGGCTGGCCTCCAGCGCCTGCGTCAGCGCCTGCACGCGGCCACTGCCGGCCTTCAGATTGAGCCAGGTTGCGCGTATCGACTGCGCCACCTGCTGGCGCGCCAGCGCCATCTCGGCATCGGCCTTGTCCGCCAGCCGCATGGCCTCCTCTTCGCGCGCACTGCGATAACCGCCGGTAAACAGCGGCACAGAAACCTGCAAACCGATCATGCCGCTGGTCTGCGCATTGCTGGCCGAGCCAAAATCTCCGCTACCGCTGATGTAATCGCGGCCTGCCTGCGCTATTGCATCCAGTTTCACCGAGGATTCCAGCGTGTACTTACGGGCTTCCTGCCGTGCCAGATCGCCGGCGATGGCTTTCATGCGAATATCGAAGTTAGCGCTTTCCGCCTCGCTGATCCACTGCTCCAGCGGGGTTTGCATCAATTCTTCGCTGACCCGTTGCGGCAACAGTGCAAACAGTTGTTCAGGGGAAAGCCCGGTGGTGTCGGACAGGATGTTTTTCCTGGTTTCGACTTCCATCTCGGCGTACAGCACCTGCGCCTGCACCGACGCCAACCGCGCCTCGGATTCATGGGTATCGGTGATCGGCGTGTCGCCCAGCTGGAAACGGTCACGCATCTCGGTCGCCAGCCGTTCGACGGCCTGTTTCTGCTGCTGCAGGACGCGCAGGGATTCCTGCGCCATGGCCAGATCAAAGTATCTTTCTGTCACACCCAACATCAGCGATTGTCTGGCCGCGTTCCATTCAAGATCGGACTGATCGGCCGACATCAGCAACTGCTGCTGCTCGGCACGGCGCTTGGGGTCATACAGCGGCTGGGTCGCCGTCAGCGCCCAGTTATGTGTCGTTCCACTGTTGACCGAAGTACTGAAGGCGATGTCCTCGGACTGGCCGAAGCCGGGACCGGCGAAGTAGGCGCCGCGCGTATCGGTATTATCGCGCCCGTAACCGGCGCCGGCATTGAGCACCACATTCGGCCGCCAGAGGGCTGCCGCCTGTTTCTGCCGTGGCTCGACAACGCCATGACCGGCCTCGGCCACGGCATATCCGCGGTCATTGCCGATCGCACCCTGCCAGGCTTCCATCAGGTCGATGGCTTGTGCGGATGAGGCATGAAACCCCATCAGCAAACAAGCGCTTATGGTAACGGCTCGAATACCCATTATCTCAGTCACCTAGTTACCGGCTTGAAAACCCAGCTTGCGCATGATGTTTTCCATCAGGCACCAGCGGGTAAAGCCGCTTTGCAGCAGATTGGCACCAATAAACAGGGTGAATGCCAGCCACCATTCGCTGACAAATATCGGACTGGATGGCGCGCCCAACGCCACACTCAACAGTATGAAAACACCAGCGATAACACGGACGATTTGCCAGGAACTCATGTTTATTTCTCCTTTTTACACATCATGAAATAGCCTGCAGACGGTTTCTGTAGGCCACGTAATACAGCATGGGGATCACCACCAGCGTCAGGATGGTGGAGACCAGGATGCCGAAGATCAGCGCAATCGCCAGCCCGTTGAAGATCGGGTCATCGAGGATGAACAGCGCACCGAGCATGGCTGCCAGCGCGGTAAGCACGATAGGCTGAGCACGCGTGATGGCGGATTGCACGATGGCGCGCTCGAACGGCATGCCTTCGCGCACCTGCAGGTTGATGAAATCGACCAGCAGGATGGAGTTACGCACAATGATACCGGCCAGCGCGATCATGCCGATCATGCTGGTCGCCGTGAACTGCGCACCGAACAGGGCATGACCCGGCATGACGCCGATGATTGTGAGCGGGATCGGCGCCATGATGATGAGCGGCGTCAGGTAGGAACCGAATTGCGCCACCACCAGCAGATAGATGAGGATCAAACCAACGGCATAGGCGGCGCCCATGTCGCGGAAGGTCTCGTAGGTGATCTGCCACTCGCCGTCCCACTTGATGGCGTAGTGCCGGTAGGTGTCATTCGGCTGGCGAATGAAATATTCCTCGAGCGGCTGACCATTGGGCGCGATCAGCTTGTGGATGTCACCGCGCATGGCGAACATGCCATAGAGCGGGCTGTCCAGCTTGCCGGCCATGTCGCCGACCACCATGGTCAGCGGCAGCAGATCCTTGTGGAAGATCGGTTCCTGCCTTGTGGTAGGCGTGACATCCACCAGTTCGCGGATCGGCACCAGCCGGCCGGCGGCGGAACGCACCGTGAGTTGCAGCAGGCTGTCGAACTCGCCGTGGCGTTCCGGCGGCAGCAACATCTGAATCGCGGTCGGATACTTGCTCTGGTCGTGCAGATAAGTGATCTCCTCACCGTTGAGGCCGGCACGCAGCGTGGTGACGACCGCCTCCTGCGAGATGCCGAGCAGTCCTGCCTTGCGCCGGTCGACCGTAAGATTCAGCTTGGGCGCATCAACGATGGTACTGTCGTCGACATCCACCACATAATCGGTCTGTTCGAACACGGCTCGCACCGCTTTCGCTACCTGATGGCGGCCTGCGGCCTCCGGGCCGTAGATCTCGGCAACGATAGGCGACAGCACCGGCGGTCCCGGCGGCACTTCCACCACCTTGACGTTGGCTCCGAAGCGACGGCCGATTTCCTGTAAGGCCGGACGCACGCGGGCGGCAATTACATGACTCTGGTCCTTGCGTTCATGCTTGTCGACCAGATTGACCTGCAGATCACCGACTTCGCCGCCAGCGCGCAGATAATACTGGCGCACCAGACCGTTGAAATTGATCGGCGCCGCGGTACCGGCATAAACCTGATAGTTGGTCACCTCGGGTACCGTCGCCAGATGGGCGCCCAGTTCACGCAGCACGGCGGCGGTTTTTTCCACCGGCGTGCCGGCCGGCATGTCGACCACCACCTGGAACTCGGATTTATTGTCGAATGGCAGCATCTTCAGATGCACCAGCCCGAACACCGGCAGCAGCACCGACAGCAGAATCAGCACGGCAACACCCAGCGCCAGCAGCTTGCGGTTACGAGCGCCGCGTTCGGTATCCAGCAGCGGAGTGAACACTCGCTCAAAGAGGCGCGTAATGCCGGCGATGATCTTCGTCTGCCCGGCCACCTCGTGATGGCTGGATTTCAGCCATAGTCTTGCCAGCCATGGGGTCACCACGAAGGCCACCGCCAGTGACAGCACCATGCCCATGCTGGCATTGATCGGGATCGGGCTCATGTAGGGGCCCATCAAACCGGTGACGAAGGCCATGGGCAACAGTGCGGCGATGACCGTCAGCGTCGCTAGGATGGTCGGGCCACCGACCTCATCCACAGCGCCGGGTATCAATTGCAGCAAGGTCTTTTCCGGATGCAGTTTCTGATGCCGGTGGATGTTCTCGACGACGACAATGGCGTCATCGACCAGAATGCCGATGGAGAAGATCAGCGCGAACAGGGACACGCGATTCAGGGTGAAGCCCCAGGCCCAAGAGGCAAACAGCGTCGCCGTCAGCGTCAGGATCACTGCCACACCGACAATGGCGGCTTCACGTCGGCCCAGTGCAATGAACACCAGCGCCACAACAGAAGCGGTAGCGAACAGCAACTTGGTGATCAGTTTCTTCGCCTTGTCATTGGCGGTCTCGCCGTAATTGCGCGTTTCCACCACCTGCACATCATCTGGAATGACGGTATTGCGCAGCACTTCCATGCGCTGTTTCAAGGCATTGGCGACATCGATGGCATTCTCGCCGGCCTTTTTGGTGACGCTGACCGTGACGGCCGGATATTCACGCGCGTCTTCGCCGGCCTGGCCGAACCAGACATAACTGGCTGCCGGCAGGGGGCCATCCACCACCTCGGCGACTTCCCTGAGGAATACCGGTTTGGCGTTATGCACTCCGACGATCAGTTCACCGACCTGCTGCGCATTGCCGAGGAAATCACCGGCGACGATCTCCACGCGCTGATTGCCGGACAACAGGTCACCCAGGGGCATCCCCATGTTGGCCGAAGCCAGGGCATTGCGCAGATTGGCCACCGTCACGCCGGCACTGGCCATGCGCTCCGGGCTGATCAGCACCTGTACGGCGCGGCCGGCTCCGCCGACCGTAGCTATTTCGCGCGTACCCGCCACATGCTTGAGTTCGGCTTCTATGCTATGTGCCAGACGGTTGAGCGCATCGCTGCCGACATCTTCGCGCTCGCTATAAAGCGTGAAAGTGACGATGGGTACATCGTCGATACCCTTGGGCTTGATGATGGGGTCCAGCACGCCGAGGTTGGCCGGCAGCCAGTCGGCATTGCTGCGCAGCGTGTCGTGCAGACGCACCAGCGCCTCGTTGCGCGGCACGCCGACCTCGAACTGCACGGTGATGACGGCGACGCCGGAGCGCGAAACCGACATGACATGCTCCACGCCCTGCATCTGCGACAGCACCTGCTCGGCAGGGATGGCCACCATCTGCTCGACATCCGGAATGGCGGCACCCGGAAACGGGATGATGACGCTGGCCATGGTGACATCGATCTGCGGCTCTTCCTCGCGCGGCGTCACCATGACGGCAAACGCACCCAGCAGAAACGCCATCAGGGCAAGCAATGGCGTGATGCGCGCATCCTGGAAATAACGGGCAATACGGCCGGACACACCGATGTCCCCTGTTGTCTGTTGCTGTGATGTGGTCTGATCGCTCATGTCTTGTCCGCTATCAGCGCTGGCCTGCCGCGATTTCCGGGTCGAGCGCGATGCGTTCGCCACTGGAGACGCCGGCCAGGATTTCCACCTGGTCGCCGCTGACGGCACCCAGCCGCACCTGGCGCAACAAGGGCTTGCCTGCGCTGTTCAGCACGTAGAGACCGGTCATTTCCGCACGCCGCACCACGGCGCTGAACGGCACCAGTATCCTGTCGGCCACGTCCTGCTCCGCCCTGATGCCGGCCGGCAGCGTCACCCGGGCAAACATGCCGGGGCTGACGCCCTGCAGATCAGCCGGCAGGGTCAATCGCAATGTACGGGTATGCGTACGTGGATCGGCTGCCGGCAGCAACTGCACACTCGCCGGCTTGATCGGTTCAGGCTGGCCCGCTATCTCGATCCGTAGCTCATCCTTCGAACTGCGCTCGATCTCTGCCGCAAGGCTTTGCGGCACCGCAACGCTGACACGCAACTCGGCAGGGTCATAGAGCGTCATCAGCGCCTTGCCCGGCAGGGCGATGTCGCCGACTTCCGCCAGCAATTCTGAAATAACGCCGGCATAGGGTGCCTGCACGATGTTGAAACTCTTCTGGGTTCGGGCGATGCCGGCCTGAGCCACCTGACTGTTGACTTCGGCCTGGGCGGATTTGAATCTTGCCTGCGCCTGTTGCAAAGCCGCCTCACTGATGTAGTTCTTGGCGTACAGCTGTTGCTGACGCTCATATTCCTGTTTGGCGAGGTTGAGCTGCGCCTGCGATGCCGCCAGCTGCGCATCAGCAGCAACCGCCCCCTGGCTCGCTTCCCGAGCGTCCAGACGCACCAGCGATTGCCCGCTCCTGACCGTATCGCCGGCTACGGCATGCAGTTCGACGATAGTGCCGGACACCTGCGCCGCGATCATGGTCTGCCGCACGGCCTCTACCGTGCCGTCGTAGGTCTGCCGCATCCCTTGCTGAGTGCCGCCCACCAACACGGTTCGCAAGCTGGATGCCTCTGCCTTTTCAGCTTCCGCGGCATGCAAATGACTGCCCGCCTGAAACAGCAGGGCTGCACTGAGAAGAATAGTGCTAAGAAGAATAGCGCCCAGATGGCGCGAACGACTTGCGTATCTGCACGACACGCTGTTCGCTGTTGTTGTCCGCGGCATGATACTGGATAGTCGCATACTCAACCCACCTCTCGACAGGATTGACAGAACAGGCTGTACAGCAACTGCATGACCGCCTGCGCCTCGGTACTGGTAATCGAATAATAGATCTGCTTGCCTTCACGCCTTGTGCTGACCAGCTTTGCCTGCCGCAACACGGTAAGCTGCTGCGACAGCGAAGGCTGCTGCAACCCCAGGGTCTGTTCCAGGTCGCTGACACATTGCTCACCCTTGGTCAGCTGACACAGTAGCAACAGGCGGTCAGGATTCGCCAGCACCTTGAGCAATGCGCTGGCCTTGTCGCTTGAAGCGCGCATGGCCGTCAAATCAATGACATCTATGGCTACGTTCATACTACACCCTGTATAAAATTAATAAAAACATATTATATATATTTTTATATTATTGCAAACAGTGTGTCAATAACGAGCGGGAAATGTCAATTAATAAAGAGAATTTACGGGCAGCGGCAGCTGATCATCAAATCAGGCTGCCGCAAAATCAGGATTTGCTTCTAAAGGTGACAACCAGTACATCGCGATAGGCTGGCTTGCCCGGATCGATCTGTTCTACAGGCGTCACGCCATGCATGCAACGATGATCATTGACCACCGCCACGTCGAGCGGATCCGTCAGCGTAAAACTGTCCAGTGTGCGCAACTCGAGATCATGCATGGTGGTGGTGCCGCTGGAGATATTGACCCGCTGCAACATCATAACCAGTACAAAATCAACGCCGTCACGATGCACGCCCTCAGGGGTCGGCCGGCCTTGCTGGTCGCCACTGGCTTCGATACGGAACTGATGCAGCTCGATATGCCAGGCCGGCGACGGCTTCAGACAGGAAAACAGCTGATGTGCAAATTTCAGGACACTCTGCAGACTCCGGCTACGCAACACCTCCGGCTTGATCGGCTCGAACTCGCGTGCAATGCCTCCGTTCAGGCGGTTGTAATCCAGGCTCTGGTAATGCGGCTGATGCGCTTCCAGCCGAACGGAGCCCGGTAGGTCGGTCGCACTCATGACCGCATAACGCCGGCGGCGATAACGGCCGCCATCCGCCATATACTGATCCAGCGGCATATCATTCCAGCTCGCAGCAAAATCGGCCCAATCGGCTAGCGCATCCGCATCTTCAGATTGCAGGATGGCCCGCACCTCCTGCGCCGGCGCGAAACAGAAACCGACCTGATCAATACGGCCGGCCAGTTCCATCATTTTGGAATCATTCATCAGGACATTAACCATTCAAGTGATTGCATTTGCGCATATTCTAGCCGAAGGCACCAGCTTCGATGCGCATTTTTCACAGCTTCGCCAGTGATGCAACAAGGCCGACTAAAAGGCTTGACGCTCAAACACAAAAAAAGAATGATTGACGCATGATGGCCGCTATCGCAAGGACAATGCCCTGCCCAACCGTGAACCAGCCGCTTACTCGCGGCTGCTGGCATTAAAAAGGACAGCAGCATGCTGGCAACCCTGCTTCGCCTCATCTGCAAACTACTGTTCCGCGTCCGGCTGCATGGCCGCCCCGAGCCGGCTGCCAACGGCCGGCTGTTGATCATCGCCAATCACGAATCCTTTCTCGACGGCCTGCTGCTCGGCCTCTATCTGCCGTTCCGTCCTACTTTCGTCGTCTACACCGGCGTGCTCGATAACTGGATGTTCCGCCAGTTTCTGAAACTGGTGCCTCACCTGACGGTGGACCACACCAGCCCGCTCGGCATCAAGAAGATCATACGCCTGATCGAGGCCGGCGAACCGGTCGTCATCTTCCCCGAAGGCCGCATCACCAACACCGGCAGCCTGATGAAAGTCTACGAGGGACCGGCATTCGTCGCCGCCAAGACCGGCGCCACCATCCTGCCGGTGCGCATCCACGGCGCCGCCCATTCCCATTTCGGCCGCCTGTCGCGCGATTTCCCGCGGAAATGGCTACCGCAGATAGACCTCTGGTTCATGCCGGCCGCGCACATCGCCATGCCCGATGCGCCCTTGAGCAAGCAGCGCAGAAAACTTGCCGGCGAAGCCATGTGCCAACTGATGCAGGAGATGCTGGCCGCTTCGCAACCGCAGCGGACGCTGTTCGGCGCCCTGCTGGATGCAGTGAAGTTGCACGGCAGGAAGACCGCGCTGATGGAGGACATGAAACAGACTCACGACACTTATGGCAGCCTGCTGAAGAAAAGTCTGGCGCTGGGCCGCCTGGTCGGCAAGATCAGCCAACCGGACGAGGCGGTCGGTGTACTGATGCCCAACGTCAACACCACGGTCGCGCTCATCTTCGGCATGACCGCCATGCGCCGCACGCCGGCCATGCTGAATTACACCGCCGGTGCGCAGGGCATGCGCAACGCCTGCATCGCCGCGGCCGTCAGTACCATCGTCACCTCGCGCCAGTTCATCGAGGCGGCACGGCTGCAGGACGTGGTCGCCGCCCTGCAGGACTTCCGCATCCTCTATCTGGAGGACATGCGCGGCAGCTTCGGCCTCAAGGACAAACTCTGGCTCATGCTGTTCGCGTTACGCCTGCCGCGCCTGGCAGAACAATCGCAGGACCCGGAAAAACCGGCTGCCATCCTCTTCACTTCAGGCTCCGAAGGCAAACCGAAAGGCGTGGTACTGAGCCACCGCGCCATTCTCGCCAATGTCGCGCAGATCCGCGCCGTCATCGATTTCTCGCCGAAAGACAAGTTCTTCATCGCGCTGCCGCTGTTCCACTCCTTCGGCTTCACCGCCGGCGCCGTGCTACCGGTGGTCAGCGGCACGCGGCTCTTCATCTATCCCTCGCCGCTGCACTACCGGCTGATTCCGGAGATCGTCTACGACAGCGGCTGCACCGTGCTGTTCGGCACCAGCGCCTTCCTCGCGCATTACGGCAAATTCGCCCACCCCTACGACTTCCACAAGGTGCGCCATGTGGTGGCCGGCGCCGAGAAACTCAACGAGGAGGTGCGCAGGCTGTGGATGGAAAAATTCGGCATCCGCCTGCTGGAAGGCTACGGCACCACGGAATGCGCGCCGGTGCTCGCCGTCAACACACCGATGTTCTGCCGTAGCGGCTCGGTCGGCCGGCTGCTGCCCTTGCTGCAACAACGCCTGCAGCCAGTACCCGGCATCGAACGCGGCGGCCTGCTACACGTCAAGGGCCCGAATGTCATGCTGGGCTACTATCTCTACGACCAGCCGGGCAAATTGACCGCTACCGCTTCCGATTTTGGCAGCGGCTGGTACAACACCGGCGATATCGTCGACATCGACGAAAATGGCTATGTGCACATCCTCGGCCGCGTCAACCGCTTCGCCAAGGTCGCCGGTGAGATGGTCTCGCTTGAAATAGTCGAACAGCTTGCACGGCACGTCGCCCCTGACCACCAGCATGCCGCGAGCACGCAAACCGATCTACAACGCGGCGAGAATATCCTGCTGTTCACCACTGACCGCAAGCTGCAGCGCCACGCCCTGCAACAGGCCGCGCACGCACTGGGGCAGCCGGAGATCGCCATCGCCAGAAAGATCATCATCGTCGATGAGCTGCCACTGCTCGGCAGCGGCAAGGTCGATTATCTGCGGCTGAAACAAATGGCGGAAAGCGTTACATGAAGTTAAAAAATTCACTGAGCCACAGAGTTCACAGAGGGCACAGAGAAAACCTGCTAGCGGCTGTGATTGCCGGCTTCGTACGCGCTACCACTCGGTATCACCGCTCCTCTTGGCTTACCACGCGGACGGCGGGGCGGCACTGCCGGATTTGTGGATGAAGCGCCGCACCTTTCTGCTGGGGCTGTCGGCCGCCACCGTTTCGGCGCTTAGCCTCGCAGGCTATCGCTATTGGCCGGAAACCGGCCTCACCAACCCTTGCCTCAGCGGACTGCCCGAGGCATTGCGACAACACCCGCTTTATCGTGAAATCTGGCAAAACCTCGACCCGGCACAGGTGTGGGATGGCCATGTCCACATGTTCGGCAACGGCGATTCCGGCCTGCCGGACGCGCCCTGGCACAGCCCGAAGATGGACAGCCTGTACCATCCGCTGCTGCGCGTGCAAAAACACCTGTTCATGAATGGCGCCTGTGTCGATGCGCATAGTAGTAATGTTCAAAGTGCCGATGCCTCCGCCATCGACCGCAGCGTAGTCGCCAGACTGAGCCAGCTCTGCCGCGAGATGCCGCCGGGTTTCAAGGCCATGCTGCTGGCCTTCGACTGGTGGCATGACGAACAGGGACGGCCGCAGCCTGACAACTCGGTGCTGCATGTACCCGACAGTTATGTCGCCCGCCTCGCCCGGGCCGAGCCCGACATCTTCGAATGGATCGCCTCCATCCACCCCTACCGGCCGGATGCGATCGACGCCCTGCAGCAAGCGCATGCAGAGGGAGCAAAAGCCATCAAATGGTTGCCGCAGGTCATGAACATCGACCCCGCTTCTGTCAAATGCCAGCGCTTCTACCAGGCCTGCGTTGACCTCAACCTGCCCATCATCACTCACGGCGGACGCGAATTCGCGCTGCCCGGCAGCGAGCACACGCTGGCCAACCCGCTGCGCCTGCGGCGCGCTCTGGACAACGGCGTGCGCATTGCCGTCGCGCATTGCGCGACCTATGGCAAAGATGCCGACCTCGACATCGGTCCACACGGCCCACCTCGTCCGCATTTCGAACTGTTCACCCGCCTGATGGACGATGCCCGCTACGAAAAACTGCTGTTCGGCGATCTCTCTTCGTTGACGTTACGCAATCATGCATGGGCACTCGCTCCGCTGCTGCAGCGTGTCGACTGGCACCAGCGCCTACTCAACGGCTCCGACTATCCGCTGCCCGGTGTCATGCCCTTCATCGACTGTACCAGCCTGCAGCGCCAGGGTTTGCTGGATGCAGATGCGGTCGAATTCCTGCAGGCGATCAAGCCTTATAATGCCCTGCTGTTCGATTTCGCCATCAAGCGCCTGGTGCGCCATGGCAATATCCGCTTTGCCGACAGCATGTTCCATACACGCCGATTTTTTGAAAGTTGATAACCATGACCGTCCGCCCGGCCCCTGTGCCTGAAGCCTACCCGCTGTTTTCGCGCGGCATGATTGCCGTGCTGATTGCACAGTTCGTTTCAGCATTTGCCGACAACGCGCTGCTATTTGCAGCGATTGCACTATTAAGATCGCAAATGGCAGACACCTGGCAGATCCCGCTACTACAACAGTTCTTCGTCATCGCCTTCATTGTCTTCGCACCATTCGTCGGCCCATTCGCCGACAGTCTGTCCAAGGGCCGCGTCATGCTGCTGGCCAACGGCATGAAGTTCTTCGGTGCCGCCGCCATGCTGGCCGGCCTGCATCCGCTGCTTGCCTACAGCATGGTGGGCATAGGCGCTGCCGCCTATTCGCCGGCCAAGTACGGCATCCTTAGCGAACTGGTGAGCCCGGACAAACTGGTCAAGGCCAACAGCATGATGGAAGGCTCGACCATCGTCGCCATCCTGCTCGGCGCCATCATCGGCGGCCTGCTGGCCGATTATTCGGTGAGCGGGGCGCTGGCCACCATCACCGGCGGCTACCTGCTGGCCATGGTCGCCAACTTGTTCATCCCCCATCTGCCGGCGGCGCATCCGCTCTATCATTTCTCGCCGTACATCCTGTTCCGCGATTTCTGGCAGGCGCTGCGCACGCTGTTCCGCGACCAGGATGCACGTTTCTGCCTTTTGGGCACCGGCGTCTTCTGGGGCGCGGGCGCCACCTTGCGCTTGCTGCTGGTAGCCTGGGTGCCGGCAGCGCTATTGATCACGGATTTGAGCACCGCCGCCAACCTGAGCGGCGCGGTCGCCATCGGCATCGCCATTGGTGCTTTCGGCGCCGCCAAACTGGTCAGCCTGAAAACCGTCAACCGCGCGCTGCCGGCCGGCATCCTGATAGGCGCACTGATCATCGCCTTTGCCTATATCAATGATCTCTATATCGCTGTCGCCATGCTGATCCTGGTCGGCGCCTGTGGCGGCTTCTATGTGGTGCCGCTCAACGCGCTGCTGCAGGATCGAGGCCACGCCACCACCGGCTCCGGCCACGCCATCGCCGTCAAGAACTTCTTCGACAACCTCTGCATGCTCTTGATGATAGGTGCCTACACGCTGATGGATAAGAACGGCGTCCACATCACCACCTCAACCGTGCTGATCGGCATCATCATCGTGGTCGCCATCGGCCTGATTACCCATTTCCGCCTGAAGCAGACGGCCGCAAGACTTTGATCTGGCGCAAGACAGATTGAATCTAATGAAAATCATGAGTGCCTTTTCATGACTTTAGGCACGGACGAAATGCATACGCCGGCATAAAGTGACATCCACGTAATGCATCTGTGTCAAAGCAGTCGCAGTACGAATCCAATCAAGAAAGGAAAAAACTATGTGGACTAAGCCAGCTGCTACCGAAATGCGTTTCGGTTTTGAAGTAACCATGTACGTTTGCAATCGCTAAGATCGCAAATTTGCATGAATGACGGGCCTGTTTGACAGGCCTGTCGCATTTTAAGGGGGCACGCTCCCTTTTTTTGTTTGTCCGCGCAGTGCAACCAGCAGCAAAATCCGGCGTCATAGCAATTGTGATATTCAGGCAGCACAAATGGCGAGGCAGGCAAGCAATTGACCACACTGTTCATCTCACACGGCGCACCGACACTGGCCACCGAGCCGGGAGCAACCGGCAAACTATTGGCCCGCCTGGCAGCATCCATACCAAGACCGAGTTCCATCCTGGCGGTTTCCGCCCACTGGGATACGGCACAGCCGCAACTCAGCACGGCAGCGAAGCCACAAACCATCCATGATTTCAGCGGCTTTCCGCCGGCACTCTATCAAATCCAATATCCGGCACCGGGCGCACCTGAACTTGCTGAAAAAACCGCAGCAGTGCTGCGTCAGGCTGGGTTCAGCCCTGAACTCGACGCCACGCGCGGGCTGGACCACGGGGCATGGGTGCCCTTGCGCCTGATGTATCCCGCTGCCGACATCCCGGTCACCCAGCTTTCCATCCAGGGCCAGGCCGGACCCCGGACACACCTGGCGATGGGCCGCGCCATCGCCAGTCTGCAAGAGGACAATGTACTCATACTCTGCAGCGGCGCAGTAACACACAATTTGCGCCACTTTTTCACGAGCGAGCGCGACGCCGAGGTTTGGGATTACGTCACTGAATTCGCAGATTGGCTGGGACAAAGGATAGCGGCGGCAGACCTTGCCGCACTGGTTGATTATCGCAACAGCTCTTATGGCCGCCAGGCACATCCGAGCGAGGATCACATCCTGCCATTATTCGTTGCAGTGGGCGCGGGTGAAGGAAGCACTGTGACACGCCACCAGCCGGAAAACACCTACGGCTTCCTCGCCATGGATGTTTACTGCTGGTCAGCACCTAGGGTGTGACGACAAAACCCTTGGGTAACAACACCCAGATTTTACCGCGCTGCTTCATGGCACCGGCATTACGGCCGGCCTCGGCTCCTGCACCCCAGTAGAAATCCGCGCGCACGCCGCCCTTGATGGCACCGCCGGTATCCTGCGCCATCATCAGCCGCTTGAGCGGCTTCTCGCTGTTCGGATAGGTCGTCGAGAGGAACACCGGTGCACCGAGCGGGATATGCCTGGGATCGATGGCGACCGTGCGCTCGGCCAGAATCGGCACACCCAGCGCGCCTATCGGACCGGGCAGGCCGGCAGGCAGTTCACGGAAAAACACATAGCTCGGATTGCTGTTGAGCAGTTCACCCAGCTTGTCCAGATTGCTGCGCGCCCAATCCTTGATGCCCTGCATCGAAGCCTTGTCCAGCGTCAGCTCTCCGCGTTCCACCAGCAAACGGCCGATGGACTGATAGCTGTATCCGTTCTGGTCGGCATAACCGACCGGGATGCGCTCGCCGTTCTCCAGCTGCACGATGCCGGAACCCTGCACCTGCAGGAAGAACAGGTCGATGATGTCATCCACCCAGAGCAGCTCCTTGCCCTGCAGCGATGGTGGTTGCTGTTCGATCTCGGCACGGTTGTAGTAGGGCACCAGCCGGTTCTCGATCAGGCGGCCGCGCACGCGCTTGTTCGCCAGTTCAGGGTAGACGTCGGCCAGCTCGACCGTAATCAGGTCATCCGGCCGTGCATAGATGGGGTATGGATATTTGTCGGACTTCTGGCGGCTGCCCCTCAGCAGGGGCATGTAGTAACCGGTGACCAGACCGCTGTCGCTGCCATCAAGATTGGTCGCCTGGTAAGCGGTGAAATGCTGCTTGAAATAGGCGCGTACCGTGACATTGGTCGGTTTTTTGATGGCGGCGGCGGCTTCGCAGGCCGCCCGCCATTCGGCGCGGTTCTTCAGCGTGCTGCAGCCAATCTGCCAAGCCGGCCAGGCCTGCGCTAACTCATCCCGGTAGAAACCGTCGACCGCTTCCCAGCTGACCGGCTTCAATACACTGTAATCCGTGGTCTTTACCGTTTCTGCCGGCTTGATCACCACCTCCGGCCTTGCACCTTCCGGAATCTGTATCGGCGCCGGCTCGCTCACCACCTCTTCAGGCGGGCTGGGCGGCTCTGGCTTGACCTTGGGCGCGGCACAGCCGGCCATGACCAGCAGCAAAAGGATGAAGCTGAATTTGAGGTGTTGAAGTGTCACTTGCATGGAAGTCGAGCCGCTCATGCTGCTAATGCAAAACACGCGGCATGGACAGGGTGAACGCCGGAATCTCGGTATCGAACTGCATACCGTCTTCCGCCGTCATGTGATAACTGCCGCGCATGGTGCCCACCGGCGTACTGATTACTGTGCCGCTGGTATATTCGAACTGCTCGCCGGGCTTGAGGAAAGGCTGCTCGCCGACCACGCCCAGACCGCGGACTTCCTGCACCACCTCGTTGGCGTCGGTGATGACCCAGTGACGGCTGATCAGTTGTGCTGCCACGCTACCGGTATTGCGTATGGTCACCGTGTATGAAAAAACGTAACGCTGACTGGCATCGTCCGACTGCTCTTCAATGTAAGCGGTCACTACCGTTACGGTAAATTCATAGCGATTGGCGGGCATCTGGTCTCTATTCAATCATTCCGGTAGTGGGTGAACTTGGTGCTGCAGAATACAGTTTCTTCGGCATGCGGCCGGCAAGATAGGCATCGCGCCCGGCCTCGATCGCCTTCTTCATGGCGCCGGCCATGCGAATCGGGTCACGCGCGGCGGCGATCGCGGTGTTCATCAGCACGCCATCGCAACCCAGCTCCATGGCGATGGCCGCGTCGGAAGCAGTACCGACGCCGGCATCCACCAGCACCGGTACTTTGGCGTTCTCGATGATGATCTGCAGGTTCCACGGATTCAGAATGCCCATGCCGGAACCGATCAGCGATGCCAGCGGCATCACGGCGACGCAGCCAATCTCTTCCAGCCGTTTGGCGATAATCGGGTCATCCGAACAGTAGACCATGACGTCGAAGCCGTCCTTGACCAGCGTCTCGGCGGCCTGCAGGGTCTCGATCATGTTCGGGTAAAGTGTCTTCGGATCGCCCAGTACTTCCAGCTTGACCAGCTTGTGACCATCCAGCAGTTCACGCGCCAGGCGCAGCGTGCGCACGGCATCATCGGCCGTGTAGCAGCCCGCCGTGTTCGGCAGATAGGTGAATTCCTCGGGCGGCAGAAAATCCAGCAGCGAAGGCTCGCCGGCGTTCTGGCCGATGTTGGTGCGGCGGATGGCTACCGTGACGATCTCGGCGCCGCTGGCGTCGATCGCCGCGCGCGTCTCGGTGAAATCCTTGTACTTTCCGGTACCCACCAGCAAACGTGATTGGTAGGACTTTCCTGCAATATTCAGTGTATCCGTCATATTCTCTTCAGCCGCCGCCTACGGCGCCGACTATTTCCAATTTATCGCCATCATTCAACAAGGTTTGTGCAAAGGCGCCGCGTGGCACGATTTCCCCATTGCACTCTATCGCCAGACGTTTGCCCGTCAGTTCCAGCTTTTCAACCAGATCACTGACGTACAGGGTTGCCACATCAAATTCTCTGACTTTGCCGTTGATCGTGAGGTGAATCATGGTGAATTTTTGCCAATGGTTGAAATTGCATGCGCGCTATGCCGCTATTTTACGTAGGTTCAAGCGCAATAAGCAAACTTAAATCCTCCCGAACAATCATAATGATAGTCATGTGTATCAAGGCAAACTTCCATGAAGTTTTTGCATCGGACTACTTCAGGAAAACACCCTATCCATTCAACCAGCCCCCAAGAAAGTGACGCCATGAACATTCAAAAATTCCGTCCGTTCAATATCCTTTCCTGCTTGCTGATGGCGATACTGCCAACAGCCGCTCTCGCCGACCAGACGCCCAACAAATCGGTCGTCGAGCAGATCGTCGATGCTCAGGTCACGCTGGCAAAGGGCCCACATAAAGGCTTGCGCACCAATCACGCCAAAGGCATCGTGGTCAGCGGCACCTTCACTCCGGCCGCCACGGCGAGCACCCTGACCAAGGCTGCCCATCTGCAGGACACACCGAGCAAAGTCACCGTGCGCTTCTCCAACGCCGGCGGCGTGCCGACGATAGAAGATACCAACCCCGGCGCCAACCCGCGTGGCATCGCCATACGCTTTGAGCTGCCGGATGGCAGCATCACCGATATTGTCAGTCTTTCCGTGAACGCCTTCCCGGTATCGACACCGGAAGCATTTCTGGCGTTCCTGAAAGCACGGATTGCCACCACGGCTGACAGCCCCAAACCCACTCCGGTAGAAAAAATGATTGCCGAAACGCCTTCGCTGCAGCGCTTCATCGCCATCCCCAAACCACTTCCGGTGAGTTTTGCCAGCCTGAATTATCACGGTATCAATGCCTTCCAGTTCACCAACGCCAAGGGAGAAAGCCATCACATCCGCTACCGCATCGAACCGCTCAACGGCCAGGAATTTTTAACGCCGGAACAGGTAGCGGCAGCCACGCCCGATTATCTGTTCGAGGAATTGCCGCAGCGACTCAAAGCGGGCGGAGTGAAATTTCGCCTGCTGGCACAAGTCGCTGAAAAAAATGATGTGATCAATGACCCGACCGTGATCTGGCCGGAAGAAAGAAAATTGGTGGACCTGGGCGTCTTGCACTTGCAGGCGCCTGTGTCCGACAACGCCGCAGCGGAAAAGGCCCTGGCTTTTAATCCCCTGATTCTGCTTGACGGCATCGCACCCAGCGACGACCCCGTACTGCTTGCCAGACCCGGCGCATACGCCGTCAGCGTCAGTCGGCGTATGGCGCCATAGAACACCCAAAAGCCTGCCTTTGAAATTTATCAGCAGGCTTTTGTAGCTTTAGTTTGCTAGCAGCCGGACCGACCGCGTAAAATGCAGCCTGTGCGGGTGTAGTTCAATGGTAGAACGCCAGCTTCCCAAGCTTGATACGCGGGTTCGATTCCCGTCACCCGCTCCAGACCGCGCTTTCCCAGACCGTCGCTTTCAGAGCTCCACCATCTCGAAATCTTCCTTGCGCGCGCCACATTCGGGACAAGCCCAGTTCGGCGGTACGTCCTCCCAGCGGGTCCCCGGTGCGATGCCGTCATCCGGCCAACCTTTTGCCTCATCGTAAATCCAGCCGCAAATAGTACACATCCATGTTTTCATGATGAAACCTTCGTTAATTTTGCCTGGTAGATTGGTTAGTTTTACTGAGTCGATTCAGTTAAAATAACACACTTGCCGATGTCACAGCGCCGGCCTTGATTCCAATCCATACTTTCAGAATCAAGACTTTCCGAAATCATCAGGCACCGCCTCCTCAAACGCAACCGATTGCCCATTTATGAATTTGCTGCCACCCACCGTCCTCACCTTTGCCGCCACTGATCCAAGTAGCGGCGCAGGCCTGCAGGCAGACATCCTGACCTTTGCCAGCATCGGCTGTTACCCGCTGTCTGTCGTCACGGCAATTACCGCACAGGACACTCTAGGGGTTGAGAACGTCATGGTGTTCGATGCCGACTGGGTGAATGAACAGGCCAGAACCATACTGGAAGACGTCCAGGTCTCCGCCTTCAAGCTAGGCATGCTGGGTAGCGTCGAGAATATCGCCGTGATCGCCGAGATCATGGCCGACTACCCGGACGTGCCCCTGCTGATCGACCCCATCCTCTCCTCCGGCCGCGGCGATGAACTGGCTAATGACGAAATGCAGGCTGCCATGGTCGACCTGCTGTTCCCGCAGGCGACGCTGATCACGCCCAATAGCCTTGAAGCACGCCGCTACGCCTTTGCCGATGAAACCGAAGAAGTCGAGAACACCTCTCTGGAAGAAAGCGCGCAACGCCTGCTGGCCATGGGTGCGGAATACGTCCTGATCACAGGTACGCACGAGCGCAGCCCGGAAGTCATCAACACACTGTATGGTGAACAGGGCCTGATCCGGTCCTACAACTGGGAGCGACTGCCCGGCAGCTATCACGGCTCCGGCTGCACGCTGACCTCGGCCATCGCCGCCTGCATGGCGCACGGGCTGACCATGGAAGAAGCCGTGCAGGAAGGCCAGGAATATACCTGGCAGACACTGAAAGCTGCTTTCCGCCCTGGCATGGGTCAATATGTGCCGGATCGCATGTTCTGGGCACGCGAGAACGAAGAGCAAGACGATGAACCAAACGGCACCGAACAACCAACTCGATAAACCTGCCATTCACGGCCTCTACGCCATCACGCCGAATGAAGGCGACAGTGGCCGGCTGCGCGACATGGTCGAAGCCAGCATTGCCGGCGGCGCAAGCGTCGTGCAGTATCGCAACAAGCGTGCGAATTCGAAACTGCGTCACGACCAATCGCGTCTCCTGCTGGAACTGTGCCGCAGGCATCATGTACCGTTGATCATCAATGATGATGTAAACCTGTGCCTGGAGATCGGTGCCGATGGCGTACATATCGGCGCTACCGATGGAGATTTACAGGAAGTCCGCGCGCAACTCGGCATTGACAAGATTCTCGGCGCTTCCTGCTATAACAGCCTGACGCTGGCGACCAAGGCACAAAACGAGGGGGCAGACTATATCGCCTTTGGCGCCTGCTTTCCCTCCGCCACCAAGCCGGAGGCTTTGCGCGCCGAACTCAGCCTGTTCAGCCGGGGGCGGGATGTATTGCACATTCCCAAGGTCGCCATCGGTGGCATCACACTGGACAATGCAAGACTCGCCATCGATGCAGGGGCTGATGCGCTGGCTGTCATCGGCGCCCTGTTCGAAGCGAACGATGTGGAACATACTGCAAGACAATTTTCGCGGCTCTACCAGGCCGCAATCTGATTTCTATATGCGAAAAAGGACTTTGCCATGGCTGAGGAACTCTTCAACAACGGTCATCACGTCTGCATCAAATTCAGCGACCTGACAGACACCAGTGCTTCTCAGGCAGTACAGTCGAATCAGTTCCTGATTGTCACCGACGGACATGGTGCGCTCATAGACCCGGGCGGCAACATGACCTACAACGCCCTGATGATGGCCATGGGCAAATACTTCAACTTCCGCAAACTGCAATATATCCTGGCTTCGCATCAGGACCCGGACATTGTGGCCTCCATAAACAAATGGCTGATCGGCACTGAATGCCAGTTATATGCGCCCGCCATCTGGGAGCGCTTCATCCCGCATTTCTGCGGCGTCGGCAATACTGAGGAGCGCATCATCGGCATTCCCGACAAGGGCATGAACATCGAGTTGGGCAACACGACGATCAAGGCCCTGCCGGCGCACTTCCTGCACTCCGAAGGCAACTTCCAGTTCTATGATGTCACCAGCAAAATCCTGTTTTCCGGCGACCTCGGTGCATCGCTGGTCAGCGGGGTACTAGCCAGCCAGCCGGTGACAGACTTTGAGATGCACCTGCCTGCCATGCTGCCTTTTCACCGGCGCTACATGACTTCTAACAAGGCCTGCCGCCTGTGGGTCAACATGGTGCGCGGACTTGATATAGAGTCCATCGTACCGCAGCATGGCCGCGCCTTCGTCGGCAAAGCCATGGTCAAACGCTTCATCGACTGGGTGGAAACCCTGGAATGCGGTATCGACCTGATGACCCAAGACAATTACAAAATCCCATGAGAACAGTTAAATGACATCACGCAATCAACAACTTTTTGAAAAATCACTCTCCCTGATCCCCGGCGGCGTCAACTCGCCGGTACGCGCATTCGGCTCTGTCGGCGGCACTCCGGTGTTTTTCAAACGTGGCCTGGGCTCGCGCCTGTGGGACGAGGATGACAAGGAATATATCGACTATGTCGGCTCCTGGGGCCCGATGATACTGGGTCACGCACATCCGGAAGTCGTTGCCGCGGTACAGAAAACCGCTGCCAACAGTCTATCGTTCGGCGCCCCCACGGCACTGGAACTGGAAATGGCGGAACTGGTGACCCGACTGGTCCCCAGCATGGAACAAATACGCCTGGTCAGTTCCGGCACCGAAGCCACCATGAGCGCCATTCGACTGGCTCGCGGTTTCACCGGCCGCAGCAAGATTCTCAAGTTCGAAGGCTGTTATCACGGCCATGCCGATGCACTGCTGGTGAAAGCCGGTTCCGGCGCCCTGACTTTCGGTCAGCCAAGTTCCGCAGGTGTTCCGCCGGAAGTGGCCGCTCACACCTTGACCCTGCCCTACAACGACAATGCCGCCGTCAAGCAGCTGTTCGAGCAGATTGGTAATGAAATCGCCTGCGTCATCGTTGAGCCGGTAGTCGGCAACATGAACCTCATCGTGCCGCAGAACGGCTTTTTGCAGACCTTGCGCGAGCAATGCAGCCTGCATGGTGCCGTGCTGATTTTCGACGAGGTGATGACCGGCTTCCGCGTCGCCCTCGGCGGCGCCCAGGCACTCTATGGCATCAAGCCTGACCTCACCACGCTGGGCAAGGTCATCGGCGGAGGCCTGCCGGTCGGGGCGTTCGGTGGCCGCAAGGACATCATGGCCTGCCTGGCCCCGCTCGGTCCGGTCTATCAGGCCGGTACGCTGTCCGGCAACCCGGTGGCCGTAGCGGCCGGCCTGACCACGCTGAAACTGATCCAGGCCGACGGCTTCCATGCCAGACTGGCTGCCAATACGAGAAAAATGGTCGATGGGCTGGTCGCTGCTGCGCAAAAAGCCGGCGTTGCATTCTCGGGCCAGTGCGTAGGCGGCATGTTTGGGCTTTATTTTGCCGAACACGCACCGACCAGCTATGAGGAAGTCATGAAAACCGACAAGGCAGCATTCAATCAGTTCTTCCACGACATGCTGGATGCCGGCATCTATTTGGCACCATCTGCCTTTGAGGCCGGCTTTGTCTCCGCTGCCCACAGCGATTCAGACATTGAAGCAACGATCACTGCGGCGGAGCGCATCTTCAACCAATAAGCATTGTCGCTTTCCTACTTGGGTGGCTTGCTCAACAAGGTCCCGGTTCTCGATTTGCACCAAATCGGAAAGAACCGGGGCCTTACTTCTTTCATAACCTGAAAAAATACACTTGCAAAACAAGGTGCAGTCGAATTAAAGTACCGTGCGCACTAAATTTGTGCACTAAAAAAATATGCCTCATTCTGGTGCATAAATTGAGTTCCCATCAATCAAGCCCTCCTTGATGACGACATCAAAGACCAGCAATCAACCAAATTGCGGCACACGTAACCCATAATTTTCTGAGGAGCATCATGCCTTACGTAGCGGATACCATCGCCAAACTCAAGCGATCAAGCCCGGCTGAACTGGAGTTCTACCAGGCCGTTGAAGAAGTACTTACATCCCTTCGCCCCCTGTTGGACAAAGACCAAAAATACAAGAAGCACAACATCATCGAACGTATCGTTGAGCCCGAGCGCCAGATCATCTTCCGTGTACCCTGGATCGATGACAAGGGCCATGTACAGGTCAACAAGGGCTACCGCATCGAGTACAACTCTGCCATCGGCCCTTACAAGGGCGGCCTGCGCTTCCACCCCAGCGTCTACTCCGGCATCATCAAGTTCCTCGGTTTCGAACAGATCTTCAAGAACTCGCTGACCGGTCTCGCCATCGGCGGCGGCAAGGGCGGTAGCGACTTCGACCCAAAAGGCAAGTCCGACAATGAAATCATGCGTTTCTGCCAGTCCTTCATGAACGAACTGTATCGCCACATCGGCCCGACCACCGACGTACCTGCCGGTGACATCGGTGTCGGCGGTCGCGAAATCGGCTATATGTTCGGTCAGTACAAGCGCCTGACCGGCAACTACGACGGCGTACTGACCGGCAAGAAACTGAACTGGGGTGGCTCACTGGCGCGTACCGAAGCCACCGGCTACGGCGCTGTGTATTTCGCCCAGAACATGCTGCAAGCCCGTGGCGATTCCCTGGAAGGCAAGACCTGCGTGGTTTCCGGCGCCGGCAACGTTGCCATCTACACCATCCAGAAGCTCTATCAGCTGGGCGCCAAGCCTGTCACCTGCAGCGATTCGCGCGGCATGATCTACGACGAGCGCGGCATCGACCTGGCGCTGCTCAAGCAGCTGAAGGAAGTTGAAGGCGCCTCGCTGGAGAAATATGTCGAACATCACCACGATGCGGTTTACACCCCGGTCAGCGCCTATCCTGCAGGACGCAACCACGTCTGGTCCGTACCCTGCCAGGCCGCTTTCCCAAGCGCCACGCAGAACGAACTGAACGAAGCCGATGCTGATGTATTGCTGAACAACGGCTGCATCTGCATCTCCGAAGGCGCCAACATGCCCTCCACGCCGGAAGCAGTTGAAAAATTCCTCAAAGCGGGTATTTGCTACGGCCCGGGCAAGGCGGCCAATGCCGGCGGCGTGGCTACCAGCCAGCTGGAGATGGCACAGAACGCCAGCATGCAGCAATGGACCTTCGAGGAAGTCGACGCCAAGCTGCAAGGCATCATGCATGGCATCTTCACCCGCGCCAGCGAAACCGCTGCGGAGTTTGGTCAGCCTACCAACCTGGTACTGGGCGCGAACATCGCCGGTTTCCGCAGGGTAGCTGATGCCATGATTGACCAAGGTGTTGTCTAATCAGAAAGCAGCACTACGGCACGATTCCATGTCGTGAAAAAACCGCGCCCGAAAAGGCGCGGTTTTTTTATGCACCAAATACAGGCATGACATCAGAAAAATCCCTACAGAACCAACCCTGTATGCTTAGAGGCCTTTTACATGGCAGTCTCGCCAATATGCATCAAAATAGTGCAATGCACTTGTTAACGCACCAATATGAAGCATCTTGATCAAAATGTGATTCAGCACTAGACCTTTTGCAAGCTATTAATTTAAAATCGTTTTTCTAACCCTAAAGCAAATTTTTTCTATTTGCCCGAGTGCTTGCACACTTCTTGCTTTCAAAGTGAACCACGTAAATTTTTGCCTTCACTTCATTAAGCGATTGAAGGACCGGCAATCAGACAGATAAAGGTAAGTTGGTGATGCATGTGAACACAGAAACAAGTGTAACGAAGTTACAGAATCCGCAACAGCAAGGCCTGTACAGCCCAGGCAACGAACATGATGCCTGTGGCGTCGGCTTTATCGCAAACATCAAGGGCAAGAAGAGTCACGAGATCGTCAGCAAGGGTCTGCAGATCCTTGCCAATCTGACCCACCGCGGCGCCACCGGTTACGACCCCAAGCTGGGCGACGGCGCCGGCATCTTGCTGCAAATGCCGGATGCCTTCCTGCGCAAGGAAGCCGCCAGACTCAACATCCAGTTGCCGGCTGCCGGCGACTATGCCTGTGGCATCGTCTTTCTTCCGCAATCCGAGAATGGTCGCATCGCCTGCGAATCTGTCATCGCCCGCATCATCCATGAAGAAGCACAGACCTTGCTGGGCTGGCGCGACGTCCCTCGCGACAACTCCAATATCGCTGATGCTGCACGCGCGGTCGAGCCGGTCATGCGCCAGGTGTTCATTGGCCGCGGCGCCAGCATGGCCGATCAGAATGCCTTCGAGCGCAAGTTGTTCATCATCCGCAAACGTGTCGAACATGCCGTGCACGCATTGAAGCTGGAAGATGATTCCCAGTTCTATATTCCTTCCTTGTCTTCACGCACTATCGTCTACAAGGGCATGCTGCTGGCCAACGAAGTCGGCGTCTATTACCGCGACCTGCAGGACGAAAGCGTGGTTTCCGCCCTGGCACTGGTACACCAGCGCTTCTCCACCAATACCTTCCCGGCCTGGGATCTGGCCCATCCGTTCCGCATGATCGCCCATAACGGCGAGATCAACACCATGCAGGGCAACGTCAACTGGATGGCAGCACGCCACGATGCGATGCGCTCCGCCCTGATCGGCGAAGACCTGGAAAAGGTCTGGCCGCTGATCGCCGAAGGCCAGTCCGACTCTGCCGCTTTCGATAACGCGCTGGAACTGCTGGTGGCCGGCGGCTACTCCCTGCCGCACGCCATGATGATGCTGATTCCGGAAGCATGGGGGGCGAAGGATAGCGCCGGTAATCCGCTGATGGATGAAGATCGTCGCGCTTTCTATGAATATCACGCCGCCCTCATGGAGCCCTGGGATGGCCCGGCCGCCGTGGCCTTCACCGATGGCCGCATGATCGGCGCCACGCTAGACCGCAACGGCCTGCGCCCAGCCCGTTATCTGGTGACCGATGACGACCACGTCATGATGGCCTCGGAAATGGGCGTGCTGACTTTCCCGCAAGAACGCATCATCAAGAAATGGCGTTTGCAGCCGGGCAAGATGCTGCTGATCGACATGGAACAGGGTCGCATCATTGACGACGCAGAAGTCAAGCAGTCGCTGGCACAGGCCAAGCCTTACCGCCAATGGATCGAGCAATCCCGTTATTTCCTCGACGATCTGCCCAAGGTTGACAGCCCGCTTGAACTGAAAGCCGAACTACTCGATATGCAGCAGGCTTTTGGCTATACGCAGGAAGACCTCAAGTTCGTTCTGCAGCCAATGATGACCAATGGCGAAGAAGCCATCGGCTCCATGGGTAACGACAGCGCCTTGCCGGTGTTGTCCAACCGTCCCAAGCAGCTCTATTTCTACTTCAAGCAGCTGTTCGCACAGGTCACCAACCCGCCGATCGACCCGATCCGCGAAGAACTGGTAATGTCGCTGGTCACTTTCATCGGGCCCAAGCCCAATCTGCTCGGCGGCTTTGAATCAACTGGTGAAAGCAATCCGCCGCTGCGTCTGGAAGCCAGCCAGCCGGTGCTGATGCTGGATGAACTGGCACAACTGAAGTCCATCGACAGCCTGACTCAGAACCGTTACCGCTCGCTGACACTGGATATCACCTATCCGCTGACAGAAGGCAAGGCAGGTATGGAAAAAGCCATCGAAAACCTTTGCGGCGCTGCCAAAAAAGCCGTGCAAGATGGTTTCAATGTGCTGATCCTGTCCGACCGTGAAATCAGTGCAGACCGTCTACCGATCCCGGCACTGCTCGCCTGTTCTGCCACGCATCAATACCTGGTACGTGCCGGTTTGCGCACCAACACCGGCCTGGTGGTCGACACCGGCTCAGCACGCGAAGTACATCACTTCGCCTTGCTGGCAGGCTACGGCGCAGAAGCCATCTGCCCATGGCTGGCACTGGAAACCATCAACCAGACCGCCGGCAATGACGGCAAGGAAGCCCAGAAGAAATTCGTCAAGGCGATCGGCAAGGGCCTGTACAAGGTCATGTCCAAAATGGGCATCTCCACCTACCAGTCCTATTGCGGCGCGCAGATCTTCGAAGCCGTCGGCCTCAGCAGCCAGTTCATCAAGGACTACTTCACCGGCACCACCACCACGATTGAAGGCATCGGCCTCAATGAAGTGGCCGAGGAAAGCCTGCGTACCCACAACAGCGCGTTCTCTAGCGACCCGGTATTGCTCGGCGCGCTGGATGCCGGCGGCGAATACGCCTACCGCGTACGTGGTGAAGAACACATGTGGACACCGGATTCCATCGCCAAGTTGCAGCATGCCACACGCACCGGAGAAGCCAGCACCTACAAGGAATACGCCAAGCTGATCAATGACCAGAGCAAGCGCCACATGACCTTGCGCAGCCTGTTCGAGATCAAGGCCAGCGGTTCTCCTGTTCCGCTGGAAGAAGTCGAACCGGCCAAGGAAATCGTCAAGCGCTTCGCTACCGGCGCCATGTCGCTCGGCTCCATCTCCACCGAGGCGCATGCCACGCTGGCAATCGCCATGAACCGCATCGGCGGAAAATCCAATACCGGCGAAGGTGGCGAGGACGAGAAACGCTTCATCCCGCTGGTCAAGGACAGCACCATGGCCGAAGTCATCGGCAGTTCCCTGATCGAGAGCCATATTCCGCTCAAGGCAGGCGATTCGCTGCGCTCCAGGATCAAGCAGGTCGCTTCCGGCCGTTTCGGCGTCACCGCCGAATACCTAGCCAGTGCCGACCAGATCCAGATCAAGATGGCACAAGGCGCCAAGCCTGGTGAGGGCGGCCAGCTGCCGGGCCACAAGGTCAGCCCTTACATCGCCAAGCTGCGTTTCTCAGTGCCCGGCGTCGGCCTGATTTCACCGCCGCCGCACCACGACATCTATTCCATCGAGGATCTGGCACAGCTGATTCACGACCTGAAGAACGCCAATCCAAAAGCCTCAATCTCGGTCAAACTGGTATCAGAAACCGGCGTCGGCACTGTCGCTGCCGGTGTGGCCAAGGCCAAGTCCGACCACATCGTCATCGCCGGTCATGACGGCGGCACCGGCGCATCGCCGTTGTCCTCGGTCAAGCATGCCGGTACACCATGGGAACTGGGTCTGGCTGAAACACAGCAGACCCTGGTACTGAACCAGCTGCGTGGCCGCGTCATCGTACAAGTCGACGGCCAGATGAAAACCGGCCGCGATGTTCTGATTGGCGCACTGCTGGGTGCCGACGAATTCGGTTTTGCCACCGCTCCGCTGGTGGTCGAAGGCTGCATCATGATGCGCAAATGCCACCTCAACACCTGCCCGGTCGGCGTCGCCACACAAGACCCTGAGCTGCGTAAGCGCTTTACCGGCCAACCTGAGCATGTGGTGAACTATTTCTTCTTTATTGCCGAGGAAGTACGTGAACTGATGGCACAGATCGGCATCCGCAAGTTCGACGACCTGATCGGTCGCAGCGACCTGCTCGACATGCAGGCCGGTATCGAACACTGGAAAGCCAGCGGCCTCGATTTCAGCAAAATATTCCACCAGCCCAAACTGTCTGCCGACGTTTCCCGTCGTCATAACGAAGAGCAGGATCATGGCCTGGACAAGGCGCTGGACAACGAAATCATCGCACGCGCCAAGCCGGCACTGGAAAAGGGCGAAAAGGTCGTCATCGAGATGCCTATCGTCAATACCAACCGTACGGTCGGCACCATGCTCTCCAACCAGGTGGCTGTGCGCTACGGCCATGACGGTCTGCCGGATGACACCATCACGGTAAAACTGCAAGGCACGGCTGGTCAGAGCTTCGCTGCATTCCTCGCCAAAGGTATTACGCTGGAACTCACCGGCGAAGGCAATGACTACGTCGGCAAGGGTCTGTGCGGTGGCCGCATCGTCATCAAACCGCCCAAGGCTTTCCGTGGCACGCCGGAAGAGAACATCATCGTCGGCAATACCGTCATGTACGGTGCGACCGTCGGTGAAAGCTATTTCCACGGTGTCGCCGGTGAGCGTTTCTGTGTCCGTAACTCCGGCGCTACCGCGGTGGTCGAAGGTGTAGGTGACCATGGCTGCGAATACATGACCGGCGGCACCGTCGTCGTTCTCGGCCAGACCGGCCGCAACTTTGCCGCCGGCATGTCAGGCGGCGTGGCTTACGTCTATGACGAAGACGGCATGTTTGCCAAACGCTGCAACCTGAGCATGGTCGAACTGCATAAAGTGGAAGCTGCCGACAAAGTCAGCACACTGGCAGGTGAACACATGGGCCAGGCCGATGACACCACATTGCTGGCGCTGCTGGGCAAGCATGCCGAATACACCGGCAGCGAACGCGCCAAGGCCATGCTGGCCGACTGGAACCACTACCGCAACAAATTCGTCAAGGTACTGCCTGTCGAATACAAGCGCGTGTTAACCGAGCGCGCCGCCGCTGCCAACAAGCAAGCAGCGTAAAGGATTAGAGAAAAGATCATGGGAAAAATCACTGGATTTCTTGAATATGACCGCCTGTCCGAAGCCAATCTGCCGGTACCGGAACGTGTAAAGAACTACAAGGAGTTCGTGCTGCATCTGACAGACGAACAGGCCAAGGTGCAGGGCGCGCGCTGCATGGATTGCGGCATTCCATTCTGTATGACTGGCTGCCCAATCAACAACATCATCCCGGACTGGAACGATCTGGTATACCACCAGGACTGGCGCAATGCGATCGATGTGCTGCATTCCACCAACAACTTTCCGGAGTTCACCGGCCGTGTCTGCCCGGCGCCTTGTGAAGCCGCCTGCACGCTGAACATCAATGCCGATGCGGTCGGCATCAAGTCGATCGAACATGCCATCATCGACAAGGCTTGGGAGAATAACTGGGTGGTTCCGCAACCGCCGGCGAAGAAGACCGGCAGGAAAGTCGCCATCGTCGGTTCCGGCCCGGCCGGGCTGGCTGCCGCACAGCAACTGGCACGCGCCGGTCATGATGTTGTCGTGCTGGAAAAGGAAACCCGCATCGGCGGCCTGCTGCGCTACGGCATCCCCGATTTCAAGATGGAAAAATCCCATATCGACCGCCGCATGACGCAGATGGAAGCCGAAGGCGTGCAGTTCCGCGTCAATCAGAACGTCGGCGATAACGTCAAGGCCGAGGACCTGCTGGCTGAATATGACGCCGTGATCCTCGCCGGCGGCGCCGAATACCCTCGCGACCTGCCGGTACCCGGCCGCGAGCTGGACGGCGTGCACTTCGCCATGGATTTCCTCACACCGCAAAACAAGGTGGTCGCCGGCGACAAGATAGAAAACCAGATCAAGGCCACCGGCAAGCATGTGGTCGTCATCGGCGGCGGCGATACCGGTTCTGACTGTGTCGGCACCTCCAACCGTCACGGTGCGCTGTCCATCACGCAATTCGAACTGATGCCGCAACCACCGGAGAAAGAGAACAAGGCGCTGACCTGGCCCAACTGGCCACTGAAGATGCGGACTTCCAGCTCGCATGAAGAAGGCGCCAACCGCGACTGGTCCATCACCACCAAGGAACTGATCGGTGAAAACGGCAAGGTTACCGGTCTCAAAGCAGCCCGCGTCGAATGGAAAGACGGCAGGATGCAGGAAATCGCCGGTTCCGAATTCACCATCCAGGCTGATCTGGTGCTGCTCGCCATGGGCTTCGTCAGCCCGGTACAGAAAGTACTGGATGCCTTCGGCGTGGAAAAGGACAACCGCGGCAACGCCAAGGCCACGACAGACGGCGAAGGCTGCTACCAGACCAGCAGCCCCAAGGTGTTCGCCGCCGGCGACATGCGCCGCGGCCAATCGCTGGTGGTGTGGGCCATCCGCGAAGGCCGTCAGTGCGCACGCGCTGTCGACGAATTCCTCATGGGAAGCTCCACACTGCCACGCTAAGCCCGTAACTTGTCGTTAAGCGACGAAGCCATACACCGAATTAATTTGGGACCACCAGCGACCCAGGCTTTATAATTCGGGTATGGCTTTTTATTCGGCATTTTCCGGCGGCAATTAAATGACTCAACTCAAGAACGACACCTTTCTGCGCGCGCTAATGCGCCAACCCACCGATTACACACCCGTCTGGATGATGCGCCAGGCCGGACGTTACCTGCCGGAATACCGCGAGAGCCGCAAGAACGCCGGCAGCTTCATGCAACTGTGCACCAGCCCGGACTTCGCCACCGAAGTCACCCTGCAACCGCTGGACCGCTACCCGCTGATCGATGCCGCCATCCTGTTTTCCGACATCCTCACCGTGCCGGACGCCATGGGCCTGGGTTTGTATTTTGCTGAAGGCGAAGGCCCCAAGTTCAAGCGTACACTATGTGAAGAAACCGATATCCAGAACCTCACAGTACCGGACATGGCCAAGCTGCAATATGTATTCGACGCCGTCGGCCAGATCCGCAAAACCCTCAATGGTCGCGTACCGCTGATCGGCTTCTCCGGCAGCCCGTGGACACTCGCCACTTACATGGTAGAAGGCAAGGGCGGCACCGATTTCCTCACCATCAAGCGCATGGCCTACGCCCGGCCTGACCTGCTGCACCGCATTCTCGACATCACGGCACAAACCGTCACCGCCTACCTCAACGCACAGATCGCGGCCGGCGCGCAGGCGGTCATGATTTTCGACTCATGGGGCGGCGCACTGGCACACAACGCCTATCGCGAATTCTCGCTGCAATACATGGAAAAGATCGTCGCCGGACTCACGCGCGAGAACGAAGGCCGTGTCGTGCCGCGCATCGTTTTCACCAAGGGCGGCGGTTTGTGGCTGGAAGCGCAAGCCGAGATCGGCGCGGATGCGCTGGGATTGGACTGGGCCGTGGATATCGGTGAAGCAAGAAGACGCGTAGGTGACAAGGTTGCCTTGCAAGGCAACCTCGACCCCGCCATCCTGCTGTCTACGCCCGCTGCAATTGAGAAGGAAGTCGCCGCCATCCTCGCCAGTTACGGCAAGGGCAACGGCCATGTGTTCAATCTGGGGCATGGAATTACGCAGTGGACGCATCCTGACAACGCCGCAGCAATGCTCGATGCCGTGCGTAAACATAGCGTGCAATACCACCGTTGATTTGCCGCCCCTGATGGCACAGACCCAGCTCTCTAACGGAGCTGGGTGTTTTTGCTAATCAGGAAACCGGATACTCAGCCGCAGCATGATGGACTGCACATCAATGTCTGCATCCACCACCGGTGTGCCTGCCCCGACCCCGGTCCCGCAACGTGGGCAGCGCACATTTTTGTTATCGATGTCGAGACTCACGTAGTCGTACACCAGGCCTAGCGAAACTCTATCGTAGAGCCTGTACTCGGCGCCAATGCCTGCGGTCCAGCCGTCCTCGAACCCATCGGATTTCGCATGGATCTGCGATTGATCATCGTCCAGCTTCAGTTCAACGTCCGCCCCGGCCCAACCAGCCTTGGCGAACACAAGCCAGCGATCCCAGGCATAGCCTACACGGCCTGTCACCTTGGCCAGCCAATTGATCTCGGAAGTGTATACGTCAGTAGGAAACAACGGACTTGATTTCCGCTCCTTGAGGTCAGTTGCAGCTGCCGAAACCTCAAAACCAAACACCCAGGAATCAACCTGATGATTGTAGCCGGCAAAAAGACCGCCAACCGCGCCACTTGCATCATGGTCAAAATCCGTACCTAACACGGCAGGACCAACCGTGTTGAACCAATTGGCATTCTTGTACTGCCAGTCCAGGTCACTGGTAGCTGTGCCGAGTTCACCGCCGGCATAAAAACCGGTCCACCGGGCGTTTGATACTTCATCCGCTGAGGCAGCAGTTACGCTGAGACAAAATAATCCAACTACCGAGCTGGCTCGTATCAAACTACGACTGGCGCTGATTTTTCGCATCATCATTTTTACCCCTCTGAACCATGAATTCATGCCTGAAACTATCAATTGTGCTCAAACCGGAACCAGGCCCATGCTGATTTCAGTGGCGACCAAATGATTAATGCAAGGTGCCCAACGAACCGTTGGTCATCGACAACACAGTGTAATATCGTTCAGTCCACTGCTGCTGCCTGACCTTCATCGCGCGTACCACCTCATCAACATTACTGGACAAGGTATCGACGATGCGCGCATCCAGATGCCGTTTGGTCACCATCTCCTGCATGATCCGCTTGATTTGTTTCGGAGGTAGCCCGTCTCGATACGGCCGATCTTCAGCCAGTGCAGTGAACACGTCAGAAACGGCAACGATTCTGGAACTGGTGGATATTTCATCACTTTCAATATGGAATGGATAACCGCTGCCATCCAGCTTCTCGTGATGGCTGCCGGCGATACGCGCCACTTCCTCCAGGCCTCTGACCGAATCAAGCAAGGTAAAGGTAAGGTAGCTGTGCATTTTGATCATGGCAAATTCCTGCTTGGTCAATTTGCCGGGTTTTTCAAGAATTTCATTGGGCACACCAATTTTACCGAGGTCATGCAAGGTGGCAGCCAGGTCGAGTTCCACTCTTTCGGATTCAGACAAACCAAGCAATGCACCTAGCGAGGTCGTACAGGAGCTGACACCTGCCGTATGTGAAGCCGTATATTTCGAGCGGAAATCAATAATGGCGGTAAAGAACTCTTCCATCTTGAGCGCCGCCGCCGCATCGCCATAAATATGCTGCACCGGACCCTTGTATTTGAGGAAATTCATCAGGTTCGGAGCCGTCAGTTCAAGCCAGAACGCCTCATTCTCCGAAACACACAGGAAAAGTTCTAGCACGCGAATATGGATAACCTTGCCAGCCATGTTGCGCATCTTCTCGCGCAATGCCGAGGACTGATTGAGTATATAAACATCCCGGTCGATTTCACGCTCCAGCTTTTCCGCCAGCATCAGCATTTGCGCTTCCATCACATCCGTTGCATCGATCGATTCATTGCAACGGCACCAGGGTGTGTGATGCAATCGCACCATTTTCGCCGACGCCGCCAGCCATGGAACCTGACGGTAGATCAGCTCACCACGCAGACAATGCGACTCGCAATCTTCGGCCTCGAATTCGTAATGGCTGATTTTCTCCAGCGCGGTAAATGCCCCAATGTCATGCAACATGGCCGCCAGAAAGAGCTTTTCGATTTGAAGGGGGGCGAGCGCAGCCTCTTCTGCCATTTTCCAGCAAATATAGGCCGTACGTAACTGATGCAAGGCAAGCTTGTGATGTGCGATATCCATGGCCTCGGAGATTGAGAACATGAGATCGGACATGCTGATCTGCTTGCCGCTGATTCTCGTTTTCATTAATTCCGCCCATTTCTTGGTTTTTATTAGCGTCTTAATTACTGATTACAGAGAATTCCTCAGCATCCCGTTATATAAAACGGGAACTACCAGCTGAATAAGCTACCACCCATTCATTTAATAATCAATGAGATAAATTTACTCATCAGGACGGAGAATGACAACAACAGCCACCGGCAAGCAGCGTACCTAGAACTCCAGCGGATCGACATCCACCGCCCAGCGTATTCTGGCATTGAGCGGATGATCTCTCAGCTGCTCCACCAGCGGATGCAACAGCCTTTGCAAGGACAATCGGTCAGCGGCATGCATCAACAATTGACCTCGCTCCATACCTTTCAGGCGCTCCATCTGCGGACGCACCGGATCATAAATGGTGACTTTCTGCGTCAGCGCACGAGCGTTATCGGCGGCAAACCGCAGAAAACGCTGCACCAGCGCATAGTCGTTGGCCTCGGCCTTGAGCAGGGCAACATGGCTGTAAGGTGGGAACTGCATGATCTCGCGCTCCTGCAACAGGCTATCGGCAAAAGCCGCATAGTCGTGCGCACGCAGCGCATTGAACAACACATGGTCGGGGAAAGCGGTCTGAATCAATACTTCCCCTGCTTTATCGGCACGGCCGGCACGGCCCGCGACCTGCATCAATTGCGCAAAAAGCCTTTCCGCCGCACGGAAATCGGGGCTGAACAGGGCACTGTCGGTATCGATGACACCGACCAGCGTCAGGTTGGGAAAATCATGGCCTTTAGCCAGCATCTGTGTACCGAGCAGGATATCGACTTCTCCGGCATGCACAGCATCCAGCATTTCGTTGAGTGCATGCTTGCGCTGAGTGCTGTCGCGATCCACCCGCAGGATACGCGCTTCCGGCATCAATGCCGCCAGGGTCTGCTCCAGCCTTTGCGTACCATGACCGGTCGGGTGCAGATCAGTGTTGCCGCAACTGGGACAGGCTGGCGGGATTTTCTGCTCATGGCCGCAATGGTGACAGCGCAGACGGCCCTGCCGCAGGTGCACCACCAGCCGTGCACTGCAGCGCATGCAGGGTGCTATCCAGTGGCAGGCGCTGCACAAAAGCACCGGCGAATAGCCGCGCCGGTTGATGAACAGCAGGCTTTGCTCACCGCGCGCCAGCCGTTCGCGCATGGCGTCCACCAGAATCTGTGATAACCCGTCCTGCAAGACATTGCGTGTGGCGTCTATGCAACGGATTTGCGGCAGCTGCGCCTGCGCCACTGCTCTGTTTGTAAGTACTAACATCTCGTATTTGCCGCTCTGGGCGTTATGCCAGGTTTCCAGCGCCGGCGTAGCGGAACCGAGCACAATGGGCACCTTCTCCTGTTGCGCACGTACCAGCGCGACGTCGCGCGCATGGTAGCGCATGCTGTCCTGCTGCTTATAGGAAGCGTCATGTTCCTCGTCGACAATCACCAGTTTCAGGTCTTTCAGTGGCGTAAATACCGAGAGCCGCGTGCCGATGACGATGCGCGCCTCGCCCGATTGCGCCAGCTGCCAGTTCTGCAGGCGCTCGCCCTCACCGAGGTTGCTGTGTAGCGAGACCAGCGGCAGATGTGGCAAACGGCTGCGGAAACGCCCTTCCAGCTGCGGGGTCAGGTTGATTTCCGGCACCAGCACCAGTGCCTGTCCATGGTTTCCGGCCAGCAAGCGTTCGATCAGCTGGATATAAACCTCGGTCTTGCCGCTGCCGGTGATGCCGTACAACAGCCAGGGTTTGAATTGCTGCGCAGCGCTGCTGATAGCCGTAACGGCCTGCAGCTGATCCGTATTCAGTTCCGGCGAGGGCAACTGCCCGGCACCCGTTTTCAGGCCGGCCAGCACCTCACGTGCCTGCAGCAAACCCGCTTCCTGCATCTCCTGCACAGCTTTGCGCCAGCTTGCAGAAAGCTGCGCCAGCGCAGTTTCGCTCAGCTCGCCCAACTGCAGTGCAGCAAAAATCTTGTGCTGCACGATCTTGCGCCTGGGGATGGCCTCGATATCCGCATCCGGCGACAACTGATAGGCGAACTGCTTGCGGCTGACCGCTGGCTCTATCTGCCGCAACCGGCTGGGCAGAGCGGCAAGCAGGGCCTGCCCGAATGGATAGTGGTAATAATCGGCACAGAACCTGAGCAGGCGGAACACGCTTTTATCCAGCGCCGGTTCGTCGACATAGCCATGCTCGATGGGTTTGAGCTTGTCCGCAGGCAACTCGGACTCCGCCACCCGCGCGACCACCAGGCCGATTTGCCGGCGGCGGCCAAAGCTGACCAGCACGCGCTGGCCGACCGTTACATCAAAGCCACCATCCAGATAGTCGAACAGGCTGTCGAGCGGTACATCGATTGCAACTTTGAGGATGGAAGCGGTCATGAAATCGGTTATGGCTTGCGGGCTCAGTAGGTTAAAATAGCGTTTTTGAACGAATAGTCGATTCTGCCTTGAAAGCACATCTTACCGAATTACTCAGCATCGCCGCAAAAAGCCTGAACACTGACAGCATCAGCGCGGACAGTCTGCCGCTCGATATTCAGCTGGAGCGTCCGAAAAATGCCGACCACGGCGATTTTTCCAGCAATCTGGCCATGATGCTGGCCAAACCACTGCGCCAGAACCCGCGTGCGATTGCCGAAAGCCTGATCAAGGCACTGCCTGCGTCCGAATACATTTCGCGCATTGAAATTGCCGGTGCCGGTTTCATCAATTTCCATCTGAGCCCCAAGGCTCAACAGGCAGTGGTTCACGAGATTCAGCAACAAGGTGAACGCTTTGGCCATCACCAGACCGGCGGCGGCCGCAAGCTGCAGATCGAATTCGTTTCCGCCAACCCGACCGGCCCATTGCACGTCGGCCATGGCCGCGGCGCGGCTGTCGGCGATTGCCTCGCACGCCTGATGAAAGCCAACGGCTGGGATGTCACCCGCGAGTTTTACTACAACGACGCCGGTGCCCAGATCGACAACCTGAGCAAATCAGTACAAGCCCGCTGCAAGGGCATTTCGCCAGAAGATACCGCCTTCCCGGAAAACGGCTACCGCGGCGAATACATCGTAGATATTGCCAAGGCCTACCTGGCAAAGGAAACCGTCATTGCCGATGACATGAAATTCACGGCGACTGGCAATCCGGATGACGAAGAATCCATCCGCCATTTTGCCGTCGCCTATCTGCGCCACGAGCAGGATCTCGACCTGCAGGCCTTCCAGATCCAATTCGACGTCTTCTCGCTGGAATCCGCGCTCTATACGAATGGCCAGGTAGAAAGCACAGTGCAGGCGCTGATTGCCAGCGGCCACACCTATGAGCAGGACGAAGCGCTGTGGTTGCGCACCACCGAATTCGGTGACGACAAGGATCGCGTCATGCGCAAAAAGGAAGGTGGCTACACCTATTTCGTGCCTGACGTCGCCTACCACGTCGGCAAATGGCAGCGCGGCTTCGTTCGTGTCATCAACGAACAGGGCGCCGATCATCACAGCACCATCACCCGTGTGCGTGCCGGTCTGCAGGCGCTGGATATCGGCATCCCCAAGGTCTGGCCGGAATATGTACTGCACCAGATGGTGACCGTCATGCGCGGCGGCGAGGAAGTAAAAATCTCCAAGCGCGCAGGCAGTTACGTCACGCTGCGCGACCTGATCGAGGAAGTCGGCTGCGATGCCACGCGCTATTTTCTCGCAGCGCGCCGCGCCGATTCACAACTGGTGTTCGATATCGACCTTGCCCGCGCGCAAACCAACGACAACCCGGTGTATTACATCCAGTACGCCCATGCCCGCATCTGCAGCGTGCTTAACCAATGGAACGGCGACGTAAAAGCGCTGGCAACCGCCGACCTCAGCCCCTTGCAGGCCGAGCATGAAACGGCGCTGCTCAAGCGCCTGAGTGAATTTCCAGAAGTGGTATACCATGCCGGCGAAGAACTGGCGCCGCACATGATCGCCAACTATCTGAAAGACTTAGCCAGCGACCTGCATAGCTATTACAATGCAGAACAATTTCTGGTGGCGGATGAAGCACTGAAACTCGCGCGCATGGCACTGATACAGGCGACACAGCAGGTATTGAAGAACGGATTGCAGCTGCTCGGCGTCAGTGCGCCGGAAAAAATGTAACTGCCACGGCAACCCACAGGAAAACACAATGACCCGCGATTACAAAAACTCCACATCTTCCCGCGAAAAAAAAACCAGCAAGGGCAGCCCGTTCTTTTCCGGTCTGCTGGTCGGCCTTTTGCTCGGTGTCGGCATCTCGGTCGTGCTGGCAATTTTCATCACCGGCGGCAAAACGCCGTTTGAGAACAAGGTGACGCCAGCCGCAGTAATCGAAGCTGATGGCAGTGCTGAAACCCCGGCTGCCGTACCCGATGCACCGGCAGAAACCGAAGAAAAACCAAGATTCGATTTCTATACCATCCTGCCGGGTAGCGAAACCCAGGTCACCGAACGGGAAATCCAGCAGAAGCAGGCCGACACCGTCAAGGTTACGGAGACCTACTTCCTGCAAGTCGGCGCCTTCCAGACCGAACAGGAAGCCGACAACATGAAAGCCAAACTGGCATTGCAAGGCATGGAAGCCATCGTGCAAACTGCCGAGATTCCGGAAAAAGGCACCTGGCACCGCGTGCGCGTCGGCCCCTTCAGCGACGTCGGCCAGATCAACCGCGCCCGCGCACAGTTGCTGGAAAACGGATTTACCGCTGATCTGATCAAGGTCGATAACAATGTACCCAATCAGTAAATATGCACTACGCAGTCAGCGCATCGTTCGGTTGACGCGTTGAAAACTTTGTTGGCCGATTAAAGTCCATCAGCTATCCATAATCAAGTTCAAGACAAGGAAATTCATAATGAAAAAGCTGTTCGCCACCCTGATGTTGCTAGCTTCCACCAGCCTGATGGCGGATCCGATGGTCGGAGTGGAATTCAACACCACTGCCCAGAATATCCCGACAGAGAATGCCGCCAAGGTCGAAGTCACCGAATTATTCTGGTACGGCTGCGGCCATTGCAACACGCTGGAACCGCAATTGCATGCCTGGGCCAACAAACTTCCTGAAGATGTCGTCTTCAAGCGTGTTCCAGGACTGCCACGCCCGGACTGGGCACCGATGGCCAAGGCCTACTACGCAATGGAAACACTGGGTGTCCTCGACAAGCTGCACAACAAGCTGTTTGCCGCCATCCACAAGCAAAAGACCCTGAACCCGACCGACGAAAAGGCTGCCATCAACTGGGTAGCCAAGGAAGGCGGGCTGGACAAGGCCAAGGTTGAGGAAGCCTTCCGCTCATTCTCCACCAACACCAGCCTCAATCGCGCCGCCCAGATCTTCCGCGCTTCCGGCGCAACCGGCGTACCGTCGCTGATCATCGACGGCAAGTACATCACTTCCAGCAGCATGGCTGGTGGCAACCACCAAGTGCTGAAAGTGGCGGACTACCTGATCGCCAAGGCACGCGCTGAAAAGAAATAATCAGCGCAGCTTTCAACAGATCATCTACTTCTGCTCAAACAATGAGCATTACAAAATCCAACAATCCCCCAGCCGGTGCTGAATCATGAAAGTGTTCATCACCGGCGCCTCCAGCGGCATAGGCGAGGCACTCGCCAGACACTATGCCGCACAGGGCGCCACTCTCGGGCTGGTTGCACGCCGCGGCGAACTGCTGCAACAGCTTGCTGCCAGTCTCGACACTCCGGTTGCCATCTATGCTCTTGATGTACGCGATGCCGATGCATTGGCCAAAGCAGCGGACGATTTCATCCAGCGCCATGGTGTACCCGACATCGTCATTGCCAATGCAGGCGTCAGCCGCGGCACCCTCACCGAGCAGAAAGAAGATACCGCTGCCTTCAAGGCCATCCTTGAAATCAACGTGCTGGGGCTGCTGCATACTTTCCAACCGTTCATCGTCGGCATGAAAGCGCGTGGCTACGGTACGCTGGTCGGCATTGCCAGTATCGCCGGCATCCGAGGCCTGCCAGGTGCAGGTGCCTACAGCGCCTCCAAGGCCGCTGCCATCAGTTATCTGGAAAGTCTGCGTGTGGAAATGCAGCAGCACGGCATCCATGTCACCACCATCGCGCCCGGCTACATCAAAACTCCGATGACCGACGTCAATAGCTATTCCATGCCGTTTCTGATGGATGCCGATGTCGCTGCAGCCAAAATGGCCAAAGCCATCACGGCCAGACGGCGCTTTGTCGTTGTTCCCTGGCAGATGGGCTGGCTCGCCAGGTTCATGCGCTTCATCCCGCCATTCATGTGGGACTGGGCCATGAAGAATGCGCCAAAAAAGGCCCATCTTGACTGGGACTGGCTCTGAGCATGGCGAATTCAAAGCACCCGGCAAACAAAACACAAACCCGGCTGCTGCAGGGCCATGAAGCCAGCGGCAGTTTTCGCAGCCTGAGCAGCGCCGTCGAGCGCGCCTCCACCGTCGTTTTCCCTGATGTCGCCGCACTGCGCCAGCGCGACTGGCGCGACGAAACCCAATATGCCTACGGCCTCAGCGGCACGCCTACCACCCGCCGCCTGGCCCGCAAGATCGCCATGCTGGAATCTGGCGAACATTGCCTGCTGCTGCCCTCGGGGCTCGCTGCCATCAGCCTGACCATGCTAAGCCTGCTGAAGACTGGCGATCATGTGCTATTGCCGGAAAACGCCTATGAACCCGCCATCGAGTTCGCCAAATTTCTGCAATCGCAATACGGTATCGGGCTGGATTTCTACGACCCGCTTGATATCGCAAGCGTACAATTCACCCCAGCCACGCGCCTGCTCTGGGTGGAAACACCCGGTTCTGTTTCCATGGAAGTGGCCGACCTCCCCGCGCTGAACCGCCTTGCCAAGGCACATGGCGCGCTGGTAGCGGTCGATGCCACCTGGGCCGCCAGCATCGCCATGCGGCCACTGGAACTGGGCGCGGACATCTCGATTCAGGCGCTGACCAAATATCAATCGGGCGGCAGCGACGTGCTGATGGGCAGCATCGTCACCCGCGACAAGCAACTGCATCAGCGGCTGGCACTGACACACATGCAATCCGGTACCGGTGTCAGCCCGGAAGACTGCAATATCGTGCTGCGCAGCCTGCCGCATTACAAATTGCGCTATGACGCACAGGACATTTCTGCACGCAAGATTGCCAGCTGGCTGCAACAGCAACCGGCGATTGCGGCCGTGCTGCACCCGTCGCTGGCAGGTGCTCCCGGTCACGATATCTGGCAGCGTGATTTTTCCGCTGCAGCCAGCCTGTTTTCCATTGTCTTTCAGCCGCAGATTTCACAGGCTGCCATTGATCATTTTGTCGACCAGCTGCAGCTGTTCCACATCGGGTTCAGCTGGGGCGGCAGCCACAGTCTGGCGCTGCCTTATGATATGAGCAATACCCGTAAATCCTGGCCTTACGAAGGCGGGTTGGTGCGCCTGTATATCGGACTGGAAGACACAGACGACCTGATTGCCGATCTTGAACAAGCGCTCAACGGCCTGCTGACCTAGCCTGAACCGGCCTTCCCGAGTTCCGCTTGGAATCTTCCCGCCAAAAGTTTTATCATGACAGTTCACTGTCGACATATTGCGCCGGCAGTTGCATGCACTCATTGCATGCAATGAGTGCATGCAAGGCGCAAACCATGGACAAGGAGCACAACATGTCTCTGATCAAGGTTGAACATAATCCGGATGATGCCCGACTGAAAGCGTTGGGCGTATCTTCCTGGCCAACATGGTCCAAGGAGGTCTCCACCTTTCCCTGGTCCTATAGCGAACAGGAAGTCGCCTATATCCTGGAAGGCGAAGTGACGGTTACGCCGAAAGACGGCGCACCAGTCAGTTTCGGCGCCGGTGACCTGGTGACGTTCTCACCCGGCCTGTCTTGCACTTGGGAAGTGAAAAAGCCGCTACGCAAGCACTACCAGTTCGGTTGAGCACGTACCAAAACCGCGCTTGACATAGAACCGCCATCGGCTGGCCCACGATGGCAAAAACCCTTATACTTCAGCCTACGTGAAGTAGGTTGGAAATCTCTCTGTACGCCTGTTTTGCAATCCCTTTTTATCATTACACAACCCGTATGCTGAGTTTCAGCCATACCCTGAAAGGATATTCATGTCCAAGATTGTTATCGAAAAAAACCCTAGCGAAGAGCGTCTGAAGGAACTGGGCGTTTCCAACTGGGCCATCTGGGAGAAGGAAGTCTCCAAGTTCCCGATCGATTTCGGCTCCACCGAATGCGCCTATGTACTGGACGGCGAAATTCTGGTCACCCCCAAGGGCGGTGAACCGGTTCGCATCGTCGCAGGTGACCTGGTTGCATTCCACGCCGGCCTCGACAGCCAATGGGAAGTCGTCAAGCCGCTGCGCAAGCACTACAGCTACGACTTTCCCAACGGTTTCTAATTTAGGACCGTTGCAATAAAAAAGGGAGCCTCGGCTCCCTTTTTTATTTGGTCAGTAATCCATCCACTAACGGCTGATCGGTTTATAGCGGATACGTTTCGGCTTCGCACCCTCCTCGCCCAGACGCTTCTTCTTGTCAGCCTCGTATTCCTGATAATTGCCGTTGAAGAAAGTCCATTGCGAGTCGCCCTCGGCGGCCAGGATATGCGTGGCGATGCGGTCGAGGAACCAGCGATCGTGCGAGATGACCAGCACGCAACCGGCGAACTCGAGTAACGCATCTTCCAGCGCACGCAGGGTTTCCACATCGAGGTCGTTGGACGGTTCGTCCAGCAGCAGTACGTTGCCCCCCTGTATCAGCGTCTTGGCCAGATGCAGGCGGCCGCGTTCGCCGCCGGACAGACTGCCGACATTCTTGCCCTGATCCGCGCCCTTGAAGTTGAAGCGCCCCAGATAGGCACGTGATGACATCTCGAAACGGCCGACCGTCAGAATATCAGCTCCACCGGAAACGGCCTCGAACACGGTCTTGTCGTTTTCCAGACCTTCACGGCTCTGGTCGACCGATGAAATCTTCACGGTCTGGCCGATCTTGATCTCACCGCTGTCCGGTTGCTCCTTGCCCTGAATCATGCGGAACAGGGTGGATTTACCAGCCCCATTGGGGCCGATGATGCCGACGATGGCACCGGGCGGCACGCTGAAGCTGAGGTTGTCGATCAGCAGGCGGTCGCCGAAGGACTTGCTGACGCCGCTGAATTCGATGACCTGATCGCCCAGCCGCTCGCCGGGCGGAATGAAGATTTCCTGTGTTTCGTTGCGCTTCTGGTATTCGACCGAGCTCATTTCCTCGTAGCGGCTCAGACGCGCCTTGGATTTGGCCTGGCGTGCCTTGGGATTCTGCCGCACCCATTCCAGCTCCTGCTTCATGGCTTTCATGTGGGCATCGACCTGCTTGTTTTCCTGCTCCAGCCTTGCCTCTTTCTGCTCCAGCCAGCTGGAATAGTTGCCTTTCCAGGGAATGCCCTGGCCGCGGTCCAGTTCCAGGATCCATTCCGCCGCATTGTCGAGGAAATAGCGATCATGGGTAACGGCGACCACAGTACCGGGAAAACGCACGAGGAATTGCTCCAGCCATTCGACCGATTCCGCATCCAGATGGTTGGTCGGCTCGTCCAGCAGCAACATGTCGGGGCGGGACAGCAACAGCTTGCAGAGTGCGACACGGCGCTTCTCGCCACCGGACAAGGGCCCGATTTTCGCCTCCCACGGCGGAAGCCGCAGCGCATCGGCGGCGATTTCAAGTTGGTGTTCAACATCGGAACCGCTGGCAGCGATGATGTTCTCATATTTGGCCTGCTCTTCTGCCAGCTTGTCGAAATCGGCATCCGGCTCGGCATAGGCGGCGTAAATCTCGTCCAGCTTCTGCTTTGCTTCCATCACGGCACCAAGACCGGATTCCACTTCCTCGCGCACGGTCTTGTCCGGGTCGAGCTGCGGTTCCTGCGGCAGATAACCGATGGAAATGCCGGGCTGCCATTGCACATCGCCTTCATATTCCTTATCGACGCCGGCCATGATGCGCAACACGGTGGACTTGCCGGCACCGTTAAGACCGAGCAGGCCGATCTTGGCACCGGGGAAGAAGGACAGCGAAATATCCTTGATGATTTGCCGTTTGGGCGGCACGACTTTGCTCACGCGGAGCATGGACATTACATATTGGGCCATGATGCAGTTTCAGTGATGATAAAAGTTGCAAGCTTATCAAAAAACCACTATCGCAATCAGTATAAAAACATTACCGGGCAAATGTCATACCTATCTTTCTTCCAGCGTCTGACACCAGATTTACAGCACCTTTCCTGCCGGTTCACGCCACAGGGTATCGAAATGCTATCGCAGGGACTGAGAAATCCAGAATCGTAGTGCGCGCGACCTTGTACTCAAATTTCAGTTATTACTGCTGAGTTTTTCGATAAATCCCTTACGTTGGAAGCGGCCGAAAATTGGTGGCTGGTCCGCGGTAGTCACTTCTATGACTTTTGATTCTGTACCGGAAAACAGCTTTTGAAAGTTCAAACACAATTCAGAACAAAGTCCATACAAAATTAATCGGTGAATTCACCGTTTTCATATAACTCACAAGATTGCATAGAGCCAAATTCAACAGTTACTCAGGGACGGTACCCTCGCCTCTTGTATAAAGCCTGTACAGGTCACTGTAAAGAAAGAATGCACAGTCTCTATCTACAATACATCCCATCACTCACAAAATTCAAGTAAGTAGTTGATAAATAACAATAATATCAATATGGCATACCAATTGCTGTTCTACGTTTGTGGTTCGGCATATTTCAACCCCTTGGGTAGATTAAGCATAAGTATTAATACCCGCTTAGTTTTGCTGAATCAGGCGATTTTTTGTAAATCCATTTAAGGAGTTCAGCATGTCAAACACATACCCACTAAAGCCACTCACTAGCGTAGCGATCTCACTATGTTGTTTCTTGATAGGTGCTCATGCACCCGCCCTCATGGCAGCGGAAGATGCCCATGGCCAGGCCCAACGTATGCTACAGCCAACCCTTTACATAACAGCAGGAAGCGCGGGGAAACAAACGCTGTCAAGTTCCGCAGCAGTAGATCCGCAGGAACAAGCAAGGCGCATGTTGCAACCTTCACCTGAATTTTTATCAAGTCATGCCCCGGTGGGAGCTTCATTATCATCACCAGAGCTGATCCATAATTATGATGGTCATGACCAAGCCAGACGCTTACTCCAAAAGGCCTACTGACCTCCATGTCTATCAATTAAAACGATAGTTTAGTCAGATAAAGGAAGCTCTGATTAGGCCCCGCATGACAATGGCTTTGCAGATTATCTGCAAAGCCTCATCCAGGAAAACCAAATGAAATTAGCAATGATTGGCCTAGGCAAGATGGGCGGCAATATGGCGTCTCGGCTATTACGCAATAAAATTGAAGTGGTCGGCTTTGACTTCAACCATGAAGCAGTAAACCAGCTGGTAGCCAAAGAAGGCATGATCGGTGCCATGTCAGTTGATGATGCAGTAAACAAACTTACTGGCCAGAAACAAAAAATTATCTGGCTGATGCTTCCATCAGGTGAAACTACAGAAAACCAGATCAAGGATCTCGTCCCCTTGCTGAACAAGGGCGACATTGTCGTCGATGGCGGCAATTCAAATTACAAGCACAGCATGCGTCGTGGTCAGTTTCTCGCTGAACATGGTATTGGCTTTATGGATAGTGGTACATCCGGCGGCATCTGGGGACTGGAAAACGGGTACTGCTTGATGGTAGGTGCGGAACCTGAAGTAGCTGCAGCCATGACCCCAGTATTAAAAGCACTGGCACCGGCACATGAGCGCGGCTGGGCACATGTTGGCCCGATCGGCTCTGGCCACTTCACCAAGATGATCCATAACGGTATCGAATACGGCATGATGCAGGCCATGGCTGAAGGCCTGGACTTGCTGAAGGGCAAGGAAGAGTTTGATCTCGACTTGGCGCAAATCACCGAGTTATGGCGTCATGGCTCTGTCGTGCGCAGCTGGCTGCTTGATTTGACAGCTGAAGCACTCAAACACGACCAGGACCTGGGCGATGTGGCCCCTTATGTTGCCGATTCAGGGGAAGGCCGCTGGACAGTGGTAGAGGCTGTCGAACAAGGTGTTGCAGCACCTGTACTGACCATCGCCTTGCAAATGCGTTTCGCCAGCCAGGACGATAGCGGTTACAGCTACAAACTACTGTCAATGATGCGCAACGCATTTGGCGGTCACACAATCAAATCCAAGTAAGTTTGGCTTGAAGCCAACTCTGGCCATGAAATCATCGCAAGTACCTCCAATAGTAACGATCACGCTGAAGATAAGCGATGACGAAGAATTTCAGATGACGATGCCAACCGGACAAACGTTAATGACCGCCTTGCACAGTTCGCAACTCATACCAGGCATTTGCGGCGGCAATGCCGCTTGCGGAACATGTCGATTGACCATAGATCGGTCATGGATTCGCCGGCTACCGCCTATGGAACGAGCAGAGAGAAGACTGATTACTGCTTTGGCAGGGAAAAACTCCTCCGATCGTCTGGCGTGCCAGATCAAACTTGAGCCCTGGATGGAAGGTCTTGTTGTCCGGCTCCCGGGGAAATCCTTTTAAATCTTACCTGACCTAATGACCTTATCAATCCCTAGAAGGAAATGAAAAATGAATAATTCAGTAAGTAATGCATCAGTTTTACAGACTCAATTTGAGCATGTTGGCACTGCCTACGATCCCGAGAAAATGCTGGCCGTCAGGAAATTAACGCGCGATGCAATTCAACGCATCGCCGCCTCCGTAAAACCGGGAATGGTGGAAGAAGACGCGGTAGAGTTCGCAAAAGATGTGTTGGCTGAATCCGGGATGGTGCGTGGTTGGCACGATGTTTACGTGCGTTTCGGTAGCAATACCACCAAGACCTTTGGCGAGGCCTCTGATCCTGGCATTGTGCTGGGAGAAGACGATATCTTTTTGATAGATATTGGCCCCGTTTGGAAAGAGTGGGAAGGGGATGGCGGCGATACTTTCGTCAGCGGCAGCAATAGCGAAAAGAAGCGCTGCGCAGACGATGCCAGAGCTATTTTTCACGAAGTCAGGCAGCACTGGTTACTGCAGGGCGCCACCGGCAAGACACTCTACGAATTTGCCATCTCCAGAGCAGAGCAGCGCGGCTGGAAGCTGAATATGGATTTATCAGGGCATCGTCTGGGCGAGTTTCCTCATGCAGCTGTTTACGAAGGCCCTTTGGCTGATCTGGATTTCCATCCATCTCGTTTACTTTGGGTTCTCGAAATTCATATTCGTCACCCCAATCAACCATATGGCGCATTTTTTGAAGACATGCTGCTTGAGGATAGATATTTTGCATAACCAGCATTTTAAATGTTGCGCCAGGTACCAGCATGGGCATGCCACAATAAATTCACTTTGGATCAGAGATGAAACCTCCCTCTGAAAAAAAAGCCTTAGTACTAGAACACTCACCCCTGCAAAATCACTTACTTGAGGCCTTGCTTCCGGCAGATCTGGACTTTTTCCGCGCTCATCTGGAACTGGTTGAAATGCGTCTTGGAGATGTGTTGTATGAGTCGGGGGGACGGTTAGCGCATGCGTACTTTCCTACCACATCGATAGTCTCCCTGTTGTATGTGATGGAGGATGGCCTTTCAGCCGAGATCGCAGTCGTGGGGAATGAGGGCATACTTGGCATTTCACTGTTTATGGGTGGCGAAACCACGCCAAGCCGGGCTATCGTGCAGAGCGCCGGCTATGGCTATCGGTTGGAAGCTCAATTGTTAAAGAATGAGTTTGATCGCAATGGGGCCATGATGCGCTTATTGCTCCGTTACACTCAGGCCTTGATTACACAGATGGCGCAGACTGCGGTTTGTAATCGTCACCACACCATAGAACAACAATTATGTCGCTGGCTGCTGCTCAGCCTGGACAGGCTGGCAAATAATGAGCTTTTGATGACTCAGGAATTGATCGCCAATATGCTGGGTGTACGGCGTGAGGGGGTCACCGAGGCAGCTGGCAAGTTACAACGTGCAGGTTTGATTGAATATAGCCGTGGGCATATTAAAGTGATCAACCGGCCTGGACTGGAAGCGCGCTCTTGTGAATGCTACAGGGTGGTGAAAGATGAATTCGACCGTCTTCTGCCTTCACTTAAAAAAGTTGTCGGCTGATGCTGATTCACTATAGTCCAGGGGTGGCCCGATATGGCGACCAATCTTGGCTATTGCCATCTATTTGGCCATCTGACCGATGGTAATACACCGGTAGATACCTGAAACTCCATAAAACTATCTTTGACTGCATTGAGTTCTTCTATAGATCTATAGATTCAAATATAGGGTTCCACCAAACACGTCAGCAGCCCGCTTGCTGAACCACCGTTTCCACTTCGTATCCGGTCGAAAGGCACTTCAAACCACAGCGCCGGCTCGGCCAACAACCCCCAAGACTTGCCAGGCCCTCTTTTCTTTGTAAGCCGCTGAGTGCGTCCGTCTCGTTCTTTTTGCAACCTTCAGCACTATTTCCTTACTCAGTAGTACCGTCAAAGGTAGCAGATCCACCGCTATCAGATTGTTCAAGTATTCCAGGCCACTTCTTATCGCGCTGTGCAGGAACCTGACCGGTTGATTTTGCGAGGTGTCATCTACGACTTAAACATTTTCTGGCAATGATTGAATCGCAGGACCCAAAGCCGGAAATGACCAGCTATCTGTATAAATAATATGCAGATTGTATAAATAATATACAGATTTATCTGGTGTTATATATATATTTTTTTAATGAAGATATTCGTGATGGATGTATATATGTAATTGAAAATAAAGATAAATATAAGTGTAATATAAATGCAATGTAAGCGTGGTACGGAATTTGCCTTAGGGTTTACACGAATCTAAAAATCGTTCGTTCGAGTTGTACAGAAGCGTATAGGACGCTGAGGCCACCGCACCCAAAAGGTAACGCGAACTTAGTCGATCCATTACACAAATACGCACACTATCTAACTAAATAGAGAGAGATATCGAAAAGGAGTAGTGATCATGGCAATAAGTTCAGCAACCAAGGCAGCAACCGATGCACTAAGCGCAAACCGCGCTCCAACGAGCGTGGGAGCACAAGAAGTTCACAAGTGGATGCAGGAATTCAACTGGGATTTCAAAGGCAACAGCACCAAATATCCTACGAAATACAAAATGGCCAATGACACTAAGGAACAGTTCAAGCTCATTGCCAAAGAGTATGCACGTATGGAGTCCGTGAAAGACGAGCGCCAGTTCGGCACGCTACTGGATGGTCTCACGCGTCTGGATGCCGGCAATCGGGTGCATCCGCGTTGGGGTGAGGCCATGAAGGTCGTTTCGAATTTCCTCGAGTCTGGTGAATACAACGCTATCGCGGCCTCTGCGATGCTATGGGACTCAGCGACTGCCGCAGAACAAAAGAACGGTTATCTGGCTCAAGTGCTTGATGAGATCCGCCACACCAATCAATGCGGCTTTGTGAACTACTACTTCTCCAAGCACTATCATGACCCAGCCGGCCATAATGATGCGCGTCGCACCCGGACTATCGGGCCGCTGTGGAAAGGCATGAAACGCGTGTTCGCTGACGGCTTCATCTCAGGCGATGCGGTTGAGTGTTCAATCAACCTGCAACTCGTAGGCGAGGCCTGCTTCACCAACCCGCTCATCGTTGCGGTTACCGAATGGGCATCAGCCAATGGCGATGAAGTTACACCTACCGTGTTCTTGTCTATCGAGACGGACGAGTTGCGTCACATGGCGAATGGTTACCAAACCGTTGTTTCCATTGCCAACGACCCAAATGCGCAAAAATACCTGAACGCCGACCTGAACAACGCCTTTTGGACGCAACAGAAGTACTTCACTCCCGCGCTCGGCTTCTTGTTCGAATATGGCTCCAAATTCAAGGTAGAACCATGGGTAAAAACCTGGAATCGCTGGGTTTATGAAGATTGGGGTGGTATCTGGATCGGCCGTCTCGGTAAATATGGCGTTAAATCTCCACCCAGCCTGCGCGATGCCAAACAGGATGCTTACTGGGCGCACCATGATCTCGCACTGATTGCTTACGCCACATGGCCCCTTGGATTTTTCCGTCTGTCACTCCCTGATGCTGAAGACATGGCATGGTTTGAAGCCAATTATCCAGGCTGGTACGACCACTATGGCAAGATTTACGAAGAGTGGAAGGCTCTGGGTTGCGAAGATCCGAAGAGCGGATTCCTTCCGCTGCAATGGTTGGCTGAAAAGGGTCATACCGTTTACATCGACCGTGTTTCCCAAGTTCCATTCTGCCCAACTCTATCCAAGAGCGCTGGCTCGTTGCGGATACATGAATACAACGGCAAAAAGCACGCCCTTACCGATGACTGGGGTGAGCGTATGTGGCTGTCTGAGCCAGAGCGCTATGAAAGCCAAAACATCTTCGAACAGTATGCAGGTCGTGAGTTGTCTGACGTGATTATCGAAGGTCTGGGTGTTCGCTCCGATGGCAAGACACTGATTGCCCAACCTCATGTGGATGGCAAGAACCTGTGGACGGTGGATGACATCAAGCGTGCCAACTGCGTCTTTAGCGATCCCTTGGCAAATTTCAAATAATCATTAAACCCGGTCCGAGCCAGTATTTGACTCGGGAACGGATCTAACTGAAAAAGAATTAGGAGAAGAATGATGTCTTTAGAACAAAGAAAACGTGGCCTGACAGACCCGGCAACTGCAGCTGTGATTTTGGCTGCGATTCCTGAAGGAAAGCTGGATACGCAGACTCGAATGAACTATTTCATGACGCCTCGCTGGAAGCGTTTGAGCGAATACGAAATCCTCAATGGGTACACCCAGCCTAATCCGGATTGGATTGCAGGAGGGCTTGACTGGGGCGACTGGATTCAGAAGTTCCACGGTGGCAGACCATCATGGGGTAATGAGTTGACGGAGCTACGCACTACTGACTGGAATCGCCATCGCGATCCAGCACGCCGCTGGCATGCTCCTTATGTGAAAAATAAAACAGAGGAATGGGGTTATACCAACCGTTTCCTTGAGGGCTATTCGGCTGAAGGAAGCATTCGCACGATGGATGCCTTTTGGCGCGACGAAATGATCGGCAAATTTTACGGTGCATTGCTTCACTATGAGTACGGTTTGTTCAATGCCCACTCTTCAGTGGGCCGGGACATCTTGTCGGATTTTGGCCGCAGCACGGCTGTTTTTGCTGCGTTCGACAAGAACGATATCTCTCAGATGATTCAACTTGAAAAAGTATTCATCGCCAAGCTGGTTCCGGGTTTCTCTGAGTCCACCGACGAGTCGAAAGCCTTATGGATGAAGGATCCGATTTATTCGGGCGCCCGTGAAACAGTTCAGGAAGTCTGGCAAGGCATTCAGGATCATAACGAGATCCTCTGGTCGATTCATGCAGTTATTGAACCATTGTTCGGACAATTTGTACGTCGTGAGTTCTTCCAGCGTGTTGCCCCGTATTTTGGCGACAATCTCACGCCATTCTTCATTGGTCAGGCGCAGACTTATTTCCAGACCACCAAGGCTGCAATACAGGATCTTTACTTAACCTGCCTGGCTGACGACCCCGAGTTTTCTGAGCTCAACCGCAAGTATTTGAGTGCCTGGACTGCCAAATGGCTGCCCAAAACGGTTGCATCACTGACTGACTTCATGGGCATCTACAGCAATATTGACGTGATTCCCGGGGTTACTGACAAAGTCAGCGTTCAGGAAGCCGTTCGCCGCGTATTTAACGACTGGGTTCAAGACTATGCCAAGCCGCTCAACATTAAAGTTGATGTTGAACATTACGTCGCCGCCATCACCCGCAACCTCAAGGGATAAGGAGAAATTTATGACTACCAATAAAAATGCATACAACGCCGGCATCATGGCAAAAGAGGGCAAGGCCTTCCATGAAGAATTCTTTGCTGAGGAAAACCAGGTCGTTAAAGAGTCCGAAGCCGTCGTACTGGTGCTTATGAAAAGCGACGAGATAGATGCCATTATCGACGAAATGATTCTGAAAGACGGCAAGGCCGAAAATCCATCCCTTACCGTAGAAGACAAGGCCGGTTACTGGTGGATCAAGGCCGACGGCAAGATCGAAGTCGACACGCACGAGGCGGGCGAAATGCTCGGCAAGTCCTTCACGGTTTATGACTTCTTGGTCAACGTGAGTTCAACAATTGGGCGCGCCTACACTATTGGCGATAAGTTCATCATTACTTCCGAGCTCATGGGTCTGGATCGTAAGTTAACTGACATCTAACAGAAAAAGGGAAATTATCATGGCAAATAAAATTAATGAGGTTCGAGAAAACTGGAAAGCAAAAATTAACGGGCTGACGTCCGTTGAAGCAGCTACCAGGTTTATTCAGGAATTTCGTCATAACCATACGTCGCCGTTGCGTACGTCCTACGAACTTGATCTCGACTACCTCTTCATCGAGGCCAAGATCGAGGAGAAGCTGGCAGTACTCAAGGCCAGTGCATTTAAAGCTGAAGACCTCTCTGCCCGTTGCACAACCGGTGAACTAGCTGCGGATGTGGCCAAGACCTGGGTGCAGAAGTTGGAAAAAGCTGAATGCAAATACTCTGCCGAGAAAATTCACTTTGAATTCCGTCAGCAGTACAAGCCACCAGTGATGCCCGTGAATCACTTCCTTGCAGCGGATACCAAATTGGGCTCTCGCCTTATGGAACTCCGCAACACAGATTATTTGGCAACCTCTTTGGAAGATTTACGTAAGGAACGTGGCGTGAAAGTACTTCATCTGGGTGTGCCTCAGTAGCAAGGTAAAAATGGAATGCCCGGGCAGTTACGCCCGGGCCTCCCAGATTATGAAAAGTGTCTTTCTAAATTGCTGGTATCCGGAGGTTTCTGGAAATGAATGCAAATATTGATGAGGAAACAGACTTCTCTCCTTCTGTTGAAAAAGGTTTGCTTGAGAAGCTTGAAGTGTTTGAGCGAATTGAACTCCAACGCTCGGCGAACTATAGCGCTTATACCGAAGACCTTGGCTTCATGTGGCGCTGGCAAATTTTCCGCGACAGTGAACTTGCTCAACATGGCTGTTCTTTGAGTCTGGAGTCCTCCAGAGAAGCGGTACGCCACGTCCTCGTTTATTTTCAGGGGATTGATAAAAACCGAAAAAATAACCCGGTATAACTTTTAGGATAGTTATTCATGTTTAGAATTCAAATACAAACCGAGGATGGTGAAACAACCTCCTTTGAATGCGGCCTCAGTGAGGATGTAATCACAGCGGCCTTACGGCAAAACGTCACCCTTCTGTCATCTTGCAGAGAAGGCGGTTGCGCGACCTGCAAGGCGCAATGTACCGATGGCGATTATGAGATGAAGAATTACAGCTCACAGGCGCTGCCATCCAATGAAGAGGAGGATGGCCTGGTACTTCTCTGTCGTTGCTATCCTCGTGGCGATCTTGATCTCGACGTACCTTACACCTTCGACAGAATCTCATTCCATGAAGTGAAGACCGAGTGGTCGGGCGAGGTGATCGCTTGTGACAAGATTTCCTCCAATGTTATACGTTTCGTCGTGCGATGCACCGATCCGGAAACTGGCGTAGCGCTGAAAGTGCCTTTCTTTGCTGGTCAATATATGGACATCGAAATTCCGGGTACTCAGACGCGCCGCTCCTTTTCTCCGGCTACGACTCCCAGCGACGACGGCATCATGGAATTCTTGATCCGGTTGCAACCCGACGGGCTTTTCTCTCAATACCTATTGAACGATGCCAAAATCAGCCAGCAGGTCAATTTGCGCGGCCCTTTCGGCGTGTTTAACCTGCACCACAACGGCATCAGGCCCCGTTATTTCATTGCAGGCGGTACCGGCCTTTCGCCTGTTCTGTCGATGGTTCGCGCGATGCAGGAAGAAAAAGCTCCTCATGAAACAAAACTGCTCTTTGGCGTCACTCATCAACATGAACTATTTTACTATGATGAGCTACTGAAACTGGCAGAATCAATGCCCAAACTCACATTGGGCGTGGCTGTCATGCTTCCTGAGCCGGACTGGAAGGGGGCAACAGGAACGGTTGTAGATTTATTGCGCCAGCATCTGACTGAAGCACTGGCCAAACCCGACATCTATTTGTGCGGCCCACCCGGAATGGTCGACGCTACATTCAAAGTGGCAGAGGAGTATGGTGTGCCCAAGGATCAGATATACCTCGAAAAATTCACACCTGCCAGCGAAGCAAGCGCCGATCCTGAAAAAGGAGGTTTTGTCCTCCGTCAGGCCTAAAAACTCGCTTGATGGGTTGCCCCACAACTCGCCCACATCTGGTAGACCGCACCAAGTAGCATCTATAGGTTGTAGCAGCAGTTATGTTTCAAAGTCTTAGTTGGCGGATATAGAACAACTTCGCTTAACGCTAATAACCTTGATACCAAAATGGAAATACTTTAATAACTACTTTATGGATAGGAGTAAGATGGGTAGCAGTAAAGTCAGATTTCATCCAAATTCAGGAGACATGCGGATGGCTCCTCCAGAAGATTATATCTCCTCGAATGGCTACTCTGAGACGGGGTCAAGCAGCATTGCAGCCTCTGAAAAGGAAACTGGTCTGTTCGGGGTGGATCGCCCCGGCGTTGCATGGAACTGGATGAAGCAAAGCCAACAGGCGCCCGAAGGCCTGGATTGGGTGCGCCCACAGGTTGCGGAAGCTTGGCGAAGATGCTTAGAGGACTATGGGCTTCGACCTGAGGCTGACCTGCTGAACGGCAGTGCCGATGAAGCTGCTAAAAAGCAAGTCATGAGCGGAATCAAGGAAAGCTTGCTTGAGTTGACCTACAACCTCTATTCATATCTGCTGGAAACCGGCGTCACCTTGTTAGTTATGGATGCTTCTGGCAGCTTGATCCACGTAATGAATTCCGGTCTGCAACTGTGTCCGGCGGGCAGGCGACTGGTGCAGCTCGGCGTAAGCTGGAGCGAAGACTCCCTGGGTAATAGTGGATTGGGCACAGCGGCCGTTCTCCGGGAGCCAGTGGCTTTTGACGGCAAAGAACATTTTTACTCAGAACTTCACCCCTTCGCGACGGCCGGATATCCCATATTCCAGCCTGACGGCCAATTATTGGCAACGCTTGGAATCATTACAGATCGCCGCGACTCGGCTCAATCCATGCTGGCATTCTTGCGTCTCGCCGGCTCTCTGGTCGAACTGAACCTTTTCAAACGGCACGGGCCGGCTGGATTCCTGATTCAGTTGCGGCCTGCCCTTTCCGGCGAGATCGTGGGAATGCAAGAAGCCCTCTTCGACGGCATGCTCAATGTTGACGACCAAGGTTGTATCCATGGGGTAAACCGCACTGCACTACTTCTTCTTGGTTATCAGCGCCACGAAGACCTCCTGAACCAAAACATCAATCAGGTATTGGATAACGGGTTGCAGGATATGATTGCACGACTGGCACAAGGTGGTGGTGCCCTGGAAGTCAAATCACCGAATGGGATGCGCCTATTGGCTGAGGCCGGCGCTATGCAACAGAACATCGCAGAGAAACAGGAACCGCCCAGAGTACAGAATTTCGCCCCCCCCACTAATATCCTTGTTCAGGTACCTAAAAAAATGCGTGAGGAGCTGGAGCCGCCTAAAAAAAGTGGAGGCGAAGTCGAAAGCAGTGGGATTTCTCAGATAACTGACCACACCCCAAAGCAGTCCAATATTCCTCTTGTCTTGCCTGCGAAAACACTATCGACATTGGTTTCATCCAGTATCAGCTTAAACCATCGGGAAGATACCCACTGGAAGGATTCGGTGCTGGAATCCGCTCTACAGCAGGCAATCGGATTCCAGGATAAGAAAATCCAGATTCTGATAACCGGTGAATCTGGCGTCGGCAAAGACTACCTTGTGCGCTGCATGCATGCGGCCGGGCCGCGAAAGGATGAACCGCTGGTTGCCATCAATTGTGCCTCCATCCCGCGTGAACTCATAGAAAGCGAACTTTTCGGTTACGAGCCAGGAAGCTTCACCGGTGCCAACAGCAAAGGCAAGCCAGGCAAGTTCCTGCTGGCCGACAAGGGAGTGCTGTTTCTGGATGAAATCGGGGATATGGCGCTTGACCTTCAGGCTACCTTGTTGCGGGTTCTCGATAGTTCAGAATTTGTTCCTGTTGGCGGCCGGGTGCCGATCAAGGTGAATGTCCATGTAGTCGCTGCGACCCATTGCAGGCTTCAAGATAAGGTACGGGAGGGCACCTTCCGGCGCGATCTTTATTACCGTCTCAACGGAGCCCAAGTATGGCTGCCACCTTTACGTGAGCGGCCTGACAAAATGCGACTGATCCAAAGTCTGCTGGAAAGGGAACGGCACGCCATCGGGATCTACGAGCCTATGAAGATAAGCAAAGAAGTCTGGGAAATTTTCCTCAAACACCCTTGGCCCGGAAACATTCGTGAGTTGACTAACTTGCTGCGCTCTTCAATTGCGATGAGCGACGGAGAGGTCTTGAGGATTTCTGATCTGCCCTGGTATTTTCTTGATGAATTAAGATTTTCGCAAGGCAGCATACCCGATGAAAAACTCTTCAACCAGAATAGCATCGATCAGAGCATGGTCAGTGAAAAACCCCTGCAGGAAGGAGGGATGGCGTTAGTAGATTTTGAAATTCAGGGGATTCGAGCGGCTCTCGCCTCTAGCAATGGCAATATATCTGAGGCAGCCCGGATATTAGGGGTCACGCGCGCTACCTTGTATCACAAAATGACTCGTTACGAATTGAGGCCTAAATCCTAAATAAAAATCGCCCATCGTGGTGATCGACTGCCATCGACAGCACAGGCCACAGCCAAGATCGGCATACGCGCGCAAGCGCTTTGAGCAGAAACAAACCGAATATTAATGCCCGCAAGAGAAACATGAAATGAAATCCTGTGGAAGCGGTAAACCACCTACCCCGACCCTCTGCCAAGAAAGTTTCAAAGGAGAGCAAGATGATAGATCGCGAAGATCAGGAGTTTCTGTCTCAAATGGCGCAGCAGCTGGATGCAACGATCCAGGAATTAAAAGAGGAAGAAGCGAAATCGCTGGCTGCATTGGGTAAGGAACGCGTCCACGAATTGAACATGTATTGGAACAAAGAGTTCGATCCTGCAGAGATGGAAGAAGTGAAGCGCTTTATCGACCATGACGACCGCAAACTTATATGGATATGGTCTCGCCTTGAACAATCTCACTCCAGACGTGCGCTTGTGGGCCAAAGCTATATGGTTATGAGTAACGAATTGATGAATCTACCAAGTAAAACAGTGGACGAGCAGAGCGGGGAAAAAGAAAGCGATTAAAAATATCCTGAAATCAGGCTCTGGGTATTATTTAAATCATTGCTACGAGCCCTCTTAAAATAATCAGCATGCAGGACGAAGGAGCAGAAGATGGCAAAAGATTTTTTGTACGGATTCACAGCAATGGAGAACCTGCTGGCAGGTGTTAACGTTTTGGCTGATGCTGTGCAGGTAACCATGGGGCCGCGTGGTCGCACGGTAGCTATCGAACACAGAACGGCTGGGATTGCCCCCATTCTGACCAAGGATGGTATTACCGTCGCTAAAACCATTGATCTCAACGATCGATTCAAAAATGTTGGGGTGACCATGCTCCAACAGATGGTAAGCGAAGTCTCCAAAGAGGTGGGGGATGGCACCACAACTTCCGTAGTACTTGCCCGGCGATTTCTGCTTGAAGTCGTGAAAGGTATTAGCGTCGGCATCGATCCGACCGGAATCCTGCGTGGCATGGAACGCGCGACACAGGCCGTGACAGCGGATCTCGCAAAACGCGCCCGGAATTGCTCCGACCGGGAGTCCATCGCGCATGTAGCGACGGTAGCTGCAAATGGTGAAAAGGATATTGGAGAGTTACTTGCCTCGGCCATAGAGCTCGCTGGTGATAACGGCATCATCAATATCGAGCTGGGACACGAGATGGAAGACAAAGTTGAGGTCGTCGAAGGAATGAGATGGGATCAGGGTTATATGTCTCCAAACAGCGATCGCAATACAGTCGAACTGTCTGCTCCATACATTCTTCTCTATGATCGGGTGATCCATAGATTCGAGGAGCTGATCCCGCTACTGGATATAGTTACCGAGAAAAAAGGATCGCTGCTTATTATTGCTGATGACGTCGATGAGGCAGCATTACCTGGCCTTTTGCTAAACCATATCCGTGGCATTGTTCGCTGTGTCACAGTAAAGCCGCCCGGCTATGGCGACCATCGCGCCGATACGCTGGCCGATCTGGCTGCAATGACAGGCGGAAGGGTGCTTATGGAGGATAACGGCGATAGCTTGGCTGATATAAAAATCGAAGACTTGGGACGCATAGAACGCGTAATAGTAACTGAAGATGAAATAACCATTCTTGGCGCGAGCGGAGATTCCGTTGCAATCCAGGAACGCTTGGCAGGCTTGCGTATGGAGCATGAGGAACTCAAAAGCGGGCGTTCCGGCACCAAATCTCCTACTGGAAGGTCACACGCACTGGAGGGCTTGGAAGATCGCATCAAGGGGCTTGTCGGCAATAATGTGATCGTAAGAGTTGGTGGGCTATCCGATCTGATAATCAAGGAACGCCTGCAACGCATAGAAAATGCCCACAACTCGGTCACAGCAGCGTTAAAAGAAGGTGTTCTCGCCGGCGGAGGCGTAAGTCTTTTACGGTCACGTCGGGCGCTCAATGGACTGAATGGCGAAAACCTCGATCAAGACTATGGGATAAACATTGTCCGCAAATCTCTCGAAGAACCGATCAGCCGTATCAGCATCAATTCCGGGTTAGTACCGTCCGAAGTCATCGCGATGGTTTCGAGCTCAGATGATGAGTTTTGGGGCCTAAATGCCATCACCGGCAACTATGGCGATTTATTCGAAGCCGGCATCCTTGATCCCGTCCTGGTTTCCCGTCTAGCGTTAGAAAAGGCTGCCAGCATGGCCTGTACCATGGTAACAACTGGGTGCGTGATCACCGAATTGCCGCTTGACGATCCAACCTTGGGCTATACCGCGGAATGGGCAGCTGCGACTCGCGAGGATCCGCGCTCATGATGCCCTTAGTCCAAATTGGACGCTCCTTCTCGCACATTTGCACTTTGACTTAGAATCATCGCGTAGCCCAAGCCCAGACAGTCTGCCTGTCGAGATCAACAACCGGCTCGGTATAGGTGGCACGACTTTGCTCACACGGAGCACGGACATTACATATGGACCATGGTCAGAATACTTGCATGGGATTTTGGTACGTAAATTGCTGCATTTATCTTGCAAGGACTTGGTAGCATAATGGTGTGTAATCCATCAATAACAAAGCAGGAACACTCATGGGCAAGTTGATTGAAATAGAACAGGATCTCACCAAAATTCAGCAGGGGGTGATTCTTCACGGCTGCAACACCAAAGGCGTAATGGGATTCGGCCAATCCCTCGCTTTGCGCTCGGCATTCCCCATGATCTTTCCGCCTTATCGCTCCTACTGCCAGATTGCCAACAAAATGGGACGCAACATACTGGGGCGCGTCGTTGAGGTGCAGATCGAGGATAAAGACCTTTATGTATTAAACGGCCTGACACAAAAGGACTACGGTGTGGATGGCAAGGTCTATGCCGACATCAACGCGATTGAACGCGTAGTCAACCACGCCGCCGACTTCGCCAGCTTTCTGAAGATTCCGCTCTATATGACCAAAATCGGCTGCGGTTTCGGCGGCTTGAAATGGGAAGATGTGTCCAAGGTTGTGCAGGCTGCAGCCGACAAGCATGGCATTGATATCCATATCTGCAACAAACCCAAGACTGAACTTCTGGATTAGAAACTCAGCCTGCCATGATGGCAATAAAAAAGGAGGCTTTCGCCTCCTTTTTGCTTTTTAAACCAGTACATGACTGGTTTAAACCGTTTCAATCAATATTAACGATTGCAAACGTACATTGTTACTTCGAAACCGAAACGCATTTCAGTAGCTGCTGGTTTTGTCCACATGATTTATTCTCCTGTCTGGTTTTATGCACATTGCAAACACAATGTGTACTGCATGAGTCAAATCATATAGCGCTTATAAAAAATTCATGTGCCGATAGTCATGAATAGCGGCTAATGATTTTCATTAGATTACGCAACTGAGATGCGGAGTCCTGCACTCAAATCTTCGCTCAATAAGTGACAAACAGCCGGTAACCGGCAACAGCAGTATCTCCTACCGACATCGACAATCTGATATCAATCCTGCCTTTTGCCGATACGCCACGCTTGATATCTGCGCCTGCCGGCAAATATTCCTCGGGCTGGAATGTGCGTCGCAACAACGGCCTGTCATCAGCATCGGTCAACGTCAATTCAAGCAGCGGGAACTCCTGGCTATGGTCGGCCTTGTTGACCAACGTTGTGTAAAGCTGAATCAACCCTTGGCGGTCGGCATCTTCTTTCAGGTCGGAGTCGTCGATGGCAATCAGATCGGCTTTCTTCGGCAAGCCCACTTCACATTGCAGCAAAGTACAGGCCTGTTCCAAATAGGGTCTGGCCTGCGGCCAACGCGCTGCGATATCTGAGCGCAGATAATAAGCGGTTTGCGCCAGCGTCAACAGGATTAACAACAGCACGACAAATATAATCAGGAATTTTGCGATACCACTCTTTTTCGATGTGCCCGTCTTGTTTCTGGCCGCATCGTCCATCATGGTCGGGCTAAGGACGGTTGCCGATGGCGGGACACTGAAATCAGTGATATTGAAAACCGGCTGCGCAAGCTCGGAAGATGTTATTTCAGGACTTTTGTACTCATTTTCGGGCGCTTCGTCCTCATTGAATGTGGCTGACTGCGATTCAGCAGCCGGCGCTTCAAGCGTTCCGTCATGCTCCGCAATGATTTCTATATCATCAATAACGACGGGGGTTTGCAACTCGGATTCCGGCAGGGTCTCCGGTGCGGATTCAGTTACAGCGGATGGTATCGGCTCTACAGCCTCTACAATTTCTTCGTCTTCAACTTCAGCCAACCTGTCCAGCGCATTGAACACATGCTCGCATTTGCCGCAACGCACGTCCCCACGATGCGCCGCCAGTTGTTCCGGCCCGACATAGAATGCCGCACTGCACTGAGGACATGTCGTGGCTAGGCGCATTTTCTGGTGCCTGTGAGTAGAACCCAGCTCTCCATATAAACCGGGGCTTGCATATCGAACCACTCGGCATAGATTGCCGAGACCTGCTCAGCCTGTTCGCGCAATATGCCGGACAGGGCGATGCTGCCGCCCGGCTTGCAGGCTACCGCCAATGCGGGTGCCAGCACCGAAAGTGCGCTGGAGAGGATATTGGCCACCACCAGATCCGCCGGTTCGTCGCGTAATTGATTCGGCGCCAGCTGGTCCGGCAGATAGAATTCGGCTTCCACCTGATTCTGCTCTGCATTGTAATGGCTAGCCACGATGGCCTGCGGATCGATATCGGTACCTATCACGCGACCGGCGCCGAGCTTTCTCGCGGCAATCGCCAGAATGCCGGAACCACAACCGTAATCCAGCACGTTCATGCCGGGCTTGACGTTATCCGCCAGCCAGGCCAGACAGAGATGGGTTGTCGGATGGCTACCGGTGCCGAATGCCAGACCGGGATCCAGGATGATATTCAGACCGGCAGGATTGGGCGCATCGTGCCAGGTCGGTACGATCCAGAGGTCGTCACGAATACGGATCGGATCAAACTGCGACTGCGTTGCCCGCACCCAGTCCTGTTCCGCAACCTGCTCGACCTCACAGGACAGATTCTGCAACCCTGTTGCCTTTGTCAGGTCCGCCATCAGTGCCGCGACATCGGCATCGTCATTGAACAGCGCACTGACGATGTTCTGTTGCCAGATGCCGGGAGGCGGATCGCCGGGTTCGCCGAATATCGGCTGCTCGTCCGGCGTTTCCGCATTGGCATCTTCGATGGTCGCAGACAATGCGCCAAGTTCCATCAGCGTATCACTGAGCAACTCCGCCGTATTGTCATGCGCCTCTATCTTGAGAGAAATCCAGGCCATTACTGATGTTCAGCGTGCGTTACTTGGAATTCAACCCGAGCTTCTGCTCGAGATAATGGATACTGGTGCCGCCCAGATGGAATGCCGCATCTGCCAGCAGATCACGATGCAGCGCGACATTGGTCTTGATGCCTTCGACCGCCATTTCGGAAAGGGCAATGCGCATCTTGGCAATCGCTTGCTCACGTGTGGCGCCGTGGGTAATCAGCTTGCCGATCATGGAATCATAGTGCGGCGGCACCATGTAGTTCTGATAGGCATGAGTGTCGACACGCACACCGGGGCCGCCTGGCATGTGGAAAGTTGTGATGCGGCCGGGGGACGGTACAAAAGTGTAGGGATCTTCAGCGTTGATGCGGCATTCGATGGCATGGCCCTTGAACTCGATGTCGCGCTGGCGGAAAGACAATTTCTCGCCGGCCGCAATGCGAATCTGCTCCTGCACGATGTCGATGCCGGTGATCATTTCAGTGACCGGATGTTCCACCTGCACGCGGGTGTTCATCTCGATGAAATAGAACTCGTCATTCTCGTAAAGAAACTCGAAAGTACCGGCGCCGCGATAGTTGATACGACGGCAGGCATCGGCACAGCGGGCACCGATCTTGTCGCGCAGACGGGTGCTGATACCGGGTGCCGGCGCTTCTTCCAGCACTTTCTGGTGGCGGCGCTGCATGGAACAGTCGCGCTCACCTAGATAGACGGCGTTGCCATGCTGGTCGGAAAGTACCTGGATCTCGATATGGCGCGGCTGTTCGAGGAATTTCTCCATGTAGACCATGGGATTGCCGAAAGCGCTTTGCGCTTCTGCTTTGGTCATGTTGACCGATGCCAGCAATGCGGCTTCGGTGTGCACCACACGCATGCCGCGACCGCCACCGCCGCCGGCGGCTTTGATGATGACCGGATAACCGATGCGTTTGGCCTCGCGCAGAGTCTCCTCGGGATCATCGCCGAGCGCCCCTTCGGAACCCGGTACACATGGCACGCCGGCCTTGCGCATGGCTTCCTTGGCACTGACCTTGTCACCCATCAAGCGGATGGTTTCCGCACGCGGACCGATGAATACGAAACCGCTCTGCTCTACGCGTTCGGCAAAGTCGGCATTTTCAGACAGAAACCCATAGCCGGGATGGATTGCTTCCGCATCCGTCACTTCAGCTGCGCTGATGACTGCAGGAATGTTCAAATAACTTTGACCGGAGGGAGCAGGACCGATACAGACTGACTCATCGGCCAGTTGCACATATTTGGCTTCGCGGTCGGCTTCGGAATGGACCGCTACAGTTTTAATACCAAGTTCACGACAGGCTCGCTGCACGCGCAGTGCAATCTCGCCCCGATTGGCAATCAGGATCTTCTCAAACATTTTACATCCTTAGCCAATGATAAATAGTGGTTCGCCATATTCAACCGGTTGACCGTTTTCAACCAGAACCGCCTTGATGACGCCAGCATGGTCAGCCTCGATCTCGTTCAGCAGCTTCATTGCTTCAATGATGCACAGGGTGTCACCGACAGCCACAGTGGAACCTATATCAACAAAAGACTTGGCTTCAGGTGAAGATGCACGGTAGAAAGTACCAACCATGGGCGACTTGACGACGTGGCCGTCAATCACCGGTTCAGCAGCTTCAGCCGGCGCTGCCGCTGGTGCAGCAGGTGCCGGAGCAGCTGGCGCAGACATCTGCATGTAGGGCTGATAATGCATCATGCCCTGCGCGCCGCCTTGATGATTTCGGCTGATACGTACCTTTTCCTCGCCTTCTGTCAGCTCAAGCTCGGAAATGCCCGATTCCTCGACCAGATCAATCAATTTTTTCAGTTTGCGTAAATCCATGGGATACCTCTGTGACAAGTTAATCGCCTGACAAATGTCAGGCGGGTTGATTCGATAAAAATGTAATCGCGTAATCCAGTGCGAACGTATAACCCTGGGCACCAAGGCCGCTGATCACACCGACTGCGATATCAGAGAAATAGGAATGATGGCGGAATGACTCGCGCGCATACACATTGGAAAGATGAACTTCCATGAACGGGATTCTGACTGCAGACAAGGCATCGCGCAGGGCAATGGATGTATGGGTAAAGGCTGCAGGATTGATAATGACAAAATCGACGCTTTTTTTAACTGCCAATGACTGCACTTTGTTGATCAGCTCGGCTTCACTGTTGCTCTGAATACACTCCAGCTGCACATTGGCAGCCGCCGCTTGCCCGGCAAGACGCTGATTGATGCTCTCCAACGTATCATTGCCGTAGTGATGCGGCTCACGCAGACCCAGCAGATTGAGGTTGGGACCGTGGATGACCAATATGGATTTCGAGTGATTTGCAGCCATTTTTTGTTGCCCGGAGGGTCCGGGCGCGGTGATTCATGACCGCAAGTTTGCCGCAAATAGGGGGATGTTGTCTATAGAATTGACGAAATTTAGCGAAATTGCTTTTTCTGACGGAATCGGCTGCAACTAATTCCGCGCACCCAATAAAGGCAGGAATGTTTCTTCCAGCAAAGGCTGATTTACCCGTCCAAAATGGGTTTTTACGATACTACCGTCCGCTGCAATGATGGCAGTGTAAGGCAACACACCCTTGTTGTTACCCAGGCTTTCACTGAGACTCATCGCATCCAGATCACCCGAAAGCAATGGATAGCTCACCGGTGTTTGCTGTGCGAATTCCCGGATTTTATCCAGCTCATCAAAGGAAATGCCCAGCACCATCAGCCCCTGATCCTGATATTGGTCATGCACTCTTGATAATTCAGGCATCTCTTCCAGGCAAGGCGGACACCAGGTGGCCCAGAAATTCAAAATGATGACCTTGCCTTTCCATTGCACCATCGGCTGCAACTGGCCATCCAGGCCGGGAAAGGCTGAGGCAAAAAAGGCTTCTGTCGATGCATTCGGTGGCTGAACTGCAGGATTCAGCACAAAGTGCCGCACCGCAAGGCCTGAGGCAATGATCAGCAATGCCAAGAAAAGATAGGTCAGGGTTTTACTCAGCATGCGCTTAAAGATCTGTCTGCTTGAGATTCTGCAGGAACTTGTCCGCGTTCTGGAAACCGATTACCCGCATTTGCGTCAACTCCTCGCCATTCCCGTCAAAAAAGATGATGCCTGGCGGGCCGAACAGGTTGAAACGCTTGAGCAACTCGGCATCGTCAGTCGAGTTCTGCGTCACGTCCGCCTGCAACAGCACGGCACTCCGCAACCTGGCCTGCACTCGCGGGTCGCTGAAAGTAAACAGCTCCATCTCCTTGCAGGCCACACACCAGTCGGCATAAAAATCCAGCATCACCAACTTGCCGGCAGAGGCCTGAATTTTTTCTTCCAGCTCCGTCACCGTTTTCACTGGCTGAAAAGGCAGATGCGAAACTTGCGTTTCTGTGGCGTTGCCGCGCAAGCCTGCCAGCGGTTGCAACGGCGATTTGGCGCCGGACATGGCACCAATCAATAGCGTGATGCCCAGCACCAGCATGATGATGGCGACACCTTTCCAGAACTTCAGCCATTTATGTGCATTCGCCGGTAGCGCATCCACGGCATGCATGTAAATGGCCGGCACAATCAGCAACGCTGCCCACAGCAGCAACTGCACAGCCACCGGCAACAAGGGCGAGACCAGCCACACCGCCATCGCTAGCATGACCACACCGAAGAAATTGCGCACGGCGTTCATCCAGGCGCCGGCCCTCGGCAACAGATCGCCGGCTGAAGCGCCAAGCAACAGCAATGGCACCCCCATGCCCATGGATAAGGCGAACAGTGCGCTACCACCCAGCACCACATCATGCGTTTGGCTAATATAGAGCAGGGCCGCCGCCAGCGGCGCGGCAACACAGGGACTGAGAATCAGTGCTGACAACGCTCCCATGAGGAAAACACCGAGGAAGTGACCTCCCTTGATACGATTGGTCAACGTGGCAATTCGGCTCTCGAATGCGCTCGGCAGCTGCAATTCATAGAAACCGAACATGGACAGCGCCAGCAGCACGAAAATTAGCGCACCAAAACCCAGCGCCCAGGCATTCTGCAAAGCAGCACTCAGCATCTGGCCGGACAAGCCGGCCGCCACCCCCATCAGGGTATAAGTCAGCGCCATGCCCAGGGTATAAGCCAATGAAAGATTGAAGGTATGCAGCCGGCTGAACTTCTTGCCACCGACAATGATGCTGGAAAGAATCGGGATCATCGGCAGGACGCAGGGCGTCAACGACAACAGCAGGCCGAAACCGAAGAACCCGGCAATGATCAGCCAAAGCTTGCCGTCCTTCAGCAGGGTCGCTATGCGGTCATTCTCATTGGCAGAAACGGCAGCGCTGCTGGTGGCGGTCGTTCTGTCTCCACCTGCCTTGACTGCCACCTTGCCGTCAGCACCCACCGTAAAGTTCGTCCGCATCGGCGCATAACAAAGCCCGCTGGCGTTGCATCCTTGGTAGGTCACGCGAATATCCAATGGATAACGGCTAGCCTCGCCCAGATGAATCAATGCCGTCGTAAAGTCGTAATAGACTTCCATCAAGCCGAATGTCGGATCTTCCTTGGCAACACCGTCCGGCAACTCGACACCGACCAGCTCCGAACCTGCAGACAGCAGCTCGAATTTGAAGCGATCCTTGTAGAGATAATGGCCGGGAGCAATCAGAAAATCCGCACGCAAGGTGCGACTATCCTGCGCCGCCAGCTCGACCTTGAACGCCACTTCCGGTGCCAGCACCTCGTCTTCGCCGGCATCCTCCAGAAAAGCACTGACACCGCTGCCATAGCCGCTGGCGCCGGCAGCCAGCGCCGGCATGGAGGCAATCAATGTCAGAGGAAAGACAACAGCAAGAACCAGCGAGCGCAACAACTGACTAAAAGGGAACATTGAAAGATTCACACGCGGGTTTCCTGTTGTATCCATTGAATATAGGCGGGTTCGCCACCATCTAAATGGACATAGGTGATTTCTGGAAGTTCGTAAGGGTGCATTACGCGAATGGCGGTTTCAATTTCGGCATAACGATTCAGCGTCGATTTGATATGCAAGGCGACCTCGGTCGCCCTTTCGATTTTGCCCTGCCAATGATAGATTGAAGTGCTGGCTGGCATGATGTTCACACAGGCCGCCAGACGATGTCCGACCAGATGCTCGGCCATGCGATCCGCACTGTCTTGGTCCGGCAGATGCGTCATTACCAGGATAGCCACAGTTGAATTCATTGTCATTTTTTAGGTGATTGTTTCATGCATGTACTTTTATTCCTGTTGATTTTACTCGCTTTCCCGGTGCTGGAGATATGGATTCTGATCGAGCTGGCCGATAACTACGGCTGGGCCCTGCTCGGCTATCTGGTTGTCATGATGGTGCTCGGATGGCGTCTGATTCAGGACGAGAAACAGCTGGTCTTCAGCCGCGTCGCTCAGACCCTGGCAGCCGGTGGCACACCGGCCAAGGTGGTATTCGGCAGCGCCAAGAACATTATCGCCGGCATCCTGCTGATCATTCCTGGCTTGGTCAGTGACGCTTTTGCCGTCATTCTGTTGCTGATCCCTTCCCCCAAACCGCTCAACTTCGAGCAGGCGCAGGATGCGCCTGATTTTGAATATGAAACAAGCTATGAATACAAACGCGAATACGAACGCAAGACCGGCCAGAGCACCAGTTCGGACGTCATCGAAGGCGAATTCAAACGCGAAGATTAAGCCGCTGTGCTAAACTCTTGCCCTTTTGCACTTATCAAATCAAGTACTTGTTAGATTTAGGAATTCCAGCATGCCCCATCAAGTCACCCTGCAGCCCAGCGGCCATTCTTTTGCGGTAGCCGACAACGAAACCGTACTTACTGCCGCCATTGAAGCCGGCTACAACCTGCCCTACGGTTGTCGCAACGGTGCATGCGGCGCCTGCAAGGGCCAGATCATCAAGGGTGAAGTGAACTATGGAGAATATCAGGCCAGCGCGCTCAGCGATGCGGAAAAACAGTCTGGCCAGGCGCTGCTCTGCTGTGCCAAACCGCTGGATAACCTGATCGTCGAATGCCGCGAAGTCAGTGCGATCAACGGCATCAAACCCCGTATCCTGCCTGCCCGTGTCGAGAAAATGCAGAAACTCTCACATGACGTCATGGCGCTCTATCTGAAATTACCCAGCAACGAACGCATGCAGTTCATGGCCGGCCAATACATCGAATTCCTGCTGAAGGACGGCAAGCGCCGCGCCTTTTCTCTGGCCAACGCGCCACACCACGACGAATTGCTGGAACTGCACCTGCGCCTGGTACCAGGCGGCCAGTTTACGCAGTATGTGTTCAGCGAAATGCACGAAAAGGCAATCCTGCGGCTGGAAGGGCCTTTCGGCAGCTTCTACCTGCGCGAAGACTCCCAACGGCCGTTGATCTTCGTCGCCGGCGGTACCGGCTTCGCCCCGATCAAGGGCATCATCGAACATGCGATCCATCACAATGACCAGCGTCCGATACACCTATACTGGGGTGCGCGCACGCTGGAAGACCTTTACATGAACGAACTGCCGATGCAGTGGCAGGCCGAGCATCCTCAGATCAAATACACCCCGGTGTTATCCGAGCCTCTGCCCGAAGACAATTGGCAGGGCCGTACAGGACTGGTGCATGTGGCGGTCATGGAAGATTTCGACGAACTGAACGACTATCAGGTTTACTGCTGCGGTGCGCCGCAGATGGTGGATATTGCGCACCTGGCGTTTCAGGCACATGGCCTGCCGGCCGAGGAGTTCTTCTCCGATGCCTTTACCTACGCCAACCCGCTGCCCAAAGTTGCAGGCTAAAGGTTAGCTGGCTAATACTTGCCGGTTAAAGCTTGCCGGCTAAGACGACTGCGCGAGCTGTGCACTGAACCGATAATGCAACGCGGCCTGCTGTTGTTCACCGCGGTTTTCCAGCAGGCTGGCCAGCATATAGTGTGCTTTGGCGCTGGGCCTGACGCTGATACTGGCTTCCAGATAACTTTCTGCCTTGCCCCATAAGCGCTGGCGCATACACATCCGGCCCAACGCCAGTAACAGATTGGCATCGCCTTCATGTTGAGTCAGCCAGTATTCCGCCTGCTGCAACTGTTTGATTGGATCCTGGCTCTCGCAATCCCCCAGCAATCCAACCAGATCACTGTCCCAGCCCTTGGTCAGACTCATTTCCAGCACCCTGCTCGCCTGATTGCTGTCACCTGCCGTAATAAAAGCCTGCACTGCCGCTTCTGCAATGCGCGGATTAAGTTGCTCTTCCGACGCCAGTTTCTTCCAGTAGGCCTGCAGTTTCTTCAGGTCGCCGGCATAACGCCGCATCATTTGCAGATGCGCCTGCTGCCGGTACTGCTTGACCTTCCACAACTCCAGACCATCCTCTTTTTCCAGATTTTGCAGCAAGGTCAATACCTGTTCCCAGTTACCCAGATGCAGCTGGACTTTCAGCTCCAGACGCATTGCCGGTGGATATTTCGCTTCCAGTCGATCCAGATGCTGTAGCACCTGCAGAGCCTGACCGTACTGCTTATCATCCAGCAATAGTTCGGCCTGGGTCAGCAACCTTCCGGTTCTGGCTTCCGGTGCAAGGCGCTCGGCTTCCGCCAGATAGAAGTCGCGCTGCGCTTTGCGCTTGGCCTTATGTGCGGCACGCGCCGCTACCAGCGCACTCAAGCCGGCATCCTCGCCCAGATCCAGCGCCTTTGCCGCGCCTTTTTCCGCCAGCGTGTAACGGCCATCCACCAGCGCATGCAGGGCTTCCACCAGTGCCGCACGGCCTTCGCGCTGGCGCCGTCTTTCCTTGTATTCCTTGACGCTGGCGGGCAGCCCGCGCGCGTAATTGAGCATGCGCAACAGCAGATGCAACGAGAAAAACGACAGGACAATCAGGAGGATCAGCAGATTGAACGACAGTTCCAGGCGGTACGGCGGCCTGACTATCAGCACATAACCTTCGTTATTGCTGGCAAACAGCGACAAACCGATCGCCATCAGCAGTATCAGCAGAAACCACAACAGCCAGCGCATCAGGGTTGCGGCTCCCTCGCCGGCGCAGCCTTTTCCGCCGGCTTGCTACGTTCCAGCGTCAGCTTGTACTTGTTGACCAGGGTCAGCGACTCGTTGATATCCGGAACTTCAATGACAATATTGTCGGCTGAAAGCTGACGGACGGTCGACAGCATGATCTTGCTGGCACTCTCGCGCATATCGAAATGCTCCAGCAGCCATTTTTCGACGGCACGCAAATCGGCGCGATAACCGACTTCATCATGACGCAGCAGGGCGATACGGGCGCTAAGCAGCCGCAGCTTGATGTTTTCGCGCAGGAAATAATTCTGCTCCGGCGCCAGCAGCGGCGGTTCCGGACGATCTATACGCTCCAGACGGATGATCTGTTTGATGTCCTGCCAGACCTCATGCGCCAGCTTCTGCCAGGAATTGGCCTGCCAGTCCGGCGCCTGCTGCAACTCCGGTTGCGGATGGCGGTCGCTGACCAGCGGTAGTTCATCAACAGATTCGGCCAGATTCTCCAGCCGCGTACTCATGCCCGCGAGATCCACCAACGGCAGGCTCTGCAGGCGCTGGATATCCTGCGCCAGCGCCTTGCGCAACTGGATCACCTGCGGCGCTTCAATCTGCTGTAAACGGCTTTCCGCGGTCTGCAGGGCAAGCAGGGCCGGTTTGATATTGCCCGCCAGTTGCAACTGCTGATTGGCAACCGTCATCAGCTGCTCCACTTCGGCGATCAGCCGCTCTTCGCGGGTATTGGCAAGCTCGTAATAAAGGGTTTGCAAGGCTTCCTGCTGATTGCGCGATTCGGCCAGCCGCTGCTCCAGCATGGCAATGCGGGCGGAGGCTTCGACACTGCGTTCATCGGCCAATTTTGAAACTGTAAGCGATTGTTGATTTGTCAGATTGTATTGCTCCAGCCGCATAGTGAGTACTTGCTCCAGCTGGGTAAAACGATGGCGGGTGTTGAGCCAGTGCCAGGACAACGCCAGCAGCGCAATAATAACCAGGATCAACGCGCTGCTCGCCGCGAAAGAGGAACGCGGACTACCGGCATTCGCGATTTCAGTGCCTGTAACAGACTGAACGACATCCTCTGTAACGGATGCATTTTCCCTTGAACTATTTTTTTCGGTGCTCATGTCGAGTGGTTTAAGGCCCTTATCAAACATTGGAGCATGGCGGCATCTCCCGGTGCGTCCGCCACATGTACATTCAAGTCATGGCGTGCAGCCTCCTCGCCGATACGCGCATGATTGACGCAAATTCTGGTGTTTCTCAGCCACGATTCCGCCGGCGGTTTCTGCAAATCATCGCCGGCCAGCGCCAGCAGATGGCGCATGGCTTCGGAACTGGTGACGACCAGTGCATCCAGTTCTTTATTCTGCCACAGTGTCTGCAAAAGCCCAGCATCCGACTGCGGATTAACTCTTTGATAGCATTCGGCAAATGTGACGGATGCGCCTCTTGCCATCAAAGTCTGCGCCAGCACCTCACGACCACCGACCCCGCGCACGATCATGCAACGCTTGCCCGCCACCGCCTGCATCTGCAGCAAGGCAAGCAAAGCCTCGCTGTCGAAACGGTCGACCGGCGTCAACACCTGCTGCACGCAAAACTGCGCAAGTTCTGCCGCTGTCATCGGCCCGATGGCGGCAAATTGCAGCCGCTGCGGCAAGGCGCCCTGCTGCTGCAGGCGCGGCATGGCATATTGCACTGCATTCGTGCTGATGAATATGATCCAGTCGTACTGGCCCAGCCCGGCAATGACAGCATCGAACGCAGTGTAGTCCTGCAATGGCGCAATGGCGATCAACGGAAACAGCACGGCCTCGCCGCCTTCAGCCGCTATCAGGGTCTGCAGCTTTTCTGCCTGGCCGAGCGGCCGGGTGATCACCACGTGCCTGCCGGATAGCGCTGGCTTGCTCATCTCTGCCGCAATCAGCCGGCCAATGCCGCCAGCAAACGGTCGGCACCGCGGGCAACCAGTTTCTGCGCAAGCTGCTGGCCCAGCGCCTCGGGGTCCTGCGCGCTACCCACCAGCGTCTCTCGCAGCATTTCGCGCCCATCGACACTGGCAACAAAACCCTTGATATGAATCTCGTCACCCTGCCTCTCGGCATAAGCACCCAGCGGTACCGTACAACTACCTGCCAGCGCGCGGCTCATGCCGCGTTCCGCCTCGACACAACTGGCGGTTTTCGCGTGGTTCAGCGGTGCCAATACCGCGATCAGGTCCGTTCTTGTCGCATTGATCTCTATACCCAAGGCACCCTGACCCACGGCAGGAATGCTGTCTTCGGTGTTAATCAGGTCGGCAATACGCGCCTCCAGTCCCAACCGTTTCAAACCGGCGGCGGCGAGTATGATCGCCGCATACTGACCTTCGTCCAGCTTGCGCAAACGGGTTTGCAAATTGCCGCGCAGCGATTCGATCTGCAGATGCGGAAAGCGCGATTGCAGCTGGCTCTGGCGACGCAAACTGGAGGTACCGACCACACTGCCTGCAGGCAAAGCGGCCAGATTGGGGTAGTTGTTGGAAACAAAGGCATCGCGCGGATCTTCGCGCTCGCCGATAGCGGCCATGGCAAAACCATCCGGCAGATGCATGGGCACATCCTTCATGGAATGCACAGCGAGATCGGCACGACCGTCCGCCAGCGCCTGTTCCAGCTCCTTGACGAACAAACCCTTGCCGCCGATTTTCGCCAGCGGTGAATCGAGAATCTGGTCGCCGGTGGTCGTCATGCCGAGGATTTCCACCTGCGTTTGCGGATAAAGCGCCTGCAGACGGCTCTGGATATGGCGTGCCTGCCACATGGCAAGTGCGCTTTCACGTGAAGCAATAACGAGTTTTTCCGGAATTTGCATGGAAGTGATCATAAGGCGGTGATTTTCAGCAGGTTATCGGTTGGGTAACAGCCGAATTCTAGCACAGGCCCTGTTACAGGCCGGTTTCATCCTTTCAGCAGCTCTTTCAGCACATGCTGCTGACGACGGCTGACGACGATGGCTTCCGGCAGCTCGCGCAGCAGGGCCACATAATGCGTTTCGCCGTCCGGCTCCTGACGCCGCTCATAGCCCATGATGCTGCGCTGTGCCACCAGACAATTGCGATGCAATCGCACAAAATGCTCGCCAAACTCCTGCTCGATGGAAGTCAGCGAATCGTCGAGCAAATACTCGCGTTCATGGGTACGCAAGGTAATGTATTTGAGTTCCGCACGCAGATAAATCACCTCCTCCAATGGCACCAGCAGCACACGACCGCGTTCCGTCACACTGAAATGCGAACGCTTGTGCTGCAAGGGCTTCAAGGCATCAAGCTGTGCCGCATTGAGCTTTTTCGCCTTGTCGATCGCCGTTTGCAGACGCTCCAGCCGGATCGGCTTCAGCAGATAATCCAGCGCATTCATATCGAAGGCCTGCACTGCATAGGCGTCATAGGCTGTAGTAAAGATGATGGCCGGCGGCGGATTGAGTTTCTGCAGGTGCAGTGCCGCCTCTATACCATCCATGCCCGGCATGCGGATATCCAGCAGCACCACATCCGCCTGCGTCTGCTCGGCCAGGTTCAGCGCCTCCTGGCCGTTTTTGGCCTCACCCACCACGCACGCCTGTTCGATATCGCCCAGTAACTCGCGCAAACGCTTGCGCGCCGGTGCCTCATCATCGGCTATCACGATACGGATTTCACTCATGTCGCGCAGGACTCCATTTACAGACTAGGGATGACGATAGGGAATGATGATATCAACCTGATACTGCCCGCCCTCGTTGCGGCATTTCAGGCTCGCCTCGGCATCGAAATGCAAGGCCAGGCGCTCACGGATGTTGTTCAGCGCCATGCCGTTGCCGTTATGATGCTGGCCTTGCGAGCCATAAGGGTTACGCAAGCCGATGTGCACTTCCTTGCCGTTCACCTGCATATGGATGGTCACCGTGCCCCCTTCCGGCTGCGGTTCGACACCGTGATACACCGCATTCTCAAGCAAAGGTTGCAGAATCAGCGGCGGAATCAGTGCGTCCGGCGGAATATTGTCGATCTGCCATTCGATCTTCAGGCGCTCCTCCAGCCGCAACTTTTCCAGCGCCAGATACTGGCGGCAAAGCGCGATCTCCTGCGCCAGCGGTACCAGTTCCCGATTCTCTGCCATCAGCACACGGAACAGGTCGGCCATATCCTCCAGCGCTGTCTCCGCCCGCCGCGGGTCGCTACGCACGATGGAAAGCACGGCATTGATGCTATTGAACAGGAAATGCGGCCGTATCCGCGCCTGCAGTGCCTGCATGCGCGCCTCGCTGATCGCCGGTGACAGGGCGCGCTGGCGCAAATTGAAATACCCCAACACCAGCAGCGTGACGATCAGCGTCAGCAGCCAGACCCGCGACAACGGCGGCAAGGCATCCGGGCCGAACAGATAAACGCCGGCATGATGAATCAGCCAGGTCAGGCCGAATTCACTCAAGAGAATCAGCGCAACCCCACCTTGATAAGGCATACGGCGCAAAACGGGCCAGGCTACATAGAACAACAACAAGCTGATCAGCAGCACCGGCTGCAGCAACACGGAAAGCTCGGTCAGACGAACAATGACCTGGTTGAGGCTGGAAGTCTGTAAAATAGCGGCGATCAGTGTCAGTAGATTGACGACGATCAGAATGCGTAAACTGACGCCAAGGTTGCGCAAATCCGGCAGTCGATTGCCCGGCTCACGAAAGTCGCTGACGGCATCGCCTGGGTTTTGCTTTATACTTATCATATAAGTACATTATTCTTAATCATTTTTTATCATGCAAGATAATTCCAAAACAAATTCAGCACAATCCAAAACCTGGTCCGGTCGTTTCAACGAGCCGGTGGCAGAACTGGTCAAACGCTACACCGCCTCGGTGAGCTTCGACCAGCGTCTGGCCGAGTTCGATATCCAGGGTTCCATCGCCCACTCCCGCATGCTGGGTGCTCAAGGCATCATCAGCAAGGAAGACGTGCTGGCCATCGAAACCGGCCTGGAAGAAATCCTGCAGGAAGTTCGCAACGGCGAATTCGAATGGTCGCTGGACCTCGAAGACGTCCACCTCAATATCGAGATGCGCCTGACCAGCAAGATCGGTGACGCAGGTAAGCGCTTGCACACCGGCCGTTCGCGCAACGATCAGGTCGCTACCGACATCCGCCTCTGGCTGCGTGCCACGGTCGATAGCATCATCGACAAAATCCGTGCCTTGCAAACCTCCATCGTCGATCTGGCAGAAGAACACTACGATACCGCCATGCCCGGCTTCACCCATCTGCAGGTCGCTCAGCCGGTCACATTCGGCCATCACCTGCTGGCCTACTTCGAGATGCTGCAGCGCGATGCCGCACGCTTTGCCGATGCGCGCAAACGCATCAACCGCCTGCCACTGGGCGCCGCCGCACTAGCCGGCACCAGTTATCCGATCAACCGTGAAATGGTAGCGAAAGAACTGGGATTCGACGGTGTTTGCGAGAACTCACTGGATGCCGTTTCCGATCGCGATTTCGCCATCGAATTCACTGCTGCTGCCGCGCTGATGATGACGCATCTGTCGCGCCTGTCAGAAGAACTCATCCTCTGGTCGAGCCCGCGTTTCGGCTTCATCGACATCGCCGACCGCTTCTGCACCGGCTCCTCCATCATGCCGCAGAAAAAGAACCCGGACGTGCCGGAACTGGTGCGCGGCAAGACCGGCCGCGTCAACGGCCACCTGGTCGCGCTGCTGACCCTGATGAAAAGCCAGCCGCTGGCCTACAACAAGGACAACCAGGAAGACAAGGAGCCGCTGTTCGACACCGCCGACACGCTGCTGATGACGCTGGAGATCTATGCCGACATGCTGCACGGCATCAAGGTCGACAAGGAAGCCATGCGCGTGGCCGCTACCGAAGGTTTCGCCACCGCCACCGACCTGGCCGACTATCTGGTCAACAAGGGCATGCCGTTCCGCGATGCGCATGAAGTCGTCGCCCGTGCCGTGCGTCAGGCTGCGCTGCAAGGCTGTGACCTGGCCGAGCTGCGACTGGAAGAATTACAGGAATTCAGCCCGCACATCAGCGAAGATGTGTACTCCGTCCTCACGCTCGAAGGCTCGCTGGCCAGCCGCAACCACATCGGCGGCACCGCACCGAACCAGGTCAAGGCTGCCATCCAGCGCGCCCGCCAACGGCTAGAGGCCGACTGAGCCATGAGACAGTGCGTTGCACCAGCGCCTGTCTCAACTAGGTCTTTCTTTTTTCGCTCGCAATTCATCTGCTTCGGCAGCCTGTTTCTGCTACTTGCCACACTGTACAGCCACAGCCCGAAAGCGGCAGAAGCCCTCTCCCCTGAAGATAGCTCAGCACTGACCTGGCCGCTGTTGCCAGGCGAAAGCCTGAACCAGTTGGCTCGCCTGTTCTACCCGGACGATAGTGCCATGCAAGCCGTATTCATCCGCCAGACTCTGGCACTGAGCCGCGATCTGCACCCGCAACTACAAGCCGACCAACACTTCGAGCAAATCACCAGCATCGTCATCCCCGAACTGAAAACGCTTTCACGACATGCCAGCCCACCGGTTAAAAAACCTGGCACCCTGCAAATGGCAAGGCAAATGGGCGAAAAAAGCATGGCTATCGTCACCGAAGCCATGTGGCAGCAATACAAGGCGCTTGAAAGGGATAATGAACAGCTAAAGTCAGCACTCGACGCCTTGCACAGCCGCCTCGACCGTTTGCAACGTACGGTGCAGGAACTTACAGAGGCAGCACGCAATGCAATGCAAACAGAGGCAGCTGACAAACCCGCCATTACTAAACCCACCGGCGCCAAACCGGCAAACAGCAACGCCACCACGCCGCAAACACAGGTTGCGGCAACCAATATCCCTGATTCTCAGGTAGCCACCGGCAGCAAAGTCCTGGCGATCATCCTCGCATCATGGCGCTACATCACAGTGCTTGCCGGCCTGCTGTTTTTCGGACTGTTACTGTTCTGGCTATTGCGGCGCAAACGCGAGCAAATTGCCATGAACAACCAACAATTCACACAGTGGCTCAATACCGTACAACCCAATATTGCACCTGAACAATCGCCGCTGAAGCCCTCCAGCTTATCGAAAGAAGCAGAAATCGAGACTGAAGACATGCTGCAACAGGCGCGCATCCTGGTCGGCAGCGGCAAACCGAAATCCGCCATTCAACTGTTGGACCGCGCCGTCCACTCGGAAACTCCGCAACCACTGGAAACCTGGCTCTACCTGCTGGATCTATGTCGTGAAGCCGCTCTCAGGACTGAGTTTGAAGACTATGCGCAGAAACTGCATCAGCATTTCAACGTCATGACCCCGCAATGGGAAAAGGTGGAAATCCCGCTGGTCGTTGCCAATAGCCTGGAGGAATTCCCCCACATCAGCGGACAACTGGTGAAACACTGGCAGGATGACAGCGCAGATGCCTATCTGCAGAGCCTGCTCACGGATAACCGCGGCGGCGAGCGCGCCGGATTCGGGCCGGAAGTGATGCAAGAGATATTGCTGTTGCAGGGCTTGCTGAAGAACCGGGAATAATCACACCAAGCTTTAAACCTCTCTGGATTATATATTCAACTCTTCGGCAGAATTTCCAGCACCCGCTCCGGCGGCCGGCACAAACGCGTACCCAAAGGCGTCACCACGAGAGGCCGGTTCATCAGAATGGGATGCTGCAACATGAAATCCACCAGCTCATCGTCCGTCCACTTGGCATCATCCAGCCCCAACTCGGAATATACCGCCTCCTTCACTCGCAACAACTCACGCGGGGTGATGCCAGCTGCCGCAATCATGGCCTTCAGAGTTTCCTTGCTGGGCGGCGTTTTCAGGTATTCGATGACTTCAGGCTCCAGCCCATGCTCGCGAATCAAGGCCAGGGCGCCACGCGAGTTACTGCATTTGGAATTGTGATAGATGGTGATGCCTGACATTTTTCTTCCAATCCTGACCTTATCGAATATTCTCAAACCAAAAGCAAGAAAGCCCTTGCGGGCCTTCTTGTTGACTGTTTTACCAGCGTTTTGAAAAACTAAATATCCAGGTTGTTCACTCCCAGCGCATTGCTTTCGATGAATGCGCGGCGCGGTTCGACCTGATCGCCCATTAGTGTAGTGAAGATCTCGTCGGCAGCAATGGCGTCGTCGATCTGCACCTTGAGCAGGCGACGCACTTGTGGGTCCATGGTGGTTTCCCACAGCTGCTCCGGGTTCATTTCGCCCAGACCTTTGTAACGCTGGATACCGAGGCCGTGCTTGGCTTCTTCCAGCAGCCAGTCCAGTGCTTCCTTGAACCTGCTGACACGCTGTTCCTTCTCGCCGCGGCGGATGGTGGCACCGGCGCCAAGCAGGCCTTCAAGCATGGTGGCGACTTTGCGGATCTGGCGGTAATCGCCGCTGCCCATGAACTCATTGTCGATGATGCAACATTGCAGGTTGCCGTGGACGTATTTGTTGATTTCCAGGCGATAGCTTTCGGTTTCCGCGTCGTAACCGACAATGACTTCCGAACCGATGGCACCGAGGATGGGACGCAGCTTGGTGGCGGCATCTTCGGTCGCTTCCTTGCTGGCCAGGCTGATTTCACCGAGATCCTGCAGTGCGCGCAGCACGCTTTCATCATACAGCATGGAAATGCGGCGGATGACGGCTTCAGTCAGCACCATTTGCTTGGCAATTTCAGCCAGCGGTTCGCCGGTAATGGTTTCTCCACCTTCCCTGGTCAGCAGTTCCGCGCCCTTAAGGGCGGATTGCAGCAGGTATTCGTCCAGCTCGTGCTGGTCTTTCAGGTAACGTTCATCCCTGCCCTGCTTGACCTTGAACAACGGTGGCTGGGCAATGTAGATGTGACCGCGCTCGACCAGTTCTGTCATCTGGCGATAGAAGAAGGTCAGCAACAGGGTACGGATATGAGCACCGTCGACGTCAGCATCGGTCATGATAATGATGCGGTGATAGCGCAGTTTTTCTGCATTGAAATCTTCCTTGCCGATACCGGTACCAAGCGCGGTGATCAGTGTGGCGATTTCCTGCGAGCTTAGCAGCTTGTCGAAACGGGCTTTTTCCACATTCAGAATCTTACCCTTGAGCGGCAGAATCGCCTGGTTCTTGCGGTCACGGCCCTGTTTGGCGGAACCGCCCGCAGAATCACCCTCGACCAGGTAGATTTCGCACAATGCCGGATCTTTTTCCTGGCAATCAGCCAGCTTGCCCGGCAAACCCATGGTATCCATGGCGCCCTTGCGGCGGGTCATTTCGCGCGCTTTTCTGGCGGCGTCACGTGCACGTGCAGCATCGACGATCTTGTTGCAGATGACTTTGGCATCCACCGGATTTTCCAGCAGGAATTCAGCCAGTTTGGCGGAAACGACTTCCTGTACCACCGGTTGCACTTCGGATGAAACCAGTTTGTCCTTGGTTTGTGAGGAGAATTTTGGATCCGGTACCTTGACCGACAGAACGCAGGTCAAGCCTTCGCGCATGTCGTCGCCGGTGGTTTCAATCTTGGCTTTTTTCGCCAGTTCATTTTCTTCAATGAAGTTGTTCAGCGTACGCGTCATGGCTGTGCGCAACCCGGTCAGGTGGGTACCGCCGTCACGCTGCGGGATATTGTTGGTAAAACATTGCACGGTTTCAGCATAGGAATCGTTCCATTGCATGGAAACCTCAATGGTCATACCTTCCTTTTCGCCCTTGGCATAGAACGGCTTGGGATGCAGCACGGATTTGCTGCGGTTCATGTATTCGACAAAACCCTGCACGCCGCCGGAATAAGCGAAGTTCTCTGACTTGCCATTTCTCTGGTCGATCAACTCGATCTTGACGCCGTTATTGAGAAATGACAGTTCGCGAATACGTTTGGCCAAGATTTCAAAATGAAACTCGACATTAGTGAAGGTTTCAGTTGCCGCCAGAAAGTGGATTTCCGTACCACGACGCTCTGTCTTGCCGGTAACAGCCAGGGGCGCAACCGGTACGCCACGCTTGAATTCCATCTGATAGGCTTCACCATTGCGATAGATCTTCAGACGCAACCAGTCGGAAAGTGCATTGACCACGGAAACACCTACACCATGCAAACCACCGGACACCTTGTAAGAGTTCTGGTCGAACTTGCCGCCAGCATGCAGTTCTGTCATGACGATTTCTGCAGCTGAACGTTTGATGTCGTTCTTGTCATCCTGCTTGATGTCGACCGGAATACCGCGGCCATTATCAGAGACGCTGATGGAGTTATCCGGATGGATGATGACTTTGATGTCATCACAATGACCAGCCAAAGCTTCATCAATCGCGTTATCCAGCACCTCGAAAACCATATGGTGCAAACCGCTACCATCCGAGGTATCGCCGATATACATGCCGGGGCGCTTGCGAACCGCGTCCAGACCTTCAAGAATTTTAATACTGGATGAATCGTAATCTGTCATGGTGTTTATCTTTTGCTGTGTTTCACGTGAAACATGGAAAGAAATTGCGTGTTTAACTCAAAGATTAAATACGCATCGGCATTACTACGTATTTGTAGTTTTCATCTTCAGGCACGGTGACCAAACAACTGCTGTTGGCATCCGCGAAGGAAAAGACAATCTGATCGCTGCTGACATTATTCAGTACGTCGATCATATAAGTCACATTGAAGCCGATATCCAGCGCATCACCGGCGTAATTGATCTCCAGTTCCTCTTCCGCTTCTTCCTGCTCGCTGTTGGTACTAATCAGGCGCAAGCTGTTGTTGCTCAATACCAGACGTATGCCGCGGTATTTTTCATTAGAAAGAATGGAAGCACGCTGCATGGAGAGTAACACGGTCATCCGGTCGATTGTGAATGTATTTTTATGGCCAACCGGGATTACGCGGTTGTAATCCGGGAATTTGCCGTCGATGACTTTGGTGATCAAGCGGATATCGCCAAATGAGAAATTTACCTGTCCGGGAACGATCTCTACCGTGACTTCTTCATCACTGTCATCCAGCAACTTGATCAGTTCGATAACGGTTTTACGCGGCAGGATCAATTCCTGTTTTTCGTAGTTCTGGCTTAACTCGGCTGAGGTAAAACTCAGACGGTGGCCATCGGTACCAACTACATTGAGGCGGTTGGCATTGATTTCAAACAATAAACCGTTCAGGTAATAACGAATGTCCTGCTGTGCCATGGCAAACTCGACCTGTTTCAGTAAGCGTTTCAATACGCCCTGGCCGATGGTGATCTGGCTGGGTTCTGCGCCAGCAGCTTTGGTCATGACCGGATAATCACTGGCTGGCAGCGTTTGCAGGTTGAAGCGGCTCTTGCCGGCTTTGACCTGAATACGGCTATCAGTCGTAGCCATGTTGATTTCTGCGTTTTCCGGCAGGGCACGGCAGATATCCAGCAATTTCTTTGCTGAAATAGTCGTGGATAGCTCTCCACCGGCTTCGTTGTTGATCGACAGGGAAATCTGCATTTCAAGATCTGTCGCCGTTAACACGATCCTGTCCTGTTTTGCTTCCATTAAAAGATTGGAAAGGATAGGCAGGGTATGGCGTCTTTCAACAATACCGCTAACCGCAGAGAGCGGTTTTAACAGGGTGTCTCTGTTTATTTTGATATTCATTGTTCTAAAACCTGTCTGTTTAAATGGCTACTTAATAAATAGAATAAGTAATATATAAAACTAATAACATATAGTAATGCACAGAAAACTTGTGGATAAATCCAATTTCTTTATGAAATCATCAAATTGAAATCAATTTACCCGTTGCAAAACACTTGATACTACTGTGGATGAATTGTTGGTTATTTTAAGCCAAGTCATTAAATGCGCATAAACCGCATTTTTATACACAGGCTATCCACGTCTTTACTGTCTATTTTTATCCTCTTATCACTTGCACCAGAAAAGCAATATCACGCGAGACATTAGGGTCGTTCTTGCGTAGTTGCTCTACTTCGTCACAGGCATGCATCACGGTTGTATGATGGCGGCTACCAAATGCTTCACCGATTTCCGGGAAACTGTGATTGGTCAGTTCACGCGCCAATGCCATGGCAATCTGCCGGGGACGTGCAAAATTCCGTGAGCGTTTCTTGCTATACATCTCGGCAACCTTGATCTTGTAGTAATCAGCAACCGTCTTCTGGATGTTTTCCATGGTGACTTGGCGGCCGCGCACGGCAATCAGGTCTTTCAGGGCTTCCTTGGCCAGATGCACATCGATCTCGTGTCCGGTGAACTTGGCCATGGCGACGATACGATTAAGTGCGCCTTCCAGTTCACGGACGCTGGAGCGAACCTGTTTGGCGACAAAGAAGGCGACATCTTCATGCAGGACAAAGCGCGCAGCTTCGGCTTTTTTCAGCAGAATGGCGACACGCATCTCCAGTTCCGGTGGTTCTACCGCGACTGTCAAACCCCAGCTGAAACGTGTACGCAGGCGTTCATCGACATCGGCGATCTCTTTGGGATAGGTATCGCAGGTGATGATGATCTGTTTCTTGGCTTCTATCAGGGAGTTGAACGCATAGAAGAACTCTTCCTGGGTGCGGCTCTTCTTGGCGAAGAACTGGATATCGTCAATCAGCAGCAGATCCAGTGAATGGTACTGGCGCTTGAATTCGTCAAATGCCTTGTGTTCATAGGCTTTTACTACATCCGATACATAGCGTTCGGCATGTAGATAGCGGACCTTGGCATCAGGGTTCAGTTGCTTGAGGTGATTGCCTATGGCTTGCAGTAAATGGGTCTTGCCGAGACCGACGCCGCCATAGATGAACAGTGGGTTATAGGCGGTACCGGGATTCTCGGCCACCTGGATAGCGGCAGCTCGTGCCAATTGATTGGCTTTGCCGGTGACGAAATTGTCAAAATTGAAACTGGGGTTGAGTCCACAGAGCTCGCTGCTGGTTTTGGTTTTCTTGGCTGGTTTGGCGGCGGTTTTGCCGGCGGCCGGTATATTGTCAGTTTTGGTTGGGGAATGAAGCGCTACTTGAATTTTGTTGTCAGCTTGTTGTTCTGCCAAGTGTTTACTGATGGCGTCTGACTCTACGCCATTGTGGGATTTTGCCTTTTTCGTAGCGACTGTCAGTTCGATTTCGACCGGCTGGGCAACAACCTCTTCTGCAATCAGGCGGATGCGATCAAGAAAGCGATCCTTGACCCATTGTTGCACGAAGCGATTGGGCGCGAGCAGGCGCCAGGAGCCGTTATGCGACTCGAATTCCAGTGGTTTGATCCATGTGTTGAATTGCTGTGCGGATAGCTCTTGCTGAAAACGCCCCAGACAAATCGACCAAAAGTTATCCATCGGTTGCCCGATACCTCTATTAGTATTTAAGAATGGTTAGCCCGGTATGTTCTTTTAAGGTGTCCGGGTATTGTGGCTAACCTTGAGATTCAGGTCTTGTTGTACTGACCTTTGTTTTCGGCCTTGTACCATGACAAGCAGGACAAGGTGATGAAATAGTCTGCAATAATGTAGCAGCTGAATGAAGTCAGGTTAGCTCTAAAGTGGGATTAATTTTAGCCCTATTATTCGAACTTATCCACAGCGTTTTTGCTTAATTCACAAACTAAATAAACATTGACAAAACAAGGCGAAATCGTGTTAAATCGCGGTCTTACTTGAAATATAGTGAAGTTACCGGAGATTTGTAATGAAACGTACCTACCAACCATCCAAAGTTCGCCGTGCACGTACACACGGTTTTCTGGTGCGCATGAAGACCCGTGGTGGTCGCGCTGTGATTGCTTCACGTCGCGCCAAGGGCCGTGCACGTCTAGCTGTCTAGTCTGTTCCCGAACAGCCTTGATTCAGATAGACAGGCGTTGATCCTCGGTTTGCAAAACCAGAGTTTTCCTCGCCAAGCCAGAATTATAAAAACGGATGATTTTTCATCCGTTTTTAGTTTCCGCAAACGGATTTCTGGTCAGTTTCTTGCCATTCATTACCAGGCCAGTCAGTCAGGTCGTGCCAGGCTGGGCATGGTGGTAGCCAAAAAGGTGGCAAAACGGTCGGTAGACCGTAATTATATGCGTCGTGTCCTGCGCGAACTTTTCAGGAAACAGCAGATGCAGATAGCAGCCCTCGACCTGGTGATCCGGGTTATGAAGCCATTCAATCATCAGGATTTTACTCAACTGGAACAGGAGTTCACGGAACTGTTGTTTCGATTGAAGCGGGCAGCAGCCAAGGACGCCGCTGTTGCACAGAGTGAGTCACATCATGTCTAAACTGTCGATTACCGGCCTCTTCAGGCGCTTGCTGGTGGCTTTGATCAGGTTGTATCAGATTGCATTGAGTCCGTATTTCGGCCAGCAATGCCGTTTTAGTCCGACCTGCTCCCAGTATGCTATAGATGCCATCAATAAATATGGCGCAATCAAGGGTTTAGCATATACCATACGTCGTTTATCACGTTGTCATCCATGGCATGCAGGTGGTCATGACCCGGTGCCATGATTTCCGTACGTGATCTTCAAGTGCAACCCGATAACTTAAATGTTAATCAATTAATAAAGTAGATAGACAATTCAATGGATACCAAGCGGCTGATTCTATTCGTTATTTTTTCATTTTCCCTGCTGATGCTATGGGATGCCTGGCAGCAGCATAATGCACCTGAAACGGTTGCACAGAGCGCCAAACCGGTGGATGCCAGCATTCCAGAAGCCGTAAAATCGGATGTTCCCGTGGTAGCAAGCCAGCCTGACATGCCGCAAACTACAGGTTTCAAGCTGGAAAATGGACAACGTATCAGCATAGAGACTGATCTCTATCGTGGTGAGATTGACACGGTTGGTGGTGACCTGCGTAAATTGGCTTTGCTGCAGCATCGTGCAGACGACAAGGAAAGCGACTATGTGCTGCTGGATGACCAGGCCGCACCATTGCTTTATGTCGCACAAACCGGCCTGATCGGCAATGGTTTACCTAATCACCGTAGTATATTCAGCAGCAGCGCAGACAGTTACAAGATGGCTGCAGGCAGTGACCAGCTAGAGGTACGCTTGAGCTGGACCAATGATGCCGGTCTGCAGGTCGACAAAATTTATAGCTTTCAGCGCGATAGCTACGCAATCGGCGTACGTTACGAAATTATCAACAACACTGATAGCGTCATTACGCCATCTGTTTATTATCAAATCCTGCACGACAGCCAGTCCAATCAGGGTTCATTCATGATGCCAACCTTCACCGGCGGCGCTTATTTTACCGATGCTGACAAATTCAAGAAGATCAGTTTTTCGGATATGGCCAAGAATAATCTTTCCAAGAACGGCCGTGATGGCTGGATTGGTCTGGTACAGCATTATTTCCTCGGTGCATGGATTCCGCAGGAAGATATTGTCCGCGAGTTCTACACCAAGCAACTGGCCGGCGACATTTATTCCATCGGCAGTGTCAGTCCGCTTGGACAGGTAGCCCCGGGAGCCAAGGTGGAGGTGCCAGCCAGGTTGTATGCGGGCCCACAAACCCAGTCGCAATTGAAATCCGTGGCCCCGGGCCTGGAATATGCTGTTGATTACGGTTGGCTGACGATTATTGCTGCGCCTCTGTTCTGGGTGCTTTCAGCCATTCAGAAACTGGTTAATAACTGGGGTGTTTCCATCATTCTGTTGACGGTTCTGATCAAATTGGCTTTCTATCCGCTTTCTGCTGCCAGCTATCGTTCCATGGCGCATTTGCGTGAATTGACCCCGCGCCTGCAGAGCATGAAGGAAAAATTTGGCGACGACCGCCAGAAGATGCAGCAGGCCATGATGGAGCTGTACAAGACAGAGAAGATCAATCCGCTTGGCGGCTGCCTGCCGATACTGATTCAGATCCCGGTGTTTATCGCGCTTTACTGGGTACTGCTTGGTAGTGTGGAAATGCGACATGCCCCATTCGTGCTGTGGATTCAGGATTTATCCGCAATTGATCCCTATTATGTATTGCCCATCCTGATGGGTTTGACCATGATCGTTCAGACCCGGTTGAACCCGACACCGACCGACCCGATTCAGGCCAAGGTCATGATGATCATGCCAATCGTCTTCAGCGTGTTCTTCTTCTTCTTCCCGGCTGGTCTGGTGCTGTACTGGCTGGTTAACAACATTCTGTCGATCGCACAGCAATGGCATATCAATCGCGCGACCGAACGCGCGACGGCTGCCAAGAAGAAGCTGGGCAAGCGCTAGTTATTCTGCACCGGTACCAAGTTACCGGTGCCATTTCCTCCGGGCTCGCATGGACTCACTCATGAACGCTGAGGCAACAGAAACCATCGCAGCAATCGCGACCGCACCCGGTTCTGGTGGTATTGGCATTGTGCGGGTTTCCGGTCCGGCCTGCCGACGTATCGCAGAAGGCGTACTCGGTCACTGCCCTGCCCCGCGTTACGCCGCTTATCTGGATTTCAGGGATGCGGACGGCAGTCTGATCGATCGCGGCATTGCCATCTATTATGCTGCACCCTACTCCTATACCGGTGAAGATGTTTTGGAATTACAGGCACATGGTGGTCCGGCGCTCATGCAACTATTGCTCAAGCGTTGTTTGGCGCTGGGAGCTCGTCAGGCGCTACCAGGAGAATTTACAAAGCGTGCTTACCTGAATGACAAGCTCGACCTGGCGCAGGCCGAGGCCGTTATTGATGTGATCAATGCTTCAACCGAAGCGGCCGCCAGAAGTGCTGTGCGTTCGCTGTCCGGCGAGTTTTCGGCTTATATACAGTCTTTGCTTGGCAGAATGATAGAGCTGCGCATGTATGTTGAAGCCTGTCTGGATTTCCCCGAGGAAGAGATCGATTTCATCACGCAGGGCCGTGTCGCCGAGAAGCTTGCCGTCATCCAGCAGGAGTTGAGTGCCGTGTTTCAAAGTGCGAAACAGGGCAACCTGTTGCGTGAGGGCATACAAGTCGTACTGATCGGCCAGCCCAATGTCGGTAAATCAAGTTTGATGAATCAGCTGGCCGGTGAAGATGTGGCGATCGTGACTTCGATCGCCGGTACGACCCGGGATGTGATTCGCAGCACGATACAGATTAACGGTGTGCCTTTGCACATCATCGACACGGCTGGATTGCGCGAAACAGCTGACGAAGTCGAAAAGCACGGTATCGCCCGAACATGGCGAGCTCTAGAAAACGCCGATGTCGCATTATTATTGATCGACGCGACTCATGGTATTGGCCAGACGGAAAAATCGATTCTGGAGCGTTTGCCGGCGTTTTTGCCAAAAATCTGGATTCACAACAAGATTGATCTGAGTGCGGAGAGTCCGAAAAAGGAAGTGTTGGACGGCGAAACGCACATTCATCTTTCTGCCAAGCATGGACAAGGTTTGTCCTTGTTGCGCGATCATCTGCTGGCATTGGCAGGATGGCAGCCTAGCGGTGAAGGCGTATTCATGGCGCGTACACGACATTTGCAGGCGTTGGCTGTGGTTGAGGAACACCTGTCGCTGGCGATACAAAGGTTGGGTCAGGCCGAGTTGGTGGCCGAGGAGTTGCGACTGGCGCAGGAGGAGTTGAGTCAGATTACAGGTGAATTTACACCGGATGACCTGCTCGGGGAAATCTTTTCAAAATTCTGTATAGGCAAATAAAAAAGCACCTCAGAAACTGAAGTGCTTTAATTTCTTAACATGTTCCACGTGAAACATGTTTCGTGGCAACTAAACCTCTCTTTTCCAGTAGCTCTTTTCCAATCGGGTGGAACTGCGTTTGCAGCCGGTGATCATGGCCCTGATCAGGTTGTCCTTGTGCAATATGCTTTCCGTAATAACGGCGATGATATGCATGACCACCAGAAACAGCCACAACCAGGATGCATAGTAATGCAGTGACTTGATGTAGCCCGGGTCGTCAATCAGCCAGCCATCGTTGTAGACCAAAAAGCCTGAAACTACTGTGGTGATGCCGCAAAACAGCATGGTGTAGATCACTACCGAACCTGCGGGATTGTGGCCGATATAGCGTCGGCTACGCCCCTGCGCAGTGAGCCAGAGATAGCGGATGGCGAGTAGCGGATTTAGTGGAAAGGCACGAAAACTGGCATAACCGGTTTTCATGAAACCCCAGACGATGCGCGCGGCTATCAGCCCGGCAACGGTGTAGCCTGCGTACACATGTATCAGTCGGTCCCATTCGGATTCGCGATAATAGAACGCGACAGAAAAAGCGACGACCAAAGACCAGTGGAAAATCCTTACAAAAGCATCCCAAACGTACTTTTGTGGAGGCTCATCCTTCAGGCAGTTTAATGCAGCCTCTTTGGCTCGGTCTTCGGTCATCTGGTCCTGGTCTTTAGTTGACGCTCAGCAGGTAGGAAATGAAGTTGCCTTTTTCCTGCGCCGAGCAGTCTCTGCCGATGACGTCATGGCAGTGGGCAGCGAATTCTTTTTCCACTTTCTCGATGTCGGCAAAGCGGTTCGGGTTGGCCGAAGGTGCCAGTGGGCGAATCGGCTTGCCGGTCACGATGTGCTTGCCGGTGTCGGCAGGGTTGGCTGTGTGGCAGGACGCACAGGCAACCTGTTTGCCCTTGACAGTGATTTCGCGGTTAAAGAAAGCCTTGCCGTCGTTGGCAGAAAGACCTGTCGATGCAGGGTTGATGTTCTTGGAGATGGCTTCGTATTTGTCCGCCAGTTGTTGTGCAGTACCTACGTCAGCGTGGACTGAGGCGCTGGTAAAGGCGATTAGCAGACCGAACAGGATGTTGCTTGCTTTCATGACATTGCTCCCTTGTGATTTAAAATTGGTTAAACCCGCTCTTCCTCGATTTGATTCGAGTCAAGCGAATTATATGCCAACTATGTTAATAAATTGTGTAAGGACGCGGTTGATATTAAATATAGTTGTAAGAAAAATGCAAAAAACCAGGTTTTTCAACATGTTTCACGTGAAACATTTGCATCATGCATGACGTCACACCCTGTTTGCAGTAAGATGCATACCTAGATCAAAGCAGGAATATTGTCTCTAGTTCTGTCAGATTTCATCAGGTCAGGATCCTTTGTTGGCAAGGGGGTTGATGGATTTTTTGATGAGCAGGTGAGAATCCCCGAAAATGCAATTTCCAGATATTTTTGATGTCATTGTGGTGGGTGGCGGCCATGCCGGCACCGAGGCTGCACTGGCGGCTGCCCGCATGGGTCGCAAGACCTTGCTATTGACGCACAATATAGAGACTTTGGGTCAGATGTCATGTAATCCGTCGATTGGTGGCATAGGCAAGGGGCATCTGGTCAAGGAGATCGATGCGCTGGGCGGTGCGATGGCAGCAGCGACCGACGAAGGCGGTATCCAGTTCCGCATCCTCAACTCCAGCAAGGGGCCGGCCGTACGCGCCACGCGTGCGCAGGCCGACCGCATACTCTACAAGGCAGCCATTCGTCATCGTCTGGAGAATCAGCCTAATCTCTGGCTGTTTCAGCAAGCGGTGGATGACATCATTCTGGAGGGCGACCGTGCCGCAGGTGTGGTGACGCAACTGGGCTTGCGATTCCAGTCGAAGTCGGTAGTGCTGACTGCTGGAACTTTCCTCGGTGGCTTGGTACACGTCGGGCTTAGCAATTATCAGGCTGGTCGCGCGGGTGATCCGCCTTCCATTTCCCTGGCTGCCCGATTGCGTGAGATCGGTCTGCCGGCCGGCCGTCTCAAAACCGGTACGCCGCCGCGCATCGACGGCCGTAGTATCGACTATTCCGTCATGCAGGAGCAGCCGGGTGATGATCCGGTGCCGGTGTTCTCTTTCCTTGGCAATGCGGCGCAACATCCGGTACAGGTTTCCTGCTGGATTACGCAGACCAATGAACGTACGCATGACATCATACGCAGCGGCCTCGACCGTTCGCCGATGTACACCGGGGTCATCGAGGGTGTCGGCCCGCGCTACTGCCCTTCTGTGGAAGACAAGATCCATCGCTTTGCCGACAAGGAATCCCACCAGATTTTCCTGGAGCCGGAAGGGCTGACGACCAACGAGATTTATCCCAATGGTATTTCGACCAGCCTGCCTTTCGATATCCAACTGCAACTGGTGCGCTCCATTCGCGGCCTGGAGGATGCGCATATCCTGCGCCCGGGTTATGCCATTGAATACGATTATTACGATCCGCGTGCGCTAAAGAGCTCGCTGGAAACCAAGGCGATACAGGGCTTGTTCTTTGCCGGCCAGATCAACGGCACGACAGGGTATGAAGAAGCGGGAGCCCAAGGCTTGCTGGCGGGAGCCAATGCCGCACTTTATGCCGTTGATGCACCAGCCTGGTGCCCGAGCCGCGACCAGGCCTACCTTGGCGTGCTGGTCGATGATCTGATCACGACCGGCGTGACCGAGCCTTACCGCATGTTCACCAGTCGTGCTGAATATCGCCTGATGTTGCGTGAGGACAACGCCGACATGCGCCTGACCGAAGCCGGACGCAAGATTGGTCTGGTTGATGATGTGCGCTGGGAGGCATTTGCGCGCAAACAGGATGCGATCGCTCGTGAGCAGGAGCGCCTCAGACGTACTTTCGTCCAGCCCGCTACCCTGCCGCAGGAAGATACAATGCGCGTGCTTGGCAAACCGATCGAGCACGAGTATTCCTTGTTCGAGTTGTTGCGCCGCCCGGATGTCAGTTACGAGTCCCTGCTCAGTTTGCCGTTAGCGGCGCAGGAAGATAGGGTCGAGCCGATTGATGAGCAGGTGCGTCAGCAAGTGGAGATTGCCGCCAAGTATCAGGGTTATATCGATCGTCAGGCCGAGGAAATCCGGCGTCAACGCGGCAGTGAAGAGATTCGTCTACCTGCCGACCTTGATTATCGCGAAGTGCAAGGGCTTTCAATAGAAGCACAGCAGAAATTGAATATTTACAAGCCTGAGACCATAGGTCAGGCGGGCCGCATAAGCGGTATCACACCTGTGACAATTTCACTCCTGCTGGTTTACCTGAAGCGCAAGGGCTGCCGCAAGGCTGGCAACTCTCCGGAAAAAGCCGCATGAGCCTACTGGATAAAACCATTCTGGCTGCCAAACTGGCAGGCGGTCTGCAACAAATGGGCCTGAATATCCCGCAGGCAACGCAGGCCAGGCTTCTGGATTATCTGGCCTTGATTCACAAGTGGAACAAGGTGCACAACCTGACTGCTGTTCGCGATCCGGTGGAAATGGTGACCTTGCATCTGCTCGACAGTCTTGCGGTGTTGCCGCATGTACATGCGCAACGGCTGCTGGATGTCGGTAGCGGTGCCGGCCTGCCGGGCATTCCGCTGGCGCTCTGTTTGCCGCAGATGCAGGTGACGGTGCTTGATTCGAGCCACAAGAAAACCAGCTTCATGCGGCAGGCGAAGGCGGAGCTGGGTATTGAGAACCTGGAAGTCGTTTGTGGGCGCGTCGAGCAGTTCAAACCGGCAGCACTCTATGATGTGATCATTTCGCGTGCTTTCTCCGACCTCGATCAGTTCACCAGTCTCACGCGACATCTGTGCAAGCCGGACGGACAGTGGCTGGCGATGAAGGGGGTGCATCCTCACGATGAGCTGGCGCAGATCAGCATACAGCCTTCACGGATTCTGCCTTTGCATGTGGCAGGCCTGGAGGCGCAGCGTCATTTGGTTTTCCTGCCATTCAATCCAGAAGCAACGACGAACAAGGTGGCCTGAGTCATGAAAATATTAGCAATCAGTAATCAAAAAGGCGGTGTCGGCAAGACCACGACCTGTGTCAATCTGGCGGCCAGTCTGGCGGCCACCAAGAGAAAGGTACTTTTGATCGACCTGGACCCTCAGGGCAATGCCACCACCGGCAGCGGAGTCGACAAGTCGGCGATGAAGAAAACCATTTACCACGTGCTGATTGGCAAGAATGCGCTGAAAGAAGTCATTCAGCCTTCGGTCAAGGGCAAGTTCGACGTGGCGCCGGCCAATCGTGATCTGGCGGGGGCTGAAGTCGAGCTGGTCAATGAGATAGCACGCGAAACCCGGTTGAAGGTGGCCTTGAAGGAAGTGGCAGGCGATTACGACTATGTGCTGATCGATTGCCCCCCTGCCCTCAGCCTGATTACGGTTAATGCACTGACAGCCGCGCACGCCGTCATGATTCCGATGCAATGCGAGTATTTTGCGCTGGAAGGATTGTCCGATTTGGTGAATACCATCAAGAAGGTGCGTTTGCATCTGAATCCGGATCTGGAAATCGAAGGTTTGTTACGCACCATGTTTGATAACCGCAATACGCTGGCGCAGCAGGTATCGGGAGAGCTGGCGCAGCATTTCGGCGACAAGGTCTATCGTACCGTGATTCCGCGCAACATACGTCTGGCGGAAGCGCCCAGTTACGGGGTGCCGGTGCTTTTCCACGATAGAACATCAAAAGGCGCACAGGCCTATCTGGCATTGGCGGGTGAAATTATCAATCGCCAGACTGCACAACGCGCAGCAGGAACAAGTTAGGAACAATTATGGTAAAGCTCAAGGGTTTGGGTCGTGGTCTGGATTCGTTATTGGCAGGAGATGACAGTGCGAGCGGGGATGGTGATGCGCTGAAAATGCTCAAGGTCGGCCAGTTGCAGCCGGGTAAATATCAGCCGCGGACGCAGATGGACGAGGAATCCCTGGCTAGTCTGGCAGATTCGATCAAGGCGCAGGGCATCATGCAGCCGATACTGGTGCGTGAAATCGGCGATGAGCGGTATGAAATCATCGCCGGTGAGCGGCGCTGGCGCGCTTCACAGCTGGCCGGTTTGGAGCAGGTGCCGGTGTTGGTGCGTGACATTCCTGATGAATCTGCATTGGCCATGGCGCTGATCGAGAATATTCAGCGCGAGAACCTCAATCCGATAGAAGAAGCTCAAGGCATCAAGCGCCTGATCGACGAATTCGACATGACCCATCAGCTCGCTGCGGAGGCGGTCGGTCGTTCGAGAGCGGCGGTGACCAATCTGTTGCGATTGTTGAATCTGCTGCCTGCCGTGCAGAACATGGTGATGCACGGCGAGATCGAGATGGGACATGCGCGTGCCCTGCTGGCGCTGGATGGCGCAAAGCAGGTGATGGCGGCAGAACAGGTGGCAGCCAAAGGGCTTTCGGTACGCGAAGCAGAACAACTGGCCAAGCGTCTGGTGGCGGATATCAAGAAACCGGCCAAACAGGTGGCGCAGGACCGGGATGTCTTGCGACTGCAGGAAAATCTGGCCGAGCAGCTGGGTGCGCCGGTGCATATACAAACGGGTCGTGGCGGCGCTGGAACCTTGAAAATTCGTTACAGCAGCCTTGATCAACTTGATGACATCATCGCCAGGCTCAAGGGGTCAAGTCACTGACACACTTGACTTAAGGGCCATTTAACAAGACAATTCAGGGCTTGATAAATTTTGCAGTAGAATTTCTGCAACCAATTTGCAACCTGTGTTTGTTAGACTTCAGTCGGAAATCACTTGTCAGACAACAACTTAGCGGCAAGTGCGCCGGAAATTGAAAAAGTCACCGCAATCTTCAAGCGAGCTGCGAAATGGCAGAGCATCAGTACGCTCGGCATCGCAGCGGTTGCTTATGTGTTTGCCGGTTTGCCAGGTTTGATCTCTGCGCTGATAGGTGGGGGCGTGGTATTGATCGGCAGTTTTGTCGCCACGCGGATTGCTCGGCGCAGCGAAAAAAGCACACAAGCGGGCGCAATACTCATCAATATGTTGTTGGCTGAAGCCGTCAAGATCCTGGTTATCGTGATGCTGCTCTGGCTCGGTTTTAAGATTTATGCAGACCAGTTGGTGCTGATGGCCTTGTTTTGTTCTCTGGCCGCGGCAGCGATATTGTCTGGTTCGGCAGTATATGCCCTCAATAGTGAAAGTGAAAAGCAAGGTTAACAGTCATGGCGACAGAGCACGAATTAACTCCTTCCGGATACATCTCACATCACCTTTCCAATAATGCCGTTCCGGTTGGCGATGGCGGTTTCTGGACTTTGCATATAGATACGCTGGCTATGTCCGCCATCCTCGGCGTAATCGTATTCGGTCTGCTCTGGTTGGCAGCACGCGGCGTGACTTCTGGCGTACCAAACAAGCGCCAGGCGTTTGTCGAGTTGTTGTTCGACTTCATTGACGGCCAGGTCAAAAGTATCTTCCACGGCGAGCGTCATAAATTCATTGCACCGCTGGCGCTGACCGTATTCGTCTGGGTGTTCATGATGAACGCCATGGACTTCCTGCCGATCGATGTCATGGCCTGGATTTATCATTCAGTTTTCGGCCTTGAGTACTGGCGCAGCGTACCGACTTCAGACATCAATGCAACCTTCGCTCTGGCGCTGGCCGTCTGGTTCCTGATGATTTTCTTCGCTATCAGCGTCAAGGGACTGGGCGGTTGGATACATGAGTTGTTCTGTTCCCCGTTCGGCAGCAATCCGCTGGTCTGGATCCCCAATTTTCTCTTCAATGTCATCGAATACGTTTCAAAGCCCCTCTCTCATTCCCTGCGTCTGTTCGGCAACATGTATGCCGGTGAAGTGATCTTCCTGCTGCTGGGCATGTGGGCTGCGACCGGCCTGGTCGGCACGTTCTTCGGCGCGTTCCTGGGCATCGGCTGGGCAATCTTCCATATTCTGATTGTGACCCTGCAGGCGTTCATTTTCATGACCCTGACCGTTGTCTATCTGTCCATGGCGCATGATAGTCACTGATTGATTTTTTAGTTGTGTAGTTTTTAGTGTTTCAAAGTAGTAGCCCTTAATATCGAAAGGAAAAGTAATGGAAAGCGTGCAATTTTTAGCAATGATTCAAGCATACACAGGCATTGGTATCGGCCTGATCATCGGTCTGGGTGCTGCAGGTGCCTGTATCGGTATCGGTATCATGAGTGCCAGCTTCCTGGACGGCGCTGCTCGCCAACCGGAACTGACAGCTTCTCTGCAAGTTAAGGTCTTCCTGCTGCTGGGTCTGATCGACGCTTCCTTCATTATCGGTGTTGGTCTGGCCATGATGTTCGCGTTCGCAAACCCATTGCTGGCAGTTGTTGCTTAAGTCCTTAACTAATCAGTTTAGTTGCGAGGTCCTGTCTGAAATGCGGGACTTTGCAGCTAGGAGCAAAAGATGAATATAAACCTGACACTCTTTGCGCAGGCTATTACATTCGCAGTGCTGATTTGGTTTACCGCCAAGTTTATCTGGCCCCCGTTGCTGGGTGCCATTGAAAAGCGCCAGAAAGAAATCGCGGATGGTTTGGCTGCAGGCGAACGTGGTCGCAGTGAGTTGGAGCAGGCCTCAAAGCGTTCTGCGGAAACAGTAGAAGAAGCCAAGCTGCGCGCATCCGATATTATTTCCCAGGCTGAAAAGCGTGCGACAGAAATTGTTGAAGCTGCAAAGGATGCTGCCAAAACCGAGGGTGATCGCATTATCGCCGGAGCCAAGGCTGAAATTGATCAGGAAGTGAATCGTGCCAAGGAAGGTTTGCGTCAGCAAGTTTCCGCATTGGCCGTCGCTGGCGCAGAGAAGATTCTGCGTAAAGAGATCGATGCCAAAGCCCATGCCGATATGCTAAGCACTATCGCTAACGAGCTATAAGAGAGCAAGTACGATCATGGCTGAAGCAATCACTATCGTTAGACCCTATGCCGTAGCTGCGTTTCGTCTGGCAAAGGAAAAGAAGGCGCTGACCGAATGGTCGGAAATGCTGAATTTTGCTGCCGCAGTCGCAGCGGATGCGCAGATGAAAGTTTATATCGAGGATCCAAAAGTCACGTCTGAAGCATTGGAAAAGATGTTTCTTGCTATCTGTGACAAGAAACTCGATGCGGCTGGCGTCAACCTGATCAAGCTGCTCGGTGAATACGGCCGCCTGGCATTGTTGCCGGAAGTGGCCGCTGCCTTTGAAGAGCTGAAGGCTGAAGATGAAGGTGTGCTGGAGGCCGAAATCACGGCAGCCGCAAAACCTGCAGACAGTGCGGTCAAGGATCTGGTTAAACGTCTGGAAACCAAGTTCGGCAAGAAAATCGAAGCAAGCGTCAAGATCGACCCTGAGCTTATCGGTGGGGTCAAGATTGTGATTGGCGACACCGTCATCGACGCTTCCGTCCGTGGTCAACTTCAAGAGTTGGCCTACACGCTTAAAAGTTAGGCCATAAAGGTCAGGAGACAGAGTAATGCAGTTATCCACATCAGAAATCAGTGAACTGATTAAAAGCAGGTTAGAGAATTACGATACCAGTGCAGAAGCGCGTACCCAGGGTACCGTGATTTCCGTGACTGACGGTATCGTGCGTATCCACGGTTTGTCCAACGTCATGTCCGGTGAAATGATCGAATTCCCGGGCAATACATTCGGTCTCGCGCTCAACCTTGAGCGCGATTCTGTTGGTGCCGTGGTGTTGGGCGCTTACGAACACATTTCCGAAGGCGATACATGTAAATGTACCGGCCGCATTCTGGAAGTGCCGGTTGGTCCTGAACTGGTTGGCCGTGTGGTCAACGCGCTGGGTCAGCCGATCGACGGCAAAGGTCCGGTCAATGCCAAGATGACCGACAAGATCGAAAAGGTTGCGCCAGGCGTTATCGCCCGTAAATCAGTTTCCCAACCAGTGCAAACTGGTTTGAAGTCTGTCGACTCCATGGTGCCGGTAGGTCGTGGTCAACGTGAGTTGATCATTGGTGACCGTCAGACTGGTAAGACCGCCGTTGCGGTTGACGCGATCATCAACCAGAAGGGTCAGAACATGACCTGTATCTACGTTGCGATCGGTCAAAAAGCCTCAACCATTGCCAACGTTGTGCGCAAGCTGGAAGAAAACGGCGCGATGGAATACACCATCGTTGTTGCCGCTACAGCTTCTGATTCTGCAGCGCTGCAATTCATTGCACCATATGCCGGTTGTACCATGGGTGAATACTTCCGTGACCGTGGTGAAGATGCATTGATCGTTTACGATGACTTGACCAAGCAGGCGATTGCTTATCGTCAAATCTCCCTGTTGCTGCGTCGTCCACCAGGCCGCGAAGCTTATCCAGGTGACGTGTTCTACATCCACTCCCGCCTGCTCGAGCGCGCAGCTCGCGTCAACGAAGAGTATGTCGAGAAATTCACCAACGGTGAAGTCAAGGGCAAGACCGGTTCACTGACCGCGCTGCCGATCATTGAAACTGCTGCCGGTGACGTTTCTGCGTTCGTTCCGACCAACGTGATTTCGATTACTGACGGTCAGATCTTCCTGGAAACTGACCTGTTCAACGCCGGTATCCGCCCTGCGATCAACGCCGGTATTTCGGTGTCCCGTGTTGGTGGCGCTGCGCAAACCAAGGTCATCAAGAAGCTGGGCGGCGGTGTGCGTCTGGCGCTGGCTCAGTACCGTGAACTGGCGGCGTTCGCGCAGTTCGCTTCCGATCTGGACGAAGCGACCCGCAAGCAACTGGAGCGTGGTCGCATGTTCACCGAGCTGATGAAACAGGCCCAATATGCACCTCTGAGCGTATCCAACATGGCGCTGACCCTGCTGGCTGCGAACAAGGGCTATTTTGACGATGTGCCTGTCAACCGTGCTCTGGCATTTGAATCCGCGCTGCACTCCTTCATGGCTTCCAAGTACAAGAGCCTGATGGACAAGATCGAAACCACCAAGGATCTGGCTGGTGACGATGAGAAGGCAGTGGTTGCCGCAATCGAGGATTTCAAAGCCAATAACGCGTACTAAGAACGCGCTTACTGACGCTTACTGAATAGGCAGATTAAACAATGGCCGGTAGCAAAGAGATTAGAACCAAGATCAAGAGTGTAGAAAATACACGCAAGATCACCAAGGCGATGGAAATGGTGGCTGCATCGAAAATGCGCAAGGCGCAGGATCGCATGCGCGCAGCCCGCCCCTATGCGGAGAAGATTCGCAACGTGGCGGCTCACCTTTCCAAAGCAAACCCTGAGTACAAGCATCCGTTCATGATCACACGTGACAAGGTCAGCAACGTTGGCGTCATCGTCGTCAGCTCAGACAAGGGTCTGTGCGGCGGCTTGAACACCAACGTATTGCGCATGTCGCTTGCCCGCATGAAAGCCTGGGAAGCTGAAGGCAAGGGCGTAGCTGTCAGTGCCATCGGTAACAAGGGCTTTGGTTTCATGGGCCGTGTCGGTGGTAACGTCAAGTCGCATGTTGTTGGCTTGGGTGATGCGCCGCACATGGAAAAGCTGATTGGTGCCATCAAGGTGATGCTGGATGCTTACGTAGCCGGTGAAATCGACCAACTCTTCATTTGCTACACCCGTTTTATCAACACCATGAAGCAGGAACCGGTGATGGAGCAGCTGCTGCCGCTCTCCAGCGAGCAGCTGGCTGAAGACGATACCAGTGCCAAAGGCCATTGGGATTACATTTATGAGCCGGATGCAAAGAGCGTTCTGGATGATTTGATGACACGCTATATCGAATCGCTCATCTATCACTCGGTCGCCGAAAACATGGCTTCTGAGCAAAGTGCACGTATGGTCGCAATGAAATCCGCCTCAGACAACGCCAAGAACGTTATCGGCGAGCTGAAGCTGGTCTACAACAAGGCCCGTCAGGCCGCGATTACCAAGGAAATCTCGGAAATCGTCGGTGGCGCAGCGGCGGTCAGTTCTTAACGATAGCAACAAAGCAGTTTGACAGAGTTCATTTGGCAGATTGAGTTTGAATAAGGAATTTAAAATGAGTACAGGTAAAGTTGTTCAATGTATCGGTGCGGTGGTTGACGTTGAGTTCCCACGCGATCAAATGCCCAAGGTGTATGACGCACTGATTATCGATGAAGCAGATTCCACCGCTGAAGCAGGTTTGACCCTGGAAGTACAACAGCAACTGGGCGACGGCATCGTCCGTACCATTGCCATGGGTTCTTCCGACGGTTTGCGTCGCGGCATGAAGTTCAAGTCCACCGGGGCGCAAATCAGTGTGCCAGTCGGTACAGGTACACTGGGCCGCATCATGGACGTATTGGGTCGCCCAATCGATGAAGCCGGTCCGATCGATTCCGACGAGCGTCGTTCGATTCACCAGCCAGCCCCTACTTTCGAAGAGCTTTCCCCTTCCGTTGACTTGTTGGAAACAGGTATCAAGGTGATTGACCTGGTTTGTCCGTTCGCCAAGGGCGGTAAAGTCGGTCTGTTCGGTGGTGCGGGTGTAGGCAAGACCGTTAACATGCTGGAACTGATTAATAACATCGCCAAGCAGCACTCCGGTTTGTCCGTGTTTGCCGGTGTCGGTGAACGTACTCGTGAAGGTAACGACTTCTACCATGAAATGGCAGAAGCCGGCGTTATCAAGCTGGATGACATGAAGGAATCCAAGGTTGCGATGGTGTTCGGTCAGATGAACGAACCTCCTGGCAACCGTCTGCGTGTAGCGTTGTCCGGTTTGACCATGGCGGAAAAATTCCGCGATGAAGGCCGTGATGTGCTGTTCTTCGTAGACAACATCTACCGTTACACCTTGGCCGGTACCGAAGTATCCGCGCTGCTGGGCCGTATGCCTTCCGCTGTGGGTTACCAACCTACCCTGGCCGATGAAATGGGTCGCCTGCAAGAGCGTATTACTTCTACCAAAGTGGGTTCCATTACTTCGATTCAAGCTGTTTACGTTCCTGCGGATGACTTGACTGACCCATCCCCGGCAACGACCTTCCAGCATTTGGATTCCACCGTCGTGCTGTCACGTGACATCGCTTCCCTGGGTATCTACCCTGCGGTTGATCCGCTGGATTCCACCTCACGTCAACTGGATCCGCTGGTCGTTGGTGAAGAGCACTACAACGTGGCTCGTAGCGTGCAGCAAACCTTGCAACGTTACAAGGAACTGCGCGACATTATCGCGATTCTGGGTATGGACGAATTGTCACCGGAAGACAAGCTGGCAGTGGGCCGCGCACGCAAGATTCAGCGTTTCCTGTCCCAGCCATTCCACGTTGCTGAAGTGTTTACCGGCGCACCTGGTAAATACGTGCCACTGAAGGAAACCATCAAGGGCTTCAAGGCGATTGTTGCCGGTGAATACGATCACTTGCCAGAACAGGCGTTCTACATGGTAGGTGGTATTGAAGAAGCAGTGGAAAAAGCCAAGACAATGAACTAAAGGCGCGCGCGCGTGATGTGCGCCGCATTTAACTCATTAAAAGCTAAAGAGAAAATACCATGGCAATGACAATACATGTGGACGTAGTAAGTGCTGAAGAATCCATCTTTTCCGGTGAGGCAGAATTCGTGGCTGCGCCGGCCAAGATGGGTGAAGTTGGTATCTATCCGCGCCACACACCGATGATCACCCCGATCAAGGCAGGTGCTTTGCGTATCAAGGTGGCAGACGAAGCTGAAGAGCAATTGATCTTCATCTCGGGCGGCGTACTTGAAGTTCAGCCCGGTGTCATTACGGTGCTGGCAGATACCGCGATTCGCGGCCATGACCTGGACGAAGCCAAAGCCAATGAAGCCAAAGCGGCGGCAGAGGAAGCGATGAAAAACGCGAAAAGCGAAATCGACTTTGCCAAGGCCGAGAGTGAATTCGCAGCGATGGCAGCACAGATTGCAGCGATCCAGAAATTGCGCAAGATGAAGCAGCATTAAGTCCTGCAATTCGGGCAAGCAACAGACAGCAAGGCAGCCGGTAGGCTGCCTTTTGTTTTATACTTTCGTCATATTCATAGCCGTCATATTTAAGCGTCTCATCAAGAATTCAAAACTCATGAGCTCTCCCCTACTCAATATCATCATTCTGGCTGCCGGCAAGGGCACACGCATGCGTTCCACCTTGCCCAAGGTGCTGCACAAGCTGGCCGGCAAATCATTGTTGCAACATGTGATTCATGCCGCCAAACAATTGCAGCCGAGCAAGATCATCGTGGTCTATGGGTATGGCGGTGAAGCCGTGCCGGATGCCTTCCGGCAGGAAGACATCACCTGGGTCGAGCAGAAGGAGCAACTGGGAACCGGACATGCCGTGCAGCAGGCATTGTCTTATCTGGATGCCGAAGCCAGAACCCTGATATTGCTGGGTGATGTGCCTTTGCTGAATATCGAGACTTGTCAGCAACTGCTATTTAAGACCAGCCATTTGGGTTTGCTGACAGTCAGAAAAAGTGACCCGACTGGCTATGGCCGCATCGTGCGCGACACTCATGGAAATATCAACGCCATCGTCGAGCACAAGGATGCAACGGAAGCGCAGCGTCGCATAGATGAAGTGAATACCGGCATCATGGCCGTCAACAATGCTAATCTGGTCAGCTGGCTGACGAATCTGAAAAATCATAATGCCCAGGGCGAATACTATCTGACCGATATCGTGGCCATGGCGGTCGCGGATGGCTTCGCGGTGAGTAGCGAAATGACTGTCGATGAATCCTCGGTAGAAGGCGTGAATTCCAAGCAGGATCTGGCCGGACTGGAACGTGTTTATCAATTGCGTAAAGCTACAGACCTGATGCAGGCAGGCGTGACACTGAGCGACCCGTTCCGTATTGATGTCCGTGGTGAGCTTGAGGTCGGGCGCGATGTCGAGATCGATGTTGGCTGTATCTTTGAAGGCAGGGTTACGCTGGCTGACGGTGTCCGGATCGGCGCTTATTGTGTAATCAAGGATACGGATATCGGCGCTGGCACGACGATTGCCCCATTTACTCATACCGATCAGGTCAGTATTGCAGCGCAATGCCGGATCGGACCCTATGCGCGTTTGCGTCCGGGTACGGAGCTGGCCGACGATACGCATATCGGCAACTTTGTTGAGCTGAAAAATACCCAGGTCGATATCGGCAGCAAGATCAATCATCTGAGCTATGTTGGCGACACGACGGTGGGCAAGCAAGTCAACATCGGTGCCGGTACGATTACCTGTAACTATGACGGCGCCAACAAATTCCGCACCGTCATCGAGGATAATGCTTTCATCGGTTCTGATACGCAACTGATCGCGCCGGTCACCGTGGGAGCAGGTTCGACCATAGGAGCGGGTTCGACCATCAGCAAGGATACACCGGCAGGAGAACTGACCTTGTCGCGCAGCAAGCAGGTCACGGTAAACGGCTGGAAGCGGCCAGTAAAAATCAAGAAATAAGTAGAGGCGTTTATGTGTGGAATTGTTGGGGCTGTCGGATCACGAGACATTGTTCCGGTATTGATAGAAGGTCTGAGCCGTCTGGAATATCGCGGTTATGATTCTGCGGGTGTGGCGGTACTTGCTGCGGATGGTATCAGGCGTGTGCGTACGGTCGGCCGTGTGGCGACCATGCAGGAAAAAGCCAATGCGGAACATCTGACAGGACTAGTCGGTATCGGTCATACGCGTTGGGCGACGCACGGCGGAGTGACTGAATCCAACGCACACCCGCACGTATCCAGGGGTGAGCTTGCCGTGGTGCATAACGGTATCATCGAGAATCACGATGAACAGCGTGAGCGCCTGAAGGGCCTGGGTTATGCTTTCGAATCGCAGACCGATACCGAAGTCATCGCTCATCTGATTCATCATTATCTTGCTCAGGGCAGTACGCTGCTTGCTGCCGTTCAGTTGGCCGTTCGTGAACTGGTCGGCGCTTTTGCCATCAGTGTGGTGGCATTGAAGTCGCCTGATTTGATGGTTTGCGCGCGTCAGGGCTGCCCTTTGTTGATCGGCCTGGGAGAGGAAGGGAACTTCATCGCCTCCGACGTTTCGGCCGTGTTGTCGGTCACGCGCAAGGTGATTTATCTGGAGGATGGTGACGTTGCGACGATAGAACGTCGGGGCGTTGTCATTTACGGGGCAGACGGCAAACAGGTGGAGCGCAAGGTGCATCTGAGCGATGTCTCGCTGGCTTCCATGGAACTGGGTCCGTATTCGCATTTCATGCAAAAGGAGATTCATGAGCAACCGCGCGCATTGACAGATACCATCGAGGCCCTGATCGATGATGCCAGTTTCAGCCCTGCCCTCTTCGGCAAGGATGCGGAAGAGGTGTTCAAGCAGGTGGACAGCGTGCTGATACTGGCGGCAGGCACCAGCTACTATGCAGGCCTCACTGCCAAGTACTGGCTGGAGAGCATGGCGCAATTGCCGACCTCGGTCGAGATCTCCAGTGAATACCGCTATCGCAGCTCCGTGCCGAATCCAAGGCAGTTGATCGTGACCATTTCGCAATCCGGTGAGACGCTGGATACCATGGAAGCGTTGAAGCACGCCAAGTCCCTGGGTCAAGAACTGACGCTGGCGATCTGCAATGTGCAGGAAAGCGCCATTCCACGTGCCTCACGACTGATACTCTATACCCGTGCCGGTGCCGAGATCGGTGTGGCATCGACCAAGGCATTCACGACGCAACTGGTCGCCCTCTTTACGTTGGCGGTGACGCTGGCCAAACAGCGCGGCCGTTTGAACGCCGAACAGGAAAGTGTGCATCTGGATGCATTGCGACACCTGCCGGGTAGCGTGCAGTATGCACTCAACCTGGAGCCGCAGATCCGCGAGTGGGCCAAGGCTTTTGCCAACAAGCAGCATGCCCTTTTTCTCGGTCGTGGCGTGCATTACCCGATCGCGCTGGAAGGTGCGCTCAAGCTCAAGGAAATCTCCTATATCCATGCCGAAGCCTATCCGGCCGGCGAACTCAAGCACGGGCCGTTGGCACTGGTGGACAAGGACATGCCGGTGGTCGTCATTGCGCCGAATGATGCCTTGCTGGAAAAAGTGAAGTCCAACATGCAGGAAGTCGCCGCGCGTGGTGGTGAACTGTTCGTGTTTGCCGATGCCGATAGTCATTTCACCGCGAGTGAAGGCGTGCATGTAATTCGTACCCCGCGTCATGTCGGTGTGCTGTCTCCCATCTTGCACACCATACCGGTACAGTTGCTGGCCTATCACGCTGCCCTGCTCAAGGGCACCGATGTCGACAAACCGCGCAATCTGGCCAAAAGCGTCACGGTTGAATAAGCCTGACCGGGTTTATTCCATACTTCTCCGTTTACTCCAGCTGTTTATTCAGGGCAAAAAAAACCCCTCTCGAATATCGAGAGGGGACCCTTGTATCAAATCCCTATGGAGTAAGAATTTGAACAGAAGACTGTAGTGTTGATGGTCGGGCGAACCCGACCATCAACCTAGGCGACTATTACAGTGCAAAGATATTCAGTGCACCGCCGCCAGGAGCAGCGTTGTACTTGGTCAGTTCTGCATAACCACCAGCAGCGCCGAGGGCGTCTGTCGGGTTAGTCAGACCCAGGTTCATCGCAACGCCAGCCCAACCGCCGATACCGGACAGTACGCCAACGTATTGTTTACCCTTGTGACCATAGGTGAATGCATTACCGATCACGCCGGAACCAACCTGGAATTTCCAGAGTTCCTTACCGGACTGAGCGTCAACAGCCTTCAACCAGCGGTCCAGAGTACCGTAGAACACCAGGTCGGAAGCCGTTGTCAGAGCACCACCCCAAGCAGAGAATTTCTCCTTGTTGTACCAGACGGCCTTGTTGGTCATCGGATCGTAAGCAGCGAAGCCACCCATCACACCGTCAGGACCAGGGAACATGGTCAATGTAGCACCAACCCATGGTTGACCGGCGATGTACTTGGACTCAACTGGCTCGTATGTCATACATACGTGGTTCAGTGGAGAATACATCAGGCCAGTGCGTGGGCTGTAAGCTGCAGGCTGTTGGTCCTTGGTACCCAAAGCAGCCGGGCAGATACCCTTGGCGTTGTAATCCTGGTGAGTGGAGTACTTCCCATCCTTGTGAGGAATGCCGGACTTCAGGTCAACGTGAGTTGCCCAGTTGACGAACGGATGTACTTTTTCAGCGGATACCAGCGTACCGGTGTTGGCTTCGAAGGTGTATGCAAAACCGTTGCGGTCATGGTGCCATGCATAGGTCTTGCCACCCTTGTCGAACAGG
>PHCX01000003.1 GCA_002842435.1 Betaproteobacteria bacterium HGW-Betaproteobacteria-1 | reverse complement strand
CGGCGAGATCGCTGCCGCCTCGATCGAACAGAGCTCCGGCATCGACCAGGTCAACAGCGCCGTGACCCAGATGGACGAAGTCACACAACAGAATGCTGCCCTGGTAGAGCAAGCTGCTGCTGCCGCCGAATCCCTGATGGAACAGGCAGAGGAAATGAATGCCGCGATCGGTGTGTTCAAGTTGAGTGGTGAATCGACCGGAGTTGCCGCAAAACGCAACCTGAATGTCGTTAGTGGCCAATCCGTTGCCGTGAAGAAATTCTCGTTCAGGGAAGCCGAGCAGGCGCATGCCCGCTGGAAAATGCGCCTGGTCGATTACATGCATGGGCGATCCCGGGAGCGTCTGGATGCCTCGGTCGTTTCATGTGACGACAAGTGCGATCTGGGTCAGTGGATTTATGGCGATGCGCTAAGGTATGGCTCGTTGCCCGAATACCGGGATTTGCGCCAGGTGCATGCTGCATTCCACAAGAGTGTAGGTGCCATCGTAGAGGCCGTTGAGCGGCGTCAGATCGACGAAGCAAAGAAACTTCTGGGTGCGGATTTCTCGAGAAATTCCAATCGAACGGTGCAGGCGATTCATGTCATGCAGGCAAGGATCGAATCCGGGGCAGCCGCGACACCAGGCAAGTTGGTGAAAACCGGAACTGACGATGGCGATTGGGAAGAGTTTTGAGCGATCTTGTGCATGACTTCAAGCAGGCACCGGGTAATGGCCCGGGCCGGACTGTTTTAACTACAAGGATGGATCGGGAATCGCCTATGCTGGCCCGGAGAGAAGAAAATATTTCTGACCGCGAATTCGACTTTACTGAGCGGGATTTTCAGCGAGTTCGCAAACTGATATACCAGCGCGCGGGCATTTCACTGTCCGATGCCAAGCGCGATATGGTTTATAGCCGGGTTGCCAGAAGGTTGCGAGCTGTTGAGTTACGTTCTTTTGATGAATACCTGGACCGGCTCGAAACATCGGAGGATGCCGCAGAGTGGGAGGCTTTCACCAACGCCCTGACTACCAACCTCACTTCATTTTTCCGGGAGGCGCATCACTTCCCGATTCTTGCCGAACATTTACTCAAGATCAAAAAGCCGATCTCGATCTGGTGCTCAGCTGCTTCAACCGGTGAAGAACCCTACACCATCGCCATGACGGCCTGTGAGGCTTTCAATACATTGAAACCGCCGGTCGAGATCATCGCGACAGATATCGATACCAATGTGCTGGCAACTGCCGAACGTGGTGTCTACTCGTGGGAGCGGGTGGATAAACTTTCCGAGCAACGGCTGAAACGTTTTTTCCAGAAAGGCACTGGTGACAAGGCAGGCCAGGTCAGGGTGCGCAATGAGCTGCGTTCCCTGATTACCTTCAAGCCGCTGAACCTGCTCGCGCCGCAATGGCCATTGAACGGCCAGTTCGATGTGATTTTCTGCCGTAATGTCATGATCTATTTCGACAAGCAAACACAGAGCACCATACTCAACCGGTTTGCCCCGATGATGAAGTCTGATGCTTTATTGTTCGGGGGGCATTCCGAGAACTTTCTTTATTCCACCAAGGCGTTCAGGCTCAGGGGCAAGACTGTCTATGAGCTGAGCAAGGCTCATTCTGAATAGCGGTAAATGGCAGACCATGAGCCGGGGTTACGAAGAAGAGTTGTCGAGCAATCTGTATTACGACCGCACATTTGATTGCGAGGCCGCCAAGATTTTGCCTGGCGAATATTATTGCACCGATGAAGACATGCTGATTGTTACCGTGCTGGGTTCATGCGTTTCTGCCTGCATCCGGGACAGGGTCAGCGGCATCGGCGGCATGAACCATTTCATGCTGCCGGATAGCGGTGGTGACAATAGCGTGGTCTCGGCATCCATGCGCTATGGCGTCTACGCGATGGAAGTGCTGATCAACCAGTTGCTCAAAAGCGGCGCACGCCGGCAGAACCTCGAGGCCAAGATTTTCGGCGGCGGCAATGTGTTGAGGGCGTTTGCCACGACCAATGTCGGTGAACGCAATGCGCAGTTCGTCAAAGACTTCCTGGCGGCAGAGAATATCAAGATCGTCGGGGAAGACCTCAATGATATCTATCCGCGCAAGGTTTACTTCTTCCCCGCAACGGGCCGCGTCATGGTGAAGAAGCTCAGGCAAATGCACAACAGCACTATCGTCAAGCGTGAGCAAAGTTATGCCAGCCGGCTTACGACCAATACAGTGGCGGGTGAAGTTGAATTGTTTTAAAAAAATCAGAAGTAGAGGATGAAATGATAAAAACCAAAGTCCTGATCGTCGATGATTCTGCGTTGATACGCAGCCTGATGACCGAAATCATCAATAGCCAGCCGGACATGCAGGTCGTGGCTGCTGCGCCGGACCCCTTGATTGCGCGTGAACTGATCAAGCAGCACAACCCGGATGTGCTTACGCTGGATGTGGAAATGCCGAAAATGGATGGCCTGGAGTTCCTGGAGAAGCTCATGCGCCTGCGCCCCATGCCGGTGGTGATGGTGTCGTCCCTGACGGAAAAAGGTTCGGAGGTCACCATGCGCGCCCTGGAGCTGGGTGCGATTGATTTTGTCACCAAGCCCAAGTTGTCGATTGCCGATGGCATGCGCGAGTACACAGATATGATTACCGACAAAATTCGTATCGCCGCCAAAGCGCGCATCCAGACCAGGTCTGCAGTGCATAACAAGTCTGTCGTCCTGCCGTCATTGGGCAACCGCCTGCTCAGTAGCGAGAAGCTGATTATTGTTGGTGCCTCAACCGGCGGGACCGAGGCGATCAAATCGTTCCTGATGGAAATGCCGTCGGATTGTCCGGGCATCCTCATCACGCAGCACATGCCTGCCGGCTTTACGAAATCCTTTGCCAACCGTCTCGATGGCTTGTGCAAAATCTCGGTGAAGGAGGCGGAAGGCGGCGAACGTATCCTGCCGGGCCATGCGTATATTGCTCCGGGTGATGCGCATTTGTTGCTGGCGCGCAGCGGTGCGAACTACATGACCGAGCTGAGCGATGCCCCGCCGGTCAATCGTCACAAGCCGTCAGTCGATGTCTTGTTCGATTCTGCTGCCCTGCATGCCGGTAAAAACGCGATCGGCGTGATACTGACTGGCATGGGGAAAGACGGTGCTGCCGGCATGCTCAGGATGCGCGAAGCCGGTGCTTACAACTTCTCGCAGGATGAAGCGAGTTGTGTGGTGTTCGGCATGCCGAAGGAGGCCATCGCGCGGGGCGGGGTGCATGAAGTGTTGCCATTGGACGGATTGCCGGCCAGGGTCATGAATTACCTTGCACTGGATACCAGCCGCGCGCTTCGGGTTTGATTGGTATTTGAGTTAATCCGGAACTCGTAATTCAAGCCACAGAGTTCACATAGTACCCGCATGGGGCATGTCCGCCACCAATGGCGCTGAAGCGCCTATTGTTGGCGCCAACACAGAGACAAAGCGGATTGCGTGGTGTTGAGGGAGGCGCCCGATTGGTGGAATAATGATTCCGGCAACCTCTGGTTTTTTCTCTGTGAACTCTGAGTTCTCTGTGGCTAACTGCGTTTTCAGGTTAATTGCACGCCATGCAATCGGCGTGCGTTCAAAAAGGTATTAAGAGGTGTTTTATCCCCGTTTTTCGGACTTAAGGTTTTGCCGGTTCTGCCGATAATGATGGCAAGAGTGTAATGCGTCATTATGCTGTCACATTGTCAGCATCGGCATATCAAGTTTTTAACGGAGTCTCAGATGGCAAATCCAAATACAAAATTTCTGGTGGTGGATGATTTCTCTACCATGCGCCGTATTGTCAAGAACCTGCTGAAAGAGCTGGGTTACGCCAATGTGGACGAGGCGGAAGACGGTGCCATGGGGCTTTCCATGTTGCAGGCCGGGAATTACGATTTTGTCGTGTCGGACTGGAATATGCCGAATATGGACGGGCTCACAATGCTGCAGCATATTCGCGCCGACCCCAAATTATCTTCCTTGCCTGTCCTCATGGTGACGGCTGAAGCCAAAAAGGAAAACATCATCGCCGCCGCCCAGGCCGGCGCTAGCGGTTATGTGGTCAAGCCTTTTACTGCAGCGACCTTGGATGAAAAGCTCGCAAAAATATTTGAAAAAATCGGGGCTTGAGAATGCAAGTGCAACCGGTATCACAGTTAAGTAACGCAGAGCCTGCGCTGCCTGCCACTGGCGCCAAGGATGAGGTGATTGCGCGTATCGGCTACATGACGCGTATATTGCATGACAGTTTGCGCGGCCTGGGCCTGGATAAAGCCCTGGAGGAAGTGACCCAGGAGATCCCCGATGCCCGCGATCGCCTGAACTATGTGGTGCGGATGACGGAACAGGCGGCGCAACGCGTGCTTAATGCGACCGATATCGCACTGCCGATTCAGTCCAGGATAGATGGCGACGGTCAGGCGCTTAAACAGGAATGGCAGAAGCTGCTCACTACGCCATCGATGAAGAGCGATTACGATGAACTGGCCGAGCGCACGATTGCATTTCTGGATGAGACGTCAGCAGGTGCCAATCAGTCGAAAGAACAGCTGATGGATATCATGATGGCGCAGGATTTCCAGGACCTGACCGGACAGGTCATCAAACGCGTGACGCAGTTGGCGCAGGATCTGGAAAACCAGCTGGTACAGGTGCTGATAGACTTCAATCCATCCGCCAAAAAAGAATCGGACAGCTTGATGAACGGGCCACAAATTGCACCGGAGAAAACGCCGGATGCAGTCAGCGGGCAAGAGCAGGTCGATGATTTGCTGGACAGTCTGGGTTTTTAACAAGCAAGTATTCTTGGGCAACGCTAAAGAATACTTGCTTGATCGGTTCGTGATGGCTCGATTCTCCATGATTCAACTCCCCCGTATTGCCGGGTTCATCCTGATTCGCGGGATATCCGGCAATCGCCAAACTGGCTGGCCACACTCAGTCTGCTCATGTTGCATTGAATCAATAAGGGGCAATTAACCCTTTTATTCCCCAGATTCGAAATTCCTGTCTTCATCAATAATGGTTCCAATGGAAGACCGTCGATGGGTAGTTGATCGACTCAATCAATTGGGGCTGGTATGGCAGAAGACAGCGATTTGGAGAAAACGGAACAGGCGACGCCCAAGCGCATTGAAAAAGCGCGTGAGGACGGCGACGTGCCTCGCTCGAAAGAGCTGGCAACGGTATCTGTGCTTCTCACTATGCTGGTCGGCATCTGGGCATCCGGTGCGCAACTGACACAGGCGCTCAAGACCAATATGGCGGCCGGTTTGACTTTGCCGCGCAATCTCGTTTTTGAGCCCGGCTTGCTGATAGTCAATATCTCGCAAAATTTAGGTGAACTGCTTTGGGCTTTTCTGCCCTTGGCGGGCCTGGTCGTATTCATCGCGATCGCTTCACCGGTGCTGCTCGGCGGCTGGAATGTCAGTAGCAAGGCCTTGATTCCCAAGTTCAATAAATTGAACCCACTCAGCGGCATCAAGAACCTGGTTTCAAAAAATGCCGCCATGGAGTTTTTCAAGGCGGTAGTCAAAGCCACATTGGTGGGTTCAGTCGCTTTTTTTGTCGTGGCGGCTGAAATCGATGACGTGCTGATGTTGCCTTTGCTGCCTGTGAATGAAGCATTGACCAGCACCGCCTATCTCATCCTTGTCACCATGATCGCGATTACCGGTTCCCTGGTGCTGATTGCGGCGGTAGATGTGCCGTATCAATTATGGAGCTACGCCAACAAGCTCAAGATGACCAAGCAGGACGTGCGTCAGGAGAGCAAGGAAACCGAAGGCAACCCTGAAATCAAAGCCAGGATTCGTCTGCAACAACGTGAGATGGCGCGTCGCCGCATGATGGCGGAAATCCCCAATGCGGATGTCGTGGTGACCAACCCGACGCACTATGCCGTCGCCATTCAATACAAGAATGACAGCATGCGCGCGCCAGTGGTGGTGGCCAAGGGTGCGGACGCGATTGCCTTGAAGATACGGGAGATTGCCGCTGAACATAAAGTCAGCGTGCTGGAATCCCCCAAGCTGGCACGTGCACTTTATGCCCATACCGATTTGGGCGATGCGATCCCGGAAGCGCTGTATGCCGCAGTTGCAGAAGTGCTGGCCTATGTTTACCAGATGCGCATTTTCAAAAAAGATGGTGGCTTGCAGCCCCGGCAGCCGGATGTGCTTGAGGTGCCTGACGAACTTGACCCACATGCGCTGGCAGGAGCTTCCGCATGAACGGCCTGAACCTGCCAGTCTGGCTTAATGCTAAAACCGGCGCTGCAGTCGCCGCGCCGCTGATCATCGTCATGTTGCTGGCAATGATGATATTGCCACTGCCGGCCATCGCCCTCGATGTGCTGTTCAGTTTCAATATCGCGTTATCCATCATCGTCCTGCTGATCAGCCTCAATACCTCAAAGCCGCTCGATTTCATCGCCTTCCCGATCGTGCTGCTGGTCACCACCATGTTGCGCCTTTCGCTCAACGTGGCTTCCACCCGCGTGGTGCTGACTGAAGGCCATACCGGGCCGGATGCTGCCGGCAAGGTGATCGAGGCCTTCGGTCATTTCCTGATCGGCGGCAATTACACCGTCGGTATTGTCGTCTTTGTGATTCTGACCATTATCAACTTTATCGTGGTGACCAAGGGTGCAGGCCGTATTGCCGAAGTCGGTGCACGGTTTACCCTGGATGCGATGCCCGGCAAGCAAATGGCCATTGATGCCGACTTGAACGCAGGTTTGATTGGTGAAGAAGAAGCCCGCCGCCGCCGTGCTGAAATCGGCCAGGAATCCGAATTCTATGGCGCCATGGATGGTGCCAGTAAATATGTGCGTGGTGATGCGATTGCCGGCATCCTGGTGACCCTGATCAACATCATTGGCGGCCTGATCGTCGGCATGGTGCAGCACGACCTGGCCTTTGATGTCGCGGTCAAGAATTACACCTTGCTGGCGATTGGCGATGGCCTGGTCGCGCAGATTCCTTCACTGATTATTTCCACCGCAGCCGGTGTTGTGGTTTCACGCGTTGCCAATGATCAGGATATCGGCAACCAGCTGGTCAACCAGTTGTTCTCCAACTCACGCCTGCTCTATATTGCCGCCGGCATTCTGGGGGGCATGGGCATCATCCCCGGCATGCCCAATTTCGCTTTCCTTACACTCGCCGCCATACTGGCTGGTGCTGCCTATTTCATCGCCAGCCACAAGGCGGCTGCCTTGGTACAGCAGGCGGCAGATGAAGAGACCATGCCGGTGAACGCAGAAAGCGAAGAGGCCAGCTGGAACGATGTCCTGCCGGTCGATGTGCTCGGGCTGGAAGTCGGTTACCGCCTGATTTCACTGGTAGACAAGAACCAGGGCGGCGACCTGCTCAAACGCATCAAAGGCATACGCAAGAAATTCGCGCAGGAGGTCGGCTTCCTCACACCGCCTGTCCATATCCGTGACAATCTGGAACTGAAACCATCTGCCTATCGCATCACCATGAAGGGCGTGGAGATTGCCCGGGGCGAGGCGGTCAACAACCAGTTCCTGGCCATTGATCCGGGCATGGTGGCCGGTACCTTGCCGGGGACGCAAACCAAGGATCCGGCCTTTGGCTTGCCAGCGGTCTGGATCGAAAGCGAGTTGCGCGACCAGGCGCAAGGCATGGGTTATACCGTGGTTGATGCCAGTACGGTAATTGCCACGCACCTGAATCATGTGATTGGCCAGCATGCCGCCGAGCTGTTGGGCCGTCAGGAAGTGCAGCAACTGCTCGACCACCTGGCCAAGGAATCCCCAAGACTGATTGAAGACCTGGTACCCAAGACCATGCCACTTTCTACTGTCCAGAAAGTGCTGCAGAACCTGCTGGCCGAAAGCGTTCACATCCGTGATATGCGTACCATTATTGAAACCCTGTCTGAATATGCGCCGCGCATGACGGATGCCGAAGACCTGACGGCAGTCGTCCGCGTGCAACTCGGGCGGGCCATAGTTCAGCAGCTGTTCCCTGAAGGTGATGAAGTCTCCGTCATGACCTTCGACCATCAACTGGAAAACCTGCTGTTGCAAGCGATGCAAGCCGGCGCTGAGAAAGCGGCGATCGAGCCCGGCCTGGCCGAGACGCTGGCATCGAAAACCGAGCGTGCAGCCAAGCAACAGGAACAAATGGGGATGACACCGGTGTTGCTGGTGCCGTCGCCTTTACGTGCGGTGCTGGCGAAATTCCTTCGCCGCGCCATCCCTCATCTGCGCGTGCTTTCGCATGATGAACTTCCCGATTCAAAAACCATACGTGTGACTAGTCTTATTGGAGGTCAAGCATGAACGTTAAACGATTTTTCGCTGCCAATTCCCGCGAAGCCCTTGCCATGGTGAGAAAGGCGTTGGGGCCGGATGCGGTGATTCTTTCCAACAAGGCGGTTAACGGCGGCAATGAGATTCTGGCCCTGGATGGTGCAGAGATGGACAATCTGGTGGCGCAGGAGTCACTTGGTTTTGGCAACGGCAGTCAGCCGCTTGCAAAACCGGTAGTTGGCGCCAAGCCACAAACTATCTTGATTGATGATGACGCTGCAATGGAAGACGACATCCTGTCGCCGGACGCACTTGCCGCATTGACCAGCCGCAAGAATCCTTTGCACGAAGCGGAGCCGGTTTTTGCAAAACCGGCAGTGACCAGGCCCCTGCAATCCGGGCCGGAGGCGCACAAACAACAACTGCCAAAACCGGCGACAAGCAGGCTGACGGCTACTCCAGCAGCCAAGTCCGTCTTTGCAGCAAAACCATCTGAACAAACAACACCGGAATTTGAAAAGCTGATGTCGGAAGTGCGTTCCATGCGCGGTGTGATTGAGTCGCAACTGACGGAGCTGGTTTGGGAGAACACCCAGCGCCGCAGCCCGACTGCCTCGGTTTTGCTGCGCAGGTTGTTGAGTGCAGGTTTCGGTGCCGGCTTGGCTCGTCAGATCGCAGAGAACCTGCCGCAGAACCAGACTCAGGACAGCGCACTGAATTGGGCGAAATCCGTGCTCGAGAAAAACCTCAACACGATAGATGACGAAAGCGACCTGCTGGATAAAGGCGGGGTATTCGCGCTGATTGGCCCAACGGGCGTCGGCAAGACCACGACGACAGCCAAACTGGCCGCACGCGTTGTCATGAAACATGGCGCATCCAAGCTGGGGCTGATTACGACCGATGCCTATCGTATTGGCGGGCATGAACAATTGCGCATCTACGGCAAGATTCTGGGCGTGATGGTGCATGCCGTGAAAGATGAGGTGGACCTGAAGATTGCGCTTGAAGAGTTGAAGGGCAAGCACACCATCCTGATTGACACCGTGGGCGTCAATCAACGTGATGAGATGGTGACCAGGCAAATCGCCATGTTGGCGGGGGCTGGCAACCACATCAAGCGCCTGCTGTGCATTAATGCGACAAGTACCGGTGAAACCCTGATGGATGTCGTCAATGCCTATCGCGGCAAAGGTTTGGCCGGCTGCATCATGACCAAGCTGGATGAAGCGGCAACGATAGGCAGCGCCCTGGATGTCATCGTGCGCGAAAAGTTGCGCCTCTACTACGTCGCCAATGGGCAGCGTGTGCCGGAAGACCTGCATGTTGCCAACAGGAAAATGTTGGTGCATCACGCATTCAAATTGAGAAAAAGTCCTGCCGGCAAGCCTTTCCAGTTCCGTGATGAGGATCTGCCTTTACTGATGGCGCATGCCGCCAGAGCTTCAGCAAGGGAGTTGAGCCTTGGCTAATCTCTACGCAAATCATGATGACCAGGCTGACGGTTTGCGCAGGATCATGGCAGGACCGCAGCCCAGGGTATTTTCCGTACTGTCGGCAAGCGACGGGTTTGATAAATCCCGCATGTTGATCAACCTGGCCGTTTCCCTGCAGCGTCAAGGCAGCGAGGTTCTGGTGATCAATGCGGATTCACGGCAATCCATGCAGGCATATGGTGTCAGTGGCTTGAACCCGCTGTCCGCAGTGGCGGCGGATCAGGCCAGCCTGAAGGGGGCGATCAGGGCGGCAGGCCAGGGGTTTTCGGTGGCCCAGCTAATGACCGTCAAGCAACTGCGCAGCGGCATGACGCAAGAAGTGAATCATGCCCTGAATAAGCTGCTGGCGGATCTGGCCAATCGGTTCGATGTGCTGTTGGTCGATGCCGAACTTACCGGCGAAGATACTTTGCCATTAACGATGCTGAATGAAGGCGAGATCGTCATTCAGCTCAATCATCATCCGGACGCAATCAAGCAGGCGTATTGCCAGATCAAGCAGGTATACAACCAGCTGGGCTGTCGTTCCTTCGGGGTTCTGATGACGGATGTCCAGGCTGCGGAAGCCGAGCGCCTGTTCAATCACCTGTCACAAGTGGCGCGGCGCTATCTGTCAGTCAGGCTTGATTATATGGGGTCGATCCCGCCGGATGAATACTTCAAGCAGGCCAGCAAGCTTGGGCGTCCGGTGGTTGAGGCTTTTCCGCGGGCTTTGGCTTCAACTGCATTCAAAGACCTGGCGAAACGCTTCGATTTCGGCCGCGATGCTTGTGTTGCGGGATGATGCTGCCCAATCCGGGCACCCGTAAAAGGAAGGTGGATCATGTACAACATACACGGAAAAAATGACCAGAAAGACGATTTGCTGAAAAAGCACGCGCCCCTGGTCAAGAAACTCGCTTATCGCCTGAAGGCCAGGTTGCCTCCCAGCGTCGAAGTGGATGACCTCATACAGGCCGGCATGATGGGGCTGCTCAGCGCAGTCAATAATTATGAGGATACGCATGGTGCGCAGTTCGAGACCTATGCCTCGCAGCGTATTCATGGGGCCATGCTGGATGAGTTGCGCAGTGCGGATTGGTTGCCGCGAGGCCTGCGCAAGAAGATGCGTCAGGTGGAAGATGCGATCAATGCGCTGCAGCAGCAGTATGGCCGTCCGCCGAGCGAAACGGAAGTTGCCCGGCATCTCAAATGCACGCTGGATGAGTATTACGAGATGCTGGGAGATTGCAGCGGCCATCAACTGGTTTATTACGAGGATTTTCATGATTCCGATGGCGGCGACCACTTTCTCGATCGTCATTTATCCGATGCCGGGGGCGACCCACTGCAGGCGCTGATGTCGGAAGGTTTCAAGGAGGCCCTGGTCGAAGTGATCGATTCGCTGCCTGAGCGTGAACGTATCCTGATGGGTCTCTATTATGGGGAAGAGCTCAACCTGAAGGAAATTGGTGCAGTTCTGAACGTATCGGAATCGCGTGTCTGTCAAATGCATAGCCAGGCCATCGCCAGGTTGCGGGCGAGACTGAAAGAACAGGCATGGACTGGGGTAGCTTAATCGGGTTGTCTTTGGCGGTTGCCGCCATCCTGGTCGGGCAATCGCTGGAAGGGGGCACGCTTTCTTCACTGTTGCAGCCCGCTGCTTTCATCATCGTGTTCTTCGGAACGATGGGGGCTGTCCTGCTGCAGAGCGAGTTCAAGCATTTCATCCTTGGTTTGAAGGTGCTGGGCTGGATTCTTGTGCCGCCCAAAACCGATATGCAGCAGATCACCAGGAAAATCAATTTGTGGACGATGCTGGCGCGCAGGGAAGGTGTCCTGATGCTTGAGTCGCACATGAATGCTGAAAAAGACCTGGTTGTTAAAAAAGCCTTGCGCCTGATGATCGACGGTATTCCGCCGGAAAAAATACGGGAAATCTGCAATATCGAGCTTGATCATTACGAGGCCAATCTAAGGAACGCCGCAAAGGTCTGGGATGCGGCCGGCGGTTATGCACCTACCATCGGTATTATCGGCGCGGTATTGGGCCTGATTCATGTGATGGAAAACCTGTCCGATCCGGATATGCTGGGTAGCGGTATTGCCGTGGCCTTCGTCGCTACGATTTATGGGGTTGGTTTTGCCAACCTGGTGTTTTTGCCGATCGCCTACAAACTTCGCCGTCACATCCAGAACGAGGTTTCTCGGCGGGAAATGATGGTCGATGCAATCGTCGCGATTGCCGGCGGCGACCCTCAGCGCCTGCTGGAAGACCGTATGTCAGGCTATAAGAGTTAGTCGTTGATATGGGCCGCCGGAAAAAATTTGAAATCGAACGTGAGAATCACGACCGCTGGCTGGTTTCATACGCTGATTTCATTACCCTGTTATTCGCTTTTTTTGTGGTGATGTACGCGGTCTCCGCGGTTAACCAGAATAAATACAAGCAACTGGCGGATTCACTCGGCAGCGCATTCGGCTCGGGCAAGCTGGTGCAGGAAGGGCAGCTTGAAGGCGGATCGCAAGGCAAGGCGGAAGGGATCCCGGAGGGAGTCGAACAGCGGTCCGGCGACTCATTTATCAAGCCGTTTGCCGCGGTGCAATTGCGTAATGAAAAATGGCGCCGCGAGCGCGAAGCCATGACCGCCATGGCACTGGATGTATCCCGGGCACTATCGCCGCTGATTGAGCAGGGCAGTGTGCGCGTGTTACAAAACAATCGCGGTATCCGGATTGATATCGAGAGCAGTGTGCTCTTCGCACCGGGCTCTGCCGGCCTGGAAGTCGGTGCCTTGCCGCCGTTGCTTGAGGTGGCTGGCATGCTGGCCGGGAAACCCAATGCCATTCAGGTGGAAGGCCACACCGATAACATCCCCATTCGCAATTACCTGTTCTATTCCAACTGGGAACTGTCGGCTGTACGTGCCAGCAGTGTCGTTCGCCTTCTGGAGCAGAACGGCATAGCAGAGCAACGCTTGAGCGCGGTAGGTTACGGCTCGGCTCAACCCTTTGGCAATAACGATACGGCAGAAGGGCGCGCAAAAAACCGTCGCGTTTCCATCATGGTGTTGTATTCCGCGCCGGAGAGCGCGAATGACGGCGCTGAAATAAAAATTAAACCTTGAGCATTTCCTGCCGATATAACCATGAAAAACTGCTTTGTTCTGCTAAATGGCAGTACGCCATTTTGACTAGGATGATGCTTAATGGCAGGCCGGTAGCCAGCATTTCATTAATGGAAAGTTTGAATAATGCACGAAGAAGCCTATATCGGGCGCCAACCCATTCTGGACAAGGATCAGGCCATTATTGGCTATGAATTGCTATTCCGGCATAGCGCCGATGCCCAGAATGCGGTGATCGAAGATGACCTGAAAGCCTGTTCCAGAGTGCTGGTCAACACCCTGAGCGATATGGGCGGACAGTGGTTGCTGGGCGATAAATATGCCTTCATCAACGTCAATGAAGAGATGTTGTTGGGTGGCTTGATTGAATTGCTCCCTCCCAAACGTACGGTGCTCGAAATACTCAGGACAGTCCCGGCTACCGAGGAAATTCTGCAGCGCTGCAAGGAGTTACGTTCGCGCGGTTACCAGATTTCACTTGACAACCCGATGTTTGCAAAGGACGCAGAGCCATTGCTGGCTTTGGCCGACTACATCAAGATCGATATGCTCGCGCTCAGCGAAGATGAACTGCTGAAGGCCGGTGCGCTATACAAAACCTTGCCTGCCAAGCTGGTGGCGGAAAAGGTCGAAACTTCAGAGCAGTTTGAAACCTGCCGGAAAATGGGCATCGAGTTTTTCCAGGGCTTTTATTTTGCCAAGCCGGAAACTCTCTCCGCAAAAGTCATCAACCCTTCTTATGCTTGCGTCATCGATATCATCAATATGATCAGCCACGATGCCGATAACAAGGACATCGAGGCTGGATTCAAGCGCGATTCCGCTTTGTCATTCAAGCTTCTGCGTTATATCAATTCGGTTGGATTCGGTCTTTCCTGCGAGATTCAGTCGATTGGTCATGCGCTATCCATTCTGGGAAGAAAACAACTTTATCGCTGGTTAACCTTGCTCATGGTGACTGCAGGCAATAACACAACGTCCCCTGCCTTGATGAAAACATCGGTTAGCCGCGGCCGCCTCACTGAGCTGCTTGGTAGCGGTTTTTTTGATAAACACGGTCAGGACAACTTGTTTATTGTCGGCGTGTTTTCCATGCTGGATATCATTCTCGAAATGCCCATGGAAAAAGTGCTGGAAAAGGTTCAGTTGCCGGATTCCATCACGGAGGCATTGCTGACTCGCGAGGGCGTATACGGACCGTTCCTGCAACTTGCAGAAGCCTGTGAGGCTGCCGACCATGAGCGCATTATCTCTTTGGCCAATCTCCTGCATCTGGATCCGAATAGCGTTAATGATCGCCATATTGCGGCATTGTCCTGGGTGGAAGAGTTGGGAATCTGAGTCATATCGATGCGGCCGCAAGGCACATATGAGGCAGGCACCCCTTGATTGCTGATGGATATTTTTTGAAACTTACCGTGAAGTGAGCATGAATTGATCAGGAAGACCTCATTTTTTGCCTTATTTTCAAAGTCGATGTGGCTGTCGATGGGATTCGGCATATTGCTTCTGCTGGCGATGGTTCTGACTGTACTCTGGCTATTGAATATTCCTGCGCATATGGAAAGCGCGGCCTTGTTAAAGGCCGCCGCTGCCATCACTTTTTTCAGCCTGGTGTTTTATGTGATTTCCTGCAAGACGGCCAGGTTGCTTTTAAAGCAGTTGATCAACAAGCAAGTGCAACTTGACAAGGCAGAGGCAAGGTTCATTGCAGCTTCCGAAAGTCACCATGATGCGTTTTTCCTGCTCGAAGCAGTGCGGAACAACGCCGGGGAAATTGCTGATTTTCGCTGCGCGTTTCTTAACCAGCGTGCCTGCAAGCTGGTAGGCCGCGAGCATGATGAATTTGTAGGAGCCGAACTTTATCGCAACTTTGCCCTGCTGATGAATGAGCAAACCTTTCAACGCTATTGCGAAGTGGTTGAAGCCGGACATCCGCTTGCGTATGAGTTCCATGACGATGCTTGCATGCTGAAGCCACAGTGGCTTGAGTGCCAGCTGGTCAAGCTGGGTGACGGTATAGCGCTTACAGCACGCGATATCACAGACAAGAAGCGCACTGAGCGTGATTTGATTCAAGCCGAGCGTTTCCAGTCGGCAATTATCGATAGCGTTTCCTATTCGATTATTGCCACAGACAAGGAAGGCAATATCATTGCCTTGAATAATGCCGCACAGCGGATGTTGTGGTACGAAGAAACTGACCTGGTCGGAAAATTCACCATGGACATGCTGCACGATCGTGAAGAGATTCAGGCGCGTGCCATCGAACTGAGTGCCGAGTTGGGATACGAAATCGAGCCGGGCTTCGAGGTCTTTGTAGCCAAGGCCCGTGCGGGCATGCATGATGAGCATGAATGGACGTATATACGCAAAGGCGGTTCACGGTTTCCTGTACGCGTTTCACTGACGGAATTACGGGATAGCGAATTTCAGGTCTATGGCTACCTGGGGGTGGCATATGACATCACTGAACAAAAACGTTCGGAAGAACATTTCCGCCACGTTGCCCTGCACGATGCATTGACGGGCTTGCCGAACCGCACGCTATTCAACGACCGCGTCAAGGTCGCCATCGAGACAGCCCGGCGTAATAAACAAACCATTGCAATCGCCCTGCTGGATGTCGACCATTTCAAGAATGTAAACGATTCCCTTGGGCATCATATTGGCGATCAATTGTTGCAGGAGGTCAGCAGCCGGCTGGTTAACAGCGTGCGTCCTTCCGATACGATTGCGCGTATGGGAGGCGATGAGTTTGCATTCTTGCTGCCGGATATCAACCATTCGGATGGCACTGAGAAAGTCTTTAAAAAGATCATGGAATCCCTGGAGCCAACCGTTGTTGCAGGAGATCATCGGCTTCACGTCACGGCCAGTATTGGCGTCTGTGTCTTTCCCCAGGATGGTGAAGACCTCACGGTGCTGATGCGTAAAGCCGATACGTCGATGTATCAGGCCAAGAAGCACGGGCGTAACAATTTTCAGTTTTTTACGTCAGATATGGAGCGGCAAGCCTCCAATCGCCTGAATCTTGAGAACGAGATGCGTCTTGCGATAGAGCAGGAAAGGTTCGAGCTTTTCTATCAACCGCAAATCGATCTCGAAACCAATATGATCGTTGGCGCCGAGGCATTGATTCGCTGGCAGCGGATGCCGGGTGTATTTGCTTCGCCAATGGAATTCATTCCCTTGGCCGAGGAGTCAGGGCTTATCGTACCAATCGGTGAATGGGTGATCAGGACCGCCAGCAGGCAATCGGCTATCTTCCGCGAAAAACTGGGCAGGACTTTGCGTATCGCCGTCAATGTTTCTCCGCGCCAGTTCCGCCAGAAGAATCTTGTGTCAGTGATTCTCTCTGCCTTGCAGGAGAATGCCATTGAACCGCATGATTTTGAGGTGGAAATCACTGAAAATGCATTGATGGCCGATATGGAAAATGCGGTGCTGGTGCTGGGCCTGCTTCGCGGATTGGGCGTGCATGTTGCATTGGACGATTTCGGTACCGGTTATTCCAGTTTGAGCTATCTCAGTCGCTTCCCGGTCGATCGCATTAAAATCGACCAGTCCTTCATGAAGAGCATCAACATCAGTCCCGAGAACGCATCCCTGGCAAGAGTGATCGTCAATATGGCAAAAACGCTGGGTATCCCGGTGACTGCCGAAGGTGTCGAGAACATGGAGCATCTGGATTTCCTGAGGGCAACCGGCTGTGATGAAGTCCAGGGCTACTTCATCGGACGTCCGATGCCGCCGGCAGCCCTGCTGGAGCTTTGTGCAAGCAATATGGCGTCGTTTGTGTCAGAAATAAATTAAAGCCTTGATTGTTTGTGTCCGGAACTCTTGTTGTTCCGGCATTACCGCCTGGCTATCACCGAATCACTTCAAAATCTCCCGGACAATCCTGAATTCTTAACCGGTAGCAGAATGTAAAAGTAATCGGGAAAAACTCCCGATGCGTATTGAGAGTGGCTGCCTTAATATGAATGCAAGTTCCTTGCATTGTGGATGATGTTGGCGATGGAAAGTCCACTTCCCAATTATCCATTTCACTTTTCAAATCTATCGAAGGCCGCCTCCTTTGCCTATTCCTGTTGGCAAGATGCATATGATTTCACAGTGGGCTGGCATTATTGACTCTGTGCCAGAAAAGGCGACAACGGCGATCGCTTTTGTTTTTTCGCTGACTGTACATGTGCTGTTTATCAGCACCCTGACCTTGTACGGGAGTGGCAGGGAGCCTATCCCGATGACGATAGATGCCAATCTGGCATTTCTTCCGCCGCCACCGCTGGAAATTGAGCAAGTTCCGCCAGAGCCTATTCCTGAAGACATCCCGGTGTTCAAGGTGCTCGAGCCCGAACTTAAACCCAAGCCATCCAGAAAGGTTGAGAAGGTCAGCAAGGGCAAGGCGTTGCCGGTATTGGCAGCGGATGGCCCGGCTGACGACGCGACTTACACGGTGCCTGAAATCCCGCCGGAGAATGTGGCGGCAATTGATGAGGGTTTCGGGTCTGCGCCGGAATCCAATACCGGTTCAGTTTACGGTTCGCCTGAAGGTGAAACGATGGGATCGGCTGTACTGGATGATGATTATCTCTGGCATGCCTATGGTCATGCCATACAGAAGTTGGCTAATCAATTCAGCGTGTATCCGGAGATTGCCAGAAGGCGGGGTGAGCAAGGCGAGCTTGAAGTGATTTTCCATATCAGTGTGGATGGCAAGCTGAAAAGTCTGAATGTGCTGAAATCCAGCGGTTACAAGGCATTGGACAGGCAGGCGCTGGAGATGGTGGGAAAGGGGCTGGATGCGCTACCGGTTCCTGCCAGTCTGCGCGGCCGGGAGTTCAAGATCGTCATTCCGGTCGAATTCAAGTTGCGGTAGTTGCAATCCCTGAACATGATTTTCTCGGCCTTGTTCAGGCAATTGCTTGATATACATCAAACTATTAATTGTGTGGTCGTTATACCCTGTCATTGTCCTTAATCCTTTGGATGGAAATCAGATCAAGGGAGCGGGTAACTTTCCGGTTACCTGAAAAAAAACAAGAATATCTGTTCCAGCTGAATGAGCGCGTCTGTATTGGCGCTTATGGTGGTTCGCCGTTCCCCGCAAGATATTCGCGGGGTGAGTTGCTGGAAATTGGAAAGCCTTCCGGTCCTTCAGCCAAGCCATCATCTCGCAATGCAAAGTGCAGGGCGTCTTAACACTATATGATCGAGAGGAGAGCAGTTTTGGCTATTTTGTGGACAGACGATTTAAACACGGGTATCGATGTTATCGACAAGCAGCACAGGCGTATCGTGGATTACATCAATGATCTGGAGCTGGCGAAAGCCAAGCAGGACAGAGAGGCCGTTGGCAAGGTGCTGGATGAGCTGGTCGACTATACGTTGTCCCACTTCGCTTTTGAAGAAAGCCTGCAGGAGGAAGCCGGTTACAAATACTGCAAGCCGCACAAGAAGGTGCACGATCTGTTCGTGCGTCGTGTGAATGACTATCTGGAGCGATTCAGGCTGGGTGATGACATCGTTGACGAGATTCACCATATGCTGACTTCCTGGCTCATCAATCACATCCGCCGCGATGATGCGGACTATGTGGCAGCGGTACGTGCCAACATGATCGGCATCATTTCAGAGAAAGAGAAGAACAAGGACGAAGGCTGGTTCCGCCGCTTCTTCAAGTAAGCACAGCGTCAAGCAAGTAAGCGTCATGGTTCAGAATTGAAAAAGCCGGCATTGCCGGCTTTTTCATGGCTGTTGCATGGGGTCAGTCGAGTTGCGCCAGCGAGCGGTTGACGGCGATGTAGGAGCCGAGCCAGCTGAGGAATACCGCGCTGCCGATGATGGCCATGCTGGTTTCCAGCGTCGGCAGATCAAGCCGGAAGCCACTGGCATAAAGCTCCGCCAGGTCAGCGATGGAGACATTGAACAGGCTGATGATGGCGACCAGCAGCAGCCATGCGACCAATCCGCCGCCAAGCCCGTAGATGGTGCCGGCATAAAGGAATGGGCGGCGTATGAAACTGTCGGTCGCGCCAATCAGTTTGCTGACTTCGATCTCTTCACGTTGTGTGAGTATTTGCAGGCGTATGGTATTGCCGATGATGACGATCAGTGCGAATCCGAGCAGGGCGACCAGCACCAGGATGCCTTTCTTGCCAAGTTGCAGAATCGCATTGAGACGCTTGATCCAATCGGTGTCGAGTTGCGCCAGTTCCACGCCTGCCCATTGCTGTAGTTCAGCCTGCAGGTTTTCCATTTCTGCCGGTGTCAGAGGCGCAGGTGTCACGAAATAGGCATCGGGCAGCGGATTCTTTTCCAGGTTTCCGGCAACGGCAGCCGTTTCGGCGTTCTGTTGCAGTTGCTCCCAGGCCTCGTCCTTGCTGGTAAACCGATGGTTCTGGATATTCGGGTGTGCTTCGAGCCTGTCGGCAATCTCGCGTATGGTCTGTTCGTCAGCATCCATATTGAGGAACAGGCTCATCTGCGGATCGCTCTGCATGCTGCCGGCCAGCCGGTTTAGGTTGTCGATGATGACATAGAGCGTGCCCGGCAGGCAGAGAGTGACTCCCATCAGCATGAACATGAGGAATGTGGCCAGCGCGTGCGACTTCATCCTCCTTGTCACCAGGCTCAGCGCCTGGGCGTGCTGGTTCAGCCAGGGTTTCATGAGGCTGCTCCGGCGTGAGGCTGTGATTCGGAGCCGGCTTCCACGCCGAACTGGCTGGTCAGATGGCCGTGATCCAGTTTCAATACCTTGGCTTGCGGGCTGATGCCGCGCACATCATGGGTGGCGATGATGACGGTGACACCGACCTGTTGAAAGGCGTTGAACAGCTGCATGATCTCCGCGGCATAGTTTTCATCCAGATTGCCTGTTGGTTCGTCGGCAATCAGGATGGCGGGCCGGCTGACGACTGCACGTGCAATCGCCAGTCTCTGCTGTTCACCGCCGGAGAGCGTGATCGGCATGGCCTTTTCCTTGTCCAGCAGGCCCACCTTGTCCAGTGCGGCGCGTACGCGTTTCCCTGCCTCATTGCCGCTGATGCCGTTGATATGCAGCGGCAGGGCGACATTGTCGTAGCAGTTGCGGTCGTAAAGCAGCTTGTGATCCTGGAATACCAGGCCGAATTTGCGGCGCAGATAAGGCACGGCGGCGCTGCGCAGATGGCTGATGTTCTGGTTGTTGATGAGCACGGTGCCGCTGGTGGGGCGTTCCAGCGCTGCGATCAGTTTGAGCAGGGTGCTCTTGCCGGCGCCGGAATGGCCGGTGACATAGACCAGTTCGCCCTGATCGATATTGAAGGTGATATTTTGCAGGGCCTGGTTGCTGCCCGGATAGCGCTTGCTGACCTGATCGAAGCGGATCATGCAGGGATCGTCCTTTTGGCGGGTTCGGTAAGCAGGCCGGAAAAAATCATGAGCATGAACTTATCATGAGAACAGTGCCTGAACAAATTCTTCGGCATCAAATGGACGCAGATCGTCGATGCTTTCCCCCACGCCGATGTAGCGGATGGGAATCGGCCGGGCCTGGGCGATGGCCGCAATGACACCTCCCTTGGCGGTGCCGTCCAGTTTGCTCAGTACCAGGCCGCTGACATTGAGCGCATCGTCAAAGGCCTTGACCTGGGTCACGGCGTTCTGGCCGGTGTTGGCATCCAGCACCAGCAGGATTTCATGCGGCGCATCCGGCATGGCCTTGGCGATGACACGCTTCACCTTGCTGATCTCTTCCATCAGGTTCAGTTGGGTCGGCAGGCGGCCGGCAGTGTCGGCCAGTACGATGTCGATGTTTCTGGCCTTGGCCGAGTTGACTGCATCGAAGATCACGGCCGCCGCATCACCGCTCTGGTTGCTGACGACATGCACCTGGTTGCGCTCGCCCCATGCCTGTAATTGCTCGCGGGCAGCGGCCCGGAAGGTGTCGCCGGCGGCGATCAGTACCGATTTGCCCTGTGCCTGGAACAGGTTGGCAAGCTTGCCGATGGTTGTGGTCTTGCCGGCACCGTTGACGCCGACCAGCATGATGATGAAAGGCTGGTGGTTGCCGGTATCCAGTGGCTTTTGCAGAGGTGCGAGCATTTCAAGCAGGGCCTGCTTGAGCGCCTCCTTCAGCTGGCTGGTGTCGCTCAGGCTTTGGCGCTTGACGCGGCTTCTGATGTCTTCGAGCAGGGCCTGGGTCGCTGAAACGCCAACGTCGGAAGTCAGCAGGATGGTTTCCAGTTCCTCGTAGACTTCTTCATCTATTTTTCCGCCGCTGAAGAGGGCAGCCAACTGGTTGCCAAGCTGGCTTCTGGTCTTGCTCAGGCTGCGTTTGAGTCGCTCAGCCCAGCTCAAGGTGGGTGTTTCTGCGGTAGGCGCTACTGTCTCTGCAGCGGGTGAGGGTGCTGGATTTTCCTCCACCGCTACAGGTTTTTTGTCTTTTTTGAAGATATTGAACATAGGGCTCTATTCTAGTCGTAATCAGACATTGGTTAAATGGCTATAATGCTGCGAGTCGGCTACTTGCACTTTGAACCAGGGCGCACTTTGAACCAAGAAGGCGGGATGTCTGTCAGACTCGTCGTTCGTGCATTTTCCTAATGCCTATTCAGTTTCGTTGCTGCGCTCTATGATCGACAGCAACTTGGTCCGCGTATCGCAAATTCAAGGAGAATAAAAAGGTGATATTTCGAGGTTTGGTTTTGCTGGTGGCCATGCTGCCGGGCTTGCTGCATGCCGCAACGCATGAATTCAAGCTCGACAACGGCATGCGTATCATCGTACAGGAAGATCATCGTTCGCCGGTGGTGGTTTCACAGGTCTGGTATCGCGCCGGCAGCATAGACGAAGTCAACGGCAAGACCGGTGTGGCCCATGTGCTCGAGCACATGATGTTCAAGGGCACCAAAGAGATCAAACCGGGGCAGTTTTCCCGCATCATCGCGGCGGCTGGCGGACGCGAGAATGCCTTTACCGGACGCGATTACACGGCCTATTTCCAGCAGCTCGAGAAATCCCAATTGCCGCTTTCGATCAGGCTTGAAGCTGATCGCATGCATAACCTGGTGCTGACCGAAGAAGAGTTCGCCAAGGAGATCAAGGTGGTCATGGAGGAGCGGCGCTGGCGTACGGAGGACAAGGCGCAGGCGCAGGTCTACGAGCAGTTCAATGCTGCGGTCTACAATGCCCATCCTTACGGTCGCCCCATCGTCGGCTGGATGAATGATCTGGAGCACATGACCGCGGCCGATGCCCGGGAATGGTACAAGTACTGGTACACCCCCAACAATGCGCTGCTGGTCGTGGTGGGCGATGTCGATCCGCAGGAAGTCTACAAGCTGGCGAAAAAACATTTCGGACCGATCAAGCCGCGTCCGGTGGCAGAGCGGAAACCGCAAGCTGAGCCGGAGCAGAAGGGCGAGCGTCGTATCGTCGTCAAGGCACAGGCTGAGCTGCCCTACATTCTGATGGGTTTTCGTGCACCGGCCTTGAACGATCCGGCAAGCGATTGGGAACCCTATGCCCTGGAATTGCTTGCCGGCGTGCTGGATGGCAATGCGTCCGCCAGATTGAATCAGGAGCTGGTGCGTGACAGCCAGACGGCGATTGAAGTCGGGGCCGGTTACAGCATGTTGTCACGCGGCCGTCAGAGTCTGTTCATGCTCGAAGGCACACCCAGCCAGGGCAAGACGGTAGCCGATCTTGAAGCGGCACTGTTGCAGCAAGTGGAAAAGATCAAGTCATCCGGCGTCACGGCAGAAGAACTGCAGCGCGTAAAAGCGCAGGTGATCGCGGCGGACGTCTACAAACGCGACTCCATGTTCTATCAGGCGATGGAGATCGGCCAACTGGAAACCATGGGCTATTCCTGGAAGATTCTTGATGATTACCAGGCCCGGCTTGAAGCCGTTACGCCGGAGCAGGTGCAGGAAGTCGCCAGGAAATATCTGGTCAGGGATGTGCTGACCGTCGCCACGCTGGACCCGCAACCGATCGAACCTAAAACCAACAAGCCACAGGTGAACCCACATGCGCGCTGATATGAATTTATTCAAGAACCTTGCCTTGTTGACGGCGGGCCTGCTGTTTGCCGTACAGGCCTATGCCGGCGTCAAGATCGAGAACTGGCAGACCAGCACTGGTGCCGATGTCTATTTTGTCGAGAACCATGACCTGCCGATCATCGATATCAGCGTTAATTTCGCCGCCGGTAGCGCACGCGACACAGTGGAAAAAGCCGGTTTGTCAGCGATTACCCGCCACATGACGACGACCGGTGCAGCCGGCATGAGCGAGGAAGAGATATCGAAGCGCATGGCCGATATCGGTGCCATTCTTGGCGGTGAGCATGATATGGACCGCGCCGGCTTCAAGCTGCGCACTTTGAGCAAGCTGCCTGAGCGCGAACAGGCGCTGGATATTTACAGCAAGATCATTCAGCAGCCGGATTTCCCCGAGGCCATCCTGCAGCGCGAGAAGACCCGCATCATTGCCAATCTCAAGGAATCTGCGACCAAGCCTGATTCGATCTCCAGCAAGGCGTTCATGAAGGCTGTTTATGGCGATCATCCTTATGGTTTCAGTAGCGAGCCGGAAACAGTCGCTGCGATTGGGCGCGCCGATCTGCTGCAGTTCTACCAGGCCTATTACAGCGCCAACAATGCCGTCATTGCGCTGATCGGCGACATGAGCCGGGAACAGGCTGCCGAGATTGCCGAACGCCTGACCGCTGCCTTGCCCAAGGCCGCGTCTGCTCCGCCCTTGAGTGCGGTCGGACTGCCGCAGCAGGCGGTTGAACAGCGCATCGAGCATCCGGCCAGCCAGTCGCATATCCTGCTGGGCTATCCCGGCGTCAGTCGCGGTGATCCGGACTATTTCCCGCTTTATGTCGGTAACTACATCCTGGGCGGCGGCGGTTTCGTTTCGCGCCTGACCGAGGAAGTTCGCGAGAAGCGCGGCCTGGTTTACAGCGTCTACAGCTACTTCATGCCGATGGCCGTTGAAGGCCCGTTCCAGATCGGCTTGCAGACCAAGAAGGAGCAGGGCGAGGAAGCCCTGAAAGTGGTGCGCGATACGCTGGATGGCTTCATGCAGAAGGGCGTGACCGAAGCCGAGTTGAAAGCAGCCAAACAAAACATTATTGGCGGTTTTCCGCTGCGCCTGGACAGCAATGCCAAGATACTGGATTATCTGGCGGTCATCGGCTTTTACAAATTGCCATTGACCTATCTTGATGACTTCAATAAGGAAGTCGACAAGGTGACCACGGCGCAGATCAAGGATGCATTCAATCGGCGCATCAATACTGATAATTTGGTGACTGTCATCGTTGGCACAGCGCAGTAGGAAATCTTCCGCACAGGCGACGAATCAGGTGCGCATCAGTGGCGGCGAGTGGCGCAGCCGTTTGTTGCGCTTCCCGGATGCGCCGGGGTTGCGGCCGACGCCTGATCGTGTCAGGCAGGCCGTGTTCAACTGGCTCGGGCAGGATATGCATGGCATGAATTGTCTCGACCTGTTTGCCGGTACCGGCGCCATGGGTTTCGAGGCTTTGTCGCGTGGCGCCAGATCTCTGGTGCTGGTGGAAAAGTCGCCGCTTGCCTACCGGTCACTGCTGGATAATCAGCATAACCTGCAGGCAGGGCAGGCGCAGATATTCAACCAGGATGCCATGAGTTTTCTCAGCCAGGACCAGCAGCAATTCGATGTCATCTTTGTCGATCCGCCCTACAATCAGGGCTGGCTCGATAAACTGCTGCCCGAACTCGCTTCGCATCTCGCGCCGGATGGCGTGATCTATGCTGAAGCGGAGTATGCCTTGGCCGATACGCCGCAATGGCAGGTCATCAAACATGGCAAAGCGGGCAATGTTTTCTATCACCTGCTAAAATCTGTTCATGATCAATAAAGCCATTTATCCGGGGACCTTCGATCCCATCACCCGCGGTCATGAGGATGTGGTGCGCCGTGCTGCGCGCCTGTTCGATGAAGTGGTCGTGGCTGTGGCCAAAAGCCACGGCAAGAAGCCGCTATTCGACCTGGATGAACGAGTCGCGCTGGCGGCGGAGGTGTTGGCGGACTGTCCCAATGTGCGCGTGGTCGGTTTTTCCGGACTGCTCATGCAGTTCGCCCGCGAAGAGGGCGCCCGCGTGGTCATTCGCGGTTTGCGTGCCGTCTCGGATTTTGAGTACGAATTCCAGCTGGCCGGCATGAACCGTCACCTCTATCCCGAGGTCGAAACCATATTCCTCACGCCTTCCGAGCAGTACATGTTCATATCGGCCAGTCTGGTCCGGGAGATTGCTGTTCTGGGCGGTGATATCAGCAAATTCGTGCCATCGGTTGTCGATGCCGCGATTCAACAGAAACTCAAGGCATAACGCTATGGCACTGATGATTACCGATGAATGCATCAACTGTGATGTTTGCGAGCCGGAGTGCCCTAACGGCGCGATATACCAGGGTCAGGAGATCTATGAGATCGATTCCGACCTCTGCACCGAGTGCGTCGGTCATTTCAGCAAGCCTCAATGCCAGCAGGTCTGTCCTATCGATTGCATCCCGTTCAATCCGGACAAGCGCGAAAGCCATGAAGAGCTTTATGCGAAATACATGAATCTGACCGCCAACAAGCAATCAGCCTAAAGGAATCATCATGCGCATGCTGCATACCATGCTCAGAGTCGGCAATCTGGAACGTTCGATCCGGTTCTATCAGGATGTGCTGAAGATGAAGCTTTTGCGCAAGCATGATTACCCGGAAGGCATGTTTTCACTGGCATTTGTTGGTTATGGAGACGAAAAAGACCATACTGTGCTGGAGTTGACCTATAACTGGGGCACTGAAAGTTACGACAAGGGCAACGCCTTTGGTCATGTGGCGATTGAGGTCGATGATGCCTATGCGGCCTGTGAGCAGGTGAAGCAGGCTGGTGGCAAGGTTGTCCGTGAAGCAGGCCCCATGATGCATGGCACCACGGTCATTGCCTTTGTTGAAGACCCTGACGGGTACAGGATCGAGTTCATCGAAAAAGGGTCGGCAGGATATTGATTGCTGTATTTTTACCAAGCTGACGGAAGGAGGTGTGGTATGAAGAAGATCATAATCATGATGATGGGGATGCTGTTAATTGCCGGGTGCGCCACGCGCCCCTACAGTGACAAGGTTGTTGTTTGCCATAAGGGCAAGACTCTCGAGGTGAACGAGAATGCCCTGGATGCCCATTTGGGGCATGGTGATTATCGCGGAGCTTGTCGCTAGAACCTTGTTTGAATGGATGTGAGCAATAAAAAAGGGAGGCTGAATTGCCTCCCTTTTTTATGCTGGTTCATGCCCGTCACCTGGTTAAGCAAGTGACGGGTAATTATTGATTACTCGAAAAAGTCCTTCATCTTGTCCAGCCAGCTCTTGGAACGCGGACTATGCTTGCCTGAGTCCTGCAGGTTGATCTCTTCCAGTTCCTTCAGCAATTCCTTCTGGCGTTCGGTCAATTTGACCGGCGTTTCCACCACGACATGACACATCAGGTCGCCGTTGGCATTGCTGCGCAATGGCTTGATGCCCTTGCCACGCAGGCGGAAGGTGGCCCCGGTCTGTGTCTCGGCCGGAATCTTCATCTTGGCATGACCATCCAGCGTTGGAATTTCGATTTCGCCACCCAGTGCCGCGGTGGTGAAGCTGATCGGCATTTCACAATGCAGGTTGGCGCCGTCGCGCTCGAAGATCTCGTGCTTCTTCAGGTGAACAACGACATACAGGTCTCCCGGAGGCCCGCCGTTGACACCGGCTTCGCCCTCGCCTGAGAGACGGATGCGATCGCCTTCATCGACACCGGCAGGAATCTTGACCGACAGGGTCTTGTGTTGTTTGACGCGGCCGCCGCCATGACAGGTCGGGCATGGTTCCTTGACCATCTTGCCGGTGCCGTGACAGTTGGGGCAGGTCTGTTGTACTGAGAAGAAACCCTGTTGCATGCGTACCTGGCCATGACCGCCACAGGTGGTGCAGGTGACGGGGCTGGTGCCCGGACGTGCGCCGGAACCGTGACAGGTTTCGCATTCGGCCATGACCGGGATGCGGATCTTGGTTTCGGTGCCGCGTGCGGCATCTTCCAGCGATATCTCCATGTTGTAGCGCAGGTCTGCACCGCGATAGACGTTGGAACGCTGACGACCGCCGCCACCGAAAATGTCGCCGAAAATATCACCAAAGGCATCGGAGAAGTTGCCGAAGCCGTGTGCACCGCCAGCGCCACCCATACTCGGGTCTACGCCGGCATGACCATATTGGTCGTAGGCCGCGCGCTTCTGTTCATCGGAAAGGATTTCGTAGGCTTCCTTGGCTTCCTTGAAGCTTTCTTCTGCCTTGGGGTTATCCGGATTGCGGTCCGGATGGTATTTCATCGCCAGCTTGCGGTAAGCCTTCTTGATCTCATCATCCGAGGCGTCGCGGTTGATGCCCAGGACTTCGTAATAGTCTTTTTTTGTTGCCATTTAGTCTCTGCCGATAAGCATAAAGCACACTGAGTAGATCTACCCAATGCGCTTTATGGTGTTTACATCACGAAGAATTATTTCTTCTCGTCTTTGACTTCTTCGAACTCTGCGTCGACGACTTCAGCGTCTACCGTCTTTTCATCCTGTGGTTGGGCTTCGCCGCCGCCTTGTTGGGCCTGTTGCTCGGCATAGACCTTCTCACCGAGCTTTTGTGAAGCTTCCATCAGCGCGTTGGTCTTGGCTTCGATATCGGCCTTGTCGTCACCCTTGATGGCTTCTTCAGCATCCTTGATGGCAGCTTCGATCTTTTCCTTCTCGTCCGCTTCCAGCTTGTCGCCATGTTCGGTCAGCGATTTCTTCACGCTGTGTATCATGCCGTCGGCGCTGTTGCGGGCATCCACCAGTTCACGCAGTTTGCGGTCTTCGTCCGCATATTGCGCGGCTTCATCTTCCATGCGCTTGATCTCTTCCTCAGACAAGCCGGAATTCGCCTTGATGGTGATCTTGTTTTCCTTGCCGGTGGCTTTGTCCTTGGCGGAAACGTGCAGGATACCGTTGGCGTCGATGTCGAAAGTCACTTCGATCTGCGGCATGCCACGTGGTGCCGGCGGGATGTCGCTCAGGTTGAACTGGCCCAGGCTCTTGTTGCCGGCGGCCACTTCACGCTCGCCCTGCAGTACATGGATGGTCACAGCGGACTGGTTGTCGTCAGCGGTAGAGAATACCTGCGATGCCTTGGTCGGGATCGTGGTGTTTTTCTTGATTAGCTTGGTCATGACGCCACCCAGGGTTTCGATACCCAGTGACAGCGGGGTCACGTCCAGCAGCAATACGTCCTTGACGTCGCCTTGCAGCACGCCGCCCTGAATCGCAGCACCGACAGCAACCGCTTCGTCAGGGTTGACGTCCTTGCGCGGCTCTTTGCCGAAGAACTCCTTGACCTTGTCCTGTACTTTCGGCATGCGGGTCTGACCGCCGACCAGAATCACGTCGGTGATGTCTTCAACCTTGACGCCTGCGTCCTTCAATGCAGTACGGCATGGCGCGATGGTGCGCTCGATCAGGTCTTCAACCAAGGATTCGAACTTGGCACGGGTGATTTTGACCACCAGGTGTTTCGGACCAGTTGCATCTGCAGTGATGTAAGGCAGGTTGACTTCGGTCTGTTGAGCGGACGAAAGCTCGATCTTGGCTTTTTCTGCGGCTTCCTTCAGGCGCTGTTTTGCCAGCAGGTCGTTGCGCAGGTCCAGGCCGCCGTTATCCTTCTTGAATTCATCAGCCAGGAAGTCGATCAAACGGTTGTCGAAGTCTTCGCCACCGAGGAAGGTGTCACCGTTGGTGGACAGCACTTCGAACTGGTGTTCGCCGTCGATTTCAGCGATTTCAATGATGGAGACGTCGAAAGTGCCGCCGCCGAGGTCATAGACCGCAATCTTGCGGTCGCCTTCCTGCTTGTCCATGCCGAAAGCCAGTGCGGCAGCAGTCGGCTCGTTGATGATGCGTTTGACTTCCAGGCCGGCGATACGGCCGGCATCCTTGGTCGCCTGACGTTGGCTGTCGTTGAAGTAGGCCGGTACCGTGATGACGGCTTCGGTCACTTCTTCGCCGAGGTAGTCTTCGGCGGTCTTTTTCATCTTGCGCAATACTTCAGCAGAGATTTGCGGAGGCGCCATTTTCTCGCCGCGTACTTCCACCCATGCATCGCCATTGTCAGCCTTGACGATGGAATAAGGCATCAGGCCGATATCCTTTTGCACTTCCTTTTCTTCGAAACGACGGCCGATCAGGCGCTTGACTGCATACAGCGTGTTCTTGGGGTTGGTGACGGCCTGACGTTTTGCAGGTGCGCCAGCCAGAATCTCGCCATCTTCCTGATAAGCGATGATGGAAGGTGTGGTGCGTGTGCCTTCGGCGTTTTCAATCACGCGCGGTTTGCCGCCTTCCATGACGGAGACGCAGGAATTGGTGGTGCCTAGGTCAATACCGATAATTTTGCCCATTATGATTTCCCTCTAAATATATCTTTAAAAAATTCAAAAAAACCTATGTTCCCAATGTGGGGATAGTCGTTTCGATTTCAACCCCAAAATCTTTTTAGCCACAGAGTTCACAGAGACCACAGAGAAAACCAAGCCCAAAATCTCTGTGTTCTCTGTGGCTGAGTCGTTCTAGTCTTTTGCCTTGGCTACCATGACCAGGGCCGGACGCAGCACTCTGTCATTCAGCGTGTAGCCCTTTTGCAATACCTGGGCCACGGTGTTGGGTTCGGCATCCGATTCGACGGCGCCGATGGCCTGATGCTTGTTGGGGTCGAATTTCTCGCCTTGCGGATTGATTTCGACGATGTTGAATTTCTCGAACACGCTCAGCAGTTGCTTGGCGGTCAATTCGACGCCATTTTTGTAACTCTCAACGGTTGCGTTTTCAATGTTGAGCGCGGCACTCATGCTGTCCATCACAGACAGCAATTCACCGGAGAATTTTTCCAGCGCAAACTTGCGTGCCTTGTCGATATCATCCATGGCGCGACGACGGATGTTTTCGCCTTCTGCCTTGGTGTAGAGCACCGCAGCCTGTTGCTCGGCCAGTTGTGCTTCGAGTTCGGCGATTCTTTCTTCGGCAGTCTTCTCGCTGGATGCAGCCTGGTTTTCGTCTGCAGCAGTCTCTTGTTCCGGACTCTGGTTTTCTTCTTGCATGGGTTTACCTCTGATGATTGAACGCAATAATTTGCCAAATGGGGATAGAAATCCGGATTTCAAGCCTGCTCCCGGGAATTTTTTAGATGAGTTGATGATTAGCCAGGCAGCGGCTGATTTCATCGACGCCTGGCAGCTGCTGGCGACCGCCGAGATTGACGGCGGTGCTACCGGCGCCCGGGTAGATGCCGGTCAGGGCCGGATCGGTGTCGGTGTAGATGGCGACGCTGGGTATCTTCAGTGCGACCGCCAGATGCATGAGGCCGGTATCGACACCAACGGCGGCGTGCGCAGCGGCGATGACGGCAGCGAGCTGGTTCAGTCCGAGCCTGGGCAGGACGATGGCCTGCGCAGATTTTGCGGCAATCTCCAGCGCACGTTCATGCTCAGCCTGTGAGCCCCAAGGCAGGACCAGTGCCAGGCCATTGGTGTACAGTTGTGCGGCAAGCGCGATCCAGTGATCTACCGGCCAGAGTTTGGAGTCGCGGCTGCTGCCATGCAAGCCGACAACGAAATTTTGCGGCAATTGCAATGCCGAGATATCGGCTGTAGCAGCGATGCCGTAATCCGGCAAGTTGTCCGGCATGGGATAGCCCAGCGCCTGTGCTGCCAAGTGGCGGATGCGCGGTACGGCATGCTGCTCACGTGAGACTTTGTGCTTGTTGTTATACAGGCAGGCAGCCAGCGGCTCGCGGATGGAATGGCGGTCATAGCCGTGATGTGGCGCTTTGGCCAGTCGGCTGATCATGGCGCTTTTCAGCAGGCCCTGGGTGTCCAGCACCAGGTCGTAATTCCGCGATTGCAGTTGCTGTTTCAGTGCCGCAATCTCGCGCCAGGTTTGCGCGGCAAAAGGCTGCTTGCGCCAGCGCCGCATGGCAACCGTCATCACGTTATCGACGCCCGGATGCAGGCGCGGGATGTCGGCGAAATTCTCTTCTACTACCCAGTCAATCGCCATGTCCGGATGCTGAGTACGGATGTCGTTGATGACCGGCAGGTTGTGAATGACGTCACCCAGAGAGGTGGTCTTGATGATGAGCAATCGAGGCATAGGCGGCATTTTCGCATACAATGTGGCCTTTATTGAGCGAGATGGTCGATTGAAGTTTGCATTCCTGATTTTCAAGTATTTTCCCTTCGGAGGCATGCAACGCGACATGCTGCGCATCGCCCGGGAAGTCACCAGCAGAGGCCATCAGGTCGAGATTTTCACGATCTCGTGGGATGGCGACCTGCCTGAGGCTGAGATCAAGGTGCATGTCATTCCGGCGCAAGGTGTTTTCAATTACACCAAATACCGGCGTTTTATCGCCCAGGCGCATCAGCATATCGCGCAGGATGCCGCAGACGGCAAAGCTTTCGATCTTGTTGTCGGCTTCAATCGCATGGCGGGCCTGGATGTCTATTTCGCGGCCGATCCCTGCTTCATCGAGCGGGCGCATGCGCAGCGAAGCTGGCTCTATCGGCTGACGCCGCGTTACCGCTGGTTCGCGCAATGCGAGGAAGCCATTTTCCAGCCGCAGGCCGCGACTCATATCCTGTTGCTATCCGATATCGAAAAAGGCTATTTCCAGAAGTGGTATCAGACGCAGGATGCCCGTTTCCATTTCATTCCGCCGTTCCTGTCTGCGGAGCGCTTTGTAGCCAAGGACAAAGCGGCAATGCGCCAACATCTGAGGCAGACTTTTGGTTTTGGCGACGAGGATTTCGTCTATCTGTTGGTCGGTTCCGGGTTTTCCATGAAGGGTCTGGATCGGGCGATCCATGCCATGGCCAGCCTGCCGCAGGACAAGCTGGCGACCACCCGCTTGGTAGCCGTGGGTCAGGACAATCCCAAGCCTTTCATGCAAATGGCGCAGAAGCTCGGAGTTGAGCGTCAGGTGACTATTTCCAAAGGCCGGCCGGATATTCCGGACCTGATGCAGGGTGCGGATGTCTATGTGCATCCTGCCTATCGGGAGAATACCGGACTGGTGATACTGGAAGCGCTGGCCAGCGGTTTGCCGACACTGGTGACAGCTACTTGCGGCTACGCTTTTCATGTGGCCGAGGCGCAGGCCGGGCTGGTCGCGAGCAGTCCTTTTGACCAGGACGAATTTAACCGGCTTTTCCTGCAGATGATGCAGAGCGCGGAGCGTGAGCAATGGAGCCGCAATGGTTTGGCACATGCACGTCAAGTCATGGCGGCGAATGACGGCAGTGCGGAAGCCCGGGTGTTGATCGAAGTCGCCGAGAAGAAATGTGGAGCCGGCCGCTGATGTGGGCTCGTCAGCACATGGAAGCGCCGCACTGGCTGCATCAGTTCTTCGTCGATCAGGATCCGTTCGACAGCATCATGCAACTGCATGGCGAGGTGTTTCGCGATGTGCCCGGCCGCAAGACCATACGCGTGCGCATCGGCGGCAAGTTCTACTTCGTCAAGCAGCATTTCGGTGTCGGTTGGCGCGAGATATTCAAGAACCTGTTAAGTGCCAAATGGCCGGTACTGACGGCGGAAACCGAATGGCAGGCTATCCGGAAACTGGGTGAAATCGGTATCCCTACCACGCCAGCGGTGGCCTATGGGGTGCGCGGGTTGAATCCCGCGACCCTGCAATCCTTTCTGATGACCGAGGATCTGGGCGATATTGTTTCACTGGAGACCTTGTGTGCCGACTGGAAAAGCAATCCGCCGGAACCGGCATTCAAGCGCAAGCTGCTGATCGAGGTTGCGGAACTGGCGCGCAAGCTGCACGACGGCGGCATGAATCACCGGGATTTTTATATCTGCCATATTTGCCTGGATAATCAGAAGCTTGCATCCGGCGAACTGTGTCTATACCTGATCGATCTGCACCGCGTCGGTATTCGTCCGCAGATCCGTCCGGTCGATCGCATGAAGGATATGGCCGCCCTCTATTTTTCGGCCATGGAAGCCGGCCTCGGCAAGCGCGATTACCTGCGTTTTCTCAAACATTATCGTCGCCAGCCATTGAAAGAAACCCTGTTGGACGAAGCCGGGTTTTGGCAACAGGTGGCAAGCCGGGCGGACAAACTCTATTTGAAATTTCATGGCAAAATGCCTGAAACAAATATCTGGTAAGAGGTCCCCTTGCAAGCCTACATTTCATCCACATTAAAAAACCAGCTTGAAGCGAATCAGCTCGGCGATTTTGACCATCTCTGGAATTATCGCGGTGACTGGTTCGAATCACCGAATCAGGGCCGTGGCGGCTGGAGCGGGGTGAACCGGCTGGTGCTTGATCTGCCGGATGGTGGTCAGTTGGGCTTGTTCCTCAAGCGCCAGCAGAACTACATCCGTCGTACTTTTATGCACCCGTTTTCCGGCGTTGCGACTTTTTCCTGCGAGTACAAAACGATCCGCCACCTGCAGAACCATGGCGTGCCGGTACCGACCCTGGTGTTTTTTGGTCAGAAGTCATCGGCAGAAGGCGCCCAGGCGATCCTGATGACGGAAGAACTGCTGGGTTACCGCTCAGTCGATCGCGTGGCCAAAGAGGTATTGCTTAATCCGGCTTACACGCGCAGGCAGAAACAGGCCGTGATCGCTTGTGCCGCGAAGGCGGTCAGGAGTTTGCACGAAGCGCGTGTACAGCATCGTGCGCTGCATTCCAAGCATCTGCTGGTCAATATGGTGAATCCTGATGCACCCAAGGCCGTGATTATCGATTTCGAGAAAGCCCGCATCAAGCTCTTTCCGCTCTCGCGTACCCGTCGTGACCTGGCAACGCTGAATCGGGATATCGCCGGTCTGAGCCGCACCACGCGGCTGTATTTCTTCAAGCAGTATCTTGGCGTCGAGAAACTCGGGTTCTGGTCCAAACTGCTATGCCGGTTGGTGATCAGCAGGAGCCGGAAGCCCAAGAGGCAGCATCAGCAGGAAGTGGCGGTTTAGGCCGTCTTTTGCGCATGGTTGATCTTTTTCAGCTGTCTCGCGAGGCTGCAGCTGCGCCATTCGATCTATCGTTGGCAGATGCCGGTCAACTGCATGATCTTCGTGTCGTCCGGGTTGTACCCAATAAGCGACTGGTGTGCCGCGGAGTCTGGAATGGCCAGTCCATTTACGCCAAGATATTCATCGGCTCACAGGCGCAACGCTATGCTGCGCGCGACGCGGAAGGGGTAGGCAGGCTAATTAAGGCCGGTATCGCGACCCCTGCCTTGCTGCACTCTGCGGATATCGCTGCTGAGAATCTTGCCGCTACCGGCCGGGTGCTGGTCTACGCTGCAATCGATGATGCCATGAATGCGGAACAGGCCTGGCAACAGTGTACCGATCATCAGAGGCTGGGCCTGGCCATGAAGCTGGTTGCGGAAATAGCGGCTCACCATAATGCTGGCTTGTTGCAGACCGACCTCTACCTGAAGAACTTTCTTGTGCTGGGTGAAAAGCTCTACACCCTGGATGGCGATGCCATCAAGCCTTTGCCACAGTTTTTAGCAAGGCGGACGGCACTCGGCAATCTGGCCCTGCTACTATCCAAATTCGATGTGCTGGAAATCCAGGCTTGGGTGCCGTCTTTGCTGCAGGCGTATGCCGCTGGTCGTGGTTGGGGGAATTGCCCTGACGAGCAACAGATGCAATCACGCATCGCTCATTACAGGCGACGCGCAGTACGATCCTATGCCGAAAAGAAGGTCTTGAGGCAATGCACGGACGTCATGGTGTCCCGCAGTTGGCGCCATTTTCTGGCCATGTCGCGGCAAAATCCCAACGCACAGCTGCAACAGATGTTGCTCGCCACGCCTGATGCCCTGGTCGAGGATATCAGCAGACAACGCCTGAAGAACGGCAATACCTGTACCGTGGCGCTGGCAGAAATCAATGGCCGAAAGTTGGTCGTAAAACGGTACAATATCAAAAGTTTCTGGCACTGGTTGGGCCGGTTCTGGCGTTCGAGCAGGGCAGCCGATTCATGGAGCAACGCCCATCGTCTGCTGATGTACGGTGTCGCCACGCCAGCTCCTGTGGCGCTGCTGGAGCAGAGGTTCGGGCCGTTGCGGGGCCGGGCATATTTTATCGCCGACTATATTGCCACGCCGGATGTTGCGCAGTGGTTGCAATCGACTTCTGTCACGGATAAACAGAAAAAATCGGGGCTGGAAGCGTTGGCCAGGCTTATGTATAAGCTGATGTTGCTGCAGATTGCGCATGGCGATCTCAAGGCCAGCAACATCCATATTGATGGCGGCTGGCCAGTACTGATTGATCTGGACAGTTTGCGCGAATTTCGATGCAAGGTTTGGTTTGAAACGAGCCATGTGCGCGACCTGAAGCGTCTGTTGCGGAACTGGCGGGATCAGCCGGACGTTCAGCAGTCGCTGATAGGGGCTTTGCAAAAAACATATGGTGACCATCCCCTGCTGGCCAAAGCGCTGCAGGTTTGAGCAGTGGTCTGAATTTAATTGAAGAAGTCAGTGAGTCCTGAAGCATGATTATTCTAGGTTTATCCGGTGCGCTGGGGCACGATGCCTCGGCCGCGATTCTGGTTGATGGCAAGATCGTTGCCGCGGCGGAAGAAGAGCGTTTTATCCGTGACAAACATGCCAAAAACCTCTTTCCCTACGAGGCAGCCAAATACTGCATGAAGGAAGCCGGTGTGTGTCCTGACCAGGTGGATATCGTGACTTTCCCTTATGGCGAAATTCCCATCAGTTCAGCAGCGCGCTGGCATTATGCCAAGCGTCACTGGTATGCGCCGGATCGCGCGCTGGATGCCATATTCAACGGCAACCGCCGGTTCCGCCGCAATCGTGACAAGGCTTTGGCCCTGATGGCTGAGCTGGGCCTGAGCAAGGCCAGATATGTGCCGGTCGAGCATCACATGGCGCATGCCAGTTCCGCCTATCACCTGAGCGGTTTCAAGGAAAAGACTGCCATCGTCGGCATTGACGGCAAGGGCGAATATGCTACGACCTTTTTCGGCTATGGTGAAAACGGCAAGATCCACAAGATCAAGGAGTTCTACGACCCGGATTCGCTCGGTGGCATGTATGGTGCAATTACCGAGTATCTCGGCTTCGAGATGCTGGACGGCGAATTCAAGGTCATGGGCATGGCGCCTTATGGTGATGCCAGCAAATATGACTTGTCGCGACTGGTGCAATTCAAGGATGGCGACCTGCGCGTCAACACCAGGCTGGTCAATGTGGTGGGCCTGCGTCGCTACAAGGAAAACGGCAAGGGTTATTACTTTACGCCCGAGTTGATCGAATGGCTCGGCCCCAAGCGGCAGGGTGACGAGATCGACGACCCTTACATCCACTACGCGGCTTCGGTGCAGCAGTTGCTGGAAGACGTGGCGCTGGAGATGATCGATTATTACGTCGGCGACATTATCCGTGAGACCGGGCGCATTGCCATGGCGGGCGGCGTGGCGCTCAACGTCAAGCTGAACCAGCGCATCATCAATATGCCGGGCGTCAAGGAGCTGTTTGTACAACCGGCTTCCGGCGATGCCGGTACTTCACTGGGTGCTGCTACCTTTGTTGCCGCACAGATGGGCGAGCAGGTTGAGCCTATGCAGCACGCCTATCTTGGCCCTGCCTTTACGACCGAAGAATGTCTGGCAGCCTGCGAAGTGCATCCGGCCAAGCCCAAATTCACCCGAGTCGAGAACGCGCCGGAAAAGGCAGCCGAGATCCTGGCGAACGGCAATCCGCTGGCCTGGTTTCAGGGACGCATGGAATTCGGCCCGCGTGCCCTGGGATGCCGCAGTATTCTTGGCGATCCCAGTCATTCCGGCGTAGCCGATCGCATCAACGCGCAGATCAAATATCGCGAACGCTGGCGTCCGTTCTGTCCCAGCATGCTGGATAGGGTGGCTGAGGATATCCTGCAGACGGATCACCCCGCACCCTATATGACATTTACATTCGATGTTGCAGAGCACTGGAAGTCACGCATTCCCGAAGTGGTCCATGAGGACGGCACGGCGCGTGCGCAGGTGGTAACCAAGGCGACCAACCCGCGTTATTACGCGCTGATTGAGGAATTGGAAAGATTGCGCAACGTGCCTGTGGTGTTGAACACCTCGCTCAACAGACGAGGTGAACCCATGATCTGCAGTCCGACCGATGCGCTTAACATGTTCTATGGTTGTGACCTGGAATATTTGATGATGGAAGACGTGTTGGTCACTAAGTCCTGAATGCCTAATCACCTGTCTTGAACGCAAATTTTTCTTGACAATTGGGGCCGTTTTTGCGGTATCGCCCTGATTTGACCGCGTTCCGGCATAGCTGCATAATCGGGCTCTAATTAAAGTTTTTATCGGCGGTTGTTATGAAACAGTCCTTAATTGAAATCACCCAAAGAATCAGGGAACGCAGTTCCCTGACCAGGCAAGCATATCTGCAACGAATGGAACAGACCATTGCCCGTCCGCGGGGTGCGGATCGTATGGGTTGTGCCAACGTGGCACATGCTTTTGCCGCAATGCCGAGCAATGACAAATTGCGCGTTGTGGCAGAACGTGCACCACACATTGGCGTTGTAACTGCCTATAACGATATGCTTTCAGCGCATCAGCCGTACGAAAGATTTCCGGACATCATTCGTGACGAAGCGGCCAAGCACGGCGCTACGGTGCAGGTTGCCGGTGGCGTGCCTGCCATGTGCGACGGAGTTACGCAAGGTGAGCCCGGCATGGAACTCAGCCTGTTCTCGCGTGACAACATTGCCATGGGGACGGCCATCGCGCTATCGCACGACGTTTTTGATGCAGCATTACTGCTCGGCGTCTGTGACAAGATCGTTCCAGGCCTGCTGATAGGTGCACTGCATTTCGGTCATCTACCTTGTGTTTTCGTGCCAGCCGGCCCGATGGCCAGTAGCAATATGTCGCACGGTGAAAAATCTACGGTGCGCGAGCACTTCGCGCGTGGTATGGTGGGCCGTGGCGAATTGCTGGCGGCGGAATCTGCTGCCTATCATGGGATCGGCACCTGTACTTTCTACGGCACAGCCAATAGTAATCAAATGCTGCTGGAAGCCATGGGCTTGCATGTGCCTGGCGCTGCATTCATCCATCCATCCTCCGGCTTGCGTGAAGAGTTGACTCGCGAATCGGTGCGTACCGTACTCTCCATCACTGCAGGTCAGCATCGCTTTACGCCTATCGGTCGCATGGTTGATCCGCGCGTTATCGTTAATGCCATGGTGGCATTGATCGCCACAGGCGGTTCCACCAACCATCTGATCCATTGGGTTGCAGTTGCCCGTGCTGCCGGTATCATCATCGACTGGACGGACTGTTCCGACCTGTCACAAACTACGCCGTTGCTTTCGCGCGTCTATCCAAACGGCAGTGCCGACGTGAACGAGTTCCAGGCTGCTGGTGGCCCTTCGTTCATCATTCGTGAATTGATCGAAGGCGGTTACATGCATCCGGATGTCGGTACCGTCGCTGAAGGTGGCCTGCGTGAATACGGCAAAGTGCCCGAGATGGTGCGCGACCGCCTGGTCTGGCGTGACCTGCCGAAGAAGACGCAGAACGACAAGGTTGTCCGCAATGCTGATGCACCCTTCAGCGAGACCGGCGGCTTGAAGCTGCTGACCGGCAACCTCGGTCGTTCCGTTATCAAGGTGTCTGCCGTGCCGATTGACCGTCATATCATCGAAGCGCCGGCGATCGTCTTCACGACGCAGCAGGAATTGCTGAGTGCCTTCAAGGCCGGCAAGTTGGAGCGTGATTTTGTCGCTGTCGTGCGTTTCCAAGGCCCGGCTGCCTGCGGCATGCCGGAGCTCCACAAGTTGACGCCGCCACTGGCCGCACTGCAGGGTAAGGGCTTCAAGGTCGCCATCGTGACTGACGGCCGCATGAGTGGCGCATCCGGCAAAGTGCCCGCTGCCATTCACCTGAGCCCGGAGGCACTGCAGCAAGGTCCGATCGCTAAGGTCAAGACCGGCGACATTATTCGTCTGGATGCAATTGAGGGCACTTTGAACGTGCTGCTGGATGAGGAAACTTGGGCTGCACGTCCTTGTGCCATGCTGACTGAGTCGCAGGAGATGGAGAACTCTCACGGCATGGGTCGTGAACTGTTCGGCGGCATGCGCAAGAATGTGAAGACGGCCGAAGAAGGCGCCATCACTTGGCTATAGGCCATTTGAAAACCGATTGATACGGCGTTCTTTCGCTTGCCGTACTAATTGTACTGTCAGCGCTCAAGTGCCTGGCCTCAATCGGTTTTGAAATGCCCGAGATTTCTATCCCATTTAACCATTTATAAATTCCTGGATACTGCATGATGAATACATTAGATTTGGCCAACCACGGTCCGGTGATTCCGGTCATTGTTATCAACAAGGTGGAAGATGCCGTGCCGATGGCGGAGGCCTTGCTGGAAGGCGGTATCAAGGTGCTGGAAGTTACACTGCGTACTTCTTGCGCGTTGCAGGCAATGGAAGCGATCGCCAAGGCGGTGCCCGATGCGATTCTGGGTTCCGGTACCGTGCGTAACATCAAGGATGCACAGGCTTCAAAAGATGCCGGTTGCCAGTTCGCGGTAAGCCCTGGCTACACCAGTGAGTTGGGCCGTGCCGCTCGCGAAATCGGCTTGCCCTTGTTGCCAGGCGTCTCTACCGGCAGTGAGATCATGACCGCCAATGCCGACGATTACTATTTCCTCAAGCTGTTCCCTGCGGTTGCTGTGGGCGGCATCAATTTGTTAAAAGGTTTTGCCGGTCCGTTCGGCGACGTCAAGTTCTGCCCGACAGGCGGCGTGACCGTTGAATCTGCACCGCAATTCCTTGCATTGCCCAATGTCGTGGTTTGCGGCGGTACCTGGTTGACACCGGCAGATGCCGTTGCCAACAAGGACTGGAAACACATCACCAAACTGGCCAAAGAAGCCAGCGCAATCAAGGCTGCCTGATACTGATACGGCGGGGCGCAATGCTCCGCCTGTCTGAGATGCATGGTGGATCTGACCCGATACAAGACCCTGGTTTTCGATTGCGACGGGGTCATTCTCGATTCCAATCAACTCAAGTCCCAGGCCTATTTCGATACGGCGATTGCCTTCGGTGCCAATGAGCAGCAGGCAAAGGCGCTGATGGACTACCATATCCGGCTGGGCGGCATTTCCCGTTATCCAAAGTATCAATATTTTCTGACCGACATCCTTGGCCAGCAGGCAACAGAAGCCGATATCCAGTTCCTGCTGGACCGGTTCGCCAGTGAAATCCATCATGGATTATTGCATTGCAAAGTGGCGGACGGCTTGCATGAATTGCGAGTCAAGTATCCTGATGCTCGTTGGATGGTGTTGTCCGGCGGCGACCAGCAGGAGCTGCGTCAGTTATTCAAGACCCGCCAGCTCGATGGACTGTTCGATGCCGGCATTTTCGGCAGTCCGGACAATAAGGACCAGGTGCTGGCGAGGGAAATGAGTAAGGGCAATATTCAGAAGCCAGGGCTGTACCTCGGTGATAGCAAATACGACCATCAGGCTGCGCTGGCGGCAGGCCTCGATTTTGTTTTTATCAGCGAACTGACTGAATTCGAGGGCTGGCAGGATTATTGCAAAACGCATGATATCCAGGTCGTTGAACGGCTCTCGGTATTGCTGCGGGACGAATGATGCGTAAAAGCCAGTTGCTCGACAGGTCGGAGTTTGACCAGATGTGCCAGAAAGGCGCTGTCCTGGAGCAGGACGAGCGCGGCATCAAAGTGCTCCGTCTGGAAAATGGCGATATGCTGAAGGTGTTCCGGGTCCGGAACAGATTCAGTGTCGCCCGCATTTATTCCTATGCCAGACGATTCTGCCGTAATGCAGCGCGATTGCAGAAGGCTGGCATCCCGACCGTTCATATCAAGCAACTCTTTGATCTGGAAGCGCCAGCCGAGACGGCTGTGCTCTATGCGCCGCTGGAGGGTGTGACTTTGCGCGAATTGCTGAAGAGCAGGTCGTTGACGATGGATGAGGCCAACATGCTGGGTACATTCATCGCGAAATTACACCGGCATGGTGTGCATTTCCGCTCACTGCATCTGGGTAATATCGTGCTGGATACGCAGGGAAGGCTTGGCCTCATCGATATTGCTGACATGAGCATTTACCCATGGCCCTTGTGGTGCGGAACGAGAGTCCGAAGTTTTACCCACCTGCATCGGTACCCTGAGCAGGTACGTGAACTGCGTCTGGCAACATGGCAGAAAATTGTAGCGTCCTATTTCGACCATGCGGCATTGCGTCCGGCATGCGAGGATCGTCTGCGCCAACACCTGAAGAAAATTTCAGTCTTTGCATCATAATGTCCCTGTTATTAGTATTGTTTTATCATGCAAGTGGTTGGCAATTGCTTATGATGGCTTGTTAGCGCTTACTCAAGGGGAATGGAAAAGAATATGCACTATCTGGTAACCGGCGGGGCAGGCTATATCGGCTCGCACATGGTCAAACTGCTGTTCAAGCAAGGGCATCAGGTGACCATCGTCGATGACTTGTCCAGCGGTCACCGTGATGCTGTGCTGGGTGGTGAATTGATCGTTCATGATTTCTCTGACCGTGCGTTTCTCGATCAGCTGATCACAGAAAAAAACTTTGACGGGGTCTTTCATTTTGCCTCAAAGATACTGGTAGGCGAGTCGGTCAGCAATCCGGCCAAATACTACCGAGCCAACAGTTTCGCTACGCTGACCTTGCTGGAAGCCATGCGCGACCACGGTCTCAATCATCTGGTGTTTTCTTCCACAGCTGCAGTGTATGGCGAGCCGCAATCAACCCCGATAGACGAGGCGCACCCCAAGGTGCCGGTCAATCCTTATGGGGCATCCAAGCTCATGGTGGAAATGATGATGTCCGATTTTCAGCGTGCGCATGGGCTGAATTACGTCGCTTTACGCTATTTCAATGCCGCCGGAACCGATGCGGAAGGGCTTCTGGGCGAGCGGCATGAACCGGAGACACACCTCATCCCCCTGGCACTGAAGGCGGTGCTCGGCCAGAAACCGCCGCTCAAGCTTTTCGGCCAGGATTACGACACGCCGGACGGCACCTGCATTCGTGACTATATTCATGTGGAAGACCTGTGCAGTGCCCATCTGCTTGCCATGCAGTATCTGCATGGTGGAGGGCAGCCGACTGCGTTCAATCTGGGAAATGGTGCTGGTTACAGCGTACAGCAGGTCATCGATGTCGCAGCCAGGGTAACGGGAAAGCCAGTGCCATTCGAGTTGGCCGGACGCCGGGAGGGTGACCCGGCAAGGCTGGTGGCAGATGCCTCCCGGGCAAAAAGTGTACTGCAGTGGGTGCCAGTCCATTCTGACCTTGAAACCATTATCCGGCATGCCTGGCAATGGGAGCTGAAAATGGTAGCACAAGCGCAGGAGAAGAATATTTGAACGTCCTGCAGATCAGCCACTGCTATTACCCGCCATTCCTCGATTGTTCACGCCAGTACGCCGCCCTGTTCAAAGGCACCGGCATCAAGGTGACGACGGTCTATCTCACCGGGGAGCCCGATCCAGAGGTGGAACGAGCTACCGCTTCCGATGAGGTGATTTTCCTCGGCTATAAAAGCAAGGATGTCAGCGGACTGAAACTGGGCGCCATCAGAAAAATCCGGCAGATCGTTGCTGAAAAAGAGTTTCGTTTCTGCATCGCCCATCGCGCCAAGCCAACTTATGTTGCCTTGCTGGCTACCCGCCTGCCAGTGATCAGCGTGCGTCACAACTTTGGTGACTTTGATCGATATGGTCGACGTCTGCTGGTGAATCTGTTCCGCAAGCGTCTGTTGTTGTTGGGCGTTTCCAACGCAGTGCGTGACGAAATGCGCATCAGGTTGCCGCATTGGCCGCATGAGCAGATCGAGACACTGTACAACCGTATCGATGTGGATGCTGTGCAAGCCGAACTGTTGAGCAAAAATGAGGCACGCGAATTTCTCGGCCTGCCCGCCGATGCTTGGGTGGTCGGCAATGTCGGGCGTCTGCATCACGACAAGGATCAGGCAACCCTGATCCGCGGCTTTGCCATGGCGCTGCCTAAACTGCCGCAGAATAGCCTGTTGCTGATCATGGGTTCAGGTCCGCTGGAGCAGGCATTGAAAAATCTCGCAGCAGCACTGGGCGTTACAGACAAAGTGGTGTTTGCCGGCCAGGTGCCCAATGGTCGCAGATACTTCCGTGCATTTGATGTGTTCGCACTGACTTCGGATCACGAGCCGTTCGGCATGGTGTTATTGGAGGCGATGGCGGCCGGATTGCCGATTATTTGCAGTGACAGCGGCGGCGGGGCCGAGGTGGTCAGGGATGCGGGAATGCTTTTTCGCTTAGGTAATGCAAGCGAGTTTGCCGAAGTGTTGACTGCCATGTCGCAGTGGGGCGAGTACGATTTCGATCTACATTGCCAATCGCTGCGTGCCAAGTTTAGTGACGAAGCTGCCAGTGTGCATTTCTGGGCTTTGCCTTATTTGAAAGATGTTATGCAGAACGAGCCGTAGGTTTCCGGTGATCAGCTAGCCATCCAGTTTAACAAGAATTAATTTCAGAGCTCGTATTTCCAAAATGAATCACTCAAACCCTCATCTTGCCTATCGCCCCGATATAGACGGGCTGCGTGCTATTGCAGTTTTATCAGTGCTGGTATTTCATGCGTTCCCCTCCATGCTGCCAGGTGGGTTCATTGGGGTTGATATCTTTTTTGTAATATCCGGATATCTTATTTCTTCCATAATTTTCAATTCTCTGCACGGTGGAAAATTCAGTTTCTCGGATTTTTATGCGCGCAGAATAAGACGTATATTTCCACCTTTGTTGCTGGTTATATTGGTCTTTCTTGTTGTCGGCTGGCATGTGTTGCTGCCGGATGAGTACGCACAACTGGCAAAACACTCATTAGCCGGTTTGGGGTTTATGGCCAATTTTGTTTTCTGGCTGGAGTCTGGGTATTTCGATAATGCGGCGGAGTTAAAACCGCTTTTGCATTTATGGTCGCTTGGCATCGAGGAGCAGTTCTACATTGTCTGGCCAGCTTTGGCTGTCTTCGCCTGGAAGCGTGGTTGGAGAATAGGCCGGTTCATGCTTTTGTTGGCGGTGCTTTCGCTCCTGGCTAGTATTTTCCTGACCCGTCCGGACCCGATTGCCAGTTTTTTCCTGCCTTTGACTCGAGCTTGGGAGTTGCTGGCGGGAGCATGCCTTGCCTGGCTGGTTTTTAATCATCGATTGAACTGGTGTGTGACAAATACGGCTGCCGGAAATCTGTTTTCCATTTTTGGTTTTGGGTTGCTTCTTGCCGGGTTCGGTTTGATCAATACAAAAAGCATATTTCCTGGAACTTGGGCACTTTTGCCCGTTGCGGGTGCAATGTTTCTGATCGCAGCGGGACCAGGAGCACTGATTAATCGTTACTTTCTTGCCAAGCCGCTCATGGTGTGGATAGGGCTGATCAGTTTTCCGTTATATCTGTGGCATTGGCCATTGCTATCTTTCGCACGTATCGTCTATCCAGGGCAGTCTCAGAACTCAATTGTCATTGGGGCCATACTTGCATTGACCTTCCTGTTTGCGTGGTTCAGTTATCGGTTTATCGAAACGCCTATCAGGCGGCATGGAGGACGAAAAGCTGTAATTCTCCTGCTTTTGTTTGCGAGTGTGCTGGCAGTAGCTGCAGCAAATATATTCATTAGAGATGGCCTGTTGTTCAGGTTTAAAGACGGACAGTTGCAGAACGAAGCTATTGCACTTGAGTGGCCGAATGAGTTGAAGAGTACGCAGGATTGCAGTGCAGTTTTCAAAAAGCACGGATTAAGCGGACTATGTCTGGTCGCAGATGTAGAAAGACCTGCTAACGCTATGATCATAGGGGATAGTCATGCCAATTATTACTTCTGGGCGTTGCGTGACGTTTTACTGCAGCAGAATCTGAATTTGTTACAGATTGCCAGTGCGGCATGCATGGGAGTGCGTGGCAGCGATTTGTTAGAAGATGGAAAATTTCTCGGTTGCCCGCAGCATATTGATGCTGCCATGGAATATGCTTTGGAAAATTCGGATGTTCACACCGTTTTTATCGCAGGGCGATGGGCTGCTTACATATCAGGGCGCGAACTCAGGGACTGGCATACTGGAAATCGTGACGAACATCAGGTTGTATGGTTCGACAGGGAAGGGAAACAGAGTCCGTATATTGGCGCTGCTGCACTTGAACATGGCTTGGATGAAACATTGAGTGCGCTTGAGGCAAAAGGCAAGAAAGTGGTTTTTCTGTATTCGGTTCCTGAACTGGATTTCAATGCGAGACTATGTTTGACATGGGCGCCTAATCAGTTTGTAAAGCGTTCGGCACCGCATCCTGACTGCGCTGTGGATATGGATATGATAGAAAAAAGAAATCTGGAATTTCGTCATGTGATTGATAATGTGCTCAAAAGACATCCGCAAGTGGGCGTGCTCGATCCCCAAACTCTGATGTGTGATGATGAACGTTGTTACGGACGAAAGGATGATTTGTTGTTATATCGCGATGATGATCATTTGTCGCTTGATGGGTCGAAGTGGCTGGGTCGAAAATTGCAGCCTCAACTGGATTACATGATCAATGGCAAGTCCTGAGGAATGAGCAGAAATGATTCGAACCCAATCAAGTGCCAAGGCATGATGTACTTGTGTATATGAAAAATCCTGGCATTGCTATCGTCATTCCATATTTTGGCCGTTGGCCTTTCTGGATGCCATATTTTCTCGAAAGTTGCCGTGCGAATCCCGATATTGGCTGGCTGTTGTACAGCGATTGCGGTCAACCGGAGAGGTGTCCATCGAATGTTCGTGTGGTGACCGTCAGTTATCAGGATTATTGTCAACGTGTAGCGGGAGCCTTGCACATTGACTTTCATCCGGATCAACCCTACAAACTTTGCGATATCAAGCCTGCGCTTGGTTTGATTCATGCCGAAGAGCTTGCAGGATATGATTTCTGGGGTTTTGGTGATCTCGACTTGCTCTATGGTGATTTGAGGGCCTATTTTACTGCCGAGCGTCTTGCACGATTTGATCTGTTCTCCACACACGCGCGCAGGATTTCCGGTCATCTTTGTTTGATTCGTAATACCGAGGAAATGCGGACGGCTTTCATGCGAGTCAAGCACTGGCAGTTCAGATTGGAATCGCCCGAACATCTGGCTTTCGATGAGAGTGCATTTTCAAAGATATTTCTGCGCCATAAGAACTCGGCGTCCTGGGTGCGTTGGCTGGCAGCCCAGTGCGACCCATGGTTAAGGCGTGCTGAATTTATCGAGGCTTACACGACGCCGAACGGCAAGATTCCATGGACAGATGGCAGCCGGGATTATCCGGTCGAGTGGTACTGGCAGGATGGCAGGATCAGCAACTCCAGCCTTGAGAATCGAGTTTATCCCTACTTTCACTTCATGGTATGGAAGCGGAACTGGACTGGCCGTACACTGCCGTCAGTGGACGATCTGGCAAACCGGCGGGTTATCATTTCGGCTGATGGAATTGTCATAGCATGATCAAGCGACTGGCCGCTGCATGGCATGATCTCTGTGGTGCTCGGCTTATGCGCCGGCATGGATGCAAGCTTTCCGGCGGCGTACGTCAATTGGGGCGTGACAGCCAATTGCTGTTAGAGCCGCAAGTCAGCATTGGTGGTGCAGTTGTGATCAAGTGTGACAAGCTGGAAATCGGCGCCTACAGCTATCTGAGGAGTGGATGCGAGCTTTATGCGGTTTCTTCCATTGGCCGCTTCTGCTCGATAGGTAACAATGTCATTATCGGTCTTGACCGGCATGAGCATCCGATGGACTGGCTCAGTACCTCGCTTTACAACTCTGTGTTGACCGAAAAGTATCGGCAGGCTAATTCTTCCGCACGTTCTGATGTCACGATCGGCCATGATTGCTGGATAGGAAGGGATGCCTGCATCATGAATGGGGTTCATATCGGTAATGGCGCCATTGTTGCCGCACGCTCCGTGGTGACATCCGATGTGCCTGCCTATGCAGTCGTTGCCGGCATTCCGGCCAGAGTGGTGCGGTATCGATTTCCGGACGATTGGATTACAAGGCTAGAGGTCATATGCTGGTGGGATTTTCCAGTTGATGTGCTCGACCGGTTGGATTTTTCGAAGCCGCTCGATTGTCTGCAACGACTGGAGCATGGGCCTGCCGATGCAGCGCGTCGCTATCCGAAACTCTCGATAAACAGATGCGGTGTACACCTCATAAGTTGAATCGATGTGTGCAGGTGCGTGCGTCAGGAGTTCTTCTGATAAACGACGACGAACTTCTTGCCCTTTCGGTTGCCGGCACGATGGACTTCCATGAAGTCCGGCAACTTTTCTGCCATGTGGGCTGACTTCCACTCCTCATCGTCTTCCTGGCTTATGAGGAGAAATTCATACTTGTGGATCGAACCATCTTCGGTTGCCTCTGTGACTTTCTGCCAGACATCCATCCATGTGCCGATGAAAGGCTCAGCTGCGTAATAGCGGACTCTGGAACTGTCATAAAAAACCGGCAAATTGTCAGGGTTGTGGGACTTTACCCAGGCAACCGCATCCTGCTGGTAATTGTGACCTGCGCGCTTGGGCAGAATATTCTTGACCATCCCCAAAGCCAGTACGACCACGAGTATGTAGACAAGCCATCTTTTCTTTCCGGGCCATTTTTGCTGACGATGGAATAATTCACTCAAACCGAAAGCAGCCAGTGTGATCAATATCAGGGTTAGTGGAACAACATAGCGTCCTGACAGCACGAACACCTTGAGTATGATCAGGAACATGTCGATCAAGGCAATCGCCATCACTGCGGTCAGTATCCTCCAGGCGTCGTGATTGAGTAATTGCTGGCGAAGCCTGATGGTATAAGCGGCAAGACCAGCAGTGATCCAGCCAGCAGACGAGATTGTTTTGGCCAACATGATGAAGATGAAAGTGAGAAGCAAGCCTTCGGATGCAAACTGATCGAGGAAGTTACCGAGTACATCATTGGCCATGATCTCAGACCGCTGCATGAATTTCCTGGTCAGGTCTTCTAGTAGTCGGGTGGTAAAGATTTCCTGCAGGCGACCGAGGTTGGATACGGGCAACCCTTTTAAAAACAGATAACTGGCAACAATCAGACCGGCCGACAGATTCACGCTATGAGCCTTGAGTAGTGCAAAGCCACGCGTACTCAAGGCCAGATTCTTGTTCAATAAAAGTACGAATGGTAGTGCCAACAGATAGGTGATGCCTTCGACCCGGAACAGCATGGCGGTAATCATCGCCAGTTGCCAGGCGATGGCGTCGGTCCATGACAGGCTGCGATAGAAGCGCACGAAAAAGACAATGCCTGTCAGGAAAAACGCCCAGAACCCCTGATCGCGCAACAGCATCTGCAGGGCATCGCCGACGATGTATTGTGAGCTGAACAGCAGCAGTGCGCCGCAGAGCAGCGTGAGGTTATCGCCGCCGCAGAGACGAATTAGTTTCAGGAAAGAATGCGTGGCAATGCCGAAGAACAGGACATTCAGAATCTGTGCGGAAAAATGCAGACTAAAGCCACTAATCGTGTGTACCAGCGCGATGAGGCCACTATAGAGCGGCCAAGGGAACAATTTGAAGCCTTGTTGCCACTCTCCCAGTGCGAACAGGCGCGCCGCTTCGAAATAGAGTACCGAGTCGTTGTTGATCCAGCCATGCTGAATGTAGTTGATCTGCATGGCGATCAGTACGCCGATTGCAGCCAACAGCCAGGTCAGTCGGTTGGTGGGTAACTGAATGAGTTTGTTTAACAATGAATTCAATCGATATCCTCGAATACTCAGAGACTACAGGGCGATTTCCTGCAGCACGCGGTCCGGTGCGAGTTGTTTGAGACAGTTGAGATGGCCGAGTGGACATATGCGTTTGAAACATGGGCTGCAATCAAGTCCAAGCCAGAGCACGACGGCCTCTGGACTCATCGGTGGCGTGTGGTGCGGGTCGGACGATCCGTAGACTGCAATCACTTTTCGGCCGAGGGCGGCCGCGACATGCATCAGGCCGGAGTCGTTGCTGACCACCGTTTGGCAGAGCGACATCAGGTCGATGGCTTCACCCAGCCGGGTTCTTCCGCCCAGATCGAGGCACCGGTTCTTCGTCATCTGATTAATGCTGCCGGTGACCGGTACATCCTTTTCCGAACCGAACAGCCAGACCTGCCAGCCTTTCTCCAGTGCCTGCCTGGCTACCTCGGCATAATATTCGGCCGGCCAGCGCTTTGCTTCGCCATATTCAGCTCCGGGGCACAAACCCAGCACCGGAACATCCGGCAGTTCTTTCCCAAGTTTGTCGAGGGCCTCAACCGCCTGAGAAGCATCGGCAATCAGTCTCGGGTTGGGAATGGTGGCTGGAAGCGGCTGGTCCTTCTTGAGGCCGAGCGCGACGAAGCGGTCGACCGTACGTGGGAGCGCCTTTTTGTCGAGCGAGCGGATATCGTTCAGCAAGCCATAGCGCATTTCGCCACGGAATCCGGTGCGCAGCGGGATGTTGGCGGCGAAGGGCAGAATCGCGGATTTGAAGGAATTGGTCAGCAGGATGGCCTGGTCGTAGGCAGCATTTTTCAGCGATTTCCCCAAGCGGATGCGTTCGCGTAAGTCCAGTCGGCCATGTTTGAACGGCAGCGCGATCTTGCCGCTGACTTCGGGCATGCGGTCCAGTAAAGGGATGGTCCAGGCCGGGGCTGCAACATCAATGATGGAATCCGGCTGTTGCTGCTTGATGACCTGGAACAGGCTGTGCGCCAATACCATGTCGCCAACCCAAGACGGGCCTATTACCAGAATGCGCATCAGGCCCCGAGTTTCTCGATGATATTGCTGGTGCTGCGGCCGGGCACGATGTCGATCAGTGCGACCTTGCCGCCCCAGGATTTGACTTCCTTGCCACCGATGACCTGATCTTCGCTGTAATCGCTACCCTTGACGATGATGTCAGGCCGGATGGCATCAATCAGTTTCAATGGCGTGTCCTCGTCGAACAGGATGACCGCATCGACCGCTTCCAGCGCAGCTAGTACTCGTGCACGATCGGCTTCATGAATTACCGGCCGGCTGGGGCCTTTCAAGGCGCTGACCGAACGATCGGTGTTCAAGCCCAGGATCAGTTTGTCGCCGGTTTTTCTGGCCGCTTCCAGATAGGTGACATGGCCGGCATGCAAGAGGTCGAAGCAGCCGTTGGTGAACACGATGCGCTTTTTCTGTTGTTTCCACTGTCTGACACGCACAAGCAGAGTGTCCAGTTCGCAGATTTTGTCTGCCTGTTCAACCGAGTCCTGCGAGATGAGTTCTGCCAGCAGTTCCTCGCGGTTGACCGGTACCGTGCCAACCTTGCCGACCACAATGCCGGCGGCGATGTTGGCCAGTTCGAAGGCCTGGTGATGGCTCAAGCCATGTATAAGGCCAGCGGCCAGTGTCGCGATCACGGTATCGCCGGCGCCGGAAACGTCAAACACCTGTTTCGCTGCTGCCGGAATGTGGATGGTCTCGTTTTTCTCAAGTAGGGAAATACCTTCCTCCCCCCGGGTCACTGCAAGAAACTCCAAACTGAGTTGATCCCTGAGCTTGGCTGCCGCCTGTAGCAGCTTTTCGGTGTCCAACGCATCTATGCCGCAGGCTTCGGAGGTTTCTTTCTTGTTCGGGGTCAGGGCCGTTGCGCCTTCGTATTTCGAATAATCGCGCCCCTTCGGGTCTACCAGCACCGGAATGCCCAGTGCCTTGGCTTGCGCGATGACCGCCTGGCAGAGTTCGTCGCTCAACACGCCTTTGGCGTAATCCGAAAGGATGATTACGGCAGGTTTCTGCACTATGGCTTGTGAAACCTGTTTGAGCAGTGTGCTGGCTTCGGTATCGGTAAATGTCAGCCGGCTTTCCTTGTCCAGTCGCATCATTTGTTGATGGCCGCCGAGGATGCGGGTCTTGGTCACGGTCGGGCGCTGGTGTGACGTGACAATCGCGCTGCTGCTGATATTCAATCCCTGCATCATCTCCAGCAAGGCGCGGCCCTCGGCGTCATCGCCGATGACACCGGCCATGACGCTGTTGATGCCAAGCAGCGACAGATTGGCCGCGACATTGGCGGCCCCGCCGGCGCGCTCGTTCTCCTGTTTCAAGAGCACGACCGGCACGGGGGCCTCGGGTGAAATGCGCTCTACCTCACCGATCAGGTAACGGTCCAGCATCAGGTCACCGATGACCAGCGCGGTTTTGTCGCTGGTAGCAAAACGATGTTTTACGGTTTCAATCAGTTTTTCACGCATCAGTCGGCTTCAAGTAAATCACACAGGCTGTGGCCAATGAAGATATGCGCTTCCTGAATGCGCGGTGTGTCGCTCGATGGCATGATGAGATTGTAGTCGCAAAGCGCAGCGAGCTTGCCGCCGCTGCCGCCGGTCATGCCAACGGTGACGGCGCCGATCTGTTTGGCGGTCTCGATTGCGCGCACGACGTTGGGGCTGTTGCCCGAGGTGGTGAGGCCGATGACCAGATCCTGCGGTGAACAGAGCGCTTCAACCTGACGCGAGAAAATATACTCGTAGCCGTAATCGTTGCCGACCGAGGTCAGGATGGAGGTGTCGGTTGTCAGTGCGATGGCCGGCAGGCCTTTGCGTTCCTTTTTATAGCGGCCGACGATCTCGGCAGCGATGTGCTGACTGTCGGCAGCGCTACCGCCGTTACCCATCAGCAGGATCTTGCCGCCGCGGGCGATACAGGCACGCATCTCATCTGCTACGGCAGCGATCTGCGGCAGCATGGCGGCAAGTTTGCTCATCACATCCTGATGTTCAGCGAGTGCTACAGTCAGGTTCTCAATGTTATTCAAATCCTTGGTTCCTCTATATTTTGGCGGCCATATGTTTGCCTGGTTAGGCGTAGGGGTCTGCCTGCAGCAGGTAATTCTGCACATAGTCGCACACACCTTCTTCCAGCGTATGGAAAGGCTGGCTGTAGCCGGTTGCTCGTACCTTGTCCATGTTGGCCTCGGTGAAATACTGATATTTGCCTTGCAGGTCATCCGGCATGTCGATGAACGTGATGTCCGGCGACTTGCCCATGCTGGTCATGACTGCGGAAGCGAGATCCTTGAAGGCGCGTGCCTGACCGGTGCCGACATTATAGATGCCGGAATGCTCGGGATTCTGCAGAAAATGTGCGACCACCGCAGCGGCGTCCTTGACGTAGACGAAGTCGCGTAATTGCATGCCGTCCTTGTATTCAGGCAAATGGCTCTTGAACAGCTTGACCGTGCCATGTTCACGGAACTGGTTGAAGCTGTGGAAAGCCACGCTGGCCATGCGTTCCTTGTGATATTCGTTGGGACCGTAGACATTGAAGAACTTGAAACCGCACCATTGCGGCGGAACAGGCTTGCCTTCGCTGACTTGACGTAGCGCCCACTGGTCGAAGAACTGCTTGGAATAGCCGTAGCCATTCAATGGGCGGAAACTGTCGGTCCGGCTTTCATCGTCCTCGTAACCCTGTTCGCCGCCGCCATAGGTGGCAGCAGAACTGGCATAGAGAAAAGGCACCTTGTGTTCGGCACACCACGACCACAGGTCCTGGGAATACTGGATGTTGTCCTGCACCAGCTTGTTGAAGTCGCGTTCGGTGGTGGCGCTGATGGCACCCATGTGAATCACGGCATCGATATTTTTGGCCTGCTTCAGCCAGTCGAGCAACTGATCCTTGTCCAGATAGTGTGCATAGCGTCTGTGCACCAGGTTCTGCCATTGTTCAGGGTGATGCTGGCGATCGACGATGACGATGTCATCACGGCCTGAATTTTGATTGAGGTGCCAGGCGATCATACTGCCTATCATGCCTGCGCCACCGGTAATTACGATCATTTGTTCATTCCAATAGGTTCTGGATTACGGATTAACTCCGGATTCAAGACGAGAGTATAGCAAAGCCCCTATTTTTGGGCGCCCATGGCCAGTGCGCGCAGACGTGTGAGTTCGGCTTCTTCGCTGGCGCGTTTTTCATCCCAGTCGGCACTGACCCAGCCCTGCAGGTTTTCCATGGCGATGTCGCTCAAGGCATGTATCCAGCTGTCGCGCTCGTTCAGCGCCGGGATGTAGTGGTATTCGCCGCCGCCATTGTGCTGGAAGGTTTCCTTGCCTTCCATGGCGATTTCTTCCAGTGTTTCCAAGCAATCGCTGGAAAAGCCCGGGCAAATCACGTCGATACGCTTCATTTTCTGCTTGCCGAGTTCTTCCAGCGTCGGTGCCAGATAGGGTTTCAGCCATTCAGCCTTGCCGAAACGCGACTGGAAACAGACCATGTACTGTGATTTGTCCAGTTGCAGGGCTTCCGCCAGCAGGCGGCCGGTCTTGTGGCATTCGCAATGGTAAGGGTCGCCCTTGTCCAGCGTGTAGCGCGGTACGCCGTGAAAGCTCATGATGAGTTTTTCCGGCTTGCCATTCTGCGCCCAGTGCTGCCGGACACTTTCAGCGAGTGCGGAGATGTAGGCCGGGTGGTCATGGTAGTTCCGGATGGTGCGTATCGCCGGCACATTGCGCATGCGCAACAGGCTGCGCCACACATCATCCATTGCTGATGCACTGCTACTGGCCGCGTATTGCGGGTAGAGCGGCATCACCAGGATGCGGTTGCAGTTCCTGGCCTTGAGTTTCTGTATGGCGGAGGCAACCGATGGATTGCCATAACGCATGGCAAACTCGACGGCGTAAGGGCTGTTGATTCTGGTGCTGAGATAGCCTTGCAGCAGTTTGGCCTGATTGCGCGTATGCACATACAGAGGCGAACCTTCCTCGGTCCAGATTTGCGCATATTTTTCAGCGGACTTTCTCGGCCGGATGTTGAGAATGATGCCGTTGAGGATCAGCCACCAGATGATGCGCGGAATCTCGACTACCCGCCGGTCACTGAGGAACTGCTTGAGATATGGACGCAAGGCCTTGCCGGTGGGTGCTTCCGGCGTACCGAGATTGACCAGCAGGATACCAACCCGCAAAGGGTCGCCGTGCTGGTAAGGCGGTTCGTTCAGGTAATAGGCCATAGTTTCCTAATTATTGGAAAGCGCATTGGAAAGCAGCTTCGCTGTGACGTCGACGATCGGGATGATGCGCTCATAAGCCATGCGTGTCGGGCCGATGACGCCGAGCGTGCCGATGATCTGGCCCTGTGCCTCGTAAGGCGCGGTGACCATGCTGCATTCATCCAGCGGCAAGTAACCGGATTCGCCGCCGATGAAGATCTGGATGCCTTCTGCACGCTGGCTGTTGTCCATCAACCGCATGAGCTGGGTACGGCGTTCGAACACTTCGAACAGCTTGCGCAGCGAGCTGACATTGGTCGAGAGTTCGTCCACCTGTAGCAGATTGTGTTCACCCGAGATCACCACGGCGTCCTTGCCTTCGTGCAGGGACCGGTTGCTGGCATCCAGTGCGGCGGACATCAGACGGGTCATGTCCGATTGCATCTGTTTCAGCTCTTCGTGCAGTTTGGCTTGCACCTGCTCGAAGGTCATGCCGGTGTAGTGCTGATTGAAAAAATTGCTGGCCTGTGTCAGTGCCGACGCGCTGTAAGGCTTGTCGGCCATGATGATGCGGTTTTGCACATTGCCGTCGGTGGTGACGATGATCACCAGGATGCGCCGTTCTGACAGTGGCATGAATTCGATATGGCGGAAAGCGACGCTTTTGCGCTTGGGAATCATGACCAGACCGGCAAACTGGGTCAGGTTGGAGAGCATGCTGGCGGTGACGCTGATCAGTTCCTGCGGGTCAGGCGATGAAAGTTCGGAGGCCAGGCGTTTGATTTCCTTGCTTTCCATGGGCTGGATGGTCAGCAGGCTGTCGACGAAGAACCGGTAGCCGCGCTGTGTCGGGATGCGTCCGGCCGAGGTGTGCGGGCTGGTGATGAAGCCCAGTTCCTCAAGGTCGGACATGACATTGCGTACAGTTGCCGGGCTCAGGTCCAGGCCCGAGCATTTGGATAGCGTGCGCGAGCCGACCGGCTGACCATCACTGATGTAATGTTCAACCAGGGTTTTCAGCAGAATTTGTGCGCGTTTATCTAACATAGTGTGGTGTTTTCGGCACCTTTTATGACCAGCCTGACATGAAGAAATTTCACCACGAAAACAGGACAAATTATCGGCCACTATCCGCTATACCGCAAGGTGAGAAAATGCTTGCGGCGATTGGCCGGATTGTCCATTGCAGCTGCCGGCAGCTATGCCGGCATGCGCATCTATGATTTAATGCCAGCGATGAAAAGTATATTCAAGAATATCGCCCTGATCGGCAAATATATGAACGCTGAATCCAGCGAGCATATCGGCGTGCTGGCCGAGTTTCTGGCCAATCAGCAGTTTGGCGTCGTTCTCGAGGAGATCACGGCGCAGCAATCGTTGTTGAGCGGATATGCGGTCGCGCCCATCGACCAGATCGGGCAGCAAGTGGATCTGGCAATCGTGCTGGGCGGCGACGGTACCATGCTGACGGCGGCACGCGCCTTCGTGCAACATGATATTCCGCTGGTAGGCGTGAACCGTGGACGTTTCGGTTTTCTGACCGACCTTGAAGCGGAAAACATGCTGGAGGGCATCGGCCGCATTCTGTCCGGGGAATTCGATCGCGAGGAACGCATGCTACTGACCGGCTCCCTGCAACGAGACGGGCAGATGATCACTCGTGGCTATGCACTGAATGATGTCGTGATCAACAAGAATGGTGCTGCCAAATTGATCGAACTGGAAGTTCACATTGATGGCCAGTTCGTGCATACACAGCGATCGGATGGGCTGATTATTGCTACCCCTACCGGTACGACGGCTTATTCACTTTCTGCCGGCGGGCCCATCCTGCACCCCACGCTCGATGCGATTGCCCTGGTACCGATCTGCCCGCATACCTTGAGCAACCGGCCGATCGCCATCAATGGCGATAGTCGCGTGGAAGTGACCCTCATGCGCGCCGAGGACGCCTGTGTGCATTTCGATGGGCAGTTGCATTCGTCGCTGCTGGAAGGCGACAAGATGATCATACGCCGCGCACAGGAAACCATTACCCTGCTGCATCCGCGAGGGCATAGTCATTTCGCCATGCTGCGCGAAAAATTGAACTGGGGTTAATAAATACAAGAACTGTATGTTGCAAACACTTTCCATTCGCGATTTCGTTATTGTCGACAAGCTCGATCTTGAGTTCTCGCCCGGGTTTACCGTGCTGACCGGTGAAACCGGCGCCGGTAAATCAATACTGATCGACGCGCTATCGCTGGCGCTGGGTGCCAGAGGCGAGGGCGGTATCACGCGTAGTGGCTGTGAGCGCGCCGAGATTGTCGCCAGCTTCGAGATCGGCAGTTTGCCGGATTTGCAGAACTGGCTGCAGGAAAGCGAGTTGCAGGCGGAAGACGGCGTGCTTCTCTTGCGTCGCATCATCTATGCGGATGGCCGTTCACGCGCTTTCATCAATGGCGTACCGGCCAATATTCAGCAATTGCGCGAGGCCGGCGATTTTCTGGTTGATATCTACAGTCAGCATGCGCACCATTCGCTGTTGAAGCAACAATATCAGCGCCAGGTGCTGGACAGCTATGCAGGACTGAGCGAACTGGCAGCAGATGTGGAACAGCATTACCGGGCTTGGCATGCACTACATCTCAAGCGGGTGGAGATAGAGCAGAACGCTCAGGCTTATGCGGATGAGCTGGCCGAATTGCGCGACCAGGTGCGTGAGCTGGAGCAGCTGGGAGTCAGTGCCGAAGAATGGGATGAGTTGCAACAGGAGCATCATTGCCTGTCGCATGCGGCCAGCCTGCTTGAAGGCGGCGAAGCCTGCCGTGAACTTTTGAGCGAGTCCGAGTTCGCGGCCATGTCACAGCTGAGTGTCATACAGCATAAACTGCAGGGACTGGTGGAGTACGACAGTAGCCTGCAGGAGGTGCTGGATATTCTGGACTCTTCCCTGATCCAGCTGGAAGAGAGCGATCGCCTGCTCAATCGTTACCTGCAACGGGCAGACCTTGACCCGGAACGTCTGCAAGAGGTTGAGTTGCGCATCCAGGACATTCATGCCGCCGGTAGAAAATACCGGGTGCGCCCCGAGGAGTTGCCCGATATATTGCAATCGGCGCAGGTTCGGATGTCGGAGCTTGATGGGTTGGGTGATGACGGCGCTCTGCAAAGGTTGGAGACGGAAGCTAAGGCGGTCTATGACAAGTCTGCACAGGAGTTGAGTGCGGGACGCAAGCAGGCGGCTGACCGGCTGGGCAAGGAAATCACTGCCAGAATGCAGACGCTGGCGCTCGCTGGCGGCAGTTTTGCTGTTTCGCTGGAGGCACAAACGCCGGCAGCGAGCGGCCTCGAGCAGGTTGAGTTTCTGGTGGCCGGGCATGCCGGCGTGCCGCTGCGTCCGCTGTCCAAAGTGGCATCAGGTGGTGAGTTGTCACGTATCAGTCTGGCTATCCGTGTCGTTACTGCGCAACAGGGCGATATCCCTACCATGATTTTCGATGAGGTGGATGTCGGTATCGGTGGCGGTGTGGCCGAGATTGTCGGGCAGTTGCTGAAGGAGCTCGGGGCAAAACGTCAGGTGCTGGTCATCACTCACCTGCCTCAGGTGGCGGCGCAGGGTGCCGAGCATTTGCGTGTGAGTAAATCGGTGACAGATGGCCAGACGCTGAGCCGGATAGAAATGCTCGATCAGGTCGAGCGCATTGACGAGATTGCACGCATGTTGGGTGGCGTCGAGATTACCGATACGACGCGCCAGCACGCTAGGGAAATGCTGGGCGTTTAAGCGAATTGCGATTCATGATTTGTATGGGCAGGGCTGCTTGGTGCAGTCGGCATAGATATACAGGGAGTGCTCGTGGATTTTGAAGCCACGGGATTCGGCCGCAATCTTCTGGCGTTTTTCGATTTCCTCATCAACAAATTCTTCCACACGACCGCATTGCAAGCAGACGATGTGGTCGTGGTGTCCGCCCTGATTTAATTCAAACACCGCCTTGCCGCTTTCGAAATGGTGGCGCATCAGTAATCCGGCTTGCTCAAATTGGGTGAGCACTCTGTAGACGGTGGCCAGGCCGACATCCTCACCTGAAGTCAGCAGGATCTTGTAGACATCTTCCGCGGAAAGATGACGTTCCTTGCTGTTTTCAAACAGGCTGAGCACTTTAAGGCGGGGTAAGGTGGCCTTGAGGCCGGCATTTTTTAATTCATCGGGTTCGCGCATGTCGTCACCTGTCACTTTCAGGGTGGCTGTTTAGGGTAGTCAGTGTCGTGGTATATTAGCGCCATTTACTACCAAAGTCATGGTAATGCGCCACTACATCATTTTATTCGCACTGCTTTGTGCCTCCTGCAGTTCAGCTTTACCCTCATTGAAGCCTTATCGGATGGATATCCAGCAGGGCAATGTCGTGACGTCCAAAATGATGATGCAGTTGCGTCCGGGGATGACCAAATCCCAGGTGCGCTTCATCATGGGTACGCCACTGGTTCAGGACAGTTTTCACAGCAACCGCTGGGATTATTTCTACCAGATGCGTCAGGAAGGCAAGATCATCGAGCAACGGCGCGTGATTCTTGAATTCGAGAATGAGGCCCTGACCCGTGTGCGTGGTGACGTGATCCCTGCCGGTTCCGGTCAGCAGGATCTGGCAACGCCGGCGACCACGCCGGAATCGTTGAGCAAGACGCAGAGCAAAAAAGATGAGAAGGGGCTGGTCGACAAGCTCATGTTCTGGAAATCCGATGAGAAGAAGGCCAGTGAGCAGCCAGCTGAAGCGGCTCCGCAAGATAAGGAAGCTTCAGATGCTGCTGCGACGGCAGTAATTCCGGCGGTGGAAGAGTCGCCGTCTGTTGACACACCGCAGCAGGTCGAGACGGATCCGTTTATACCGCCCGGCGCTGAAGCTGCGCCGACGCCTGAGTCCGTTACGGTGAACCCGGTAGATAGCGAACCGATCGCCGCTCCTGTTGAAATTCCTGTCGAGGAAACACCCGCAGCTCCAGCTCCAGCTCCAGCTCCGGCGACAACGCCAGAATCGATGCCAACGGTTGGTGATGAAGCTGCCGGCGACGAGATGATGCTGAGAATGGATCGCAGCATAAACCTGCCGTTGCAGGATGCCGACCCCGGTAATGTCTCGAATCCTTCGCAGGCCTCGGATGCAGATTTGCCCTCGGAGGCTTCCCCCGATTTCTTCGAGCGCATGCTGGAAAAGATCGGTTTTTGATCTTTCAGTGGAGGCTCATCTGCCATGGGCGGGTGAAGCCGTAGCTATAAAGATCGGTTTTTGATCTTTTGCTCGAGGCTAATGCAGTAGCGCTGCGTTATGTTGGAGTTGAAATTCGGGGTCTGATGGTGATGGATGATGTCAAGACGGGATAATTGGGAAATGAAATGTTGAAAGTTGTGATTGCCGGGGCTTCCGGACGTATGGGTCAGGCGCTGCTGGAAGGGATCTTTGCTGACGACGAGCTGCAGTTGCATGGTGCGATTGATCGTGCAGACAGTCCTCGCATCGGACATGATGCGGGTGAGCAGTTCGGGCGTGTCACTGGCGTGAAAATCACGGCTGACGTTGCTTCAGCCCTGGCAGGTGCCGATGTGTTGGTCGATTTCACGCGCCCTGAGGCCAGCATGGAATATCTTGCTATCTGTGAAAAAAACGGCGTCAAGCTGGTGTTGGGTACTACCGGCTTCAGTGTGGAGCAGAAGCAGCAGATTGCGACGACCGCGCAGAAGCTTGCTGTCGTATTTGCGCCCAACATGAGCGTGGGCGTGACGCTGCTGATCAATCTGGTGCAGGCTGCAGCGAAAGTGCTGGCAGATGGCTACGATGTCGAAATCATCGAAGCGCATCATCGGCACAAGGTCGATGCCCCTTCCGGTACTGCCCTGCGCTTGGGTGAGGCTGCCGCCAGCGCGCTGGGACGCGACCTGCAGACTTGTGCGGTGTATGGGCGTGAGGGTGTTACCGGTGAGCGTGATGCCAATACCATCGGGTTTGCTACGGTGCGTGGTGGTGATGTGGTTGGCGATCATACGGTGTTGTTTGCCGGCATCGGTGAGCGCGTGGAATTGACACACAAGGCCAGCAGCCGTGCCACTTTTGCTCTGGGTGCCTTGCGGGCAGCCAAGTATCTGGCTGACAGGCAAAGCGGGCTGTTCGATATGCAGGATGTGCTCGGGCTGAAATAATTGCGGCTTTCATGAAGTGCCGAAAGAATCTTCGTTGAAGCGAAGATTGCTTTCAGCTATAATTCACATAAATTCTGAAGCGGGAAGAGTGCACACTCCTCCCGCTTTGCACATCCGCTTCCCGGCTTGGTCGTCTGGCCAGAAGTTAAATATTTACAAGGAGTTATGAATTGCCACAAACCCTGCCAGCCATGCAAGCTGCAATCTTGGTTCTCGCAGACGGGACAGTGTTTAAGGGCATTTCAATGGGGGCTTCAGGTCATACCGTAGGCGAGGTGGTTTTCAACACCTCCATGACCGGCTACCAGGAAATTCTCACCGACCCTTCCTATACCAAACAGATTGTCACACTGACTTATCCGCATATCGGCAATACCGGTGTCAATAGCGAGGATGTCGAGTCCGGCAAGATATACGCCAGTGGCCTGATTATCCGTGACTTGCCGCTGGTGCATAGCAACTGGCGCGCCGAGCAAAGTCTTTCCGACTATCTGGTTGCCAATAATGTGGTCGGTATCTCGGATATCGACACACGCAAGCTGACCCGCATCCTGCGCGAAAAAGGCGCACAGTCCGGCTGTATCATGGCTGGCGAGATTGACGAAGCCAAGGCGCTGGAACTGGCCAGGGGCTTCCCCGGCCTGTCCGGCATGGATCTGGCCAAGGTTGTCAGTACCGAAAAGCCTTATGTCTTTGAAGATGGTGAGTGGGCGCTGGGTCAGGGCTACTCAAAGCCGGCTAATGCAAAATTCAACGTGGTGGCCTTCGATTACGGCGTCAAGCGCAATATCCTGCGCATGCTGGTTGAGCGCGGCTGCAAGGTGACCGTATTGCCGGCGCAGGCAACGGCAGAGGATGCCTTGGCATTGAAGCCGGACGGCATCTTCCTTTCCAATGGACCTGGAGATCCGGAACCTTGCGATTACGCCATCAAGGCCATCAGTACGCTGGTCGAGACCGGTGTCCCGGTGTTTGGCATTTGCCTTGGGCATCAGTTGCTGGGTCTCGCCAGCGGCGCGAAAACCATGAAGATGAAATTCGGTCATCACGGCGCCAACCATCCGGTGCAGGATCTGGATAACCAGCGTGTCTACATTACCAGCCAGAACCACGGTTTTGCCGTTGATCCTGACAGCTTGCCGGCCAATGTGCGCACGACACATGTTTCCCTGTTCGACGGCAGCCTGCAGGGCATCGCGCGCACCGACAAGCCGGCGTTCAGCTTCCAGGGCCACCCTGAAGCCAGCCCCGGTCCGCACGAACTGAGTTACCTATTCGATCGCTTTGTCGATCTCATGCAGCAGCGTCAGCATTAAGTTACGAAAAATTATGGCAAAACGTACAGATATTAAAAGCATTCTGATTATCGGCGCTGGTCCGATTGTCATCGGTCAGGCCTGCGAGTTCGATTACTCGGGCGCACAGGCCTGCAAGGCGCTGCGTGAGGAAGGCTACCGCGTCATTCTGGTGAATTCGAATCCGGCTACCATCATGACTGACCCAGAGATGGCGGATGCCACCTACATCGAGCCGATTACCTGGCAGATGGTGGAAAAGATCATCGAGAAAGAACGTCCGGATGCACTGCTGCCGACCATGGGCGGTCAGACCGCCTTGAACTGCGCGCTCGATCTGGCCAAGCACGGCGTGCTGGACAAATACAAGGTCGAACTGATCGGCGCCAGCAAGGAAGCCATCGACAAGGCTGAAGACCGTGAGAAGTTCAAGCAGGCGATGACCAAGATCGGCCTCGGGTCCGCACGTTCCGCTGTCGCACACAGCATGGAAGAAGCGCTGCAGGTGCAGGCGACCATCGGTTATCCGGCCATCATTCGGCCGTCTTTCACGATGGGCGGTAGCGGCGGTGGTATCGCCTACAACCGTGAAGAGTTTCTCGCCATCTGCGAGCGTGGTCTTGAGGCCTCGCCTACCAGTGAATTACTGATTGAAGAATCACTGCTCGGCTGGAAAGAATATGAGATGGAGGTGGTGCGCGACACCCAGGATAACTGCATCATTATCTGTTCCATCGAGAACCTCGACCCGATGGGTGTGCATACCGGTGACTCCATCACCGTGGCCCCGGCACAAACGCTGACTGACAAGGAGTATCAGATCATGCGTAACGCCTCGCTGGCGGTCTTGCGTGAGATTGGCGTGGATACTGGCGGCTCCAATGTGCAGTTCGCCATCAATCCGGATGATGGCCGCATGATTGTTATTGAGATGAATCCGCGCGTGTCACGGTCATCGGCTCTGGCTTCGAAGGCGACCGGCTTCCCGATTGCCAAGATAGCTGCCAAGCTGGCAGTGGGCTATACACTGAACGAACTGCGTAACGAGATCACCGGCGGCGCAACCCCGGCCTCGTTCGAGCCATCTATCGATTACGTCGTCACCAAGATTCCGCGTTTTGCCTTCGAGAAATTCCCGCAGGCGGATTCCAGGCTGACGACCCAGATGAAATCCGTGGGCGAAGTCATGGCCATCGGCCGTACCTTCAAGGAATCCTTCCAGAAAGCCTTGCGTGGCCTTGAAGTGGGCGTCGACGGGCTGGACGAAGTCAGCACCGATCTCGACCGTATTCAGAAGGAACTCGGTGAGCCGGGGCCGGAGCGTATCTGGTATGTGGGTGATGCCTTCCGTCAGGGTTTGACGGTCGATGAGGTGTTTGACCTGACCAAGATCGACCGCTGGTTCCTGGTGCAGATCGAGGATATCATCAAGCGCGAGCAGGCCTTGATCGGCCGTAATCTGGCCGATCTCGATCGTGACATGCTGTTCCAGCTCAAGCGTCGCGGTTTCTCCGACCGCCGTCTGGCCAGGCTGTTGAACACCGACCAGCATGCGGTGCGCGCCTATCGTCAGGCATTGAACGTGCGTCCGGTCTACAAGCGGGTGGATACCTGCGCCGCAGAATTTGCGACCAATACCGCTTACATGTACTCGACCTATGAAGAGGAGTGCGAAGCACAACCGACCGACCGCAAGAAGGTCATGGTGCTGGGCGGCGGACCGAACCGTATCGGTCAGGGTATCGAGTTCGATTATTGCTGCGTGCACGCGGCCTTCGCCATGCGCGAAGACGGTTACGAGACCATCATGGTCAACTGTAATCCGGAGACTGTTTCCACCGATTACGATACCTCCGATCGCCTGTATTTCGAGCCGGTGACGCTGGAAGATGTGCTGGAAATCGTTGCCATCGAAAAACCGGTTGGCGTCATTGTGCAGTACGGCGGCCAGACCCCACTGAAGCTGGCGCGTGATCTGGAGAAGGCTGGTGTGCCAATCATCGGTACAACGCCGGATGCCATCGACCGTGCCGAAGATCGCGAACGCTTCCAGCAGATGCTGGAGCAGCTGGGACTGAAGCAGCCGCCAAACCGCACTGCGCGTACGCCGGAAGAAGCCCTGCGTCTGGCGCAGGAAATCGGCTACCCGCTGGTCGTGCGCCCATCCTATGTGCTGGGCGGCCGTGCGATGGAAATCGTGCAGGAACAGGCGCAACTCGAGCGCTACATGCGTGAGGCGGTGAAGGTTTCCAATGAATCGCCGGTGCTGCTGGACCGTTTCCTCAACGATGCCAAGGAAGTCGATGTCGACGCCTTGTGTGATGGCGAAGAAGTGATCATCGGCGGCATCATGGAACACGTTGAACAGGCGGGTGTGCACTCCGGTGACTCGGCCTGCTCATTGCCACCTTACAGCCTGTCGGAAGCCCTGCAGGACGAGTTGCGCGAACAGACCGTTAAAATGGCAAAGGCGCTGGGTGTGGTAGGCCTGATGAATGTGCAGTTTGCGATCCAGGGTGACACGGTCTATGTGCTGGAAGTCAATCCGCGTGCTTCGCGTACGGTCCCGTTTGTTTCCAAGGCTTGCGGCCTGCAGCTGGCGAAAGTCGCCGCGCGCTGCATGATAGGCACCAAGCTCAAGGATCAAGGTGTCCGCAAGGAAATCGTGCCGCCGTATTATTCCGTCAAGGAAGCCGTGTTCCCCTTCATCAAGTTCCCGGGCGTGGATACCATTCTTGGCCCCGAGATGAAGTCTACCGGCGAAGTGATGGGTGTCGGTCGTACGTTTGCCGAAGCTTTCGTCAAGTCGCAGCTGGGTTCTGGCGACAAGCTGCCGAGCGGCGGCAAGGCCTTTGTCAGTGTGCGCCGTGAAGATCGCGAGCGCGTGGTGGAAATCGCCCAGGCTTTGGCCGATCTTGGTTTCCAGCTGGTGGCGACCAAGGGTTCCGCTTCCGCACTGGCTGCAGCCGGTCTCGATGTGACGCCGGTGAACAAGGTTGCGGAAGGCCGTCCGCATATTGTCGACATGATCAAGAACGGCGACATCAGCTTTATTGTCAATGTCACCGAAGACAAGCGTGCGGTAGCCGATTCCTATGAAATCCGCCGCAGTGCGCTGCAGCATAAAGTGACTTACTACACGACGCTGGCAGGTGCCAAGGCCGCCTGTATCGGCATGGCGCACATGCAGGAGCTGGAAGTGGAGTCCCTGCAGAGCTTGCATCAGCAACTCGCTAAGTAATAAGATAGACCCTGAATCCGAACCACGCCTGGTTGCCAGGTGTGGTTTTTGTTTTATGTAACAAGACTGAGGCTAAACAAGAGATGAATCAGATTCCAATCACGATCAGAGGCGCCGAGCTTCTGAAAGAAGAATTGCAGCGTTTGCGCAGCGTTGAACGTCCGCAGGTCATTCAGGCGATCGCTGAAGCGCGTGCGCAAGGTGACCTCTCGGAAAACGCCGAGTACGAATCTGCAAAAGAACGTCAGAGTTTCATCGAAGGCCGTATTGCCGAGATTGAAGCCAAATTGTCCAATGCGCAAATCATCGACCCGCTGACCTTGAATGCAGAAGGCCGTTGCGTATTTGGTGCAACGGTGGAAGTCGAAGACCTGGATAACGGCGGCACCAGCACCTACCAGATCGTCGGTGATGATGAAGCCGACATCAAATCCGGCAAGATTTCTGTCGGCTCTCCGATCGCGCGCGCCTTGATCGGCAAGACTGCCGGTGAAGTTGCCGAGGTCATGGCGCCCAGCGGCCTGCGCTCATACGAAATTCTGGATGTGCAGTACATCTGATGCATGCATGGTCTGACAAGCTGGCGTTGGTTGTCGTAACTGCCTGGGTCGGCGCCTTGTGGACGGTAGGCTATCTGGTCGCGCCCACGTTGTTCAATACACTGGAGAATCGTCAGCTGGCGGGTATGCTGGCCGGCAAGATGTTTACGCTGGTGGCCTATGTGGGAATCGGTGCGGCCTTTTATCTGATGATCCATCGTCTGGTCAGACATGGCACCGGCGCCTTGCGTCAGGGATTTTTCTGGATCGTGCTGGCGATGCTGTTACTGGTGCTGGCCGGACATTTTGGCATACAGCCCTTGCTGGCCAGCCTCAAGGCGCAGGCCATGCCGGCGGATGTCATGCAGAGTATTTTTGCCGACCGCTTCAGAACCTGGCACGGTGTTTCCAGCATCGCCTATCTGGTTGAAAGCGTGCTGGGCCTGATACTGGTGCTCAAGGCAAGGTGATTCTGGATTTTTCCGAAGCGCGATAGATAACCAGTTGCTTGCCGATGTGATGCACGGCAGTGGCACCGGATTTTTCGCATATCTCTTCCAGCATCTTGATACGCAGGTTGCGATCATCGCCTGAAACCTTGATCTTGATCAGCTCATGCGCATTGAGCGCAAGTTCGATCTCTTTCAGCACTTGTTCGGTCAGGCCGTTGTTGCCGATGCTGACAACAGGGTTAAGATGATGACCAAGGCCACGCAGATAAGTGATTTGTTTGGAGTTCAAGGCTTGTATCTCGTTGATTCAAAAAGGCCCGCATTCTACCACATGCCCACTCGCTCATGAAAAGTTCCAGTTATGAAGAGATCCAAAACCAGTAAAGGCTGGATGCAGGAACATGTTAACGACGAGTACGTCAAACGTGCCCAGCGTGATGGTTATCGTGCGCGTGCAGCCTACAAGTTGATTGAGATCGATGACAAGGATCATCTGATCAAGCCGGGGATGACCATCGTCGATTTGGGGTCGGCACCCGGAAGCTGGTCGCAGGTGGCGGTGCAAAGACTCAAGGGTCAGGGCAAGGTAATCGCCTTGGACTTGCTGGAGATGCAGCCGGTTGCTGGCGTGCAATTCATTCAGGGCGATTTTCGTGAACAGCTGGTACTCGACCAGCTGGAGGCTGCGTTAAATGGCATGCCGGTAGACCTTGTAATTGCCGATATGGCCCCCAATATAAGTGGTATCAGTGACGTCGACCAAGCGAATGCCATGTACCTGACCGAGCTGGCACTGGATTTCAGTTACAAATGGTTGAAACCCGGCGGCCAGTTTCTGGTCAAAGTTTTCAACGGTAGCGGCTTCGAGGAGATCGTCCGCAATATGCGGCAGGGTTTTGACAAAGTGGCTACCAGAAAACCAAAGGCATCGAGAGATCGTAGCAGCGAAGTCTATCTGTTGGGGTCCGGAAGGCGTAAGAACCTTTCGTGACTGCATCCATGCATGAATGTTACGCAAGATTTTCCGCAGGAATAGGTTTAGAATTTAAGCAGTAAACTCCCAATAAATTAAGGAACGGGATTTTGAACAATATCGTCAAGAACATTGCCATCTGGCTTATCGTCGCACTGGTGCTGATGACTGTATTCAATCAGTTCGGCGTCAAGAGCGCGACCGAAGGCCAGGTGGTTTATTCGCAATTCATGGATCAGGTCAAACAGGGCCACATTGCCAAAGTTACGATTGATGGGCGCGTATTGCGCGGCGAGACCAATGATGGCCGCAAGTTCAATACCTATGCGCCTTCCGACCCCTGGCTGGTCTCCGATTTGCTGAAACACAACGTGATTGTTGAAGCCAAGCCGGATGAAGAGCAGTCCCTGCTCATGAGTATCTTCGTTTCATGGTTCCCCATGTTGTTGCTGATTGGCGTCTGGATATTTTTCATGCGCCAGATGCAGGGCGGCGGCAAGGGCGGTGCCTTCTCATTCGGCAAGAGCCGTGCGCGTCAACTGGATGAGAGTGCAAATCAGATCACATTCGCGGATGTCGCCGGTTGTGATGAATCCAAGGAGCAGGTATCTGAACTGGTTGAATTTCTGCGCGACCCCGGCAAATTCCAGAAGCTGGGTGCCCGTATTCCGCGTGGCGTGTTGATGGTCGGGCCTCCTGGTACCGGCAAGACATTGCTGGCAAAAGCCATTGCCGGTGAAGCCAAGGTGCCGTTCTTTACCATTTCCGGTTCCGACTTCGTTGAAATGTTTGTCGGTGTGGGGGCTGCCCGCGTCCGTGACATGTTTGAGCAGGCAAAGAAGAGTGCACCCTGCATCATCTTTATCGATGAAATCGATGCTGTTGGCCGTCATCGTGGCGGTGGCATGGGTGGTGGTAACGATGAGCGCGAGCAAACGCTGAACCAGTTGCTGGTCGAGCTTGATGGTTTTGAAGCCAATTCCGGCGTCATCGTCATCGCTGCGACCAACCGCGCCGACGTGCTGGACAAGGCGCTGTTGCGTCCGGGCCGTTTCGACCGCCAGGTCATGGTCGGCTTGCCGGATATCCGCGGCCGTGAACAGATCCTGTTGGTACACATGCGCAAGGTGCCTATCGATCCGGACGTCAAGGCCGACATCCTGGCGCGAGGTACACCTGGCTTCTCCGGTGCCGATCTGGCCAATCTGGTCAATGAGGCTGCACTGATTGCCGCCAACCGCAACAAGCGCACGGTCGAGATGCAGGATTTCGAGGATGCCAAGGACAAGATATTCATGGGCCCGGAGCGTCGCTCCATGGTCATGCGCGAGGAAGAGCGTCGCAATACGGCCTATCATGAGTCCGGTCATGCTGTCGTTGCCAAGTTGCTGCCCAAGGCGGACCCTGTGCACAAGGTCACCATCATGCCGCGTGGCTGGGCACTCGGCCTGACCTGGCAATTGCCGGAGTTCGACCGCATCAGCAGCTATCGCGACAAGATGCTGGAGGAAATCTCCATCCTGTTCGGCGGCCGTATCGCTGAAGAGATCTTCATGAACCAGATGTCGACCGGCGCTTCGAACGACTTTGAACGCGCCACCAAGCTGGCGCGTGACATGGTGACCCGCTATGGTATGTCCGACAGCATGGGTACTATGGTCTATGTCGATAACGACCAGGATTCCTTCTTCGGTCGCATGTCGTCGAGAACGGTCTCCGAGGCGACGCAGCAGAAGGTTGATGCTGAAGTCCGTCGTATCCTGGACGAGCAGTACAACCTCGCACGCAAACTACTGGAAGAGAATCGCGACAAGGTTGAAGCCATGACAGCAGCCTTGCTGGAGTGGGAAACCATTGATGCCGAGCAGATCAACGACATCATGGAAGGCAAACCGCCACGCGCGCCCAAGCCTACGCAGACAACGACCAAGCCCAAGCCCGATAGTAGTGGGCCGGCTGGTCCAACTGCCGAGCCAGCGCCGCCGGAACCGCAACCGACAGCAAAAACCTGATCCGTATTTCCTAACAATCAGACTTAATAACAGAGCCACATCCTTTTTTGGCACCAGTATCAACATTACTGACCGCTGTGAGATGGATGTGGCTTAATTACGCCATGACACCAACTGAGAAACCATCCGACCTTTTCCTCTGCGGCAAGTATCAACTCGACCTTTCAAAGCCGCGCGTGATGGGCATCGTCAATGTCACACCCGATTCGTTTTCCGATGGCGGCAAGTACGACACGACAGAGAAAGCGGTTGAACATGGCCTACAGCTGGTGGCAGAGGGTGCAGATATCCTCGATATCGGGGGGGAATCAACCCGCCCGGGTGCGACGCCGGTCAGCCTGCAGGATGAGTTGGGCAGAGTCGTGCCGGTTATCGAGCAGCTTTCCAGGGTTGCCGGCGTGCCGCTATCCATAGACACCTATAAGCCCGAGGTCATGCGGGCCGCCATTGCCGCTGGTGCCGATATCGTCAATGATGTGCGTGCCTTGCAGGAGCCCGGCGCGTTGGAGATTGTGGCAGCCAGCCGTGCAGGTGTTTGTTTGATGCACATGCAGGGCATGCCGCAGAACATGCAGGCCGACCCGCAGTATGAGGATGTGGTGCAGGAGGTGAATGATTTCCTGATGCAGCGACTGTTGGCGGCGCAGGATGCAGGGATCGCAGCGGAGCGGATCGTACTCGATCCGGGTTTCGGTTTCGGCAAGAGGACGGAACACAATCTGCAGCTGCTGCGAGAGCTGGACAAGACGCTGGCGATAGGTCGCCCCTTGCTGGTTGGCCTGTCGCGCAAATCGGTGTTGGGGCAGATCATCGGCGGCGATGTCTATGTGCGTCTGCATGCCAGTCTGGCGGCTTCGGTGATATCGACCATGAAAGGCGCTAGAATTGTGCGGGTACATGACGTTAAAGCCACGGTGGATGCGTTGAAAGTGGTTGCGGCCGTATTATAAAAATCAGGGTTGAATATAAAAATGACGAGAAGATATTTTGGAACCGATGGTGTGCGTGGCCGGGTAGGCGAAGCGCCGATCACTCCGGATTTTGTCATGCGTCTGGGGTATGCCGCAGGACGGGTGCTGGCGAGCCACGAAAGCCATCAGCACAAGGGTACGCGGCCTACCGTGCTGATCGGCAAGGATACGCGCATCTCCGGTTATATGCTGGAAGCGGCACTGGAATCCGGTCTGGCAGCAGCCGGTGTCGATGTCATGCTGACCGGCCCGATGCCGACCCCGGCCGTGGCCTATCTGACCCGCGCACTGCGTGCGCAGATCGGTATCGTCATTACAGCCTCGCATAATCCTTTTGAGGACAATGGCATCAAGTTCTTTTCGGCCGAAGGCACCAAGCTGCCGGACGAGGTCGAGCGCGAGATCGAGGCCGAGCTGGATAAACCCATGCAGGTTGTGGCTTCCGCACAGTTGGGCAAGGCCCGGCGTATCGATGATGCGGCCGGCCGCTATATTGAGTTCTGCAAGGGCTCGTTCCCCAATGCGATGGACTTGCGCGGAGTGAAAATCGTGCTCGATTGCGCACATGGCGCGACTTATCATGTCGCACCCTCCGTTTTTCATGAACTGGGGGCAGAGGTCGTCGTCATCGGCAATCAGCCGGACGGCCTCAATATCAATCTCGATTGTGGGTCTACCCATACGGCAGCGATCTGCAAGGCCGTGGTGGAACATCAGGCCGACCTCGGCATCGCGTTTGATGGCGATGGCGACCGCGTGTTGATGGTCGACAACAGCGGCAAGCTGCTGGATGGCGATCAGCTGCTTTACATCATCGCCATGCACAGAAAGCAACGCGGCAAGCTGGAAGGCGGGGTGGTCGGTACGCTGATGAGCAATCTGGCGCTGGAACATGCCTTGGCCAGAGCGGATGTTCCGTTTGCGCGGGCAAAGGTCGGTGACCGTTATGTGCTGGAACTGCTCAGCCAGCATGGCTGGCAATTGGGCGGCGAGAACTCCGGTCATATTCTGGCTCTGGACAAGCATAGCAGCGGCGACGGTATTATTGCAGCGCTGCAGGTATTGCAGGCAGTCATTGCCAGCGGCAAGACACTGGCCCAACTGGGGGCCGAGTTGGTGCTCTATCCGCAGGTGCTGATCAATGTGACCGTGAAACAGCGCATCAATCTCGATGCCAGTCAGGAACTGCAGGATGCAGTGAAAGCCGGCGAAACCGAGCTGGATGGCAAGGGGCGGGTGTTGCTCCGTGCTTCGGGTACCGAGCCCAAGATCCGTGTCATGGTGGAAGGCGAGTCAGCTGCGCAGGTACAGAAACTGGCGGAACAGATCGCAGGTGTAGTCAGGCAGGTAGCGGCCTAGCGGCCAATATACGGATATTGCCGGAGCAGCCTTACTCTACTTTGCCAGTGGCAATACTTTTGCTCAGAACACGATCGTAATCGTCTGGATGAATCGGGGGCAGCAGGCGATTGGTATCCTGTAAGGTCTCTGCCATGAGCAGTGTGGGTTCATCTATCAATTGATAGATGCATCCCGGCAGCACATCAAGAATCTCATGTGACGGTTCGAATTTATGGCTTTTTGACTTTATGAGCTGAGCCCGGAGGCTTCCTGCGATTTCCTGTTGTGGATTGCAAAATCCTGAATTTTTTCATCATTCTGTAATATGGCGCTGACATTCTGCACGCATGAAATACCATTCATACGTTGCAAAAGTTCCTTACCGGGAACTCCACCTCAAAGGAGGCCAAAATGTCGCACAAAATGCGCTTGTATCTTAACCGTTTCAATCAATTCGACAGTTCGCTTTGTATACGCGTCAACCGCAGCAGTCAGCACTTGTGGGTGCGTCTGCTGTTCCGTCTGGTAAGCCGTCTTGGTGACGGCGTGTTCTGGTACAGCATCATGCTGGGCATATTGCTGACCAGGGGTGAAGCCGGCCTGCAACCGGTCATGCACATGTTGCTGGTCGGACTGGTCTGCATGTCGATCTACAAATGGCTCAAGGGCAAGACTTTACGGCCGCGACCTTACGAAGTGCACCAGGACATCTGGCTTACCGGCCGGCCGCTGGATCGCTTCAGTTTTCCTTCCGGCCACACGCTGCATGCGGTCGCTTTCAGCCTGGTGATGCTGGCCTATTATCCGCAACTGTTCTGGCTGATCATGCCGTTCACGGTATTGGTGGCATTGTCGCGTGTGGTGCTGGGTCTGCATTATCCGAGTGATGTGCTGGCCGGTGCCGCGATAGGTGCGCTGATTGCACTGGTGTCGCTTGCTGTCTGATACTTGATCAACTGATATTCAATCCGGCAAATCCTGACCGGAATTTGCCGTTGGCTGCAGGGTTGTCGGTATCGCAAATCAACCCATTTCAAAACGTTCTATTTCAAACTGCTCTATTTCAAACCAACCCAACAGTTCAGCTGCGACTGGTCTGTACTTCTTCACTGAAATAATCGATAGGTGCCGGGTGCAGCAGGTCGAGATGTCTGCGGCATTGGCGTCGCCATACTGCCAGTTCCTGTTCGGACAGATGCTTCAGTTCCGCTTCCCAGCTCGGGCGTTCGCCTTCCAGTACGCTACCGATATCGGCCATCGCACCCTGGGTCTTGGCAATGTAGTAGATGAAATGCCTGCCCATGCGGCTATCGATGAATCTGCTGCCGTGATAGATGATGGCCGGGATGTGTACGCTGCGCAGCAAGTTATCCCAGAATGCGAGCTTCCTCAATGCCTTGCCGGTACGCGTTGCGGAACAGTGGAACTGCGGCGCGACAAAGTCCGTGAGGGATTCGTGATGGGTGTTCAACAGTTTTCCGGGAGTATGCTCCATCAGTGGCGATAGATGAGCATCCATGGCCCATTCGGCGGCGATATGAGTGACAAGCCCGCGTTCGATCCACATGGCCTCGTAGGCCGGCACAAAGTGGTTGTGCGCGATGACATCGACATACAGATGGCTGGCGTAGCCGATGGCGATGGCGGTTTCCTCGTCAGTTCGTGCCGAAGCAAGTAGCTGGTGTGCATTCTCCCAAAGGTGCGTGTGGCGGAATGTAGGTGAGACGATAGCCAGGTCGGGCAGGCAGGCACCGGCCATCACCAGTTCGGGGAATCTCCGGATCGCACGTTGCAGCCGAGGGTCGAGCAAAGGCATGGCCCATAGCAGTGATTGTGCGAAATAGAGATGGGTAAGCAGACCCCATGCGTTGACATCGGTGCTGTAGAGTATGAAAGGAGTCATCCAATAGCAGAGCTTCGGTAATCTGCCGCCGGGTGCTTTTCTGCTTAGCCTGACTGTCATGCTGCGCACTTTGCGCAACAGACGTGAACCGGATGTTGCAGATTTGTGATTTTATTGTGACAGCCTGATGCCGGGATGCGACTTTGCTATACTGGCGCGCTGATTAATCTGACATTTACAGGAACATCATGGAAAGCCCGTATAAAGGCAAAACCGGACTACGTCGTCTGCTCAATGCATTTGGCTACTCAATGGCGGGTTTCAAGGCCGCTTTCAAGAACGAGGATGCCTTCCGTCAGGAAGTGATGATGGCTGTCATCCTGCTGCCGCTGGCCGTCTATCTCGGCAAGACCGGCATGCAAACAGCATTGATGATCGCCTGCGTGTTGCTGGTCATGATTGTCGAATTGCTCAATTCCTCAATCGAAGCGACCGTGGACCGGATATCTCTGGAGAATCACCAACTGGCCAAACGCGCCAAGGATATCGGTAGTGCGGCGGTGCTATTAAGCCTGGTCAATCTGGTGGTAGTCTGGGGCTTGTTGATCTTCGGTCCGGCGTGAAGGCGACTTTCGTGACAGATTGAAGACATTCACCTTACTGTCACAATCCGGCGTTAGCATGCTGAAACCATGCAACCAACCATGAGGTAAGGCTTGAAAATCCTGTTTGTTTCAGATGTCTATTTCCCTCGCGTCAATGGCGTCTCCACTTCCATACGCACCTTTGTCTATCAGTTGCAGGAACTGGGGCACGAAGTGCACCTGGTGGCGCCGGATTACGGCGTAGCGACGGAAGACGAAGCCTGGATCAGGCGCATTCCCGCTCGCAAAATCTACTTCGATCCGGAAGATCGCTTGATGAAATACGGTCTGGCGCTGGACCAGTTGATGCAGTTGCGAAGCGAACACTACGACCTGGTACATATCCACACCCCCTTCGCCGCACATTATCTCGGCCAGAAGCTGGCGCACCTGCTCGATGTGCCCTGTGTCGAGACCTATCACACCTTCTTTGAAGACTATCTGCATCATTACCTGCCCTGGATGCCCCGACGAGCCGCGCGCGGCATCGCCAGGTTTGTCTCGCGGCGTCAATGCAACGGCGTCGATGCCATCGTTGCGCCATCGCAGCCCATGCTCGATGTCTTGCGTTCATATGGTGTCAAGGTTAAGGCCGAAGTGATTCCCACCGGCCTGCAGGCGCAAAGTTTCGCGGCGGCCGATGGTACAGCATTCCGCGAGAAATATCAGATTCCACACGACAGGCCGATGGCGCTTTATGTCGGCCGGGTGGCCTTTGAGAAGAACATCGACTTTCTGCTGCGCATGGCTTCTGAACTGCGTGAGATGCAACCCGATGTGCTGCTGGTGGTCGCCGGCGAAGGGCCCGCCGAAAAGAGTCTGCATCAGCTGGCAATCGAATTGAACCTGCAGAACAACATCCGCTTTATCGGATACCTGGATCGCAATACCGAGTTGAACGCCTGTTACAAGGCGGCCGATGTTTTTGTCTTTTCATCCAAATCGGAGACGCAAGGCCTGGTGATCATCGAAGCCATGGCACAAGGCACGCCAGTGGTGGCGATTGCCGAGCTGGGTACCAAATCGATTCTGATTGAAGGCGAGGGCGCGCTGATCGCGCCGGAAGATGAAGTGATTTTTGCCGAAAAGGTCAACAGCATTTTGCAGAACAAGAAGCTGCGGCAGAAACTGAGTGCCAGGGCTTTAAGCTATGTGCAGCAGAAATGGACTTCACGCGCCCAGGCCGAGCGCATGATTTCCTTTTATCGGCAGATGATTGCTGAATAACGGCTGCAGGTATTTTCTGAAAATGCCTGTGTGATTGCCTATGTTATTCAGAGGCGGCAGAGATCATTCTCCCTTGCTGCCAGCGATGCAGTGCATTGGGCAGGAATGTCAGCAAGATGAGCATGCCAGCCAGACTTAGATATATCCAGCGCATGGAATACGCGGTGACGAAGCTCGCCGCCGGTTTTTGCGCTTGCACATAGGCATAGAACTCCGGGTTGTCCTGACCTTCTATGTATTTCCCGTTGATTTCGCTGGCCAGTTGTCTCAGATATTCAGCATCATGCTTGGTCAGATAGCGGTCAAACTCGGCAGAAGCCACCGGAGGGTCCGGTTCATCCTGGCTGGTGTCGGTATACATCACGCCGCCACCTTCGCTGTGATTGTCACCGGCCGGCCAGAACCCGAGCCAGGTGTTTTTCGAGTTATAGCGTGGAACGGGTACGTTTTCCGAACCGCCAACGCCGACAAACACCACGTTCTGGCCGATCTGGACGCCGCTCAGATCCTGCTTGATGGTGACATTGAGTGTCGGGGCTTCATCGCCGTCGGTAAAGAACATCAGCTGGGCAGGCACGTTCAGATAATCGAACATGCTGGCCGCTGCCCTGACGCCGATGCCAAGACGGCTATCGCCCTTCCAGGCCATGCGCCACTCCAGATGATCGATCGAGTCATTAATCACGTCATAGTTCGCGCAGACTTCCAGCGGCGTGACGAGCAGGGCCACAGCATCGGAGGCAAACACGCCGACACTGATATAGGTGCCGCAGGACGAGGTTTCGACGATTTTCTTCATCAGATGCCGGGTATAGGCCATGCGGCTGACAACCTTGTCGTTCAGTTTGACGTCTTCGGCGTTCATGCTTTGTGATACGTCTGCCAGCAACAGGTAATTGTGCACATCCTGCTTCAATTGAATCTGTGGCTTGACCAGCGCCAGCAGCAGAAGCATTGCGGCTGCAACGTAGAGCGCGGTTTCGTGGTTTTCCCGCAAAAATGTCATGGTTCTTTTCATGGTAAACCGATCGGCAGGTTACTGAGTTCCATGGTCGAGTCTTCTTTTTCTGATGGTTTCATGCCGCGCGCCATCATGGCGTGCAGCAAGCTCAGGTTGAACTTGGCTTCGGCTGAATCGGGGGCAAGCCGTAAGGATTGCTCATAAGCCAGCTTGGCTTGGGTGTAGGCGTAGCGGGCATCGTCCTGCAGCGTACCGTCGTCGTTGATTCTGCGAATCAGGCCCAATGTGAACAAATTATTGGCGATGTTGAACTGGATCTTTGCCTGCTCAGCTTCAGTGGGCGAGGTGTCAAGCAACTGGCCGTAGGTTTGCACGGCATGTTTGTAACCCTGCTTGTTGCCTTGGGCGTAGGCTGAGGAAAATTTCTTTTCATAAGGGAAGGCTTCATCCGTGATGATGTTGCCTGCCAGCAGGGCCTGATTGACCTGCGTTATTTTCCATAGCTGATAACCCTCGAATGCGGAGCCCAGCAGGCCGGTGAGCAACAGCAGACCAAACAACAGGTTGCTGGTTTTTATGCGCTTTTCCATGAATGAACCTTTAGATTCTTGATGATAATGATGAGAAGGCTGAGTACCAGCGCCAGTACGATGAGGTCCCGGGAATAGTTATGTCCGGGCATGGTGACCTGATACTGGATGATGTTTTTCTCTTTGGCGTCGATTTCCTGCAAAGCGGATTGCAGCGCAGTCGGATTGTCCGCCTCAAAGGCCTTGTACTTGATCTTGAGCGACTGGAAATAGCGGTCCAGCTGAATCGCATTCGGGATCCGGTCTTCAGCGTATTCATTCTTGCTGAAGATGCTGACATCGTTGGGTTCGCGTAACACGATCCAGTACAGGTTCAGTTTTTTCGTGGTCAACTCCTCGGCAAGCACTTGTTTGACGCGCGGACTCAGTTTGCCGGCGCCATCCGACAACAGGATGATGGCGCGCGACCCCGAGTTCTGGATGGCATCGAACAGCGTGGCACCCTGGGTGAGCCCGACGCCGATATTGGTCTGGTTAAGGGCTGAACTGGTGGCGGCATTGATCGCGGCATGGATGGCATCGCGATTGGTCGTGATCTTGATGCCGTAGAGGGCGGAATTGGTGAAACCAACCACCCCCATCATGTCGTCAGGACGTGAGTCGATAAAGCGGGTGATGAGTCTTCTCGCCGCGGTCGATTTGATTTCTCCAACGCGTCCGCTGGTCGGGTCGCCGGCGAATGGTTTGTCCATGCTGACACTGCGGTCGATGACGAGTACGGTCTGGGCGCCTTTGCCGACTTTTTGCACCTTGGTGTCGGCTCCCTGCGGCGCTGCCAGTGCAAGAAGAATCGTCAGCAGGATAAGCGAGATCAGAGCTTTGACAGCCAGATTGGCGATTTCGGAGAAACGGTCCTCGGGCATGATCTGCAGCCAGGAATAAAGTTGTCCCTGGTGGCTTTTGAGCCAGAACGGGATGAATGCGAGAGGCAGCAGCAACAGCACCCAGGGATGCAGCAAAATCATGACACTCTCCGTTCGCAATCGCGCAGGCGCTTGCTCAATACGGTCAGTTCGCCGATGAATTGCGCGCTGTCATGGTGCCATTCGCCGAACAAGGCCTGGTTCGAGCGTTGGAAAAACTGTTCGATATCATTCCTGAGTTTGCTGAATTGCGGATGTTTGGAGAGGAAGCCTGCGATGTCGCCTTCGAACAGATTGGCGCCATTCACGCTATTAAATGCCTGATGCAACTGTAACAAGGCTTCTTTTTCGCTGGTCTGGGTCCTTGGCAGTTTCTTCAGCTTGCGGTGTGCCCGGGCAAATGCGCCATTCATGAATGGCAGCCAGCGTGAATCTGCGTTGATGTAGAGCAGTCCGGCCAATCCGATGACGAGCAGGCTTAATAGAACAGCGAGGCGCTGTTGATGCGGAACGACGTCAACCAGCGTAGGTTTGAATTGCGGGATCAGCTGTTCCTTGACGTTTTTGATCTCTGCCGGTACCAGCGGGGAAAACCAGAATTGCCATGCTGGCAGCTTGATGGAAAGTGCTTTCGCACCGCCGGTCAGCGCAAACCCTTCGGCTGGCAACGCCATCGAGGTGGGCACATGCGCGTTGGCAAACACCCGGTAGCGTAGCTTGATGAGATAGCCCGGGGCCTGGCTGCCTTTCAGGTCATCCACCTGAATATCGGATAACTCGATGCCGTCACGAACAGAGCCTTTCAGCGGTAATGCCTGGCGGGATATCTGGTACGGCGCACTTACTTGTACTTCGATCTGGCGCTCCAGCACATCGCCGATGCGTATGCCGGCGGAGTGCGGCGGATTGACGACTTTCAGGGTTTTGATTTCATTGTCTTGAGCTGTGGCGGCATAACTCGTCAGCAGTAATGCGATGAATGCGATGAATTTAATGGTTTGAGTTTTCATAAGCTCATGTACTGTTCAAAATAATGGGTCATTGCTTCGGGGTCGAACTTTCCGCTCAGGTAAAGTGCCTGGCAGTCAAATCTCGAGAACAGGTCGTCAAGCGCCTGTTTTCTTTGGGCAAATGCGGCTTTGAACTGCGACCTGATGGCATCCCGGAAGAAAATGGTTCTGTTCTGGCCGGTTTCCGGGTCAATCATGTTGCCAAAGCCGAATCTGGGCAGGTGGCTATATTCCTGCTCATCCCACAGCACGACAGGAACCACCTGATGCAAGGACATGGAATTGAGGGTCTGCTCGATCAGTTCCATCGGCATATGAAAATCCGAGATCCAGAACACTAGGCCCTTATGCTGGCTGAGAAACTGGTGCACTTCCATGACACCCTCCGAGCCGACCCGCATTTTCCGGTAATCGTGCAACTCGCCGATGAGTTCCAGTGCCTGGTGCACGTGAAGACTCAATGGCAGGGTGAACTCCTCAACCACATGCTGGTTATAGCCGATCAGGCTGAACACATCACCGGCATGGAAGGCCGAAAGCGCGATTGACGCAGCAATTTCCTTGGCCTGATCGAGCTTGCGCTGCCTGCCCTTGAACTGCATGGAGCTGGAAAGGTCGCACAGCGCAAAAATCGGCGTGATGTTGTCCTGATTGAATAGCTTGACCTGAATTTGCTCGTACGGGTCGCGCAGCGTCTGGCGCAAATCCATGCGCCGCGCATCCGGGTAATCCACCAATGGCACATTTCCCCTGTATTCGAAACCCAGCCCGCGCTGCGTGCCGCGATGGTCGCCGGCATGCACGCTGCTGGTTTTCCAGGGAATCTGGTAGGTAAACGGTTTGGCGTAAGCCGCAATCATGCTGCTTTGACCTGTGCCGGAACGGCGACCGTACTCAGAATGTGCGAAGTCAGTTCACGCGCCAGTATCGTCCGGCGATTTTCGTACATGGAGTTGAACACCAGCCGGTGGGCAATCAGCTCGTGGAACACCGCATGGATATCTTCCGGATACAGTCTGTCGCGGTTCATCAGCCAGGCATGCACACGTGCAGCCTTCAGCAACATGCCCATGCCGCGCGGACTGGCGCCGGTATGTATCAGGCGGTTGACATCGACAGTATCCATTTTGATGCCGAATTTTTCCGGCGACTTTGTAGCGTCCCACAAATCCAGTGCATATTCTTCGATGGCGTCGCTGGATTTGATGAAGCTTTGCAGCTGATCGGAGAAAGCATTGAGCTGATCGAATTGCAGTACATTGGATTCGACCTGTTTGGTCAGGTTTTCCGCATGCTGGAACTTGACGTTGAACATCAGGGCTTTTCTCAGTTCGCGGTCCTCCGGCACCTCAATCGGGATTTCCATCATGAAACGGTCGCGGGCCGCAGACGGGATCTCGAAGGTTTCGTTTTTCTCTACCTGGTTGCGGTCGGCGAAGACCACCATGTGCGGCAGGCGGTATTCTCTCTTGAAGGCATGCAGATGGCGTTCGGCCATCACGCGCAGCATGAGCGCATGTACCTGCGGCCGTGCACGGTTGATTTCGTTGAAGAAGAACACTGACAGGTTTTCACCGGCGCGCAGTAGCGGACCTTCATCGATCTTGGGGCGGCCATCCTCACCGAGGTAGGTGTGGTAGATGAGATCGTTCGGCATCAGGTCGACCGTGCCTTCGATACGCTCATAGGCACCGCCGATACAGCGGGCGATCGATTGCAGCAACGTGGTCTTGCCTACGCCGACGCCGCCTTCGAGCAACACGTGACCGCGCGCAAAGATGGCGATGTTCATCAGCCGTATGGCCTTGTCCTGGCCAACGATGACCTTCTTCACTTCATTTTCCAGCTTCAAGGCATGACTGCGCCAATCCGAGAGTTGATTATCCAGTGGGGGAGACATGAGGATTCCTTTATTGATGGTTGGTAAAAGACTCAGGGTCAATTTGTATCAATTTGTATCAAGCCGGATGGAACTGTAACTAAAATTGGATTACCATGAGTCGCCCAGAATGGACAACCTAGGTAGCCCAGAGATTTTCGTCTTGCTGCAACGGGCATCCGTTGGTTGAAAGGCTGATGCTTTAATCCTGGCTATTTGAATGAATTTTTCATGTGAGAGAAGCAATGTTGCGTTCATGGAACCTTAATCTGGTTCTCAACAGAGACTCGGCTCTGGCTGTCTATTTGCAGATTGCCCAGCAAATCATCGATGAGATCAAGCGCGGGCGTTTGTTGCCTTCTACAATCCTGCCCGGTACCCGAGAGCTGGCAGAGAAATTCAATGTCAACCGGAAAACCGCTCGGCTTGCCTACGATGAACTGATTGCGCAGGGCTGGCTGACGACCGAAAAGCGCAGGGGTACTTTCGTTTCCGCCAAGCTGCCGCATTTTGTTCCGCACAAGCATGCAAGCATGCAGGTTGCAGAAATTCATACTTCACAGTTCACGTCCTATGCCCGGCATCTGGTTCCGCAAGACCATACTGTTCTCGATCAAGTCATTGATTTCAATGACGGTATTCCGGACACGCGACTGATCCCGTTCGAAATTCTGTCGCGGGCATTTCGTCATGCGCTGGTCGATTCTTCGCGCGCCAACCGCTTGGGCTATGACGACCCCAGAGGCATGCTGATCCTGCGACAGGCGATCGCATCCATGCTGAACATGGAACGGGGGTTGAGCGTCAGCGTGGATAACACATGTATCGTGCGCGGGAGCCAGATGGGTATCTTTCTGGCAGCGCGCATCCTGACGCGGCCGGGCGATTGCGTCGTGGTCGAACGATTGAGTTATCCGCCGGCTCGCGAGGCGTTCAGTTCATGCGGCGCGCAAATCCTTGGTGTCGGGCTGGATGAGCACGGGCTTGATGTCGATGAACTGGAAACCCTGTGCAAGCAGCATCGGGTGCGGGCCATTTATGTCACGCCGCATCATCAGTTCCCGACCACAGTCATGATGACGGCCGAACGCCGACTGAAATTGTTGATGTTGGCCGAGCAGTACGATTTTGTGATCGTGGAGGATGATTACGATCACGAGTTCCATTTCCACCATCATCCGGTTTTGCCGCTCGCAAGCGATGATCCGGCCGGCAGGGTGGTTTATGTGGGTTCTTTGTCCAAAGTGCTGGCTCCGGGTCTGCGCATTGGTTATCTGGTGGCTTCCAGGGAATTCATCAACCAATGTTCGTCAGAAATCATGCTGATCGACCGCCAAGGCAACTCGGTGACCGAATTCGCTGTTGCAGAGCTGATGGGGTCAGGCGAGATCAAGCGCCATATTCGTAAAACCTTGAAAATCTATGGTGAGCGTCGAAATATCCTGGTCGATCTGGTGCGCGAAGAGCTGGGGCCGTTTGTGCGTTTCGACCCCCCTGTCGGTGGGCTGGCACTCTGGTTACGGTTGAACGAAGGCATTGATATCGATGCCCTGGCGCAAAAAGCCTTGCTGAAAAAAGTGCGTGTGCTACCGGGTTCGCTCTTTTCCGATGGTGAAACTGACATCAACGGTATCAGGCTGGGGTTCGGCAGCCTCGATGCAAATGAATTGACAGAGGGGATATGGCGATTGAAACATGCCCTTATCGCACAAGACCGAGCAATCAGTTTGATGGATTAACATCGGCAGCTTCAATGGATGGGCCGGTGGCGTTTTATGTCGGTCGGCTGGCTTTTGAGAAGAACAACGACCTTCTGCTCCGACATCTCTCTTTGCATGGTACATTTACGGCTGATATCCATCAGCGCAAGCTAATTCGGCCGCTCTTTAGCTTCCGCCAACCTTTCCTGTTTCCTGGCTTCTTCCTTCCTTACATCATCAATCACGCGCATCACGTTTTTCAGGTCAACCGGTTTATGGTCTTCCCTAAAGCGCCCGGTTAACGGCACGTCAGGGTGCAAGTCTCCATGTGCATACAGTGCCCAGATCTCTTTGCCATATTGGGTGTTGAGCAACTGCGGGGCGAAGCGTCCGAAGTAATTTCTGAGATTTTCCACGTCGCGTTCCAGCATGCTGCTTGCATGGTTATTACCAGCGGCATCGACTGCTTGCGGCAGGTCGATGATGACAGGGCCATCTTCACTCATCAGGATATTGAATTCTGAAAGGTCGCCATGAACGATGCCAGCCGATAGCATGCGCACCACTTCGCGCAATAGCGTCTGGTGATGCATCAAGGCTTCTTCTTCAGTGAATTCCACATCATTCAATCTCGGTGCGGCACTGCCATTGGCATCGGTCACCAGTTCCATCAGCAGCACGCCTTCGTAAAAATTGTATGGTTTGGGTACGCGAACACCGGCGGCATCCAGGCGGAACAGCGCATCGACTTCTGCACTTTGCCAGGCTTCTTCCTGCGCCTGGCGGCCGTATTTGGAGCCTTTTTGCATGGCACGCGCCTGACGGCTGTTCTTGACGCGTCGGCCTTCGGTGTAATCCACACTCTGGCGGAAGCTGCGTTTGTCTGCCTCTTTGTACACTTTTGCGCATCGCACTTCATCACCGCAACGGACAACGTATACCGTGGCTTCTTTGCCGCTCATGAGCTGACGAAGGACTTCGTCAATCAGGCCGTCTTCAATCAGGGGTTCGAGTCTTTTAGGTGGTTTCATAGGAAGGGATGATACGACTTGGGTGGGGTAAAGGGGCAACTATGTTGTTGCCCGGATGGAATATGCGGGTGGAATGTCCGGGTGGAATGTCCGGGTGGAATGTCCGGGTGAAAATTAAAGCGCAATAAAAAAGCCGGATGTTGAATCCGGCTTTTTGTATTTCACACGCTACTTACTTCACGCGGTTCTTGTATTCCAGCGTACGGGTGTCGATTTCGATCTTGTCGCCGATTTCGCAGAACAATGGCACTGGCAGTTCAAAATCTGTGTTGATTCTGGCTGGCTTCATGACCTTGCCGGAAGTGTCGCCCTTGACTGCTGGCTCAGTGTAGATGATTTCACGTACAACTGAATTTGGCAGTTCAACGGAGATCGGCTTGCCGTTGTAGAACACGACTTCACATTCCATGCCGTCTTGCAGGAACTTCAGCGCATCTTCCATGGTTTCGGCTTCAACTTCGTACTGGTTGTATTCGGCATCCATGAACACATACATCGGGTCAGCGAAGTAGGAGTAGGTGACATCCTTCTTTTCCAGCACGACGACGTCGAACTTGTCATCAGCCTTGTAAACAGCTTCACTCGGCGATTCGGTGAGCAGATTCTTGAATTTCATCTTGACCACGGAAGAGTTGCGGCCGGATTTGCTGTATTCGGCCTTGAGCACGACCATGGGATCGTTACCCACCATAAATACGTTACCTACGCGGAGTTCCTGAGCTGTTTTCATGTGATGTCCTGCGACCTAAAAATTTGGAGGAGTAAAAAGCCGCGCATTATATCAGAGTTTTATCAAGAATTCTCGCAAAAAATCACCAGCTTAGACGCAAGATCGGCCTGCTGTGCCAAATCCTCCGCACGCTGTTTAGCATGCGCCTGTAGTGCCGGCAGTTGTTGCAATAGCTGCTGCCAGTGCGCGGCTTGCAGCTCGCCGCCGACCCAGGCGCGGTGAAATTGTTCCAGGCTGGTTCTGGCAGCGGCTTCGCTGTCAGTGGCTTCGTTGGCGCGGTTGTACACGTCGAAAAACGCCTGAAGTTTGAGCAGGTGGGTGTCTTCTTCCTGCCGGTAGGGTTGCCAGATGAAAGGGCGCGCGGCCCAGATCGCGCGTATCCAGCTGTCTTCGCCGCGCACAAAGTTGAGATCGCAACACCACAGCAGGCGGTCGTAGGCATCCTGCGAGAGGAAAGGCAGTATCTCGACCGTCAGCTGACCACTGCTGATCTGCTGGCCGACCGTCAGTTGCGTCACCGCGAAGAAATCGCAGACGGCGGGCAGGATGCCGGTTTGCGGAATGCGGCAATGCACCGGTCGTGGCCCTTGCGCCATGATGGAAAGCAGTTGGCGGATAGGCGCGAACGGGTAGCAGAACAGCGATACCTGCAGTGAATCGTGTGTACCGTTGTCCGCTTGTTGTTGTCTCTGCACAAACGCGTCGCGGGCAGCGAACAGGTCTTTTTCGCGCAGCAGGCCGCCGGTGCGCTCGGTGAAGCCGGGGAAGAAGAAGGTCTTGTTCAGGGGCAATCTGGGGTGCGGTGAGGGCTTCAGGTGATAGTCCTCCACCCAGCTTTCCGCGCTCAGGTATTCCAGGTTGAGCCATACGGGCCGGGTCTCGGCCATGGCCTGCAGGTAATTCTCCGGCAGTTCGCAGGCGAAGGCTTCGATTACCACATCGGCGACGGTGTCGAAGCTGAATTCCGGCTGCCAGTGATGAATCGCGACGCCGTCGACTTTCTGCACCTGCAGCATGGTATCGATCTCCGGCAACAGGCGCTGCGTGCTTTCCAGATCATCGACCCAGAGGCGGATATCGAGGCCGTATTCATGCGCCAGTTGCCTGGCAAGACGCCAGCAGACGCCGATGTCGCCGAAGTTGTCGACGACGCGGCAAAAGATGTCCCAGCGTTGTTGTTTATGCATCCGGGTGCCAGTAGGTTAAGGTTGTTTGAACCATGTTTGGGTGCTAAAGTCTACGAATCATGAAGTTTTCACGCATGCTTGCAGCTTTCCTTATTCTGGCACTGGCTTCCAGTTCAGCGCTGGCTGCCGTGTGCGCTGCATCGTGTGCAAGCCTGCAAATGCAGGAACAGGTGCTTGAAATGGCATCGTCCGGCATGGATATGCATGATTGTCATCAGGCAGATTCTACACAACAGCAACCGGAAACTGAGCATCAGAATTGCACAATGGCTGGCTGTCACTTTTCACAGGTCGTGTTTGATAACGATTTCAAGCATCAGATACCTGATTTGATCAGCGCCTTGCAGCCGGTTTTTATCTCCACCGCTATTTCAGCAGATCAACCTCCCCCGATAAAACCTCCCGCTTGAACTGACGTTCAGAGGCGCGGGCCTCAGTCCGTCCATTTCAAGCGCTCAGGAGAGTTTTATGTTTACCCCATTTCTATACAGGCCCATCAGGAGCCTGTTCTTGGCCATTGCGATAACGATGGCATCGTCTGCCATTGCCGGCGAGATATCACCCCCGGTGCCAGGCGAGCCTCTGTCCCTGGCTGATGCCGTGAGGCTTGCGACACAGTCACAGCCTATATTGCAATCCTTGGACGATGCGGCCGCGGCGGCGCGGGAATCCGCCGTCAGGGAAGGTCAATTGGCCGATCCCAGACTCAAGCTGGGTTTTGCAAACTTGCCGGTCACCAGCAGCGATGCGCTGCGATTCAATCGTGATGACATGACCATGGCCACCATCGGCCTGTCCCAGGAAGTGACGCCCCGCTCGAAGCGTGAGGCTTACGCAAATGTGCTGGAAGCCGAGGCCGGCCAATATCATATGGAGCAGCTGGCGACGGCCCGTGCCATTCAGCTGGAGGTGGCGATGGCATGGCTGGATGTGTACGAGGCACAGCATCAATCAGGCTTGTATCAGCGTATCGTCGACGACATGGTGGCGGAGCGTGGCGTTCTTGCCTCAAGAATCAGTTCAGGCGCAGCCAAGACTTCTGAAGTGCTGATCCTGGAGCGGCAGTTATCCATGGCAAAGGACCAGCACTTGCAGGCAAAAGGCGAGGAGCGCAGGGCGCGCGCCAAGCTGGCGCGATGGATCGGCAATGACGCCATGCGGCCGGTTTCGGAGGAATTGCTGCCGGTGGCGCCGGTGCCCAATACGGCAAATGCGGTTGAAAACCACCCTGTTTTGCAGAATGCCCGGCAGATCGAGGCCGTGGCCATGTCTGAACTTGAACGCGCCAAAACCGAACGCTTGCAGAACTGGGGCTGGGAGATCAGTTATGGGCGGCGTTTCAATGATTTGAGTGACATGCTCACTTTCCAGGTGGCAATTGATTTGCAGACAGACCGTGCCAACCGGCAGGACAGGCGTGCGGCCGAGAAGCTGTTGCTAGCTGAAAAGGCGCGCAAGCTGACTGAAGACAAACGCCAAGAGCTGGCGGCCCAGCTTGAAGCGGCACGTGCCGAATGGGAGACCGCATGGGCACGTGAAGAAGAACATCAGGAACGCCTGTTGCCGGCAGTGGATATGCGGCTGAGACTTGCAGAGGCCGGCTATGCTGCAGGCAGCCAGCCGCTGTCGGAAGTATGGGAGGCGCGCAGAGCTGTGCTTGAGGTGCAGGTCGAACACTGGGCCATCATGACGGCGTTGCAGCGGGCGATGGTCAAGGTGGGGTATCTGTTGAACGACGACCGTCTGTTTCCCGGGAGTGCATCATGAAACGCTCATATTTGATAATGATCGCTACAGCCATTGTGCTGCTGGTCATTCTTGCCGGTTACTGGTTCAAGCCATTCGACTCCGATCATGCCGATCATGCAACTGCCAGTATCGAAGGAGTGGTGCAGGACGATAGCGGCAAAAAGGTATTGTTCTGGTATGACCCCATGGCGCCGGGGCAAAAGTTCGACAAGCCGGGGAAGTCACCTTTCATGGATATGATGCTGGTGCCGAAATATGCCGAAGCAGAAGCGCAGGGTGGTGGCGTCATGATTTCCTCGCAAACCATGCAAAATCTTGGCATCCGCCTGGCCAGGGTTGAGATGGCGAGTTTCACTGACAGGCTGAGCGCAGTGGGTCGTATCGAACCGGACGAGCGCCGTTTTTATAGCGTACAGCCGCGCATTGCGGGTTTTGTCGACAGGCTGCTGGTGCGAGCCGTAGGCGACCCGGTAAGCAAGGGCCAGAAGATTGCCGAGATTTATGCCCCGGAACTTCTGGCAGCCCAGCATGAATACCTTGCCCTGCTTGACTACAAGGATGCCAGTATTGCTGAAGGGTTGGTGCAGGCAGCACATGGCCGTCTCAGTTTATTGGGTATGACACGGGGCGAGATCGCTGCGATTACACGTAATCGGCAAGCCACTGAACGTTTTGGTGTCTATGCGCCTGCCTCCGGGGTCGTCACTGAGCTGAGTGTACGCGAGGGTGCGCAATTGATGACAGGAGCCTCGTTGATACAGATTGCCGACCTGTCGACTGTCTGGCTTGTTGCCGAGGTGCCTGAGCGCGATATCATGCGTCTCAAGCCGGGCACAGCTGCCAAAGTCGAGCTTCAGAGTTTGCCGGGAGAGGTTTTCGCAGGCGAAGTGAATTATATTTATCCCACGCTGGACGAGGTATCGCGCACTGCGCGCGTGCGGGTGGAACTGGCCAATCGCGACGGTTTGTTGCGGCCCGGCATGTACGGCAATGTCAGTCTGGAAGGCGTGTCGCGGGATGCACTGTCTGTTCCCAGCGAGAGTGTCATCGCCACCGGCCTTCGAAAGGTCGTGATTGTCAGGCAAGGGTCTGGCTTTATGCCTGTGGAAGTGGAAACCGGGCAGGAGCACGATGGACGCACGGAGATACTCACGGGTCTCGATGCAGGTGAAACCGTGGTGGCTTCCGGCCAGTTCCTCATTGATTCGGAGGCTTCATTGTCCGGTGTGCTCGCCAGGCTTGCACAACAGCCTGAGGCGGTAACAGGGATGGATGCGGAAGATGAGCATGCAGGCCATATCATGAGTGATATGCCTGCTGAACAGCCAATGCCGGAAGGCACGGGTAAGGTCATCGAGGTGGACGTCAAGACAGGCAAGGTGGTCCTGGCGCACGACCCGATCGCTGCGCTGGAATGGCCGTCCATGACGATGGGATTCCGTGTTTCCGACCCTCAGCAGCTTCATGGCATCACGGCTGGCGATCTGGTGCAGTTTTCCCTCAAGCTTGATGCCCAAAGCGGACAATATGATATTGCAGACATCCGCAGGCAGGGGGGTGCACAATGATCGCGCAACTGATCCGCTGGTCCAGTGCCAACCGGCTCATGGTGCTGTTGATTACGCTCATGGTGTCTGCCTGGGGCGTGTATTCCATGTTGAAGATGCCGCTGGACGCCATTCCGGATTTGTCCGATACGCAGGTCATCATTCGCACCCCGTGGCCGGGGCAGGCACCGCAGATCGTGGAGAATCAACTGACCTACCCGCTGACCACTGCCATGCTGTCGGTGCCCGGAGTGAAGACGGTGCGCGGCTATTCTTTCTTCGGCGATTCTTTTGTCTATATTCTGTTTGAGGATGGTACTGACCAGTATTGGGCGCGTTCACGGGTGCAGGAGTACCTGAGCCAGGTGTCCGGTGAATTGCCCCAGGGGGTTAACCCGGCACTTGGGCCGGATGCGACCGGTGTGGGCTGGGTTTATGAGTATGCGCTGCTCGACCGGACCGGCAAGCACGATTTGAGTGAGTTGCGCGCCTTGCAGGACTGGTTTCTCAAGTTCGAGCTGAAGACCATTCCCGGTGTGTCCGAGGTGGCGACGCTGGGCGGCTTTGTGCGGCAGTATCAGATTCAGGTCGATCCGGACCGGTTGCGGTATTTCCGTTTGCCATTGTCCGTCGTGGTAGAAGCCGTGCGCAACGCCAACCAGGAAACCGGTGGTGGCGTAGTCGAGTTGGCCGAGGCCGAATACATGGTGCGCGTCCGCGGGTATCTGCAAACGCTGGAAGATTTTCGCAATATTCCTTTGGCAGTGAGTGCAGAAGGAACGCCGGTGTTGTTGTCGGATGTGGCGCGTATTCAACTGGGACCCGAGTTGCGGCGCGGCATCACAGAGCTTAACGGAGAAGGGGAAGTGACAGGCGGCGTGATTGTCCTGCGTGCCGGACAGAACGCGCTGGAGGCGATTGATGCGGTCAAGGCCAAGCTGGCCAGCCTGAAAAAAAGCCTGCCGCCGGGCGTTGAAGTCGTGACGGTTTACGACCGTTCCAAGTTGATCAAGCGTGCGGTCGATAACCTTACCCACAAGCTCATCGAGGAGTTTGTCGTGGTGGCGCTGGTCTGCCTGCTGTTCCTCTGGCATTTGCGTTCCGCGCTGGTCGCCATTGTGGCTTTGCCGCTGGGCGTACTGGTCAGTTTTATCGTCATGTACCATCAGGGTATCACTGCCAATATCATGTCCCTGGGCGGTATTGCCATCGCGATTGGGGCCATGGTGGATGCGGCGATTGTCATGATCGAAAACGCACACCGCCAGTTGGAGCATTACCGTGAAGCCCATGGCGAGCCGGACCATCCGCAGCGTATCAGGACCATCATCGATGCCGCGACAGAAGTCGGTCCGGCATTGTTTTTCTCCCTGCTGATCATCACCCTGTCATTCATCCCCGTATTCACACTGGAAGCGCAGGAGGGCAAGCTGTTCGCGCCGCTGGCCTATACCAAAACCTATGCCATGGCTGCTGCTGCGGGCCTTTCGGTAACACTGGTCCCGGTGCTGATGACTTTTTTCATCCGCGGCAAAATCCGGCCGGAATCGCACAATCCGCTTAACCGTTGGTTGATCGCTGCCTATAAGCCAATGCTGGATGGCGTACTGCATTTTCCAAAAGTGACGCTGCTGGTTGCTGTGCTGGTCTTGCTGACGGCACTCTGGCCCTTGAGCAAACTTGGCAGTGAATTCATGCCGCCGCTGGATGAAGGGGACCTGCTTTACATGCCGACCGCCTTGCCCGGCATCTCTGTTGCCAAAGCCTCGGAGATATTGCAGTTGAGCGATCGCCTGATCAAGACCGTGCCGGAAGTGGAGACTGTTTTTGGCAAGGCCGGGCGGGCTGAAACGGCAACCGATCCGGCACCGCTGGAAATGCTGGAAACGACGATACAGTTCAAACCGCGCTCTGAGTGGCGGCCGGGAATGACAACCGAGAAACTGATCGAAGAGCTGGATGAGAGACTGAAGATTCCTGGCATGGCCAATGTCTGGGTGCAGCCTATCCGCAACCGTATCGATATGCTGTCTACCGGCATCAAGAGCCCGGTTGGCATCAAGATCGGCGGGGCGGATCTGGCAACGCTGGAAAAGCTGGGCATTGAAGTCGAACGGCTCATGAAAAAAGTGCCGGGGGTGAGTTCAGTAGTCTCGGAACGCGTCACCGGCGGCCGTTACATCGATGTCGATATCGATCGTCTGGCTTCGGCGCGCTACGGGCTCAGCATCGCGGATGTGCAGTCCGTGGTTTCCACCGCCATCGGGGGTGAAAATATAGCTGAGAAAATTGAAGGTTTGGCGCGTTTCCCGATCAATGTGCGATTCCCGCGCGAGTTACGCGATTCGGTGGAGAAGCTCGAAGCGCTGCCTATCATTACCGCGCAGGGCGCGACGGTACCGTTGGGGGCTGTAGCCAGCATAAGGATTGCCGATGGCCCACCCATGATCAAGAGCGAAAATGCCAGACCCAACGTCTGGGTTTATGTGGATATCCGTGGCCGCGATCTGGGCGGTTTTGTGCATGAGGCCAAAGCCATGCTTGATAAGGAGCTGCAATTGCCTGCCGGTTATTCGCTTAGCTGGTCCGGACAGTTTGAATATTTCGAGCGCGCCGCAAAAAGACTCAGTTTTGTAGTGCCAATGACCCTCGGGATCATTTTTATTCTGCTGTTCATGGCTTTCAAGCGTATCACCCCTGCGGTACTGATACTTGGCAGCCTGCCATTTGCACTGGTCGGAGCCGTCTGGTTTCTCTATCTGCTTGGCCATCACTTTTCGATTGCCAGTGGCGTTGGCATGATTGCGCTGGCTGGCCTTGCGGCCGAGTTCGGTATCATCATGCTGGTTTACCTGGATGAGGCGCTGGGGCGCTATCGAGCTGCTGGTATGCTGAAGACGGACGATGACTGGCGCAAGGCATTGATGGAAGGCGCTGTGCTCAGGGTGCGGCCCAAGGCCATGACGGTAGCCGTCATCCTGGCAGGCTTGATTCCGATTTTGCTAGGCTCAGGCACGGGCTCGGAAACAATGAGCCGTATTGCCGCGCCTATGGTGGGTGGTATGCTGACGGCGCCATTGCTGTCCTTGTTCGTCTTGCCGGCAGTTTATATGTTGCTGAAGTCTCGGAGCTGACGCGTCATTTGGCCAGCTACCGGGGTCAATCCTGATCCCGGTAGCTGATGTCGACGATTTCGTAGCTTTCCTCGCCGGCCGGTGTCTGCACGCGCACCACATCGCCAATCTGCTTGCCGAGCATGGCCTTGGCCAGCGGCGATATCCAGCTGATATAGCCCTTGGATGGCGCCAGTTCGTCTTGCCCGACAATGCGGTAGCGGTGCTCGCTCTCACGTTCCAGTGAATACAGCGTGACCCAGGCGCCGAAGTAAACCTTTTCCAGGCCCTGCTGCAAGGACGCGTCGACCACCTCGGCACTGTCCATGCGTTTGATCAGGAAGCGCATGCGTGAATCGATCTGGCGCAGGCGCTTCTTGCCGTAGATGTAATCGCCGTTCTCCGAGCGGTCGCCGTTGCTCGCCGCCCAAGCCACGGTGCGCACGACTTCCGGCCGTTCCACCTTGCGCAGGTGCTGGAACTCTTCTTCCAACGCGGCAAAGCCTTCGGGGGTGATGTAGTTTTTCTGTTCGGGTTTTTTCTGCTCGGCCATGCGATCTATGGTATCTCACCCGCAACCGCCATCAAAGCAGCGGATAGAGAGTTGTTGGCGGGGAAGTCTTTAACCATGGAGAACACAGAGTAAAAGCAAGAAGAACAAGGATTGCATGGTTGGTGCTGAAAACAAAACTGCACATTTCATTTCATTAGAATGTACAAAGATATAACTCTGGCAATCTCACTGGTTACTGATTTTATCTTTCAGGTACTCACCAAAGAATCTTGCCAGCTTGGGAGGCACGGCATTCCCGATCAGTGTCGCAGTGAAGTTCATACTTTCTTCAGGGAAAAAAGCATAATTATTGGGGAAGGTTTGCAGGAGCGCTGCTTCGCGCGGTGTGATCCCACGATTTTGTTCTGGGTCGTAATGACCAAATCTACCGTTGGAAATGGATATGCATTTAGTTGTGATCGTCGGGGCTAGTTGATCACCTTTCATTCGGGTATAAGTATCAGTAAATGAATCTTCCCCTGTTTTGTTTTTCAGTCGTTTGTGACAATCTAGCGACAGATCACCATATTTGGTCGCTTTGAGGTAATGATTACTTCCACCAGGAGGAGCGCAAGAAATTCGCTTCAGATTGATGTCATTGAGTGCTCTAGCTCTATGATTTTTGATTTCCGGATGAGCTTCACCTGCTGCCAAGGGAGGGAGGTGACCAATCGTTTCCGCTACAGTAATGTACCTCTTCACATCTGGATCAGCATCTGGAACAATGATGTTCTTCAGGGTCTTTGTTTTTTTTATCGCTAAACCAATAGTTCTTCGACGTGTCTGTGGGATTCCAAATTTTGCCGTGTTCAAGACTTTAGCATCAAACACATAGCCATTCTCAGCCAATAATTCCTCAAACTGTGACAAGACAGAGTTCTTGCCTGCAATTCCTTCCACATTCTCGCAAATTAATGCATCAGGCTTGAATTTCTTGATGAGGTTAACGGTGGTTAACAGCAAGTTGGAATCGTTGCTACGCTTGAATTTTCGACCTTCTGACATTTCGATGCGAGTAATTTTGGTGAACGGCTGGCAAGGGGCACAAATGGCGAAAATTAATTTTGGACGATTACCTCCTGACAGTCTCGTCTGGGCGTCGATCAGCGTAGAGAGGATCTTGGCGATTTCATGCTGTTCACCGTCAGGATGGGCATCTGTTTTTGGGAAGATGTCTTTGCAGACGAATGCTGGGGTTGTACCGTCAGGATTGACGTTCTGAAGATAGGTTTGCTCGCAAAGTGCTTGATTGTCGACGCCGGCAATGACATTGATGCCTGCTTGGATAAGACCATTGGTCATACCGCCTGCACCACAGAAGAAATCAACTGCTATTACTTTGTTTGTGCTCTCCACCATTGAGTCTACCGTTTATTGCATCCAGCACAACTGATGCGCATTTGGCGGCATCAGCTTGAATGTCTTTATCCCAAAATCTAAAGACCTTCCACCCTAACTGGGTCAAGGCCACATTTACCTGATTGTCACGTACTATATTACGCTCGATCTTTGAAATCCAAAACTCTTTATTGGACTTGATGGCATCTTTTGCGACGATCCAGTCCCGGCCGTGCCAAAATGACGAATCGCAAAATATTGCGATTCTGGCTTTGACAACTACAAAGTCTGGGCGACCGATGAGTTTCTTATACTGTTTGCGATAACGGATGCCATCTGCCCAGAGTGCCCGCCCCAGTTTCTGCTCAATCTGGGAGCCAGAGCTACGCACCCTGGACATATTGAAGCTGATTTGCTCTTTGGATCTCAACTTACTTCCTGACACCAGCACCCAAGTGGCGGATTACCGTTATGATGTGCGCCGCCATCGCTCCCGTTGCCAACTTCACAAACTCTTCGGGATCAGTACCATCGTAGTTTTCCTCTTTGGCCTTTTCCGTTGCTTTGCGATGGATAGAGAGCGCAAAAATCCCTAATCCAAGTTTGAACATGGACTCTTTGATTGTACGTTCGGCCTCATCCCTCTCGGAGACGCGCATCAGCTCAAGAAAGCGGTTGTCGCGATTGATGTAAACATTGGTTTCTTCGCCGCTGGATACATAAGCACCCGACTGTTCATCAAACCCATGTTCCGACCATTCGGTTTTACCAACCCATTCGAAGTGAGGCATGCCAAGGTTTTTCTTCTCATCCTCCTTGGTTTTGGTCGGTGGTGATTTAGGATTAACGTTGGTTTTTTCTTCAGCAATGAAACGAATCGTTACTGCGAACTTTAACGGTTCGGGATTTGCTCCTTCATCCGTAAATCCGAACTCGGCATCAATCGTGTCACCTTCAACAGCATTGGCAGGTGCCGTGATCGTGAATGTCGCGGTACCACTACGCAGCGAAGCTTTCCATGCTAGAGCCTTAATATCCAGTGAACTCCATGGAGTGCCAGGGCTATCTTTTCTGGATAAGTAGCCATCTTCTGCATCAGTTCCGCATTCAATGCGACGATAACCATTGATGGGGATGTCCTTGACGTATCTGTCGTTCTCCTTTTTCAGATTCAGCGGTTCAATGAATGTTGGGAACTTTTTACCCTGATCCCAAACTTTTACGCCACCAGGAGTCTTGGTAATTTCGGGTAATAGCACTCCAAGTCCGAACAGTTCCTTGATGGCTGGGTCGGCCTTGGCCAGATCTTTCAGCAAATCGGCAGATTCTTCTTTTTCGGAGGTATACTCCTTCGCACGACTCAGTCTGATTTCATTGGCAAATGCCCGAAGTTTCTCATCGAGTTTCAAGGCTTCAATGACCATTTCTTCCAGCATGCGAGCCATCTTGTTGTTGGCTTTTCGCTCACGGTCAGGCATGAAAATTGTCGCCATGGCACTTTTGTCCATGTCATCGCAAACTACATTCACCAGAAGATGATTTCTCAAGTCGCCGTAGTTGGCTCGGCTGTTCAAGAAGCTGGAACGCTCACATGCTTGCGTCTGGCCGTTAACAGTATAGAAAACGCGAGCGGTTTGCCGAGAGGCAAGACTGTCCTTCATCTTCTTAATACCTATGGCCAGAATCTTAATACGGCCCAAGTCAGGCTCGTTGATGGTAGCTACATGATGCGTCCATGAGCCTTCGTTGGCCTGCTGGTTATCACCTTCATCAACGTTATTTTCTCCGTCATCAGGAATTTCCGATGCTCCGACCGTCACACTCAAGCCAGAGAAAGTGGATGCGGCAATGCCCGCCGCCCGCAAAGGCCCCTTGGTTTCTTGAGGCTTTGCATCGAAATCGTAGGTTCTGATCGGTAAAGCACAGTCAATTAAGTTTACGTCCAGAGCATCTCGCAAACCGAAGTCAACGGTATAGGCTCCATGACCAATGTCAAATTCATAAAGTTTGATGATAGTCCCAGATTCAACTTGACCAAGATCATGCCGACCGAAAGCAGACATCACTTCGTCTCGGAACCTAGGAACCATGCCAGGGCTGAAATATTCGGCAACAGGAAGTTGCTCGCCTGGTTTAGGACCTCGCACGCGAATTAGCGTCCATCCCCAGTAATCACAATCAGGACGTTTGGAAATGATGAACTTGTAGTGGCCAAGTCTGATGTCTGAACGGGTACAGAAACGCAGACTCCCTGTGCTCCCCATGTTGAACTTCCCTTGTACAAACGGAATTCCTTCTTTGTTCTTTTCTGATAGGGACAAGAAAGTCTTTGGGAAGTCCTCTGGCTTCTGGCCATCACCAAAATCGACCACCGTGTAAGTGGGGTAGATGCTGTTTACCCGAGCTGCACGCTTCACGCCGACCAATAGACATTTTTCCGCTAAGTCAGTCCGTTGCTTTGCAGATAAATTGGAGATCTTACCTTCCACAACATGGGGGAAGTAACGCTTCACCGCTTCAAACATGCTTTGAGGGGCCTCTGGAGAGCGGAAATCTGTTATGCCATGTTCCCGTGCCTTCCTAAGCAGGATAGCATCAATCCCATTGGTGATTAGTTCCGTTAATGCGCCGACAGGACTGGACTGTTGGTTGCCCACAGTATCCCAATTCTTCTCTCGGTTGCCGTATGGCTTCCAATTTTCAGGTTGATTAAAGTCATAACTTAAATCCTCGTCGGCCAAAATCGCAGCAACATCTTCTGCCGAACATGCAGCCAACAAACGAAGCGCTGTGCTTCTGGAAACTTTTTCATCCATATAAACGTAATCCTTATAGAACGGGTTGTTAAACCATGTAACCTGATGATTACAACTTAAAGGTTGGCTCGTCTTTATCTTCGCCAGAAGAGAATTTAGCTTTCATGGTTTTAATCTCTTGCTCTAATGCATAGATGATTTTTGAGACGTCTTTATCAGTATATGTGTAATTGTTTTTATTCGATAGATTACCTATAAGGCGGATGTATTTTATAGTCCTAAGAACGCGGCTTTCTGCAAGTCTCACAAATTTACCCTTCTTGTCTGTAGTCATTTTATCTCCATAAATAAAATATTATTATTAAATGTAGTACTACATAATCAAAAAATCAAGTTTAATAATAAAATTATGATGGTGCATCCTATGATATAGATTTGAAACATATTCTGTGAGAATCGTGGCATTCAGTTTGTATCAGTCGGTTTTATCCGTGTTCCTCTGTGGCCAACACCTTTTAACAAGTTAAAATGACCCAGTGAACTCCTCGCCATCACTTGTCCTTTGTTCCACTGCCCGTCTCGCGCGCAGCCTGCGCAACCTGCATGCGCGCAAACTGGCGGCCAGCCAGCAGCAATGGCAACCCTTGCCGGCCTTTACCCTCAACGTCTGGCTCGAGGAATGGATAGAACAGGCGCTGCTTTGCGGTGACATTGCGCCGGACGATATGCCGCGCGGCATGTTGAGCAGCGCGCAGGAACGTCTGCTCTGGGAGCAGGCGATCGAGAGTACGCTGAAGGACCTGGATAGCGAACCGTTGTTCGACAAGGCCGGTCTGGCCGCCGCGGCGCAGGAGGCCAATCGTCTGCTGATCGAGTGGAATCTCAGCCTGGATACGGATGACCTTGCCGAGGAAACGCGGCAGTTCCTGCTCTGGCGCCAGCGTTTCCAATCGCTATGCAAGCAGGGCGGCTGGCTGGAGCCGGTGCGTTACTTCAGCTGGCAGTTGCAAAGCCTGGAAAGCGGCACAGGCTCGGTGCCTTCTGACATCAGTCTGGCAGGTTTCGACCGGCTCAGCCCCTTGCAGCAGCGTTTGATCGATGCCTTGCGCGCACGTGGGGCCAAAGTCAGCACGCACACACTGGGTTTTGCGCAAGCGCAGGCCGTCAACCGTCTGGAGCTGAACGATCAGGAGGCGGAGTGCCGGGCGGCGATCGAGTGGGCCAAACGGTTATTGGAACGGAACCCCGCGGCCCGGCTGGCGATAGTCGTGCCCGAGCTCAGTGCGCTGCGCGATACGCTGGCATCCCTGCTGGACGAGGCTTTTCATCCGGATTGTGTGACGCCGATGTTGGCGCAGGCGGCACGTCGTTATGACTTTTCGCTTGGTGTGCCGCTCAGCTCGCAACCCATCATTGCTACCGGCCTGAACCTGCTGCGTTTCGGCCTACAGCGGCAGGCCATTCCGCAGGCTGAAATCTCCGAACTGCTGCTGAATCCCTACTGGTCGGCCGCATTCTCCGAAGCCGATGCCCGCGCGCAGCTGGATGCCAGTATGCGCGAGTGGCTGCCGCTGACATTGACGCCGCAGAGATTCCAGCACTTCGTGCAGAAATCCCTGAATGGCGAGCGGCCATTGCTGCTGGCCGCGCTTGGTCAGGATTTGCAGGCCCTGCTCAGGCTTGGCCAGTCTCAGTCTGCAAGAAAGTTGCCATCGGCATGGGCGACGGTATTCCGCGACATGCTGCATGAAACGCACTGGCCCGGCGAGCGCAGCCTCTCCAGCCATGAATACCAGGCATTGCAGTCGTTCGAGAAATCCCTGAAATCGCTGGCCGACCTTGACCAGTTGTCGGGTTCCATCAATGCGTCGGAAGCCGTCAAGCGCCTCGCCCAACTCTGCAAGGAGCAGATATTCCAGCCTGAGGCGGCCGACATGCCGCAATTGCAGGTGCTCGGCATGCTGGAGGCCGCGGCCGAACCGCTGGACGCCATGTGGGTGATGGGCATGAACGATCACGTCTGGCCGCCTGCGCCGAATCCCAATCCCCTGTTGCCCGCGCAGCTGCAACGGGCTGTTGGCACGCCGAACGCCGATAGCCGGGTGCAGATGGAGTTCGCCGAGGCGATCCAGTGCCGGTTGTTGTGCAGTGCCAGCAAGGTCGTGTTTTCCAGCGCCCAAAAGGACGGTGAACGCATGCTGCGTACCAGCCCATTGCTACATGATGTGGCGCTCGAGGATGAGGGTTTCCCGCTGTTTGCCACACTGGCTGAAGTGCTGGCGGTCGATGCACCCAAACACCTGCATTTTCTCGACGACGCCAGGGCGCCGGAGATTCAGGAGGGCGAGCATGTCTCCGGCGGTACAGGTCTACTGAAGGCGCAGGCCATTTGCCCGGCCTGGGCTTTCTACCAGTACCGTCTGCACGCCCGCGCGCTGAAAGCGCCGGTCAACGGGCTGGATGCGATGGAGCGCGGTACCTTGGTGCATGCCGTGCTGGAACGTTTCTGGGCCGACCGACGACTGAGCGAAGTGCAGGCCATGCCGGTCGAGTCACTGGATGTGGCAGTGATGGAAGCGACAGATCAGGCGCTGGCGGCATTCAATGAAGAACGGGATGCCAGCCTGTCGGAACCTTTCATTGCGCTTGAGCGCGAGCGCTTGCGCAAACTGACGCTGGCCTGGCTGCGCGAGGTGGAAATGCAGCGCAGTATGGACTTTGCCGTGACGGCACGTGAGCAGGAAAATCGAATCACGATAGAAGGCATTTCCATCCGGCTGGTGCTGGACCGCATCGATACGCTGGAAGACGGTAGTCTGGTCCTGCTCGATTACAAGACCGGCCGCCAGAACAATTACAGGAACTGGGCTGACGCTCGTATCACCGAACCGCAATTGCCGATTTATGCGGCGTTTGTGCTGACCGACAGCGATGTGGCAGCGGTCTGTTTTGCGCAGGTCAGGATCGACGATAACGGTTTCATGGGCATCAGCCGCGATGCCGATGTGGTACCGGGCGCTGTGGCGCTGAGCGATACCAGGGGCCGCAAGATATTTGCCGAGGCTGATTTTCCCGACTGGCCATCGGTGTTGACGCACTGGAAAAGCAGCATCGAAAACATCGCGCGTGAACTGAAATCCGGCGAGGCGGCCATCCGCTTCGAGGATGAAAAACAGCTGGCCTACTGCGAAGTGCTGCCGCTGCTGCGCTTGCCGGAAAGGCTGCTGCAGTATGAGCGCCCAGAGCTGACGGAAAAGATGCATGGCCGGAAACCGGCAGGCGGGGAGCAGCGATGATTGATAGTGCTCCGCAACACCTGCTGGAAGAGGACGCACAAAGCCGCATCCGTGCACTGGATGCCAGTGAGTCCTTCATCGTCGAGGCACCGGCCGGTGCGGGTAAGACCGAACTGCTGACGCAGCGTTTCCTGAAACTGCTGCAGACGGTGAACGAGCCGGAAGAGATCATCGCCATCACCTTCACCAACAAGGCCGCTTCCGAGATGCGCGCCCGTATCCTGGACAGCCTGCAGGATGCGGCGGATGAAGTGCCGATCGACAAGGAGCACAAGCAGCAGACCCGTGCTCTGGCGCTGAGCGCGCTGCTGCGCGGCTCCGAACGCGGTTGGCGTCTGCTGGAAAATCCTTCGCGCCTGCGCATCTATACCATCGACTCGTTCAGCAGCCATCTGGCGCGGCAGATGCCCTTGATGAGCCGTTTTGGCGCACAGCCCGGCGTGCGCGAAGATGCCATGCCGTACTACGAGGAAGCCGCCACGCGCACGCTGGAATTGCTGGAAACCGAGGGTGTGGGCGAGATCGTGCAGCAGGCGCTGCATTATTTCGATAATGATGCCTACCGGTTGAATCAGCTGCTGGCCGAAATGCTGGCAAAGCGCGACCAGTGGCTGGACTACACGCAGAACAACGCTACGCCCGAGATCGCCGAGCAGGCGCTGGGCCGCATGATTCTGCAGGATATCGAAGCCGCGGCTGCCTGCCTGACACCAAGTCGGCAACAGGTGCTGATGCCGCTGGCGCGATTCGCCGCCAGCAATCTGCCCTGCGAGCATCCGGTTGCCTTGCTGCGCGACTGGGAAACCGCGATTGCGGCCAGGCCGGAAGCACTATCCATGTGGCGCGCGGTCTGCGACCTGCTGCTGACCGGTAAGGACCACAAGGGCGGCCTGCGCAAGCGCCTGGACAAGAACATGGGGATGCCGGCCACGCCGGAAGCCAAGCCCTTCAAGGATCAGCTGACGGCCTTTCTTGATGACCTGAGAATGCAGTCGGCTGCCGAGGCGGCGCTGGCCAATATCCGGCTGCTGCCGGATGCACGGCACGAAGACGAAGCCTGGCAGCTCATCGCCACGCTCGGCCGTTTGCTCAAGCTTGCCGTGGCGCAGCTCTGGCTGGTATTCCAGTCGCACGGCGATGTGGACTTTGTCGAGGTCTCGCAGCGCGCCCTCAAGGCGCTGGAGGACGAGGCCGGTAATCCGACCGACTTGGCACTCAAGCTCGATTACCGCATCCAGCACCTGCTGGTGGATGAGTTTCAGGACACCAGCCCGACCCAGGTCAAGCTGCTGCAACGCCTGACGCGCGGCTGGGAACCGGGCGACGGACGTACGCTGTTCGCCGTCGGCGACCCCATGCAATCCATCTACCGTTTTCGCAAGGCCAACGTCGGATTATTCCTGCGTGTGGCGGAGGAGGGCATAGGCGATCTCAGCCTGGTCAAGCTCAGGCTCTGGCGCAACAACCGCTCCTGCGCACCGGTGATTGCGTGGATCAACAAAGCCTTTGCCGGTGTTTTTCCACTGCAGGACAGCGTGTTGCAGGGCGCCATCAGCTATCGGCCCTTTGCTGCCACCAAGCCACCAGAGGTCGGTTCGGCCGTCTACGTGCATCCATTTGTAACCGGCAGTGCGGATGCGGAAACGGACGAAGATGAGGAGGTGCAGTCGGAAACCGCCGATGAACTGCGGCTGCGTGAAGCGAACAAGATCATCGAGATCATCCACCACACCAAGGTCGAGGAGCCAGACAGCAAGATCGCCGTGCTGGTGCGCGCGCGCTCCCATCTGCATGCGTTGGTGAGCCAGATTCGCCGGCATCATCCCAGCTTGAGTTTTCAGGCGGTGGAGATCGAGGAACTGGCTAACCGGCAGATCGTGCAGGACCTGCTGTCGCTGACCAATGCCCTGCACCACCGCGCCGACCGCGTGCACTGGCTCGCCATTCTGCGCGCGCCCTGGTGCGGGCTGACGTTGGCCGACCTGCATGCACTGGCCGGCGGTTACAGAAACCGAACCATCCCGAGCCTGATGCATGACGATGCGCGGCTCAATGCCATGAGCGCCGACGGCCGTGCCAGATTGCTGCATGTGCGCAATGTGCTGGACGAAGCCTTGACCCAGCGCGGCCGCCAGAGCATAGCGCGCTGGGTGCATGGCGTCTGGCTCATGCTGGGCGGTCCGGATTGCCTGTGGGAGCCGGGCGATGTGCGCGATGTGCAAGCGTTCTTCGAGCGTATTGCCAAGCTTGAGGCCAGCGGCCAGTTCTCCACCGAACAACTGGCGGTCGAGGTGCAGAAGCTCTATGCCGCGCCAGATGCCGAAGCCGACGACAAGCTGCAGTTCATGACTATCCACAAATCCAAGGGCCTGGAATTCGATACCGTGATTCTGCCCGGGCTGGATCGCAAGACAGGCGGTAACGACCAGCCGCTATTGATGTGGGAGGAGGTGCCGCGCGACAACGTTATGCACGATGCCGCGCAGTTCGACCTGATTGCCGCGCCTTTACCGGCCAAGGGCAAGTACAAATCAACGGCACCAACGCCTTATGATTACCTCAAGCATCTTGAGCGCACGCGTGCCGGCAACGAGGATGCGCGCGTGCTCTATGTCGCCGCCACCCGCGCCGAACGCTGTTTGCACCTGATCGGCGTTGCCCGGCGCAATGACAAGGGTGAACTGAAAGCGCCGAAAAACACGTTTCTTGAATTGCTGTGGCCGCATGTCTACGCTGATTTTGCCGCCGCCAGTGAAGAAGGGCAGCGCATTCAGCAAATGGAAGAGCAGGACGAGGATGAAGGTATTCCGCTCTCCGAATTCGTGCCGAAACTGGTGCGTCTGGCGGAACCGGGAATACCGGCAATATTCAGCCAGCGTGAGCAAAAAGTGGCCGCTTTGCGTCGCGGTACTGAACAGGGTGCCGAAGCTCTAGCCCCACAGTCTGAAGACAATCTCGATGCATTGGTAGGTGTGCTCGCGCATCGCTATCTGGAATTCGTCGCCAGGCAGGGGCAGGAATTATGGCCAACGACACGCATCGCCAGCCTCAAACCCGCGATGCTGAAATGGTTGCAAAGGCAAGGCGTGAAACTCGAGGCACTGGATTCCGCGACAGAGCGCACCATCGCCATGCTGCAAACGACGCTGCAAAGCGAAGATGGCTGCTGGTTGCTGAAGCCGCGCGAAAGCGCCAGCGCCGAACTGCCAATCGCCACGCTGGATGAAGAAGTTGCCAGAATGCAGCGGTTGGACCTGACCTTTGTCGAGGATGGCGTGCGCTGGATTATCGACTACAAATCGACGGCCTTTACGCCGGACGTGAGTGAGCAGACGCTATGCCAGCAGGCGGAAGCGCATTGTGAGCAGCTGGAAAGCTATGCCCGATTGTTTGAAGGCGAAGGTTTGCCGGTGAAGACGGCGATCTGCTTTCTGAGTGTGGGGCGATTGATCAGGATGTGCTGATCAGGCTTTAAAGTACCGGTTTCAAGAGTTGGGATAGTCTGCGGAGTTTGGGGATGATGCTGCAAATGAAACCGGACCCTGCCGTTGGCAGAGTCCGGAAGCCGGTTAGTGGCTGATTCTATGTTGCTGCAAATACCAGGCTTTGAAGGCGGATAAAGCCCGCATGCGCGAGTGCGGATTGGTGGCCTGAATCCATTGCGTGGAAGTTCTGTGTTTGCCGGACTGGGCAGTGTTGCCTGAAACGCCCCAATCCTTGATGTTTTTTGAAGTCATTGCTTGTCTCCTTGGAAAAGTCAGCGTTCAATCAGTTATCTTTATGAGGATCAAAAATATAATATTCACGGTATGGTTGCAATACGCAAAGGATTAGGAATATTTACTGTTTTGATAAGCAAAAATAACATGTGAGGATGCGCGCGGCCTGCGGGTCTGCAAGCGGAAGTGGATAATTGATTCGATAGAGGAAAAATGATGGCAATCCCATGGTTTTCAGTGTTGCAGGCTGTCCCCTGGGGGCAGGTGATCGATAATGCACCCAAGGTGGTGGATGGCGCAAAGAAGTTCTGGAGCGCGGTGGCGAGCAAGCCGGCGACGTATGAGGGCGATGTGGTGGATTTGCCACCGGAAGTGGACGAAGGTGCAGCGGTGCGGGCGTTGAAGAAACGACTCGTTGCGCTGGAAAAATCCAATGCCGACTTGCATCAGCAGATGCTGGCATCATCTGAACTGATCAAGACGCTGGCCGACCAGAACGCGCAGCTTGTTAAACGCATAGAAGCCAACCGCAAGCGCATGGCCTGGTTGACACTGGTTTGTGTGCTTACGGCTGCGGCGACCTTGGCCGTAGTGGTCTTTATATTCACACAACACGCCGTTTGAGCGGCGTGCCTGTCTCAGCTTATCTCAGTTCTTTTAGCACAACTTTGACAAAATCCGCACGATGATTGATATCGTGCAACTGCACCGTCACCCTTAATTTGTCCGGCCCGTTCATGCGGCAGCGTTTGTCGCGCTGCAACAGGTTGATGAGCTTGGCCGGGTCGAGGTCGGCCCTCGGGTTGAATTGCAGCTGGATGGCGCTGTCGCTGGCGTCTATCTTCAGGATGTCCATCGGCTTGGCGGCCACACGCAGACGATGGCAGGCCATCAGCGCCTCGCCCTGTTCCGGCAGCAGGCCGAAGCGGTCGATCAGTTCTTCCTGCAGGTTATCCAGTTCGTCGTCATTGGTGCAATTGGCGAGGCGCTTGTAGAGTACCAGCCGCTCGTGCACATCCGGGCAATAATTGTTAGGTAGCAGGGCCGGTGTGTGCAGATTGATCTCGGTGGTGACGCCGAGCGGTGCGGAAATGTCCGGTTCCTTGCCGGCCTTGAGCTGTTTCACCGCATGGTTGAGCATGTCGGCATAGAGGTTGAAGCCGATCTCGTGCATTTCGCCGGATTGCGAATCGCCCAGCAGTTCGCCGGCACCGCGAATCTCCAGGTCGTGCATGGCCAGATGGAAGCCCGCGCCCAGGTCTTCCAGCAGCTGGATGGCGTCCAGGCGCTTCTGTGCCTGCGTGGTGATCTTGCGGTGCGGGTCGGTCAGCAGGTAGGCATAGGCCTGGTGGTGCGAACGGCCGACGCGGCCGCGCAGCTGGTGTAGTTGGGCGAGGCCGAACATATCGGCCTTGTTCATGATGATGGTGTTGGCGGTCGGTACGTCGATGCCGGTTTCGATGATGGTCGTGCACAGCAGCAGGTTGAAGCGCTGGTGGTAGAAGTCGCGCATGACGTGTTCCAGTTCGCGCTCGCGCAGCTGGCCGTGGGCGATGCCGATGCGTGCTTCCGGCAGTATTTTCTCGAGTTTCTCTCGCATGCTGTGGATGGTATCGACCTCGTTGTGCAGGAAATACACCTGTCCGCCGCGCTTGAATTCGCGCATGGCGGCTTCACGGATGATGCCCTCGGAGTAATCGGTGTGGAAGGTCTTGATAGCGAGACGCTTCTGCGGCGGCGTGCTGATGACGGAGAACTCGCGCAGGCCTTCCATCGCCATCGACAGCGTGCGCGGAATCGGCGTCGCGGTCAGTGTCAGCACATCGACCTCGGCCCGCAGCGCCTTCATCTGTTCCTTCTGGCGCACGCCAAAGCGGTGCTCCTCATCCAGAATGGCGAGACCCAGGTTCTTGAACTTGACGTCCTTCTGAATCAAGCGGTGGGTGCCGATGATGATGTCGATCTTGCCATCGGCCAGCCCTTCCAGTGCTTCCTTCTGTTCCTTGGCGGTGCGGAAGCGTGATATCTCGGCGATCTTGATCGGCCATTCGGCAAAGCGGTCGGTAAAGTTGTTGTAATGCTGTTCGGCCAGCAGGGTGGTCGGCACCAGCACCGCGACCTGACGCCCGCCCATGACGGCGACGAAAGCGGCGCGCAATGCGACTTCGGTCTTGCCGAAGCCGACATCGCCGCAGACCAGACGGTCCATCGGTCGGCCGGATTGCATGTCGTCGATGACGGCTTCGATGGCGGCCAGCTGGTCCGGCGTTTCCTCGAACGGGAAGGCATCGGCGAAGGCTTCATAATCATGCAGAGACAGCTTGAAGGCATGGCCCTTGCGCGCGGCGCGCTGGGCATAGAGGTTGAGCAGTTCGGCCGCGGTATCGCGTATCTGTTTGAGGGCTTTCTTCTTGGCCTTTTCCCAATGACCGCTGCCCAAACGGTGCAGTGGTGCGGATTCCGGCGGTCCGCCGGAGTAACGTGAAATCAGGAACAGTTGCGAGACAGGGACATATAGCTTGTCGTCGCCGGCATATTCCAGCAGCAGGAATTCGGTCTCGCCTTCGCCGAAATCGAGGTTGATCAGCCCGCGGTAACGACCGACGCCGTGCTGTTCATGCACCACCGGATCGTTCTCTCGTAGCTCGGAGAGATCCTTGAGCATGCCCTCCGTGCTGCGGGCTTTCTCTTTTTCGCGGCGGCGCTGTTGGCGCACGGTGGCGGCATACAGTTCGGCTTCGGTGATGATGACGAAATCGGCAGTGGGAAAGCCACTATGCAGGGTGGTGATGCCCAGCATCAGGTTCTCATCGCTGGCCAGGAAGGATTGCCAGGAATCGCAGAGTGCAGGTTTCAGTTCATGTTCAGCAAACAGTTGGGCGATGGTCTCGCGCCGACCCAGGCTTTCAGCACCGATGAGGATGCGTTTTTTGGTCTTTTTCAGGAAGGCCTGCAATTTGTGCAGCGGATTGTCGGCGCGGCGCTCGATATCGAGTTCCGGTAGGCCGGTCTTCTTCTCCGGCTGCATGATGATCCTGGCATAGCGGTGCGTGGCAGCGAAGAAATCCTCGGTCTTGATCAACAGCCGCTCGGGGTGCAGGATGGGCCGTTCAGGATCGTGTGCCAGCAGACGGTAACGAGATTGTGCTTCCAGCCAGAAATTCTGTGCGGCGGCGTCAAGGTCGCCATGCAGGCAGAGTACAGTGTGCTCGGTCAGGTAATCGATCAGCGTCGCAGTCTCGTCGAAGAACAGTGGCAGATACCATTCGATACCGCCGCTGGCGATGCCTTTGCTGATGTCCTTGTAGATACGGCTGCGTGACGGGTCACCCTCGAACGTCTCGCGGAAATTCTGGCGGAAACGGGCGATACCGGCCTCATCCAGCGGAAACTCGCGCGCCGGTAGCAGGCGGATCTCGGGCACCGGATAGAGGCTGCGCTGGTTGTCGACATCAAAGGTGCGGATGGTTTCGATCTCGTCGTCGAACAGATCCAGCCGGTACGGCAATGCGCTGCCCATCGGGAAAAGATCGACCAGGCCGCCGCGAACGCTGAATTCGCCCGGACTCATGACCTGGCTGACGTGATGGTAGCCGGCTTCAGCACATTGCTGGCGCAGGGCTTCCAGGTCCAGTCTCTGGCCTTTTTTCAGCATGAAGGTGTGTGCGGCCAGATAGGACTGCGACGGCAGTCGTAGCAGTGCCGTCCCGGCCGGCACGATGATGACATCGCAGCTGTTCTGGCTGATCTGGTACAGCGTCGCCAGCCGCTCGGAGATCAGGTCCGGATGTGGCGAGAAATGATCGTAGGGCAGGGTTTCCCAGTCCGGCAGCAGATGCACTTTCAACTCTGGCTCAAACCAGGGCAGTTCTTCCAGCAGGCGCTGCGCTTCAAAGGCGTTCGATGTGATGATGGCCAGTGGCGTTTTGGCTGATTCCTTCTTGAGTTCGAGCGCCAACCTGGCAAGTGCGAGACTGTCCGCGCCGACGACTATTTTTTGAACACGTTCGGCCTGACCGACAGCCGGTACGGAAATGGAAAACTGCATGGGGAAACAACAGACGAAAAATGAGTGAATGCTGAATTATAGCCGCTGGCGGTAGGCGAGGGCTATTGAAAAAAAGCGGTAAACCCAAACCAGCCGGCCTTCTGGCAGGCTGATATCTGAGTTATGTGGCCACTGTTCTACTGAGTATCTTGCTCAGTAGAATGTTTTACTTGGAGAGCAGCTTGGTGATCTGGATCTCGGCGGCGGTCCAATAATCTACCGGGCTGCCTGCAAAACCGTTACGCTCGGCCATGAAGTAGGCTGCTACTTCCACCATGCGGTAATGTTCTTCCGGTCCGATCTTGCTGGTTTTTGGAGCCGCTTTTTTTGCTGCGGCAGGTTTCTTTGCTGCAGCGGGTTTTTTGGCTGCTACAGGTTTTTTTGTAGCTGCTGCCTTGGGCGCTGCAGGTTTTTTCGCGGCAACAGTTGTTTTGCTGGTGGTGGTTTTTGCGCTTGTTGCTTTAGGTGTAGCCATCTAAGTTCCTTTCGATGAGGACTTTATGCTGCTGGGAATGAAAGCGATAACTTTCAGTTATGATAATAACTCGAATTCCTTAAACTGTTCCACCCACCGTGAGACCGTCGATACGTAAAGTCGGCTGACCGACACCGACCGGTACGCTCTGACCTTCCTTGCCACAGGTGCCGACACCTGAATCCAGCGCCATATCGTTGCCTATCATGGTGACGCGCTTCAGCACATCCGGGCCGTTGCCGATCAGTGTGGCGCCCTTGACCGGATAGGTTAGTTTTCCGTCCTCGATCATCCAGGCTTCGGCTGCCGAGAAAACGAACTTGCCGCTGGTGATATCGACCTGGCCGCCACCGAAGTTGGCGGCATAAAGACCTTTCTTCACCGACTTGATGATCTCTTCCGGCGCCATGGTGCCGTTCAGCATATAGGTGTTGGTCATGCGCGGCATCGGGATATGTGCGTAGGATTCGCGCCGTGCGTTGCCGGTCAGCGGCATGCCCATCAGGCGTGCATTGAGGCTGTCCTGAATGTAACCGCGCAGGATACCGTCCTCGATCAGCACCGTGCGCTGGGTCGGGTTGCCTTCGTCGTCCACGCTCAGTGAGCCGCGACGGTTGGCGATGGTGCCGTCATCGACCACAGTGACCCCCCTGGCCGCGACCTGCTGGCCGATGGCATTGCTGAAGGCGGAGCTGCCCTTGCGGTTGAAATCGCCTTCAAGGCCGTGGCCGATGGCTTCGTGCAGAAGAATGCCGGGCCAGCCGGAACCGAGAACCACGGTCATGCTGCCGGCAGGGGCGGGACGCGCATCCAGATTGACCAGCGCCTGATGCACGGCCTTTTGAGCATAGTCCTGCAGTACGTCATCGGTGAAATAGCTGTAATCGAATCGACCGCCGCCGCCAGCGGAGCCTTGCTCTCGACGGCCATCCTGCTCGGCGATGACCTGAATCGACAGGCGCACCAGCGGTCGGATGTCGGCAGCCATGACGCCGTCGTGACGTGCCACCATGACCACTTCATATTCGCCGGCGATAGAAGCCATGACCTGACTGATGCGCGGGTCAGCCTTGCGCGCGAAGGTTTCCAGCCGCTCCAGCAGTTTCACCTTGGCCTCGGCGCTGAGCGATGCAATCGGGTCCTGTGGAATATAGAGTTGCGGCGCGCTGATGCGCTGTATGGATTTGCCGGATTGCTCATTTCCGGATGCAGCAATGGCGCGGGTGGCCTGAGCCGCCTGCTCCAGTGCGGGCAAATGGATGTCATCCGAATAGGCGAAGGCGGTCTTTTCGCCGCTGACGGCACGGACGCCGACGCCCTGATCGATATTGAAGTTGCCGGACTTGACCTGGCCTTCTTCCAGCCCCCAGCTTTCCGAGCGGCTGTACTGGAAATAGAGATCGGCATAGTCCACCTTGTGTGACATGATGCTGCCGAGCACGCTTTGCAATGCCGGGATATCCAGCCCGGAAGGCTTGAGCAGGGTCTCGGTGGCGGTGGCGAAATGCGAACCGGCTTCCGGACTGGAACTGCTGGGAATTGAATCTGGCTTCATCTGGGCTCTTCAGTCTATTAATATATAAAAACTATAATGATATCTACTTCAATAGATAATACAAAAAATCATGATTGACGGCTCATGATGCCGGCAAGCCTTATGGCAGGCTACGGTGTTTCAGTGCCGGCAAGCTCTTGCGCAGGCTGGCGAGATACCCTGGATTGATCGAGGCAACCACTACGCCGGAACCGCGCGGCAGGCGATCCAGTATGACACCCCAAGGATCGACGATCATGCTGTCGCCGTGGGTTTCGCGGCCGGAGGTGTGATAACCGCCCTGGGCCGGTGCCAGCACATAAGCCAGGTTCTCGATGGCGCGGGCGCGAATCAGGGGTTCCCAGTGTGCCTTGCCGGTGGTTTCGGTAAAGGCGGCCGGTACCACGATGATGTCGACCGGCCCCATGGCACGATATAGTTCAGGGAAGCGCAGGTCGTAACAGATGGAGAGTCCGATCTTGCCGAAAGGGGTGTCCAGTGTGACTACTTCGCCGCCCGGCTCAATGGTGTCTTCCTCGCGGTAATGCTCGTTGCCGAGATCGAGGCCGAACAGGTGGATCTTGTCGTAGCGAGCGACTTGTTTGCCCTTGTTGTCATAAACAAGACAACTGTTGCGCACCTTGTTCTTGCTGCCGCATTCCAGCGGAACGGATCCGGCAATGATCCAGATATCATGTTTTTTCGCGGTCTTGGCCAGGAAACGCTGTATCGGGCCATTGCCCTCCTTTTCACGCGCGGCGACCTTGTCCGTATCTTTCAGGCCCATGATAGCGAAGTATTCGGGTAGGGCGATCAGTTTAGCTCCCTGATTGACCGCAATCTCGATCAGGCGTTCCGCTTCGCTCAGGTTGGATGACACATTTGGTCCTGAAGCCATCTGGATGCCAGCGATCTTGGTCATGCTGGGAGCGGCCCTGGTTTTTGATGTTCTGGTTTGTTTGCTCCTGGATTTGATTGCCATGATGTTCTTTCTTGCTTGAAATAAATATTGACTGCCTGTGTTAGTACAGTATGCCTCACTGCCCGGGAATTTTCTTCACCGCTTCATCCGGGGTTTTTTCGATATTGCGTTCTATCGGATCATCCCAGGTTCCGGTGATTTCATACTCCTCTGCTGCAAACTTGTTAAGCGGGTCCTTCAGCAGTTTTTGTGCAATGAAGGCTGCTGCGGCAACAGCTGGCCCGCCAGCCAAGGCTGCCAGTGAGACACTGTCGCTGATATAAGGTGTCACTTTCACCTTGAGATTTTGTGTTTCTTTTTTCAGGTCGGTTTCGCCCTTGATGTCGATCCGGGCGACCGGGCCTTCCAGCAGGAAGTTGTCACTGCGCATGATGCCCTGATTGATTTCAGCCGTTGAACTGATCTTGTCGAAAGTGAAACCGCTGCTTAATACATCGCGGAAGTCAAAGGTCAGCCGTCTTGGCAGGTTCTGCAGGGTCAGAACGCTGAACAGGCGACCAACCCCCGGCTTTATCTTAAGGATCTGCCCGCTGCGCGCGTCCAGCGAAATGGTGCCGGAGAGTTGTTCGACATTGAATTCATGCGGGCTGCCCGGCCATCTTAATTTGCCGCTGAGTTGGGTAGTGCCGTCCTTGATGACATCTGGGTAGCCGAAGCGGGCCAGTGTATTACCCAACTGGTTGATATCCCAGTTGACGTTCATCTGCGTGTTGGGGTTGCTCAGCCAGTTATGCCATTCGCCATTGGCAGTCAGCACGCTGTCCGGATTGCTGATTCTCAGCTGATCAATTTGCCAGTCATTGCGTATCTCGCTGGCTCGCAGTTCCAATCGCCCCAGTTCCTTCTGGCCAAAGATGAAGTTGTCGGCGACGATGTCGAGGTCCGGGTATTCCAGCTTTTTGCTTCGCTCTTTGATTTCTGATATTTGCGGGGTCTTGCCGGGCACCGTCATGTTACGCAATCTGGCGATGACCTTGCCGTTATCCTTGCTGATCCAGCGTACGTCACCATTCATCTCCCGGCTCTGAATCTGCATCCGCCAGCCATCGTCGGCTTTGGATGCATCAAGTTTCAGTGCATTGATGCGACGCTCGAAGACATCCAGCGTGTCGATCGCCAGATTCACGCGCTGAATCGGTAATGCCGGCGCAGCATTGTTGCCGGTATCCGGTCCTTTGCTTTTTTCCAGCACGGTCAGCCATTGGTCCAGATTGAGCTGTTCGAAGCTGCCGCGCACTTCAATGCCGGGCTGTGCCGGGATCTCCGGCAGGACATTGATGCCGATCTGGCCGCGGTCGACTTGATAGACGCCATTGACTTCGTTGCGCAGAATCTGCGCCGAAATCTGGTTGGCCATGCTGATGATGATGAGGTCCTGTTTGGCCGATTGCTGGCGTTTTTCTATGCGCAAAGGCATTTTTTCCTCGGCGCTCTTGCCTATCGGTTGCGGCAGGTCCAGCGCCAGGCCAGCCAGACTGGAGCGTATGGTGACGTTCACCTGCTGCGGCTGGATGCTGATATCGCTGAACCAGTCGGCATTGCCGCTGATCAGATTGCCCAGGTTGTCGCCCAGAGCGCTTCTGATGCCGGTATCGGTGATGTTGCCGCGTGCGGCGACCTTGACCAGGCGGTTCTGGCCGCTGCTGATATCCAGACGGGCAGGTCCGCCGTAGACATTGGCGCTAATGTTCTTGGCGCTCATGCCGGATTCGGTAAATTCGAGCTTGCCGTTGATGCGGGTCAGGTCCGGAATCGAAGTGCCTGCCATGCTGGCGTTGGTGATCTGATAGCTGCCTTTGATCTTGCTTGCGTCTATATTCTCCAGTGGGATACTCAGTTCCAGATTGAGTTTTCCGCTACCGCTGGTGCGCAGGTCATTGGTCAGGCCATCCGTGAGTTCGAGCACCGGGCTATTGTTGACGAAGCGGATAGCGTCCGTCACCGAGCCTTGTGTTTCACCAACAATCTGCAGTACGGGTTCATCCGCATCCAGCACGGGAATCACGGCCTTGACCGTCTTGAACTGGTTGCCAAGGATGTTGCCGCCTTCTGACTTCAGCTCCATTCTGGAACCCTGGAACAGCATGTTCACATTCAATTTCTCGATCTGCGGCCAGTTGCTGCCGTAATCGAGGACACCATCCTGCAACTCTGCAGTGACTTTAAACAGGCCCTGCTTGGGGTCGACGTAAGGGAATTGATCGGTTCTACCGCGCACAATGACGTGGATATCCGAGACCTTGCCGGAAATGATCGAGCTATCGAGCCAGTCCAGCGTGTCCTTGCCCAGCATGACAGGATAGTAGAACAGGGCGTATTTCGCATCGCCACGCTCGAAACGGCCGTTCAGTTCGATACTGGAAGGCGCTGTGGTGCCGTGCTTGTAGGTAGCATTGACTACGCCGGCCAGATGCGGGCTGCTGATGGTGAGATTGTTGACGCGCACGTCAGTGCCTTTGTCATGGTTTGACCATTTGACGATGCCGGTCAGTTTGTCTGCCGGTATTGGCCAGCGCATCACTCCCTTGATATCGACTGCAGCCTGCTGAGAGTTGATGGTGATGGTGCCCTGCTTTTCATCAGCATTGAGTTTACCGCTCAGATTGCTGAAGCCCGGAATCTCCTTGTATGGCTGGATGCCAAGGTCGCTAAACTGCATGCCGATGTTGTATTCGTTGAATTGATCGCGATCGCCTTTCCAGCGCAGATCCAGATTACTGACGGTACCGACCGGCTCAAGATGGTTGAGGTGCTCAGCAGCAGTTTCCGGCAAGGGCAGGTGAGCGATGAAGGTGTTGATGGCAGCCAGATTGATCTGGTCCAGTTTGACGCTGCCATCTATGCTTTCCTTGCCATTCTGCAGTCGTGTGCGTATACCGAATGCGCCGTTCTCCACCTCCAGGCCGCCGGCGCTTGTGAGCTTGACCCGCTGCAGATTGAATGACTGGCCGTCAGTCTGTCTGGACCAGATCAGTCTGGCGCTGAGCGTATCCAGTTTCGCTTCGGCACGGTTCTTGGCCAATCTGGCACGCACTTTCTGCAAGATGACATCCGAAGTCAGCCGATCGGCCATGCCATCGGAAAACTCCAGCCAGAAACGTGCCGCACCGTAACCCTGGTTCAGTTCAAACGGGTAGTCTATCCATTGGCGCCAGGCTGCGATATCGGTGCCGTCCATGCGGCCATAAATGGTGCCGCGCCAACCCTGCAGATTTCCTACATCATTGCCGTAGAGGTTGCCGCGCAACTCGACAGGGTGTGATGAACCGGCAGAGGGGGTGGCTTTTAATGCAAAACGGTGGCGCTTGATGAGGCGCTCCAGAACCGGGCTTTCTATGCTGAGTTGCAGTTCGTTCAGCGTCAGCGCCGGTGCCTGGCGCAGGTCATCCTGCCAGAGAATAGTGGCGTCGACGATGTCGATGCGTGATTGTCGCAGTATCCAGTTCGCCAGTTCCGGCTCTGATTCGCCGCCCATTCGAATGCCGGCGACGACCAGCGTGCCGTCGGTTTCACGGCGGACGGAGAGCGCCGGACCCTGAATGATCAGCGAGGCGAGTTTGGGTTCCAGCGAAACGAGACTGAGCCAAGATAGGCTGGTTTCGACCTCGTACAGCGTCAATGCCATGCGGTCTTCGGTGTCGTAGATGGCAACCTGGCGCAGGCTCAGGTGCGGATTCATGCCGCTCCAGCTGGCGCTGATGTTGCCGATGGTGATTTTCCGGCCGGCTGTCTGGCTGATGGTTTCAGCGATCTGGTCCTTGTAGTGCTCGATGTTCGGCAGGACGAAATAGCGCAGACTGAGTATGGCGATAGCTAGCGCGATAATGGACAGCCACATTGCAGTGAGTGCGGCCCGGTATGTCCAGATCAGTGATTTTTTGACCATTGCTTGTTGCTTGCGCTAACTTGTTATATACATTTGCATTTTACTGCATTATTGATTGCATTTATGGCCGTTGGGCCAGATAAATGAGAAAGTTTCCGGTAGTTGGGGTGCTTTGTTTTAAAATAACGCGTTTGATACTTACACGCCGACTTCAAGCCGGTTTTTATTTCAGTCAGATCCAATCTTGCTTCAATTCAAAAATCTCACATTGGCGCGTGGCGTCAAGGTTCTGGTCCGTGGCGCTTCATTTCAACTGCATCCGGGACACAAGGTCGGCTTGACCGGCGCCAACGGCGCAGGAAAATCGAGCCTGTTCGCCATGCTGCTGGGCGAGTTGCAGCATGAGTCAGGTGAGCTGGAGATGCCGCCGGACTGGGTGATGGCGCATGTTGCACAGGAGACGCCGGCATTGGCGGATGCCGCCATCGAGTTCGTGCTGGATGGCGACCGTGAATTGCGCAGCGTTGAACAGGCGCTGCAGGAAGCCGAGCGCAACCATGATGGCGAACGTCTGGGTGAACTGCATGCACGCTTCGGCGATATCGGCGGTTATACGGCCCGCTCGCGGGCTGCTGCCTTGCTGCACGGTCTCTGCTTCAGTGATGCCGATATGTTGCGGCCGGTCTCGGATTTCTCCGGCGGCTGGCGCGTCAGGCTCAATCTGGCGCGCGCCCTGATGTGCCGCTCCGACTTGCTGCTGCTGGACGAGCCGACCAATCACCTCGACCTGGATGCCGTTATCTGGCTCGAGAACTGGCTCAAGGACTATCGCGGTACCCTGCTGATGATCTCGCACGACCGGGATTTCCTCGATGCGGTGGTCAATCATATCGCTCATATCGAGCAGCAGCAGTTGACGCTGTATAGAGGCGGTTATTCGGATTTTGAACGGCAACGTGCCGAGAAGCTGGCGCAGCAGCAGTCGCTGTACGAACGCCAGCAGCGCGAGATGGCGCACCTGCATAGTTATATCGACCGTTTCCGCGCCAAGGCGACCAAGGCACGGCAGGCGCAGAGCCGCATCAAGGCGCTGGAGCGCATGGAGCTGATCTCGGCGGCGCATGTCGACTCCCCTTTCAACTTCACCTTCAGAAAACCGCAGGCGGCACCCGATCCCTTGCTGGTGCTGGATGATGTCGATACGGGTTACCTCGATCAGGCGGTGCTGAAGCAAATTAAGCTGACCATACGTCCCGGCGAACGCATCGGCCTTCTGGGTAGAAACGGCGCCGGCAAGTCGACGCTGATCAAGCTGCTGGCCTCGGAATTGAGACCTTTGAGCGGCAAGCGCATCGAGGGCAAGGATCTTGCCATCGGTTATTTTGCCCAGCATCAACTGGAGCAGCTGCGGCCGGATGAATCCCCTTTGCAGCACATGTTGCGCCTTGATCCGCAGACGCGCGAGCAGGAGCATCGCAACTATCTCGGCGGCTTCGATTTTCGCGGTGACATGGCGACGACGCCATGCGGTGGTTTTTCCGGCGGCGAGAAGTCGCGTCTGGCGTTGGCCCTGCTGATCTGGCAGCAGCCCAACCTGTTGTTGCTGGATGAGCCGACTAACCACCTGGATCTGGAAATGCGCCATGCGCTGACCATGGCGCTGCAGGATTATGAAGGCGGCATGGTGCTCGTATCTCATGACAGGGCCTTGTTGCGGGCTACCTGCGACCGCTTCATTCTGGTGGCGGACGGCAAGGCCGAAGTCTTTGACGGTGACATCGACGATTATCGCGACTGGCTGGCCAGCCAGGAATCTGCGCAAAAGCAGGCTGAAAAAGTCGTCGAGGAAAAATCCGCCAACAGGAACGACCGCGCCCATAACAAGGCGGAGCGCCAAGCCAGGTTGGCCGAACGCCGGCCCCTGATCAAGGAGTCGGAAAAGCTGGAGGCCGACATGGCGCTCTGGCAAAAGGAAAAGAGTCAGATAGACGAACGCCTGTCCGATCCGGTGCTTTATGCTGCGGCCGACAAGACCGGCCTGCAGAGCCTGCTCAAACGGCAGGGGGAGCTTACCCAGACGATTGCGCAGGCCGAAGAGCGCTGGCTGGAGTTGCAGGAACAGCTGGAAGTTATCTCAACTTAAAATACCCGGGAATCCATATGAAATATTCAGAACGTCTCAGTCTGCTTTACGCACTTTGCCTGAACGATAGCCGCGATACCAACGAGAATCCGAGCGCCATCCCCAGTACCAATCTGCAGGATTACGATCCGCTGGAGGCGGCGAATTATCTGGCCTGCTATATTGCGTTCAAGGCGATCCAGCAGGCAGAACGCTCACCTGCCGACGAGCGGGTTGAAAATTTCGATATGCTGAGTGTCTATCACACCTATGCCATGCTGGTTTACGCTTTCCTCATGCTGCCTTTGGCTGAGGAGGGGATTGCACCGGATACCGAAGCGGCTGCGATTATCGTCGCCAAAACACTGTTTGCCGGTCTGGCAGATGAAGAACTGGCTGAAATCATCGAGTCAGGTGGTCACAAGTTCCAGCTGATTGCCGATGCCAAGCAGGAGCATTGGGTTGATTACCGGCAGGATCTGGACAAGGCAACCATTGCCTTCCTGATTGCCGGTACCGATGAAGAAGCACCTTTTGACAAGGAAGAGGTTATTCCGATGCTTGGGGCGCTGTTGAGCATGTTGTGTGAGGCGTTCAGCGACAGCTGAGTCAGGTGCTGCTGGAACCAGCGTCATCAACATAAAACCATTCATGCTTGATTTGGAGAAAACGGCTGGTTTCATGCAGTTTTTCGGCTTTTCCGTCAACTTTGTAACGGGCGATAAATTCGACAATGGCGGAATCGGGCCCTCCAAGCTCATGGCGTTTGACTGACAAGCCCAGCCATTTTGTCTGGGTATCGTTTTCCAGGCCGAGATGGTCCGGTCTGGTGTCCGGGTGCCAGGTTCGCAGCAGGTGTTCCTCCAGCCGTAAAACATACGCTGAGTAGCGTGATCGCATCAGCGCTTCTGCTGTGGGCGCAACCAGGCCGCGATGGTACGGCTGACAACAGTTGTCATAGGCTTTGTTGCTGCCACAAGGACATGTCAGAGGATGTTTGTTGAGGTTTTTAGCCATAAGAATCCATGGCATTTTAAACTTTCTTCGGGTTATCCATGTAAATGAGGATTGGTAAATGAAAATTGGATGTAGATTCTTAATTGCTGCTGAGTGTCATCTGCACTTTCGACATCAACTCGTCCGCGATCATGCGGCCGCCCTTGGATTCCCTGATAGCCATATGCCAGCGTGAGATGCAGGCTTTCAACTGTTCGTAAGACGAGGCGGTGCTGATTTGTTCGACCATGGTGCGGCCCATGAGGCCGAGGTGTTCAGTGGTGCTTGAAATCAGGATATTCTTGGTTTCTGCCAGTTGTTCTGCAGAAACTTCGGGTGCATTGGGGGCTGGTTCAATAACATGGGGGCTGGTTTTCGGCCGGTTGGGATCCTGAATGAAGCCTTGGGCTGCGAGTTCCTCAATAATCTCGGCTACCGTGAGTCGCGGCAGGGATTGTGTTATCTCGTTCAGCGTGCGTTTGCCGTCTATCAGTATCAGTACTTGCCGCTGTCTGAGCTTGAGCCGACGCTGGGCGCCAGCAATTTCATCAATGCCTGAGGCCGTCTTTTCGTAGACCATCCTCCTGCTCCTGTCGTCTGTGCGTTAAGCATTGAAAATAGCGACAGTTTGTTGCGCCCGTGTGACAGCGCACGGTGAGCAGGCATACAAGCAATGCCACCCATCTTCCCTGACATTTCACAGGAGAAGGCAGCTGGCCTTGCTTTCAGAATATTACTTCTGGTCTGGCTTCTTCGCGCTCAGTTTCATGAACAGCCAGAACAGATAAGCTGCCATGGCAATGATGAACACGATGATGCCAAGGCTGAGCAGGCCGGAAAATGTCCCAAACAAATCCATTAGCATGAAAATTCTCCTGATTATTGGATGCGGTTTTCGAGTGGCTGATGCCAAGCCGCATATAAATTCTATTGTCGGGCTGAACTGGCGTATTGATTTATATCAATCGGCGCCGATATTCGTTCGGTGACTTACCAGGCGGTATCTTGCAACCTTAATCCAGATGCTGGGAGTGGGCATTCCAGTATGGACTTGAGAAGTAGCTTGTCAAGCGCAGAAGCACAGGTTTTTCATTTGTCGCTGAGGGGGCTTTAACGTAAAATAGACTCCCGTCGCTGAGAATTCATTCAGCAAAATCATAAGCCCCTTCCATGACCAAATATGTATTCGTAACCGGCGGAGTCGTTTCCTCTTTAGGTAAAGGCATCGCCGCGGCCAGTCTTGGCGCAATCCTCGAGTCGCGTGGTATCAAAGTGACTATGCTCAAGCTCGACCCTTATATCAACGTTGACCCCGGTACCATGAGTCCGTTCCAGCATGGCGAGGTGTTCGTCACCGACGACGGTGCCGAGACCGATCTTGACCTTGGCCACTATGAACGCTACATCAGTGCGCGCATGGGCAAGCGCAACAATTTCACCACCGGCCAGATCTACGAGACCGTGATCAAGAAAGAGCGTCGCGGCGAGTATCTGGGCAAGACCGTGCAGGTGATTCCGCACATTACCGACGAGATCCAGAATCACATCAAGCGTGGCGCTGAAGGCGCCGAAGTCGCCATCGTCGAGGTCGGCGGTACGGTGGGTGATATCGAATCCCTGCCCTTCCTCGAAGCCATCCGTCAGATGGGCATTCGCGAAGGACGCGGCAATGCCTGTTATATCCACCTGACCTTGTTGCCATGGATTCCGACGGCCGGCGAACTGAAAACCAAGCCGACGCAGCACTCGGTCAAGGAGTTGCGCGAAATCGGTATCCAGCCTGACATTCTGCTGTGCCGCGCTGATCGTCCGATTCCCGACGAAGAACGGGCCAAGATCGCGCTGTTTACCAATGTTGCGCCGGAAGCGGTCATTTCCGCCCTGGATGCGGAATCCATCTATGCGATTCCGGGCATGCTGCATGACCAGATGCTGGATGAGATCGTCTGCCATAAGTTGGATATCCTGGCCAAAGCGGCCGACCTTTCCAGCTGGAAGAAAATCGTCGATGCACTGAAGCATCCCAAGCACCAGCTGGATATCGCTTTTGTCGGCAAATATGTCGACCTGACCGAGTCTTACAAGTCGCTGACCGAAGCGTTGATACACGCCGGTATTCATACGCACTCCAAGATCAAGATTCATTTCATTGATTCAGAGGATATCGAGAAGAGCGGCACAGACAGCCTGAAGTCCATGGATGCAATTCTGGTGCCGGGCGGCTTTGGCAAACGCGGTACTGAAGGCAAGATCGCCGCCATCCGTTATGCGCGTGAAACCAAGAAACCTTATCTCGGTATCTGTCTCGGTATGCAGCTGGCAGTGATCGAATTTGCTCGCAATGTGGCGAAACTCAAGGATGCCAACAGTACCGAATTCAACCCCGAAACACCGCATCCTCTGGTCGGTCTGATCACCGAATGGAAAGATGCCAGCGGTAAAGTTGAAATCCGTTCGGAGGAATCCGATCTGGGCGGTACCATGCGCCTGGGCGCACAGAAGTGTCCGATCGAGCCCGGCACGCTGGCGGCACAGATATATGGCGCAGAAGTGAACGAACGCCATCGCCATCGTTATGAAGTGAACAATCACTATGTCGACCAATTGAAGGCGGCCGGCCTGATTATCTCCGCCCGTACACCGACCGAGCAGCTGTGCGAGATGATCGAACTGCCGCAGGATGTACATCCCTGGTTCGTCGCCTGCCAGTTCCACCCGGAATTCACGTCCAATCCGCGTACCGGTCATCCGCTGTTCAAATCGTATGTAGAGGCGGCGTTGAAAGCCAAAGGGAGCAAATAGATGAAACTCTGCGGGTTTGAAGTCGGCCTTGATCAGCCCTTATTCCTGATCGCCGGCCCCTGTGTCATCGAATCGCAGCAGATGGCGATTGATACGGCCGGCCAACTGAAGGAAATCACCGATGCACTCGGTATTCCCTTTATCTACAAGTCATCCTATGACAAAGCCAATCGCAGTTCGACCAAGACCTTCCGCGGCTTCGGTATGGAAGAAGGCCTGAAGATACTGGACGAAGTGCGGCGTCAGATCGGTGTGCCGATTCTCACCGATGTGCATACCGAGGAACAGGTGCCGCATGTGGCAGCGGTGGTCGATGTGTTGCAGACTCCGGCTTTTCTTTGCCGCCAGACCGATTTCATTACGGCGGTCGCGACTTGCGGCAAGCCGGTGAACATCAAGAAGGGTCAATTTCTTGCCCCCGGCGACATGAAACAGGTAGTGCAGAAGGCCAAGGAAGCGAATGGCGGTGCTGATACCATTATGGTCTGCGAACGCGGCGTCTCTTTCGGCTACAACACGCTGGTGTCGGATATGCGCAGCCTGGCCATCATGCGCGAAACCAATTGCCCGGTGGTTTTTGATGCGACGCATTCCGTGCAGCAGCCTGGCGGGCAGGGCGACATGAGTGGCGGCCAGCGCGAGTTTGTGCCAGTCCTGGCAAGGGCTGCAGTCGCCAGCGGCATCGCCGGCATCTTCATGGAAACGCATCCGGACCCGAGCAAGGCTCTGTCGGATGGTCCGAATGCTTGGCCTTTGCCTAAAATGAAGGCCTTGCTGGAAGTATTGGTTGATTTGGATAAGTTGGTAAAAAAAGCCGGGTTTATCGAACAAACCCTTTAACTGTGATGGCCGCCGGCATGCGCATTGCCATGTGTTGGCGGTCGGTAGTCAGAATACATAAATTTTGAGGAAAAGTTATGAGCGCAATTGTTGATATCATCGCCCGTGAAATTCTTGATTCCCGCGGCAATCCTACTGTTGAAGCCGATGTGTTGCTGGAATCCGGTATTATCGGCCGGGCTGCAGTCCCGTCCGGCGCCTCTACCGGTACCAAGGAAGCCGTTGAATTGCGTGATGGCGACAAGTCCCGCTATCTGGGTAAAGGCGTGTTGCAAGCGGTGGAGAACGTCAACACCGAGATCGCCGAAGCGCTGGTCGGATTGGATGTCGAGGAGCAGAGCTTCATCGACAGCATCCTGATCGAACTGGACGGTACAGAAAACAAGGAGCGTCTGGGCGCGAATGCGATCCTGGCTGTTTCCATGGCCTGTGCCCGTGCTGCAGCGGAAGAATCCGGTCTGCCGCTCTACCGTTACCTCGGCGGTTCCGGCGAGATGCAATTGCCAACCCCCATGATGAACATCATCAATGGCGGTGCCCATGCTGCCAACAGTGTGGATATGCAGGAATTCATGATCATTCCGGCAGGTTTGCCGAGTTTCCGCGAAGCCTTGCGTGCCGGTGCCGAAGTATTCCATGCGCTGAACAAGATTTTGCACAAGAACGGTCTGGCAACCACGGTGGGCGATGAAGGTGGTTTCGCACCTGACCTGCCATCCAACGAATCTGCCATTCAGTACATTCTTGAAGCAATCAGCGACGCCGGTTATGAAGCCGGCCGCGATATTCTGATTGGCCTCGATTGCGCCAGTTCCGAATTCTACAAGGATGGCAAATATCATCTGGAATCCGAAGGTCTGCAACTGACTTCAGCGCAGTTTGTCGATTATCTGGCAACCTGGGTCGATAAGTACCCGATCATCAGCATTGAAGACGGTATGAGCGAGCATGACTGGGACGGCTGGAAACTGCTGACTGACCGCCTGGGTAAAACAGTACAACTGGTAGGAGACGATCTGTTCGTGACCAATGCCAAGATTTTGCGTGAAGGTATCAAGCGCGGTGTCGGTAACTCCGTACTGATCAAGGTGAATCAGATCGGCACCCTGACTGAAACATTTACCACCATCGAAACCGCCAAGCGTGCCGGTTATACCTCAGTGATTTCCCACCGTTCAGGTGAGACCGAAGATACGACGATTGCCGATATCTCCGTGGCGACCAATGCGCTGCAGATCAAGACCGGTTCATTGTCACGCTCCGAACGTATCGCCAAGTACAACCAGTTGTTGCGTATCGAAGAAGAACTCGGCAGTGCAACCAGCTATGCCGGCATGGGTGCTTTCTACCATCTGGGACGTTAAGCAGACTCCAGTTCCTGAGCTTTTGTGAAAGCGCTGACGCTGATATTCGTCATCCTGATTGCCTTGCTGCAATATCCGTTGTGGCTGGGCAAAGGGAGCTGGCTCAAGGTCTGGGACCTGAACCGGCAAATCAGCGAGCAGCAAAAGTTGAATGCCGATCTGAAGGCGCGCAATGATGCGGTGGATGCCGAGGTGCGTGACCTGAAGCAGGGTCTTGCTGCGATCGAGGAGCGCGCCCGCAGCGAGCTGGGCATGATCAGGCAGGACGAAGTGTTTTATCAGGTGTTTGAGCGTGTCTCGCCTGACGAGTCAGCAACCCCGTCCCCGACAACAGCAGACCCCGCCAGGCCTGCTACGTTGGAATAGTCAGGTTAGCCAAATGATCGGCTTGTGCTTGATATTGCCAACCAGACTCTGCGGATATCATTACCCTCATCATGCATAACATCTTCGACAGTAAACGCAAGGTTATATTTCTGCTTTGGGTGCTGTTATGCATCGGCTTTTTTGCCACTTCAATTGCCAGTTATTACGTCTCCAAAAATTCCATTCGGGATGCCATCGTTAACAGTGAACTGCCACTGACGGCGGATAATATCTATTCCGAAATCCAGAAAGACCTGATCCGGCCGATTTTCATTTCTTCAATGATGGCCAGTGACACCTTCGTACGTGACTGGGTCATTGGCGGCGAGGATGACATTGTTAAAATCAGCCGCTACCTGAATGAGGTCAAGGAAACCTACGGCACGTTCAGCAGTTTTTTTGTCTCTGAAGAAACGCGCAACTACTATTACTGGGATGGCCTGTTAAAACAGGTGGATGAGAATAAAGAGGCCGATGCCTGGTATTTCCGCGTGCGGAAAATGGATAGTCCTTACGAAATCAATGTGGACCCGGATGCGGCGCATGCCAATGCGCTGACGATTTTCGTGAATTACCGCGTTCTGGATTATGAGCAGAACTTCATCGGGGCAGCAGGAGTAGGCCTAACGGTCGATGCAGTGCGCGCCTTGATCAATAATTATCAGGATCGTTATCAGCGCAATATTTATTTTGTCGACCCCAAGGGCAATATCGTGCTTTTTGGCAATAAATCACAGCCGCTTGGAACCAATATCCACGATCATCCCGGTCTGCAAAAGATGGCCGGGGAAATTTTATCCAAGCCTGAAGGGGCTTATCAGTATCAGCTTGATCACGAGCGGATACTGCTTAACGTGCGATATATTCCAGAGCTGGACTGGTATCTTTTTGTAGAGCGCAACGAGAATGATGCTGTCAAGGATATACGCCAGACCCTCTATCTCAATTTGCTGGTCTGCGTCGTGATTACCGGCATTGCATTATTGCTCACGGGCCTCGCCTTTACACGATACCAGGACAGGCTGGAGTTGATGGCAACCTCGGACAGCCTGACAAAGTTGCCGAATCGCCAGGCTTTTGACGTGATCATCAAGACCTTCATCAGCGATGCCAAGCGCAATGAAGAGGCACTCTCAATGTTGATGGTTGATATTGATCACTTCAAGGCTGTTAATGATCAATATGGTCACCTGGCCGGAGACCAATTGCTGATTGCAGTAGCAGACTGTTTGCGAGCCAATTTGCGTGAGGCAGATTTTGTCTGTCGCTGGGGTGGTGAGGAGTTTCTCGTGCTACTGAGGAAGTGTGATGCGCATAATGCACTGCAACTGAGTGAGAAATTGCGTCAGGCAGTTGAAAATATGGTGGTTGAATTCAAGAATGAACTGTTGAAGGTGACAGTAAGCCAGGGCATCTCACAATGGGCGGATGGCGAGCCGGTTGATAGCCTGATAGAACGCACGGATATTGCACTCTATCAGGCAAAACAGGCCGGCCGTAACCGCGTCCAGTTGGTCTAGCGGCCTGTCGGGCTTGAAGGGAATCGGCTGCAAATCCACCTGGCCGGTTCAGGTTTCACCATGATCTGTGTTTATTCAGCCAGTTCGTAAGGGAGTTGTAATAGCTGCAATGGTTTGACGGCTGCCTTGTTCAGGCAGAGTTCGGCATTTTCCAATGCTTCCAGCCGCAGTTCGGCAAGTGCATCCATTCCGCCCGCTGGCGAAGGTGCAACCCGCACCAGCATGCCTACTGCTTCTTCGCTGCTGCTGCGAAATACCGGGCTGCCGACATTGGCTTCCTCACCTGCAGGAATGTGCAGCGGCAGGGTTCTGCGTTTCACCTTGCCCAGATAATGCGTGCGCGCCACGATTTCCTGTCCCGTATAACAACCCTTCTTGAAATTGATGCCGCCTAATGCGTCCAGGTTGACCATTTGCGGGACAAAGGCTTCCTGCGTGGCAGGTTCAATGTCCGGGATGCCGGCTTCAATTTCCAGCCAGTCCCAGCAGCCGGCGCCCACCGGTTGAGCCTGCTGACTGAGCACCGTCCATAGCTGCTCCGCATTTTCGGCGTCCACAAAAATTTCATAGCGTGGCCGTTTTCCCGGTAGTCGGATGATGCTGACTGCCTCCAGGCTCAATAGCTCGTGAGCGGTTTGTGGAGCCTGGCCGAAGTGATTTAGCAGGATCTGCTCAGCGTCCTTGCCTGCCAGTCCCATACGTATGATGCTGTCGGAGACGTCAGTGATCGTGACCTTGGACCTCAAAACATACATCTTCAACCGTTTCATGATGGATTCCAGCAACTGGCGATTCAACTGCAGGTACAGATGGTCGCCCTGCGCAAATGCCAGGAGCATCGTCAGCATCCGGCCTTTGGGTGTGCAGTAACCGGCGTAGTGGCTGTTGCTGCCATTGAGCAATTTGACGTCATTGGTCAGCTGCCCCTGCAGGAAGGTTACGCGGTCCTCGCCGTCGATCTGCAACAAGCCGAAATGCGAGAGGTCAGCCAACACGGTGGCATTGGTTGTGGCCTGCAACTCCAATTGCGGATTGCCGAAATCCTGCACCCGTTGACCGGTGATTGTTGCCTGCTTACTGCCAAGAAATTGATGCCACTGTGTCATGATGTGTCTGTTCACTTGTTGATAATGTCGAATATGCGACATGCCTGGAATATGATTTACTCTAGAAGCATGTCCTGTGCCACTCAGGGGAATTGATTGTCTTATTATAGCGCCAAGCCCGTACAACTTGAGCTTGCACCATCCGCAAATCTGGTCTGGATAATAGTAATTGCCAGCCTGACGGCTTGTCTCGTGCTGCTGTTTCTTTCCTTGCCCTTGGTCCTGAAGGCGCTGTCTGTTGCCTTGATCGTTGTGTTTGCCGTCTATAACATCCGGCAGCATGGTACGTTGACTCTGACAAGATCGATCGTACGTTTGACAATGAATCCGGAATCCGGTTTGCAGGTGACGGAAAGGGGTGGCCGGAGCCATCAGGTCACAGTGCTGTCGAGCAGTTTTGTCGCGCCCTATCTGACCGTGCTGAATCTACAGGAAATTGAGAGTGGCAGGCGATTTTCTGTCGTCCTGCTGGCCGAAAACACCCATTCCGAGAGTTTCCGGCAACTGCGTGTCTGGCTCAGGTGGGGCCGGGAACGGCAGGAGACGGATAAGCTATCTTGAAGGCTTCTGCGCGAACCTGGGCCGCAGGCGTTTCAGTGATTCGCGTGCAGTATGCAGCGGATGTTTGGGGAAATAGGCCAGTAACAGCAGGATGCCCGCGATGCTGGCCAGTATCCAGTCTATCTTGTAGGGTGCGATATCGCGCCGTGCCGGTTTCTGTTCCTTCATGGCTGCGAGGATGCTTTGCAGATTGTCGCCGCGCACATACTTTGCACCGACCTCTTTAGTCAGGTCTTGCAGATAGGTTTCGTTCAGCGTCGACAGATAGCGGTCACCTTCACCGCTGGCGACATTATCGTCCCGTGTGCCAATGTTGGATTCTGAAATCTGCGCGATACCCGGCTGTAATGCGAAACTGTCACCCGACCAGTAGCCGATCAGCTGATTTTTTTCGTCAAGTTTTGGGATGGGGGTGCCTTTGTCGCTGCCGATGCCGACCAGCAGCCAGTCGTCGCCGCCCTGAAATTCGTTGAGATTGCGTGTGTTGAAGACATGCAGTCTTGGCGCTTCTTCCCCATCCGTGAAATAGACTACTTGCGCGGGTTCCGGAAAGGCGCGTAGCGTACGTGCGAGATTCGGCAGGCTTTCGCGGATGCGGCTGTTGCCTGACCAGCCCGCACGCCAGTCCAGATGATCGATGGTGTCATTGATGGCGGCAAAGTTGCTGCAGACTTCGATCGGCGTATACAACGCCGCCACACTGACACCGGCAAACAACCCGATGCTGACCTTGGTTCCGCAGGGCATGGCCGAGATAATCTCATGCATCATCTTCTGCGTGTGTGCGATGCGCGTCACCGGCTTGCTCTCGCTGCCCATGTCGGCCACATTCATGCTCTGCGAGATATCGGCCACCAGGATGTAGCTGTAGATATTGCGCTTGAGCGGGATGCTGGGCTGGAACAGCGCTATGATGAGAAAAACGAATGCCAGCAGCAACAGGGTGGCGTCCCGTCTGTGCACCAGATAGCGTTGCAGATGATGGAAGTATTTCACGGCAGGCCCACCGGAATGTTGCCCATGATGAGGCCGGGACTGTCGGATTCACCGGCGCCCGGGGTTGGCGTCTCCGGCAGCATGCCGATCACGCGATCAAGGTTGTGGCGTGTGTCCCAGTGGCTGTTGTCCAGCTTGAGCGATTGCACGTAAGCGCCCTTGGCCTGACGGAACAGGTACTCGCTTTCGTCACGCACGGTCATGCTGTTGCCGTTAACGGTCAGGCCGCGCAGGAAGAAGATGTTGCCCAGGTTGTGCTGTACGGCGGAGCGTCGGTTCATGTCGCTTTGCTCGGCCAGTTGCAGGAACAGCAGGGTTGCTTCCTTGTAACGCTCATTCTTCGCCAGCCAGTAGGCCGTGGAGAATTTTGCTTCATAGCTCTGGCGGTCGGTGTCCGGTGTCTTCGCTGTCAGGATCGCCCGATTGAAATCATGGATCTGATCAATGCGGTTCCATGCATAAAGCGCGGTTATTGAACTGACAGTGGCTATCACAGCCAGTGTCCAGGTGACTTTCTTTACGCTGAGTGCCATGTGCGCACCTCCAGATATTTGACGCCGAGCAGCAGGGCAATCATCAGTGCCGCCAGCATGAAACAATGTTGTGTGTAGTTCTTGCCCGGGATTTTTTCCAGATAGATGATAGGTTTCTTTTCCTTCTGGTTGATGTCGGCAATGGCCTTGGCCAGGGAGTCTGGGTCATCCGCCTCATAGGCATGAAACGACGTTTTCAGCGTCTGGAAATATTCGTGCAAGGCAATCACTGGCGGCAGTGGTTCGTCTTCCTTCGGCACGAAGGTTTCATCGAAAATACTGAGGCCGCCCGGTTGTTTCAGTACGATCCAATACAGCCCGATATCCATGCGATCCAGCCAGTCGCGCACTTTTTGCTGCACATCGGCGCTAATGCGTCCGGCACCGTCCGAGATCAGGATGATGGCGCGCGACCCTGAGTTGGGTATCTTCTCGAACAGGCTGGTGCCGCTGGACAGGCCGCTACCGATATTGGTCTGGAACAGGGCGTTGTCCGCAGTGGCCTGCACGGCAGCAACAACCGCCTCGCGGTTTTCCGTCAGTGGTAGTACGTGCATGGCGGAATTGCTGAAGGTGATGAGGCCGACCAGGTCGTTTTCACGCTGGCGGATGAAGTTGGTAATCAAACGGCTGGCCGCTGCGGATTTGGTTTCGCCAACCCGGCCGCCGATACCTGCCCCGGAAAACGGATCGTCCATGCTGGCGCTGCGGTCCAGTACCAGCGCGATTTGCGCGCCTACCCCTGTTTTTTCGACATGCTGTTCCGGCGTCTGCGGTGAGGCGAGCCCCAGCAGAATGAACGTCAGCGCAATCACAGCCAGCAGTTTGAGGAAGATGGCGATGATATTGGACAAGGGGTCGTTCGGCAGCATGGCGACCCATGAATAGCTACGGTTGTGCGAGCGCTCCAGCAGCAAGGGCAGCAGGGCCAGTGGCAATAGCCACAATACCCAAGGATTGACAAAACTCATGGTATCAGACCTGCTTCCCTGGTTTCAGGCCGCGTTCGCAATCACGGCAGCGGCGTGTGAAGCGACGCAGCCATTCATGCTGTTCCGCTCCGAATTGCTGTGCGTCTGATTGTTCAAAAAATACATGACGCGACAAATCGAAAAACTGTTCAATGTCATGGCGGATGGTGGCAAATACCGGTTTCTGCTGCAGAAACTGCTCGAGATTGCCGCTGAATACGCTGCTGCCGAGGCTCGCATTGAACGCCTGGTGAACGCGACCCAGGCCCAGCTTCAGTGTTTCATCGCTGGCCGGCAGTTTGCCCAGTTTTCTCAACTCACGGTAGGCGCGGGCGAACGGGCCGCCCATGCGTGGCAGCCAGGCGTGGACACCGAGGATGTAGATCAGCCCCAGCGCTGCCAGTGCCAGAACGACCAGCGCAGTGTTCAGGATGATTCTTTCCCGCTTGTCCGTTTTCTGAACCGGCCCGCGGAATGGACTCAGATCGGTCTCCAGCTTGACTTCGCCGAAGACGGCTATCGGTGAGATGCGGAAGTTCCAGCTGGGGATGCGGTATTCGAAGATATCCTTGCCACCCTGAACCTTGACGAATTCAGGCGGCAGGGCGGCGGGCTTGGCGACGACATTGCGGGTGAACACCTGATAAGTCAACGCTATCTTATAAACGGTGCTGTCGGCTTTTTCCTGCTCCTCTTTCCTGATGTCGCGCAGCTCGATGCCGATGACCTGGCCCTGATAGCGCTTCTCGTAGCCGACGATCGGCAGCGAGGTATCCAGCAGTTTGTAGGGTTTTTTGATTTCCAGGGTGACGACACGCGTCAGCAGGTCACCTACGGTATAGCCGGAGTCGCGCTCAGGTTCGACGATGTTGATTTTTGCCAGTTTGGGATCAAGGGCCGGTAACCTGATTTCATCGGCCATCAGGCCGGTATTGGCGGAAAGCAGCAGGCACAGCGCGACGCATTGCAGAAGGATTTTTTGCATATAGGCTAAGGCGGTTTTCATGAGTTCAGGCGGCCACATATTGGTGGAAATAATCGGTCAGGACGTCGGCGTCGTAGCCATGTTCTATGAACAAGGGCGGCATATCGAGGCGCAGGAACAGAGCCTTGATCGCCTCGCGACGTGCTTCAAAGTTTTGGATGATGCGTTCGCGGTAACTCTTGCGCAGGAACAGGGTACGCTTCGCCCCGCTTTCCGGGTCGGTAACGCTGGCGATGCCGAATTCCGGCAGGTTTTTGTATTCCGCTTCGTCCCACAGCACGATGGGTACGATGTGGTGGCGCAACATGAGCGCCAGTGCAGCTTCCAGGTCGGCCAGTGGCATGTGGAAATCGGATACCAGGAACACCAGTGATCGTTCGCGCGGCAGGTAACGGGAGACATCGAGCAATCCCTTGCTGCCGGTGGCGCCGGGGTGGTAGTCGCGCAGCTGCTCGGCCATCTCCAGTGCATGGTGTGGCCTGAACGAAGGCGTGCAGTGCCAGTCTTCACGCACCTCGTCGTCGAAGCCGACGAAGGCGAACGGGTCGGCATTGCCGTTGGCGGATTTGGCGACTGACTGCACGATGTCTGCGGCTACCGACAGCTTGCGCTGGTAGCTGCCGTAATGCATGGAGCCCGACATGTCGCACAGCACGAAAACCGGCGTCGCGCTCTTCTGGTTGAATATGCGCACATAGACCTGTTCCAGAGGGTCGCGGATAGTCTGCCGGATATCGATGCGGCGCGGGTCGGGGTAGGAGAGCAGGGTGGTATGTCCGCGAAATTCCATGCCCATGCCGCGCTGTGTGCTGTTATGGCTACCGGGACGGCGTCCGCGAGAGCGCCAGCCGAGGTGGTAGCTGAACAGCTTGATCTGGTCGAGTGCAGTCATATTAAAGTTTGTCTTGAATCAGCCGGTTGGACATCGGTGGCTGCAAGCAGCCCGCCGGTTTTCAGTCCTTCCTTCAGCTGGTTCATTTCTCAGTTAACTCGGAAACCAGGCGCATCAAGGTGCGGAAACGCCGTTGATGATGCCGGACAGCAATTCGCGGGCGATCTCGGTGCGGCGCATTTCATAGACCGGACTGAACACCAGGCGGTGAGCGATGGTTTCATGGAAAACCGCATGGATATCTTCCGGTACCACTGCGGTGCGGTTATTGAGCCAGGCATTGACACGTGCAGCAGACAGCAGCATGCCGACGCCACGCGGGCTGGCGCCGGAGATGATGAGGCGGCTCATTTCCACGCCCGACACCTGCACGCCGAACAGTTCCGGTGATTTGGTCGCAGTCCACAGGTCCAGCGCGTAGCGGCGCAGCGTCTGGCTCGCGTCGATGGAATTCTGGATGATGCGGGCGATGCCATTGACCTTGTCGAACTCCAGGACTTCCGGTTCAACCGTGCCGACCAGGGCATCGACATCATGAAACTTGGGATTGAACATCAACTCTTCCCGAATCGCCGGGTCGCCTGGCACGACGATGGGAATTTCCATCATGAAGCGGTCGCGTGCGGCGGACGGGATGTCGAAGGTCTCTTCCTTCTCCACTTGGTTGCGGTCGGCAAACACCAGCATGTGCGGGAAATGATGTTCCTTGTTGAATGCCGTCAGGGTTCGTTCGGCCATGACGCGCAACAGCAAGGAGTGCACCTGCGGGCGGGCGCGGTTGATTTCGTTGAAGAAGAAGATGGACAGGTCTTCACCGGACATCAGCAGAGGACCAGGGCTGACATGCGGCTTGCCGTCTTCACCCAGATAAGTGTGATAGACCAGGTCGTTCGGCATCAGGTCGATGGTGCCTTCGATCCGCTGGTAACCGCCGCCGATGCCGCGGGTGAACGCGCGCAGCAGCGTGGTCTTGCCGACGCCGACATCCCCCTCCAGCAGCACATGGCCGCGGGCGAAAATGGCGGTGGTAATCAGTCGGATGGGCGATTCCTGGCCCACGACCACCTTGTTGATTTCTGATTCCAGTTTCAGCGCATGTTCGCGCCAGTCGGCCAGTTGGCGGTCGCTCATTGACTTACCTCAAGTGAATTATGTAAATGAAGATTACGAATTTGTAAAATAATGTAACAAAGCGACATAGTAAACAGATTCTTCTCTGGTGTAAACAGATCTGTATACCCCTGAAACCGGCATATATCAGCAAGGGCTTCCGCTCGGAGGCATTTCCGGCGAAAATAGCGGTAATAATCCTATTCACCAAAAGAAAAAGTCTCTGATGTCAAAACAAAATAGTTTCACCTATGAGGAGTTGCTGAGCTGTGGTCGTGGCGAGATGTTCGGCCCCGGTAATGCACAATTACCTTTGCCGCCGATGTTGATGGTCAGTCGCATCGTTTCGATTACCGAGGATGGCGGCAAGTATGGCAACGGCCAGATCATCGCGGAACTCGATATCGATCCTGATATGTGGTTCTTCAAGTGTCACTTTGAAAATGATCCGGTGATGCCGGGCTGCCTGGGGCTGGATGCCATGTGGCAACTGGTCGGCTTCTATCTGGGCTGGATGGGTGGCCCCGGTCGTGGTCGTGCACTGGGTGCGGGTGAGGTGAAGTTCACCGGTCAGGTGTTGCCGACCGGCAAACTGGTGACCTACAAAATCGATCTGAAGCGCGTCATCATGCGCAAACTGGTCATGGGCATTGCCGATGCCACCATGGAGCTGGATGGTCGTGAGATCTATGCGGCAACTGATTTGCGTGTGGGTCTGTTCACACGTACTGACAATTTTTGATGCAAAAATTAAAACTAGAGATGCAGATAACGCTATTGGGAGAATCACGATGCGCCGTGTCGTAGTCACCGGGATGGGGATAGTCTCCAGTCTGGGTAACAACAAATCCGAAGTGCTGGACAGCCTGCGCGAGGGCCGCTCCGGAATCACATATCAGCCCGAATACGCTGAAAGAGGTTTGCGCTCACACGTTGCCGGGTCGATCAAGAACCTGAACGTGGAAGAACTGATTGATCGCAAACTCATGCGTTTCATGGCCAAGGGTCATGCCTATTCCTGGCTGGCCATGCAGGAAGCGATTGCCGATGCCGGCCTGCCGGAAGAGCTTGTGTCCAACGTGCGCACCGGTCTTATCGTCGGTGCCGGCGGTACTTCCACTGAAAGCATGCTGGAAGGCACCAATACACTGGCGGAAAAAGGCATACGTCGTGTCGGACCTTATATGGTGACCAAGACCATGTCCAGCGGCATTGCCGCCTGTCTGGCGACTGGCGCCAGGATCAAGGGTGTCAATTACGGGATCAGCTCCGCCTGTTCGACCAGTGCACACTGCATCGGTGCCGGCGTCGAGCAGATCCAGCTGGGCAAGCAGGATATCGTCTTCGCCGGCGGCGGTGAAGAAGAGCACTGGACCATGTCCTACCTGTTTGACGCCATGGGTGCGCTTTCCAGCAAATATAACGAGACGCCGGAAAAAGCCTCGCGCACCTACGACGCCAACCGTGACGGTTTCGTCATCTCCGGCGGTGGCGGCATCGTTGTGCTGGAAGAGTATGAGCATGCCAAGGCGCGCGGCGCCAAGATCTATGCTGAGGTGGTCGGTTACGGTGCCACTTCTGATGGTTACGATATGGTCGCGCCTTCGGGCGAAGGTGCGGTGCGTTGCATGAAGCTCGCCTTGGAAGGCGTTGAAGGTTCCATCGATTACATCAATACGCACGGTACCAGTACACCGGTCGGTGATGTCAAGGAACTGGAAGCCATCCGCGAAGTATTCGGCGACAGCCAGACAGCTATCGCATCCACCAAGTCACTTTCCGGTCATGCGCTGGGGGCAGCCGGTGTCAATGAGGCGATCTACACGCTCCTGATGATGGAAAACAACTTCATTGCGGCTTCTGCCAACATCGAAACCCTGGATCCTGTGGCTGAAGGCCTCAACATCGTGCGTAGTCGCATCGATAACGCCAATATCCAGACTGCGCTTTCCAACAGTTTCGGCTTCGGCGGTACCAACGCCAGTCTGACGTTCTCGCGCCGGAATCTGGGCTAGCCGGAAGAATCTGGTAATTAGGGATCTAGATTAGAAGCGCCGCCGCTACATGGCGGCCTTCTGCCATCAGGATGTTGTAAGTGCGGCAGGCTGCTGCCGTATCCATGCATTCGATGCTGATGCCGGCATCGGTCAGATTGCGTGTGATGCGCGGATGGATGAAGCGATGCCGTTGTCCGGTCCCGAGCAGGATCACCTCAGGTTTTAGTTCCAGCAGTCTTGCGAAATCCAGTTCCACCAGACTGTCGAAATTTCCCGCCACCCAGTTCTCGATCAGCTGGTTCGGTAGAACAATCAGCGATTGGGTATGGCGTACCGCGTTGATTTCCACCCAGCCGATGTCATAGCCGGTAATCAGCTGGTTGCCGGCGGCTTGTGTCAGGTGCAATTTCATAACAAATTGTGTTTGGCGGGTATCGGTTTGAAGTTAAGGGCATGGTTGCCCGCTTTCATTGCTGGCATGCCCGTGACAATGTAAGATAACACACTTTTTGCAGGGCAGATTCTGCTGTTAGCGACCATCATGGACCCCATACTGAAATCGACCAAACTCAACAACGTGTGCTACGACATTCGCGGCCCGGTGTTGGAACGCGCGCGGGAGATGGAGGAAGAAGGGCATCGCATCATCAAGCTCAATATCGGCAACCCGGCCCCGTTCGGGTTTGAAGCGCCGGAAGAGATATTGCAGGATGTCATCCGCAATATGGATCAGGCATCGGGCTATACAGATTCCAAGGGGCTGTTCGCTGCGCGCAAGGCCATCATGCATTACACGCAGCAGAAGAACATCGCCGATGTGACGATAGACGACATCATCATCGGCAACGGCGTTTCCGAACTGATCGTGATGGCGATGCAGGCCCTGCTCAACAACGGTGACCAGATTCTGGTGCCGATGCCGGACTATCCTTTGTGGACCGCTGCTGTGACGCTGGCCGGCGGTACGCCACGTCATTACATGTGCGACGAGGAGAGCGGCTGGCAACCTGATCTGCAGGATATCGAGTCGAAGATCACAGCCAATACGCGCGGCATCGTCATCATCAATCCGAACAATCCAACCGGTGCACTGTATCCGAAAGAGGTTCTGGAGGGCATCATCGAGATCGCCCGCCATCACAAGCTGGTGATCTTCGCCGATGAGATCTATGACAAGGTGCTGTACGACGGCAATACGCACACCTCGATCGCCTCGCTGGCTGATGATGTGCTGTTTGTCACGTTCAACGGGCTTTCCAAGAATTACCGCACCTGTGGCTATCGTGCCGGTTGGCTGGTGGTTTCAGGCGAGAAGAAGCATGCGTCGGATTACATCGAAGGCCTCAACATGCTGGCTTCCATGCGCTTGTGTGCCAATGTGCCGGGACAGTTGGCAATACAGACGGCGCTGGGTGGCTATCAGAGCATCAATGACCTGGTGGCGCCGACTGGCAGGCTTTGCAAGCAGCGCGATCTGGCTTACAAGTTGCTGACAGATATTCCGGGCGTCACCTGTGTCAAGCCGGCTGCCGCCATGTATCTGTTCCCGAAACTCGACCCCAAGCTTTATCCGATCGAGGACGACCAGCAGTTCATTCTCGATCTGTTGTTGGAAGAGAAGGTCTTGCTGGTACAGGGTAGCGGCTTCAACTGGAAAAAACCGGATCACTTCCGTGTCGTCTTCCTGCCCAATGTGGATGACCTGACGGAAGCCATTGGCCGCATTGCAAGATTCCTTGAGAATTATCGCAAGCAGCACGCTAAATAGTTGAGCCGCAGAGAATACAGCGAGATCCGGCTTGAGCCGCGACCTCTGTGATCTTGAGTGGCTGAAAGAGAATTTTGGAAAATATGAAACCAATCAATGTAGGTCTGTTAGGAGTCGGTACTGTAGGCGGCGGCACATTCACCGTGCTGAAGCGCAATCAACTGGAGATCAGCCGTCGCGCCGGTCGTACCATTCAGATTGTGAAGGTGGCCGACCGCAATCTCGAACTGGCGCGTCAGGTGACCGCAGGTGCGTGCGAGGTGACGGATGATGCTTTTGCCGTTGTCAGTGATCCGTCCATCGACGTTGTGGTCGAACTGATCGGTGGCTATACGATCGCCAAGGACTTGGTGTTGAAGGCGATCGAGAACGGCAAGCATGTGGTGACCGCCAACAAGGCGCTGATCGCCTTGCACGGTAACGAGATTTTCGCCGCGGCGCAGAAGCGTGGCGTCATTGTCGCCTTTGAAGCAGCCGTGGCTGGCGGTATCCCCATCATCAAGGCCTTGCGCGAAGGATTGTCTGCCAATCACATCGAATGGATCGCCGGCATCATCAACGGCACGACCAATTTCATCCTGACCGAAATGCGCGAAAAAGGTCTGGCCTTCGCCGACGTGCTGGGTGAGGCTCAGCGTCTTGGTTATGCGGAAGCGGATCCGACCTTCGACGTCGAAGGTATCGATGCCGCACACAAACTGATGATTCTGTCGGCTATCGGTTTTGGTATCCCCATGCAGTTCGACAAGGTCTATACCGAAGGCATCACCAAGCTGGAAAGCAAGGATATTCGCTATGCCGAGGAACTGGGCTATCGCGTCAAGCTGCTCGGCATCACCAAGCGTAATGCGCAGGGCGTCGAGTTGCGCGTGCATCCGACCCTGATCCCCGAGAAGCGTCTGGTCGCCAACGTCAATGGCGCGATGAACGCCGTCGTGGTCAAGGGCGATGCGGTCGGTCCGACTCTCTACTACGGTGCCGGTGCTGGTGCCGAACCGACCGCCAGTGCAGTGATTGCTGATCTGGTCGATGTGGCACGTCTGGCTGATGCTTCAGCCGAGCAGCGTGTGCCTTACCTGGCATTCCAGCCGGATCAGATCGCCGATCTGCCGATCCTGCCGATGGAGGAAGTCAGCAGCGCATACTATCTGCGCATGCGCGCTTCGGACAAACCCGGCGTGCTGGCGGAAGTCACCCGCATTCTCGGTGATCGCGACATCTCGATCGACGCCATGATGCAGAAGGAACCGGCGGAGAACGAAACCGAGGCCGATATCATCATCCTCACGCATGTCACGGTTGAAAAGAACATGAATCAGGCGATTGCTGCCATCGAGGCACTGCCGGCGACTGTCGGCAAGGTCACGCGTATTCGCATGGAAGAGTTGGGCAAGTAATATGAAATATATCAGTACCCGCGGACAGTCACCCGCGCTGACTTTTAGTGAAATCCTGCTGGGCGGCCTGGCGCCGGATGGCGGTCTCTACATGCCGGAGCAGTATCCGCATTTCAGCGATGCCGACCTGACTGCGATGCGCAGCATGAATTACCGCGACCTGGCTTATACGATACTGTCGCGATTGGTCGATGACATTCCTGCGCAAGACCTGAGAGCGATCATCGACAAGACCTATCGCCCTGAAGTTTACTGCCATACCCGCAAGGGTCAGGATGCGGCCGAAATCACGCCGGTGCTTAAACTGGAAGATGATCTCTATCTACTGTCGTTGTCCAATGGCCCGACCCTGGCATTCAAGGACATGGCCATGCAGTTGCTGGGTAACCTGTTCGAATATGTGCTGAACAAACTGGGTCAGGAAACCAATATCCTTGGCGCGACATCGGGCGACACCGGTTCTGCAGCCGAGTACGCCATGCGCGGCAAGAAAGGCATCCGTGTCTTCATGCTGTCGCCGTATCAGAAAATGAGCCGTTTCCAGACTGCACAGATGTTCAGTCTGCAGGACGAGAATATCTATAACATCGCGGTCAAGGGTGTGTTCGATGATGCGCAGGACGTGGTGAAGGCGGTTTCCAACGATCATGCCTTCAAGAAGCAGCACAAGATCGGCGCCGTCAATTCCATCAACTGGGCACGTGTCGCCGCACAGGTGGTGTATTACTTCAAGGGTTATTTCGCCGTCACGCAGGACAACAGTCAGAAGGTCAGCTTTGCCGTGCCTTCCGGCAACTTCGGCAATGTCTGCGCCGGCCATATCGCTCGCATGATGGGCCTGCCGATCGACAAACTGGTGGTGGCCACCAATGAAAATGACGTGTTGGACGAGTTCTTCAAGACCGGGGTTTATCGCCCCCGCGGCTCAGCCAATACTTATCATACCTCCAGCCCTTCCATGGACATCAGCAAGGCCTCCAATTTCGAGCGTTTCGTGTTCGACCTGGTCGGCCGCGATGCCGCCAAAGTGCGTGAACTGTGGAGCAAGGTGGATGCCGGTGGGGCTTTCGATCTGAAACAGGACGGCCTGTTCGACAAGGTCAAGGATTACGGCTTCGTCTCCGGCAGCAGCAATCATGCGAACCGCATGCAGACCATACGTGCGACCAGGGAAAAATACGATATCACCATCGACACGCATACTGCAGACGGCCTGAAGGTCGCGCTTGAATGCCGTGAACCAGGCGTTCCGATGGTGGTGCTGGAAACGGCATTGCCGGCGAAATTTGAGGACGCTATCGTCGAAGCCCTGGGGCAGAAGCCGGAGCGCCCGGCCGACTTGGCGGGTCTGGAAGATCTGCCGCAGCGTTTCGTCGTCATGGATGCCGACGTTAATGTCATCAAGCAGTTTATTGTCGAACACAGCTGAAAGGAATCTGCCATGAAGGTCTATCACGACTTGTTGCGTCACGTGCTGGAGCACGGCCACAAGAAGGAAGACCGGACAGGCACTGGTACTTATTCGGTGTTCGGTTACCAGATGCGTTTCAACCTGGCAGAAGGCTTTCCGCTGCTGACCACCAAGAAAGTGCACCTGAAGTCCATCATTCATGAGCTGCTCTGGTTTTTGCAGGGCAGCACCAACATTGCCTATCTCAAGCAGAATGGCGTCACCATCTGGGATGAATGGGCGGATGCGGAAGGCAACCTCGGCCCGGTTTACGGCTACCAGTGGCGTAACTGGCCCAGGCCGGACGGCACGCATATCGATCAGATCACACAGGTGGTAGAAGCCATCAAAAAAACGCCGGACTCCCGTCGTTTGATCGTTTCAGCATGGAACGTCGCTGATGTCGACAAGATGAAGCTGCCGCCATGTCATGCCTTTTTCCAGTTCTATGTGGCAGATGGGAAGCTTTCCTGTCAGCTTTATCAGCGCAGTGCCGATATTTTCCTTGGTGTGCCTTTCAATATTGCTTCTTATGCGCTGCTCACGATGATGGTGGCGCAGGTCTGCGGTCTCAAGCTAGGTGATTTTGTTCACACACTGGGTGACGCGCATATTTACCTGAACCACCTGGATCAGGTCAACGAGCAGTTGTCGCGCGAACCCCGTGCCTTGCCCGTCATGCGCATCAATCCGCAGGTCAACGATATCTTCGGTTTCAGGTTCGAAGATTTCACACTGGAACAATACGATCCATATCCCGCCATCAAGGCGCCTGTTGCAGTCTAGCTTTAATTCATTCCAGGCTTGGTGACTGAAATGTTCATCAGGCAGATTATCCCGTTCCAATCCATTGGTTGTATGCAGCCACACCGGTTGCTGCCAACCATGCCTGCGCTGCCACTCTAAAAAAACACTATAAATAACAATGAGTTGAATTCATGTTTGTAAGGGCATGAATATTGCCTCTATTCGACTGCAATCTTTTAACTCCCTCTATCGGGAGTTTCTCCCATTTTGGTTTGTGTGGAAATCTCTACAATGAATAGCTTTTTGAAGAAGCTGCTGAATATGAGTCTGACGGTCCGCCTGAATCTGATGATCACGCTGTTGTTGTTCATCGTGATTTCCATAGGCGCTGTATTGTCGGTCCAGAGTGCCCGTGAAGATGTGCGGGCCGAAGTGCTGTCTACGGCTTCGCTGGCATCACACCTGCTGGATGCAGAGATTCTGCACTATACCTCGGATTATGCTTGGCTCAACGGTGCTGATCGAAACAAGGCTTCCATCTTCCGGCTGGAGTCACTGGCTGATATCCGCCATTTGAAGATCGAGTTTTATGACCGGTTTGGCAGATTGAGAGACAGCAATCGAGAACAACAGGCAGATAGAGAAAACACACCTCCGGCGTGGTTTGTAAAGCTGATGGACGTGACTACATCAGATGGTACAGAGATCAGGCGTGTGATTTACGCGAGCGGCAGGGCTATAGGAGAACTGGTAATTACCCCTGACAGTTCTTTCGAGATTGAGGAAATATGGAATGACACGCAAGGCTTGTTGTGGTTGGTGGCGATCTTCTTCGTGGCAGTGAATGCCATGGTTTATTGGGCGTTGAAAAAGGCGCTGCAACCGGTCGGCAGTGTAATCAATGCCTTGAATGCACTGGAAGAGGGAGAACTTGATGCCCGGCTCCCCCAATTCGAGCTGCCGGAACTCGCCGGCTTGAGCATCAAATTCAACGCGATGGCACAGACTCTGCAGCAGAGCATCAAAAGCAATCATCGCCTGACCCAGAAGATAATTCGCGTGCAGGAAGACGAACGCAAAAGTCTGGCGCGCGAGCTGCATGATGAAATCGGCCAATGCATGACGGCCATCAATGTTGATGCCATGGCGATTGCCAATTGCAGGGATTTGACGGCAGCCAAGAGAAGTGCGATTGCGATTTCCGATGTCTCGATGCAAATCCTCGATATGGTGCATAACATGCTGCAGCGATTGCGGCCCGGTGTGCTGGACGAGCTCGGCTTATCCATCGCGCTGGATGAATATGTCTATGGCTGGCGCGAACGCAACATTGGTATTTCCAGTTGCATCAGCATTGCCAAGGACTTGGGCGAGATGGACGACGAGGTTGCTTTGGCTGCTTACCGTATCATCCAGGAGTCCCTCACCAATATCACGCGTCATGCCAATGCGCGTCGCATGACTTTGTCTGTCATTCGCGAAAAAGAAGAGCTTGTGATCGCGATAGAGGATGATGGAATAGGGTTTAATCCGGCGAGTTTTGGTGGTTACGGTCTTGCCGGTATGCGGGAGAGGGTGGAGGGGTTGGGCGGTACTTTTGGCCTGACGACAGCTCCGAAGAGCGGCACAAAAATTTCAGTACGACTTCCAATTCACATAGAAGAAACATTATGACGAATCCCTATCGCGTTATGTTGGCGGACGACCATGCCGTGGTCCGGTCCGGTCTGCGCCGCCTGCTGGAACAGGATAGCAGTGTACTGGTTGTTGCCGAGGCCAGTACCGGCGAGCAGGCCTACCAGATGTATGGGGAATGTAAGCCGGACGTTGTAGTCATGGATATGTCGATGCCGGGCATGGGCGGACTTGAGGCCTTGCGCAGAATTCTGTCGCGATATCCGGCTGCCAGGGTCGTTATTTTTTCCATGCATGAGAATGCTGCCTTTGCGACCCAGGCGCTCAGCGCCGGTGCCAAGGGTTATATCGCGAAGTCTGGCGTGGCTGGTGATCTTCTCAATGCGGTACATGAGGCAATGGTCGGACGTACCTGGATCAGCCCTTCGATTGCGCAGAAAATCGCTCTGCAAAGCCTCACGGGAGAGGATGATCCGGTGCGCAAATTATCGGGACGTGAATTTGAAGTTTTTCGCTTGTTGGCTGAAGGCAATTCGCTCGAGGCGATTTCAGAAACACTGAAAATCAGTCAGAAAACCGTGGCTAATTATCAAACTTTACTTAAACAGAAGCTGGGCATTTCCGGCCCGATTGAACTGGTGCGTCTGGCGATACGCTATGGCGTCATTGAAGGTTAATTGATTGAAAGAGGTAAACATGCGCTTGAACATTATCGGGGTTCTTATCCTTTGTTCTATCACCTCCGTCTCATCGGCATATGCCGGCTTTGAAGAAGGCAAGGCGGCGTTTGTACAGCGCGACTATGCTAAGGCATTCAAGGAGTTCAAGCCTCTGGCAGAACGGGGCGATGAAAGGTCGCAGCATATCTTGGGCATGATGTATGACGAAGGTCAGGGCGTCAGGCAGGATTTTACAGAAGCGGCGGCCTGGTACAAAAAAGCGGCGAGCAAGGGCAATGTCGATTCTGCCTATAACCTGGGTGTCATGTATGCCATGGGACAAGGGGTTGAACGCGATGATGTGCAGTCTGCCAAATGGTTTCGCATGGCAGCCGACAAAGGCCATGTCCTGTCGCAGTTTGCCTTGGGGCGGGTGACCACCATAGGTCGCGGCGTCAAGCAGGATGACAAGGCTGCCAATGTCTGGTATCGCAAGGCAGCACAACAGGGGCATTTCAAATCGCAACTGGTGTTGGGAAAGAACTACGTTGAGGGGCGTGGTATAGAAAAGAATCCCAAGCTTGGTTTTTACTGGATCAGTCAATCTGCAGAACTGGGGCATTTCAAGGCTCAATACGAGCTGGGCAAGATGTATCGCGACGGCGTTGGCGTTGCAGCGGATATGGTGCATGCCTATAAGTGGTATCAGCTCGCTGCTACGCAGAATCATGAATTCGCTATTGTCGAAAGAGATCAGGTGGCTGCGGGAATGACTGCCGAACAGATTGCGCGTGCCAAGTTGCTGGTCTCGGAGTGGACTCCAAAGAAGATTGATGAGCGCCATGCAGTAAAGCAATAGCGACAATGCTCATTCCTTAGCGCTACTTAATTTTCTTATTCCATCTGTATTTTATTCCCGACAAACATGGGAATTATTCCTAACTCTATTCAGGAAATCCGCTCGTTCTGCTTGCTCGCTACATCCCTATAGTGTCTGTGCGTTCTCGGCAGTAAAGGGGATGGCGTAGGTTTCAAAAATCAGAACAAGGAGGATGTATGAGAAAGCAACAACTGATGCTGCGGGGGGTGTATGCGGCACTGGGTGCGCTGGCGATGGTCGGCATTGCCGGTCAGGCCTCAGCCAACGAGGAAATCATCAAGCGTAGCAAGGATCACAATATGTGGGCAGCGCCAGGTCAGAATCTGGCATTGCATCGTCACAGTCAACTGAAAGATATCAACACCAAGACCGTCAACAAACTGCAGTATGCCTGGTCACAATCCACCGGCACACTTCGCGGCCATGAAGGTCAGCCGGTGGTGGTGGAACACAATGGCAAGACCATGATGTATTTTGTCAGCGCCTGGCCAAACATTGTTCAAGCGCTGGATTTGAGCGATCCTGACCATCCCAAGCAGATCTGGAATTACACCAAGAAAACCGATCGTGATGAATCTGCAGTGCCACGTGCCTGCTGTGACACCATCAACCGCGGTCTGAACTATGCCGACGGCAAAGTGGTATTCCACACGCTGGATGGCTTCCTGATTGCCCTGGATGCAGGTACTGGAAAGGAAATCTGGGTGACCAAGCATGCTTATCCTGAAAAAGGTGAAACGCATTCCGGTCCAGCCATGGTCGCAGAAGGTCTGGTGATTGCAGGTTTCGGCGGTGACGAATTCGCGGCTCGCGGCCGTACCGTTGCCTATGACCTGAAGACCGGCAAGGAAGTCTGGAAGTGCCATAGCACCGGTTCCGACAAGGATCTGTGCATGACACCGGAAACCAACAAAGCCAATCCGCACTATGGTCTGTATGGTCAGAACACGGGCCTGACTTATCCTGGTGATGAGTGGAAAATCGGTGGTGGCGCTCCATGGGCATGGTTCAGCTATGATCCAAAACTTCGCATCATGTACGCCGGTACCGGTAACCCAGGTCACTGGTCACCTTCCTATCGCTGTGGTGAAACAGGCGCCAATCTGACGCATACCAAGTGTAACGAAACTGACCCAAAGACAGGTATAGGTAAGTGGGACAACAAATGGTCCATGACCATCATGGCCCGCAAGATCGATACAGGTGAAATGGTCTGGGCATACCAGAAAACTCCATTCGACCAATGGGACTATGACGGTGTGAACGAAAACATCCTGGTGGACAACCTAGTGGTTGATGGCAAGAAGCATGATGCTCTGGTCAACTTTGACCGTAATGGCTTTGCGTATGTGCTTGATCGCAAGGATGGTACTCTGCTCCGCGCCAACAAGTTTGTCACCGTAAACTGGGCTGAAAAGGTTGACTTGAAGACCGGTCGCCCAGTTAAAGTCGAGAAACATTCTCCGTTCGCTCGTGACGTCAATACACAGGCATGTCCATCTGCAATGGGTGGTAAAGACCAACAGCCTGCAGCGGTGGATCCAAAAGAGCCGAATATCTTCTACGTACCTACCAACAACTGGTGTATGGAAGATGAGCCGCAGGAACGTACACATACCCAACAAGGCACCGTGTACGTATTCGCAAACGTCTATATGTATCCGGAAAAACCAGGTGTAACCGGCAAGCTGAAGAAGTTCGATGTCGTCAGCGGCAAGACCCTGTGGGAAATTCCTGATCTATATCCTAACTGGAGTGGTGTCCTGGTGACCGACGGTGGTCTGGCGTTCTACGGTTCCCTGGGTGGTGACTTCCGTGCAGTCGACCGCAATTCCGGCAAGGTGGTCTGGAGCCGCAAGCTCGGGTCCGGCATCATCGGCAACCCCGTCACCTACAAGGTTAAAGGCAAGCAGTATGTTTCCGTCTTTGCCGGTATCGGTGGCTGGATCGGTCTGCCTGTAACCGCAGGTCTGGATATGGATGACAAGTATGGTGCTATCGGTGCAACTGCGATGGCCAAGGCATCCGGTCTGGACAAGGTTCCGCAAGGTGGTGAGCTGTATACATTCCGCTTGTATGACTAAAAAAGCAGTAATGCAGTAGTTGAGTAAATCGGCCGAGGGTGGCGTTCATGCCACCTCTCGGCTTTTTGTAATCATCAAGATTTAAGGATTGTGATGAATAAAAAGCTTCATGTGTTATGGCTGGGGGTTGCGCTTGGCCTACTGCCATCTGTTGCGGCAGCTGAAAAAGTCGAACCTCTGCGTGTCTGTGCCGATCCGGGCAATATGCCGCTTTCCAACAATCAGGGTGAGGGTTTCCAGAACAAGATCGCCGATTTGATCGCCAAGTCCATGGGGACGCATGCCACTTACTTTTATCGCCCGTATCTTAATCGCGGCCTGACCCGCCAGACTTTTGACAATAACGAGTGCGACATCCTGATGGATATGTCGGCGGATGACAAACGCATGATGACAACCATGCCTGTCTACCGCAGTACCTTCGTCCTGGCTTATCGCAATGATCGCGGCCTGGATATCAAGAGCCTCGATGATCCGAAACTATTGAACGATATGAAAGTCGGTGTTTTTCAGCATTCCGCCATACGCACGGTATTGCAGGAGCACGGAATCAAACGTGAGAACACCATCGTGAAAACCATTGCGCATGATGCAGATCTTTTGCCGGAGAGGCAGCCGCACGTGCAAGTGCGTGATGTGGTGGACGGCAAACTGGATGCCGCTGCCATCTGGGGGCCGATGGCCGGCTGGTATGTCAGCATGAAGAATGCGCCTCTGACAATCAAGCCACTGAATACGCTGGAAGACAACATGCCACTCGAGTTTGAATTGGGTATCGGCATGAAGAAAAACTCCCACGCGCTGAAAGCTCGCATTGAGAAGGTCATGCTCGAGAACAAGGATCAAATTCGCAAGATCCTGGACGATTACGGTGTTCCACTTGTGCAGTGTGATCGCTGTGTGGTGTCTGGCGATCTACCTAGCCATGGTGCCTACCAGACGCATGCCAGGCGCTCGTTGAACACCATCAAAGTCAGAATGACTCCGCCGGATGAAATTCCGGCCTTGATCAGCGCTGCCGTCAAATCCGGTTCATCGCTTGACCAGGAATTGATCAATGCCACTTTGCAGACAGATACCAACCGCATCGAATATCTGCTCCAGCACGGTGCCGATATCAATGCAAAGGATGTCGAAGGCATGACTTCGCTGATGCATGCAGTTAAAACCACCGATCTGACGCTGATCAATGGGCTACTTGAATATGGGGCAGACCCGAACCTGCAGGACAACGATGGCTGGACCGCTTCTATGCATGCCGTGCGGCAGAACGATGGCAAGGTCATGCGCCTGCTTGCCGGATTCAAGGCTGATTTTGACCTGCTCAATTACCAGGGCTTCAGTGCGCTGGGTCTCGCCGTGCAGGATAACCGTTCCAATGTGGCGGTCGCCATGCTGGATCGTGGTGCAAACGCTTCGGTCGTCATGGGCGATTCAGGCTATACACCGCTGATTATTGCAGCAAAGGTGGGTAACAAGGTGATGGCGCAAACGCTGCTGCAATATGGCGCCAAGCCGAATGAGCAGAACGCCGGCGGATTCACTGCGCTCATGCTGGCTGCCGCCCGTAACGATGCGGACATGGTGCATTTGCTGACCAAGGCAGGAGCTGATGCCGGCATCAAGAGCGCTGGCGGTAAAACCGCGCTGATGATTGCACAAGAAGAGAATGCTAAAGAGGCGTTGGCTGTGCTGTCGTCATATCTCAATTCGAAATCCTGAGGACATCCATCTTGGGCTGCCAATTTTGGCAGCCTCTTCAATCAACGTTGAGTTACTCCCTGAGTTTTTAATCTGAAAGGCAAAATAATGATCGTTCGTCGTATCTCTGTTTTTTCTTCAACCCTGGCCCTGTTGCTGGCAATTGTCGGGCCGGGTTGTGCATCAGCTGACCTGGCAGAGCCTGAAGTGGTAGCTAACGATACTGCGGTGCCGCAAGCCCCGCAGATGGATGATGGTTTCCCTGTCCCTCAGCAGAAAGCAAAACCTGCTGCAGACGCCCCGACCGAACCGGTCATGGGCGGCAGCATGACGCCGTTGGAACGGGTTGCTTCCACCCCCAAGGGCGAGTTGAAGAACCCTTATGTCGATGCCAACGACAAGGTACTGGAACTGGGGCGCAAGAAGTATCTGTCTGCAAGCTGTAACGGCTGTCATGGCGGTACGGGCGGTGGCGGTATGTGCCCGCCGCTTTCAAACGAGGTGTGGGTATACGGTAGTGATGACGATACCCTGTATCGCTTGATTACACTTGGCAGCGACGAATTCACCAAACAGACCGGCGTTTCCCGCAAAGGTCGTGAAAACGTAGTCGGCCCCATGCCAAGCCATGGCGCGATCGTCAAGACCGATGATGACATGTGGAAGATCATCACGTTCATTCGTTCTGTCTATCGTGGCGATCCGTCCAGAAAGAACTGGTAGTTATTGATGGGCTTATATCGAATTTGTCTTGCAGATTTTCTTGGGATGTTGTGCCTGGTTCCTGGATTAAGCGGCTGTGCTCAAAACTCACAGAAATCCGCAGAGGTTGGAATCTGGAAAGCCATTGCCCCAAAGGACATGCAGGGCGAATTTGGTAAACATGATGTGTTAGGTCTGATTTCCGGCCACCGGATACCCACCGATTGTTCAATCAACTGGCTGGATCCTGATGATGGTAAGCGATATTGCTTTAGTAGCGGTACCTCTCTTTTGTATTTTCAGGAACAGCCTAAAACTAATATTAGAAAGGCTACTGAAGTTTGGGAAAACATGAAAATAGACTCCAGCGAGTTCATGGGGTAATTGCTGCATTGGGACTGCTGTTGGTATCAACAGCAGCTGCCGGCGCGCCATTTGCCTATATTACCAATCAGGGATCGGATACCGTTTCCGTGATTGATCTGGCGGTGGACGAGATGTCGGCTGATATTTCGGTAGGGAAAGGTCCGGTCGGTATCGCTATCGATCCCGTTCAGGAAAGGGCCTATGTCTCAAACGTTGATGGACGATCCGTCTCGGTCATTGATATGCAGAGCAATCGGGTTATACACGAGATCGCTTTGAAAATTGCGCCGGTCGGCCTGGCATTGAGCAAGACCGGTGGCCAGTTGTTCGTCGCAGACTGGTTTCATGATCGCGTACTGCTGATTGATACGGAAAGTTATCAGCAGACCGGTGAGATCGAGATAGGCGAGGCTCCGTCAGGCATGGAGGTCAGCCGCGAGGGTGCAACTTTGTATGTGGCTAACAGGGATAGCGATGATGTGGGTGTCATCGATATTCGCAGCCGCAAGCTGGTTTCAAAAATACCGGTTGGCAAACACCCGTTCGGCATGGTGCTGAGTGGTGACGGCAGGCATCTCTTAGTGGTCAATGTCGAGAGCAATTCGCTCTCAGTCATCGATATTCGTCGCGATCAGGTCGTAGCGACCATCCCGGTCGGCGAGCATCCGTATTGCGTGACATCGAGTCCGGACGGGCGTTATGCCTATGTGACCAATACCGGCGAAGACACGGTCTCGGTAATTGATGCACAGGCCAGAAAAGTCATTGCAACCATTGATGTGGATGGTTTCCCCGAAGGAGTTTCGTTCGACGCAAGGCATCAGCGTGTCTATGTTGCCAGCTGGATGGATAACGCTGTCTCGGTCATAGACGCAAAAACAAATCGCAAGATAAAGAGTATTTCAACCGGCTCGCAGAGCCGTTCATTCGGCCAATTCATTGGCTATCCTGTTCAACCATAAAGAGGAAATCGACATGAAACTCAAACATTTGTTAGTTGTATCTGCATTGGGCTTGGCCGTACAGGCCACCGCAGCTGTTGCGCCCAGTCAACAGAAAGTCATCAAGGAAGTGACCATCCAGGCCGAGTCGGCAAAGGTCTGGGATTTGGTCAAGGATTTCGGTGCGATCCATCAATGGCACCCCGCCGTGGCCAGCACGCAACTGGAGATGAGAAAGGACGATAGCGGCGCAGATGTACAGCATCGACTGCTGACGCTCAAGGATGGCGGAACGATACTCGAGAAATTGGTAGGAGCTTCTGATGCAGATATGAAGCTGGAATATCGTATTGTCGAAGGCGTGCTACCGGTCAGCAGTTATCGCTCCATCATGCAGGTCAAGGCAGGTGCGGAACCCAGCCAGACAGTGGTGACCTGGACCGGACGCTTCTACAACAAGGCATATGCTGTTGATGCGCCAAAAGGTGAAGACAATGCGACTGCCATTGCCGCAGTGGAAGGCGTATATGACGCCGGCTTGGCCGGACTGAAGACAGTACTGGAGGCCAAGTGATAACGTCAATTCATGGAAAGGGTAAGAGCAATATGAGAAGTATTCTGGCAATTGCAACAGTATTGTTAACGCCGGCACTGGCCATGGCACATGGCCCCAGCCCGCAGAAAATCGTGAAGGAAGTTGTGATCAAGGCAGAGCCGGCCAAAGTATGGGCTACATTAACGGACTTTGGTGCGATTGCACAATGGCATGGCGATATTGCTGAGATCAAGGTGGAAGACCGCAAGGACAATGAGAGTGAAGCTGTTTTGACGCATCGAACAGTCACTTTCAAGGATGGCAGCTACATTATTGAAAAGCTCAGGGAAGCGAAAACCGAGGAGTTCAAGCTCGATTACAAGATGGTGGAAGGCACGGTCCCGGTCAGCAACTACCGGGCAGTGATGCAGGTAAAGCCAGGTCCGGGGGATGGTGAGTCCACGCTGACATGGACTGGTCGTTTCTACAATATGGCCAACAGTATGGAAGCCCCTCCGGGGCAGGACAACCCGACTGCAGTCGCTGCCATCAACAAGATATACGATACGGGTCTGGATGGGATCAAGCGTTATCTTGAAAAGTAATGAGACAGGGTTGTTATGGGAAAAACTCCCATAACAATTCGGGAATATCAGCCTAGTGTCTCATTCCTTAACTCCTTAAGATGATATCTACACTTCAAACAGCGGCTGGCTTCACGATATAGCCAATAAGCATCTCTTGATGTGTGTCTCCATAGCTCAGCCAGGCACTGCAAGGTGTCTGGTTTTTTTTTCAAAAATTAAGGAATCACGATGAAATTCAATCCGAGCCATGCAGTTCTGACAGGTGTTCTTTCCCTATTTTTTCATCAGGCCATCGCAGCCCCATTGGCTTATGTGCCGAATGAGAAGGATGGCACGATATCCGTGATTGACACCAGTGCAGACAAGGTTGTCGATATTCTTCCCAAGGGCGGCAACCTCGGCAAAAGAATCCAGGCTGCAACACTGGATGCAAGCGGCCAGTATCTTTATGTGGTGGTTCGTGATGATAATGCCGTGGCCAAGTTGGATCTGGCAACAGGCAAGGAGCTTTCCCGTGTGTTCGTTGGCGATGAGCCGGAAGGCATCAAGATATCTCCAGACGGCAAGGTGCTGGCTTCCTGCCTGGAAGAGGAACATGCGGTTTCATTTGTCGATTTGAGCAGTTTTAAATTGGTGCAGACCTCAAAGACCCAGGGGAAAAATCCTGAGCACTGCGTATACAGCCCGGATGGAAAGTGGCTGATTGCCAGTAACGAGAAAAGCGGGGATCTGGATATCTTCGATGCTGCCACAATGCAATCGGTGCATCTGATCAAGGGCAGCAAGCACCCGAGAGGCATCGGTTTCCTGCCGGATGGCAAACTGTTTTATGTAGCGAACGAAGCCGGCAATCAAGTGGAAGTGATCAGTGTTGCGGATTGGAAAGTGGTAGAGCGAATCAAGGTTGGCGTGCGGTCAAATGGTGTGACGGTCTCACCGGATGGTAACCGGGTTTATATCAGTAATGGCGGTGAAAAGTCGGTTAGCGTGATTGACACTAAATCCAACAAGGTCATCAAGACCATCAAGGTGGGTGAGCGCCCATGGAATATGGCATTGACCCCGGATGGTAAAAAGCTTTATGTAGCCAACGGACGTTCCAACTCCATATCTGTGATAGATACCGTCAAGCTTGAACATCATGCCGATATTCCTGTCGGTTCATTTCCGTGGGGTGTGGTAATCCACTGATTGTTGAAAATTTTTTGATAAGTACCCGAATAGCGCTATGACTGTCAGGCTGAATTGGCGGAAGTTATGGCGCTATTTGCTTGTGGTGATCATTTATCTTGCCGTTGGCTCACAAGCGCAGGCAGAAGTTATTGGTGATGAGTTATGGCCGGTAATACATGAAGCTTTTTTTGCAGGTAAAACCATAGAGGATGGAAGTCAGCTGATCCAGATTACGGCGCCGGCTGTCGCTGAAGATGCCGGGCTTGTACCGATCTCAGTTGAGATCGATACCTTTTATTCAGATGCATTGCAGGTTGCAAAGGCTTATCTGATTACTGATGCAAACCCTGTGCAGCTGACTGCCATCTTTCATTTTCCCAAGAATAAACAACCGATCCATTTTTCGACCAGAGTCCGTCTGGAAAAGAGCACTTATGTGCGTGTCATTGTAGAAACCGGAGATGGCAGGTACTACATGCATAAAGTCGGGATTAAAACGCCGGGCGGTGGCTGTGGTGGAGGCATCGGCTCTGATGAAGCACAATTGAGAGTGGAAGCGGGAAGAATGAAGATTCAATTGGCTGACCCTGTCCGCTACGGAGAGGTCAATACACTCAGTTTTAATATTAAACATCCAATGCGGACCGGGTTTGAGCGGACGGTTTATGGCTATTATGCAAAGCCATACTTTATCAAGCGTCTCGATTTCATGCTGGATAATGCGCCCTTGATGTCTGTCGATGTAGGTGTCGGCATCAGTGCCAATCCCTATATCCGGTTTGATTTTATTCCGTCCCGACCGGCCGAGATCGAGATACTGGCTCGGGATAACGAGGATCAAGAATATCAGCAGGGAATCCGGATTCCCTGATGCAATGTTCGGACGATGCTATTTTGACGCGGTATACATGCCCCATGTTGCCCTCCAGCAAGTGTCAGTGAATAGCTGCCGTTGTTTGTATTGGTCCAGATGACATCTGGTGTGATCGGTATTTTGTGGTTTTGTCAGATTTGCCGATGTCTGTTGAATTCTTGGCCGGTATTCGTACTTCAGGTTAGCGCTTGATTATCTTGATGCTGTGTACAGTCCAGTGCTGATCTCCTGCGTGCGTCGACGAGCAGCCCAGTGGAGCGGGGGCTTGTCCTGGAAGCAGGACGTGTTTGGTGTGATCTGGCGTTTGAATGTCCATAAACCAGCGATCCACCCAAACTTCAAAAGTGGTTTCCCCATCTGAATTCATCAATGCGATCAGTTTGCCATCCTTCTGTGCGCAGTCGGCATCTTCCAACTCAATCAGGCTGACTTGGTGAGTATGGTTTTCTGTAATCTCCTCCGCTATCGCCATTTGGCAAAACGCCAGAAGACCGCTCAACAGAGCATGGATCATTGCGAGTGCTTGCATATTTTTTAATGGTGTCATGAGGTTGCGAACGGCTGTCGGTTAAAGTTAATGGGCATCAGAACGGCAGAAACTCATCAGTTTCAATCGGGGTTTGATCGATTGTCAGTCTTTGGTTGGAATGTTCTGCATGCATTCTTGCATCCAGTTCCAGGGCTTGTTTGATGCCTGTCAGTATGGACACGATGTTTGCATCCGTGGAACCCCCGGCCTGGATACTTTCAATTCCAATGTCGTTGTTTGTGTTTTTGAGTTTCCAGAGCGTCTTGTCCATGTTTCGTGCCGCGATGTTCAAGTGGTGCGGGTTGATTGAATCAGGAAAATGGAATTCCGTTTTTCCGCCATAGGCAGCGATGATCATGGTTTGAATTCCGGTAATCATCGCCAGTATCCGGTCTCCATGGAATTCCGGATCAAACGCCAGGTTCAATGCCTCGATGCCCTGAGTATCACGCAAAGCGTCGAATTTCCAGCCAAACGGTCCTTCGAACACCCATTGAACCATCTCTTCCGGACTGACGGAGGCGCTTTTCTGTAATTCATGCGGGTTGAGCCGGTACAAAGCAGTCATCACCCGTCGCAAGTGCTTGCCATGTTCCTCAACAATGGTTCTGCTTGTACGTTCCTGATTTCCCGACATCTCCATTGGCGGGTTTGATTCTGTAGATGTCGTGCTCTGTGCGTAAGAATGCTCGCAGTTAAAGAGCAGTCCCAGGCTCAGCATGGCAGATACCGCTAAGTGGATTAAGGCATAATCAGGCTCATGGATGTTTAGCATGGTGATTTTTAGTTCAAATGGGCAGGAAAAAAAACCGGCCCATTGAGCCGGTTGTGAAAGTAATTCGCAATGGAGTAACGAATATACTATGGAGGAGAAAGAGAAACCTGAAGCCAAGTTCCATATTTCACGCGGCTATATTGATAGATGGGAAAAATCGACGACAGTGAATTATTCCTTCCCCGCTTGTAAATTGTTCCCTTTTTCCAGAACACCATAACGAATCGCCAGATGAACCAGTTGCCCGGTCGTTTGTGCTCCCAGTTTTTGACGAACCTGCGTCTGCACATTGGCTGCAGTTTTATAGCCTATCTGCAGATGTTCTGAAATTGCGGACAAGGATTCACCTTCCGCGATTCTGCGAAAGACTTCGAATTCCCTTGGCGACAGTTTATCCAAAGGTCTCTCTGTCGCGGAGAAGCGATCAAGTGCCAGATGCTGTGCCAGACCGTGGGCAATATAGCGGCCGCCACGTGCGATCTGGGTAACGGCTTCGAGCAGGGTTTCTGGCGGGTCGGTTTTGACGACATATCCGCGGGCTCCGGATTGTATTGCCCTGGCTGCATAGATGTTGTCGTCATGCATGCTGAAGATGAGGAGCTTGGCATGATGATCACGCACCAGAATACGCTGCAGGGTTTCCATACCCCCAATGCCCGCCATGTCCAGATCCAGCAGGCCGATATCCGGCCGGTGCTCCTGCCAGAGTGCTACCGCCCTCTCACCATTTTCGGCTTCTGCAACAATTTGATGTCCGACATTTTCAAGCAGAAGTTTGAGACCTTGCCTGACCACGGCATGGTCGTCAGCCAACAGTATTTTCGACATAGTCACATTCTCTCAAGTGGTTGAATGGGATGATTGCAGTGATTGTGACCCCTGCATTGGGTCTTGATGTCAATGCAAAGCTCCCGTGCAGGGATTCTATGCGTTCGCGCATGCCTGTCAGGCCGAAAGAATTCGGGGTCACAGATGGTGACTTGATGCCGAGGCCATCGTCCTTGATGCGGATGAACAATCCTTGATTTTTGTGCTTCAGGTAAATATCGACATGGCGTGCCTGGGCATGTCTTGAAATATTGGTCAGTGCTTCCTGGATAATGCGGAAAATCACGATGCTGATGGTCTCCGGCAATCTGTTGCAGGATTCATCCAGGTCCATGCTGCAGTTGATTTCCGGGTTCTGGTTGCACCAGTCATGGACCAGTTGCTGAATCGCTTCGATCAGGCCATGTGCATCGAGTGCGGCAGGCCTAAGTCGCCTGATAATTCTCCTGATGGCAACCTGTATATATTCGGCATGCTTGGCGATGCGCTCCAGATATACAGATGCGCTGGCCCTGTCGTTCATATTCGGTATTGTTGCGGCATCCAGTCTGATAGCGGTCAGGTACTGTCCGACATCATCATGAATTTCCCTTGCCAGCCTGCACCGTTCTTCTTCCTGAGCTTGCATGGCATGGCCTGTCAGGGCGCGGTTTTCTGCAAATAATTGCGAAAGCTCCTTCTCTGCCAGGTATTGTTCCGTGATGTCCGTGAAGTAACCATGAACCTCCTGGATCTCGGCCGTTTCAGACAGCACCAGTCTGAAACGCGCCATAACGACCCAGACGCCTTTATCCGGTCGTTCCAGTATCAGTTCGGGAAAGTCCAGATACGCAGATTGTGATGAGTCTCTGGCAATACTTTGCCATTTTCCCCCGAGTGCACTGGCGATATTGAATTGGTCTTCTCCTCGTACCGCCATGCCGGACATGTGACGGAAAGCCTTGTTGCAGATGATAAGGTTGCCATACTTGTCGGCAATAAAGTTACCGCTCAGCCCTTCCTCAAATAGCGTCTGGAATCTGACCAGGCTTTCATGTGCTTTTTTCTCGGCCTCCCTGCGTGTGGCAATTTCGATAGATAGCTCACGCATGCGCCTGCTGGAAAACCAGATGGCGACAATGGCTGCTGCCAGAAACACAAACGGAAGTTCATCAATCTGGCCGTGTTCCAGCGGTTCCGCCCACTCCATGAAGTGCTCCGCCGGGTCCAGGATTATGGACAGAAAATAGGTGAGTGCGACTGTGCAGAATGCAATCAGCAGATCTCGTCGCTGTGAATTTTTGCGGTTGTTTTCGCCGGTATTTTTCATGAGAGGGCAATTCTCATGCATGACGCTTGCCTGGGATAGTGAGTTTTTCCCGACTTGGGTTGCGGGTCAGATTGCATTCGATCGGCCTCACTTGTGATGTGAATTCTTTCACATATCGGCGGGAATCTTTCATCTACATAAGCTGTAACAAGTTGTTAACAATGCAGACCTGTCACACGGAAACGTTGGCAGGGGGTTTGTAATTTAACCAAATTCAGGAGAGGTAACTATGAGAAGCAAATTAGGCAGCGTCAGACTTGGCGCAACCATTGGCAGCTTGCTTGCATTGACTGCAATGCAGGCTGCTGTGGCTGGCCCGGATCTCAATAAGCGTGAGGCAGATCCAAATCAATGGCCGCTGCAAACAGGCAATTTCTATGGGCAGCACAACAGTACGCTGGATCAGATCAACAAGAAGAATGTCAAGGACGTCAAGGCAGCATGGTCATTCTCAACCGGCGTATTACACGGACATGAAGGTGCTCCGCTGGTGATCGGTGACATGATGTATATCCACTCCGCGTTTCCGAACAACACCTTCGCTGTCAATCTGAATGATCCGGGCAAGATTGTCTGGTCGCATAAGCCAAAGCAGGATGCTTCGACCAAGGCTGTAATGTGCTGTGACATCGTGGACCGTGGTGTTGCCTATGGTGAAGGCCAGATCATCAAGAAACAGGCTGACGGCCATCTGCTTGCATTGGATGCCAAAACCGGCAAGGTGAACTGGAAGGTCGAGGTATGCGACCCCAAGGTTGGTTCAACGCTGACGCAGGCGCCATTTGTTGCCAAGGATACTGTGCTGATTGGCTGTTCCGGTGCTGAACTGGGTGTGCGCGGTGCTGTTAATGCATTCAATCTGAAGACCGGTGAGCTGAAGTGGCGTGCCTACGCAACTGGTTCCGATGAGTCTATTCGTATCGGCAAGGATTTCAACAAGCACAATCCGCACTACGGTCAATTCGGCCTTGGTACCAAGACTTGGGAAGGTGACGCATGGAAAATCGGCGGCGGCACCAACTGGGGCTGGTATGCCTATGACCCCAAGTTGAACCTGTTCTACTACGGTTCCGGTAACCCTGCGCCATGGAATGAAACCATGCGTCCGGGCGACAACAAGTGGACCATGACCATCTGGGCACGTGATCTGGATACGGGTGAAGCCAAGTGGGGCTATCAAAAAACGCCTCACGATGAGTGGGATTTCGCCGGTGTGAATCAGATGGTACTGACCGACCAGCCAGTCAACGGCAAGCAGACTCCGCTTCTCAGTCATATCGACCGTAACGGCATTCTCTACACACTGAATCGTGAAACCGGCGGTTTGATTGTTGCGGAAAAAGTCGATCCTGCAGTCAACGTGTTCAAGAAGGTTGACCTGAAGAGTGGTGTGCCTGTGCGTGATCCTGAGTTCTCAACCCGTATGGATCACAAGGGTACCAACATCTGTCCGTCCGCCATGGGTTTCCACAACCAGGGTCTGGATGCCTATGATCCCGAAAGTCGCACACTTTATGCCGGCCTGAACCATATCTGTATGGATTGGGAGCCGTTCATGCTGCCATACCGCGCAGGTCAGTTCTTCGTCGGTGCAACGCTGGCGATGTACCCTGGCCCGAATGGCCCAACCAAGACTGAAATGGGTCAAATTCGTGCATTCGACCTGACCACCGGCAAGGCCAAGTGGACCAAGTGGGAGAAGTTTGCAGCCTGGGGCGGCACCTTGTACACCAAGGGCGGCCTGGTTTGGTACAACACACTGGATGGCCACATCAAGGCACTGGATAACGCCAATGGCAAGGAACTCTGGAAGTTCAAGATGCCTTCTGGTGGTATCGGTTCCCCGATGACCTACTCGCATAAGGGTAAGCAGTACGTTGGCAGCATGTACGGCGTTGGTGGTTGGCCTGGTGTTGGTCTGGTCTTTGACTTGACTGACCCGAGTGCTGGTCTGGGCGCGGTTGGTGCCTTCAAGGAACTGCAACACCACACCAACATGGGTGGCGGCCTGATGGTCTTCAGTCTGTAACCTGAGGCAGAGCAATCTGTTGATTTAAAAACTGTATCGCCGGGGCATGGTACGCCCCGGCCATGCAGTCGGCTGGATCAGGGTCTATGCAGATAAAAGTTTGCAGGTGGTCAAGCAGCACCTTCGGACAATTTATCTGGATGCATCTTGTATCAACAAAAAACTCTTAAAGGAATCGTTTCGGTATATGCAAACATTCAATCGGAAATTTTTACGTCTGGCGTTAAGCAGTCTTTTCTCGGGAGTGGTCGGGTTAACTTCGTTGACGGGTTTTGCGGCAACGGATCTTAATGTCTGTGCCGGTGAAAATGAAATGCCATTTTCCAATTCCAGGCTGGAAGGTTTTGAGAACCGGATTGCGGAACTGGTTGGCAATGCGCTCAACAGAAAGGTTAATTATGTGTTCTGGAAGGATGCGCGACTGATTGTTCGCGACAATCTGGACAAGAACAAATGTGACTTGATTATCGCAGTAGACAGCACCGACCCCAGGGTTCTGAAAACGCAACCCTATTACAAGAGCAGTTATGTATTTATCACGCGTGAAGATCGCGGGATTGATATTTCCTCATGGAATGACGAACTGTTGAAGGAGCGGAATTTCCGTATCGGCGTTTTGCCGGACAGTCCGGGCAAGGTCATGTTGCTGCAGATCAATCGTTTCGACGATATGTTCGACTATTTCTCCGAAAAACAGCGTTACCAATCTACGCGCAATAAATATGTAAGAGTCGATCCGCTTGAGGTCATGAATGATGTCGGTTCCGGATACATCCATGCCGCCATGCTCTGGGCGCCTGAAGTTTCCAGATACATCAAGCAGAGCCCGGTGCCGCTCAAGGTCGAGATCGTCAAAGACGATGCGAAGAAGGCCAATGGCCAGCCTGTGCCCATGCATTATGAAGTGGCAATGGGGGTGCGCAAGGATGACGTGGAGTTACAGGCCGAGCTGGATCGCGTAATCGCCGAGAAGCGCGATGAAATCGAAGCAATTCTGAAAAATGAAGGCATCCCGTTGTTGCCAATCTCAACACAACACTCGAGGAAATAATGGTCAGTTTATCTTTCAAAAACAAGCAGTACTCAGCAATTTGCATGGCCTTGGCAATGAGTGTTTTCTTGCCGTCATGTCATGCCAGTGAACAATCGGCAGCGCCTGGTTCAAAAGTTGATTCCACAATCCAGCTTGCGGCGGCAGATCAGGCTGGCGTGGTGGATGTGGCGGCAGCACCGATACTGGATTTTCGCGGCACCATCTCCGGAGATGTATTGGATCTGAATGATGGGAAAGGACCCGACACCGAGGCAGTTCAGGAGTTTTTGCGTACCGGGAAGAACCCATATAACGACAATCCCGAGGTCATCAAGAACGGCTACACCATTTTTTCCACAGCCTGCTCCGGTTGCCATGGTCACTTGGCGGAAGGCAAGTTGGGCCCTGCGCTGGCGGATGACTATTGGACTTACCCCGGCAATATTCTGGATAAGGGGCTGTTTGAAACTATTTACGGCGGAGGGCAGGGCATGATGGGGCCGCAACGCGGGCTGATTTCCAAGGATGAAATCCTGCAGGTTATGAGTTGGTTACGCAGTATCTACGAAGGAGATCCGAAAAAGGCAAAGTGGAAGAACTGATCGACCGCAGGGTTTTATTCCGCAGTCGTGCTTACTGGTGGCCGACTGTGGTGATTCGCTCTCACCAGTAACTATATGACAAGAAGGAGAAGTTCATGAAACGCGTTTTGACAATGGTGGCTGTCGCAGCTGCAATGATGTCTTCAGGCGCTGCTTTGGCCTATGACGGTACAAACTGCAAGGAAGCTGGTAATTGCTGGGAAGCCAAGCCAGGATATCCGGCAAAAATCGCCGGCTCCAAGTATGACCCCAAACATGACCCGGTCGAAATCGGCAAGCAGGAAGCCAGCATCAAGGCAATGGATGCCCGTAATGCAAAACGGATTGCCAATGCCAAAGCTACAGGCAAGTTTGTTTATGAACTTGATTGAGTTCGCATAAGGAGCGGCCGGCTTTTGAGCCGGCCGTTTCGGTAGGGTCATTCAAGCAGAATATGAGTATGCAATGCACACGGATGTTCTGCTTGAATCGTCTTGAACCAGCAACAATTCCGGGATTTCCATGCAGCAAAACAATATTAATCTTCATGAATGGCGCGAACGCGTTCTCCATTTTGAACAGTCACTGAATGGCACGCTGCTGGGCATGCAAGCTCCGGTGCGGGCACTGGTCATCAGTATCTTTTCTCGTGGACATGTGTTGCTGGAAGGCGATGTGGGGGTAGGCAAGACCACCTTGCTTCGTGCGGCAGCACGGTTACTTGGTGGTGAGTATCAGCGCATCGAGGGGGCTATTGATCTGATGCCCAGTGACTTTTTATATCACGCCTATCTTGACCAACAGGGACAGCCGGCGGTCGCTCCCGGGCCCTTGTTGCAGCACGAGGAAAATCTTGCAGTGTTTTTCTTCAATGAGATCAACCGGGCAAGGCCGCAGGCGCATAGCCTGCTGTTAAGGCTTATGGCTGAGCGGAGTGTGAACGCCTTCAACCGCGAATACCGGTTTCCGCATCTCACAGTGTTCGCCGACCGTAATCGTCTGGAGCGGGAGGAAACCTTTGAATTGCCTGCGGCAGCACGTGACCGCTTCTTTATGGAAATCAATATCGATGCGCCGGATGACAGGGAATTGCAGAAAGACCTGATGTTCAATCAGAGGTTTCATGATGTCGATGCATTGATTGAGCTATTGCCGCCCGGCATCGTGCCCTATGCAGAACTCAATCAGTTGGCTGAGGCTATTCAGGATCATGTTCGTGCTGAGCCTGCGTTGCAGGACTATGCTGTCAACCTGTGGCGTGCCTTGCGTAATCCAGTGCAGTCCGGCATTGAATTGGAAGATGTCGACACTGCCAGGCTGGTGGCTGGTGGAGCAAGCCCCAGAGGCATGGCCATGATGATGCGGGCGGCACGTTGTCGCGCCTGGCTGGAAGGTCGAGATTATCTGGCGCCTGATGATATCCGTAGCGTTTTCCATGAAACGGTGGCGCACCGTATTTTTTTCACACCGGCCTACGAACTTCGGCATGACGAGATTGCATCGCGCTTGCTTGATGCCGTACTCGACAATATTTCTGCCCCATAAAGAATTGCGGTAACCGAATTGCTGGGTTTCGTTCCACAGGATTTTTATTACAACCTGAACTGGCGTGCGCGCGGAACGCAGCCAGGTGGCCATAGGACGCGCATGCCTGGCGGCAGCATGGATTTTCGTGGCTATGTGCCATTTATGCAGAATCCGGATCCGCGCCGTATCGATGTCCGTGCCACGCTACGCAGTATTCCCCGCAATCTTATGTCCAGAGCCTTCTATGAACGGGGGGCAGTTGATGTGGTTGCGGTCCTCGATCTTTCCGCTTCCATGGACTTTTCAGGGTTGGGCAACAAATTGCAGCAGGCAGCGGATATTGCAGCTTCGATTGCCTGGTCAGCGGTACGACACGGCGATAATTTTTCTCTGATCGTTTGTGACGATGAAATCAGGAAAGACCTGATCATGCCGGCTTCCCACCGCCAAGGCCTTGCACAGGAGGCACACCGTACGGTCAGTCAGGCGATGATCAGGGATGGGGCTAGTGCTTCAGCATTGACGCAGGCTGTTGAGCATATGAGTAGAAAACGTGCATTGGTCTTCCTGCTTTCAGATTTTCATTTTGAAGAACAATTCATGCTGGCCGCATTGAATTCGCTTGCGGCTCATGATGTGGTGCCGCTGGTGCTGTGGGATAGCGCCGAGTATCAGGATATGCCCGAGTGGGGTTGGGCCCGGGTACGTGATATGGAAAGTGCTGGTGTCGGTTCATTATTCATGCGCCGCAGCATGGCTACGAGGATACGGCATGCTTATCTGCAACGTCGACAGCAGATTGCGGAGATCTGCAGACAGGCGGGTGCGCATACACCATTCTTTTCCGGCAATCAGTTCAATGCAGAACAGTTGAGCCGACATTTGCTGGAGGTGTGTTGATGCAGTTTCTTCCTCGTTCTCTTTGTCGGATATTCGTCGCTGTCACATTGTGTGTTTCTGCAGCGGGAAGTGCTTTTGCCGAGACTTCTGCCGAGCAGGCTGTGTTGCAGAAAGCCGTTACGATCAAATCCGAAATTCGCGAGATCGGTTACAGCGTCGGTGATGTGGCGCGGCAGACTATCATTGTTGAAACCCCGCCGGGTTACCGCTTTGATCCGGCTTCCTTGCCGAGCATAGGCAAGACCTCGGGCGTCATCGAGTTGCGTGATGCTCAATGGCAGTTTGAGGATATGAAAACCATGACGCGGCATACGCTGGTACTGGACTGGCAGATATTCCAGGTGCTGCAGGAAGTCCGCGCCTATCCCTTGATGCCGCTGCGGCTGCTGTTCCGGCTTGAGGACAAGGTCATGGATGCCGAATTGAATCCGGCAAGCGTGATCGTTTCATCGCTGTTGCCTGCAAGAATGGATGTAAGACATTTGCAACATTTGCCAGATGTGGAGCCGCAGCCGAGAGCAACGGCAGGCATGAAATGGTGGCTGTTTTCTTCCTTGCTGGTGTTGCTGGTTACGACGACTTATTTCTGCTGGTATTTTGACTGGCTGCAACTGGGGCAACGATGGAGCAGGCCATATCGCATCGCCTGCAGGGAAATGCGGGCGATTCGTAAAAGCAAAGGTGAAAGCCTGGAGCAATTGCAGGCAGCCATGAAGATATTGCGCCAAGCCGGTGATGCCAGTACCGGCACGGCATTGAGCCGGGAGCGTTTGCATCTGCTGTTTGAACGCAATCCATGGATGCTTCCCTTACGCAAGGAACTGGAGCAGTTGTATGCCGATTCCGACCGTCTGTTCTTTGCCGGAGAAGCGGAAACAGCGGATTTCGAGAGGCTATACCAATTGGGCCGTAAACTCCGGGCACTGGAGTCCTGAGACGAATGATGCAAGTTCTTTCGAATCTGATGGTGGGTCAGCCATGGTATCTGCTGTGGTCCTTGCTGGCGTTATTTCCTTTGTTGATGAAGAACTACCCGGCATTCCCTTACCCGTCTCTGGCACGACTGCCGGTCGATGCGCTTTCCATATGGATAGAGCGGCTCTGGCGCCTGCTGGGAGCATTGGCGATGGTTTGCATTGCCATGGGCCTGTCCGGCATTTACTGGGCGGAGAACATCGTGGAACGCGTCGGCAGTGGCGCGCATGTCATGATTGTGCTGGATAGAAGTGCCAGCATGAATGACGATTTTGCCGATCCGCAAGTTGGCGAACGTGAATCCAAGATGGCCGCAGCGCGACGGGTATTGCAGGATTTTGTCAGTCAGGGCAGGGAAGATATGCTTGGTATGGTGACATTCAGCACCTCGCCGATTCTGGCCGCTCCACTGGGTGGCGACAGGCAAGCGGTGTTGGCCGGTTTGAGTGCGACGGAAGCCGGCGGCATGGGCTTTACGGCAGTTGCGCGCGGTCTGGGCATGGCGCTCGATTATTTCAAGGGACGACCGGTAACCGGTTCGCGCGTGGTGCTACTGGTATCGGATGGCGGCGCCTATCTTGATGCCAAGACCCAGGAGGTGTTGCGCAACATGTTTCAGCGTGAGGGCGCTTCGCTGTTCTGGCTTTATCTGCGTTCGGCCAATGGCGCCAGCCTGAAAGTTGCACCGGCAGAGGGCGATGAGGATGCTTATCCGGAATATCAGCTGCATCGCTATTTCAGTACGCTGGGTACGCCTTATCGCGCTTACGAAGCGGATAACCCGTTGGCTGTGGAACGTGCCCTGGCAGACATCGGGCGGCTGAAAAACAAGCCTGTGCGCTACTACCAGACGGCTCCCGGACGCGATCTTTCATGGTTGTTTTATCTGCTGGCCTTGCTCAGTGCGTGTGGCGTATTGGCATTACATCTGACGGAGGTGAAAAAATGGCGCAGCGCCTGAAATTATTCCAACTGATGGTATTGCTGTTCTGCCTGTCCCTGGCTGCATCGATATGGTTGATTGTCAGCCTCTATCGGGCCGGTATTTATAACGCAAATATTGAAGCGCAGTCCCTGCATGAAAGTAGCGCGGCGGACGCCTTGTTTGCCAATGCCGTTTATCAGGCAAGGCATGGTGATATGCAGCAATCGCTGGCGCTTTATGCGGAAGCTTTATCCAGGGGGTCTCACACCATTCGGAAGTCGTCGTATTTCAATTCCGGCAATCTATATCTTGCCCGCGCAAATCATTTGCTCGAAGAGCAGGGGCTGGATGCTTTCGATCAGGTTGGCCCTTTGCTTGCAATGGCCAAGGAAAGCTATCGCGAGGCCATGCGTCTTGATCCGGCATGGTCTGAAGCCAAATACAACTATGAACTGGCGCTGCGTTTGTCTCCATTGTTTGAGCTGAAGCACAGCAAGAGCGAACAAGATGAATCTGATGAGGCTGAGACGGTTGACGGATGGTCGTCGATACCCGGATTCCCGCGTGGGATGCCATGAAATTCTGGCGCCATCTTGATGGACGAGGCCGTTTATTGGCCAGTGCCTTGCTCTTGCTTTTCCTGAGTCTGCTCGAACCCAGAGCGCAGTTGCCAAGTCGCGTTTACGATTGGTATTTCGTCATTGATATCACCCAGAGCATGAATGTGCGTGATGCCGTGACAAGCGGCAACGGCATCAGCAGATTGGCGTTTGCCAAGCAGCAGATGCGTCAGGCGTTGCGTAGCCTGCCCTGCGGCTCGCGGGTGTCGCTCGGGTTGTTCACTGAGCGCAGTACGGCCAATATCCTGCATCCGCTAGAGGTCTGTGCGCATTTTGCCGCATTGGACGAAACCATAGCCAGTATCGATTGGCGCATGGCGTGGGCGGCGGATTCCTATATTGCCAATGGCGTATTCAGTGCCATAGATCAAGCTTCCAGGCTTGGCCCGGAAATGCGGCTCGCATTTTTCACGGATGGTAATCAGGCACCTGAGATCAGTGCTAGGTATGCCCCCGTATTCGAGGGTGAACAAGGCAAGGTCAGGGGTATTGTTTTCGGGCTGGGTTCGCAAGCAGCCGGACGGATTCCATTGCTGGATCAGAACGACAATATTACCGGCTACTGGGGTGCGGATGATGTCCAGCGATATGCGACTTTTGGTATCTCCGAAATCCAATCCGTAGCAGATATGGAACAGCAGCAAGGCTATCACGGCAGAAATGCGCCACATGGTAGCGCGCCGAAGGAATCGGCCAATGCGCACCTTTCTGCGCTGGATCAAAATAACCTGCAGAAAATCGCAAAAGATACGGGTTTGACCTACCGTGAACTGACGAAAGATAAAGAGATCGGTCGGGTTGTTACATCAAATGAGATGTCAGTTTGGCGCACTGCCGTTTCCGATTTAAGGCCGTGGCTGGTGTTACCGGCCATGTGGCTGATTCTGATTTTTTACATCCCGGCATCCTTGCATCAGCTTTTTCAACAACATTTATCTTTCAGGAAGAAATCATGAAACTGTTACAAGTCTTATTAATCTCGGCCATCACTTTCCCCGTTTATGCTCATGGGCCGACTCCCCAGAAAACTGATCAGGCCGTATTGTTTGATGTTCCCCCAGCTACAGTCTGGAAAGCTTTCAGTGAACCCTGTGCAATCCTGAACTGGCATCCACAGGTTGCAGAATGCAAGGCAGATGGTCAATTGAAGCGCACACTCACGCTGAAGAACGGCGGCAAAATCACCGAGGAAATCGACGAGATGCTGCCTGATGTAATGTCCATTTCATATCGCCTGGGCAGTGACTCCGAAGTCAAGGCGCTTCCGGTCAGCTCTCTTACCGGCAGAATCAAGATCAAGGCGGAGGGAGACAAGGCAAATGTCGTCTGGATTGCCCGTTATTACCGGGCTGATACGACAAATGAGCCACCGGCAGGAATGGATGATGCCGCCGCCCAATTGTCTGTAAATAGTTATGTCAGGGAGGGCTTGATCGGTCTGGAGGATTACCTTGTAAAAAAGTAGTGCGGCCGGAAGCGGCTTCCTGGTGGGGCTGGTTTAAAAGCTGGATCGGCTTTTAATCGCAGGGTGTACTTACAGGATGCCGTAACTGATGGCGAGGTGCACCATCTGGCTGGTGCTCTGCACATTGAGCTTCTGCCGAATCTGGGTTTGTATATTGGCAGTAGACTTTTGGCTGATGTTCAGCTGGCTGGCGATCCCATTGAGTGAGTCGCCGGCAATCAAGCGGCTGAACACTTCAAACTCGCGTTGCGAGAGTGAGTTGATTGGGTTGTCCAGCCCGGAGGATTGCTCGACGGCGATCTGTTGTGCAATTTCATGACCAATAAAGCGTTTACCTGCCAAAATTTGTTGAATGGCCTGCAATAGAATGTCGGGGTCGTCCGACTTGACGACATAACCGCGCGCACCGGCACGGATGGCGCGGGCAGCATGAATGGTATCGTCATACATGGTGAAGATCAGGACTTTGGCCATGGCATCCTGTGCCAGAATGCGCTGCAGGGTTTCCAGTCCCCCCATCCCCGGCATGTCCAGATCCAGTAGTACCAGTGATGGGCGATGTTTCTGCCAGGCGATATAGGCCTGCTCGCCAGTTCCGGCTTCTGCCACAATCTGGTAGCCGGCCTGTCCAAGCAGTGTGCGCAGACCCTGTCGGATGACAGCGTGATCATCTACCAAAAGCAATCGATTCATGGGTGGGTTTTTTCTTGCGGGCTTGATAAAGGAAGAATGGCTGAGATGCGGACGCCGGCACTGGTTGCCGACTGTAAATCGAATGAGCCGCCGATGGCAGTGACTCTTTCGCGCATGGTGGCAAGCCCGAATCGTTGCTGGTTTGTACGAGGCGTGTAGAAGCCTTTGCCGTTATCCTCCACCGTGACTTCTAATGCACTCTTGTCATTGTTGCGGAAATTAATTCTCACAGATACTGCCGTGGCTTCCGCATGACGCGAGATGTTGGTTAGTGCTTCCTGCACTACTCTGTATGCGGTGAGGTTGATGTTGTCTGACAGGTTGGTGCATTTGTCATCAAGTATGCAGTGGCAACTGATTCCCGGATGCTGTTTCTTCCATTCCTGCACCAGATGCCGAGTTGCATCGATCAGACCATATTCATCCAGCGCGACCGGCCGTAAACGATGCAGCAGGTTTCTGATGGCTTTCTGCACATGTTCTGCGTGTAGCCCGATGCGTTTGGCATGGCTGGCTACCATGGGGTCTTCCAGCTTGGACAAGCTGCGGGCATCCAGCCTGATGGCTGTCAGGAATTGCCCCATATCGTCGTGAATGTCCTGGGCCATACGTTTGCGTTCTTGTTCCTGAACCTGCCTTGCATGTGCAGCCAAAGCGCGATTCTCATTCAATAGTCTGGCAAGTGATGATTCTGCCTCGGTCCGCAGTTTCGCTTCCGTTTTGATTTCAAGCATGCGCCGGTGGGAGAACCAGATACCGGCCAGGGCGGCCATCAGTAATGCAATCGGCAGTTCGTCCAGCTGCATGGATTCGTATCTGGCGGTAAAAACCGCCAGTTTCTCGGCGATATCGAACTCCCAGGTAATCAGGTAGATCAGCAAGACAAAAATAATGGCCTTCAGCAGGTCCCGACTGGCGCTCGATACAGAAGGCTCACCTGAAATTTCCAAGGCGATCGCCGGTGGAGTGACTTGTGTTCGCGGGGATGGTGGTTTTTCTAGCATATGACCCATCTTAATCAAGCGGGCAATTTATAGAAATGGCTGGATGATTTTTTCATGACAGAAAAGGAGAAACTCCCAAATCATTCATGAGCATTTTCACCTTCGTAAACAGGTTTCAAAAGTTAGCATGCATAGGGTCTGCATGCCATCCGGGCATGGATTGCACTAAATCATATAAAAAAGATGGAATCTGAAGGGGGAAATGTATGAAGCGTAAAGCATGGATTGGCATTGTTGCTGCTACGTTGGCATCGCCGACGATCACTCTGGCGGAAAATAGTGTAACAACTGAAGCGATTGAAGTTAAAGGTATCCTGCCATCAAACCTGGAAGCAGTTCCTGGTTCGTTCTCGATAGTGGATGAAAAGGCACTGGGGGAACGTCAGCCTTTTTCCATGCAGGAAGCGCTGAACACTGTTCCGGGCGTGAATGTTGTCGGTGAGAACTCCTTTGGCCTTGGTATCAATATTGGTGTCCGTGGCATGGACCCACGGCGTACTGCCCGCACTTTGTTGCTGGAAGATGGCATGCCGTTGTTTCTGGCACCTTATGCCGATCCGGCGGCACATTACACAACGCCTCTGGAACGTCTTGAACGTATCGAAGTGGTCAAGGGTTCGGGACAGGTGTTGTATGGTCCGCAGACTGTCGGCGGCATGATCAACTTCGTGACCAAGCCGGTACCGACCAATGGCTTTGCCGGTAGTGTTACCGCCAAGGCTGGTAACAATGATTACTATGGTGGTCACGTCAATATCGGCTACGGCGATGAACGTGGCGGCATCATGATCGATGCCTTGCAGAACAAGGGTGACGGCATTCGTGACAACCACGATTTTGATCAGCGCGATATTACAATCAAGGGCCAGTTGAACCTGACTGATCGTCAGACGCTGATTGCCAAGGTCGGCTACTATGAGGAAGACTCCCAAGTGTCCGAGACCGGCCTGAGTGAACGTGAATACGCTGAAGACAAATATCAGGCGCCAACCGGCAAGAATGATAAATTCGAGCAAGAGCGGAAGATGGCACAGATACAGCACATCTTCCAGATTGATGACCGTATGAAGTTAAGTACACAGGCTTACTATGCGGATACCGAGCGTAAGTCATTCCGTCAGATCAACGGTCCCGGCGGTTTCGATGATGATGCTCCTGAAGAAACCACGCCATATTCAAGAATCGACCGTTGCGATAACTTTGGTGGAGCTGGTGCCAACAATGGCCTGGTGCCACTGACAGAAGCAGATTCAGCAGCCTGCGGTGGTCGCTGGAGACCGCGTGAATACACCTATTGGGGCATCGAGCCACGCCTTGATTTCAGTCACAACCTGTTCGGTATCGAGAATGATGCGGTTATCGGTTTCAGGTATCACACCGAAGATATCGATCGCAAACAGATTCGTGGCGCGGATACACGCTTTCAGAGCTATTCCTATGCCAAGGATCAGGAATCGCGTGAGCATATCAAAACTGATGTCGATGCCTATTCCTACTATGCCCAGAACACTTTCTATATCGGAGATTGGGCGTTGACGCCGGGTGTTCGCGTCGAGGATTACAAGATCAAGACCGATATTGTTCGCGCTGAAACCGAGCCGCAAAACAATCCGGAATCCAAGAAGACCAATAGCCAGACAGAAGTCTTGCCGGGTTTTGGTGTGGCCTGGAATGGCATAGACAATACGACGATATTTGCCGGTGTGCATAAAGGTTTCGCACCGCCACGACCTGATCGCGATTTGCAGGTTGGTGCCTGTGCCGATTGCGCTATCGTAGACAAGACCAAGGCGGAAGAAACCATCAACTGGGAACTGGGTGTCCGCTCAAGTTACTTCAAGGGCGTCGGCTTCGAATCTACGCTGTTCCACACGGATTTTGACGACATCGTGATCAAGAGTGCCGCGGGTTCCTATGAAAATGGCGGCAAATCACAAATGACCGGCATCGAATTTGCCGGTCGGGTTGATTTCGGAACCATTTACAACACTTCGCATAACTTCTATGTCAGTGGTTCCTACACCAACCTGTTTACTGCCAAGTTCAAGAAGGATGGTGAAGACGATGAGAGCGGTATCTATAGCGGTGATCGTTTGCCCTATGCGCCTCGTCATCTGGCCTCTATCAACTTCGGCTATGAAAACGCTTCTGGTTTCCATGCCCGGATTGGTTGGGATTATGTGAGCCGCCAGGAAGCAGATGCCTTTACCCGAGCGATTGAGGCGGCAGAGGCGATTCAGTATTCCGGTCTGGTCGGGGATATTCCTTCCTATACCCTGTTCAATGCTTCGGCCAGTTACAAGCCGCAAGGCACTAATGCAACGCTGTTCATCAGCGGTACCAACCTGGCTGACAAGGAATATCTGGCCAGCCGTGTAGACGGCATGGTGGCTGGCCGTGAGCGGCAGGTATTTGGTGGCGTTCGCTACGACTTCTAGACAATAACAAGCCTCATCTCCGGGTGCGAGGGAAGTATCCAAATACTTCCCACTCACAGCGAGCCATAGTCTCCCCAGATATGGCTCGCTTTTTTATTGGCTTGATGATCTTGATGTGGTTATAAATAACCAATTATTGGTTGCTTGTAACCAGATTGTGGCTGCATATAACCAAGCCTGGGGAATCTGTGAAAAGTAAAAATAAATAAAAACAACAGCTTGAATTATATACTGTATTTGGTATGGATATTGCCTGAGATGGATGATACTTAAATTGGTATCGCTTTCTTAGTCGAGGAGTTGTTAATGAAAAAATATCCTATTCCAAAAGCAACCGCAGTTGCTGTGATGCTGGCATTTGCCGGCACATCCGGTTTTTCAGTGGCGGCAGAAGAAGCCGTCGTTACAGATACCATTGCTGTTAAAGGCATTCTGCCGTCCAACCTTGAAGCTGTCCCCGGTTCTTTTAATGTGGTTGATGAGGAAGAGTTGCAGGTTCGTCAGCCTTTTTCCGTTCAGGAGGCACTGAAGAACGTTCCCGGTATCCACATTGTGGGTGAAAACAGCTTTGGCTTGGGGGTGAATATTGGCGTTCGTGGCCTTGATCCACGCAGAACTTCCCGTACGTTACTGATGGAAGATGGTATGCCATTGTTCCTGGCACCTTATGCCGATCCATCGGCCCATTACACCACGCCGCTGGAAAGAGTGCAGCGCATTGAAGTGGTCAAGGGTTCTGGTCAGGTGCTATATGGTCCTCAGACCATAGGCGGCATGATCAACTTTGTATCCAAGCCGGTACCTACAGATGGTTTTGCCGGTAGTGTCACGGGCAAGGTAGGTAACAATGATTACGTTGGCGGCCATGTCAATATCGGTTATGGCAACGAACGTGGCGGCATCATGATAGATGCCCTGCAAAACAAGGGTGACGGCATCCGTGACAATCACGATTTCGATATGCGCGAATTAACGGTCAAGGGGCAATTGAATTTGACCGATCGTCAAACCCTGATCGCCAAGGTCGGCTATTACGAAGAAGACTCCCATGTGTCTGAAACGGGGTTGGGCGCCCTGGAGTATGCGCAGGACAAGTATCAGGCACCTACCGGCAAGAACGACCAGTTTGAGTATGAGCGCAAATCAGTTCAACTGCAGCATATCTTCCAGTTTGATGAAAGCATGAAGCTTTCCACGCAAGCGTACTACGTGGATTCATTTCGCACTTCCTTCCGTCAAATTAACGCACCGGGTACATTGAATGATGATACTCAGACTGGATTTTCAGTTATGGATCGATGCGAAGGCCTAGGAGTTGCTACAGAGGCAAATGCTGAGCAATGCGGCGGTCGACATCGTCCTCGCAGTTATTACTACTATGGTTTCGAACCACGTCTGGATTTCAGCCACAACCTGTTCGGCATCGAGAATGATGCGGTGATCGGCTTCCGTTATCACGAGGAAAAGAGCAAGCGCAGACAGTTCCGTGATGGTGATCCTAGAGCGCAAAGCCTGAATTGGGCCAAGGCTTTTGGTACCTTCAGGGAAGATTTGAGAATCGATGTCGAAGCCAAATCCTACTACGCGCAGAATACTTTCTATCTGGGTGATTGGTCCCTGACGCCAGGCCTGCGAGTCGAAGACTACAAGAAAAAGATCAATGTGCTGCAGGCAGAAGGTGATCCACAAGGTTTCAAGGACACCAATGAGCAGACAGTCTGGTTGCCTGGCTTCGGTGTGACCTGGAACGGTATTGCCAATACCACGTTCTTTGCCGGCGTCCACAAGGGTTTTGCACCTCCACGTCCTGACCGCGATATCAACTTTGACGATCTTACTGGTCAGGATGCGATCAGCAGCACCGATGCGGAAGAGAGCATCAACACTGAATTTGGTGTTCGATCGAATTACTTCAATGGCATAGGCCTGGAGGCAACATTGTTCAATGTTGATTTTGATGAGATCGTCATTCAGACCAGAGCCGGTCGATTCGAGAATAGGGGCGAATCAAAGATGACGGGTCTGGAACTGGCAGGCAGAGTCGATTTCGGCAAGATCTACAACACACCGCATAATTTCTACGTGCTGGGCTCTTATACCAACTTGTTTACAGCCAAGTTTGAGAAAGACACCGATGCAACCGAGAGCGGCAACCGCTTGCCTTATGCACCACGCGATATTGCTTCCTTGAGCTTCGGTTACCAGCATCCTGTCGGTATCGATGCACGTATTGGGGTTGATTACGTCAGCCAGCAATATGTCGATGCGGAGAACACCCGCATTGAGAGCCTTGACGGTCAGGAAGGTACTATCCCTTCCTATACCTTGCTGAACGCATCGGTCAATTTCAAGCCGGTTGGTTCCAATGCGACTTACTTCCTCAGCGCTGCCAATCTGGCGGACAAGGAATACCTGGTCAGTCGTGTGGATGGCAAGGTAGCCGGCCGTGAACGTCAGGTGTTTGGCGGTATTCGCTATGACTTCTAAACAATAACCAGACTCATCTCCGGGTGCGTGGGGATGGCAGAAGCTATCCCTCTCTCACAGCGAGCCTTTGATCTCCCCAGATTCAGGCTCGCTTTTTTTCGTCTGCGAAAGACTGAAGATAATGCTGCATGACTGGCAAATTCAGGGCAAAAAAAAGCGGAACCTTCTCGGGGAGAGGAAGGCCCGCTGTCAGGGGAGGGGTAGTGGAGATAAGTCGTTTATGCGGTAATGGTTCTTTCGTTGATGATTCTTACCTTGTCGCCGATCTTATGCTGCGGTGCTGTGTTCAGCGTGACGTTAAGATGATGGCCATTTCGCATGCGGACCTTGACGATATATGCAGTCTCGTTGGCATATACGCTTTCACTCAGGCGGCGGCTCTGGCCGGCACCAGGGGTTTCGCTGTTTGATTCATCCAGAACCATCAGTCTGGCATTCTTTCTGTGTGCATCCAGATAGTTATCCAGGTGCTGTTCGGACAGGTCTCCTGATGGCGCATTCAATGCGCTATCTTTTGTTTCTGCGATATTTGCGGGAACGGTTTCAATGCCGACAACTACGCCGCAATTGAAGCATTCCGTGAGTTTGGGTTTGACGGCGCTGTTGAAATATTTTTGCGCATAATCAACCTTTGCAATCCATGTGTCGCCGACGTAAGCATTGTCATCGGCAGACCTGTCGGAGCTAACGGTTGGCTCCTGTTGCTGCCGGTCTTCGTCGCTGGCTGTGGTTTGTGTGGCGGATGCCGGAATCAGATCGGCAATCGCAATGCTACCAACAATACTTAATGCAGTCAGTGCGATAGCAGCGAACAGAACAATTGGGTGAGATGTCTTTAGTTTTAATATTTTCATCGTAAATCCTCGCTGGCTGGCGATAACTTGTCACAGTCCCTGGAAATAGAATCTGTGATAGAGATTTCCTGAGGCATCGCAAGCCTGTCTGCTGATCAGCTCCTTTTCTCGCTTTTCCCTGCTTGTATTCAGGACGACTCCGGCATTCCTGGTAGCCGCAGACTTGCAGCCAACGGCGGTCTCCAGGATGGAAGAGCCGTCAACAGTCTGATTGAGTGGCTCGCTTGCAGGGTGCTGTTTTTGAGCGACGATGCACGACATCATGGATGCGCCCATATGCAACGGCCTGATCAGTCTGCTAAGCGCCATGCTCGGTTAGCTCCGGATGACCAGTGCGTTCTTGACGGATTGGACGCCATTGACACCTGATGCGATATGCACGGCTCTCAGGAGCTGCTCGCCGTTGTTGACGAAGCCGCTGAGGATGACCTGGCCCTTGTGCGTTTCAACGCTGATATCAATGCCATCGAGGCCGGCATCCTTGATCAGTTCGGCCTTGACCTTGGCGGTGACCGTTGTGTCGTCAATGTAGGCGGAGACGCGCATTTGTTGCACGTTGCTCTTGAAATCGATGTATTCGTCAACAGAAAGAAAGCCATCCTGATTGATGTCAGCTTCGGCAAAGTAGCTGCTGACATCCTTGTCCCTGGCCACTTCTTCCTGTGAAAGCTGCTTGTCTGAGTTGGTGTCCAGTTTCTTGAATTCAGCGGACAGCGGTTTCTGGTTGATCGTATCTTCAGTGCCGATGGCGGATACCTGCGAGCTGATAACGGCGAGTGCCAGTGCGACAGATGTAGCGATAGCACCTGCAGTCAGTTTGCCCTTGCTTGAGTCTTTGAATTTGTTATCAGGATTCATGCTTTATCCTCCAGTAAATTAATACACAGTCAGATAACAGCACGAGGCATGCCAACTTTATAAAATCCATTCAAATCATTCGGTTACGTTTATTTTTTGGCGCTGGGGAGGGGGTAATATGTCGCTGAATACAGACGGAAAAACGATGTATTCAGTAAGTAATTGAAAAATAAAGAAAACTAGTGTCTCAAAATGACGACACTAGTTGGCGGGCGGGGTTTCCTTGAAAAGTGCGGGCGTCAACTCATGGCGTTGCAGGAGTTTGTAGAACTCCGTCCTGTTGCGCTGAGCCAGGCGTGAGGCCTGGGTGACGCTGCCATTGGTCGCTTTCAGCAGCTTGATCAGATAATCGCGCTCGAAATTTTTGCGAGCGGTCTCGAATGGCAGTATGCCGCCGATATCGTCATGCAGGGCTTTTTGAACCAGTGATGCCGGTACCAGGGAGGTGGTGGAGAGTACGACAGTCTGCTCGACGATGTTCTGCAACTGGCGGACATTGCCGGGCCATGGTGCGGCAATCAGCAATTCCATGGCCTCGGGTGCGAATCCATTGAGGTGCTTGCCGTATTTTTCGCTCAGGCGATGCAGAAAGCAGTTGGCCAGCAGGGAGATATCTTCGCGGCGTGCGGCAAGGGCGGGGATCTCGAGGCCGACCACATTGACGCGGTAATAAAGATCCTCGCGGAAACGGCCGGATTTCATTTCTTCTGCCAGGTTGCGATGAGTGGCGGAAATCACCCGCACATTGATCGGTATGCTGCTGTTGGAGCCAACCGGCCGTATGGTGCGTTCCTGCAGTGCGCGCAACAGTTTGACTTGAAGCGGCATGGGCATGTCGCCGATTTCATCGAGGAACAGCGTGCCGCCATCCGCGCTCTGGAACAGGCCTTTATGATCGCGCAGCGCCCCGGTGAATGCCCCTTTGCTGTGGCCGAACAGTTCGGACTCAAGCAGTTGTTCCGGGATTGCGCCGCAATTGATGGCAATGAAGGGATGATCGCGTCGCGGGCTGGCATGATGGATGGCGCGTGCGAACAGCTCCTTGCCGGTACCGCTTTCGCCCTGGATCAGCACGCTGGCATCCGAGCTGGAGATGAGTTTGGCTTGTCCCAGCAGGTTCTCCATCTGCGGGCTGCGTGTCATGATCTCGGCGCGCCAGCTTTCGATGTCCTCATCCTGCTTGCCGGCATGGACGCCGGCGGTGGTGCGCAGTGCGGCTTCCACCTGTTGCAGCAGGGATTTGCTGTCGAATGGCTTGGTCAGGAAGCCGAACACACCGCGCTGCGTTGCATCCACGGCTTCCGGGATGGAACCGTGTGCCGTCAGCATGATCAGCGGCAGAGCAGGGTCGCTCTGGTGAATGGCATCGAATAGCGAGAGTCCGTCCATGCCGGGCATGCGCAAGTCGCTGATGACCAGCGCCGGTCGATTGATGGCGATCTGGGCAAGTGCTTCCTCGCCATTGTTGGCCGACATGGTCTGATAACCGGCGGCGTTCAGCCGCATGTTCAGTAGTTTCAGGATATCCGGATCATCATCGACTGTCAGTATGCGTTTGCCGGCCTGGCTATCCAGGGCTTGCGTACTTGTGCCGCTCATTTCTTGACTCCCTGGTCGCGGTCGACCATTGTTTTCTCAATATTCTTTAAATCATCGAGCTTCTTCTGCAACTCGTCCAGCTTCTGCTGGCTGGCATCCGCACGTTTCTGCTCGTCCCTGGCTTTTTGCGCGGATTTGCTCGTTTCACTGATGTAGTCGCGCATGATGGCGGCGAGCATCAGGCTCTCCTCGTCCAGACGTTTTTCTGCTGCCACTTCGTCCAGCAGTGCCAGCGCCTTGGCGGCGTCGCGCACATGACTGTTGGATAGGCCGTAAGCCATGGCCAGCATGAATTTCGACTGCGCATTGTAGGCGGCGGTCTGATTCAGTCTGGCCAGCTCCTTGCGCTGGGCTTCCAGTGTGAGCTTCGGAAAATCCTGCGAGAAAACAAGCATGCTCCTGAAATCTGATCTGGACAGATAGGTATCCGTGACCGGGGCATGGCCATCGCTCTTGCCAGAATTATGGGGCTGCTGCGCGCAGCCGGCCAGGGCCAGCAGTATCGCTGTCAGGCAGAACAGGCGTGGCGTATTGAACACATTCATGGGGTGGGTACTTTTATCCATTATCTCCGGACTCCAATGGTAAACGTACACGGAAATGCGCACCATAGTCCGATGGTACCAAGCTGATTTCACCGCCGTGGGCATCAACATACTCTTTCGCTATCGACAGGCCAAGGCCGCTACCGCTGACCAGGCTTTCATACGAGCCGCTACCGCGATAGAAAGGCTCGAACAGGCGGTAACGATCGGCGGGCAATACGCCCGGCCCCTGATCATGGATTTCCAGGATGCCGAATCGTTCGGACCGTTTGACGGCAATGTGGATGGTGCCGCCTTGCGGCGTGTATTTAATGGCATTTGAAATCAGGTTGTCGATGATGGTTTGCAGTTTCTCCCTGTCCGCCATCAGCGTCAGTGGCTGGTAGTCGTGCGTGATCCTGATCTGCTTGCTGCTGAGGCTGAGCGCATAGTGCGCGAGCACCGCGTCCATGACAGCAATGACATCGACACGTTGCTTGATGAGTTCGGTTTTCCTGGAATTGACTGCCGTATAGCTCAGCAGATTCTCGATCATCTTTTGCAGACGCAGGCTGCTCTCGCGCAGGATGCCAGCAATTTCACGCTGCTGCGGACTGAGTTGGCCGCCGACTTCGTCGTGCAAGAGTTCGCTGCCTTCGCGTATCGCGGTCAGGGGCGTTTTCAGTTCGTGCGAGACGTGACGCAGAAAGCGCTGTTTCTGCTGTTCCAGTTCCAGTAACTGCTGACGCAGCCAGTCCAGACGCTCGCCCAGATTGCGCAAGTCACCAGGGCCGTCGATGCTGATGGGTTCCGAGTATTCACCATTGCCCAGACGACGTATCGCCGCATCCATGCGCCGGATCGGCTGGGCGACGAGGAAGGTGATGATGAGGGCGGCTATCAGTGCAACCGGGACCAGTGTGATGGTTTGCTGCAGCATCATTTTTTGCGTCTGCTGCGCGGCCTCGGAGAGGGCGGCGGACTCCAGATCGATCAGTCGATTGTTCTCCTCCAGAATGTTTTGTGCCTGGGACGAAAGGTCGAGGAAGCGGGCAACGATACTTTCTGGCGGTGCCAGTGCATGGGTCTGGATCAGGATGTCGGTATGCAATGCGGCTTCATCCTTGGCCAGTTTGCCTAGGGCCTGAAGCTGGTCCTGCCCCAGAGGGATTGCACTCAGTTCGAGGATGGCGCTATTAAACTTTTCCTGCGCGACCTTGTAGTTGTCCAGCAGCAGTTTGTCCTGCAGCACGAAGTATTGTCTTGCGCTGCGTTCCATCTGGCTGAGTTGTTCGATCAGTACCCGGCTGGTACGGGTTGCCTGTACCGCCTGCGCCAGTGTGCTCTGGCTTTGCTCCGCCAGCCGGTCGACATGCAGCATGGCATTGCCGAAGGCAAACAGCAGCGGCAGCATGGCCAGCATGAAGCCGATCAGCAGCAGTTTGAGGAAGGAGTTAGGATAACTGATACGCAATTTGGTTTTCGCTATGGCATCACTATTGTTGGAACGAGTGTTAAAACGAGTCAAATCGGTACTATGTGCAAAACGGCACTATGTGATAGCGGAACAGAAAGTATAATCGAGGCATGACATCCCTCTCACTCATTGTGGCCGTTGCTGGCAACGGCACCATCGGAATCAACAATACGCTGCCCTGGTACTTGCCGGAAGATCTGAAACGTTTTCGCGCATTGACCACGGGCCATCATATCATCATGGGCAGAAAAACCTATGAGTCACTGAATCGGCTGCTGCCGGACAGGACAACGGTCATTGTCACGCGTAACCGGGATTATGCGGTGCCCGGTGCGGTCATCACGCATTCCCTGCAGGAGGCTTTGGCAAGTTGCGGCGATGATTCGGAGGCTTTTCTGATCGGCGGTGCAGAGCTCTATGCCGAAGGATTCGAACTGGCGGATAAACTCTATCTGACGGAGATTCATGCCGAGTACGAGGGCGATGCGTTTCTACCGGCGTTCGACCGTCAGCAGTGGCGGGAGACCGCGCGCGAGTCCCACGTATCCGCTAACGGCCTGTCCTTCAGCTATGTGACGTATCTCCGCGTTCAGCAAGCCTGACCGGGGAAACACTGCCAGCCATCAGGGCTGCGTGACGCAATCCACGTAATACATGGACTTGCCATCGACGTTACCCTTGACCAGACCGTGCACATCGGTTTCGAAACCGGGGAAACGCTCATTGAAGTCGCGGGCGAATTTCAGGTAATTCACAATCTTCTTGTTGAACTGCTCACCCGGAATCAGCAGCGGAATGCCCGGCGGGTAAGGGGTCAGCAGCACAGCCGTGATGCGGCCTTCAAGGTCGTCGATGGGTACCCGGTCGATCCTGCGGTGAGCCATGCGGGCAAAGGCGTCGGTCGGTTTCATGGCAGGCACCATGTCCGACAGATACATTTCCGTCGTCAGGCGGGCGACGTCATTGGCCTTGTAGACTTCATGAATCTGCGTGCTGAGATCACGCAGGCCCACGCGCTCGTAGCGCGGATGTTTGGCGACGAATTCGGGCAGCACCTTCCAGCATGGCTGATTCTTGTCGTAATCGTCCTTGAACTGTTGCAGGGCGGCTACCATGGTGTTCCAGCGGCCTTTGGTGATGCCGATGGTGAACATGATGAAGAAGGAATAGAGGCCGGTCTTCTCGACGATGACCCCGTGTTCGGCCAGATATTTGGTGACGATGGCGGCCGGTATGCCGAATTCCTCGGAGAATGAGCCGTCAACGTCCAATCCCGGGGTGATGATGGTGGCCTTGATTGGGTCCAGCATGTTGAAACCTTCGGCCAGGTTGCCGAATCCGTGCCAGCGTTCGTTGGCTTTCAGCATCCAGGCTTCGCGTTCTTCCAGGCCCTCTTCTGACAGGTCGTTCGGTCCCCAGACCTTGAACCACCAGTCCGTGCCCCATTCCTCGTCCACCTTGCGCATGGCACGGCGGAAATCCAGCGCTTCACGCAGGGATTCCTCGACTAGTGCGGTGCCGCCCGGCGCTTCCATCATGGCGGCTGCCACGTCGCAGCTGGCGATGATGGAGTACTGCGGGCTGGTGGAGGTGTGCATCAGGTAGGCTTCGTTGAAGACATCCCGGTCCAGACGGTTTTCCTCGGCATCCTGCACCAGAATCTGCGAGGCTTGCGAGAGGCCGGCCAGCAGCTTGTGCGTGGATTGCGTCGAAAACACCATGGAGCTCTTGCAGCGCGGACGGTCGGCACCAATCGCATGGTAGTCGCCATAGAAGTCGTGGAAAGTCGCATGCGGCAGCCAGGCTTCGTCGAAATGCAGGGTATCGATCTTGCCGTCCAGCATTTCCTTGATCTCTTCGACGTTATAGAGCACGCCGTCATAGGTCGACTGCGTGATGGTCAGCACACGCGGCTTGGCGTTCTTGTCGGTGGCGAACGGGTTGGCGGCGATCTTCTTCTTGATGTTCTCCCAGGCGAATTCCTCCTTCGGGATCGGGCCGATGATGCCGAAGTGGTTGCGGGTCGGCATCAGGAATACCGGGATCGCGCCGGTCATGATGATGGAATGCAGGACTGACTTGTGGCAGTTGCGGTCGACGACGACGATATCGTCCGGCGCGACAGTCGAGTTCCAGACGATCTTGTTGGAAGTCGAGGTGCCGTTGGTGACGAAATACAGATGGTCGCAATTGAAGATGCGCGCGGCGTTGCGTTCGGAAGCAGCGACCGGGCCGGTATGGTCGAGTAGTTGGCCGAGTTCGTCCACTGCGTTGCAGACGTCGGCGCGCAGCATGTTCTCACCGAAGAACTGGTGGAACATCTGGCCGACCGGCGATTTCAGGAAAGCTACGCCGCCGGAGTGGCCGGGACAATGCCAGGAATAGGAGCCATCGGCCGCGTAATGCACCAGTGCGCGGAAGAACGGCGGCGCCAGACTGTCGAGATAGGTACGGGCTTCCCGCACGATATAGCGGGCGACGAATTCCGGCGTATCTTCATGCATGTGGATGAAGCCGTTGAGCTCACGCAGGATCTCGTTGGGGATATGGCGCGAGGTGCGGGTTTCACCGTGCAGGAAGATAGGAATCTCTTCGTTGCGGTAACGGATCTCGTCGACGAACTTGCGCAGATTTTCCAGCGCTTCCGGTTTTTCCTCGACGATCTCTTCATCGTCGATTGACAGGATGAAGGCGGAAGCGCGGCTTTGCTGTTGCGCGAAGGAGGTCAGGTCGCCGTAGCTGGTCACGCCCAGCACTTCGTAACCTTCATCCTCGATGGCTTTGGCCAGCACACGGATACCAAGCCCCGATGAGTTCTCGGAACGGAAATCTTCGTCGATGATGACGACTGGGAATCTGAATTTCATAGGTTGTCCGTGATGCTGATGGCTAAAGGTGTAAGAGCGCCGAATATAGCATGTACACGCGCGGAGGCAAGGGCCTCAACCTAAATTTTAGGCAGCGTGACCCCGACCTGGCCCTGATACTTGCCGCCACGGTCCTTGTAGGAGGTTTCGCAGACATCGTCTTCGTCCGCTTCGAAGAACAGCACTTGTGCGCAACCCTCGTTGGCGTAGATCTTGGCCGGTAGCGGGGTGGTGTTGCTGAATTCCAGTGTGACGTAGCCTTCCCATTCGGGCTCGAAAGGCGTGACGTTGACGATGATGCCGCAACGCGCATAGGTCGATTTTCCCAGGCAGACGGTCAGCACATTGCGCGGGATGCGGAAGTATTCCACGGTGCGGGCCAGTGCGAACGAATTGGGCGGGATGATGCAGTAATCCGCATTCACTTCGACGAAGGAGTTGGGGTCGAAATTCTTGGGGTCAACGATGGTGCTGTTGAGGTTGGTAAAGAGCTTGAATTCGCGCGAGCAGCGGATATCGTAGCCATAGCTCGAGGTGCCGTAGGAAACCAGGCGCTGGCCATCCGGCGTCTGTTTCACCTGGCCTGGTTCGAATGGCTCGATCATGCCGTGTTGCTCAGCCATTCTGCGTATCCACTTGTCGGATTTGATGCTCATGCTCTTCCCTTTATTCGATTGAAAACGGCCGCGATCACACGCGGCCGTGGTCATGTGCTCGGTTTAGTGTGCGTCGCCGCCCAGTTCAATGCTGTAGCGCCAGAACTGGTCTTCAGATTCGAAGATGACTTTCGAGGCTTCCGGGTCGCGGCTACCGGCAGGATACTGGTGCACCGGCTTGCGGTCCTTGGCCCAGGCTTCGATAATCGGGTCGACCAGACGCCATTGCGCTTCCACTTCGCTGATGTGCAGGTAATGCGAATTGTCGCCTTCGATCAGGTTAAGTAGCAGTGCTTCATAAGCGTCGATGGATTCGTCGCCTTCCTGGCGGTTGGCTGCATCCAGCTGAATGGTGCGGGTCGCGATGTCCAGGCCCGGAATCTTCGATTGGATTTCCATCTTGATGCATTCGCGCGGCTGGATGCCGATGATCAGCCAGTTCTGCTGCTGTCCGTCCTGGCCAAGCTGCAATGGCGCCTTCTTGAAGCGGATGGAGATGCGGGTATCGGCTTCGTGCAGACGCTTGGCAGTGCGAATGTAGAACGGCACGCCTTTCCAGCGTGGGTTGTCGATGAAGAGCTTGAGCGCTGCGTAGGTTTCCACCACGCTGTCGTTGTTGCCCAGTTCTTCCAGGTAGCCCGGCACCTTTTCGCCCTTGATCTCGCCTGCGGCATATTGCGCGCGGAAAGCATGTTTTTCCAGTTCGTTGACCGGAATCGGGCGGATGGCTTCCAGCACCTTGATCTTTTCGTTGCGGATGCCTTCCGGTGTCAGGTCTTTCGGCATTTCCATGGCGGTCAGCGCCAGGGTTTGCAGAATGTGGCTCTGAATCATGTCGCGCAGCGCGCCGGTGGCATCGTAGAACTGCGTGCGGTCGCCAACGCCCAGCATCTCGGTGTTGGTGATCTGCACGTGGTCGATGTATTCGTTGTTCCAGATCGGTTCCAGAATAGTGTTGGCAAAGCGTTGCAGCAGGATGTTCTGCAGTGCGGATTTGCCCAGATAGTGGTCGATACGGTAGATCTGGCTTTCTTTCAGGTGCTTGCTGATGGAAGCCTGCAGCGCCTGTGCGCTTGGCAGGTCGGTACCGAACGGTTTCTCGATCACCACGCGGCGCCAGCCATTGGATTCATCGGTCAGGCCGGCACCGGCCAATTGGTCGACAATCGTTGCAAAGTCGGAAGGGCGTACAGACAGGAAGAACGCCATGTTCTGCGGGAACACGGAAGCATCGGACAGTGTCTGTTTCAGCTTCGCGAAAGCATCCGGATCGGTTGGCGGGTTGCCGTGATAGTGCTGGCGCTCGATAAAGCGCTTGAAAACTTCCTGATCGTAGCCCTTGGGGAATTTTGCATCCAGCATGCCCTTGATCTCTTTTTGCCAGTCTTCGCGGGCAATGTGAGCGCGGCCGATCGAGAGAATCTTCATCTTGGGGTCAAGACGACCAGCTTGATCGAGGCGGAACAGTCCGGGGATCAATTTTATGCGGGAGAGATTGCCGCTGGCGCCGAAAAGGACATAGGTGCTTGGGTCTGATGCTTGCATGATGCGAGGCTTCCGTAAGATATTAATTGGCTAATTAATGTGCGCTTTTACAGGGGCGCTTTATCCGGTCATTTTAAACCAGATAACCTGGGTATGCTTCCTCATTCCTGAGGGAAATGCTTGCAGTTCAGTGACTTGAGGCCGCTTTTGGCGGCCTCAAGTATGAGATTGCGGTTGCGCTGGAACTGCTTATTTTGACTTGACTGCGTGACCGCCAAAAGCGTTACGCATCAAGGATAACAGCTTGTAACTGTAACCCGTTGAATCCTGGCTTCTGAAACGGGCTTGTAATGCCACTGTCAGCACTGGCGCCGCGACGCCTTGCTCAACAGCTTCAACTACCGTCCAGCGACCTTCACCAGAGTCAGCAACATATGGGGCGATCGCTTCAAGACTCTGATCATCTTTCAGGGCCTCAGCCGTCAGGTCGAGCAACCAGCTACGCACCACGGAGCCGTGACGCCACAGTTCGGTGATCTGCGCCAGATCCAGGCTAAACTCTTCCTTGCCCTTGATCAGGTCCAGACCTTCGGCCATCGCTTGCATCATGCCGTATTCGATACCATTGTGGATCATCTTGGTGAAGTGACCAGAGCCGATCGGGCCAACATGTGCCCAGCCGCGATCTTCATGCGTCAATGCCTTCATGACCGGTTTCATGATGGCAGCAGCTTCCTTGGTGCCGCCGTACATCAGGCAGTAGCCGTTTTCCAGGCCCCAGATGCCGCCGGAAGTGCCACAGTCGATGAATTCGATGCCGTGCTCAGCCAGGAACTGGCCGCGACGCATACTGTGCTTGTAGTTGGAGTTGCCGCCATCAATGACGATGTCGCCCTTGTTCAACATGGGGACCAGATCCTTGATCTGGTTTTCGGTGATTTCGCCGGCAGGCAGCATCAGCCAGACGATCTTTTGTTCAGGCAGTCTTTGGATTGCTTCTTCGACAGAACGGGCGCCTTCCATGCCTTCCTTGGCAACCAGCTGGCTGACAGTGTCATGATTGAAGTCAAAGCCGACCACTTCAATGTTGTTGCGAAGAAGGCGAGCCGCCATGTTGCCGCCCATTTTGCCCAAACCGATCATTGCTAATTTCATTGTATTTTCCTTGATGAGGATTGATGTAACATCACCTTATTGTGTAAGGTAATATATAAGTAAGTTGTATCAGAGAAAGCCCTGAATAAATCCTCGCTGAAGTCGTGCTTTGGGCCGTGCTTCGGTTTGTACCTGGGGGACTTATTCAGGGCTTCCCATTACAGCCCGTCAATTATAACGTAAAGGCAAATCAGATTCATGCAAAACTCAAGCCAAGTCACCGGCGCCAATGCACAAATTTCACGTTGGCATCAATTCGAATCGCAGGACGCCATCAATCAGGCGACCCTGCAGCACATTCTTCAAGCTGCCAATAGCGCGATCGCAGCACGCGGCAGCTTCTCCATCGTGCTGGCGGGCGGCACCACACCCAAGCAAGTGTATGAATTGTTACGTCATGCTGATGCCGATTGGAGCAAATGGCACATCTATCATAACGATGACCGTTGCCTGCCGGTCGATCATGCCGACCGCAACAGCCTGATGGCACGTCAGGCCTGGCTCAACCATGTGCCGGTGCCTGCCAACCAGATTCATGACATCCCTGCAGAACTGGGCCCGGTCGAAGGCGCGAAAGCCTATGCCGAAACGCTGAAGGGCGTGGGAGATTTCGACCTCGTCTTGCTCGGTTTGGGCGAGGATGGTCATACCGCCAGTTTGTTCCCCGGTCATACCTGGGATGACAGTGTCGATGCCTTCCCTGTCTTTAATTCCCCCAAGCCGCCGGCAGAGCGGATTTCGATCAGTGCAAGGCGTTTGAGTCAGGCGCGTGAGGTCATCTTTCTGGTGACGGGGGCGGGTAAGCAGGAGGCGGTGGATAATTGGCGTAAGGGGGTGGCGATACCGGCTACGGTGATTAAGCCGGAGGCTGGTGTGGATGTGTATACATTTGGGGTTAAAGTCTCCTGACCGATGTCATTTCGGACTTGAGCTGTAATCCATAGATGAAGAAGCCCGCAATAGCGGGCTTTTTTGTGTCGGGGGTTGCCCGACGGCAAGCTACTTTCTTTTGCTCAGCCATGCCCGCAAGGGGCATGTCCGCCAAGTGCCCGCTCCTGCGTCGCGACCTTGGCGCCAAAGTAGCCAAAGAAAAAGACACCCCCTGCTATGGCCTTCGGCTGCCCTGCGCTACTCGACAATCCAAGCGGCTGCGTGCCCGCAAGGGGCATCCCCAACATCACGAATTGCTAAAGCAATTGTTCTGTTGTGAAACTCGCCCTGACAAGCCACAAACGTCGTGGCTTGTTGCGGAGCTCATACAGTGCTCGCCGAAATCCCTTGGATTGTCTCCGTTGCTCGGCATGGCAGCAGGGGATTGACGGTCAAAAGCCAACCACCTAAATTTTCGTTATACCTGCGAGAGTGGGTGTCCAGGCAAGGTTCAAGCTTTGTAATTCAGAAGGAAAATGTAGGGTAAGTTAGGCGTGATGCGCCGTAACCCACCATGTGCCATGTGGGCAATAAATTGCCACCCTACTTGGCTAGTAGTAATAGTGGATTAATTGTTGAGTGCCTTGAAAACCGAAATGTTTTCTTCATCGAATTCGGGAGAAATATTTAAGGCTCGCGGTGACGGGTGATGGCAACTTAAAATTCTTAACTTAGTATGCTGTGACAGATATACATGGCATTTTCTGGCGGCCGCGCCAACGAGAATAATACATTCCAGGTTTTTTAATAATCCAAGCAACTCTTTGAGATATTGCAGCGAGCTTTTCACATCTTGTGAAGTTGCTGCGCTGATTTTGGTTTTATTAACATTACCTAGATACCAAGGCACCACATTCCATAAGGCTATGTCTTTTCTGCTTATGCCTGCGGATGCGAGCTGACGTTTAAAATTTTTCGCAGTTTCATCAGGATTATCAAATGAGATGAAGCCGGTTTTTATTGCTTTAGGCCCTGGCGCTTCAAGTAAAAAAAGAAACCTGGCGTTTTCATTCCCATTGTTTGGATCAAAGTAAGGGACTTCGTCTGATAAATTTTTGTCGTGTCGAATTTTTTCGACGAAGTCTTTTAAGTTATACACGACTGATCAAGTATTCTGAATCACGATATTCGGGAACTTGCTGCTGTGATCCAGCGTTTGTTGTGACAGTTTGATGCCGACCGTGCGGGCGATCTGTTTGTAGGTGGCGGCGATCTTGCTGTCCGGTTCAGCGATGACGGTGGGTTTGCCACCATCGACCTGTTCGCGGATCTTGATGTCCAGCGGCAGGCTGCCCAGTAAATCGACGTTGTAATCCTTGCACATGGCGGCAGCACCGCCTGCACCGAAGATGTGTTCCTCGTGGCCGCAGTTGGAGCAGATGTGTGTGCTCATGTTTTCGACGATGCCGAGGATGGGGATGCCGACTTTCTCGAACATCTTCAGACCTTTGCGAGCGTCGAGCAGGGCGATGTCCTGCGGGGTGGTGACGATGACGGCGCCGGTGACCGGCACTTTCTGCGACAGGGTCAGCTGGATGTCGCCGGTGCCGGGTGGCAGGTCGATAACCAGATAATCAAGGTCTTTCCAGCGGGTTTCGCGCAGCAGTTGTTCCAGTGCGCCAGTAACCATTGGGCCGCGCCAGACCATGGGGGTGTCCACATCGACCAGAAAGCCGATGGACATGGCTTGGATGCCGTGCGCTTCCAACGGCTCCATGCTCTTGCCGTCCGTGCTGTCCGGGCGGGCGTTGATGCCCAGCATCTGTGGTTGTGAGGGGCCGTAGATGTCGGCATCCAGAATGCCGACAGTGGCACCTTCGGCCGCCAGTGCCAGTGCCAGGTTGACGGCTGTGGTGGATTTGCCGACGCCGCCCTTGCCGGAGGCAACGGCGATGATGTTCTTGATATTAGGCAGTAGTTGCACGCCGCGTTGTACGCTGTGCGGCACGATACGGCTGCCGACATTGACGCTCACATTGCCGGCATCCGGCAGGGATTCAAGTTTGTCGGTGACCAGTTGCTGAACTTCGGCCTGTACGGACTTCGAAGGGTAGCCCAGCACGATGTCGAGCGAGATGTCGTTGCCGGCAATCTTGACGTTCTTCACGCATTTGCTGCTGATGAAGTCCTTGCCGGTGTTGGGGTCGATCAATGTCTTGAGTGTTTCCTGAATCTGCGTTTCTGTGATGGCCATGCCGGAATCCTGCTTTTGCAAAGTGTTGGGTGAGAAGGCAATTTTAGCCCATGTGCATTTTTACTGCATGCGCGATTGAAACTGCACGCGATATTGCGTGTATATCGGTTTGGTTGAGACAAGATAGCAAAGCGCAAGCCCGCTGCATTTGCTAAAATGCCGGTTTCGTTCAGTCACTTAAAACTCGAATCTCGCTAAATGTCCGATACACAGCCACGCAAAATCCTCGTTACCTCTGCATTGCCTTATGCCAATGGCAGCATCCACCTCGGCCATCTGGTGGAATATATCCAGACCGACATCTGGGTACGCTTCCTGAAGATGCAGGGGCATGATGTGCATTATGTCTGTGCCGACGACACGCATGGCACGCCCATCATGTTGCGGGCGGAGAAAGAGGGTATCACGCCGGAACAACTGATCGACCGCGTGCATGCTGAACACAGCACCGATTTTGCCGGCTTCCTGGTGAATTTCGATAATTACTATTCGACCAATTCCGAGGAAAATCGCGAACTGGCGTGCGGCATCTACCAAGCACTGAAGGCCGACGGCAAGATCGCCACCAGGACCATCGAACAGTTCTACGACCCGGTCAAGAACATGTTCCTGCCGGACCGTTTCATCAAGGGCGAGTGCCCAAAGTGCCACGCCAAGGACCAGTACGGTGATTCCTGCGAAGTCTGCGGCGCGACCTACAACCCGACCGAGCTGATCAACCCGTTCTCCGCCGTTTCCGGCGCAGCGCCGGTGCGCAAGGAGACTGAGCATTACTTCTTCAAGCTGTCCGAGTGCGAGGAATTCCTCAGAAGCTGGACACGTTCCGGCACCTTGCAGGCCGAAGCGGCCAACAAGATGGGCGAGTGGTTCGAATCTGGCTTGTCTGACTGGGATATCTCGCGCGACGCGCCGTATTTCGGCTTTGAGATCCCGGATGCGCCGGGCAAGTATTTCTATGTCTGGCTCGATGCGCCGATCGGCTACATGGCCAGTTTCAAGAACCTGTGCAGCAAGTCCGGGCTGAATTTCGACGAATACTGGAAAGCCGGCAGCCAGACCGAGCTCTATCACTTCATCGGCAAGGACATCCTCTATTTCCATGCCCTGTTCTGGCCGGCCACGCTGCACTACTCCGGCTATCGCACGCCGACCAAGGTGTTCGCCCATGGCTTCCTCACCGTCAACGGCGAGAAGATGTCGAAGTCACGTGGCACTTTCATTACTGCCGAGAGTTATCTGCAACATGTGAAAAATCCGGAATACCTGCGTTACTACTATGCCGCCAAGTTGAACGGCACGATGGAAGATATCGACCTCAACCTTGAGGACTTCGTTGCACGTGTCAACAGCGACCTGGTCGGCAAGTACATCAATATCGCCAGCCGTACGGCCGGGTTCATCAGCAAGCGTTTCGACGGCAAGCTGAGCCCAACCGGCAACAACCCGGTGGTTGCCGAGATGCAGGCACAGGCTGCGGCCATTGCTGAAAGTTACGAGCAGCGCGATTTCGGTCGTGCCCTGCGAGAGATCATGCGTCTGGCCGATGTTGCCAACGGTTTTGTAGCGGAAAAAGCGCCGTGGGTCATGGCCAAGGATGAGGCGCAAGCCGATGCCCTGCAGCAGGTCTGTTCCGATGCGCTGGAAATGTTCCGTTTGCTGACCCTGTATCTGAAGCCGATATTGCCGAAGCTCGCTGGGCAGATCGAAGCATTCCTCAACGTAGCCCCGCTGGATTGGCCGGCTGTGAATTCCAGCTTGCCGGCCGGCCATGCCATCAAGTCCTATGAACACTTGATTACCCGTATAGACCCTAAACAGATAGAAGCCATGACAGAAGCCAATAAAGAAACCATGCAAGCAACCACAACACCTGCTGCGCCAGCAGCCAGCGCCCCGGCGATGGCAGAAGCCAGTTATATCAGTATTGATGATTTCACCAAGGTCGATCTGCGTATCGCCAAAATCGTCGATGCCAACCATGTCGAAGGCGCGGAGAAACTGCTGCAACTGACGCTGGATATCGGCGAGGAAAAGACCCGCAACGTTTTCGCCGGCATCAAGTCGGCTTACGATCCGGAAACACTGAAGGGTCGTTTGACGGTGATGGTCGCCAACCTGGCGCCGCGCAAGATGAAGTTCGGTTTGAGCGAGGGTATGGTGCTGGCGGCCAGTGACGAGCGCGGCGGGCCTTTCATCCTGTCACCCGACAGTGGTGCGCAGCCCGGCATGCGCGTGAAGTAAGTTTGCAATAAAGACGCGCGTGCAATAAAAAAGCCCCGGAAATCCGGGGCTTTTTGTTTGTTGCCGGTTTGTTGTCAATAGTGCAGTTTATTTTTTGGCTGGTGCAGCTGCCGTTTTCTTGGCGGCGCCAACGGTCAGCTCGTTGCGCATCTTGTCGATGCTGGCCTTGCCCAGGCCCTTGACGTTTTCCAGATCGTCGACCGATTTGAACGAACCATTTTTCTTGCGGTATTCGACAATGGCTTCCGCCTTTTTCGGACCGATGCCGTCCACCGATTCCAGTTGTGCGGCGGTGGCGGTATTGATATCGACGGCAGCAAAGGCAGGATTGACCGAGAAAGCGATGACACTTGCAACAATAAGCAGAAGTTTCTTCATTATTTTTCCCCTGTAAGAGTGGCAGCCGGCCAGGAGGCTGGCAAAGATTGCATTTCAGTTCAGAGACTTACTATGCAATCGCAAATTACAGGTTCGGCCTCTGAACTGGCAAGAGGCCGTGGCTTTCTCGGGAAATATTCCCAGTATATTTCTAGAAAATTTCCCGGGTTTCCAGGAACTGGATATCCGGATAGCGTTCCTGTGCCATCTGCAGATTGACGCGGTTGGGTGCCAGGTAAACGTAATCGCCGGCGCCGTCGAGTGCGACATTGAAGCCGTACTTGTCGGCAATCGACTTCAGGTCAGCTTCCGATCCGCGCAGCCAGCGTGCGGTCGAGCAGTCGACGTTCTCGAAGACGACATCGACGCTGTATTCATGTTCAAGCCGGTGCGCCACGACATCGAACTGCAGGATACCGACAGCGCCCAGGATCATGTCATTGCTCAACATTGGTCGGTAGACCTGAGTCGCGCCTTCTTCCGCCAGTTGTTTCAAGCCTAACTGCAACTGCTTCATCTTCAGCGGGTTCTTGATGCGAGCGCGGCGGAAATATTCCGGCGCGAAGGACGGGATGCCGATGAACTTCAGCGTTTCGCCTTCGGAGAAAGTGTCGCCGAGCTTGATGGTGCCGTGGTTGGGAATGCCGATGATGTCGCCGGAATAGGCTTCATCCATGGTGGTACGGTCCTGCGCCATGAAAGTGATGGCGTTGTTGACTGCCAGCAATTTGCCGGTAGAGGCCTGCTTGATCTTCATGCCGCGTTCGAAACGGCCGGAGCAGACGCGCAGAAAGGCGATGCGGTCGCGATGCTTGGGGTCCATATTGGCCTGGATCTTGAACACAAAGCCTGAGAATTTCGGTTCATCCGGGTCCACCTGGCGTGTAGCGGTCTGCCGTGGCAACGGTGCCGGCGAGAGATCGACCACGGCATCCAGCAGGGATTGCACGCCGAAGTTGTTGATGGCGGAGCCGAAATAGACCGGTGTCTGCTTGCCGGAGAGGTAATCTTCCTTATCGAAGCTGTGCGAGGCGCCGCGCACCAGTTCGACGTCGATGCGCAGTTCTTCGGCCTGGTGGCCGATCAGTTCATCCAGCCGCGGGTTGTCCAGGCCTTGAATCGTTTCCGAGGTGCCTTTTTCGGCATTGCGGTCAAAGAAGGAAATGCTGTCGGTATAGAGGTTATAAACGCCGCGGAAAGTCTTGCCCATGCCGATCGGCCAAGTCATCGGCGCGCACTGCATGCCGAGTACCGATTCAATTTCGTCCAGCAACTCGATGGGTGCACGCGATTCGCGGTCCAGCTTGTTGATGAAAGTGATGATGGGAGTGTCGCGCATGCGGCAGACGTTGAGCAGCTTGATGGTCTGCGCTTCGACGCCGTTGACCGAGTCGATGACCATGACGGCGGAGTCGACTGCCGTCAGTGTGCGATAGGTATCTTCCGAGAAGTCGTCGTGGCCCGGGGTGTCGAGCAGGTTGATCATGTGCTCGCGGTAGGGGAACTGCATGACCGAAGAGGTCACCGAGATGCCGCGCTGTTTTTCCAGTTCCATCCAGTCCGAGGTGGCATGGCGTGCCGCCTTGCGGCCACGCACTTCGCCGGCGACCTGAATCGCACCGCCGAACCACAGCAGTTTTTCGGTGAGCGTGGTTTTACCTGCATCCGGGTGGGAGATGATGGCAAAGGTGCGACGGCGTTTGATTTCTTCCTGCAAGGTACTCATGGGGCTGGCTAAAGACGAAAAGGCGTTATTTTACGCGATACGGCAGTTGAAACCTAATCGAAACAGGGATTTGATGGCTGGGAAATGGTTTTAGCCACAGAGGACACAGAGTTCACAGAGGAAAGCATCTGGTAAATCTAAAGCGTGCTTCGGCGTCTGAACTTCATGTTGAAAAGTTGGGCAAAGGTTTTCCTCTGTGTCCTCTGCGGCTTGAATTCAAGTACTTAATGCGCCATCACCCCGAGCAAAGCTGCTGACCCTGCGCTCCTTGCGTTGCGCGAACCTGCGCAGAAAGGACTTGTCCTCGGCGGCCAGTTTGTTCTTTTGCACGTATTGCAGATAGAAACGCAGGCGCTGCGTATTGCTCAACTTGTAGCGCGCTACGCGGTCGAGGGTGGCAAATTCCTTCAACAGCCGATGCTCGAACAGTTTTCCGCGCCAGAAAGCACCGAGCGGACAGTCGATCAAATAGAGCTGGCCCCGGCTGTCCACCAGCAGGTTGCGCCATTTAAAATCGTTATGGATGAAATGGTGCGCATGCATGATACGCATGGCATCTGCCACCTGTTGGCTGACGTGCTTAACCCATTGCCGGTCTGCCAGTCTCGGGTCATGGTTTCTGGCGATATCGGCCAGATCCCGGGTGTCCGGGATTTCCTGCGTGATGAGCGCGCCGCGCCGGAACAGGCCGAAACTTTTCTGCATGCCATAGGCGACGACCGGCGCTGTCGGGATGCCTTGTTGCGCAAACCACAGCAGGTTCTCCCATTCGCTCTGGATGCGTGGTTTGCCGAAGAAGCGTCGCAAGCCTTTACCGGCAACGTAATAGCGTTTAACGTAGTAGCGTATGCCCTGATGCTCGACGCGAATGACGTTGGAGATACGTTCGCCGGTGATATGTTCACCCTGCAACTTGAATATGGCATCCAGACTGCCGAAAATCGCAGCAAGCTGTTCGAAACCCGGAAGCAGACGCCAGTTTGAATCTGTTTTCATAACCTATAATTCTAAGGCAAAGCCGGAATTTACTTCACTCTCGATTTTTAATATGTGAATTCAATATGCGATTTCAACATGCGAACCCTCACTGAAATACTGGAAGCCCCCGAAACAAATCACGAAGCAGAAGCCGGATTGTGCCATGCCGTGCAATGCAGTCCGTTTCTGCGACGTCTGCTGGTGAGCGATACAGAACTGCTGACCGATATCCTGCAGAACCTGCAGACCCCGATTAGCCAGCAGCAGATGCGTGACTGGCTGCAGGCGCAGGAAATAGGCGACGAAGACAGCCTCAAACGCGCTTTGCGCAAGCTGCGCAAGCGCGTCATGGTGCGTATCATCACCCGCGATTTGAACGGGCTTGCCGATCTGCAGGAGGTGACACTGACCGTCAGCCACTTGGCTGAAGTGGCAGTGCAATTCGCGCTGCAACATCACACGGCATGGCTGCAAGCGCAGTACGGGCAACCGATAGGCGAGAGCGGTGCAAGGCAGGAACTGATTGTTGTCGGTATGGGAAAGCTCGGCGGTTATGAGTTGAATGTCTCTTCCGATATCGATCTGATCTTCGCTTTCGAGGAAGACGGTGCGACTGACGGTGAGCGTTCCCTCAGTAATCTGGAATTCTTCACCCGGCTCGGCAAGAAGCTGATTGCCGCCATCGACGAAGTGACGGCCGACGGTTATGTGTTCCGCGTCGATATGCGTCTGCGGCCTTATGGCTCGGAGGGTGCGCTGGCCTGCAGTTTCGCCATGCTGGAGGAGTATTACCAGAATCAGGGCCGCGAATGGGAGCGTTATGCCTGGATCAAGGGGCGCGTCATCGCCGGGCCGGAACAGGAGTTGGCCGACATGCTGCGGCCTTTCGTCTTTCGCAAATACCTGGATTACGGTGCTTTTGCTTCCATGCGCGATCTCAAGATCCAGATACAGCGCGACGTCAACCGCCGTGACATGCACGACAACATCAAGCTCGGTCGCGGAGGCATCCGCGAGATTGAATTTATTGCGCAGGTGTTTCAGCTGATCCGTGGTGGCAAGGACCGCAGCTTGCAGGTGCGGCCGACCTTGCAGGTGCTGGATCTGCTGAAGGAGAAGGGGTTGCTGCCGGCGCCGACGGTGGCGGAGCTGCATGCGGCCTATGTCTTTCTGCGCAATCTGGAACATCGCCTGCAGTATGTGGAGGATGCGCAGACCCATGACTTGCCGACCACGGAGGAGGCTCGTTCCCGTATCGCTCAGGCCATGAGCTATGCCGATTGGGCAACATTGCTGCCGTTGCTGGAAGCACATCGCACCAAGGTAGACAGGCATTTCCGTGAAGTTTTCAGCGACCCGCAAGATGAAGAGGATGCGGCAGCGCATAGTCGCGAAACGGAGATCTGGTTGGCAGAGGCGGATGAGCAGCAGGCTTTGCAAATCCTGCAGGAAGCCGGTTATCAGGATGCCGGGCAGACGCTGCGCCATATCAAGAGCCTCTATCAGGGGCCGCGTTACAAGCAACTGCCGGAATTGAGCCGGCATCGCTATGATGTATTGATGCCGGTCGTTATTGCGCAGTCTGCGCGGCAGCCCAATCCGGATGCGACCCTGATGCGTGTCGGCGACCTGCTCGATGGCATCTGTCGCCGCGCCAGCTATCTCGCGCTGCTGGCGGAATATCCGGATGCGTTGCGTTTCCTCATCAAGCTCGCCAGCGCCAGCCCCTGGTTGATCCAGTATCTGGGCCAGCATCCCATCCTGCTCGATGAGCTGCTGGATACGCGCAACCTGTATGCCGAGCCGGATTTCGCGGCGATGCGCGAAGACTTGCGGCAGCGGCTGGTCGATACTGAAGGCGATGTCGAGCGGCAGATGGACATCATGCGCGACTTCAAGCATGCCTATACCTTCCGTTTCGCGGTCAAGGATGTCATCGGTGAACTTGTGCTGGTCAAGCTTTCCGATTACCTGAGCGAACTGGCCGACATGATTCTGGAGCTGACGCTGGAGACGGTGTGGGCCAACCTCAAATCAAGACATCGTGAACAGCCGAAGTTCGCCGTCATCGGCTACGGCAAGCTGGGCGGCAAGGAGTTGGGTTACGCCTCAGACCTCGATATCATCTTCCTCTATGAAGATGACGCGCCGGAAGCGAGTGAAGTCTATGCGCGCTACGGTATCCGCATCAGTAACTGGCTGGGCAGCCTGACCTCGGCAGGCATCCTTTACGAGACCGATCTTGCGTTACGGCCGGACGGTGCCAGCGGCATGTTGGTGTCCGATATCAACGCCTTCCGCGAATACCAGCTGCACAAGGCCTGGTTGTGGGAGCATCAGGCACTGACGCGGGCGCGTTACTGCGCCGGCGACAAGAGCATAGGCGAAAAATTCGAACAGATCCGCATCGAGGTCATGCGCCAGCCAAGGGATATTGCCAAGCTGAAGCAGGAGGTCGTTGCCATGCGCGAGAAGATGCTGGCCGCGCATCCCAACCATAGCGAGATATTCGACCTCAAGCATGACCGCGGCGGCATCATCGATGTCGAGTTCATGGTGCAGTATCTGGTGCTGGCCCATGCGCACCAATATGCCGAACTCACCGCCAATTCCGGCAATATCGCGTTATTGATGAAACTGGGGGAACTGGGCCTGATCGATGCCAGCTTGGCAGCTGATGTAGCCGCCGCTTACAGGCAATACCGCAGTCTGCAGCATGCACTCAAGCTGCAAGGGGAAAGCAAGGCGAGAGTCGATGCAGCGTCGGTGACGCAGCATATGGAAGCAGTGAAGAAACTATGGCAGGAACTGTTCGGCTGACTGATTTTTTGAATGGAAGCCCTGCTTGGTCAGGGCGAATTCGGTTTTTCAGTCTTGTGCCGGATTTCATTGATGGTTTCTGTGATCTGCGTCTTTAGTCTTTCGTCCTCGCCGGCCAGTTGCATGGCCTTTTCCGCAGCCTGCATGGCGCTCTTTGCATTGCCTTGCTCGAGTAGCACATGCGCCAGATTATTGTGCGCTGCGGCAGAGCCCGGGTGTGCAACGGTAGCCTGGCGGAATGCCTTTGCAGCACCATCCAGATCGCCGGCCGTATAGCTGCTGTTGCCCAGGCCCATGAGCAGTACCAGGTCATCAGGCCAGCGTTTCACGGCAGCAGCATAGGCCGTCCGGGTGTGGGCTGCTGGAGCGGTCTTTTCAAAAGCGAGCAGACCCTTGATGACGGCATCGGAACCGCTGCTGGCTGGCAGTTTACCGGGCGGCAGTGCGACAAAAGCCCAGTGCTGACTCCGTGCCCAGGTGCGTTCAAAAGTGCTCAGGGTCATTTCAAAGCGTTCAAAAGTGCCCGAGCGCAGCCAGATCAGTTCCTTGTCCAGGTCATAGCCGACGGCAACCGCATAATGCCAGGAGGGTGCCCAGGAAAGCCCCAGGTTCTGCATGACCACGACCACATTCCCGGCCGAGATCTCCTGCAACACAGCATCCAGTTTTGGCGCAATCTGGATGGCCAGTGCCCCATGCCGGCGGGCTGCGGCCAGCATTTCTATCTGCAGGCTGCCTTGGCGGCTGGGGATATAGACTTCCGGGGTGAGTTGTTCTGGTGTGACGCGGATATCAACGGCATTCAATGCCGTAGCCAGTGCTGCTGGTCCGCACTGATATAACTCCTGCGGGAAGAACGGTGTGCCGCTCAGTTCACTCTGTCTGGGTAGTTGCGAGTTCTGTGTGACTTCACGTACACCAGGCGCAGCACATGAAGTTAGCACAAATGCCAAAGCCAGTATGAACCCTCTCAGGTACATACTGGCTTGCTCTGGTCTTGCGAACAACAGAGGTTTAACGAACAGAGCGTGTGAACGGGAAGATTTTGGTGAAGCCAAGAATGTCTGTAAGCAGCAATACGAGGAAAATCAATACGATTGCGCCGATAATGCCGCCGGCGGGTGCGCTGTCGATTTGTGTTGCCACGGTACTGGCTTCTTCGTCAGTCAGCGCGGCAACACGTTCCCTGGCCTGCGCCGGGTCGATGCCGCGAGCAACCATGGCAGCCTGCACATCTTCGCGGGAAAGCGCAGCGATGATGCGTTCACGATCCTGTTCGCCGCTGGAAGTTACCGCCGATTCGGCAACTTGTTCCGAACTGATCATGGCGGCCTGCACGGTGTGAATGGAACCTGTAAACAGGAAGGATGCTGCAACAAAAGCACTGAAAAAACGTTTGATGTAATTCATGACTGGTACTCCTTTTTGATTAAATTTTCTAAATATCCCCGATGAAATATCCCCGAAAATCTAGTAGCGAAAAAGGTTTTTAAACCTCTTCGTACAGCTGACAGCGTGCCCATTGTCGGGAGCGCCTATTATTATGATTGAAGTTGAACCAGCGAATACAGGCTACCACATTTATCTGTTTTTTCTACTTATTTCAGTAGATTAGAGAATTTGTGTGATAAAAGCCTTGCAGCCTGATCATGTTAGCCAATTTTATTGATTTTTGCTGCTGATTTTTACGTCGGGTTTTACCTGCAGCATGTCAGCGTAAAACAAATTACGGCTGGATATCAAATCAGTAGCGTGAGAAGTAAAATCGGAGCAGAATCAGGGATGCAGCACTTTCGGCTGACCCACCCGGGCGCTGCGGTTTTATCAAGTGATTACAACAATTTAGCACTATCCATAATCAGCGGAGACTGAAGGATGAATACATATCAGGCGATCAGGAATCAACTGAATCTCACCGTCGGTGAGTCGGTGAGATTCATGCGCGAATGGCGGCATCTGAGTCAGCACCAGCTGGCGCATATTACCGGCATTCCGCAAGGTACTATTTCGGCCATCGAGCATGGCCGTGTCAACATTGGAGTAGAGCGTGCCAAAGTGCTGGCGCGAGCGCTCAAGTGTCATCCGGCCGAGCTGGTTTTCCCGGATTGGGATGTGGAGCAGGAATCCGGTGAGCAGGGTTCTGTAGCCTAGTGCGAACACGTCCTAGTGGTGCTGCATAATCGCCTCACGCCAGATTTCCATTTTCTGCTGTAATGACAATGCCGCGTGTGCCGGGCTGGTCGAAGGCAGGCGCACATATTGCAAGGCTGTATGTCTGCCTTGTTTTAAAACATGCTGGCGGTAACTGTGCTCTGCCGTGCCGCCGTTAAAACACACCAGCTTGATGCCCGGGTGCCGGGCAAAAAATGCATCAAAGTCGTTCACTTCAACCGAGTCATTCTCTATCGCCGTATCCAGGCTGCCCTTGCGGTGGCAGCTGTGCAGTACATCCCACAAGGCGATATTCGCCTGTTGCAATGCTGTCAGTCGTTCCGCATAAGGCGCATCCGGCGCGAACCCCAGCAGTTCAGCCATGATGGGCCAGAAGGCGTTGCGCGGATGGGCGTAATACTGGTTGGCAGCGAGCGAAGCCTCGCCGGGGATGCTGCCGAGTATCAGTATCTTCGCGGAGGGAATGGCGACAGGACTAAAGCTGGCAATGCGCGGTTTCATCGGCTTGTAGCCGCTCAGCCTGGTTTGGTTGTTGAGCGGATTTCGGCCTCGGCTGACCCTTCGGCAAACCGGATATTGACCGCATCACCCGATTCAATCTGACTGCTTGCTCGCACGATCGCGCCATCATGGGTCTGCACCAGGGCATAACCCCGGTTCAGCACAGCGTTGGGGTTGAGGTGTTGCAGGTTGAGTGTGAGCCGTAGCAGTTTTTCCTGCTGTTTGCCTAATATCTGCTGCATGCTGTTCTGCAGGCGTGTGCCGAGTTGGGTCAGGTTCTCCTGCTTGTGTGTGAGCTGCTGCGCGGGCGAGAGCAGGCGGCGGGCGAGAAAGTCCAGCTGTTGCATGTAGCGGTTGAGCTTGTAGCTCATGCCGCGCTGCAGGCTCTGCTGTTGTTGCAGCAGGGTGTTGAGCAGGGCTTCACGATTTGGCGTAGCCATTTCGGCGGCGGCGGTCGGTGTCGGTGCGCGGCGGTCGGCAGCGAAGTCGGCGATGGTGAAATCGGTCTCGTGGCCGACACCGCTGATGACCGGCATGCTGCAATTGACGATGGCACGCGCGACGATTTCCTCGTTGAACTGCCACAAGTCCTCAATGCTGCCGCCGCCCCTACACACAATCAGCACATCGCATTCGGCGCGCCTGCTGGCGGTTTCAATGGCGTTGGCAATCAGATTGGCTGCGCCCTTGCCTTGTACCGGCGTCGGGTAGATGACGACGGGAATGCCGGGCATGCGGCGCCGGAGCGTGGTCAGGACGTCATGCAGCGCAGCGGCGTCGGCTGAGGTGACGATGCCGATCTGTTTCGGGAAGGCAGGAATGGCGCGTTTTCGCGTTTCGTCGAACAGGCCTTCGGCCTGCAGTTTCTGCTTGAGCTTCTCGAAGGCTTCGAACAGTGCACCCAAACCTGCACGTTGCAGGAATTCGATGGTCAGCTGGAAGTCGCCGCGTGCTTCGTACAGCGTGACGTTGGCGCGCGCTTCTACCTTGTCGCCTTCCTTCGGCACCCAGTCCAGATAGCTGTTACGGCCGCGGAACATGACGCAACGCACCTGCGCGCCGCTGTCTTTCAGCGAGAAATACCAGTGACCGGAGGCGGCGCGGGTCATGTTGGAGATCTCGCCGCTGACCCAGAACAGCGGGAAGCTGCGTTCGAGGATATCGCGGGCCATACGGTTGAGTTCGCTGACGCTGAGAACTCGTGCAGTTTGTGGGTTGGCTTGTGGGGTGTCTGCCATGATTCGAATCCGTTACAATTACCTCATTATATAGTTGAGTGCGCCCCATGTTACCCAAATGCCTGACCAATTTCTTCGGTGGCCGAACCGGCTATGTTCTCGGTTTTCTGGCCAGTTTCGGTTTCGTCGCCTACGGCCTTTACATCCAGCAGCGCTATAACCTCGACCCTTGTCCGCTCTGTATCTTCCAGCGCATCGCCTTTCTGGTGATGGGTGGCTTCTTCCTGCTTTCCGCTCTGCATAACCCGGGCAATACCGGGCGCAAGATCTACGGCGTTCTGCATTTTGCGGCGGCCGTTACCGGCATCGGCATCGCGCTGCGGCATATCTGGATTCAGGCCAACCCGGAAAAGGTGATGGCCGAATGCGGCGCCGGTTTCGATTACATTTTCGAGACCTTCCCGCTGAAAAAAGCGCTGGATCTGGTGTTCAAGGGCACAGGCGAATGCTCGGCGATGGACTGGACCATGTTCGGCATGACCATTCCGCAACTGTCCCTGATTGCTTTCATCGGCCTCGCGATTTATGCGGCCTGGCTGGCTTTCCTGAAGAAATAATCACGTAAAGAACACGACATGTACAAGACTCTAGAGGATTTCGTCGGCAACACACCGCTGGTGAAACTGCAGCGCATCCCCGGCAAGACCAGCAACACCATATTGTTGAAGCTGGAGGGCAATAACCCGGCCGGTTCGGTGAAGGACAGGCCGGCGCTTTCCATGATCAAGCGTGCGGAAGAGCGCGGCGACATCCAGCCGGGCGATACGCTGATCGAGGCGACTTCCGGCAATACCGGTATCGCACTGGCGATGGCAGCTGCCATGCGTGGCTACAAGATGGTGCTGGTGATGCCCGAGAACCAGAGTATAGAGCGCCGCCAGACCATGAAGGCGTTCGGCGCCGAGCTGGTACTGACCCCCAAGGATGGCAGCATGGAGCTGGCGCGCGACGTCGCGTTGAAACTGCAGGCCGAAGGCGAGGGCATCGTGCTTGACCAGTTCGGCAATATGGATAACCCGCTGGCGCATTACGAAGGTACCGGCCCCGAAATCTGGCGCGATACCGAGGGCAAGGTGACGCATTTCGTCTCCAGCATGGGTACCACCGGCACCATCATGGGCACTTCGCGTTTTCTCAAGGAGCAGAATCCGGACATCCGGATCATTGGCGTACAGCCGGAAGAAGGCTCGCAGATTCCCGGTATCCGCAAATGGCCGGAAGAATACCTGCCGAAGATATACGATAAATCACGCGTGGACGAACTGATCTACGTGAACCAGGCCAATGCCGAGAAGATGACGCGCCGACTGGCGGCGGAAGAGGGCATCTTTGCCGGTATCTCCTCCGGCGGCGCGCTTTACGCCGCGCTGCAGCTTTCCAAAAAGGTGGAGAACGCGGTGATTGTTTCCATCGTCTGTGACCGCGGCGACCGTTATCTGTCCACAGGGGTGTTTCCTTCCTGATGTGAGCAAGCTACACAAAATTTTCAACCTGCAAAAGCCAGCCCTGCTGTTGGGGCTGGCTTTGTTTTCTGCGCCGGCGCTTGCCATCAGCCATATCAGCATCGAGGCGGCAAAGGTCGAAGCGCCGCAGGGCGAGCTTCGCAATGCCAGGCTCGATTTCAACCTCAAGACCTCTGCTGTCAATCTCAAGAGCCAGTACCGACCGTCGTCCGAGCAGGAATGGACGGATGCCAGCCTCAACTGTGCGAGGCTGGTGAACCCGAAAAAGGGCAGCTGGCAGTGCGACTCCGGTAAGCTTGCAGCGGGCATGACCAGCCTGCCATTCTCGTTGCGGGTTGATACGCAATCGGTGAAAGGCAGGCAGCAATTCGACGCGCAACTGGCTGTGCAAAAGGCCAGCTTTAGCGATGCCGCCGGATTGCATGCAGGCGAGAACGTCAACGCAAAACTCAAGTTCAAGGCCGGCCAGCTCAAACAGGGCTGGAACTGGCAGTTCGATCTCGATTGGTCGGGCGGCGAAGTGTTCTGGCAGCCGTTCTATATCACGCTGAACAACTCACGCCTGGGCAGCCATCAGCTGCGGGGCAAGGGCACATTCAATGAGCAATTGATCAAGGTGGAGGAAGCCAGGCTCACCCTGCAGGATATCGGCTCAGCCGATGCCAGCGCCGAGATATGGCGCGCCGGTACGCGTATCCGCAATTTGCAGGTGGCAACCGGCGCGGTCGATCTGGAAGCGCTGTATCCGCTGATACTCAAACCCTTGCTGGAAAAAACCGCGCTAAGTAATCTGGAGATCGCCGGCAAGGGGGATCTGAAACTGAGCATGCTCGACGGTGAGATCAAGACTGCCCATCTTAATCTGCAGCAGGTGGACGTCGAAGACCGTAACAGCCATTTCGCGCTATACAAGCTGAATGCCGACCTGCCGTGGGATTACGATCAGGTCAAACCAGTGCGGCTTGCCTATGAGGGTGGTCATTTGCTCAATCTGCCGCTGGGTAAAACCGACATCAAGGCGATGCTCAACCGCTATTCGCTGACAGCGCAGGAGATCGACCTGCCGCTGCTGGATGGCGGTCTCAACCTGCGCGATATTTCGGCGGTCTGGGTGGACAAGGGCTGGCACTGGCATCTGAGAGCGGAAGTGGTGCCCATCAGTATGACCGAGTTCAGCCATGCGCTGTCATGGCCGGCCATGCAGGGCAAGGTCTCCGCCAGCATCCCGCTGGTGACTTACAGCCAGGGCGTACTGATGACCGAAGGCGATCTGCGTTTCAAGCTGTTTGACGGCACGATAGATGTCAGCAAGCTCACCATGCGAACGCCCCTCGGCATTGCGCCGCGCCTCAATGCCGATATCCATATGCGCAATCTGGACCTCGGCACGCTGACACGCACCTTCTCTTTCGGTGCCATCGAAGGCAAGCTGGATGGCGACGTCAACAACCTGCGGCTGGCGAACTGGAAACCGGTCAATTTCGATGCAGCGTTCTACAGCAGCCCCGGCAAGTATCCGAAGAAGATCTCGCAACGCGCGGTGGAGAACATCTCCTCGCTGGGTGGCGCCAGTGCGGCGGCGGCTATTCAGCGTAGTTTTCTGCGCTTTTTCGATCAGTTCAACTACTCCAAGCTGGGCATCAGCTGCAAATTGCGCGGCGATTACTGCGCCATGGATGGCATCGAGTCAACGGGCGATGCCTACGTCATCGTTAAAGGGAGTGGCGTCCCGTCCATCACGGTCTTGGGTTACAATCGGAACGTGAGCTGGGGTGAGTTGCTGGAGCGCTTGAAACGCGTGACAGCAGGCAATAGCAAGCCGATTATCGAGTGAAACCGCGAACAGGAAAAAACATCATGAAACAACATCTACCCGCAACACTACTGGCATTGTCCCTGGCCTCGATCCTGAGTGCCTGTGTCACCATCAACATCTACTTTCCGGCAGCAGCGGCAGAGAAAGCCGCGGACAGACTGATCGACGAAGTCTGGCAAGTGAAGGAAAGAAACGGCATGTCAGAGCCTGCCGCCACTGAGTCAGAAACCAAATAAGGAACCATCATGAACAGATTATTCTTATCCGCAATTTTCGCGCTCAGCTTCTTTTTCATGCAACCGGCAGCCATGGCAGCCGACATTGAAATCAACACACCAGCCATTTCCGCTATCAAAAACAGCATGCAAGCCCGCCACAACCAGCTTGCCCCGCATTACACCAGCGGCGCAGTCGGCTTGACGCGTGATGGCCTGATTGCCGTGCGCGATGCGAAGGCAGTTCCGCTCAAGGACCGCCAGTCTGTCAATACGCTGGTAGCCGCTGAAAACAAGGACCGCAACGCGCTCTACAAGGAGATCGCCATCGCCAACCAGAACCCGCAGTGGGAGTCCGATATCCGCAACACCTTCGCGCAGCGCTGGGTAGAGAAGGCCAAGGCTGGGTGGTGGTATCAGACGGCTTCTGGCTGGGTGCAAAAATAATTCTTTAGCCACAGAGAACACAGAGGTCACAGAGAAAAGCGCCGAGAAAGCATCAGTCATGGCGGATGTATTGACCGATGCGATTATCGGTGCTGCGATTGAAGTGCATCGTGTTCTCGGGCCGGGGTTGCTGGAATCGGTCTATGAAACGGCCTTGTGTCACGAATTCAGCCTTAGAGGTATTCAGCATCAAAGGCAAATTGCAGTTGATGTCGTTTACAAAAACCTGAAAATCGAAGGTCAGCGTCTGGATTTGCTGGTGCAAGGTGAAGTGGTCGTCGAACTGAAATCACTGACCAAATTGCCGGAGGTGGCCAAAGCGCAGTTGTTGTCCTATTTGAGGGCAACAGGATTAAAAAGAGGCCTACTGATCAACTTCGGCGAGCTACGATTGGTCGATGGCATCAAACGAATTTCCTTGTAACTTTTGTGCAAGAAACATGAAATGTGGTTGACGATTTTCAAGGCTGAATAACAAGAATCTGAAAGGGTTTTCTCTGTGTTCTCTGTGACCTCTGTGGCTAAAAATAAATGACCCCAACCCTCGTTTTCGACATCGAAACCATCCCCGACACCGACGGCCTTAAAAAGCTGTTCGACCTGCCGCCGGAAACCAGCGCGGAAGATGTTGCCAACATCGCCTTCCACAAACGCCGCCAGCAGAACGGCAGCGAGTTCCTGCCGCATCACCAGCACCGTGTCGTCGCCATCTCCTGCGCACTGCGCGAGGGCGACAGCTTCCGCGTCTGGACGCTGGGCGCGCCGGATGCGCCGGAGCAGGAAATCATCCAGCGCTTCTTCGACGGTATCGAGAAATACACCCCCAACATCGTGTCATGGAACGGCAGCGGCTTCGACCTGCCCGTGCTGCACTACCGTGCCATGATTCACGGCATCCAGGCGCCGCGCTATTGGGACATGGGCGATGACGACCGCGATTTCAAATGGAACAACTACATCAGCCGTTACCACATGCGGCATCTGGACTTGATGGATGTGCTGGCGATGTACAGCGGCCGCGCCAATGCGCCGCTGGACCAGATGGCGCAACTGTGCGGCTTCCCCGGCAAGCTGGGCATGGACGGCAGCAAGGTGTGGGATGCCTACAAGAACGGCGAGATCGGCGCGATTCGCGATTACTGTGAGACCGATGTTGCGAATACTTATCTGGTTTTTTTACGCTTTCAACTCATGCGTGGATTATTGACTAAGCAGCGTTACGATGAGGAGGTGCAACTGGTTAGGGATACGCTACAGGGTTATGGCTTGCCGCACTGGCAGGAGTTTGTGGCGGCTTGGGGCTAAAGGTGTTTGAGTTGTGCTTGTGGGCAATTGAGACGAACAAAGGAAATATATAGATGCGGCCATTTCATATTTTACTCGTGCTATTTGCTATCTTGTCTCTGGTTGCACTAGTGCTGATGCTACGGTGGGAACGCCGCAATTTCATTCAGCATGGCAAGGGTGGTGCATGGCTTTCGGTTCGGCTTGCGACAATCCCAATTGCGTTAACCACAGCAGCACTCATCATCATCCCCGCGCGTAGCACATCGGGCATGGAGGGACTTGCTGTGTTTTATTTCCTCTTGCTGGTTATTGCCCCGGCGTTTTGGTTTGGTGCTCATTGGATAGTGGGTAAGTTCGTACAGCCGACACTGAATTTCAAGGAATCAGTTCAGATTGCTGGGTCGCCGATCGCACTAATTATTGTCATGACGATGATTGCGCATACGTTACAACCGATAGCCTGGTCGATACTCAGGTCGATGGGGAAAGCATAGTCATGTAGGGTTGGCAATGAATTGCCCACCCTGTATATACTTAATCAAAATCATCGGTATCGTGCGATGCCGGTTCGGCGCATGACCCTTCGCAGTCATAGCCTTGTTTTTCCATCTTGATGCGGTATTCGCAGCTCGGCAGGTGCCCTTCAAGATTGCCGTTGATGGTCGTGGTTTCAACTTTGCAAAAGGCGCAGCGGTACCTGTGCATCTGGCCTTCGTAAGATTCTTGTGGGTAGTCTATGTAAAAGAGTTTTTTCATATTTGAATCCCTACTTTGGCGTGATGTATGTATTGTTGATTGCTTGCCAGTATTTCACAAGTAGCCTGCATAAACTTGATTTCCGTACCCCGGACAGCCATGCCATCCGTACCGCATATCCTGTAAAATTGCGCCTATGCAAAATCATGTGCAAAATCATCCCGCAGTTGTAATCGAATCCCTGGATCAGGAAGCCCGTGGCGTCACCCATGTCGATGGCAAGGTCATCTTCATCGATGGTGCATTGCCGGGCGAAACCGTTACTTATCAATCCCGCAAGCGCAAGCCCAGTTATGAGTTCGCCGATGTGGTCGAGGTGTTGCAGCCTTCCAATGCGCGCGTGACGCCCAAGTGCCCGCATTTCGGCGTCTGCGGCGGCTGTGCCTTGCAGCACATGGAGGTCGGCGCGCAGGTCGCTGCCAAGCAGCGCATGTTGGAGGCTGATCTCTGGCACATCGGCAGGGTCAAACCTGAGCGCGTGCTGCCGGCCATTCACGGCCCGGCCTGGGGTTATCGGCACAAGGCCCGGTTGCGTGCGCGCTATGTGCCGAAGAAGGGCGGCGTGCTGGTGGGTTTCAATGAAAAGGCCAGCAGCTTTGTCGCCGATATGCAGAGCTGCGCGATTCTACCGCCGCATGTTTCTGCGCTGATCGTGCCCTTGCAGGATTTGATTGAACAACTGAGTATCCGTGACCGCCTGCCGCAGATTGAGGTGGCCGTGGGCGAGGAGGTGACCGTGCTGCTACTGCGCATCCTCGAGCCGCTGCAGCCGCAGGATGAACCCTTGCTGCGCGAATTCGCCGACTTGCACCAGGTGCAGCTCTGGACACAGAGCAAGGGGCCGGACACCGTGCAGCCGTTCTATCCGCTGGACGGTCCGCCATTGAAATACCACCTGCCGGAGTTCGATCTCGAATTCCCGTTCAAGCCGACCGAGTTTACACAGGTCAATCCGCATATCAATCAGGTCATGGTCCGTCGTGCCATGCAGTTGTTGCAGCCGCAGGCGGGTGAGCGCATCGCCGATTTCTTCTGCGGCCTCGGCAACTTCACGCTGCCCATCGCACGTAGCGGCGCGCAAGTGTTCGGCTTTGAAGGCTCGGCGGCGCTGGTGGCGCGTGCGGTGGAAAGCGCGCAGCTCAACAAGCTGCAGGGCAACACCGAGTTCAGCGAGGCCGACCTGTTCCTGATGACGCCGGAAAAACTCGCCGCACTCGGTCACTTCGACAAATGGCTGATCGACCCGCCGCGTGACGGTGCACTGGAGCTGATCAAATCCTTGCCTGCAGCGGAAGATCAGGACGGCCCACGTCCGCGCCGCATCGTCTATGTGTCCTGCAACCCGGCAACGCTGGCACGCGATGCCGGCATTCTGGTTTCGCTCAAGGGTTACCGTCTGGCGGCCAGCGGCGTCATCAACATGTTCCCGCATACGACGCACGTTGAATCGATTGCGCTGTTCGAGCTGGTGGAGTAGTTTTTCGGGTGCGTGCTGGATACAGTACGCCGATTAATCTTGAGTTCGGGATACATTTGCGCAGATTCGTATTTCTGATGTTATGTACCTTGCTGACCGCCTGTGGCGGCCAGCAGTCGCATGACGATATTCGCATGGCGCTGGCGCAGGCGCCGATCAATCTCGACCCGCGTTATGCTTCCGATGCCGCTTCTGAACGCATCAATCACCTGATCTACCGGCCGCTGGTCGATTTCGACGAACATTTCCGGCCGCAACCGGCGCTGGCTGACTGGCAGCTGCTGAGCACTACGCATTACCGTTTTACATTGCTGCCGGATCGCAGCCCCTTCCATGACGGCAGCACGTTGGATGCTGCCGATGTAGCGGTGACATACGGTTCGCTGCTGGTCTTGAAGGATTCGCCGCATACTGCGGAGTTTTCCAATATCCAGAGCATCCGGGTCGTGGATGAGAACACGGTCGATTTCATTCTGCATGAGGCTGACGATATCTTTCCTTCACGTCTCATTATCGGCATTCTACCTGCCGAGAAGGTGCAGAGCGGCCATGATTTCAGTCGGCAGCCGGTCGGCAACGGCCCGCTGCGTTTTCTGGCCTGGCAGGGCGTGCTGCAACTGGAAAGACTGGCGGACGGTCAGCGCTTCATGCTGCAGGAAGTGAAAGACCCGACTGTACGCGTATTGAAGCTGTTGCGCGGCGAGGTGGATCTGCTGCAGGGCGACCTGTTGCCGGAATTGGTGCGCTACCTGAAGCAGCAGCCGGAAATCCGCGTGGACGAAGTAAAAGGCTCCAACTTTTCCTATCTCGGTTTCAACCTGCAGGATGCACAGCTGGCCAAACCTGAAGTCCGCCGCGCCATTGCTCATGCCATTGACCGCCAGGCGTTGCTGCGCGAGGTGCTGGTCGGCGGCAGCCGCGAAGCGGGTTCAATCCTGCCGCCCGAGCACTGGGCCGGGCATGATGCGCTGCCGGCCTATGAATATGACCCGGTACTGGCGCGCGAGTTGTTGCAGCAGGCCGGTGTTGAACTGCCGCTGAAGTTGACCTACAAAACTTCCACCGATGCCCAGCGCGTCCGGTTTGCTACCGTGCTGCAGGCGCAGCTGCGCGAGGCGGGCATAGCCCTGGAAATCCTCAGCCTCGATTGGGGTACGTTCTTCGACGATGTAAAGCATGGTAAATTTCAGCTCTACGGACTGACCTGGGTCGGTATCCGCACACCAGAGATCTACCGTCTGGCGTTCCATAGCGATTCCGTGCCGCCCAAGGGCGCCAATCGCGGCCGGTTTCAGGATGCTGTAACGGACCAGTTGATAGCGCAGGGCGATTGGCGCGCGGTCAGCGAGCGCGTGCATGCCATGCTGCCGTATGTGCCGCTCTGGTATGAAGGGCAGTTTGTCGCCATGCGCGACAACATCAGCGATTATCAGGTCAAGGCCGACGGCAGCTGGGACGGGTTGGCAACGGCGAAGAAAATAGTCGAAAAGAAGCGGTGAAGCAGCAACCATGAAACTGAACATCCACATTCCAATGGCAGTAAGCAGAGCCAAAGTGAGCTTGCGGGTTTGCTCTGAGCCCGCTGTGAACTCTGTGGCTAAAGGTTTTGCTGGGGTGGCTCCAGGCAGATGACCAGCAACCAACCAACCATGCGCATTGAAATCTCGATTGCCGACCAGCAGCTCCGCTTGCTGAATGCGCAAGATGAGGTCGTTGCCAGTTATGCTGTCTCCACCGCCTTGAACGGGCCGGGCGAACAGAAGAACAGTGGTTGCACGCCGCGCGGTGAACATGTGGTGCGCGCCAAAATTGGCGGCGACGCTCCCGTCAACAGTGTCTTTGTTGGCCGACGTGCAACCGGCGAGATATGGTCGCCGGAACTGGCGGCACTGCACCCCGACCGCGACTGGATACTGACGCGCATCCTCTGGCTTTCCGGCAAGGAGCCGGGTTTCAACCGCCTGGCCGATGTCGACAGCATGCAGCGCTATATCTATATCCACGGCACGCCGGACGACCAGCCCATGGGCGTGCCTTGCTCGCATGGCTGCGTGCGCATGCGCAACCAGGATGTCGTCGCCTTGTTCGACGCGGTGCCGGTCGGCACGCCGGTGCATATCCTCGAAACCGGATTTACGGAAACGCAGCGTGCTTAAGCGCTTGTTCGGCGTCGTGCCAGTGGTGTTTGGTGTCCTGCTGCTGACCTTTCTGCTGGTACATCTGGTGCCGGGTGACCCGGTCGAGGTCATGCTGGGCGAATCCGCCAGCAGCGCCGACCGCAGTCAGTTGCGCGCCGAGCTTGGCCTGGATAAATCCTTGCCGTTGCAGTTCGTCAACTATCTCTCCCGTCTGGCGCAGGGCGATTTCGGCAATTCGATCCATAGCCGCGAGCCGGTATCCGCCATGCTGGCTGAACGTTTGCCCGCTACCATCCGCCTGGCACTGTTGGCGCTCGTCATCGCGATTGCCATCGGCCTGCCGCTAGGCATCATCGCGGCCTTGCGCGCCAACCGCTGGCCGGACCGCATCGCCACGCTGACCAGCCTGACTTTTTCCGCCATGCCGCATTTCTGGCTGGGGCCATTGCTGATGATGGTGTTCGCGCTCTGGCTCGGTTGGTTGCCGGTGAGCGGTATGGAATCTTCCGCCTCCATCGTATTGCCGGCACTGACCCTGGGTTTCGGCCTCAGCGCCATACTCACGCGCATGACGCGCGCCAGCCTGCTGGAAGTGCTGAATGAGGATTTCGTCCGCACTGCACGGGCCAAGGGCCTGCAGGAGCATCAGGTGATTCTGGGCCATGCCCTGCGGGCAGCGCTGTTGCCGGTGGTCACCATCCTCGGCCTGCAACTGGGTGGCCTGCTGGCCGGCACCGTCATCACCGAGACGGTGTTTGGCTGGGACGGCATCGGCCGCCTCCTGGTGGAATCGATCGAGAAGCGCGATTATCCGGTGACACAGGCCTGCGTGCTGGTCATCGCGCTGATCTATGTGCTGGTCAATCTCTGTACCGATCTGCTTTATACCCAGCTCGACCCGCGGGTGCGTTACAGCAGATGAACGAGGCGAAATGAAAAGCTGGCCGGTTTACGTCCTCGCGTTCTGGCTCTGCGCCGTGGTCGTCGCCGCAGCCTTCGATCTGGCGCCGGACGCCATCCGGCTCGAAGCCATTCTGCACGGTCCCGGTCCTGCCGCCTGGCTGGGCAACGATGATCTTGGCCGCAATATATTGAGCCGCATCCTCGCCGGTGCGCAGGTTTCGATGACGGTTGCCGTGCTTGTAACCGTCATTACCCTGAGTTTCGGCGTGACGGTCGGCTTGATTGCCGGCTATTTTGGCGGCTGGGTCGACCGTTTGCTGATGCAGGTCACCGATGTGTTTCTGGCCTTCCCCGGCATTTTGCTCGCAATCGCCTTTGCCGCCGTCCTGGGGCCGGGCCTGAATAACCTGATATTGGCCTTGTGCCTGACCTCCTGGGTCGGCTATGCGCGCCTGACCCGGGCGCAGGCGCTTTCATTGCGTGGCCGCCAGCATGTTCAGGCGGCTGAGTCGCTGGGTGCCGGCACACCACGCATCATGCTCAGACACATGCTGCCTTTGCTGGCAGCACCGCTGGTGGTTGAAGCTACCTACAGCATCGCCGGGCTGGTGATCGCCGAGGCCAGCCTGTCATTCCTCGGGCTTGGTATACAGGCGCCGCAGGCCTCGTGGGGTTCCATGTTGCGCGACGGCGTACGTTACATGCTGGTGGCGCCGCATTATGTGCTGGCGGTGGGTTTGAGCCTGATGTCGCTGGTGTTGGCAGTCAACGTGCTGGGCGATAAACTGCGCGATGCGCTGGACGTAAGGCGCTGATCTGGATACCAAGAGCAGATTTTCTCTGTGCTCTCTGTGATCTCTGTGGCTGAAAATGAAAGGTTAACAATGTCGCTTGGCCCCGTAATGCTGGATGTCGAAGGTACCGAACTCAATGCGGACGATATACGCCGCCTGCGGCATCCGCTGGTCGGTGGCGTCATCCTGTTTGCGCGCAATTTCAACTCCTGCGCCCAGTTGAAGGCGCTGACCGATGCCATTCACGAGGTGCGCAAGCCGCCTTTGCTGATTGCGGTCGACCACGAAGGCGGCCGCGTGCAGCGCTTCCGCGAGGGTTTCACCCGCATTCCGCCGATGCGCGAGTTCGGCAAGTTGTGGGATGAGCATCCGAAAAAGGCACGGCAGCTGGCAGAAGAAGTCGGCTGGATACTGGCGGCGGAACTGCGTGCATATGGCATCGATTTCAGTTTTACGCCGGTGCTGGACATGGATTACGGCGAGAGCCAGGTGATTGGCGACCGCGCTTTCCATCGTGACCCACAGGCGATCAAGGAGCTGGCCTTCTCGCTGATGCAGGGCCTGAAGCGCGGCGGCATGGCGGCAGTCGGCAAGCATTTTCCCGGTCATGGTTTTGTCGTTGCCGATTCGCACGTGGCGATTCCGGTCGATGAGCGCAGCTTCGACGAGATCGCACAGAACGACATGCAGACCTTCAAGCAGCTGATCGATGATGGCATTCAGGCCATCATGCCTGCGCATGTCATCTATCCGGCTGTTGACGACAAGCCGGCGGGCTTTTCCGAACGCTGGCTGCAGAAGGTCCTGCGTCAGCGGCTGGAGTTCAACGGCGTCATCTTCAGCGACGACCTGTCGATGGAAGGTGCCGTAGTGGCCGGCAATGTGACGCAGCGTGCCATGGCAGCACTGCGGGCCGGTTGCGACATGGTGCTGCTATGTAACAAGCCTGATCTGGCCGATGAATTGCTGGCGAACCTGCAATGGCAAATCTCTGCGCAAAGCCTGGCGCGACTGGCCCGCATGCACGGTGCACGTAAACCTGCGAGCATGGTGGCGTTGCACGAGGATGCCCATTTCGTGCAGGCAGTGCATGCCGTCGGTAATGTGGGCAAGCAGGAGGGCAATCTGCCCTTTGCCTGAGTAAGCCCTGCTCAAGTAGCTGCACGAGCGAATCGTGGCGTCAAGCCGAGCTGCTTTAGCAGCTGTTTTGACGGATATGCCCCTTGCGGGTACGCTTCATCTCGCTCGCTCAGGGCTTACTGTTGATGATGGAATAACCTTTTTGGTATTGCTGCTGAAAAGCGCGTGTTTCAAGGAAATGTTGCCGATTTCAGTTGAAACTTAAAGCACTTTTCTATAGTCTTAGCCTTGAGTTTCAACCAAAGAGGAAATCTTTACGATGCAATCCAATTATCAAGTCGCAAGTACCCAAACCCTGTCGCCAGCCGCCCACAAGGTGCTGCGCAATACCTACATGATGCTCGGCCTGACCATGGTGCCTACCGTCATTGGCGCCTTGATCGGCATGAGTATCGACTTTTCCTTTGCCGCAGGCAGCCCGATCATTTTCGCGCTGGTTTCGCTGGCAGTGATCTACGGTATGTTCTTCGCCGTATCCGCCAACCGCAACAACAGCATGGGCGTGGTCTTTCTGCTCGGCCTGACCTTTATCATGGGCGCGCTGCTCGGCCCTATCCTGCAAGTGGCATTGAGCCTGCGTAACGGCGGTGAACTGGTCGGCCTCGCCGCAGGCGGTACCGGCATCATCTTCCTGACCCTGTCAGCGATTGCCAGCACCACCAAGCGCGATTTCAGCTTCATGGGCAACTTCCTGCTGGTCGGCATCATCCTGCTGATCGTGGCATCACTGGCAAACCTGTTCTTGCAGATACCTGCATTCTCGCTGGCCTTGTCCGGCGTTGCCGTGCTGCTGTTCTCCGGTTTCATCCTCTACGATGTCAACCGTATCGTGCACGGTGGCGAGACCAACTACGTGATGGCGACACTGGCGCTTTACATTAGCGTCTACCAGTTGTTCACCAACCTGCTGCATCTGTTGATGGCATTTGCCGGCGACAGAGAATAAGCTCGTTCAAAAAAGAAAGCCCCGCAATGCGGGGCTTTTTTATTTTTAGCCACAGAGATTACAGAGCACACAGAGGGTAAACCAGTGCACGAATACAGAGGCACAGGAGCTAACGACTGAAACCATGCTCTGAATGAATCAAGGGTTTTCTCTGTGAACTCTGTGTCCTCTGTGGCTAGTACGAATTTATTGCGGTTTTCCAGACTTCCTGCGACTGGCGAAGAACTCGCTCAACAGGCTGCCGCATTCCTGTGCCAGAACGCCGCCGGTGACTTCGGTGTGGTGGTTGAGCCGGGCTTCGGCCATGAGGTTGATGACACTGCCGCAGGCGCCGGTCTTGGGGTCGCTGGCGCCAAACACGAGACTGGCGATACGGGCGTGCTGGATGGCGCCGGCACACATGGCGCAGGGCTCCAGCGTGACATAGAGACTGCAGCCGACCAGCCGGTAGTTGCCGAGCCGGGCGGCAGCGTCACGCATGGCCTGGATCTCGGCGTGGGCGCTGGGGTCATGCTGCGAGATCGGCGCATTGCGCCCGCGACCGACGATTTCGCCGTCTTTCACCACCACGGCACCGACCGGCACCTCGCCCAGTTCGGCGGCTTCTTTCGCCAGTTCCAGTGCAGCCTGCATAAAGCGGGTATGGTCTATTTGAAGGTCTTGATCAGCCATTTCAGCAACTCTGTCGATTCTGTGGTTTTCCTGTTGCGGTAACGCATCTGTGTGTAGAGGTCGGTGATCCTGTGTATCTGTGCGGCCTGACTGGGCAAGGCTTGGCTGGCGCGTTCACCGAAATCCAGCGGGCCCTCCTGCGGCTGGCGCATGATGCCCTTGCGCTGCAGTTTACGCAAGAATGTGGCATAGATGCGCTGCAATTCATCTTTTTTCGCCGGATTCTCGCGGATGATGAAATAGCTGAGGAACATCCCGACGGCCCCGACCGCGACAATCATGGCGATGGCCAGCTCCTGCCAGGACAGCTTGCTGCCGGCCAGGCTGGAGAGAAATTCCATCTGTCGTTTCTGATTGTAATCCAGTACCCAGTGATTCCATGCGTTATCGATGGCATCAAGGTTGAGATACATTTTCTTGATAAGCGGGTAACTGTTTCTTGCCAGTAGCGGTAACGGATTTTCGTTGGGCATGGCGGTCTCGATGCCGTATTCGATGCGTGACGGCGAGACAGCGCCTGTAGGGTCTACACGAACCCAGCCCTTGCCTTCCAGCCATACCTCGGCCCAGGCATGAGCGTCCGACTGGCGCACGATGAGGTACTCGCCGACCGGGTTGAGTTCGCCGCCCTGATAGCCGGTGACAACGCGAGCGGGTACGCCGGCGGCGCGCATCAGGTAGACGAAGCTACCGGCGTAGTGCTCGCAGAAACCGCGCCGCGTATTGAACAGGAAGTCGTCGACCGGCTCCTTGCCCAATCGAGGCGGGCGCAGTGTGTAGATGAATTCCTGTTCGCGGAACATGGTGAGTGCGGTCTGCACGATGTCTTCCGGGCTCTTGCCGGTATCCACCCAGGATTGCGCCAGCGCCCGGCTTTGCGGGTTATCGAAATCCGGAATCTGCAGGTTGAGTTGCAATGCCCGTGGGTGGGCATCCGGAGCCAGTGTGTAATCGAGGTGGGAGCTGGCCTGATAACGGATGCGCTGGCGGATCGGACTCTTGGCCAGCACTTGTAAATCGGCGCTGACCGCGCTGTTTTCCGGCAATAGGCTTGGCATGTCCAGCAGCAGCATGGAGCTGCGGTTGCTGGGCTCCATGGTGATGGTGTAGCGGCTCGGGCTGCCGCGTACTTGCAGCGACTCCGTTGGAAGTTGAAGCTTGGGGCTGGCCATGGTCCAGCTGCGGCCGTCGTAATGCCATAGCACCGGTCCGCGCCAATAGAGCTGGCTGGGCGGTGGCGGTTTGCCCTCGAACTGGACACGGAAGGCGATTTCGCCGGACAAGGTGAGTTCGCTGATCTCGCCCGGTTCCATGGTATCCGAGAGGCCGCTCATGCCCTTGTTGGCATCCTGCGGGATACCCCATAACGGCCCCGGTACACGTGGGAACAACAGGAAGAGGGCGAGCATGATGGGCGCACCCTGCGCCAGCAGAATGGCGGCGGTTTTTGCCTGAAAGTGCCAGGGCAGCCTGCCGTTCGGATGGCTGATACCGACCAGAGTGGCGGTCAGTGTAAAAGTGGCGAGCAGCATGGCGGCGCCATAAGCCATGGACTGGGTAAAGAGAAAGGTGGTCACCGTGAGGAAGTAGCCGCCGAAGACGAGTAGCAGGAAGTCACGACGCGTTTTCGCTTCCATTAGTTTCAGCGTCAGCATCAATGCCAGCAGTTCAACGCTGGCATCGCGGCCAAACAAACCGCGATAAGTGAGCAGGATGCCAAGGCCGGCGAGCACGGTCAGCGGCATCAGGATAAAGATGCTCGGCATGGGACGGCGATAGTGCGCGAGCAGATAACGCCAGACGATCAGTACCATGATGGAGAGTGCTACCCAGCCGGCGAAGTGATGCAGATGCAGGGCCATGACCAGGCACAGGCCCAGCAGCAGCCAGCGCAAGTCGATGATGTCGGGTTCCTTGACTCGCATGTTTTCTACATCAGTGCCAGCGCTTGCAGGCATTGTTGATAGTGCGCCGGGCCGCTGCTTGGTGCGAATTCACGGCCGGGCAGGCGCAGACCATAGGCTTGATTGAGCGCATCGGCATCCATCACCCAGCGCGTCAACTGGCTGATGCGCTGTTCGTCGTCGCTGCCCGGTGTCGTCGACCAGTCGAGCCAGAGCGTGCTTTGTGCTGTGCCCTGAAACTGTTTGGTGAAGATACCCTGTTCACGCGCAGAGGCTTTCCAGTCGATGCGTTTTGGCGAATCACCGGGCTGGTAGCTGCGATGACCATAAAAGTCGTCATCGCCGATGATAGTGTCTGCGCTGCCTTTTGCATCGCGGTCCGGTGCGGAGGGCAGGGGCAGGTCATTGGCAGCCGGACGCGGGTAGATCAGGCAGCGGCAATCCAGATCGACATAGCCCCAGGTATGGAACAGTCCCAGCGGAAACTCGGTGTGCAGTTTGATGCGACCGGCATTGAGCCAGCCGCGGTGTCTGCTGACGACGGCAAGCCCGGCGGTGGCGGAACCGTTAGCCGGGATGTCGAGGCAGACTGGTTCGGATGCTTCTCTCGGTGCCGGGTTGAATTCTGTCCAGATGGTATAACGTGTGCGTTTGCTGTCATTGATGATCACGATGTTGAAAATGGCGTCATTGCCGGCGAAAACCGGTTCTATGCGCCCTACGGTCGCCTGCAGGTATGCCAGGTTGCGCCAAGTGTGCAGCATGCCGACCACCGACATGCCGGCCAGCAGAAAGACCAGCACAAAGCCCAGACTCAGGGTGTAGTTGATGGCGCCGATCAGCATCAAGAGCAGGACAAAGGCGAAGAACCAGCCGGCGCGTGTCGGCAGGATGTAGATATGGCGTCTGCTCAAGGTCGCATGCGCTTGTTCTGCCCGCGCGATACGTAGCCAGCGGGTCCAGTCCGGCAGTTTCAGTGCGAGTGCCATATGCGACAGGCGGATCAGGAAACGGCGACGCTCTGGATCAGGTGCTCGACCGGATCCATGCCGCCCTGTTCCGCACCGGATGACTGCAGCCGGTGACCGACCACGCCAGGTAACACGGCCTGCACATCTTCCGGCAAGGCGAAATCGCGGCCTTCCATCATGGCCCAGGCCTGCGCGCATTGCCGCAGTGCCAGCCCGGCGCGCGGCGACAGGCCGTTAATATAGCGTGGTGAGCTGCGGGTGAATTGCAGGATGGCCTGCAGATAGTCGAGCAGTGCATCGGAGACATGTATTTGCTGTGCTGCCTGCTGCAGGCGGATCAAGCCGGCGCTATCGATGCAAGGTGTGATGTTGGCGACCTGATCGCGGCCACCGCTGTTTTTCAGCAGATTGCGCTCCGAGTCGGCATCCGGATAACCGAGTTCGATGCGCATGAGGAAGCGATCGAGTTGCGATTCCGGTAAAGGGAAAGTGCCGATGTGGTGAACCGGGTTCTGCGTGGCGATGACGAAGAAAGGCTGCGGCAATACGCGGGTTTCGCCTTCGATGGTGACCTGGCCTTCTTCCATGACTTCCAGCAGGGCACTCTGCGTTTTTGGCGTGGCGCGGTTGACCTCGTCGGCCAGCAGCACGTTGGTGAACACCGGCCCCGGGTGGAACTTGAACACGGCATTGTTGCGGTCATAGACCGAAACGCCGAGGATATCGGCCGGCAGCAGGTCGCTGGTGAATTGTACGCGGCTGAATTTGAGTCCGAGCACCTGCGCCAGCGTGTGGGCGAGGGTGGTCTTGCCCATGCCCGGCAGGTCCTCGATCAGCAGATGGCCGCGAGCGAGGATGCAGGCGAGCGCCATGCGGATCTGTCGGTCCTTGCCGAGGATGACCTGATTGGCGGCGTTGATGATGTTTTGTGTGATGTTCTGCATGCTGGTTCTTCTTGTCTTCTTTTTGTCCGGTCAGGCCGATGGCGGGCTGCTATCGGTGTTTATCTGGCTATGAAGGTGGACCTGCCCCAGCGCACCAGCACGAAGAGTATGCCGAGCACCAGAGAGGCGCCGACCCACATGACCAGCTCTTCGGTCGTCGGCGTGATTTCCTGCACGGGCATGACGATGATCTTGCGCAGGACCACGACCATGGCGACTTCGACAAAGGTTTCCACCTCGAGTTTGCCGCCCTGCAGATAGCGTATCTCGGCCGAGATCAGCGCCGAGATCGACCACAGCAGCATGAGGGTGCCGAGCGCGTGCAGGAAGCCGTGCACGAGATTGTGGGCATAGACCGCCTCCTTCACTTCGGAGAAGAACAGCCAGGTGAACATCAGCACGGCGATCGCCAGCGACATGCCGATGATGATATGGGCAAAGCCGTTGAGCCAGCGCATGGCGCGTATCATGTAATAACCAACTTTGTTGAGTTCCTGCGGTAGACGGTCCGGCATGCTGCTTGTCCTTGATCAATGGAGTTTGTGCATTATCGGCAATAAACGAGCCTAAGGGAATTATTGCAGAAGAATCCGGGGATGCTGAATCTCCCGCCGAATGAAAAGATGATGACGGGCTGCAGATCGTGATGAATCGGACTGGATTTGACTCAAAGCATCAGTTCTTCCAAGGTCAGTTTTTCCAGTCTTTTCAGCAGCCATTTCTGTGCTTTGCCGCCACAGCTGTTCCAGGCAAGGTGGCTTTGGGCTTCCGGCCTGTTCTCTGCCACTTTGCGGATGACCAGTTCGCCTTTGTCAGCATGTTCTTCCGCCAGCCGTCTGGGCAGGTAGCCGACACCGAGGCCGGCTATCTGAGCAGCGAGCTTGCTGCGCATATCGGGTACCGTCAACACATCTTGTCCGCTGAGGATGCCGGAGGTGCGTGGCGGCAGATTACGCGAGCTATCCGCTGCCGAGATAGATCGATACTGGCGGATATCCTCGTTCTGTAGCGGTTCCGGCAGTTGTGCCAATGGGTGTAGTGGCGAGATGGCGAAGACGAATTCCAGATGACCCAGCGTTCTCGAGCTGTAGCCGCCGCCGGGCGGTCCTTCACCCGGTGCGCCGATGGAGATGTCTGCTCGACCGCTGATCAGTGCATCCCAGCTGCCGCCGAATACTTCGCGCAGCAGGCGGATGCGGGTGCCGAAACCCTCGGCGTAGAAGTCCTGCAGGACGGGATAGATGGCCTCTATACGCAGCAGGTCGCTGAGTGCGATGGACAATTCGGTCTCGACCCCGGTGGCGACGCGTTTGACACGCAGTTCCAGTTCGTTGGCGGCGCGCAGCAGATGGCGGCCTTCGCGCAACAGTTCCTCGCCGGCCTCGGTCAGCACAGCGCGATGTCCGCTGCGGTTGAACAGCGTAACGCCCATGGTTGATTCCAGGTTGCGCACGCTATAAGTGATGGCTGACGGTACGCGATGTAGCGATTCTGCGGCGGCAGCGAAGCTGCCCTTGCGGGCGATGGCATCGATCACTTCCAGTGCTTCCAGCGAGATTTTAATGTTCATTATTTTTGAACGATATCTGCAAAATAATTCGCTATCAAGCAATAAGTGATGTAGTTAACATGATTAATCATTCAATTAAGTTGAATATTTGAAAGGGATAACATGATCAAGCTCAGGAAATCCGCGGAACGCGGGCATGCCAACCATGGCTGGCTCGACAGTTATCACTCGTTTTCATTCAATCGCTACTATGATCCGGCGCATATGCAGTACTCGGTGCTACGCGTCATCAATGAGGATGTTGTTGCGCCGGACCGCGGTTTCGGCATGCATCCGCATCAGGACATGGAGATTGTGACCTATATGCTGAGCGGTGCTTTGCGCCACATGGACAGCCTGGGTAATGGTTCGGTTATTCGCGCCGGTGATGTACAGCGCATGACGGCCGGCAGCGGCATCGTCCATAGCGAGGTCAATGCTTCTTCCAGTGAGCCGGCACATCTGCTGCAGATCTGGATGTTGCCGGAACGTAACGGTCTGGAACCGGGCTATGAAGAAAAGCATTTCTCCACAGAAGAGAAGTTGAACCGGTTGCACCTGATCGCCTCGAGAGATGCGCGCGAGGGTTCGCTGCTGGTGCATCAGGATGTATCGCTCTATGCAAGCGTCCTGCAGCAGGGCAAGGCCTTGAGCTATACGCTGGGCGAAGATAGAAGCGCTTACCTGCAGCTGGCGCGAGGCAGGCTGGACCTCAATGGCGAGATATTGCTCGCTGGCGATGCCGCCAAGCTGGAGCAGCTAGGGCAGGTATCGCTGCTGGCTGAGGAAGATGCGGAATTTCTGCTTTTTGATATGCCTTCGGCGGATTGATTTGTAATCGATTCAAGCACTCATGAAAAATCGATATTCAAAATTGAACATATGTCTGCCTTGTGTAGTCCATCAATCGGATTTAAACAAGAAAGGAAAAATATCCATGAAACAATTTATGACAACCACCACCATTGCCGTCAGCATGCTGTTCTCCGTTTCGGCGCTCCCCATCTCAGCGCAAGCCGCACAGGAGACCTACGCCATCGACAGCGAGCACAGCTTCGCCAACTGGAGCTTGCGTCACGTCGTCGCCAAGACCAGCGGCACCTTCAATGACGTGCAGGGCAAGGTCGTCATCGATCGCAACAATCTCGCCAACTCCAGCGTGGAGGCGAAGATCAACATGCTGAGCGTCAGCAGCAACCATGCCAAGCGCGATGCCCACATCGTCAAGGAAGATTACCTGAATGCCGCCAAGTTCGGCGAGATGACCTTCGTCAGTACCAAGGTCGTGGCCAGGAGCGAGACCGAAGGTGAGATCACCGGCAAGTTCACCATGCACGGCGTGACCAAGGAAATCACATTCCCGTTCAAGGTGCTGGGCTTTGGTGATGACCCCTGGGGTGGCTATCGCGTTGGTCTCGAAGGACACACCACGCTCAAGGCCTCCGATTTCGGCTACAAGTGGGGCGTGAAGCCGAACGGTTCGGTCGGTGACGATATCGAAGTGACGCTGCTTATCGAAGGCAAGCGTCAGTAAATCAGCTTGTTCGAACTTCTGTTTTAAGATCAGCTTTAAAGACTATATTAGCCACAGAGAGCACAGAGGACGCAGAGGACGCAGAGAAAGCAGCAACTTGAGGAATACGTGGCTTTCCCGATCGGGTGTCACATCTGTCAATGTTGCGCATCTGTTTTTCCTCCGTGATCTCTGTGTCCTCTGTGGCTTGAATAAATCTTTTCAGCCTCAACAGCATTCAAAAGGATTCCATACTTATGACAACAGATCTGTTTAGCCCCATCAGTCTCGGCAGCATCTCCCTGAAAAGCCGCATTGTCATGGCGCCGCTGACGCGTAATCGCGCAGGTGCAGGCAATGTGCCGCAGGACATCAATGTGAAGTATTACGAGCAGAGGGCTTCGGCTGGCCTCATCATCACCGAGGCGACGCCGATCTCCGCTATGGCGCATGGATACCCGGCGACGCCCGGTATCCATAGCGAGGCGCAGGTCGCCGGCTGGAAGAAGGTGGTCGATGCCGTGCACGCCAAAGGCGGCAAGATCGTACTGCAGCTGTGGCATGTCGGCCGCATCTCGCATCCGTCCCTGCTGCCGGATAATGCCTTGCCGGTCGCGCCTTCCGCCATCAAGCCGGCGGGGCAGGCATTCACCTATATCGGCCTGCAGGATTTCGTCACGCCACGTGCGCTGGAATTGAATGAACTGCCGGGCATCGTCGAGGATTACGCGCAGGCGACACGCAATGCGCTCGCCGCCGGTTTTGATGGCGTCGAGATTCATGCCGCCAACGGTTATCTGCTCGACCAGTTCCTGCGCGACAGCACCAATCAGCGCAAGGATCAGTATGGCGGCAGCATCGAGAATCGTACACGACTGCTGCTGGAAGTGACGCGCGCCGTGGTCGATGTCGCCGGTGCCGACAAGGTCGGCGTGCGCATCTCGCCGCTCAATCCGTTCAATGACATTGCCGATTCCAACCCGCAGGCACTGTTCAACCATGTGGCCGACGCGCTCAATCCATTCAAGCTCGCCTACCTGCATGTGGTGGAGGGCGGCATGGGCGGCAGCGATCTGCCACCGTTCGATTTCCTCGATTTGCGCAAGCATTTCAAGGGCGCTTACATGGCCAATCTGGGTTATACCAAGGCGACCGCCAATGCCGCGATTGCCGAAGGGCGGGCTGATGTCGTCGCTTTCGGCGTACCGTTCATCGCCAATCCCGATCTGGTCGAGCGCTTCAGACTTGACGCACCGTTGAACGAAGCCGATCAAAGCAGCTTCTATGGCGGCAATGAAACAGGGTATATTGATTACCCGACTCTGCAAGGATGAATCATGGATAAACCCGCACTGACGCAAGTCCCTATCGACGCCACCATTGCCGCACGCTGGAGCGGGCGGGCCTATGATGCCAGCAAGGCCGTGACGCAGGAGCAGGTCATCGCCTTGCTCGAGGCGGCCCGCTGGGCACCTTCCTGCTATGGCGATCAGCCCTGGCGTTTCATCGTCTGGGACAGGAATACCGATGCCGCTGCCTGGCAGCAGGCCTTCGATTGTCTGGTACCCGGCAATCAGGCCTGGGTCAAGGATGCTCCGGTATTGCTTCTTGCAGCGGCTGACAGCCTGTTCAATCACAATGGCGCCGAAAACCGCTGGGGCCAGTATGACACCGGTGCCGCAGCCGAGAATCTGTGTTTGCAGGCCGCCAGCATGGGCCTGATGGCGCACCAGATGGGTGGTTTCGATCCGGCAAAGGCACGCGCCGCATTTTCGGTACCCGAGCAATTCAGCCTGATGGCGATGATCTCGGTCGGTTATCCCGTAGACATCTCAACACTGAGTGGCGAAGCGCTGGAGCGTGAAACGGCCGCGCGTGTACGCCGGCCGCTGGGCGAACTGTTCTTCAGCAAGACCTGGGGTAAACCGGCAGCCTGATTATGGCGAAATCCCGGCATCTGCTAGAATGCCGGTTTTACAGCTAACAGAGAGATGGATCATGGCGGTTTTGCAACTTACCAAGGAAAACTTCAAGGACACTATCGTCAATAACGATTTCGTGATTGTCGATTTCTGGGCGCCATGGTGCGAACCCTGTGTCGCGTTCACGCCGGTGTTTGAAGCTGCAGCGGAAAAGAATCCGGACATCGTTTTCGGCATGGTCAACACCGAAACTGATCCTGAGATCAGTGAATACTTCGAGATCAAGCAGATCCCCGGCATTCTCTTCGTGCGTGAGCAGGCCGCCATCCACGCGCAGGTCGGTGAGATCGGTGCTCCTGCGCTGGACAAGATCATCGAATGGGCGCGTGAGAAGGATCTGACTGCCGTGCGCGAACATTACGCGCAAGAAGCTGCCAAAGCCAAAGCTTGAAGTTTTCGGCAAGCAATCAATAAAAAAGCCGCGTTCAGCGGCTTTTTTTATTGGTATCAACAGGGCAGGCACTATTGCCGTAGCCAGTTTTCGATGATATCGCGGTTGGGAATGGAGCCGGAATGTACCACCTGTTCGTTCAGCACCACGGCTGGCGTGCTCATTACCCCGTAGTTCATGATGGCTTCGATGTTGGTTTCCTTGCTGACTTCCGCTTCAACGCCGAGTTCTTTCGAGATGCGTTCCAGCATCTCGGCGGTTTTCAGACATTTGGCACAGCCGGTGCCCAGTACCTTGAATTGTTTCATGCTGTTCTCCTTTACCACATCAGTTCGACGAAATTAAGCACCCAGCCTACCAGCGTAAATGACGCAAGCAGGAGCAGAAAGATGATCGCCAGCAAGCGCCATTGCATCACCTGCTTGAGCAGGATGAATTCGGGGAAGCTTGCGGCCACGGTACTCATGCAGAAAGCCAGCGTCGTGCCCAGCGGCAGGCCCTTGACGATCAGGCTTTCCATGACGGGGATGACGCCGGTGGCATTGGAATAGAGCGGAATGCCGACCAGCACCGCCGCCGGTACCGACCACCATTGGCCATGGCCGAGGTTCTCCTGCATCCAGCCATCCGGAACGTAGCCATGCAATGCCGCGCCCAAGCCGACGCCGATGAAGACCCATTTCCAAACCCGCTGCAGGATATCCAGCAGCTCTGTCTTGGCGAAGTTGTGCCGGTCGGTCAGCGACATGCGTTGCAGCGCGACTTCCTGCAATTGTATGGGCTGACTTTTTTCATAGGCTTTGGCGGCAAAGGGCTGCAGCAGACGTTCGGCGCGAATCAGGTCGAGAAAAGCCCCGGCGAGGATGCCGACAGCCATGCCGACAACGATGTAGACGAGGGTGAGCTCCCAGCCCAGCAGGCTGAGTAGCAACAGAACAGCGACTTCATTGATCAGGGGCGAGGTGATCAGAAAGGCCATGCTGATGCCGACCGGGATTCCTGCTGAGGTGAAGCCGAGAAACACCGGAATGCTGGAGCAGGAACAGAAAGGCGTGATGGCACCAAAAAATGAACCGAGAAAATAGCCGATACCACGATGTTTGCCAGCCAGATAATTGCGGATGCGTTCTACATTGAGCGAGGCACGGATCAGCGCGATCACATAAATCATGATGATCAGCAGCACGAAGATCTTGGCAGTATCCTCGACGAAAAAATGCAGGGCATTGCCCAGTCTGGTCTCGGCAGAAAAACCCAGTAATCCGTAAACCAGCCAGTCGGCCAGCAGGGAAAAAAATGAAAGCACTGCAAGTCCTTGTCTGTTCTGGTGCGGTAGCTTCAGTGATGTCGATGAAGCTGGTCGGTCGTTCCCGCCATGTTATCAGGAAAGCTGCCAGCAGCGGTGCCAGGCAAAGAACCAGGATCACATCCCAATAAAAAAAGCTCTACTTGGTAGAGCTCTTTTATTTCATGCCACTTGCATGGTTATTCTTCAGATGGGTTTGGGGCAATTTCGGGTTGCGGCCTGTCGCGAAGTTTTTGGTCTCGCAGCTTGCCCAGGTGGCTTTCAATCGAGCGTATCAGTTTCTCCGACGCACCTCGAATTGCCTGATCCAGATTATCCGTCTGATGTGTTACGGCAATCGGTGGCGTGTGCTCCAGCCTCGCTTCCATCATGCAGCGTTTGTCGTTGTCGCTTTTCTTGTGACCGTTTTCATCGCTGAGATGTACTTCCACGCGGGTTACATGTTCACTCACATGGCTCAGTGTGCTGTTCAGCACTGCGCTGACATGCCTGGCCAGCGCTTCGCGGCCCGCGATGTTTTTGTCCGTATTGACCTGTACTTGCATGATGTACTCCTGTGGTTGATGGAATGGCTTGGCTGCGTCAATCGCATTGGAAGATAGTGATTTGCAGAATATCAAGAGATGCTGAGTGCTAGAGCTTGCCGCCGAACAGACCAAGCAGACCAATGATGATGAGATAGATAGCGACGATGAAATTAAGCAGACGCGGCATGACCAGGATCAGGATGCCGGCGATGAGGGAAACCAGAGGGGCGAGGCTTAAATGGATATTCATGTATTTCTCCTGGTGATGTCCCGATGCGTGCATCGCTCAACTGCGATTCAGCCATCTCTTTTGATAGGCCTCGAACTTCGGGAAAAAGTTCATGAGAATTGCACCAGATCTAACGGGGAACCCCCTGATTTGAAGGACTCAGGTTTTATTGCGATGAGGTGATGTGCCAGATGAGGCTCCCTGCATCATCCATGAGCATCACCTTGCCATTTCCGGATTCTGTCATATACGTCCGGTGAGCAGCAGAATCAGCAGCACAATGACAATCAGGCCAATTACGCCACTGGGCCCATAGCCCCAACTTTTACTATGCGACCAGCTGGGGATAGCGCCTATCAGCATCAAGATCAGAATGATTAATAGTATGGTTCCTAAACTCATGATGTTCTCCTCAGTGATGGTTGATGATGCTAGTAAGCTCTGTCATCGGTGCATTGGTGACAATGCAGTAAGCCTAGTCTCAGATGAGCGGGCTATCGGTGCGGTATCTAACATAGAGGAGTGCCTTGTGACGCTTGATAAAATCTACTTGGCCAGGTTATCGAGCGAAGTCGGTTCAACAGCTTGTCCTTGATTGCGCTCAATACGGAATCGAGCTGACATTTCATAAGCCATTTTACGCACACGCATGATCGAACCGATAGGCCGATGTGCAGTGATGCCATGCCAGGGGCTGAATGACATGCCGTCATCCACCAATGCAGATCGCTTATCACTCCAGGCTTCCTGAGGTTTTGCCGTGATGCGGGCAACGGTGATATAAGGACTCTGTTCTTCGGGCCATACGACAGACGCATCTTCGATAGGCATGGTTTCAAGGTTGGTGCAAAGCTGAACGCGAAGTTCCCAGACGGCATATTGGTTAGAGAAGAATTCGATGACCGCATCGCGTAATCCATTGGGACGGTTGGTCAGATCTACCGGCGAGTCCTTGAGTTGCAGCAGTTCCCTGGATACAGGAGCAACACAGACTTTCGCCATATAAGGACCATACAGGATGGGTGCTTGACTGAAGTAGGTCTCACCCAAGAGGTTGGTTTCAGGGTGGCCGCCCATCGCCTTGATGGAAGGACTGCCGCCTCCCACTGCTTCCAGTGCCTTTTCTGCCCCTTGTAGTACCGCTGAAAAGGCTTTCTTCAAGTTGGGAACCTTGTCGGTGGTCGATGCAAGTAATCTCAGGCTAGCCAGGAATTTTTTTGCGCCAGGAGTAAGAAATGCCGGGCCATTGACGAGAACAAAATCCTGGGTGATTGCACCTTCACTCCCTTCCAGCCGCTCACCATCGACACCGACTATTTTGATGGCGAGGCCGCGGGGTGTGGAGACGCTGTCATCCAGAATATCGCCAGGGACGGTTGAGAATCGCATCACTAGCGGGAGAGTGCATGGTTTGGCGAACATTCCCTGCGCCAGGGTGGGCGGTAAGTTGGGGAGTATTTCAATATCGGCAAGCAGTAAGCCATGGCTTTTGGCATGCACGCTACGTGTAGCATGACCAGAATGTTTAAATGTGGTCTCAGAGATATTCATGAGTGTTTTTTGTAATTCGGCAGCCGTTTCTGCTTCTCCCTCTTCCAATATTTCATAGTCGGCCTCATACATCAAAGGTAAGGAAAAAGGGGCGGAAGGTTGATTCATGATGTAATCCTTTTGGATTGTGGTGTGGCTGATGAGAAGTTAACTGGCGGCAAATTGAAAAATTTGTATTTCTTCCCAGACTATTAAAGTGCCGATCAGCAAGATACCGAAACCGAGTGCGGCGGCAGATAGAACAGTCATCGTCAGCATGATTCTTGCGCCGCGGCGTTGCAGGTTGAATACATTCTTGATGCCGAGGTAAACCAAAAGAGAAGAGGCTGCTGCTGCAACGCCGTGCATGACGATGTTGAAAGCAAAACTGGGAACAAGATAAAACACGGAAACTACAAAAAACGGAGTGGCAGAGATAGCCATGACGAGAAATGCATCATCGAAGCTCGGTTTGATGTTGATCATTGTGGCCGTGTTCTTAACCAGGAAAGCCATGAGTGGTACCAGGCAGATCTGGGCAATGAACAGGATAAAACCGAGGATATACAGGCGGTCACCTGGCAAAATATCAATGAACTGTTGTTCGTGCTCGCGTACAACAATAGAGAGCATTACCGGCGTGATGAGTGCAAGTGGTACCACATAAGCCCAGAACAAGTTAATTGTGGTCAGATGCCTGGATTCTTTGGAATCGGTCTCTGGCGAAGGGCTTAATACCGATCGCCAGGACTCGAATATGCGCATGGTTTAATAGCCAAATAGTGTTGAGCGTGAGGGTTGGCGTTATTCTGCCGGCACGATCTTGATTTGATTCTTCACTGATTTGACGCCATCTGTGGCTTTTGTAATGGCGCTGGCTTTATCAGACTCTTCTTTGCTTTTGGCTGTGCCTGCCAACCATACGGTACCGCTATTGTCAGTTTCAACGGTGATTTTCATTGCGCTTGTTGTGCTATCCGAAGCCAGCTTGGCTTTTACTTTGGCAGTAATCGCAGAATCCTTGACGTAGGTCATCATGGCTCCGTCTGAGTCAGTTTCGGCGCTATAACCTACGACAGGAAAAAGCAAAGCGCTTACAAGCATGCAAGCTGATAGGGATTTGATGTTCATGATGATTGTCTCCTGGAGTGGATTCAAAGCATCACGGATTCTCGGGCTGGCGTCTGTACGCCATCGAACATATCAGAATAAGGCTTGATTCCGCGTTGAAAGTATTTTTAATGCACGAGACACAGGGCTAAAAGCGGTGCCAGGTTCAGCAGCAGGATGCCGATCTTGTAAGCTGCCATACCTGCATAGTGTATGGTATCGAAGGTCTGCATGGTCATGTTGAACCATCGCGTATGCAGTTGGTAGACCCAGTCGTGGGCAAATAGAAGGACGCCAAACCAGATGAGCAGAATAAGGTAATTGATGATCAGGCTATAAAGCAGTAGATCGTGAATCTGCTGGACGGTCATGATAAATCCTCCTTCTACAGTGGCTTACAGCGAACCGGTGGTGATCAGGCGGTAAAGAAAGAAAGCGCCGATTGCCATCATGGCATAAAGCGGAATGTCACCTCGTCTGGTTGTTACACCTTTCGGCGCGGCATTCATCCAGCGCCAGAACAAATAAAGCACGAATGCCAGTATAACGGCACTGACCCAGCCTCCCGTTGAACTGAACAGGCTCTTGAGCCATTGCTTCAGCAGGCCATTCTCACGAAAGACTTCATAGGCAATGCCGATGATGCCCAGCAGCATAAGGCCGACGCGACCGACTGCAAGCAGGGTTTCAAGCAGGGAATCCGGCTTTTTGTCACCGTAATTATCTTTCTCCATCTTTCAATCCCCCGTATGAGTGTGATGCAGGCAGTTTATCCCGGATTGGCCGGCAGGAAGTCAGCTGGATTGACGGATTTGCCCTGACGGCGAATCTCGAAGTGCAGTTTGACGCGGTCGGCATCGGTGTTGCCCATTTCAGCGATTTTTTGACCGCGCGCGACAGCCTGGCCTTCTTTTACAAGTATCTTGCTGTTGTGCGCATAGACCGAAAGAAACTCGTCATTGTGTTTGATGATGACAAGCCTGCCATAACCACGCAGATCAGAGCCGCTGTAAATGACCTTGCCGGGTGCCGACGCCAGGATGGGTTGACCAGTGCTGCCGCCGATATCAATGCCTTTGGCACTGCCGCCTTCGTTGAATCCGGCTAGCAGTTTGCCGTTGGTCGGCCATGACCAGGTGATGCCGGCACTCGTTGCCGTGGCGGTTGGCGCCTTGATTGCTTCGGTCTTGACGGGGTCGGCCGCCGACGGTGGCGAGGCCTCCTGTGAGACCTGCGCTGGTGCAGGTGCCGTCGTCGGTGATGGGGCGGGCACATTGACAGGAGCGGCTTTGGCTTCCACGACGGGTGTATTCAGGGCCAGATCGCTATAGGGTTCGCGCAACGCGATAGGACCACTGATGATCGGAGCTGCTGTGGTGGCTGGCATGGCCTGTTCGGATGATGCGGCAGTTTCAGTCGAGCTGCTTTCGATGACACTGCTATCGACACTGCCCATATCCAGCGGTGTGATGACAACATCGCCGCTGCCAGCCTCGGCTACCGGGGCAGGTGCCGGGCTGCCTGGTTTTAGCTTGAGTTTCTGGCCGACAAAGATGGTATACGGTGGAGCAATGTTGTTGGCCCGGGCGATTTCCTTGTAGTCGTAGCCATGTTCCAGCCCGATGCTGTAAAGCGTATCGCCTTTCTTGACCGTATAGAGGTCGGGACGCCAGTCCTTTGCGCCGGATTTTGCCGGCATGCGGTCGATGACAGGTGCCTTTGGCGGGGTGCTGCAGCCGATGATGACAGTGGAGATTAGTATAAGACCGATAAAACGTATCAAACCTGAAGATTCCCCTGCGTAAAGGTTAATGTGGATGGTTTAACTGGTGCCGCCAAGCAATGGGACAAACTTGACGGCTTCGAGTTTAGTCTGCAGATATTCCGTTGGCGTGCGCTCGATCAGGTAAAGCGTCTGCTCTTCTGTCCCGACGGGAATGACCATGCGTCCGCCGACAGCCAGTTGTGCCAGCAGGTCTTCCGGGATATGTCCGGATGCAGCCGTGACGATGATGCCGTCGAATGGTGCCAGTTCCGGCAATCCCATGGTGCCGTCGGCGTGTTTAACCTTGATGTTGCGCATGCGCAGTTCGCGTAGGTTGCCGCGCGCCTTCATCAGCAAAGGGCTGATGCGCTCTACCGAATAGACCTCTTTGGCCAGTTTTGATAATACCGCGGTCTGGTAGCCGCAGCCGGTGCCGATTTCCAGAACCTTGCCCAGGCTGCCGTTGCCGCGCAGGATCTCGGTCATGCGGGCGACGATGTACGGTTGTGAGATGGTCTGGCCGAACCCGATGGGTAACGAGACGTCCTCGTAGGCGCGGGAGGATAATGCCTCGTCGACGAAGATATGACGGGGAATGGCGCCCATGGCTGCCAGTGTCACTTCATCCCGGATTCCCTGTTCACGCAGGCGCGCCAGCATTCGGCTGCGTGTCCGTTGTGAAGTCATGCCGATACCGCTCATTACCGGGCTCATATATTTCGCTCTGCCATTCTCATATTCTGATTCTTCTGCCCGAATGAGTTAAACGCCCAGCCATTGGGCGATCTGGTCGATCTGTCTGTGTTGGGTAAGGTCAACCTGCAAGGGTGTGATCGACACCTGTTCTGCCGCTACTGCATAGAAATCCGTGCCTGCACCGGCATCCTGGGCATTGCCGGCAGCGCCTACCCAGTAGACGGTTTCGCCCCTCGGGGTGTTGGTTTTGATGACGGGCTCTGCCTTGTGGCGTTTGCCCAGCCGGGTCACTGTCAGGCCGTGCAATTCTTCATAAGGGATATCAGGCACATTGATATTGAGTAGCACCGGTGGCGGAAGGCCGTTCTGGTCGTAGCGTTTGACCAGGTCGACCATGACGCGGGCTGCCGTTTCGAAATACTGCGCGTTGTGGCGTGACATGGAGACGGCAAACGACGGGATGCCGAGCAGATAGCCTTCCATGGCGGCAGCGACGGTGCCGGAATAGATCGTATCGTCACCCATATTGGCACCATCGTTGATGCCGGAAATGACCATGTCCGGCAACTCGCTCAGCAGGCCGGTGACAGCCAGATGGACGCAGTCGGTCGGTGTGCCGTTGACGTAATAGGTGCCGTTGCTGGTCTGGCGGACGGTGAGCGGGCGGTCCAGCGTCAGGGAGTTGCTGGCGCCGCTGCGATTGCGTTCCGGAGCTACTACCAGGATTTCGGCGATCTCGGAGAGATGTTCTGCCAGGATATTGAGGCCGGGCGCAAAGTAGCCGTCATCATTGGATAGTAGGATTCGCATGGGCTGATTATAACCGAGTCGTGCACAAGTTTTAATGCGGAAAATGCATCAACTATGAGGATTGCGGGTCAGTTTTGCGTAAAAGATGGCACAGATGAAGAAAGTGAGGGTAAGCACGACTTCAAGCAAAGCCAGTTGTGCCGATAGCCCTTCGTCTGACCAGGCCCTGACCACGCCCTCCGTGAAATAGAGCAGGATGAACATGGATGCCCACTGATAGGTATAACGCTTGCCGCGCAGGATGCCGAACAGCGGCAGCAGCAGCGGCACGGCCTTGAGAATGAGCATCGAGCCTTCCGGCCGCAACGGTGCCAACCAGCCTTCCCAGGCAAGACAGAGCAGGATGAGGGCGATCAGGCTGAAACTGGCGCCGGTTCTGAGTAGACGTGTCATGTGCGGCAAGTGCTTCATACCTGGCAAGCCTTTGCCATTTCGACCAGCGCGACGCGCGCCTCCATGGCGTCATGGATGGGTCGTGCAAAGTTGAAACGCAGAATCTGTGCATCGGCCCGCAGGTCGAAACCATCGCTGTCTATGCCGATCATCTCGACCTGCTGCGGGGTGATGCCGTGGAAATGCCGGCAGTAGTTTTTCATGTTGGTCTGGTGGTCGTGGGTCATGTGTTCGATGATGCCGGTTTCCTGCGCGATCAGCGGCGAGCGTGGCGACAGGAATTCCGTGCCGTCGAGCCAGCCCATGCTGCCGAAGCCGGCGATGTAGCGCGCCTGCTGGATCTGCAGACGGTAAAACAGAAAGTCGTGCATGGCGAAGTATTGTTCGGCTTGCGGGAAATAACGCAGATAGCGCGCTTGCAGCAGCTCATCCTGCTTGTCGGTCTGTTCTGCCTCGCCCAGCAGCGTCAGGCGGGCATTGGCCTGCAGGTCCTCGGTACCGGCGAACACCAGCAGCGAGACCTTGCAGTCGGCCATGATGTTCTTCGTGTGTTCGGCGATGGTGCTGATCAGCAGCAGCGGCTGGCCGTCATGATCGAGCACGAAAGGTGCGACGGAACCGAACGGATGGCCGGGAAATTTTACCGAGTTGGTGCACAGCATGCCGCTATGCGTGCTGCGCAGGAATTGCCTTGCTTCACTTGCGAGTGACATCAGGCAGCGAGTTTCAATGCAGTGCGGGCCAGCCTTTTGCCCAGTGCGATGCAGAGCTTGCGCTCGTCTTCCGTGATTGGCCGGTCGTCTGCCGCGCCGCCGATGTGGCTGGCGCCATAGGGAGTGCCACCGGAACTGGTGGCACTCAGTTCCGGTTCGGAATAGGGCAGGCCGACCATCACCATGCCGTGGTGTATCAGCGGCAGCATCATGGTTAGCAGCGTGGTTTCGTTGCCGCCGTGTATGGAGCCGGTGGAAGTGAACACCGCTGCTGGTTTGTCGATCAGCGCGCCTTTCAGCCACTGGCCGACCGTGCCGTCGAGGAAGTATTTCATGGGCGCCGCCATGTTGCCGAAACGGGTCGGGCTGCCGAGCGCCAGGCCGATGCATTCCTCCAGATCCCTCAGTTCGGCATAGGGCGCGCCGCTCGCCGGGATATCCGGTTCGGTTGCCTCGCAGTTGGCGGAAACCTTGGGCACGGTGCGGATACGTGCCTTGACGCCATCGACGCTATCGACACCGCGTGCGATGAGCTTGGCCATTTCATGCACGGCACCGCCCTGGGAATAATAGAGAATCAGGATCTCGTTCATTTCTTGCGCTTGTCCTTGATACGTTGTTTTTGCGTGTCGACTTCAAACAGGCCGGTGGCCTTGATCAGGTCGCTGAATTTTGAGAAGCCGTAATTGCGCGAGTCGAACGCCGAGAAGTTTTTGACGATATGTTTTTTCACTTCGCCCATGTGCGCGAAACCATCCTCGTCGGACAGGGCTTCGATCGCCGAGCGGATCAGGGAGACCAGCTTGGCATCCATTGCCAGCTCCTTGGAGCTTTTGCGGCTGTCGGCTGCCGGTTTTGACGCCGCTTTTTTCCTTTCTGCGCCGGATTTTTCCGCGCTTTCCTCGGCGGGCGTGGTGACGGGTTCCGTTTGCTTGTTCTGCGAAAGTATTTCGAAATACTTGAATTCGTTACAGGCGGCCTGCAGCGATTCCGGTGTCTTTTTCTCGCCGAAGCCATAGACCAGTTTGCCGGATTCGCGGAAGCGTATCGCCAGCCGGGTGAAGTCGCTGTCGCTGGAGACGATGCAGAAGCCGTCCAGTGGTGCCGTGTAGAGCAGGTCCATGGCATCGATGATCAGAGCGCTGTCGGTGGCGTTCTTGCCCTTGGTGTTGGCGTACTGCTGAATGGGCTGGATGGCGTGCTTGGGCAGGATTTCCTTCCATTTGCTCATCTGGTTCTGCGTCCAGTCGCCATAGATGCGGCGCACACTGGCTTCGCCGAATTTCGAGATTTCCTCGAACAGTTCGTCGATGATATCGATCACCTTGAAGGTGTTGTCGGCGTCTATCAGTACCGCAAGTCTTGGATTGTTGTTGTCAGCGCTCATGAGGCCGTCCTCCGGGGTCAGGAGCAGCGCGATGCCGGCTTGAGCCTACTTCCCGCTGTTCATTTGAAGCTGAAAGTATACAGGACATCGACCGCGCTTTCCGAGCCGGCCTGTGTCCTGACCGACCAGTTGCTGGTGAGGTCGTAGGTCAGTCTGGCGACGTTCAGCAGTCCGGTGACTTCCTTCTCGTAACTCAGGTAGAGATTGGGTATCAGGCGTTTGCCGAGGCTGACGCTGGCGCTTTCGGCATCGCTGCCGCCGACATGGAAGGTATCGAGTCCGGCCGCGCGGGCGAAGCGCGTTTGCAGCGGCACCGACTGGCCTTGCGACAGCAGGGCACCGGCGGCCAGCGACAGCATGGCGAACTGGTCCTGGCCGACACGATCCATGCCGTGGCCGAGTACCAGCCAGGCAAGCTTGTCGCTATCCGACACCTCGGGAATCGACACCAGTTTCACGGCGGGATTGATTGCGGTACCGCGAATCTCGACGCCGGCACGGACGGCCAGGTTCTGGCGCAGGGCGAGGATATTGAGGCCCGGGTTGTCGACCGGGCCGCTGAAGACGAGCTGGCCGCGCTCGATGTTCAGCACCTGACCGTAGGCCATGTAGGTGCCGGCCGCATTGATGGCGCCTTCCGCCCGCAGGTTCTGGTCTGTCCTGCCATTGAGCGTGATAGTCCCATTCAGCGTACTGTCCAGTCCGCGGCCGCGGAGCACGAACAGGCTGCCGGACTTGTTGCCAACCCCGATTTGAAGACCGGACACCTGTAGCAGCAGCGGATGTTCTTCCATTTCTTCCTCAGCACCGAGGATGACGACATCATCCCCCAGGGTGGGTTTGTCTTCACCCGCCAGCTCGATCAGTCCGCGGGTGATCTCGACCTCGCCGCTCATCTCCATCAACTTGCCATTGAGTCGGGTGTCGAGATCGCCTTCGATGATCATCATGCGATCGGTCCGCGAAACCGCCGTGAAGTTTTCGGCATGCCACTGTAGTGCCAATTGCGGTGCGCTGTCCTGCAGACTCAGCGAGCCTGATGCTGTCAAAAATCCGTCTCCACCTTCGAAGCGGGCCTGCCGGATCAGTAGCTGGTCATTGCTGAAGCTGGCGTCCAGTATGCCGTTGTTCAGGTTGACGCCTTCGCTGGGCACTGACAGTGTGAGACTCTGTCCCTGTAGCGTGCCTGTCAGCGCGGGTTGTGCAATGGTGCCTTTGCCCTGCAGTGCCATGTTGACCTGGCCGTCGATGACGGTGCCAGTCATGCTCTCCGGCAGCGGAAGCCAGATCAGTGACTTCAGCTTGGCATCGGCGCTGACTTCCAGTGGCGCACGGTGGTTCAGCACAAAGCCGGATGCGGTTGGCTCCAGCTGCGTGGCAAGGGCAAAACGCAACTCGCCAAGCACCTTGCCGATACCTTGGCCGCTGAGGCTGACCCGGTTTTTCTCAAGCAGCAGGCTGGCCGTCAACTCGTTCATTTCAAGCTGTTTGATACTGCCATCGGCTGTGATGATGCCGATGTCGCCGCCAACGAGCCTGATATCGGCGCGGCCGTTGGCTTCGTCATCTGCCTTGATATCCCAGTTGCCCGAAAACAGCGGGTTGCCTGTCATGTTGGCGGGTAGCGTAAACAATAGCTGCGGTAGGGCGGCGAGGTCGAGCTTGTCCAAGCGACCTTGTGTGGTCAGCTGGCCATTGCCGTTTTGCAACTGGTCGATATGGAGATAACCGCTGGCAAAGCGTAGCGCCAGTTTTTCCAGGCTGAAGCCAAGGTCGGTGCCATATTGCAGTCGGGCCTTGCCTTGCATCTCGACCGGCTTGTCGCCCTGATAGCTGAGTTTTTCCAGTTGCCCCTGCCATAGACCGCTTTCCGCAATGCCGCCATTGATCAGTACATGCAACCGGGAAGGATTGGTGCTTTGCTTTGTTTCAATGGTCTTGAGCTCGATCTGGTGTTGAGCCTGACTGCCACCCAGTGTCAGATTGGCATTGAACGGTGCATTGCCTGCCAGGCTGAAACTTTCGGCGTGCATTTCCATGTTCAGCGGCGTGTCATGTGTGTTGCCCAGTGCCGCCTTGCCGGACAGTTTTTCGATCTGCATGTCGCCGTTCATGCTCAGTTGTTCGGCGAGCCATTCCATGTTGAGCACCAAGCTGTCGAACGGGCCGGTCAATTTGCCCTGAGCGTTGAGACGACCGCTCATCGACTGCTTGAAAGCCGAGAGGTCGTCGAAACCAGCCTGCCAGCTTAGCGTGGAGTCCGGTTTGCCCATTGAGCCATGGGCCTGCAAGCGGTTGGTTTTCAGGGTGGCATTCAATTCGATCTGATCAACAGCCCGGCCGAGCAGGCGTGCGCTGGCCTGCAGATTCAGCGGGGCATCCTGCCAGACGCTGTTGACGGTGGCGAAACTGATGCGCAAATCTGCCTGTGGTGCCAGTTGACCTTGCAACAGCAGGTCGGCATCGAGCCGGTCGTGCCCATTAGCACTCAATTCAGCGCTACTGAATAATGGCGCGAATTCTGTGAATCTGGCGCGGACATCCAGCGGCAATTGGTCTTCCAGCCCCAGATGGCCGTTGATCGCGACCCGGCCCAGCATGGCGCTTGATGTGATTTTGCTGTGTTCACGCAGCAGGGCGATCTGTTTGCCGACTCTGGCAAGCAGCGCGTTGCTGCTGAACTGCAGTCGTTGCAGGTCGCCCGCGATATCGAGTTCCAGATCATAAATTTGCGCTGTGTCGGACTTTTCCAGGAACAACTTGCCATCGAGGGCGAAAGGTCTGGCATTGTTCATGGACAGTTGGCTGCTCAATGTGCCCCAGGGTGTTCCGGCATGCACAAGTTCAAGCTGTAGCTGCCTGTCGTCCGCATCCAGATTGAATGCGACGTCGGTCAGCGTATGGCGTTGTTCACCATCGAGAATGATCACTTCGGCAATCCTGGCGGATTTGATGCGGATGGGGAAGGGCAGGTTGATCCTGTCCGGCAGACCTGAACCGGCAGTTGCGGGCGGTGGGTCCTGCACCAGAGTGATCAGCAGTCTTTTGGCATGGACATCCTCGACCAGCAGTTTGCCTTCGGCCGCGGGCGAGATGCGCATGCTGGAACCAATGTTTTCCAGTGACAGTTGCATGAAGCCGAGGTCGTAGCTGATTTTGTCGACACTTGAGCTGATGCTGATACTGGCCGCTTGTGCAGTGAGCATGGTATAGAAGAGTGCGATTGTGAGCGCGGCTTTCAGCAGGCGGGTCAGCATCAGAAGTTCACCCCCAGATTGAAATGCAGGCGATATTGTCCGGTGTCCTCGCCGTAGGCGATATCCGCACCGATCGGTCCAACCGGGCTTTTCCAGCGTGCGCCGAGTCCGTAGCCATAGACCGGTTTGATCTCGCTGGTTTCGTTGGCGGCATCGCCGAAATCGGTGAACAGGGCGATGCCCCATTGGCTGCTGAGCCATTGCACCACCTCGACACTGCCGGTGAGGAGATAGCGGCCACCGACGATGGCATCGCCTTCCGCCACGCCCAGGCTTTGATATGCATAGCCGCGCACGGACTGGTCGCCGCCGGCGCGGAACAGATAGGTGGCTGGTGCACTGTTGGCACCGGTGACAGCGCCAACTTCGAGCCGCGTCATCAATTGTGTGCTTCTGGTCAGTGGGTAATAGAGCTGGGTTTTGGCGTAACTGCGCAGGAAGGTACCGTCGGACAGGCTGTCGACAGGTGCGCCGGTAAAATTCACATTGAAAAGATAGCCGCGGCTGGGCATCAATTCATTGTCAGTGCGTCTCAGGGTCATGCCGTAGGACAGCGTGGCAGCATCCTTGCGGGTGGATTCCACATCCTTGACCTTCAGGTGTTCGATCAGATAGTTCGCACCTATGGATTGTTCGAATCGATAGGTGCCCCAGCTACGCTGCACGCCGAAGTTGCTGGTAGTCAGGATCTGGTTTTCGATGTCTTCGCGTGCGGTATGGTTGCTGAAACTGTCACGGTAACCTTCCTCCGTGGTCGGCAATGCGACATTCGCATTCAATGACTGTGCCCGCTGTTCCAGGCGGAGACTGGTGTTGAGACGCCAGCCCTTGTCCAGCAGGTTGAGGTTGTCGTAAGTCAGCTGGGTTCTGGCACCGGTATTGGTGCTGGCGCCGACACCAATACCGACCTTGCTGGATTTGTTCTCGCTGATGCGGACCTCGACCGGAATTGGTGTGGTGTTATCTGCGTCGACATTGGCGATGACTTCGACGCCGGAGAAATAACCTGTGGATTGCAGATCCGACTGCAATTTGAGCAGGCTGCTCTGGCTGTAATCATCGCCCGGCTTGATCCGGTTGAGATTGCGTACGATGGATTCCGGATAGCGTTGCAAGCCGCTGACCTCAAGATCGCCGAAGCGTCGCTGATTGCCGCTGTCGACATGAACCATGAGCCGGACACTGTTGGTTTTGCTATCCACCTCGGCGCGGCTTTGTGCGATTCTGGCATTCGGGTAGCGGTAAACCACGAGTTCCGAGAGCAGTTTGCGCTTTTCCTGCCCCCAGGCTTCCTGCGTGAAGGGCTTGTTTTCGATCAGTCCCCATTCTGCCTTCAACTGGTCAATGCCAGGTTGATCGCCTGTCGGCTGTTGCAGGATTTCGCCGCTGAAGTTCAGCTCAATTTCGCTGATGGTGGCCTGCTCGCCCGGATTGACGCTGAATTTGACGCTGGATCGGTCGGTCTGGTTGTCGGTCGAGGATTCGACGCTGGCGGAAAAATAACCCTCGGTGGCGACCAGTGCCCTGATTTCACGCGGTGTGGCGCGAATCAGTCGCTGCCACTCGGCGTCATTCAATCGCGGGTTGTCGAGAGATTGCGCTATTTCCAGATGTCGCTGCAGCAACTGTACGATTGCAGGGGGTGCATCGAATTCAACGGCATATTGCTTCTGTGCCGCATGCGCGATACTGCCTGTCAGCAGCAGGAAAATCAGCGTCTGGAAAAGAGCCGCGAAATGCGAGAGGCCGCTTCTGGCGCCGTTGTGATTTTGGAGTCTGCCAGAAGTGGTAAAACCGTTAATTGTTTCGGGCCATTCTTTCGGCAAAACTCCATATCCATTTCTATATTGACTTCGCCAGTTCTGCGGCCTTGCCCGTGTAGCTGGCAGGCGTCATCTCCAGCAACGCCTGTTTGGCCGCATCCGGAATCTGAAGTTCATTGATGAAGCTATGCAACGAGGCCTGCGTGATGCCGCCCTTGCCGCGCGTCAGCTCCTTCAACTGTTCGTACGGATTCTCGATGCCGTAGCGGCGCATGACGGTCTGGATCGGTTCGGCCAGTACTTCCCAGTTGTGGTTGAGGTCGTGCGCCAGCTGCTTGGGGTTGGCTTCCAACTTGTCCAGACCCTTGAGGCAGGAGTCGTAGCCGAGCAGGGTGTAACCGAAGGCCACGCCCATGTTGCGCAATACGGTCGAATCGGTCAGATCGCGCTGCCAGCGGGAGATTGGCAGCTTCTCGGCCAGGTGGCGCAGCATTGCGTTGGCCATGCCGAGGTTGCCTTCGGAGTTTTCGAAATCGATCGGGTTGACCTTGTGCGGCATGGTGGATGAACCGATCTCGCCTTCTTTCACTTTCTGTTTGAAATAGCCCATGGAGATATAACCCCAGATATCGCGGTTGATATCGATCAGTATCGTGTTGATGCGGGCCATTGCGTCGTACAGCTCTGCCATGTAGTCATGCGGTTCGATCTGGATGGTGTAGGGGTTGTAGGTCAGGCCCAGTGATTCGACGAATTTTCTGGCGAAGGATTCCCAGTCGAATTCCGGGTAGGCAGACAGGTGTGCATTGAAGTTGCCGACGGCGCCATTGATTTTGCCGAGGATCTCGACATTGACCAGTTGCTCGCGCTGGCGACGCAGACGATAGACGACGTTGGCCAGTTCCTTGCCCAGCGTGGTCGGTGAGGCTGGCTGGCCGTGCGTGTGAGACAGCATGGGCAGCTCAGCCAGTTCTTTCGCCAGTACCGTCAGTCTGGCAATCAGCTTGTCCAGCATGGGCAGCATGACCTGGTCGCGGCCCTGTTTCAACATCAGGCCGTGCGACAGATTGTTGATGTCTTCCGAAGTGCAGGCGAAGTGGATGAATTCACTGACGGCGCGGATTTCCGGATTGCCGTCGAAGCGCTCCTTGAGCCAGTATTCCAGTGCCTTGACGTCGTGATTGGTACGGCTTTCGATGGCCTTGACCTGCGCTGCCTCGGTTTCAGCGAAGCTGTCGATCGCCTTGGCCAGTTCCTCGATGGTGGCCGGGCTGAACGGGGCGATCTCCTGTAAAGCCGTTTCCCTGGCCAGCGCTTTCAGCCACTCGACTTCGACCATGGCGCGATGCTTGATCAGCGCATATTCGCTGAAGTACGGGCGCAGGTCGTCGAGCTTGGACTTGTAGCGGCCATCAAGTGGGGAGAGGGCGTTGAGAGGAGAGAGCTCCATGATGCAACCTTTTCAATGCGATAAATCGGGAACCTGTAATTTTACCCTACATCGACACAGTCAAAAAACACTATCTTGCATGTCATCCGCCAGGACCATGAAAACCCTGCCGGAAACAGGGTGTATCTTTATGCGGACAGGCGCATAATAATCATCTGACACTGTCGAATCGGGCTTCAGGTCCGAAATGACACATGAACTATGAGGCAGGCCCCGTGAAGCGTTATCTGATTCTGATCTTGATGTTGTGCAGTCCGACTATCGTCTTGGCGGAAGAGGTCAGGGCGCCCAGTGTCGAAGAAAATCTGCGCGAGATGGACAAGGATCGCAACGGCATCGTCACCGCATCCGAAGTGCGTACCTACCTGCAGTCCAAGCATGGCGAGGACTATGAAAAAAGCATACTGGACAAGTTGCAGTCTACGGAACGCGGTGCCAGTTGCGGAACACCGTTTGCTCAATCCTTTTTCTGATACGCGCATAATTCGTTGGTCTGAACATCGCAGCGACCCCGGAACCAAGCGTCTGAAACCTGAGCGCCTGAAATTTGATAGCCTGAAATTTGATAGCCTGAAATCTGAGCGATAAATCAGGCCAACTGATCTGGCCACTGTTCAGGCTGTGCCCAAATTGCCGTTTCGCCTGTCTGGCTTAGAGTGCTGCTCGGACGGTATAATCTCATTTTGGATTTTTTTGATTGAACGCCATGCTGACCGTCTACCGAGAACATGTTGCCGAGCGCGCTGCGCAAGGTCTCCCGCCATTACCCCTTAATGCAGAGCAGACCGCCGAACTGGTTGATTTGCTGAAGAACCCGCCCGCAGGGGAGGATGATTTTCTGCTTGAGTTGCTGGAGCACCGTGTACCGGCAGGGGTGGATCAGGCCGCCTACGTCAAGGCTGCTTTCCTGACGGACGTTGCTCATGCCAAGGTGAGCTGTGTGTTGATCTCCCGTTCGCGGGCGATTCAACTGCTCGGCACCATGCTCGGCGGCTATAACGTGCAGTCCCTGGTCAGTCTGCTGGATGGCGAGCTGGCAGATGAGGCCGTCGCAGCCTTGTCACACACTATTCTCATGTTCGACGCCTTCCACGATGTTGCCGAAAAACTCAAGGCCGGTAACCCCTATGCACGCAAGCTGATGCAGTCCTGGGCCGATGCCGAATGGTTCACCCAGCGCAAGCAGATGCCGGAAGAGATGAAGCTGGTCGTGTTCAAGGTGCCGGGAGAGACCAATACCGACGATCTGTCCCCGGCGCAGGAAGCTTGGTCGCGTCCGGATATCCCGCTGCATGCCAATGCCATGCTGGTCAGCAAGATGCCTGATGGTCTGGCAACCATCGCCAAACTGAAGGAAAAAGGGTTGCCCCTGGCTTATGTCGGCGATGTGGTCGGCACCGGCTCCTCGCGCAAGTCGGCCATCAATTCCGTGCAGTGGTGGATGGGCGAGGATATTCCCTGCATTCCCAACAAGCGCACAGGCGGCGTCGTGCTGGGCGGCAAGATCGCACCGATCTTTTTCAATACAGCGGAAGATTCCGGTGCCTTGCCCATCCAGTGCGATGTCGACAAGATGCAGACCGGCGACGTCATCACTGTCCTGCCTTATCAGGGTAAGGTGCTGAATGCAGCGGGCGAGCAGATCTCAAGTTTTGCACTGACCCCATTGACCATGCCAGACGAAGTGCGTGCCGGTGGACGTATTCCGCTAATCATCGGTCGCGGCCTGACATTACGTGCCCGTACCGAACTTGGTTTGCCGCCATCCGACGTCTTCCTGCGTCCGGACCCGGTCACGGACTCCGGCAAGGGCTATACGCTGGCGCAGAAGATGGTGGGTCGTGCCTGCGGCCTGCCGGAGGGCACTGGTGTGCGTCCGGGGACATACTGCGAACCCAAGATCACGACGGTTGGTTCGCAAGATACGACCGGCGCCATGACGCGCGATGAGTTGAAAGAGCTGGCCTGCTTGGGCTTCTCGGCCGATCTGGTGATGCAGAGCTTCTGCCATACCGCCGCCTATCCGAAACCGGTCGATATCAAGCTGCAACACGAGCTGCCAGAGTTCATCTCCAGCCGCGGCGGCGTCAGTTTGCGTCCGGGTGACGGCGTCATCCATTCCTGGCTGAATCGCATGATATTGCCGGATACGGTCGGCACCGGCGGCGACTCACACACGCGCTTCCCGATCGGTATCTCGTTCCCGGCCGGTTCAGGTCTGGTGGCTTTTGCCGCCGCTATGGGTGCCATGCCGCTCGACATGCCCGAGTCCGTGCTGGTGCGCTTCAAGGGTGAGATGCAGCCCGGCATTACCTTGCGTGACCTGGTCAACGCGATTCCCTATGCGGCCATCCAGAAGGGTGATCTGACTGTCGGCAAGCAAGGCAAGAAGAATGTGTTCAATGGCTGCATCCTGGAAATCGAAGGATTGCCGGATCTGAAGGTTGAGCAGGCTTTCGAATTCGCCGATGCCTCGGCCGAGCGTTCGGCCAATGGCTGTACCGTGCGCCTGAACAAGGAGCCGGTCATCGAGTTCCTGAATTCCAATATCGTGCTGATGCAGAACATGATTGATAACGGCTATCAGGATGCGCGCACTCTGCAACGCCGTATCGAGGCCATGCAGGCTTGGCTCGCCAAGCCGGAACTGCTGGAGCCGGATGCCGATGCCGAATACGCCTATGTGCTGGAGATCGACCTCAATGAAATCAAGGAGCCATTGGTGGCTTGCCCCAATGATCCGGATGACATCAAGCCGTTGTCAGCCGTTGCCGGCGACAAGGTCGATGAAGTGTTCATCGGCAGTTGCATGACCAATATCGGACATTACCGCGCCGCCGCCAAAGTGCTGGAAGGCTCCGGCAACCTGTCGACGCGCCTGTGGATCGCGCCACCGACCCGCATGGATGAGGCTGAACTGCGTGACGAAGGTGTCTATGCCGTTTTCGGCGTGGCCGGCGCACGCACCGAAGTGCCGGGCTGTTCGTTGTGCATGGGTAATCAGGCTCGCGTGGCGGACAAGGCAACCGTGTTTTCCACCAGTACCCGCAACTTTGATAACCGTATGGGCAAGGGTGCGCGTGTTTATCTGGGGTCTGCTGAACTGGCAGCGGTCTGTGCCAAGCTGGGCCGGGTGCCGAATCCGCAAGAGTACATGGAGACGGTGGGCGACCGGCTGACGAAGAATGCGGCCGAAATCTACCGGTATCTCAATTTTGATCAAATGGCTGAGTACCAACCGAAAAAGATTATTCCGATTGCAGAGGTGGCATCCTGAAAGGGCTACAGGTAGAGGTCCGAACGGACTATTAGGGAGCGCTGATTAAATGAGCGAGCGGGATGAAGTGCAAGGCGCCTGGAACGCAGCAGCCAAGATAGTATGCGCTATACAGCGAGGTTGGAGTGCTGTGCAACGCGGCAATTCGCTCGCGTAGCCATTTAATCAGTGCTTCCTTAGTTGCCTGTGTGGCTGGATTATATGGGCTTCGCGTATTACAATCGGGTGCGACAATCCAAGAAAAACATATGCAATTGCAGTACTTCTGAGCCGCGTATGGATTCACCATGTGCGTTCTACAGGCTGCCTACCGTTGATTAATTATGAGTCTAAATAACAACTCCAAGCGCACCGTTTTCTATATCTCTGACAGCACTGGCATTACGGTGGAAGCGCTGGGCCTCTGTCTGCTTTCGCATTTTGAGGGATTGACCCTCAAGCAGGTGCGTATGCCTTTTATAGACTCCATGGAAAAAGCCAAAGAGGCGGTCGAGATCATCAATGCTACGCAGGAACGCGATGGCATACGGGCGATATTATGCATGACGGTGGTTAACCCCAATATTCGCGCCTTGTTCCATCTGACAGGCGGCCATTGCCTGGATATGTTCGGCACATTCGTCAATCCGCTTTCCTGCGAGCTAGGCATGCCCGCCAATGAGACCATTGGCATGTCGAGGCGCGTGGCGGGTGCCGAATATCGCAATCGCATCAATGCCATCAACTTCACGTTGGGACATGATGACGGCATCACCGAATCCGGCCTGAAGGATGCAGATGTGGTCCTGGTTGGCGTTTCACGTTGCGGCAAGACGCCTACCAGTATCTATCTGGCGATGCAGTTCGGCATGCGCGTGGCCAATTACCCGATCATCCCGGAGGATCTGGAACGCAATGCGTTGCCCGGTACCCTGATCGATTACAAGGACAAGATTTTCGGTCTGACCATAGACCCCTTGCGCCTGAGCAAGGTGCGTGGCGAACGCCGCCCCAACAGTCGCTATGCCGAGTTGGAGAATTGCAAGAACGAAGTGAAACAAGCGGAAGAATTGATGCGGCGTGAAGGTATCGTCGCCCTGGATTCGACTTCGCGCTCGGTAGAGGAGATTTCCTCTCTGATCATGCAGCAGCTCAGTTTCAAGGCAGCAAAGAACATGTTGCTGAATTAGTCCGTGAACTGATTCGATAGCGTCGCTGTTGCAGTATGAAGAATTAATGTTAGCTACAAAATATAACTATTTCATGAGGAAATTGGTATGCAAGCCTATGTAATCCCATTAGAACAACTGGGTATGCAGGATGTTGATCGCGTCGGCGGAAAGAACGCTTCGCTCGGCGAGATGATCAGCAATCTAGCTGCGAGTGATGTCCGCGTTCCCGGCGGCTTTGCAACCACAGCTCAGGCTTATCGTGACTTTCTGGCACATGAAGGGCTGGAAGCACGCATCAAGGCTGCGCTGGCGACATTGAACGTGGATGACGTGGTTGCCTTGGCCAAGACCGGCGAACAGATCCGCAAGTGGATCGTCGAGGCGCCATTGCCGGCACGACTGGAAGCGGAGATTCGTGAGCATTACAGCAAGCTCAATGGCGATGCCGACACCAGTTTTGCAGTGCGGTCTTCCGCCACCGCGGAAGACATGCCGGATGCTTCCTTTGCCGGCCAGCAGGAAACTTTCCTCAATATCCACGGTATCGAGAACATTCTGCATGCGATCAGGGAAGTGTTCGCTTCGCTCTACAACGACCGCGCCATTTCCTACCGCGTGCATTCCGGTTACAACGATATTGAAGTTGCGCTTTCCGCAGGTGTGCAGCGCATGGTGCGTTCCGACCTCGGCGCCTCCGGCGTCATGTTCACGCTGGATACCGAATCTGGTTTCCGCGATGTCGTGTTCATCACTTCTTCCTACGGCCTGGGCGAAATGGTGGTGCAGGGTGCCGTCAATCCTGATGAATTCTATGTGCACAAGCCACAACTGCAGGCAGGTTTCCCTGCCCTGATCCGCCGTGGCCTGGGTTCCAAGCAGCAGCGCATGGTGTTCAATACCGAGCGCTCAGCCGGCCGTTCAGTGAAGATCGAAGAAACCACCGCAGAAGAGCGCAACAAATTTTCGCTGACCGATGCGGAAGTGCTGGAACTGGCGCGCCATGCCGTTGAGATCGAGAAACACTATGGCTGCCCGATGGATATCGAGTGGGGCAAGGATGGCCTGGATGGCAAGCTATACATCGTGCAGGCGCGCCCAGAGACCGTCAAGTCGCGTGCCGAAGACAAGGCAATCGAGAAATTCAGCCTGAAGAAACGTGGCACCGTGCTGTCTGAAGGCCGCGCTATCGGCCAGAAGATCGGTATCGGCCCGGTCCGTATCGTACAAAGCGCCAACGACATGCATCTGGTCATGGCCGGCGATGTGCTGGTCACAGACATGACGGACCCGAACTGGGAGCCGGTCATGAAGAAGGCGGCAGCGATTGTCACCAACCGTGGCGGCCGTACCTGCCACGCAGCGATTATTGCGCGTGAACTGGGTATCCCGGCCATCGTCGGTTGCGGTGATGCCACCAGCACGCTGACCGAAGACCAGATCGTCACGGCTTCCTGCGCCGAAGGCGATACCGGCTACGTCTATGAAGGCGAGATGCCATACGAGAAGACCGTGCAGGAACGTCAGACACTGCCAGAAATCCCGGTGAAGCTGATGCTGAACGTCGGCAATCCATCCCTGGCATTCGAATTCGCCCAGTTGCCATCGGCAGGCGTCGGCCTGGCCCGGCTGGAATTCATCATCAACAATCTGATCGGTATCCACCCCAAGGCCATTTTGCGCTTTGACCAGGTGCCGCATGAGCTGCATGATTCCGTGGCCGAGCGCACACGCGGCTACGCCGACCCGCGCAGCTTCTACGTTGAAAAAATCACCGAAGGGGTGTCGACACTGGCAGCGGCTTTCTGGCCGAACAAGGTCATCGTTCGCTTGTCGGACTTCAAGTCCAACGAATACCGCAAGCTGATCGGCGGCGACCTGTTCGAGCCGATCGAAGAGAACCCGATGCTGGGCTTCCGTGGCGCTGCACGTTATATCTCCAAGGATTTCCGCGATTGCTTCGCGCTGGAATGTGAAGCGATGAAGAAGGCACGCGATGTGCTGGGCTACACTAATATCGAGCTGATGGTGCCTTTTGTCCGTACACTGGAAGAAGCACGCGGCGTTGTGGAACTGCTGGAGGAACATGGCCTCAAACGTGGTGAGAATGGCCTGCGCCTGATCATGATGTGCGAGATCCCATCCAACGCCTTGCTGGCCGACGAGTTCCTGGAGTATTTCGATGGCTTCTCCATCGGTTCCAATGACCTGACGCAGCTGACCTTGGGCTTGGACCGTGATTCCAGTCTGGTGGCGAACAGCTTTGACGAGCGCGATGCGGCCGTGAAGAAACTGCTGTCCATGGCGATCCAGACCTGCAACAGCAAAGGCAAGTATGTCGGTATCTGCGGTCAGGGCCCTTCGGATCATGTCGACTTTGCCGAATGGCTGATGGCTCAAGGTATCCAGACCATGTCATTAAATCCGGATACGCTGATCGAGACCTGGAACACGCTGGCCAAGGTTGCAAAGTAAAGGTCGCCAAGTAATCCACGCAGTCACCGCAAAAAGCCCATTCACTGCTTAGCTGGTAATGGGCTTTTTGTTTTTGTGGTCATTGGCTGATAAAGCCGTATGAAATTATAAAAATTGTTTGTGGAGAGGGAAGTGTAGTCATGAGTTCTATCGAATCTGTAATGCATGAAACCCGATTGTTCGAGCCGAGTGATGCCCTGAAAGCCAAGGCTGCGATTCCCAGCATGCAGGCCTATCAGGCATTGTGTGATGAGGCCGAGCAGGATTATGAAGGCTTCTGGGCCAAGCTTGCGCGTGAGTTGCTCGACTGGAAAAAGCCTTTCACGCAGGTACTCGATGACTCCAATCCCCCGTTCTATCGCTGGTTCGCCGATGGCGAATTGAATGCTTCCTACAACTGTCTGGATCGTCACCTGATTACGCGCGGCGACAAGACCGCACTGATCTTCGAGGCCGACGACGGGCAGGTGACGCATGTCAGTTATCGCGAGCTGTACCAGCGTGTCTGCCGTTTTGCCAACGGCCTGAAGAAGCTCGATCTGCAGGTTGGCGATCGCGTCTTGATCTACATGCCGATGGGCATCGAAGCGATCACCGCCATGCAGGCTTGCGCCAGACTGGGGTTGACCCATTCCGTCGTATTCGGCGGCTTTTCTGCCAAGAGCATACAGGAACGTATCCAGGATACCGGCGCGCGCGCAGTAGTGACTGCGGACGGCCAGTTCCGCGGTGGTCGTTCATTACCGTTGAAATCGGCAGTGGATGAAGCCATGCAGATGCCGGGCTGCGAAAGCGTGGAAAAAGTCATTGTCTTCCGGCGCAGCGGTATCGACATCGAATGGCATGCCAATAACATCTGGTGGCATGATTTGATTGCCGACGTATCGGATGAATGCGAGCCGGTCTGGCTTAATGCCGAACATCCCCTGTTTCTGCTTTACACCTCCGGTTCCACCGGCAAGCCCAAGGGCGTACAGCATGCGGCTGCAGGATTCCTGCTGCATGCAATGAACACCACGCGCTGGGTGTTTGACGGCAAGGATGACGATGTGTTCTGGTGTACGGCCGATGTGGGCTGGATCACTGGCCACACTTATGTGGCTTATGGCCCGCTGGCGCTGGGCATGACGCAGATTGTGTTCGAAGGCATTCCAACTTACCCGGATGCCGGCCGTTTCTGGCAGATGATAGAAAAGCACAAGGTCAGCATCTTTTACACGGCGCCGACCGCTATCCGCTCATTGATCAAGGCAGCTTCGATCAATCCGGCGACACATCCCAAGAAATTCGACCTTTCCAGTTTGCGTCTGCTCGGCTCGGTCGGAGAACCGATCAATCCCGAGGCCTGGATGTGGTATCACGAGGAAGTCGGCGGCGGTCGCTGCCCCATCATGGATACCTTCTGGCAGACCGAGACCGGCGGCCATGTCATCTCGCCGCTGCCGGTGACGCCGCTGGTTCCCGGCTCTTGTACGCTGCCCTTGCCCGGCATTCAGGCAACGGTGGTTGACGAAACCGGCCAGGAACTGCCGTGGGGGCAGGGTGGCCTGCTGGTCATCAAGAAGCCTTGGCCGTCGATGATACGTACCATCTGGGGTGACCCTGAGCGCTATAAGAAATCCTATTTCCCGGCCGATCTCGGCGGCAAACTCTATCTGGCCGGCGACGGTGCCGTGCGCGATGCCAAGACCGGTTATTTCACCATCATGGGTCGTATCGACGATGTGCTCAATGTATCCGGTCACCGCTTGGGTACCATGGAGATCGAGTCGGCGCTGGTGGCCAATCCCATGGTGGCGGAAGCCGCTGTGGTGGGCAAGCCGCACGATGTCAAGGGTGAAGCGATTGTCGCTTATGTCGTATTGAAGGGCGCGCGGCCGGAAGGCGAGGCGGCCAAGAAGGTGGTCGCCGAGCTACGCGACTGGGTAGCCAAGGAAATTGGCCCCATCGCCAAACCGGACGAGATCCGCTTCGGCGAAAATCTGCCGAAGACCCGCTCCGGCAAGATCATGCGGCGCCTGCTGCGCTCGCTGGCCAAAGGTGAAGAGATCACCTCCGATATCTCGACATTGGACAACCCGGCCATTCTTGAACAGTTGAAACAGGCGGTGGCGTGAGCCTGATAAAAAGTGAGGACCTGATTGCGAGCGTCGCTGATGCCTTGCAATTCATGTCCTATTACCATCCGGTCGATTTTATTCAGGCCCTGGGTGCTGCCTATGACATGGAGCAGTCGCCTGCCGCCAAGGACGCAATTGCGCAGATCCTGACCAATTCGCGCATGTGTGCCGAAGGCAAGCGGCCGATCTGCCAGGATACCGGCATTGTCGTCGTCTTTGTCGATGTCGGTACCGGTGTGCAATGGGAGCCGGGCGCTGATGTCGAGGCATTGATCAACGAGGGCGTGCGACGTGCCTATGGGCTGGCGGAGAATCCGCTACGGGCTTCGATCGTCTCCGACCCGGCTGGCAGGAGAAAGAACACCTTCGATAATACGCCGGCAGTGACGCATGTCCGCCTGGTGCCGGGCGACAAGGTCGAGGTGAAGCTTGCGGCCAAAGGCGGCGGTTCCGAAAACAAGGCGCAACTGGGCATGCTCAACCCGTCTGACAGCATCGTCGATTGGGTGCTGGCGCAGGTCAGCGAGATGGGGGCCGGTTGGTGTCCGCCCGGCGTACTCGGCATCGGCATAGGTGGCACAGCGGAAAAAGCCGTGCTGCTGGCGAAGGAAGCACTGATGGACGAGATCGACATGCCGGCGCTGAAAGCACGCGGCCCGAGTAACCGCATCGAAGAGCTGCGTATCGAGATTTTCGACAAGGTCAATGCGCTGGGCATCGGTGCGCAAGGGCTGGGCGGCCTGACCACGGTGCTGGATGTGAAAATCCTCGATTACCCGACGCACGCCGCTTCATTGCCGGTGGCGGTGATACCCAATTGCGCGGCTACGCGTCACGCACACTTTGTATTGGACGGTAGCGGACCGGTGACACAGACACCACCAAGGCTCAGCGACTGGCCGCAGGTGGCATGGGCGCCTGATCCGCAAGCAAGACAGGTGAATCTGGATACGTTGACTGCGAACGACATCGAAAGCTGGCGGCCGGGTGAAACCCTGCTGCTGTCAGGCAAACTGCTGACTGGTCGCGACGCCGCGCACAAGCGTATCGTCGAGCTGCTGGCCGAGGGCAAGCAGCTGCCGCAGGGTCTGGATTTTACCAATCGTTTCATCTATTACGTCGGCCCGGTCGATCCGGTCGGCGACGAACCGGTCGGCCCGGCAGGCCCGACCACGGCAACACGCATGGACAAGTTTACCGACACCATGCTGGCAAAGACCGGTCTGCTCGGCATGATAGGCAAGGCTGAGCGAGGCGAAGCGGCGATTGAAGCGATACGTCGCCATCGTTCGGTCTATCTGATAGCGGTTGGCGGTGCGGCTTATCTGGTGGCGAAATCGATCAAGTCCGCCCGCGTGCTGGCATTTGCTGAACTTGGCATGGAGGCGGTCTACGAGTTCGAGGTGAAGGAAATGCCGGTGACGGTGGCTGTTGATAGCTGCGGTAATTCCATCCATGAAAGCGGGCCGAAGCAGTGGCGTGGCATTGCAATCAATGCCGCAGGCTGATTTCTGCGGGCAATAAAAAAGGCTGACAAAGGTCAGCCTTTTTTATTGATTGGTGCAGCCTAGTGCGCCTTTGCCGTTGAATGCGCCATCAGTTTGTCGATATAGGCAATCGATACGGCCGAGATGACGAATGCCATGTGGATGATGGTTTGCCACATGATGGTGTGTTGATCCAGGTTGTGGGCGTTGATAAAGGTCTTCAGCAGATGGATCGAGGAAATGCCGATGATAGCAGTGGCCAGCTTGACCTTGAGCAGGTTGGCGTTGACGTGCGACAGCCAGTCCGGCTCATCCGGGTGGCCGCTGAGGTTGAGGCGCGAAACAAAGGTTTCATAGCCACCGACGATGACCATGATCAACAAATTGGAGATCATGACGACATCAATCAGGCCCAGTACGATCAGCATGATGTCGGCTTCGGCCAGATGTGGCACCTTTTCCACCAGATGAGTCAATTCAACCATGAAGTGGAATACATAGACGGCCTGGGCAACGATGAGACCCAGATAGAGTGGAACTTGCAGCCAGCGGCTGCCGAACAGGATGGTGCTCATCGGGCGCAGGCGAGGTGGAACGTTTTGTTCTTGCATAAATATTCCTGAGAAACGGGGATGAAAAATGACAGTCGCAAATGATATCAAAAGTGGCTGGCACAAATATGATTATTTGCACAGCAGCCAAGACCGCTTTAACGGATTTTTGTTCCTGCTATGCAGTTACAATGCATGACCTATGCAAAATGCCTTGTTAAGCCTGCGTACATTCTTGCCGGTGATCGCCTTTTTTGGCGGATTCATCTGGGACACGCTTACCATCGGGCGCCATGTTGGCGTCTGGGACTTGTTTATTCTTGCCGGCTACCTTGCCTGTGCTGCGGCCATGCTCTGGTGGTTGGGCTATCGCCATAGTCTGCAACTGGAACCCTCAAAACTGGAACGGATTCCCTATCTGGCCTTGCAGTTTCTGTTTGGCGGCCTGTTCAGTGCGCTGTTCATCTTCTATATCAAGAGCGCCAGCCATGTCCTTGCCTTGTTGTGGACGCTGGGCCTGGCTGTCTTGCTTGTAGCCAACGAATTCATTGAAGACAAATACCGGCGCTTTACGCTGACATGGACCATTTTCGGCCTGTGCGCGATTCTGCTGTTCAACTTTCTGCTGCCTTTCATCATGGGCAGCATCCATTTCATCTGGTTTTATCTCAGCACATTTGCCGGTGCGTTACTGGTTTACGGTCTGCGCCAGGTCACTCCCGGTCGTCCCGGACGTATCGGGCCAGTCTGGCTGATTGCGGCGGTTCTGGCGCTGGCCTATCCGCTCGACATCATTCCGCCCGTGCCGCTGGTTAAGCGTGATATCCAGGTGGGTCTGGAATTAAGGCGAGGTGCAGGCGAATACCAGTTGCTGGTCGATAAGACAACGCCACTGAGCTTCTGGCAGCTGCTACGCAATGAAATTCATATGACCGAAGGGGAGCGGCTTTACTGCGTGTCTTCGGTGTTTGCGCCGCGCGGTCTCAGCACCAGGCTCTATCATCATTGGCAGTATTACGACCGGCAGCAGGGCTGGGTCAGTACCGAGCGTATCGGCTTCGAACTGGAAGGTGGGCGTGACGGCGGCTTTCGTGGGTATACCTATAAACAGAACGTTTCGGCGGGTGAGTGGCGGGTGAAAATCGAGACTGAACACGGCAGGACTGTGGCGATACACAAGTTTGCCGTCATCACTGGTGAGCCGGATGTGGCGCGGGTACTTATCGATATTCTCTGATTGGCAGTTTTGCTGGACGACTCAGCTTATCTGCGACTCCAGTACATAGTCGGCACCTTCATCCAGGCCGAGCTTCTCCAGCAGGACGGGCATGGTTTCGGTCAATAGCTGGGGCAGGGTGTACGGCGGATTGACTATGAACAGCCCGCTGCCATGCATGCCGAAGCCATCAATCGAAGGCGTCTGCACTGTCAAGCTGACATGCAGCCAGCTTTTCAGAGGCAGTTTCTTGAGCTTTTCCAGCATCTGCTGCGGTTCCGGTCTTTGTAACAAGGGATACCAGATAATGTAGGTGCCGGTTGCGAAGCGTGTCAGGCTGTCCTTCAGCATGTCGACGACGCGCTGATAATCTTTCTTTTCCTCATACGGCGGGTCAATCAGCACCACTGCGCGGCGCGGCGGCGGTGGCAGCAGTGCCTTGATTCCGGCGAAGCCATCCTGCGCCTCGGTCATCACCCGGCGGTTGTTTGGCCCCAAACCCAAGGCCTTGAATGACTGGTTCAGCAGCTTGTAGTCGTTGGGATGCAGTTCAAACAGGCGCAAACGGTCATCCGCCCGCATCGCGCTAAATGCCAGTACCGGCGATCCCGGGTAGTGTCTGAGTGCATGGTCGGGGTTGAAGCTGCGCACGAGATCGATGTAGTCAGCGATAGCCTGTGGCAAACCATGGATATCCCAAAGCTGGCCAATGCCGCCGGCGAACTCCGCATTCTGTGTGGCATAGCCTTTATCCAGCGCATAGTTGCCGGCGCCGGCATGCGTGTCGATATACCAGAAGGGTTTGTCTTTCTGCGTTGCGTGTTGCAGTACCTGCAACAGGACAATATGTTTCAGTACGTCGGCGTGATTGCCGACGTGAAAGGCGTGACGATAACTAAGCATGCAATATTTCTGGGGTCTAGAGTTTCTGGGTTCTTGTTGTATGGAATCTGATGCTGAGCGGCTTTATTCGATGATGCCGCAAGCAATGCGCGCACCGCCGCCACCCAGCGGTTTCGGGGCGTCGCTGTAATTGTCGCTGCCGGCATGGATGATGATGGCGCGGTCAATAACATCTGCAATTTTAAGTTTTGGTGCGACTACGGATTGGGTGGCCGTGCCGTCGTCAGCAACGACCAGTGCCGGCAAATCGCCTGAGTGTCCGGCGCCGGTCGGCCCTTCATGCTTGCCGCTGTGTGCAGGGTCGTAATGACCGCCTGCACCCAGGCCGGCGACTTTCTTGCCATCCTTTTCCAGCGTGGCGCAGCTCGGGTTCTCATGAATGTGGAAGCCACGTTCGCCTGGTGGCAATTCTGCCAAGTCGGGGCTGATGAGCAGACCCTGCGCACTGTCAGCCAGCTTGATGATACCGATGATTTTGCCGACGCCCGCTTCACTGATGGCGCGCATGGCAACTACTTTTTCGGCAGCCATGGCAGGCAGGCTGTTGAGCAGAAAAATGGCAATAAGCAGACGATTGATTTTCATGATGCGGCTCCTTGTACTAGGGCGTGTTCACACTAAATTGACGACAGTCTGACATCGATTTCGACATTGTATTCCATTCGGTTCATATGTTCCGGTCGGCATGGTCAACCGATGATGTCTGCTGTCGTTGAAGCAAGGGTAGCATCTTTAATATGACAGGAAAGGATCACATAATGACATTGACCAGAATTCTTGGAGTTATCTCAGCTGTTGCCGTTTTGGCTATGGGTAGCGTATACGCCAATGAGGCGGCAGAACCAGCCAAGGTGCAGAAGTCCGAGCGTGGCTGGCAAGCCGATACCAATCAGGATGGCAAGATCAGTTATGAAGAGTTCCGTGCTGCCAATGACAAGCGCATGGAGCATCATTTCAAGCGCATGGATGCCAATGGCGATGGGTTCATCGATCAGTCCGAGAAGCAGGCGATGCATGAAAAATGGGGCGCCCGGCACAAGGTTAAAGGCGAGCATTGCCAGAAGCCGGACGCAGTAAAAACATATTAAGATTTTTGTAGCTGTTTGGCAGGCACCCGAAACCGGGTGCCTTTTTAATTGCCGGTTGCTGCTGCATAAGCGGGTTTTCAGATAATTATTGCAGTGTCGCATTGGAGAGTCAGTCTGAGGCTGCTAGCATTACGGTCTATGGCAAATCATCACGATCATTCGCACGATTCCAGTTCACGCAAACGGGACATTCTGTTTCTGCCGCTGATGCTGACTGCCGGATTTGCTGTGGTTGAGGCACTGGGCGGCTGGGTCACCGGCTCGTTGGCGTTGCTGGGTGATGCCGGTCATATGGCCTCCGATGCAGCGGCGCTGGCACTGGCCTGGCTCGGTGCCTGGGTAGCACGCAAGCCAGCCAATGCCAGGCACAACTACGGTTTTTTGCGCGCTGAAGTGCTGGTGGCGCTGCTCAATGCCCTGATTATGCTGGGGGTGGTGGTTGCTATCGTGCTTGAGGCGATCGAGCGCATGCAATCGCCGCAGGAAGTCGCAGCCGGTGGTGTCATGCTGATTGCCTTTATTGGCTTGCTGATCAATTTGTTTGTAGCGTTTCATCTGCATCGTGGCCAGCACACCATCAATCATCGTGCAGCTCTATTGCATGTGATGGGTGATCTGCTTGGCTCGGTAGCGGCACTGACGGCCGGGTTGGTGATTTATTTCACGGGCTGGTATCTGATAGACCCGATACTGTCCATATTCATTTCGGTGCTCATCCTGGTTTCCACCCTCAGGCTGTTACGCGAAGTGGTGCACATGCTGATGGAGGGCGTACCCGGCCATCTGGATATCGATATCATCCGACAAGACCTGCTGACGGTTCCTGAGGTGGAGGGGGTGCATCATTTGCGTGTCTGGTCATTGTCTTCCGAAGTGACGGCGCTTTCTGCCCATGTGGTGGTCAATGATAAAAGTGAATGGCCGATGATCCTGGAAACGATGCGGCATATCCTGCATGAGCACTTTGCCATACAACATGTCATTCTGCAGCCGGAATTCAACCACACAGGCAGGCAGGATGCGGAAGGATGCTGGCTGACAGAAAAATCGGGTGAACAAAACCGGGTGGGTATTGATGACCATGCCTGATGTTAACCTGAGCTTTGATATTGAATGCCGCAAATGCCCGCGGCTTGCCGATTTTCTTGACCAGGTCAAAACTCAATACCCTACTTATTTTGCCAGGCCTGTTCCATCTTTCGGTGCTGACGCGCCGAAGCTGCTAATTGTGGGTTTGGCGCCAGGCATGCATGGGGCGAATCGCACAGGGCGGCCATTTACCGGTGATTATGCGGGCGTGTTGCTTTACCAGACCCTGCATAAATTCGGGTTTGCCAGTGCTGACGTTTCGGTGTCGGCGGATGACGGCTTGCGATTAAAGGATTGCCGCATTACCAATGCGGTTAAATGCTTGCCGCCGGAAAACAAACCCAGTGGAGATGAAATCAATGTCTGCAATCAGTACCTCGCTGCCGAATTCGCCAGCCTGCCCAGGAGCCTGGTGATCCTGGCCTTGGGCAATATCGCCCATCAAGCGGTGCTGAAGGCGCAGGGCCTGAAGGTTGGCGCCTATAAATTCGGTCATGCCGCGCGTCATGTTCTGCCAAGCGGACAGGTGCTTTATGACAGTTACCACTGCAGTCGCTACAACACGCAGACGCGACGCCTGACTGAAACCATGTTCCATGAAGTATTCGAATCCATTCACCACGAACTTAGGAGATAACGATGCCTTACATCAATGTCAAACTGGCTGGCTCGCTGACACACGAGCAAAAAAGTAAAATCGCTGAGGAAATCACCGATACCATGGCACGTATCGCCAACAAGCCCAAGGAATATACCTACATCGTTTTTGACGAAGTGCCCGGTGAGAACTGGGCAGTGGCAGGGGAGCTATTGGATAATTAGTCTGCTGACCACCAGGAGATCAATCAAGCGGTAACAATGAGCACAAATCCAACGATATTCGACCCCAAGCCAGTCCTGAAAACCCTGCCTAACCTCCCTGGCGTCTATCGCATGATCAATGCGCAGGACGAGGTGATTTACGTTGGCAAGGCCAAGGACCTGAAGAAGCGGGTGTCATCCTATTTCTTGAAGAACCTGCCGAGCCCGCGCACGCGGTTGATGGTATCCAACATCGTGCGCATAGAAACGACGGTGACGCGCTCCGAGGCGGAGGCGCTACTGCTTGAGAACAACTTCATCAAGAGTTTCATGCCGCGTTACAACGTGCTGTTCCGCGATGACAAGTCCTATCCCTACATTGTGCTGACCGGCGATGAGTTCCCGCGGCTGGCTTTCCACCGTGGCACACAGCGCAAGGGTAATGAGTATTTCGGGCCTTTTCCCAATTCTGTTGCGGTGCGGGAAAGCATACAACTGCTACAGAAGGTGTTTCGCTTGCGCACTTGTGAGAATACCGTGTTTGCCAACCGCTCAAGGCCTTGCCTGCAGTACCAGATTGAGCGATGCACGGCGCCCTGCGTAGATTACATCTCGGCAGAAGATTATCGCCGCGATGTCGCCCATGCAACCATGTTCCTGCAAGGGCGGGAACAGCAGGTAATGGATGAGTTGAGCGCCAAGATGATGGAGGCCGCTGAACGGCAGGAATATGAGCTGGCGACAGTCTACCGCGACCGCATGCAGAGCTTGCGGCAGGTGCAGGCGCGGCAGTTCGTCAGCGATTTCAATATCAGTGATGCCGACATCATCGCCTGTGCCGAAGAGGCGGGGGAATATTGCGTGAATCTGGTGATGATTCGTGGCGGCCGCCACATTGGTGACAAGAGCTTTTTTCCGAAGAATGCTGATGGTTGCGATATTGAATCGCTGACCGAGGCTTTTCTCGAACAGCATTATGTCGGCCAGAAGATGCCGCCACTGATTTTTGTCGGGGTGCCGATCGAAACTGCAGCGCTGGAAGAGGTCTTCACTGAGCAGGCGGGGCGGCGTGTCCGAATCAATACCAAGCCCATTGGTGACAAGAAGGTCTGGATGAAAATGGCGCAGACCAATGCCGAACTGGCATTGCAACAGCGCGCCACGTTGCATGCCAGCCAGCAGGGTCGCTTGCAGGCGCTGCGCGAAGCCCTGGACTTGAGTGAGAACACCGAGCGCATCGAGTGTTTCGATATCAGTCATACCATGGGTGAGGCGACAGTCGCTTCTTGTGTCGTCTTCGACAAGGGCGCCATGCAGAATTCGGAATACCGGCGATACAACATCAGCGGTATCACGCCGGGCGATGACTATGCGGCGATGCGTGATGCACTGACGCGACGCTACAAGAAAATAGCTGCGGGCGAGGGCAAGGTGCCGGACCTGATTTTTATTGACGGGGGCAAGGGTCAATTGGGTGTTGCAGTGGAAGTGATGCGCGAGGTCGGCTTGTCCGATATCCTGCTGGTGGGGATCGCCAAGGGTGAGGAACGCAAACCCGGACTTGAGCAGATGTTTTTTGCCGACCGCGATACGCCGGTAAGCCTGAAAAAAGACCACCCCGGGTTACACTTGCTGCAGCAGATTCGCGATGAGGCACATCGCTTTGCCATTACCGGCCATCGCGCCAGGCGCGGAAAGGCACGAATGCACTCCTCGCTGGAGGATATCGGCGGTATCGGAGCCAAACGCAGGCAAAAACTGCTGACCCGATTTGGCGGGCTGGATGGCGTGAAGAATGCCAGCGTCGATGAATTGGCCCAAGTGGATGGCATCAGCCAGGCACTGGCAGATAAAATTTATGGAGAGCTGCATTGAGCAGAATTGCCTTGGATAAGGAGCTGGTTAAATGAAATGGAATATTCCCAATAGCCTGACATTTCTGCGAATTTTGCTGATTCCTGTCTTTGTCGGCATTTTTTATCTGCCGGCTGACGCAATAGACCCGCATTGGGTGAATTTTTTTGCCACCATGGTTTTTGCGCTTGCCGCTGTGACTGACTGGTTCGACGGCTATCTGGCACGTGCGTTGAATCAAACTTCCGCCTTTGGCGCCTTTCTTGACCCGGTAGCGGACAAGTTGATGGTGGCGGCAGCATTGATCGTGCTGGTGGAGCTTGAACGCACGGGCGCCGTCATTGCACTGATCATCATCGGACGCGAAATTGCCATCAGTGCATTGCGTGAATGGATGGCCGGGATTGGTGAGCGCAGTAGTGTAGCTGTGGCGAGCCTGGGCAAAATCAAAACCGCGGTTCAGATGATAGCGATACTTTTTTTGCTGTATTTCGACCCGATCGGCCCTGTCGATATAAAATTTTTTGGTGAACTTTTAATTTATGTCGCGGCGTTTTTGACATTGCTGTCAATGGCTTACTATCTGAAGGCCGCCTGGCCTCAGATGCGGGCTAAAAAATAAGCGCAAATCAGCCTTGACACCTTCTTTAAAATCGCTAAAATGCTGCCTTCTTCACGCGGGAATAGCTCAGTTGGTAGAGCGCAACCTTGCCAAGGTTGAGGTCGCGAGTTCGAGACTCGTTTCCCGCTCCAAATACAAAAAAAGGGAAAGCAAGCAAACATTGCTTTCCCTTTTTTCATAGTCACCGTAGTACGGGTATGGCGCGATAGCAAAGCGGTTATGCCGCGGCCTGCAAAGCCGTTTAGGCCGGTTCGACTCCGGCTCGCGCCTCCATCACTTTTGATCCTTGTTCTGTTTGTCCCTTGTTGCAGTATTCTGTTTCGCTGAGATTCCCACTCGATTTACCGTACGCAATATCCATCCTCAAGCCATTTAGAGTCTTAATCTCTTCTCGCTCGTCAGCTAAACTTTGATTAACTTGTTCCTTTGCAGTGCATGCGGGCATATGGATAGTGTTGGCCCGGATTTTGCAGAAGGAGTAACATGGTGTTCATGCTTGATGCATAAAGCAGATCTTGTTTTGCAAAAAAGATAAAAGACATAAAACATGCAGACAACAGACATAAACGAAGAAAGAGCCCAAGAGAAACCGGACGATTTGCTTGAATCGTTGCTTTTTCTCTGTGATTTGTACGAAGTATCGACGACGCGCGATGCGTTGCTCTCCGGCTTGCCACTGCAGGATGGGCGGCTGACGCCCAACCTCCTGAGTCGCGCTGCCAGCCGCGCGCGACTGACCTGCAAGCTTCACAAGCTGCCGTTAAGCCAGATCCCTGCCGAGTTCATGCCCGCCTTGTTGTTGCTCAAGGGTGAAAGTGCTTGTCTGCTGTTGGGTTGGGAGGATGAGCGCAGGCATGCCCGGGTGATTCTTCCAGCGGTCGGTGAGGCGGAAATTACACTGCCTATCGAGGAGTTGGAAAGCCGTTATGACGGTCATGTGGCTGTACTCAAGCCCAAGTTTCGTTTCGATCAGCGGGCACCGGTGGTCGGTAAAGTCAAATTGCAGCACTGGTTCTGGGGGGTGTTGTCGGAGAACGGCCGTATCTACCGCGATATCATGCTGGCCGCGTTCCTCATCAATATGTTTGCGCTGGCACTGCCGCTCTTTACGATGAATGTCTATGACCGCATCGTGCCTAACAAGTCTGTAGAGACCCTGTGGATGATGGGTTTCGGTGTGGCGCTGATTATCATAGGTGACTTCATTCTACGCACGGTGCGCGGCTATTTCCTTGACTGGGCCAGCCAGCGCGTGGATGTCAAACTTTCTTCGCGCATCATGGAGCGGGTATTGGGTGTGCGCATGGAGAACCGCCCGATGTCTGTGGGCTCTTTTGCCTCCAATCTGCGCTCTTTCGAAACTGTTCGGGATTTCATCACTTCCGCCACAATTACGACATTTATTGATATCCCATTCGCCTTTATCTTCATTGCCGTGATGGCATGGATCGCCTGGCCGATGATCATCCCGGTCGTGTTTGGCGGCATCATCATGCTGATCTATGCGCTCAGCGTACAGGCCAAGATGCATGAGCTGTCGGAAACCATGTATCGCGCCACCGCCATGCGCAACGCGACGCTGATCGAGAGCCTGGTTGGGCTCGACACGGTCAAGGCCATGGGCATAGAAGGCACTATGCAAACCCGTTGGGAACGCAGCACAGCTTTTTTGTCCGAGGTTGGCGGCAAGCTGAGGCTGTTGTCTTCTACTATCAACAACGGTTCCATGGGGCTGCAACAATTTATTACGGTCACCATGCTGCTGCTGGGCGTCTATCTGGTCATGCATGGCGACCTGACCATGGGCGGCTTGATCGCCTGCACCATGCTGGCTTCCCGTGCCTTGAGTCCGATATCGCAGGCGGCCGGTCTGATGACGCAATATCACAATGCATCCACCGCGCTGACATCGCTTGAAGCCATTATGAGCAATCCGGTCGAACGCCCTGACGATGCGGGTTTTCTTTCAAGGAGTGGTTTTCGCGGGGATATCGAGTTTCGTGAAGTGACCTTCAATTACCCGGAGTCCGAACTCAGCGCCCTGCACAATGTGTCGTTCCGCATACGTGCAGGTGAGCATGTGGCGATTCTCGGTCGCATGGGCTCCGGCAAAACCACACTGCACAAGCTGATCCTCGGTCTGTACCAGCCGACGAGCGGGGCAGTGCTGGTCGATGACATCGATATTCGCCAACTGGATCCGGCCGAGTTGCGCCGCAATATCGGTTATGTGCAACAGGATACCAATCTGTTTTTCGGCACCATGCGGGACAACATTGCACTCTCATCGCCGCATGCCGAGGATGAGGCCATCATTCAGGCAGCCAGGGTCGGTGGTATTGACGAGTTTATCAATCAGCACCCTCAAGGCTATGACATGGCCATTGGTGAACGCGGCGAGACTTTATCCGGCGGGCAGAAACAGGGCGTGGGCATCGCCCGCGCCATCATCAATCATCCGCCCATCCTGCTGCTGGATGAGCCGACCAGTGCCATGGATCATTCCGGTGAAGAAGTGGTCAAGCAGCGACTCAAACGGGAGGCGGCAGGCAAGACCATGATACTGATCAGTCACCGATCCTCGTTGTTTGATTTGGTCGATCGCATCATCGTCATTGATAGTGGTCGCGTTGTCGCCGATGGAGCCAAGAAGGACATCATTGAAGCGCTGAAGGCCGGGAAAATCGGCAAGGCGTTGTGAGCAGCCGGGACAAGAACGATGAATGAGCGGTTGTTTAAAGTAGTAAGTGACATCAACGCCTTTTTTCACAGGAACGCCTGGATCACGAAGCCGGTGCAGTTGTTTCTGAATCGCTGGGCGCCGAACAAGACAGAAGAAAATCCGACATGGAGCCAACAGATTGAGATTGCCATGCTAGAACAGAGTCCATTACGTGCAAGAAAACTGCTTTACTGGGTGGCCGGCATCCTGATCATTCTGATCACCTGGGCCAACTTTACCGAGATTGATGAAGTCACGCGTGGCGAAGGTCGTGTTATTCCTTCCGGCCAAGTACAGATCGTACAATCGCTGGATGGCGGTATTGTGGCCAAGATACTGGCTGCAGAGGGGCAGACTGTGGCGCAGGGCGATCCTTTGATCCTGATCGATGAGACGCGCGCCGCCTCCTCTTTGCTCGAGAACCGGGCGCAGTATCTGGCCCTGCTGGGCAAGGAATCGCGTTTGAAAGCGCTGGCTGCCGGAACGGCATTTGAACCGCCGGCAGAACTGATGGCGGAATTCCCCGAAATCTATAGTCAGGAACTGGCGCTTTATAATGCCAGCAAGGACGAACTCGCTTCACAGGTCGATATTGCACGTCAGCAATTGCGGCAGAAGGAACGCGAATTGCAGGAAATGCGTGCCAGTTACTCGCAGGCTGATCGCGGCTATCAGCTCACCATGAAGGAGCTGGAAGTGACCAAGCCGTTGCTGGCTAGTGGCGCCGTTTCCGATGTCGATATCCTGCGTCTGGAACGCGATGCCTCCCGCTTGCTCGGCGATCGTGAACAGGCTGGCGCGCAGATCGGTCGTGTGCAGTCGGCGATAGCGGAGGCCCAGCGCAAGATATCCGAAGTGGAGCAGGCGCAGCTGAGCAAGGTGAGAACCGAGCTCAATGAAACCACCGGCAAGTTGAATGCGCTGATGGCGACCAGCCAGGGCCTGTCGGACAAGGTCAATCAGGCGACTCTGCGTGCGCCTGTCAACGGCAAGATCAGCCGCATGTATGTGAATACCGTCGGCGGTGTGATTCAGCCCGGTCAGGAAGTGATCGAGGTCGTACCGTCCGATGATGCACTGGTATTGGAAACCAAGATACAACCCAAGGATATTGCTTTCGTCACGCACGCGCAGAAGGCCACGGTCAAGCTGACGGCCTATGATTACACCATCTACGGCACGCTGGATGCATTGGTGGAAAGCATTTCGGCCGACTCCATCATCGATGACAAGGGCAATGCCTTCTATATCGTCAAGGTGCGCACGCTGGAATCCAGGTTGGGCGAGGGCTTGCCCATTATCCCGGGCATGGTGGCGCAGGTGGATATCATCACCGGCAAGAAATCCGTGTTGTCCTATTTATTGAAACCCGTGCTCAAAGCCAAGTCTTACGCTTTCACCGAACGCTAATGCAAAATCTGTTTATTACATCAAGCGGCAAACTGCGCGCCGACTGGGAGAAGGCTTTTGCTTCTGCGCAGGTCTATGCCGCGACCAGCCCCGAATTCCTCAAGGCAGCGAACAAGGCAAAAACCGTCATCTGGTTGCATGCAGAAACCCCACAGCATGATGTAAGCGGGAGCCTGCGCCAGATCCTGCAGGCTGTGCCACAGGCGAGAGTGGTCGTTCTTTCGAATGCACCGAGTCAGCAGCACGCCTTCGAAGTGATGAGTGCCGGTGCCAGTGGTTATTGTCATGCCTACAGCGCAGCTGCCGTGCTGAAGGAGGTGCGTTCCGTCATCATGCACGGTGGCCTTTGGCTCGGTCGCGAATTGTTGCAACAGCTGATCAATGTCAGCACCACGTTGGTCAGTAATCAACCCGATCAGGTGGCCGATGCGCTGGATAAACTGACCGCGCGCGAGCGCGATGTGGCTATCGAAGTGGCAAAAGGTCTCAGCAACAAGGAGATTGCACGCCTACTCAACATCACCGAACGCACGGTCAAGGCCCATATCTCCGCCTGTTTCGAGCGCCTCAAGGTAAAGGATCGCCTGCAACTGGCGCTGATTCTCAACGACAAATCCTCGCGCCAGATCAATTGATCGATATTGTCCTTCAGGACAATATTTTCCCTTTGCCAATCGGTATCTAATTGCATCATCTGCTGTAATTGCGTACGGCAATTACAGACTATTTGCTGAATTTGAGGAGTAGGAAAATGGCTGTTATCGGAACCGTAGTAGCAATTCTGGGCGATGGCAATGCATCTGTCGTGGATGGTGCAGGGCTGCAAAAGCTGCTCAAGCTCAACGATACGATACAACCGGGCGACACCATCATCACGCCGGTCGGCGTCGTCGTCGAACTGCAACTGGCCAACGGCAGAAAAATCCTCATTTCAGCTGAGCAGCATGTCCAGTTTACCCAGGAACTGGCAGATGTCATTGTTCCCACTGCAGACGAAGCGGCAGTCGATCTTGCTACTGTAGATGCTGTTATCAAGGCGATTGAAGAAGGTCGCGACATCAGTGAAGTGTTGGAAGAAACGGCAGCAGGTGTTTCTGGTGCAACCACAGCCTATGGACATGGTTTCGTTGATCTTGGCCGTATCAATCAGGTGATTGACGGTTTTGATTTTGAATTTTCGCGTGTTTCTGATACGCAGAGAGAAATACAGGCGTTTCGTGTTGACGATGCCAATACTGAGCAGTCCACGTCGGCTGGAGCAGGCGCGGCGGACGGTGGCTCCTCTGGTGGCGGATCTACCCCGGCAGTAAATATCGCGCCGGTTGCTTCAGCAGCATCTATCGGTAATCTTGAAGGGTCTCCAGTGCTTTTGGGGACACTGGTAGCTACCGATGCTGACGGGGATCCTTTGACTTTCAGCCAGAGCGGTCCGGCTGTGCCCGGTCTTACCATCAATACCGATGGCAGTTTCTCATTCGATTATGCTGACCCTGCCTATGACTATCTGAAAGCAGGTGACAGTCATGTCATCAATGTGCCTTTCACGGTGGACGATGGCAGAGGTGGTGTTTCCTCCTCTACATTAACCATCACCGTCACCGGCACCAACGACGCGCCGGTGATCAGCTCCGGCGTGCAGGCCGGCAGCGTCACCGAAGACGGCCCCTTGACCGCCA
>PHCX01000009.1 GCA_002842435.1 Betaproteobacteria bacterium HGW-Betaproteobacteria-1 | reverse complement strand
GGCTTCTTGGTCAGCAGCAGCGGATGCAACCATAGGCATAGCCATTGATGCACCGAGAGCCAGACCGAGAGCCAGCTTGAGTTTGCTCATCTCCATTTTAGAATCTCCAATATATTTGGTTTGATTACTTAAAGCAGGATTGCCCAGAAACTTTGACAACCCGCTTCTGATGAAACAGACTTGTTAACATCAGGTCACAAACTGTAACTAAATGTTAACGAACAATAATCATCCAGATTTATAAACTTTGATGGTCCAGATGGTCCAGTTCTTATTCAAAAGCATGGGCCAGAACTTTCATGCTATAAATATAGTCAGTTAAATTAACCGTGTAATTACAGGCTGACTTGAATGTAATGATTTAGAGCCTGGTTATATCAAGCTAGGCAGGCCGTTCAAATCAGTGTTGTTGATGGACATATTCCCGAGTACTTAAAAGTTCATATTCAGGGTTAGGATTAGATGACAATGTTACGACCATGGAATCTAAAACTGGAATTACAGAAAGACGCGGATCAGGCAATTTATTTACAGATTGCACAAAAGATTATTGATGAGATTCAAACCGGCAGGCTGCCGCCCTCTTCCGTCATGCCGGGCACTCGTGAATTGGCCAGGACGCTTAACGTCAATAGAAAAACCACGGTATTGGCGTATGAAGAGCTGATTTCACAGGGCTGGCTGGCCACGGAGAAAAGAAGAGGCACCTTTGTTGCAGAAAACCTGGGCAGCATACCCGGCTTTAACGCACAATCGCGTTTGGCAGAGGATGAAAAAGAGTCTCTTGCTCACACACGGCCATTGATGGATGCCGAAATTGAACATTTCAGACAGGCATCATGGGTTGATTTCACCGAAGCCACTGCTGATAACCGGCTGACCCCGCTGGAGACTTTTGCCAGAGCGTTCCGCAAGGCATTGCTGGTCGCCACGCGCTCCAACCACCAGCTTAATAACCCTCAGGGCTATCAGGCATTACGTAGTGCCATAGCAGCCATGGTCAATATGGAGAAGAACTTTCGGATTGATGCCGAGCAGGTTTGTGTGCTGTCGAGTAGTCAGATGGCGATTTTTATTCTGGCCCGCGTGCTGGGCCGGCCGGGCGATTGTGTGGTGTTCGAACGCCTTTCCAATCCTTTGTCGCGACAGGCGTTTGAGTCCTGCGGAGCGAGGCTGGAATATGTGGATATCGACCGGCATGGTCTGGATATCGAACAGATCGCGAGCCTCGCCAGCGAGCAGAAAATCCGTGCCGTCTATGTGACGCCGCAACACCAGTTCCCGACCACGGTGATGATGTCGCAGGAGCGCAGGCAAGAGTTATACCGGCTGGCTGAATTGCATGACTTTTATATCATTGAAGATGATCGCGAACACGAGTCATATTTCGATGAAACATTGCCCTTTCCCATCGCCAGTCTGGATAACTCCGAGCGGACAATCTATCTGGGCTCACTGAGCAGCGTGCTTTCACCGGCACTGCAGATATCCTACCTGATTGGCGGACGCGACCTGATAGCCCAATGCAAGGCGGAGAAAAAACTGATCGATTGCCAAAACAAGCAGCTATTCGAATATGCCGTTGCAGAACTGATTGCCTCAGGTGAAATTCAGAGGCAGCGGCGCAAACTTGGCAGGGTCTTTGCTGAAAGACGACAACTCATGCAGGAACTGTTACGGCAGGAGTTGGGTCAGCAAGTGGATTTCGATATGCCGAGGGGAGGTCTGGCCTACTGGTTGCGTTTCCGCCAGCCGGTGGATATGCAAGCTCTGGCACGGCATGCTTTGGAAGAGAAAGTGAAGTTTTCGCAAGGTAGCGAGTACAGTCCGGATAAAAGCGATGTTCAGGCAGTGCGGCTCGGGTTTGCGAATCTTAACCAGACGGAACTGACAAGCGGCCTTAAGCGTTTCAAGCGTGCTTTGATGACATCCCTGCTGACCATGATGTTTGTGGTTTATGAGCCGTTAATGTCTTGATGCAACAAAACATATGAATGTTGTTCTGTCTTGAAGCGTTTTTTTAAACAATAGTTCGTATTCAAGCTCGCAGGCATTGGTGCAATAATGTTGCATGGTTTCCGTTGAACACACCGCCCCTGCTCTGAAATCCCAGGCCATCAACCAGGCTTCGTCATGGTTTGATGCACTCTCCGGCCGCTACACGCCGGAACAGATTGAAACGCTGCATCAGGCGTTTGAATTTTCCCGAGAACTTTATATCGGTCACGTTGAACTGACTGGCATGCGCTTGATCGATCATGCGCTGGATGCTGCATCGATTTTACTCGGCATGCATATGGACCATGAAACCATCGCGGCGACATTGCTGCATGCGGTGCCCGCCTATCTTGAGGATTGGCAGCCGGTGCTGGAAACCCGCTTCGGTGCGTCAATCGCCGGTCTGGTGGAAGGGCTTTCGCGTATGGAGCAGATACGTGAATTCAGCGAGATGGCCGGCTTGCACAAGCCGAACCGGAAAAGCCAGGATGACGGTCAGCAGATAGAACAACTGCGAAAAATGCTGTTGGCCATGGCGGAAGATATCCGTGTGGTATTGATCAAACTTGCCGAGCGCACCCAGACCATGCGCAATCTGTCGGCCGCGCCAGTGGAGATGCAGCAGCAGATCGCGCGGGAGACGCAGGGCATCTTTGCGCCTCTGGCCAACCGCCTCGGCGTCTGGCAATTGAAGTGGGAGCTCGAAGATCTGTCGTTGCGTTTTCTCGAACCGCAACTCTACAAGGAAGTGGCAAGCCTGCTCGATGCAAAGCGTGTAGATCGCGAGCAGTACATCGCCGATGTTATTCTGCAGCTGCAGCAGGAATTGAAGCTGGCAGGCGTCAAAGCCGAGGTCAGCGGCCGGCCCAAACACATCTACAGCATCATTAACAAAATGCGGCGCAAGAATCTGGAGTTCAATGAGCTCTACGACGTGCGTGCCGTCCGCATCCATGTGGATGACATCAAGGATTGCTATACAGCGCTGGGCCTCATACACAGCCTGTGGCAGCCCATCCCCGGGGAGTTCGATGATTACATCGCCCGCCCCAAGAGCAACAATTATCGATCCTTGCATACGGCGGTTATCGGTCCCCAGGGCTTGGCGCTTGAGGTGCAGATCCGCACCCATGAGATGCATCATGATTCCGAACTTGGCGTGGCTGCGCACTGGCGCTACAAGGAAGGCGGCAAATCCGACGCGAAATTTGACGAGAAGATCGCCTGGCTGCGGCAAATTCTGGCCTGGAAGGACGAGGTCTCGGATAACGGCAACCTGCTGGAGCAGTTCAGCAATGCGCTGATACAGGACAAGGTCTATGTGCTGACCCCGCAAGGCAAGGTGGTCGATCTGCCACAAGGCGCAACCCCGGTGGATTTTGCCTACACTCTGCATACCGATCTCGGCCACCGTACGCGTGGCGCCAAGGTCGATGGCAATATCGTGCCGCTCAATTACAAACTGCAAAACGGCCAGCGCGTGGAGATCCTTACCGCCAAACAGGGCGCGCCCAGCCGAGATTGGCTTACCCCATCGCTCGGGTATCTGCACAGCCCACGTGCACGGGCCAAGGTCAGAAACTGGTTCAAGCTTGAGCATTTCGAGGAAGACGTCGCACTGGGTCGCAACAAGCTCGACCGGGAAATGCACCGGCTCGGCCTGGCGGCCGGCATCGTCAACCAGGAAAAAATCGCGCAGAAATTCCACTTTAACAAACTGGAGGAATTTCTCGCCGCGACCGGTCGTAATGAGGTGACAGAACACCAGATCGAGCAGGCATTGCGTGAAGAGCATGCGCCTGAGGTAGAAGAAGACAGCAAGCAGCCCCTCTTCAGCCCGCCCGCCGGCACGGCAAAATCATCGCCCGGCATCATCATCGAAGGCGTCGGAAACGTGCTGACCAATCTGGCCAAATGTTGCAAACCGGCCCCGCCAGAAGCAATCGTCGGCTTTGTCACGCGTGGTCGCGGCGTCACCATCCATCGCCGCAGTTGCGCATTCATCGCGCGGCTTGATGCTGCAAGGCAGGGTCGATTGCTGCACGCGCAATGGGGAAGCAGCAGCACCAGCCGGACCGATGTCGATATCGAAATCGAAGCCTACGACCGTCAGGCCCTGCTACGCGATATCAGCGACCTGTTCGCCCGCGAAAGAATCAACGTGACCAAGGTCAACACCGTCAGCCGTAACCAGCAGGCCAGAATGCAGTTCTCAGTTGAAATCACCAATCTGGATCAGCTCAACCGGTTGCTGGCATTAATCAAGCAGGTACCGGGTGTTGCCGTTGCGCGGCGTAAAGTTTGAGTAGAAGCGATGAAGGACTGGGCGCTTGCTGGCACTCAGACCAGGCCAAAATAGCGTTCGAAGAATGTAGCGAGTTTGTTCAGCACGGTTTGTTTTTTGATTGAATGGCCGTTGTTTTTGGCGAATCTAGAAACAGGCGGCAGAATTTTCGTGATGGCGGTGCCAGTAGCCGGGATTGCGCCATCGCGGAAAGCATTATCGATAAAAATCTTGGTTGCATTGGCATCCAAACCTTCGTCGACAATGATGCGATCCAGTTCCTCGATTTTTTTGGCTGAAATGAAAGCTTGCCATTCCACATCGACCTTGGCAGTTGCGGAAACAGAATCCACGAATTGTACGATTAGGTCTTTCTTGTTGCGCAAGCTCGGGCTGGCGTTGATGGCCCGTTCGATAGTCGCACGGATTTCCTTGTCCGCTCCGCTGCCTTTGGTCTTCAGGTATTTCTCGACCAGCATCAGAATGTAATCCACGTTGATTTCGACCTGCTTGATCAGCTCGATTTCGAATACTACATCATCGTTAATGGATTCCTTATCCGCTTCCGATGTGTTGCGGAATTCAGCATACAGGTTCAGATACAGGCTCTGGTAATCCTGAAAATCACGCTCGCTGAGAATTTCATTACCGGCAAAATCATCGAAAGCCGTGAGGATGTTTTTCAGTCGCAGGATGCTGCCGAACAGTTTGATAAAGGCTTTCTGTGCGCTTTCGCCAACGATGGGTTGCCCTAGAGGAAACCCGCCAACCAGTTCGGCAATCTTGCTTTGATACTCAGCGTAATAATCGGCATAAGGCTTGAGCAGCACAATGCCCTTTGCATCCTTGTTACCAAACAGCGCCAGGGCATCGTTGGTTTCCTTTTCGAGATCGCGGAAGGAAACGATATTGCCGTAAGTCTTGACCGAGTTGAGAATGCGGTTGGTGCGCGAATAGGCCTGAATCAGGCCGTGCGCGCGCAGATTCTTGTCCACCCAGAGCGTGTTTAGTGTGGTGGCATCAAAGCCGGTCAGGAACATGTTGACCACGATCACCAAGTCCAGCTCGCGTTTTTTCAGACGTTCCGATAAATCCTTGTAATAGTTCTGGAACTTGTCGGAGGAGGTATCGAAACTAGTGCCGAACATCATGTTGTAGCCAGCAATTGCGCCATCCAGAAAATCGCGTGAGCTTTGGTCCAGCGCTTCTGTTTCGAACTCTTCCTCGTTCAACAAGCCGTCGGTGTCTTCCTCATTCGCGGCAAAACTGTATATCAGACCAATTTTGAGACGTTGCGCCGGTGGCAGGTCTTTCTGTTGCAGGGTGAACTCGGTGTAATAGCGTTTCGCAGCTTCAATAGAAGCCGCGGCAAACAATGAGTTGAATCCGGTCAGCCGTTTGCCGTCATGGCGATAGCTAGCGCTGCGCTTGGTTTTTTGGTCGAAATGTTCACGAATATAGCCGACGACCTGCGTGATGCGCGCAGGCGCTAGCAGCGCCTGTTCAGTATCGATGGCAGGCACCTTTTTATCCTTGATGGTAGCTGATGCCTTAATCGTGTTGATGTAGTCGATGCGGAAAGGCAGCACATTCTTGTCGTTGATGGCATCGACAATCGTATAAGTATGCAGCTTGTCGCCAAAGGCTTGAGCTGTGGTGCGCCGCAAAGGGTTGCCGCTGGTACCGGCGTTGTCGGCAAAGATCGGTGTGCCGGTGAAGCCGAAAAGGTGGTAGCGCTTGAACACCCGGGTGATTTCGCTGTGCATATCACCGAACTGGCTACGGTGGCATTCATCGAAAATCACCACCACATGCGCCTGATACACCGGGTGCGTTTTGTTCGTGGCCACAAAGCGGCTGAGCTTCTGGATGGTGGTGATGATGATGCGGGCGTTGGGGTCTTCCAGCTGCTTTTGCAGCACGCTCGTTGAGGTGTTGGAATTGGCAGCACCCTTCTCGAAGCGCTCGTATTCGCGCATGGTCTGGTAGTCCAGGTCCTTGCGATCCACCACAAACAGCACCTTGTCTACACCGGCCAGGCCGCGCGCCAGTTGCGCCGCCTTGAAGCTGGTCAGCGTCTTGCCGCTGCCGGTGGTGTGCCAGATGTAGCCGCCCGCCGCGAGGCTGCCGAGTTGTTTGTGGTTGGTGCTGGTGGCGATACGCTGCAAAATTTGCTCCGCCGCGACAATCTGATAAGGCCGCATCACCAGCAGCTTGCGGTCTACATCGAACACGCAATATTTGGTAAGGATGTTCAGCAGCGAGTGCTTGGCAAAGAAGGTTTTGGTAAAGCCATCCAGCTCGGTGATGGGCCGGTTTTTGGCATCGGCCCACCAACTGGTAAAGGCAAAACTGTTGGAGGTCTTGCTCTTGCCGCGTTTGCTGCGCTGCTCGGCCAAATGGCCATCGCGCACCGTGTTGCTGTAGTACTTGGTCAGGGTGCCGTTGCTGATCACAAACAACTGCACATACTCGAACAGGCCCGATCCGGCCCAGAAGCTGTCGCGCTGGTAGCGGTTGATCTGGTTGAAGGCCTCGCGGATGTCCACGCCCCGGCGCTTTAATTCCACATGCACCATAGGCAGGCCGTTGACCAGAATGGTGACATCAAAACGGGTGGCACGCGCACCTTCTGCCTCGTACTGGTTGATCACCTGCAAGCGGTTGTTGTGAATGTTCTGTTTGTCGATGAGGTAAATGTTCTTGCTGCTACCGTCGTCGCGCTTGAGCAGTTGCACGTGGTCTTCCTGAAGGCGCGCGGTTTTTTCCACCATGCCATCATTGGCACCAGCAATACAGTGGCTGAAAAAGCGCTGCCATTCGGCATCGGAAAACGCGATCTTGTTCAGCGCCTCCAGTTGCAGGCGCAGGTTGGCGACCAGCGCGGCTTCCGAGGTGAGCGGCAGGTAGTCGTAGGCCTGCTTTTGCAACTGAGCGATAAAGTCCCGCTCCAGCGCCGCCTCGCTCTGGTAGGCCGCTTCGCGGACACCCAGCTCGGGCACAAACTCGGCCACAACCGTGCTTTCGCTGGAAAGCGCGATGGGTTCGTAGCGGTGGGATTTGAGGTCTTCGCTCATGCGGCCTCCCGGAAGCTCAGTAGCCGATCGCGGTAATACTCATATTGCTGGTGGCGCGCCTTGATCTCGGCGGGCAATCCGCTGGAGAGGTCGTTGACCAGTGCGTCGAACTTGTCGAGGATGGCGACGATGCGTTGTTGTTCTTCGATGGGTGGGATAGGAACTCGAAAAGAAAACAATTTGCCACTGTCAATAGAAGCAACAGACCCACCAGTCTTGCGAGCAGAACGCAAAATATCTGGGCCTTTTGAACGTAGTAGATGCGCGATAAAGCCGGGCATAACTCCTTCCTGAGTAATGACCGCTTTCATATCTTGATTAAGAGCAACGGGGACTGAGATCAGTGCAGAGGGAAGAAACTTATCAAGAATGCTGGATCTCACAACAAGCGCAACCGAGTTTGGCGGGACCAGTTTTGTAGAGGACTCCTTGATCGCGATTTCGGTAATGTAATCTTCAGCAGAATCGATGATTGGTTGCCCCATATCTTTCGGTGAAACCCATGGGATCGTGCCATTAGCCCAATAATCTGTCCGCCCTTTCGATGGGGTTCCACCACCGTACCATTTGCCAATCTCACCCAAGGTCGTCCACCTTATTCTTGCTTGCTTGCTTGCTTGCTTGCGTCGCTCATGCGCTCATCGAAGTTGAGCAGCGTGTCGCGGTAGTACTGGTACTGCCGCCGACGCGCCTCCAGCTCCGCCTCCAGCTCCGCCTCCAGCTCCGCCTCCAGCTGGGTGAAAGTGTCCAACACTTTCACGATTTCGCGCTGGATTTCGAGGGGTGGAATGGGGATCTTGACTTGTGCGAGCCGGGCCTTGGAAACGTTGAAGCGCGTTACCCCGCTTGCTGTTCTAATGAGTTGTTTGCGCATAGCGTCGGAGCGAAAAAGATATTTGGCAAAGCCTGGTTCAAGAACATCCGGCTCATTCAAACGGTATCCGATGCAGAAACTGTTGAGGTAGAGCGGTTCTTGAACGTCGGCAGTTATCACAGAGGACATTCCCACTTCTTCGGCAGTCTCCGAGGAGCCGGTAAAGAGTATGTCGCCGCGCTCTAGTGTGCGTTGACGTTCTCCCGCTTCAATCTTTACGAAATCGGGTGCTTCGATATTAACTGCAATGTTATTGAAGACATTCACATAGGAAACGAAGCGAGCATTTCCATTTGTAAAGTCCGCCTTTGATTTTCCGGTCAGTCCGCCGAAGATTACTCCAATATCGCTGAGTGCCTTGAACTCGACACCGTTCGGACAATGCTGAGCAATAAGTTCATCAATCTGGCTCATGCCTGCTCCCTTTCCAGGTCCGCCACGATAGCATCGATGGCTGTCCGCAGCCCTGCCTGCCGGGCGACAATTTGAGCGATCTCGGCATTGAGCGTCTGGATGTCCACCGCTTTGCGGGTGTCTTTCTGTTCCACATAGCTGGAGACGGCAATGTTGTAGTCGTTCTCGGCAATATCGCCATTGTCCATCAGCCGGGCGAAGTATTCGATGTCCTCTCGCTTGGTAAAAGTATCCAGAATTTTCTGCTGGTGTGCGGCGGTGAGTTTGTTCTTGTTGCCGCTGCGGGTAAATTCCTTGGAGCCGTCGATAAACAGGGTGGCGTTGTCGTGCTTGGATTTTTTCAGCACGATGATACAGGTGGCGATGGTGGTGCCGAAGAACAGGTCCGGCGGCAACTGGATCACTGCGTCCACGTAGTTGTTGTCGATCAGGTACTGGCGTATCTTCCGCTCCGCGCCGCCGCGGTAGAGCACGCCGGGGAATTCGACGATGGCGGCGGTGCCGTTGACGGCGAGCCACGACAGGATGTGCAGGGTAAAGGCCAGATCGGCCTTGCTCTTGGGCGCCAGCACCCCGGCCGGGGCAAAGCGCGGGTCGTTGATGAGCAGCGGGTTGGCGTCGCCATCCCATTTAATCGAATACGGCGGATTGGAGACGATAGCCTCGAAGGGTTCGTCATCCCAGTGGTGCGGGTCGGTCAGCGTGTCGCCGTGGGCGATGTCGAATTTTTCGTAGTTCACATCGTGCAGGAACATGTTGATCCGGCACAGGTTGTAGGTGGTGAGGTTCACTTCCTGGCCGTAAAAGCCCTGCCGCACCTTGTCGTGACCCAGCACCTTGGCGAATTTGAGCAACAGTGAGCCGGAACCGCAGGCCGGGTCATAGACCTTGTTGACCTCGGTTTTGCCCACCACGGTAAGGCGGGCCAGCAGTTCGGAGACTTCCTGTGGGGTGTAGAACTCGCCGCCGGATTTGCCGGCGGTGGAAGCGTACATTTGCATCAGGTATTCGTAGGCATCGCCGAACAAGTCGATGCTATGGTGCGAGAAACTGCCGGTGCCCTTGTTGCTGGTGTTGCCCAGCGGCAGATCGCCAATGGCATCCAGCAGCTTCACCAGTTTCTCGTTGCGCTTGACCACGGTGGGGCCGAGCTTGCTGGAGTTCACATCCAGGTCGTCGAACAGGCCTTTGAAGTCGTACTCGCTGTCGCTGCCCTTGGCGGAGGCCTCGATATCGATAAAGATGCGGCTTAAGGTTTCGTTGAGGTTGGCATCCTGCCGGGCTTTTGCACGCACGTTGGGAAACAGCTCTGAAGGCAGGATGTAAAAGCCCTTTTCCTTCACCGTCTCGGCGCGGCCGTATTCGGCGTCCTGGTCGCTTAAGCGTGCGTAGTCGAAATCCTTGGCGCCCGCTTTGCGTTCCTGTTCATTCAGGTAGCTGGTCAGGTTTTCCGAGATGAATCGATAGAAAAGCATGCCCAGCACATAGCTCTTGAAGTCCCACCCATCGACGCTGCCGCGCAGGTCGTTGGCGATGCGCCAGATGGTTTTGTGCAGCTCGGCGCGTTCGGTTTCTTTGTTGTTATTCATGTTTTAGGTATTCAATCGAAATTTTGGTATTTTATTATGTTGGTAGCTGCCGCAGGTTAAACATCTTCCCCTTATGCACAGCTTGCCATGAAAGTAGATAGATTCAAATCACCTACTTTGAAATTTGCCATATCGCTAATATTTTCAGCAACATACCAATTTGGTAGTTTGGCTTTATGGTTATTCAATTCAGGAACAGCTGCAACAGCTCATTCAAAAAACGCTGACCCAGCAAGGAGGGTTTGATCAGTTTGTTTTCTACTGTAATCAGTCCTTTGTTCCGTGCAATTTTAAGTGCAGGTTCGATCCGGCTGATAGGCAGGCCGGTGCGCAGATGGAACAGGTCGATGTCGAAGCCTTCGGTCAGGCGCAGGGCGTTCATCATGAATTCAAAGCCCAGTTCGTCCTGGCTGATGGTCCATTCGTTGTCGATGGCCTGGCCCTTGGCGGCATTTTCCAGGTAGCGGCTGGGGTGTTTGTGGCGGCTTTCGCGGGTGATTTTGTCGTGATAGCTGAGTTTGCTGTGCGCGCCAGCACCGATGCCGAGATAGTCGCCGAAGGTCCAGTAGTTGAGGTTGTGGCGTGCGCGTTTGCCTTTTTGTGCGAAGGCCGAGGTTTCGTAGTGCTCGTAGCCGCGCGATGCGAGCAGCTCTTCTATGGCTTCCTGCATGGCGGCGCTGGTGTCATCGTCCGGCAGACTGGGCGGGGTGCGGTGAAACGGCGTGTTGGGTTCAAGCGTCAGGTGGTAGAAGGACAGGTGCGCAGGAGCCAGTTCACAAGCACGTTTGGCATCGGACAGCGCGTCTTCCAGGCTTTGTTGCGGCAGGCCATACATTACATCCAGATTAACGCTTTCAAAGGTAGCAAGTGCTAACTCCGCAGCGTCCAGCGCCTGCTTTTCATCGTGGATGCGGCCGAGACTGGCAAGGTAGCGGTTATCAAAACTTTGTATACCGAGCGACAACCGGTTGACGCCAGCATCGCGGTAACCCTTGAAGTGTGCGGCATCCACCGTGCCAGGGTTGGCTTCCAGCGTGATCTCTGCTTCGTATTCCAGTGGCGTCAGCATGCGTACCTGGCTGAGGATGCGGTCTATGGCTTCGGGTGAGAACAGGCTGGGCGTGCCGCCACCGAAGAACACGCTGCGTATCTTGCGGCCCCAGACCTTGGGTACGGATTGTTCCAAATCGGCAATCAGGGCATCGACATAGGCCTGTTCAGGTATTTCGTTTCTGGATTCGTGCGAATTGAAATCGCAATACGGGCATTTGCGTACGCACCAGGGGATATGGATGTAAAGCGAGAGCGGTGGCGGGTTCTGCAGGCCGGAAGCTGTTCCGCCAGTTGGCGCGTGATCGCTGACCGGGATAATTGGAATCATGCTGAATCAGCCGTGCAGCTGGGCGATTTGTTGCAGCATGTCGCGCAATGCCAGGCCGCGATGACTGATGCTGTTCTTGATTTCCATTGGCAGTTCGGCCCCGGTTTTGCCGCTGGCCGGGTCGAGGAACAATGGGTCGTAGCCAAAACCACCCTCGCCGCGAGGTGCACGCAGAATCTCGCCGCGCCAGATACCTTGGGCAATCAACGGCTGCGGGTCTTCCGGGCTACGTACCAGCACCATGGCGCAGTAATAATGGGCTTGCCGGTTCTTTTCCTCCCGCAGCACTTCCAGCAGTTTCTGGTTATTGCGTGCATCCGATTTCGGCTCGCCGGCAAAGCGGGCGGAATAGACGCCGGGCGCACCCTGTAGTGCATCGACGCAGATGCCGGAATCATCGGCCAATGCTGGCAGCCCACTGTGCAGGCTGGTGTGCCGTGCCTTGGCCAGTGCGTTCTCGATGAAGGTGAAATAGGGTTCATCCGCTTCCGGGATGTTGAAATCGGATTGCGGCAGCACTTCTATTTCCAGTGGCGCGAGCAGGTGCTGAATTTCGCGCAGCTTGCCCGCATTGCTGGTGGCAATGACGATCTTATTCAGCACTGAGCGCGGTTTTCTGCTTGTTGATTAATTCGGCGATGCCGGCAGCGGCCAGATCCAGCATGGCGTTCATGGCATCGCGCTGGAATGGTTCGCCTTCGGCTGTGCCCTGGATCTCGACAAAACCACCCTTGCCGGTCATGACGACGTTCATGTCGGTGTCACAGCCGGAATCCTCGATATAGTCCAGGTCCAGCACCGGTTGGCCTTGATAGACACCGACCGAGATGGCGGCGACGGAATCGAGCAAAGGCGATTCGCTTATCAGTCCGGCTCTCAGCAGATGTGAGATGGCGTCATGCAGCGCCACATAGGCGCCGGTGATGGCAGCGGTGCGGGTGCCACCATCAGCCTGGATGACATCGCAGTCGATCTGGATGCTGCGCTCGCCAAGCTTCCCCAGGTCGATGATGGCGCGCAGGCTGCGGCCGATCAGTCGCTGGATTTCCTGCGTGCGGCCGGATTGCTTGCCGCGAGCGGCTTCGCGATCCATGCGGCTGCCGGTGGATCTTGGCAGCATGCCGTATTCGGCCGTGACCCAGCCCTGGTTTTTGCCGCGCAGGAATGGCGGGACTTTCTCTTCCACGCTTGCGGTGCAAAGCACATGGGTGTCGCCGAATTTGACCAGCACCGAACCTTCGGCATGTTTGGTGTAACGGCGGATGATTTCAACCGGGCGCAACTGGTTGTGGGGGCGCTGACTTGGGCGATGGCTGGGGTGTTGGCTGGGCATGGTGATTCCTGACTTTGTGAGCCTTGTATTATAAGCCAAGTCAAACCGGCGGGAGCCGCCGGTCGAGCTCAGCTTGAAGACGAGTTGAGTCGGGTCTTGCTGATGGCAGACTGGATTTCCAGAATGGTTTTTTCAATGTCTTCGTCTGTCAGATCGGATAACGCGGCATCATCAAGCAGCATATTGGGTTGCTGGGTAACCGGATTGATGATGGTGGTCGTCGTGCCGAGCGGCATGGTGGCGGTGGAGACAACTAACTGGCTGTTCTGGCGGTTACCCCACTGCAGGCCGATGGCGCTCATATTGTCACCATGTTCCGCGCTGACGGTTTCAGCGATATTAAGCAGTTTGGGGACGCTGTCCAGAATGCCGCCGGCGTGCAGCAGTTTGCCGATATCGTGGTCGTTGACCGCGGACCAGACACCATCGGTACAGAGAAAGATGACATCGCCATCGACCAACGCACGCGGCCCCGATAGTGTGATGTCCGGCATTTTGTCGCCGCCCAGGCAATTGTAGATCTTGTGCAGGTCGGGGTGGTTGGCCATGTCTTCGAACCGGAGCTGTCCTTTGCGGTAGAGCATTTGCACGATGGAGTGATCTTCGGTGCGAAAAATCAGCTGGCCATTCCTGAAGTGATACAGGCGCGAATCGCCGACGTGTGCCGTGTAGAGCTTGTTGTCCTGCAGCACGGCAGCAACGATGGTGGTGCGTGGCGAATCGCTGAGATCGTTGCCTAGCGTCAGGCTGTCGATGGCATCGTGTACCTGCAGGATATGTTCTTCCAGAAACTTGGCCGGATTGAGCAGCGTGGGAATGGCCAGGTTCTGAAAACCGTCGGTCAGTGATTTGACTGCCAGCTGTGCTGCGACTTCCCCGTGGCGGTGACCGCCCATGCCGTCGGCTACCACCATGAGCAGGGCATCCTTGCTGTAGGAATAGGCCAGCCGGTCTTCGTTGTAGGGTCGCGGTCCCTGGCGGCTGTTCTGGTAGATGGTGAATTTCATGATGTCATGTCGTCCGGATTTTTATAGTTCTTTTTGCAGGATATTGATGATTCTGTTCATGATGCCGCTTTTTTTCTCGTTCGCCGGCGGCAAGGGCGGCAGGTCATGCTGCAGGGATTTTTGCAGCGCATAGATGCTTTGCGGGCGTTTCAGGTGGTCAAGCATCAGGCAGCTGTCGATGATTTTCAGCAGGTTTTCCGAATAGATGGCTTTGCCCAGTTTTTCGGCAGGTACCAGCGTGTCGTTCTTCGTACGCTCATTGGCCGCTTGGGGTGTCGCGCGCGTCAGGCATGAGTACATGGTGGCGCCTATGCTGTAGATGTCGCTCCAGGGGCCGAGCAGTTTGCGATCGGCATACTGTTCAGGCGAGGCAAAGCCGGGTGTGTAGCTGGGCGGTAGTTTGGCGATGGCATCGGTCAAGGTCTGCCTGGCTGAGCCGAAGTCCAGTAGTACCGGAGAGCCATCCAGCCGGATGTAAATATTGGCTGGCTTGATGTCCAGATGCAGTAGTTTTTGGGTATGTACTTCGCGCAGGCCGTTCAGCAGCTCGGTAAAGACGCGGCGCACGAAGTTTTCCGACACCGGTTCGTTGTTACTGAGGATGTATTCCTGCAGGGATTTGCCGCGCTCGTATTGCATGACCATGTAGACGGTCTCGTTGGCGCGGAAGAAATTCACCACGCGCACGATGTTCTTGTGATTGATGTTGGCCAGTGCGCGGCCTTCCTCGAAAAAGCATTTGAGGCCATGGCGGAAGCTGCCGGAAGCCTCGACCGTCGGTACTACCACCTTGTCCCCTTCAGTACGCAACGCGAGTGCGCTGGGCAGGAACTCTTTGATGGCGACCGTATTGTGGTGCTCATCGCTGGCGAGGTAGACATAGCTGAAACCACCGGCACTCAAGACCTTTTTGATCTTGTACTGATGCAATTGATAGCCGATGGGCAGAGAGCGGTTGTTTAGGGTGGACATTATTGCTGGCTACTTGTAGCAACCCGTCTTTTGCTGTAGAAGTTGCGAGCTATTTTGGCATGAAACAGCATGCATTTGATACCATGCCTTAAATTAAGTCAGGATGTTACAAAAATGATCTCAAAAGCGATCTCAAAAGTAATTTATAGCATGACAGGTTTCGCTGCCCTGGAAAGAGAGACGGCTTATGGAGTTCTGGTGCTCGAATTGCGGGCAGTGAATCACCGTTATCTGGAGTTGCAGCTCAAACTGGATGAGAGTTTGCGTAGTTTTGAACCGGCATTGCGCGAGATGATCGCAAGCAAGCTAGGGCGCGGCAAGGTGGAGTGCCGCCTGAGTTTGATGCAGCGTTCGACGCAGAGTGCAGAGGCCCGGCTGGATACGGCGGTCCTGCAGGATTTGGCGCAGATGAGTGCCGTTGTGCAGACGCATTTTCCGCAAAGTCAGCCGCTGACGGTAGCGGATATTCTGCGTTGGCCCAATGTCATGGTGGGCGAGCGCCTGGATCAGGCGGCGCTGACGAATGAAATTCAGGTGATCCTCGCGCAGGCGCTGGAACAGATGCTGGCGTCGAGGGCGCGCGAAGGCGAAAAGCTGAAGGCGATCATCGAGGAACGCTTGCGTGAGATTGAGCAGCGCGTGGCCGAAGTCCGGCCTTTGCTACCGGCGCAGGTCAAGGTTTATCAGGACAAGCTGACGGCCAAGTTGCAGGAAGCCATGCAGTCGCATGATGAGGAACGTTTGCGCCAGGAAGTCACCTTGTTTGCCCAGCGTATCGATGTTGATGAGGAACTGGAGCGTTTGACGGCCCATGTTTCGGAAGTGCGTCGCATATTGAAGGCAGGCGGCGCTGCCGGCAAGCGGTTGGATTTCCTCATGCAGGAGCTGAATCGGGAGGCGAATACCCTGGGTTCCAAATCCTTCTCGACCGAGATCTCGCAGGTGGCCATGGCACTGAAAGTGCTGATTGAACAAATGCGCGAGCAGATTCAGAATATCGAATAATCCGGCCGGACATGGCCGAAGCAACTTTCTAGAAAGCCCTTATGCGCGATTTCAGGTATTCCATTCTGGTCACTATCGTCGGTCTGCTGCTGGCCGGCTGGTGGGGCCATCACACTACCGGCACCATGGCTGGGGTCTGGGCGGCACTGGTGCTGGCGCTGATCCTGAGCATCATGGAGATCAGCCTGTCGTTCGATAATGCCGTGGTCAATGCTTCCATCCTGAAAGACATGGACGAGAAGTGGCGGCAGCTTTTTCTCACCGTCGGTATTCTGATCGCGGTGTTCGGTGTGCGTCTGATTTTCCCCCTGCTGCTGGTGGCGGTGGCAACCAGCCAGGGCTTCATCGAGGTCGCCAACATGGCGTTGACGCGCCCAGCCGAGTATTCCGAGCACCTGATGGAAGGACATGCGGCCATCGCTTCATTCGGCGGCACCTTCCTGTTTCTGGTGTTTCTCAGTTTTATCCTCAACGATGCCAAGGAGCTGCACTGGCTCGGCAAGTTCGAGGAGCAGATGGCCAAACTCGGCAAGCTGGATTCCATGGGGATTTTCATCACGCTGGTGGTCCTGCTGGTGCTGCATCAGTTTCTGCCGGTCACGCCGGAAAAGAAAATGACCATATTGCTGGCTGGTGTCGCCGGTGTTGTTCTCTATATTGCGGTCGACAGTTTGGGCAGTTTCTTCAGCTCGAAGGCCGACGCGGCAGCCGTCACCGGTGCTGCCAAACGTAGCGGCGTTATGGGTTTTCTCTATCTGGAAATCCTCGATGCCTCGTTCTCGTTCGATGGTGTCATCGGCGCTTTCGCCATCACACGTGACGTGGTCATTATCATGCTGGGGCTGACCATAGGCGCCATGTTCGTGCGTTCACTAACGGTACATTTTGTCTATCGAGGTACGCTGCAGAAATATGTCTATCTTGAACACGGGGCTCATTACGCTATCGGCATTCTGGGTCTGATCATGTTCTATTCGATCTATGAACATGTGCCGGAAGTGATCACCGGCCTCATCGGCGTCGTCTTTATCGTGGCATCGCTGATCTCTTCCATCGCCTACAAGCGCAAGGTCGAAGCGCAGGGTGTTTCCGACAAGTTGGGTGAATCCGTATGACAGGCAATCTCTTTATCGTGGCTGCTGCTTCCGGCACCGGCAAGACCAGTCTGCTTAGTGCCCTGTTGCAGAACGACAGCCATATCCGCCTCTCGATTTCCTACACGACACGCAAGCCGCGACCGGGCGAGATGGATGGTGTGCATTATCATTTTGTAGATGAGGCGGAGTTTCTCCGGATGCTGGGCGAAGGCGACTTCCTGGAATCGGCGGAAGTGCACGGCGCGCGCTACGGGACTTCGCAAAGTCGCGTGGAGGAGGCGCTGAAGGCTGGCGATGACCTGATTCTGGAGATTGACTGGCAAGGTGCGCAACAGGTCAGAAAGCAATTGCCCGATGCGGTCGGCATTTTCATTCTGCCGCCATCGATTGATACGCTGGCGCACCGCCTAGCCTATCGCGGACAGGATAGCATGGAGGTGATTACCCGCCGTCTGGCCGCAGCCCGTGAGGAGATCAGTCATGTGGCGGAGTTCGACTATGTTATAATCAATGACAATTTCCAGACTGCGCTGGAGGATTTGCGTGCGGTCATTCGCTCGCAACATCTCAAGCGCGATCAACAGCTTCTGAAACATCAGGGGCTGCTCAACAGCATGAAGTAGTTCGAACTGTATTCGGAGAATAAAGATGGCACGTATTACCGTAGACGATTGTCTTGAAAAGATCCCCAACCGCTTTCACCTGACACTGGTGGCTGCCTATCGCGCTCGTCAACTGGCCAACGGTTCCGAGCCTTTGGTCAATACCCATGGTTTGAAGGACAAGCCTACGGTGCTGGCGTTGCGTGAAATCGCTGCCGGCAAGGTTGGTCTTGAAGTCTTGAATCGCGGACATGCCTAAAGTGTTATGTCCATGGCATCGGCAAAACGCTCCTCGGAATCCGTAAAGCCCGCGCCACCCCCTTTGCTGCCAGCCGACAGCGAAGACTCGCAGCTGACGCTGCTTCTTAGAGAATATCTCAAAGACGAAGACATCTCCCAGGTCTGGGATGCTTACCGTTTCAGCGACGCTGCCCATAAAGGGCAGGTCCGTCGCAGCGGTGAACCGTATATCAGCCACCCCGTCGCGGTCGCCTGCATCCTGGCAGAGATGCATCTCGATACGCCAACGTTGCTGGCTGCGTTATTGCATGACGTGGTGGAAGATACCGGCATCACCAAACAGGAAATCAGCGACCAGTTCGGCAAGCAAGTGGCCGAACTGGTCGATGGTCTTTCCAAGCTGGACAAAATCGAATTCCAGAGCGCGACCCAGGCACAGGCGGAAAACTTCCGCAAGATGTTGCTGGCCATGTCGCAGGATGTGCGTGTGATCCTGGTCAAATTGGCCGACCGCCTGCATAACATGCAGACGCTGGAGGTCATGGGTACGGAAAAGCGCAAGCGCATCGCACTCGAAACCATTGATATCTATGCGCCGATCGCCAATCGGCTCGGTATCAATAATATCTACCACCAGCTGGAAGACCTCAGTTTCAAATATCTTTACCCGATGCGCCACAACGTCATCAGCAAGGCGGTGAAGGCGGCGCGCGGCAATCGCAAGGAAGTCGTCGGCAAGATTCAGGATGCGATCCGGCAGAAACTGCACGAGGCGCAGATCGAAGCGGATGTGACGGGCCGGGAAAAGAACCTCTACAGCATCTACAAGAAGATGACCGGCAAGAACACGACGTTCTCGCAGATCTACGACATCTACGGCTTCCGCGTCATCGTCAAGGATCAGCCGACCTGTTATCTGGCGCTGGGCATCCTGCACAGCCTGTACAAGCCGATTCCCGGCAAGTTCAAGGATTACATCGCCATTCCCAAGGCCAACGGCTATCAGTCCCTGCACTCGACGCTGTTCGGTCCGTTCGGGACACCGATCGAGGTGCAGATCCGTAGTCAGGAGATGCACAATATCGCCGAGGCCGGTGTTGCCGCGCACTGGATGTACAAGTCCTCGGATGCGCACCTGACCGCCTTGCAGCAGCAGACTCACCAATGGCTGCAGCGTTTGCTTGATATCCAGAGTGAAAGTGCGGATTCGCTCGAGTTTCTCGAACACTTCAAGGTCGACCTCTTTCCGGACGAGGTCTATGTCTTCACGCCACGCGGCAAGATCATGGCCCTGCCCAAGGGGGCAACCGCGGTGGACTTTGCCTATGCGGTGCATACCGATGTCGGCAACTGCTGCGTGGCTGTCAAGATCAATCACGAGCTGGCACCTTTGCGCACGGAGTTGCATAACGGCGATAACGTCGAGATCATCACGTCCGCCATGGCCAAGCCGAACCCTGCCTGGCTGAATTATGTGGTTTCCGGCAAGGCGCGGGCGCATATCCGTCATTTCCTTAAATCCATGCAAACCGCCGAATCCGCCCATCTTGGTCAGCGCATGCTGAACCAGGCGCTGCGTGCACTGCATGTGGATCCGGCCGATATCGATGAGGCGCGCTGGCAAAAACTGTTGCGTGACTATGGCGCCAAGGACAAGCAGGAAGTGCTGACCGATATCGGTCTGGGCAAGCGGCTCAATGTCATGGTGGCGCACCAACTGATGGCCAAGACCGAAGAGCAGAAAGCGGAAGAAGGGCTGCTGGATAGCGCGATGGAGCGGCAGGCGAGGCAACTCAACAAGGTGCTGGACACCATCACCATCCGTGGTTCGGAAGGTATGGCGGTGCAGTTTGCCCAGTGTTGCCGGCCGATTCCCGGTGATCCGATTCTGGGTTTTATCAACAAGGACAAGGGTCTTGTCATTCATACTCACGATTGCCCGGCGATCCGCAAATTCCGGCTCGATCCGGAAAAGTGGCTCGATGTGGAATGGGATCCGGACGGCAAACGCCTGTACAAGGTCAATCTCAAGCTGACCGTGGCGAATGAACGAGGCATGCTGGCCAAGATCGCGTCGGGTATTGCTGACGCCGGTTCCAATATTGATCACGTCAGCATGGAAGAGCCGGATGGTAGCGCCTACACCAACATGCACTTTACAGTGCAGGTCAGGAATCGCGTGCATCTGGCAGACTTGATGCGGCGTTTGCGCAGAATCCCGGACATGGTCCGCATCAATCGGGTCAAAGGCAGCGGCGCTGATCAGCGCGCGCAGTGATCAAGCGTACCGCTTACAGAAAATCCAGTTTTCAAGTATCAATCTCAACAGCAATCAGGAAATAACATGGCAAAACAAATCATTCATACCGATGGTGCACCGCAGGCTATCGGTACCTATTCGCAGGCAGTCAAGGTCGGCGGTACCGTCTATCTTTCCGGCCAGATTGGTCTCGACCCGGCAAGCATGGAGATGGTCGAGGGGATTGAGGCGCAGGTGCATCGCGTCTTCCAGAACTTGCGTGCGGTGACTGAAGCGGCGGGCGGTTCAATGGCGGATATCGTCAAGCTCAATATCTTCCTGACGGACCTGTCGAATTTCGCGCTGGTGAATTCCATCATGGCGGAATATTTCACCCAGCCTTACCCGGCGCGTGCCGCCGTAGGCGTTGCCTCACTGCCGCGCGGTGCGCTGGTGGAAGCTGACGGAGTCATGGAATTAGCCTAAAACTCTCCGATTTCAAGGAGTTCAGCAAGCCGCTGCAGGCCCGGCTGCAAAAGCTGGGCATTGTCGATGTGCAGGGCTTGCTGCTGCATTTGCCGTTGCGCTACGTCGATGAGACGCGCATCACCGCCATCCGCGATTTGCATGCGGGTGAGCAGGCGCAGGTAGAAGGTGAAATTGTACATACCGAGGTACAGTACAAGCCGCGCAAGGCGTTGATATCCCAGTTGCGTGACAGCACCGGCCAGCTTGGTTTGCGTTTTCTGCATTTCTATCCCAGCCAGATCAAGGCGCTGGCTGAGGGCAAGCGATTGCGCGTGCTGGGCGAGGTGCGCAATGGTTTTTTCGGCTGGGAGATGGTGCATCCGCAATGCCGCCCGGTTGGTGAAGATACCCCGACAGCAGATACGCTGACGCCAGTCTATCCGACGACGGCCGGCCTGAGTCAGGCTTCGATACGCAAATCCATCCATTGGGCGATGACGCAAGACCTGCTCAATGAAACGCTGCCAGACTGGGTCTATCAGACACACCATCTGCCAAGTTTTGCCCAGAGCCTGCAGGCTCTGCATTATCCGCCGCCCAGCATGCCGATTGAACAGTTGCAGGACAGAGCCCAGTCTGTATGGCGGCGTTTGGCTTTTGATGAACTGCTGGCGCAGCAGCTTTCCATGCGGCGGCATTACGCCAGGCGGCGCTTGCTCGGCGCCCCGGCTTTGCCGCCTTCAAAAAAACTGATCAGCGCATTATTGAAAAGTCTGGCCTTCCGGCTGACTGATGCGCAGCAGAAGACGGCGCTGGAAATCACCCATGACTTGACGCAGCCGCATCCGATGCAGCGCTTGCTGCAAGGCGATGTCGGCAGCGGCAAGACCATCGTCGCCACCATGGCGGCGCTGCAGGCTATCGAAGACGGCTGGCAGGTCGCCATGATGGCACCAACCGAGATACTGGCCGAACAGCACTACCGCAAACTCAGTGTCTGGCTGGCACCGCTCGGCATTGAACTGGCATGGCTGGCCGGTAGCCAGAGCAAAAAAGAACGCGCAGCTGCGTTGCAAAAAGTGCAGAGCGGTGAAGCCAGCCTCGTCATCGGTACTCACGCCATTTTTCAGGAACAGGTGCAGTTTGCCCGGCTGGGACTGGTGATCGTCGATGAGCAGCATCGCTTCGGCGTACAGCAACGACTTTCACTCAGGCAGAAGGCGCAGTCTGCTGAGGTTGCGGCGCCGCACCAGCTGATGATGAGTGCGACGCCCATCCCGCGCACGCTTTCCATGAGCTATTACGCCGACCTTGATGTCTCCGTCATCGATGAGCTGCCGCCAGGCCGTACGTCCATCGTCACCAAGCTGGTTTCCGACGCACGTCGCGACGAAGTGCTGCAACGCGTTCATGACGCCTGTCAGCAGGGCAAGCAGGCCTACTGGGTGTGCCCGCTGATTGAAGAATCCGAGAGCCTGCAGTTGCAGACTGCAATCGATACTTATGAATATATGCGTTCGGCATTTCCCGATTTGAAGGTGGGCCTACTGCATGGCCGCATGAAAGCGGCAGAAAAGCAGGACATCATGGCGCAATTCAGTGCCAACCAGATCCAGTTGCTGGTCGCGACTACCGTCATTGAGGTCGGCGTCGATGTGCCGAATGCCAGCCTGATGGTGATCGAGCATGCCGAGCGCATGGGGCTCTCGCAATTGCATCAGTTGCGCGGTCGGGTCGGGCGTGGTGCTGAGAAAAGCACTTGTATCCTGCTTTACCAGAGTCCCTTGTCCGAGCTGGCACGTGCCCGGCTCAAGGTGATCTACGAATCGAGTGACGGTTTTGAGATTGCCCAGGCCGATTTGCATCTGCGCGGACCGGGCGAGTTTCTGGGAGTCAGGCAAAGCGGCCTGCCCATGCTGAAGATTGCCGATCTGGAAAGAGATGCCGATTTGCTCGCTGCCTTGAAAGCAGTGGCGGAAAAATTGCTGCGCGAGCATCCGGAAGCCGTTGAAAAGCATCTGCAACGCTGGTTGGGCTATGCGGAAGAACTGGTCAAGGTTTGATAACAGCTCCGCTGTGACATAATCTCGTCGTGAAAACCCATTCCCGCCCCTTGTTGACGCATGCTGCCTGGATCAAGACGCCAATGAACAGCGGTAGCTACCGGCATTGGCTGACCGGTCCGGGGTCGTTGACCAGGCGCTTGCAATCGCTCAGCAATGATTTTCAAGTCAGGCCGAGCCGGCATCAATATGGCCGGGCGCAGATCGACGAAGCACAGTTGCTTGGACTATCGCGCAGGCAAAATGCCTTGTTGCGCGAAGTCTATCTTTACAGCAATGGGAAGCCGGTAGTGTTTGCCCATAGCGTATTGCCCTGCCAGAGCTTGCGTGGCGAATGGCTGGCTCTGGGTCGCTTGGGTAACAAGCCCTTGGGGGCTGCCCTGTTCATGAACCCCAAGGTCACGCGCACCCAGCTTGAATTCAAGAAGCTGTCGAATCATCATGCGCTTTATCGCCGCGCGGTGCGACATCTTGCCGTCAAGCCTCAGGCGGTCTGGGCCAGACGTTCGATATTCCGGCTTGGACATTCGGCCATCATGGTGACAGAAGTGTTTTTACCGCAGGTATTGAAACTATCGGAATTTGCGTCATGAACTGGAAACAAAAAATCAATGCCTATGAACGCCTGATGCGGCTCGACAAGCCGATCGGCATACTCTTGCTGCTGTGGCCGACATTGTGGGCCCTGTGGATTGCCGGGCAGGGCCGGCCGGACTGGCTGGTGGTCTGGATATTTGTCATGGGTACGGTGCTGATGCGCTCGGCTGGATGTGTCATGAACGATGTCGCTGACCGCAATTTCGATGGTCACGTTGAACGCACCCGGCAGCGTCCGCTGGTCAGCGGTGAAGTTGGCGTCAAGGAGGCCTGTCTGCTGGCGGCAGGCTTGAGTCTGGGGGCATTTTGCCTGGTATTGTTCCTGAATACGCTGACCATTGCTTTGTCATTCGCCGCTTTGTTGTTGGCCATGACCTATCCGCTGACCAAGCGTTTTCTGGCGATTCCGCAGGCTTATCTTGGCATTGCTTTCGGTTTTGGCATCCCCATGGCGTTTGCCGCACTGACCGCAGAGCTGCCGCCGGTTGCCTGGTTGATGCTGCTGGTCAACATTTTCTGGGCTATCGCTTACGATACGGAGTACGCCATGGTCGACCGGGATGATGATCTTGAACTGGGGATACGCTCGTCCGCCATTTTCTTCGGTCGCTACGATGTCATGGCTATCCTGGCTTGTTATGTGGTGATGTTGTTATTGCTGGCGCTGGTCGGCTGGATGCAGCAACTGGGTTGGCCCTATTATCTTGGTCTGGTGGCAGCCTTGCTGCTGGCGTTGTATCACATCAGCCTGATACGTGGCAGGCAGCGTGAGTCCTGTTTCAAGGCTTTTTTGCACAATAACTGGCTGGGTGCCGCGATCTTTGCGGGATTGCTGGTCAGTTATCTGTAACGCGGCAAGCGTAAGTTTTAATTTCTGATGGGGAATTCGAATTCCAGCGGTTTGGATTTGTCCTCAGGGAGGTTGGTACTGGTCAATTCATCAGCGAAAAGATGTTCTTCAGACGGATTTGCCGGTTCTGCGTTTTCTTCAATCTCTGAGTTCGGCAACGGGATGTCCATCTCGGAGGCGATGGTCTCCAAGTCGTTTTGTGGTTGTAGCAGGGTGTTGTTTGATGTAATCGTGCCTGTAACGCTTAAGGATTTTTGGCTGATGGCAAAATTTGAATCGCCAAGCATGCTGCGCAAAAGCAATATCTCCAGATAGGCGTTACGGCCGAAGCCTTGGCGTGCTTCCAGTCTGCGGTTGAAAATCAGATCATCGAGAAATGGCAGCGCCTCGGCAGTACCCCAGACCTCTTGCAGCTGCTCAGCCACATGCGGGTAATTTTCAATACTGCTGTGATCTTCCTGCAGAGGCTCGTCGAAATCAGCAATCGCTACATTAAAATGACGTTTGCACTCGGCGGTCGCAGCCGTGTATTCGCTGGCCTGCCCATCACGTTTGAGTAAATCAAGCATCATCAGCCAAGGCTCGGGGGACAGATCAGGAAACTCAGCCAAGTGGTCCTGCAGCAACACAATCGCCAGATTTGCCCGTCCATGAGCGACGAAAACTTCAGCCTGCTCGAGGATATCTTCATTTACCGTAGTGCCGGCATGGCCATGATCCGGAGTTTGAAGCGAGGTCGGACGGCTCTTGAAGTCCGGCATATTCTGGCTGACAGGTTCGAGTTCCGTTGTGTTAGTGATCTCCTCGGTTTCAGCAGAAGATGCAGATTTCCTGTTTGTATCGAATGCGCTCTGTTCGACTTCAGGGGCCAATTCATCCCAGATTGCCAACTCAGTCGCTATTTGCTGCTGGCTGTGACGGCGGCGCAGCCATTCTGCGATACCGATCAGGGCTATCACAAGCAAGGTGAGTAATGCATACATCAGCCAGGAGCCGGTGCTTGCAGAAGAGGTGTCAACTGTGCGCGAAGTCTCAAGTTCCGTATTGCGTTTCTGTAACGCAACGATCTGTGATTCAAGATAGGCCAGTTTGTTGGTCATTGCCGTCATTTCGTCGGAAACATCCTCAGCACTGAGCGTTGGCATGTCCGTGGCAGGCCAGTCGTTCAACTCCATGGACATTTGAAGTTGCAAGGGTGCATTGAAGAAATCCGCGTGTAGTTGCTCTTCCCCTGAGATGACCAGTCTCGGTGCACCGGACTCAACGGCCATAATGTCCTCAGGTGTTGCCGTGACTGTGGCAGTTGCGTGAGCTGCCCGATCCTGGTTGCGATTACGGGTAACTGGCTTTTTTGTTCGGGCTTCAGTTTTAACCGGCTTGGCCTCGGACATCGATGTGTTTCTTGCCGTCGGTTTGAAGGCTGGCGTCTCCGGCTCTTCGGCAATTGCAGCAATAGAGTCCAGAGTAATGGCGGTGCGGGAAGTCTGAATTTCCATCTGAGGATTGGGCGTAATTTGTGTCTGCGGCGGGTCGAGTAGCAGAACGTATTCACGGCTGATCTGGTTTTCACATTCAGCTATCAGGCTCAATTGGACAATCGGGTCGTTTAGTGTCTGGTGCGAGCGGATACTCAAGCTTGCATTACCATCCGGATTCTCGCGCAGGATGAGGCTGGCATTAAGTGGCGCAGCCGGAAAATCGTCATGATTACGCTGCAGCCGGAAACAACTGGTGTCCAGTCGTTTCGGGATGTCGAACAGCTGGATAGTCGCCCGCAAAGGCTCGCCCAGGCGTGATTGCACGTCAATGGTTCCTAGCCCCATGGTGTGAGCGGCAGAACTGCTGAAGATCATGCCAGCGGGCAGTAACAACTTCAATATGAAAGAAAAGTTCGGTTTGATCATGCAATAAATTTATTCATCAGCCAGTATGAATGCCTGAATTCGGCAAAATATGAAATGCAGTTGTTTGGTATGTGGTTCAATGAGTACAGGCAATTAGTGTTCCAGTGCGGATAAGCCGGCTGGTGGCGAGCGGAAGCAGGCGTTAATATTTTCTTATCTTGTTGTTTTTAAAGAGAGTAGTGGTATAGTGATGGTTTGGCAGTTTGGGCCCGGCATAAGTTCATGCTACCACCATGTATTTTAAGTATCTGTTCGGATTTCGGCAGTATTGCTAATGAAATGACAGTGATGGATAGCTGAACAGGTCAAGATGACCGTAGGAATACGATAATAACGTTTGACAAGGGCGGGAGCCCTGACATAAAATCGCCCTCTTAATTTTTTTGGCAAGTATTGGTAGTCAAATGAAGACTTTTTCTGCAAAAACGCATGAAGTAAAGCGTGACTGGTTTGTTGTCGATGCGACAGACTTGGTGCTGGGCCGTCTGGCGAGTGAAATTGCTCACCGTCTGCGTGGCAAGCACAAGACAATTTACACTCCTCACGTTGATACTGGCGATTACATCGTTGTCGTCAACGCGGACAAGATCAAAGTGACCGGCAACAAGTCCGGTGACAAGCTGTATCACCGTCACAGTGGTTATCCAGGCGGTATTTCCACCACCACATTTGGCAAGATGCAAGAAAAATTCCCGGGCCGCGCTCTGGAAAAGGCAGTTAAGGGTATGTTGCCAAAGGGCCCGTTGGGCTATGCCATGTTCCGCAAGCTGAAGGTTTACGCCGGCGAAAAGCATGACCATATTGCGCAACAACCACAGCCTTTGAAAATTCAAAGCCAGGCTTAAGGATTAGATATGATTGGTAAATACAACTACGGTACAGGTCGTCGCAAGAGCTCTGTAGCACGCGTTTTTCTGAAGTCAGGCAAGGGCAACATCGTCATCAATGACAAGCCTGCAGACGAATACTTCTCACGCGAAACCTCACGCATGATTCTGCGTCAGCCATTGGCTCTGACCGAGAACGAAGCCAGCTTCGATATCATGGTCAATGTGAGCGGTGGCGGTGAATCCGGTCAGGCCGGTGCAGTGCGTCATGGCATTACACGTGCGCTGATCGACTACGATGCAGCATTGAAGAGCGCATTGTCCAATGCAGGTTTTGTGACACGTGATGCACGTGAAGTTGAACGTAAGAAAGTCGGCTTCCGCAAGGCGCGTCGTCGTAAACAATTCTCCAAGCGATAAGTCAGGAGTATGGAAAAAGCCGCAATTTGCGGCTTTTTTTATTTCTGCCGTGACTCAGTCAGGGGTTTTTATGTAATGACAGGGTTTTTTGTTACTATCTAGTTCCTGTCCATTCAGATATGGAAAGCACGATCAATTCGAACATGGCACAAGTTAGAAAAATCAAGATAGGTATTGTGGGCGGCACCGGCTATACCGGTGTGGAGTTGTTGCGGTTGCTTGCCATTCATCCCAATGCAGAGTTGACCGCGATTACCTCGCGCGGTGAGGCCGGCATGCAGGTCGCAGACATGTTCCCCAATCTGCGTGGTTATATCGATCTACCATTTGTTGATCCGGCCGCGGCGGATCTGGGGCAATGTGATGTAGTGTTCTTCGCCACGCCGAACGGGATCGCCATGCAGCAGACCCGTGCCTTGCTGGTAAAGGGTGTGCGTGTCATCGACCTGGCCGCAGATTTCCGCATCAAGGATGTCGCTACCTGGGAAAAATGGTACGGCATGACCCATGCCTGCCCCGAGTTGATTGCAGAGGCAGTTTACGGCTTGCCGGAAGTGAATCGTGCACAGATACGTGGTGCACAACTGATTGCCAATCCCGGCTGTTATCCGACGGCTGTGCAGCTCGGTTTCATGCCGTTGCTGAAGGCAGGTGTGGTAGATGCTTATCACCTGATCGCCGATGCCAAGTCCGGTGTTAGCGGTGCCGGCAGAAAAGCGGAAGTGCATAGCCTGTTTGCCGAGGCCGGGGATAATTTCAAGGCCTACGGTGTTGCCGGCCACCGGCATTTGCCCGAGATTTCCCAAGGTCTGGGCATGATGAGTGATCAGCAGATCGGCCTGACTTTCGTGCCGCATCTGACTCCACTGATTCGTGGTATTCATGCGACCTTGTATGCCAGGCTGACGGCAAGCTGTGATCTACAGCAGCTGTTTGAAACGACGTATGAAAATGAGCGTTTCGTCGATGTTCTGCCGACAGGTTCGCATCCGGAAACACGTTCAGTGCGTGCTTCCAACCAGTGCCGGATCGCCGTACATCAGCCGCAAGGTGGCGATACGGTCGTTGTGTTGTCCGTCATCGATAATCTGGTCAAGGGTGCAGCAGGCCAAGCGGTACAGAATATGAACATTATATTTGATTTGCCAGAACATACCGGACTGGAGGTGGTCCCACTCCTGCCGTAATGTCAGGGGTGCCATGCGCTATGAGACGAGTTTCACGACGGTTGCGGGGACACTTCGGCGCTACGGCAAAGCGGATGACTGTGCGTTCCAAGCAGCCGTGGTACTGGCAATGGTTTGTCGCACTGCTTTTGATATTGTTCGGGTACCTGGTTGGTTATTGGCAATTTACCGGCGGCGATTATATCGGCTTGATTCAGAGCGTAAACAGCCTGCTCAGGGACAATCAGCAACTGGAAGCAAGGACAGTCTACCGCGAGCGTCAGTTGCAGGTAGAGCGTGCCGCGCAACAAAGCCTGGCGGATGAGCTGGCGGCGTTACAGGATGAGAACATGGAGCTGAAGAGTGAGGTGGCCTTTTATCGGGGCATACTCAATGAGAACTCTGCTACCGGTGAATTGAAACTCCACAGTTTCAAGATCAACAAAGGCAAGCTGCCTGATCAATACGAGTATCATGTTTTGCTTATACAGTCAGGCAGGCACGAGCGTGCGGTCCAGGGCGACTTGAAATTCGGGCTGGCAGCCCTGCAGAATGGCGAAGAAGTCTCGCTGCCATTGATGGATGGGATAGTGGCGATCGAGCCGGTCAAAGTGAACTTCAAGTATTATCAGCGTATAGATGGGAGTTTTGTGCTTCCTCCCGGGATTAGTAAACCGTCTGTTACACTCGCTTTGACCGAGAAGGGTCAGAAAGAACCTAAAATCAGACAAAAGCTTGATTTGCCAAAATGAGACCTCATATTGAAGGGAAGACATGTTTTCAAAAAATCGAAACAAGGCACCCAGCCGTATAGATACATTGGTTGGCGCAGATACACGTATTGACGGCGATATCCATTTTACCGGCGGTTTGCGGGTTGATGGCAGTATCCGGGGTAATGTGACGGAATCAGAGACACCGAGTACATTGGTCTTGAGTGAAAACGGCCGAATCGAGGGTGCCATTACCGTCTCGCAAGTGGTTATCAATGGAACGGTGACGGGACCAGTACAGGCGCTGCAATTTATCGAGCTGCAGGCAAAATCCCGCGTGACAGGCGACGTCAGCTACAAGTCACTGGAAATGCATACCGGTGCGGTAGTGGAGGGCAAGCTGGTCTATCTTGGCGATAATGCAAAGGCGTCCAGTGCAGATCCTTTGCTGGGGGTCGAGGATTAAACAGAATTTGACCGACTGGCGTTGCTGGTTGGATAATGAATCATCAAGGAATCAAGGAGTCATCATGAACACAGAAACAGAAATGCCAAGCCCGTTGGTCTTTACAGAGAACGCGGCACAAAAAGTGAAAGAACTGATTGATGAAGAGGGTACGCCTGATCTGAAGTTGCGGGTCTTTGTCAGCGGTGGCGGCTGCTCCGGCTTTCAGTATGGGTTTACCTTTGAAGAGGAGGTAAACGAGGATGATACCCAGGTGGAACGTAATGGCGTCAGTCTGCTGATTGACCCCATGAGCCTGCAGTACCTGATGGGTGCGGAGATTGATTACCAGGATAGTTTGCAGGGTTCGCAGTTCGTCATTCGCAACCCGAATGCGACCAGCACCTGTGGTTGTGGATCGTCCTTCTCAGCTTGAGGGTGGCATCAAAACAAAAAGGGGCTTCGGCCCCTTTTTGTTTGTCTCAACTTTACTTCGACCAGTCTTGCAATCTTAATTTCGGTTAACGTTGGTCGATCGGTACAAAGTCGCGCCGAGCGGAGCCGGTATAGAGTTGACGCGGCCTGCCGATCCTCGATTCGCTGTCCGAGATCATCTCATTCCACTGAGCAACCCAGCCTGCTGTCCTGGCCATGGCGAAAATCGCCGTGAACATGGAATTGGGAATGCCCATGGCACGCATGACGATGCCGGAATAGAAGTCGACATTGGGGTAGAGTTTTCTGCTGACGAAGTATTCGTCTTCCAGCGCGATTTGTTCCAGCTTGATGGCTAGTTTGAACATGGGGTCATTGTGCAGGCCTAGTTCGTCGAGCACCTGATGGCAGGTCTGACGCATGATGGCGGCACGGGGATCCATGTTCTTGTATACGCGGTGGCCGAATCCCATGAGGCGGAAAGAGTCCGACTTGTCCTTGGCGCGATTGATGTATTCGCCGATGCGACTGACATCACCAATCTCTTCCAGCATCTTCAATGTGGCTTCATTGGCGCCACCATGGGCCGGGCCCCACAGCGATGCAATGCCGGATGCTACGCAGGCATAAGGGTTGGCACCGCTGGAGCCGGCAAGCCGTACCGTAGAGGTCGATGCGTTCTGTTCATGGTCGGCGTGCAGGATCAGGATGCGATCAAAGGCCTTGGCCAGTATCGAATTGGGTTGGTATTCCTCACAGGGCGTGGCAAACATCATGCGCATGAAGTTTTCTGCAAAATTGAACTTGTTTTGCGGATACATGAAAGGCTCGCCGATATTGTATTTGTAGCTCCAGGCGGCGATGGTTGGCACCTTGGCCAGCAGTCTGCAAGCGGAAATTTCCCGGTTCTTCGCATCATGGATATTCAAGGAATCATGATAGAACGCCGACATGGAGCCGACTACGCCGACCATGACAGCCATCGGATGGGCATCACGCCTGAATCCGCGGAAAATGTTGGTGAGTTGATCGTGCACCATGGTGTGCTGAGTAATCTTGTCGGTGAACTGCTGTTTTTCTTCTGCATTAGGCAGTTCGCCATACATCAGCAGATAGGAAACCTCGAGAAAATCACAATGATTGGCCAATTGCTCGATCGGATAGCCACGGTAATAGAGCAGGCCTTCATCACCATCGATATAGGTGATTTCGGAATGGCAGGATGCGGTCGACAGAAAGCCTGGATCGTATGTGAACACACCGTGCTTGCCCAGATTGCGGATATCAATGACATCCGGCCCCAGGTTGCCGGCGAGCATGGGTAGCTCGATAGGCGGTGCCCCATTGTCAAATGTCAGTGTAACTTTTGTAGGTTTCATAAGCGTTTTCAATCAATTTCAAATTGGTGGGGTGCAGATTAACAAGGATAAATCGCGCCCAGAATTCTTGGGCCTTTGGCCCCGGTTACAGCGGGCAGATTGCCCGGTCTGTGTAGCAGGCACTGTTGTGCCAGCCAGGCAAAGGCAGCACTCTCAACGTGATTCACGTTGATGCCCAGTTCGTCAGAAAGCGCAATTTTCACAGGCTGAAGCAAATCACGCAAGCGTGAGACCAATGTTCGGTTGTAGGCGCCACCGCCACAGAGGTATATTTCTTCAGTATCGGCACAATGTCGCTGAACTGCATGGGTGATGGTTTGCGCTGTCAGTTCCAGCAATGTACGCTGGATGTCAGCATCTGCGCAGTTCTCGCCGATTCTCTCGATTAGCCAGGAAAGACTGAACAGATCCCTGCCGGTGCTTTTGGGTGGGCTCAGCGCAAAAAACGGTTCCGCCAGCAATTTCTGCAGCAATGGCTCAATCACCTTGCCTTCTGCAGCCCATGAGCCGTCCTGGTCATAAGCCTGGCCCTTGATTTTCTCTATCCAGGCATCCATCAGCATGTTGCCGGGGCCGGAGTCGAAACCGGATACTGGCTGACCGTTAGCCGGCAGGCTGGTCAGATTGGCAATGCCACCGATATTGATTACGACACGATGGATGGATGCGTGTTGAAATACTGACTGATGGAAGGCGGGAACAAGTGGGGCGCCCTGACCGCCGGCAGCGATATCGCGGCTCCGGAAATCGGCAACTACGGTTATCCCGGTCAGTTCTGCTAGCAGGGCGGGATTGCCGATTTGCAGGGTAAAACCGATTTCCGGACGATGCCGGATGGTTTGTCCGTGGCAGCCTATGGCTTGGATGGCGGTGTTTTTAATGCCCGTCTTTGCCAGTAATTGAAAAACGGTATCGGCATATAAATGTGACAGTGTGTTGGCTGTGGTGGCAACGCGCTCCAGTTCATTGTTACCGCTGTGATGCAAGTCCAGCAGCTGTCGCCGGATTTCCGGGCTGAATGCGTTGAAGTGGGAATGACTTACGCGATAACCATGCGTAGCGGTTTCAAGCAGTATTGCATCCACTCCATCAAGGCTTGTGCCAGACATCAAGCCTATAAAGAGAGTGCCATTCACAATTTGCTCAGCAAAAGCCCGCTGTTTGAAATCCGTTATTCGATCGAGGCGACGCGGCTTGCGCCCAGCAGGGCAAGTTGCGCAACCAGTGGTGTGCTACGGGCAAAAAAGTCTGCCCGGTACTTCGGTGCAATGGAAGCCGCAGTTGGTAGGGCGACCTTCATCGGATCGACGTGTCGGCCATTGACCAGCAATTCATAATGCAGATGCGGGCCGGTGGCCAAGCCTGTCATGCCGACATTTCCAATAATCTGGCCTTGTGACACTTTTTGCCCCTTGCGCAGACCGGGAGCGAAGCGGGAAAGATGGCCATAAAGCGTGCTCATGTTGTTTTGGTGCTTCAGGATGATGGCTTTGCCATAGCCGCCTTTCACGCCTATGAAGCTGACGATACCATCAGACGAGGCCTTGATGCGGGTGCCTGTAGGTGCTGCGAAATCGACGCCTTTGTGTGCGCGCATTTTTTGCAGTACCGGGTGGAAGCGGCCCATGCTGAAGCCGGAACTGATGCGGGAAAACTCAAGCGGCGAGCGCAGGAATGATTTATGCAGGCTTTTGCCTTCCGGTGTGTAGTAACTTACCTGTCCTTCAGGATTGCGATATAAGATTGCGCGATGCGTTTTGCCTTGGTTGGTGAATTCGGCTGCCAGAACCAGTCCGCTTTTGACCAGTTGGCCATCGCGGTATTGTGATTCGTAAACCACATTAAAATGGTCGCCCTTGCGCAAGTCGGTATGAAAGTCGATCTCGCTGGAGAAAATTTCTGCCATTTGAATAGCGATCCGGTCCGGGATGTTGGCGGCATCGGTAGCGGCGAAGAGCGAGCTGGTGATTTCTGCCGATTTCAGGGTTGGCAGTGTTTCCAGTGCACTCTCGTTCTTGTATGCGCGATAACCGTCTGCGGCGCGCTCGACAATCAGAGTATTGGCGCTGTCGATTTCATATTCCAGCTGAATCAGCTCGCCCAGCGAGTTGGTTTCTGCCTGAATGCTACGACCCGGCCGTAGCTGAGTGGAAAGAGGCGATGCGTCGGGATGCGAGCGCAGGAATGTGATGGCATCCTGATTGTTGATGTTCAGTCGATTCAGCACGCTGGCTAGTGTGTCGTCGCGTCTTACCTGTTCGACTTGCCAAAAGGATTCGGATGTAAAACCATTTTCGGTTTGCAGGGCCGGCAGTTCATTCGGGAGAGCTTGGGGAAGGGTGATTTCTTCGATGACGGTCGAGATCTCGATATCTTCTATCGCGGTTTGTGGCGCAATCGCAAAAGCTGCATAAATGCCAAACAGTGGCAAACTTGAAAGTGCTAGTAGCCAGCGTAATGTCAGCTTGCGTTCTTTCAAATTGAGTTTTTGCGCTAAGATATTGGTTTTGCTTGTAAGCATGAGCAATCTCTAAATTTACTGGTTTCGGCCGTCGATGGTAACAGAAAAGCTTAAAGTGTTGAACACATAGGCGAAAAGTTGGTGAAAAGGGTTTTGATGACAGAACAGGATATAGCAGAAAATCTGGCCGTGATTAAGCGCGGTTGTGATGAGTTGCTGATAGAAGAGGAGTTGGTGGAAAAGCTTAAGAAAGGTCAACCCTTGCGTGTCAAGGCGGGTTTTGATCCGACGGCGCCGGACCTGCATCTCGGGCATACGGTGTTGCTGAACAAGCTGCGCCAGTTTCAGGATATGGGTCACCATGTCCTGTTCCTGATCGGTGACTTCACCGGCATGATTGGCGATCCGACTGGCAAAAGTGTGACGCGTCCACCTTTGACGGAAGCGCAGGTGCAGGAAAATGCCAAATCCTATGCCGCGCAGGTGTTCAAGATACTCAAGCCGGAACAGACCGAGGTTGTGTTCAATTCCACCTGGCTGAATCAGCTGGGGGCGGCTGGCATGTTGAAACTGGCCGCGAGTTACACGGTGGCCCGTATGCTGGAACGCGATGATTTCACCAAGCGCTACAAAGCCAATCAGCCGATAGCCATCCATGAGTTTCTCTATCCCTTGTTGCAGGGATATGACTCGGTAGCCTTGAAAGCAGACGTTGAATTGGGGGGTACAGACCAGAAATTCAATCTGCTGATGGGGCGTGAGCTGCAGAAGCAGGCCGGGCAAAGTCAGCAGTGTGTGTTGACCATGCCATTGCTCGAGGGGCTGGACGGCGTCAACAAGATGTCCAAGTCGCTGGGTAATTATATAGGTGTGGCTGAGCCGGCCAATACGATATTCAGCAAGATCATGTCGATTTCCGATGAGCTCATGTGGCGCTATATAGAGTTACTGTCGTTCGAAACAATGCAAACCATTACTGTCTGGAAGCAATCGGTCACGGAAGGAGCCAACCCGAGAGATATAAAAGTACGCTTTGCGCAGGAGATCGTTGCGCGCTTCCATTCGACGCAGGCTGCAGAGGCTGCGCTGGAAGATTTCGTTAATCGCTCCAAGGGTGGCATCCCGGATGAAGTGCCAGAAGTTTCATTGTCTATAGAAGGCGACTCAATAGGTGTGGCGCAAATGCTCAAGCAGGCGAGTCTGGTGGCGAGCACCTCGGAAGCTTTCCGTGCAATCGAGCAGGGCGGCATCAAGCTGGATGGTGAAAGGGTGGCAGACAAGGCTCTTGCCCTGGATAAGGGCGTGACGGTGGTAGCGCAGGTAGGCAAGCGCAAATTCGCTCGCATCACGATCAACTGAGTCAAATGTAATTTATTTGTAAAAAAGCGCAAATCGCTATTGACCCAATTTTATTGTTCGGTAGAATGCGCGCCTTCGCTTCAACAACAAAGCGGGCAGCGGCAAGACGGGAAATAAAAAGTTGCATCATCCCCTTGACCGATACGGCAGTGTCTGTATAATGCGCCCCTCTCGTTGCTGATGTGACGAAGCAAAAGAAGTAGCAGTACCCGCTCTTTAAAAACCTGAACAATCGATAAGTGTGAGTGCTTGTGGATGAGGCAATCACCTGATGGTCTGGTATGGCTTAGGCTGAACTGGATTGCAGA
>PHCX01000002.1 GCA_002842435.1 Betaproteobacteria bacterium HGW-Betaproteobacteria-1 | reverse complement strand
TCTGCAATCCAGTTCAGCCTAAGCCATACCAGACCATCAGGTGATTGCCTCATCCACAAGCACTCACACTTATCGATTGTTCAGGTTTTTAAAGAGCGGTGTCCCGATTTTTTATCGCCCCGGACATCAGGCTTTACTTCACTCTCAACACATCTGCGTCACCGCGTTTGCATCAAGAGGTGCGCATTATACAGCGCGTTTTTACTTCGTCAACAACTAAATTTCGCTGTCGATTTTTTGCCGCTTGATAATACTAACCGACAAAAAGAATTTGGTTGCGGGGACAGGATTTGAACCTGTGACCTTCGGGTTATGAGCCCGACGAGCTGCCAGACTGCTCCACCCCGCGTCCGATTCGACATTGGTGCCGTCGAGAGGTGAAACTATAGCAAAACCGGCTGATCGCTGTCAACGACAATCGGCCGATATTCTCAAGGAATCCACTAAGCTCCTGATTCAACAGCAGAGTACAATTTTCTCATGGCATCCAGATCCTCCTGCGTGTCCACACCGGCAGCAGGAGGGTGAGTTGTCACCGCCACACTGATCTTGTAACCGTGCCACAATGCACGCAGTTGTTCGAGCGACTCATACTGCTCTATAGGCGAAGGTTGCAGGCCAGCATATGCCTTGAGGAATGAAGTACGGTAGGCATAGATACCGATATGCCGGTATATCAGTATCGCATCAGGTAATTCCTGACCAGCGGCAAAGGCATCCCGGGGATAGGGAATCGGCGCACGACTGAAATAAAGCGCATAACCTTCCTTATCGAGCACGACCTTCACAACGTTCGGGTTCAGCATCAAGGCCTTGTCGTGAATCTGATGACAGGCCGTCGCGATAGCAGCTTCGTTATGCTGCGCCATGTTGAGCGCGACTTCTTCTATCAAGGTGGGCTCTATCAAGGGTTCATCACCCTGCACATTGACGACGATCTCGTTCTCAGCCCAGCCCATCTTCATGGCGACCTCGGCTATCCGGTCAGTACCGGAAACATGATCTTCCCTGGTCATGACTACGCGATAACCATGCGCTTCGACCGCTTCAAATATCCTGCGATCGTCAGTAGCAACAACCACTTCGGCACCCGTGGCCTTCGCCTTTTCTGCGACGCGAACAACCATCGGTTTGCCTGCAATATCCAGCAAGGGCTTACCAGGCAAGCGGATACTGGCATAGCGCGCAGGAATAACGATCTTGAAGCTCATGTACTAAACCTCTTCCGCATCCGGCAATCTGCGCGCTTCTTCTTCAAGCATCACGGGAATATCGTCCTTGACCGCATAAGCAAGCCGACAGGGCTTGCAGATCAATTCCTGTGCCGTCTTTTTATACACCAGCGGCCCCTTGCATACCGGGCAGACCAATATCTGTATCAGTTTTGAATCCATGTTATTTCCTCAGTTTATGGATGACATAATCGGTGAGCGCATTGTCGACCTCGGCATCGACCGGCAGATACCACCAGTTCGGCATGGCAAAGGCGGCGCATTTAACAGCATCCTTTTCCGTCATCAATACAGGTGTATCACCGGCGAATGCCAGATCTTCTGCACGAAACGCATGATGGTCGGCGAATGCGTGTGTTTCTACCGCCAACCCCATATCATGCAATTGCTCAAAGAATCTCCGGGGATTGCCGATACCGGCAATGGCATGAATTTTCTGCCCTTGCAATGCTGCAATCTCTGTCGTCAATCCAGCTTCCAGTAGATTATGCAAGAGACCGGCCTTGAGCATCATGCCGTAACCGCCCGTGTGCTCCTGCCTGCCATTGTAAACCTGCGCATCGACCCTGCTTAGTCTGGCAAGCGGCTCGCGCAAGGGACCTGCGGGTAACAGAAGCCCGTTGCCAAAGCCCCTCGCCGCGTCCACCACCACAAGTTCAATATCGCGTTGCATACGATAATGCTGCAAACCATCATCACTGATCAGGACATTGCATTCCGGATGAGCCTGCAGCAACTCACGTTGCACGGCAACACGGTCCTCCCCAACCCAGACCGGACATCCTGTACGCCTGGCCAGCAGAACCGGCTCGTCGCCCACATCGGCTGGCAAACTATCTACGCGCACAGCCTGAACTGCAGCTTTGCCGGCTCCATAACCGCGACTGATGACTGCCGGTCGATAACCCGCCTGCCTGAGCTGTTCAACCAGCCATATCACCAGCGGGGTTTTACCTGTACCACCAACGCTGATATTGCCCACGACGATGAGCGGCACAATCGAGCGATAGCTTTTCAGCAGACCGATTTCATAGGCTTTGCGGCGAGCAGTAGTGAGTAGCCAGAATAGCCAGGACAACGGGATCAGCAGAATATGCCAGATGCCGACACGAACCCATTGCTGCTGTATCCAGATTGAGAAACGGTCGCACATAGGCATCCGCTTAATGAAACTGTTTCTTGTAGAGTTTGGCGTAGCTGCCGTTCTGACGCAGGAGATCCTGGTGGCTGCCGCTCTCGATGATCTCACCCTGCTCCATAACCAGAATTCGATCTGCATTCTCGATGGTGGACAGACGGTGCGCAATAACGATGGTCGTGCGATTGCGCATCAACTCATCCAGCGCCGCCTGCACATGCTGCTCAGATTCGGTATCCAGCGCTGAAGTCGCCTCATCCAGCAGCAGGATGGGGGCATCCTTGAGTATGGCGCGTGCAATAGCCAAGCGCTGGCGCTGGCCACCGGAAAGCCGCACACCACGATCGCCGACTTCGCTCTGCAGTCCTTCAGGCAACTGCTGGATAAACTCCCAAGCGTGCGCAGCCTCGGCTGCAGCGATTACCTGAGCTTCATCAACATCTCGCAAGGTGCCATAGGCGATGTTATTGAAAACAGTATCATTAAACAAAATCACATCCTGACTGACCAACGCAAACTGCTGGCGCAAGTTTTTGAGCGTCATGGAACGGATATCCAGGCCATCAATCAGCACCAGGCCTTGCTGCAGCTCGTAAAATCTCGGTAGCAAATTCACCAGCGTGGTTTTGCCGCCGCCTGAGCGACCGACCAGGGCGACTTTTTCACCCGGTTTGATTGTAAGGTTCACATTGTTCAGAGCCGGTCGCTTGGCATTTTCGTAGCGCAGCGTCACGCCGCGCAACTCAATTTCGCCTTTGACACGCCCCAATTCCTTATCGCCGTCATCCGCTTCGGGCACAGTATCGATCAGGGAAAATACGCTGTGCGATGCGGCGAGGCCCACCTGCAGGTCCTCATTCATCGAAGTCAGACTCTTGATCGGGGCGATCAGCATGAGCAAAGCGCCGATGAAGGCAGCGAACTCACCCGCGGTGAATCGGCCCACGGCGTAAAACACCACCAGTCCCAACGCAATGGCCGCCAGCAATTCGATGACCATGCTGTTCAGCCCTGAAATTCGCCCCAGACGAATCTGCATCTGGCGATTCTTGCCCGCAGCTTTGGCAAATCGCTGGAATTCATACTCTGCGCCACCGAATATCTTGACCATACGCTGCCCACTGACTGATTCTTCCACTACCTGCGTCATCTCTCCCATGGTCTGCTGGACATGCTTGCCTGAAGAGCGCAGCTTCGGTGTCATTTTCTTCAGGTACCACGCCATCAACGGCGCCATCACTGCAAATATCATGGTCAGGCGCCAATCCAGATAAAGCATGTAGCCCACCATCCCGATAATAGTCAACGTGTCTCGCACCGCGGTGACTGCCACGCTGGTCGCCGCCTTGGACATTTGTTCGGTATCGTAGGTCACCTTGGAGGTGACTATGCCGGCCGAATGCGCATCGAAGAAATTGACCGGCAAAGTCATCAGTCGACGGAATGCGTCCAGGCGCAAATCCTCGACGACCTTGCGACCGACCCAGCGCATGGCAAATGAGGAGATAAAACCGGCGAACGCCCGTATTGCCAACAGGCCCACCAACATCAAAGGCAGCAAGCTGAGTTTGTTCGAGTCCTTGTTGACAAAGCCTTCATCCGTCACCATTTTGATGGTCGCCAGAAAGCCGGTGTTGGTGGCTGAAAAAACCACGAGCGCGGAAATGCTGATAGTAAAGACAATCCAGTGGCGCTTGGCATACTTCAGCAGGCGCAGATACAGGATTTTGGCGCTGACGTCCGGAGAGGTGTTTGGAATTTTTGCTGCCTTGCTAATGGAGTGTGATGTTCTGGGTGTCGACATGCGGGGCGTCGATTAAATTGAGAGGTTCCGGGAAACCGCGCTCAAAAGCCGCTGGACTCTTGAGCCGGGAAGGTAATATTGGGGAAGCCTGCCTTGCGTGAAGCATCCAGCACTTTGATAACCGACTGATGCGTAGCTTCAGCATCCGCCTCAATCACGATGGTCGGATCCTTGCCGTCGCCCACCGCTTTTTTCAGCGCCAGACTGATGCCGTCTGTGCTGATGTCATCCAGATCCTTGCCGTTGACGACATAGCGACCATTGGCAAAAACGCCGACTGAAATCACCAGCGGCTTGTCTTCCTGCTGGGAAGCCGTTTCGGAAGTCGGCAGATTGATCTGCAGTTCATTGACCCTGGAGAAGGTTGCACTGACGATCAGGAAGATGATGATGACCAGTAGCACATCGATCAAGGGGATGAAATTGATCTCCAGCTCATCCGATTTCTTGCCGCGATGAAAATTCATGTTCTGACTCTTATGTCTCAGCTCTGGCGTTCGCCATGAATAATCTCAACCAGCTTGATCGCCTGCTGCTCCATATCCACAATAAAATTGTCGATCTTGCCACGGAAGTAGCGATGGAAGATCATCGCAGGCACCGCGACAACGATACCACCGGCAGTGTTATACAGTGCAACTGAAATACCACGTGCGAACTGTGCGACGTCGTGACCGGTAGAGGTGAATGCGCCGAACAGTTCCACCATGCCGATGACGGTACCCAGCAAGCCCAGCAGCGGCGCTACAGTGGCAATGGTGCCGAGCGTATTCATGTAACGCTCCAGCTTGTGTACCACTACGCGTCCGGATTCTTCTACGGACTCCTTGATTACTTCACGTGAGTTGTTGGCGTTCAACAATGCCGCAGCGAAAATCTCGCCCAACAGGGAGTGCTGCGCCAGCTTGGTACAGGCTTCCCTGCTGATGCCGCCGCTAGCGACCATTCTGCTGACCTCAGGCAACAGTGTCTTCGGAGCAATCGAATCAGCCCGCAAAGTCCAGAAACGCTCAACAACAATGGCAACAGCAACAACCGAGGCAAAAATCAGTGGCCAGATCGGCCAGCCTGCTGCCTGAATAATTTCCCACACGTGAAGCTCCCGAATGTTCTTAAAGTGACGCTACTTTAGCGTGTGAAGCCTTTTTCAGCAAGCTCGGTCAACGTGCAGACGGCGTATCGCCAGTAAAATCCTGATGCCAGTATCGCCTTGCATGCTGACGCCAGCGCGTGATTTCCATGCCCGATTCAGCAGCTAAATCGATAATGACGGCCCCATCCCGGTCAGAGCGATAAATACGGCTACCGACGTCCTCGTAGCGTTGCAATACAGTTGGGTGTGGATGCCCGAATCTGTTGAGGTAGCCGGCCGTGAATACCACAGCACGGGGATTGACCTCCTCGACAAACGACCAGCTTGAGGATGTTTTGCTGCCATGATGCGGTGCAATCAGCACATCGGACTGCAGTGCATACTCCGAACTCAGCAGATCGTTCTCCGAGCGCCGCTCGATATCACCCGGAATCAGAACACGGCCAAACTGACTGCTGATACGTAACACACAACTACGATCATTGTCCTTGATGCCCGACCTCTGGTAGCTATCAGCTTGCGGGAACAGCATATCGAACCTGACACCATCCCACTGCCACGATTGTCCAGCCTGACAACGTGTGTGATGCTGACCATGCGTCAGGGGATTCTTTTGCGGCAGAGAACTCAAAAATTGATGTACAACCATCTGACTCAATATGGAATCAGTACCCCCACTATGGTCATTATCATCATGACTGACCAGCAGACCATCCAGATATCCGACGCCTGCCGCTCGGAGATAAGGCACGATCAACCTGCTACCGCTATCGCTCTGCGATGAATAGCGCGCTCCCGTATCATATAAAAGAGTGTGATGTTGTGTGCTGACCACGACAGCAAGCCCCTGCCCCACATCCAGCACTGCTACGTGCATTGCACCGTAAGCCGGACGTGGCACCTGCACCAGGAACATGGGCAGCACGGCGACAACGCCCAACCAGCGCAGCGGTAAACCGCGCGGCAGCAATAGCCACAAGACCCCGGCCACGGCCAACAGCAGCGCCCAGAAAGGTGGCGCCTGCTGCTGCCAGACACTGAGACTGGAACCCGCCAGCCATTCCAGTGCAACCATGCACCAATGCGCAACCTGATAGGCAAGCAACAATATCCAGTCCAGCGGCACGACGCTACCAAGCAAGGTCAGCGGCACCACTATCAGACTGACCACAGGGATAGCCAGTGCATTCGCCAGCGGCGAGATGATCGATACCTGCTGAAACATGAACAGCAGCAAGGGCATGAGACCGAGCGTCACGGCCCACTGAGTGGTGACAGCCTCCCGCAGCCAGTGTGGCGACCTGAGACGGCCGGCAAGCGCATAGGAAATCACCGCCACCGCACCGAACGATAACCAGAAACCGGCCGCCAGCACTGCCCACGGATCGAGCAGTACGACAACCAGCAGTGCATAGGCCAGCACCCGGGCGATGGAGACGTTTCGCCCCAGCCACAGGGCGACCGCGAACACCGTCAGCATATAAAGCGTACGTTGCGTCGGGATGGAAAATCCGGCCATCAATGCGTATGCCAGTGCAAACAAGGCACCGACCAGCGTCGCCGCCTTGCGGGCCGGCAATGCCAGCGTCAGCGCTTCAGAACGTCGCCACAAGGTATAGGTCAGCGAGAATGCCAACCCGGCCAGCATGGTGATATGCAAACCGGAAATCGCCATCAGATGATTGGTACCCGTGCGCAGAAATGTCTGCCAGTCATTCTGCCGGATACCGCTGTCGTCACCGATCGCCAGCGCACGCAGGACACCGGCGTATGACCTGTCCTGCAACACAGAATTCATACGGTCACGTACGCGTTCGCGTAACAGTTCCAAGATGTAGCCCGGCTGATAAACCAGGCTTTGCAGCATGTAATTATCGGCCCGCTCACGCACATATCCACTGGCGCGAATGTTACGTTCCAGCGACCAGGCTTCAAAATCGAAGCCATGCGGGTTCAGGCTGCCATGCGGCTGCTTGAGGCGCACAGTCAGTTGCCAGCGCTGCCCGGCTCGATAAACCGCATGCTCTTGGGGCAGTTCACCCTGCTGTCCCGCAAAACCATTGGTGTAATGTGACAGCGAGATATGGCCAGGCACTACTGCATCCGGCGTCAGCACCTGCTCCACATCAAACTCGAAGCGCAGTCCGCGCTCGTTGGGCTGCGGCATGCTGGCGACCACTCCGACGATCCGGATGTCCTTTCGCTCCCACTCTGCAGGCAAATGATCAGCCAGCCTGATCTGCGCAAAGCCTGCAGCCCAGAAAAAGCCAAGAGCGAAGGCCAGCAGAGCCAGACTGAGTTGATAGAACGCCCGGTAATACCAAGCAAACGACAATCGAGTGATGAATGCGGAAAAGGCCAGGGGCAGGACCACCAGCGCCCATGCCGGATTAGGCAAAACAGGAAGTTGCTGTAGAGCCCAGGCACCGAGAACGAATATCAGCGCAAGAGCAATCAATTCAGGAACTAAAGCCGGATTGGGGAAAGAACGCCATCCTGCAGACGATATTGTCTGTGCAGCCTGGCTGCGAGTTCCAGATCGTGGGTCACCACGACCAGTCCTGTGCCTCGATCACGGTTCAAATCGAGCAGCAGATCGAACACCGCATTGGCGGTATGCCGGTCGAGATTGCCGGTCGGCTCGTCCGCCAGCACACATTGCGGATCGGTCACCAGGGCGCGCGCTACTGCCGCACGCTGCCGTTCGCCACCGGAAAGTTCGCCCGGCATGTGCTCCATGCGATGAGCCAAACCTACCTTGGTCAATACCTGACCCGCCTGACGCAACGCTTCCGACCGTTCAACACGACGGATCAGCAAAGGCATGGCGACATTTTCCAGTGCCGTGAATTCCGGCAGCAGGTGATGGAACTGGTAGACGAACCCAAGGGCCTGATTCCGTAGATACCCACGCCCGGCCTCGTCCAGCCCGGCCAAGTCCTGACCGAGTATGCTGACCTTGCCAGAACTGGGTTCATCCAGCCCACCCAGCAGGTGCAACAAGGTGCTCTTGCCGGAACCGGAAGCCCCGACGATGGCAACCTGTTCGCCGGCATGAATCTCGATAGCGATATCTTTCAGCACTTCAACTTCCAACCCGGCATAGGTTTTGTGCAAACCATTGCAGGCAAGAATGCTGGTTGTCTGGACAGGATTACTCATAACGCAAGGCCTCGGCTGGATTCATCTTTGCCGCTTTCCAACTGGGATAGAGCGTTGCCAGCAGACTCAGCACAAAGGAAAGCACAACGATCACGCCGACATCTGACCACAGCAACTGCGAAGGCAGGTCGCTGATGTAATAGACATCCTTGGCGAGAAACTGGATATTGAACAGGCGCTCGATGGCCGGCACGATGACATCGATGTTCTGTGCAACAATGATGCCGATGACGGCACCGATGACTGTGCCGATTGCCCCGATCAGAGCCCCCTGCACGATAAATATCTGCATGATGCTACGCGGGCTGGCGCCGAAGGTGCGCATGATGGCGATATCCGCACGCTTGTCCGTCACCGCCATAACCAGAGTCGACACGATATTGAATGCGGCCACGGCAACGATCAATGTCAGAATGATGAACATGACACGCTTCTCCATCTGCACCGCGCGGAAGAAGTTGGCATGCTGCTGTGTCCAGTCGCTGACGTAATAGCTGCCATAATCACCGAGCCTGGCACTCAATTGATGCGTCAAGGCCGGCGCATGGAACAGGTCATCAAGTTTCAGCCGCAGGCCACTGACCTTGTCACCCATGCGATAGAGCACAGCCGCGTCGTCCATATGGATCAGTGCGAGGCCGGCATCGTATTCATACATGCCGATCTGGAACAGACCGACTACCCTGAACTGTTTGATCCGCGGGATGATGCCGGTCGGCGTGAATTGCCCCTGCGGCGCAAGCAATACCACTTTGTCACCAATCAGCACACCTAGCGCCTGCGCCAGTTCGGCACCAAGCACGATACCGAATTCACCGGGCCGCAAATCGGCCAGCTGTCCGGCACGCATATGGGCCCCGATCTCAGCCACCTTGTCCTCATCGGCCGGAACAATCCCGCGTACTATCGCACCCTGCACCGCCTGGCCATAGGACAGCATGCCCTGCGCCATGATATAGGGCGCTGCCGCCTGCACATGCGGCTCATCCTTCACCCGTCCGGCAATGAATTGCCAGTCGGCCAGTTGGCTATCCGGCCCGGTGATCTGCATATGCGAGGCCACACCGAGGATGCGCGTGCGCAACTCCTGCTGAAAGCCGTTCATGACCGAAAGCACGACGATCAGTGCGGCGACACCGAGAGCGATGCCGACCATACTGGTCATGGAAATGAAAGAGATGAAATGGTTGCGGCGTTTGGCGCGCGTGTAGCGCAAACCGACGAACAGCTCGAAGGGCAGGGATTTAAAAAACGACATGGGCGGATTCTAGCAGGGAAATGCCGGTTTGTTGCTAACGGCGACTGGCCAGCTCCTCGGCCAGTTGCCAGACGCTCATCGCATAAAAGCTGCTCTTGTTGTAGCGCGTGATGACATAAAAATTATTGAAGCCAAGCCAGAATTCCGCCGGCCGGTCCGGGGTTTCCAGCGGAATCACGGCAAAATTCAGCGAATGATCAAGCGCGATACTGGTGTTGAAACCGACATGCTGGATATCCTTTTTGGTCATAAGCGGCAGGATGGTTTCTATCCAGGCATCCGGCACCGCCTCGTCGAAGGCGACATGGCTGGCGACCGGTTCGCCACTGCGCCAGCCGTGTACGGACAGATAATGAGCGACGCTGCCGATCGCATCGACCACGCTGTTACGCAGGTCCACCTTGCCGTCGCCATCAAAGTCCACGGCCAGTTGCCGTACATTGGTCGGCATGAACTGCGGCAAGCCGATCGCTCCGGCATAGGAGCCGAGTACCGCGTAATAATCGAGACCTTGCTCTCTGGCCAGCAGCAGATACTGTTCCAGCTCGCCGCGGAAATATTCCGCCCGCCGTGGGTAGTCAAAGGCCAGTGTCGTCAGCGCGTCAATCACGCGGTAGTTGCCGGTATGTTGACCGTACAGCGTTTCCACGCCGATGATGGCCGCGATGATGGTTTCCGGCACACCGTAAACCTGTCTGGCACGCTGCAACTCTGCCGCATATTCGCGCATGAATCGCTGACCGCCATTGATCCGATTCTGATTGACGAACCTTGAGCGATAGCGCTCCCAGGAACGCACACCGGGAGCACTTGGCGGCTCCATAGCCTTGATTACGGCAGGCTGAAACTTGACGCCGGCGAACAACTCACGCAGTTGCTGCGCAGAAAAACCGTGTTTTTCTTCCATTTGCGCCATGAATGCCTGCGCATCCGGACGCTCATGGTAGGCCGGTAAATCGCTCGCATCCGCTTCCTGAATCGTGAGCGACACAGCCATCAGCCATAGCAGCACGGTTGCCATCGACTGCCTGACAGATTGGGGGGTAAAACGGATATTTGTTCTCAACATGATTCTGTACCAGCTCACATTCAAAGGCCACCTGATAACAAGACTGACATATGCAGGAATTGTTGCATCAAATTGATGGACATCCTCAATTTATCAGGGTTACCTGCTAAAATTACACTATGTTTACAGGAATCATACAAGCCGTTGGCCAAATAAAGCGCATCACGCCCGTGGATGGCGATGTCAAACTCGTTATCGACACCGGCACACTCGACCTTGCCGATGTCGCCATCGGCGACAGCATCGCCGTCAACGGTGTTTGTCTTACCACCGTCAAACTGGGCGATGACTTTTTCGAGGTACATGTTTCCAGGGAAACACTGTCGTGCACTGTGGGTCTCGATACAACACGTCCCGTCAATCTGGAAAAAGCCCTGCGCTACTCCGACCGCCTTGGCGGCCATCTGGTGAGCGGCCATGTCGACGGCGTCGGCCAGGTGGTCAAATTCGAAGCGGTCGGCGATTGCTGGCTGCTGGTAGTCCGTGCGCCCCACATGATTTCGCGTTTCATCGCAGTCAAGGGCTCGATCGCAGTCGACGGCGTCAGCCTGACCGTCAACGAGGTCGACAAGGACACCTTCAGCATCAATCTGATTCCACATACACTGGAAGTAACAACACTGAAGAATCTCGGCATCGGCAGCCGCGTCAATCTGGAGATCGACCTGATTGCCCGCTATGTGGAGCGCATGGCGCAGTGGAATGTTGAAGATAGTGGAGACAGCGCCTGATGACCACTGCAATCAGTCCCATCAGCGAAATTATCGAGGAAATCCGCCAAGGCCGCATGGTCATCCTGGTCGATGAGGAAGACCGGGAGAACGAAGGCGATCTGGTACTCGCAGCACAATTCGCTACGGCGGAACACATCAACTTCATGGCAAAGTATGGTCGCGGACTGATATGCCTCACCCTGACCGAAGCACGTTGCCGCCAGCTGAACCTGCCGTCCATGGTGCAGAAGAATGGCAGCAGCATGCGCACCAACTTCACGGTATCGATCGAGGCGGCAAGCGGTGTCACCACCGGCATCTCGGCAGCCGACCGGGCACACACCATACAAGCCGCCGTTGCTAGGGATGCGAGCGCCAGAGACATTGTCAGCCCCGGCCATGTCTTCCCACTGGCTGCACAGAACGGCGGTGTGCTGGTTCGCGCCGGCCATACCGAAGCCGGCTGCGACCTGGCGGCGCTCGCCGGACTGGAGCCGGCATCGGTCATTTGCGAGATACTGAATGACGACGGCAGTATGGCGCGCCTGCCTGATCTCATGGCATTCGCCAAACAGCATCAACTCAAGATCGGCACGATTGCAGACCTCATTCATTACCGCAACCAGAACGAGTCGCTGGTGCAGCGTGCCGCCGAGCGCACCGTCATGACCCCTTATGGTGAAATGCGGTTGATCGCCTATGCAGACAAAATCGCCAACGCGACGCATCTGGCGCTGGTCAAAGGCGAGCCGAGTGCGGATGCCGAGACGCTCGTGCGCGTACACGAACCGCTATCGGTGTTCGATCTGCTGGATAGCACCAGCAACAGTCATTCCTGGAATACGCTGAAAGCCATGCAGGCCATCCAGCAGGCAGCAACCGGCGTCATGATCCTGCTCAATCATAATGAAGGCGGCGCCGACCTGGTCGAGCGCATCCAGCATGCCGACGAACCGGTGCGCATCCGCCAGGACCTGCGCAACTACGGCATAGGCTCACAGATACTGCTTGATCTTGGCGTTCGCAAAATGAAACTGTTGGCAACACCAAGAAAAATGCCGAGCATGACCGGTTTCGGGCTGGAAGTCACAGGTTACCTGGAAGCCTGATGCGCCAGCTCTGCTATTTATCCAGCTGATTTTTATGAGATAATGCGCCTCGTGGAAAATGTAAATCTCTCCGGCCACTTCCTGATCGCAATGCCTGCGATGACAGACCCTTATTTTGCAAGATCCGTCACCTTCATCTGTGAGCACAATCAGGATGGCGCCATGGGTGTCGTCATCAACCGGCCGATCGACATGCGGCTGGATGCCCTGTTCGAACAGATCAATCTGCAACTCGAGAATCACCGTCTGTCGCAGTCGGCCGTGCATTTCGGCGGACCAGTGCAAATCGACCGCGGCTTCGTCCTGCACCAGCCGGCAGGCTCCTGGGATTCGACTATCGCCGTGCATGGCGACACCGCCCTGACGACCTCGAAGGACATTCTGGAGGCGGTTGCCCAGGGAAACGGGCCAGAGAAAATGCTGGTGACGCTTGGTTATGCCGGCTGGTCTGCAGGCCAACTGGAAGAGGAAATGGCGCAGAATGCCTGGCTTTCCGTCAAACCTGATAACGAGCAATCGCAGGACAAGCTGATCTTCGATATCCCGAACGAGGAAAAATTCAGCGCCGCCATGGCTTTGCTGGGCATTGATTTCGCTGCGCTCTCCGAACAGGCGGGTCACGCATGATGGCGACACGTGCGACCGAGCAGAAGAATCTCCATCCCGACAACACACAAGCTCCCGGCTTTCCCAAGCCCATCGACCGTCCAGAAGGCAGCGTACTGGGCTTCGACTTCGGTGAAAAACGCATCGGCGTCGCACTGGGCGAGCATCTGCTTGGCATCGCCCATCCACTGACCACCATCGCCACTGAAATCAACACTGAGCGGTTTCGTCTGATTGGCGATCTGATTGCGGAATGGAAACCGGTAACGCTGGTTGTCGGCCTGCCACTTTCGCTCGACGGGGAAGAACACCAACTGACGCTGTTATGCAAAAGATTTGCCCGCCGCCTCGAAGGCCGCTTCAATCTGCCCGTCGTCATGATCGACGAACGCCTGTCCTCGGCGGAAGCCAGCCAGACCCTCAAGGAACTGGGCATAGGCGGCCGCAAACAGAAACCGATGATAGATCAGGTGGCAGCACAACACATTCTTCAATCCTATTTTGACGGACTCAAGCAATGACGCAGCCAACCATCGATTTGCCGGACGCCGAGCAACTGCTTTCCCGTCTGGCCGAGCAACTCAAACCGGTTATCAATGGCGAAACTGCACTGGTCGGCATCCACAGCGGCGGCGTCTGGATGACAGAACGCCTGTTGCCCATGCTGGGCAAGGATATCGCGCACGGCAAGCTGGATGTGTCCTTCTATCGGGATGATTTCGGCCAGCGCGGCCTGCATCAGGACACGCTACCCTCGCAGATTCCTTTCGACGTCGAAGGCCGCCATATCATTCTGATCGATGATGTGTTTTATACCGGCCGCACGATACGTGCCGCCATGAACGAACTGTTCGACTACGGCCGGCCAGCCAGTATTTCACTGGCCGTTCTGGTCAATCGGGGCGGCAGGGAACTGCCTATCACACCGCAATTCTGCGCCCACAATATGCAATTGCCAGCGGACCGCAACCTGCAACTGATGCAGGATAAGGCTGGCAGGTTCTATCTCACACTGGAAGAAAGCCAAGATGTATAACCCGCAACTCACTGATGACGGCAAGCTGAAACACCTGCTTTCAATTGAAGGTTTGCCGAAAAGCATCATCACCCAGATTCTGGATACGGCGGAATCCTTCGTCGGCGTCGCCGAGCGGGAAGTGAAAAAAGTGCCACTATTGCGTGGCAAGACGGTCTGCAACATCTTCTTCGAGAACAGCACGCGTACCCGCACCACTTTCGAGATTGCAGCAAAACGGCTGTCTGCCGACGTCATCAACCTGAACGTCAGCACCTCTTCACAATCCAAGGGCGAAACCATTCTCGACACGGTAGACAACCTGACGGCGATGCACGCCGACATGTTCGTCATACGTCACTCGCAATCCGGCGCCGCGCATTTCATTGCCAGGCACGTCAAGCCGCACATCCACGTCATCAATGCCGGCGATGGGCGCCACGCTCACCCGACGCAGGCTCTGCTCGACGTCTTCACCATCCGTCGCTACAAACCGGAAATGCACAACTTGCGCGTAGCGCTGGTGGGCGATGTCCTGCACTCGCGTGTCGCTCGCTCCGAAATCCACGCCCTGACAACACTGGGAGTACCGGAAGTCCGCGTCATCGCACCGAAGACACTGCTGCCGGAACATGTTGAGAAGCTGGGCGTGCACGTCTATCACGACATGGCAGCCGGCCTCAAGGACGTCGATGTAGTGATGATGCTGCGCCTGCAAAACGAACGCATGACCGGCGCCCTGCTGCCGAGCGCACAGGAATATTTCAAAACTTTCGGTCTGACCCAGGAAAAACTGGCGCTGGCCAAGCCGGATGCCATCGTTACACACCCAGGACCAATGAACCGCGGTATCGAGATCGATTCCTCCGTGGCCGACGGCCGACAGTCCGTGATCCTGCCGCAGGTCACTTACGGGATTGCAGTGCGTATGGCGGTGATGTCCATTCTTGCAGGTAACAACTGATGAAGATTCATATCAAAAACGGTCGGCTGATCGACCCGAAAAATGGCGTCGATGCCAAACAGGATCTGTTTATCGCGGCAGGCAAGGTGGTTGGCATCGGCCAGGCACCGGCAGATTTCACTGCCAACCAGGTGATCGATGCCACAGGACTGGTGGTCTGCCCCGGGCTTGTCGACCTCTCTGCCAGATTGCGCGAACCGGGTTACGAGTACAAGGCCACGCTGGAAAGCGAAATGCTGGCAGCCGCTGCCGGAGGCGTCACCAGCCTGGCCTGCCCGCCTGACACCGACCCGGTGCTCGATGAACCGGGACTGGTGGAGATGCTCAAACACCGGGCCAGACAATTGAATCTGGCGCATGTCTATCCGCTTGGCGCACTTACCCGACAGTTGCAGGGCGTCAACCTGACGGAAATGTGCGAACTGACGGAAGCCGGCTGTGTTGGCTTCTCGCAGGCAGACAAACCGATTACCGACACGCTGGTGTTGTGGCGCGCAATGCAGTATGCCGCCACCTTTGGCTTTACCGTCTGGCTGCATCCGCAGGACACCTACCTTGCAGCCAATGGCGTTGCTCACGATGGAGAGATCGCCGCCCGTCTGGGCCTGCGCCCGATCCCGGCTGCGGCTGAGACCATCGCCCTGGCGACCATTCTGCGTCTCGCCAGAGAGACTGGCGCACGCCTGCATGTCTGTCGTCTGTCCACTGCCGAATCCATCGACATGGTGGCTGTGGCCAAGGCCGAAGGTCTGCCGGTGACTTGCGACATCGCGGCCAACCACCTGCACCTGACCGAATATGACATCGGCTTCTTTGATGCCAATTGCCATCTGCAACCGCCACTTCGCTCACAGCGCGACAAGGATGCCCTCAGGCAAGGGCTCGCCAACGGTACCATCGATGCCGTTTGCTCGGATCACACGCCGGTGGACGAAGATGCCAAGCTGTTGCCATTTGGCGAAGCGGAGGCAGGGGCTACCGGGCTGGAACTGCTGCTGCCCCTGACGCTCAAGTGGGCTCAGGAGCAGTCACTGCCGCTGAGCACAGCCATCGCATGCATGACGACCAGACCGGCAGCGATTCTAGGTCTCAAGAGCGGTCATCTCGGACTGCAGACAAGTGCCGATGTCTGCATCTTCGACCCAGAGCAATACTGGAAAATCGAAGCACGCGCACTCAAGAGTCAGGGCAAGAACACACCGTTTACCGGCATGGAACTGGCTGGAAAAGTCCGTTACACCATCCTTGATGGAGATATCGTCTACAAAACCTGAAATACGAAGGAGTTCGCGTGAAAGACCATCTGCAGAACAAGCCATCATTTGCCCCGACCAGCATTTCACGCCGTCGATTCATGCAGGCGGCACTGGCAGTACCTGTTCTGCTGACCCTGTCAGGCCGCGCATTTGCCAGCGCCAATATCCATCAACTGCGTGGCGAGGTCTTCATCAACAACCGTCCCGCCAGCCTTGGCAGCCGTATCTCGGCCGGCAACAAGATAGTGGTCTCACACGATGGAGAACTGGTCTTCAGCATTGGTGGCGATGCCTTTCTGCTCAGAGGCGGTACCGCCCTGGAACTGGTCGGCAGTTCGGTGATTTCCGGCCTGCGCCTGCTCACCGGCAGTCTGCTGGGAGCTTTTGACAAGCGCAAGAAACCGGCGCACATCGTCACCAGCGTCGCAACCATCGGCATACGCGGCACCGCCGTCTATGTCAGCGCGGAACCCCACCGCCTCTATACCTGCACTTGCTATGGCGAAACCGATTTACGCATCGGTCGCCACCGTCAACAGATCAATGCCAATTATCACACCGCACATGAAATCGTGAAGGACCCGACCGGCAAAGCCAGCGACAAGATGGCCGGCATGGCCCTGAACAGCATGGATGTCATTGACCACACGGATGATGAATTAAGGATGCTGGAATCCCTGGTCGGCAGGGTTCCGGCCTTTGACCGTCAGCCCTGAAGGAGTGCACACAAACTATTCTGGGTTCACAGCGGTCTGACAATTGCCATGCCTGCTGGCATCCTTGCACTGACGGCCGGAATGCCGTGCTAGCGCAGGATTAAACGATACCCAGATTATCCAGGCCAGCAGAGTGGTCTTTTTCCTTCGACTCTTTGCCCTCCAGCTTGATACGCAGGCGCACTTCATTGACCGAATCTGCGTTCCGCAAGGCATCCTCGTAACTGATCTGACCGGATTCGTAGAGATCGAACAGCGCCTGGTCGAAAGTCTGCATGCCGAGTTCACGTGACTTGGCGACGATCTCCTTGATCTCATGCACTTCGCCCTTGAAGATCAGGTCAGAGATCAACGGTGAGTTCAACATGATTTCCATCGCAGCGACACGTCCCTTGCCGTCCCTTTTCGGAATCAGGCGCTGAGAAATGAAGGCCTTGACGTTAAGCGAGAGGTCCATCAACAACTGATTGCGCCGTTCCTCCGGGAAAAAGTTGATGATGCGATCCAGCGCCTGATTAGTGCTGTTGGCGTGTAGCGTCGCCATACACAAGTGACCGGTCTCGGCGAAGGCGATTGCGTAATCCATGGTTTCGCGGTCGCGGATTTCGCCAATCAGAATCACATCCGGCGCCTGTCGCAGCGTGTTCTTCAGCGCGATATGCCAATTGTCGGTATCAACGCCGATCTCACGCTGAGTGATGATGCAGTTCTTGTGCTCATGAACGAACTCCACCGGATCTTCGATGGTGATGATGTGGCCATAGCTGTTCTCGTTGCGATAACCCACCATGGCAGCGAGCGAGGTCGATTTACCGGAACCCGTACCACCAACAAAAATGACCAGGCCGCGCTTGGTCATGGAAACCTCTTTCAAGACTTCGGGCAGCCCAAGTTCCTCGAATTTCGGGATCTTGGTAGCAATGGTACGGAACACCAAACCGGCATTGCCGCGCTGAACGAAAGCATTGACACGGAACCGGGCCAGGCCGGGGATACCGACAGCAAAGTTGCATTCATTGGTGGCATCGTATTCTGCGGCCTGCTTGTCATTCATGATGGCACGCGTAATCTCCTTGGCCTGCTGTGCTGACAGCGACTGATTGGTGACAGGTGTCACCTTGCCATCGATCTTCATCGCGGGTGGGAAGCCGGTCGTAATGAACAGGTCCGAGGCGTTTTTCGCCACCATCAACCGCAATAAATCGAATACGAATTTCTCTGCCTGACTTTGATCCATTTTCTAGACTTTCAATAATTGTTTCCGGGATTGAGTTAGCCTGCAATCAACCGAAGCTTTCTTTGTTGGCCGCCTTGGACTTGGCCTCGGCCAGAGAAATCACATTGCGCTGTACCAGTTCCTTCAGGTTCTGGTCCAGCGTCTGCATGCCGACATTCTGGCCGGTCTGGATCGCGGAATACATCTGCGCGATCTTGTTCTCACGAATCAGGTTGCGGATCGCCGGTGTGCCGATCATGATCTCGTGTGCAGCCACGCGACCCTTTTCGTCCTTGGTCTTGCACAGCGTCTGCGAGATGACCGCGCGCAACGATTCAGAAAGCATGGAACGCACCATTTCCTTTTCCGCTGCCGGGAAGACGTCGACGATACGGTCGATGGTCTTGGCAGCCGAACTGGTATGCAGGGTGCCGAACACCAGGTGACCGGTTTCGGCGGCAGTCAGCGCCAGACGGATGGTTTCCAGGTCGCGCATTTCACCGACCAGAATCACGTCCGGGTCTTCACGCAGGGCCGAACGCAGGGCGTTGGCGAAGGACAGCGTATGCGGGCCGACCTCACGCTGGTTGATCAGGCACTTTTTCGACTGATGGACAAACTCGATCGGGTCTTCCACCGTCAGGATGTGACCGAATTCATTATCGTTGATGAAGTCGACCATGGCTGCCAGTGTGGTCGATTTACCGGAGCCGGTCGGACCGGTGACCAGGCAGATGCCACGGGGATTCTGCGCGATCTCCTTGAAGATCGGCGGGCAATTCAACTGCTCCAGCGTCAGGATCTTGGAAGGAATGGTACGGAACACGGCACCGGCGCCGCGATTGTGATTGAAGGCATTGACGCGGAAACGCGCCAGATTGGGAATCTCGAACGAGAAGTCACACTCCAGCACCTCTTCATACACCTTGCGCTGTCCGTCATTCATGATGTCATACACCATGTCGTGGACTTCACTGTGCTCCATCGCCGGCACATTGATTTTGCGCACATCCCCATGTACGCGGATCATGGGCGGCAAGCCGGCGGAGAGATGCAAGTCGGATGCGTTGTTTTTAACCGAGAATGCGAGTAAATCCGAGATATCCACTATGGGCTCCTGTTATAATTTTTTTGATTACGGCAAGTGTTTGCCTGTTACAGCCAAACATTTATCAGTCACAGTAAAGATGAGTGGATTATGACCTCTATTAGCGAGCGCTTGCAAGCAGTCCGGACAAGCGTGGACGATGCAGCCATCCGTGCCGGACGAGACCCGCGGCAGGTGCATCTGCTTGCCGTCAGCAAGGCGCATCCGGCCAACGCCATCCGCGCGGCCTATGCAGCCGGCCAGAGACTGTTCGGCGAAAATTACCTGCAGGAAGCATTGAACAAACAGGTCGAATTGACCGACCTCGTCATCGAATGGCATTTCATCGGGCCGATCCAGAGCAACAAGACCCAGCCCATCGCCCAGCATTTCGACTGGGTACACAGCGTGGATCGCCTGAAGATCGCACAACGACTGAACATGGCCAGGCCGGAGCATCTGCCGCCCTTGCAGATTTGTCTGCAGGTCAACGTCAGTCAGGAACAAACCAAAAGCGGTTTATCCATGGATGAGACTGCGGAACTGGCCCATGCCGTGGCCGGACTGCCCAGATTGAAATTGCGCGGTCTGATGGCGATTCCGGCACCAACGCATGATATCGAATTGCAGCGGGCACAATTCAGGCAGGTACGTGAAACCTTTGAAACCCTTCAACAACAGGGCATGATGTTGGACACGCTATCCATCGGCATGTCCGATGACTATGCGGCCGCCATCGCCGAAGGCGCGACTATCGTCAGAATCGGCTCCGCCATTTTTGGACCAAGAAACCAGTGAACACCATGCAAACACAAGACCAGCTCAATTCCCTGAAAATCTGTTTCATCGGCGGCGGCAATATGGCCCGGGCCCTGATCGGCGGCATGTTGAAGCAGGGATTTCCTCCTGCCCAGATCAGCGTCATCGAGTCCGATCCGCAGAAACGTGCAGACCTCAACCGGGATTATGGTGTCCAAGCGACGGAGCAACTTCCCAGCGCGGCGGCCAGCGACATCATCGTGCTGGCCGTCAAGCCACAGCAGCTGCGAGACGTTTCGATCTTCCTCGGCAGTCTGATCAGGCACCAGCTGCTGATTTCAATCGCAGCTGGAGTACGCATCACGGACCTGTCACGCTGGCTTGGTGGCTACCAGACCATCGTCCGCGTCATGCCCAACACACCGGCACAGATTCAGCTTGGCGTTTCCGCCCTGTTGGCCGCGCCGACAGTCAATGCCTCACAACGCCAACAGGCGGAAGTGCTGTTACAGGCGGTCGGCCAGACACTCTGGCTGGATAATGAAGAAAAAATGGATGCGGTGACCGCCATCTCGGGCAGCGGCCCGGCCTATGTGTTCTACCTGATGGAAGCGCTACAGGACGCCGCCATGCATCTCGGATTCCCGGAAGAACAGGCCAGGATGCTGAGCCAGCAGACTTTCGCCGGTGCCTGCCAGCTTGCCCTGCAGAGTGCCGCCAGCCCTGCCGAATTGCGGCATCAGGTGACATCCAAGGGCGGCACCACCGAGCGCGCCATCCAAAGCCTGGATGCAGCGAAGGTCAAGACAGCCATGATCGAAGCCACACAAGCGGCCGCCTTGCGCTCCAGGGAACTTGGTGACCAACTGGGTTCCGATCAGAACTGATAAATAAATACTCGTACTGAAAGCCATCCATGATTACCAACGCATTACAATTCCTGCTGCACACCATCCTTGGGCTGTTCACCATCGCAGTGCTGCTGCGCTTCTATTTGCAGCTGACCAACGCGCCGTTTCACAATCCGGTCTCGCAGACCATCGTCGCACTGACCAATTTCGCCGTCAGGCCCTTGCGACGCATCGTGCCGAGCTGGGGCGGCCTCGATCTATCGACCTTGCTGCTAGCTTATCTCAGCCAGCTCTTACTGGATATAGGCATTCAGCTCACGCGCGACTTCCCCTTGTTTGTGGCCGGCTACCCGGTCTGGCTCGCCCTGCTCGGCCTTGCTTTGGTCGGCATCATCAAGTTCAGCATTTACATCTTTCTCTACGCCGTCATCCTGCAGGCCATCCTCAGCTGGTTCCACCAGCAAACCGTGATCAGCCCGGCACTTAATGCCTTGACCAGACCCGTGATGAGGCCCGTACAAAGCCTCGTTCCCAGACTGAATGGCGTCGATCTGTCACCGCTGGTCGTCTTCATCATCGCAGAGTTGCTGTTGATCCTGATTGTGACTCCACTGGAGCTGCAATTCCTCAGCCTGTTTTAAGCACAACCTTCAGCCAGATTCGCCAATACTGGCCTGACAATATATAAGCAATTGGAATTCCTGCAGAATTCATTTACAGTAGCTTGAAAATCAATAAAAGCTCGAGCTTGAATGCTATGCAGAAAAGCCAATGGATAAAAGCCTGAATCAGCAGATCACCGACTTCAAGGTGTGGCGTGACGAGCTATCGCAAAGCATTTCCGCCTATCGCGACTGGCTCGGCAAGGCCAATCCGGAAAGCAGCCTCGAGGAACTGCGTCTGTACGACATTGAGCAGGCGCTGGAACGTGACAAGCTGATCCTGGCCTTCGTCGCCGAATTCTCCCGCGGCAAGACAGAAACCATCAACGCCCTGTTCTTTTCCGAATATGAACAGCGACTGTTGCCATCCGACCCGGGGCGCACCACCATGTGCCCGACCGAAGTCTTCTGGGATGACCGTGAAGAACCCTGCATTAAACTGTTGCCGATTGAAACACGCAAGAGTGATGACAGCCTGAATTACTACAAAAGCACCCCCCAGGCCTGGTCAAAAATCCGGCTCGAAATCAATTCGCCAAGCCAGATGAAACAAGCCTTCTTGTCCATCATCGAGCAGAAGGAGGTCAGCCTGGACGAGGCGCGTGCTGTCGGGCTGTGGGATGAAAACGACCAGGTCATGACACAGGCCCTGCAAGCCAAAGGCAAGATCGACATCCCGGTCTGGCGTCATGCGCTGATCAATTTTCCTCACCCGCTGCTGAAAAGCGGCCTGGTCATCCTCGACACACCCGGGCTGAATGCGCTGGGAGCCGAGCCGGAGCTGACGCTGAACATCATCTCCAACGCACATGCGGTGATTTTCATCATGGCCACCGATACCGGCGTCACCAAATCCGATATGCAGATATGGACCGACCACATCGGCAACCATTGTCGGCGCAAGATTGCCTTGCTCAACAAGATCGACATCCTCTGGGATGCGTTAAAGACGCAAGCCGAAGTCGATGCCGAGATCATTTCACAAATCAACCAGACTGCCAGACAACTTCATCTTGATACATCCAGTGTGCTGGCCATATCGGCGCAAAAGGCGCTACTGGCAAAAATCAAACGTGATACAGAACTGCTGGAACGCAGCGGGATCCTGAAAGTGGAAAAAATGCTGGCCGAAAACGTGGTGGGCGCCAAGCACGACATCCTGCGCACCACGCTAGTCATGGAAACCAGCAGCATGGTCAAGAATTCACGGCGTTTTATCCAGCAACGCCTTGCCAACCGGCGCAGCCAGCTCGATGAGCTGCAGAACCTGCGAGGCAAGAATCGCAGCATCATCGAAAACCTGCTGACGGAAGTCAGCGAGAGCCGCAAGCATTACGATGCTTCTGTCGCCACTTTCAACCAGGGCAGCAATGTGATCTCGGGCTTGGGCAAACACCTGCTGGGGTTGCTGGAGCAGGAGAACCTGCAGAAACTGCTGGAAGAAAGCAAGCATGAGATCGGGGACAGTTGGAGCACCGTCGGCCTGAATCGCAGCATCAGGAAACTGATTCAGCAGACCAGACAGATGGCCGAGGAAATCAACGGCATGGGCAGCAATATCCAGCAACAGGCCGAACAGCTATATCAGCTGTTTGCCAGCCGTCATCTGTTCGAAGCACGCATCCCGCCCAGACTGGATATGTCGGAATTCACGGAGCGCATGGCAGCTCTGGAAATGATCACGGAGGCTTTCTGCCGCGACCCGGTCAATGTCATGACGGAAAAACACTTTCTCATCAGAAAGTTCTTCATGAGTCTGGGACGCCAGGTTGAAACGATTTTCGCCGACACCTGCAAACAGGCGCAAACATGGCTGAAACAGGTACTGGCACCGCTAAAACAACAGATAGACGAGCACAAGGAAAATCTGGACAAACGTAGCAAGTCTCTCATGCAGATCCACCAGAATGCCGATGAACTGCAAAACAACATCACTGCACTGGAAGAAAATCTCGCATCCCTGCAGGCACAAAGCGTGATGCTGGACAAACTACTGCTGAAAATGATGCAGGATGCAAAACCGCGAAACATGACAACATCGGCAGGCCCGGCTGTAGCGGCCTGATAGCCGCGCTGTCACAAGTTACATCAACACGATTTCAAATGACTCCTGCGCATACTGCAGATCAGCCTGTAACGACACCGGCTTGCCGATAAAGTCCGACAGATTGGCAAGGCTCTGCGACTCCTCATCCATCAACAGATCAATCACTTTGGGCGAGGCAATGACACGGAATTCGCGCGCACTGAACTGCCGTGCATGGCGCAATAGTTCGCGCAGAATTTCATAGCATACGGACTGTGCGGTTTTCAGTTCGCCGCGCCCCTGACAGGCCGCGCAGGGTTCACACAACATGTGGGCGAGACTTTCACGGGTGCGCTTGCGTGTCATTTCCACCAACCCCAGTACCGAAAATCCACTGACCCAGGTGCGTGCCCGATCCCTGGCCAGTTTGCTGTTCAGCTCCTTCAACACTGCGACGCGCTGCTCATCCTCATCCATGTCGATAAAATCGATGATGATAATGCCACCGAGGTTTCTCAACCGTAGTTGCCGCGCAATGCATTGTGCTGCCTCAAGATTGGTCTTGAAAATGGTATCGGACAGGGACTTGCCGTTGACGAAGCTGCCGGTATTGACATCGACCGTCGTCAGCGCCTCGGTCTGATCGAAAATGAGATAGCCGCCGGACTTCATCTCGACCTTGCGCGCCATGGCCTTGCGGATCTCGTTTTCGACGTTGTACATGTCGAACAGCGGACGCACTCCCTGATAATGTTCCAGCCGTTGCACGGCGCGCTGCGCATACTGCTCACCGAACTCCACCAGCTTCTCATAGGTTTCGCGCGAGTCGACCAGAATGCGGTCGGTGTCGGCACTTACCACATCACGCAGGACGCGCATGGGCAGGTTCAGATCCTGGAATACCAGCGAACGATTAGCCGCCTTCTGGCTGGATTCCTGGATGTTGCGCCAGACCTTTTGCAGATAATCGACATCCGCCAGCAATTCTTCATCGCTCGCAGTTTCCGACATGGTGCGGATGATATAACCGCCTTTCCTGTCCTCGGGCAGCAGCTTGAGCAGGCGATCTCGCAACAGCTCGCGCTCGGCTTCATCCTCGATGCGTTGCGACACGCCGATGTGTTCCTGTTGCGGCAGGTAGACCAGAAAACGGCCGGCGATGCTGATCTGTGTCGTCAGGCGCGCGCCTTTGGTACCTATCGGCTCCTTGATCACCTGCACAATCAGCGGCTGGCCTTCCTGCAACACCTCCTGGATGGTTTTCTCGCTGTGGTCGCCACTGCACTCCAGCATATCGGCCACATGCAAAAATGCGGCACGTTGCAGACCGATCTCGACAAAGGCCGACTGCATGCCCGGCAACACCCGGCAAACAGCACCCTTGTAGACATTGCCGACCAGCCCGAGAGAGCCATTGCGCTCGATATGCAACTCCTGCACGACGCCCTGCTCCATGATCGCTACACGGGTTTCCTGCGGCGTTACATTGATTAGAATCTCTTCACTCATGCTTCAACAACTCGATTCCTGCGTTTCTTAAAAGTTGAGCCGTCTCGAAGATCGGCAGTCCCATCACGCCGGAATAACTGCCCGTGATGGATTTGATGAAAATACCGGCCAGTCCCTGTATGCCATAGCCCCCAGCCTTGTCGTAGGGTTCGCCGCTGGCGATATAGGCCAGTATATCGGCATCGGACAAGGGCGCCATCTCGACATGCGAGGTCGATAGCGCCGTTTCAATCGCATCAGCGCTCGCCACGGCCACCGCAGTATGCACTTCGTGGCAACGTCCGGACAGGCTTTTGAGCATATTGCAGGCATCCTGTTCATTCTCCGGCTTGCCGAGGATGGCACCATCGACGCAAACCGTGGTATCAGCGGCGACGATTGGCAGCATTGGCTTGCCATCGCGCAGTAGCGCCTGCCGGCACATCAGCGCCTTCTCGTGCGCCAGGCGCAGCACATAAGCTTCCGGCGGTTCGCCGGCACGCACGGACTCGTCCACATCGGAAGGCAGGACGATGCTGTGCAAGCCCAGCTGCTGCAGTATTTCCTTGCGCCGGGGAGATTGTGATGCCAGATAAATAGCGTTTTTCATGATGCGTATGACGTTTCCGCCGAAGTCACTTAGAATGGTCAGGGCAAGACCGATAATACCCAAACTGAAAGATTTCACCTATGCTCGAATGGGCCTATTTGTTCAAAATCGGTATCGCACTGTTTGCCATCGTCAACCCGATCGGCACTGTGCCGATATTCATAGGCGCGACCGAGGGCTGGTCCACACACGACAGAAAACGTATCGCCAAAATCGTCGCCTTCACCGTTTTTCTGGTCCTTGCGATTTCCGCCATGCTTGGCGACAAGATCCTCGCCTTCTTCGGTATCAGCATTCCCTCCTTCGAGGTCGGTGGCGGTATCCTGCTGATGCTGATTGCCATCTCCATGATGCACGGAAAGTTGAGCGAGGCCAGGCAGACCAAGGAGGAAGCCGAAGCTGTCTCCGACCGCGAAGCGATCGCCATCGTACCCTTGAGCATCCCTTTGCTGGCCGGTCCCGGCGCCATCAGTAGCATGATCATCGCCGCACAACAGAACCCGGGACTGCTCAACCAGTTTTCACTGATGATTCCGATTGGCGTCATCTGCCTCATCGTCTGGCTGGCATTGAGCCTGTCCACCAAAATTGCCGCACGCATGGGCACCATCGGCATCAACGTCGTCACCCGCCTCATGGGCCTGATTCTGGCCGCGATGGCGGTCGAGTTCATCGCACACGGTCTGCAGGGATTGTTCCCCAGATTGGCGTAACTCCGGTCCGGCGGGGTAAAATGGGCGCTTTGCAGCGCGAACCCGACATGATCTGGAAACCCAACACCACCGTAGCCGCCGTCATCGAACAGGATGGCAGGTTTCTGCTGGTAGAAGAAGAAACGACTGACGGTATCCGGCTCAATCAGCCGGCCGGGCATCTGGAAAAAGGTGAAACGCTGATCGAAGCGGCCATTCGCGAAACCAGTGAAGAGACCGCTTACGACTTTACGCCAGAATACCTGCTTGGTGTCTATCACTGGCGCCACCCGGGCAAAGACCTCACCTATCTGCGCTTCGCTTTCATCGGTCATGCAAACAACCACAGACCGGCACAAAAACTGGATGACGGCATTTTGCGCGCAGTCTGGATGAGTGCCGACGAGATTCGTGCAACACAGGCGATACACAGAAGCCCGCAGGTGCTGACGTGCATTGAACATTATCTGGCAGGACAACGTTTTCCATTGAGCGTATTGACACACCTATGAAAACCAAACGCGTAGTAGTCGGCATGTCCGGCGGAGTCGATTCATCCGTAGCGGCCTTGCTGCTGAAGCAACAGGGCTATGAAGTCGTCGGCCTGTTCATGAAGAACTGGGAAGATGACGATACCGATGAATACTGCTCATCCAAACAGGACCTGATCGATGCCGTCTCGGTCGCCGACAAGATCGGCATCGAGATCGAAGCGGTCAATTTCAGCAAGGAATACAAGGACCGCGTGTTCGCCAATTTTCTGCAGGAGTACCAGGCTGGCCGCACGCCGAACCCGGATATCCTGTGCAATGCCGAAATCAAGTTCAAGGCTTTTCTTGATCATGCCATGGGCCTGGGAGCCGACCTCATTGCCACCGGCCATTACGCCCAGGTGCGGGAAAAGGACGGCCTGTTCCAGTTGATGAAGGGCGAAGACGGTAGCAAGGATCAAAGCTATTTTCTTTACCGCCTGAATCAGGCACAGCTGTCGAAAACCCTGTTCCCGCTCGGTCACCTGCTCAAGCGCGAGATCCGCGATATCGCACGGCAGGCGCAATTACCGACCAGCGAGAAGAAGGATTCCACAGGCATCTGCTTCATCGGCGAACGTCCATTCCGGGAATTTCTCAACCGCTATCTGCCGCGCGAACCGGGTGAAATGCAGACACCGGACGGCAAAGTGGTCGGCCAGCATGAAGGCCTGATGTATTACACCATCGGTCAACGCCAGGGCTTGGGCATCGGCGGCTCACGCACCAGTAATGGTGAGCCGTGGTTTGTTGCCGGCAAGGATATGGAGAAAAACGTGCTGATTGTGGTGCAAGGCCATGAGCATCCACTATTACTGAATGACGGGCTGCTTGCCGGCCAGTTGCACTGGATAGCCGGCAGCAATCCGGAAACGCACTGGGTTTATGCCGCCAAGACGCGCTATCGCCAACCGGATGCGCCTTGCGAGATTGATCGTCTTGAAGGGGATGAAGTGGAAGTGCGTTTTGGTCAGCCGCAATGGGCAGTGACTCCGGGGCAATCGGTGGTAATCTATGAAAGCAATGTCTGCCTGGGCGGCGGCATCATCACCCGCGCTATCTGATTATCTTCGCACCCGATTAGTCAGGTGCGAAGTATTCGGCTAATTCGCTCAGCTTGCAGGCGGCACGGTCTCACTGAACGAGGACCGTTTCATCATCTCATCGAAATGCCGTGCCAGGTTGGGATAGGCATCGCGCCAGCCCATGTCGGAGTAACGCAGATCGAGCCAGCCCAGCAAGCAGCCGAGCGCAATGTCAGCCAGACTGAAAGTATCGTCGACACACCACTTGTTCTCGCCCAACTCTGCATTCAACTGGGTCAGGCCACGCGTCACCTTGCCCATCTGCTTCTCGATCACCGCCGCGTCACGCAAATTCTCCGGACGCGCCGCTTCCTGTCTGGCAAGAATCGCCGCATCGCAAACACCGTCTGCAAGCGCCTCCCAGCGACGCACCCATATCTTGGCTGAGTTTTCCTGCGGAATCAGTCTGGCCAGCGGCGTGCGGTTGTCCAGATACTCGACGATCACGCGCGAATCAAACAGGCTTTCGCCATCATCCAGAATCAACACCGGGATCTTGCCCAATGGATTGTGATGTATGACCGGGCAGTCGGGGTCTGCCAGCGCCACTATCAGCATCTCGATCTCGATGCGCTTTTCCGCGGCGACTACACGCACTTTTCTGGCATAGGGGCTGGTAAGGGAATAGAGTAGCTTCATGATTGGCGGTTATCGTCAGTTAATTGAATACGGGTAATTGAATACGGTAAGTACAGGCCTGCATTATAATGGAATTCATGAATCCTTCCTTATTTCACGCTCGCATGACAGGTGCCAATTTGCAGCGATTGCAACAGGCCATGCTGGATAATGTGCTTGGAGCATTGCACGAGGATATTGGTTCTACCGATTTCTCCGGCGACCATACGGCAAAGCTGATTCCAGCGGAACAACGCGCCCGTGCCAGCATCATCAGTCGCGAGCAGGCCGTGATCTGCGGACTACCCTGGGCACAAACCTGCTTCACGCAACTGGATCAGGGCATTAAGATCAACTGGCAGATCAGCGAAGGCGACGCTGTCCAGCCCGGCCAGCAATTGGTCAGCATTTCCGGCCACGCCCGAGCCATGTTGAGCGCCGAACGCTGCGCATTGAACTTCCTGCAGACGCTATCAGCCACCGCAACGGAAACCCGCAAATTCGTCGATGCCGTCAAAAGTTGCCACTGCGGCATTCTCGATACGCGCAAAACCCTGCCAGGACTCAGGCTTGCACAGAAATACGCCGTGCTGGTTGGCGGCGGCCAGAATCAACGGCTGGGGCTATATGACGGCATCCTGATCAAGGAAAACCATATCGCTGCCGCCGGGGGCATTGCACAGGCGCTGGCGAAGGCCACGCAAATCGGCAACGGCATCCCGATCCAGATCGAAGTCGAAAACCTGCATGATCTGCAAACCGCACTGGAGGCCGGCGCGACTTCCATACTGCTGGACAACTTCAGCCACTCGGACATGGCGGAAGCGGTAAAAATCAATCAGGGCCGCGCTATCCTTGAAGCATCGGGCGGCATCAGTATCGATAACGTACGCACGGTTGCACTGACCGGCGTCGACCGCATCTCGATAGGTCACCTGACCAAGGACTTGCGGGCTATCGACCTCTCCATGCGTTTCGAGTAAGGTAGCGCATGGCCAAAGCGAACACCATCATCACATTGCAAGGTCGTCTGACACTAGGCGATGCACTGCGCATGCTGGTGAACGACGGCATGGTCGAAAAATCCCAAGCGGAGAAACTCTACAAGGACCGCAAACTCGACCGCTCCAACCTGCATCCACTGGTAGTTGTAGGCGAACAACAATGGAAGAACCTGGCAGCAGAAAACAAGCCACTGACCGTCGAGTCATTGACCGTCTGGCTGGCTGGCCGCGCCGGACTCGATTACTACCATGTTGACCCGCTCAAGCTCGATTTCGGTTCGGTCGCCCAGATCGTCTCCAAAGCCTACGCTGAACGCCTGAAGATCATGCCGGTCAAAGTGCAGGGCAACGTAGCGACCATCGCCACGGCAGAACCTTTCCAGACCGAATGGGTGCCTGATCTGGAGCGTGCACTAGGCATGAAGATCAAGCTGGTTGTCACCAATCCGCTCGAAATCAACCGCTATCTGCCGGAAATCTACAACCTCGCCAACTCCATCAATCTGGCCAGTAGCGCGAAAGCCGGCCAGATCGTCGGCGTGCAGAATTTCGAGCAACTGGTCGAACTCGGCAACAGCAAGAACCTGGATGCCAACGAGCAGCATATCGTCAACATCGTCGACTGGCTGTTCAAATATGCCTTCGAGCAGCGCGCCAGCGACATCCATCTGGAACCGCGGCGAAACATCGGCCTCATTCGCTTCCGCATCGACGGCATCCTGCATCAGGTCTACCAACTGCCCTCCACCATCATGAACGCCATCACCAGCCGCATCAAACTGCTCGGCCGCATGGACATGGTAGAAAAACGCCGGCCGCAGGATGGTCGCATCAAGACGCTGTCGGCAGAAGGCCAGGAAATCGAATTGCGGCTGTCGACCATGCCCACCGCTTTCGGCGAAAAACTGGTGATGCGTATCTTCACACCGGAGAATCTGGTCAAAGACTTCATCCAGCTGGGCTTCTCCAAGGCACAGGATGCACTGTGGAAGGAATGGACTGCCAACCCGAACGGCATCATCCTGGTCACCGGCCCCACCGGCTCCGGCAAAACGACAACCCTCTATTCAACGCTGAAGCAATTGGCGACAGAGGAAGTCAATGTCTGCTCAGTAGAAGACCCGATTGAAATGGTCGAACCCGCCTTCAATCAGATGCAGGTTCAGCAAAACATCGACCTGACCTTCTCCGACGGCATCCGCACCCTGTTGCGCCAGGATCCGGACATCATCATGGTCGGCGAAATCCGCGACGGCGAAACTGCCGAGATGGCGACCCAGGCGGCGTTAACCGGCCACCTGGTGCTCTCCACCCTGCACACCAATGACGCGCCTTCATCCATCACCCGCCTGCTCGATCTGGATGTCCCGTTCTACCTGATCAACTCCACCGTCATCGGCATCATGGCGCAGCGCCTGGTGCGGACACTTTGCCCGCACTGCAAGGAAGCGACGGACATCGACCAAGCCACTTGGGATGCATTGGTCAGCCCCTGGAAAATCGCCAAACCCAACCAGATTCAGAAAGCAGTCGGCTGCCTTGAATGCAGAATGACAGGCTATCGCGGCCGTAGCGGCATCTATGAGATGCTGACCATCAGCCCCGCCATCAAGAAGTTGATTGCACAGAATGCAGATCTCGCTGCCATTCGCGCCACTGCCCATCGTGAAGGCATGGTGCCCCTGATGATCAATGGCGCAGAAAAAGTCGCGGCAGGCATCACCACGATCGAAGAATTGCTCAAGGTCGCCCCCTCACCCCTTGATTAGGCAGGAAAAACCGACTTCACATCCCGGCTGACCCATACGCCTCCCGCATGATTCCATAAGGATTTAGCCTTGACCAAAATCATGCAAGCAGTTACTGTTTAGGGTTCAATAATCCTCAGTAAAAACAAGCACTATATGGAAGACCGAACCTCGCCACACTCTCACCAGATTTCAGGTGCTGAAATTCTCATTCGTTGCCTGCAGGAAGAGAAAGTCAAATTCGTTTTTGGCTATCCTGGCGGTGCGGTTCTGCACATCTACGATGAAATTTTCAAACAGGATGCGTTCAAACACATCCTGGTGCGTCACGAACAGGCTGCAGTACATGCAGCCGACGCCTTTGCACGAGCCACCGGCGAAGTCGGCGTAGCGCTGGTCACCTCCGGCCCCGGCGCTACCAATGCGATCACCGGCATAGCCACGGCCTATATGGACTCCATCCCGCTGGTCGTGATCAGCGGCCAGGTGCCGGCACCAGCCATCGGCATGGACGCCTTCCAAGAGGTCGACATGGTCGGCATCACGCGCCCATGCGTCAAGCACAACTTCCTGGTGAAGGACGTCAAGGATATCGCCGCGACTATCAAGAAGGCTTTCTATATCGCCGCCACCGGCCGTCCCGGCCCTGTGGTTGTCGACATCCCGAAAGACATCACGGCACACTTTGCCAAGTTCGAATATCCGGCCAGCGTGGAGATGCGTTCCTACACGCCCATCATCAAGGGCCATTCCGGACAGATCAAGAAGGCCGTCAAACTGCTGCTGGAAGCCAAACGCCCCATGATTTACACCGGCGGCGGCGTCGTTCTCGGCAATGCTGCTGAAGAACTGATCCAGTTTGCACGCAAGCTCGGCTATCCGGTGACCAATACGCTGATGGGTCTGGGCGGCTATCCGTCTACAGACAACCAGTTCCTTGGCATGCTTGGCATGCACGGCACCTACGAAGCCAATATGGCGATGCAGAACTGCGACGTCCTGCTCGCCGTCGGTGCACGCTTTGACGACCGCGTCATCGGCAACCCCGGCCATTTCTTCAGCAAGGACCGCACCATCATCCATGTTGATGTCGATCCCTCCTCCATCTCCAAGCGCGTCAAGATCGACGTGCCCATCGTCGGTGACGTCAAATCCGTGCTGACCGAGATGAACGAACTGCTGATCGCCGAGACCAAGACACCGGATGCCGGCGACATCAAATCATGGTGGCAGCAGATCGATACCTGGCGCGAAAAGAAATCGCTGGTCTACAAAAACAGCACCGAGGTCATCAAGCCCCAATACGTCATCGAGAAACTGTGGGAAGTCACCAAGGGCGATGCCTACGTCACTTCCGACGTCGGTCAGCACCAGATGTGGGCAGCGCAATACTACAAGTTCGACAAGCCACGTCGCTGGATCAACTCAGGCGGCCTCGGCACCATGGGCGTTGGCCTGCCATATGCCATGGGTTGCCAACTGGCAAACCCGACGGCACAGGTCGCCTGCATCACCGGCGAAGGCAGTATCCAGATGAATATCCAGGAACTGTCGACCTGCCATCAGTTCCGGTTGCCGATCAAGGTCATTCTGCTCAACAACCGTTATCTAGGCATGGTGCGCCAGTGGCAGGAGTTCTTTTATGAGAACCGCTATTCGGAATCCTATATGGACAGCCTGCCGGACTTCGTCAAATTGGCCGAATCCTACGGTCACGTCGGCATGAACATCGTCAATCCAGCAGACGTGGAGGGTGCGCTGAAAGAAGCCTTTGACATGAAGGACCGCTTTGTTTTCATGAACTTCATCACCGACCAGACAGAAAACGTATTCCCCATGGTGCCGAACGGCAAGGGCTTGTCCGAAATGATTCTGGCGGGAGAAGAATAAGATGAAACATATCATTTCGCTGCTGATGGAAAACGAATCCGGCGCGCTATCACGTGTCGCCGGCCTGTTCTCGGCACGTGCCTACAATATCGAATCTCTGACCGTGGCGCCCACCGAAGATGCCACGCTGTCACGCATGACCATCGTCACTTCCGGATCAGAGGATGTGATCGAGCAGATCATCAAACAGCTCAACAAGCTGGTCGATGTGGTCAAGGTGCTCGACCTGAATGACGGGCGTTATATCGAACGCGAACTGATGCTGGTCAAGGTCAAGGCCACCGGTATTTTTCGCGATGAAATGAAACGGATGTGCGACATCTTCCGCGGCAGGATCATCGACGTGGCAGATGGCAGCTACACGATCGAGGTCACCGGCTCCAGCTCCAAGCTGGATGCCTTTCTTGAAGCGCTCGACAAAAGCGCCATTCTGGAAACCGTACGAACCGGCGCCTCAGGCATCGGTCGCGGCGACCGCATTCTAAAAGTATAGAACCACCACTATTTTCAAAGATTGAACTAAGGAAACCCCATGAAAGTTTATTACGACAAAGACGCAGACCTCTCCATCATCAAGAAGCTTAACGTGACTATCGTCGGCTATGGCTCACAAGGTCACGCCCATGCGCAAAACCTGAAGGACTCCGGCGTCAGCGTGACTGTCGGCCTGCGCAAGAACGGCAGCTCCTGGGCCAAGGCCGAGAACGCCGGTCACAAGGTGGCAGAAATCAGCGATGCTGTAAAAAATGCAGATGTCGTCATGATCCTGCTGCCGGACGAAAACATGGCCAGCATCTACGAAGCCGAAGTTGCCCCCAACCTGAAGAAGGGCGCTGCCCTGGCTTTCGCACACGGCTTTAACATCCATTACAACCAGATCGTGCCGAGCAAGGACGTCGACGTCATCATGATCGCTCCCAAGGGCCCGGGCCACACCGTGCGTTCCGAATACCTCAAGGGCGGCGGCGTACCATCACTGATCGCTGTCTATCAGGACGCGTCCGGCAAGGCCAAGGACATTGCCCTGTCCTACGCAGCTGCCAACGGCGGCACCAAGGGTGGCGTCATTGAGACCGACTTCCGCGAAGAAACCGAAACCGACCTGTTCGGCGAACAGGCTGTGCTGTGCGGCGGCGCTGTCGAACTGGTCAAGGCTGGTTTCGAAACCCTGGTGGAAGCCGGCTATGCACCGGAAATGGCCTACTTCGAATGCCTGCACGAACTGAAGCTGATTGTCGATCTCATGTACGAAGGCGGCATCGCCAACATGAACTACTCCATCTCCAACAATGCCGAGTACGGTGAATACGTCACTGGCCCGCAAGTCATCAATGACGAATCCCGCTGGGCGATGAAGGAAGCCCTGAAGGCTATCCAGAACGGCGAATACGCGAAGAAATTCATTCTGGAAGGCCGCACCGGCTATCCTGAAATGACCGCACGCCGCCGCCTGAACGCAGCGCACCCGATCGAACAAGTCGGCGGCAAGCTGCGCTCCATGATGCCTTGGATTGCCAAGAACAAACTGGTCGACCAATCCAAGAACTAATCAGCAGGCATTGAAACCAAAAAGGGCAGGACGTAAAACGTCCTGCCCTTTTTTATCAGTCACGCACTCCATATAATGCATTACCCGTCAAATTCCCTTCGAGGCCCTTGTGCATAAACGTCTTGCCGTCATCATTCAGTATTGTCTGCCGAAACAGGCCATCACCATCCTTGCCGGAAAATTCGCCAATGCAAAAGCCGGCCGGCTGACTACGGCCGTGATTCGCTGGTTCGTTGGCCGTTACGGCGTCAACATGGCGGAAGCGGCTGAGCCGGATATCGACAAATATGCGACCTTTAACGACTTCTTCACCCGCGCCCTGCGCGCTGATGCAAGACCCATCGCCAGCGCGGATTTTATCTGCCCGGTGGATGGCGCCATCAGTCAGTTTGGTGCCATCAAAAACGGCCAGATCTTCCAGGCTAAAGGGCATCAATATTCAGCCACCGCCCTGCTTGCGGGTGACGAGGCACTGGCGGAAAAATTCAGGGACGGTAGTTTCGCTACACTGTATTTAAGCCCTCGGGATTACCATCGAATCCATATGCCCTGCGACGGCCAACTGAAGAACATGCATTACGTGCCGGGCGACCTGTTCTCGGTGAATCCGGCAACCGCAGCAGGTGTGCCGGGCCTGTTCGCCCGCAATGAACGCATCGTCTGTGAATTCGAGTCTAAAACCATCGGTAGCTTTGTGCTGATACTGGTCGGTGCTACCATCGTCGGCAGCATGGCCACCTCATGGCATGGCATTGTCAATCCACCACGGTCAGGAACCGTGCGAAACTGGCGCTATGATGAAGAGAACATTGCCCTAAAGCAGGGCGAAGAGATGGGACGCTTCCTGCTGGGATCCACTGTTGTCATGCTGTTCCCGGCTGACAAGCTGGATTTCAATCCGCAATGGGCTGCCGGCAGGGCTGTCCGCCTGGGTGAGGTCATGGCCAATAAGCCATGAACTTACAGAACGTAACGAACTGACCTTTTTTAACAGTTCATCAACTGACCTGCCGGGTTTCAGCCGCCTGCTTGTTCACACTACGTCGTGGATGATCATGATTGAGATGATGCGACAACTCATTCAATGCCATACGGTAAACGTCTCGCTTGAACTCGATCACACTTTCCAGCGGCACCCAGTACTCGTTCCAGCGCCAGGCGTCAAATTCAGGGTGCGCCGTGGCGCGCAGAGAAACATCGGTATCACGCCCCACCATGCGTAACAGGAACCAAATCTGCTTCTGACCTCTGTAGCTGCCTCGCCATTCCCGCTTGATCCAGTTGGTGGGTACGTCGTAACGCAACCAATCCCGGGTACGGCCAAGAATCTTGACATGCTCCGGACGCAAACCGACTTCTTCCATCAATTCACGGTACATTGCCTGTTCAGGCGTCTCACCGTGCTTGATACCACCTTGTGGAAATTGCCAGGAATGCTCCCGGATACGTTTACCCCAAAATACCTTGTTGCTGGCGTTGCATAAAATAATGCCTACATTAGGTCGATATCCATCGCGATCTAACATGATAAAAAGACCTTAAAAGTTTGGTCTTATTTTTTCATATTTCACCTTTTATTGATAGAGGTCATTCACTGTCGGGAATCATGCCGCCTTGACGCTGTTTGGCGCCGACGCTTATACTTCCAAGTCAACCACAAACCGCCAATCCGCGTTTTTACACGCTACCGATCACCCTTTAAGCACACTTCTTGAACTCAAAAATTTTCATTGCCAGCTGCTTTATTGCTCTACTCGCCTTATCCAGGCCAGGGCTGGCCAATGATTACGCCTATATCACCAATCAGGGCAGCCATGATGTCAGCGTGATCGACCTCGGCAGCAACCAAGTGATTGCCACCATCGCCGTCGGCAAAGGCCCGGTAGGCGTAGCGGTATCCCCGCAGATTCAGCGCGTGTTCGTCTCCAATGTGGAAAGCCAGTCCATCTCCGTCATCGACAGCCAAAGCAATGTCGTGCTCGACGAAATCCCGCTGACCGGCTCACCTGTAGCCGTCACGGTTTCACCGGACGGCAAGATACTCTACGTTGCAGACTGGTATCTGGACAGCGTGATTGCCATCAGCACGCAGGATTTCAAACAACAGCGCAAAGTCAGCATCGGCAAAGCGCCGGCAGGGCTTGCCATCAGCCCCGATGGTAAGACGCTGTACGTCAGCAACCGCGACAGCGATGACATCGGCGTCATCGACACAGCGAGCATGACCGTCACCGCACGTATCCCGGTCGGCGCTCACCCGTTCGGCATCAGCATCAGCCCGGACGGAAAGCATCTCTATGCCGTCAACGTCTATGAGGACAGCGTATCAGTCATCGAACTGACCAGCGGCGAGACGCACAAGATCGAGGTCGGTACCCGCCCCTACTGCGCCACCATCAGCCCGGACAACAAGACCGCCTATGTCACCAACACACAGGATGACAGCGTCTCCGTGATTGATGTCGAATCACGCAAGGTCATCGCCACCATTGAAACCGGTGGCTTTCCAGAAGGCATTGATTTTGATAAGGTCTCACATCGCGTTTACGTCGCCAGCTGGTCAGAAGATGCAGTCAGCGTGATTGATGCCAGCACCCATAAAGTCGTTGATTCCATTAAAACCGGTCAACAAAGTCGCGCGTTCGGACGTTTTATCCTCAATGCTCAGGATTGAAGGCGTTGACGCAGATGATGTTATTAAAGAATTCCGATTCAATTCGTGAATAAGAAGTCGTTTGTTGTTTTTATAATAGGAATGGAGAAACTCGTATGAAAAAGATTTTCGCACTACTTGCACTTGCAATCCTACCACTCAGCGCCATGGCGCACGGCCCATCCCCGCAAAAAGTAGACAAATCCGTCGTCATCAAGGCAGAGCCTGCCAAAGTCTGGGCCATGGTCAAGGACTTCGGCAACATACATAAATGGCACCCGGCTGTTGCCAGCACCAAGCTGGAGAAAAAAGGCGATGACACTTTCCGAACCCTGACCCTGAAATCCGGCGGCACAATCCATGAGAAGCTGCGCAGTGCCGATGACGAAGCCATGAAACTGCGTTATGAAATCGTCGAAGGCGTACTGCCGGTATCCGATTACAACGCCTTCATGACCGTGAAAGCCGGTCCGGGCGCTGGCGAAACGACCGTTCAATGGGTTGGCCGCTTCTATCGCGTATACAAGCTGAACCCACCGATTCCTGAAGGCCAGGATGACGCAACCGCCCTTAATGCCGTCAACGGTGTTTTTGATGCCGGCCTGGACGGTCTGAAGAAAACCCTCGAAGCCAAGTAATCGCCTCATGTTATTAAGCAATAAAAAAGCCTCTTTCGAGGCTTTTTTATTGCTTGTGATTTTATTCCATTACCAGCTTAAGCGCCTGCTGCAAGAACCAGCTCATTTGTCGAAACTCGCCACAACACTGCCGGAATACTGACAATTTTTGTCAGTATTCAACTAGGACAGGGTACGATGCGTTCACATTTTTTTGACGATGCTCTAAGCTATGTCTGGTATGCGAAAGACAATCGTGTTACTGGCATGAGAGTTGCTCAAGTACGCATACGCTGCACCTGTCTTTCGCTCTTTATTTTTAGTGTGCGGCAAATTCTAACTTCATAGGGGAACAAACATGAAACAAGTTCAAAAAGGCTTTACCTTGATCGAACTGATGATCGTCGTTGCGATTATCGGTATTCTGGCAGCGATTGCGATCCCAGCTTATCAGGATTACACCAGAAAAGCCGCAAACAGATCCTGCATGATGGAAGCGAAGTCCTATGTCAATAAAATGCTTATTGCTCATTCCAACAGCGAAGCACTTGCTGCACCGACAACAGGCGCCTGCGCTTCATTTAACCCCAATGCAGCGATAGACTTTTCTGCCGCTGGTGTATTACCAGCCACTGTTACAGCAACACCTAGAGGCCCAGGGGATGAAGTCACTACCTGTGATGTTACAAACGGTGGCACTTGTACATCAGCAGTTCCTGCTCCTTAATGCCTTAGTGCAACTCGGCTAAAAAACCCCGCTTCTGCGGGGTTTTTTCATGCTCAAGCCAACTAAACCGGCTTCTGACCAATACTCAACACATACGCAGTCAACCCAAACTGTGCCAGAATAAAAGCCGCTGCCGAACTGCGCCGGCCAGTCTGGCAATAAACGATGTATTCGCGGCCTTTTTCCAGTTGCGGTGCAATACTGCGCAGTTCATGCAAAGGCGCACTGATGGCACTCTCCGGATGTTGATATGCATATTCCGACTTGAAACGCACATCAAGTAGTTGTGCGCCCTGTTTGATTTTCTCACCAGCCACCGCCAGATCCACGCGCCTGACAATGGGCGATTTCAACAGTTCGACAAAATCATCTTTCTTCAAGCGTAGCAGGCTGCCATCGGTTTTCATGGTGATGGTCGCGTTGCGCTTGTTATCCGATACCAGCGCCTCCTCGCCAAAGGCATCTCCTGCGTGCAATTCTGCCAGCTGCACTGATTTCTGGCTGGCAGAATCCACACGACTGACGATGGCTTGCCCCTGCTCAATCAAGTAGTAATAGTCGCCTTCGGCACCCTGCGTGATAATGACCTGACCGGCCTTGACCGGTAGCGCCTCCATGCGCTTGAACATTTCCTCGATATTGGCGCTGGGCAGGCGACTGAACACGCCACTTTGCAGTTTATCCGCACTGAATGTCGCCGTTTCACGCATCCATTCGGTAACAGGTCGCTTATGCGCGCCGGCTGCGGCCTGGACTTGCTGTGGTGGTGGCTCATAACCGGAAAGCTGGTCCCATGTCAGCATGATATCGAGCAGGTCGGCGTCGATGCGCAGGATATCGACATCGGTAATGGCGATGGTATCGACCAGTTTCAGCCTGCCGTCGTTGATCGGATGGCTGGCTGCTTCGGTGCCGCCGCGCATGATCTTCTTGCTGCCATCGACAAAACGTAGACCGAGGTCGCCCTTCAACAGATAGAGCGACTGGCCGCCGGCCTGCAGGATGTTCATGCGCAGAGGGTCCAGATCCTTGCTGACGGTTTCGATGAAGCATAGGCCGGCCAGTTCCTTGAGCCTGGACTCAGAAAGCACCGCCACGGGCGCAAGTTGCTTAAGTTGTTCGATGGTCGGTGATGACATTTTTATTGTTCCTGCAAACGATGCTCTCAAATACTCTACTTCAAAAATCTCCGGACTACAGCTCAAAGATATGACTGTTATACAACGGCCGTGCGTTGAACCTGTAGGCATCACGGTCGACCTCACGCATGATGACCTCGCCTTCGCCCGGCTTCAGATGCGTAATATAGATACGCGGCAGCGGCGAATGTTCCAGCTTGTCCAGCTCCTCAATCAGCATGGCCGGACAAAGATGCTTGGACACTTTGGCCAATTCGATCTCCTCATTGCTGAAAGCGGTCTCGATAATCAGGTACTTGAGATTGGCGATGCGATTGACCTCAGGCCACAGTGCGTCGCAGGTCGTGGTGTCTGCAGTGAACACCATGCTGGCAGTTGGACCCTCCAGGTGAAAACCGACGGTAGGCACGACATGATTGGCCGGCAACGGGGTGAAGCTTCGCTCGCCCAACTTGACCGTCTCGCCCAGCCGGATCTCGTGCCAGACCAGCAAGGGATGCTCCTCTGACGGAATAACCGTGAAATCCGGCCAGATTTTCCAGTTGAACAGATGCTCCTTTAGTATCGCCCAGGTTTCTGCCGTGGCATAGAGAGTGATGGGCGTATCACGGAAACCCAGCACGCTGTCGGCCAGCAAGGGAATACAGGCAACATGATCGAGGTGCGAATGCGTGATGAAGATGTGGTTGATCTTGAGAAACTGCTCGATGGTCAGGTCGCCGACACCGGTGCCCGCATCCATCAGGATGTCCTCATCGATCAGAAAACTGGTGGTCCTCAATGTGCCGCCTATGCCACCACTGCAACCTAGTACTTTGACCCTCATGCTGGCTCCTGTCTATTTGGTCTGGAAGGTGAACACACCATCCCAGCCGGCATCCGGCGGATTCTGGCGGTAATGCGCGATACGTTCAATATACATGGCATAAAGTTGCCGCTGTGGATACATCTGTTGCAGATTGATGAACTGCATCTCCGCCAGATCCCAATTCTGTGCACGATAAAGTTTCAGCGTCTCGCGATACAGCTTGAGCTCGTCCTGTAGCGACTTATCCTCCTCGCCCGAGGCACAGACCGGCTCGTAAATCACGACCGGCTTGTCCTTGCCCTTGACGCGCACGATATCCAGTTCGCGATAGATATATTCCGGCACTTTTTCCCGTGTGGATTCGCTGACTATCATCTGCACGCCGTAATTCTTGGTCAGGCCTTCGAGGCGCGAGCCAAGATTGACCGCATCCCCCATCACAGTATATGCCATACGGAACTCGGAGCCCATGTTGCCCACCGTCATCAGGCCGGTGTTCAAACCGACACCGATCTTGATCTCGGGCCAGCCCCGCGCCTTGAATTGTGCCTGCAGGCTATTCAAACTGGCCAGCATCTGCATGCCTGCCCTGACCGCATGAGTCGCATGTTGCGGATCGTTCAGAGGTGCGCCCCAGAATGCCATGATGGCATCACCCATGTATTTGTCTATGGTGCCGCGATTATCATGGATCACATGCGTCATCGGTGTCAGGAACTCGTTCATCAACTGCGTCAGCTGTTTCGGATCCAGCCCTTCGGAGATATTGGTGAAGCCGCGCACATCCGAAAACAACACCGTCATTTCGCGGCTTTCACCTTCCAGACTGATGGCCTCAGGATCTTTTGCCATCTCATCTACCAGTTCCGGTGGCACATATTGTCCGAACAATCCGGCCAATTGACGTTTGCCGCGCGACTCTATGAAGAAACCGTAGGTCATGTTCAGCACATAGATGACAACGATCAGGAACAGGCCAGAGGCGAGTGGCAGCACCAGATTGGCAGATTGCCACAACAGCAGATTGAAAGTCACATACAAGGTAAGCACGACGAAAGCCGATAGCGTTGCCCAAAGTGGCGTCAATGCGGGCAGTAGAAAAGCCAGCAACAATCCGGTCAACAACAGCAGCACGAACTCGGCACCGAGTGTATAGGCCGGGCGTTGCTTGATGTTCTGGTCAAGAATGCCGGCAATCATGTTGGCATGAATTTCCACCCCGGCATAAATATTCTGCACCGGCGTGGCACGCAGATCCATGAGGCCAGGCGCGGTAGTCCCCACCAGCACGATGCGATCCTTCAGTACTTCCTTGCTGGTTTTCCCATTCAGCACATCGGTCGCGGAAACATAAGGGAAGCTGCCCTGCAGACCACGATAGGGAATCAGCGCCGTCACCCTGGCGTCGACCGGGATGCGACGGTCACCCATTTGCAGCCATTCCAGGCCGGCATATTTTTTACCTACTCCCAGGCCGTCGGCAAAACCGGCCTGCAGTTTCGGTGTATCCAGTGCGACACGAGCAAGGGCGACGGAAAGCGCTTCATAGATATTGCCATCCAGACTCATGACCATCGGCACTCTGCGCGAGATGCCGTCTTCATCAGGATCCGGATTGAAATGGCCGGCAGCCGTGGCCGCCTGCTGCAACGCAGCCAGATTGCCGCCGAAACCAGTGGCTTGCATGAAGGCGATGTCCTTGCCCTTGAAGCTGCCCTCGATGAAAGAAGGCTCAGGCAGCACGCCTACCCTGCCATCCATGTGATCGTCATTGCGGAAATAATAGCCCAGTACCACCTTGCGGCCCTGCAGGCTGTTAGCGAACAGCTGGTCGTAATCCAGCTGCGGGCGCAACTGTTCAACCAATTGCGCAAAACCTGCGTCGGATTTCAGATACTGCTGCTGAATCTGTTCCAGACTTTTAAGGCCGGAGCTTTCGTCCTTTTCAGCAAACACGACGTCGAAACCCAGCACACCAATCTGATAGTCTTCGAACAGCTTGTCCACCAGCTGCGCCAGCTTGTTGCGCCCCCATGGCCAGCGCCCCTGTTCCTGAAGACTGCGCTCATCGATATCGACAATCACGATCCGCTGATCCAGAGTACGTGGCATCATCAGATTCAGGCGGACGTCGTAACTGAAATTTTCAAGACGATTGATAAAGCCGAATTGAAATGCCCCGCTGGCGTGCAGCAATAGTAAAATAACGACACTCAGACTGAGCGCGATACGCATGACGTGACGCGAAATGAACTCGGGAAGATTCATGTCATATAATCATTATTATTGTGATGATTTAGTGTAATTCCCTGAATTTATTGCAGCATATCGCAAAATTCCAGCTTTTAACAGTGTAGCAAAACCTCCCGCCAGCGGCATCGTCGGACAAATTTTTAATTGATATCAACTCACCCACGGAAACTCGATTCATACATGCTGGAAACCCTAGAACGATGCGTCAGTGATAATGCCAATGCCAGCATCATCTGGCTCCACGGACTGGGAGCGGACGGCTACGATTTCGAGCCGATAGCCAGCGCACTCCAGCTTCCTGGAGTGCGTTTTATCCTGCCGCACGCACCATACCGCCCAGTCTCCATCAACAATGGCTACGAAATGCGTGCCTGGTACGATATTTATGGCCTTGACGCCGACAGTCCTCAGGATGAAGCGGGCATCCGGCAAAGCCAACGCGAGATCGAAGCGCTGATTGAAGCAGAAAAAGCCAGGGGCATTGCAGCGGAGCGCATCGTGCTGGCAGGTTTTTCGCAGGGCGGCGCGATTGCCTTGCATACTGCCTTGCGACATCCGGAACCGCTGGCCAGCGCACTTGTGCTATCCAGCTGGCTGCCAATGAAAGGCCGATTGCAGGACGAGATACATACGGCAAATCGCCAACTGCCGATTTTCATGGCGCATGGCAATCTGGACACTATCGTCCCGTTACAAACCGCCAAGGCATCGGCGCAACTGCTGACGGCTTCGGGGTATCCGCTGACCTGGCACGAATATCCGATGGCACATAGTGTCAGCGACGAGGAAATAGCGGATATCCATCAGTTTTTACATACAATCCTGGCTATTCAGGATGCCCAGGATTTCTCCAAAAGCGCCTAACAGCGTAAACTATCATCCTTGAAAGTCGACAGCCTGGCGCTACACCCATGTATCAGGCCGTCGGCCCCTCATGCATCCCAGAGAACATTGCAATGACAAAACAGAAAGAGTCCCAACCCGGCTTCGAACAGGCGCTGAAGGAGCTTGAAGCGATCGTCGCGCAGATGGAGGCCGGCCAGTTGCCTCTGGAACAGTCACTGCAAGCCTATCAACGTGGTAGCGAATTGCTGCAGTACTGCCAGAAGTCTCTGGCGGACATCGAGCAGCAGGTGCGCCTGTTAAACGAAAACAATATCCTGCAAACCTATCAAGATGAATGACTTTCAGAACTGGGCTGGCCGGATTCAGCAGCGCACGGAATCGGCTCTGAACCATTTTTTACCGCCCGGTGATATCGCTCCGGAAAAGCTGCATGCGGCCATGCGTTATTCCGTCATGGGCGGCGGCAAAAGAGTGCGCGCCCTGCTGGCGCATGCCGCGGCCGAATTATGTGATGCCGAGGCAGAAAAAACCGACGCCGCGGCTTGTGCGGTCGAGCTGATACACGCCTACTCACTGGTGCACGACGACATGCCCTGCATGGACGATGACGATTTGCGCCGGGGAAAACCTTCCTGTCACAAGCAATACGATGACGCTACCGCACTACTGGTGGGCGATGCGCTGCAAAGCCTGGCGTTTCAACTGCTATCCCAGCCGGGCCTGCACGAGGATGCTGCCAGTCAATTGCACATGGTACATGTGCTGGCCGTCGCCAGTGGTTCCAGAGGCATGGCTGGCGGTCAGGCGATCGATCTGGCCAGCGTCGGACAAGCACTTAACCAGTCCGAGCTCGAATATATGCATATCCACAAGACCGGCGCATTGATAAGAGCCGCCGCATTACTGGGTGCACATTGCGCCGACAAGGTATCAACTGAAACACTGAAAGCCATCGATCACTACGCCCAGTCCATGGGCCTGGCGTTCCAGGTCATCGATGACATTCTGGATACCGAAGCCGATACGGCAACCCTGGGCAAGACAGCAGGCAAGGACGCAGAGAGCAACAAACCGACTTATGTGACGATACTCGGCTTGTCCCGTGCAAAAGCCCTGGCTCAGGAACTACATGAACATGCCATCAGTCAGGTCTCACCATATGGTGAAAAAGCCGGAAGACTGATCCAGCTCGCTGACTTCATCATGCACCGCAACCATTAAGCTCACCCATCAACCGGAATTTTTCTGCCGACTCGTATATGTACGCATTACTGGAAACCATCGACTCTCCCGAGCAATTGAGAAAGCTGGAACGCAAGCAACTGCCTGAATTGGCAAGACAGCTACGCGCCTTTCTGATCGAAAGCGTTGCCCAGACCGGCGGCCACCTATCTTCCAACTTGGGCGTGGTAGAGCTGACCATCGCGCTGCATTATGTCTATGACACCCCGGATGACAGGCTTGTGTGGGATGTGGGCCACCAGACCTATCCGCACAAGATACTGACGGGCAGACGCGAGGCCATGAACACCCTGCGCAAACCAAGTGGCATTGCCGGCTTCCCGCGCCGCAGCGAAAGCGAATATGACACCTTCGGCACCGGCCACTCCAGCACTTCCATCTCGGCCGCGCTGGGCATGGCAGTCGCCGCCCAGCAGCAGGGACTGGAACGTCGTGCTGTGGCCATCATCGGTGATGGCGCGATGACTGCCGGCATGGCATTCGAGGCATTGAACAATGCAGGGGCGATGGATGCCAACCTGCTGGTCATCCTCAACGACAACGACATGTCGATCTCGCCCAATGTCGGCGCCCTCAACAATTACCTTGCCAGACTGCTGTCCGGCAAGCTTTATGACCGCATGTGGCGCTCCGGTGAAAAAGTGCTGCGGACGATGCCGCCAGTTCTTGAGTTCGCCAAGCGCGCGGAAGAGCATGTGAAGGGCATGATGACGCCGGGCACACTGTTCGAGGAATTCGGCTTCAATTACATCGGCCCGATCGATGGCCATGATCTTGATACGCTGGTCGCCACACTGCACAATATCCGCCAACTGAAGGGGCCGCAATTCCTGCATGTGGTGACGCAGAAAGGTCACGGTTACCAGCCGGCCGAAGACAATCCGGGCAAATATCACGGGGTCGGCAAGTTCGATCCGAGTAATGGCGACTCGGTCGGCGCCAGCAGCAAGAAAACCTACACCCAGGTATTCAGCGAATGGCTGGTGGACATGGCCGGTCAGGATCAGCGGCTGGTCGGTATTACGCCGGCAATGTGCGATGGTTCCGGCCTCAATGATTTTGCAGAGAAATACCCGGAGCGCTTCTTCGACGTCGGCATCGCCGAACAGCACGCACTGACTTTCGCTGCCGGCATGGCCTGTGACGGACTGAAGCCAATAGTAGCCATCTACTCCACCTTCCTGCAACGCGCGTATGACCAGTTGATTCACGACATCGCACTGCAGAACCTGCCGGTCGTCTTTGCCATCGACCGCGCCGGACTGGTTGGCGCAGACGGCCCTACACATGCCGGCAGTTTCGACCTGAGTTATCTGCGCTGCATTCCAAACATGGTCGTGATGGCACCCAGCGACGAAAACGAATGCCGCCAGATGCTATACACCGCCTATCAGCACACTGGACCCAGTGCCGTGCGTTATCCGCGCGGCAGCGGCGCCGGCGTTGCCATCGCAGAGGAGATGTCGGCACTGCCTTTGGGCCGCGGCCTGATACGACGCGAAGGCAAGAAAGTTGCCATCCTGGCCTTCGGCAGCATGGTATCTCCGGCCCTGCAGGCGGCAGAATCACTGGATGCCACAATTGCCGACATGCGCTTTGTCAAACCTCTGGATCTTGACTTGATCAAGGATCTGGCCAACAGACATGAACTGATTGTAACCATAGAGGAAAATGCCATCGGCGGTGGCGCTGGAGCCGCAGTCATGGAGGCCTTGCAAGACATGAACATGACTGTTGAAACCTTGTGCCTGGGCCTGCCGGACACCTTCATCGAACATGGCGTGCATGAAACCATGCTGGCCAACTGCGGTCTGAATTCCGAAGGCATTATTGCCTCCATTGAGAAAAAATTAACCCAGTGATATACTCAAGTATTATCTGAGTAGCCCCATCGAGACGAGAAGCTCATGAATCAACCCACCGCCCCATCCATCGAGGATGTACAGAACACCCCCGATACCCGCCATCTTGCGATAGACAAGGTCGGCATCAAATCCATCCGCCACCCGGTCAAGGTCAAGGACAAGACTGGCGGCGTGCAGCACACAGTCGCCATGTTCAACATGTACGTACACCTGCCACACAATTTCAAGGGTACGCACATGTCGCGCTTTGTTGAGATTCTCAACATGAATGAGCGTGAAATTTCGATTGAATCCTTCGAGACCATATTGCGTGAGATGGTGAAGCGCCTAGAAGCTGAATCCGGCCACGTCGAGATGACCTTCCCCTACTTCGTCAACAAGGCCGCGCCAATTTCCGGCGTACAGAGCCTGCTGGACTACGAAGTAACTTTCATCGGTGAAATCCGGAATGGTGACTTCTACATTACGGTCAAGGTGTTGGTGCCTGTCACCAGCCTTTGCCCTTGCTCCAAGAAAATCTCGGACTATGGTGCACACAATCAGCGCTCACATGTAACCGTCACCGCCCGTATCAATGATTTCATCTGGGTCGAGGATATTATTTCGCTGGTTGAAGAACAGGCCTCTTGCCAGCTTTACGGTTTGCTCAAACGCCCGGACGAGAAGTTCGTCACGGAACGTGCTTATGACAATCCGAAATTCGTCGAGGACATGGTGCGCGATGTAGCGGCGCAGCTGAACGCCGAACCAAGAATCGATGCTTACATCGTAGAGTCTGAGAACTTCGAGTCGATACACAATCATTCCGCATATGCACTAATAGAGCGCGACAAGCGCAAGTCTGCATAAATCCTCAGTATTTCTTAATCAGCGTGAGGGCGATGCCCTCACGTTTCATTTCCAGCCTGCTCAGTGCGCTCATGCCAAGCAGCACAACCGCCGGTGAATTACCTTCAAGCACGACACCTTCCACCTGATGCAACACGACAGCGCCGATCTTAAGCGTATTAATAACCACCCGATAAGCTGCCACATTGCCACTTGCCGTATGTACCGGCACCTGCTCACCCTTTTTGTAGTCAATCCCCGCTTTCCTGGCATCGGCGCTGTTCATGGCAATTGAGGTGGCGCCTGTATCAACGATGAATTTGAGTGGCACACCATTGATCTGACCCTCCGCCAGATGGTGTCCGGCTGAATTGGCATAAAGCGTCACGCTGGCTGGCTGGGATTTCGTGCTGCCGCCCACCGCCACACCTTGCCCCATCATCAGTTCACGACGCTTGCCCTCAATTTCCAGCACGGCGCTTTGACTATTCGCGGAAATGAGCTTGACCCCCTCTGCCGAGACTTGCCCGACGGAAAGTGTTTGGGGCTTGCCGTTATTGATCACCAGCACGGCCTTACCCGTAAAAAGACCCACCACATTAACCTGCGTGTCAGCATGCGCAGACTGGAAAGCCCATGCAAGGTAAAGCGCAAGAACGTAAAAGAAAGTTCGCATCCGGATTTTTCAAAAAGTCAGATTAGCGACCAGCATGGCTACTTTTGAGCCAGAACGCAACCACCAGAAAACCGATCAGCGGATAGATGGCTGTCAGCATGAAAGTGGTCTCGCCGCCCAGGTACTGCAATGCATAGCCGCCGGAAATGCCGCCGATGGTCCCGCCCAAACCATAGCCCACACTGCTGTATATTGCCTGCCCCTTGGCCTGGTGCTTACCCTTGAAGTACTGATGCACAATGGCTACAGAGGCCACATGAAAACTGCCAAAAGTCGCGGCATGCAAGGTCTGGGCAAGCAGCAGTATCGCCAGTGAAGACACCCCCGATCCGATCATCGCAAAACGTAGCACAGCCAGCATCAGGCTCATCAGCAAAATCTGCTTGAGGCTGAACCTTGCTGTCAGTTTCGGCATGACGACAAACATCAGTATCTCGCAGACGACACCCACTGCCCACAGAACGCCGATCAAGGTTTTACTATAGCCGCGATCTTCCAGGAAAATTGAAAAAAAACTGTAATAGACGCTATGTGCACTGACCATCAGGCAACTGCCTATCAACAGCGACAGCACTTCGGGGCGGGTAACGATCTTCCAGACAGGCAGGTGGTCGGTATGGTGCGATGGCACGTAAGGTTCAGGTATCTTGAAACTGAGCAAGAACAGCGTGGCCTGGATCAGCAGAAGGCACCAGAGCAGGCTTTCAATCCGGGCGTAATCCAGCATCAGACCCAAGCCAAGCACGGCAACGATAAAGCCGATCGAACCCCAGACACGGATACGCCCATAGGGTTGATTGGCGGGCTCGATATGCGCCATGGTGACAGCTTCAGCCAGCGGCAGGGTGGAACTGGTGAAAATACTGAGTGCTGCCATGACAAAGAACAGCCAGACAAAGCTGGTGCCGAAGAACACGCCAATATAGCCAAGCAGACCCAGCAGAGCCGTCAGCTTGATCCAGGCAACACGACGATTGGTTCTATCCGCCAGCCAACCCCAAAAACTAGGCGAAAAAATCCTGCTGACCTGGAACAGCGAGAGCAAAACACCGATCTCGACCGAGGAAAAGTTGACGGATTTGAGGTACAAGCCCCAATACGGCACGAACGCGCCAACGAACATGTAATAGGTGAAGTAAAAACTGGAAAGCCGCCAATACGGGAATCTTTGCATATCGGCGACTTTAAGGGTGATGCCTGCTGACGTTGGAACGCGTCAGCTCAAATCTTCGGCGTATTACAGACAACATCAGCGCACTGCGCGCGATGGCGCAGCGCATGATCGATCAGGACCAGCGCCAGCATCGCCTCGGCGATTGGCGTGGCACGCACGCCAACGCAAGGATCATGACGGCCTGTGGTCGCCATGGTTACGGCATTGCCCTGCTTGTCTATGGAACGGCGATCCTGTGGGATGCTAGACGTCGGTTTCAGGGCGATCTGCACTTCAATATCCTGCCCAGTGGAGATACCGCCGAGCAAACCACCGGCATGATTGGTGACAAAACCTTCCGGAGTCATTTCGTCGCTGTGCACTGAACCGCGCTGAGCGATGCTGGCAAAGCCGGCGCCGATCTCGACGCCTTTCACCGCATTGATACTCATCATGGCGTAAGCGATCTCGGCATCCAGCCTGTCATAAACAGGCTCACCCCAACCGACAGACACACCCTGCGCCACGATGGAAATACGGGCACCGACGGAATCGCGCTCGTTGCGGATATTGTCGAGATAGGCTTCCAGCTCCGGCAATATGTCGCGATTCGGCGAGAAGAACGGGTTTTCGTTGACCGCATCCCAGCTCTGGAAGGGAATCGAAATCTCGCCCAGCTGGCTCATATAGCCACGAATCTCTACACCATAACGCTGCTTCAGCCACTTCTTGGCAATCGCACCTGCCGCCACCCTCACTGCAGTCTCGCGCGCACTGGAACGGCCACCACCACGATAGTCACGGATGCCGTATTTCTGCCAGTAGGTGTAATCGGCATGGCCGGGACGGAAGGTTTCTGCAATCTTGCCATAGTCCTGGCTGCGCTGATCCTGATTGCGGATCAGAAAACCGATAGGTGCTCCCGTGGTCTTGCCCTCAAATACGCCGGACAGGATCTCCACCGTATCCGGCTCCTTGCGCTGGGTGACATGACGGGAAGTCCCCGGCTTGCGTCGATCAAGCTCGGCCTGCAAGTCCTCCTCATTCAATTCAAGCCCTGGCGGACAGCCGTCAACAATGCCACCGATACCTGGGCCATGAGATTCACCAAACGAGGTGAGCGTGAATAAAGTACCTATGGTGTTACCGGACATGAAATGGTCTTTTTGTCATGGTTTCTGATGTGTTGATTTTATCATAAGCATTGCTTGGACTCCGCTCCCTGGACTGCACAGGATTTTGCTGTCAGAGATCGCCGTTCCAGCTATGTACGCAAACCCAGAATCCAGCGCTCATAGGCAAAATGCGAGACCTCATTCAACCGCGCGACACGCTGCTGCAGGTTTCGCTGCATCTCTACGGCTGTTTGCACGGCAGGATTGCCAACCTCTGCCTTCAGCTCATCCGCTCCGGCTTCGCTCCAGTCTTTGACCATATCCACTGTCATTTCCACATGACACTGAAAGGCCAGGTGCTTGCCGATTGAGTATGCCTGATTCTGGCAATACCGGCTTGAGAGCAAATGTTCGGCTCCCTGCGGCAGGGCGAAGGTTTCCCCATGCCAGTGGAAAGCATCAAACCTCTCCAGGTTGCCAAACCATTTATGTGCCTCATCACTAGGCGTCAACTTCACTTCGCCCCAGCCGATTTCCTTGACCGGGTTCCCGCTCACCGTTGCACCCAGGGCTTTGCTGATCAACTGGCCTCCCAGGCAATGCCCGAGCAAGGGAGTATCCCGTTGCATTGCGTCACGAATCAATGCCAACAAAGGTTGGATCCAAGGCAAATCATCATTGACGCTCATGGGGCCGCCCATCAACACCATGCCGCTATAGGCTTCGGTGCTTTCAGGCAGAGCCTCGCCTTGATCTATACATATTAGCTGCCATGGAATCCTTTTTGCCGTCAGAAATGTACCCAAGTATCCGGGGCCCTCTGTCCGTGCATGACGAAAAATAACGACTGGCTTCATTCAGCTCCCCATTCTCATTCAAGTTTTTTCCACGTTCCCAAAGACAATCCATCCAGCGTGTGTGATCCAATAGCGTAGCGGATCAGGCGTAGGGTAGGAAAACCAACCTTGGCGGTCATACGCCTGACCTGGCGATTCTTGCCTTCAGAAATCCTGATTTCCAACCAGCAAGTCGGTATGGCCTTTCGCTCTCGAATCGGCGGTACCCTTGGCCATAAGCCCTCAGGTTCCTGCATCAGCTTTACGACTGCAGGTTTAGTAACAAAATCCCCCAGATCCACCCCGGTCCTGAGTGCCTTCAAGGCGCGCTCATCAGGCTCGCCCTCGACCTGCACCCAATAAGTCTTCAATTCTTTATGTTTCGGATGAGACAGACGATGCTGCAAGGCCCCATCATCGGTTAAAATAAGCAAACCTTCACTGTCCGTATCAAGTCTGCCTGCCGCATAAACATCCGCGATTGGAATGTAGTCCTTGAGTGTAGGGTGCTGCTCATGCGCACTGAATTGGCAAACAACACCATACGGCTTGTTAAACAGAATCAGCATTTTCGGGATGAATCCATGACTTCAAAAATTAGCGTGCCTAAAAAAGGCGAAAAAATCAGCATCAACGCTGACAACTCACTCAGTGTACCTGACCATCCGATTATCCCATTTATCGAGGGCGATGGAATCGGTGTCGATATCACGCCACCGATGATCAAGGTGGTCGATGCTGCAGTAGAAAAAGCCTACGGCGGCAAACGCGCCATTTCCTGGATGGAAGTCTATGCCGGCGAAAAAGCCACTAAAGTCTACGGCGACAACGAATGGTTGCCGGATGAAACCATGCAGGCAGTCAAAGACTATGTGATTTCGATCAAGGGGCCGCTCACAACACCGGTTGGCGGTGGCATCCGCTCACTGAACGTAACACTGCGCCAGGAACTGGATCTCTACGTTTGCCTGCGTCCCGTGCAGTACTTTACCGGCGTGCCCAGCCCGGTCAAACATCCAGAAAAAACCGATATGGTGATCTTCCGTGAAAATACGGAAGACATCTATGCCGGCATCGAATGGGCAGCCGGCAGCGACGAAGTCAAAAAAGTCATCAATTTCCTCAGTGACATGGGCGTGCGCAAAAAAATCCGCTTCCCTGAATCTTCCGCCATCGGCATCAAACCGGTATCGGTCGACGGCAGCAAACGTCTGGTGCGCAAGGCGATCCAGTACGCCATCGACAACAACCGGAAATCGGTAACGATCGCGCACAAAGGCAACATCATGAAATTCACTGAAGGTGGATTCAAGAACTGGGGTTATGAGGTCGCCAAGGAAGAATTCGGCGCTGTGGAAATCAACGGCGGGCCATGGTGCAAACTGCCGAACGGCATCGTTATCAAGGACTGCATCGCGGATGCTTTCCTGCAGGAAATCCTGCTGCATCCACAGGATTACGATGTAGTGGCCACACTCAACCTGAACGGAGACTATATGTCGGATGCCCTGGCGGCGCAGGTTGGTGGTATTGGCATTGCCCCAGGCGCGAATCTTTCCGACACGACCGCGATGTTTGAAGCCACACACGGCACAGCGCCGAAGATTGCCGGGCAGGACATTGCCAACCCCTGCTCGCTGATACTTTCGGCTGAAATGATGTTACGTCATCTCGGCTGGGGGGAAGCGGCAGACCTGGTAATACAAGGTGTGGCAAAAGCAATTTCCGCCAAACATGTGACCCAGGACTTCTCGTCACAAATGTCAGGCGCCACGCAAGTCGGCACCTCACAATTCGGCGATGAAATCATCCACCACATGCAATAACAGACGACACAATATAAAACGGCCCTAACATGGGCCGTTTTAATAAAGTCTGTGCTGCGATTTAAGCTTAAGCCTTCTGAATATTAGAAGCTTGTTTGCCCTTGGGGCCTTCGGTGACATCAAATGTCACGCGCTGACCTTCCTTGAGGCTCTTGTAGCCCGACTCCACAATCGCGGAAAAATGTGCGAAAAGATCGTCGCCGCCATCATCCGGGGTAATAAAACCAAAACCTTTGGAATCATTGAACCACTTTACTGTACCTGTTGCCATCTAAAACTTCCTTACCAAATCAAGAGGAGGCGGCCCCAAAAGTTTTCAATTCAAGAACTTAAGCTAAAATCGCCAGCCAAAATTGCTTCGAATCAAAACGCCTGAACGGATTTTTACTTGCGTTATTTCAATAAGTCAAGATTTTTTTACCGGATATTGGCAAACCGTAGCCACGCAACTACAAAACCTGAAGGAGCACTGCTTCTTTACAAACAAGTAGCTAGCGTGCATTATCCACGCAGGGGCTCAGGTTTAGTAAACTTGAAATAATGATTAACCAAGTACAAAACCAAGAAATCAGGAACTAATGGCTACAGCAATTTCACCCATCAAACTGGGCGGGCTTGCCCGCATGCTGGTTCAAGAAAAGCTGCTGTCAGATGATGAGGCAAATGCCATCCAGTCATCAGCCAATACGCAGCAAATTCCTTTCGTAAAACAACTCATTTCCAGCAAGAAACTTAGCGCATTACAGGTAGCGGAAACTGCGGCAAACGCTTTCGGTTTTCCCATATTCGATCTTGATGCCCTCAACTCCGACTATCTTCCTCCAAAGGGGATAGACGTCAAACTCATGCAATCCAGCCATGTCATGGCATTGCAAGGTCGCGGCAACACACTGTTCGTCGCACTATCCGACCCCACAAATCTGCATGTGCTGGATGATGTGAAGTTCCAGACTGGCATGACCTTGTCACCAGTCGTTGTCGAAGACGACAAACTGGCCCGATGGATTGCAAAAATCGTTGAAGCCAGCGACACCAGCATGAGTTCAATTGATGTCGATGAAGACTTCAACCTAGATCTGGAAGGAGACGACCAGGCGCAGGAAGAGACACAATCGGTCGAGATTGACGATGCACCGGTCGTTAAATATCTGCAGAAGATACTGATTGACGCCATCAACATGGGCGCTTCGGATTTGCACTTTGAGCCCTATGAAAAATTCTACCGGATTCGTTACCGCGTTGACGGTGTACTTCGTGAAATTGCTCAGCCACCACTAGCCATCAAGGAAAAACTGGCTTCCCGCATCAAGGTCATTTCCAGCATGGATATTTCCGAGAAGCGGATTCCACAGGATGGTCGCATGAAACTGGTGCTATCGAAAACCCGCACCATTGACTTTCGTGTCAGCACTTTGCCGCTGATTCACGGTGAAAAGATCGTCATGCGTATTCTCGATCCGTCCAGTGCAAAACTGGGAATTGAAGCTCTTGGCTATGAAGCAGACCAGAAGGAAGCCCTGCTGTCAGCCGTAAGTCGTCCATATGGCCTGGTACTGGTCACCGGGCCTACCGGTTCAGGCAAAACCGTTTCGCTTTACACCTGCCTGAATATTCTCAATGAACCCGGCGTGAACATCTCTACTGCTGAAGACCCGGCAGAAATCCCGCTGGCAGGCATCAACCAGGTTAACGTCAATGACAAACAGGGCCTGACATTTGCCGCCGCACTTAAATCCTTTCTGCGTCAGGATCCGGACATCATCATGATCGGGGAAATTCGCGATCTGGAAACCGCGGATATGGCCATCAAGGCTGCTTCGACCGGTCACATGGTATTGTCGACGCTACATACCAACGATGCACCATCCACACTGACCCGACTCATGAACATGGGGGTTGCACCATTCAACATCGCCTCAGCGGTTTCCCTCATCACAGCGCAACGGCTGGCACGCAAACTGTGTCCCAACTGCAAGGTGCCACTGGATGTACCGAAGGAAGCATTGCTGGGGGTCGGCTTCAAGGAAGAAGATCTGGATGGCAGCTGGACCCTATACGGACCCAAGGAGGGTGGTTGCGAACTTTGCAACGGCGGTTATAAGGGTCGTGTCGGCATCTATCAAGTCATGCCGGTGAGTGACGCCATGAGCCGCATCATTATGAAAAACGGCACCGCTCACGACATCGCCGACCAGGCCCAACTCGAGGGTGTCCGCGATCTGCGGCAATCAGGCTTGCTCAAAGTAAAACAGGGACTGACCTCCATTGCAGAAGTTGAAGCGGTCACTAACGAATAATTCAGGAACAACAATATGGCTGTCAGCGCTAGCAAGGAAATTACCTACGTTTGGGAAGGTACCGACAAAAAGGGTAAACGCATCAAGGGTGAGATGAAGGCATCCGGTGATGCGTTTGTGAAAGCAACCCTCAGGCGTCAGGGCATTAATGTTATCAAGGTAAGCAAACAGAGCGGGTTTAAATCTGGCGGAAAGGTCACTGACAAGGATGTCACACTGTTCACGCGCCAGCTCGCCACCATGATGAAATCAGGCGTTCCATTGCTCCAAGCATTTGACATTGTCGGCAAGGGCCATAGCAACCCAGCTGTGGCCAAGCTACTGGGAGATATCAAGGCTGACGTTGAAACCGGTAGTAGCCTGAGTCAGGCATTCAGAAAATACCCTCTCTACTTTGATGCGCTCTATTGCAATCTGGTTGGTGCCGGTGAGCAGGCGGGCATTCTGGATTCCCTGCTGGACAGGCTGGCAAGCTACAAGGAGAAGATCCTTGCCATTAAGGGCAAGATCAAATCCGCATTGATGTACCCGGTATCCATCATTATCGTTGCATTTGTGATCACAGCGGTCATCATGATCTTTGTGGTTCCCGCCTTTAAAGAACTTTTCTCCAGCTTTGGCGCCGACCTTCCAACACCGACACTGGTGGTAATGGCCATATCAGATTATTTTGTTTCCTACTGGTGGGCAATCTTCGGCTCACTTGGCTTTGCGGGCTGGTTCTTCTTCTACACCTGGAAACGTTCTGAAAAGATGCAATCAACCATGGACCGGCTGCTATTGAAGGTGCCTGTCTTTGGTAATTTGATCAGGATCGCCACGATCGCCCGCTTTGCCAGAACCCTCTCAACCATGTTCGCTGCCGGTGTGCCCTTGGTTGAGGCACTGGATTCGGTCGCAGGCGCATCAGGGAATCGTGTTTATTACGATGCCTCCAAAAAAATCCAGAGTGAAATCAGCACCGGCACCAGTTTGACGGTTGCCATGCAGAACGCGGAAGTGTTCCCCAACATGGTGCTGCAAATGACTGCCATCGGCGAAGAATCCGGTGCGCTCGACTCCATGCTTTCCAAAGTTGCCGATTTTTATGAAGCGGAAGTCGATGATGCAGTGGAAGGCCTTTCCAGCCTGATGGAACCGATCATTATGGTAATTCTCGGTGTATTGATCGGCGGCCTCGTCGTCGCCATGTATCTGCCGATCTTCAAACTGGGCGAAGTTGTAGGTTAACCTTAGCAAACCTCTGCTATTTTTTTACGCCGGCTGCATTCAATGCCTTTTCAATCTCGGTAGCCGGATAAGCGCCCAGCATGCGTTTACCGTCTGCAAAAATCAGGGTCGGCGTGCTGGTCACGCCGAGTTCCTGACCAAGTTTCGCCAAACTCTCGACAGGGCTCTCGCAATTCGTGCTGCCCTTCACCAGCTTGTTATTCAGCACCCAGTCCATCCATGACTTCGCCCGGTCAGCAGAGCACCAGATAGCCTTGGACTTGTTGGCTGCATCCGGGTGCAGTTTGTCCAAGGGGAAAAGAAAAGTGTAAACCGTGATGTCGGTAATGCCGGCGAGTTCCTTCTGTTCGAGCCGCTTGCAGAACGGGCAATCCGGATCGGAGAACACGACAAGTTTGCGGCTGCCATTACCCCTGACCACCTTGATCGCCTTGTCCAGCGGCAGCTTGGAGAAGTCGACTCTGGTCAATTCCTCCATACGCTCGCCGGTCACATTGCGTTTGGTTTTCGCGTCGATCAGACGCCCTTCTGCAATCAGAAACGTAAATTTCTCATCGGTATACACAATCTGTCCGCCGATGAACACTTCGTACAAACCACCATACTGCGTCTTCTTGATGCTATCTACCTGTATGTCCGGATAAGCCGACTCGATCGCCTTTTTAAGAGCCGCATCGTCCGCGTAAGCGCAACTGATCAGAAAAGTACCGACTAACAGACCCAACAAGCTTTTTAACATTTTGATATCCTGGATTAATGATGATTTAACGTATCGCCTGATTCATCAGGTATTTCTTCACTCTTGCCTGCCGGTCGGTCAAGCTCAAGCCCCAATTCCTTAATTTTCTTACAAAGACTCCGGAATGCGAGAACAAACCGGAAAGCCCCTTGGTAACACACTGCATTTCCAGCAAATCGAGTTTGCGCGCCCGTTCATAGCGACGTAATAGCATATGATCGCCGCAAGACTGATGTTGACCGCGTGCGCACAGAGTCTCAGCCAGAACTTTGACATCCCGGAAACCGAGGTTCACTCCCTGTCCGGCAAGCGGATGTACCGTATGCGCCGCATCTCCCACCAGTGCCAACATCGGCTTGACCAATGTTGCAGCCGTCTGCTGCCGCAAGGGGAATGCGCGCGCACCGGTCAACAACTTCAGCGCACCCAGCGTCATGCCCCCTTGCCTGCCCACTTTCTCAGACAACGATTCCGCCTGAAGTTCTAGCATGCTTTTTGCAAATTGCTCATGGGCAGACCAGACCATGGATATGCGATTGCCCGGCAATGGCAGCCAGGCCAGTATGCCATCATCGCTAAACCACTGATAGGCCACGTTATCATGCGGCAGTTCCGTCTCGAAATTGGCGACCACGCCCATTTGATGGTAGTCATGGGTGCTGATTGCGATGTCGGCCTGATTGCGTAACCAGGAACTCGCCCCGTCCGCCGCAACCAGTAAGCGGGCCTCAAGTCTGCATTGATCAGAAAGATGCATTTCGGCATGATTCTCAGAAAACACCGCTGACCGTGCGGCAACACCGCTCATCAGGCTGACATCCGACTTGCTCAGCTCCGCAAGCAAGGCCTGCTCCAGTTGGCGGCTCTCGACGATGAATCCGAGCTGGTCGATATAGGCCTCACTTGCATCAAACTTCAGATGACTGCTGTCAGCATCGCCGAAAATCTGCATCTGCGCTATGGGACAGACTCGTCCGGCATCCACATGCTGCCAAACACCCAAGGACGAGAGCCATTCTGCATTGGAGGGACTGATGGCATAAATGCGGCTATCCCAGTCCTGCCCGGAGATGGATGATTGTGGCGTTTCAGGTCCAGACCTGCTCTCCAGCAGCCCGACCGACATCCCCTGCCTGCTGAGCGCCAGCGCGCAAGACATGCCAACCAGCCCGCCACCAACGACAAGCACATCGAACTCCCGGGAATTCAGCTTATCCACGTGCACCAAAACTCATTTTGTTGATCAGGAATCGCTTGGCCGGCTTGACAATATCCAGCATTCCCAGCCCTGCCGAACGCAAACCTGAAACGCCCACAATATCGTTCGAGAAAATATTCACCAGAAAATCCGTAAATAGCAGACCTCGCTTCGTATCCCGTTGCCGGGTCGTTGCATAGCCGCTCAAGGTCTCGGGAGCACCCCAGTAAATTGATTCAAACCTGGCCAGATGATCGCTCAGCTCCCAGGCATCGCGCAAGCCGACATTGAAACCTTGTCCGGCGACAGGGTGCATGGTCTGGGCAGCGTTGCCGATCACGGCAAAATGCGGCAAGACGACGGGATGCAAACGGGACAAGCGGAGCGGAAAGCTCAACCGTTTGCCGACGCTGAGAAAGCGCCCGACGCGGTCGCCGAAATGCGCATGCAAGGCATTGAGAAAAGACGCATCATCCAGTGTCATGATCTGCTCGATTTCCTGTTTTTCGCCAGTCCAGACCAGGGAAAAATCATGCTCGCCATTCGGGAGCAGGGCCATGGGGCCTGCCGACGTAAAACGCTCGTAGGCGATATGATCGTGCGGCATCTCCGCCCTGACCTTGGTCACCAGCGCATCATGCCCGTACTCTTTGGTCTCGCGCTGCAAGCCGGCAATATCGCCCGGCGTTCTGCCGCCATCCGCGAGTACGGCCAGCTCGCATGCAAGTTCATGCGTCGCGCCGTCATGGATGAATGTCACGTAACTGGCTGCCATGTCCGGATTGACATGTTGCACTTCAGCGCCATAAAGCGTCTTGATCTCGGGCTGATTTGAAAGCGCATGATCGAGTGCACGGGTCAATGCTCCATAGGAAACGACATAACCCAAAGCCTCCTGATGCTGGTCTTCCGCCTTCAGCAGACTGCGCCCAAAACTTCCACGCTGCGAAATATGAATGGTGTTGATGGCTGTCGCTTCGGATGCAACGTCCTGCCATATACCCAGACGCTGCAGTATTACCCTGGTGCCATAGGACAAGGCCAGCGCTCGTTGATCCTGATGAGAAGCCCCTTGCGGCCTCGCCTCCAATAGTGTCGATGGGATGCCCTTGGCTGCAAGCGCGAGTGCCAGTGTTGCCCCCACCGGACCAGCACCGATGATGACGATACCTGCTGCAGATTTTTCCTCGTTCTTGTTCACTTTGCCGCCGCCATCAGGTTTTCAATCTCCGCCACGGTTTTGGGTGCGCCGGCAGTCATGATTTCGCAACCATCTGCCGTCACCAGCGCATCGTCCTCGATACGCACGCCGATATTCCAGAACGCCCTGGGTACATCGTCTGCCGGGCGTATATAACAGCCCGGCTCCACTGTCAGCGTCATGCCTGGCTGCAGCACACGCCAACCGCCGTCCGACTGCTTGTATTCGCCGGCATCATGTACATCCAGTCCCAGCCAGTGACCGGTTCGATGCATGTAGAACCGCCGATAATCGCCCGACTCGAGAACGGAATCATGACTCCCTTTGCACAGACCAAAGTCGATAAAGCCGCGAATCAGCACATCCAGTGCAGCCTCATGCGGTTCATTCCAGTGGCTGCCGGGGCGTATCCTGGCAATCGCGGCCTGCTGCGCGGCCAGCACCAATTCATAGATATCCTTTTGTGCCGCGCTGAAACGGCCGTTGACCGGGAAAGTGCGGGTAATGTCAGAGGCATAACAGTCGAGTTCACAACCGGCATCGATCAGCAGAAGATCGCCGTCGTGCAAACGCTGATTATTCTCTACATAATGCAGCACACAGGCATTGGCGCCGCCGGCGACTATCGAGGTATAAGCCGGCGAGCGGCTGCCATGCCGGTAAAACTCATGCAGCAACGCAGCCTCAATCTCGTACTCCATCATTCCGGGCCGGACAGTCTGCATGACCTGTTTATGGGCCTCTACCGAAATATCCGCTGCACGCCGCATAACCTCCAGTTCCGCGCCTGATTTGAACAGGCGCATTTCGTCGAGCAGCACGCGTGGATCCGCCATCTCGGCCGGCGCGCTAATGCCACTGCGTCCTTGTGCACGCAGCTGGTTCAACCAGCCTGCGATTCGGCCATCCCAATGCACATCTGCGCCGAAACTGTAAAACAGCCGGGGTTGATTGGCCATGAATCCGGGAGCCAGTTCATCCAAACGCGTGATGGAATAAGCTTCATCGAATCCGAATCGCTCGCGGGCACCGTCCGGCCCATGGCGAAAACCGTCCCAGATCTCCCGTTCCAGGTCCTTGTCACGACAGAAAAGCACACTTTTTGGCTCGTCACCCGCTATCAACAGCAGAACCGCCTCCGGTTCGGTAAATCCGGTCAGATAGTAAAAATAACTATCGCTGCGATAGGAATAATGGCTGTCTCGATTGCGCATCGCCTCTGGTGCCGTAGGGATGATCGCCACTCCAGCTGCCATTGATTGCATCAAGGCATTTCTGCGTTCAAGAAAATGGTTCACTTCAGACATGCCGGACCTTCAGTTTTCAATTCAATTCGCCCGCATTCAGGGCCTCGAGGCGTTGCGGTGTGCCGACATCATGCCAGATTCCATGGTGATGCTCACCACTGACTTCACCCCTCTCTATCGCCTGCCTCAGTAACGGCGCCAGTTTTGCCGGCACATCAACAGGCAGGCCAGCAAACAAACGGGGGGCATAAACGGCAACACCGGAAAATGTCAGCATGTGCTTACCTTCCAGACGGACCGTTTCGGCATCAAGGGCAAAATCCCCTTGCGGATGCTGCGGCGGGTTGTCGATCAAGACCAGGTGCGCCAATCGGTGGTTGCCAAGCACATTCTTCAGGCCGGCAAAATCGATATCCGTAAAAACATCGGCATTGACTACCAGGAAGGGTGCGTCCCCCAGCAGCGGCAAGGCCTTGACGATGCCGCCCGCCGTCTCCAGCGCAACCGCCTCCGGGGAGTAATTGATGGACAAGCCCCATTGTCGGCCGTTCCCCAAGGCGTCTTCAATCTGTTTGCCCAGATGCGCATGATTGATCACGACCTCATGGAATCCCGCGGCTGCCAATCGCTCCAGATGCCATACTATCAGCGGCTTGCCGCGCACCTTTAGCAGCGGCTTTGGCGTATGGTCGGTCAATGGCCGCATACGCTCACCGCGGCCGGCAGCCAGAATCATCGCTTTCAAAATGTATATCCAACCTGCGGCTGATTTTTCTCAATCTTGTCCAGCAGTCTCAGCAAAGGTCTGAGTTCGATGTATCTGGCGCAAGCCCGGCGCAGATAATCCATCACCAGAGGCATGTCTTTCAGGTAGCCATCCTTGCCGTCGCGATGATAAAGCCGGGCGAAAATGCCCAGTATCTTGATATGACGCTGCACACCCATCCACTCAAAATCACGATAGAAATCGGCAAAATCCTGCGGCACGGCCAATCCGGCCTGTCTGGCTGACTGCCAGTAACGCACTGTCCAATCAAGCACGCGCTCCTCATCCCAGGCGATGTAGGCATCCTTGAACAGGGAGACCAGATCATAGGTGATGGGGCCAAAGACCGCATCCTGAAAATCCAGCACACCGGGATTACTGTGCTCGCCATCACGGCACACCATCAGATTGCGTGAATGATAGTCACGATGCACATAAACCTGCGTCTGCGCCAGGGTGTTGCGATTCAACTGGACAAAGGCATGCTGCAACACCTGTTGATCCGCATCAGCAAGCGTAATAGCGAGATGCCTTGCAACATACCAGTCCGGAAACAACTGCATCTCCCTCGTCAGCAATGCCTCGTCGTAGGGCGAAAAAACTCCCGGACGACTGGCCATCTGCATCTTGATCAGCGCCGCGACAGCATCCCGGTAGAGCTCATCGGCTGTCGTTTCGTTGAGTGCGCCGAGATAAGTCTCATCGCCCAGATCGCCAAGCAACAGAAAACCCTGCTCGATATCTTTCGCCAGTATGCGTGGCACATTCAGGCCGGCATCCAGCAATATCTCGGCAGCATGTACAAACGGACGGCAATCCTCCTGCGGCGGCGGCGCATCCATTGCAATCAGGGTTCGATCGGGCAGATGAACGCGAAAATAGCGCCGGAAGCTGGCATCGGCAGAAGCGGTGGTCAGGCTGAAATCTTCTTTCGGCAGTATCAGATGCAACCAATCCTGCAATGCTGCTTTTCTATCTGTTGTTTGCAACATGTAATGTTCGACTTTCAAAATCACAGATTATTGATGTTTTTGGCATGGGACAGATGCCGGCACGTATTTATGGATTGCCTAAAGACGCGATTTATGCGATTTTATCACTGACAAAAAATCCTAGCTCCCCATCTCGTAAAACAATGCTCAAAACCAATCTTATCGCGATCGCCGCTGTCCTCATGCTAGTGGCGAATGCATCACTGTTCGCGATGGATATGCGGCAAGATGGCGTGGTAACTTCCACAATGATGATGCAGCTACGGCCGGGTGTCACCAAGACCCAGGTGCTATCCATCATGGGCAAGCCCTTGACAGCAAATGAGAATCTGGAGAACCACTGGGAGTATACCTATCAAAAATGGCATGAAGGTCAGCTCATCGAGCAACGCCGGGTAACGCTGGAATTCGAGAATGACATGCTGACCCGAATTCAGAGCGAACTGATTCCTGTCGATAATTCCAACATTTCAGAGCAACCACCTGCTATTGCCGCATTGCCTGCAGACCCCGGCCTCAAGCTCGAGCACCGCCTGCAACTACCCTATGTGCCCGACGAAACAATGGAGGAGGCACACCCCGAGCCCGGCACTATCGTCGTAGAAGGCGACAAAATGGATTTTTACCTCGAACGCAAAATGCGTTCATTCGGCAACGCCTCGATCAAAAAGGAAGGCCAGGCCATTTATGGCGACAAGATTGAGTACGATGTTCTGAATGACGAGTTGCATGTGGTCGGCAATACTCGCATCGAATTCGAGGGACTCAAGGTCTGGGGGCCGGAGCTCAGGATGCATCTCTATGACACGGTAGGCGAAATGCAACAGCCATCGTTCGAACTGGAAACCCGGATAATTGATATCCCGCAGATCAGCACCGCAAGCACCCGCGACACGCTCGACCAGAATTATCTGGATGATGATCAGTTGTCATCTGACAATATTGACGATCTGCTCTCAGATGAAATAGAAAATCTCGCAACTCATGAGTCGACTTCAAGAAAAGAGCAGTCAAAATCAAGGGGCGATGCAAAAGTTGCGCTCTTTGAGGGGGAACACAAAAAAGTACTCAAGTCAGCACGTTACACTACCTGCGAAGTGGATCAGGATGACTGGTACATCAAGGCCAGTGAGCTGGAGATCGACACCTATACAAAAAGAGCAACTGCGTTGAATGCGCGGGTCGAGTTCATGGGCGTGCCTCTGCTCTATACGCCGTGGATAGATTTTTCCTATTTGAACCAAAGGAAATCCGGTCTTCTGTCGCCGACTATCGGGACTACCAGCCGTAGCGGTTTTGAGGTTCAGGTTCCCTACTACTGGAACATTTCCCCAGAAATGGACGCCACCTTTGGCGTTCGTGCACTCAGTAAACGAGGCGTGCAATTACAGGGCGAATTCCGCTATCTCAATGAAAATTTCTCCGGCGTCAACAACGCGGAATACCTACCTTCCGACAGCATCAGCAAGGAAGACCGGTATTACGTAAACCTGTCACACAGACATCGTTTCGGTAATGGCTGGTCTGCCGGTTACAACTATGAAAAAGTCTCCGATGACGAATATTTCTCCGAACTCGACACGGCCATTACAGCCACCAGTCGAGTCAACTTGCTGCAGCGCGCCTTCGTCAATTACCGAGACGAAATCTGGAATTTCAGGGGCCTGGTGCAAAGATATCAGACTCTGAACGACTCCATCGGGCCTTATAAGAAACTACCGGAACTGACCCTGACCGGCGACAAGGATTGGGACCTGATCAGAACAGACCTCTATACCCAGTGGGTCAGCTTCGATCGCAACAGAGACAGGGATGAGCCAACCATCACCAGACGGGACGTCACCGGCAATCGCTTTACACTGAACCCTAGCATCAGTGTGCCTTTCGAAAGGCCATACGGCTACATCACCCCCAAACTCGGCGTGCACTACACCAGCTACGACCTGAGCAATGAAAATTATATTCAAGACGGCATGGCCCGCAGCTACGACGCACCGGACCGCACCCTGCCCATCTTCAGCCTGGACAGCGGCCTCTACTTCGATCGCGACGTCAAGGTAGTCAACAACCGCTATACACAAACACTGGAACCCCGACTGTTTTACGTCTATATCCCGTACAAGGATCAATCCATGTACCCGGTATTTGATACCAGCGAAGGCGATCTCAATCTCGGCTCGCTGTTTCTGGAAAACCAGTTCAGGGGCAACGACCGCGTGAACGACGCCAACCAGATCAGCCTGGCGCTGACCACCCGCATGATCGACTCCAACACCGGCCAGCAGCGCCTCGCTGCCATGATCGGTCAGCGTTTCTATTTCTCGGACCAGAAAGTGACCTTATCACCTGACACTCCGCCAAGAACCGACAACAGCTCCGACATCGTTGCAGCCGTCACGGCAAAATTGGTTAACCACTGGAACGTCGATGCCGGCTGGCAATACAATACTGGCCGCTCCACCACGGTCAAATCCAACATAGGCGCCCGCTATAACCCGGAACCGGGCAAGGTGCTCAACCTCAGTTACCGTTATAGTGAAGGTGGGCTACTGAGACAGTCACTTTGCGACTTCAACGACGAATGCGTAGAAGATCTCGAGCAGATCAACATTTCCGGGCAGTGGCCGCTGGGTGGTGGCTGGTACGGCATGGGGCGCTGGAATTATTCCATCTCCGAGAATCAGCCGATTGAAGGTCTGGCCGGCATCGAGTACGACGCTGGCTGCTGGCAGGCGCGTTCTGTTCTGCAACGGGTTTCGACGGCGACGGCCGAAGCAAACTATGCGCTGTACTTCCAGCTCGAACTGGGTGGCTTGACCTCAATCGGCTCCAACCCGATGCGATTGCTGGAACGCAGTATCCCCGGCTACAGTCCAAGTGGTGAAATCACCAACTCTTACGATCCTATAAATGAGTAATCTTCCATGAAGTCATCCTTGTTCCGTTTTATCATTCTCCTTTGCCTGGCCAGCTCTGGCCTGATTGCCGGCCCTGCGCAGGCAGAAGACGACGAGATCAGAAAAATCGACCGCATTGTGGCTGTCGTCGACCAGGTCGTTATTACGGAAAACGAGCTGATTGACCGTATCCAGACTGTACGCAGCCAGCTGGAAAAACAGGGCGGTAACATGCCACCGACGGACGTACTGCAAAAGCAGATTCTGGAACGCCTGATCAATGACCGGCTGTTGCTGCAATATGCCGCACAAACCGGCGTACGTGTCGACGACACACAACTCGACAAGACTGTTGAGCGCATCGCCGAACAAAACAAGCTGAGCATTCCTGAGTTTCGTGCCGCACTCGAACAGGAGGGCATCAGCTACAGGAAATTCCGAGAAGATATCCGCAACGAAATCATCATCGCCAGACTGCGCGAACGTGAGGTTGACAACCGGGTCAATGTCACCGAAGCCGAGATCGATAATTACCTGACGACTCAATCCGCACGAGGCGACATCCAGGACGAGTTCGAGATTTCTCACATCCTTATCCGCACACCGGAAGAAGGCGCGCCGGAAGAACTGCAAAAACTGCGTGAGAAAGCCGAACAAGCTTTAAAGCAATTGCAGGATGGCGCCAACTTTGCAGAAGTATCAGCCAGTCACTCGGATGCGCCAAATGCGCTGGAAGGCGGCAATCTCGGCTGGAAAACCTCTACGCAAATTCCGGAACTCTTTAATGAAGCATTGAAACCAATGCAACCGGGCGACCTGAGCCCGATCCTGCGCAGCCCTAACGGCTTTCACATCCTCAAGATGACAGACAGGCGTGGCGGCACATCGCCTCTGGTCGTTGAACAGACCAAGCTGCGCCATATCCTGGTCAAGCTGAACGAGATCGTCTCCGAAAGCGACGCCCAGCAAAGAATGATCATGATCAAGGAACGTCTGGACAATGGCGGGGATTTTGCTGAACTCGCACGACAATACTCGGAAGACGCTTCTGCCAACAGCGGCGGCGACCTTGGCTGGGTCAACCCGGGCGATACCGTACCGCAATTCGAACAGGCCATGAACCTGTTGGCGCCTGGAGAAATCAGCGAGCCGGTCCGTACACCGTTCGGCTACCATATCATCCAGGTACAGGAACGCCGCAAACAGGACATGACACAGGAAGCCGCCAGATTCAAGGCGCGTCAGGAAATCCGTTCACGCAAGGCAGAAGAAGCCTATGCCGACTGGGTACGTGAACTGCGTGACCGCGCCTATGTCGAGTTGCATCTGGAAGACAAGTATTAAACCAGCCGTTACAGGAAGCAGATTCGTCTTTTGAAAAACGCCATTCCCCGCATCGCCCTCACTGCAGGAGAACCGGCTGGCATAGGCCCGGATCTTTGCGTCATGCTGGCACACCGTCCCATCCAGGCTGAAATCATCGTCATTGCAGATGAGATCATGCTGCAGCAGCGGGCCAAGGCGCTGGGATTGGATCTGCAGATCAAACGTACTCAGGGGGCGATTCACCAAGGCAACGGTACCCTGCAGGTATTGCACCAGGCCACGTCGCAGATAGTGCTGCCAGGCAAACTGAATTGTGCCAACAGCCAGTATGTGCTCGACACATTGAGCACTGCACTGGAAGGCTGCCTGCATGGGCGCTTTGATGCCATGGTCACCGCACCGGTGCATAAGGGCATCATCAACCGTGCAAACATCCCTTTTACCGGCCATACCGAATTTCTCGCAGAGCACAGCAAAACCGAACAAGTGGTCATGATGCTGGTCGGCGGCGGTCTGAGAGTTGCGCTGGCCACCACCCACCTGCCATTGAAAGAGGTAAGCCAAGCCATCACCAAGGAAAGCCTGGAAACTACTATCCGCATACTGCATCATGACCTGGTGCATAAATTCGGCATTGCCCAGCCGCGCATCCTGGTCGCAGGCCTTAACCCGCACGCCGGTGAAGACGGCTATCTGGGCACGGAAGAAATCACGGTCATCACCCCTGTGCTGGAAAAATTAAGGCTGGAAGGCATGATCCTGATCGGCCCGCTACCTGCAGATACCTTGTTCACACCGCACCACCTGGAAAAGGCCGACTGCGTACTGGCCATGTATCACGACCAGGGGCTACCCGTGCTGAAGCACGCCAGCTTCGGCGGCGGTGTCAACGTCACGTTGGGGCTTCCCATCATCCGCACCTCGGTCGATCATGGCACCGCTCTGGACTTGGCCGGCAAGGGCGATATCGAAATCGGCAGCCTGCTGGCCGCCATTGAGCTCGCCATCGAGCTCACGCATAAAGCATCCACTAAAAACCAATGAAACATATTCCCAAAAAACGCTTCGGCCAGAATTTCCTGACCGACCGCGCCATCATCAACAGCCTGATCGAAGCCATCAATCCGCAAACGAACGACCTCATGGTGGAAATCGGTCCGGGGCTGGGGGCAATGACGCAGCCTTTGCTGACAAGGTTGAAACACCTGCATGTAGTCGAACTGGACCGGGATATCGTCAGTTGGATGCAAAGCCACTACCCGGCTGAGAAGATCAGCATCCACAATATTGACGCGTTGAAATTCGATTTTGGCAGTCTCCTGGAACCCGCGGAAAAACCGGAGATGACAGCCAAGAAGGGAGACGCCGGCAAAAACGCAAGCGCCGCCGGTTCGCAACGGATCCGGGTCGTCGGCAACCTGCCATACAACATCTCGACTCCCATCCTGTTTCACCTGCTCGATAATGTCGATGTCATTACCGACATGCACTTCATGCTACAAAAGGAAGTGGTGGAACGCATGGTCGCCGCTCCGTCCACGCCTGCCTACGGACGCCTGTCGGTCATGCTGCAATACCGTCTGCAAATGGAATACCTGCTGACCGTGCCGCCGGAGGCGTTCGACCCGCCGCCAAAAGTCGAGTCGGCATTCGTCCGTGCAGTACCGCATGCCAAACTGCCATTTCCGGCCGTGGATGAAATCTTGTTCGCTAGTGTCGTGCAAGCGGCTTTTGGTCAGCGACGCAAGACCTTGCGCAACACGCTCAAAGGGCTGCTCGACGACGCCGGATTCGCTGCACTCGGGCTGGATTCGCAGTTGCGCGCGGAAAACCTTCCCGTTCAGGCATTTGTCGACATCGCCAACTACCTGTCACGCCAAAACGCCTGATAGCAGCCTCGCCTGATATAATCCCCCCCTTCAGAAGGGAGAGCTTTTTATGAGACTCATACTATTAGGCGCACCAGGGGCCGGCAAGGGCACCCAGGCTACATACATCAAAGAAAAATTCAACATTCCTCAGATCTCCACCGGCGACATGCTACGTGCTGCCGTCAAGGCAGGCACTGCGCTTGGCTTGGAAGCCAAGAAATTCATGGATGCAGGCGGCCTGGTGCCGGATGAAGTCATCATCGGCATGATCAAGGAACGCATCAAGGATGCCGACTGCAAGGACGGCTTTCTGTTCGATGGCTTCCCGCGCACCATTCCTCAGGCCGAAGCAATGAAACAGGCTGGCGTCGACATCGACTATGTCGTTGAAATCGACGTACCGGATGAAGAGATTATCAAGCGCATGAGTGGCCGCCGCATGCACCTCGCCTCCGGCCGCACCTACCACGTCGTATTCAACCCGCCCAAAGTCGCAGGCAAGGATGACGTGACCGGCGAAGATCTGGTGCAGCGTGACGATGACAAGGAAGAAACCGTCATGAAGCGTCTGGAGGTCTATCACAGCCAGACCAAGCCGCTGGTCAGCTATTATTCCGACTGGGCAAAAAGTGGCGAAAATGCGCCAAAGTACGTCAGGGTTGCCGGCATAGGCGCAGTCGAAGACATCAAGAAACAGGTTTTTGAAGCCCTCGCCTGACCTTTGATTCAGTCGATCCATCTACAGAAAAGCCCGACAAGGGCTTTTTTGTTACCTTGCCATTCTCATCTCTCAATCATTTCATACGCACTGGCATCACCACAGATTCCCGATTCCGTTCGATAAAAACCATACCAGCCGACCGGATTCCCACCAAAAGTGGTTGTATACAACCACTTATCCTTGAAGTTGGTTATATATAGCCATATTTCAATATAATCAATAACTTACATTTACTTTAAGACGCGATTGGCTTATAATTCACAACCGAATTCAACCAAATTTCCCACCAACAACAAGGAGTTCATCATGAACAAAAACCTGATCGCCATTGCTGTGGCTGCAATGTTTATTGCACCTGCCGCTTACGCTGACAAACACAATAGCAAAAACGCCATCGACAACTGCGTCGCTGCTGCCCAAGCCAAATTCCCGGGCAAGCTGACATCCATTCGCGCCGAAATTGAAGAAGGCAAAGCACAATACGAACTCGACATCGACGCCAATGACGGCAAGCAATGGGAAGTTGAATGCGATGCCAAGACCGGCAAAATCCTTGAAACAGAAGGCGAAGTCGCAGCTGATGACGCAACTTTCACCTCCAAGGCCAAAGTCAGCCTGGATATCGCATTGAAGACCGCACTGGCAAAACACCCCGGCGCCGTCATGAAGACCGAATATGAAGTGGAATCCGATGGCAGCATTGCCTACGAATTCGACATCAAGACAGCTGGCGGCAAACTGCTGGAAGTTGAAGTCGATGCCATCAGCGGCAAACTGAGCAATGCAGAAGAAGTGGTTTGGCAGATCGGCGAATAAATTCGTCTGCTCCATCCTGACAAAAAAGCATCCTGCGGGATGCTTTTTTGTTATGCGTCACCCCGAAGAATGCAGGGCAAGTCTTGATGCACCCCAGCCGCCGGAATCCGCCAACCTTCAAGGTATAATCCATTCAAGCTATTCAGCTGAGTTGAATCGGGAGGCCTGCGATCACTACGTTCTATCCTTTCGGGCAAGACCTGTCGGAAAAGTCGACCTTCGTGGCCGCCCTTATTGCATCGCTGGCGCTCCATTTTGCCGTGCTGGAATGGCTGCCATCAGAACGGCCCCCAGCGCCTCAACGCAGCATATTGATTGATGCATCAATGGAATTCCTGGCACCTGTGGCTGGCTCAGGAGGCGCTCCAGGAAGTGGTTCTGCTACAGTAGCCGAGGTGTTGCCGGACGACACGGATCAGATCACATACCAGCCCCCACCAGAAGAATCTTCTCCGTCAAGGGATGCCAGCAAGGATCAGATCGTGAAGAAGGTAAAACCTGCGCCAGCGAAGCCGGTCAGGAAAAACCCGATCAACGAGAGATTGCGCGAGTTCCAGCGCTTCTTTCTAGAGGAAGATCTCAAGGGCGCTTATGGAAGCGGTAGTGGAATCGGTGGGGTTGGCGGTAGTGGTACTGGACAAAACGGTTTGTACGCCAGCGGCGCGGCCGGCGACAACGCGATAAGCCGTCATATTGCGATGATCGCCGGCAAGATACAGAAAAACGTCAACCGGAACCTGTGCCAGAGCGGGCGGGCAGAAATCGAATTCGCCATTATCCTGCGGCCGGATGGATATCTGGAGCGCGCACCCATATTGCTCAAAAGCAGTGGCATCGCCAGTTGCGACGATGCCATTGAACGCGCCATATTGCAGTCGCTGCCTTTGCCGGTGCCAAATGATTCCGCGACATTCGCATCATTGCGGGAGTTGAACCTGCTGTTCCGTCCTCATGACGAGAATTTTGGCCGGGATTAAATTGAAACTTCGGTCAGATATCCTCCCGCATGACAGGGGTCGCTTGATTTTGACTCATGGCCGCAGTTACCATGAAGCCAGTATCCGCCAATGCTCCGAGCTTGTTACGATTGACGAAGAGCTCCGGCGAGACATATCAGCGATCCCGGCAGAATGCGAGAAATTTCATTCAACCAAACATTCATCAGGAATTTGAAATGCCGACCCTACCCTATGTCATCCATATCATCCTCTGGCTGCTAGCGGCTTTTTCCGTGCTGACCTGGACCATACTGCTGGTCAAGGCCATCATCTTTACGCGGCAGAGGAGAGCCAACCGCCATTTTCTAGATCGCTTTTCCCGCGTCAAGAGTGCCGACGAATTACCACAACTGGTCAGAACTTCCAGTGGCAACCTGAGCGTGCTGGCTGATGCACTGGTCAGGGAACTGGAGACCTTTGCCAACGAACCCTCCCTGGACCTGCAGGAACGCGGGGACATGTTGCGCCACACTCTCAACCAGGAACGCCGTTCGATTCAGATCAAACTGGAAGCAGGCCTATCCGCCCTGGCCAGCATCGGCTCCATCTCCACGATCCTGGGACTGCTCGGCACGGTATGGAGCATCATGAATCTGCTGAAAGCCATTTCCACCTTCAGTTCAGCCGGTCTCGACGTTGTCGCCGGCCCCATCGGCGATGCCCTGATTACGACGGCTGTCGGTATCATCGTCGCCGTGCCGGCGCTGCTCGGGCATAATTTCTTTGTACGACGCATCAGGGTCACCTTGATGGACATGGAGCGTTTCTGCGAGATGTTGCAGCATCTGGCGATTCGTTCCGGTTTCAGGATCTGAGCCATGTCGCAGTTCGACTCCGATTCAGAATCCGGCACCATCAGCGAAATCAACCTGACACCGCTGGTCGATGTCATCTTTACCATCCTCGTGGTATTCATTGTCAGCATTCCGCTACTGACCAATGTCATCACCGTCAATCTGCCGAAAACCGCACCGACCGAGACCATCCAGAAAGTCAGCGACATGCGCGTGAGCATCGCAGCCAACGGCGAAATGTTCCTCAACCAGGAGAAGATAGCGCCGAACGGTCTGGAAGCCGAACTGCGGAAACACAATGTCGGCGGCCAATTGCGTGTCGAGATCCTGGCCGATGAAGCAGTAGCCTATCGCGAAGTAGCCCGTGCCATGGTGCAGATCCGCCGGGCGGGCGTGGAAAAATTCACCTTCGTCGTCCTGCCCGAACACGATCAGACCAACACCCCCTGAAGCAGGCAGCAACCCAGCACTTTCCAACTGCCGGGCCGGACGCAAGCCGGCCACCTTCGAGGTATAATCCGGATATCTCAAATTAAAGAATCCGAACCCTCATGCAACAGCAGTATCCATTCCGCGAAATCGAACAATCCACGCAGCAACAATGGGAAAGTAGCAAGGCTTTCCGTGCCGAGCCGGACCAGTCGAAACCCAAATACTATTGCCTCTCCATGTTCCCCTACCCCAGCGGCAAGCTACACATGGGGCACGTGCGTAACTACACCATCGGTGACGTACTTTCGCGCTATCACCGCATGAAGGGCTTCAACGTCCTGCAACCCATGGGCTGGGATGCGTTCGGCTTACCGGCAGAGAATGCCGCCATCCAGAACAAGGTACCGCCGGCACAGTGGACGTACGACAACATCGCCTATATGAAGAAGCAACTGAAATCGCTGGGCTTTGCCATCGACTGGAGCCGCGAACTGGCAACCTGCCAGCCGGAATACTACAAGTGGAACCAGTGGCTGTTCCTGCGCATGCTGGAAAAAGGCATCGCCTACAAGAAAACCCAGGTCGTGAACTGGGACCCGGTCGACCAGACCGTGCTGGCCAATGAACAGGTGATCGACGGCCGCGGCTGGCGCACCGGCGCACTGGTGGAAAAACGCGAGATTCCCGGCTACTACCTGAACATCACTGGACATGCCCAGCAATTGCTGGATGACCTCGACAAGCTGCCGGGTTGGCCCGAGCGCGTGAAGACCATGCAAGCCAACTGGATAGGCAAAAGCGTCGGCGTACGCTTTGCTTTTACGCACGACATCCGCGACAACGGCCAACTGATCGATGACGGCAAACTGTGGGTGTTCACCACCCGCGCCGACACCATCATGGGTGTGACCTTCTGCGCTGTAGCTGCCGAGCACCCGCTGGCGACCCTCGCAGCCAAATCCAATCCTGAACTCGCCGCTTTCATCGACAAGTGCAAGCAGGGTTCGGTAATGGAAGCCGATATCGCCACCATGGAAAAGGAAGGTATGGAGACCAGCCTCACCGTGACACATCCACTGACCGGCGAACAGGTACCGGTCTGGGTCGGCAACTACGTGCTGATGAGCTATGGCGAAGGCGCGGTGATGGCGGTACCTGCACATGATGAACGCGATTTCGAATTCGCGAAAAAGTACGACTTGCCAATCAAACAAGTCTTAGCAAAGACAGAAGATGTCCGTGCTATGGAATTCACTGCGGGCAGCTATGTAAGCGTAAAACTGGAAGATTTTCAAACGGGTGAAGAATTCGACCGCAAACAAGAATTAGTTTATTCGGGATTCAGTACCTCCAAGTGGCAAGAGTGGTATGGGGATAAAGCGGCGGTTCTCTGCGTTAACTCAGATCAGATAGACGGTTTGAGGTATGAAGCAGCTGTTGATGCAGTTGCAAACGAACTTAAACGAAAAGGCCTCGGCGACAAGCAAATCAACTGGCGTCTGCGCGACTGGGGTATTTCGCGCCAGCGTTACTGGGGCTGCCCCATCCCCATCATCCACTGCGACAGCTGCGGCGATGTGCCGGTGCCGGATGACCAGCTACCGGTGAAGCTACCGGAAGACTGCGTGCCGGACGGCTCCGGCAACCCGCTCAACAAGCGCGAAGACTTCATCAACTGCACTTGCCCCAAGTGCGGCAAGCCGGCCAAGCGCGAAACCGACACCATGGACACCTTCGTCGATTCCAGCTGGTATTACGCAAGATACGCCAGCGGCTTCAAGAGCGATGCCATGGTGGATGCCGAGACCAATCACTGGATGCCGGTCGACCAGTACATCGGCGGTATCGAGCACGCCATCCTGCACCTGCTCTACTCGCGTTTCTGGAGCAAGGTCATGCGCGACATGGGCCTGGTGAATTACGACGAACCGTTCGCCAACCTGCTGACGCAGGGCATGGTGCTGAATCATATTTTTTCGCGCCGCACCGACAAGGGCGGCATCGAGTATTTCGCGCCGGAAGAAGTCGAACTGGTACATGACGAGCATGGCAAGGTCACGGGGGCAAAACTGCTGGCCGATAATCAGCCGGTCGATTTCCAGGGCATGGGCACCATGTCCAAGTCCAAGCGCAACGGCGTCGATCCGCAGGCATTGATCGACCAGTACGGCGCCGATACCGCGCGCTTCTTCATGATGTTCGCCGCACCGCCGGAACAGACGCTGGAATGGTCGGACAGCGGTGTCGAAGGCTCGCACCGCTTCCTCAAGCGCGTTTGGAATTTCGGCCACGCGCTTTCGACCGAAGCCCCGGCGGAACTGCCTGCCAAGCTGAGCGGCAGTCTGGCCAGCGCCCGTCGCGAGATTCACAGCACATTGAAACAGGCCAATTACGACCTTGATCGCCAGCAGTTCAACACCGTCGCCTCTGCTGCAATGAAGATGCTGAACGCACTGGAAAAGGTCCAGAAAGATGCAGAAGCCAACTGGCTGGGCGTGGCGCGCGAAGGTTTCTCCATCCTGCTGCGCATGCTGTCGCCGATCGCACCACACATCACGCAAACCTTGTGGAAAGAGCTTGGCTACGGCGATGACATCCTGCTAGCCGCCTGGCCACAGCCAGAAGAATCCGCGCTGGTGCAAGACGAGATCGAACTGGTGATCCAAGTCAACGGCAAGCTGCGTGGCAGCATGACTGTAGCCCGCACTGCCGACAAATCTGCGATAGAATCGATGGCAGTCGCCCATCCTTCCATCCAGAAATACTTGGAAGGTGTCAGCGTACGCAAGGTGATTGTAGTGCCGAACAAACTCGTCAATATCGTCGTAGGATAAGCTCATGAACCTGTTCCGACTGTCACACATCCTGATGCTGGCATCAATCCTGGCCCTGAGCGCCTGCGGTTTCCAGATGCGCGGCACGGCGGACCTGGCTTTTCAGACCCTCTACATCCAGGGCGGCAATCTGACAATCAAGAAAGACCTGATCCGCTCGCTCAAGGTCAATGGCGTTACGGTCGTTGATGATCCGCAGAAAGCAGAACTGTTCCTCGAACTGATCAGGGAACGCCGTCAGCAGAACATTCTTTCCCTGAGCGGCGGCGGTCTGGTGCGGGAATACGAACTGGTCTATTTCGTCGATTTCCGCCTGCGCAGCCCGGATAGTGAAGTCTGGGGGCCGGCGCAAAAGATCGAAGGGCGTCGCGACTACTCTTACGACGATACGCAACTGCTGGCCAAGCAGTTCGAGCAAGATCGCCTGTACGAGGACATGCGCAATGATGCGGTGCGCGAGATCATGCGCCTGCTGGTCGCGCAAAAACCGAAGAAGCTCTGACAAACCACTTCTCAACTGATGCGTTTACCTCCCCAGCAACTGAGTCGGCACCTGGCAGAAGGCCTCCAGCCATGCTACGTACTGACGGGGGATGAACCGCTGGCGCAACGCGAGTGCCTGGATGCCATCCGCCAGACTGCACGGAAGCACGGTTATGAGGAGCGGACCAGCCTGACGGTCGACCGTTATTTCAACTGGCAGCAAATTACCGCCTTCGGCCAGTCCAGTTCACTGTTTGCCAGCCAGCGCATCCTTGAGATCAACATCCCTACGGGCAAACCCGGCATCGAAGGCGGCAAGGTGCTGCAGGAACTGGCGGCTCAGCCACTGGCCGACACGGTCACCATCATCATCCTGCCGAAGGTCGACTGGAAGGACCAGAAAAGTGCCTGGTACACGGCTCTTGAACAGTCCTGCGTGCTGCTGCTCCTGGAAGAGGTGCCATCGGCGCAACTGCCGAAGTGGATTGCCAACCGCCTGGCACTGCAACAGCAGCAAACGGATAACGAGACCCTTGAATTCATTGCACATCAGGTCGAGGGCAACCTGCTGGCAGCCCATCAGGAGATTCAGAAACTTGGCCTGCTGTACCCGGCCGGCAAGTTGAGCAATGAGGATGTACGCGCCTCGGTACTGAACGTATCACGCTATGACGCATTCCAACTCGGCGAAGCGGTACTGGCAGGTGATGCCGAGCGAACCGCCAGGATATTGCAGGGTCTGCAGGATGAAGGCGTACAACCGATCGCCGTCATGAACCCGTTGATGTGGGTACTGCGCCCACTAGTCAGGATCAAGCAGGCGGAAGCGCGCGGCGAAAATGTCTCCACTGCCATGCAACAGGCAAAAGTCCGCTACAATCAGCAGGCATTGTTTCAACGCGCACTGGCGCGCCTGAGCTTGCGACAGTTGCAGGCCGCCCTGTTCAAACTGGCTGAAATTGACAGGACAGCCAAGGGCCTGATCCGGGGCGATGCCTGGCTGGAGATTTCGCGCCTGTGCTTCGGTCTGGCACGGGTAGCAAGAAAAAGCAGCAGATAGGATGAATATGGATATCAAACAATACATGGCTGAGCTGGGTGCCGAAGCACGCAAGGCATCGCGCGCCATGGCCAAAGCCTCTACCAACACCAAGAATCTGGCGCTGACCACAATCGCCGCCGCCATCCGCCGCGAAAAGGAGACGCTGATCGCCGCCAATCACGCGGACCTTGAACGGGCTCGCGCCAACGGCCTTGAACCTGCGATGCTCGACCGTTTGGCCCTGAGCGAAAAATCCATCGCCACCATGGCCGAAGGGCTGGAGCAGATCGCTGCCCTGCCAGACCCCATCGGCGAAATGACGGATTTCAAGTACCGCCCTTCCGGCATCCAGGTCGGCAAAATGCGCGTGCCGCTGGGCGTCATCGGCATCATTTATGAAGCGCGGCCCAACGTCACCGTCGATGCCGCAGGCCTTTGCATCAAATCCGGCAACGCCGCGATCCTGCGCGGCGGTTCCGAAGCGATTCAATGCAATCAGGCACTGGCAGCGCTGGTACAGGAAGGCCTGCAGGCTGCCGGGCTGCCTGCCGCGGCGGTGCAGGTGGTAGATACTATCGACCGGGCTGCGGTCGGCGAGTTGATTACCATGAAGCAATATGTCGATGTCATCGTACCGCGCGGCGGCAAGGGGCTGATCGAGCGCATCTCGAACGAGGCACGCATCCCTGTCATCAAGCACCTGGACGGCAATTGTCACGTTTACGTGGACGATGCAGCCGACCTGGAAAAAGCCCTGCGCATCGTCGAGAACTCCAAAACCCAGCGTCTTGGCACCTGCAATACGGCAGAATCCCTGCTGGTTGCACGCAGCATTGCGGCAGTAGCGTTGCCGAAACTGGCTCAGATGCTGATCGGCAAAGGCATCGAGATCAGGGGGTGCGAAGAAACGCGCGCGCTGATACCTGCCGCCAAAGCCGCGACTGAAGAGGACTACTACACCGAATATCTGGATGCCATCATCTCCTGCAAGGTGGTGAGCGGCATCGATGAAGCGATCGCCCACATCAACCAGTACTCCTCACAGCATACCGAAGCCATCGTCACCGAGAACTACACCACGGCACGGCAGTTCCTGCGTGAGGTCGACTCCAGCAGTGTCATGGTCAACGCCTCGACCCGATTTGCCGACGGCTTTGAATACGGCCTGGGTGCCGAGATCGGCATCTCCACCGACAAACTGCACGCCCGTGGTCCGGTCGGCCTGGAAGGCCTGACCTCGCTCAAATATATCGTGCTGGGCAATGGCGAAGTCCGCAGCTGATCAAACCCGGACCGGCCGGCGGCTGGTCGGTCTGCTGGGCGGCACCTTCGACCCGATCCACTACGGGCATCTGCGCATGGCAGAACAGCTGGCAGATACGCTGAAACTGGACGAGATACGCTTCATCCCGTCCGCCAACCCGCCACACAGGCAGTCGCCGCAAACATCAGCCGCTGACCGCTGTGAAATGGTCAGGCTGGCAATTGCCGGCAACCCTCGTTTTGTGCTGGACGACCGCGAATTGTTGAGGGCCGGCGCATCCTACACGATAGATACCCTGCTTTCACTGCGGGCAGAACTGGGAAACAACACTGCACTCTGCCTGATCATGGGCAGTGATGCTTTCATCGAGTTTGACAGCTGGCACCGCTGGGATGTAATACCAGAACTGTGCCATCTGCTACTGGTCGAACGTCCGAATGTCCAGATGTCGGAAGCCCTGCGCCCGGCATTGCAGTCGCTGTTGCGCGAGCGTTATACGGACCAGCCAGCTGAACTGGCAGAGAAGACAGCAGGTCGCATCATGATTCAACGCATCACTGCACTGGACATTTCGGCAACCGCGATTCGCGAAGACTTCAGAACGCAACGCAGCCCCCGATATCTGTTGCCGGATTCCGTAGTAGACTTCATTCAAGGTCATCAGCTCTATCGCTGACATGCTTGAGTAGATTGGAAAACCCAGGAGCCAGAACAACAATGTACAAAGCCCGTCTGCTTTTATATGCCATTCTTGCCGCCAGCATACTCTCCGGTTGCGGCATCAACCCGGTTACCAAAAAACGTGAACTCCAGCTGATTTCCGAGCAGAAGGAAATCGCCATCGGTCAGCAGAACTACGCACCAGCACGGCAATCACAGGGCGGCGATTACGTCATCGACCCCGAACTGACAGCCTATGTGCAAAGTGTCGGCCAGCGCCTGGCTGCCGTATCCGACCGGCCGCTACCTTATGAATTCATCGTCATCAACAACTCCGTACCGAATGCCTGGGCCATGCCCGGCGGCAAGATCGCCTTCAACCGCGGCCTGCTCTATGAACTGAACAGCGAAGCAGAACTGGCCGCGGTCATGGGTCACGAGATCGTGCACTCTGCCGCCCGCCACGGTGCGCAGAACATGGAACGCGGCGTATTGCTGCAAGGTGCCGTCATGGCCATCGGCATCGGTGCGCAAAACAGCGACTACGGCAACCTGATCGTTGGCGGCTCCCAGCTGGGCGCCCAGCTGATTTCATCCAAATACGGTCGCGATGCCGAATCCGAATCCGACTATTACGGCATGCTTTACATGAAGAAGGCAGGCTACGACCCGGCGGCGGCTGTCAGCCTGCAGGAAACCTTCGTGCGGCTGAATGAAAGCAAACAAACCAATTTTCTCGAAGGCCTGTTTGCCAGCCATCCACCTTCCCAGGCGCGTGTCGATGCCAACCGCAAGGCTTTGGAAGAGATAGGTGCCGGCGGCGAATGGGGCAAGGAAGTCTATGCGCAGAAAGTCGGCAAACTGAAGGCGACCAAGTCGGCCTACAAGGCGCACGACGAAGGCGTAGCGGCGCTGAGCAAGGGAGATACGGCCAAGGCCCTGACACTGGCCAAACAGGCGATCGCCATTGAACCACGCGAACCGAGATTCCAGGACCTGCTGGGCGATATCGCACTATCGCAAAAAAAATACGACGAGGCGCTCAAGTACTACGCGGCAGCCATCAAAATGCAACCGGACTATTTCAAGCCGCACATTCAGAGCGGCATCGCGCTCTACAACAGCGGGCGCAAAAAAGAGGCCGAATCCTACTTCAAGCGCAGCGTCGAACTGCTACCGACCGCGCCCGGCCACTATTTCCTCGGTGACCTGGCCGAAGCTCGCGGCGACATGAACGGCGCCATGTCACATTACCAGATGGCAGCCGGTTCCAATTCAGAGATCGGCAAAGCCTCTGCCCAGCGCTTCACGCGTCTGGACCTGCCGCGAAACGCCGGGCGCTACCTGAAAGGAATGGTTCAGGTCGACAATCGCGGCAATCTCTATGCCGTCGTGCAAAACCCGACGTCCGTCAGCGTCAGCCGCGTGCAACTGCGTGTCGTGCGTTTCGATGCGAAATCCGGCCGCGCCGAGCAGCAAAGCAATCCGCTACTGTTGAACCGGACACTCGCAAGCAATCAACAGGGCAGCCTACAGGTGCCGGGCGTACGTTTGAAGTCACAGGACGAGCTCAAGCTCTATCGCGTCGTCATTGAAAGTGCGCGCGTCGTCGACTAGGGATTGACCGGATACCGGCAGATCAGCCGGGCAGTTGCAGAGGCGGTTGCAAATAATTGGCAGCCTGCCTGAAATCGGCATCGGCCAGACGCGGCACCGTGCCGAGATGCGGTGCCGCGATTCTCTGCTGCAGAGCAGTCAGATTCTCTTCAAGATACAGCATTTCCGCATCAACCACATTGGCTACCCAGCCTGCCAACGGCAAGCCCCTGGCCTCGATGGCCGCAACGGTCAGCAAGGCATGGTTGATACAGCCGAGCCGCATGCCGACCACCAGAATCACCGGCAAGCCCAGCTCCGCTGCCAGATCGCCCATGTCCTGCCTGTCGTTCAGCGGTACCAGAAAACCACCAGCCCCCTCCACGACAACCACATCCGCCAGTTCAGCCAGATCTGCAAATGCAGCTTTTATCTTGTCGAGCGAAATCGTGATACCGGCTTGACTGGCGGCGATATGCGGCGCAAACGGCGGTGCGAAGACATAGGGATTCACTGATGCCAGCGGCGCATCCACATTGGCTGCCGCGCGTAACTGCAAGACATCCTCGTTCAGCCATTGACCATCGGTGAATTCGGCACCGGCAGCTACCGGCTTCATGCCGACCACCCGTCTGCCTGCGGAAGCAAAACCATGGATCAAGGCTGCTGCGATCAGCGTCTTGCCGACGCCGGTATCCGTGCCGGTAATGAAATAGCCTCGCTTCATGATGGATTTTGGGATGACCGGGCTCTGGGTTTGAACATGACAGGCGACAGACCATCATCCAGCTGCGGCTTGGCCTCGGGTTTCCATGCATGGCCGTAGACCACTTCAAAGGTCGCCGGCAGTTTGCCCGCCTTGCGGAACTGCTCGTAGTTTTCCGTCAGCTGACGCAAGAAACCCCTGCCCAGCAAGCCGCGCGGACGGCCATCCGCCGCATTGTGCGCGCCTATGGCCTTGAGGTCGCGCATGACCGCCATGACATCGTCATAGGTCAGCGTGAAATGCTCCACATCCAGCACCGGCGCACTGAAACCGGCACGCACGATGGCATCGCCAATATCATGCATATCGATGAAACGGCTGACATGCACATGGTCCGGATCGGCGGCAGCCGCCTGACGCAGCTCCTTCAAGGTATCGGGGCCGAAAGTGCTGAACATCAGCAGGCCTTCCGGCCGCAATACGCGATGCATCTCGGCAAAAGCGGTATCCAGGTCGTTGCACCACTGGATCGCCAGATTGGACCAGAGCAGATCAACCGACTGCGCTGCCAGCGGCAGTTGTTCGATATCGGCACAGATGCCGGCCTGCCTGCCGAGCCCCAGCAGCCGACGCATCAGGCCTTGCTGCTGGGCAGTCTGCCGGAGCATGCCGAGCGCTATATCTAGCGCGATGATCCGGCTTTGCTTGAAGCGCCTGCCCAGTGCCCGGCTGGCATGACCGGTACCGCAGCCTGCATCCAGTATCAGTTCCGGCGATATCCGGACCAGGTCCAGCCGGTCCAGCATGCGCTGCCTGACTTCCGCCTGCAGTACGGCGGCAGCATCATAGGTGCTGGCTGCGCGGTCAAATGAGGCCCTGACTCGGGCCTTGTCGATTTTGTAAACGTCTTGCATCAGGTGCTTATTGTTCCAGGAATTGCAGCAGCGTCTCGGTAAACTGCTCGGTATGGGAAAGGAAAGGCGCATGCGATGCACCGGCAATCACCCGCAGGCTCGATTGCGGCAAGTGTTGCGACATCCAGTTGGCGGCCTGCACCGGCGCCAGTGTGTCGCGGTCGCCGTGAATCAACAAAGTCGGCGTCTGCAACATGGGGACCTCCGGACGCAAGTCATTCTCCAGCAGCATATCGAGCGCATCCTGCAAAGCCGCGACCGAAGGACTGGGGCGCTCGGCGAAACTGACGCGCAACTGCTTGATGATGCTGCGCGTGTCACGCGAACCCATGCATTGCAGGGTGAGGAATTTCAGCATGGTCGATTCGTAATCGACACTGACCTGCAGGGCAAAGTCACGGAACACATCGGCATTGATGCCATCCTGCCATGCTGTCTTATCAGCCTGGTTAAGCTTGCCGGCCTGATTGACCTTGCCAGCCTGATTGACGAAGCAAGGCGTGCTGCCGACCAGCACCAGGCGTTTTACCCGCTCGGGCTGCATCAGCGCCATGCGCATGCTGATCAGGCCACCCAGCGACCAGCCACAGATATCGGCTTCTGCCGGCAGCGCTTCAAGCAGCCTGGCCGCGACCGATTCCAGTTCATGCGACGCCATCGGCTGACTCAGGCCCATGCCGGGCAGGTCGACGACATGCAGATAGAAGTGCCTGGACAGACTCTTCACCAGCGGGTGCCAGACCGCACCATGCATACCCCAGCCGTGAATCAGGACCAGGTGCTGCGGTGTAGTCTCATATGAACCAAAAGTCTCGATATGCAAAGGCTGACTCATCCCCATTCCTTTTCTGCCTGCTGCAGGACATCAACCAGTCGCTGCACATCGGCAATGCTGTGCGCCGCCGACAGGGAAATCCGCAAACGCGCCGTATCCTTGGGCACGGTGGGCGGACGTATTGCGGGGACAAGTATACCCTTGGTCAGCAAATGCTCACTTAGCCGGACGGCATCCTCATTGCCACCCACCAGTACGGGCTGTATGGCGGTATCGGACGGCATGAGCTGCCATCTGTCCAGATGCAGATGCTCTTTCAAATAAGCGATCAGTGTGTGCAGATGGGTTCTGCGCGCGCTATCAAAACGCATGACATCAATCGCCGCCAGCGTCGTCGCTGCCAGTGCAGGCGGTGTTGCTGTCGTATAGATATAGGTTCTGGCCTGTTGCAGCAGGTAATCGATAACGACCTGCTCTGCGGCGACAAAGGCACCGGACACGCCGGCAGCCTTGCCCAAAGTCGCCATATAGATGATGCGTGGCGACTTGACGCCGAAATGACTCAGCGCACCCTGCCCCTGCTCACCGAGGACGCCGAAGCCGTGTGCATCGTCCAGCATCAGCCAAGCGTCATAGCGTTCACACAGGGCCAGCAATTCAGGCACCGGCGCCATGTCGCCATCCATGCTGAATACGGCATCCGCCAGCACCAGCTTCCTTGGCGCCTTGCTTGCACTCAACTGGCCTTCAAGTTGCACGAGGTCATTGTGCTGGTAGCGTTGCAGGTCGGCACGTGCCAGTACGGCAGCATCGTTCAGTGAAGCGTGATTGAGCTTGTCAGCGAAAATGGCATCGCCGCGACGCATCATTGCAGTCACCACGCCGAGATTCGCCATATAGCCGGAGGAAAAACACAGAGCTGCCGGCAACCCGACAAACCCGGCCAAAGTCTGCTCCAGCGCATGGTGCATCTGGTGATGGCCGGTGACCAGGTGCGAGGCGCCGCTGCCGACACCGGCTGTGGCAATCGCTTTCTGCATGGCGGCAATCAGGGCAGGATGATTGGCGAGGCCAAGATAATCATTGCTGCAGAACGACAGCACTTCGGCACCGTCGGCCTTGATATTGGCGCCTTGCGGGCTTTGCAGCAAACGGCGCCTGCGCCGCAGACCCTGCCGCGCGCGCTCATCCAGTTCAGCCTGCAATTCGGCAAACAGCTGTGCAGTCACGATGACAACCCCTGATTAACGATGTCTTGCAGCAGTCTGAAGGAATCAGGCCGGATGCAGGCCAAGCTTGGCAAACAGCTGCTTGTCCGCTTCGGCTTCCGGATTACCGGTAGTCAGCAGTTTTTCGCCGTAGAAGATGGAATTTGCACCGGCGATGAAACACAAGGCCTGTATGCCTTCGTGCATGCTCTGGCGCCCTGCGGAGAGGCGCACATAACTCTTCGGCATGGTGATGCGGGCTGCGGCGATGGTGCGCACGAACTCGATCGGGTCCAGTTCATCGGTGCCATGCAGCGGCGTACCTTCGACCTGCGTCAGCATATTGATCGGCACGCTTTCCGGTGGACGATCCATATTCGCCAGCTGGGCGATCAGGCCTGCGCGCTGGTTGCGCGACTCGCCCATGCCGATGATGCCGCCGCAGCAGACATTGATATCGGCATCGCGCACGCGTTCCAGCGTTTCCAGACGATCCAGGTAAGTGCGCGTGGTGATCACGTCGCCGTAGAATTCGGGCGCGGTATCCAGATTGTGGTTGTAGTAATCGAGGCCAGCCTCTTTCAACTGTTCAGCCTGGCCTTCCTTCAGCATGCCCAGCGTCGCGCAGGTCTCCAGGCCCATGGCTTTGACTTCCTGCACCATCTTCAGCACGGGTTCCAGGTCACGTTGCTTGGGGCCGCGCCAGGCGGCACCCATGCAGAAACGGCTGGCGCCGCTTTCCTTGGCGGCCCTGGCGGCAGCCAGCACTTCGTCAAGTTGCAGCAAGTCCTCGTTCTCGACATCGGTGTGATAACGCGCCGCCTGCGGACAATAGCCGCAATCCTCGGAACAGCCGCCGGTCTTGATCGAGAGCAGCGTGCTGACCTGCACCGCATTGGGGTCGAAATTCTCACGGTGCACGGTCTGCGCACGGTGAATCAGGTCACTGAAGGGCAGCTCAAACAGTTCCACAATCTGCGCCACTGTCCAGCGCTGCGGTGCCTGCGGAACCGGGGTGTTCTTCTTGATGGTATTGGCGTCTACGACGGATTCAAGCATGCTCATTACGGGTTCCTTAATGTTCGTCTGATTCATATTCAATATCCTGCCACGGCTCGTTATTCGCGCGCAGCAGATCGCGAATGCCCAGCGGCACCACGACCAGAATGCATGCCGCCCAAATGGTCAGCGACAGCGGCAGCCAGCCACCCAGCGCTTTGGACATTTGTGGGCTAAAATTGAGTAACACGACCAGGGCGCCGACCACGCCATAGAAACGGTAGCCGGAATACCTGAGAAAATCGCAGACCTTGGGATTGGGGTGATGTGCCGCGGCTGCGTAAACAAAGATCGAAGCCGCGATCCACAGCAGCATCGGGATGATGGCCGGCAATAACAGCACGGCAATGATCGAAAAGAAAGTAAAGGTCTGCGCAGCACGCATTTGCTGCTTGGCAGTGCAAATTTTGGTAGACATGGCATTCTCCGGTTTTGCGCAATTATAACTTGTTAAGAGGAAATACCAATATTGATTGACTATAGATTAATTTTTAATCAATTGTTATTTCCACAGCATTGCATGCTCTGCTCCGGCAGCAATGGCGGCGAGCTCGCACTGTGCCCGCAATGCCTGATCGACCTGCCCTGGCATCAGGATGGCGCATGTCCGCAATGCGCCCTGCCCTCACACCACAACCAAATCTGCGGCCACTGTCTCAATTCCACCCCGGCCTTCGACAGCACACGCGCGCTGTTTCGCTATGCCTATCCGCTGGATGCCATGCTGCAACGCTACAAATATCAACAAAACCTGAACATCGCCAAGACCTTCAGCGCGCTGATGCAGGAAAAATTCAAGGACTTGTCGCCGTTCCATCGCATCATCCCCATGCCGCTGCATCCGAAACGCCTGGCAGAAAGAGGCTTCAACCAGTCGCTGGAGATCGCCCGGCAGCTGGCAAAGAACCTGAATATTGAGCTGGATGTCGATTCCTGCAGCCGCATCAAATTCTCACCGCCGCAAGCCAGCCTGCCGCACAAGGCGCGGATCAAGAACATGCGCGGCGCTTTTCAATGCGGCACATCGCTGGCCGGCCAGCGCGTCATCCTGCTGGACGACGTCATGACCACCGGCGCAAGCCTGCATGAACTGGCTGCAACCGTTAAAGCCGCCGGTGCTTCCCATGTAGAATGCTGGGTTATCGCACGCACACTGACCGCATAATGTTCCACATCGTATTGTTCGAACCCGAAATCCCGCCCAACACCGGCAACATCATCCGCCTCTGCGCCAACACCGGCGCCCATCTGCATCTGGTCAAGCCGCTGGGCTTCAGTCTGGAGGACGCACAGTTGAAACGTGCGGGGCTGGATTACCACGAATACGCCACCATGCAGGTGCATGAGAACTGGCAGGCGTGCAAGCAGGCACTGGCCGGCAAACGCATGTTCGCGCTGACGACCAAGGGCAGCACGCGGCACACCGAACATAGTTTCCAGGCCGAGGATGTGTTTGTCTTTGGCCCCGAGACACGCGGCCTGCCGGAAGAAATCCGCGCCGAATTCGACGCCAGCCACAGGCTGAGATTACCCATGCTGCCGGAAAGCCGCAGCCTCAACCTCTCAAATTCGGTCACGGCTGTATTGTATGAAGCATGGCGGCAGAATGATTTTCAGGGGGCGGTTTGATTAAAGTGCTGGCTGACACCAGCGCTACGCGGTTCTGATGTATGACCTAACACTTAGTACCAGCGGTGGAGCACAGTTCCTGCCCGCTGCATGTTAATTTACTCTGAGCCCAATTATTTGACTAAGCTCCTCCAACATCTGGATTACTATCTGGCTGCCTCCTTCAAACCACGCGATCAATGGAGTCTGACCCCATTGATCTGCGCGGCCTGCCGGAAGAAATCCGCGCCGAATTCGACGCCAGTCACAGGTTGAGATTACCCATGCTGCCAGAAAGCCGCAGCCTCAACCTCTCGAATTCGGTCACGGCTGTAATTTATGAAGCTTGGCGGCAAAATGATTTTCAAGGGGCGGTTTGATTAAGCACTGACTGATTCTAGTGTTACCTGATTTTGATGTTATTGCCTAACGACTGAATTCACCAGACTAGCACGAGTTCTAGTGCAATGATGAGTTAGCCCGTCTGGCCACCTTGATTAAAGGCTTGCCGCAAATTGGAAAATTCATCATCCGACACCTCCGGTGTATCTGTGTTGTGATCGGGATCGACAATGTGCACCTGAGGGCGAATTGCCTCAATACGGTGTTTGTATCCGACAAAGGATGCGTTCGGAAGGTATACCTTGGCAATGAACGGCCGTGTTTCCCATTCCTTCTTGATATATATCTCACCCGGAATAGTAGTGATAAACCACGGCTGGGGGCCCCAACCAGAGAACTGCTCTCCGATAATGGCTTGCAAACTCTTGATCGCTTCTAGGGCAAGTTCTCTTGCATTGTGGTCAGTCTCCGGACTGAAATGAATCGCCTTATGTCGTTGCTGCATTAATGCACGGAAGTCCTGAACGGCCTGAGGCAACAACACATCCCATGCTTGCAGCGTATTGATGGCAAGGCTCCAATCATCAAATGAATCTTTGCGATAGACGGCTTTGTATTCAGGCGTAGATCGGTAGTTCTCCCGTAGCGAGAGAATGAGATGGTTCAAGATTCTTTCACCCAGAGCACAAGCGCCAGTAAGAGCTGGGTAGTAAGCACCCATAACGAAAGCTGTTCGCACTTGAGCAAAGAACTCATTGTGGAATGCGATGACGGAGATCGGTTTTGCTTCAAGATCGATAAAGTTTTGGACCTTCACCTCAAAGTGAAGCTCACCAAATTCCGCTTTGAGTCGAAGAATGGTGTTCTCTCTGTTCTTGTAGTGCTGTGCCTTGATGCGTTCTTCCCATTTTTCATCAATGGGATCGACAAGCGTGTGTACTCTGGTGTCGAAATCAAAGAATGGGAGGATGCGGTATCGCTTCATTGCTGGGCTAACATAAAGGTGAGTGGCGCTCGAAGCGACTGTTGGGCGTCGCGTTTTGACCACTTTGGTAGCTCTTAATGAGGAACCAGCACATACCAAGAGCAAGCGATCTTCCCAAGCGGGCCATTTGTTCCTCGGAGATGCCAAGCGAGCGATGTGAACCAGGGCTCACAAAACCGTAAACACCCACGAGACCTTTTTCTTCCTCATGCGAGATGAACTCGACTTGCCTCAAAAATCTCACAATCGCCCCCCATTTGGTTTGGTCGTATGACGGTGTATTGGCAGCTTGCCGAGTGAAGGCAATTGAGCGAGCCAATGTTTCTAGCGAGACACGTATGTCATTGAGACAAGCATTATAATTTGGCGGAGAGGATCGAAAGGACTCTGAAGAGTCATTGATTTTCTTGGCAACTGTTTTAGCCTCGGATAAGCCTGACGCTTTTAGTGCCTCAATGAGATCATCTTCAAGTAGCGGAGCATCACTGATGGATGGGTCGGCCTGCTTTAGTTTCTTATCCTCAATAACATACCCATCTAGTTGAAGGCAGCGAGAGAGGTCGTAGAATCTTTCATCATAACGATACTTCGGGTTAATTCTGGCCCGTAGATCGCCGCCAGTTCGCGCTACCTCTTCGAGAAGAGAAAGAAGCTGATCATCTGATGCGTTGCGGAGGGAACGGAGGATATCAATAAGTATTTGGTTATGGCTAAGAGAACTATGTAGTTGATGTTTGCCCAGCAAGACAACAACAAAATCAGTTTCGTGAAGCCCCAGAAACTGAGCAAGCGAGTAACAAGTCCTAGAGCCGATCATCTTGTCCTACCATGATTATCAGAGCTAACCCCGCTTATCTTGTTGAGAATTCTTTGCGCCCGGAACAAGTCGAACCGAATTTCGCAAGACCTCAACGCCTCCACCGTTCTTAACCAACCTAGCCACTGGCATCTGCGCATAGTGTTCGACTCCACGGTCGTCAGTTACGTAGAACAAAAGTTCGTAAGTCATCGAATCGTGTTCCATAGTCGGATACATGCCATGCAGTCTTATGTCATCCAATGAGGGAAAGAGTAGGCGTAGAAACTCAGCGGACATCGGTTGCACCTTCAGGGTAGCGGCTTGATTGATGGACTGACACTCATACCGGGTTCTAATGTTGCCATTGAGTGGAGACAGCAACCATATTCTTGAAATAGTAATCGGCCGATTTCCTTGATTACTTATCGAAGCTTCTAAGACCATATTGTCGCCCTCGCATTTGCACCACAGCGTTGACGCGAAAGCCTTCCGCGTTCGTCTCAGGTGCTGGAAATATAGTCCCGAGAAACTAACTGCCAATGCGAAACATGAAATCAGCAATGACCAGTTTGGATTAATGTCCACTTGAGCCCTAGCGTTGTACATAAGGGGCGCGCTTTAGCGCGTCCCGCTTGATGGATGGGTTAAGCAACAGATTTGATGCGATGAAGTTCACGACGGAATATCTCCAAATCTTCCTGCGGCAGGTCGAGTACGAATGCTATTTTATTACCGAGACCGCCAAATGATGTACCCAGTGCTCTGGCTTCAGTTTCATTTTTGATGAGAACACGGTCGTGCACTTCAGTTGTTCCCCAATTACGCAAAGAAATATTCTTCTTGCGACAATGTTTTTCAATGCTGGAAAAGATTGCTCGGTTTGGTCCAGGTAGATGGAACACTTCGATTGATTCGAGCGTCTTGGGTAGAAGTTCGATAATAGACTCAACGTACTGTGCTTGGGTTCGGTAAATCTTATTGGATCCGCTAAAGGAGAAGAAATATGGATCAACCACCGTCAGGTGGCTGGTGCCAGAAAGCCAGCTTGTTATGTGCCTCCTTTCTTCACGGTGCTTGCCCTCTAGCCCTGTGACAAGGTGCATTATGCGGTCTGCGCGGTCGCCTTCGGCGAGTGCACAGCGTTGTGGCTCTAGAGACTCTAAACGGCGCTCGATACGACGAAGGCGAGAGGCTATCTCATCGCCCGTTGGATGATCCCACCACCAATATCGAATCCAATGACGGACTTGTGATAGATCTGAATCTTTGTTTTCAACCAACTCAAGTAGCTCTTTTAAGTGGCGAGTTAGTAATTCGCGCTCGTTATTCATTATCTGGTGAGCTTTGAGCCTAACGTAAAGTAGACACCCTAAAAAATGCCGTAAAAGGCATCTTCAAGATGTATATTTGGGATTGATTCATGTAGTGCCTTGTATTGATTGGATGTAAAAATATCGCACACCCTAAATTTTCAGATAAATACAACATGACACAATCCCCAAAATTGCTTGACCAAGTACGCAACAAGTTACGGGTAAAGCACTATGCGATTCGTACCGATCAAAGCTATGTGGATTAGATTAAACGCTATATCTACTTTCATGACAAGACTCACCCAAAAGATTTGGGTGCGCAGGATGTGAAGACGTTTTTAACTTAATCTTGCGATAAAAAACGGGGCGGATGACCCGCCCCCATTCAATCTTTCAGAAAATGGGAAAACCCTTGTAGCTATCGCTTGATGCTATAGCTCAGAACAACAACTGGGCATAGACATTGGCAGAATCGGCATCATAATCAAAGCGATCAATATTGGATGAACGCAAATCCCGCTGCAAGGCCGCACCGACGGTGACGGTCCGGGTCGGCCGCCATTCGCCGGCGAATACTAGGCTTTGCATCAGATCATCGCGAGTTTTGGCTGAGGTGACGATGGGGCCGCGGTAGTCGCGTTCGCTGAGATCGTAACGCAACCATAATTTGCTTTTGGCCGTGACTTTCCAGACCGGGCTGATCGATAGCGTATCCGCGACGTAATAGCTGTTGGTTGTACCCTGAAAGCTGAACAGGTTTCTGCCCAGCGATGCGTTGACCTGCAGTTTGCCGGTGGCATCCCACTGATAGGCAAGCTTGCCGACGGCACCGTCGTAGTCGCGTTGAGAAAAATTATCGTGGGTACGGTCCAGGTAGCCGAGTTTGGCATCTACCGTGGATTTTCCGGTCAGCTTCCAGTAAAGCTTGGCTTCCGTTTCGCTCTGGTCAAAACCTTCGTCCAGTTGCTCCAGCGGGTCCAGCTCGCGGCCCTGGTATTTACCTCTCGATTCACGCCTGACCAGTGACACCCAGTTGTCCGCACGCGAGACATACTTGCCGCCCAGCTCGATGCCGACCTGCTCGTAATCGCCCACTTCATCAAAGGTCTGGCTGTTGCGCGCGCGCACTTCAGAGACGCCGCCGATGGCATGCCAGCCAGCGCCCAGGTCACCATCAATCGAGAACAGCCGGAACTGGCTGGTCTGGATATTGCGCTCGTCGAACGTACGGTAATCGCCGAAATCGACCAGGCTTTGCTGCTGATCCAACAGCACGATGCCGCTGACCCGCGGTGTCAGGTGCCAGAACCAGGCCGCCGTGTAATCCACGCCGGTGTAATCGAGAAAACTGTTCCTCTGAAACTTGTTTTGCGTCGCCATCACATCCAGTTTGAAGCGCTGCTGGGCGTAGGGCTTGTCGATCTTGATGCCGGCATTCAGGGCGTAGATGGTGTCCGATTTATGCGGGCGGCCCGGCAGGCTGTCGGTATCGACGCCATCTTCAAACCGGAACAGGTTGTCCTCATAACGCACATCGGCGCCGACGGCGAAATTGATGGTGTCGCCCTCATCTGCCAGCGCATGGCCTGAAGACGCCAGCACAAAAGGGCCGGCGCAGATCAGGCGGACAACATGGACCGGCCAGTGCCGCTTGTCAGTCAACAACATGGAACTCCTCAAGCAGCCAGCTTGGTCTTCTTCGCCAGCAAGGATTCCAGCATCGCGCGGAACTCGGCACCGCATTCCGGGTGCCGCAAGCCCAGCTTGACGGTGGCTTCCAGATAGCCGGATTTGGAGCCGCAGTCATAACGCACGCCATTGAATCGATGAGCCAACACCTGCTCCTCGCCGATCAGTCCGGAGATGGCATCTGTCAGCTGGATCTCGCCGCCCGAACCGGCCTTGATGTTCTCAAGGTGATGGAAAATCCTCGGCGTCAGGATGTAGCGGCCAACAACGCCCAGCGTGGAAGGGGCATCCTCGGGATTCGGCTTTTCGACGATGGCCGACACTTGCTCGACTTCCCGGTTGATGGCACGGCTCTGGACGATGCCGTAACTCTTGGTCTGTTCGCGCGGCACATCTTCCACCGCCAGCAGGGAACAGCGGTAATAGTCATAGGCATCCGTCATCTGCTTCATGACCGGCGTCTTGCCGTCGAGCAGGTCATCGGCCAGCAGCACGGCAAAGGCGTCATCGTTAACTACCGGCTTTGCCAGCATGACGGCATGCCCCAGCCCCAGAGCACGGGTCTGGCGGATATAGATGCAATTGACATGGCTGGGCACGATATTCTGCACCAGCGACAGCAACTGCTTTTTGCCGCTGCGCTCCAGTTCGTTTTCCAGCTCATAGGCCATGTCGAAATGGTCGGAGATGGAACGCTTGTTGCGCCCGGTGATGAAAATCAGGTCGGTAATGCCGGCGGCAACCGCCTCTTCAACCGCATACTGGATCAACGGCTTGTCTACCACCGGCATCATCTCCTTGGGGTTGGCCTTGGTCGCCGGAAGAAAACGGGTGCCGAGACCGGCAACCGGGAATACTGCTTTAGTCACTTTTTTCATGATTTCCTGAACTTCATCTAAAAAATAATTGGGGCCGGCAGCACATTCACTGCCGGCATGAAAAATTTACGCTCTAGCGGGAGCCCACCTGGCTCACCATCAACGAAATCTGCGAGGTGGCGTATTCCCACTGCCAGGCATGGGCGATGATCTGCTCGAGATCGGCATACTGCGGTTGCCAGCCTAGCTCGGACCTGGCCAGTGTGGCGTCCGCCACCAGCACCGCCGGGTCTCCGGCACGGCGCTCGCCCTCGACCACCTTGACGGTACTGCCGGTCACGCGCTCTGCCGCCCGGATGACCTCCTGCACGGAAAAGCCGGTGCCATTGCCCAGGTTGTAGCGGCTGCTGGTGCCGGTCGTGACCAGATTGTGCAACGCCAGGAGGTGCGCCGAGCACAGATCTACGACATGTACATAGTCGCGGATGCAGGTGCCGTCCGGCGTGTCGTAGTCACGGCCGAAGACCTGGATGCTGGCGCGCTTGCCTGATATGGCCTGCAGCACCAGCGGAATCAGGTGAGTCTCCGGCTCATGGCGCTCGCCCAGCATGCCTTCCGGGTCTGCACCGGCAGCATTGAAATAGCGCAAACAGACCGATTTGATGCCATAGGCGCGTTCGTAATCGGCCAGCACCTCTTCCACCATCAGCTTCGACCTGCCATAGGGATTGAGCGGGCGCTTGGGGTGCGACTCGTCAATCGGCGTGTATTCAGGTTCGCCGAAGATCGCCGCGGTCGAGGAGAAAATGAAATGCCGCACCTCATGCTTGACCATGGTGTCGAGCAGATTCAGCGTGTTCGAGAAGTTGTTGAAGTAATACTTGCCCGGATGCAGCACGGATTCGCCCACCTGGATATGCGAGGCGAAGTGCATCACCGCCTCCGGCCGCAACCGGGCGAAAGCATCATCCAGCTTTTCCCGGTCGGCCAGGTCACCTTTCACAAACGTGCCGCCGAGCACCGCATCGCGGTAGCCGGAAGACAGGTTGTCATAGACGATGACGCGATGCCCCTGCTCAAGCAGCATCTTGACCATATGGGAACCGATATATCCGGCACCACCAACCACTAGAATTCTCATGTGTTCACCTTTATTGATTGATCTTTAACCGACCAGGATTCATGCCTGTTTTGTGCCATGCATCTTCTGCTGCCTGATACAGGTCAGCAGGAAAACCAGGAAATCGATGGTGTAGCGGCGCATCAAGCGTTTAGGCTCGAGGCAAAGCCGGTAGCACCATTCCAGCCTGAGCTTTTGAATGAAGAGCGGCGCACGCGGTTTATCCCCCGCCCAGAAATCGAACAATGCGCCGACGCCACTGACCACAGGCACATCAAGCGCATCGCGATTGAGCAGTATCCATTCCTCCTGCAACGGGTTGCCCAGCGCCACCAGCAGCACCTCGGCACCCGAGCGGTTGATGGCCTCTACCAAATCGCCAGGATGGATATCTGCATAGCCGTCGCAATAGCCGACGACGGTCTGCCCCAATTGTTCGCCGACATGGGTGGCCGCTTTTCGCACCACCTCCGGCTTGCCGCCGTACATGAAGACCTTCAATGGCCGTTCGGATTTACGAAACAGATAGGGCGTGAAGTCCGTCCCGTTCAGGTTCGCCTTGAATGCCCGGCCATAGAGCAGGCGGGCGACAATATCCATGCCCACCCCGTCATTGGCGATAATCACCCGCTCGTCATGCAGCAGCGGCAGCAGATGTTCGCATTTGACGATGAAATTGCTGTTGGCATACACCAGCGTGACTTTCTCCTGTGCTTTCAGATTCGAGAGCAGACTCTGCGCCAATTCATTTTGCGTGCCCTCCTGCACGGGAAAGCCTGCGATCGACAGTTTGCTTCCAGCCATCTTCAGGCTCATGGCATCGCCCCCGGAAAATCCGGACTCGTCCATGTGTCATGAAATGTGTCATGAATTGCCGCGCTCAAGATGCAGCGACGGGGCTCTGCCGTTGCGGCGATGTGACGATTCGTCATATTGAAACTCCTTGCTGTTCAGTCATACACCAAATGACTGGTTCGCAAGTAGCGTGCCACAACATCAAGTTATTGTTTTATATACAATAAAACAAAAAATCTCGATATTTTTTGCCGTCGCTCTGTCGGCATATCACGACTGTATCCACGCGAATTTCACTAACTATTTGATATAAAACAACTCTATGTGTCTCTCAGCACAGACAACATGACTTTTTTCAGCTAGGCACTCGCTTTTTTCTGCTCATGGCCTGCCGTAGTGCATGGGCAGGAATTGCAGGCGATGCCAGGGAAAGCCATTCAGCACCGCATAGTTTGGTTTGCCCTCGAACAAGGCCGGGTATGGGTCAGTTTGGCCGAGCGTGGTGTAGGACAGGCTGTTTTGCATGCGGATTGAAAGGGCACCGGCCTTGTCCCAGACGACGAATCCGTACTTCTGTGCCGCCTTGGCAATCGCTTTCCCTGCCTTGCTCATTTTCAGGCTATCCACATCTACAGTAGGATCGAGCCGGAAGCGGAGGCCTTCCGGTATGCGGTTGGGGGCATTATTGGGGTTAAGGCCATCGGATCGATTCGCCGGCCATGAAAAGATGCTGTGGTCCTCGGCCTCGACCAGTGAAATACCGATGGCATGGTTGATCTCGCCCCGACTCAACTCTTCGGCAGTAATCTGGCCACCGAGAAAAGGCAGGCTGGTCGCCGTCGTCCCGTAATGCCCGGGAAACACGCCGTTGCTTTGCGAGGCGTTCTGCAAGCGCCCTCCCCAGCAGGCCTGCCATCCGTCATTCACTTTTCTGGCCTGCCAGAATTCCCATACCGTATCGGTCGACGGCTGATAGATGGTCATTTCAGCATCCGTCCCCTTGGATGGCAGCGCATGGCCCGGTATTGGCACAGCAGTCCATTGCGCGGCCAGCTCCGGCGAGCTGAAACCTTTTTTCTGGCAATCCCACTCTTTCACCTTGACCGTCGCAACGCCCGCACCGACGGTATAGACCGGGCTGGCATACTCCCGGGTATTGAGATTGACGGTGCCGTAATAGGCGGATTTCTGCCGCAGGAATTCATTCATGAAGTCTGCGGATTGCGGGTGCAGCGGAACATCGGCAGGAATAGCCTGATACCAGAAGCTGCCGGGGGAGAACACGGCTTCACCTGCCTTTGCCCCACCCGAATAAATAAAGGGCATAGGGATTGAAACCCCAAGCATCACCGCGACCAGCAACCCTTGCCTACTTGAACTCATAACTGCCTCCTTGACGTCGTAATTTCTCCGAGATTCTCCTGCCCAGCGCTATCCAGCGTTTTTCGTAATAAAAGGTGGATAGGTGTGCGGCAAAAAACAGGGTCAGGAACAGCAGGGGGCGTTTGGCGTATTTTTCCAAACCCTCGCCACTGCCAAGCCAGGACGTCATCAGGAACATATGGATGACATACAGGGCATACGAGATGGAGGCGACGTAGACAAGAAAACGGGTGTTGAGCAGGGGCACCAGACGCGACTGCGGATTAAACAGCGTCACGCCTATCAGCGCGGCGGCAACATACGGCCTCAGGTAGTTGAGGAAACCGGCATCCGGCAGGCAGGTGACCACCAGCAAGGGCAGCAGCAAAAGCGCGCTGCCTTGCGAGAAAAACTCGCGCAGGCCCTTGCCCAACTTATCGTTGTAAATGAGTGCAAGGATGGCGCCGGCCAGAATCTCGTCGATGCGAAAGTGCGTAATCACCGAAAAGTGCATGTCGTTCATCACCCGCAACAGCGTGAAGCCGATGCCAAGGAAAGGCAGGAGCATCAGCCCTTTTTTCTTCAACAGCGCGACCAGCAGGGCGATGCCCAGGTAAAAATGGATTTCCACACAGATCGACCACAGGTGGTCGGTCGCCGGGATAAGAGGCTTGGGCGGGTAATTGGCATAAAACAGCATATGCGCCAACCATGTTTCGCCCGATACTAGACTAGAGCCCAGACTAGAGCCCGGGCTGGAACCAGGGCCGAAAACAGGATAAACCAGCAGGACGAAAGCCATGTACAACCAGACCAGCGGCAGGATGCGAAACAGCCGCCGAATCAGGAAATCCAGCACATCGGTGCGATGCAGCAGGAAGTGGGTGATCAGGAACCCTGACAGATTGAAAAACAGCACCATGCCGAACAGGCCTGCGGCAACGTTCAACTGCAGGACCTTGGGCCCGAGCGGCAATAAATGCGCCGCCAGCACCATCAATATGCTGATGCCGCGCCAGCCGTCGAGCACCACAAAACGCTGCTTCTCCATCATGCTTTCCTGCCGTTCATGTTCTGGCCGGCTGCGCCGACAAACGATGGCGACGGCTGAAATACTTGCGTGCCGGTTCTTCGATGCAGCGGTAACAAAGCTCGGCAACCAGCAACACCAGTAACGTGAACAAGGCCAGGCTCAACGGGCTGAAGCCTTGGTTGAGCAGGCTCGATCGATCCTGCATGCGGACGAAAAGCGCCAGGCAAAAGAAATGCGACAGATAGAGCGAATAGGAGATATCGCCCAGCCTGACCAGCGGGCGCAATATGATTAGATCAAGCCGTCCGGCCTGATACAGGCTGGCAGCGGCGATGAGCATGAAGGCAGGCACACCCCACAGCAGGATCCGCTCAAACGCAGTCTGGTGGAAAATATTGCTGAGCAGAAAGACCGCAGCGGCCGCCAGTGCCACGGCCTGCAAACCGCCAAGCCGGTAACCCTTGCGATAAAGAATGGCGACCAGGCAGCCCAGCAGAAATTCGAACACGATAGGATTGCCCGCCATCTGCAAAATCAAGGACGCCGGTTGCAGAACAAAGGCAGCGGCGACGCTGATGGCGAACCAGCCTGCCATGACACCGAGACGCGCCACTGGCTGCAGTCCGAATGCCAATGTCACGGCGAACACCAGGTAAAAGTACCATTCATAGGTCAGCGTCCATGCCATCGGGATCACATAGGCCGTGTGCGCATTCATCTCCATATCGATACCACTGCCGAAGGGCAGGAACAGCATGGAACTCAGCGCCTTTTGCAGGCTGAAATCGGCGTGCACGGCATCGCCCGCAAGCAATGCCAGCGCAAAAGCGGCAATGGTCAATGCCCAATAGAGCGGCGCGATACGCACCAGGCGACGCCAGAGAAAATCCCTGGAAGAAGCAGGACGCTCGGGATCGGACTGCGTAATCATCATGATGAAACCGCTGATGACAAAAAAGATGTCAACGCCCGAACCGCCCAGATCCTCTATCCACTGCTGCACCTCAAACTGCCGCTCAAGCTGGGAGGCGACATAGTGATGGAACACCACCATCGATGCGGCCACCCCCCTGAGTATCTGCAGCAGAACGAAAATCATCGCTTACACCCGCTCAACTCTGATCGCGCCTGGATCTCACCCAGTCGACCTGACGCTTGAAGATGAACTTAAAGTACAGAGGCACCTTGGCCAGCGCATAAAAAGGCGCATAGGCCAGATGGCTGAAAGACAGGATATGCCGGCCATGGACTAGCCATGCCAGCAGGACCGCGATGCCGAGCAGCAACAGGTTTAGGATCGCCAGACCCCAGGGCCAGATAGCCCCGCTCACCCATGACATCACTGCAGCGAGCAAGGCCAGCAGAACGACCAGCAGTGTGAGCAAGGCCAGCGGCGGCACGCACATATCCAGCACCAGCGCCAGCAACCGCCCGTTCATCGTGCGCAGTGCCAAAGCCAGATGCCGTGGGCCGTCCGTCAGGATCATGCCAAGATGACCATGCTCCCAGCGTGTGCGCTGGGATTGTGCGCCGTCGGCATTCGCCGGGAACACGCTGGTCACCAGCGCCTCACTGCATAGCTGCGGCGCATGACCGGCTGCGGCAAAATCCAGTCCCAACTTCAGGTCTTCAACAATATGGCCGCTTGCCAGTTCTGCAGCCTGTATCAACGCCCACGGAAAAGCCATGCCAGTGCCCATCAACTGGCAAGGCAGGCCGCAGCGTTGATAGGCAAGCGGCCTTGCACGGTTCTTCACCGCCCAGGCGAATTCGGCCACCCGGGTTTTGAGCCCTGCCCCGGCCGGTGATTGCATCAAATACCTGGCCTGCGCCGGGCTATTGGTCTGCAGGCACTGACTGGCGAGTAATTGCAGGCTGTCACCATGCACCATGCAATCCGCATCGACGATGATGAGCACATCCGGCGGTGAAAACTCAAGATAGCGCACGCCGTAATCAAGCGCGTAACCCTTGCCCCTGCGTGCACTGTCATGCCGTTCGATCACCTCGGCGCCAACCGATGCCGCCAGCTCTGCGGTATCGTCGGTGCAGTTGTCGGCGACCACCAGCAAACGGTCGCCCGGCTGCAATTGGGCTCGAATGGCCTGCAGGGTCGGCAGGATGCCGATGGATTCGTTATGGGCCGGCACCAGCACTGCGATGGAAGGCCGTGCTGACGCTGCAATAGCGGCGGGGTTTCTGCCGAATATTGGCAGCGTCAGCAGCACCTGCAGACTGAACAGCAGCACCGGCAAGAACAGGATCAACAACAACCCCAGGAAAATCGACTCAAGAATGATCATGGCTGGTCTGCTTTCAAGGCTCGGCGAAACTGAATTCCGCGCCGGCCGTGTTCATGAAATAGCGCCCCAGACGGGCCGCCTCGGTGTCGATCGAATGGTCTCTCAGCACCCGGGCATGGGCCAGTATGCCCATGCGCTCCAGCTCTTCGCGCGGCGCGGCGAGCACCTGTTTCAGTGCCTCGGTCAGCGCCTCGATATCGCCGGCGGGAATCAGCCAACCGCCCTCGCCCGGCCGAACCAGTTCGGGGATGCCGGCGACATAGGTACTGAGTACCGGCCGACGCAAGGCCATCGCTTCCATGATGACGACCGGCAGACCCTCGGCGAAGCTGGGCAATATCAGCGCCCGTGCCGCCAGAATCTGCTCGCGCACCTGTTCGCTGCTGATCCAGCCGGTGATATGCACGCAATGCTGCAAGGCAGACTGCCGCAACAAGGCCTCGATCTCGCCGCGCATCTCGCCGTCACCGGCCAGTACCAACTGGACATCAATGCCGCTCAGCATCAACCGGCTGACCGCATGCACCAGCAGCAACTGCCCTTTCTGCTCGCACAGGCGGCCGACACAGACCAAACGCGGCGCATCCGTAACCGGCACCTGCTGATTCTCATGAAAGGCTGGCTCCAGCCCGCAATGCACCAGCTTGACCTTGTCCCAATCGGCGAAATCCACCCAGCGGTAAAGCTGGCTGCGCCCATAAGAGCTGATGGCGACGACAAAGGCCGCATGCCGGACTTTTTCGCGCAGCTTGAGAAACTGCGGTTTGTCGAACTCTTCCGGCCCATGCACGGTGAAACTGTAGGCCGGGCCGCCGAGGAATCTGGCCAGCATGACCACCTCGGCCGAGTTGGTGCCGAAATGCGCGTGCACATGCGATGCACCGAAGGACTGCATCCAGGGCACGATGCGGCAGGCTTCCGCCAGGTAGACCAGGTGAAACGGCCAGGGCCGGTCGGTCCGGTGCGACATTTTCAGCGCCTGCCGCAGTGCCTGCAAAAATTGCCGCGGCCGGTTCAACAGCATGCTGAAGGTTGAAGCCAGCAAGCTCCAGATGCCGTCCTGCAGCACATAACTGGTCTTGTCGCGTTCCTGCAGGTCTTCGCTATCGACTGCATCGCCATCCCAGCCGCGCAAGGCGATGCGTTGCACCTCGAAGCCCTGCCGCTCCAGCGCCAGAATCTCCCGGCGGATAAAGCTGTGGCTCACCTTGGGATACTGATTGATGAAATAGGCGACCTTGAATCCGCTCATGCAGGCTCACCTCCCAGAATCACCGGCAATTCGGAAACTCCGGACGGCATGATGATGCGCGCAGGCACGCCGACCGCCGTCGCCCCATCCGGCACATCGCTCAGCACCACGGTCATGGCGCCTATCCGGCAATCGTTGCCGATGCGGATGCCGCCGAGTATCTGCGCATAGGCACCGATATCGACGTTGTCGCCGATGACGGGCACCGGGCCGTCCTCGCTACGGTTGCCGATGGTCACGCCCTGCCGCAGCGTACAGTTGCTGCCGATGCTGGCCTCCGGGTGGATGAAGACGCCGCCGAAATGCCAGATGCGTAAACCCGGCCCGATCGAGGCCGATTTGGGGATACTGGTCGCCAGCAAGGTCTCGACCACGCGAAACAACAGCCAGTAGAGCATGGTCAGCACACGCTTCCAGCCGCCATCAGGCCGACGGTCGACCCGACGGCCGAAGCGATAGACCCAGACCGCCCAGATGGATTGCTCCTTGAGAAACGGCCGGGGATGGGGATAGCGGCGGAGGTCTTGCTGCCAGTCAGAATCTTGGTTCATGTCTGCGGTTGCTCTTGAAAAAACTGGACGTATTGCTTGCTCGTTGCTGTGCTACTAGTCGCTGCGTCATTGCAGCCTCTTCCTGCTCGGCCCGCTGCTGCACCATGGTCATGGCGCAAGCCGCCCCCATGAAGAACCAGAAATACCAATTGAAGGCGAGGTAATCCAGCATGTTGTCCGAGAAGGCGAAGAACAGGTATTCGATCACCAGCGTGATGGCGATCACTGTGCGCAGCTTGTCCTGTTGGCTGCCGAGCTTGAGCGTGAAGAACAGCCGCGCATACATCCAGATGGCCGTCATGATGCCGACCACGCCGGTCTCGAAGAACCACTGGACATAGGTGCTGTGCGCACCGAAATGCGTGTTGCCTGCCAAGGGGAAGAACACCGGCGAGTAATGCTTGAACGAGTTGAGGCCGTAGCCGAACAGGGATTTGGCCTTGCTCATCCATTCGATGGCGGACTCCCAGAGAAACAGGCGCCAGGCAAAGGAGTTGAGCTGCGCGTTGCGCACGTATTCATTGCCGCTGCCCAGATCGAGCAGGCGGTCGCGCACGCTGGGGATCAGCAAGGCCGCCACTAGCGCCAGCAGGAGATAAAACAGGTATTTACGCTCGAACAACAAACCGTAGACGGCAAAGATGACGAAGCAGGCCGCCCAGGCACTGCGCGTCTTGGTCATCACCAAGAGCCCCAACAGCAACAGCATGTAGGCGACGAATGTCCAGCGTGTTGCCGCCGAAGCCTGCACCAGTCGTGTCTTCAGCCGGTAGAACAATAGCGAGATGCAGAGAACGATGTAGAACGCGAAGATATTCGGGTGACTGAAGGTGCTCTGCAGCCTGAAACCGTCGGCTGAAAATGTGTTGATGTTCTGCGCGATATCGACGAAGGCGTAAAGCACCGGAATCAGCGAAGAAAGCAGGATGGTGGTGACGCACAACTCGAAATCGGCCCGCGACCTGACCACATAAAAGGCGATGACGAACACCGCGCAATAGGAGGTCAACGCCAGCAGCATGCGTAAACCGTCCCTGAATTCCGGCGCATAGGCGAGTGCCACACAAGCGACCAGCAATACCGGCCCCCAAATCGAAGCCACCCTGCGCGTGATGCCGCCCGGCCGCTCCAGCACGAACAGCATGGCGATGAAGATGATGAGCGCATTGATCAGCGCGCCGACACCGAAGCCGCCACCGAACTTGGACATTTCGAACACCACATCGCCGGAAGCGCGGAACATCAGGATCAGCAGCAACAGCATGCGCTTGTCGACCACCAGCAGGATCATCATCGCCAGCACGAACGGCAGCGCCGAGATCAGCATGAGATTGCCTTCCACCAACGTGACATAGGCAACCACGCCCAGCCCGCCGGCCACACTGGCCAGCAGCAGGAACAGACCGCCTGCAGCGGTCTTCAGGTTCTCCATGTAACGCTGCTGGAGTCTTGCCAGCATCAGGCGGTCAGCCCCGAGGGAGTCAGCGTCAATATCGGCTGTTTCTTCAGGCCGTTGATCAGCCACGACCTGACTGTACGCCATTCCACATGGTGTACGCCGAATCTCTGGGTATGGGCGAAATACCTTGCGGCCATGACCGGCTTCGAGCGGTTGGCGATCACCTTGCGGTAGGAAAGCTCACGATGCAGCTCGGCACTATGCGGCATGGCACGGGTCAGCATCTGGCGCATTTCCCGGTATTCCTCGGTGAAATCCAGCCGGCCGTTGAAATTGATCAGGTTGACGCCGTGGTTGCAGAACGGCGCCGGATCAAAGCTGTTGATGCCGAGCATGATGGACAGCGACTCGGTCAGGTAGCGCGAGATGTTGAGCGCCACCTGGGTCTGATCGACGTATTTGGTGGCGCCGACATTGGCGCCATGCCAGCGATACTTGATCAGGCTTTGCCCGATGTTCGTGCAATGCGCCACCAGCGCCAGCTGGCCGAAGAGAAAATAATCCTCGGCCAGGCCCGGCACCTGGATGCGATTGTCTTCCGGCATCGCACCAATGAAATCGACACCGTAACGTGCACCCAGAAGCTGGATCGCATCGAAGCGCATCGCTACTGTCGGGTGCGCCACCGGCGTGCGGAACGGCGTGCTGATGAGGACACCATATTGCCCGGTGGGCATGTCGAGTATGCCGATCTTGCGGCCGGACGCATCGACCACATCGCCCAACGAGCCGACCAACACCAGTTCGTCATCGTCATCCAGCGCGTTGGCCAGCATCTGCATGCGGTGCGGCAAGGAGACATCATCGGCGTCCTGCCGCATGACATATTTGCAATCGCACAAATCGAGCCCGGCATTCAGCAAGCCGGAGAGCCCCTTGGCCCAAGGCAGGTGATGCACGACAATGCGCGGGTCGCGCCTGGCATAGGCTTCCGCCAGTTCATAACTGCCATCGTCGGAACCGTGATCGAGCACCAGCAGGCGCCAGTCGCGATAGGTCTGCTGGCAGATGCTTTCTATCGATTCAGCCAGATAATCGATGCCGTTCTTCACCGGTAGCAATACGTCAAATGTCGCCATAATTTTTCCTGATCAAATTACCCACGGCAAAGCCGGGACTTACTGGGCGAACCCTCAAGACCGCAAGGGTCTTCCCCACAAAATATATGTGCTGAAGCACATTGTTTTGAGTGAAAGGGGCCAATAAAACCATGAGCCGCACGATGGCGGCGATGGTTTTACCCCCTCCCCCTATCAGGGGGAAGGATGGGATGGGGGTGAAAATCTTGATTGTGCTCATGCCGGTTTCTACCCTCTCCCTCCCCCTGCCAGGGGGAGGGAATGATGCTGCTGTGATACCAGCTCGCTGGGCACCGTCCAGGCATTGACGTACGTCGAGTTCTTGCCATAACTGTTGTCAATGACGGCGATGGTTTTACCCCTTCCCCCGATCAGGGGGAAGGATGGGATGGGGGTGGAAATCTTGATTGTGCTCATGTCCGGTTTCTACCCTCTCCCTCCCCTGCCAGGGGGAGGGAATGATGCTGCTGTGATACCAGCTCGCTGGGCACCGTCCAGGCATTGACGTACGTCGAGTTCTTGCCGTAACTGTTATCGATGACGGTGTTGGGTTTATCCATGAGGCAGGCCAGAATGTGTCCGTGCAGACGGTCGGTGAAAATATGCTCATGACGGCCAAATAGTTCGATGGCCTTGTCCACCAGCTTGGCCGAGTAGCGCACCCAGGAATCGGTCAGCAAGCGATTGCCGGCATGGCTCAATCCGGCCTTGTGCGCGATATGCATGGTTTTGCGGAAACGTTCGATAGACTTCTCGCCGTCGCCGACCAGCTCCGGCCAGTCCGTCGTCGCCAGCACGTCCAACTCCTCATCTGCCATCAACGCGCTCTTTTCATCATCGGTGCGGCTGATGCGCAGTGCGCCTTTAGCTGAAAGTGCCGAATCGGCGGTTATGCGATAGAGCTGATGCGCCATGTCGGGCAGCAGATAGATGTGGTCGGTGAAATCGCTGGCAATCTTGTACGAGTTGAAATCCCGCACGCAGATATGCACATCCGGATGCTGGCGGAAGATAGCGGCAGAACGCTTTCTTTCGGCGTCGGACGAAAAATGGATGGACTGCGGCAGCACGATAATCCTGTTTTGCGGCCGGCTCGCCACCACCTGCTCACGCAAGGGTTGCATGCCATAGGCGGAATAAAGGTCGCCGAAATTGCCGCCGCCGTGGAACACGATCACGTCGTCATCTCGTATCCAGCCGGGGTTGTAGGCAAAGGCCGGCGCAGTGATGCGGGGGCGCAGGCCATGCTTGCGGAAAAACGCCAGCGTGCCGTGCATGATGAGCAGATCCCCGATATTGCCGTGCACCGGGATATCGACATAATGAAACGGCCGCCCGCGCAACCGATCGAGCAAAATCTCATGCTCGCTGGCCAGGGTGTTCATCAAAAATTCGTGTTGCTGGACAGGACTATTCATCTCATTCACCTGACTTCTCATGGTTTTCATCTATGTTCCTCAGCCGAAACTGCGCCTGGTCAAAAGCCGGAATACGGCTTTGCAGTCTTCTACAGTCGGCAATACATCGGGCAGCGTTTCTTTCAGCACCAGCGGATAGATGGCCATCGTCACCGACAGCCTGAGTACCGCACCGGCCAGCATCAGCAGACTTAGGTAAACATGAATGTTTTCTGCGGGCAGGAACGGCAACGCCATGAAGACCGGCAACACCGAAATGAACTGCCGCATGAACACCAAGCCGGGCCGGCCGCCGGCATTGAAGCGCTGCGCCAAAGTCCAGCTGGCACCGGCGATCACGCACTCGAACAACAGCACCGCGAACGGAATCACGGTCGGCGCGAACGAATCGCCATAGACCCAGACGATCAGCCAGGGCGACAACAATGCGCCGATGGCGGCGAGCGTCAGCATGGGCACAAAGGTCAGGCGGAATGCCACGCGCACATGGCGGGAAAGCTCGTCGACATCCTTGCCGGCAAAGCGCGAATAAAGGGCCGTAGACACCGCCTCCTGCAGGGCGCCGATCAGGCGCGAGGTGGTAAAGGCCAGGGCATAGAAGCCGTATTCGATGATGGTGCCGATATTCAGCAGCGCGACCTTGTCGAAGTTCACCAGCAGAAGACCCAGCACCACGGTGCCGTGATGGCTGACGCCGTAACGCAGCATGTTTTTCCAGCTAACCGGCTGTTTCCTGTGGTCTGCGCCCTCCCACACCCGGTTCTGCCCGGCCCAGACCAGACCCATGATGGTCAGCACGGCGCTGACGATGGTCTGCGTCAGCAGGATCTTGCGGAAATCGACTTCCTCATAGAACGCCAGCAAACCCAACAATAAAATGAGGTTGCCGGCCACCAGCACAAAGCGCATCAGGTTGAAGAAATGCAGCTTGGCCTGCAGCTGGCTGAGGGCATAAAAATAGCCTTGTGTCGCCGTGATGCTGGTCAGTAGCAATATCAGCAGCCACTGTCCGTGCAGTTGCGTCTCGCTCGTCAGCTGCAAGCCGAAATAGCCGATGAGGACCGAGAATCCGGCGGCAAACAGCAGGGAAGCCACCATGAACAATTTGTAATTGAATGGACGGCCGGTACCCTTGTGGTAGATAAAACTGTTGGCCATGCCGAACAAGGCGATGTTGCCGCCCAGCGTGGCGATCAGCAGCGCGGCGGAAAGCAGCCCCCGGCCCTCTGGGCCAAGCACACGGGCCGTGATGACCGAAGTGATGAAACCGATGGCAGTAATCACCACCGTCGTGGCAAGTGTGTTACCCGATGATCTAAGCAAGCCGGCAGCAGCCATTCAAACGCTCTCCATGACTGAGGCTCTAGCTGTCCTTGACAATGGCGGCCACGATCTGCACATCACACACCAGCAATTGATCCCGCACGTTGGCCAGGTCGGCCATGCGTGTCAGGTTGCGTTGCGATACCAGCAGCGCACCGCCGCAATTGGCGGCAATGGCCTGGGCATCGGAGGTCACTACGGCCGGCGGCGTGTCGACGATAACGACATCGTACTGCTCCCGGGCCTTGTCCAGAATCGCGGCAAAGCCACGCCGACTCAGCAGCTCCTGCGGATTGGGTGGAACCGTACCGGCACCGAGTACCGACAGATTTTTCAGCGAGTCAAACCGGCAGACCACGCTCAGGTCATTACGGCCGATAAGGACATCCGACAGGCCGCGAGGCTGCTGCAGTTTGAAAATTTTGCGCTGTTCCGGCGTACGCAGATTGGCATCTATCAGCAGCGTGCGCTCACCCAGCTGCGAAAATACCACTGCCAGATTGGCGGCAAGGTCGCTACAGCCGTCGCCGGGATTCGCCGCTACGACTGCCAGCGTCTTGAAACCCTGGTTGAACCAGCGCAGCGCCAGCTGGCTGCGCAATGCGCGCAAGGCTTCGACCTGCGGCGAGAACGGCTCATAGGCCGCCTGCAGCCGGCGGCTGAAGGTTTCCTCATGTCGCGGCAGATAGGAATATTCAAACTGGATAGCCAAGGCGCGCTGAATATCGGATTCACTGACGAACCCGAGTTTTTTGGCCGCTTCACCGAAAGCCATGCCGGATTTCTGCTGCAAGGCCAGCGCACGCTCCAGTTGATCACTGGTGAGCTTTCCCATTTCCAGCAGCAGCTGGCCGATCATCATCGGCCGGCGGCCATCCGGGGTCATGGGCGAGGGATTGATATGGCTGATATTCATCTTGGTCCTATTCATCACAGCCCTAGACGGAAGGCAGGTATCTTCCGGGCTGGCCCGGCAACTGTTTGGGGCCGGTCACCCGGTGCGTTCTGTTGGTCATGAAAATCACAGGCACGCCGAGCAACTCTGCGAGGTCGTCACTGCTGCGCACACGGCGGTCCAGCATCTCGGCGATGAGCCCAAGGCCGATGCCCATCACCGTGCCGACGACCAGGGCCAGCGCGATATTCAAGGGGATTTTCGGCGTATAGGCAGAACCCGGCTCCTGCGCTGCAGACAACACGGCGATATCGATGTGGTTGGACTGTGCCTCAATGGTGGTCTGGCTGAAACGCTCGGTCACGTTGTCCATGGCGCGCTGGGCTGTTTCCACATCCTTCTGCAACACCGCCAGTTCATCGCGCATGCGGTTCAGTTCAAGCACATTCCGCTTCTGCTCCGCCACCTGCGCACGCAGTTCTGCAGCGCGCTGCTGTTCGATCCTGGCGCTGCTGGCGATCGTGTTCGAAGTTCTGCTGATCTCGTTACGCAACTGGCTCTGGATATTCTTCAGCTCTGCCGCCGCCGCCTCATATTGCGGATGGCTCGGCCCCAGGCGTTCAGACAGCTCGGCCAGCTTGGTCGAAGCCCGTGCAGCCTCGACGCGCAGTCCCTGTATCACCGGGTTGGCGGACACATCGGGCGAATCATTCGCACTGCTCATGGCACTGCTCTGGCGCGATTGCGCCTCAATGGCCGCCGTCTGGGCCATCACCAGTTGCTGCGACAGTTCGTTGAGTTTGCTGGTCTCGATATCCAGCCGTTCATCGGCGCTGGTGATGCCCTTCTCCTGCTGGTATTGCGAAATGCGCGATTGCGCCTGTTCCAGGTTGCTCCTGAGTGCCGAGACCTGTTCACTGAAATAGCTCGCCGCCTTCTGCGCAGGTTCCACTTTCAGTTGCAGGGTCAGATCCTGATAGGCCGCGGCGAAGGCATTGGCAACGTAGGCGACCAGCTCCCTGTCACGCCCGCTGTAGACGATCTCCAGCACACTGCTCTCACGCAAGGGCGAAACTTCCAGCCGCTTGAGCAACTGGCTGGCCAGCCACTGGCGGATTTCGCCACGCCCTTCCGTGGCTTCCATGAAATTCGCCTGCATGGCTTCGCTCTCGACCAGCTTCAGGTCATCGACGACCTGCAGCGCCACCCTGCGGTTCTTGATCAGGTCCACCTGCGTCGCCAGGTAACCGGGCATCAGCTGCGATGGATTCGAATGGCCGGTCAGCGCATCCGCGCCCTTGTAATTCACCACCAGCTGGGTGCCGGCCTTGTAGTATTTCGGCATCAGCAGACTGATGACGGCTGCCGCCAGCACGGTCATGACCAGGGTGAACAACACGATCTTCAGGCGCGCCCTGACGATCAGTAACAGGCTGGTGAGGTTCATCGGCAACATCTAGAACAAACTCTCACTGACAAAGATCACATCGTCCGCGCGGATCAGGTCCGTCAGCTTCGGCTTGAGCTCTTCGGTCACGCCTTCGGCATTGCGTCGCAGCAGTTTGATATTGCGCTGCGTACCCCTGACCGTCGGGCCGCCGCCTTGGGCCAGAGCCTGGATCACGCTCATATTGCGCTCCACCCGATAGGAGCCGGGCTTTTGCGCCTCGCCATAGATGTAGAACACTGGCGCACGCTGGGCGAATATCTCGTCACCGGCGGTAATGAAGATATTGTTCTCGCTGCCTTCATCCAGAAACAGTGCCGGCAGATCGACCTCCTGGCGGAACGGCTTGCCATCCCGCTGGCCGGTGACGATGACGATGTCGGAAGCCTCGGGCATGAGACCGCCGGCCAGGGTCATGACTGCGGTAAGACGCATGCGGCCGCTCTCCAGCGCATAGCGGCCGGGCTCATTCACCATGCCGATGACCGAGACCTGGCTGCTGCGTGCATCCACTACATTGATGTTGACCTGCGGGCGTTTGACGAAACCGCCGCTGCTGAGCTTTTCCGCGATCAGTTGCTCGGCAGCACCGGTTGAAAGTCCGGCAAGCTCTACCGTACCGATCAGCGGATAGTTGATGCTGCCGTCCTCGGAGATACGTGTCTCAAGTTCCAGGTCCGCGTTTTGGAAGACGCTGATACGAATCAGGTCGCCGGCGCCCAGTTGGTAATCAGAAGAAGCTGCCTGCAGTGGCGGAACAAATGCCAGGGTGCCGACCAAGGTGCAGATAAGCAAACAGGCTTTTATCAATCTTTCCAAATGTTTTTTCATCTTCAGACTCCTCTTTACGATAGTGCTCATAAGCCATGGCATGGCCATGCATAGCGCCTTGCAAAATGCATCAGGCAATACTGGATAGAGAGTGACGGCTGGCTGTACGCAGGTGACTTGAGACGATCTTCAGCAAGGCAAGCAGCAATTTGTTACCCAGTCGTGGCGCTTCGTCCAGAATGGCGTTCAACTCTTCGCGGCTCAACACTGCAAAATCCATGGGTACGCTGCTGATGCAGGTCGTCAGGTGGGGCTTGCCGTCGATGAACGACGTCGCACCCAGCGTCGTACCCACTTCCACTTCAATCTCGGCCTGCTCGCCCGCCACCTGGCCGATCTCGCGAGCGGCTCCGGTCAGCACCAGCAACAGCCCGTCACCCGCCAGGCCTTCCTGCAGAATGATGTGATTTCGCGGTGCGCCATAACACCGCATGTGCTGGCATACGAGCCGCACTTCAGCCTCATTCAAGTCATCGAACAGATCGATCTGATGAATGATCTCCAGAATCTCATCCATATAGCGGTCAGCACTGCCCAGATCCTCAAGGTCGCTGTACCTGTGTTTCAAGCTGTCGGTCATCTCAATCGCCATCTCAATCCAAGCAAACCCAAAAGTTGATAAATGATTGAGAATCAGACGGACTTGCTCAGGCTGGCCAGCATGGCTTTTATGCCTCCATGCCAATTCACAATGCCCACTTCTCAATGCCAGCCATCTTAGGAATCCGGCCGCAATCCAACAATAGGCCGTTCGGACTACGCCCTTCCACTTCATATACAACATGCCGTCTTGCCTGGAACGCCGTGCTGTCGGGCTTTCTGCGGACGCATTTCAAACATGTCTGCGACTTGAGACATGGTTAATCAATTGAAATCAATTACTTAACATCTTTGAAATATCTGCTGTCGTCATTTGCAGACAGATTCTGCAGTTGGCGACTCATGCGAAAAGAACAAATATCAATACAAAACAATAGCTTGAGAACATGGCACGGTCTTTGCCATATACAACCCGGGCGGGCACATCGGGCAAGTCCATTGATTGATGCCGACCCGATCATCGGCCGTACATGCAAGTCACGCACCGATGAATCAAACATGTCATTCGGGCTTTCGGGCTGGAGGAGCAGAAAAGGCAAACACGCTTTTGCTGCAGCCCATTTCAAACAATCCAAGAAAACTATTGTGAAGATTGAAGATATGTCACTACACACTGAGCTGGACGATGTTCAGAAAACGAATTTTTTCGACCTCGTACACGAGTCGTTACGGGTACGCTCTCATTTCGAGTTCATGCTGTGGTCGCAAGGCAACCTGCAGCAGTTCCTGCCTCATGACATCATGATCGCGGCATGGGGCGACTTCTCGTTGGGGCTCATTTCTGTCGATATCGTCTCGCCCTTGCCGGATGTGCATGGTTCCGAGGCACAGAATGCCAAGCTGATCCCACTGCTGAAGCGCCTTTTCGACTACTGGACCGAGCATTCATGCGCACCATTTACCGTCAGCATGAAACACGGCCTGTCGGAAAAAGACCCGTTCGGCTACGAGCAGCTGGGTGGCAGCTTCAGGCAAATGAAATCCGCCGTCGTCCATGCCATCAAGGACAAACGCGGTCACCACGATTGCCTCTACCTGGTGCTGAGCAAATCAGAAACGCCGGCGCCAGCCAGCAGAAGAATGCTGGAAACACTGGTGCCATACATCGACTGCATGCTCAGGCAGATCGGCCAGCCCAGTCATGCCCACAAAGCAACCGTAACGCCTCTGCAACTGGCTGATGACGGGCAGGAGGCTTTATCCATGCGCGAACAGGAAATCATGGAATGGGTGCGCAAGGGCAAAACCAATTTCGAGATCGGCATGATTCTCGACATCAGTGCGTTCACCGTGAAGAACCATCTGCAGCGCATCTTCAAGAAACTTGATGTGCTCAATCGCACGCAAGCCGTAGCTAAAATGTCAGCAAAGCTCTCAACACCCGTTACATCCAATGAATCGTTATAAGTCCTCCCGATTGGGCCGCAAGGGCCTGGGTGCAGCGATTGCCCGAGACAACCTGCTGTACACCACCGAATCCCTGCTCGATCCGCTGGTCATCACGCTGGTGCTCTGGTTCATCGCCTTCTGGGTCGAAGGCGGGCTCGACCCGGCTTACCTGATCCTGTCCCTGATCCTGTTTTCGCTGACCTTCCCCAGCAGTTCCAAGATCAATCTGGGCAAATGGCAGATGGTGAGCAAAGTCATCCTGCAATGGGTAGTCATCTGCACCTTGCTGCTGACCCTGGGTATCGCTTCAGGCTATATCGAACATTTTGCGGTCGAGGCCATACTGCTATGGATCTGGCTCACGCCGGCATGCCTGCTCACCGCCGACTTCGCGCTGCGCTTCATCGCCCCGCTACTGATAAAGTTGCAAGGGCCGGTCAAGCAGACCATTATCGTCGGCCAGAACGAGCAGGGCCAAGCGCTGGCAGAGCGGTTGGCAAATAACCATTACATCGCGGCAGACCTGCTCGGTTTTTTCGATGACGCCGAAGCCACAGACAGTGACAGCAAATTCCCGCTGCTGGGCGGGCTGCAGGATATCCCCGAGTTCGTCAAAACGCACAAGGTCAATGTCATTTACCTTTGCCTGCCGGCAAGCAATCAGGAACAGATCATGCAGTTATTGGATGAACTGAAGGACACTACGGCGTCCATCTATTTTGTTCCGGATATCTTCCATGCCGACCTGATCCAGGCGCGTGCAGGCCAGATCGAGGACATTCCGGTGGTGGCCGTTTGTGAAACACCGTTCACCGGCTTCAATGGTCTGATCAAACGTCTGGCGGACATCCTGTTCTCGCTGGCCATCCTGGTGCCGATCTCGCCGCTACTGGTTGCCATCGCCATCGGCGTCAAGCTCAGCTCGCCCGGCCCGGTCATCTTCAAGCAGCGCAGATACGGCTTGTACGGCGAGGAGATCCTTGTTTACAAGTTCCGCTCCATGAGCGTCTGCGAGGATGGCGCCAAAGTCACCCAGGCGACCAAGGGCGACCAGCGCATCACGCCTTTCGGCGCTTTTCTGCGCAAGACCTCACTGGATGAGCTGCCGCAATTCATCAACGTGCTGCAGGGTCGCATGAGTATCGTCGGGCCGCGCCCGCATGCCGTGGCGCACAATGAGATGTACCGCAAACTGATCAAGGGCTACATGGTGCGCCACAAGGTCAAGCCCGGCATCACCGGCTGGGCGCAGGTCAATGGCCTGCGCGGCGAAACGGAAACGCTGGACAAGATGAAGGCGCGCATCGATTATGATATCGACTACCTGCGCAACTGGAGCCCGAAACTCGATGTCTATATTATTTTCAAGACTGTACTGGTTGTACTGAAAGGACAGAATGGCGCTTATTAAATCAAAGCTTGCTAAATCAATGCTTACTAAATCAACGACCATACGAACCATCACTTCGATCGCCTTTGTGCTGACCCTCGCCGGCATTTTCATCGGCGGCACCATGCCGGGCGCCGGCGAACTGTTTGCCGCCCCTTGGGACAAGGTGGCACACTTGATCGTCTTTGGCACCATTACCCTGCTGGCCGGCCTCTCCTTCCCGGCACTATCACTGCCATTGGTATTCATTCTCGCGGTCTCGCTGGGTGCCGCTGACGAGATACATCAGACATTCCTGGCAGGCCGCCAAGCCGGTTTCGATGATTTTCTTGCCGATATTCTGGGCGCACTCTTCGCACTGCCCCTGGTAGCAAGCCTGCGCAAATTCAGCATCAGCCCTGACCACCGTCTGCACAGGCAGCACTAGAACCAAACTCTGGCTAACTAGAAAGCGGCCAGAAATAAACTACAAAGAAAAAGGCCCATTGCGGGCCTTTTTCTTTGTAGGTGCAGTGCACCCAAACTGCTACATGCCAATACGGCGACGTACGATCAATGCCATCAGGCCAAGACTGGCCAGTATCATGCCGCCGGCGCTGGAGTCGGCCAACGATGGCTTGCGCTCACTGGCAAACAACTGGTGCGGCCCGGCAAACAGTTCGACATCCACGGCTTTCGCCTGCACTGAACGGCTGCGAAAATGTTCCATTGCAAACCCCTCAATGAAGGCAGCCGCTGTTTGCACATGTCGGTCTATCGGGTTATTGATTTCGGCCACATTCAATGTTGCGGAATGTGCTGTTACCGGAACAACGGCGTTGGCCTGTGTAGCAATCGCAGAACACAGGGCAAACGCTGTGGCAATCGCCAGAATTTTCTTGCGAGTCATATTGATTCGCTCCTTTCAAGTTTAAAAATCCAACAACTTAAAATGGTTGCGAAATCATTAGACCCCAGGCCCCTGCTTGCTCCAATAGTCCGTATGGACTAAGAAAGCAGCGTGCGCCCGTCATCAGGCAAACCCATACCCGGTTTGGGTGAAACCACCCTGCGGCGTTATAATCGCGCCATTAAATCAACACCATCAAATCAATTAAAGAATTCCAATGTAAATATTTCTGCCTTCCCTGCGGTTGCCCTTGATAGCTGGGGCAAAGCCGACTTCCAAGCTCCGAAACAACACAAATCAAGGTAATACGGTCTTGGTGTACGCAATCTGCTCTTGCGACACGCACCACCATCCCGCTACCTTTGATTGATCAAACACTGGCAGACAAATGCTCAAATCCATCAAACAAGACTGGCTATCCAATATTCGCGGCGACGTGCTCGCGGGCCTCGTCGTCGCGCTGGCGCTCATCCCCGAAGCCATCGCCTTCTCCATCATCGCCGGCGTCGACCCCAAGGTCGGCCTTTATGCCTCATTCTGTATCGCCGTCGTCATCGCCTTCGTCGGCGGCAGACCCGGCATGATCTCGGCCGCCACCGGCGCCATGGCTTTGCTCATGGTGACGCTGGTACGCGACCATGGCCTCGAATACCTGTTGGCCGCCACGCTACTGACCGGCGTCATCCAGATCATCTTCGGTTATCTCAAGCTGGGCTCGCTGATGCGCTTTGTCTCGCGCTCGGTAGTCACCGGCTTCGTCAACGCGCTGGCCATCCTCATCTTCATGGCGCAACTGCCGGAGCTGAACCCGTCGACTCCAGGCGTCACCTGGCATGTCTACGCCATGACCGCTGCCGGTCTCGGCATCATTTACCTGTTTCCCTACATCACCAGGAAGATTCCATCGCCGCTGGTGACCATCATTGTGCTGACCGGCGTCGCCATGTATCTGGGCCTGGATATCCGCACCGTCGGCGACATGGGCGAGCTGCCGGACACGCTGCCGGTCTTCCTCTGGCCGGACGTGCCGCTCAATTTCGAGACGCTGGCCATCATCTTCCCTTACGCGCTGTCACTCGCCGTGGTCGGCCTGCTGGAATCGCTGATGACCGCCACCATCGTCGACGACCTGACCGACACCAGCAGCGACAAGAACCGTGAATGCAAGGGCCAGGGCGTCGCCAACATCGCCTCCGGCCTGTTGGGCGGCATGGCAGGTTGCGCGATGATTGGCCAATCCGTCATCAACGTGAAGTCGGGCGGCCGCACCCGACTTTCCTGCTTCATTGCCGGTTTTGTCCTGTTGCTGATGGTCGTCTTTCTCGACGACTGGGTCTCGCAGATCCCGATGGCGGCGCTGGTCGCTGTCATGATCATGGTCTCGATCGGCACCTTCAGCTGGAGCTCCATCACCAACCTGAAAGAGCACCCGCTCAGCACCAATATCGTCATGGTCATGACCGTGATCGTCGTCGTATTCACGCACAACCTGGCCTTTGGCGTACTGGCCGGCGTATTGCTCGCCTCGCTGTTCTTTGCCAACAAGGTCAGCCACTTCATGTTGGTCACGTCCGAGATCAATGATGACGGTTCGCTGCGCACCTACAAGGTCATCGGCCAGGTATTCTTCAGCTCGGCTGACAAGTTCACGAACTCCTTCGACTTCAAGGAGGCTGTGGACAAGATCATCATCGACCTCACTCATGCGCATTTCTGGGATATCACCTCAGTCTCCGCATTGGACAAGGTAGTGATCAAATTCCGTCGTGAAGGTACCGAAGTTGAATTGATCGGCCTCAATGAAGCGAGCGCCACCATCGTCGACAGATTCGCAGTACATGACAAGCCCGAAGCAGTTGATGGCCTGATGGGCCACTAAGAGGAGATCAGCATGACTAATGTAGTTGCCTGTATTGATGGTTCCAGCACATCCCCCGCCGTCTGCGAATACGCCGCCTGGGCCAGCAAACAGCTGGATGCGCCGCTGCAGTTCCTGCACGTGCTGGATAAAACCGAAACCCCGGCGCCTGCCAATCTCAGCGGCAGTATCGGCCTCGGCAGCCGCGAGGCCCTGCTCAGCGAGCTGACGGAACTGGACGAAAAACGCGGCAAGATCTTGCTGGAACACGGCCGCCATATGCTGGAAGCCGCCAAGGAAATCGCCGTCAACAACGGCGTCAGCCAGATCACCTGCAAACAGCGACGCGGCGACCTGGTCGATACGCTGAAAGAACTGGAGCCGGAGATTCGACTGCTGGTCGTGGGCAAACAGGGCGAGGATGGCGACAGCCTGGGCGACCATATCGGCAATAATCTGGAGCGCGTGGTGCGTACCATGCACCGGCCGATTCTGGTCTCGCCGCACGATTTCCGCCAACCGCAAAGCTTCATGATCGCCTACGACGGCAGCGCCACCACGCGCAAGGGTATCGAGATGGTCGCCAGCAGTCCGCTGTTCAAGGGCCTGCCCTGCCACATCGTCATGGTCGGCACCGCCACCAACGACATGAATGCTCACTTGGACTGGGCGCGCAAGATTCTGGAAGTCGCCGGGTTCAGCGTCGTAACCGAGATCATCGCCGGTGAAGTCAAGCATGTACTGTGCGACTATCGCGACCAATACGACATCGGCATGGTGGTGATGGGTGCTTACGGACATTCCAAAATCCGCCAGTTCCTGGTCGGCAGCACCACAACCAAAATGATCCAGCACACCAGCAAGGTGCCGCTATTGCTGCTGCGCTAACTCATTCCACTAGCGGCTCGGCACTGTTCCATTCCTCTATCAGCTGCCGGGCGCTTTCCGCATCCTTGTCTTCCACCATGACGCGCATCAGGCCGAAAGCCGGCAATTCGCCGGCACCGCCCTGCAGGTACTCGCCGGCAATGTGCGCCTGTATGCCGAACTGCTGTAGCAGACCAACGACCAGGTTGGCTTCGATTGAGTGGGCCGGTTCGTAGATGGCACGCATGACTAAATTCAAGCCTCGAATGCTGCTTGCAGCACCTTGATCATGGCATGGTGATCGAGCACGCCGGCACTCTCGCGCAGGCTGTGCATGGCCCACATCGGGCAGCCGACATCGACGCCGGCCATGCCCAGCGCCGATGAAACGATAGGCCCGATGGTGCTGCCGCAACCCAGATCGGTGCGGTGCGCATATTGCTGATACGGCACACCGGCCTTTTCGCACAGCAGCATAAATTGTGCTGAGGTATTCGCATCCGAGCTGTAACGCTGGTTGACGTTGATCTTGATCACCGGGCCGCCGTTGACCATGACCTTATGCCCCGGTTCGTAGGCATTGGGGAAATTCGGGTGATAGGCGTGCGCCATGTCGGCGCTGATGATGAAACTGCGGGCATGGGCGGCCAGCCGCATTTCCTCGCTCAGTCCCTGGGCGGCGGCGATCCGTGCCAGCACATCAGCGATAAAACTGCCGCCGGCGCCGCTGGCGCTTTCACTGCCGACTTCCTCGTGATCGAACAGCGCGCAAACGGCGGTCGCCTCCAGAGTCTGCGCCTGCAGCAGTGCCGTGATGCCCGCGTGGCAGGAGGCCAGGTTGTCGAGCTGGCTATCGGCGATGAATTCCTGATCCGCACCCCAGAACACGCCGGGTTGCGTGTCATAGACGTTCATTTCCCAGTTCAGTATCCGGTCCGGTTCCACCTTGAGTTGCGTCGCCAGCAACTGCAGGAATGCCTGTGCCGCAGTTTCAGTATCCTTGCCGAAACCGAATATCAGGGGCAGTTCGTTCTGCTTGTGCAGTTTCAACCCCTGCTCATTCACTTCACGGTTCATGTGGATCGCCAGATTCGGCAAGCGTACCAGCGGTTGCTCGAAACGCACCAGATGGGTTTCAAAACCCTGCCCGCTGCGTACATTCACCCGGCCGGCCAGACTCAGGTCGCGGTCGGTAAACGTCGCCAGTATCGGCCCGCCGTAGACTTCTACCGCCAAGCGGGCGATACCATCGGTAGCGTAGGCCGCCTTCGGTTTCAAACGCAGGCCGGGCGAATCCGTGTGAGCGCCCACTATGCGGAAACCGGTCTCACTAACGGGCTTTTCGCCCATTCGAAAAGCGATGATGGAAGCATCCTTGCGGCTGACGAAATAACTGCCGCCCGGCTTGAGCGACCAGGCATCTTGCTCCTGCAATCGAATGAAGCCCTGCTCGAGCAAACGGGATTCGATGCTGCTGACGGCATGCCACGGACTCGGACTGGCGTCGATAAATTCCAGCAATTGCCGGGCTTGTTTGTGGGCTTCTTGAGAGATGGTGTGCATTTGATCTTCAGCGATTCATGGCTTTCGTTTGCAGAACTTAAGTTACCAAGAGTAACCTAACCCTTAACGCATAGCATTCTAATGGATGATGGATTATTTCAGAAAACTGCCGGGTTTCAGACGCTCTGCCAGCGGTCTCGAATGGCAGGTGCTGCGCAAGCTTCCCTGGATTCTGCTGCTCGGCACCCTGATTCCTGCGGCTTTTGTCTATGTCCTTTATCTGAGCGAATTGCTGGAGCCAAAGGTGATGGACAAGACCATCATCATCACCATCGCCGTCGTCATCCTGCACTGGACATTGATGGTTGTCGTTGGCTTTGCCGCCTTTATCGTCATGATCATGAAAGGTCCGGCGTATGTGGCCGACCCCTACTATCCGCCGGACTTCAAGGATCGTGATGACGATGATGATCCGTTACGCGGACTGTAAAAGCTTCTCAGCTATCCCGCTCTTTCTCCATAAACATATCCTGCACCAGTTCCAGCCTTACCAGAGCACTGTCCAGTTCAAGAAAACGCTGTTTCTGCTCGAGGGAAATGTTCAACAACTCAATCCAGCGGTTCGCCACCCAGGCACAATCATCAAACAGATAAGGCTGCGCGATTGGCAAGGTATCCTTGTCAAATCCCTGCTTTAGCAGGGCATTGATGACATGTCGCAAACTATCGGCCGTTCTCACCAGGTCATCCGGCAGGCTGAGGGCCATATCATTCTCTATCTCTGCCACCTCACCCAGCCATAATCCATCCTCCTGCTGTGTGGCAGAGTGCACGCGAAAGCGCTGCTGCGCAAGACAGCGGATATTGATCAGGCCGATCTCCGGCACATCAAAGTCCACAATGCGTACTGCGGTGCCAACCTCACAGAAGGGGAAATGGCTGCTCGCACCTTCGAGCGCCGCAACAACGCCGAATTCACCGTTGTTGCGATAGCATTCCTTCACCATATCCAGATAGCGCGCCTCGAATATCCTGAGCGGCAACAGCCCTTGCGGAAAGATCACCACATCCAGCGGAAACAAAGGCAATGTTCGTGTATTCATCTTGTAATTCAAGACCCCGCGATCCCGGATAAGTTACAGCTAAAAATTCCAATATAGTGCCATTACTCGCGATTTCATGTCTTTTCTCCCCGGAAATTGCACAAAATCGCAGCAATATTGCAGTACACTCGCACTACAACCAAGATTGCAGTAGAATAAATTCTTGGGTAATGACCCATCCATCACAACTACTGGGAGATATCAATGAAATTTTGGTCAACAACACTGGCTGCCCTGTTCGCCCTTACCTTAATCACTGGCTGCGGTCCAAAGGAAGAAGCACCTGCAGATGACGCCGCTCCTATGGAAGAAGTTGCTCCGATGGAAGATGCCGCTCCTGCAGAAGAAGCTGCACCAGCCTCCAATGAGCCTGGTGGTTATGAACCTAGCGATGAAGAACGTGTGCCTCCAGCAGAAGAATCCGCTGGCAGCTAATCACTCTGATTTAATTATCTGAGTATCTAAAAGGCCAACACATGTTGGCCTTTTTCTTTTTCCGGCACCGACCAGCGTGCACCCAATCAGGTTGGCAAGGCCTTATCAACGACACTATCGCAACAATTAGCGCAACAACAAGCTGCAACCTCCAGTTTTGTCATCCTGCTTAAACAAGCCGCTGGCATGATACCTGCTAGTCCAATATGGAGATTTAACAAACATCAATTTGGTGAATTGGTGACGGTAAATTGAAAGGAAATCCATCATGTTACTCATCCTGCTGATCCTGATACTGGCCCTGCTGCCATTGATGCTGACCACTGCGCTGCCGCAGCTGATGATCGTCAGCATTTACGCAGGACTCGCTCACCTGCTGGCACTCGCCTGGGCCATGATGATTGTCGCCATTGTGGCGCGCCGCCACCGGATTGCTGAATGGCGCGCTGCCAGGAAGCTGCGGAAAATCCGCACGAAAAGACCCAGAGTAGTGCGGGCCGCCATCTAGCCCTTCCCGGAAACAAGAAGGCCAGCCTTGCGGCTGGCCTTCTATGCCGGACTTTTTCGCAATCAGGCTTTTGCCAGCGCCTGATCCAGGTCTTCCAGAATATCGTCAATATGCTCGATACCGATGGAAAGCCGCACCATATCCTCAGAAACCCCGGCCTTTTTCAACTCATCCGGCGACAACTGCCGGTGCGTGGTCGAAGCAGGGTGACAAGCCAGCGACTTGGCGTCACCGATATTCACCAAACGGGTTACCAGTTGCAGCGCATCCTGGAATCGCGCACCACCTGCACTGTCGCCCTTGACACCGAAGGTCAGAATACCGGAAGCCTTGCCACCCATGTACTTGTCCACCAGCTTTTTGTCCGGATGGTCGTCCAGCCCGGCATAGTTGACCCAGTTGACCTTGGCATGCCCCTTGAGGAACTGCGCCACCCTCAGCGCGTTGTCGCAAATACGCTCCATACGTAGCGCCAGCGTCTCGATGCCCTGCAGGATCAGGAAGGAGTTGAACGGCGAAATCGCCGCACCGGTATTGCGCAAAGGCACCACACGAGCTCGGCCGATGTAGGCAGCAGGGCCGAGGGCCTCGGTATACACCACCCCGTGATATGACACATCCGGTTCATTCAGCCGGCGGAAGCGTGCCTTGTGTTCCGCCCAGGGGAACTTGCCTGAATCGACGATAGCACCGCCGATGCTGTTGCCGTGACCGCCAAGGTATTTGGTCAGCGCATGCACGACGATATCGGCGCCATGCTCGAACGGACGGCACAGATACGGCGAAGGCACCGTATTGTCGACAATCAGTGGCACGCCATGCCGATGCGCGACTTCTGCCAGCTTCTCGAAATCGGTAATGTTGCCGAGCGGGTTACCCACCGATTCACAGAAGATCGCCTTGGTCTTGTCGTCGATCAGCTTTTCGAAAGCCTGCGGGTCGCGATAATCGGCAAAGCGCACATCAATGCCATATTGCGGCAAGGTGTGTGCAAACAGGTTATAAGTGCCGCCGTAAAGCGTAGAGGCCGACACGATGTTGTCGCCAGCCTCGGCGATGGTCATCACGGCATAGGTGATGGCGGCCATGCCGGATGCCAGCCCTAGCGCAGCGATACCGCCCTCCAACTCGGCCACGCGTTTTTCCAGCACATCCGTCGTCGGGTTCATGATGCGCGTGTAAATATTGCCCTGCACTTTCAGGTCGAACAGATCGGCACCATGCTGGGTATCGTCAAACGCATAGGATGTCGTCTGATAGATCGGCACTGCAACAGCTTTGGTAGTGGGGTCCGGGGAATAACCCCCGTGAACGGCTATCGTATCCAGCTTCATGACTTTCCTCCTGAATTGGCACGCATGAACGCGGCAAATTGTTGTGTGTATCCGGTCGATTCTAAAGGCTTCACGCCTGATACGCAAAACTGACAACCCGACAAAAGCCAACCAAAAAAATAGTACAATCGGTGCAGCTTTGGCACTGCCGGCAAGACGACCGATTTAGTGAAAACTTCAATAGAGAAACCTGATGAGCGAACACCTGGAAATTCTGGATCAAGCAAAAAGCACGGCCGTCGATTTGGCGATTCAATTCGGTCCCAAAGTCCTGGTCGCCATCGCCATCATCATCGCTGGTGTCTATATCGGTCGCTGGATAGGAAACATCAGCAACAAAGCGCTGAGCAAGATCAATCTGGAACTACCGGTACAGGAACTGCTGGTTCGCATCATCCGCATCATCGTGCTGGGCATGTTCATCATCATGGCATTGCAGAATCTCGGCATCCAGCTGCTACCCCTGATCGCCGGTCTCGGCGTCGCCGGCGCCGGTGTCGCATTGGCCATGCAGGGTGTACTGGGGAATATCATGGCCGGCCTCACCATCATCTTCACCAAGCCGTTCCGTGTCGGTGAATACATCTCCATTGCAGAAGAAGAAGGCCTGGTTGAAAACATCAGCCTGTTCTCAACCGTGCTCGGGCACTACGACCAATCCCAGGTCGTGATTCCCAACCGCAAGATAGTCGGCGAGATCCTGCACAACTTCGGCGAGATTCGTCAGCTCGACATCAATGTCGGCGTCGCCTATGACACCGACCTGGACAAGGCACTCGCTATCATCAACGAGATACTGCAAAAGAACCTGCGAGTACTGAAGGAACCGCAAGCCATCGTCACCACCAACAAACTGGCGACATCTTCCATCGAAATCGCGGTCAAACCCTGGATCAAGGTACCTGATTACATCTTCGCCAAGGGTGAGATCACCAAGGCTATCGTCGAATCCTTCCGTAGCGAGAATATCGTCATCCCGTTCTCGCAACACGAAATACGGATTCTGGAAAACAAATCAATTGAATCGGGAATGAAAACTTAACCTGGTACGCCCAAACCATACGCAAAGGTTTTATGCGTAGTAATGCATGACGCGTTGATGATTTCTTTTGATCTTTTTTATTGGTCGGTGCCCAACCAGGAAAGGCATGCCTTACTGTTCGCCAGTCGCATTCGACACCCAGGTGGCCAGATAAGGTAGCGCAATCTCAATACACAGCCCCCCTGTCGTCCGGTTCCTGGCTCGAATTTCGCCCCCGTGCGCCTCCATCACCTGTTTCGCAATCGCCAGGCCAACCCCGTGCCCATCTCCATTCTGCGCGCCAGATCGCACGAACGGCTGAAAAATGGCCTCCATATCCGCCAGCGGAACGCCCGGACCCTGATCGCAAACCGACAGCAACATGCGACCTGTTTCCGTCTCCGCACGTAACTCCACCATGATCTGGCTACCCTCCGGACTATACTTGATGGCGTTCCGGACAATGTTCTCGATAGCCCTGTTCAACAGTTCGGCTTCTCCCATCAGGGTAAACCGGCTGGGCGCATGCAGCCGGATCGCAATACCCTTGCCGTCCGCCTCGAAACCGGCATCCTGCAGCACATCGCCCAGCACCTCGTTGAAAGCAACTTTTTCCTTATGCAGCCGCATGACACCAGACTCAAGACGTGAGAGCTGCAATAACTCGCCCACCAGCTTATCCATGCGTTCGGATTCAAGCTGAATACGGCTCAGGGAATTCTCCACCTTTTCCGGACTTTGTCGCGCAAGACCAATCGCCATCTGAATCCGCGCCAACGGTGAACGCAATTCGTGCGAAACATGATGCAACAGGTGGGTCTGCCCCTGAATCAAGGCGCCAAGCCGAGTGGCCATCGCATCAAAGTCGTGACTGAGATCCGAAAGCTCATCCTTGCGCAGCCCCATCGACTCGCCGAGCCGGACGTCCAGCTTGCCGGCAGATGCCTGGTTGAATGCATTGCGCAGCTGCTTGATCGGTTTGGAAAAATACCATGCCAGCATTGCCGCAAAGACAAGACTGGCCAGCACACCGGCAATCAGGGGCTTGAACGGGAACATGTGCGGGCCTTTGGACGGCGGCATTCGGGCTGTATGCGGCTGGCGTCCATTTTCCGGCACAAAAAGCAGATACTCCAGACCACCCGTCATGCGGACACGTTTGGCATATGCATGCGCAACCTGGCTTGAAGCATGCCTGTCAGCCGCATCAAGCGCTGCTTGCGTGTAAGCACGCTGCATCAGCTCGCGGCCTTGGGAATCAACCACATGCACCTGCGGCATTGGGCGTTGCTGCCAACCCTCCAGCAGGTTCTTCAGCGCCGCTTCACCGCCGAACTGCAATGTGGAAGCGGCGGCCTCCACCAGTGCGCGTGCTGGCGGACTATATTCAATCCCTGAACTCTGGCTGGCATCATGTGTGCGCCCCTGCGACCAGATGGTGACGCCAACCCCGATGACTGCCGTGAGTTGTGCCAGGAAAAAGAAAAAGAAGAACTTCCAGAATAGTCTGCCCATTATTCCCTGACCAACTGGTAACCCATACGATACACCGTCTGTATGCAATGCCGCCCATCAGGAAAAGGGCCGATTTTCTGTCGAATACTGCTCAGGTGCACATCAATACTGCGATCAAACTTGGTCATTGCCCGCCCGAGTGCATGCAACGACAGATCCTCCTTGCTGACCACACGTCCGGCGTTACGCACCAGCATCTCCAGCAGGTTGAATTCCGTGCTCGTCAGTTCCAGCGGCTTGCCATCCCAAGCTGCCAGCCGCTGTTCCGGCCAGACACTCAAAAGCCCCACCGAAATTTCAGAATCACGGCTCGCCGCATCCTGAATCCGGCGCAGAATGGCACGAATACGCGCAACCAGTTCACGGGGTGTGCAGGGTTTCGGCACATAGTCATCCGCACCCAGCTCCAGCCCCATGATGCGATCAGCATCATCCCCCTTCGCCGTCAGCATGATGACCGGCACCTTGCTCTGCGCGCGTATCAAGCGCAGGGCCTGAATGCCATCGATCTTTGGCATCATGACATCCAGCACAATAATATCGAACTTGCCGGCCAAGGCGTATTGCGCTCCGCGCTCTCCATCATACGCACAGCTAACCTGGAACCCTTCCTGCTCAAGATACTCCTTCAGCATCCCGACCAACTCGACATCATCATCAATCACCAAGACTTTATTCATGCTTCCCTGCATATGTTCGCCAGATATCGTTCAGCATAACGAGCACCATGATTTCTTTACAAGCGTTAAGACCCGGCTTTACCAAATTTTACATCGTGAAGCCTGGCGTTAAGGCATTGAAATATCGAAAGACCTTTACCAGTTTTTACATATGCTTAACGTCGATTTACAGTCCATTCCTGCAAAATGCACTCCATGCTGTATCGATCAAAACATCCATTCATTCACTCAGGAGTCATGATGAAAATTGCACCAAAATTCCCACGGTTACTCACCATCTGCGTACTCACCATCACCCTGCCACTGGCTGCGCTTGCCGAACCCATGGGCAAGGGAGAACCACACGCTGACAAATGCGCGCCACATTCCCCAATGGGCATGAAAGGCCCGATGCAAGAAATGCCACCCTATCTGAAAGGGATCCAGTTGACTGAAACGCAAATGGACAAGATTTTTGAAATCGCGCACCCGCAAGTGCCCGTCATGCGAAATTTGAGCAAACAACGGCATCAACTCATGGCTGAATTGCATCAGGCAACAATAGCCACGCCTTTTGATGAAGCAAAAATCAGGAAAATTGCCGATAAACTGGCAGACGTGGAAAAGAAAATCCTCCTGCAACGAACGCTCACCGATGCAAAGATATTTGCCATCCTGAGTCCGGAGCAACGTGCTGAAGTGCAGCAAAAAATGAATCAACCACACGGCCCTTCCCTGCACAAACCCACCGGCTTCAGGCCGGGCCATCACAAAGCCTCTCCTCAGGTACGCAGTTGATCATTCGCGCGCATCGGGCACCATCGGCTGCGCAACGCAGCATCTCCCCAGATCGTCACCCCTGATTCGCGCTGATACGCCGCGTTCCCCTCACGGCAACCGCATTCCCCTGTGCTGTTGCCGTTTTTTTCTTCTGTCTATGATTTAACGCTTTATTTGATACCGCATTACTGCCACACCGTAAAATTCCCACTTGATTTAAGACTAAAATAATTAAAGTCCAATATTCATGCAGCTCTCAGAGCTACCCCGAATAAAGTACAAATTAGTACCAAATTAGATGCAAACTCACATACGGCTACTAGAAAAGAAAAAAGGGTTACGTTTTCACGTAACCCTTTTTTATGATTGGTGGGCTGTGCGGGGATCGAACCCACGACAAACGGATTAAAAGTCCGCTGCTCTACCAGCTGAGCTAACAGCCCATGTAGCCTTGTGGAACAAGACTACGGAAAGGGCGTGATTATCCTGAAAACCACGCGCTACGTCAATGCAAAATCAGCGCATGCCGGGAAATCTGCCCTGCATGGCGCGCATCATCTTGCTCATGCCGCCCTTGGAGAACATCTTCATCATTTTCTGGGCTTCTTCAAACTGCTTCAGCATGCGATTGACTTCCTGCACCTGCACGCCGGCACCATCGGCGATGCGACGTTTGCGGGTGGCCTTGATGACTTCCGGCTTGCGGCGTTCCAGCGGGGTCATGGAATTGATGATGCCTTCGATACGGCGAATCGCCTTGTCGCCGGCATCGCTGCTGATCTGACCGGCCATGCCGGCGATATTGGCAGGCAGTTTGTCCATCAGCGCACCCATGCCGCCCATGTTGCGCATCTGCTGCATCTGCATCTTGAAATCATCCAGATCGAAACCCTTGCCGGACTTGACCTTGTCTGCCAGTTTTTTGGCTTCATCCAGATCGACTTTCTTCTGCGCATCTTCGATCAGCGACAGCACGTCGCCCATGCCGAGCACACGTGAGGCCATGCGCTCCGGGTGAAAAGCTTCCAGGCCATCGACCTTCTCGCTGACACCGATGAACTTGATCGGCTTGCCGGTAACATGACGCACTGAAAGCGCCGCGCCGCCTCGCGCATCACCATCCAGCTTGGTCAGCACCACGCCGGTCAACGGCAGGGTTTCGCCGAAGGCACGTGCGGTATTGACTGCATCCTGACCCTGCATGGCATCGACCACGAACAGCGTCTCAACCGGGTTGAGCAGGCCATGCAGTTCGCGAATCTCGTTCATCATCGCTTCGTCGATACCCAGACGACCGGCGGTATCGAAGATCACGACATCGTAGAAATGGCGCTTGGCATAATCCAGCGTGGCGGCAGCGATATCCATAGGCTTCTGGCCGGCGTTGGAATCAAAACAATCCACTTCCAGACTTTGCGCCAGTGTCTTTAATTGCTGGATAGCGGCAGGACGATAAACGTCGGCACTGGCCAGCAGCACCTTCTTTTTCTGCTCCTTGAGCAGTCGTGCCAGTTTGGCGGAGGTCGTAGTCTTGCCCGAACCCTGCAGGCCAGCCATCAGGATGATCGCCGGCGGCACTGCGGCAAGGTCCAGCCCTACGCCCTTGGCCCCCATCAGCTCGGTCAGCTCATCATGCACGACCTGGATCACGGCCTGGCCCGGTGTCAGGCTTTGCAGTACTTCACGGCCCTGTGCGCGCTCCTTGACCTTGGCAATGAAGTCCTTGACCACCGGCAAGGCAACGTCGGCCTCAAGCAGGGCCATGCGCACTTCGCGCATGGCGTCTGCGATATTCTCTTCCGTCAAGCGCGCCTGACCACGCAGGGTCTTGATAACGCCTTGTAATCTACCGCTAAGATTTTCTAACATTAAGGAACCTCTTGATTAATTCCATGAAGCAATTCTGTGTAGCGGCGGCATTAACTTTAGCTTGTGCCGCATGCTATAGTGATACGTAATTCCCGATTTTAACCCATTCACTCAAGCTAATGATTCCATGAGCGCGTTTTTACCCTATTTGATCGTTGCGCTGATCTATGCCTTTGTCGCATTTGATTTCTGGCGCAGCACAAAAAGGCCGCAGGGCCAGAAAGCTTTGCACTGGCATTCCGCCGCCATCGCCGTCGGCCTGCTGATTCATGCCTGGCTGCTGTACAAGGGGATCTTTGTCGGCACTGGTCAGCAAATTGGCCTCAGCCTGGATTTCGGTAACGCCCTGTCGATGATCTTCTGGCTGACAGTGCTGATCTACTGGATCACCGACATCCGCCAGACCTACAACAGCCTGCAGGCTTTCGTGCTGCCACCGGCAGCCGTGTTTGTACTGGTACATGGCAGCATTCATGAATACAACGTACTGCCCTATACCGATCAACCGCTGTTCCTGGCGCACCTGATCATTGCACTGCTGGCCTACAGTTTATTTACTTTCGCAGCGCTGCACGCGCTATTGATGGCAGCCGCAGAACGCAGCATGCACAACAAACCGAGCCTGATCAAACTGGCGGATTTCCCGCCGCTGATCGTCATGGAAAAAATGCTGTTCCGCGTGATTGGCCTGGGCTTTCTGCTACTGACGCTGACATTGATCAGCGGCGTGATGTTCTCCGAACACATCTTTCACCAGGCAATGAAATTCAACCACAAGAACGTCTTTGCCCTGCTCTCCTGGCTGATCTATGCCGGGCTGCTGCTCGGCCGCTATATCTACGGCTGGCGCGGCCTGACGGCCATACGCCTGACATTGAGCGGCTTTGTGCTGCTGCTACTGGCTTATGCCGGCACCAAGTTTGTCATGCAGTTTCTGCTGCACCCTTAAAGTTAGCGCTCATTCAATGAGCGCCTCTCTAATAAAACTACCTCAAACTGATGATTGGCCAGCCCTGCTGTTCGGCATGGGCGCGCAGCACATCGTCAGGATCAACCGCTACCGGCTTCTGCACTTGCTTCATCAAAGGCAAATCGTTGTGTGAATCGCTGTAGAACCAGGTAGTTTCAAAATCATTGAGCGACTTGCCGCGTGCTGTCATCCATTCATGCAGGCGCTTCACTTTACCTTCCTGAAAGCTCGGCAGGCCGGAAACATTGCCGGTGAATTCACCATTGATTTGCTCAGGATCGGTGCCGATCAGATGCTCGACGCCAAACTCTGTGGCAATCGGCCGCGTCACGAAACTGTTGGTCGCCGTGATAATCATCAAGAGGTCGCCATTGGCCTTATGCTGGTTCACCAGCGCCTTGGCTTTATCCGTCATCATCGGGCGCACCTTGCGCTCCATGTACTGCTGCAGGAACTGATCCAGCCTGGCACGCGGGTGGTCGGACAAAGGCTTCAGCTGAAACTTGAGAAAGGCATAAATATCCAGCCTGCCCGCCTTGTAGTCTTCATAGAACTCAATGTTTTTGGCCTCATGCTCTTCACGCTTGAGCAGGCCTTCCTCGATTAGAAACTGGCCCCACTGAAAGTCGCTGTCGCCAGCCAGCAAGGTGTTATCAAGATCAAATATCGCTAAATTCAAATTATTCCCCAATCTACTCAAACTTCAGGCTTGGCCCTGAATGGCATCACCAGCAGCACGCCGATAATGATGATGACCAATGCCACGATCTCCTGCGCATCAACCACCTCATTCGCCAGCCAGACACCGAGAAACATCGCCACGACAGGATTAACAAAGGTATTGCTGGTGGCCAGTGCCGGGCGCACGGTTTTCAACAGATACTGGTATGCGCTGTAAGCAATAATGGAGCCAAAGAATATAAGAAAAACCATGGACCACAAAGACTTATGACTGATACTGGCAGGCCATGGCTCGCCTTGTACCAGGCATAACACGATCAAGACCGCGCCGCCCATCAGCATTTGCGCAGCACTGCCCATGACACCCGCAGGCATCGGCAGGTGCTTGCCCCAGACCGAACCGAACGCCCAGCTGACCGTCGCCAGCAGAATCAGCAACGCGCCTTCCGGGCTGGCGCGCAACGCGCCACCACTGGCCAGCACGACTGCGCCGATCATGCCAAGCAGGATACCGAGCCACTCGCGACGGCTGTGCGGTTCACCCCATAGTGTCGAAAACAGGCCTATCCACAAGGGCACGGTAGCGACCGCCATGGCAGCAGCGCTGGTCGAAACGGTCTTTTGCGCAACCGCAACGGCAACATTGCCGATCGACAGCAACAGCACACCAACCACCAGCGCACCCAGCCATTCTTTCGGCCCGGGAGCGGGGTAACCGCGCCAGCGCAGAAAGACGTACAAAATTCCGCCGGCCAGACTGAAACGTATCGCCGCCATCATGAACGGGGTGAAGCTCTCGATGGCGAAGAACATGGCAAGATAAGTGGCGCCCCAAAAGAAATAGAGCGCCAGCAACGATAGTGACACCAGCACGCGCTGACGTCCTTCTGCATTAAACCGCATCAACATGGTGGCGCTCAGAACATGAAGATTGCACGGACGTCAGTGCGCCCGGCATTGTTCATAGCTGGAAATCGCCTGCGGCTTCCGGCTGGTAATGCACGGCCTCAATCTGCAGTTCATGCACGCCGCTCGGCATCTGCCAGCTGATCTTGTCACCGACCCGATAGCCGAGAATGGCCATGCCCAGCGGCGCCAGTATGGACACCCGACCTTGAGTCGAATCGGCATCATCCGGGAATACCAGCGTGCAGGTAATCTCCTTGCCGGAGGTCAAGTCCTTCAGCGTCACTCTTGAGTTCATGGTGACGACATCGGCAGGCACTGTCTCCTGACTGACTTCAGCGCAACGCGCCAGCTCTTCTTCCAGATGATCAAGACCGACCGGTTCAGGACCGCTCCGCTTACGCAGTTGCTCGGTCATGGCGAACAGCCTGTTCATGTCATAACTGGTGACCTGTATCTTGCCCTTGGGCAATACTTCATTTTTCATTCTGATATCTCTTTAAACTGCTTATTTATACTTGCGGATGCGCACGTTCGGATTTCGAGTGCAATTTATTCAAGCCATTCAAATACGCCTTGGCTGAAGCGACGACAATATCGGTATCCGCACCCTGGCCATTGACGATGCGACCGCCCCTGGAGAAACGCACGGTCACCTCGCCCTGGGCGTCGGTACCGCTGGTGATATTGTTGACCGAATACAACTGCAATTCAGCACCGCTATTCACAATAGACTCAATCGCCTTGAAGGTCGCATCAACAGGCCCGCCGCCATCTGCTTCGGCTTTTTTCTCCTGGCCGTTTTCGGAGATGGTCACGTTCGCGTGCGGCACTTCGCCGGTCTGTGAACACACATTCAAGTAAACCAGCTTGAAAGTCTCGGAAGCGTCGCTGATGAACTCATCGCTCACTAGGGCATGCAAATCCTCATCGAAGATTTCCGATTTCTTGTCGGCCAGATCCTTGAACTTGGAGAACGCCGCGTTGAGCAACTCCTCACTCTCCAGCTCGATGCCCAATTCCTTCAAGCGTGAACGGAAGGCATTGCGACCGGAGAGCTTGCCCAGGGTCAGCTTGTTGGCGCCCCAACCCACATCTTCGGCACGCATGATTTCATAGGTCTCGCGATGCTTGAGCACGCCATCCTGGTGAATGCCGGATTCATGCGAAAAGGCATTGGCACCAACCACGGCCTTGTTCGGCTGCACCGGATAGCCGGTGATGCTGGAGACCAGCTTGGATGTCGGCACGATCTGCGTCGTATCGATGGTGGTTTCGAGATTGAACACATCCTTGCGCGTGCGCACGGCCATGACGATTTCCTCAAGGCTGGCGTTACCTGCACGCTCGCCCAGGCCATTGATCGTACACTCGACCTGACGTGCGCCACCCAACACGGCCGACAAGGAATTGGCCACTGCCATGCCGAGGTCGTTATGACAATGCGTGGACCACACCACCTTATCGGAATCGGGCACGCGCTCAATCAATTGGCGCATGCGCTCGCCCCACTGCACGGGAATCGAGTAACCGACGGTATCGGGCACGTTGATGGTCTTGGCACCGGCCTTGATGACGGCATCGAACACGCGCACGAGGAAATCCATGTCGGAGCGCACGGCATCTTCAGCTGAAAATTCCACATCGTCGGTATATTCCCGCGCCCACCTCACGGCCTGCACGGCGCGCTCGACGACCTGGTCCGGTGTCATGCGCAACTTGTTTTCCATGTGGATCGGCGAGGTGGCGATAAAGGTATGGATACGCCCCCTGGCAGCTGGCTTGATGGCCTCGCCTGCACGGCGCACATCGTTCTCGCTGGCGCGCGCCAATGAACAGACCGTAGAGTTCTTGATCACTTCTGCGATAGCATGAATCGACTCGAAATCACCCTGACTCGCGGCAGCAAAGCCTGCCTCGATCACGTTGACACCAAGTTTTTCCAGCTGGCGGGCAATGCGCAGCTTCTCTTCCTTGGTCATGGCCGCGCCCGGGCTTTGTTCGCCATCGCGCAAAGTGGTGTCAAAAATGATCAATTCGTTCTTTTTCATGATTTTTCCATCAATTTAATGACAAGCGCCTGCTTGCCTGTATCAATAAATTCTATCGTCTTCTGCATCAGATGACGATCATTGGTAAAACTGGTAGTGGGGGGGTATATAGTCTGCGCGCGCTTAGCGCAGCAGATAGGGGCGCAGCAGGGATGCCAAACGCAGCGCATCTTGAGGGCGTGCGGCATGTTCAGCCACCGGATGGCTGACAGGGATAAAAACTGAAATGTTCTGGTATGCAAACATAGTGATGGGAATATAAAGCTTTTATGGCCGGATGACAACCATATGGCGCTTTGTTTTTTTCTATCAAGACGATAGAGGAGAATCCCGGCCTTTCAGAAGCCGGCCCCTAACCCACATCACATAACCTGAGAGCGCATAGACCAACGAGACGACAAACAGGATCACCGGCGGACTATATGAAATCAGCACAATCACCAGGACGATCAGCAGAATGACGATGAAAGGCACGCTGCGGCGCAGATTGATATCCTTGCCGCTGTAGAACTTCAGGTCGCTGACCATGGACAAGCCGGCAAACACAGTAAGTGTCCAGGCCAGCCATTTCATATGGATCAAATCGAACAGCAGTCCGGTACCGGCAATCCTGTTATCGAACGAGATCCAGACCAGGCCCGCCAGCAATGCTGCAGCGGCAGGGCTGGGCAAGCCCTGGAAGTAACGCTTGTCGCTATCATCCAGTTTGGTGTTGAAGCGAGCCAGTCGAAGCGCAGCACAGGCACAGTAGATAAACGCCGCGATCCAGCCCAGTTTGCCGAGCGGTTTCAGCGCCCAGACATAAATTACCAGCGCTGGCGCCACACCAAAGGACACCATGTCGGAAAGACTGTCGTATTCGGCGCCGAAAGCACTTTGTGTGTTAGTCAGGCGTGCCACACGGCCATCCAGACCATCCAGCACCATGGCAATGAAAATCGCCGCAGCGGAATGCTCATAATTGCCATTCATCGCCTGCACAATGGCGTAGAAGCCGGCAAACAGTGCAGCTGTGGTAAACAAATTGGGCAGCAAGTAGATGCCGCGCTCGCGCAGACCGGGCTCTACCAAAGATTTTCTGCGACGAATTTGTTGCGGAGTTTCAGCCATTGAAATGATTCCTGAATAAGTGGCCATAGTATAGCAAAGACAGGCGAATTCAAGGCTTCGCCATCGGGCAGCCACCACATCAAAGACCGCCGAAAAATTTCACATCCCGTCAGCTTTCCAGAGATTCATGATTCTTTATCAAACTTGCCCGGCATAGTTGTTGCATCACCTGTCTCAAATAATTCAAATTTGCTTCGAGAGGACCCTACCATGTCAATAAACAATAACAACATACAAGACCGCATGGACAAGCATATGTCAGGGCTTAACCGTTATCGCGAGTCGATTTATCAGCTGCAATCCGTCTGGGACAATCTTTCCCTGCTTGCACAATTATCGGGCACCGGCACCGACATGACCGAAACCCGGACGGCATTCGGCCAGCTAACCGATGACGTGCTAAGCAACCTGTCCAAGGAAACCTTGAATAAAACCGTAACGGGACTCACTGCAAAAGCCCAGGTAATTGTCGATATCGTTATCCGCAATCTTTTCGAGAGAACTGCCGACATCGGGTTTCTGGCAACCGATGACGATATCCGCCTGTTCCTGGCAAACGAACTGAAAGGTGAATCTTCCGATAAGGATGCAAATGATCTCCGAGTCCGTTTTCGCGAATATGTAAAAAAATACTCCGTCTATTCCAACATTATCCTGCTGGATACTCAGGGACGGGTGCTGGTCCAGCTCGACGAACACAACCCTGTCGCACACTCAGCGGATGAGTTGATAAACGAGGCCTTCAGCACCTCACAGGCGTACGTGGAAATATATAGAAAAACCGACTTGCTGCCGGATCAGGACAAAAGCCTGGTCTATGCCTATAAAGTCACCTCGCCCGACAATAAAAACGTATTGGGAATACTTTGCCTTTGCTTCCGCTTCGAAAATGAAATGGAAGGAGTGTTCAAGGATTTGATTGCTGAAAACGACTGGGCCGTCGGCATCATGCTGGACAAGGACGCGAGAGTCATCGCAACCAGTGATCAGTACCAGGTTCCGCTAGGCGCTAAACTTGAGATCACGGAGGACGGCGAGGACTGGAAAATGACCCGGTTTGCCGGCCGCGAGTACCTGACCGTGACCAAGCACACCAAAGGCTATCAGGGCTACATAGGACCGGGCTGGATGGGCCATGCCATGGTTCCGCTCGAACACGCTTTCGGCGATTGTATCGAAGAACTGATCAACGGAATTAACCCCGGCATGTTGTCCAAGGTCATGCGTAGCCCGCTGCTGTTTTCGCAAAGCCTACTCACTATTCCAAAAAAGGCGGCAATAATTCAGAGCAAATTGAATCAATCCGTATGGAACGGCAATATCTGGCAAACCCGCAACGCCGGTTCACAGCAAAACAGCTTTTCCAAGGTTCTGCTGTGGGAAATCAGCAATACCGGCTTCAAAACCCAGAATGTGATCGAAAAAACCGTTTCCGACCTCTACCAGACCGTGGTTTCCATCATGCTTGAGAGTTCCAGGTTTTTCGCCTTCCTGGCGGTGGACATCATGGACCGGAATCTCTACGAGCGCGCTAACGACTGCCGCTGGTGGGCACTGACCTCATCTTTCAGGAAAATCCTGTCAAAACCGCAAAGAACCGCGGCTGACATTCATTCCCTGGAAAAAGTCCTTGGTTATATCAACGGCCTCTATACCGTATATGACAATCTGGTCGTTTTTGACCGTCAAGGCAAAATCCTTGCTGTCTCCAACCCTGATTACAGTGATTGCGTCGACACGATAATCGAAAGTGAATGGATAAGCCGATTGAGAGGCACCCGTACCACCCAGGAATACGTGGTATCAAAATTCGAACCCTCTCCACTCTACAAGGACAAGCCGACTTATATATATGCTGCTGCAATTCGCGATGAAGACGACATGGGAATAGTCGGAGGAATCGGCATCGTGTTCGACAGCCAGCCGCAATTTGCCGCCATGTTGCAAGACTCTCTGCCGAGAGATGCCGACGGCCACCCGATCAAGGGAAGTTTCACGCTTTATGTAGATGACGACATGAAAATCATCTCGTCCACGCTCAAGGAATTTGAGGTGGGTAGCGAATTCACGGTACACCCCAATCTCTGCAAAATGGCTGCCGGTGAGGATGCCTTCGATATTGCGATCCATGATGGCCGCTACTATGCGGTCGGCGCATGCTCTTCCGCTGGTTATCGCGAGTACAAGGGCAGGAATGACGCATACAAAAACCAGATCACGGCACTGATTTTCATCCCGCTAGGCAATGCCGTGGAAATTGATGCATTGATTCACGCCGACCAGTCCTTCCAGCACAACCAGTTCCGGCCAGGTTCAACTGGCAATGCCAGCAAGGAGGCCAGAGAATATGCCACTTTCTATGTCGGTCAAAACTGGTTTGGCATACCTGCCACGCAGGTAGTACAGGCAACGGAACCCTTAAATATCAGGGCGATTCCCGATACGCCGCCTGTCCTGCAAGGCGTCCTGCAATACCAGGGCAATGTCATCCCTGTCATGAATATGGCCGAAATGCTTAAAACCGGGGCCGACTCCCTACCGGAGAGCAGGCAGGTCATCATCATTCAATCGACAGCCAATTCTCCGCAATTCGGTATTCTGGTTAGCGCGCTCGGTGAGATACCGGCGATCGAGCCGGAGAAGATCAAATCCATTTCCGATATCTTCTTCTGCAAAAGCAATAGTCCTGCAGTCGGCGTTACCCGCATATCATCGGACAACGATCAGAACGACATGCTGACCATACTCTCGGCTGAGGACCTGTGGCAGAAGGTCAATGTGCTGAGTCTAGCCAGGGAAGCGGCCTAGCCAGCACTGAATCAGTGCACTCACATGGCAGCTTGCGATCATTGCAGGCTGCCATATGTACAGAGTTGCAACGACTGCTTTATGGTCTGTGATAGTATCGCGGCTTCCAATAGTTAGTACGTCTTATGCAATTTTCTCTCATTAATCAGGATGGTGCCGCCAGACGCGGCACACTCAAACTAGTCCATGGCGAAGTACAGACGCCGGCCTTCATGCCGGTCGGCACCTATGGCTCGGTCAAATCGCTGTCGCCCAATGAAATCCGCGACATCGGCGCACATATCATTCTGGGCAATACTTTCCACCTGTGGCTGAGGCCCGGGTTGGAGGTCATCGCAGCACACGGCGGCCTGCACCAGTTCATGAGCTGGGACGGCCCGATACTGACCGACTCCGGCGGCTTTCAGGTCTGGAGTCTGGGCGACCTGCGCAAGATCTCGGAAGAAGGCGTCAAGTTCCGCTCGCCGATCAATGGCGACAGCTGCTTCCTGACACCGGAAGAATCCATGCGCATCCAGAAGGTGCTGAATTCCGACATCGTCATGATCTTCGATGAATGCACGCCCTACCCGGCCACGCACTTGGAAGCCAATGAATCCATGCAGCTGAGCCTGCGCTGGGCCGCGCGCAGCAAGGCAGCGCATCAGGGCAACCCGAACGCCTTGTTCGGTATCGTCCAGGGCGGCATGTATGAAGACCTGCGCGACGTCTCACTCAACGGCTTGGTCGAGATAGGTTTTGATGGTTACGCCATCGGTGGCCTGTCAGTCGGTGAGCCAAAAGAAGACATGCTGCGCATCCTGGCCCACACGGCACCACAAATGCCGAAAGACAAGCCGCGCTACCTGATGGGCGTAGGCACGCCGGAAGACCTGGTCGCCGCCGTGACAGAAGGCATCGACATGTTCGACTGCGTGATGCCGACGCGCAACGCACGCAACGGCTGGCTGTTCACCCGCCATGGCGACATCAAGATCAAGAATGCCCGTTACCGTAGCGATACCGGCCCGCTGGATCCTGATTGCGCTTGCTATACCTGCCGCAACTTCACACGCGGCTACCTGCACCACCTTTACCGTCTGGGCGAGATTCTGGGCGCACGCCTGAATACCATCCACAACCTACATTACTACCAGGAACTGATGGCCGGCATGCGCAGCGCCATCGAGCAGGGCTCTTTCGCCGGCTTTGTCGAGGAATTCAAGCGCCAGCGCAACAGTCTATGCTAGAATTTTGCGATTGTTTTACTGACATTCATTTTGTAATCAGTACATTTGAGAAAGGTTTACCGTGTTGATTAGTTCCGCTTTTGCTGCCGATGCAGCTGCTGCCGCTCCTGACTGGACCAGCTTCCTTCCGCTTATCATCATTTTCGTACTGTTCTGGTTCATGCTGATCCGTCCGCAAATGAAGCAGGCCAAACAGCATCGCGCCATGGTCGCCGCCTTGCAAAAAGGCGATGAAGTTGCAGTTGCGGGCGGCATCATCGGCAAGATCACCAAAGTGACGGATGATTTTGTTGATGTGGAGATCGCCCCTGAAATCAATATCCATGTACAGAAGCACGCAGTGCAAACCCTGCTGCCCAAGGGTACGATCAAGGCGTTATAAGATTCGGGGCACGTTTGTGCCCCTTTCACCATCCATCACCAACATCCAGCCCCGCTGTTCTAATTTGGAACCCACACGAGTCGCATCATGAACCGTTATCCCTTATGGAAATACCTGCTGGTCGCCATCTCTCTAATCGTGGCGGTCATTTATTCTCTACCCAATGTTTTCGGTGAATCTCCGGCAGTGCAAATCAGCACTTCCAAGAGCCACCTGAAAATTGATACCGAGTTACTTGAACGTGTAGAGACCGGGCTGAAACAGGAAGAGATCGCTTATGACGCCATTTTCCTGGATGCCAGCGGCATCAAGGTGCGTTTTGCAAATCCGGACAACCAGATCCGGGCCAAGGATGCACTCAATCAGTTGCTGGGCAACGACTACATCATCGCACTCAACCTGCTATCGCAATCACCGGCTTGGCTCAACAGTATCGGCGCATTGCCCATGTACCTGGGTCTGGATCTGCGTGGCGGCGTGCACTTCCTGCTGGAAGTGGATATGGACTCCGCATTGACCCAGGCTGCCGAACGCTATGTTGGCGACTTCCGCAGCGCGTTCCGCAAGGACAAGATCAACTATATGGGTATTTCCCGCGAAGGGCAGACCGTACAGATTCGCTTCAATCAGGCGGAAGATGTGAAAAAGGCGGAACGCATCATCAGCCGCGATTATGCTGACCTGACGGTCAAGGAAACCAGCTCAGGCAATGAAATTATCCTCAGCGCCTCACTGAGCGCTGTCGCCCAGAAACGTATTCAGGATTTCGCCCTGAAACAGAACATCCAGACATTACATAACCGTATCAATGAACTGGGGGTCGCTGAACCGATCATCCAGCAGCAGGGCGCCAACCGCGTCGTCGTGCAACTTCCGGGCGTGCAGGACACAGCCAAGGCCAAGGAGATTCTCGGCCGTACCGCAACGCTGGAAATCCGCATGGTGGATGAAGAGAAGAGCGATGCCGTGACTCTGGATAATGCCTCCAAGGGTCAGGTCCCTTTCGGCGACGAATTCTTTGTCGATCGTAACGGCCAGCCGCTGCTGGTCAAGAAAAGCGTAGTGCTGACTGGCGATTACATCACTGACGCTGGCCCCGGCCTGGACCAACAGTCCGGCGAGTCTGTCGTCCATGTCACACTGGATGGTCGCGGCGCCGGTATCTTCAAACAGGTCACCCGTGAAAACGTCGGCAAACGCATGGCCATCCTGCTGATTGAAAAGGGTGAGGCCGAAGTCATCACCGCCCCCGTCATCCGCGAGGAGATCGGTGGCGGCCGCGTGCAGATCTCCGGCATGTCCAATATCAAGGAAGCCACCGATGTCGCCCTGCTGCTGCGCGCAGGCGCACTGGCGGCACCGATGGAAATCATCGAAGAGCGTACAGTTGGGCCAAGCATGGGTGAGGAAAACATCAAACGCGGCATGCATTCCGTGCTGTGGGGTTTCGCTGCGATTGCCGTCTTCATGATCGCCTACTACATGCTGTTCGGTACAATTTCCGTGCTGGCACTGGCCATCAACCTGCTGCTGCTGGTTGCCGTCCTCTCCATGTTGCAGGCAACACTGACATTGCCAGGCCTGGCAGCGGTCGCCCTGACCCTGGGTATGGCGATTGACGCCAACGTGCTGATCAACGAGCGTATCCGCGAGGAACTACGCAACGGCAACACACCGCAGGCCTCGATTCAGGCTGGTTACAGCCGTGCCTGGGACACCATTCTCGACTCCAACGTCACTACACTGATAGCCGGTATCGCCCTGTTCATGTTCGGCTCCGGCCCGGTCAAGGGCTTTGCTGTCGTCCACGTACTGGGCATTCTGACTTCCATGTTCAGTGCCGTCGTGGTCTCACGTGCCGTGGTCAACCTGATTTACGGTTATCGCCGTAAGGTTGGCAAACTGTCCATCGGCTAATCATCAAGTTAACGACCCAGAATACACAGAGCAAAATTATGGAATTTTTCCGGATTAAAAAAGACATTCCCTTCATGAGCTACGGCCGCCTGACAACGGCCATATCGCTCATCACCTTCATCCTTGCCATCTATTTCCTGGCAGTCAGGGGGCTGAATCTCGGCGTTGATTTCACCGGCGGCACCATGATGGAAGTCAGCTACCCGCAAGCCGCCAATATCGAGCAGATCCGCACTGCAGTGCAGAGCGTAGGCCTGAGCGATGTAACGGTGCAGAACTTCGGCACCAGCCGCGACGTACTGATCCGTCTGCCCGTGAAAGAGGGCCTGAGCACTGCCCAGCTGTCTGACGAAGTCATGGCCGCCTTGTACAAGGCCGACAGCTCCGTAGTCATGAGCCGGGTCGAGTTCGTCGGCCCGCAGGTCGGACAGGAACTTTATGAAAATGGTGCGCTGGCCTTGCTGCTGGTCAGTATCGGCATCATGCTCTACCTGTACTTCCGTTTCGAATGGCAATTCGCGCTGGCCGCGATGATCGCCAACTCGCACGACGTTGTCATCATTCTCGGTTTCTTTGCCTTCTTCCAGTGGGAATTCAACCTGACCGTGCTGGCTGCTGTTCTGGCCGTACTGGGCTACTCGGTCAATGAGTCGGTCGTGGTCTTTGACCGTATCCGCGAAAATTTTCGCAAGATGCGCAAGGCCGCACCCAAGGATATTATCGACAACGCAATTACACGCACCATGTCACGCACCATCATCACCCACTTCTCGACGCAGCTGATGGTGCTGTCGATGCTGATCTTCGGTGGTGAAGTGCTGCATAACTTCTCGCTGGCACTGACCATCGGCATCCTGTTCGGTATCTATTCTTCCGTGCTGGTTGCCAGCCCTATCGTGCTTTTCCTCGGCGTATCACGCGAGACCTTCGTGCCACCTGAAAAGAAACAGACCGAAGAAGAAGCCCTGCCCTGAGTCATCTCAGGCTCATACGGGAGGAGTGCCTTGACAAAGCAGGGCATTCCGCCCGACACTAGCATCGTCACTTAACCGAACCCACCCACTTGGACCAGATTCCCATATCGATGCAGCTTGGCGCACTCGCCTTGCTGCTCTTCATTTCTGCATTTTTCTCCGTTTCCGAAACCAGCCTGATGTCCGTCAACCGCTACCGGTTGCGCCATCTGGCTAAAGATGGCCATCGCGGCGCGCGTCTTGCCGTCTCGTTACTGAGCAAGACCGACAAGCTGCTGGGCATGATCCTGCTCTGCAACAATCTGGCCAATGCCGCTTCTGCCACGCTGGTCACCGTCATCAGCATCAACCTGTTCGGCGAAGGCGAAGTGGTCCTGATGCTGGCGACGCTCAGCGTCACCTTTGCCATTCTGGTGTTCAGCGAAATCACCCCCAAGGTCTTTGCAGCTGCGCATTCGGAAAAGCTTGCGCTGTTCTGCAGTTACATCCTCTACCCCTTGCTGAAGCTGTCGACCCCGGTCGTCTGGTTCATCAACCTGTTTGTGCAAGGCCTGCTGCGATTGCTCGGCATCAAGGTCAATTTTGCCGAAACCAGCCACGCTGTCTCCATGGAAGAATTGCGCAGTATCGTGCTGGATGCCGGCAGTTATATCCCGAAAAAACACCGAGCCATTCTGCTCAATCTGTTCGAGCTGGAAAAAATCACGGTCGACGACGTGATGATTGCGCACACCCAGATCGAATCCATCAATTTCGATGATGCGCTGGAGGACATCCTGCAGCAGTTGGCCACCAGTCACCACACCCGTCTGCCGGTGAAGGAAGGACCCAACGAAGACATCATCGGCATTCTGCACCTGCGCAAGGCCATGAGCCAGCTGCGCGACGGCAGGCTGGACATGGAATCCTTGCGCGAAATCATCACGGAACCCTACTTCATCCCCTCCGGCACACCGCTCTATACACAAATGCAGCAATTCCAGGAAAACCGGCAGCGCATTGCCCTGGTCGTCGATGAATACGGCGAACTGAAAGGCCTGATCAGCCTTGAAGATATCCTGGAAGAGGTTATTGGCGACTTCACTACACAATCACCTTTGCGCATGAGCTCTTATCATCAGGAAGAGGATGGCAGCTGGATCGTTGATGGCAGCAGCCATCTGCGCGATCTCAACAAGAAACTCGGCCTGAACCTCCCGCTTGACGGCCCGCGCACCATGAACGGATTGGTACTGGAACATTTTGAGGACATCCCGGAACCCAACACCAGTCTCAAAATTGGTACGCACCGTCTTGAAATTCTGCAAACCCACGACAGGATCGTCAAAAGCGTCCGCATCTATCCCTGAACCCGGATTATCCATTAACCGAACCTTCTGCAGCTTGCAGTTCCGCCCGGCCAAATCAGCAGCCGTATTTAGACTTGAAATTTTCCAGATTCGGCTCAAAATAGAACTGACATATGGCAAATACCAAGCATCAAGACAGCGTAATATCAGAACCGAAGACAGCAAAGCCCAAACCGCCGTCGATGTATAAAGTCATCCTGTTGAATGACGATTACACGCCGATGGAGTTTGTAGTGGATGTGCTGCAACGATTTTTTAACAAATCGCGTGAACAAGCGACGCAGATTATGCTCAAAGTCCATACAGAGGGAGCTGGCGTTTGCGGGGTTTACCCGCATGGCATTGCAGAAACCAAAACCAATCAGGTGATGAATTATGCACAGGAGCATCAGCATCCCCTGCAATGTGTCATGGAAATTGCTTAAGTTTTGATGTATTCAACCGTTTCATAGTTTATGTAGTCCAAATGAAGTGCAATTTGCAGTACCCCGCAATCCAAGTTGAACGACCAAGGTGCCCAAAATGATAGCGCAAGAATTAGAAGTCTCTCTCCACATGGCCTTTATGGACGCCCGTCAAAAGCGTCACGAGCTGATTACGGTAGAGCATCTCTTACTGGCCATGATCGACAATCCGACTGCGGCGGATGTCTTGCGTTCCTGTGGTGCCAATCTCGACACACTGCGTAGCGAACTCAACAATTACATCGAGGAACACACCCCGGTCGTCGACGGTACCGACGAAGTCGACACGCAACCGACCCTCGGCTTCCAGCGCGTCATTCAGCGTGCCATCCTGCATGTTCAGTCCTCCGGCAAGAAGGAAGTTACCGGCGCCAACGTACTGGTCGCCATTTATGGCGAGAAAGATTCACATGCCGTGTTCTTCCTGCATCAGCAGGGCGTCACTCGTCTGGATGTAGTCAACTTCATCTCCCATGGCGTCGCCAAGGTCGGCGATGACAACACCAAGCGCACCGAAACAGAACAGGAAGCCGAGACTGATGCCCCGCCAGCGGGCGCACTGGAAAGTTACACCCTTAACCTGAACCAACAGGTCGCCGCCGGCAAGATCGACCCGCTGATTGGCCGCGGCCTGGAAATCGAACGTGTGGTTCAGACCCTGTGCCGCCGCCGCAAAAACAATCCGCTGCTGGTCGGCGAAGCTGGCGTTGGCAAGACGGCCATCGCCGAAGGCCTGGCACGCCGCATTGTTGAAGGCAACGTGCCAGAAGTGCTGGAGAATTCAGTCATCTACTCGCTGGATATGGGCGCCCTGCTCGCTGGCACCAAGTATCGCGGCGACTTCGAGCAACGTCTCAAGGCCGTCATGAAAAAGCTGCAGGAGCAGCCGAATGCCATTCTCTTTATTGATGAAATTCATACACTGATTGGCGCCGGTTCCGCCAGTGGCGGCACGCTGGACGCCTCCAACCTGCTCAAGCCGGCGCTGTCGAACGGCACGCTGAAATGCATAGGCGCGACAACCTACCAGGAATACCGCGGCATTTTCGAAAAAGACCACGCACTCTCCCGCCGCTTCCAGAAAGTGGATGTGACCGAACCTAGCATCATCGAAACCGTCGAGATCCTGAAAGGCCTGAAATCGCGTTTTGAGGATCACCACAAAGTGAAATACTCAGCCAGCGCCCTTTCTACGGCTGCCGAACTGTCTGCCAAATACATCAATGACCGTCACCTGCCGGACAAGGCCATCGACGTCATCGATGAGGCCGGTGCTGCACAACGCATCCTGCCGAAATCCAAGCAGAAGAAGATCATCGGCAACAAGGAAATCGAGGACATCATCGCCAAGATCGCCCGCATCCCGCCGAAGAACATCAGCAGCGACGACCGTACCGCACTGAAGACGCTGGATCGTGATTTGAAATCCGTCGTATTTGGCCAGGACAAGGCGATCGAGGTACTGGCATCGGCCATCAAGATGGCTCGCAGCGGCCTCGGCAGCTCGCAGAAACCGATCGGCTCCTTCCTTTTCTCCGGCCCGACCGGCGTCGGCAAGACCGAAGTGGCACGCCAGCTGGCCTATACATTGGGCATAGACCTGATTCGTTTCGACATGTCGGAATACATGGAACGTCACGCCGTGTCACGCCTGATCGGCGCGCCTCCGGGCTATGTCGGTTTCGACCAGGGCGGTCTGTTGACTGAAGCCATCAGCAAACAGCCATACTGCGTACTGTTGCTGGACGAAATCGAAAAGGCACACCCGGATATCTTCAACATCCTGCTGCAGGTGATGGACCACGGCACCCTGACCGATAATAATGGTCGCAAGGCGGATTTCCGCAACGTCACCATCATCATGACGACCAACGCCGGGGCGGAATCCATCTCCAAGACCAGCATCGGCTTTACACAAGGCAGTAGCGTGGGTGACGAAATGGGCGATATCAAACGCCTGTTCAGCCCCGAGTTCCGCAACCGCCTGGATGCCATCGTCTCCTTCGCGCCATTGTCGGAAGAAGTCATCATGCGCGTGGTCGATAAATTCCTCATGCAACTGGAAGATCAACTGCATGAGAAGAAAGTCGAAGTCACCTTCAGCGATGCACTGAAGACTTACCTCGGCAAGAAGGGTTTTGACCCATTGATGGGCGCACGCCCGATGGCAAGACTGATCCAGGACACGATACGCCGTGCGCTGGCGGACGAGTTGCTGTTCGGTAAACTGGTGAACGGCGGTCAGGTCGGCGTTGATATCGACCAGGACGACAACATCAAACTGACGTTCGGCGAACCTGCAAAAACTGCCAAGGAAACCGCAACAGCTGCCCACTAATCAACTGACTTAAGCCGCTTCTCAAAACCACAGCCTGGTTCAAACGACCTGATGGTCGTTTTGTTGCCAGGCTGTTTGTTTTTGCATGACACCATTGAACATATCGGAAGCCAGCAGCCCGGCCAGCCAATGTCGCAGGTGCGGATAAGGTGCCTGCGCAAACCAGTCTGCATCCACCATGGAAAACTGGCGGATGAACGGGAAAATGGCCACATCCGCCTGTGTCAGTTTATCTGACAACAAATAGTCGTGCTCGGCCAGCAAGGCTTCCAGCCTGGAAAGGAATTGCTCGCCCTGCTGGCGATAAACTTCTGCACTTTTCTCAGGAAAACGCGTTGCGTATTTGTACCGATCCAACGCCCGCTTGAAATCGCCGTCATTCTCGGCAATCAACTCCGGCAACAGGCTGTCACCCGTCAACCAGCCATCAGGATCGTTCCGGGAAAGCGCCCAAGCCATGACATCCAGACTCTCATCAATCACCTTGCCATCCGGCAGCACAAGCACAGGCACCGTACCCTTGGGCGAGACTGCCAGCATGTGTCGGGGTTTATCACTCAGTACGATTTCACGAATCTCGACGGCGATACCCGCATAGCGCAAAGCCATGCGTGCCCGCATCGCATAAGGGCAACGACGGTAGGAATAGAGTATCGGCTGCGTCATTCTTAGGTTTTTTTGGTGCTGCAGGTGTTGATGCCCATCCAGGTATAGATCGGGCACCAGCGGGTGAGACCTGTAAAGATATAGGCTAGCCCGAGCAGGCCCACCAGGCGCCAAGTCGAAGCCTCAATGAAAAGAATGGCGACCAGACAGAGACCGGCCAGAATACGCAGCACCCGGTCCAGTTGACCGACATTGATCGGGCCTTTGCCGATTTTCCATAGGCCGGATTTCATTGCGCTCTCCTTATTTGAGTTTGCTGCAGATATCCTTCACCAGTGCAGGACCGCGATAGATCAAACCGCTGTAAACCTGCACCAGGCTGGCTCCAGCAGCTATCTTCTCAGCGGCATCCTCACCCGAGAGTATGCCGCCGACACCGATAATGGGGATTATGCCCTGTAGGCGTTGTGCGAATTGGCGTATCACCTGAGTGGACTTGTCGCGCACGGGTGCACCGGACAAACCGCCGGTTTCAGTGCCGTTCTTCAGGTTTTGCACTGCATCACGCGCCAGCGTGGTGTTGGTCGCAATCACGGCATCGAAGCCATGCTCCACGAGCAGATCGGCAATCTCGTGCACCTGCTCAAGCTCCAGGTCCGGTGCGATCTTCAGCGCGACAGGCACATACTTGCCATGCATCTCGGCCAGTTTCAACTGCTCGTGTTTCAGTGTCGCCAGCAGCCCGGAGAGCGCTTCCTTCTCCTGTAGCGCACGCAGATTCTTGGTGTTGGGTGAGGAAATGTTGACCGTGACATAACTCGCATAGGCATAGACCTTGCGCAGACATATCAGGTAATCATCGACCGCAAATTCATTCGGCGTATCGAAGTTCTTGCCGATATTGATGCCGAGTATGCCCTTGAATCTGGCCACCTTCACATTCTCTATCAGTTGGTCGACACCCAGATTATTGAAACCGAAACGGTTGATGATGCCTTCCGCTTCCCTGACCCGAAACAGGCGCGGCTTCGGGTTGCCGGGCTGCGGCCGCGGTGTCACGGTACCGACCTCTATAAAACCGAAGCCCAATGCAGCCAGACCATCAATATAAGCCGCATTTTTGTCGAGCCCGGCTGCCAGCCCTACGGCATTGGGGAAAACCAGCCCCATCACCTGTCGCGGTTCGCACGCCGGCGGCTTTCCGAACAGGCACGAAAGCCCCAGCTTGTGAACCAGCTTGAGGCTTTTCAGCGTAAGGTCATGGGTGCGCTCGGCATCGAGCCTGAATAAAAATGGTTTGAGAACTGAGTAGATATCCATGACGGGATTTTACTGGAAAACGCAGCCTTATCGAGGCGTATCAAGTAAGCAGCAAAGGAAAGTAACTCGTCAATCGAGTAACGACCGCAGATTAGGAATTAAGATAAATTTTCCAATAATCAATATATTAAGTATTCTTATGCCACTAAGTAACAAATTCCAACCCACAAGGCTTGAAGGATAAAAAAATGGCTGATGTTGAATATTTGGAAAGTGAAAGAAAAAAGCTTTGGGCAAGTATAGTTGACCTGCAAGATTCAATTAAAAAGAAAACATCCGACTACGAAAAAGATGCAAAACAAGCATCCAGAAAATGTTCCGAATATAGAAACAAATGTGAAGCATCGAGAATTGAAGCCGAGGCATTTCTAAAATCAATCCTGTCCACTTCAGACATGATTGAAAAGTCTGGAATCTCAGAGCAAATTACCACCATACAATCTTTTCATTCAAATCTGGCATCCAAAAAAGAGGCTATTGAAGGGGAGATTGAAGAACTTGAAACCTTATTTGAAAATTATTCTAATTACGCAGAGCAGCTACAAAAACTAGAAACATTATCAGCGTCTGCCGATGAATCCTCTTCGCAGATTGAAGCCTACGTTAATCAACTGACTACAAGAAAAAAAGAAGTAGACACATTGTATTTTGAAATTTTTGGTTTTAGCAAAACCGACCCAACAACTGGTGTTGAGACAAAAATCGCGGGAAGAAAAGATGAATTAAACAAAGCATATATCGAGTTAAAAAATAGCTTTGAAAAATTCTCTAAAGATAAGAAAACTGAATTTGATAACACTTTAAGTGAATGGAAAAAGTCATATTTAGCATCTCAAAGTGAAATTCAATCATTACTTCCAAAAGCTCTAACTACTGGATTAAGTTATGCATATTCAAAGAAAAAGGATGATGAAATCCTTGAAATTGACATGCTAAAAAAATCTTTTAAAAATTGGATTTATGTTTTGATGACTGTGTCCTTTATCCCTTTTGCTGTAAGTGCATACATGCTTATTCACGACAAAATCCCTTTGCAGCAAGTCATTATGCAATTATCGAGCTTAGTGTCACCAATTGTTCTGCTCTACATCCCTCCACTTTGGATTGCGCTTTCAACAAATAAAAAAATTAACTTATCAAAAAGATTAATTGAGGAATATACGCACAAAGAAGTCGTAAGTAAGACATTCGAAGGGCTAACAAAGCAAATAGAGGACATTAAAGACAAAACAGTTTCGGCCGAACTAAAAGCTAAACTACTACGCAACATACTAGAGGTAAGCACGGAAAACCCTGGCAAACTATTATCTGACTACAATCAGTCAGATCACCCAATATTAGAGAGGGTTTCTGGATTTTTTAACACAAAGAGTGTTAAGGATAGCAATGCAAAAATCGAATAGTTAAAGAGCTAAGTCGCAAAAGCGACTCAGCTCTTTAAGTTCTACCTTAACTCAACCTGCACCAGGTTATCCGAGAACGTCGTCGAATGCCCCATATCACCGAACTCGGCAGCACTGATACAGTTCACCGTGCCGTTGTTCAGTTGCCGCCAGTAACCGAGCGTGGCGACAACAATACCGGGGTTCACATCCCGCGTGATTCTCGCTTCGCCTTCAAATGCGCCACGGTCATTGAACACCCGGACTTTTGCGCCCTCATCAATACCGCGCATATCTGCATCAGCCGGATTGATCAGCACGAACTGTTCACCCTGGCCCTTGATCTTCTCCGTCACATTGGCGTAACAGGAATTCAGGAAGCCGTGACTCTTGGGTGAGATGATACTGAGCGGATAGCGGGCTGCCAACGCCGGATTGCTGTCCGGAGACTCACGATTAGGGACGTAACCGGGCAACGGATCCAGATCCTCGCCAGGCTGGAAACCTTCATACATCTGGCGGAAAGGTCCGGCGACGAAATTCTTGGCGCCTTCAACATAGAACATGCACTTGCCGGTAGGCGTCGGAAAGTTACCCTGCTTGTGCGGTGCCCGATCATCCTTGGTGCCGACCTTGAGCCGCGCAAAACCATGCTCGCGCAGGTGAGAAAGTTCGATCCCTTCGCAGGCTGGAGAATTCCAGTCCACGTAATTTTCCAGGCACTCGCTATCGGTCCATTTGAAGTTCTCTTCCTCAAACCCGAGACGCTTGGCCAGGCGGCGGAATATCTCGTTGTTGGGCAGCGCCTCACCCGGAGGTTCGATGCACTTGGTGTTGTAGGTCAGATGGAGGTGCCCCCAGGACAGAATCATGTCTTCCATCTCGGCGCCCATGGCCGCCGGCAGCACGATATCGGCATAGGCTGCGGTGTCCGAGATGAAATGATCGGCAACAATGGTGAACAGGTCTTCACGCTCGAGGCCGGCGATGATCTTGTCCGTTTCCGGCGATTGTGTCACCGGATTGGTATTCCACACCATCAGCGACTTGGTCGGTGTTTTCAGCGGCAACTCCCCCAGCAGGGCGCGACCCAGTTGCAGGATATTGACTACCTGCGTGCCTTCCGGAATCAGATCCGGCCGGCAGATGACATCAAATTTGTACGGGTGCTCCCACACCGGAAATTGCAATATCCCGCCGCCGACATGGCGCCAAGCGCCGATCAGCGCCGGCAGACAGGTGACGGCCCGTATCGCCTGACTGCCACCATAGCTGCGCTCCAACGCAACACCTATGCGGATCGCAGCCGGCTGCGTCGTGGCATATTCGCGGGCGAAGCGGCGGATGTCATCAGCCGGAATGCCGGTAATCTTCTCGGCCCATTCCGGCGTACAGGTTTTCGCACGCTCGGCCAGCTCCTTGTAACCGACGGTATAATTATCGACGTAATCCTGATCAACCAGGTCTTCAGCGATGATGACCTGCATCATGGCCATCGCCAGCGCACCATCGGTGCCCGGCTTGGGCGCAATGTGCCAGTCCGCTTCCTTGGCGGTTCTGGAAGCATAACTATCCACCACCACGACCTTGGCACCCTTCTTCTGCGCTTCCTTGACGATATGCCAGTGATGCAGATTGGTCGAGACCGAGTTGCAGGCCCAGATGACAATGTACTTGGAATGGATGAAACTCTCCGGATCGACACCTGCCGTCGGGCCTACCGTCAGCAACCATGCTGTGCAGGAACCTTCGCCGCAGAAGGTACGTTCGCAGACCGTGGCACCGAGACGATTAAAGAAAGCATCACCACCGTTCAAGCCATGCACCAAGCCCTGGTTGCCCAGGTAACTGGCAGGCAGGATCGCTTGCGGCCCATGCTCGGCAATCAATCCCTGCCAGCGATCGACGATGGTATCCAGCGCCTCGTCCCAGCTGATGCGCTCAAATTGCTTGCTGCCCTTCGGGCCGACCCGCTTCATCGGATACAGCAGGCGGTCCGGGTGATAGTGGCGTTTTTCGTAATCCTTGAGTTTGACGCAGAGACCGCCACGCGTCATCGGATGGTCTGGGTTGCCCTTGACCTCGATCAGCTTGCCCTGCTTGACTTTGTACACCATGGAGCAGGTGTCCGGACAATCATGCGGACAGCCACCATAAAAGCTCTGAACGTCATCTACCAACTGATTCATACACTTCTCCTGTATCAAACATTTTATTTTGTTATACAGGTCAGTATAGATGAGTTTTCATCAGATGCAACCAAAAAAAAGAGGCCTGAAAAGGCCTCTTTTGAACAGGGTTTTTGACTTACGCCCGTCGCCAGGTTGTGCCCTGCGACGAGTCTTCAAGGATGATGCCCTGGTCAGACAGCTCCTTGCGGATGCGGTCGGCTTCGGCAAAGTTCTTGTCTTTCTTGGCGCTCAAACGCTGATGTATCAGTTCCTCGATGCGTTCATTGGTGAGAGTGCCGGTTGCGTCGGTCGAATCATCTGCATAACTACCGCCAGCATCCTGCATGAAGGCCAGAGGGTCGCTCCCCAGCAAACCCAGCAAATTACCCAGCGCCTTGAGCAGGCCGGAGATTTCTGCCGATTTGCTACGATTAGCCTCATTCGCCAGGTCAAACAGCACGGCGAAAGCTTCCGGCGTATTGAAATCATCGTCCAACGCTTCCTTGAAGCGTTTGGCATAAGGCGTTTGCCAGTCAATGCCGACATCCAATGGCGGCACATTCTTCAGTGCTGTGTAAAGTCGCAACAACGCCTGGTTCGCATCATTCAGGTGCTGATCGGAATAATTCAGCGGACTGCGATATTGCGCGCGCAGAATGAAAAAGCGCACGACTTCAGCCTTGTATTTTTTCAACACTTCACGAATGGTGAAAAAATTGCCCAAGGACTTGGACATCTTTTCATCGTCGACGCGGACAAAACCGTTATGCATCCAGTAATTGACGAAAGTACAGTCGTGGGCGCCTTCAGACTGGGCGATCTCGTTTTCATGATGCGGAAACTGCAGGTCCTGGCCACCGCCGTGAATATCGAAGTGCTTGCCGAGGTGATGCGCGCCCATGGCCGAACACTCGATGTGCCAGCCCGGGCGGCCTTTGCCCCACGGCGAGTCGTAGCTAGGCTCATTGGGCTTGGCGGCTTTCCACAGCACGAAATCCATGGGATCGCGCTTGAAGCTGTCCACCTCGACCCGTTCGCCCGCGCGCAAGTCTTCCAGTGATTTGCCGGAGAGCTTGCCGTAGCCCTCGAAGCTGTTGACCGAATAGAACACATCGCCGTTATCCGCCGGATAGGCATGGCCCTTTTCTATCAATTGACCGATCATGGTCACCATGTCCGCGATATGCATGGTGGCACGCGGCTCGATATCCGGCCTCAATACGCCCAGCTTCTCGGAATCCTCATCCATGGCCCGGATGAACTCATCAGTCAGCGATTGAATAGTAATGCCGCGCTCATTGGCGCGATTGATGATCTTGTCATCGATGTCCGTGATATTGCGTACGTAAGTAACATCAAAACCGGAGGCCATCAGCCAACGGTTGACCATATCGAACACCACCATCACGCGCGCATGGCCAAGATGGCAATAGTCATAAACCGTCATACCACAAACGTACATGCTGACCTTGCCGGCAACGATCGGGACAAATGTCTGCTTTTCACGGGCGATGGAATTATAGATTTTGAGCATTTTTCGGGAGGTTTATCGCTGACAGAACTCTGAACGTATCGACGCCTTAAAATTCTGCTGCAAAATTAATCACTAAGAAATGAAATGAGCTATTGGAGGTTGATTGGGCTTGTTGTTAGAATTGCTACTTATTTGACTCGAAAAGTATATCACAATGCCATTAATCCGCGCTTTGCCTCGTGCTTTGTTACTGATTGCCTCTATCTTCGTTTTTGGTATCGCCCAGGCAGAAGACTTGAAGGAGATCGCCCAACTCGCCAATCAAGGCCAGCAGGCAGCGGCTCTTGAGCGCGTGAACTCTTACATTGCCTCCAACCCCAAGGATGTCCAGGCGCAATTCATCAAGGGCGTGATTCTGGCCGAACTGAATCGCCGCGACGAAGCTATCAAGATATTCGCCGACATTACCAGCAAAAACCCTAACCTGCCCGAGCCACACAACAACCTAGCCGTTCTTTACGCTGAGAAAGGTGAGTACGATCAGGCCAGAAAAGCGCTGGAAAGCGCAATCAAGACGCACCCCAGCTATGCCACCGCACACGAGAACCTTGGTGACATCTATGCCAGAATGGCATCCGAAGCCTATGACAAAGCCCTTCAACTGGACAGCGGCAACACCCGCGCGCAAAACAAGCTGGCCCTGATCCGCGACCTGTTCTCCTCTACCAAGAAACCGGTCATGAGTGCAACACGTCCGGTAACCAAGGCCAGTGAGCCGGCCAAGCTGGCAAATACCAAACAAGCTGCGAAACCTGCACAAGTCGCGTCACCGACAGCCGCACCAGCAACACCCGCCCCGGCCGCTGCGGTCGACGCCAGCGAGGATATCAAGGCAGCTGTCGCAAAATGGGCAAATGCCTGGTCTGATCAGGATGTCGATGCCTACCTGGCCAGCTACAGCTCCAGCTTCAAGACACCCAAGGGTGAAAGCCGCAGCGCTTGGGAAAATCTGCGCCGCTCCCGCATCTCCGCACCGAAAAGCATCAAGGTTGAGATCAGCGACCTCAATATCAACATGGAGAGCAATACACAGGCCCGCGTGAGCTTCAAGCAAAACTATCGCGCATCTCACCTGTCACAGCGCACAGGCAAAACCCTGGTCATGATCAATATCAACGGCCAGTGGCTGATTGAACAAGAAGTTGCTCAACGTTGAATCGAGTAAATTGAAAAGTAATGCATAAACTCAAACTTGTATTACAGGTACTGATTATCAGCAGCTCGTTGCTGCCGTGGAATGCCACGGCAATCAACCGCAGCAGCTTCAGCGACTTCTTTTTCGGCGGCTCCAGCGCAGGCAGCTCCAGCAAATTCAATCCCAACAATATCGAACAACTGCTGATCAAGAGCCTGCTTGAAGTCACACAGGGACAGTTGCAACAGGCGCTGGAAACGACAGAAGAATTGCTGAACAAGGCGCCGAATTTCAAGCTTGCACATCTGGTCCGCGGCGATCTCCTGATGGCCCGCGCCCAGCAGATCAGCACCTTCGGCAACTCCTCCGGCCGCCAGCCAGAAGTAATCCAGGATTTCCAGAGCGAGGCACGTCTGCGTCTTGAGCATTATCTTGCACAGCAAAGGCCCCGCGGCCTGCCGGAACCTTTGTGGCAAATCGACAAAAGTCACGAACATGTCATCGTCGTCGACGCGGACAAATCCCGCCTTTATGTATACCGCAACGACAATGGCAAACCCGTCTACGTCAACGACTACTATGTAACTCTGGGCAAGAATGGCAGTGACAAATTCGTCGAAGGCGACAAACGCACCCCCATAGGGGTGTACTTTGCAGGCACAAAGCTGTCCAAGGAACTGCCGGATTTTTACGGCGGCATGGCGTTCCCCCTCAATTACCCGAATGAATGGGATCGTCATCAGGGCAAGAATGGCTACGGTATCTGGCTACACGGCACACCCAGCGATACCTACAGCAGACCCCCGCTGGCAAGCGACGGTTGCCTGGTGATGGCGAACCCTGAACTCAAGAGCCTGGAACCTATCTTCAAGAGAGGGAAGACTCTGTTCGTCATTGCCAACAACCTGCAGTGGCTGGAAGAGAATCAGGTTTCCCAGCAAAAGGAGTCACTTGCCAGCACACTGGAAACCTGGCGCAAGGATTGGGAGTCGCAGAATACCGAGCGTTACCTTGCCCACTATTCAAAGAACTTTTTCAGCAAAGGCTCTGATTACAGCGCTTGGGTAAATCACAAACGCCGAGTGCAAGCCAACAAGCCAAATGTGCAAATCAAGCTGTCGAATGTCAGTATGCTGCGCTACCCGAACAGCAAACAGGAAATGGCTGTGATCAATTTTGAGCAATCATTCAAAAGCAACCATCTGGACAGCAAAATGCGCAAACGCCAGTACTGGGTACTGGAGAACAACACCTGGAAGATCATGTACGAAGGCCCGGCCTGATCTCTCCTGTCAGCAGTCTTACAACCTCACTATCTAAGGAAATCCCGTGGTAAAACTTCATACCAATTTCGGTACCATCACCATTGAACTCGATGCAGAAAAAGCACCCATCACCACCGCCAATTTTCTGGAATACGTCAACAGCGGCTTTTACGCCAACACGATTTTTCACCGTGTGATTGATGGCTTCATGATTCAGGGCGGCGGTTTTGAACCGGGCATGAACCAGAAGCCTACCAACGCATCGATCAAGAACGAAGCCAATAACGGCCTCAGGAACAGCATCTATACCATTGCCATGGCACGTACTCCGAACCCGGATTCGGCCAGCAGCCAGTTTTTCATTAACGTTAACGACAATGATTTTCTGAATTTCACCGCACCGACAGCACAAGGCTGGGGTTACTGCGTGTTCGGCAAGGTAATGGAAGGCATGGAAGTGGTCGACGCTATCAGAAAAGTGAAGACTGGCAGCAAAGCCGGGCATCAGGATGTGCCGGTGGAAGACGTCATCATCGAACGCGCCGAAGTCATCTGACCGCGCCTCTAATCATGCAACCCAGCGGAAATGAAGATCGACACACGCTCCTCATTTCCGATCTGCATTTGTGTGCTTCCCGCCCAGCCATCACCGATCAATTCGTCCGTTTTATAGACACCACGGCACGCCGGGCCGATGCGCTCTACATTCTCGGCGACCTTTTCGAGTATTGGGCAGGCGATGACGACTTGGCGGATCCGCACAATCAAACCGTCATTCAGGCACTAAAGCGGCTTTCGACGCACAGCGTCTCCTGCTACCTGATTCACGGCAACCGTGACTTTCTGTTGGGCAATGAGTTCGCGGAAACGGCAAACCTGCAGATTCTGCAGGATCCGACCATGCACGATCTCCATGGGTACCGTGTCCTGTTAAGTCATGGCGATGCACTATGCACTGATGACCTCGCCTATCAGGAATTCCGTCAGCAGGTTCGCCACCCTGCCTGGCAAGCCCAATTCCTGGCTCAGCCCTTGTCTGCGAGAAAAGCCCAGATCGAGGCTTTGCGCATGCGTAGCGAACAGGAGAAATCCGGAAAATCGGAAGTCATCATGGACGTCAACCAGGATGCCGTCTTTGCACTGCTCAGAGCGTACGACTACCCCGACATCTTCATTCACGGCCACACGCACAGACCGGCCAGGCATGATATTGAAATCGACCGGCACCACATCGTGCGCTGGGTATTGGGCGACTGGTATGAACAAGGAAGCTGCCTACGGCTGGATACGGATGGTTGCAAAGCCCTGCCGCTTGTATAGCTCGCCGGGCTAACCAGCCATGAAGACCATCATCGTCTGCGTCAACCATCGCGCCAACCCCAACCAGCCTTCATGCGGCGCACGCGGCGGTATCGAAATCGCTAACTTGGTGGAAGCCGAGATTTCAAGACCAGGACTGAATATCCGCATGGAACGATTCAAATGCCTGGGTTTCTGCGAGCGCGGCCCCAATCTCAAAATCGCGCCTGACGGCCGCTTCATTTACGGCGCAAAACCTGAAGATATCCCGCAGTTGATTCAGGAAACCGCCGATGCAGATGACGATTGAAGCCGGTCGTCCTGAACCGGCCCATGACTTTAGCTATTGATTGTCCGATAGGCCGAATAGGGGTCATATCCGGGAATTTTCGACTCATCCACCTCGTCGATCTGTTCCGGCTCGAGGAATTTCTCGGCATAGCGCATGTATATCTTGTCGTGAATAAAGATGTCGAACAGGTCCGGGTCAATATGATGATCCAGCTTCATCTGGCCGAGAATATGCAGCGACTCGGTGAGAGTCTTGGCTTTCTTGTAAGGACGATCTCGCGAGGTTAGCGCCTCGAAGATATCAGCAATACCCATCACCCTGGCCGGAATCGACATCTGCTCACGCGCCAGGCCGCGCGGATAACCCCTGCCGTCCATGCGCTCATGGTGCCCACCGGCATATTCCGGCACGCGCTTGAGGTCCTTCGGATAAGGCAGCGATTCCAGCATATTGATGGTCACCACAATATGGTTATTGATAATGGCACGCTCCTCCGCGGTCAGAGTACCGCGCGAAATACTGAGGTTATAGACTTCATCCTCACTAAGAAACGGCATTCGCTCACCGGCTTTGTTGGTAATACTGTATGCAGCAATATCCTTGACTCGCTGCAGATGCTCTTGCGCCATGAACTCACCACCGAGATTGGCGTTCTTCAGAAACTCGAAGTCCGCATCCCACTGTTGCACCTGCTCCTGAAACCTGGCCTCCAGTGCCCTGACATCGGCCTCGCGCCCAGCTTTCAGGGCGGCGACCTGCTGGCGCAACAAGTCAGTTTCGTGTTGCTGTTTCAGAAGCTCGAAACGCTGCTCGATCAAGTGGATACGGTCGAAGATGGTGGAAAGCTTGGTCGGTTTATCCATCACCGACTCCGGCGTAGTGACCTTGCCGCAGTCATGCAGCCAGGACGCAATGCGCAGCTCGTAGATATCCTTCTCATTCATGCTGAAATCACTGAGCGGACCGCGATCCATTCTGGCGGCTGCTTCTGCCAGCATCATGGTCAGCTCTGGAACGCGACGGCAATGGCCGCCGGTATAAGGTGACTTTTCATCAATCGCATCGGCAATCAGCTCGATAAAGGCTTCGAAAAGATTTTTCAGGCCTTCGATCAGGTTGTGATTGGTCAGTGCCACCGCAGCCTGCGAGGCCAGCGATTCCACCAACTGCTGGTTCTCTTCGGAGAACGGGATAATTTCACCACTCACCGGATCAACCGCATTGATCAACTGCAGTACACCGATGATCTCGTTCTCGTGATTCTTCATCGGGATGGTCAGGAAAGACTTGGACCGATAACCGGTCTGCTCGTCGAATTTGCGGGTTCCGGAAAAATCGAAGCCTATTTCCTCATAGGCATCCTTGATATTGACCGTACAGTCATTGAGCACCGTATAGGCCGCCACCATATTCACATTAGGGGCGTTATTCTCAAGATAAATGGGCAATGGCGGAAAAGGTATCTCGACTCCGGTCGTACCACCCATCGACACCCCCAGGCTCTGATTGCGCATGATCTCGAACTTGAGGCTGCGATCATCCGTCACGCTGTACAGCGTGCCGCCATCGGCATTGGTAATCTCTTTTGCGCCAAGCAGGATGATTTCCATCAGTCGCGCCGTATCCCGTTCGGCGGAAAGCGCAACACCAATCGCATTGAGCCGGTCTAGCCGGCGCAACAGTTCTTGCTGGTCAGACATATGGCAGGATTCCTTGATCAGCATCAATTACTCGCAAGCACAGTCGGTCAGGCAGGCGAGAAATAGAATTCCATTTTAATGCCGGCGAGCTCCAACACGTCGTGATCATTAAGCGGATGCGCCTGAGCGCCAACCGGGCTTCCATTCACACTGGGATAGTTTGCACCTTCCACATGCGTGATGAAATAACCCTGCGGACGTTTGGTAATCACAGCCACCTGCACACCGGGCTTACCCAGTGTGGTCAATGCCTTGGTCAGCACCAGTTCCTTGCCCTGACTGGCGCCATTGAGTACCTGCAACTTGCCGACCGGGCCTTGTGTTGGCACCTCGGCTGCTGGCTTTGGAGCAGCAGACGGCGCGTCTGCCTTCACGGCCGGCTCCGATGCGGCTGCAGGTGGAGTGGCTGCAGATGCTGGGCTTACAGCTGGCGCTACGGCCTTCATCGCCGACGGCCGGATGATCATGGTCTTCTCAAAATCCTCCTGCCCACCAACATTAGCGGCAGCTGCCTCGCCGATATACTTGAGCTGATATTTACCGAGCTCGATGACATCACCGTTCTGCAGGATATGCTTGGTAACCGGCTTGCCATTCACCAGCGTGCCATTGGTACTGCCAAGATCTTCCAGAAATGCGTCTTTGCCGATAGTGGTAATCAGCGCATGCTCACCACTCACCGCCAGGTTGTCGATATGAATATCGTTGCCGGGACGACGACCTATGGTCATCCGCTCCTTATCCAGCGCAATATCACCGAGAAAAGCACCGTCCAATGAATAAATGAGCTTAGCCATGTTTCACCTGTTATTTTAGCCAATTAAGAAAATTGTCATACCAGCTGTGCTCCGCCGCAAAAGGCTTGAGCACCTTTGCAAGTATGACCGATATATTGTCTTTGCCGCCAAGGTCATTTGCCATCTGCACCAGTTGATTGGCTGCCATCGCAAGATTCGATGACAAACCGGACAGCACCCCATGAATCTCCGCATCCTCGACCAGGTCTGTCAATCCATCCGAACAGAGCAGGTAGATATCTCCCACTTCAACATCATGCTCGTGCACTTCCAGCTCAACCTCGGGGTCGATGCCGACTGCGCGCGTTACCAGATTCTTGTTGTTTGAAAGCTTCGCCTGCTCCGGCGTAATTAGTCCGGAACTCAGCTGTTCCTGCAACAACGAATGATCCTCGGTCAGTTGCTCGAACCAATCTCCACGCAAACGGTACATACGCGAGTCACCAATATGACCCACCAGCACCTTGTTATTGGTAAACAAGGCTGCCACCAGTGTGGTGCCCATGCCGGCGCACTGCGGCTGCGATTCCGACACACTGAAAATCGAAGCGTTGGCCTTGGCCGCAGCATCCATCAGCAACATGGATTCCGCCTGCATCCCGGAGACCGGGTCGATCTGTCCCGGGTCCAGTTGCGCCATCGCCTCCTTGAGTTCGGCGAGCATGGTCAGGATTGCGATCTCACTGGCAACTTCACCCGCCTTGTAACCACCCATCCCATCTGCCAACACCAGCAGACCGATCTCGATATCACTGGCGATCGCATCTTCATTATGATCCCGGCGCTGACCGACATCGCTAAGCCTTACGACCTCCAGCACACCTGTCAAATCCATATCAACCCGCCTGCTCAAGACAACGTCGGATATCGGCAGCAATTTCCGCACCGCGCGTATAGCGCTTCTCCATATCCTTTTCCAGCATGCGGTCAATGACATCGGACAGACATTGCGATATTTCAGGATTCAGTGTGCGGATGTTCGCATGCGGCTCATTGGCAATCCTGAACATCAAGGTTGCCATGGAATCGCCGGTAAACGGCAGTTGACCGCTTGCCAACTGATAGAACATGACCCCCAGCGAAAACAGGTCCGAGCGCCCATCCACCTTCTTGCCAGCCAATTGTTCAGGCGACATGTAACTTGGTGTCCCCAGCACCATGCCGGTCTTTGTCTTCGAGGAATCAGTAATTCTGGCGATGCCGAAGTCCGTCACCTTGACGCTGCCGGTATCCGGCTCGTACATGATATTGGCCGGTTTGATATCCCGGTGTACCACATGGTAGCCATGCGCATAATCCAGGGCCTCGGCGGTCTTGACGATGATATCTGTCACCTTGTCGAGCGGCAGCAGGTTATCGGGCTTGGTATAAGGCGCCAGATCCTTGCCTTTGAGGAACTCCATGGCGATATAGGCCAGATCATGCTCCTCGCCGGCATCGTACATGGTGACGATATTCGGGTGATTCAGGCGCCCGGCTGTCTCCGCCTCACGGAAGAAGCGGGCCTTCACCTCTTCCAGTTCATCCGGTTCGAATTCCTGTGCCAGTGCCATGGTCTTGATTGCCACCACGCGCCCTATCTTCGGATCCTTTCCCAGGTAGACGACGCCCATGGCACCCTTGCCCAATTCCTTTTCCAGCTGATAACGACCGAGCATCGGTTTTTCCACCGTACCATCGTTCAATATCATGGTGCTGGCATTGCTGCGACCGGCCCCACTGCCGCCGAGAATAACCGTTTCCGCCATCGCACGCGAACGTGTCAGACGTTGCTCAAGATCCTTGTATTTGGGGTTGTACTCCGCCATGTAAGCGAACACGGATTCGGCCTTGTTGAACTGACGCTTGCGCTCAAAATCCAGCCCCAGGTTGTAAAGCACATCCATCAAACTGTCATCCACAGGACATTTACGCAGACGGTCAAAAGCCATATCCAGTTGCCCCTGGCTCTGGAACATAAGCGCAAGATTGCGATTGCTCTCCGCCGACTCGGCTTCAGATTTGACCTTGCCCTGCTCCGTTACCAAGAAACGCTTGGTTGTCAGCAAGGCATGGCCAACAACCAGTAACGCTGCTGGCGCCGTCAATTGCAGCCACATGCCGTTTTGCGTCATCAACACGAAATGGCTGACTATCAAACCAGCCAGCAATGCAGCTGTCAGCATGGCAGCCGCACCGGCACTGAGGCGCGGCAACAACAATATCAGATAGAGCGCAATCAATAGCCAGGCACCGCGCTCAGCCCAGAAAGCCCAGGGCGGTGACACAAAGAAATCCTCATTGAGAATACTTGCAACCGAATGAGCCAGAGTCTCTATCGGCTTCATGCTGGGAGATATCGGCGTTACCTGGGTGTCGCCAACTCCATCAGCTGTCGCTCCAATCAGCACGATACGGCCACGATATTTCTCAACCGGAATCTTGCCGCTGTAGACATCGTAGAAGGAATCCACCGGGAAGACCGTACGACCATCTGATTCATCATAGAAAAAGGTATTCATCTGCAAATAAGGATCAGTGGCAATATTCAACTTGCTCAGCCTGACACCCTCACCCAGACGCACCTCGATATCCTGTGGTTGCAAATTGAGATACTTCGCCGCGATCTGCATGGAAAGCGAAGGATAGTATTGATCGTAGTGCGCGAGAATCAGTGGCTCGGAGCGGATGGCGCCATCCACATCGGGGTTGGCATTCAGATGACCGATGGCCGCAGCATGCTCACCGATTTGTGGAATGGGTGGCAAAGCCGAGAGTGTCGGGATGGGCAACAGCCCGGCAGCTTCAGCCCCGATCCGGTCCACCACCTTGCCCAGACTATTGCGGCTGACATATTCGGGCAAAGGCTTGTCCGGATTGCCCCTCGGTTCACCGATGACAAAAGGCATGGCAACAATCACATTGCCTGCATTATCGAAACTCCGGGCCAATTTGGCATCCGCATCAAGTTGTGACTCGGCTTCAGCCAGCAGCACACTCAGCTCTGCCAGCAGCGCGTCAGGTTCCCCACCAACGGATTCCGCCAGTTCGGCAGCGGGCATGCCCTCCTGAGCAGGTTGCCGCGAACCGGCATGCTGCACAAACTCGGAAATTTTATTGATATGTGCGAGACCAGGATCGATCTGCGGTTCGATGAAAAAGACCGTATTACCAATCACCTTGGCCTCGGCCCCCGCCAGCATGTCGGTCATTTCGGCATGCACATTGCGTGACCATGGCCAGCGACCTATATTTGCAATACTCTGCTCATCGATTGCGATGATTGAAATCAGGTCACCGGCGTCCCTGCTGGTCGCCTGCACACCCCAGTCATAGGCGACGCGCTCGAGACTCTGCAGCATGGCACTGCTGCCCGCCAAGAGAAACAGCAATGAGATAATAAGCCCGGCAAACCAATCGGAATTCCAGAAAGACTTCTTCAACCCTGCTCTCCCTCTTTTTATGGCAGTGATGATTATTGTTTATATTTTGAGTCTACAGGACTGATATTACACGCGATTTTTTTCAAAAAGAAGTCATGCACAAAGAATAGTTGGCGAAGTGCAGCGCAATATGACCATAATTGTCGCCGCACCGCAGACACTTATCTGCGCTGAGCCACCTCTTGCGGCCGAGCTTCGGCTGCCAGTTTGTCCAGCACACCATTGACGTATTTGTGCCCATCAATACCGCCATAGATCTTCGCCAGTTCGACCCCTTCGTTAATGACGACACGGTAGGGAATGGTCGGGTCGTAAATCAGCTCATAGGCCGACAGGCAAAGGATCGCATGCTCGACCGGGCTTAATTCAGCCACCTGGCGATCGACATACACTGCGATACGCTGCTCCAGGTCCTGCATATGCTCCGCTACGCCCTCGATCAACTGACGGAAAAAAGCCTCGTCTGCGCGATGAAAATCCACATCATCCGCCATATCACGAATGATCTTGCGCACTTCGGATTGATTCATCAGCCCCTGGTAAATGCCTTTCAGCGCCAGTTCACGCGACTTGCGGCGATTCTTTCCCGGCTTGGTCAGCTTGGCCGTTGACGGCTTGTTCTCGGCTGCACTCATAGCGCTCTCAGCAGATTGACCATCTCGATCGCGACTGCGGCTGCTTCAGTGCCCTTGATCGACATGCGTGCCAGTGCCTGATCATCATCTTCGGTAGTCAGAATTGCATTGGCAACCGGGATACCGGTATTCAGCTGCACTTCCGAAATGCCGCGTGCCGACTCATTGGCCACCACTTCAAAGTGATAGGTCTCGCCGCGAATAATGGCGCCCAGCGCGATCAATGCATCATATTGCTGGCTATCCGCCATGTGATGCAGCACCAGCGGAGTCTCCAGCGCACCGGGCACTGTGGCTACCGTGATATTCTCGTCGGCAACGCCGAGCTTGCTCAGTTCGGCCTTGCAGGCGGACAACAGACCATCACCGATATCGCTGTTGAAACGGGACAGCACGATACCGATACGGAGCCCCCTGCCATCTGTATTAATTTCTATTTCTCTCACACGAACCTCGAACTTGGACACGCGCCGCAAAACCGGCACGCAGATTGGAAATACAGGATTATAAAATAATCAAACGCTTATTGCTGCTTTAATTGCCGGGTGTGCGTCCGCACAGGGCAACAAGCTCGGCATGACGATAGCAATCCACCGTATGGTCGTTGATCATGCCGATGGCCTGCATCATGGCGTAACAGATGGTGGAACCGGCAAACTTGAAACCGCGTTTGCCCAAGTCTTGCGATAAAGCGTCGGAGATCGGCGTTTTTGTCGGCACCTCGCTGTGAGAACGCCAGTGATTGATGATGGGCCGACCGTCGACAAATCGCCAGAGGTAATCATCGAAACTGCCGAACTCGGATTGCACCTGCAAAAATCGCTGCGCATTGTTGATGGCAGCAGCGATTTTCAGGCGATTGCGGACGATGCCGGCATCCGCCAGCAATGTCGCCACCTTGGCGTCATCATAGCGCGCGACCTCGACCGGATCGAAACCGTCAAACACCTCACGATAGCGCAGACGTTTCTGCAAAATGGTCTGCCAGCTCAATCCCGCCTGCGCGCCTTCCAGAATCAGGAACTCGAACAACTTGTGTTCGTCATGCACCGGCACGCCCCACTCGACATCGTGATACTCGATGTCCAGCGGGGTTTTCGGCCAGACGCAACGATGCATAGCGCTCCAGCAATCCGCCTAGTGAAACAGAATCCAGGCTTTTTGCAGCGTGCTCCAGACACCATAGCTGATTGGAATACCGACCGCGATCCAGGCAACCGTTGCCAAAATCGGATGGCTCTGCACTTTGCCGTTCTGATTGGCGGCTTCCGCAGCCACCGATTTGTCATGCGACAGCTTGCGCTCAGCTTCCAGCTCGGCATCTGTCATGTAGTGCTTCTCCGCCACAGGTCGCACCAGCAGATTACAGACCAGACCAACCAGCAACAATGCGGCCAGCATGTACATGATGATGTTATAAGCCTCGTTGGCAGGAACACCCTGGTCCAGCTGATAGTCACGCATGTAATTGACGATCACCGGCCCGAGCACACCCGCCGTCGCCCAAGCGGTCAGCAAACGCCCATGAATCGCACCCACATGCTGGGTGCCGAAGATATCTGCCAGATAGGCCGGGATGGTGGCAAAACCGCCGCCGTACATCGACAGGATGATGCAGAAGATACCGGCAAACAGCGCCACGCTGCCGATGCTGCCAGCCCATGGCGAAGACACATAGAGCACGAAGCCCAAGGCAAAGAAGATGATATAGGTCATCTTGCGGCCGAGATAATCGGAAGAAGATGCCCAGCCGATGCGACCGAGAATATTGAAAAAGGACAGCAAGCCGGCGAAGCCTGCACCGATCGCCGCCACCTGCACCAGATGCTCGGCCGACAACTCACTCAGCCTTCCTTCGACGCCAATCAGGGCGCCACCGAATACCTCCTGCAACATGGGGGATGCCATGCCGATCACGCCGATGCCGGCGCTGACGTTAAGACAAAGCACGGCCCACAACAACCAGAACTGCGGTGTCTTGTGCGCCTCATTCACATGCACATGGCGGCTGGTGATCATGGCATTGCCATTGCTGGCAGGCGGCGTCCAGCCATCGGGCTTCCAGCCGGAAGGCGGCACGCGATAACCCAGTGCGCCGATCATCATGGCAATGAAATAAAGCACACCCATGACAGCGAAAGTCTCCCAGACGCCGACAGAAGTTGGAGTTGCAAAATAATTCATCAGCGTGTTGGCAAAAGGTGCGCCGATCATGGCGCCGCCGCCGAAGCCCATGATGGCCATGCCGGTCGCCATGCCGCGGCGGTCCGGGAACCATTTGATCAGCGTGGAAACCGGTGAGATATAGCCGAGACCGAGACCGATGCCGCCGATGACGCCGGAACCCAGCAGCATAAGCCAGAGCTGGTGCGTATAAACCCCAAATGCTGTCAGCAGCAGACCACCACCCCAGCAGACGGCAGCAACGGCACCGGCCTTGCGCGGGCCGGCATGTTCGAGCCAATGGCCGAAAACCGCGGCGGAAGTTCCAAGCAAGACGAAGAACAAGGTGAACATCCAGCCCAGGTCACTGACTTTCCAGTCGCAATCCGTGACAAAAAGCCGGGCAAAGAAACCGACATCCTCACCACAGGCCAGTGGCGCATCGATGCCGACCGCCTTGGACAAGGGTAACCAGAACACGCTGAAACCATAGGCCATGCCGATGGAAAGATGAATCGCCAATGCAGCCGGCGGCACCAGCCAACGATTGAATCCAGGTGCCGCGATAATTCTTTCTTTAGAAAAAAACCCCGCCATTTATCTCTCCAAGTCTCTTGTCGTTATTTTCGATTCATCTCTTTGAATACTTTTTATGCAGCCCAATGAAAGTACTGTTGAGCTGAATAGTCATATAAAAACACAAAAATGGCAAATAGCTGCCAGCTTTATTCATTGTCATAAATGTGTCACATTGACGTCATATAGTAGCGAGCATCAGCAAAAGCCATTGAAAAGGAGGCTTAACAATGCCAGCCAATATCCTGGTGGTCGAAGATGAACCAGCAATTCAGGAACTGCTTACTCTCAATCTGACGCAGGCCGGGCACAACGCCTTGCGTGCACTCAGCGTGGAGCAGGCACAACTGCTGATGCGCGAAACCCTGCCGGATCTCATCATTTTGGACTGGATGCTGCCCGGCATGAGCGGCATCGAATTCGCCCGCAAACTCAAGGGCGATGAACTGACCAAGGCGATCCCCATCATCATGCTCACCGCCCGTGGTGAAGAAGCTGACAAGGTACGCGGACTGGAAGTGGGTGCCGACGACTACGTAACCAAACCGTTCAGCCCACGCGAACTGAATGCGCGCATCAAGGCCGTGCTACGTCGCCGTGCCCCGCAGATGACCGACGACCCGATCGAAGTCGGCGGCCTGCGCCTCGACCCGATGACCCATCGCGTTTCCGGCAACGGCGCCACGCTCGACCTCGGCCCGACCGAGTTTCGCCTGCTGCACTATCTCATGTCCAACCCTGAGCGCGTACATTCTCGCAGCCAGGTGCTGGATCGGGTCTGGGGTGACCGCGTGTTCGTCGAGGACCGCACCGTGGACGTGCATATCCGCCGCCTGCGCCGTGCGCTGACCGAGACCGGCCACGAGCAGCTGATACAGACCGTACGCGGCGTCGGCTATCGCTTCTCGGCGCACTAGCTCATAATATGCAGCGTTTCATTCTATAAAGTCGACGAGTGCAAGATATCCGCTGGAGCGCTTTCTGGCTCGCCCTGCTGCTCATTTTTGCCTGCCTGATCCTGTGGGCGACACATGGCGCAGTCACGGCACTGATCGTATTCAGTACCGCCATCTGCCTTTATCTGGCCAAGCATCTGTACTGGATACACAAGCTGCATCGCTGGTACCAGAAACCAAACCTGTCCTCCATCCCCAATGGTAGCGGCGTCTGGGAAGACATCTTCGCCGACATCTATCACCAGCAGCGCCGCTACACCCGCAACAAGGCGCAGATCAGCTCCGCGCTCGACAGATTCATGCATGCGGCAAGCGCCCTGCCGGACGGCGTAGTCGTCCTCAATGAAAAGGACAGAATCGAGTGGTGCAATCCTCCAGCTGAAACGCAGCTGGGACTGGACCTGGGCAAGGACACCGGTCAGCCCATCACCTACCTGGTACGCCACAGTGATTTCCTCAAGTATCTGCAAGAGCAGGACTATTCCGAACCAATCAAGCTGAAATCGTGGCGCAATCCGGAGATCACGCTGGAGATGCAACTGATCCCATTCAGCGGCAAACAGAAGTTGCTCATCTGCCGCGACATCACGCAGATTGAAAAACTCGAGACCATGCGCCGCGACTTCATAGCCAATGTTTCGCATGAACTGCGCACGCCGCTGACCGTGGTCAGCGGCTTTCTGGAAACGCTGATGGACATGGAAGGCGCGGTACCGGAAAGCACGCGCAGCTATTTCGGCATGATGAGCGAACAGACCGGACGCATGCGCCACCTGATCGAAGACCTGCTGACGCTGTCGCAACTGGAAAGCGGCGCCACAGCGACGCAGGACACCGAGATCGACATGCAGGCGCAGCTCAACATGCTGATGAACGAAGCGCAAAGCCTGAGCAACGGCAAGCATCAGATCAGCCTCGAGGCAGACCCTGGCATCTCGGTATCAGGCGCGGCGGAAGAACTGCACAGCGCCTTCGGCAATCTGGTCAGCAACGCCATCCGCTACTCACCTGCGGGCGGCAACATCCAGCTAAAATGGTACCGGCGCGGCGATGAAGCCGTGTTCAGCGTCAAGGACAGCGGCATCGGCATCGAGCAGAAACATATCGACCGCCTGACCGAGCGCTTCTACCGTGTCGATCGCAGCCGCTCAAGAGAAACCGGCGGCACCGGTCTCGGCCTCTCCATCGTCAAGCATATCCTGACGCGTCATCAGTCCAGGCTCGAGATAGAAAGTGTATTGGACAAAGGCAGTACCTTCAGCGTAATTTTTCCGAAGAATCGGGTTATCATCAAGCATCCGGAAAACGCCAGCGCTGACAATGCCAAGACTACCGCCAACTAATCGACCGCAAAGACTTCATCAGCTTTCCCTCATTGCATTCAGCGCCTTGTTGCTGGGAGCCTGCGCCTCCACTCCGCAAGGCAAGGAAAAACCGGTCCCGGAACAACAGGATCGCACCACGCTCAACCAGCTGGGAAAATCCGATTTCGACCGCATGGCTGATGTCGAGATGCGTGAAAACACCGACAGCCTGAAGACCCTGATGCTGAAACTCTACAAGCGCAACCCGAAAGAATTGCGGAAAACCACCTCCAGCCCGGTCGAAAAAATGGTGGACTGGGTGTTCAACGGCGACCACAACTGGCGATTCGAATCCATCCAGAACAAACAGGGCACCGATGCCATCTTTCTCGCCTTCAAGCCGGAATACGAAGGCGACCGCGTACTGCCTTTCATCGTCGGCCTGCAGACCATGATGATCACCGCCCACGGCGGCAAGACCGACTTCTACCTGCCGGACACCATCGACCCGCAGAAAGTCTATAACGCCGCCCGCAACGTCGAGATCGCCGCCTGGAAACTCTCCAACGCGCGCGATGCAGACGGCAAACTCTACCTTCTCACCAACGAAATCAACGAAACCGAACGCAACCTCAGCTTCGAACGCGAGTTCGGCAAGATCGTCGGCCGCACCGACACCTTCGCCATCGCTCTGGCAGAGAAATCCCAGCGCTTCATCACCCGCATCGTGCAGAACCTCGCCACGGCGGTTTTCCTGCCGTTCTGAATTTTTGCTATCCGCGTGAGCAACAAGTTACCCACCCTACATGCTGCAAACTTTCGCAGACAGAACAAAATTCACGTGGTTTTGAGTTGCCGCCCTCTGACGCGCCGAGTAGCGCAAGGATGCTTGGGAGTTTTCGGCGAGCACTGTTTGAGTTCGCGACAGCTAGCGAAGTTTGCTAGCTGTTAGGATGAGTTTCACAACAGAACAATTGCTTTAGCAATTCGTGATGCTGGGGATGCCCCTTGCGGGCACGCAACCCGCCCCAGATGATGCGCTGAGACGAAGGATGGAGCGATTAGGGGTAGCTTCTCTTTGGATACTTTGGCGCTAAGGTCGCGGCGCAGGAGCGGGAGCGGGCACTTGGCGGACATGCCCCCCCCTGGGGATATGGGTAAGCAAAATAAAGCACCCCGCCTAGAGGCGAAAGGAATGTTTAATGCAGAGCAATGCCTTTCAGTTATTGCGCCCTACTTGCTAGTTTCAAGAATTATAGTTCTAATCTATACGTGGAATTATTCTTGGACAAAACTATGGATTCTCAAGAGCTTGAAAGATTAGTGGCCCACTATACAAAGATGGAAGATGATGAAATTGCTAATATTCATGCTAACTGGGAGAATTTAACTGACGAAGCTCGAGCAGCTGTCCTAAGAGTTATTGTGAATAAAAAAGTTGATTTAGCCAAAATTCGTCAGGAAGATGCTGAAGATGCATATCAGCAAGATGAGGGAAGAAAAAAGTCTTTAGTAAAAAAAGAAAAACGTAACGGCTTATTACTGATAATTTTTGTTGTTATTTTTGTCAGTGTAAGCATTTTCAGGGTTTTAACTGAACCAGAACTCACTAGCAAGCATGCTTATCAAACGTTTTTATCAGTTATTATCCAAGGCGTTTTTATTTTTTTGATTTTATGGGTAGTTTCTGGAATCAAAAGATTAGTCAGTAAAAAGTAACGCGGCAGCCACTTTTAATAGCTGCCTACCGTCTTAACTTACAACAATACTTTCTCTATCCCACCATTATTCGCCTTCTTCACATACTCCTGCATCCAATCCTCACCCAGAATATGCTTCGCCATCTCAACCACGATGTAATCCGCCGTCACGCCGGTATCCTCGCCATAACGAGCCAACCCCTGCAAGCATGACGGGCAGGAAGTCAGTATCTTCACTTCCTGTTCCGGCGCGCCCGGCGTGAGGCCGAGTTTCTCCATGCCTTTTTCCAGCTCTTCCTGCTTGCGCATCTTGACTTGGGTGGCGATGTCCGGCCGCGCAACCGCGAAGCTGCCGGATTCGCCGCAGCAACGGTCGTTCAACGCGACTTCCGTGTTCATCAACGCATTGGTGACCTTGAGCGGCGCATAGGTCTTCATCGGCGTGTGGCACGGGTCGTGATACATGTATTTGACGCCGGTCACGCCTTCGATCTTCAGGCCCTTTTCCATCAGGTATTCGTGGATGTCGAGCAGGCGGCAGCCCGGGAATATCTTCTCGAATTCGTACTTCTGCAACTGGTCCATGCAGGTGCCGCAGGAGACGATGACGGTCTTGATATCCAAGTAATTCAGCGTATTGGCGATACGATGGAACTGCACGCGGTTCTCCGCCGTGATCTGCTGACCCTTGTCGTGATTACCGGAGGCGGTCTGCGGGTAACCGCAGCACAAGTAGCCCGGCGGCAAGACCGTGACGGCACCGACTTCATAGAGCATGGCCTGCGTCGCCAGACCGACTGTCGAGAACAGGCGCTCGGAACCGCAGCCCGGGAAGTAGAACACGGCATCCGAATCCTCGTTGGTCTTCTGCGGATTGCGGATCACCGGCACCATGGTGTCGTCCTCGATACCCAGCAGCGCGCGTGAGGTTTTGGTCGGCATGCTCTTCGGCATCGGCCGGTTGAGGAAGTGGATCACCTGCGCCTTGATCTCGGGCTTGCCCAGCGTCGCCGGCGGCCGCTTCTTGAATGCGGTCAGAAGGCCGAGCTTGTTGAAGACGGCATGGGCCAGACGCTGTGCGCGATAACCGAAGCCGACCATGAACGCACGCATCATCTTGATGGTGGCAGGATCCTTCATGTTGAGATAGCTCATGGCCATCGCAGTGCCCGGGTTGAAGTGCTTCTTGCCCTGTTCACGCAGGAAATTGCGCATGGCGACCGACACGTCGCCGAAGTCGATATCGACCGGACATGGCTTCAGGCAGCGATGGCAGACCGTGCAATGGTCGGCGACATCGTTGAACTCGTCGAAATGCTTGAGCGAGATGCCGCGACGGGTCTGCTCCTCATAGAGGAAGGCCTCGATCAGCAGAGAGGTGCCGAGAATCTTGTTGCGTGGCGAATACAAGAGATTTGCACGCGGCACATGCGTGGTACAGACCGGCTTGCACTTGCCGCAGCGCAGGCAGTCGCTGATGGAGTCGGCGATCTCGCCGATGGCCGACTGCTCCATGATGATGGATTCCTGCTCGAGCAGGCCAAACGACGGTGTATAGGCGTTGTGCAGGCCGGAACCCGCCATCAGCTTGCCCTTGTTGAAGCGGCCTTCCGGGTCCACCTTGCTTTTGTATCTGGCGAAGGTCTCAATGGTCTTGTCATCGAGGAAGGCCATCTTGGTGATGCCGATACCGTGTTCGCCGGAGATGACCCCATCCAGGTTCTGCGCCAGCTTCATGATGCGCTCGACGGCATGATGCGCGCTTTGCATCATCTCGTAGTCATCGGAGTTGACCGGAATGTTGGTGTGTACGTTGCCGTCACCCGCATGCATGTGCAGCGCCACGAATACGCGGCTCTTCAGTATCTGCTTGTGAATCTCGTCCATGCGTTCGAGAATCTTCGTATACTCGCGGCCGGTGAAAATGATACCGAGCGGTCTCTTCAGTTCGCGCTTCCATGAGACACGCACCTGATGTTCCTGCACGGCACGGAACACGTTTTCCACGGCCAGGTCGGCATACTCTTCGCCCAGCACGGAAACCGGCGAATCAAGATGTTCGAGTATGTTCTTCCAATGCGTACGCACCTTGACCAGATGCTCGAGCGACTGTTTGCGCTTGGCTTCCAGCAGTTCCGGGCTGGATTCGCCGTCCTCGTCCTTCAACAGCGGCAAATCCCCTTCGAGAAAGTTCTCCAGCGCCACCGCCATTTGCAGTTTGTTCTGGATGGAAAGCTCGATGTTGATACGCTCGATGCCGTCCGAATAGTCACCCAGACGCGGTAACGGAATCACCACATCTTCGTTGATCTTGAAAGCGTTGGTGTGCTTGGCAATGGCAGCGGTACGGGCACGATCGAGCCAGAACTTCTTGCGCGCCTCGGCGGAAACTGCGATGAAACCCTCACCGCCACGGGCATTGGCCAGACGCACGATATGCGACGCGGCCTCGCCGACGCCGTCTTCCTCATCGCTGGCGATATCGGCGATCAGCACCATCTTCGGCCGCTCGCTGCGGCTGGCCTTGGTCGCATAGCCGACCGCCTTCAGGTAGCGTTCGTCCAGATGCTCCAACCCTGCCAGCAAGGTATCAGGATGCGCATCGAGATAATCCTTGATCTCGACAATGGCCGGCACTGCCAGCGCCACATGGCCGAAGAACTCCAGGCAGACCGTGCGCACATGTTTGGGCATGCGGTGCAGGATGAAGGTCGCGGACGTGATCAAACCGTCACAGCCTTCCTTCTGGATGCCGGGCAGGCCGGACAGGAACTTGTCGGTCACGTCCTTGCCGAGACCGACCTTGCGGAAACTCGGGCCGGGAATCTCGAGGATCTCCGGTTCGGCTTGCAGCGTCTTGCCGTCGATATCGTAACGACTGACCTTGAATCGAGCCATCGGGATATCGTGGATCTTGCCCAGATTGTGATCCAGCCGTTCAACTTCCAGCCAGGTTGCGTCCGGCGTCACCATGCGCCATGAAGCGAGATTGTCCAGCGCAGTGCCCCACAGCACAGCTTTCTTGCCGCCGGCATTCATGGCGACGTTGCCGCCGATACAGGAAGCATCGGCCGAAGTAGGGTCGCAGGCGAATTCCAGACCCGCTTCCGATGCTGCCTCCATCGCACGACGCGTCACCACGCCGGCGCCGCAGCGAATGGTCGCCACATGGCGCCCGACGCCCGGCAACGTGACCATTTCCACCCGACCCAAGGTATCCAGTTTTTCCGTGTTGACCACGGCCGACATCTTGGTCAAAGGAACGGCACCGCCGGTATAACCGGTACCGCCTCCGCGCGGGATAATGGTCAGGCCAAGCTCGATCAGCGCCTTGACGATAGGCGCAACCTCTTCTTCGGTATCCGGATTGACGACAACAAAGGGATACTCAACACGCCAGTCGGTGGCGTCGGTCACATGCGAAACACGGGCCAGGCCATCGAACTGGATATTGTCCTTGCGCGTGATCCTGCCCAGTCTGGCCATGGTCTTCTTGCGCAGATTCTCGGTCTGGCGGAAGTCGTTCTCGAAATCGGCAACCGCCTTGCGTGCCGCAATCACCAGTTTCAGCACCTTGGCATTGCCATTGCTGCGCTCATCAATCGCCTTGATGCGATGATGCAAGGCATCGATCAGTGCCTTGCGGCGCTTTTTGTTGGCAAGCAGGTCATCCTGCAGGTAGGGATTGCGTGAAACCACCCAGAGATCACCCAGCACCTCGAACAACATGCGTGCAGAACGCCCGGTCTTGCGTTCGTCGCGCAGTTCGTTCAGCACATCCCAAATTTCATCACCAAGGAATCGAATGACGATTTCGCGGTCAGAATAGGAGGTGTAGTTATAGGGAATTTCGCGTAAGCGGGAGGTCATATGCAGGGTATGGTGAATTAAAGCCGAATTATATCATGCGAAAACTCAAGCAATGAGCGGTTGGCAGTAGGGTTATTCAGGCAACAAACAGATGAATATGATGGCAAATCCGAGTGACGAATCCGAGTGACAAGTTCGATGAAAACCACCACAATTCCACAACCTTGAAGAAAGCATGAATTCAATCAGACCATGACATCCATTTTAAAGCAGACCCGACGCTTTCTGATCCCGGTAGCGCTCATCGCATTGCTGGGGTTCTGGCTGCTATCGATCAACAGCAAGGATCAGGCGCCGGAAATGACCTTCACGACGATTTCCGGACAGCAGATCAAGCTGTCCGAACTGCAAGGCAAGGTCGTGCTGATCAATTTCTGGGCAACGGATTGCCCCGGTTGCATCAAGGAGATGCCGGATCTGATCAAAACCTATAACGACTACAAGGACAAGGGCTTTGAGCTGATCGCTGTCGCCATGTCCTACGATCCGCCCAACCATGTGCTGAACTACACGGAAAAGAACGCGTTGCCTTTCCCGGTCGTGCATGACAGCTACGGCGAGATCGCCGCCAGCTTCAACGACGTCCGCGTGACGCCGACTGCCTTCATCCTGGACAAGGAGGGCAAGGTGATTCGCCGCATCATCGGCGAACTGGATTTCGCCGCCCTGCACACCCTGCTCAACAACCAGCTGGCCATTGGCTCCTGATTAGAGAAACCTCGGAACCGCACATGCTCTGGATCAAGTCACTGCACATCATCTTCGTCGTCTCCTGGTTCGCCGGGCTGTTCTATCTGCCGCGCCTTTTTGTCAACCACGCCATGGTCACGGATCACGCCACACAGGATCAGCTAAAGCTCATGGAGCGCAAACTTTATCGCTTCATGACGCCCCTCGGCGTGCTTGCCCTCGTCTTCGGCTTCTGGCTCTGGTTCGGTTATGGCTTCAGCGGCGGCTGGCTTCATCTGAAGACAGCACTGGTGCTCGTGCTGGTCGCCTACCATCTTTATTGCGGCTGGCTGGTACGCGAGTTCGCTGCCGATCGCAATCGCTACAGCCATGTGTTTTACCGCTGGTTCAATGAGATCCCGGTACTCGTCCTGTTTGCCATCGTACTGCTTGCAGTGCTGAAACCTTTCTAGAGATTCAAGCGATGAAGGATATACATCAACTGATCAGTCAACTGCAAAGCTCCCGGAAAACACACACTGAGCAACTTGACCATATACTCGAGACTCTGGGTCGGATACCAGATGCAGAACTGCAACAAACTGAGCTGCAAGCCATAGCGCAGCATCTTGCACAACTGGCAAAATCCTGGGAAATCCATCAGCCTGAAGCATTTGCCCGGCAACTGATCTTCATGGTGACGGATGCAAAACGAAAACAGCTCGCCCAGCCAGACAGTCAGGCGCTCCAACATGCCAGGATTGCAGCGAGAGCATTGATCGCTGCACAGCGCAAAAACCGCTTCAGCCGCAACAGCCATGTTTATGCAATGGCCGCCAGCTTCTTTCTGCTGTTTGGCGTCAGCAGCCTGATGCTCAGCAACACAATGCCACCGGAAACAAGCGATGGCTTACAGATTGCCAACGTCTCAGACACCGACACGATCAAGATCAGCGAGCCCAGATACAACCCCAAACGACTTTCTGAAATGATCTCCAGCAGGGAGAAGATGCGACATGGCACATGCATTTTTCCGGAAGCCTTGATGATGGCAGAAGCAGATCGCGGTATTTACCTCAGAAATGTGGTGTATGGCGAAATCACGAATGACTTCAAGGAGCAGGAGGTTGCCAGCAGGCTGATGCAAACCGTACGCTGCGATTACACGCCGATGTTGATGAAGAACAGCGTCAGCTGAAACACCCAACCCATATCGAAGACAATAAAAAAAGGCGCCTTAGCGCCTTTTTCAATACCTTTCATGCATTGGCATTACTCGGCAACCTTCTTCAGGTTCGCAAGTCCGGACTTCAACACGCCTTCAATTGCTGTTCTGGCAGCAGCGTCATCTTGCCCAGGCGCACCAGGGCTGGCGGGATCCTTGCGAAAGAACATGGCGCGCCAAGTCACAACGCTCTTGCCATCACCGGCGGACTCCACGCGAATGTTGGCGCCATAATCACGTACTGGCAAGCTACCTTCAGTAATCTCATATTTCATCAGCATACGTTCGGCATCATAACCAGTCAGCGTTTCATTGACGCCACCGCCATCCTTGAACGTCAGCACACGAGTCGCTCCCACTTCATCTGCCTTGCCGCCAGTAACTTCGGTCTTGGCAATGGCAGGATGCCAGCTCATGTCGCCGTAATTACCGACGATGCTCCAGACCTTGTCTGCCGGAGCATTGATCTCGACTGACTCCTTCAGGCGGATGGTTTCGTCAATGGCGGCAGAGGCCATCATGGGCAGGACAGACAACAACATTGCAGCAAACAATCTATTCATCTAATACCTCTTTATGGTTGGATTAACAGAAGCCTGAAAATATCAGGCAGCAGCAATCTACATGAATAGTCGCGTCCATAAAACCCTGAATGTATCAATGCCTTTATTCCATTTCGCATCAGCATTTAACATATCTATACCATCCTGTATATTTTTTACTGCAGTTCCGCTACACTTTCTACATGTCATTGCTTAAACAAAAAATCCTGCATGTTGCGTCCGATCTGTTTCATACGCGCGGCATCAATTCCACCGGTGTCGACACCATCGTCGCCGTCGCAGGCACGACCAAAATGACGCTGTACAAGCACTTCACCTCAAAAGAAATTTTGATCATTGAAGTACTGAAGAAAGGCCATCAGGACTTTCAGACATGGCTCAACGAGAAACTCAGCAATCACAGCAGGAAACCCAAGGAAAAACTGCAGAAGCTGTTCGACTTCATAGAAGAATGGGTCAGCTCTCCTGACTATCAGGGCATGGCATTTCTCAAGGCCTCCGCCGAGTTCCCGGAAGAATCCAATGCTATCCATCGCCTCTCCGCAGAGCAGTCCGAGGCATTTCGCACCTATCTGTCACTGCTGGCAAAAGATGCCGGCGTTGCCGACCATGAAGGCCTGTCGCTACAGCTTTCCCTGCTGATCGAAGGCGCCATGCAGGCAGAGCACATGCGTCGCGGCTCCGGTAGTATCAAATACGCCAAGAAGGCAGCAAAAATACTGATAGATGACGCGCTGAAGTCCTGATTCCCGGCCGTTTTACTTGCTTATGGCTAGACGGCTACGGATAATGCCGTTTTGACTTTGGCAAGCACCACTACATGAACACTCTAATCTGCGGCTCCCTCGCCTTTGACACCATCATGGTGTTCCAGGACCAATTCAAGAACCACCTGCTTCCGGAAAAACTGCACATACTGAACGTCTGCTTCTTCGTGCCGGAAATGCGACGCGAATTCGGCGGCACGGCCGGTAATATCGCCTACAACCTGCAACTGCTCAACGGCAAACCACTGATCATGGCGACGGCCGGCAACGATTTTGCAACCTACACGCAATGGCTGAAGCAGAACGACATCAGCGACCGCCATATCAAGACGATTGATGACAGCTATACGGCACAGGCCTTCATCACCACCGACCTCGACGACAACCAGATTACCGCCTTCCATCCGGGTGCCATGCAACAAGCGCACCTCAATAGCGTCAAGGACGCGCAAGACGTATCGCTCGCCATCATCGCTCCGGACGGCCGCGACGGCATGTTCCTGCATGCACGCGAATGCGTGGAGGCCGGTATTCCTTTCCTGTTCGATCCGGGTCAGGGGCTGCCGATGTTCTCAGGTCAGGAACTGCTGGACTTCATCGAAAAAGCCGACTATCTCGCCGTTAACGACTACGAAGCGCAACTAATGCAGGAAAAGACCAATCTAACGCTCGAAGCATTGGCCGCCAAAGTGAAGGCGCTGATTGTCACCCAGGGTGCCAAGGGCTCGACCATCCATGCCGATGGTCAACGCATCGAGGTGCCATGCGTTGCTGCAGATGCACTGGTTGATCCGACCGGTTGTGGCGATGCCTACCGTGCCGGCCTGCTCTACGGGATTTCGAACGGTTGGGATTGGTTGCAGAGTGGCAAACTGGCTGCCGTCATGGGTGCCATCAAGATTGCCAGCCGCGGCGGTCAGAACCACCAGCCCAGCCGCCATGAAATCGAGGCCAGGTACGAGAAGGCCTTTAACGAAAAGATCAACCTGGGTTAAGTATTTTTCCTAACAAGCAGGAGTTACATCATGAAAATCAGTCGCTTACTCGTTCTTCTGACACTGTCAGTCTTCCTCGCTGCCTGCGCCAGCTCACAATCCGGCAGCGTTTACAGTCGTGATGAAGCTCGCAAGACGCAAACCGTACGCATGGGTGTTGTAGAAAGCGTGCGTCTGGTCAGAATCGAAGGCACCAAGACGCCCATCGGCACAGTCGCCGGTGGCGCCGTAGGCGGTATCGCCGGCAGCACGATAGGACATGGCCGGGGCTCGGCTGCAGCCGCTGTTGTCGGTGCAGTCGTTGGTGGCCTGGCAGGTGCAGCTGCAGAAGAAGGCATCACCAGAAAAGATGGCCTCGAGATCACGGTCAAACTCGACAACGGCACAATGCTTGCAGTTGTGCAGGAAGCCGATGAGCAGTTCCATCCAGGTGAACGCGTGCGTCTGGTCGAGTCCGGCGGCACAACCCGGGTAACGCATTAAGATTTCAAATCTCTCCGGCACAGTGGCTGCTCCGCGAGCAGTCACCGAAACTTCAACTTGTTGTAACCATCCTGTCACCATAAATTCGTAAAGTCTTCCTCGTCTAAATTCAGTCAAGGAAGATCAAATGCTAGAACAGCGTGTTTCGCTCGACTTGGCCCAGGAGCCAAGCCATCTCAGCTTCAGTTTTGCCCGTAACCCTTCAGAAGTCGCAGAGGCGCAACGCTTGCGTTACAAGGTATTTGCCGAGGAAATGGGTGCACGCCTGACTAGCAGAGACGGCTACGATCGCGACGGTTTCGATGCCTTTTGTGATCACCTTCTGATCCGCGAAAGCAACAGCAACGAAGTGGTCGGCACCTACCGCATATTGAGCCCAGCCATGGCGAACGAAGCCGGTGGCTACTATTCGGCCGGCGAATTCGACCTCAGTCGTCTGGCGCATCTGTTTGACCGCACGGTAGAAGTCGGCCGCGCCTGCGTACATCCTGATTATCGGCATGGTGGCACCATCACCCTGCTCTGGGCTGGCCTGGCCAAATACATGCAAATGAACCGCTATGAATACATGATAGGCTGTGGCAGCGTAGGCATGGCCGACGGTGGCCACATGGCAGCCAGCCTCTACCGGCGGTTGCAGGACAGCCACCTGTCACCTCCGGAATATCGTGTGTTTCCGCGCTGCCCACTGCCTCTGGACGGGCTTGATTCATCAGCAGCAGTACCCTGCCCGCCTCTGATCAAAGGCTATCTGCGACTCGGCGCCTATATCTGTGGCGAACCGGCATGGGACCCTGATTTCAATACCGCGGACATGCTGATTATGTTACCTTTATCGAGACTCAACCGGCGTTATGCCAGCCATTTCATGAAATAACCTTGCAGAAAAAACACGCCTCCATACCCACCCAACTGTTCCGCACAAGCCGTATGGCGTTACACACGCTATACGGCGTTTTTGTTGCCGCTATCATTCTGCCCAGACTCGACCCACAACAACGCAACCGTGCAATCAGCCGCTGGTCGGCTTCACTGCTAAACTTGCTAAATATCAGGGTGGTCGCTGAAGGCGTTGTACCGCAGCAAGCACTACGCAACACCATGTTTGTGGCCAATCATATTTCCTGGGTCGATATCCACGCGCTGAACAGCGTTCACACCACCAGATTCATCGCCAAGTCCGAGATCAGGCAATGGCCGGTATTCGGCTTTTTTGCCACGCGCGTGAACACCCTGTTCATTGATCGGGAAAAACGCCACGAAGCCGGCAAGATTGTCGACACCACCAGAAAAGCGCTGCAAGCTGGCGACTGCATCTGCTTTTTCCCGGAAGGCACGACCACAGATGGCACCGAGATCAAACCGTTCAAAAGCAGCCTGCTACAGGCTGCGATAGAAGCCACTTCCGAAGTGCGTCCGTTCAGCATCCACTATCCAGATGCGGAAGATGGGATCAATACGGAAATGTCCTACTGGGGGGAGATGAGCCTGATCGAATCGATGCGCAATGTCATACGGCAAAAGCAGGCAACGGTGGTACTGAGGTTTGCCGAGCCGATCAATGCAGCCGATTATGACCGCAGAAACCTGACTTCGATGACCAGGGAGATCATCATCGGCAATTCAAATCTGCAGCGGTGAGTCTTCCGCGGCGCATGGTACCTGATAGATTGCTTGATCTTCCAATCGCATGGCGGTCAACTTTCCACCCCACAGGCAACCCGTATCCAGCGCATAAAGATTAGGCCGCTGTCGCAGGCCCAGCGCCGACCAATGGCCGAATACTATCGTCGTGTCGGCAGATTTCCTGTCCGGCACATCGAACCATGGCAGATAGCCGGCCGGAATATCAGCCAGAGTGCCGGAGAACTTGAGATTCATCTTACCCGCAGGCGTGCAGGTACGGATACGTGTCATGACATTGGTGATCAAACGCAATCTATCCATGCCCTGTAGCGACTCATGCCATTGCAGCGGCTGATTGCCGTACATCTGGGCGAGATAGTCGCGATAATTGGCACCTCTTAACGCCGACTCCACCTCGCCCGCCAAGCGCAGCGCATCCTCGGCACTCCATTGAGGCAACAAGCCTGCATGCACCATCAGGAACCCTTGTGTCTGGTGAACAAGCGGTTGATGCCGCAGCCAGGTCAAGAGCCGGTCAGCATCGGGTGCATCCAGCAATGGCTGCAGCGTATCGCTTTTGTGCTGAGGCACGTAACCTTCGGCGACCGCAAGTGTATGTAGATCATGATTGCCCTGCACCATGACCAGAACATCCTGATGTTCATAGGCCCAGCGCAACATCTCCAACGAAGCAGAACCACGATTGATGATGTCGCCGACCAACCAAAGGCAGTCTGACTCGGGTTGAAACCCGATTAGCTTCAACAGGTTCCGGAATGAATGAAAGCAACCCTGAATGTCGCCGATTGCGTAGGTTGCCATGACTTATGTGAGAAAAATTACAGCCGGCCAGAACGGCCGGCCGGGATTGTCGGATCTGAAACTAGAAATTCGCACCGCTTTGGTTAGCCATATAGACCACGGTCTGTGCAACTTCATCATCGCTGAGAGAAGGATTGCCGCCCTTGGCAGGCATCATGCGGATACCGTTGATGGCATGCTGAATCAGCGTGTCCTTGCCCTGTGCGATACGCGGTGCCCAAGCATCCTTGTCACCCGGCTTTGGCGCATTCATCAGACCAGAACCATGGCACATGGCACATACGGCCTGGTAAGTCTGTTCTCCAGCCTTGCCAATACTGGCTACTGGCGCAGCAGCAACAGCCGCCGCCTCCGTCGGCTTGGATTCTGTCTTGGCGGCCGGCGCTTCTTCAACTGGTGCTTGAGCAGGAGCTGCTTCTTCAACAGCTACCGGAGCATCAGCAGCCGGCGCTGTAAACTTGGCACCGGCTTCATTCGCCATGTAAACCACGGCGTTCGCCACTTCCGCATCACTCAGATTTGCATTGCCGCCTTTAGCCGGCATCATGCGAATACCTTCGACCGCATGCTTGAGCAATGTGTCATAACCCTGCGCAATGCGAGGTGCCCAGGCATTCTTGTCGCCGAACATAGGCGCACCCATCGCACCACTGCCGTGACAAGCCAGACAATTCTGCTGATAGACCACGTCACCAGACAGTGTCACCTTGACTGCGTCAACAGCTACCACGTCCACCTCTGCAACTGGAGCGATACGTTCCTCAACCTTGGCCTGCGCGACTTCCGGCACTTCATCCGGGATATGGCTATCATTGATACCCATCACTAATTTGAAAATCAAAAAAATCACCAGAAGCGGTGCCAACAGGCCGCCAACTGTAGCTAGCACAACCTGGGAAACAGTGGTTTTGGGGAACTCGTGGTGCTGGTCACTCATGATAAAAATGCCTAAACGTTTGCGAAACCCTGATTATACTGATAAGGCCGAATAGACAAAAGGACAAGCTGATTGGCGTTTGCTATAATTCGCCGCTAGTTCAGTTTCTTGTGCGCCCGTAGCTCAGTTGGATAGAGTGTTGGTTTCCGAAGCCAAAGGTCACAGGTTCGACTCCTGTCGGGCGCGCCAATCAAATATTAAAATGGGCACCAATGCGGTGCCCATTTTCGTTTATACGATCGCTTCTGTCACTGACGCTGATTACCGAACTTTGGCAGAACTGTCCGATTCATATAGCCAACGCCTCAGAATTGAGCTCCGGGCAGAAATTTCTGCACAATGTCTGCACTATCTCTCACGTTTCTTCCTATCTTGACGAGCTTGGCAGGACTCCGTGGAGAAATAAGAAAAGCCCATGGGCTCCTCTTTCAAGATAGTACGCTCTACCAAAACATCCTGAAGGTGGCAGCGATATCGTGACGTTCGTCAGAGCCTGCGTACTCGCCCTGATAGCCCAGGTTGAGGTCGGCGGTTTGGCTGAGTTGTACATTGAGGCCAAGTGCCAGGCGTGCCCTGTCACGGTCAAGGTCGGGGCCGTCAACGCTGAAGGTGGCGCTGGGGGCAGTAGCGAAGCCTGCTCTGATTCCCGATTCGTCTTCCATGAATTCATGTATCCAGGCAAGCTCTGCCGTTGGGGTGATGCGGGTGCCATTGGTGCTCCAGCTATGGGTCAAGCGTGCGCCGATAGCTGAACGTAGTGAATCCTGCTTGTCTTGCTTAACTTTTAGATTGGCAACACCTCCATCTTTCTCGGTGAAGCTGTCACGGTTGATGTGGGCATATTCGAGACCTGCGAATGGGGTGATGCTGGTATTGGAATTGAATGTGAGCTTGCGACCGCCTTCGATAGCGACATTGCCGGTCCAGGCATCATAGTCGGCTTCTGCGGTGTTGCTTAAGAGACCCACAGTGACCTGACGGTTGGCCTTCATGTCGTGAAAGCCAACACCGGTCATGCCGCTCAGGTAGTAGTCATCCCTGAGTGTGAGCCTGCCGTAAAGTGCGGCTTGGTAGCTATCGACATCCAGACCGCCGTTGGCGACATCGGCGTCAGTGCGGGTATAGCCAAAAGCGCCACCGAGAGTGAGCTTCCCGTCAAGATCAAGATCGATACCGGCAGCCACGCCGCCTGCCTTGTAGTGGGCGCCGCTCGCATTACGCGTATCTTCTATTTCACCGTAGTTGCCTGTACCGCGTACCCACCATCCGCGTTGTGGAGACACATTGCGATCAATCAACGATGCGCCCGCATCACTCATGGTGCCGGCTTCGTTATAGGCCAGCATGAGTTTACCGTCGTGGGCGAGGAACTGGTTATTGCCCTGGATGCGGTCGAACAATAATCCCTTGAACTGGTTGATGGATTGCAGGGCAATGTGATTGCCGTGGGTGTGCTGTACACCACTCAGGGAATCATAGGCCTGGTTGGCACCGTCGGCGGTGAGGATGAACAGGTTATTGAGCAAGTCCTGAATGTTATCCGGGTTGGTGGTGTTGAGCTCGTCGATAACGGTACCCACGGCAGTTTGATTGGGCGTACCAGCTACAGCAGAGAAACTGACATCGTTACGCGTAAGATTGAGGAAGACGTTGTTGGCATCATAAGACAGCATCGGCGTCAGGAAAGCCAAGCTGGAGCTGACGCTGTTGAATGTGGTACCGCCCAAACCGCCAGCGGCAGTAAGGATGGTGTAGTCGGTGCTTAAGTTGTAGTTGCCGGCTTCGGGCAGAACGGAAACCGTGCCGTTAGTCAATGTTGCCGTGCCGGTGGCATTGATCAAATCCGATGCGCCTGCCGCATTGACTTCAACGGCATAGGTGCCACCTGCACTGAAGTCGACATTACCCGCAACGTTCAAGGTACCGATGGAATTGCCGGGGGCCAGTGTGCCGCCATTGATGTTGACACTACCGACTGTGCCAGTACCGCCAAGTGTGCCGCCTGCATTAATTGTGGTGGTGGAATTGGCAATCGAGCCGTTGACCGAGAGGATGCCACTATTGATGGTAGTAGCACCGCTGTAGGTGTTGATGCCGGTGAGGTTAGTATTTCCTGTGCCAGCCTGAGTAAACGATCCTGTACCACTAATGACGTCACCGAAGGTCACTGCGTCAGAGCGATTAAAGATGAGTGATCTGTTATTGGTGATGTTGATGTTGCCACTAATCGAACCAGTGCTGCCGCCGTTACCAATCTCTAAGGCTCCATTACCAATGATCGTGCCGCCAGTATGTGTCAGTGCACCAGTAATGGTAGTTGTTCCTGAACCAAATTTTCTAATGAGTCCCGTACCTGACACATCGCCCGCATGGATATCGTCATTAGAGCGGAAAAAGATAAGTTCAGCATTGTTGATGATGTCGCCGACAATCGCGCCTGATGTACTGCCTGCGCCAATTTGTAGTAAGCCAGCAGAAATCGTGGTGGTGCCGGTATAGGTGTTATTTCCCATTAATGCTAAATCACCCGTACCCGTTTTAATTAAATTACCGTCACCACTGATAACACCGGTATATGCCAAAGTATTTGCGGCATCAATTGTGCTTGTGGTGCCAGTATTCAGTATTGTGGCATTGGTTTCAGTGTAAAAGCTCGTGTTACGCAAGGTGCCGCCGTCCAGGGTTAATGTGCCCGAACCTAACTGGTTATCCGCACTAACCTGCAACACGCCATCGCTGATGGTTGTGCCGCCGCTATAAGTGTTGGAACCAGAGAGTGTGATGGTGTTTGCCCCCGCTTTTGTTAACTCCCCAGCCCCAGAGATGACTCCCGAAAGGATCACGTCGGCGCTGTTGGTGACAGTAGCGTTCGAACTGAGCGCGATGGCGTTGTCGATGGTAGTAGCGCCAGTGACCGCAAGGTTGCCGCCATTGAGTGTGAGCGCACCCGTGCCAAGATTACTGTCGGATGAGACCGAAAGGGTGCCGGCATCGACAGTCGTGGTGCCGGAATAGGTGTTGGTACCAGAGAGTGTGAGGGTGTTTGCCCCCGCTTTTGTTAGACTCCCTGTCCCAGAGATGACTCCCGAAAGGGTCACATCGGCACTGTTGGTGACAGTAGCGCTCGAACTGAGCGCGATGGCGTTGTCGATGGTAGTAGCGCCAGTGACCGCAAGATTGCCGCCATTGAGAGTAAGGTCACCCGTGCCGAGATTACTGTCGGATGAGACCGAAAGGGTGCCGGCATCGACAGTCGTGGCTCCGGAATAGGTGTTGGTGCCAGCCAGGGTGAGAGTGCCAGCCCCTTGTTTAGTCAATCCCCCCGTCCCTTGCAGCCCGACAAATGTAGTAGCGTTATATCCATTGGTGTCAATGAATCCGCCACCAGCGTTCAAGATAATATCGCCTGCTTCAAAACCGTTGAATAAAATGGGTTGGTTGCCAGTGAGCCGTAGTACTCCGCCGTCAAAGTTGACGGTACCATTGCCGTCGCCTTCAATGATATTTGGTGCCTGCAACACCGCGCCAGAATTGATATTGAGCCACCCGCTGCCCGTTTCTCTCTCGGCAAGCCTAACGTACACACTGGAGTTAACCTGTCCGCCATTGGAAATCGTCAGCTTTCCAGTATTGCTGTAACCAAGAAAAAATGAAGATGCTGGCGCGACATTGATAGCAGCACTGCTGCCATCCACAGTGACGGTGCCTCCACCACCTGACTCACCCTCTCCCAACCAAAAAAGGTACGACACATTAAGGGAGCCATCAAGTATGTTCATCGTGCCTGGGCCGTAAAAAGTACCGATACTGACTCTCCTGATGGTCATATCAGAACCGTCGCCCAAAATGGCTGTCCGGCCGCTATCTATAAAAGCTGTATCAGCTTCCCCGGGAATGGGGCTATCTGATTCGCTGCCAAAGAGAAGAACCCAGTTCGACGAATTATTCATTTCACCGTTATCCGTTATAAAGTCAAACTGCGCTGCTTCGGCAGGCTCACCAAAGCTCAGGAAGCCAACAGCTGCGACGGTCAGACAATAACGGGTAAGGGTGGGGCCATGAAAAGCTGTACCCGTCTTTTCCCTGACCCCCTGTACTGTCGTTGCCTTTAACATTACGCCTTTGCCCCATAGCCAAAAAATTTGCTTAGCTTATTCCTGATATTGGGCGGTAGGCTATCCGGTTTCCGCAAAGTGCGGCGAAAGTCGGCTTTCTAGTATGAGCTTATGTTGATGGGGATCAGGAAGCGAGTGTTGCGGAAGGAAGTTCGTCGAATATCCGTTTGTAGTCGAAGGCAAAACGGCTGAGGTGCAAAAATCCAAATCGCATGGCGATCGCCGTGACGGTCGTGTTTTGTGGATCTGACACAAGAAGGGTTTCACGCACGCGGTTCAGACGACACATACGAAGATAGGCCTGCGGCGACATATCGACATAAGTGCGGAAGGCATATTGAAGTGTGCGTTCAGACACGCCAACCGTCGTGCAGATATCAACGATAGTGGGCAAAATATCGACCGCGAGACTATCTTCGACAAAGATACGGGCCATTCTGCAGATATGAAACGCACGAGAGCGCTCTATTGGTGAGGGCCTTGATTCATTCGCGCCTGACGAGACAGCAATCTGCAGGATATTTTGCAGCAGCGCATTTTGCATGACAGAGGTATCAACCACTTCATCCAATGCCGCAAATGTCTCGGTCACCTTGAGAAATTGATTGACCACATTCTTGAAGGCGGCTTGCGGCGTTGTTTGGATCGATAGCAACTGCGATGGTGCGCGCTCCCAATCCGCCGGATTAAGTGCCCGCGCACCATCCAGAAATTCATCCTGGTTGAAACTGACATAGGCGGTTTGGACGCCGGCTGGAACGTAAATATCAAACTCGAAGTTTCCAGGCATGAAAAAGATAGAATCGGCATCTGCTGCACAAAGTTCGGAAAAGCGGGATGTCGGGTCCGGCGTGCAACATGAGACTGTACAAAAGTTCGGTGGCGCAATCCCCAGTTTTTGCACCGCAACTTCCTGGCGCTCCACTACGACCTGTTGGCTGCCGAGATCCAGGCTGTCCATCTGCGCTACCCGCTTGCCCCGACCCAACTGATAGCACTCCATCTCGATCCATGGCTGCATCGCGGCCTGAACCATGGCATCCTCGATTGCCGTCGAACGCAAAACGCTTCCAGCACTGGCGATCGCACATCCAGGCGACTCCTGAACCGCAATTTGTGCTTGAGAAGCCTCCTGCAGAATTGAAATGTCTGTTGAACGCCCTGTCATACCATTCATGACCCCCAGCCGAATTTAGATAAAGAATTTCTGCCCAACCCGGCGAATTGACGCCGGACGAGGCCACGAAACATTGACGGAATGTCATGCCACATTAACACTGCAGCGACTCGCTGTACATCTACGGATGTGTTTGATTGCCTTGATAATTCAACATGTTGCATAACATTCAACGGCCACTTCCAACGCGGCCGCAGTTGCTCACGCATGTATAGTGCTACATTCGCGGCAATGAGAATAGCTTGTGAAGCTCAACCCCCAGGAGTAAGCGTTTTTGTACGAGAATCCATCTGTCAAAAAAAACAGCCCTCCGTTAAACCAGCTGATATTGTGCAGTTACCCATACAGGGTTAACCTTGCCGGGCAGCGCAATTTTAATCATTCCCAACAAGGATGCAGCTTGTTATCGACATGCAGAATTGAATGATGCGGCACCCATATTTGTATCAAGCCTCCGGGCTGCTTCTTTTAATGATTCTGGTGACATACTTGAATCATGAATACGCCAGCCACCTCGGACTTGCTGGCGTGGTGTCCGGCTTTCTCATACTGGTCGTCCTCACAACCTATTACCTCAGATTTCCTTTCGGCCTTGTTGCAGCGGCAAGTGCTTTTCTGATTATCAATTTTTTCTTTGTAGAACCCTTATATACATGGGAAGTGGCGGAACTCGCATCATGGGCTGCGCTGGTTGGATTTCTGGTCACATCAATTGTTATCAGCACGCTGATCAGAAAACTTCGACATGAAAGTGAAATATCCGACCTGGCGCGCAAGCGGGCGGAATTTTCCAAAACCCTGGCTGAAGAAATAGCCGCCTCCAATTCCATCGAGTCTCTATTTGCAACCAGCTGCGAGTTAATTCACAAGGCCTTCAATAAACCCGTTGCGATTGCACAAACAAAAGAAAACGCTTATTCCACCCTCCATCAAGCTGGCGAAATGCGTAGCCCTGCAAGCCAAAGCGCAATCATCTGGGCTGCCAACAACGGAAAGATGGCCGGCCCCGGAACTGACAACTGGCCGGAAATTGAAAAATGGATCATTCCATTCGAGCGTTTACCGAGTAAATCTCCAGTACTGTTGATCGGCGATGCAGACGCCGAGGGAGAGAACCTGGCACAGGACTTCCGCGTCATTACAGACCAGCTATCAACCGCCTACCATAGACTGTGCAACATGGAACGCGCCAGGCAGGCTGAATTGCGGGCACATGAGGAATCGATTCACAACACCCTGCTCGCTTCGATTTCGCATGACATGCGCACACCACTGACAGGCATCATCGGCGCCACAGGCACTTTACTGAGCCAATGGAATTCCACCATCCCGCCTGAAGCGAGAGAACTGCTCGAATCCATTCTTTCAGAAGCGGAACATCTTGCCGGTTCCACCGAGAATGTCCTTTCACTTGTTCATCTTGAGGCCAATGAAGCCAAACCAATTGAACTCGATTGGCAGTCACCGGAGGAGATCGTGGGCATCCTGATGACGCGTTATCGGGCACGAGGACTGGAACATCGAGTCAAACCCGAGATTCTCGACAATTCAAGCCTGATCAGGGGGGACGCTACATTACTGACACAGGCGCTCATGAATTTGATCGAGAATGCTCTTGCGGTGCAACCGGAGAGTTCTCCGGTGATTGTGCGAGTGCACAGCGAAGCAGGGCATCTGGATATCAGCATATTGGACGAAGGGCCGGGTTTCCCGGAAGAGTTCCATACAGAGAGCATCGGCAAATTCGCCAGCTATCGAGATAAACGGAAACGTGGTTTTGGCTTGGGCCTGGCGATTGCCTCAGCTGTCGCGCGTAAACATCATGCCGAATTGCAGATATCCGCACGCAAGCCTGTCGGTTCATGCGTCAGTTTGTGCTTCCCCGCTGACATGGCGAAACTTCCAGAATGAACACGAGGAATCGAGCCCTGATTGTTGAGGACGACAAGGCAATTAGTCAGTTCCTCGCTTCCAGCCTGACGGGCCTCGGTCTGGATACTGCCATTGCACACACCATCGAGCAGGCATTGCAATCGTTCAAGGCAAAAAAACCTCAGCTCATGATTCTGGATCTTGAACTGCCGGATGGTGACGGCAAGGATTTGCTGAGACAGGTTCGCGAATATTCCGATATCCCCATCATCGTGCTGTCGGCAAGGCAGTCTGAACAGGAAAAGGTAGCCTGTTTCAATCTTGGTGCGGACGATTACCTGGCTAAACCATTCGGCATTCAGGAATTGCTTGCCCGAGTCCAGGTTGCACTGCGACACGCGACAATGATGACACTACGGGATCATGTCTATTCACTCGAGGGGCTGGTGGTTGATCTGGCAAGCAACCTGGTCACACTACATGGAGAACCGCTGCACCTGACCCCGCTCGAGTTCAAATTGCTGACCACGCTTGCCAGGATGCCGGGCAAGATCATCACGCATCGCCAACTGCTGATGACCGTCTGGGGAGAAGAGTATGGCGACGAAACCCATTATCTACGAATCCACATGGGAAGACTGAGAGCCAAGATCGAGGAAAACCCTGCTTCACCGAGATTCATACTGACCGAGGCTGGAATCGGTTACCGTCTTGCAGCCAATTAGGGAGGTACTGATTAAATGAGCGAGCGGGATGAAGTGCAACCGCAAGGGTCGTGTCCGTCAAGACGGCTGCCAAGACCGTAAAGGTCTTCTCCGTTAAGTTGGCTGCTAAAGCAGCTCATCTTAACGCGAAGGCAGCTCGGCTTGACGCCACAAGGCGCACGGCACGCAGCAGCCGTGAAAACAAACGAAGTGTTTCGGCGTAGGCTAACCTGCAATAGCAGGTTAAGCGTAGCGGCCGAAGCCATAGTATGGGTTATACAGCAAGGTTGAGACAACGAAGTTGCAGTGGAGACTAACCTTCAGGTTATGTCGGAGCTAAAAAACCGCGCAACGCAGCAATTCGCCCGCGTAGCCATTTAATCAGTGCTTCCTTAGCTTGTTTATGCGATTGATATATCGGGTGTGTTCTGATGCTCGCTATTCAATCAACAAGTATGGCGAAACATGGCATCAGAAAACACCAGAAACAGCTCACTGGCAGCACTGTCACTCGGCGCAATCGGCGTGGTTTATGGGGATATCGGCACAAGCCCCCTGTATACGATCAAAGAAATTTTCGGCGAACATACCGGCATCCTGCTGACGACCCCGAATATTCTGGGTGCCATTTCCTCTGTCTTCTGGGCGCTAATGCTGGTCGTCACGCTCAAATATGTCATTCTCGTTCTCAGAGCAGACAATCGTGGCGAGGGTGGCATCATGGCTCTGGCCGCCTTGGCGATATCATCCGCAACGGAGAACAAAAAAAGAAAAGGAACCTTGCTCCTGATCGGCGCCATCGGCGCTGCACTGTTCTATGGAGACAGCATCATCACGCCCGCCATCTCGGTTCTGTCAGCAGTCGAAGGGCTGCAAATCGCGGCGCCTTCGCTGGCCGAGTACGTCATCCCCATCTCCATGGGTATCCTGATCGCGTTGTTCTCGCTACAGAGTTTCGGCACAAACACGGTGGGCAAACTGTTCGGCCCGATCATCATGATCTGGTTTACTGTCCTGGGGATCGTCGGCATTTCGCATATCATCCAGAATCCCGCCATTCTGGCAGCGTTGAATCCTGTATATGCTTTCGATTTCCTGGTGGCGCGGGGAGCAGGCGTGATGCTTGCATTTGGCACCATCGTATTGGCGGTGACCGGAGCCGAAGCACTCTACGCGGATATGGGACACTTCGGCAAACCTGCGATCCGTTTGGCCTGGTCGGTACTTGTGCTTCCCGGTCTTGCGCTGAATTATTTTGGTCAAGGCGCGCTGTTGCTTGCCAACCCGGCCGCTGTTGAAAATCCGTTCTATCTTTCCTTCCCGGAACCATTGATGATTCCGGCAGTAATACTGGCGACAATCGCCACCATCATCGCTTCGCAAGCGGTCATCTCCGGCGCTTTTTCGATAACGCAACAGGCCATGCAACTCGGTTTGCTCCCCAGGATGCGGATTATCCACACCTCGCCCAATGAGGCGGGGCAGATCTATCTACCTTTCATCAACTGGCTGCTCATGACTGCCGTGCTGATCGCCATTCTTACGTTCGGCAGTTCATCTGGCCTGGCCTCGGCCTATGGTATAGCCGTTACCGGTACGATGCTGATCACCTCCATCCTCACTTTCTATGTCATCCGGTATAAATGGCATTACCCATTATGGCTATCGGTTTCTGCCACAGGCTTCTTTATCCTGATCGACCTCGTACTATTCGTTTCATGCTCCATCAAGTTCTTCAGCGGCGGCTGGTTCCCGGTGGCACTCGGGATTGTGTTGCTCGTCATGATGTGGACCTGGAAACAAGGTCGCGAATTGCTGATGGACAGAATGCGAGCCGATGAACCGAGGCTGGACGAGTTCGTGAAGCTTCTTTCGACCCAGGATTTGCCCAAAGTGCCACGCACAGCTGTTTTTATGGTCTCCGATGCCCAAATGGCGCCACAGGCACTGTTGCATAACCTGAAACACAACCATGTCATTCATCAATGCAACCTGATCGTAACAGTGGTGTTTGAAGATATTCCCTGGGTCAAGCCGGAAGATCGATTGATCTCCAACAAAGTTGGCGAAGGGTTCTGGCAGATCATCATCCATTACGGATTCATGGACAGGCCGAACATACCACGGGAGCTGGCGAATTGCGCCCTCAGTGGAGTCGATATCGACCCATTCACCACATCCTATTTCGTTAGCCGCGAGACCATAGTGCCCTCAAGCAAGGGAGTCATGCCCAAGTGGCGTGATGCACTGTTCTCAACGATGTCCAGAAATGCCGGCAGCGTTGTGAATTATTTCAGAATTCCGAGCAACAGCGTCATTGAGCTTGGTTCCAGAATAAATCTTTGAGAGCAGGGATATGCCAGCCACCTCGAATAAGCATCATGAATGAATTCAATATCTCAGAGGTAGAGCTGAGTTATCTGCGACTGGTCGACAGAGGGCATTTGGAACATGGCTTTCTGAAACCGCAGCCTGTAATTCAACTGATCTCAAAAGGGATGATAGAGGAGCTTACAACCATGGTTTTCCCATTGATTGCACCTAGAACTATCTACAGGATAACGCCTTTGGGAAAACAGGCTCTTGCAGCAATTGGCAGTCCGGGATCATGACTTCCCGGAACAAGCAGCAAATGCCATGACTTGCATTGCGCGCACAAAAAAAGCCCTGAAGAATATTCAGGGCTTTTCGTTTTAATAGCGGGCTATTTTCAGTACCGACTTCTTTAGATCGAACCATGAAATGGTCGGGGTGAGAGGATTCGAACCTCCGGCCTCCGCGTCCCGAACGCGGCGCTCTACCAGGCTAAGCTACACCCCGATACAGCGCCCATTATAGCGCTACGGCGGCTTCACGAAAACCGCTTACAGCGCAAAATACCAGTAATGGTCGACCAGCAAAGCGGCAAACAGCAGGCTCAAATAGAGGATGGAATAGCGGAACATGCTGCGCGACAACTCGTCCGAATAGCGGCGATAGAGCTTGACGGCATAGACCATGAATACCGTGTTGAGCAGCAGCGACGCAGCCAGGTAGATCAGCCCGCTCATGCCGTAGCCATAGGGCATCAAGGCAACGCCGAACAGAATCACGGTATACAGCAGGATGTGCAGCCGTGTGAATTCCTCGCCGTGTGTCACAGGCAGCATGGGCATGCCGACCTTTTCATACTCCTTGCGGCGGTAGAGTGCCAGCGCCCAGAAGTGTGGCGGCGTCCAGGCGAAGATGATGAGGAAGAGGATCAGCGCTTCCGGGCCGACCACATTGTTGACGGCAGCCCAGCCCAGGATCGGCGGCATGGCGCCGGAGGCGCCACCGATGACGATGTTGAGTGGCGTCGCCGGTTTGAGAAAGATGGTGTAGATGACCGCATAGCCGAGAAAGGTAGCGAGTGTCAGCCACATGGTCAGCGGATTGACGAGGAAATAGAGAATCGCCAGTCCGGCACCGCCCAGCAGCGTGGCAAAAATCATGGTTTGCGTGGAAGTCACTTGACCGGTAGGTAATGGACGGCCGCGGGTACGTGCCATTCTGGCATCGATCTTCTGCTCGATCAGGCAATTGAACGCAGCTGCAGCACCGGATGCCATGCCGATACCCAGCGTCGCTGCCAGCAGCAAGCCGAGCGGCACCATATTGGGCGTGGCGAGGAACATGCCGATCATGGCCGTGAAGACGATCAGTGCCGTCACCCGCGGTTTGCACAAGGGAAAGAACTTGAGAAACTCATGGCTGACATGGCCTGTGAATTTTTGCAGTCTTGCGATGGTGATAGTCGTCATAACGCCTCCCTATTTTGGCAATTCCGTGATTTTTGAATTCAACACCATGACCGTCATTACCAGCAGTGCTGCCCCCAGATTATGGGCGACTGCCAGCACCAGCGGCAGATGCAACAGCAGATTGGCAATGCCCAGCCCGATCTGCACAAAAAGCAGCAACAGCATCAGCAGGCCGATCTTGCGCATGTGTTCTTGCCGCATCAGGCACCAGGCCAGCAGACCGAAATAAATCAGGACCACCAGCGCGCCGATACGATGCGTCCACTGGATGGCCGTCAGCGCCGGCAATTCAAGCGGCGTGCCGTCTATCGATTCACCCAACTCGCGTATCCAGTGAAAAGCGTTGGAGAAATCCATTTCCGGCAGCCAAAAACCATGGCAAGTCGGGAAATCGGTACAGGCCAGTGCCGCATAATTGGTACTGGTCCAGCCACCCAGCAGTATCTGCGCGAACAACACGACCACCCCGGCCCTGATCCACAGACGCAAACCGCCGGAACTGACGAAACGTCGTGAAACCACCCCCCAATGCCGGTGCGTGATCCAAGTCAACAAGGCCAGCGTCGCCATGCCGCCGAGCAGGTGCGCGGTAACGACTGCGGGCTTGAGCAGCATGGTCACGGTCCACATGCCGAGCATGGCCTGGAATGTCACCAGCACCAGCAGCATGGTCGGTGTCCAGGCTGAAACCTGTAACAGTTTGCTGGCACGCCAGCCCAGCACAGTGAGTACCAATATCAATATGCCCAGACTGCCTGCCAGGTAACGATGCAGCATCTCTTTCCAGGCCTTGCCGTGATCGAAATCGCTATCTGGGAAGGCCATCTGCGCTTGTTTAATCGCCGCCTCGCTCTCCGGCACGGTCATGGTGCCAAAGCAGCCGGGCCAGTCCGGACAGCCCAATCCGGCGTCAGACAACCGGACATAGGCACCGAGCGACACCACGCAAACCGCCAGCAAGGTGCCGACAAGTGCGGCATGTCTGAACCAGGCAGCAGCGCTACCCATTACAAAACCCAGCCATCAGCGAATCCAAACCGCGATCTTGTCCTCATCATGCTCATCCCTACCCTGCCCACGCATAGGCCAACAGCCGGTTCAGATCCTTGCGGATATCGTTGGCAGCTATCGCGAGGGGATAGCTCATCATCAGGTTGCCGAGCGGGTCGACGAAATAGACGCGCTGCGACGAACCGGCAGCAGCCTCGGGCAAATCGAACTGCTGCATCAGTTCCGCCTGTTGCGCAGCGGGCTGGTTCAGCACGATCAGGTCCGGATACTTGCCCTTGAGGACGCTGACATCCTGTTCCATGGTCAGCAGGACGCGTTGTACCCGTGGGATGTGTTTTGCCAGCGAGGCATGAATCTGCCGCATGTCATGCAGCCTGCTAGTGCATGGCTTATCGCAGCGTTCGGCGATATAGACCATGCTCCATTTATCCTTGAACAAGTCACCTGAAACAGCCTCTGCTTCGCTGTCTGCAAGTCCTGCAGGCAGAACGACAGGCTTGACCGGCGACACCATATGACCGCGGCTGCCGCCGGACGGATGCCAGTCGAGCTTGTGCATCATGGTCACCAGCAACAGCGGTGCGGCGAAGAAGATGAACAGCAGAAATATCACCCAGCGCCCTTGCGGCTTTCTCGGGTGATTGGCGCTGTTCAATAGGGGGTTGTCTGTCTGCATCTTACTCATGCGCCTGTCGCCTGAAAGCTGTAAATATCCATATCATCAAGGTCGCTGCTGCAAATCCGAACCACTGCAGGGCATAACCCGTATGCGTCGTGATGCGCTCATCCGGCCTTGGCCAATCGCGCAGATAACCGCCACCTTCACTTTGTGTATCCAGCCTGATGACCAGCGGCAGCACCTCGAAATCCACTGTCTGCCGGTAACGCGGCATGTCCATGTTCTGCCAGACGCTTTGCCAGCTTGTATCCATCTTCGAGGCTTCCTGCTCCAGACTGTAGAATTTGTCGGAAGGCAGCCAGAGTGAGCCGATGATCTCCAGTTCGCCGGCGGGCGTTTCTATTTCCGGCAACACGCTTCTGTCCGCTTCGGCCAATATCCAGCCGCGATTCACCAGCACATACTTCCCGGATGATCCAATCTGCAAGGGCGTAATCACATGGTAGCCGGCCCGTCCCTGCGCCACCTGGTTATCCAGCAATATCTGATATTCAGGCCGGTAAGTTCCAACCACCTTGACCTTGCGATAGCGCCAGCTTTGCGTATCCTCGAATGTCAGCGGCATCGTGACCGGCTCTGCCTGCAGCGCTTGGTCATACAACTCCTGCAATATCTGCTTCTGTTCGGCCTTGTGGTATTGCCAGAAGCCGAACTTGATGAACAACGGGATGCAAATCAGCATGGCGACCGTCCCGACCAGTGTTGGCCGAAAACGGTAATCGGCTAATCGAAATTGCAAATAACTCATGTGCGCCGCATAATCATTTGGTACTTAACGGGAAACTTCTCATGCTTATCAAACTCGCTATCGTTTTCGTTCTGATACTGATTGTCGGCAGCCTGTTTTCGGCGCTTTTCTTTCTGGCCAAGGACAAGGGCGCCAGTGAGAGAACCGCCAAGGCACTGACTGTCCGTGTCACGCTCTCCATCCTGTTGTTCCTCGGCCTCATGCTTGCTTATGCTGCAGGCCTGATCGGCCACTCCTGATTCAGCAATATTTTCAGAAAAAAGGGCGATGCGCTCGCATCGCCCCCTTTTCTAGCTCCCCAGCTTATAACCAGTAAACAAAAACAAACAGACCGAGCCATACCACGTCGACAAAGTGCCAGTACCAGGCCACACCTTCAAAACCGAAGTGTCGTTCCGGCGTAAAGTGGCCTTTCATGCAACGCAACAGGATGACGATCAGCATGACGGTACCCAACGTCACGTGGAAGCCGTGGAAACCTGTCAGCATGAAGAAGGTACTGCCATATACACCGGCACCCAGGGTCAGGCCGAGTTCGCTGTAGGCATGGTAATACTCGTAGGCCTGGCACAAGAGGAAGGCGATACCGAGCGCCACCGTGAGGAACATGCCGATCACCAATTGCTTGCGGTTGTTCTTGACCAGACCCCAGTGCGCCCAGGTAATGGTAGCGCCGGAAGTCAGCAGGATCAGCGTATTGATGGCTGGCAGACCCCAGGCACCCATCGGGCTGAAGTCAGGATTCGGCGCATAGCTTTCCAGAGCACCGGCTGAGCGGATCACATCACCGCCCGGCCCGAGGGATGGCCAGGCTGCGGTAAAGTCCTTGTACATGGTGAAGTCGGGGTCGAAGTTCGCCAGTTCAGGCACGGAAATCATCCGTGTGTAAAACAATGCACCGAAGAAAGCGGCGAAGAAAGCGACCTCCGAGCAGATAAAGACGATCATGCCCCAACGAAAGGACTTGTCTTCCCAATGCTTGTAGGCACCGCTCTCGCTTTCCGAAATAACCTTGCCCATCCAGCGGAAGGTCATCAGGATAATCAGCGCAGCACCTGCCAGCATTCCCCACTTGCCTGCTTCGTAGCTGTTCATGCTGAAAATGAAGCCGGCCGCCAGCGCGAATATACCCAGCGACATGAATACCGGATAGAGCGTCGGATTGGGGACAAAATAATGATTCTCAGAATGTGTAGCCATGCATTAGCTCCCGTACTTTATTTATCTGATTTTTATATTTACGCTGCCTAAAAGGCTGCGCGTTCTCCCTGCTCGGCCTTCTTCACTGCACTGAAAAAGGCATAAGACAGCGTAATCGCTTCCACTTTTTCCGGCAGATCCGGGCTGACATAAAAGCGCAAAGGCATCAGCTTGGTCTCTCCCGGTTGCAGTTCCTGTCGGACAAAACAGAAACACTCGATCTTCTTCAGATAGTTATTTGCCGAACCCGGACTGACACTGGGCACAGCCTGGCCAGCCACTACCTGATTGGTCATGTTCCGGGCCTCGAACAACACGGTCTCGATCTTGCCCGGCCGCACCATGATGCTGTTCTGTTGCGGATGAAAATTCCACGACAGTCCAGGCATCACGCTGCTGGTGAACTCGATCTTGACCCAGCGGTTCTCATCGACCACAGCCACTGATTGCGCAGCCGTGTTCTGCGTTTTGCCGTTCAATCCGGTCACCGTGCAGAACACGTCATAGAGCGGCACCAGCGAGACCGCGAACAGAATGGAGCCGCCAACCAGCCAGAGCAACTTCAGCCCCAGACGGCGATTGGCTTCCTGCCTTTCCTCAATACGCGTCAATGCTGCCATATCATGTAATACATCGACCCCAGGTAGACGAACAGTGCCAGCGAACCAAAGAACAATCCCAGCTTGATACTGCGTTTACGTCTGTCCTTGTCCTGATCTTTCATAATGCTTTCTTTATGTCGTATGACGTGATTCGCAAAATTGCGAACCACGTCCATGTTTTACTTGATGACAGGCTGCTCGGTGAAACTGTGATACGGCGGCGGCGACGGCAACGTCCACTCCAGCCCATCCGAGCCTTCCCAAACCCTGTCCGTGGCTTTCTTGCCGCCGCGTGCACAGCTGACAATATTGTAGATAAACAGCAACTGAGACAGACCCAACACCAGCGCAGCTACCGTCGAAACCGCATTGAAGTCGGCGAACTGCAGTGCGTAATCCGGGATGCGGCGCGGCATGCCGGCCAAGCCGAGGAAGAATTGCGGGATGAAGGTCAGGTTGAACGAAATCGCAGTCAGCCAGAAATGCAGCTTGCCGAGATTCTCGTTGTACATGTGTCCCGTCATCTTCGGCAACCAGTAATACACGCCCGCCATGATGCCCATGATGCCGCCGGCGAACAGCGTGTAGTGGAAGTGCGCCACAACGAAGTAGGTATGGTGGTATTGCGCATCCGCCGCTACATCCGCCAGCACCAGACCGGTCAGGCCGCCGATGCCGAACAGGATGATCCAACCGACAGCGAACAGCATGGGCGTCTCAAAGGTCATGGAGCCGCGCCACATGGTGGCGATCCAGCAGAAGAACAACACGGCCAGCGGCACGGAAATCGCCATGGTGCTGAACATGAAATAGATCAATGCCGGCACCGGCATGCCCACGGTGAAGAAATGGTGTGCCCAGACCACCACTGACAGGATACCGATACCCCAGAAGGAATAGACCTGTGCCTTGTAGCCGTACATCGGTTTGCGGGCGAATGTCTGCAGTATCTGCGGCATGAAACCCCACACAGGCAGCAGCAGGATGTACACCTCGGGGTGGCCGAAGAACCAGAACAGGTGCTGGAACAGGATGGGGTCACCGCCGCCTGCCGCATTGAAGAAGTGTGTGCCGAAGTGACGGTCGGTCAGCAGCATGGTCACCGCACCGGCCAGTACCGGAATCGTCGCGATCAGCAGGAAGGCAGTGATCAGCCAGCCCCAGGCGAACATCGGCATCTTCATCAAGGTCATGCCAGGAGCACGCATGTTGAAGATGGTGACAATGACGTTGATGGAACCCATGACCGAGGAAATACCCAGAATATGCACGGCAAAGATGGCGAAATCGACACCGATACCGCCCTGCACCGAGAGCGGCGCATAGAACGTCCAGCCGGTAGCGATCGCGCCGTCACCGATGCCGAACAATGCCAGCGTAAACGGCAGCGTCAGCAGAATGGCCGCTGGCGGCAACAGCCAGAAACCCCAGTTGTTGAGCCGTGGCAACGCCATATCTGGCGCCCCGAGCTGCAGGGGCAGCATCCAGTTGGCAAAACCGGTCGCCGCCGGCATCAGGGCAGCAAAAATCATCACCAGCGCATGCACACCAATCAGTTGGTTGTAGAAATCGGGCTGCATCAGTTGCATGCCCGGCTGGAACAGTTCGACCCGTACCGCCAGGATCATCAAACCGCCCACCATGAACATGATGAGCGAGAAGATCAGGTACATGGTCCCGATATCCTTGTGGTTGGTCGTCGTCAACCAACGCAGGATACCGGTCGGGTGGTCATGGTGCTCGTCATGGCCCGCAGTGCTTGCATAACTCATTGCTCTCTCCTTAACCCCAAAACTTTATTCGGTTTTTAACGTAATGCCTTGACCTGTGCCGGTTGCAGCATGTCGCCGACAGAATTACCCAGCGCATTACGCTCGTAGGTCACCACAGCGGCAATGTCGACATCGTTCAACGTGCCTTTCCAGCCGGGCATGATGTTCTTGCCGTTCCAGACGCGATCGAGATGGCTATCCACCATCAGCTTGCCATCCGCATCGAAATTGGGACCTGCCACGATCGCGCTGCCGGTCAAGGGCGGGAAGGCCGGTGGCATGCCCTGACCATTGGCCTGGTGACAGACGGCACAGTTTTTCTCGTAGACACCCTTACCGTGTGTGATCAGCTCTTCCTTGGTCCATTCCTTGTCGGCACCCGCTGTCGCTGCCTCCATCTCACCTTTCTTGGCAACGACCCAAGCCTTGAATTCCTCTTCCGGCAGGGCATCAACCACGATAGGCATGAACCCATGACCCTTGCCGCAGAGTTCCTTGCACTGGCCACGATAGGTTCCGGGTTTCTCGACCTCGATCCAGGTCTCGCGCAGGAAACCGGGGATGGCATCACGGGCGGAACCGAAGGCCGGCACCCACCAGGTATGGATGACGTCATTCGCCGTAATCAGGATGCGGACTTTCTTGTCGACCGGCACGACGAAATGGTTGTCAACTTCCAGCAGGTAGTTCTCGCCTTTTTCCTCCTGATTGTAGATCTGCTCCTGTGGCGTCGTCAGGTTGCTGACGAATTTGATGCCCTCTGCCTCGCCGTCCATGTATTCGTATTGCCAGCGCCATTGCGAACCGGTGACTTTCACCACCATCTCCGCGCCCTGCTTGGTATCTTCCATCAGCTGGATACTGTGGACCGCAGGGATGCCCATGAGGATGAAGTCGATATAAAGCAGGATGGCGAACGGTACCAACGTCCAGGCGATCTGCGACCTGGTGGTCGGGCCGGTAAACGTCGCTGCCTGATAGCCACGACTCTTGCGGTGCTTGAAGATGGAATAGATCATGATGGCCAGTACCACGATGAACATCACAAAAATCACCAGCATGAACTGATTGTGAATCTGGAAAATATCTCTTGCCACAGGTGTGACCGGTTCCGGCAAGTTCCACTTGGCCTCCTGCGCAATTGCTGCGAATGAATTGAGCCCCAGGATGAGGAACAAGCCCATTTTTCTTATCAACTGCATCACCATACCCACTCCCAAATCAGGTTTTAAGTAATAACACCGACACGTTTTTTTAGTTGTTCAGCCAATTGCAGGCGCTGATCATCGTTCATGAAGTGACGGCCAAATTCCACTTCCTTGCCATGCGACCGGAGATACAATGAATGGTCGCCACAGGGCAGTTCCCTGACGAGAACGCCTGCCCAGTAACGGTTAAAAACTGTCCGGCTATCATGTTTATAGTCGTGTTTTTCTATTGTGAGGCTGTCACCTTCGATCGTGATGCTTTCGTAATCCCCTGCATGACAGTGGATGTAATAAAAAGCATAGGCAATCGCAAGAACTTCCAGACCGGCGAACGGCAGAACCAGCCATGCACCTGCAAATGAAAAACCAAGACCGACGAGTAGGGAGAATGCAGCAGTAATAGCGACGACGGCCATCATGCCCCTTGGCGACAAGGCGCAATGTGGTCGTACGATGACTTTGTAATCTGTAACTGGTACTGCCACTGCCGTCCTCCTCCACTATAACCACCTCTTGAAGGGTGGTTTTTTATAAGGAACTGCAACAACAAATAAACCGAATACAACGAATTACAAACTGAATAACAAGCTGCGACATTTCGTCACACTTTGTTACGTTTTGGAAATTAACACAATCGTCCGGCTTGCACAAGCAAGTTGCTTGCATGGCCCGTGTAATCTTGTATAGCGCCCGGATACAGATCGATTGAAGACCGGAAAAAAATGTAACATATTGTTTAGCATCAAGATTAATACGGATTTCTTGCCGCACTACCGCCAGTCTTTGACACTCTGAGACATCTGCCAGTCATTGAGCGCTTCCGCACGCCCACCTTATCGCCATCATCCCGATGACAGCGTAGCCAGGAAAACGCAGGCGCCATCTATTCCCGACCTGTCCTTTCACTTATCATGCAGTAAGGTACATGGGCGGAGCTTATAAAATTCACTCTGTAAATCGACAACTGCTGCAAACCACCTGGCCTTTCATTTTCATCGTGATATTCATGCTGGGCATGATCGCTATCAGCCTGAGCCTGCAGTCAGCATTACGTGCCTATGTTGCCGGCGAAAGCCAATGGTCCAGGGCACAGAAAGAAGCCGTCTTTTTTCTCAATGCCTATGCCTGGTCACAATCGGAAGCCGACTATCAACAATATTTGCAGGCAATCGCCGTACCACTGGGCGACCGCAAGGCACGCATCGCACTGGAGCAGCCTGAACCCGACATCGAAAGCGCTCGCCAGGGGTTCATCGAAGGGAGAAACCACCCTGATGATGTACAGAACCTGATCAGGCTGTTCTTATGGTTCAAAAACACCGCCATCATGCAGGAAGTCATCTCCATCTGGACAGAGGGTGACGCTCATATCGCCAGACTGGTTTCATTGGGACAGCAAGTGCGTGGCCGGATACTGGAAAACAACTTGAGCGAGGCCGATCGATCCAACCTGCTCAATGAGATCAACACAGTCAATCTGCAACTCTCCCCACTGGAGGATGCGTTCTCAAGTACGCTGGGGGAAATATCAAGACAAGCCAACCTGCTGATAAACCTGAATGTGGCTCTGATCACACTGCTGATGCTGGGCATGGGTATCGCACTATCGCGCAGCATGATAAAACATCGTGTAGAGACAACCCTTGACTTACGGAGAAACAAGTCCCGTTTCAAGGCGATGATCGAGGCGGCGATGGACGCCGTAGTGGAAATTGATGCCGCAGGCACTATCACTCACTGGAGCAAACAGGCTGAATCCATGTTCGGCTGGCGTTCGGAAGAAGCCATAGGCAAGCCGCTGCATACCCTGATCATTCCACCTGATCAGCGTGAGGCGCACCTGCAGGGCATGCAACGCTATCAATCAACCGGCACCGGGCCAGTCATCAACAAACGCATAGAAGTAAAGGCGCTGCGACGAGATGGCAGTGAGTTTCCGGTGGAGCTCACCGTATCGTCGATCAAGTTGCAGAACGCCTCCGCATTTTGTGCCTTTATCCGCGACATCACCGAACAGAAACGCTCCGCAGATCAACTGAAAAACCTTGCCCACTATGATGCCATTACTGGCTTACCCAACCGCGTACTGTTTCAGGATCGCCTGAACCAGGAGACCAAACAATCCAGACGAACCGGATTACCGACAGCAGTCATGTTTCTCGATATAGACCACTTCAAGGATATCAATGACACGCTAGGTCACGATCAGGGCGACGTCCTGCTCCGGCAGGCGGCAGAACGCCTGAGCGCATGTTTGCGCGATACGGACACCGTGGCGCGATTCGGCGGGGACGAATTTGTTGTCACCCTGAGCCAACTGCACGATCTGGAGAGTGTCGACCAGATTGCCGACAGGATGCTCGAAACCATGGCTGCGCCGTTCTACCTGAATGGCGAGGTAGCGTATGTTTCAGCCAGCATCGGTATTGCCATCTTTCCGATCGACACTGATTTATATGAAGAGCTTATCAAGAATGCCGACCAGGCCATGTATCTGGTAAAGAAATCAGGACGCAACAATTACACCTATTTCACCAGCACCATGCAGGAAGCAGCGCTGGCTCGCAGACAATTGACCAATGACATGCGCGGAGCCCTGGTGGAACAGCAATATCGCATCTATTACCAGCCCATCATTCACCTGCCATCGAACCGGATTGCCAAGGCAGAGGCCCTGATTCGATGGCAACACCCGGCGCATGGACTCATCTATCCGGACGCGTTCATCCCTATTGCCGAAGAAACCGGCATGATCAGCGACATCGGCGAATGGGTCTATCGCACAGCGACACAACAGGCTGCGCATTGGCGCACCGGATATTTCAAGGACTTTCAGATCAGTATCAATAAATCGCCGGCGCAACTGCAACAAAACGGCAACCGCCTGGTGGCATGGTGCAAGCAGTTACAAAAAACGGAACTTCCCGGCGAGGGGGTCGTGGTTGAGATCACGGAAGGCATGCTGATGGAAGCCAGCGACGACATCAAGAGCATACTTCTGGCATACCGCGATGCCGGCATCCAGGTCGCACTCGACGACTTCGGCACCGGCTATTCCTCCTTGTCCTATCTGAGCAAATTCGATATCGACTACATCAAGATTGACCAGTCCTTCGTCAAGAATATGGCCACCAGCAAAGACGACATGGACCTATGCGAGGCCATCGTCGCCATGGCTCACAAGCTGGGCCTCAAGGTCGTTGCCGAAGGTGTGGAAACCGAGGAACAAAAGGCATTGCTGATCAAGATCGGATGTGATTTCGCACAGGGTTTTCTGTTCTCAAAACCCTTGCCACCGGAAGAATTCGAGGAGCTACTGAAGAAGATGTCAGGTGAAACCTGACTGCTGAAAGATAAGCGGACTATTGCTTTATAATGCTGGTGCCGGGAGGGGGACTCGAACCCCCACACCTCGCGGCGGCGGATTTTGAGTCCGCTGCGTCTACCAATTCCGCCATCCCGGCACGGGAGGCCGTATTATACAAGCAGTCAGGACTATGCGCACTACCGATTTCGATTTTTATCTCCCTGATGAACTCATCGCCCAGTTCCCCGCACCTGAACGCAGCGCCAGCAAACTGCTCAGGCTGGACGGCAGCACCGGCCAGCTGAGCGATGACTGGTTTCGCGACCTGCCGGAGTTCCTCGGCCCTGATGACCTGCTCATCCTCAACGACACCCGCGTCATCAAGGCCAGACTTACCGGCGAGAAAGCCAGCGGCGGCAAGATCGAGGTCATGGTCGAACGTGTCATCGACAATCAGCGACTGCTGGCGCAGATTCGCGCCTCACGTTCACCCAAACCCGGTAGCCTGCTGAGAATCGCCGATGCCTTCGATGCAAAAGTCATTGAGCGACAGGACGACCTCTTTCTGCTGGAGATATTGAATCCGGTACCGGCCATCGAACTGATCGACCGGCACGGCAGCCTGCCGCTACCGCCCTACATCAGCCACGCGGCTGACGACCATGACGAAGAACGCTACCAAACCGTATTCGCACGCGAACTGGGCGCAGTGGCGGCCCCTACCGCCGGACTGCATTTCGATGACGCCATGATGGAAAGACTGGGAACGTCCGGCATTGCCATCGCCTACGTCACCCTGCATGTCGGTGCCGGCACCTTCCAGCCGGTACGGGTGGACAATATTCACGAACACAAGATGCACAGTGAACTCTATTCGGTACCACAAGCCACGGTGGATGCCATCCGGCTGGCCCAATCCAGGGGCGGCAAGGTCACGGCAGTCGGCACCACCGTACTGCGCGCACTGGAAAGCGCAGCGCACAATGGTGAATTGCAGGGCGGCTCAGGTGAAACCGACATCTTCATCACCCCCGGTTACCGCTTCCAGGTGGTGGAGCGTCTGCTGACCAATTTCCATTTACCCAAGAGTACGCTGCTGATGCTGGTCTCTGCCTTTGCCGGCACTGACCATATCAAACAGGCCTATCAGCACGCTATCGAAGCCAGATACCGCTTTTTCAGTTATGGTGATGCCATGCTGATCGAACGCGCCTGATACCGCCATGAACTCTTTGCCCGCTGATACACTCCACACCCATGCCAATACTGCATACACATACCAAGGTTAACGCCATGTCACTTTTCAACCGCACTATCGTCATTGCCGCCACCGCCGGCTTGGCGCTACTTTCACCACTGACACAAGCAGAGGTACTGGCCGAGGCTGTGCCCGAGATCAAGATTCCACTGGCGAAAAAACCGACCTCACGGCCAATGACCGTGGCCTACGTGCCCTATCTCAAACAATATTTCATCGCTGATGGCGGTCTAGCGGCGCCACCGGGCGACCCGATGGGCAGCATGTCGCGGTCCGAAGTACACATCCATGATGACAGCGGGAAATACCTGTCCTCGGCCAAACCGGGGCTGGACAATCGCTCCATTTACTACAACACCAACACCCATCAGCTGGAATCAGTCACTTACAATATTTCGAGCGAAGCAGGCTTCGGCCCCAACACAGGTATTTTCAGCCTGCTGCTGAATGAGGACGGCACACTGAAAAACGACGCCAAGGAAATTACCGGGCACAACCCCGCTTTCGGCAGTCCAGCCACCATCCCCAGCTATGATGCTGACCGCAACCTCTATTATGCAAAGCAGAACCGCAGCAATCTGGTGCACATAGTGGAATCACCCAAGCGCGAAGTGGTAGGCGAAATCAAACTGGACCTTGATGCCGCAGGTGTCAGATTCGATGAGATCAGCCACTATTTTGTGGCCTATACCGGCATCAAGGGAGAAGAACTGGCATTGCTGGATATCGACCACAAGGCCGTACTGTTGTTCAACCTGGATGGCAAATTCATCGCCAGAAGCGCATTGCCATCAACGCTGAAACTGCGCTCGCAGAACCATATCAACGGCACCGGCTACAGCAATGGCCTGTTCTTTGTTTATGCCGAGACCGAAGGCGAATTCGGCACCTATTACGGATTCAGGATCCAGAAATAAGACGGCATAAATTAAAAAAGGCGATGCATGCATCGCCTTTTTTATCGCCTGGACCGAACTAATTGCCAGCGAGTTTCTTGCCGACTGCTTCAGAAACCCAGCCCAGAATTGCACCCACCACCATGGAAACCGGAATCATCACGTCGGCCATATCAACAACACCGCCATCGCCTGCCGCACCGGCGACATCCACCCCAACCCAGGTCGCAGCGCCTAGAAAGGCGCCCGGAATAAAGGAAAACAAGGGGATTTTGGATTGCACACAGAAGATGAAGGCCACCACACCAAAGGCCAGTGACAGTGTCAGGACATCGCCCCCCATCATCGCAGTGACATACAGCGCAACTGCAGCCCAGAAATTACCCGCAAGATTTGAAGCAATTGCCTTTTGCAGACCATCCATCCCGCCACCTGCTGCATAGAACGTGGCCCAGGCTACGATACCGGCCCAGACGATGAGCCCCAGTTCGGGCATGCTGACAGCAACGTAAACCCAGGCGGCAATGAGCACACCTATACTGATACCTAACGCGACGACTAAATCCATTGTGATTCCTCCCTAAGAATGGTTATCGAACTGCATTAAAGTCAACAGCAGCGGGTCGATGCAGGGAAGGCTGGTAGATCTTGATGTCTAGCTCAGGCATACCACATCAAGTCCGCTAAACGGATACTAGTCGGATTATTTTGAAATGTAAAACTTTTGCACCAAAAAAGTGCAAGAATCAGATGCCGAGTGTCGGAGAAGGCTCGTAATTCCAGTGTTTGCGCCAAGCGCCAAGCACCAGGTTGGGATATTGCGGCTTGCCGAGGCTGCCGTTATAGCGGCCCAGCGCACGATAAAGGTCACCTTTTTCGATATCGATATAGTGCCGCAGGATGGTACAACCGTAACGCAGATTGAGTCTGAGGTGGAACAGGTTATGGTCCGGCGTACCGATGGTGCGCACCCAGAATGGCATGACCTGCATAAAGCCGCGTGCGCCAACCGAAGAGACTGCATACTTCTTGAAGCCGCTTTCGACCTGGATCAGGCCCAGCACCATCTGCGGATCCAGCCCGGCACGTGAAGCCTCGTAATGCACGGTGCGCAGAAAATCCTCGCGCATCTGCTTGTCCGGCATGCGCTTCTGCAAGCGCTTGGACATCTCGTTGAGCCAGTGCAGACCTTCCGACTCTGTCGCAAACACCAGTCTCGGTGCCGCGCTGTCGCTGATGGATTTCTGCATCTGTGCCTTGACACTATTGGACAAAGGCTCCTCGCGCTGATTACCCGCTTGGGCAGTCAGCGATGTAAGCAACAGCAGTATGGTCAGCCAGTATTTCAAGCGTTCAGATCCAATTGTCGTTTAATCAATTCGACCACCTGATTGAGGGGGACATTGCTTGCCTCCGCATCGGTACGTGCCTGATATTCTACCTCTTGCATCTTCAAACCGCGATCCCCGATGACGATGCGGTGCGGAATGCCGATCAGCTCGAGATCAGCGAACATGACGCCCGGACGTTCGCCGCGATCGTCCAGCAGCACATCGACGCCGGCTGCCTTGAGCTGTTCATACAGATCGAAGGCTGCGGCTTTCACCGCCTCGCTACGGTCCATGCCGATCGGCGCGATCGCCACCTCGAACGGCGCCATGGCAGCCGGAAAGATAATGCCGCGATCATCATAACCCTGCTCGATGGCAGCACCAACGATACGCGACACACCGATACCGTAGCAGCCCATCTCCATGACCCTGGTCTCGCCGTTCTCGTCCAGATAAGTGGCTTCCATCGCCGCCGCATACTTGGTGCGAAGCTGGAAGATGTGACCGACCTCGATACCGCGGCACAATGCCAGCGTGCCCTTGCCATCCGGCGAAGCGTCGCCCGCCACCACGTTACGGATATCGGCTACCAGCGCCGGTTCCGGCAGGTCGCGGCCAAAATTGACACCGGCCAGGTGATATTTTGGCTTGTTGGCGCCACAGACGAAATCGCTCATGACCGCCACACTGCGGTCGGCGATGACGCGCACACCGGCGCCGACACCGACCGGCCCGATGAAGCCGGGCGGGCAGTTCAGGTTGGCGCGTATCTCATCTTCTGTCGCAAAACGGAAATCGGCGAGGCCTTCCAGCTTGCCGACCTTGATCTCGTTCAGACTGTGATTGCCGCGCAGCAGCAGCAAATGGAACTGCTCGTTGGCCATCAACGCGATTGCCTTGACTGTGCGCTGCAACGAAATGCCGAGCAAGGCGGCGACATCCTCGCAGGTGGTCTGCTTCGGGGTGTCCACCTCGCGCATGGTTTCCTCTGCCGGCTGACGGGCAGCAGCAGGGGCCAATGCCTCCGCCAGTTCGACGTTGGCGGCGAAATCGGAATCCTCGCAATAAGCCAGTGCATCCTCGCCGGAATCGGCCAGCACGTGGAACTCATGCGAACCCTCGCCGCCGATGGCGCCGGTATCGGCACGCACGGCGCGGAACTGCAGGCCGAGGCGGTTGAAGACATTGCTGTAGGTCTGGTACATCTGCGCGTAGGTCTGCTCCAGCGATTCAAAGCTGGTGTGGAAGGAATAGGCATCCTTCATGACAAATTCGCGCGCGCGCATGACGCCGAAACGCGGGCGGATCTCGTCGCGGAATTTGGTCTGGATCTGGTAGAAATTCAGCGGCAACTGCTTGTAGGAGCGGATCTCCCTGCGCGCGATGTCGGTAATGACTTCCTCGTGCGTCGGACCGAAGCAGAAATCACGGTCATGCCGGTCCTTGATCTTCAGCATCTGTGGACCGAACACTGCCCAGCGGCCTGTCTCTTCCCACAGCTCCTTAGGCTGCACGGCCGGCATCAGCAATTCGAGCGCGCCCGCCCTGTTCATCTCCTCACGCACGATGGTCTCGACCTTGCGCAACACGCGCAGGCCCAGTGGCATCCAGCTGTAGAGCCCGGAACCCAGACGCTTGATGAGGCCGGCTCGCAGCATGAGTTTATGGCTGACGAGTTCGGCTTCGTTCGGCGCTTCTTTTTGGGTGGCGATAAAAAATTGGGATGCACGCATGGAAATTCTTTGCTGGTATTGAGTCAAGGAGCGGATTTTACAGGGAAATACGCCCGAAGTCAGTCAGGCTATTGCAAACCGGCAGGTTCAGCGTGCTCGGCTGTCGTCAGGCTTCCAGCCGGTTTTCCAAGTCTCGAACGGAATGATGACAGCGGGATGGCCATTGTCGTAAAACCAGGCATCGACCGCATAGCGTTGACCGCTTTCGATCTCGCGGATGGCGGCGGTCGTATGCGGCCAACCGTTGAAGAAGAATCCGCGCCGCGCGACGTCCATGATCTCGTGGAACTGCAACAGGCCCTGCTGCTGCATGAGTTTGAGGTAGTTGGTGGTATTGATGGCCTCGTCGTTGCAATCCATCTGCCCGGCATGGGCGCTGTTGCCGAAGGTACCGCCACGGTCGGCATCAGTACCGGTCTTGACGCCGACCACGCGTTCGAAGCCGGCCAGCATTTCCGCGATGCAGGTGCGCTCGGCTTCGGCATGTGCTGGCATCGGTTGGCAGGCTTGCTGCAACTGTTGCCATTCCTCCGGTGCTATGCCGGTCGTCGTCACCCGCGAGCAACCGCCGCCATGACAGATGGCTATCCCGGAAAGGTCCGGTGTCTGTTGCAATACGTGGTTCATGACCTCGACATCAGCGTGGGCAGGCAAGGCCGTCATGCCTAAGGTCAACAGTGACAGACTAAATAAGAATAGGCTGATTCGGTAATTCGTTTTCATTGTTCTGAATTGGGGGGAAATGCTGCAGCAGCAATTGCGAAATACGCTCCACTCCATACAGCACACCCGCTTCAAACCGGTCCCTGGCAAACTGCTGTTCCATGTCATGGCAAATCTGTTCCCAAATCCCCGCCTGCACGCGCTGGTTAATACCCCGGTCGGCGACGATCTCGACGTCATGGTCGGCCATCAGCAGGTAGATCAACACGCCGTTGTTCTGCTCGGTATCCCATACGCGCATGCCGGAAAACACTTCCAGCGCCCGCGTCCGCGGGGACAATCCCGTCAACACATGATATGGATGCAGGCCGGCCTCGACGACGAAGCATATCTGCCCGGAATGCGAGCGTTCACTTTGCTCGATCGCCTTTTCGATACTGGACATGGCGCTGGCGCTGAAATGGCGACGCACCAGCCACGGCCCGCTGAAAAGATGCAGGAAGAAACGCTTGATGCTACCGGTCATATCCTCTGTCCTCACCATCTGCCTGACGCACCACCGCCACCGAAACCGCCGCCACCGCCGGAGAATCCCCCTCCCCCTCCTCCCCCTCCTCCTCCTCCTCCGAAACCGCCACCGCCCATACCGCCTCGCGTTCCACCCAGACCGCCGCCCATGCCACCGCTCAGCGTCATGACAAAGGCAAGGATACCGAGAATCAGGGCAAACAGCAGACCGCCACCCAGCAACCAGACGGCAATGCCGATCAGGCCACCACTGATGCTGCCACCGAGAAAGCGCCCGAAAATGGCACGCAGAATGCCGCCGACGGCAATCGCACCGAACAGCAGCAATGGCAGCATGTCACCGATCGAGGATGCCTGATTCTGCTTGACCGGCGGCGGCAAAGGCTCACCGGCCACCAGCGCCACCAGTTGCGTCACGGCGGCATCCAGCCCGCCATAAAAATCGCCCTGACGGAAATACGGCGTCATGATCTCGGCGATAACGCGCTTGGCTATCGCGTCCGGAATCACGCCCTCCAGACCATAACCAACTTCGATGCGCATGGTTCTGTCGTTCGTTGCCAGCAGAATCAGCAAACCGTCATCGACACCCTTGCGACCCAACTGCCAGTTTTCTGCGACGCGAATGGAATACTGCTCGATGGTTTCCGGCTGCGTAGTTGCCACGATCAGCACGGCGATCTGGCTGCCCTTCTCCTGCTCCAGTGCAGCAAGACGCGATTCTAGCGCCGCCCGCTGTCCGGCTTGTAGCACGCCGGCCTGATCGGTGACGCGCGCTGTCAGCGGCGGCACCGCAACTTCCGCCGCACTGACGAGCGGTAAAAGCAGCAAACAGAAGGCCAGCAGCAGACGTTGCATGCTTAGTCGAAATTGACTACAGGCGGCTGGGAAATTGCCTGTTCGTTTTCCACAGTGAAATTGGGCTTGGTCTTCATGCCGAACACCATGGCCGTCAGGTTGCTGGGGAAAGAGCGCACCGTAACGTTGTACTCCTGCACCGCCTGAATGTAGCGGTTGCGGGCGACAGTGATGCGGTTTTCGGTGCCTTCAAGCTGTGCCTGCAGGTCGCGGAACAGGCCGTCGGCCTTCAGTTGCGGGTAGTTCTCGGCAACCACCAGTAGCCGCGAGATGGCCGATGTCAGCTCACCCTGCGCTGCCTGGAATCTGGCAAAAGCCTGTTCATCGTTGAGTAGTTCCGGTGTCGCCTGGATGCCTCCGACACGGGCACGGGCATTGGTGACGTTCTCCAGCACCTCCTGCTCATGCGCGGCATAGCCCTTGACCACATTGACCAGATTCGGCACCAGATCGGCGCGGCGCTGGTACTGATTGAGCACTTCGGACCAGGCGGCATTGATCTGCTCGTCGGTCGCCTGCAATTTATTGTAACCGCAGCCGGACAGGCTCAACGCCACCAGCACCAATAAAGCAGTGAAAATTCTACGCATGATGAAACCTCCTGAAAAAATCAAACCCCGACATAGCGGAAAGATGATGCCGTACTGCCTGCGTTTCAAGCTTCTCCTGCTGTCTGCAACTCCTGCATGGTGCGACGTGCAAAGCACAAATCTTCCCAAGCCTTGGCCTTGTCGGCAAGATTGCGCAGCAGATATGCCGGATGATAGGTCACGATAACCGGCACGCCGTTGTAGCTGTGCAACTTGCCACGCAATTCGGCCACCGTAGCGTCGGTCTGCAGCAACGTCTGCGAGGCAACACGGCCCAGCGCCAGAATCAGTTTTGGCTGCATCAACGCCACCTGCCGCTCAAGAAACGGTTCGCACTGCACGATTTCCTTACGATGCGGATCACGATTTTCCGGCGGCCGGCATTTCATGATGTTGGCAATATAGGTATTCTGCCCGCGCTTGAGCTTGATAGCAGCCAGCATGTTATCCAGCAGCTTGCCGGCCTGGCCGACGAAAGGCTCGCCCTTGCGATCCTCTTCCACGCCCGGCGCCTCGCCGACGAACAACCATTCAGCTTGCGGATCGCCCACGCCGAACACGGTCTGTGTGCGGCTCACCGACAATTCACAAGCGACACAGCTTTGCACGCAAGCCTGCAAGGCCTGCCAGTCCAGATGCCGGATCTGCTCCAGCCGGTTTTCAGCAAAGACTGCCGGCTCGGCTTTTACTTCAGCTTCTATTTCAACTTCTACTTCGGCTATCACTTCAGTCGCGTCAGGCACCGGCGCCACTTCAGCTACCTGCTGCAGAACCGGCTCTGGCGCTGGTCTCGGCTCCTCGCTGACAGGCACCCGCACCTCGGGAACGGCCGCCTCCCTGCCAGGTGGCGGTAGCTCGCGCTGTTTCCAGACCGGCAACAATTCCAGCTCACGCAGCATGTCATCACGATTCAGGCTCATGGTGTCATCCCGATCATAGTGCGGCCCCCATCAGCATGGCATCTTCGCGCCCGTTCTCGGCCGGATAATAGCGCGGACGGATGGCCATCTCATTGAAGCCCTTTTTCTCGTAAAGGTTGATTGCAATCTTGTTGGAAACACGCACTTCCAGAAACATGTTGAGTGCGCCGTGTTCACGCGCCTTGTCCATGAGGAATGACAGCAGCATGTCGCCATAGCCCTGTCCCTGCGCATATCGGGCCACGCTGATATTGAGCAGGTGCGCCTCATCCAGCACCAGCATCATGACCACATAGCCCGCCATCCGGCCGTCCTGTTCAAACACCCAGCAGCTGTAGCCGGTATTGAGCGAATCCTTGAAATTACCCAGCGACCAGGGAAACGGATAAATGGTCGGCTCGATACGCATGACCGCATCGAGGTCTTCCATCTGCATCGGCCTCAGCTGTACATCAGGTTTCAGCACGGCGTTCACAGCTTCTGTCCGGCTTCGCGCTCATGCGTCTTCAGGGCGACGCGGTTGCGGATATAGACCGGTGCCGCTTCCGAAGCCGGCAAGCCCTGTCCGGCCGCCAGACGCGGCTCAGCCAGCGCCAGCATGGCGCGCGCTTCCGGATACTGTTCCGGCATGGTCTCTCTCACCTGTGCACCGTAGCAGCCATGCAGCTCTTCGCTGTAGGCCGCCCAGCCGTTGCCGACGCCAACCCAGTCACGACCTTCAATCGCCGGCAGCTCGGTCGGTTTGTAAAGCCCGGGCTCCATAACGGTATGCCAACCGGCACCAGCCCGCACAAAGACCGCATAATAGACCTCGCCCATGCGCGCATCGAGGCAGGCGATCACGCGTGAGTGGCCGCTCGCTTCCGCCAGCGCCATCAAGGTACTGACACCAAGCACCGGCAGACCGGAACCGAATGCCAGCCCCTGCGCCACGCCACAGGCGATACGCAGGCCGGTGAATGAACCGGGGCCGGCACCATAAACGATGGCATGCAAATCCTGCATGTCGATCTGCGCCTCATCCAGCAATTCGCGCACGGTCGGCAATATCTGCTGCGAATGGCTTTGTCCGGCGTGAGAATGGCGCGCAAAGACACGCCCCTGGTATTGGAGCGCGAGTGAGAGAAATTCGGTAGAAGTATCGAGTGCGAGGATATTCATCAAGGCAGCTTAATGGATCAAGCCGCTATTTTGCCATACCGATGCTGATACAAGTATTCGACTTGCACTCTTGAACAGGCAAACCTGGATCGTCAGGTACGCCTGAAAGCAATCACATGATCGATCTCCAGGCGAATGCCGATCTTCTCGCCCAGTTTGTGATTGTGGTGCGATGGCACCAGAGAAAGCACCTGCTGGCCGGATTCAAGCCTCAGCGTATACAAAATATCAGCGCCCTGAAATGCTTTATGCATGATGGTTGCCTGTAATTTGCTCGCATCATCGTGCACGATATCGTCCGGCCGCAACAGGATATCGACTGTCTGGCCGACCCCGACAGCATCCGGCAATTCACCATACAAACCGCCAAGGTCTGTCATCACCCGGCCGCGCTCTATAACTTCACCGCTCAATAGCACACCCTTGCCGACAAAATCGGCAACGAAGCGGCTGTTAGGCTTGTGATACAGGTTATAGGCAGTGTCCCACTGCTGAATCATGCCCTGATGCATGACACCGATCTCGTCCGCCATGGCGAACGCCTCGTGCTGGTCGTGCGTCACCAGAATCGCCGTCGCGTTCTGGCTTTTCAGCACTTCGCGGATCTCCTGTGACAGGCGTTCGCGCAGGTCGCTGTCCAGATTGGAAAACGGTTCGTCCAGCAGCAACAGATCGGGGCTAGGCGCCAGCGCACGGGCCACGGCGACACGCTGCTGCTGGCCGCCGGAGAGCTCATGCGGATACTTGTTCGCGGCTGCTGCCAAGCCCACTACCTCCAGCAATTCCATTACACGCGGACCGCGTAGCGATTTTTCCATCTGGTGCAAGCCGAAAGCCACATTCTCGAATACCGTCAGATGCGGAAACAGGGCGTAATCCTGAAACACCATGCCGATGCGGCGTTTTTCCGTCGGCAGGCTGAAATGAGGCGTAGCCACCGCTGCACCGTTGAGCCTGATTTCGCCCGCGCTCAGGCGCTCGAAACCGGCAATCAGCCGCAGCACCGTGGTCTTGCCGCAGCCGGACGGACCCAGCAGGCAGCCGATCTGGCCTTTTGCCAGTTGCAGGGAAAGATCCTGGACCACGCGCAAATCGCCATAAGACTGGCTGACATTCCTGAGTTCGAGCAAAGCGTTATTATTCATTCACATTACCGTGACGGCTTAAAAAGATGATCGGCAGCAACCCCACCAGCACCAGCGTTACGGCGGGCAATGCCGCCCGCTCCCACTCGCCTTCCGAGGTCATTTCAAAGATGCGCACCGCCAGCGTATCCCAGCCGAACGGGCGTGTCATCAGGGTAATCGGCATTTCCTTCATGACATCGACGAATACCAGGATCAGCGCCGTCACCATGCCGCCGCGCAGTATCGGCGCATGTACCCGGCGCAGCATCGTCAGGCTGCTGACGCCCAGCGTGCGCGAAACATCGTCCAGGCTTAGCGGCAGGCGCTGCATGGCGCTATCCACGGGATTGAAACCGACTGCCATGAAGCGCGCCATATAGGCCACCAGCATAATCAGCAGACTGCCCTGCAGCAGCATGCCGGCCTCGATCTGCATGATCGGCTGCAACACCTGCAACAAAGTACGGTCCACCCAGGCAATAGCGACGAAGACACCGACCGCCAGCACGGTGCCGGGCAAGGCATAACCGATGGTCGCAATGCGCACGCAGGTCCGGGTCAGGCTGTCGGTGTTGCGCCTTGCGGCGTAGGAAAGCAGCAAGGCGCCCACCGCCGTAATGACGGCTGCGATGCCGGCCAGCATCAAGGTATGTTGCAGAAAACCCAGATAACGGCTGTCGAAGTCGTCGGCAAACACGTTGGCCGCCCAGATCAGCAACTGCATCAGCGGAACGATGAAGGCGATGCTGACCACGGTGACTGCAAACAGCGTTGCGCCCCAAGCCGTCATGCCTTTGAGCTTGATACGTCCGGTCTCCTGATGGCGGCCGGCCTGGGTATAACGCATGCGGGAACGTGAAAGCTGCTCCAGTATCAGCAACACAAAGACGATGATGACCAGCAGCGAAGCCAGCTGCGAGGCAGCATCCAGCGAGAACATGCCGAACCAGGTCTTGTAGATGGCCGTGGTGAAAGTATCGTAGTTGAACACGGAAACCGTGCCGAAATCCGCCAGCGTTTCCATCAGCGCCAGCATCAGGCCGCCGACGATCCAGGGCCGCGCCATGGGCAGCGCCACACGAAAAAAACCGCTGGTGCGCGAATGCCCCAGCGCCTGTGCCGCTTCGAGCGCGCGCTTGCCTTGCGTGGCAAAGGCATTGCGCGCCAGCAGATAGACATAGGGATAAAGCGCCAGGCTCATGACCAGAATCACGCCGCCGGTGGAGCGGATGCGCGGGAACCAGTCGCTGCTGCCGAAGGCTTCGCGCAACCAGCCTTGCAGCGGGCCGGTGAAATCCAGCAGCCCGATAAAGACGAAGGCCGTAACATAGGCGGGAATGGCGATCGGCAGCAACAGCGCCCAGCTCAGGATGCGCCGACCGGGAAACTGGCAGACCGCGGTCAGCCAGCCCAGGCTGACACCGAGCAGCAGCGTGCTGGCACCAACCCCGAGCACCAGCCACAGGGTATTCAGCAGCAAATCACCCAGCACATGCTCATAAAGATGTTGCCAGACTTCCTTCTCCGGATGAAAGAAGGAGGAGATCACCACCAGCACCGGAATCAATACCAGCGTGGCAAAAACGAGGGCAACAAGACGCCAGCGATCCTTGTAAATCGCCGGCAAACTCAAAACAAAAGCGCTCAGTTTCGGCGCTTTTGTCATGTGATCGAGTTTAATTGTCTCCATTCAACTCATTTATAACGGGCTCTGTCCATCAGTCTGACCGCCGCCGCCTGCAACTCGCCAGCCTTGGCCACATTGATCAGATTATGTTTGAACTCGCCCCAGCTGGCTACTACCGGATCAGGCTTGTAGGACGGGTTGGCGGGGTATTCCATATTGAGGTCGGCGAACATGCGCTGGCCGTTTTCGGAGGAGAACCATTCGAGCAACTGCACGGCGCCTTTTTCGTTCTTGCTGTGCTTGACCACACCGGCACCGGAGACATTGACGTGCACGCCGCTGTTTTTCTGGTTCGGCCAGAACAAGGCCAATGGCAGGTTCGGCTTTTTCTCGATCAGGCGGCCGTAATAATAGGTATTGACGATGCCGACATCACACTGGCCGACGGCGATCGCCTCCATCAGCTTGGTGTCGTCCGGGAACACATCAGTCGCCAGATTGCTCACCCAGCCGTTGACGATCTTCTCGGTCTCGGCTTCGCCCTTTTCCGCAATCATCATCGCCACCAGAGACTGGTTATAGACCTTCTTTGAGGTACGCAGGCACAGCTTGCCCTTCCACTTCGGGCTGGCCAGATCTTCATAGGTAGTCAAGTCGGCAGGTTTCAGCTTCTTCGTGTTGTAGACAATGGTACGGGCGCGGATGGAAAGACCGAACCACTGGTTATCCGGGTCTTTCAGGTGGGCAGGGATATTGGCATCCAGCACTTTGGACTGCACCGGCTTCAACAGGCCGGCATTCGCCGCCTGCCACAGGTTGCCGGCATCCACTGTCAGCAACAGGTCGGCAGGAGTGTTCGGGCCTTCGGCACGCAGACGCTCCATCAACGGGCCTTCCTTGTCAGTGATGAACTTGACCGGTACGCCGGTCTCCTTGGTGAAGGCATCGAACATCGGCTTGATCAACTGCTCGGCGCGCGCTGAATAGACTACGACCTCATCTGCAGCATGCGCGGCTGACACAGCGAACACACCCAACAGCAAGGTGGAAACAATGCGAGAGAACATGGGGAATCCTGAACAAAAGTTTATGGATAAGTTGGGACCCATCTTATCAAGAATAATTCTTATTCGCAAGAAAAGAATGTCGTCACATCGGTAACATTCCGTGTCCGTCTGAACGGCGGCAAGCTCTGCCAAACCCTTCTGCCATAAGGCTTGCTGATCAGTCGCGGATCGCAGATCACCAGCACGCCGCGGTCGGTCTCGTCACGGATCAAACGGCCGGCGCCCTGCTTCAAGGTAATGACCGCATAAGGCAGCTGGTATTCCATGAAGGCGTTTTTGCCTTCGCTATTCATCTTGTCGATGCGCGCAGCCAGTACCGGGTCGTCCGGCGGCGCGAACGGCAGTTTGTCGATGATGACGGCGGAAAGCGCCTCGCCGCGCACATCGACACCTTCCCAGAAACTCTGCGAACCTACCAGCACCGCATTACCCAATTTGCGGAAGCGCTCCAGCAGCTCGGTGCGCGAGCTTTCGCCCTGAATCAGCAGCGGATATTCCATGCCATTGCTGGAGAAGGCATCCTTCAGCAGTGCGTGCACTTCGCGCATGGCGCGCAAGCTGGTGCACAAGACGAAAGCCCGCCCACGGCTGGCCTGAATCACCGGCAGCGCGGCAGCGGCAACCGCCGCCGTGTAAGCGCTGCTGTTCGGCTCCGGCATGTCCTGCGGCACATAAAGCAAGGCCTGCTGATCATAATCAAAAGGACTGCTCCAGTAGCCGGTGTTTGCCTGCTCCAGCCCCATCTGCGCCAGGTAATGACTGAAATCGTTGCGCACCGCCAGCGTGGCAGAAGTGAATATCCAGGAACGCGGTTGCGCATTGAGTTGTTTGCCGAAACCTTCCGCCACTGAAAGCGGCGTCGCGTGCAATTGTACGGATTGCGTGAACACTTCCACCCAGCGCACCAGGTTGGCATCTTCTGCCGTGCGCCAACGCTGCAACTGCACGACCAAGGCCAGACTGCGCTCATAACAATTCTCCAGCGCCGGGTCACGCTCAGCCTGGGTTTCCAGCACTGCGCTTAGCGCCTTCAGTTTTTCCTGCACCGTATCGTAGGCACTATCAAAATTCTTCAAGGCCTGCGCCTTCTGCACTGGCATGCGCGCGCCTTCATAAGCGAAGATCAGGCGGAAGTCGCGCACCGCTTTTTCCAGCGCCGCAGTCGCCTCCGGCAAGGCCAGGCAATCCTTGGCTGTGGTGATGAACTCGGCATGCGCATCGCGCGCCAGTTCCATGATCTGGCTGGTGGAAACATCCTCGCCGAAGAACAGGCCAGCCACTTCCGGCAACTGGTGCGCCTCGTCGAAGATCACCGTATTGGCGGAAGGCAGCAGCTCAGCGACGCCCTCATCGCGCAGCATCACATCGGCAAAGAACAGATGATGGTTCACCACCACCACATCCGCCGCCAGCGCCCGTTTGCGCGCCTCCATGACGAAGCAATCCTTGTAGTAGGCGCATTCCTGCCCCATGCAATTGTCGCGGGTAGAAGTCACCGAAGGCCACACCGTCGCACTCTCCGGCACATCGGTCAGCTCCGCCTTGTCGCCACTGCTGCTGTTTTCGGCAAAGGTGCGAATCTTCTGCACATAGTTCGCATCCTCGCGCGAAACGAAGCGCCCCTCGTTCACCGCCCGTTCCAGATGAAAATGGCAGACGTAATTGGCCCTGCCCTTCAACATGGAAACCGTCACCGGCACCTTCAACGCATCGCGCACGGCCGGCAAGTCGCGGTTGAACAACTGATCCTGCAAGGTCTTGGTGCCGGTGGAAATAATCACCTTGCCACCGGAAAGCAGCGCCGGCACCAAGTAGGCAAAGGTCTTGCCGGTGCCGGTACCCGCCTCTGCCACCAACTGGCCGCCCTGCTTGATAGCCTCTGCGATGGCCTGCGCCATTTCCAGTTGCTGCTGGCGTAAACGATAACCGGGAATGGTTTCGGCAAGCGGGCCTTGCGGGGAAAAAACGTGAGTGAGATCAGACATAGCCAGATTATAAAGGGTGAGACTGAATATGCTGAGCAAATGCCGGGGGAATCAAAAAAGAAATAAGCAAACTGACAGGGGTTCCGTACGCTGGCGTACAGACGGCCCATTTCAATTTTGGAATAATGAAAAAGCCAAACTTCAAGCCACTCCTTCAGCAAGTCTGTTCCCATTTTGAGATTACAAAACTGCATGGCAGATTAGCTTGCCGCTTTGGATATCCTTTTTATTCAATGGAGAACTCCCATGAAAATATCAACGTTTAAAAATGTTGCCTGCATTACCGCCCTGATCCTTGCACCCTCTATCGCGCTTGCTGGCGGCACTAACTCTGACTCCCAGAACAAAGCCACCACAGGTCATACCAACGATGCCGACACTGGCACTCGAGCTGGCGAGATGCGTGCCAATAGCCCCAGCGATGGAAAAGTCGATGATGCTTCAGTGGCTATCAATGTAGAAAAAGCCCTGAAGGCAGATTCACTGACCAGTGCACTCGATATCGAAGTGAAGGTCAGTTCAGGTGTCGCCACACTCACAGGTGAGGCATCAGGAATGCGATGGAAATCACGCGCAGAGGAAGTTGCTGCTGGAGTAAAAGGCGTTAAATCGGTTAAGAACGATATCAAAATCGGCGGTTAAATGACGTCATGCAACACAGCAAACATGCTGCTGTAGCAAACAGGGATTGGTGAAAATCAATCCCTGTTTTTTTATGACAATATCAAGGAGACAAACCATATTTCTGAGCAAGTAACAATGCGGCTTAACTCAGACTCCATTTATACGATCTTGCGGGAAAAACTTGCTTGAGATCAGACATGATCGGGTCTTAAAAGGTGAAGCTGAATATACTGAGCAAATAACGGGGAAATCAAAAAGAAATTGGCAAGCCGATGAAAATGTGAAGTTGGTGACGCTTTCCTGTTGATTCTTTATGAATGTACAGCCTATTATTTAGACAATAATCAAACGAATAAAAAACATGTTTTTAATGATGCGAAACACATTAATAGTGGCAGGTCACATCATAGCCTTAGGTTTCGTCACTGTCGGCATTCTTTCTGCGTACTTTTACTTTCTACCATTAGGGTTCTTTCTTGATGGGCTGGTTTGGTATCTATCAAAGAAACATGCCCAATCCAAATCCGCTAACGATTAATCTTTATGGTGCACAATTTTTTACCACGCTCCAAAATATCCATCAAGCAGGACGCGCTAATGCGCGCCTCTTATGTCAAATGTTAGGCCGCATATGAAATTGCTATTTCTTTTAGCGGTACCAATCATATTTTTACTTCTGTCTTCAGTTGTCATTTCTGAGGGCTATCAACCTTTCGAAGCAGGGGCCTATCCAATCACATCGCGTATAGAAACTATCAAAAAAATTATTTCGGCTACCGAACTTCGTCTTTCTGCTCCAGATTTATCTCCCGATGAAAGAGCATTGAGAAATAATTGTTTAATTAAATATTCAAATGAGAAAAAGCAGCTCGAAGCTGAATATGAAGAAGGCAAAAGAATTAGCCATTTACCGGGAATAATTTATCTTGCAAGCCCGGTCGAAATTAACTGTTTAAAAGGCCTGTCCATTGCTCCCAGCGGACAGCCTTTGCCTGCCGCTAAAGCCGCACGTTAGGTTTTCCCTAGGAGGAATCATGACGCTTACCGAACGTATTCTCGCAACAATCCTCGGAGGAATAACCCTATGGCTAATCACAAAAATTGCTTCGTATTTCGTAAAAAGATCAAGAATCCAAGCAGCGCTTCTGGCAGACATAAAGATCCACATTGCAGGAGCAATAGAACAACGTGATGCTGTTGCAAAGCTGATTGAGGTCCATGTTGTTGAGGGACAAAAGCTTCCGTTTCCGATTTCCTATAATGTCGGCGAATATCCCCTCTATAAATCGCTCCAAAAAGACTTGCCCGAATATCTGCGTAAGGCAGAGATCGTAAAGGTCGTTAAGTTCTATCAAGCATTGTGGGAGATGGATGTATCGATAAATGGACTAGCGTCGACACTCGGAAAATGGGAAAAGGACGAAGTGGTTTTATCGAAAGAGCAGGTGACCCACGCAAAGAAAAGAAAGGAAAGGGTTGATTCATTCTGCCAAATGATCACTGGAAGTGACGTTCGAGAATTAAGTGATTTACCCGATGATTACAGGTCAGTTAAAGGCCCAGAGACGGTCGTTGCTTAGGCCTACCCATCAGTCCAGAGTGACGTGCTTCGCCCGATCTCAGCCAAGCACTTATGTCGACCGTCAATCCTTACCGCACAGCCTAATCACCGAATGACCATTACATCGAAAAACATGCCGCGCATTCCCGTTGCGCCCAATTCCATTCAAAAGGGAACCCCTCTGAAAGACCTGCTTGGTACAGAGGCGGTTGATTGCCTGGCACATAATATTTTGCTCGTGTATCCGCAGTTCGAGGAACAGTCGTTTCGCACAGCTGCGCTGTCAAATCTGGAGCCGCTAGGAATCATGGAGCGCGGCCAGCATTTCGCGAGGGCGCTTCGTCCATGCTTGCCTGACAAATACGAAAAGGCGATTGAAATACTCTTGGCTTCCTTGACGCCGCCACAAACTGAAACAGAGGGGCTGGGACTGGCAGTTTTTTTCTACCATACGCATAGCTGCTTTGTTTCTGAGTATGGCCTGGATCCAGATAACAACGGCGGAGAAGACCCGTTTGAAATCTCCATGAAAGCGCCGTACGAACTAACAAAGCGGTTCACCGCCGAGTTTTCCATACGGCCTTTTCTGATTCATCAACAAGAGCGCACCCTGTCTCGGCTGCTCGAATGGGTATCCGATCCGGACCCTCATGTCCGGCGGTTTTGCTCGGAAGGTACGCGCCCACGCTTACCTTGGGCGGCGCGGATTCCGGCATTCATCTCGAATCCGGAACCTGTGTTGCCAATTCTCGATGCCTTGAAGAACGATGAAAATCTTTATGTGCGCCGCAGCGTTGCGAACCATCTTGGCGATATTGCGAAAGACCACCCCGAGATGGTGTTTGGGATTTGTGAGCATTGGCTAGAAGGAGCTTCAAAGGAGGTGAAATGGCTCATCCGCCATGCACTTCGGCATCCTGCAAAAAAAGAGAACAAGACCGCACTCCAGCTCAGGGCCGCAGCGAAATAAGAACCAGCGAACCCAGCTGCTTATACCCTTGATTTTTGCCGCCAAGATATAACCCGCTTCAGCAGAACTGTTCAGAAAAACGCAGCCCTTTACTTTTACGTTAAGTGGCATAAGCTGCTATATCTGCAATTCGCATTTCAATCGCGAAAGGAGAAGCAAAATGCTTGAGACCATTGCAATCATCCTGGTGATCCTCTGGCTGCTGGGTTTTGTCAGCTCGTACACCATGGGCGGATTAATCCATATCCTGTTGGTCATCGCAGTCGTGGTGATACTGATTCGTGTCATCCAGGGACGACGCTCATAACGATGCCGATGTAGTTCCATTCAAGGGCCACAGGCCGGGCCTTCAAACCGCAGGCGGCCTCGAACTGTTAGTCAATCCCGACTGCGCCGTTCGTAGTGGATTAAAGAGTTTCCTTTAACTGGAGAAAACGGAATGAATGCACTCAAGATTGTGGCTATCGCGCTAATCGTGGCCGGCGCGCTGGGCTTGGCATATGGCAGTTTCAGCTACACGAAAGAGACTCATGAGGCCAAGATAGGACCGATTGAGCTATCGGTAAAAGACAAGGAAACCGTCAACGTTCCCGTTTGGGCAGGTGTGGGTGCAATTGTAATAGGCGGCGCACTCTTGCTCCTGGGCGGCAAAAAACCCTGACCGTTGCACCTTCTGCCCAACAAGGTGATTCAGCCGACCTGGCAATCGCGACGCAATTTCACGTCGGCTGAACACTAGCATCCGAAATGCCTCGCACATCAGGAGAGCCATGACTCCATGAGAGAAATCATGTACAGCCAAAATAGCTTCCTGATCGTGTTGGGCCTCTTTATTTTCATGCTGCTTGCCATGGAAATTGGCTACCAAAGCGGTCGCCGCAAACAGGCGAGCGCAGCTGAAGCGATCACACAGGCCAATGCCGTTCTGGTCTCGATGCTGGGGTTGCTGGCGCTGTTGCTGGCTTTCACATTTTCCGCCGCATTACAGCGCTACGAGAACCGCAGCCAGACGGTCGTGGCAGAATCCAACGCGATCGGCACTACCTATCTCAGGGCGCGACTGCTACCCGGGGAAATGCAGGATGAAATGCAAAAACTGCTTCGCCAATACCTGGATGTCCGCATTCAGGAAGGCCGCGTCGATGCCACAGAACCCGGATTGCACAAATCGTTGCAACAGCAGGCGAAACTGATGGAAGTACAGTTATGGAACGGTGCCGTGAAAGCAGCGGAACTGGACAAGAGCGTCGTCTCCAGTGGGCTCTTCATCCAGGCCCTGAATGAACTCATCGACACTTCCGCCACCAGGGATGCGGCATTGAACCGACAGGTGCCGGAAGTCGTACTATTCCTGATGTTCGTAACGATTATCCTGACAACAGCGACACTCGGCTATGCATCGGGAGTCGCCGGACATCGTGTCACCCTCGCGGCATTCGCTCTTGTGATGCTCATCGCCTTGGTCGTCTACCTCATTATCGACCTCGACAGACCTCGACGCGGCCTCATCCAGGTGAGCCATGAAAGCATGCTGAGCCTTCAGCAGACCATTGAACCCGCCCAAGGTAACGCCGCCCAAACAGGCACTATGCGATAAAGCCATACAACACCTGTTACTTGTAAACTGTGCGTAAAAGAGAAGAGTCTGACAAATGAAACCAAGAATCAGCATGGTCACACTCGGTGTTCGCGATCTGGGTGCAGCAATCAGTTTCTACGAACACGGCTTGGGGTTCCCCCGGATGGAATCGCCTCCCGAAGTGGCATTCTTCACCCTCAACGGAACGTGGCTTGGCTTGTATGGCCGGGAAGCACTGGCCGAAGACGCAACGGTATCTCCCGAAGGCAGCGGCTTCGAATCGTTCACGCTCGCCCACAATGTAAACTCGGAGCAAGAGGTTGATGAAGTAATAGCCCAAGCTGTCAGTGCAGGCGCGACCCTGGTCAAAAAGCCCCAGAAGGTGTTTTGGGGAGGCTACAGCGCTTATTTCAAGGACCCTGACGGTCATCTCTGGGAGGTGGCCTATAACCCGCTGTTCTGGGTTGGGCCAGTAGATGAAAGCATCTGACTTGTGACTACATACTATTAATTTGAACATCAGGTTTTTATGTATACGATTGAATACCGGCACAACTTCCCGCTTGCAGCAGCTGACGTGGCTGCAGTCTTCGATTCTTCAGGCATTCGCCGCCCCACTGGGGATCTCGCACGAATCGAGCGCATGTTTGCCAACGCAAACCTGACTTTCTCCGTCTGGCATAATGAAAAGCTGGTTGGCGTATGCCGGGCCCTGACCGATTTCAGTTATTGTTGCTACTTGTCTGATCTTGCCGTGGACATGGCCTATCAAAAACACGGCATCGGGCGCGAACTTATTGCCCGCGTCCAGGATACGATTGGAGATGAGGTGGCGCTTATCTTATTGTCGGCCCCGGAAGCAATGGAGTATTACCCCAGGATTGGCTTTGAGAAAGTTGAAAACGGGTTCATCATCAAGCGTGCCCGTTGACGCCGGGCTATACCGGCAGGGCCTTACAATAACGCGTATTACTCCATTCCTCTGCCTATCAGGCCGCGCTGTTTCGATTTACCTGAGCAGGGCATCCTGCCCTGCTCATTTTTGAGATGCGCTATTATCTAGCCTGTCACTCTACTATTTCAGGCTTACACTCAAAACATGCTCCAGCCACGCACCAAATCACTGATAGCCGCCTCCATCCTGCTGCTCGCAATTCTCACAGTATCCGGAATACGGCCCTATGATCGCCCAACATGGCTGCTTGAGGTGGCACCGGTCATCATTGCCTTACCCATACTATGGCTCACCTATCAACGATTCCCGCTCACCACGCTGCTCTATATCTGCATCTTCGCGCATGCCCTGGTGCTGATACTCGGTGGTGTCTATACCTATGCGCGAGTACCGCTCGGTTTCGAAATGGCGCAAATGTTCGGCCTTGAACGCAACCCCTATGACAAGATCGGCCACTTTTTCCAGGGCTTTGTACCGGCACTGGTGGCACGTGAGATATTGATGCGCGGTCTATACGTGCGCGGCCAGAAAATGCTCATATTCATCGTGTTATGCATCGTACTGGCTGTAAGTGCGAGCTATGAACTGATCGAATGGCTAGCCGCGCTGGTATTTGGCGACGGTTCGATAGACTTTCTCGGCACCCAGGGCGACCCCTGGGATGCGCAATCCGACATGTTGTACGCATTGATTGGCGGCATACTGGCCCTGCTGCTGTTTTCACGCATGCAGGACCGGCAGATTCGACAACTGCAAAATTAATGTAATCTGATGGCCTTATCCTATGCCCATTAAGAAAACGTCCAGCAACAAGCCCATCCACGCCTTGCCGATTTTCGGGATCTGGCTAGTCTGGTTTGCCTCGGGGCTCATTTATTTGAAGTCTCACGGCCTGCCACCTATTGCGCTCATTGAAAATACATCCCGACTGGTAACGGGTTTATGGGCAACCTGGCTAGTGATTGATATCGCATTGCTGGCTTATGCGATCAAGCTGTTTTATTCGAAATTTACTCCGGATTAATGGAAGTTTTCTTTCTGTCCTGATCACAAAGGAACACCCACCATGCGCGTTGCCGTATTCAGCAGTAAATCCTACGACCGGCAGTTTCTTGAGGCCGCTAATGGCGGCAAGCACCAGCTTATGTATCTGGAGCCAAGGCTGGACGCCTCGACGGCTATTGCTGCGGATGGAGCGCTCGCAGTTTGTGCGTTCGTCAATGATCATCTGGATGCCGAAGTGCTGGCCGCGTTGGCGAGGCAAGGGGTGAAACTGGTGGCATTGCGTTGTGCCGGTTTCAACAATGTCGATCTGGCAGCGGCGAAGGAATTCGGTATCGAGATCGCGCGCGTGCCGGAATATTCACCCTACTCGGTGGCGGAACACGCAGTAGCCATGATGCTGACGCTGAACCGCAAGATACACCGTGCCAGCGCCCGCGTGCGCGAAGGCAACTTCGCACTGGAAGGCCTGCTCGGCTTCGACTTCCACGGCAAGACCGTAGGCGTGGTCGGTACCGGCAAGATCGGTCTATGCTTCATCCGTATCATGGCCGGATTCGGCTGCAAGGTGCTGGCCTACGACCCCCACCCCAGCCAGGATTGCGTGGATGCCGGGGCACGGTATGTTGAGCTGCCAGAACTGTTACACGAAAGCGACATCGTCAGCCTGCACTGCCCGCTGACGCCGCAAACCCAACACCTGATCAACGAACAGGCGATTGCGACAATGAAGCACGGCGTCATGCTGATCAACATCAGCCGTGGCGGCATCATCGACACGCGCGCGGTCATCCGCGGACTCAAGTCAGGCATTATCGGCAGCCTGGGCCTGGATGTTTACGAAGAAGAAGACAATCTGTTCTTCCGTGATCTCTCCAACTCAATGATTCATGACGATGTATTCGCGCGCCTGCTGACTTTCCCCAACGTCGTCGTCACCGGCCATCAGGCATTTTTCACGCAGGAGGCACTGACCGAGATTGCCAAGATCACGATAGAGAACCTTTCCAGCTTCGAACAGAACGGTAAGGCGGCACACCCGGTATCGGTCGAACGGATTGCCTGATTAAGGCAACAAAAGGCTGATCAGCACCAGTCAGGGTTCGGCAGGTCGTGAAACACTTCCTTCAGTCCGTCTGACCAGCCCTGCCGGACCGAGGCATAGTAAGGGTCCTGTTCGGTGATGCGCTGTTTGCAATCGGCATGAAAGCTGTCGTTACGATAAAGCATCAGGTCGATCGGCGCAGCGACCGAGATATTGCTGCGGATGGTGGAGTCGAATGAGATCAGCACGCATTTGACCACGTCCATCAGGTCGCTGTCATGGCGCACGACACGGTCGATAATCGGCTTGCCGTATTTGGTTTCACCGATCTGGAAATACGGCGTCTCCAGACACGGCTCGATAAAGTTACCGGCCGCATAGACATTAAACAGGCGCGGCTCTTCGCCCTTGATCTGGCCGCCAATCAATATGCTGGCGTTGAATTCGGCATTGTGATTCTTCAAATGCTCGGCATCACGCTCATAAGCCAGCCGCATCTCGTTGCCCACCAGTTCTGCCGCCTCGAACAGGCTACTGATCGTGTGCAGATTCTTCTCTTCGCCGGCCTTTACCGCTTCGCGCAAGCGATTGACCACTGACTGTGTCACCCCCAGATTACCGGCCGTCAGCATGACAATAACGCGTTCGTCGCGCTGCTCGAAAACATGCATCTTGGGAAATACGGCGACCTGGTCAACTCCTGCATTGGTGCGGGTATCGGAGGCAAAAACCAGTCCATGGTCCAGCAAGAGGGCAACACAATAAGTCATATGCGTTAAATTCGTTGTGAAATTGAAAGCGGTTTCATAATACCAGCGGCAAGCCTGCATGCGCAGCCTGAAACCAATGCCATAAGCACAGACTCGTTAAGTCGGTGCTCACTGCTGTTGTGCCTGTTGCATTTGTCCGGCCTGATTTACCAGCACACTGACCCCCATGCTTTCCGTACCGCCGCCAGCGCGTACACCACTCACCGGGCAGGCATCGCGGTAATCCAGCCCGGTAGCCAGTCGCACATGCACGCCGTTGGTGCGACAGCCATTCGACACATCAAAACTTCGCCAGCCACCATCACGCCGGTGGACATCCGCCCAGGCATGACTTTCCATCAAACTGCCATCCTGCGTGAACAGATAACCGCTGACATAACGGGCAGGCAAACCAAGGTAGCGGCAACAGGCAATGAAAATGTGTGCATGATCCTGGCAGACGCCGGCACCCAGCCTGAAAGCAGTGGCGGCGTCGGTATTGACCGCAGTATTACCACGCGCATAGGGCACGCGCTTGACAATGGCATACATCAAATCATCAAGCCAGGTATCGGCAACATCTTCCACATATCGGGCAAATTTATCGGCAAACTTCTGCAGTTTCGCATCCATGCCGGTCAGTTCCGTTCTTCTCAGGTATACCTCGAGCGGCAAGCGCTGCTGCCCGGCATCGCAAGGCAACCCGGTTTCCACTTCACCGGTAGCGACAATGCAAATTTCGTCATGCGGGTTATCCAGCACCAGCGTATGTGTCGCATTGCCATGTGCATCCTGAAAACGATGCAGATGGCCATTGACCCGGATTTCCCAATGCCGCACACGCTGGCCGAAACCATCGCTCGGGGTCAGGCGCAGTTGCTGGATGGTGTAATTGACCAGGTCAGAATAGCGGTAATGGGTGCGGTGTTCGATATTCAGTTGCATAAGCTAGGGCGCATTGAGGAAACTGCGTTGTATCTCCATGCCCAGATTATTGTTGCTGGTAACAAAGCCTTCGAGGAACTCATGCAGTCCATCCTGGAAAATCTCATCCATGCGTCCAAAATGCAGACGCGCATGCATCTCGCCGGCAATGCGCCTGGATTCACTGCTACGGCGTCCGGAGAGTTGCTCCAGAATCGGCGTGATCTCGTCAAAACAGGCGTGTAGCGAGCGCGGCATGTCGTCTCGCAACACCAGCAATTCAGCGACACGCCAAGGTTCGATGGTATCGCTGAATATCTTCTGATAAGCCTGGAATGCCGAAACAGAACGCAGCACGGCGCTCCATTCGTAATAATCGACAGCGCCACCGATTTCTTCCTCATCCGGCAACAGCAGATGATATTTCACGTCCAGCAGGCGAGCGGTGTTGTCCGCCCGCTCGATAAAGGTACCCAAACGCACAAAACGGAAGGCATCGTCACGCAGCATGGTGCCGAAACTGACGCCACGAAACAAATGCGAACGCGATTTTACCCAGTCGCAGAATTCACTCAGGCCAGACTCGGTGATATCGCTCGCCTGAAACTGACCGAACTCCAGCCAAAGCGTGTTGATGTTCTCCCAGGTTTCCGCCGAGAGTGCGACGCGAACCGCACGTGCGTTTTCCCGTGCACTGCGCAAGGCACTGAAGATACTGGAAGGATTGTTCTGATCCATGGCCAGGTAGTGAATCACATTGGCAGCGCAGTACGTATCATGCCTGGCTTCGAAATCGTCAACATTGCCGGCAATCTGCAAGGCAGGCTCCCATAGCGCGGCTTCACTTTCGGCGGCGTTGGGTACCAGCGACATGTTGTAGGTGACATCCAGCACGCGTGCCATGTTCTCTGCACGCTCGATATAGCGCGCCATCCAGTAGAGGTGATCGGCAGTACGACTAAGCATTTTCGAGTACCCAGGTATCCTTGGTGCCGCCGCCCTGTGAGGAATTTACCACCAGCGAACCTTCTTTCAGCGCCACACGACAGAGCGCGCCAGGCACCAGTGTCACCGTCTTGCCGGAAAGCACGAAAGGCCGCAGATCGACATGACGCGGTGCGATGCCCTGCTCCACCAGTGTGGGGCAAGTGGATAGCGCCAGCGTCGGCTGCGCGATGTAATTGTCCGGCGCGGAAAGGATGCGCAGGCGGAACTCCTCGATTTCCTTTTTTGTAGCGGCCGGACCGACCAGCATGCCGTAGCCGCCCGAGCCCTGAACTTCCTTCACCACCAGTTCCGGCAGATGCTCCAGCACATACTTCAGATCATCCGGTTTGCTCAGTTCATAGGTCGGCACATTCGAGAGAATTGGCTCCTCGCCCAGGTAAAAACGAATCATGTCCGGCACATGGATGTAGGTAGCCTTGTCATCCGCCACACCGGTACCGACCGCGTTGGCCAGCGTGACACCACCGTTACGATAAACCGAAAGCAAGCCCGGCACACCAAGCATGGAATCCGGCTTGAATACCAGGGGATCAAGGTAATCATCATCGAGACGGCGGTAGATGACATCCACCCGCTTCGGGCCTTCGGTCGTCCGCATATACACGGCATTGTTGCGTACAAAGAGATCCTGCCCTTCGACCAGTTCCACCCCCATCTGCTGGGCGAGGAAGGCATGCTCAAAGTAGGCACTGTTATAGGCGCCGGGCGTCAGCAGTACAACGATCGGATCCTGTACACCATGCGGCGCCACTGCGCGCAGATTGTTCATCAGCACCTGCGGATAATGCTCCATCGGCGCCACCGAATAACGACGGAACAACTCGGGGAACAGACGCATCATCATCTTGCGATTTTCCAGCATGTAGGAAACACCGGACGGCGTGCGCAGATTGTCTTCCAGCACATAAAACTGCGATTCACCGGTACGCACCAGGTCGACACCGGCGATATGCGCATAGACACCACCGGGCACGTCGACACCGTACATTTCCGGGCGATACTGCGCATTGGCAAGGATGCTGGCGGGCACAATACCTGCCTTGATGATCTCCTGCTTGTGATAAATATCATCCAGGAACATGTTCAGCGCCTTGACCCGCTGTATGGCACCGCTGGAGAGCATTTGCCACTCAGCAGAACCAAGTAGCCGCGGAATCACGTCGAACGGAATCAGGCGTTCATTACCAGAAGTTTCGCCATAGACGTTGAAAGTGATACCGACGCGACGGAACAGCACCTCGGCTTCCTGCCGCTTCCGCTCCAATTGCAGCAGCGGAAAATTCTTCAACCATGCGGCGTAGACGCGATAGATTTCGCGCACCTCATCATCCTGCGGTTGCATTTCATCAAAAGGAATTCTGCTGGCCATGTCCATGTAATGGATAACGCAAACAGCATGCCAGCAGAGATTAAAATCCAACTATATGATTTTTAAAAGAATAAAATACAAAGGAAGAGATGCCGCACTGAAAACGGGCGCAGGCAAAAATAACGATGCCCCGAATTGGGGCTGGTTAACGATTAATCGCGGCCCGCGCGCCAGACCGAAATCATGAGCAGGATGCCGATCACGAAGGCAAGAAAGAACCCGGCAAAACCAAAGGCAGGCAAACCGAAAATGGTGGGGCCACCTTCCACCGTCATGACGATGGACGAACCGACAATCAGCGCCGCGGTGATCATGGCCATGGTCAGGCGATTGGTACTGTGATCGAGTTGATGGCCGAAATGGTCGAGACGCTGCAGATCGAGATTCAGCTTGAGCCGACCGCGCGCAGCCTCACGTAACACCTGCGACACGTCACCCGGCAAGCCGGTGACGGCATTCATCAAATGCCCCAGGCCGCGCTTGCCCCGCTTCATCAGATTGGCAGGCATATAGCGATCGACGATGACTTTTTTCACGAATGGGGTCAGATGATTGACGATCTGGAAATCCGGATCCAGCTGACGGCCCAGACCCTCCAATGTAATCAGGGCCTTGAACAACATGGTGAGATCCGGCGGCACGGTCAGCTGGTTCTCGCGCATAATGCCGGTGAGATCGTTCAACAATGAGCTGAAGCGCACATGCTTGAGCGGTGCATTGTCATAACTGCTGATGAATTCCTCGATATCCGAGCCAAGCTTGGTCTCATCGATCGACGTATTCTCCGCCCAGATAATCAGGATGTCGCGCAAGGTCTCGATATCGCGCGAAACCAGTGCCGCCAGCAGATCGGCAATCTCGTCGCGCCGATCCATGCTGATGCGCCCCACCATGCCGCAATCGATAATCGCCAGCCTGTTGTCCGGCAGATAGAACACATTGCCGGGATGCGGGTCGGCATGGAAGAAGCCGTCAATCAGCACCATCTTCAACACGGCGTTGGCGCCGCGCTCGCCCAGCAGTTTCAAATCCAGCCCGCGGTAGGTTGCCGTTGCGAGATCGTTGCCGGGAATTCCGTCGATATAGCTCATAACCAGCAGGCTTTCGCTGGTGTAATCCCAGTAGATCCTGGCGAACTCGATGTATTCATCATCGGCGAAATTGCGCGCGAAACGCTCGGTATTGCGGCCCTCTAGCGCAAAATCCAGCTCACGTTCCAGCGATTTCGAGAACTGCCCGATGATTTCGCCCGGACGGAAGCGCTTTACCGCCTCAAATTCCGATTCGACCAACCGTCCAAGATGCGACAGCAGCCGCAAATCCGCCTCGATACGTTCGCGCACATTGGGCCGGCGGATCTTCAGCACCACCGGTGTGCCGTCCTGCAGCTTTGCCAGATGTACCTGGGCAATCGAAGCGCCCGCTACCGGCTCCTTTTGCAAATCTCTGAAAACTTCAAATGGCGATTTTCCAAGTGCCTGTTCCAGTTCCGGCAACAGTTCCTCAAACGGCACGGCCGGCACCTTGTCCTGCAGCTTGGCGAATTCCGCTATCCAGTTTGGCGGAAAGATATCAGGTCTGGTAGCCAGCACCTGCCCCAGTTTGACGAAAGTCGGGCCCAGCTCCTGTATCGCCAGACGTGCGCGGACTTCCATCGGCAACTGCAATATTTCCTTGGAAACATCAGAATTGAGCCAGTTACCGGCCCGGCCGATCAGGCTTTTCTTGCCCAGTTTCCTGGCGATATCGCCCCAGCCGTAACGCATCAATGTACCGGCAATGGAACGAATGCGCTGGAAATCGCGCATCACAGAGAAGGTTTGACGGATCATGTTGTTTTTATCATTCGTTTCAGATTAATGAATCCGGATTGAGGAATCAGGATGATTTGGCACGGATGGCAACGGCTTTCCGCTCTATGCGCTCTGCGAGCCTGAACAGTTTTCTGCTGGCTGCCAGGCCTACCTGCGCACCTATCTCCCGAATAGAGCTTCGCACTACACTTTTCGAACTTGTCGCGGAATGCAGAATGCGCTCGCGCAATCCCTGCGTAATCAACTTGAAGCGCTGCCGCGAAGCCATACAAGATTGATCTGCATATTCCGCATAGGTTTCCGCTTCATGATGACGCTTCGGTTGGGACGCAGGCGTTCTCCGACAACTATCCAGATTACCCGCACTTGTCTGCAGTTGATACATGCCCGCAGGTTTACGATCAGTCATGGCATCATCCCTTTGGTCAACTCACTCAGGTACATTCGCGCTCGACACTAGACAGAGATTCTACACTATCAATTTTCACCGGCATTTGAAACCCTGCTGACCACAAAATGCGCAAGGCCCCGGAACTTTACAAACACCGGCATTCACTTCTAGAATCCGTCTATGCGAACTTTCCAACTATGGTTCACGGTTCTGCTTCTGCTGACAGCCTCCCCCGTCGGGGCCAAAGACCTATTCGACACTATTCAGTCCACCACGCGTCAGCACGCCACGCACGAAACACAAAATGAAATCCAGCCACACAGACAGAGCACGATGCAGGAAGTGCTGCTCAACGCGCTCAGCTTGAAAGGCGTCCGCTATCGGTATGGCGGCACCTCACCGGATACCGGGTTTGATTGTAGCGGCTTTGTCCGCTATGTCTTCAGAGAGGCCGCCAACATCTCTTTGCCACACAATGCGCGCGCCATCAGCCAGATAGGCAACATCATTGCACCCGACCAATTGCAGCCTGGCGACTTGGTGTTCTACAACACAATGAGAAGCGCCTTTTCGCATGTCGGCATCTATCTGGGAAACAACCGGTTTATCCATGCGCCAAGTTCAGGTGGGGGGATTCGCGTCGTGGACATGAATGACGCCTATTGGTCGAAACGCTTTGATGGCGCACGCCGCATTACGGATAACTACTGACCTGACAGGAACAGAGCAGCGCAAGAGCGAAGAATCAGGGATATTATCGGGAGCGGAAAATTCCGCTCCCGGTTTTTCTTAACTGTTGAATTTCGCCACGTCACCGGGTTTGCGCAACATCTTGTCAACTTCACCCAAGTGTAATTCTTCCGTATAGATCATTTCACGCGCATATTCCTCAAGCATCACGGAATTCCCTTCCACCAGCTTCAACAACTTCCTGTAGGCATTCAATGCCGCGGTTTCATGTTCAAGCGACTCGCGCAGTATGTCGCCGATATCGTGATTATGCGTTTCCAGCAAAGGGCCGATAGCTAAGGAAGGATGCCCGCCAAGATGCGTGATCAACTCACCGGCCTTGTTCGCATGATCGAGTGATTCCGTCGCCTGACCACGCAGCCAGGAGACGATAGGTATTCTGTTGTAGCCATAAATCATGAGGGAATAATGGGTGTAGCGCACAACCCCGGCCAGTTCCATTTCCAATATCGTATTCAGGGCTTTGATTACCGGAGCACTGCTTTCTGCGTCTGCTTTTTTGTCTTTTGCCATGAATTTTCTCCTTTTGTGGTTAATGGCATTGTTAGTGTAGTCCAAGTACTTAACTGAGTGCAGGAATGCGAATAGTTCATATTTTCTGCCGCATTAAGGATTGATTCAGTCCTTTGCTTCTCAACGAATTGCCACATTCTGACGATCAAACAGGCGGCCCTGAACGCAATCGACCCCAAGCCGTTTTGCCCACTCGAACTGCTGACAGTCGGAAACGCCCGACATAATAGTCTGCACGCCGATTCTTCTCGCCGCACTGACCAGCCAATCGACTGTTGCCTCTGCGGCGGATTCATTCAGCCGCTGCAGCTCCATACCATTGAATTTGATTATGCTGGCATCCAGAAACGCACTCAGGGAAAACATCCCCCAACGCACACCTGCATCTTCCATTGCAACCGCGATACCGTTTTGTTGCAACAACTCAATGACACGCTGGGAACGATATGCATCGGCAGTATGATGATTCTCGACAAGATTGATGACCAGTTCCCGTTCCGACCAGGAATGTAATTTGAACAAGTCGATGAATGGATTATTGATACCTTGATTCGCCTCCATAAAACTATCGATATCCAGATCCAGCATCAACCAATTGGCCGCATGGTGACCGAACGGGAAGCGATCGATTTGCAGCTTTTTCATCTGTAATTCGGTATAGAACAAAAGCAAGGGATTCTGATGCAAGTGCGCGAACATCAGGTTGGTATCCAGAGTATGCATATCCCTGGTCCAGAATCTGGCTGCCGCCTGATAGCCAGCCACCTCACCCGCCTGCACTGAAACGATGGGCTGATACTCAACACCAAAATTCTGCCCCAGCAAAACATCCAGCATCTCCGCAGGCGACAGGCTCTGAGGAGAAGCAAGCTCTTCCACGCTTATTGCGGATAATTCTGCATGACTGAACGCATTCATTTCCGGCACCTCACAAGTAACAATCAATAACAAATTCTAAATGAGAATCATTATCAATAAAAGAGGTAGTGCAGATTATTTACACGCTATGAGGTTTTATCGCTATGACCCAGTGACCGCTCGGGGTCTATCCTGTCTCTTACCAATTGCTTGATTTCCTTGGCTTCAGGAAAACGTTGCGCTTCCTTGCGCGAAAAGATCAGCTCATTGTTCAACCATATTTCGAACACGCCACCGCTGCCGGGAACCAGGCTGACCCGTTCAAGATCATGTTCGAATGTAGTCAGCAGTTCCTGCGCCATCCATGCTGAGCGCAAAAGCCAGCGACATTGCGTACAATACTTGATTTCAAGCTGATGGCCTGACATGAACTACCCTTTCGAATTTCTATCTGACAAACGATTGTATGCTGCCGGAGATTCAACCATCCGGCAAAACACCAACAAGAGACTATGCAAGACACCTTTAAATAGCGGAAAATAAAACCTATTCACGACTGGTGTGTCTACGTGACATATTACTCCATCAAGGGAAAGCACTAAATGCGCACTAAATTAGAAAAATTCGGCTTGATTGCTATCGGTGCCGTACTGGGCCTGATGCTCAGCCTCAACTATTCCGCCTTGGCGGAAAAGGCCACCGCGCCGCAACTACCCCTTGACGATCTGCGTGCTTTTGCCGAGGTGTTCGGCAAAATCAAGAATGATTATGTCGATAGCGTAGAAGACAAAAAACTGATCAGCGAAGCCATCAACGGCATGCTGACCGGTTTGGACCCGCACTCCAGCTATCTGGATGCAGATGCTTTCAAGGACTTGCAGGCTGGCACCCAGGGTGAATTCGGCGGTCTGGGCATAGAAGTCGGCATGGAAGACGGCTTCGTCAAGGTAGTCTCCCCGATTGAAGACACGCCGGCCCACCGCGCAGGCATCAAGAGTGGCGACCTCATCATCAAGCTGGATGAGACCCAGGTCAAGGGCATGACCTTGAACGATGCAGTCAAGCGCATGCGCGGCAAACCCGACACCCCCATCGTGCTGACCATCCTGCGCAAGGGTGTAGCCAAACCGATGGAGATCAAAGTCGTCCGTGCCATCATCAAGACCAAAAGCGTCAAACCGAAACTGGTTGAACCCGGTTACGCCTTCGTCCGCGTTACCCAGTTCCAGGAGCACACGGGTGAAGATCTGGCCAAGGCATTAAAAGCCCTGAGCGAGGAAAACAAGGCGCCACTCAAAGGCTTGGTGCTGGATATGCGCAACAATCCGGGCGGTCTGCTGAATGGGGCAGTCGGCGTCTCCGCAGCCTTCCTGCCAAAGGGTGATCTGGTGGTCTATACGGAAGGTCGCGCCGAGGACGCCAAGATGCGCCTGACCGCCAATCCGGATCACTATGTACGCGGCGGCGCCAGAGCCGACTATCTGCGCGATCTGCCGGCAGAATTCAAGACCGTGCCCATGGTCGTGCTGGTCAATGGCGGTTCGGCTTCCGCTTCGGAAATTGTCGCCGGCGCACTACAGGATCACAAACGTGCCGTGGTCATGGGCACCCAGACCTTCGGCAAGGGTTCAGTACAAACGATCCTGCCGATGAACAACGGCACTGCAATCAAGCTGACGACCGCGCGTTACTACACACCCGAAGGCCGCTCGATCCAGGCCAAGGGCATCGAACCTGATGTCGTCGTCGAAGAAGCGCAAATCAATACGGCGAATCTCGGCAACGGCCTGCGTGAAGCCGATCTGACACGTCACCTGGCCAATCCGAATGGTGAAGAAGAAACGCCGAGCAAAAAACCGGAAACCAGCGCCGATCCGGCAAAAGTGATTCCGCCTCCTGCTGACGGCGAAGCAACCCCACCGGCAGAGTTCGGCTCCGAGAACGATTACCAGCTCAAACAGGCACTCAACCTGCTGAAGGGTTTGCAGATTCTCAGCAAGAAATAATACAGGCTGTACTCAATCAAGCCGCCGCTAACATTAACGGCGGCTTTTTTGCGGGAAAAATTTCGTGACTTGTGCAACAATGCGGCCATTCTGAGTGATGCACGTCCTGAAGTGCAATTAATTGGAGAGAAACCATGCTGGACAGATTAATTGTGGAATTTGACAAGGGCCTGCGTACCTTGATGGCAGAAGCTCACAGCGGACGGCCACACCCTGATCAGCAGGTTGCCGAACAAGCACTCACCGACAGCGAGAAAAAGCATGCCGCCGCCCTCATGCGCGTCAATCATTGTGGTGAAGTCTGTGCACAAGCCCTCTACAGCGGACAGTCGCTCACCGCCCGCAACGCGGATACGGTCAAGGCATTGCAGCAGGCAGCTCGCGAAGAAACCGAACATCTGGCCTGGTGCGAAAAACGGATCAAGGAACTGGGCGGCCGCACCAGTCTGCTCAACCCGCTGCTCTATGGCAGCTCATTCCTGCTGGGCGCGGCGGCCGGTGCCATGGGCGACCGTCTGAATCTGGGGTTCCTGGCAGAAACCGAACGCCAGGTTGGCAAGCATCTGGAAAGCCATCTGCAAAAACTGCCACCCAAGGATGATAAAAGCCGTGCAATTATCGAACAGATGCATATTGATGAGGCAGAACACGCCAATACCGCCATGCAACATGGCGGTGCCAAGTTACCAAAACCGGTCAGGGCTGCCATGCAGGCAGCTGCAAAAACCATGACCAGTTCCACTTATTACTTATAATTATTCATATCATACGAGACACAGCAATGAAGAGATTTACCGACATCCTGCCTACACTGGAAAGTGCAGATCATATCCAGACCATCACTCTGTTCAATCCTGACGGCAGCAAAGCCGGCAAGATCGAGAACAAGCCTGGCAGCGCAGGCTCAGTGAGGGTCTATCACCACTTGTGGAAAAAGCATGGCGCCATCGACGTGGCAGCGGCCAAGGAAGGTTTGAAGATTTACGCCGAGCACACCGAAGATGCGGAGAACAATCCGGAGAAGCATCCGAACATCGACCGGTTGCTGGAAGTGATCTCCACACAGCGTACACTACGTGTAGAAATCACTGAAAAATCCTGACCGGCTGCCGGATACCAGCCCAGCCTTCTAGGCTGGTATCAATGGCCAGAAAAACGGAATCAACAGAGATATCACCACCACCACGATCAGATTCATCGGAATACCCAGAAGCGCAAAATCGGAAAAACGATAATTGCCTGCGCTATAGACCAGGGTATTGGTCTGGTAACCGATAGGTGTGGCAAAACTGGCACTGGCGGCAAACATGACACCGACCACGAACGGCCTTGGATCGACGCCGAGCTGGTGGGCCACACCGATCACCACCGGCGTGAACAGGACAGCAACCGCATTGTTGCTGATGAATTCAGTGGCGATCGACGTCAGCAACACGACCAGCGCCAGCATCATCCAGGGTGAGATATCACCACCGACAGTCACCAAACCATTGGCCATCATGCCGGCCAGCCCGGAATCACGCATGGCGATACTGATGGCGATCATGCCGAAAATCAGAATCATGATGGGCCATTCAATCGATTTGTAGGCCTCGTCCGGCTTGATGCAGCCGGTTGCAATCACCACCGCAGCCCCAATCATGGCCAGACCCTCGATAGGCATGACATTGAAAGCTGCCAGCAGCATGACACCGGCGATCGTTGCAATGGCGATTCCCGCCTTGTTGTAGCGATTGCCAGCCACCTTGCCTTCTCCGATTGCAATCAGATCACCGTTCTCGCAGAAGCGCTTGATCTGGGGTGGCGTGCCCTCGACCAGCAGCACATCGCCGAATTGCAGCTGGAAATCACCGCTGATAGCCTGTATGGAGGCATCCCGGCGGTGCACGGCCACCAGATGAATGCCGTAACGTGCAGCCAGATCCAGGTCGCGGATGGGACGTTGCACATAACGTGAGGACTGGCCGACGATGACCTCGACCATCACTGCACCCTGACTGCGCAGCGTTTCCAGATCATGCTGCTCGCCTTCCTGTGCACTATGGAGGCCGAACAGTTCGTGATTATGCATGCCCACCATATCGCTGCTGCGACTATGCACAACAAGACGGTCGCCCATTTGCAGCACCGTATCGGCAGATGGCTGCACCATTTCCTCGTCGCCGCGGAACAGCCGCAACACCTGCACCTTGCCGTTGCTCAACCGGGCTTCTTTCAAGGTACGGCCGACCACATGGGAGTCCTCGGGTACGAACAGCTCCGTCATGAACATGCGATCGCCGCTGCCGACGATCTGTTGTGTCAGCGTCTCTCGCACTGGCAGCAGGCGCGGTGCAAAGATGAAAATAAAAGTGGCTCCGACCAATGCCAGCAGCATGGCCGGCAAGCTGATCTCGAACATGGAGAAAGGCGCCAGCCCCATGTCGCGCGCAACACCGTCAACCAGAATATTGGTTGAAGTCCCCACCATGGTGATCATGCCGCCAAGTATGGTGGCATAAGACAAGGGAATCAAAAGGCGCGAAGGGGCCAGATTGAATTTTGCCGCGATGCTGAGCACGGCAGGGATCATCACCATGACTACCGGCGTGTTATTGATGAATGGCGAAATCAGCAACCCGACCATGAGCATCGCCAACAGCAGGCGCCGTTCACTGTTACCTGCGATATCTCCTATCCACTGCCCCAAGCGGTCGATACAGCCGGTCTTGCTCAAGGCACCACTGATGATAAACAGACAGGCGACAGTAATCGGCGCACTGTTGCTGAAGACGCCCAGCACCTGCTTCGGGCTCAACATGCCCAACACCAGCAGTAATGACACCGCTGCCATCACGGCCACATCCGCCTTGACCCACTCACGCACGAAAGCAGCAAAAAGCACAAGCAGAATCGCACCGACAATCACGGCATGATAGGTTTCAGGAATCAATATCATCGTAGTTTGCTAATGACAGGCTAGCCGTCAAGCCGCGTGTTTGTCCGAAATGGGGGAGTGATAAATGAACTGGACCAGGTTACCGGCAGGATCAAAGCAATAGAAGCTCCGCGCGCCGTCCCTGTGCGTTCGTGTGGCCTGCGCGACCTTCGTACCATGTGCAACGAGATAGTCACACCACTGATCCACATCTTGCGGTGTTTTCAGTATGAAACCGATATGATCCAGACGCTGTGCACCATCCAGTTTAGTGGCGGCATCCAGGCGGTGCAATGCCACGTTATCGGCACAGGCAGAAGTCAAATAGACATTGTCCGGATCCGGCATCCATTCCTGTTGCATGCCGACCACATCCCGATAGAATTTCAGGCAGGCTTCCAGATCATGGACGAACAGCGCCACATGGCGCATGCCCAGCATGCCGCCGGGACGTGTTGCAGCTTCAGTCATTTTCCACCTCGACAATCTCAAAATCATGTGAGATTTCCGCCGCCTTGCCCAGCATGATGGATGCCGAACAGTATTTTTCCGCAGACAGCTTCACTGCACGTTCCACCTGTACCGGGTTCAAACCCTTGCCGCTGACGACAAAATGCACGTGGATTCGAGTGAACACCTTGGGCACACTGTCGGCACGCTCGGCCTCGATCTCGGCCACGCAATCCGTCACCGGCTGCCGCGCTTTTTTCAGGATGGTCACCACGTCAAAGGACGTGCAGCCGCCCATGCCGATCAGCAGCATCTCCATCGGCCGCATGCCGAGATTGCGGCCGCCGGCATCCGGAGCACCATCCAAGATCACGGCATGACCGCTGTCGGATTCGCCCATGAAGCAGACGTTTTCAACCCATTTGATGCGCGCTTTCATAGCGGGTTATTTCACCCCGAGCAGCTCAACGTCGAACACCAGCGTGGCGTTCGGTGGAATCACACCACCGGCACCGCGCGCGCCATAGCCCATTTCCGGCGGGATGATCAGCGTACGCTTGCCGCCAATCTTCATACCGGCAAAACCCTGATCCCAACCCTGAATCACTTGACCGCCGCCGAGATAGAAGACAAAGGGTTCGCCGCGATCGACAGAACTGTCGAACTTCTGGCCCTTGTTATCTGGCTTGCTCGAGTCATACAGCCAGCCGGTGTAATGCACAGTGACATTGAAGCCGATCTCGGCTTCACGACCGCTGCCTTCCAGCGTGTCGATTTTAATGAGTTCGGTAACCGGTTGCGTCATGGTTGTTCCTTCTTGATTGGTGGATTGGGAAGATTCCGTCGCTGCCTGACAGCCGCTGACGGCGAAGGCGGTCGTCAACAGAACCGCCAGAAGATATTTGCCTGATTGCATGAAATGACTCCGAATAAACTGCCAATATGATACCCGAAACAAGGGCTTGCCGCCTGTCTCCAAGCACCTGGAAAAGCCGAAATTCTGCTAACGCTGATGATAAACCCACTCAAGCAAGGCATCCTGGGCGGCACGAGTATTGCCCGCCTGTGCATGGTTGGCGATAAAGACCACCACCCAGCGTCGGCCCTGCTCATCCAGCACATAGCCTGCCAATGCCCGTACGCCATCGATCGAACCGGTCTTGATATGCGCCCTGCCCTGTACCGGCTTGCCGTTGAGTCGCCGTATCGCGGTACCGTCCACTGCCAGCAAGGGCAGTGACGACATCAATTCAGCCATCATGGGGCTGGCATAGGCATGCACCAGCAGTTCACCCAGATGCCGGGCACTGATGCGTTCGATGCGTGAAAGCCCTGAGCCATTGTCGATCACCAGTTCCGGAAAGATCATTCCCTTGCTCGCCAGCCACAGCTGTATCGCCCTGGCGCCGTTGGTCTCATTGCCGGGCCGTCCCGAACGCTCGGCAGCAATCGTCAGCAGCAACTGCCGGGTCATCAGATTGTTGCTGTATTTGTTGACGCGCCGGATGACGTCGGCCAGCGGCTGCGAATAATGCACGCTGAGCCTGACGGCCTGTAGCGGCAGCACATCCTGCCTGAAGCCGTCCGCCAGGGTACCGCCCAGCTGCTGCCATATCTCGCGAAACAGCTGGTAGGTATATCGCGCATGGCCAAACAGACTGAGATCCAGATATTTATCCTCACAACTGGCTGGAAAACTACCGGTAAATGCAACCCTGGCCTGCGCGCCTTGCTGCTGGACCTGATAGCGCAGCTGACTGCGCCAGTCGCCGCACGCTCCGGCAACAGGCTGCAGCTGGTTGATCAGCGTGATATCCGGCAATGGCGGGCTGGCCTGCACCATGACACGCCCACCCTCGTTGAAGAACTTGAAACTGGTGGAATTGAGGTTGCTGGTCAGCGCATTGGGAATGGCGTTATAGGCCCGGTAAGGCTCATTGTCGAACAGGCCGGCATCAATCTGTTCGGGGGAGAAATAGGTGTCGTCCAGAATCAGGCTGCCGCGGATATCCCGCAGACCGGTCTGGCGCAGATCGCTCAGCATGCGCCACATATCATGCTGCATCAGTTCAGGATTGCCGTAGCCCTTGATGATCAGATTGCCCTGCAGCACACCGTCGACCAGTTCGCCATCACGATAGATTTCCGTACGCCAGCGGTAGGCGGGGCCGAGCAGGTCCAGCGCGGCATAGGTCGTCACCAGCTTCATGGTCGAAGCCGGGTTCATCGACCGGTCAGCCTGATGTGCGACCAGGCTTTCATCTGCCTCAACCTGGCGCACATAAACCGAGACTGCATCCAGCGGCACCGCCTGCTTTACCAGTGCCTGTTCGACCACCGCCGGCATCTGTGCGTATGTGAATTGCGGCAGCAACAACGCAAACAAGCCAAGACAGAGTTTCTGCATTGCGGACATCAGGCCGCCAAACCCTGCAGCAACTGCATGATTTCGCCAACCATCCAGTCGATCTCGCTATCACTGATGACATAGGGCGGCATCAGGTAGACCGTGTTACCGATGGGGCGCAACAGCAGACCGCTCGCCAGCGCTGCCTGATAGAAACCCTGCTGAAAATCCTGCCGCCGGCTTTTCACGTCAAAAGCGGCAATCATGCCAAGCTGGCGCATATTCATGACCGGCAGGCCATCCAACGCTTGCTGCAAGCGCCCCTTCATATGAATTGATTTCTGCCGGTTTGCTTTCAACACCTGCTCTTGCTCAAAGATATCCAGCGTTGCAAGTGCTGCGGCACATGCCAGCGGATTCCCGGTATAACTGTGCGAATGCAAAAAGCCCCGCACCGTGCTGTCATCATAAAAGGCCTGATAGATTTCATCCGTACAGAGCGTGACTGAAAGCGGCAGATAGCCGCCGGTGATTCCCTTGGACAGGCACATGAAGTCGGGCCGGATAGCCGCCTGCTCACAGGCAAACATGGTGCCGGTGCGGCCGAAACCGACCGCAATCTCATCCGCAATCAGATGCACCTGATAACGGCTGCAAATCTCACGCGCCCTTTGCAGGTAAACCGGCGAATACATCGCCATGCCGGCCGCACATTGCACCAGCGGCTCGATGATAAAAGCGGCGATTTGTTCATGATGAGCCGCAATATGCTGTTCCAGCGCTTCAGCACAACGTAGTGCATATTGCTCCGCGGTTTCACCCTTGGCCGCCAACCGCCAGTCAGGACTCGGCATCTGCTCGCTTTTCAGCAACAAGGGCGCGTAAGTATCCTTGAAAATAGCAACATCGGTCACGGAAAGCGCCCCTAGCGTCTCTCCATGATAGCCATTCTGCAGACTGAGGAATCGGGTCTTGCCCGGCTTGCCTGTATTGCGCCAGTAATGAAAACTCATCTTCAGCGCGATCTCGGTTGCCGATGCGCCATCGGATGCATAAAAGCAATGCCCCAAGCCTGTCAGCACCGACAGACGCTCGGACAAATTGACCACTGGCTCGTGCGTAAAACCAGCCAGTATCACATGCTCCAGCGCATCGAGCTGCTGCCTGATTGCCTGCTTGATCTGCGGCTGATTGTGGCCGAACAGGTTGACCCACCATGAACTGACCGCATCCAGGTAGCGTTTTCCATTCATGTCATACAGCCACACACCCTGACCATGCTGTATCGGCACCAGCGGCATGGTTTCATGTGACTTCATCTGCGTGCAGGGATGCCAGACCGCGCGTAGACTCCTTTCCAGAAGATCCTTGTTATCCATCTCGACTTTTCTGAATGTTCAATTTCCTAAATACCCGTTCCGCATGATTGATTAATGCAGGGCCGTGCTGGTCTGGATGGCGCTCATCACAGGCGCATGCAGGCCCATGGTCAACTCCCATGCCGTTTCCTTGCTGACCAATTGCAACATATTGATAAGCGCCAGAGTGAGTTCCTGCGTCAGCATCAGCTTGATGGTCTGGCCATTGCTGCAAACCAGCTCCAGCGATGTCTGTCGGCTCGCGGTCTTCAGCAGATGGCAATCCCTGGCCAACAGGATTTCATGCTGATTGATGGTCTGCCGTGGTTTGTATTCAGAGGTGAAATCAAGTTTCTGCAAACCAACCGGCTTGTCCGCAGTTTGTATCACTTGTCCGCCCGTTATGGAATCCGACGCAACCAGCCCCTGTACGGCTTCATCCATCTGCAGCAATTGCCACAGGGATTTGACCAGACGCCTGGTCAGCCAGACCGCCAGTTCGACGTCATCGGAAAACCCGATCTTCAGCAACAGCCGGTCTTCAACCGGGTTATAAGCGATATTGATCTGCTGAATCGAAGCATTCCGGATCTCTGCCGTCATCGCGCGTTCCTTTCCTTCTGAGCGTACATCATCTTTCAGTCATTCTAGTTTTCAATCAGCTTCCAGTCCATGCTGATACAGCACTATCGACATGCCGGGAATTTCGATGCTATAACGATGTCACAGTAACAGTCGATCTGGGGATTTACTGTCATGAAGCATTCCATATTGTTTGCTGCGCCCTTGTTTTACGCGCTCAACGCAACAGCGCAACCGCCTGACGGCATGGTTTACGAACTCAAGCCTTCCGTCGTCAAGATCCACGTCATCAACCCACAAGGCCACCATGGCGTCGGCTCCGGTGTCGTCGTCGCAGAGGATCATGTCGCCACCAACTGCCATGTAGTGGCCAACGCGCAGGGCGTGCGTATCAGCAAATATGGCGAAAGCTTTGCACCTGTCGGCATCAAGGCCGACTGGAAGCACGACCTTTGCCTGCTCAAGTTTCAGGGACTGGATCTGCCGGCGGTCAAACTTGGCAGCAGCAAACAACTGCAATACGAGCAGCCGGTGTTTACCATCAGCTTCCCGAACAACGCCAAGAAACCGCTGACCACCTACGGCGAAGTGACGGCACTCTACCCTTACGACAACGGTAACATCATCCGCGCTACCGCTGATTTCCGCATGGGCGGCAGTGGCGGCCCACTGTTCACGGATGACGGCACCTTGGTCGGCCTCGTCACGCTGAAAAGCCCGGGCCGCAACGCTTTCTATTACAACATTCCGGTCGATTGGGTAAAGCCCCTGCTGGAGCAGCCCATGCAGACCATGGCCGAACAGCGCGAACCTCCATTCTGGGATGTTCCTGAAGCCCAACGGCCCTATTTCATGCGCGTCGTGCAGCCGATACAAACCGAAGACTGGAAAACGCTAGAAGCCATCAGCACGGCCTGGGTGGCCGAGCAGCCTGAATGTGCGGAAGCCTGGTATGCACTGGGCTTGGCCCAGCAGCAGCTGGGCAATCTGGAGAGCGCCGACTACAACCTGCATCAGGCAATCGCCCTCAACCTGGTGCACCCCGAGGCCAACAAGGCCCAGTCAGCCGTCAAGGAAAGACTGGAGTGAAGCCCGGCACATGCAAATTATGCAGATGCAAATTATAAAAAGCCGATGTTCATGTTGCAGCATGCCGACATGAACATCGCGCCCTTATCCACCCGCGTTACTACAAAACCTTGATCCGCCAGCACAAAAATCATACATGTCACCCAGAATAAAACATCTGCACTTGAAATAATCCGCTTCCGCCCTTATTATTAGCACTCAATAGACATGAGTGCTAATAACACCTGTCTTGTTAAGTTTCTGTCACTCACCGTGGCCCATGCTGCGATGAACATTTCGTATTCATCTTAAGGAGAGCATTTCATGAAAATTCGTCCTTTACACGATCGCGTGATCGTCAAAAGACTGGAAGAAGTCCGTACTACCGCTTCCGGCATCGTCATCCCTGACACCGCCACCGAGAAGCCGGATCAAGGCGAAATCATTGCTGTCGGCGCTGGCAAGAAAGATGAAGCCGGCAAGCTGATTCCTCTTGATGTCAAAGTCGGCGACAAGGTGCTGTTCGGCAAGTACGCAGGCCAATCCGTCAAGGTAGACGGTGAAGAACTGCTGGTCATGCGCGAAGAAGACCTGATGGGCGTCATCGAAGGCTAAAAGCCAAAACATTTCAGCCACAGAGTTCTCAGAGGGCGCAGAAATGGGCTACTCAACTTGTGTGGTAGTTATTCCGATTCGTATGCCCATGAAACCCGGAGTGCTCGCGACCGAATAAACCGGTTTTCTCTGTGAACTCTGTGTTCTCTGTGGCTAATGATTTTATTAAGGAGATTCAATAATGGCTGCTAAAGACGTAAGATTCGGCGACGAAGTTCGCCACAAAATGGTTGCCGGCGTGAATGTACTCGCCGATGCCGTCAAGGTAACTCTGGGCCCTAAAGGCCGTAACGTGGTTCTGGAACGCTCTTTTGGCGCTCCTACCATCACCAAGGACGGTGTATCTGTCGCCAAGGAAATCGAATTGAAGGACAAGTTCGAGAACATGGGCGCACAAATGGTCAAGGAAGTCGCTTCCAAGACCTCCGACATTGCTGGTGACGGTACCACTACCGCTACCGTACTGGCACAAGCCATCATCCGCGAAGGCATGAAGTCTGTTGCCGCCGGCATGAACCCGATGGACCTGAAGCGCGGTATCGACAAGGCGGTTGAAGCTGCTGTTGCCGAACTGAAGAACATGTCCAAGCCATGCACCACCAGCAAGGAAATCGCCCAGGTTGGTTCCATTTCCGCCAACTCCGACGCTTCCATCGGCCAGATCATCGCTGACGCCATGGACAAGGTCGGCAAGGAAGGTGTCATCACCGTTGAAGACGGCTCCGGTCTGCAAAACGAACTGGACGTGGTTGAAGGCATGCAATTCGACCGCGGTTACCTATCCCCTTACTTCATCAACAATGCCGATCGTCAGATCGCATTGCTGGAAAGCCCTTTTGTCCTGCTCTACGACAAGAAGATCTCCAACATCCGTGACCTGCTGCCAGCACTGGAACAAGTTGCCAAGGCCGGCCGCCCACTGATGATCATCGCTGAAGATATTGACGGCGAAGCACTGGCGACCCTGGTCGTCAACAACATCCGTGGCATCCTGAAGACCTGTGCCGTCAAGGCTCCCGGCTTCGGCGACCGCCGCAAGGCCATGCTGGAAGACATCGCCATCCTGACCGGTGGTACCGTGATCGCTGAAGAACTGGGCCTCAAGCTGGAAAACATCAAGCTGGAAGACCTGGGCCAAGCCAAGCGTATCGAAGTCAGCAAGGAAAACACCATCATCATCGACGGTGCCGGCGACGAATCCAACATCAAGACCCGTATCGACCAGATCAAGAAACAAGCGGAAGAATCCACCAGCGATTACGACCGTGAAAAACTGCAAGAGCGCGTAGCCAAGCTGGCTGGCGGTGTTGCCGTGATCAAGGTTGGTGCGACCACCGAAATCGAAATGAAGGAAAAGAAAGCCCGCGTTGAAGATGCGCTGCATGCAACCCGCGCTGCCGTCGAAGAAGGTATCGTCGCGGGTGGTGGCGTTGCACTGATCCGCGCACGTGCTGCCATTGCCAAGATCAAGGGTGACAACCACGACCAGGACGCCGGCGTGAAGATCGTATTGCGCGCAGTTGAAGAGCCATTGCGCCAGATCGTTGCCAACGCTGGTGACGAACCTTCTGTCGTCGTCAACAACGTTGAAGCCGGCAAGGGCAACTATGGTTACAACGCTGCCAACGAAACCTATGGCGACATGGTGGAAATGGGCGTGCTGGACCCAACCAAGGTGACACGTACCGCGCTGCAACACGCAGCTTCAGTGGCTGGCCTGATGCTGACCACCGACTGCATGATTGCCGAACTGCCAAAGGACGATAGTCCGGCAGCTCCTGACATGGGCGGTATGGGTGGCATGGGCGGCATGATGTAATTAATGTCGTTCAGCCCGTTGCATGCTGTCTTTGGACAACTGTAACAAGCCTTACGAAACAAAAAGCCCCGTTATACGGGGCTTTTTGTTTTCATGCAGCCATCACTTGTCTTAGTCTTATGTTTGTATTCCAAATACTCGCTCGAAAAAACTGCGCATGATTTTTTGTCACTTGCTCTTTTGTACTTTTTCTTTTGAACTTTACACTTGGAAAAGTAGTGGCATATACTGCGCTTGCTGACTCATATCCATTGCCGCGCACATAATTCATTGATTCCTGTGCGTCGGACAAAAAAAACCCCGATTAAAGGGGATGAAATCGGGGTAGAGAAGCCTCATCAGTAAGGCTACCCGCTCAGGGAGGAGAAGCGGGAGACGGATGTTCTCGTCTGTTTTTATGACAGACCTGCATCTTCATTAGTTCCATTCCCAAAGCTCAAATCTTCGGCACATTTGCATGCGATAATAATGTGCATGAATATGCCACCCGATTCCGGCAACCTGCTTGCCGGTCTTAACGAAAAACAGCTTGAAGCCGTTACCCTGCCACACCAATCCGCGCTGATCCTTGCCGGCGCAGGCAGTGGCAAGACACGAGTCCTTACCACCCGCATCGCCTGGCTGATTCAGACCGGACAGGTTTCGCCACAGGGCCTGCTCGCCGTCACCTTTACCAACAAGGCCGCCAAGGAAATGCTGACCCGGCTTTCCGCCATGCTGCCGATCAATACGCGCGGCATGTGGGTCGGCACTTTTCACGGTTTGTGCAACCGCCTGCTGCGTGCACACTATCGGGAAGCCGGTTTACCGGCCACCTTCCAGATTCTGGACAGTGCCGATCAACTCTCCAGCATCAAGCGCCTGATGAAGGTCATGAATGTCGATGACGAGAAATTTCCGCCCAAGCAGGTCATGGGCTACATCAACAGCTGCAAGGAAGAAGGCCTGCGTGCGCATAGCGTGGAAGCCTACGACAGCCACTCGCAGCGCATGCGCGAAATCTTCGAGGAATACGACAAGCAGTGCCAGCGCGAAGGCGTGGCCGACTTTGCCGAACTGTTGTTACGTTGCTACGAACTTCTCGGCCGTGAAGCCAGCATCCGCCAGCATTATCAGAGCCGTTTCAAGTACATCCTGGTGGATGAGTTTCAGGATACCAACCGTCTGCAGTACCTGTGGCTGAAGCTGCTGGCCGGCCAGGGAAATAACAAAGAGCACAACTGCATTTTCGCGGTCGGCGACGATGACCAGTCGATCTACGCTTTTCGCGGTGCCCGCGTCGGCAACATGCGCGATTTCGAAGAGGATTTCAATGTACAGAGCATCGTCAAGCTGGAGCAGAACTACCGCTCACACAGCAATATCCTCGATGCCGCCAATGCCATCATCACCCACAACCGCAACCGTCTCGGCAAGAATCTCTGGACCTCGGCCGGCAAGGGCGAGCCGATCCGCGTCTATCAGGCCTATAACGACATCGACGAGGCCAATTTCATCGTCGATGAAATCAAGATGCTGCACGCCGAAGGCGTGGACCTGAACCAGATCGCCATGCTCTACCGCTCCAACGCCCAGTCGCGGGTGCTGGAACACGCACTGTTCACCGCCGGCCTGCCCTACCGCGTCTACGGCGGCCTGCGCTTTTTCGAGCGCGCCGAGATCAAGCATGCACTAGCCTACCTGCGCCTGATCGCTAATCCGGAAGACGATACCGCCCTGCTGCGTGTGATCAACTTCCCGACACGCGGTATTGGCGCCCGTAGCCTGGAACAGCTGCAGGAAGCCGCCCGCCAGCAGTCTTGCAGCCTTTGGCAAGCCGCCATCAACAAGGTCGGCGATGGCAGGCCGGGCAAGGGCATCGAAGGCTTCGTTGCCCTAATCAAACAGATGCAGGAAGAATCCATCGGCCTGACGCTGCCGGAAATGGCTGAACTGGCCAGCAACCTCTCCGGCTTGCGCCAGTATTACTTGGGCGAAAAGGAAGGTGAAGACCGTATCGCCAACCTGGATGAACTGGTCAATGCTGCAGTCGCTTTCATGAATCAGGATATCGGCATGCAAGTCGACGAGAACGGTGAGACACAATCGCTGCTGACGCAGTTCCTGAGTCATGCCAGCCTGGAAGCCGGCGAACATCAGGCCGATGCCGGGCGCGATGCACTGCAACTGATGACCGTGCATTCGGCCAAAGGCCTGGAATTCAAAACCGTATTTATCAGCGGTCTGGAGGAAGGCCTGTTCCCGCACGAACAGAGCATGTACGAAGCCAGCGGCCTGGAAGAGGAACGGCGCTTGATGTACGTCGCCGTCACCCGGGCAAGACAGCGGCTCTACCTGAGCCATGCGCAAAGCCGCATGCTGCATGGGCAGGTACGTTACGGTATCCCTTCGCGCTTTCTCGACGAGATTCCGGAAGAGCTTCTCAAGCGCCTCAACGCAACGGCCAGTCCGAGCAGGATGGCGCAGGCCGATGCCTATCAGAACCACACGCCAGCCCCCAGCCAGAAAGATGCCCTGCCCTGGAAGATCGGTCAGTCCGTGGCACACAGCAAATTCGGTCAGGGCGTGGTCGTGAGTTACGAGGGCAACAGCAACGACTTGCGCGTGCAGGTCAATTTTGGCCGTGAAGGCCTGAAGTGGCTGGCGCTGGAATACGCCAAACTGGAGAAAATCTAGCCCGAAGGTTTTAACCGGAAGATTTTAGACTGTAGCGTCGTCTGCTGCAGCTTCCGCCATGGCCTCAGGATGGTAATAGACATGGCGATAGCTGTAATACTGGATAGCGAGCAGGAAATAGGTCACCAGCAACAGCATGGCGAACACGACCAGACTCATGAGGAAAGTGCCCAACAAGGCCGAGATGGCACTGATGATGCCGACGAACAGACCGGCGATCAGCAACACGAGGAACAGGGACATGCTGAGTATGCTCCAGGCAACAATAATCGCAATCAGGTTTCTGCCGCACTGCCAGAAACTGTGCTTGATGGCCTCGAGCACGCCATAACCCTGGAAACCAACCAGCATCGGCGAGAACCAGCTGGCCATGATCATCGGCGTCAAAATCAGCAACATCTTGAAGATCAGCGGCAACAGCTGCTGCATGACAATTTCCGCTTCGGCCTTCCCGGCCACCAGCGCATTCAGTTCGACCATTTCGTCCCTGACCATTACTCCGGTCAGGATGCCGTAAGCCAGAAAGACCCCGCCCAGCGTGATCAGTTTGACGAAGTTCGGCTTGATCTCTTCCACCAGTTCCCGCGGCTCGGTGTCGCGCCCCAGGTCCGCCTCGCGGAAAACGCCCATGAACAATGCAAGGAATGTCGGCCAGAACAGGATGATGAGCAGGCTGATCAATACCGGCATGACCGGGATCGAAGGCAGCATGATGAACAGAGTCGCATACAGTAGCGCATGCAGCAGCCACTTGGGCGGATTCTGCCGGAACAGGAACACACTGCGATAGACCCAGTCCAGGCCGGACTTAAACGCACCCATCTTTCTGCGCTGGTCGCCGGAATCCTGCATCAATCCACCTCCTCCGCCTGCTGTGCAATGTGATGCTGCAGGATGGACTGGAAGTGTTGCGGATCCTTGGCATGTATCAGCTCGCCTTCCTGCGGGAAATACATGTCATACAGACGTGATAGCCAGAAACGCACGGCAGCGATACGCAACATCAGCGGCCATGCGGATTTTTCTTCATCGGTCAGTTCACGGAACTCCTCGTAACCTTCCAGCAAGGCCTGCACTCTTGCCGCATCAACGCTGCCATCCGGCTCCACACACCAGTCATTGACGGCGATTGCCACGTCGTAAAGCAGCGCATCGTTGCAGGCATAATAAAAATCGATCAGCCCGCCCAGTTCATCGCCATCAAACAGCACATTGTCACGGAACAGGTCGGCATGGATTACGCCCTGCGGCAAATCGCCCAATGCCTGCTCGGATTGGTACTTGAGCTCGCGGCTGAGCAGGTTGGCCGCCCTGGTTTCCATCAACGGCATGACTTCGACTGCCGTACCGATACGCCATGCCTTGCCGCGCGGATTCTCCATATGCTGCTCGAAAGATTCGCCCGCCTCGTGCATGCGCGCCAGTATCCGGCCGATTTCCCTGCAATGGGTCACGCTTGCCTGCTCCAGCGACTTGCCGCGCAGGCAGGTCGCCAACGCTGCCGGCTTACCATTCAACATGCCCAGTGTCTGGCCGTCATGCGTATGCACCGGCGCCGGACAGGGAATGTCATGCGCTGCCAGATGATCCATCAGATCAAGAAAATACGGCAGCTCCTCCGCGGTGTTTTTTTCGAACAGCGTCAACACATAGCGGCCGGTGGTCGTCGTGACAAAATAATTGGTGTTGGTGATGCCGGAAGCGATGCCTTTGAGCTCAAGCAGCTCGCCCAGAGGGTAATTGGCTAGCCAGGTACTGAGCTGCGCTTCGGTGACGGTGGTGAATACAGACATAAATACAAGACAGGCGCTCCAGCGTTCAACGCATGGCGCCTGCCTACCTTAGTAAAACAAGCGGATTAAAAGCGGAAAATGACCCATTTCGGAATGCTCAATGGTGGCGACGGGCCATCGAATCTCGACCAGCCGCCATCCTGGTCTTCCTTCTGCAAGTAATAGGGCACACCGTGTTTCGGCGTGATTTTCAGCATGTAGAGCTCGCCATTGATACGATACTCCTCGACCGTTTCCTCATCCTTCTGGATGATCGTCACTTCAGGTTCATCCGCCCCTGCACCATCCAGCACCATAGGAGGTGGCGGCACGTCCGGCAATGGCTCAAGATCCTGAGGAATGTTATCCGCCGCCTGAGCCATCATGGGCAACATCAAGGAAACTGCAAGAAACAATCGAATGCGGCGCATAAAAGTCATCCATTTAAAGACAATCAGATTCTATCAAAAAGCATCGCGTACTGTGCTCAATAATTGCACCCCGACGTAGCCCGACATAGCAGCGAAGCTCGACATTACAGGTAAAGCTGAATCTGCAGTTCTTTCGGCGAAGGTTCGAAACCACGGTGTTCATAATGCTGGAATATCGCTTCGACGATCTGATCCGGGTCGTCGATTACCTGCATCAGGTCCATATCTTCCGGCGAGGCCATGCCCTGTGCAATGAGCGTGTTACGCAGCCAGTCGAGCAAGCCTTCCCAGAAATCCGAACAAACCAGTATCAGCGGAATCTTGCGCGTCTTGCTGGTCTGGATCAGTGTCAACGCTTCCATCAGTTCATCCAGCGTGCCGAAACCGCCCGGCATCACCACATAAGCCGAAGCATTCTTGACGAACATGACCTTGCGCATGAAAAAGTGATTGAAGTTCTGGCCGACATCCTGATACGGGTTGCTTGCCTGCTCGTGCGGCAGCACGATATTCAACCCGATACTGGCCGATTTGCCGTAATAGGCGCCCTTGTTGGCCGCTTCCATGATACCGCCGCCACCGCCGGAAATTACGCTAAATCCGGCGTCGGACAGCTTGCGAGCGATATCTTCAGTCAATTTGTAATGCGGGTGGCCGGGTTTGGTACGCGCACTGCCGAAAATGGTGACTGCCGGGGTAATCTGTTTCAGCCGTTCGGTAGCATCGACGAATTCTGACATAATCTCGAATGCATGCCACGACTCGTGCGAGGGGTGCATTTGCTCCAGGATTTCCGGATCAACCACTTTAGGTAACTTTTTTGCAGCAGACATATCAGGATCCCATATGAAAACGTTGTTATTGGTCGATGGCTCGTCCTATCTGTATCGCGCATTCCACGCCATGCCGGATCTGCGCAACCGCCAGAACGAACCCACCGGTGCCATCCAGGGTGTGCTCAACATGCTGCGTCGGCTGCACAAGGACTATCCTGCCGATTATAGCGCCTGCGTATTCGATGCCAAGGGTAAAACTTTCCGCGACGACATATATCCCGAATACAAGGCCAACCGCGCCGCCATGCCTGATGACCTGCGCGCGCAGATAGAACCGCTGCATGCCGCCATCAAGGCCATGGGCTGGCCGCTGATCGTGGAAGAAGGCGTGGAGGCCGACGACGTCATGGGCGCCCTGGCGAAACAGGCAGAGCGCGAAGGCATGCGCGTCATCATCTCCACCGGCGACAAGGACATCGCGCAGCTGGTGAACGAGCATGTGACGCTGGTCAACACCATGCCCAACGCTTTCCGCAAGGGCGACGAGGTGCTGGATATCGCCGGCGTCGAGGACAAGTTCGGCATCCCGCCCAGCCTCATTGTCGATTACCTGATCCTGATCGGCGACAGTTCGGATAATGTGCCGGGCGTGGAAAAGGTCGGCCCCAAGACCGCGGTCAAATGGCTGAAACAGTACGGTTCGCTCGATAACATCGTGGCGCATGCCGGCGAGATCAGCGGCGTGGTCGGCGAAAACCTGCGCAAGGCCCTGCCATGGTTGCCGACCGCGCGCGAACTGATCACCATCCGCTGCGATGTCGGCATCCGCGAGAATCTGGCCGACCTCGCACCACAACCGCAGGACAAGGCCAAACTGATCGAACTGTTCGAACATCTGGATTTCAAGAGCTGGCGGCGTGAACTCGACCAGCCGCAACAAGCGGGCAACGCCTCCATCAACACCGTACAACCGACCAGCGCTCAATCGACGTCCAGCCAGCATCACGCACCCACCGACCTGTTCTCTGCAGCGGCCGTGCAAAAACGTCAGTACCAGACCCTGCTGAGCGAGGCCGAACTAGACCACTGGCTGCAAAAGCTCAAATCCGCACCGCTGTTCTGCTTCGATACCGAAACCACTTCGCTCGACCCCATGCTGGCGAAGCTGGTCGGCATGTCGTTCGCCGTCACCTCCGGCGAGGCGGCCTACCTGCCGCTAAAGCACGATTATGCCGGCGCACCGCAACAACTGGACTTTGACAGCGCAATCGCCAAGATCCGGCCAATACTGGAAAGCGCAGAGATCAAAAAGGTCGGCCAGAATCTCAAATACGACCAGCATGTGCTGGCCAATCACGGTATCGCGCTGAACGGCATCCAGCATGACACTTTGCTGCAATCCTACGTGCTGGAAAGCCATCGCAGCCACGGCATGGACGACTTGGCCATGCGCCATCTGGGCGTCGGGACCATCACTTATGAAGAAGTCGCCGGCAAGGGCGCCAAGCAGGTCAGCTTCAGCCAGGTCGCCATTGACGTCGCCAGCGAATATGCGGCCGAAGATGCCGACATCACACTGCAGCTGCATGAAACGCTGTATCCGCAGATCAGCAAGGACGAAAAACTACAACGCATATACGGCGAGATCGAAATGCCGGTATCCAACATCCTGTTTACCATCGAACGCAACGGCGTGCTGATCGACCGGCAGATGCTGAACCAGCAAAGCCACGAACTCGGCCAGAAACTGATGGAGCTGGAACAACAGGCTTTTGAGCTGGCTGGCCAGCCGTTCAACCTCGGCTCGCCAAAGCAGTTGCAGGAAATCCTGTTCGGCAAGCTCGGCATCAAACCGCTGAAAAAGACCCCTTCCGGCGCGCCATCAACCGATGAGGACGTGCTGCAGGAACTGGCGCTGGACTACCCGCTGCCCAAGGTCATTCTCGAATATCGCGGCATGGCCAAGCTGAAATCGACCTACACCGACAAGCTGCCAAAGATGATAGACCCCAACACTGGCCGAGTGCATACCAGCTACAGCCAGGCGGTAGCCGTGACCGGCCGGCTCGCCAGCTCCGACCCCAACCTACAGAACATCCCGGTGCGCACGGCCGAAGGCCGCCGCATCCGCGAAGCCTTCATCGCCCCGGCCGGCAGCTTCATCGTCTCCGCCGACTATTCGCAGATCGAGCTGCGTATCATGGCGCACCTGTCGCAGGATGAAGGCCTGCTCAAGGCCTTCGCTGCCGGCGAGGATATCCACCGCGCCACCGCTGCCGAAATCTTCGGCGTCGAACGCGATGCCGTCAGCAGCGAGCAGCGACGCTATGCCAAGGTCATCAACTTCGGCCTGATCTACGGCATGAGCGCCTTCGGCCTCGCCCAGAACCTCAACATCGAACGCAGCGCGGCAGCAAGTTATATCGAACGTTACTTCGCCCGCTATCCCGGCGTGCGCGAATACATGGACAGCACGCGTGCACAGGCCAAGGCGCAGGGTTACGTCGAGACCTATTTCGGCCGCCGACTGTGGGTGCCGGAGATCAACAGCCCCAACGGCATGCGCCGCGCCGGCGCCGAGCGCGCGGCCATCAATGCGCCCATGCAAGGCACGGCCGCCGACCTCATCAAACTGGCGATGATCGCGGTACAGGGCTGGCTGGAAAAGGAAAAGCTGCAAAGCAAGCTCATCATGCAGGTGCACGATGAACTGGTACTGGAAGTGCCGGAGGCGGAATTGAGCCTGGTGAAAGAGAGGCTGCCGCAATTGATGCAGGGCGTGGCAAAACTGGATGTGCCATTACTGGCGGAAGTCGGCGCTGGCGCGAACTGGGAAGCGGCGCACTGACAGCAACTGCAAGGGTTCAGGCAGCCGGTTTGCCGGCTGCAGCCTCTGCCGCGAGCGCCTGCAGATACTCGCCGATATCCCATTCGCAGCCACCGCATCCGGACAAGGCGCCGGTCTTGCGCGAAATCGCATCGGCATCGAGCCCCTGCAGGAAATAGGCACGAATCTGCCCGCGTCGCGTGCCGCTGCACGAGCACATGATTTCATCGTCCGGATTGTCGCAGCCGTTGCTCATGGTCTGAATTTCAGGTCTTTGCTCATCAGGGCATATTGTAACGGCGCAAGTTCAGCATCCGAAATGTGTCAGGAAAAATGCAAGAATAATGACAGCGCACCCGATGGATAAACGGCTGGTCGTAGCACGTAACGACCCACGACTGAACTGAATGGAAACCGGCAATTGAATTCCAACATTGAACAACCGCAATTCGGCGCCATCATCATCGGCGATGAAATCCTTTCCGGCAGACGGGAGGATGCACACCTCAAACGGCTGATAGAAACTCTGAAAACACGCGGCCTGCAACTCTCCCGCGCAGAATACGTCGGCGACGAGGAAGACCGCATCACGGAAGTGCTGCGCCGCAGCATGGCGACTGGCGACATCGTTTTCTGCTTCGGCGGCATCGGCGCCACGCCGGATGACCGTACCCGGCAGGCAGCAACAGCGGCAACCGGCCTGCCGATCGAGCGCCATACCGGCGCCGTAGCCGAGATCGAAGCTCAGTTCGGCGATGGCGCTTATCCCAAACGGGTGCTGATGGCGGATTTCCCGCAAGGCGCGGCGCTGATTCCCAACCCGGTCAACCGCGTACCCGGTTTCTCGCTCGGCACACATTACTTCATGCCGGGCTTTCCGCAAATGGCCTGGCCAATGACGGACTGGATCCTCGATACGCACTACGCCCACCTTTTTCACCAGAATGACTATGTCGAGGAGGCAATACTGGTGCTGGATGGCGCGGAAAGCCAACTGATCGACCTCATGAACCGGCTGACCAGCAAATACCCCGAAACCCGGCTCTTCAGCCTGCCCAAGCTGGGCCCGCAAAAATCCATCGAGCTCGGCGTAAAAGGCCCGACCGCCGCCGTAACTGCCGCCATGCAGGAACTGCGTGAAGGCGTCAGCGCCGCCGGGTTCCAGTGGCTAGAGCAAAACCGACATGGACTGCCATCCTGATTGTGGCGCCTGTTGCATCACACTTTCCATCACCAGCGCTAACAGCGCCATCGCATGACTGACGCAACTAGAACCGCTGACTGCTCAGCAAAAGCCCAGAACCCTAAATTTCAGGTTTGCTCGCACCGCATTTGCATATAAAATAGGCAGCTTTCCCGCAAGATATGTGAAGTTATCCTGGTGCAGATAGGTCCCTACAAACTGAGAAACAACCTGGTCGTCGCTCCCATGGCGGGTGTGACTGATCGGCCTTTCCGCATGCTGTGCAAACGCTTTGGTGCAGGTCTGGCTGTTTCCGAGATGGTGACCTCCAACTCCCTGCTCTACGGCAGCGCCAAGACCCTGCGTCGCGCCAACCACGAAGGCGAAGTCGAGCCGATCTCGGTACAGATCGCCGGGGCCGACCCGAAGATGATGGCGGAAGCCGCGCGCCACAATGTAGACAACGGTGCGCAAATCATTGACATCAACATGGGCTGCCCGGCCAAGAAAATATGCAATGTCATGGCCGGCTCTGCCCTGCTCCGCGACGAACCGCTGGTCGCGCAAATTCTCAAGGCTGTCGTCAACGCCGTCGATGTGCCGGTGACGCTAAAGATTCGCACCGGCTGGGACAAACAGAACCGCAATGCCATCGCCGTGGCAAAAATGGCCGAAGACATCGGCGTGCAAGCGCTGGCCATGCATGGCCGTACCCGCGCCTGTCTCTATCATGGCGAAGCCGAATACGACACCATCGCCGAAGTGAAGCAGGCGATCAAAATCCCGCTGATTGCCAACGGCGACATCACCAGCCCGGAAAAAGCCAAATACGTACTGGATTACACACAAGCCGATGCCGTCATGATTGGCCGCGCCGCGCAGGGTCGGCCCTGGATCTTCCGCGAGATCGAACATTACCTGAACACCGGCGAGCACATGCTGGCACCGACTGTCAGCGAGATTCACCAGGTCATGCTGCAGCATCTTGACGACCTCTACGAGTTTTACGGTGAACTGACCGGCATGCGCGTCGCACGCAAGCACATTTCCTGGTACACCAAGGGTCTGGCTGGTTCCGCCAATTTCCGCCACTACATGAACCAGTTGCAAAGCATTGAGGAGCAACTCGGCGCCATCAACGAATTCTTTGCGCAATTGCAGACACATGGTGAGCGGCTGCAATATGTAGCGGACGAAGCTGAGGAAGCAACAGCGGAGGCATTGGCCGCCTGATGAGCAACCAGGATCTCGCAAGCTGCGTCAGGGCAGCACTGGACGAATACTTCAAGGACCTGGACGGCGAACAACCGCATGCCGTCTATGACATGGTGCTGCACTGCATGGAGAAACCGCTGCTGCAATACGTCCTCAACCGTTCCGGCGGCAACCAGAGCAAGGCGGCGGAAATCCTCGGCCTCAACCGCAACACCCTGCGCAAGAAACTGCAACAGCACAACATTCAGTAACCTTCAATTTTCTCAAAAGTTCCCATCATGGCTATGATCAAAAGAGCATTAATCAGTGTTTCCGATAAAAACGGCATTCTCGAGTTTGCCAAGGCATTGCACGGTTTCGGCGTCGAAATCCTTTCCACCGGCGGCACCGCCAAGCTGTTCAGGGAAAACAATATCCCGGTGATCGAAGTCAGTGATTACACCGGCTTTCCGGAAATGCTCGACGGTCGCGTCAAGACGCTGCACCCGCTGGTGCACGGCGGCATTCTGGGCCGTCGCGACCTGCCGGAGCATGTCGCCGCCATGCAGGCCGCCAATATCCCGAACATCGACATGGTGGTGGTCAACCTTTACCCGTTCGAGGCTACGGTAGCCAAGCCGGATTGCACCTTGGAAGAAGCGATCGAGAACATCGATATCGGCGGTCCGGCCATGGTGCGTTCTGCCGCCAAGAACTGGAAAGACGTCGCCGTACTGACAGATGCTTCGCAATATGCCGATGTCCTCTCCGAGATGCAGAGCACCGGCGGCGCCACCAGCCAGGCCACGCGCTTCGCCCTGTCAGTCGCTGCGTTCAACCGCATCAGCAACTATGACGGTGCCATCAGCGACTACCTGTCCTCGTTCAACAGCGACAATACGCGCAACCCGTTCCCCGGCCAGACCAACGGCCGCTTCGTCAAGATCCAGGATCTGCGTTACGGCGAGAACCCGCACCAGCAGGCCGCCTTCTACCGCGACCTTTATCCGGCACCTGGCTCACTGGTCACTGCCGAGCAATTGCAGGGCAAGGAACTGTCCTACAACAACATCGCCGATGCCGATGCGGCCTGGGAGGCCGTCAAATCGTTTGACAGCACTGCCTGCGTCATCGTCAAGCACGCCAACCCGTGTGGCGTGGCACTCGGCGCCACTACACTGGAAGCCTACAGCAAAGCCTTCAAGACTGACCCAAGCTCAGCTTTCGGCGGCATCATCGCCTTTAATCAGCCTATCGACGACGCTACCGCTGAAGCAATCTCCAAGCAGTTTGTCGAAGTGCTGATCGCACCGGGATACTCCGACGGCGCACTGGAGATTTTCAAGGCCAAAGCCAACGTACGCGTGCTGAAGATCGCACTGCCACCCGGTGGTGACAGTGCCTGGCACAAGGGCCGCAATTCACACGACATCAAGCGCGTTGGTTCCGGCATCCTGATCCAGACCGCGGATAACCTGGAAATCAAGCGCGAAGATTTGCGCATCGTCACCAAAAAGCAACCGACGCCGCAACAAATGGGAGACCTTCTTTTCGCCTGGCGCGTGGCAAAATACGTCAAATCCAACGCTATCGTCTTCTGCGGCGACGGCATGACACTGGGAGTCGGTGCCGGCCAGATGAGCCGTGTCGACAGCACCCGCATCGCCGCCATCAAGGCGCAGAACGCCGGTCTCACGCTGCAGGGATCGGTCGTCGCTTCCGATGCCTTCTTCCCGTTCCGTGACGGTATCGACGTGCTGGCCGAAGCCGGCGCCGCCTGCGTCATCCATCCGGGTGGCAGCATGCGCGACGAAGAGGTCATCGCGGCGGCCGACGAACACGGCCTGGCCATGGTGCTGACCGGCGTGCGTCACTTCAGACATTAAAACTTTGCGCCACAAAGATCATAGAGGTCACGGAATCCATAGCGATTCTGATTCTCTCTGTGGCCTCTGTGGCCTCTGTGGCTAAAAGGGGTTTTCAATGAAAGTATTAGTCATCGGCGGCGGTGGTCGCGAACATGCGCTGGCATGGAAGCTGGCCCAGAACAAGACGGTCAGCCGCGTCTACGTTGCGCCGGGCAATGCCGGCACGGCGCTGAATCCGGACATGCTCAATGTGCCGATCACCAAGGTTGATGAGCTGGTTGAATTCGCCCAAAAGGAAGAAATCAACCTGACGGTCGTCGGGCCTGAGGCCACCCTATCTCAAGGCGTCGTCGATGCTTTCCGGTTGCATGGCCTGAAGATATTCGGACCGTCCCAAGCAGCAGCACAACTGGAATCCTCCAAGGATTTCGCCAAGGCCTTCATGCTGCGTCACAACATTCCGACCGCAGCTTACGCCACCTTCACCGATGCCAAAGCCGCCCATGATTACGTCAATCAGCAGGGCGCGCCCATCGTCATCAAGGCCGACGGCTTGGCTGCAGGCAAGGGCGTGGTCGTTGCCATGTCGCTGGACGAAGCGCACAGCGCCATCGACGCCATGCTGGCGGACAACAAACTCGGCAGCGCCGGTGCGCGCGTCGTCATCGAAGAGTTCCTGACCGGCGAAGAAGCCAGCTTCATCGTCATGGTCGACGGCAAGAACATCCTGCCGCTGGCCACCAGCCAGGACCACAAGCGCCTGCTGGACGGCGACCAGGGCCCCAACACCGGTGGCATGGGCGCCTACTCCCCGGCTCCGGTCGTCACACCGGAAATTCATGCCCGGGTCATGCGTGAAATCATCAAGCCAACGGTTGCCGGTATGGCAAAAGACGGCATCCACTACACCGGTTTCCTTTATGCCGGTTTGATGATCAGCCCGGATGGCAGCATCAAGACCCTGGAATTCAACTGCCGCATGGGTGACCCGGAAACCCAGCCGATCCTGCTGCGATTGAAAAGCGACCTGGTAGAACTGCTGGAACATGCCGTTGCCGGCACACTGGATCAGGCGGAAGCCGAATGGGACAGGCGCGTCGCTCTCGGTGTCGTGATGGCTGCAGCCAATTACCCGGATAATCCGCGTACCGGCGATGAAATTATCGGCCTGCCCGAACATCTGAAAGACGCGCATGTATTTCATGCCGGCACCAAACTGGTCGACGGCAAGGTGCTCACCAACGGCGGCCGCGTGCTGTGTGTCACCGCTCTCGGTGAAACCGTGAAATATGCGCAAAGCCGCGCCTACCAGATTGCCGAAGAGATCAAATTCAAGGGTGCACAGTACCGCAGCGATATCGGCTACCGCGCCGTCAAAGGCTAAGAAAGCGCTGATTAAATGGCTGCGCGGGCGAATTGCTGCGTTACGCGGTACTCACAACCTCGCTATATACTGCATACTATGGCTTCGGCCGCTGCGCTTAACCTGCTATCGCAGGTTAGCCTACGCCGAAACACTGCGTTGGTTTTCTCGGCTGCTGCGTTCCGTGCGCCTTGTGGCGTCAAGCCGCGCTGCCTTGGCAGCCGTCTTGACGGACACAACCCTTGCGGTTGCACTTCATCCCGCTCGCACGTTTAATCAGCGCTTTCTAAACATCCGGACCCGCCCATGACGATTTCAAGAAGCTTGCGACATTTCCTGAAATCGGGCGGCGTCATCGCCTATCCCACCGAATCAATTTTCGGGCTCGGTTGCGACCCCGGCAACCGCAAGGCGGTACAGCGCATCCTGCGCCTGAAAGGGCGCCCGCAGCGCAAGGGCCTGATTCTGGTCGCCGACCGCCTGAGCAAATTGCAGTCTTACATGGCATCTTTGAACGGCGAACAAACCAGCCAAATGCTACAGTCCTGGCAGAACCCGGTACGCGGTCATACCTGGCTGGTGGCCGCCGCCAGACATTGCCCCAAATGGCTGACCGGCAAACACACGACGCTGGCGGTACGCGTCAGCAATCATGCCCTCACCGCCAGGCTGAGCCGCGAATCCGGTAGCGCACTGGTCTCCACCAGTGCCAATCGCAGCGGTTGCCAACCGGCCAAAACCACCCGAGAATGCTATCGTCTGTTCGGCAAACAAGTACGCGTCATCAAAGGCCTGACCGGCCGGGCGAAAAAACCTTCGATCATTCAGGACCTGGCCAGCGGCAAGATCATCCGGCCTTAAGCAAACCAATCAGGAACAGTGCATGAACACACAACCCGTTTTCGAATACCTGCAAGACCTGCAAAACCGCATCGTCGAAGCCGTGCAAATGGTCGATGGCAAACACTTCCTGCATGACAGCTGGCAGCGCCCGGAAGGCGGCGGCGGCACTTCCTGCATGCTGGAAGAAGGCAATGTATTCGAACGTGCCGGCATCGGCTTTTCCCATGTCATGGGCAGCAAGCTACCGCCTTCCGCCAGCGCAGCACATCCCGAAGCTGCCGGTCGCGCCTGGGAGGCCATGGGGGTGTCACTGGTGTTCCACCCGCGCAACCCCTATGTGCCGACCGTGCACATGAACGTGCGCTTCTTCGTCGCCAAGGCACCAAACGGCAGTCAGGATGCGGATATCTGGTGGTTCGGCGGCGGCATGGACCTGACGCCCTATTACGGCTTCGAGGAGGATGCCGTCCATTTCCACCGTACCTGCCGCGATGCACTGGATGCCTACGGCAAGGAGCTCTACCCCCAGTTCAAGAAGGAATGCGACGAGTATTTTTACCTGAAGCATCGCAAGGAACCGCGCGGCATCGGCGGCATTTTCTTCGACGACTTCAATCAGCTCGGTTTCGAACAAAGCTTCGCCATGCTGAAGAGCGTCGGCGACGCTTTCATCAACGCCTACCTGCCTATCGTGCAGCGCCGCAAAGACACACCCTACGGCGAGCGTGAGCGCGATTTCCAGGCTTATCGTCGCGGACGTTACGTCGAATTCAACCTAGTCTATGACCGCGGCACCCTGTTCGGCCTGCAATCCAATGGCCGTACCGAATCCATCCTGCTGTCCATGCCGCCCATCGTCAAATGGCGCTACGACTGGCAGCCGGCCGAGGGAAGTGCCGAAGCCAAGCTCTACAGTGATTTCCTCACCGCACGCGACTGGCTGGGCCAACGCTAAACCGCCGGACTGTCATTGATACGGCAAACCTGTCTATAATCAACCCTGTAGCCGCACCCGGGGAAAACAAAAAACATGAATGCCGCTGAAAATCTCGTCGCCACACTCTCCGGCTGGGTGTGGGGACCTCCCATGCTGATCCTGCTGGTGGGCACCGGCATCTATCTGACCATCATCCTCAAAGGCTTGCAGTTCCGTGCCTTGCCCATGGCGCTGCGCATGATCTTTCACAAGGAAATGCACGGCAAGGGCGATATCAGCCACTTCGCCGCGCTGATGACGGCACTGGCCGCCACAGTCGGCATCGGCAACATCGTCGGCGTTGCCACCGCCATCACCCTGGGTGGGCCGGGAGCGGTGTTCTGGATGTGGATGACCGGCCTAGTCGGTATGGCGACCAAATACGCCGAAGCAGTACTCGCCATCAAATACCGGGAAGAAGGTCCGCACGGCATGCGCGGCGGCCCCATGTATTACATCGCAAAAGGCGCCGGCCTGCCCTGGCTCGCCACCCTGTTCGCCATTTTCACTGCACTGGCTGCCTTCGGCATCGGCAACATGACCCAGGCCAATGCCGCAGCCACCATCCTCAACAGCTCATTCGATATCGCCCCCTGGGTCACCGGCGTTGTGCTCATGCTGTTAACCGCACTGGTGATACTCGGCGGCATCAAATCCATCGGCCGCTTCACTTCATTCCTGGTGCCGTTCATGATTGTCGCCTATGTCGGCACCGCACTACTGGCACTCGCGCTCAATATCGACAAGGTGCCTGCAGCCTTCGGCCTCATCTTCAACCACGCCTTTGCACCAATCGCCGCTACTGGCGGCTTCGCCGGGGCAGCAGTGGCGGCTGCCATCCGTTTCGGGGTAGCCCGCGGCGTGTTCTCCAACGAATCCGGCCTCGGCTCGGCCCCGATCGCCGCCGCGGCAGCTCGCACCAACGACCCGGTGAAACAGGCACTGGTCAGCATGACACAGACTTTCATCGATACCCTGGTCATCTGCACAATGACAGCACTGGTCATCCTGACCACAGACTCCTGGCTAACCGGCATCAGCGCCGGACAACTGACCAGCGCCAGCATGGGCGAGACGCTTGGGTACACGGGGGAAGTCATCGTCACTCTGGCCACCGCGCTGTTCGCCTTCTCAACCTTGATAGGCTGGAGCTATTACGGCGAAAAAGCGGTGGAATACCTCATGGGCAGCAGAGCCATCCGCATTTTCCGTATTTTCTTCATTGCTGCCGTCATCGTTGGCGCCATGGTCAGCCTTGAGTTTGTCTGGAATTTCTCCGATCTCATGAACGGCATGATGGCGATTCCCAACCTGATCGGCTTGCTGCTGCTGTCACGCATCGTCAAAAGTGAAACGGAGCGATTCTTCAAGACCGGAGAGCGCTTGGGATGAGCGAGCCGAGCATGAGAAGCGCTTGGAGCAATCGCTGGACCTTTATCATGGCTACCGCCGGCTCTGCTATCGGCCTCGGCAACATCTGGAAATTTCCCTATATGACCGGCGTCAATGGCGGCAGCGCCTTCGTGCTGGTCTTTCTCGGCTGCATCCTGCTGGTCGGTATCCCGCTCATGATGTGCGAAATCATGCTTGGGCGTCGTGCTCAGAAGAATCCGGCTGACGGCATGCTGCACCTCGCGCGCGAGGCGTCGGCCTCGCCGCACTGGCGCTGGGTCGGGTTGATCGGTGTGCTGACCGGCGTGCTGATCCTGACCTTCTACAGTGTCATCGGAGGCTGGGTCATCCGCTATATCTTGCACGCCCTGGCTGGCGATTTCGACGGCGCCAACAGCACCATCATCGGCAACATGTTCAGCGGCATGCTGGCATCAGCCTCTTCCCTGCTGTTCTGGCACACCCTGTTCACGGCGATGACGGTCTGGGTGGTGGCCCGCGGAGTAAATCACGGCCTGGAAAAAGCCAGCAAGATCCTCATGCCTTCGCTGTTCGTGATTCTGTTACTGCTGCTGATCTACAGCATGGTCGAGGGCGATTTCGGCCGAGCACTTGATTTCATGTTCACGCCGGATTTCTCAAAGGTCACGCCGCAGGCCGCACTGTCAGCGCTCGGGCACGCCTTCTTCTCGCTCAGTCTCGGCATGGGAGCGGTCATGGTCTACGGCTCCTACCTGCAACGTCATGTCTCCATCGCCCGCACCTCGTTCTACATTGCCATCGCCGATACGCTGGTTGCCCTGCTGGCCGGCCTCACCATCTACGCACTGGTATTCAAACACCAACTGGACCCGAGCGCTGGCCCCGGGCTCATTTTCCAGACCCTGCCGCTGGCTTTCGGGCAGATGTGGGGCGGGCAAGTGGTCGGCACGTTATTCTTCATCCTGGTCACTTTCGCTGCCTGGACCTCTTCGATCTCGCTGATTGAACCGGCCACGGCCTGGATTACCGAAAACACAAGCGTCTCGCGCTCCGCCGCCGCCTACCTGATTGGTTTCTGTACCTGGCTGCTGGGCATCAGCGTGGTACTGTCCTTCAATATCTGGCAGGACGTACAGATCATTTCCGGACTCGGCATCTTCGACACCCTGGACAAACTGACCACGACCATCCTGCTGCCGCTTGGTGGGCTCATGATGGCGCTGTTTGCCGGCTGGGTCATGCGCACGCAGCACGTGCGGGAAGAACTCGGCTTGCAACCGCGTACTTACGCTATCTGGCGCTTCATCATCCGCTATATTTCGCCGCTCGCCATCACCGTCATCTTCCTGTCCTTGATCGGCCTAATCGGCAGCTAGGAAGCCCGGAGCACAGGCAATAAAAAAGCCAGTCTTTTGGACTGGCTTTGCTACGACAGACTGATATACAGCCTGTAATCAATTACATCTTCAGGATCCACTGAACGATAGTCTTGATATCTGCATCTTTAACTTGCGGGCTGTTCGCAGGCATCGGGATAGGACCCCAAACGCCACTACCGCCCTTTTTGACCTTATCGATCAACTTGGCTTCAGCGGTCTTGTCGCCCTTGTACTTGGCAGCAATATCCTTGTAGGCTGGGCCGAGGACTTTCTGTGAAACACTGTGGCAAGCCAGACAGCCGCTCTTTTGTGCCAGAGCTTCAGCCGGATCTGCCGCGTTTGCCTGAACAGCCAGCATCAAGGTACCGGCAGCGGCAATCGTCATGATTGTTGCTTTCATGCTATCTCCTTCAACTCGATCTTTTAAGACGTCTCAAGTAATTCAAATACAACCGTTTTACTACATTTGCAACATTCGAATGATACCCATGTTTGGAGGTTCTGAGAATGACTTAAATCAAGTCCAGCCGGTGTTACAGCTTTTCCAGCAAAACATCCAGACGGTCTATCGCGGGCATACACATAACGCCACGACATACCCATGCGTTGACATCATTATTGAATTCGCGTGACAGGGTCGGCGGCAGTTGGCCTACCGATTCATCCAGCGCGAAACAGAGAAGATGCGGCCGATAATCCTGATTCAGCCGGTTTTTCCAGGCAGCCATCTGGCTGGCTACGCCGCGTAGTATCAGAACTACAGGCGGACGCAAAAACTCTTCCAGCGCCAGCAACAAACCGGGACATGCGGCCGGGCTGCGCACCATTACCCGGTCAAAGGCCTTCAAGGTGTTTTCAGCCGCCTGCAGATAACGCGGCTCACCGAGCACATGACCCAAACGCTGCAGGCCCACTGCCGCGATGCCGTTACCACTCGGCGTCGCATTGTCATAAGCCTGCTTTGGGCGGTGGATCAGCACCTCATGGCTGTGACTGGTGAAATAGAAACCACCCGTATCGCTCTCGAACCCGGCCAACAGCGCATCCGCAAGTTCGCATGCGAAGCGCATATCCTGTTCGCGATAATCCGCCTGCATGAGTTCCAGCAGAGCATCAAGCAGAAAAGCATAGTCATCCAGATAGGCATTGAGATGAGCGGTTTCATCCTTGCAGGTGGCGAGCAGACGCCCGTCAGCCCAGAGCCTGTCGCGGATGAAATCCAGCGCCTGCTGAGCAACAGCTATCCAGTCCGGCCGCTCCAGCACGCGGGCTGCACGCGCGATACCCTTGATCGCCAGCGCATTCCAGCTGGTCAGCAGCTTGTCATCACGGCCCGGGCGAATGCGCTTTTCACGGGCTGAAAAAAGTTTGGCTTTTGCACTCTGCAGCAGTGCAGCCTCATCTTCCTCTGGCTCTGCAGCCTGGAAAAGATGCCAGTCATGCCCTTCAAAATTGGCCGCGCGGTCGAGGCCCAGACAGCGCGCAGCCACCGCATACTCTTCCGGCGTCAGCAATTCGCGTACTTCGTCACGCTGCCAGACGTAGAACCGGCCTTCTTCGCTCTTGCCCTGCGAATTGAGCGAGTCGGCATCCAGCGATGAATAGAACGCACCTGCCGGCGAGCGCATCTCGCGCAAAAGCCAGCCCATGGTTTCCTCAATCACGGAAACAAAGCGTTGTGCCAGCGGCCCCGCTTTATCCTCGAGCAACTGCCAGCCATCGGCATAAAGGCTGAGCAGCTGTCCGTTGTCGTAGAGCATTTTCTCGAAATGCGGAATGGCCCATCGCTCATCGACGCTGTAACGGCAGAAGCCGCCACCCAGCTGATCGTAGATGCCACCGGCCGCCATGCTCTGCAACATATGCAATGCCATGTTGCCGGCTTCGGCATTGCCGGCATGAGCAGCACGCAGCAGCAGCGCGATATCGGCATGGTTAGGGAACTTGGGGGCCGTGCCAAAACCGCCATAGGTGAAATCGAAAGTACCCCGAAGCTGTTCGAAACCGAGCCTCAGCGCATCCTCACCTGCGGTCAACTCAGGACTGGCGGTCGGCACAGTGCGCGCCATAGCCTGCATCAATTGATGGTTCTGCGCTGCCAGATCGTCTTTGCGCTGATGATAGAACTCGGCGATGTGGCGGACCAGATCCGGAAATGCGGGTAACTGATAACGTGGTGTTTTGGGGAAGTAAGTACCGCTGAAAAACGGCTGCTGATCCGGCGTCAGGAACACGGTCAACGGCCAGCCGCCGTTGCCTTGCGACAACATCTGGTGGGCGGTCTGGTAGATCTGGTCGATATCCGGCCGTTCCTCGCGGTCGACCTTGATATTGATGAAATGCCGGTTCATGACTGCCGCGACTTCATCGTCTTCAAACGACTCATGGGCCATGACATGGCACCAGTGGCAGGCGGAATAGCCGATTGATAACAGAATCGGCTTGTCGAGTTGTTTTGCTAACTTGAGCGCTTCTTCACCCCAGGGATACCAGTCGACCGGATTATTTGCGTGCTGCAAAAGGTAGGGACTGGTCTCAACCTCAAGTCGGTTAGGCATTAGCGTTCCAGAGGTTGCGTCTCGTATTCAATTTCCAGGGTATGCGTCTGGTTCGGCGGGATCATGACCATGTTTTCCAGCGCATTGGCCGACTCGATACAGATCATGCGGCGCCAGCTGTCATCATTGCCCATGTCACCCAGCTGGTGGGCTTTCTCTTCCCATGGTGTCCAGATCACAGTGGAATTGCTGCCTGATTTGGCAATGCGGATGATGCGGTTGAATCCCGGATCCTCAATCACGCAAACGTCCCGGGTGTTGACGTAAACACGATCGAATTCACCATTGAACCTGACCATGCCCTGCTGGGTATAACGATCGTAATTCAGCACCTTGTCCGAATACTCGACGCCGTCCAGACCGCTCAATGCGATCTGCTCAACATCGCTCACATTGAAATAGGTATGCAGGGCTTCGCCGATCATGAATGGCTGGTTGCCACGATTGGTCGTCGACAATGCCATTTTCAGCGTGTCTCCGACATCAATGGTCAGGGTCAGTGTGTACGGGTAGGACAACTGCTTCTGCGCAACCGGGGTATTGATGATTTGCAGCACCAGCCGGGTGGCGCCATTTTCCAGGGTGCTGGATTCAATCAGGTCCCAGGGCATGACCCGTGCAAAGCCATGCGGGCAGAGTGTGCTATCGGTTGGGTGCGCGCCAAACCAGGGCCAGCAAATCGGCACACCGCCACGTATTGAGCGGCCATGAACATAGCGGGCATGATCCGAGAGCCAGAATACAGGCTCAGCTTCATGCCTGGGTTGCCAGGACATGACATGTGCACCCTGCATAGCGATTCTCGCGGTGGCGAGATCATTGTCGATATCCAGAAATTTAAGTCCATTCGCATCCAGATATAAGCTGACATGCGGATCCAGCTGGATATCTTTTTCGACTAGATGAAGCGAGCTCATAGTGTCCCCAGTTCCCTGACCAAATACTTAGTATTGATATTCAAGATATTCTTGTTATTTTTCTATTTGTGAAACATCCCGCACAGCGCCACGCGCCGCTGAGGTACTCATTGCCGCATAGGCCCGCAGCGCAGGTGAAACCACGCGCTGACGGTTGACTGGCTTCCAGGCCTTTGAGCCCTTGGCCTCCATGGCCTGACGGCGGCGTTCCAGTTCTTCCACCGAAACGGCAAGATGAATGCGACGTTCGGGGATATCAATCTCGATCGTGTCGCCTTCTTCCACCAGACCAATGGCACCGCCTTCAGCAGCTTCAGGCGAAGCGTGGCCGATGCTCAAGCCCGAGGTTCCGCCGGAGAATCTGCCATCCGTTAACAAAGCACATTGCTTGCCAAGTCCCTTGGATTTCAGGTAACTGGTTGGATAGAGCATCTCCTGCATGCCTGGACCGCCACGCGGACCTTCATAACGAATCACAACAACATCGCCTGCAATTACCTTATCGGCAAGAATCGCCTCAACTGCAGCATCTTGCGATTCAAAGATACGGGCATGGCCGGTGAACTTGAGGATGCTGTCATCCACCCCGGCGGTCTTGACGATACAGCCATCGAGCGCGATATTGCCGTGCAGCACGGCGAGGCCGCCATCCTGCGAATAGGCATGCGCCTTGTCACGGATGCAACCTTCAGCGCGGTCGGTATCCAGATCAGGCCACAGCATGGACTGACTGAAAGCAATCGTGGTCGTAATGCCGCCGGGTGCTGCGCGATAGAGCTTGAGCGCTTCTTCATCGCTGGTCGTCATGATGTCCCAGCGTTTGAGCGCATCGCCCATGGTCGGACTATGCACGGTAGAGCATTCCTGATGGATCAGACCGGCACGATTAAGCTCGGCCAAGATACCCATGACGCCACCGGCGCGGTGTACGTCTTCCATATGATATTTCTGCGTCGCCGGCGCAACCTTGGACAGGCAAGGCACGCGGCGCGAAATGGCATCGATGTCGCTCATCGTAAAATCGACACCGGCCTCGTGTGCAGCTGCCAGCAGATGCAGCACGGTATTGGTGGAGCCGCCCATCGCCACATCCAGGCTCATGGCATTCTGGAAGGCAGAAAAGGTGGCGATGTTGCGCGGCAGCACGCTTTCATCATCCTGCTCGTAATAACGTTTGGCCAGTTCAACGATGGTACGGCCGGCCTGCAGGAACAGCTGCTTGCGTGTCGCATGCGTCGCCAGCGTGGAGCCGTTGCCAGGCAAGCTCAGTCCCAGCGCTTCGGTCAAGCAGTTCATGGAATTGGCGGTAAACATGCCGGAGCAGGAGCCGCAGGTCGGACAGGCCGAACGTTCGATCTCTGCCACATCGGCATCGCTGACATGGCTGTCGGCCGCTTCCACCATGGCATCGACCAGATCCAGCTTGCGTACTTCACCATTCCAGTTGACCTTGCCGGCTTCCATCGGGCCGCCGGAAACAAAGATCACCGGGATATTCAGGCGCAGGGCCGCCATCAGCATGCCCGGCGTGATCTTGTCGCAGTTGGAGATGCAAACCAGTGCGTCGGCGCAATGCGCATTGACCATGTACTCGACGCTATCTGCAATCAGATCGCGGCTAGGCAGGCTGTAAAGCATACCGCCATGACCCATGGCGATGCCGTCGTCCACCGCAATGGTGTTGAATTCCTTGGCGACGCCGCCGGCTTTTTCGATCTCACGGGCGACCAGCTGACCCAGATCCTTCAGGTGCACATGGCCGGGCACGAACTGGGTAAACGAGTTGGCGATGGCGATGATCGGCTTGCTGAAATCGTCGTCCTTCATGCCGGTGGCACGCCACAAGGCGCGTGCGCCGGCCATGTTACGGCCGTGGGTGGTGGTGCGGGAACGATAAACTGGCATGGGAAACCTCAAACTTTTTCAAATAACTCTATAATTTCGTTATTTTATCCTATTTACTGGATATCCTATTCCTGTCCATTCAATTCGAGACCATCTTTTCATGCTGACACATCCGCAATTCGACCCGGTCGCCCTGCAACTCGGCCCGATCTCCATCCACTGGTACGGCCTGATGTACCTGATCGCCTTTCTCAGCGTGCTCCTGCTCGGCAAATACCGGGCAAAACAGCAACCGGAAGCCGGCTGGAAATCCTCGGAAATGGATGACATCCTTTTCTACGGTGCGCTGGGTGTGATCATCGGTGGCCGCCTGGGTTATGTGCTGTTCTACCAGCCCGGCTATTACCTCAGCCATCCGCTGGAAATCGCCTACGTCTGGCAGGGCGGCATGTCCTTCCACGGCGGGTTCCTCGGCGTGCTGGTCGCCATGCTGTTCTATGCGAAAAACACCGGCAAACGCTGGCTGGCGATCATGGATTTCGTCGCGCCGCTGGTGCCGCTAGGCTTGGGTGCCGGCCGCCTCGGCAATTTCATCAACGGCGAGCTGTGGGGCCGCACCACGGATGCACCTTGGGGCATGGTGTTTCCGCAGATCGACAATCTGGCGCGCCACCCTTCGCAGCTCTATCAGTTCGCACTGGAAGGCATTGTGCTGTTTACCCTGCTCTGGTGGTATTCGAGCAAGCCAAGGCCAGTCGGTGCGGTTTCCGGCCTGTTCCTCATCGGCTACGGCACATTCAGGTTCCTGGTTGAATTCACGCGTGAGCCGGACAGCTTCCTCGGTCTGCTGGCGCTGAACCTGAGCATGGGTCAGTGGCTCAGCTTGCCGATGATTGTGGTGGGCATCTGGATGATGCGGCGGGCGCTATCACAGGGAAATGAAGCGCAAAGAAATTAGGCGCGGAGAGAATGTGGCCGTCAATCAGCAGCAGCGATTGACGCCATCCCATTTCTTCTCCTGCCAATAGCTGAAGAACTCCTTGCGGCTGAGCTTGGGCGGTGGGTTGAGCGTAGTAGCGTGCATTGCCTCGTAATGTTCAAGGTAGCGCTCGTAGGCGTCATCGCCGGACAAGCGCCGGACAAAATCCCGGCAGACATGCCACCAGTGCATGAGCTTCATGGCCGGGCCTCCTTGCCGGATTGACCGCGTAGCCGTGCGATGCGTTCCTGCGTATTGGGGTGTGTGGAGAAATAATCCAGCCATTGCGTTTCAGCTGTTTCCGATTCCTCATCTGCCACATCCTCCTGTTGCCGGTAGTGCTGCTCCATGTTGCTCAGCATATCGGCCAGCGCCGCCGGCGATAGCCCGTTTTTCAGCATGGTGGCAGCGGCATAGGCATCCGCTTCCCGCTCGAAATTACGCGTATAGCGTGTATTGAGCAAGGCTGCCGGTGCGGCCGCCAGCAGGCTGCTGACATCGCCCAGATACCAGGTGACAACCGCAGCGACTATCGTACCCTGTACAAACTGACGCAAGGCATGCCGGTGTTCGACATGGCCGATCTCATGCGCCAGCACCCCCAGAATCTGCGCTCGAGCCTGAGCGCTGCCCTGTTGCGAGTTATCCGCCAGATGCACCAGCTCATCGGTCAACAATATGGTGCCGCCAGGCATGGCAAAGGCATTCGGGCCGATGGCTTCACTTTTGCGAAACACCAGACGGAATTCAGGCATGGCACCGCCCTGCGCCGGTTGCAAGCCCGACAGGGCCTGCGTAATCTCCTGTTGCCGCGCTGGCGGCAACTCGCTCGGTTCCAACACATACTGATCGAGCATGGCCATGGTCTGCTCATCCATCAGTGCCGGCAAGCTGGCGGGAAGACGTTGCGCGACCACATTGGCAGCCCAGGGCAGTCCCCACTGATAGGCTGCCGCGAAAAACACCGCAATCAGCACAAAGGAAGCCAGCGCATAACGCCATTTGCCCTCTAACCGGGAAACCGTCGAGTGCGGCTGCATGCCCGCCGCCTGCAACATCGATTCAAGTGCAGCGTGGTCTGCAATCAGACAATAGGCGCCATCATCAAAATGCAGCTGACGCGGCGCTTTACCGATCTTTTCGGACAGGCTGGCCTCAGCCACCGGGACGCGACGCTGCAGCTGTTCGCCGCTCAGCAGCCACTCGCCATACTGCAGCCCCAGCGTAACCGCATGGCGGCGGCTGGTCTGACCGTCAAAATAGCTAGCCTGCAACATAGTCTCGCTTAAAGTCCGATATCGACATCGAATATCTCCGCGGCTTCTTCGCCGAATGCTGCCGCTTCCTGTTCGGCATCGCGGACGAATTCATCCAATGCACCCTGCGGTTCCAGCCACATGTGCTCCAGCCGGTAACGGGCCAGGCGTACGTCGGCAAAGGGCTTGAACAGGCCGAAAGTCAGCAGGATGCCAAGCAGATTGGTCAGCCGTACCCACAGCAGACCACGCGCGCCCAGATTGCTGCCGAAGCGATGGCCGGCAAGTTCTGTATGGCCCCAGACCAGATTCTGCAAGCGCGAAGCAAAATAAGGCCCTATCAGCAAGGAGCCCAGCACAAACACCAGAAAAGTCGCCAGCATGAAAATCCCGGCCATGGCCGCTTTTGCTTCGTCAGGATCAGCCCCCTGGTTCATCAATTCACTGATCGTGGCGAAACCTCCGCCAAATGCGAGCGCCAACACTGTGAGCAAGCCGAGCATCAGCAACAGGGTCTTGCCATAAAGTGCATAGAAGCTGCCTATGCTGGCAAAGAACTGGAAGTGGCTAGTGCCAAATCGGGCATGTCCATGCTGGAATCTTCTGAGCCGGTGGTGCGCAGATGGCGCCAACGCGAACAGCGTAAGAAATGCCAGTACCGGCCACAACAGAAAGGTCTTGTAGCTCTCTGACAATTTGGCGGAGAAACCGAAACGCAAACCGCTGTAGCTGCTGTTGATCGCACGGAAACGCAGGGATTTGTAGAGCAGCACCGGCATCACCAACATCAGCGGTATCAGCAATACCAGCCCCCAGATTAGCGACAGTCCACTGCTGACGTTGTACATGCTGAACAGAATCACGGCCAGCACTCGCCCCTTGAGGATGGCGGTCGGGTCGCCGTGGTAATCGAAATTGGCCTCGTTGAGCCAGGTATTGCGATAAAAGTACTGCAAACGCCGGACTTTGGCCCAGGCCGAGTAGATGCCGAAGGTGACGATGGTCAACATGAGGTTGACGATCCATATCTTGAAATACTCGCTGCCAGTGCCGGTGAAAGAGAATGGCTTTTTATCATCCATATTTTTATATAATTTTCCTAATCACTGACCATACAGCACATTGAATCTCGTTTAGATTTTTGAAATTTATTCCAAAATCTATCAGAGACTTACGACCCGCCCTTTAGAACAAACAAAAGTAGTACCTTCACAATGAATAAGACAAATATCACGGGACTGCTTAGAACTATAACAACATAAGCTCGTGCTACATATCCCCATATTTTTTGTTGAGTGTTTTTTGTGCTGGCAAAAACGACAAGACCACTTAACATCGAGAACATATACATAACAAGCACGAATGATGTACGAAGAATTTTTTGAAGCCCTGCTGTAACAGCAGGTAACTCTGGCAAAGGCACTATAGCGAGATAAATAGTTACGCTGGAAATGGGCACAAAATATAGCCAAAAAGGCATCCATAGCTTGAACTTGCCCTGAATTCCTCTTTGAAATATAGATTTATCACGCAATACAAAAAAGTAAATTAGAAAACTCAATAATGCGACAGGCAGAAGAATGTACTGTCCCAACTGCTTCTTGTCGCTTGTGTAATATTTTCTTTTGAGAGCGCTTGTTGCAGGGGTTCCCCCAAAAGACTCTAACAGTTGTTCAATATCTGGCCGTTTCTTAAGTCTGGCCAAATCCAAAGGGGTATTACCCTCCCAACTCAAAGCATTGACATCAGCTCCTGCCGATATCAATTCTTCCACAACTTTTATGTGGCCATGCATTGCTGCCAAATGTATCGGTGTAAGGTCATCTTGTCTTGGCTGATGGATATCTGCTCCGTTCAGAATAAGCAATCTGACAATTTCGACCTGTTTGGGATTATTTACACTGGCAGCTGCGACCAGAGGCGGTACTTTCCCCAAATTGAGATCAGCTGCTTTTCCTATAATTCCGGCTACCAGCTCTATATGACTATTGCTTGCGGCCACAGCTAACGGCGTCTTTCCAAATCGATCTTGGAAGTTGATATCCGCGCCCCCTTCAATTAATTCATTAACCAAATTGACATCGCCTTTGCGGGCTGCGTCAATTAGTTGTTGATCAAGGCTAATTTGCTCTGAGGCAATAGCAACTCCTACGCCTAGCGATAATGCAATAAGTACCATGCATAGATAATGTCGCATCATCATTTATATATCCTTAAATCACGACCGTTTCATGTTTGTTTACTTACACCTTAATCTAGCTGGGTTGCCACATAGGCAGCTTCAGTCGTAGGCGGCACAGGTCGGCCAGAAATATGACGATAACTGACGCGTAGCATGTCGAGAATGACGATCCACAGCACGGCAATGAAGAACATGGTGAGCCAGGCATCGAGTTGCTGATTGAAGATGAGCTGCGGCGCCACTCTGGCCTGCTCCGGCGTCAGCGTACCGGCAGCCAGCCTGGCCGCCATATCATTGGCGGCGGCATAGAAACCGATGCGCACGTCCGGACTGAATATCTTCTGCCAGGCGGCCGTGGTGGTAACCACCACCAGCCAGAGCAATGGCAGACCGGTGACCCAGGCATATTTCAGGCGACCGCTTTTGACCAGGATGGCAGTACCCACACACAGCGCAATCGCCGCCAACATCTGGTTGGCGATGCCGAACAGCGGCCAGAGAATGTTGACGCCGCCGTTGGGGTCGATGACACCGATATAGAGGAAGTAGCCCCAACCGGCCACCACCAGCGCACTACTGAAAATCACCGACGGATACCAGGACGTTTCGCCCAGCCTGCTGGAGAAATTGCCCAGAATATCCTGCAACATGAAACGGCCGACGCGAGTGCCGGCATCGAGCGTAGTCAGGATGAACACCGCCTCGAACATGATGGCAAAGTGATACCAGAATGACAGCATGCTCTGGCCGAAAGCGCTGCTGAAGATACTAGCCATGCCGACTGCCAGCGACGGCGCGCCGCCGGTCCGGGCGAACAACGTGCTCTCGCCCATCTGCCGCGCCAGGTTCTCCATCTGCTCCACCGTCACCGCATAGCCCCAGGAATTGATGGTCGCCACCGCCGTTGCCGCATCGCGGCCGACCACGCCGGCCGGGCTGTTGATGGCAAAGAATACACCGGGATCGAGCACCGTAGCGGCAATCATCGCCATGATGGCGACAAAGGATTCGAGCAACATGCTGCCGTAGCCGATCATGCGGATATCGCGCTCGTTGGCCAGCAGTTTGGGCGTAGTACCGGAGGAGATCAGCGCATGGAAGCCGGAAATGGCGCCGCAGGCGACCGTGATGAAGACAAAGGGGAACAGCGCGCCGCCGAAGATGGGACCGCTGCCGTCGATGAACTGGGTCAATGCCGGCATCTTCACTTCCGGCTGCATGATGATGATGGCGACAGCCAGCAGCATGATGGTGCCCAGTTTCATGAAGGTAGAAAGATAGTCGCGCGGCGCCAGCAGTAACCAGACCGGCAGGATGGCCGCTGCGAAACCGTAGACGATGACGCCGATGGCGAGCGGCAGGCCGTCATGATCGAACAGCGTGCGCAGACCCGGCTGATGGTCGATCCAGCCGCCGGCAGCCACGGCCAGCAACAGCAGCACGACGCCGAGCAGCGAGGCTTCCAGCACGTTGCCGGGGCGGATATTGCGCATGTATAGGCCGACGATGACGGCGATCGGGATGGTGGCCGCCACAGTCGAAGTCGCCCAGGGACTGTGCTTCATGGCATTGACCACCACCAGCCCGAGCACGGCGATGAGGATAATCATGATGGCCAGCGTGCCGATCAGCGCGGCGACACCGCCAATCGGGCCCAGTTCGTCGCGCGCCATCTGGCCGAGGCTGCGACCATTGCGGCGGGTGGACAGGAACAGTGTCACCATGTCCTGCACGGCACCGCCCAGCACTGCCCCGATCAGTATCCACAGCGTGCCCGGCAGATACCCGAATTGTGCCGCCAGTGTCGGCCCGATCAGCGGGCCGGGGCCGGCGATCGCGGCAAAGTGGTGGCCGAAGACAATCCAGCGATTGGTCGGCACGTAGTCGCGGCCGTTGTTCAGGCGCTCAGCCGGCGTCGCTCGAGTTTCGTCCACCAGCAGCACTTTGGTGGCGATCCAGGTGGAATAGAAACGATAGGCAATGGCGTAAACACAGAGAGCGGCGGTAACGAACCACATGGCGTTAATGCTCTCGCCGCGGTTCAGCGCAATCCCCCCGACCGCCCCGGCCCCGATGATGGCAATTGCCAACCAGATAAAGTTTTTCAGTATTTTATTCATATTGAATTTCTGCTCTTGAACAGGCTGAGAATCAGCCGGAAGTATAAAGGAGCGATGGCCTGATTAGGCAAACTGCCAAACAATTGTAAGGTCTGAACCTGATCAATGACTAATTCACATCTCAACCATCCGACCCGAGGAGACTTTCATGAAACGCTTACTCTCTGCATTGGCATTATTCAGCCTGCTTTTTTCCGGCGCCGCTCTGGCCGAGGCAAGAACCTACTCGCAAGAGGCTTTCGACGCATTACAAAAAGACGGCAAGCCGACGCTGGTCGAAATTCATGCTACCTGGTGTTCGACCTGTCGAGCACAGGCACCCATCATCAATAGCCTGTTGAAAGAAAAGGAATTTGCAGGCATCACAGCCCTGCACGTTGACTACGACGACCAGAAAGACGTCGTCAGATCATTCAGGGTACAAAGACAGGCCACCCTCATCGTATTCAAGGACGGCAAGGAAGTCGGCCGCAGCACCAGCGACACCTCGCGCGAGGGCATCCGCAAACTGCTGCAAAAAGCACTGTAAGCCAACATGCTATCCGCCCTCAGCACTTACTTCTTCAGCCTGGCCGCAGGCAGCCTCTCCACGCTATCGCCTTGCGTGCTGCCGCTGATCCCCATCCTGATCACATCGGCACTGAACACGCACAAACTCGGACCTTACGCGCTGGCGGGCGGCCTGGCGCTATCCTTCACCGTCGTTGGCGTATTCCTCGCCACCCTGGGCGCTACATTGGGGCTGGATCAGGAAACCTTCCGCATGGTTGCTGCAGTCCTCCTGATCGGTTTCGGCATCATATTGCTGTCGTCCGTCCTGCAGGAGCGTTTCGCGGTTGCCGCTTCCGGCCTCAGCAATTCCGGGCAGTCCTTGCTGAACCGGGTATCCACCGATTCGCTCAGCGGACAATTCATGCTGGGGCTGATTCTGGGCGTGGTCTGGAGCCCCTGTGTGGGCCCGACACTTGGCGCCACCATCACCCTTGCCAGTCAGGGCGAAAGCCTGGGGCATATCACGCTGGTGATGGCACTGTTCGGCATCGGCGCCGGCGTTCCCTTGATCCTGCTCGGCCTGCTCTCGCGCCAGGCCATGATGCGCTTCCGCGACAAACTTCTGTTTGCCGGACAGACCGGCAAGAAGATACTGGGCGTACTGCTGTTGCTGGTCGGTCTCATGATCATCATGGGTTGGGACAAACAGCTGGAAAGCCTGGCGCTGGATATATTGCCGGAATGGCTGATCAATCTTTCCGTACGTTTCTAGCTTTTCAGCGACAACCATGTTCCAGACTAATGAAAATCATGAGGTCCGAATCATGATTGTGTACAGGGTCACAGACAAACTTCGAGCGCAGAATGCACTCATACAAACAACAACACTATGTTGTTAGTTAATCAACCAACACAAGGAGAGACATCATGTGGACAAAACCAGCTGCTACTGAAATGCGTTTCGGTTTTGAAGTTACGATGTACGTTTGTAACCGTTAATTTCTAACGAAACCAGATTCAAAAAACGGGCGCTTCGGCGCCCGTTTCCATTTCCAGCCATCTCTGCCGCGTTCATACGAATACGGCATTATTTCAACCTGACACTGCCAACCTTTCCTTCGACAGCAAGATTGGACTTGATCCGGCGTGACGGAATTGCCAGCTCCGCGCTGATAGTGCCTGAAACATCCTGATTCGACTGCACATCGAGATTGCCGCGCGCCTTGAGTTGGGGTGCATCCAGTACAAGCTGGCGATACTGATATACGCCCTGCCTGAGTTGTAATTTTCCGCTGAGCCGGTCGAAGCGGGTCGCATTGCCGCTACCACTACCCGAAACCATATGATTGGCCAGATCGATGCCATTGAACCTGCCATCCCTCACCTGAAAACTGGCGTCGATCTCGGCGGCATCTGCCAGCTGTTCCCCTTCATTCACCTGACTGGTAAAGGTGGCCGTGGCATTGAGGGTGCCTTCGATAACAGCGCTGCTTTTCATGGCAGACAAGGCAGGCGACAGCCTGACCTGCTCCAGCTCGAAATTGCCGGACGCTACAGGCTGCGCCGACCACGCCAGAACACCTGTAGCCTTGAAACTGCCTCCATAGAGTTCGCCTTCCATGCTGCTGAATCGCACCTGATTACCATCGGTAATGCCCACCGCATTGAAGCTATCAAACCGCAGGCCATTGACCAGCGGCATCTGCCAGTTACTTGCTTGCAGATGGACCCGGTAATTGTCATCCTGTGGCAGCAATTCCAGCGTCAGGTTTTGCTCGACGCCGGAAAGCTCAAGCCGGCTGAATGCTCCAGATGCAGAACGATCCAGACTACCATCGAATGCCATCACACCGAAGCCGGGAGCACTTAGCGTGAGATCCTTGAGCGTTATCTGTCCGATTTTCAAATCGTCGTTATCGGCCAGGCTCTCCAGCCACTGCATCTGACGGCGCAGACTTGCCGTATCCACCGTTAATTCGTTGATTTCAATCGACTTCAGGTTTTTCTCTTCATCGAACAGTGTAGACAACTCCGGTACCACCTGCACGGAGCGGATACCTATATCCTTATCCGCTCCCACCGTGATGTCAGAGAGCGCAAGATGCGCCTGCGGGAACAGGGAGACGCGAAGATTTCGCACAGAAACCGGCTCACCGATGGCGGCAGATGCAATTTTCTCGACCGGACCTGCCAGCAGGCCGAGATTGACAAAATGCAGCAATCCCAACGCCAGAAGCAGCACCAGCGGCGTATACACAAAAAACACCCTGACTAAGGGCAACAACCACCTGGCGGGCTTCACACCAGAACGCATGAACTCCTTTTCAGCCCGGTATTGCGCTTTCTCGATGGCCTTCTGTTCAGCCTTCAGCCTGGCTTCTTCCTTGGCTATGGCACGGGCTTCCGCCTCTGCCTGACGGCGTAACTCTTTCTCTTCCCGTGCCTTGCGCTTGGCTTCCTCTTTGGCCTGTCGTTCAGTTTCCTGTCTGGCGGCCTTTTCCGCCTTGGCGCGTGCAGCCTCCTCCGCTTTTTGACGAGCCTCCTCGGCCTTGCGGGCTGCGCGCTCGGCGGCTTCCTGCGCCTTGCGTTCGGCTTCCTGTCTGGCCGCTTCTTCCGCCTGAGCACGAGCTATCGCTTCCGCCTTCTGGCGAGCCGCTTCCTCTTCCTGCGCTTGTCGTTCGGCCTCACGCGCCGTGCGCTCCGCTTCCAGCCTGGCTTGTTCCGCCGCCTCCCGCTTCGCTTGCTCCTCGGCTTCTACGCGAGCAGCGTCTTCAGCCTGAAGACGCACAGCTTCCTCTTCAAGTGCTTTGCGTTCGACCTCTTCTTGAGCCCGACGTTCCGCTTCCAGCCTGGCAGCCTCTTCCTCGCGGGCGCGTGCTTCAGCCGCGGCCTTGCGGCGCGCAGCCTTCTCCTCACGTACCTTGCGTTTTTCTTCCTCGCGGGTGATGCGTTCGGCTTCCAGTTTCGCAGCTTTCTCGGCCTGAGCGCGCAGTTTCGCCTCTGCTTCCTGACGCGCAGCCTCCTCTTCGCGAGCACGCCGTTCTGCCTGTTCGTGCGCTTCCTGTTCTGCTTTCAGTCTGACAGCCTCAGCTGCCTGCAGGCGTTCCGCCTCTTCCTCTTGTGCCTTGCGCTCTGCTTCCTGCTTTGCGGCAAGTTCTGCTTCCACCTGTGCTTTCGCCCTGGCCGCTTCTTCCTTGCGTCCGGCTTCTTCCTGCACTTTGCGCTCGGCCTCCAGCCTTGCTTCCAGCTCGGCAACCTCTTCGGCAGAAGGCGTCGTGGTGGCGGACGTTTCCGGGACGTCCGGTTCAGGTTCCTTGACCGGCTGGCTTTCCGCAGCAGGTTCTGAACTGGAGTTCAGTGCAATAAAATCCTCGATACTGAGCTCATCCACCACCATGCCAGTCCGATAATCGAAATTATCGCCCAGATCCCACTCCTGGCTGTTCAATAACCTGATGTAGCCATCGCGCTCGAGTTCGTCGAGCAAACTCTGAAATTCATGCTCAGACAATTTGTCCAGTTGCGCAAAAATGGCGGAGGTTTCAATCTTGCTGTCGATCAGGGAAAGTATTTTGAGGGCATCGGCAGATAAATCGCGGCTCCTGGACGACTGAGCTCGCGCGCCTTTTCCGGTCTTGCTGTAAATTTTTGCAGACAGGGCCATAGGGTCCACCTGAAGCTAATGTTCGAAAGCGATGATGCTATACCGCCTACCCGAATTCATGATCCAATATGCTAGCGAGGATTTTCATCGTCAATCAGCATGTATCCGGAATACTACACTGCATTTTTCCAGCTGATACCCCACAATGCAAACCCGTAGCTTGTCATTCCGCTGAATGCGCTACTTCAACGCCAGCCTGGCAAGCGTTCGTTCCCGCACAACTTTCAAAAGCCCGGCATCCTCTACCAGCGACTCGCGATAAGAAGGAATCAGCGCTTTCAGTTTCTCTTGCCAGGCCGCGGATGCCACACGAGTTGCAAAGCAACGTTGCAGAACATCCAGCATGGCCTGCACGGAAACCGAAGCACCGGGCGAAGCGCCCAGCAGAGCGGCCAGTGAACCATCTGCGGCCGCGACGATTTCGGTACCGAATTCCAGCTTGCCGCCTTTTTCATCGCAGCCCTTGATGATCTGCACACGCTTGCCGGCCGCTGCCAGTTCCCAATCCTCGGAACGCGCCTGCGGATAGAACTTGCGCAAGGAGGCCATGCGCGCCTCATGGCTTTGCAACGCTTCCCTGATCAGGTATTGCGTCAGGTCCATGTTATGGCGGGCAACACCGAGCAGCGATTTGAGATTGCCGGTCCTGACCGATTTCAGCAGGTCGAGATAGGACCCCTGCTTGAGAAACTTGCTGGTAAAACCGGCATACGGCCCGAACAGCAGGGCCGGCTGGCCATTGATATAACGCGTATCCAGATGCGGCACCGACATCGGCGGCGCCCCGATCGGTGCCTTGCCATAGACCTTGGCGCGATGCTGGCGGATGATTTCCAGGTTCCTGCATACCAGCCACTGGCCGCTGACCGGGAAGCCGCCATATCCTCGGCCTTCCGCAATGCCAGACTTTTGCAGCAATGACAACGCCGCGCCGCCCGCCCCCAGAAAGACGAATGCCGCATCCAGCCGCTGCAGCTGGCCATTGGCGGTTTCCCGCACTTCAACCTGCCAGCGCTTGTCCGTCTTTCTTTTCAGGTTTTCCACTTCATGTCCGCACAGCAGGCGGAAATTCGGCTGGCGTTGCAAAGCGGCGACCAGTTGCCGCGTCAGCGCACCGAAATCGACATCGGTGCCATAGGCCACGCGCGTGGCCGCAACCGGCTGGGCTATAGATTGGGCCATAGGCTGAGCGATGGGCCGCTCTTGCATCACCAGCGGCATCCATTGGGCGATGACGGCAGGGTCTTCGCTGTATTCCATATCGGCAAACAGATGATGACGGCTCAACTGCGCATGACGCTCCCTGAGAAATGCGACATCCTTTTCACCCCAGACGAAGCTCTCATGCGGCGTGGCATTGATGAAAGATTTTGGCGAGGACAGGACGCCCTGCTCGACCAGGCTGGACCAAAGCTGTAGCGAGACTTCAAAAGCCGCATTGATGCTGAGCGCGCGCGGGATACTGACGCTGCCGTCGGCCGCCTGCGGCGTGTAATTAAGTTCACAATAACCGGCGTGACCGGTGCCGGCATTGTTCCAGGCATCGCTACTCTCGGTCGCCACTGCCTCCTGCTTTTCCACCAGCACGATCTGCAATGCAGGATCCAGCTGACTGAGCAAAGTCGCCAGCGTCGCGCTCATGATGCCGCCGCCGACCAGCAGCACATCGACCTTGTCATTCACCCCGGATTGTTGCGTGGATTTCATATTTCCGTCATTCATCTATTCTAAGAAATTAATATCTGTCTGTATAAAGCCCACCTATATTAGGTGCCGTAGCGTGTTCTGTAAATTCGCATGATGCGCCGGGTGAACCCGGGACCGAACATATCGTCATACAGTCATCGTTTATCTTCAGGAGACATCATGCCACGCCCAGCCAACTCTCATTCATGGCAGACACTATTCAGCCCGCTGCTGCTCTGTTGCGGCCTGCTGTTGAACCTGCCGACCCAAGCCGGACAGAGCCTCGCGGCAGACACCAGCAAGGTCCAGCTGAAGCCGTTGGTCGAGAATCTGAAAGAACCCTGGAGCATGGCCTTTCTGCCTGATGGCCGCCTGCTGGTCACGGAAAAATCCGGCAAGCTGCGTATGGTCGAGAACGGCAAACTGCTGCCGCAAGCGATTGGCGGTGTACCGGCAGTGGTCGATCGCGGCCAGGGCGGCCTGCTCGACATCGCCTTGCATCCGCAATATGCGGAAAACGGCTGGCTCTACCTGAGCTATTCCACCAAGGGCGAGGGTGGCAGCGGCACCGAAGTCATGCGCGCCAAACTCAAGGGCATGCAACTGACCGATAGCGAAGTGATCTTCCGTCAGGCACCCAAGATCAACAGCAACAAGCATTTCGGTTCGCGCCTCGTCTTCGACCGCGAAGGCTTCCTCTACATTACCCTCGGCGACCGCGGTGAGATGGAACGGGCACAGGACCTCGCCCAGCACATCGGCAAGGTGATCCGCCTGCATGACGACGGTCGCGTGCCGCAGGACAATCCGTTCGCCGCCAACCCTGACGCGCTGCCGGAAATCTACAGCTACGGTCATCGCAACGTGCAGGGCGCCGCACTCAACCCGTTCAGCGGCAAGCTATGGACCCATGAACACGGCCCGCAGGGCGGCGACGAGATCAACATCCTGCAGGCCGGCACCAACTTCGGCTGGCCGGTGATCACCTACGGCGTCAATTACTTCACCGGCACCAAAATCGGCGAAGGCACCAAAAAGCCGGGCATGGCGCAACCTCTTTATAAATGGGTGCCCTCCATCGCCCCTTCCGGCATGGTCTTTTATACCGGCGATGCCTATCCCGGCTGGAAAAACCACCTGTTCGTCGGCTCGCTCAAGTTCCAGACTCTGGTCAAGCTGACCCTGGACGGCGACAAGGTGGTCAAGGAAGAACGCCTGTTCGAAAACCTCGGTCGCGTGCGTGATGTGCGTCAGGGACCGGATGGTTTGCTTTATCTGATTGCCGGTGACAGACTGCTGCAACTGCAACCCGTCCGCTAAGCTACCAACAGGAATTAGCCATCGACACGACCGACACCATGGACAGCCATGAGCCTCAACAGCAGGAGACCATGCCGGAGAAAGCCAAAAGGATATCGTCCCTGCGCGATATCTGGCCTTTTCTACGGCCTTATCGCAAGCAAATGCTGCTGGCATTTGTCCTGCTCAGTCTGGCATCGGCGACACTGTTGCTGGTTCCTCTCGCATTTCGCGACCTGATTGATTTCGGATTTGGTCAAAAACCCGCAAGAACCAGTGGCGCACTGACGGACAGCCTCAACCTCAACAGTCATTTCGCCATTTTGTTCGGGCTGGCTTTCTTCTGGGCGCTGATGGTGGCGGCACGCTATTACACCGTCTCCTGGATAGGAGAACGCGTCACTGCCGACTTGCGCAATGCGGTCTACGGACGAGTGATGACGCAATCACCGCAATTCTTCGAGACTTTGCAAACCGGCGAAGTGCTGTCACGTCTGACCGGCGATACCACCCTGATTCAAACCGTGGTTGGCAGTTCGGCCTCCATGGGCCTGCGCAGCCTGTTCCAGTTCATCGGCGGCATGATCATGCTTGCCGTCACCAGCCTCTATCTGTTCTCGCTGAACTTCGGCCTGATGTTGCTGGTGGTGTTGCCCATCATCCTGATCGGCAGGAAGGTGCGCAAACTTTCACGCGAATCGCAGGACAGGATCGCCGACAGTTCGGCGTTGGCAGGCGAGATCCTCAACGCCATGCCGACCGTGCAATCCTTTACCCAAGAGCAGCGCGAAATCGGCCGCTTCCGACAGAGCACGGAAACCAGCTTCATCACTGCACTCAGACGGGTGCGGGTGCGAGCCGCCATGACTGCCGTCATCATTACCGCTGTCATGGGCTCGATCATTTTTGTGCTGTGGATAGGCGCGCATCAGGTCACCAGCGGCGCCATGACCGGCGGTGAACTGGCTTCCTTCATCCTCTATGCTGCCATGGTAGCCGGCAGCGTCGGCACGATGGCTGAGGTCTGGGGCGATATCATGCGTGCTGCCGGCGCCACCGAGCGCCTGCTGGAACTGCTGCACGCAGCGCCTGCAGTCAGGGAAACCAGTCGGCCGGAAGAAATCATCGATGCCACAACCGCGCAGATTTCGTTCAGCCATGTCAGTTTTTATTATCCCTCCAGATTGCAGACCGCCGCATTAAGCAATGTCTCACTGGAAATCCCCTGCGGCGAGACTGTCGCCCTGGTTGGCCCTTCGGGCGCAGGCAAAACCACGCTGTTCCAGCTATTGCTACGCTTTTACGATGTCACCGCAGGAAGTATCAGCATCAACGGGCAGGATATCCGCAAGCTGACGCTGCAATCCCTGCGCAGCAAGATTGCCGTAGTACCGCAGGACCCGGTGATATTTTCGGCCAATGCCATGGAAAACATCCGCTATGGACGGCCGTATGCCACCGACGCTGAAGTGATGGTGGCGGCCAAGGCTGCGCAGGTCGACGAATTCATCTCGCGCCTGCCCGAAGGTTACGAAACCCATCTCGGCGAACGCGGCACGCGTCTGTCCGGCGGGCAGCGCCAGCGTATCGCCATCGCGCGGGCGATTCTCAAGGATGCGCCGATTCTGCTGCTGGATGAAGCCACCAGCGCACTGGATGCGGAATCTGAAATCCTGGTGCAACAAGGGCTCAATATCGCCATGCAGGGCCGCACCACCCTGATCATCGCGCACCGCCTGGCAACCGTGCAGAAAGCTGACCGCATCGTCGTCATGGATCAGGGAAACATCGTCGAGATCGGCACGGCGGCAGAACTGCGCGGTAATGCCGGTCTCTATGCGAGGCTGGCCAGCCTGCAGTTTGATGGTCCGGACGCAGAACGATCAGACGCTGCCAATTAAACGCCGCTATTTAAAAGCGGTGGCAACACAACATCTACCCGCATGACTGACATGATTGGTGCACGCGCACTTTTATTGTGCATCTATTGAACCCGCATGTGCCCTTCCTCCCCTTTGCACAGTTCCATACATATACAATGTTTTTCAAAGCCTTAACACACTCATGCAAGGATTGGCACGGCAGTTGCTTAATGCATGCTGAGTAACTCATATTCAGGTCGGCAATGCTCCGAGTCATGCTAGTTGATAATCACTTGGAGCGGACAGCTCCGCTTAAACAGTCGCTCACCGAAGCAGGCTGCGAAGTGATCGCACACTTGAGCGATACGGCGAATCTGGATGAAGCGGTCAGCAAATTGCAGCCGGACATCGTCATCATCGACACGGACTCGCCCAGCCGCGACACGCTGGAGCACCTGATCGTGATGAGCCAGAACGCGCCGCGGCCGATTGTGATGTTTACGCATGATGGAGATACCGAAAAGATCCGGTCGGCCACACGTGCCGGTGTCAGTGCTTATGTCGTTGGTGGATTGACCAACGAGAAACTGAAGCCGGTGATGGATGCAGCGATTGCGCGGTTTGAAGAATTCAAGGCTTTGCGCGCCGAACTGAATGAGGCCAACCTCAAGCTCAGCGAACGCAAGGTGGTAGAAAAAGCCAAGGGCCTGCTGATGAAGCAGCGCGGTATCGACGAAGATGCCGCCTACACGCTGCTGCGGAACATGGCAATGAAACAGAACATACGTTTGGCCACACTGGCCGAACAGGTAGTGCAGGCGGCAAAGCTGCTGCTCTGAACAATGAATGGATGTTGAGACCCAACGGCGGGTAGCAATATCGGAAGTTTGAATCAACAGTTGGATCAGCAGCCGGATACGGCTCAGGCAGTACAAGGTTTTTGAAATGGCAATACCGGGTCAATGATGACCCACCGGACAAAGGCGTCCTTGCTCGCGGAATACATTCCGCCTGCAGGACGCCTTTTTTATTTGGATTTTTTGCATATGAATCAACCGTCAGGAGAATCAAATGAGCAAAGATAACAATCTGTCATCAGCTAAAGTCGTGAATGAGAACGACCCTATAGACAATGGCCGCCGCAATTTTTTCCGTGCCAGCGCCGGGGTCATGGGTGCCTCAGCGCTGATGGGCATGGTGCCGGAGAAAATCCGCAACAATGCCTGGGCCGCAGGCAGTGACGAACCGGAGATCAAGGAAGTCAAAATCGGCTTCATCCCGCTGACTGATTGTGCACCGATCGTGGTCGCTGCACAGATGGGTTTCGACACGAAATACGGCATCAAGATCACGCCTTCCAAGGAAGCTTCCTGGGCCGGCGTGCGCGACAAGCTGGTCAACGGCGAGCTGCAGGGTGCCCATATTCTCTACGGCATGATGTACGGCGTACAACTCGGTATCGGCGGCCAACAGAAGGATATGGCCGTATTGATGTCGCTCAACAACAACGGCCAGGGCATCACGCTCGCCAACCAGCTGAAGGAAAAGGGCGTCACCAGCGGCCCGACGCTGAAGCGTCTGCTGGATAACGAGAACCGCGATTACACCTTCGCCCAGACCTTCCCCACCGGCACCCATGCCATGTGGCTCTATTACTGGCTGGCGACCTACGGTATCAACCCGTTCAAGGACGTCAAGACCATCGTCGTGCCACCGCCACAGATGGTCGCCAACATGCGTATCGGCAACATGGATGGCTTCTGCGTAGGCGAACCCTGGAACGCCCGTGCCATCCACGACAAGATCGGCTTCTCGGTCGCCACCAGCCAGGACATCTGGACCGATCACCCGGAAAAAGTGCTGGGCTGCACCGCAGAATTCGTCGCCAAGAACCCGAACACGGCCCGGGCCATGATCATGGCGGTGCTGGAAGCCTGCCGTTACATCGATGCGACGGAAAACCGCTCGAAAGTCGCCAAACTGATCGCCGGCAAGGCCTATGTCAATGCGCCGGAAGCCGTCATTGAAGGCCGTTTCGTCGGCAAGTACGAGAACGGCCTCGGCAAATCCTGGCAGGACCCGAACTACATGAAGTTCTTCAACGACGGCAGCGTGCCCTTCCCCTACCTTTCCGACGGTATGTGGTTCATGACCCAGCACAAACGCTGGGGCCTGCTCAAATCCGACCCGGACTACCTGGCCGTGGCCAAGCAGGTCAACCGCATCGACCTTTACACCGAAGCCGCCAAGGCACTGGGCATTGCCGTGCCCAAGGATGCCATGCGCAGCAGCAAACTGATCGATGGCGTGGTGTGGGATGGCAAGGATCCGAAAGCCTACGCCAACGGCTTCAAGATCAAGGCATAACCCGGGAGAACCGTCATGAGCGTCATCAGCCTGCAACGAAAGAACCTGGAAACCGACATGAACCATGAAACCAGCGCTGCAACGCAGCCGGCCAAGGCTGCGCCAGCAGCGGTGACGACAGTTGCCGAAGTGCCTGCCAAAGCGACCAATAGCGCAATCAGTGATAGAGCGGCGAAAAACAGGCAACTGATCAGCGCCTTCTTTCAGTGGCTGCTGCCACCACTGTTCGGTCTCATGCTGTTCACTGCCATCTGGGCCCTGATCTCCTACCAGTCGGAAGGCCTGCCCGGCCCGATCCCAACCTGGCATGCTGCCGTAGAACTGTTCAGCGATCCGTTCTACAACAATGGACCGAATGACATGGGCATCGGCTGGAACATCCTCAACTCGCTGGAACGCGTCGGTCTCGGCTTCGGCATGGCGGCCGTGCTCGGTATCCCGCTCGGCTTCATCATCGGCCGTTTTGCCTTCGCCTCAAGAATGGCAGCGCCCATCATCGGCATGCTGCGCCCGGTTTCACCGCTGGCCTGGCTGCCGATCGGCCTGCTGGTATTCAAGGCTGCCGATCCGGCTGCCATCTGGGTCATCTTCATCTCGGCCATCTGGCCGATGATCATCAATACCGCGGTCGGCGTCAGCAAGGTGCCGGAGGACTACATGAACGTCGCCCGCGTGCTCAAGCTTTCCGAATGGAAGATCGCCACCCGCATCCTGTTCCCCTTCGTGCTGCCCTACATGATGACCGGCGTGCGCCTTTCCATCGGTGTGGCCTGGCTGGTGATCGTCGCTGCCGAAATGCTGACCGGCGGCATTGGCATCGGCTTCTGGGTCTGGGATGAATGGAACAACCTCAACGTGGAACACATCATCATCGCGATTTTCGTCGTCGGCATCGTCGGGCTGCTGCTTGAGCAGATGCTGATCATGATCGCCAGACGCTTCAGCTACGAATGATGGCAAAACGGACGAACGAAAGGAAAATCATGGAAAAGATCATTCAGGAAAAATACGTGCAACTGGAAAACGTCAATATGACGTTCGTCACCAGGAAAGGCACGTTCGAAGCCCTGCGCGGCATCGACCTCAACATCCGAGAAGGTGAGTTCGTCTCGGTCATCGGCCACTCGGGCTGCGGTAAATCGACAGTACTCAACCTGATCGCCGGTTTGCTGCAACCCACCAGCGGCCTCCTGTTCTGCGCCGGACGCGAGATCGACGGCCCCGGACCGGAACGTGCTGTCGTCTTCCAGAATCACTCGCTGCTGCCTTGGCTCACCTGCAATGAAAACGTCTATCTGGCAGTAGAGCGGGTGTTCGGCAAGAACGAGAACAAAGCACAGTTGCGTGCCAGGACCAAGGCTGCACTGGATCTGGTAGGGCTCGGTCACGCAGCAGATAAGCGCCCCAACGAAATCTCAGGCGGCATGAAGCAACGAGTCGGTATCGCTCGTGCGCTGGCTATGGAACCCAAGGTGCTGTTGCTGGACGAGCCATTCGGCGCACTGGATGCCCTCACCCGCGCGCATCTGCAAGACGAGCTGATGAGCATCATGGCCAAATCCGGCTGTACCGCGGTGATGGTGACGCACGATGTAGACGAAGCCGTCTTGCTCTCGGATCGCATCGTCATGATGACCAACGGCCCGGCAGCAACGATTGGAGAAATACTTCCGGTTGCCTTGCCGCGCCCAAGAAAACGGTTGGAATTGGCAGAAAACGCCGAGTACAACCATTTGCGTAGTGAAGTATTGAAGTTCTTGTACGAACGTCACGCGAAGAAAGCTGCGTAAGTCCATGCAAGCACCCGCAATATCAGCTGCAAAGAAAAAGGGACACGCCGGTCAGGACGCGTCCCCCATGCCCTGGATGTGATTAACACCCAAAACACTGTCACCCTTCTCGCTAAAAAAGGAGCAACACATGCAAACTAATATGAGATTCAAGATGCGTCAAGTGAGTTTAAGCCTGCTGCTAGGACTCGGCGTCACATCGTTGAGCGCTACCGCGGAAGAAGCACTGCCAGATTACACCCTGCTGGATGCCATCAAGGGCGGCAAGCCCATGACCAACTTCCGCCTGCGCTACGAGCATGTCGACCAGGACGGCAAGCCGGAAAACGCCCGCGCGCTGACGCTGCGCAGTCTGGTCGGCTGGCAGACCGCACCTTTTCACAACTTCAGCGTCGGCGTGCAAATCATCAATGTCGCCGAGCTGGAGAACCGCTACGACGACCGCCGGCTGGGTGACCCGGAAAAAGGCATGGGCGATTACCCCATCGTCGTCGATCCGCACGATACCGACATCAATCAGCTTTATGTGGACTGGACCGGCATCAAGAACACCCGATTCCGCCTTGGCCGCCAGCAGATCAACCTGGATAACGTGCGCTTCATCGGCGATATCGGCTTCCGCCAGGTCATGCAAGTGTTCGATGGTTATTCCATGCTGAACAAGAGCCTGCCGAACACCGAGATTTATCTGGCACACCTGGAACGCGTCAAGCAGATCAGCACCCGGCTGCAGGAAGGCGAACTGGAAATCGTCAACGCCAAATACCGTCTTTCACCCTCCGAATCCGTCACCGGTTACGGCTATTTCTCCAACTTCGAGACGCCCACCATGGCCAAGACCAGCGTGCTCGGCCCGGGCACCGACCAGTCGAACAAGACACTCGGTTTGCGCCTCGACGGCAGCCGCAAGATCAATGACGACTGGCGCTGGCTCTATACCGCCGAATACGCCAAACAGACCGACTATTCCGATGGCGATGACCGCATCGATGCGCATTATGGACGCGCAGGTATCGGTGCCGGTTACAAAGCCTGGTTCGCCCGTATCGATCATGAAAGTCTGTCCAGCAACGACAGCGAATATGCATTCCAGACACCGTTCGGCACCAACCACCTGTTCCAGGGCTGGGCCGACCACTTCCTGATCACACCGGCACAAGGCATCAAGGACACCTTCATTACCGTCGGTGGCAAGCCACTGCCCGCACTGACCCTGCATGCCGAGTACCACATCATCAATGCGGATGAGGATTTCGCCAAGTTCGGCGGTGGTTTCGGCGACAAGTTCGGCAAGGAGTTCGACCTGGCCGCCACCTGGAACGTCAACAGCAAGTTCCTGGTCAAGGCCGAATACGCCAACTTCAAGGAAGACGACAGGGTCGCCAACCCGCTTGGCCGCAAGACCGACATCGAAAAGGTCTGGCTGACGGCGATGTACACATTCTAGGGAACGGAAACACACCATGACGCAAGGCAAGGTTTATCTGATAGGGGCGGGCCCGGGCGATCCGGAACTGCTGACAGTGAAGGCAATCAAGGCGTTGCAGTCGGCTGACGTCGTACTGGTCGACGACCTGGTCAACCGCGAGATCCTGCAGCATGCACCGCAAGCGCGCGTGATCGAGGTCGGCAAGCGCGGCGGCTGCAAATCCACGCCGCAGTCCTTTATCAATAAAGTCATGGTGTCTTTGGCTGAACAAGGTCAGATCGTCGCCCGCCTCAAGGGCGGCGACCCCTTTCTCTTTGGTCGCGGCGGCGAAGAGATGCTGGCGCTGCGACAGGCTGGCATTCCGGTTGAGGTCATCTCCGGCATCACCAGCGGTATTGCCGTGCCGGCCAGTATCGGCATCCCGGTGACTCACCGGGAATATACGCATGGCGTCACCTTTGTCACCGGCCACACGCAGGATGAGAACCCGCTCAACTGGCGAGCCTTGGTCGATGGCGGTACGACGCTGGTGATCTACATGGGCATGAATCATCTGAGCGACATCGTGCAGCAACTGCTGGCCGCCGGCCTGCCTTCCAGCACTTTTGCCGCCGCCATCCAGCACGGCACGCGGGACGAACAACAACAGGTGATCTGCCCCATCGGCATGCTGCCGATGGCAGTCAAGCAGGAAGGCTTGGGTAGCCCGGCCATTATCGTCATCGGCGATGTGGTCAGGCTATCGAGCTGCAAGGAATTCATCAACGCTTTGGCCATCGCTGCCTAGCGCGCAACGGAAGCAAAGAGGAGAAATAGCATGAAGAAAATGAAACTCGTCGTCGTCGGCAACGGTATGGCCGGCATGAGAACCGTGGAGGAACTGCTGAAAATCGCGCCAGACCTCTACGACATCACCGTGTTCGGCGATGAACCCTACCCCAACTACAACCGCATCATGCTGTCGCCGGTGCTGGCCAACGAGCAGACCATAGACGACATCATCCTCAACAGTCGCGAATGGTATGCGGAGAACAACATCCGGCTTTACACCAATGCGCGCATCAACAAGATTGACCGCAAGAACCGCTTGGTCTACGCCGAGGATGGCACCAGCGCGGAATATGACCGCCTGCTGCTGGCCACCGGCTCCCGGCCCTTCATGCTGCCGATTCCGGGTGCCGACCTCGAAGGGGTCATCGGTTATCGCGATATCCAGGACACCAACGCCATGATAGACGCGGCAAAAGTCTACAAGCATGCGGTGGTCATCGGCGGCGGCCTGCTCGGCCTGGAAGCGGCCAACGGCCTGAAGATCCAGGGCATGGACGTGACCGTAGTGCACAGAAGCGAATGGCTGCTGGAACGCCAGCTGGACAAAACCGCCGCCCGCATGCTGCAGCAATCGCTGGAAGCCAAGGGCCTGAATTTCCTGCTGGAGAAGGACACGGAGCAGTTGACAGGTAAAGATGGCCGCGTGACAGCCGTCCGCTTCAAGGACGGTCAGGAGATTCCGGCCGACCTGGTGGTCATGGCGGTCGGCATCCGCCCCAATTTTGCACTGGCGGAATCCGCCGGCATCCACTGCGATCGCGGCATCGTCGTCAACGACACCATGCAGACTTACGACCCGCGCATCTATGCCGTGGGCGAATGCGTGGCCCACCGTGGGATTTCCTACGGCCTGGTCGCGCCACTTTTTGAAATGGCCAAGGTGTGCGCCACGCACCTGGCCAACTTCGGTATCGGCCGCTACGTCGGCTCCGTCACTTCAACCAAGCTGAAAGTCACCGGCATCGACCTCTTTTCTGCCGGCGACTTCACAGGCGGGGAGGATACTGAAGAGATCGTTTTGCACGATGCGGTGGGAGGTGTTTACAAGAAGCTGATCATTAAAGATGACAAAATCATCGGCAGCGTGCTCTATGGTGATACGACGGATGGGTCCTGGTACTTTCAGCTGTTACGCGACAAAAAGCCCATCCACGAAATCCGCGACCACCTGATGTTCGGCCAGGACAGCCTCGGCAACACCGGCCATCAGGGTCAGGACAAGGCCTCGGCGATGACCGACGAGATGGAGGTCTGCGGCTGCAACGGTGTGTGCAAGGGCACCATCGTCAAGGCCATCAAGGAAAAGGGCCTGTTTACCATCGACGACGTCAAGAAACAGACCAAGGCCGGCTCCAGTTGCGGCTCCTGCGTCGGCCTGGTCGAACAGATCCTGGCCTCGGCCCTCGGTGGCGGTTATGCGCCGCCTTCCACCAACAAGGCGGTGTGCGGCTGCACCGATCTCAACCACGAGGAAGTGCGCGAACAAGTTCGCCAGCACAAATACCTCAACATCCCGGATGCGATGACAGGCATGCAATGGCGCACACCCAACGGCTGCGCGACTTGCAGGCCGGCGCTGAACTATTACCTGATCTCGACCTGGCCGCATGAGGCGGTGGACGATCCACAATCGCGCTTCATCAACGAACGCGTGCACGCCAATATCCAGAAGGATGGCACCTACTCGGTAGTACCGCGCATGTACGGCGGCGTCACGACCCCGAACCAGCTGCGCAAGATCGCCGATGTCGCCGACAAGTACGCCGTGCCCATGGTAAAAGTCACCGGTGGCCAGCGTATCGACTTGCTGGGCGTGAAGAAGGAAGACCTGGTCAACATGTGGGCCGACCTCGACATGCCTTCCGGTTACGCCTATGCCAAAGGCATCCGCACCGTCAAAACCTGCGTCGGTTCCGAGTTCTGCCGCTTCGGCACGCAGGATTCGACGCAGATGGGCATCGATATCGAAAAGGCCTTCGACCACATGTGGGCGCCGCACAAGGTCAAGTTCGCCGTTTCCGGCTGCCCGCGCAACTGCGCCGAATCCGGCATCAAGGACGTCGGCATCATCGGCGTCGATTCCGGCTGGGAGATCTATGTCGGCGGCAACGGCGGCATCAAGACCGAGGTCGCGCAGTTTCTCTGCAAGGTAAAATCGCATGACGAAGTGCTGGAATACTCCGGTGCCTTCATCCAGATCTACCGTGAGGAAGCGCGCTACCTCGACCGCACCGTACACTGGATCAACCGCGTCGGCCTCGATTATGTGAAAAAACGTGTGATCGAGGATGCCGAGGGCCGCAAGGCGGCATATGAACGCCTGCTGTTTGCCCTGCAAGGCGCGGTCAACCCGTGGGCGGAGCGCGTACAAAAGCGCGACGAGCATAAAGAATTCGAAACCATCACCTTATAAAAAAACCTGCGATGTTGATCGTCGCAACGGAGGAGTCAATCATGCAAAAAAGTTTCTGGCAGGCAGGTCACAAGCCGACCCTGTTCTCTGCATTTCTTTATTTCGACCTGAGTTTCATGGTCTGGGTGCTGCTGGGCCCTCTCGCCGTACAGATGGCAGTCGACCTGCAACTCACCGCCGCCGAAAAAGGCATGATGGTAGCGACGCCGGTACTGGCCGGTGCACTGTTGCGCATCGTCATGGGCGTGCTGGTCGACCATATCAAGCCGAAAATGGCCGGGCTGGTGGGACAAGTCATCGTCATCATCGCGCTGACAGTTGCCTGGCTGCACGGCATCCATAATTTCCAGCAGTCCCTGATGCTGGGCATTTTCCTCGGTTTCGCTGGCGCTTCATTCGCCGTCGCCTTGCCGCTGGCCTCGCGCTGGTATCCACCAGAACACCAAGGCACGGCGCTGGGCATTGCAGGTGCCGGCAACTCGGGCACGGTGTTCGCAGCGCTCTTCGCCCCTGGCCTGGCCGTCCTGTTCGGCTGGAACAATGTGTTCGGACTGGCCCTGATACCACTGCTGATCGTCTTCGTGATCTATGCCATCTACGCCAAGGACAGCCCGGACACGCCACCGGCAAAATCACTGAGCCAGTATGTCACCATACTCAGGGACAAGGACGCCTGGTGGTTCATGTTCTTCTATAGCGTCACCTTCGGCGGCTTCGTCGGACTGGCTTCGTCCCTGACCATCTATTTCAACGACCTCTATAACCTGGGGCCGGTCGTCGCCGGTTACTGCACGGCAGCTGCCGTTTTCTCCGGCTCGCTGGCCCGGCCGATAGGCGGCATGATCGCCGACCGCATCGGCGGCATCCGCACGCTGCTCACCATGTACGCGATCGCCGCCCTGTTGCTGCTGGCGATGAGTTTCGGTCAACCCAACCTGACCTCTTCATTGTCCATCGTCATCCCGGTCATGGCCGTACTCGGCATGGGCAACGGCGCCGTATTCCAGCTGGTGCCGCAACGCTTCCGCAAGGAGATCGGAGTCATGACCGGCCTGGTGGGCATGGCAGGCGGCATCGGCGGCTTTTATCTGGCCGCCAGCCTCGGCTGGTTCAAGCAAATCACCGGCAGCTACCAGCTGGGCGTGCTAATCTTCGCCGGGCTGGCTGTGCTGGCGATTATTGGCCTCGCCAGCGTCAAGACGCGCTGGCGCACAACTTGGGGCTCATCCACCGCGACCTCGGCAAAGGTGTAAAGTAAAGTTTGCGCTCACCCACCCGAACCTCATGCCAACTGATAACCACATGTCGCTGAAACTCATGATCGGCCAAAGTTCGCAAACCGGCCCCAGAGAATCCAATGAAGACTTTCTGGGTGTGGTGACGCCCGTGAATGAACAGCTTGCCACCAAGGGCGCGATAGTCGCGATTGCCGATGGGGTGGGCGGCAATGCGGGTGGCCGCGAGGCCGCCGAGATGACGGTGCGTAGCGTGCTCTCGGATTACTACGCCACACCCGATACCTGGGAGACGCATGCGGCACTGGACAAGGTGCTGGCGGCAGCCAACCGCTGGGTGCTCAGTCAATCAAACAGTCACCGCCAGCTTGCCGGCATGGCCACCACGCTGTCATTACTGGTGCTGCGCGGTGAGCGCTATTATCTCGCCCATGTCGGCGATACCCGCATCTATCGCCTGCGGCAGGGCAAGCTGGAGCAGTTGACCACCGACCACGTCTGGGACAGACCCGATATGCGTCACGTATTAAAGCGTGCAGTCGGCCTGGATATGCACCTGGCCGTGGACTTTGCCGATGGCAGCCTGCAGAAAGGCGATATCTACGCCCTGTTGAGCGATGGCGTCTGGGAAAAACTCGGGCAAAAACAGATCCATGAGGCACTGCAGATGTATGACAGCCCGCAGATGATCGCCGACCACATGACCAAAACAGCGCTGGCGCAGGGCGGCCAGGATAATGCATCGGCACTGGTCGTCCGCATCGAAGAGATCGGCACGGACAATCTGTCCGACCTGCTCACCATGGCCAAACAGCTGAACGCGCCACAGCGCCTGAAAACCGGTGACCGGCTGGACGGTTTCGAAGTGCTGTCGCTGATCCATGAGTCGCGCAGCAGCCTGCTCTATCAGGTTCGAAACCTGCAAAGCGGACAGTTGTCGGTGATGAAGACCTTGCAGCCCATTCTGGCTGAAGATACCGAAAGCTGCCAAGCCCTGCTCAATGAAGAATGGCTGGCCAAACGGGTTGTCTCCAGATACGTACCTCAAGTGCTGCCGCTGCATCCGGAAAAACGCAGCAAGCTCTATTACCTGATGAGCTGGCACAGCGGCGAAACGCTGCAACAGCGGCTGGATAGCGGGCACCACTTCACAATCACAGAAGTAGCGCGTATTGGTGCTGAACTGCTGCGTGGCCTTGGCGCCCTGCACCGGCTCAATATCCTGCATCGGGATATCAAACCGGACAACATCCACATGGGCGATGACAAACAGTTGCGCATCCTCGATCTGGGGGTCGCCTTGAGTAGCGGTACTGCCAGCATTCCGGCCATGCAAAACCCGGGCACGCCGAGTTTCATGGCGCCCGAACTGTTCGCCGGCGGGCAGGCCTCCGTCGGCAGCGACCTCTACAGTGTCGGCGTCACGCTCTACCGGCTATTGACCCGCCGCTATCCCTACGGCGAGATCGAGCCGTTCCAGCATCCAAGATTCGGCGAACCGGTAGCGCCCAGCCGTTACCGGCCCGACATTCCGCAATGGCTGGAAAGTATCGTACTGAAGGCTGTTCGGCAAAGTGCAGAACAGCGATTTGAAACCGCTGAGGAAATGCTGCTGGCGCTGGAATATGGTGAAACCAAGCCGATACTGCCGCCTGCGCGCACGCCCCTGATCGCCAGGGCCGGGCTGATGAAATGGCAGTGGATAGCGCTTTTTTCCCTGCTGATGAATTTCTTTTTGATCTATTTGTTACTTGTTTCGTGAAAGTGAAATTGTATGAGTGATTGGACCAAAGTCGTCGCATTGCACGACATCCCCAAACTGGGTTCGCGCCTGGTACGCAGCGCCAAGGGCGAGATCGCCATCTTCCGCACCGAAGATGACCGCGTGTTCGCCCTGCACAACAACTGCCCGCACAAGGGCGGCCCCTTGTCGCAAGGTATCGTTTACGGCGACAAGGTCGCCTGCCCGCTGCATAACTGGCGTATCAGCCTGGTCGACGGCCAGGCCGAAGAACCGGATGAAGGCCACACCGCCTGTTTCGCCGTGAAGGTGGAAGATGGCGCGGTGTACCTCGAGATTTGATCATGTTCAGCCACAGAATCGACAGCGCTCACGCAAACCTGTTACAAGAAGCTCCATGCGAAAGGTTTGTCTCTGTGCACTCTGTGATCTCTGTGGCCAAAAAACTATAGTGCTATTCAAAAAGACCGGTATGCAAGAAACCAAATCCACTTGTTGTTATTGCGGCGTCGGCTGCGGCGTCATCATCCAGAGCGAAGCTGGCAGGATTGTCGGCGTGCGCGGCGACCCGCAGCATCCGGCGAATTTCGGGCGGCTGTGCACCAAGGGTGCCACCCTGCATCTCAGCGCCAAAGCGGAAGGGCGTGCTCTCAGCCCCGAGTTACGGCGTGGCCGCGACTTGCCCCGGCAGACAGTCAGCTGGGATGAGTCGCTGGATTATGTCGCCGACCGCTTTGCCGAGATTATCCGCGAACACGGCCCGGATGCCGTCGCCTTCTATATCTCCGGCCAGTTGCTGACCGAGGATTATTACGTCTTCAACAAACTGGCCAAGGGCCTGATCGGCACCAACAATGTCGATACCAATTCACGCCTTTGCATGTCCTCCGCCGTCTCCGGCTACAAGGCCACCCTCGGCGCCGATGCACCGCCCGCCTGCTACGAGGACATCGACCATGCCGGCTGCCTGTTCATCGCCGGCTCCAACACCGCCTACGCGCACCCCATTCTCTATCGCCGCATCGAGGATGCCAGGGCAAAAAACCCGGACCTGAAAATCATCGTGGTCGACCCGCGCCGTACTGATACCGCGCAAGCCGCAGACCTGCACTTGGCCATCCTGCCGGGTACCGATGTCGCACTGTTCAACGGCCTGCTGCATGTGATGCTATGGGAGGGCCTGCTCGATATGGCCTACATCCATAATCACACCGAGGGTTTCGATGCCCTGAAGAACACCGTGCGCGAATACACGCCAAAGATGGTGGCCGACATCTGCGGCATCCGCGAAGCCGATATCATCACCGCGGCCAAATGGTTCGGCAACGGCCCGACGCTCTCCATGTATTGCCAGGGCTTGAACCAGTCCACCAGCGGCACCGACAAGAATGCCGCGCTGATCAACCTGCACCTGGCCACCGGCCAGATCGGCAAGCCGGGTGCCGGGCCGCTGTCGCTGACCGGTCAGCCCAACGCGATGGGCGGACGCGAGGTCGGCGGCATGGCCAACCTGCTCTCCGCCCATCGCGACCTGGCCAACCCTGAACATCGCGCCGAAGTCGCCAGGCTCTGGAGCATAAGCCGCGTGCCGGAGAAGCCGGGCAAAACGGCAGTCGAAATGTTCGATGCCCTGCGTGACGGCTCCATCAAGGCAGTCTGGATCGCCTGTACCAACCCGGCCCAATCGATGCCGGATTTGAACAGCGTGCATGACGCGCTCGCCAAGGCTGAGCTGGTCGTCGTGCAGGAAGCCTTTCACAACACCGACACCACAACATTCGCCGATGTGCTGCTGCCGGCAACGACCTGGGGCGAGAAGGAAGGCACCGTCACCAATTCGGAACGACGCATCACCCACGTCAATCCAGCGGTTGAAGCGCCGGGCAACGCGCGGCACGACTGGCAGATCGCCACGGACTTTGCGCAAAGACTGGGGCAGCGCCTCGACAAGCGTACGGAATCCGTCAAGCTCTTCCCATACACGCAAGCCGAGCAGATATTCAACGAACATCGCGAAACCACCCGCGGCCGCGATCTGGACATCAGTGGCCTGAGTTATGCCCTGCTCGACAGCGAGGGGCCACAGCAATGGCCTTTCCCGGCGGGGGCACAACAGGGACAAGCCCGGCTTTACAGCGACGGTGTGTTTCAAAAACCCGGCGGCAAGGCCCAGTTCGCCAACACCATTTACAAAGCCACCGCCGACAAAACCGACGCCAGACATCCACTGCACCTGCTCACCGGCCGCCTGCGCGACCAGTGGCATGGCATGAGCCGTACCGGCAACGTGGCACAACTGTTCAACCATGCAGAAGAACCGGTCATCAGCATGAACCCGGATGACATGCAGCGTCGCGCCATCAACTCCGGCGATCTGGTCAAGGTCAGCAACAAGCGCGGCCAGCTGGTGCTACGTGCACAAACCTCGGAAGAAATGCAGCCGGCCCAGACCTTTATCCCCATGCATTGGGGCGGTCAATACATGAACGGCCTCGGCGTCAATGCGCTGATGCCAAGCGCCTTCGACAAGGTATCGCGCCAGCCGGAACTGAAACACGCAGCCGTCAAGCTGGAAAAGCTCGACCTGCCCTGGCGCATGACCGTCATGCGCAGCGGTCTCAGCCTGCAACTGCTGGAAAAAATCCGGCCACTGCTCAAGCACTTCGAATATGCCACCTGCGGGCTGTTCGGGCGCGATCCCGGCATCATGATTCTGCGTGCTGCCAGCAGCGCCGCACCGGATGAAAGCCTGATCGCCGAACTCGACCATCTGCTCGGCATGACGGACGATATGCCCATGCTGCACTACAACGATGTCAAACGCGGCATCAGCAAGCGGATTCTGGTCGAAAACCAGCAAGTGACCGGCGTCCGGCTGACAGGCGAGATTCTGGCGACAGAATGGCTGAAAGAGGTCATGACGCAGGGCAAGCTGACAGACGAGCTGCGCCGCTGGGGGCTGGCGCCATTGAGTGCGCCGCCAACCGGACAGCGCAGCCGTGGCAAGATCGTCTGCAATTGTCTCGATGTTTCGGAAAACGAGATCATCGACAATATCCGCATCGGCGCCGACCTGGTCACACTGCAAAAGAAACTGAAATGCGGCACCCAATGCGGCTCATGTGTCCCCGAACTGAAGCAACTGGTGGCACGCCATCAAAAGGTCACGACAAGCTAAAGCAGGCCTTTTTCCGCAAATGACAGCGTGCTGTTACCGGCCACGACAAAATGATCCAGCACGCGGACATCGACCAGCGCCAGTGCCTGTTTCAAAGCATGGGTCAGCTGTTCATCGGAACGGCTCTGTTCCGCCACGCCGGAAGGATGATTGTGGGCAAAGATGACCGAAGCGGCATTGTGCTGCAGCGCGCGCTTCACCACTTCGCGCGGATAGACGCTGGTTTGCGTCAGCGTACCGCGGAACATTTCCTCCTGCACCAGCACGCGGTTCTGCGCATCCAGAAACAACACAACGAACACCTCATGCACCAGCCCGCCCAGTTTCAGGCATAAGTAATCCCTCACTTGCTGCGGCGAGCTCAGCACGTCCCGCGCCTGCATCTGCTCCACCAGCGCCCGGCGGCTCATCTCGAAGATGGCCTGCAACTGCACATACTTGCTGCTGCCCATACCATGCACTTCGGCAATCTCCTGCTGGCTGGCGGCGAAGATGCCATTGAGGCTGCCGAACCGGTTCAAGAGGTCGCGTGCCAGATCCACCGCACTTTTGCCGACAACGCCGACGCGTAGAAAAATCGCCAGCAGTTCGGCATCGGACAGGGTCGCCGCTCCTTGTTGCATGAGTTTTTCGCGCGGGCGTTCGCCTGCCGGCCAATCCGTGATCGCCATATTTATTTTCCTCCCGTCTGCAACCAGCCGATCTCTGCCGCCGTTTGCCCGCCTATCAGGGTATGCGCAAGACTGAGCGGAATTGCCGCCCTGCCTGATGACAGCGGGATGCGCCCTGCCATCAGTTCGGCATAATCCTGCGGATAAACCGGCTGTTTGTCAGGATCCGCATAGCCTTGCGGATAATGCGGCAGTCCGCTGGCCAGATCGTATTTATCCGTGGCACCGACGGTATGCAACAGTTCGTGCGCAACGACCACCGCATTCTGTTTTTCCTGGCGCTCTCCGGCGAACAGGTTGACCAGGCCCACCCTGCCCTTGCTCAGGGCAGTGGAATGCGGCAGCACCGGATGCTGCTCGGGATCGTAATACAGCAGGTAGAGTTTGATGCTGGGCGGCACACTGACCGGTGGACTGTTGCGCCAGGCCCACCAGCGGAAATGCAGGCTCCAGACCATGGTCTGCAACACCGTGCCGTTTTTCGGCGGCTGCGGCGGCGGATGATCAACTTCAGCGCCCAGTCTCAGCTGAAACGGGAAGCGGATCGCCAGATCGTATCTGGCCGCTTCTTCGGCCAGATAATCGGTGATCTCCTGCAACTGGTCGGAATCCAGCCGGGGGATATGGCTGCTTGCCGCCTCGCTGCCATCGGCATTGACCGGATAGACAGCGACATAAAGGCTGTCCTTCCATTCCAGGTCATGGGTTTCCAGCCACGCTCTATGCGCGACCGTGGCCAAAATGAACAGCAGGATCAGTATGCGAAGTTTGCGCCACATCGGTCGTAGCCTCTCTTGTTATTGAGGCATTAGTCTAATCCAGGATGCGCCAATTTGAACGCCTTTGTATATCGGCTGCCAGCTTTCATATAAAATCCAGGTTAATCAAATTATTAGCACGCCATACAAATTAACCCCCATACAAATTAACCTCTCATGCAAAACCAACCCATCAAGAAACTGGTACTCGGCATCACCGGCGGCATCGCTGCCTACAAGGCGGCGGAACTCGTGCGCCTGCTGGTCAAGGCCGGCATCGAGGTGCAAGTCGTCATGACCGAGGCAGCACGGCATTTCATCACTCCGGTCACCATGCAGGCACTGTCCGGCAGGCAAGTGTTCACTGACATGTGGGATGCCGCCATCCCCAACGGCATGCCGCATATCGAACTGTCACGGCAGGCAGATGCGATCCTGGTCGCACCGGCCAGTGCCGATTTCATGGCCAAACTGGTACACGGTAATGCCGACGACCTGCTTTCCACACTATGCCTGGCACGCGAATGTCCACTGCTGGTAGCGCCGGCCATGAACCGGCAGATGTGGGAGAACCCGGCGACACAGCGCAATGTACAACAGCTGCAGGCTGATGGCATCGCGATCCTCGGCCCGGACAGCGGTGAGCAGGCCTGCGGCGAAACCGGACTGGGACGCATGTCCGAACCGGAAGACCTGCTTGAAATGCTGATGGCTTTTCAGCAGCCGAAACTGCTCAAGGGAAAACACATTTTGATCACGGCCGGCCCTACGGTAGAAGCCATAGACCCGGTGCGCGCCATCACCAACTTCAGCTCCGGCAAGATGGGCTATGCCATCGCCAACGTTGCACACGCCATGGGCGCCGAGGTGACGCTGGTGAGCGGGCCGACGCAGCTGAAACCACCGAGCCAGGTAGAGCTGGTAAATGTCGTTAGCGCCGCGCAGATGCTGGATGCCGTCATGCAGCGCATCGGGGAACAGGATGTATTCATCAGTGTCGCCGCCGTCGCCGACTACAGACCGGCAAAACCCGGCACGCAGAAGATCAAGAAAAGTGAGCAGTCGCTGACGCTGGAATTGACACCCAACAAGGACATACTGGCAGAGGTCGCCCGTCTGCCGCAAGCGCCGTTCTGCGTCGGCTTCGCGGCGGAAAGCGAGAACCTGCTGCAACACGCCGAAACCAAACGCAAGAAGAAGGGCCTGCCATTGCTGGTCGCCAATCTGGTGCAGGAAAGCATGGGGCAGGATGACGCCAGCGTAGTCTTGCTGGACGACGCAGGCAGCCATCCATTGCCACGCGCTGGGAAAAACCGGATTGCACAACAACTGTTGCAACATATAGCCACCATGATGCATCAACAATCATCGAAAGCCGCCACATGAACCTCAATGTAGAACTTAAAATCTTGGACGACCGCCTGCACAACATGATGCCAGGTTATGCCACGCCCGGTTCCGCCGGTCTTGACCTGCGCGCCTGTATCGAACACACGCAAACGTTGCATCCTGGCGAAACCACGCTGATTCCGACCGGCATGGCCATTCATCTGGCCGACCCCAACTATGCCGCCATGATTCTCCCTCGCTCGGGGCTTGGCCATAAGCACGGTATCGTGCTGGGCAACCTGGTCGGACTGATTGATTCGGATTATCAGGGCCAACTGCTGGTGTCCTGCTGGAATCGCGGACGCGAATCCTTCATCCTCAATCCGCTGGAACGCATTGCCCAGCTTGTAATCGTCCCCGTCATTCAGGCCAACTTCAATATCGTCGATGAATTTGCTGCCAGTGAGCGCGGTGAAGGTGGTTTCGGCAGCACCGGAAAACATTAAGAAACAGCAAAAAAAGCATATTTTCCTTGAGGAGAGCCTGTTTTTTATGGTATAAATGCGGTCTTTCGAATTTCGGTAAGCGGTATTAGGAGATTTAACATGGCACGCGTATGTCAGGTAACCGGCAAGAAGCCAATGGTTGGGAATAACGTATCCCACGCAAACAACAAGACCAAGCGTCGTTTTTTGCCTAATTTGCAGAACCGCAAATTCTGGGTTGAGAGCGAAAACCGCTGGGTAAGCCTACGTATCACCAACGCTGCACTGCGTACAATCGACAAGAACGGCATCGACGCTGTTCTGGCTGATCTGCGTGCTGCTGGCGAAAAGATTTAAGGAGCATTCAACATGCGTGAAAAAATCAAACTCGAATCAAGCGCCGGCACTGGTCACTTCTACACCACGACCAAGAACAAGCGCACCATGCCTGAAAAGATGGAAATCAAGAAATTTGACCCCGTCGCCCGCAAGCATGTGATGTACAAGGAAGCCAAACTCAAGTAATTGAGAGGCTCATAAAAAAACCCGCTATTGCGGGTTTTTTTATGTCGTCAGTTCCGCATCGGAAACATCAGGCCATCTTGTAACAACGCAAGCGCCTGGAAAACTCCTGCAATGCCTCTATGCCACTAGCTTCGGCTCGGCGACACCAATCCTCCAGCATTCTCAGCAATTGCTCCTGACTGGCATTGGAGCGCGCCCAAACGGCTGCCAACTCCTGCCTGAATTGGTAAAGGACTTGCAGATTCCGGCTATGCTGCAAAACAGTGCTTAATGCCTGTTTTTCCTGATCCTGCAGATCCTTTGCATCCTGCGCCAGCCATCGCCTCAAGCGTTCCGGCATCAACGGCTCATTGCCATACTGGAGATACGCCTGCTGCAATCTGGACAATTCTTCCTTGCAGCTGGCTTTGAGCATCTGTCCATACTTGCCCATGACGTCGAAACGATGCACGATGACTGCCTGCAGGGTATCCAGATCGCAACTGGTCTTGGCCCAGTCAAAGCGTATCCTCGGGGCAACCTTCTTGACCTTGGCCAGATGCAGAAACTGCATGATGCGGATGTACATCCAGCCGATATCGAATTCATACCACTTGCTTGAGAGTCGTGCCGAACTGGCATAGGCATGGTGGTTATTGTGCAACTCCTCACCACCAATCAATATGCCCCAAGGCATGATGTTGCGGCTGGCATCCGCCGCCTCGAAATTGCGGTAACCCCAGTAATGACCGACGCCATTGATGACGCCGGCAGCAAAAAATGGAATCCAGATCATTTGCACCGCCCAGAGCGTGATGCCTATCAGGCCGAACAATACGACATCTGCAACCAACATCAACCCAACACCGGCGCTGGGATAGCGGCTATAAAGATTTCTCTCAAGCCAGTCATCCGGCGTGCCCTTGCCATATTTATCCAGCGTTTCCTGCCTGGCCGCCTCCAGCCGAAATAGCTCGGCACCTTCCAGCAACACCTTCTGCAGACCCAGCACCTGCGGACTATGTGGATCTTCAGCGGTTTCGCAGCGCGCGTGATGCTTGCGATGCACAGCAGCCCACTGCCGGGTCTGCATACCCGTAGTAAGCCATAGCCAGAATCGGAAAAAGTGACTGACCATCGGATGCAAATCCAATGCATGATGCGCCTGACAACGGTGCAGATAGATCGTAACTGCAGCAATCGTGATATGCGTCATGGCCAGGACAACGACTACATAGCCCCACCAAGGCAATTGAAATAGACCGTCAAGCATGAATAGACCTCCATGCGTTCATTACAGTCATTGTATGCCTAAAAAAGGCTGATGTTACAAAACCGTTCCCGCAACATCCGGTGCCGGTGGCTCGCTGCTCAGAATACGTATCTCGCGCTGCGGATATGGAATGCTGACGTTGTGTTTTTTGAACGCTCGCCAGATATCGAGATTGATTTCGGATTGCAAACTGGCTGTCCCATTCTCAGGATCACTGATCCATATATTCATCACAAGGTCGATGCCGCTGTCACCAAACGCCCGCAGCAACGCATTTGGCGCCGGATCACGCAGAACACGCTCCTGCGTAGTCGCAGCTTCCAGCATGAGCCGCATGGCAAGCTCAAGGTCTGTCTGGTAGCTGACCTGTAGCGATAACTGCACGCGCACCTTGCGATCGGTCATCGAGTGATTGACCATCACATTGGAGACCAATGTCTCATTGGGAATGATCACTTCCGTATTGTCCAGCTTACGCAACACCATGTAGCGGGAGCGAAGTTCACTGACAATACCGTAATGCGTATCGACCGTAACGATATCGCCGATATGTATGGAGTCATCCAGCAGCAGGATGAAACCGCTGGCATAGTTGCTTGCAATCTTCTGCAGACCAAAACCCAAGCCGACACCCAGTGCCCCGCCGAATACGGAAAGCAGGGTAATATCCAGCCCGACCGCAGAAAGCGCGAACAACACGGCGATCAGCGAGAAGAAAATACGCACGAGCTTGCTCAGCACGACACGAACGTTCATGTTGATCTGTTCCGCGCCCATCAGGCGGTTTTCGATCAAACGGCTGATCCAGAGCGCACCGAACAAGGTGACCAGAATAATCAGGATTGCCTGTAACAGCAGCAGCAGCGTCAACTCGCCCTTGCCAATTGTAAACCTGACACCATCAAGTGCTGTCAGGATATCGGGCAGCACACCGATGAGATGCAGCGCCAGCACCAGCCAGACAATACTGGCAACAGTGCCTTCCATGGTGCGTACCCAACCGCCGGGAGTGAAGATATAGCGCAGAGCATAGACCACCAGCCTGATGACAGCCATGGCCAGCAACAGGGTCATGGCCAGTTTGAGCAGACTCACATCCTGCCAGTGACGCAGCAGCAGATATCCGCAATAGACGAAAATCAGCGAAGACAGCGGGAACAGGACGCGATTGATACCCCCTATCCCCACCTTCCAGCGTTCAGCAGCGCGGCGCATGACATAGGCGCGCAGTATGCCGTTGACAGACCACGCCAGCAGCAAGCCCAGCGCGATGACACTCACCTGCCAGAGCAAGACCGGGGTATTGCTACCCGACTGAAGTTCCTGCCAGATCAAGCTCATCTCGGGATTCATCAGATTCCTCTATAGCAATACGATGCTGGCAAGGCCCAGGAAGATGAAAAATCCGCCGCTGTCTGTCATCGCAGTGATCAGCACACTGGAGCCGACCGCGGGATCCTTGCCGAACTTGGTCATCATCAGGGGAATCAACACCCCCATGACAGCAGCCAGCATCAGATTCATGGTCATCGCTGCGGTCATGACCATACCAAGCGCGACATTGTCATACAACAGATAGGCGACCACGCCCAGCACACTGCCCCAGATCAGGCCATTCAACAACGCAATGCCCAGTTCCTTCTTCAACAGTGTCTTCATATTATGCGAGGCCACCTGACCCAAGGCCAAGCCACGTACAATCATCGTGATGGTCTGATTACCGGAGTTGCCACCGATACCTGCAACGATGGGCATCAGTGCCGCCAGCGCCACAATCTTTTCGATCGAGCCCTCGAATGCGCCGATGACACGCGAAGCGACAAACGCGGTCACCAGATTGACGGCCAACCAGGTCCAGCGGTTCTGCACAGCCTTCCACACCGATGAGAACATGTCTTCATCTTCACTCAGGCCGGCAAGAGACAACATATCACTCTCCGCTTCTTCACGGATGAAGTCCATCACCGTATCCACCGTCAACCGGCCGATCAGCTTGTTGTTGGCATCGACCACCGGTGCAGTCACCAGGTCATAACGCTCGAATGCCTTGGCCGCATCAGTTGCCTTGTCTTCCGGATGGAACACCACGGCGTCGTCCGCCATGACCTCATCCACACCCAGTTCGGGGTCGCTGACCACAATACGCTTCAACGGCAACACGCCGTGCAACACGTCATGCCGGTCGACGACAAACAGCTTGTCCGTATGGTCCGGCAAATTGCCGATACGGCGCAGATAACGCAGGGCGACTTCCAGCGAGATATCCTCGCGGATGGTCACGATATCAAAGTCCATCAAAGCGCCTACCGCGTCTTCCGGATAGGACAAGGCTGATTGCAAGCGCTCGCGGTTGCCTGTATCCAGACTCTCCAGCAGGTCCTGCAGCACATCCTTGGGCAGGTCATGTGCCAGGTCCGCCAGCTCATCCGTATCGAGCTGTTCAGCCGCAGCCAGCAACTCTTCGCTGTCCATGTCGGCAATCAGCGTCTGCCTGACCGCATCCGACACTTCCAGCAGGATATCGCCGTCACGCTCGGCTTTTACCAGATCCCAGACTTCGAGACGTTCCTCCAGCGGCAGTGCTTCGAGAATGTAGGCAACGTCAGCCGGATGCAACGCATCCAGCTTCTTCTGCAGTTCAGTAAGATTCCGCCTATGGACGATGGTCTCGACCAGAGGCTGATTCGGCATATCCTGTCTGTGAACCAATCCTTCGACCAGTTTGTGCTTGTGCAGGAGCGCGATGACTTGTTGCAGGCTTTCTTGCAAGCTTTCTTTTGATTCTTGAATTTCAGCCATTGGTTAGCCCACAAGTATTTGATTGGAATTAAAATGGACTGGAGTATGTCCACAGACCTTATTATGGTGGTTTTTCAGTCCATCGAAAACGCTTATCCGCCAATTAGTCGGCAGATTGTACAAAAACAGGAAATTCATTGCACATGACACATGATTTCATCCTCTACGGAACCTCGGCCTGCCACCTGTGCGAGCAAGCGACCCAAATTCTCACGACACTTGCATCGGATGATTTCCGCTGGCGAGAGATCGACATCAGCAACGAAGACCAGCTTCTGACCCGCTACGGCACGAAAATACCTGTATTGCTTGATACTGCCAGTGGCAAGGAATTGAACTGGCCATTCAATCATAACGATGTCATTGGCCTGCTGAATTCAACTGCAAGCCAGGAATAAGACTGACAGACAAAAAAAGCAAAAAGCCGGTGCTAGACCGGCTTTTTGCATGAAGCGAAACAGCAGCTGCTTTATTCTGCAGCAGCAGCTACTTCCACCTCTGCTTCCGGACGATCAACCAGTTCAACCAGTGCCATCGGCGCATTGTCACCAACGCGGAAACCGCACTTGAGGATACGCAGATAACCTCCGTTACGTGTCTGATAGCGTGGGCCCAGTTCATTGAACAGTTTGCCGACGATATCGCGGTCACGTGTGCGGCTGAAAGCCAGACGACGATTTGCCAGCGTTGCATTCTTGCTCAGGGTGATCAAGGGCTCGGCTACACGACGCAGTTCCTTGGCCTTAGGCAGCGTTGTCTTGATGACTTCATGACGCAACAAGGAGTTGGCCATGTTACGCAACATCGCCTGACGATGGCTGCTGGTACGATTTAATTTACGATTGCTGTTGCGATGACGCATAGTGATACCCTCACACCTTTTCCAGACCGACCGGTGGCCAGTTTTCTAATTTCATGCCCAATGTCAGGCCCTTGGATGCCAGAACATCCTTGATCTCGTTCAGAGATTTACGACCAAGATTAGGCGCTTTAAGTAACTCATTTTCGCTACGTTGAATCAGGTCACCGATGTAGTAGATATTTTCGGCCTTGAGACAATTGGCCGAACGCACAGTCAGTTCCAGATCATCAACCGGACGCAACAGAATCGGATCAACCTGCGGTGAGTGTTTGACTTCAATCTCAGTCGGAGCGCCTTCAAGATCTGCAAACACTGCCAGCTGACCCATCAGGATGCGTGCTGCATCACGGATCGCCTGTTCCGGCTCAACCACACCATTGGTCTCGACATCCATGATGAGCTTATCGAGGTCAGTGCGCTGTTCAACACGAGCGCTTTCAACCTGATAGCTGACCTTGTTAATCGGACTGAAAGAGGCGTCAACCATGATAAAACCCAACACACGGTCTTCGTCCACACCCTTTTGACGGACAGGTACTGGCTGATAACCACGGCCCATCTCAACCTTGACCTCAAGGTTCAACTTGCCGCCCTTGGTCAGGTGGGCAATGACATGATTAGGGTTAACGATTTCAGCGTCATGTCCGGTTTCAAAATCGCCGGCAGTGACTACGCCTTCGGCCGACTTGTTCAATGTCAGGACAGTTTCCGTCTTGTTATTCAGCTTGAGTGCAACACCCTTCAGATTCAGCAGGATGTCAACAACGTCTTCCTGAACGCCATCAATAGTGGAGTACTCATGTACCACACCGTCAATCTTTACTTCAGTAATTGCATAGCCAGGAATGGAAGAAAGCAATACACGACGCAGCGCATTCCCCAGCGTGTAACCAAAACCACGCTCCATAGGCTCAAGTGTTACCTTTGCACGCAATGGTGACAGTACTTCTACGTCAACCACACGCGGCTTTAAATATTCTGTCGGACTGTTTTGCATAAACTTTCCTTATGACCCTTGACTAACCGGGTTTAATTACTTGGAATAAAGTTCGACGACGAGAGACTCGTTGATCGTAGCTGGCAGCTCATCACGTTGTGGCTTGGCCTTGAAAGTACCCTTCAAAGCCTTGACATCAACGGTAATCCACTCGGGGAAACCACGCTGTTCAGCAGCTTCCAGTGCACCCTTGATACGCAACTGACTCTTGGAGGCTTCTGCCACTTGAATCTCATCGCCAGGACGCACTTGATATGATGGAATATTTACACGCTTGCCATTGACCAGAATGCTGTTGTGACGAACGATCTGACGTGCTTCGGTACGCGATGCGCCGAAGCCCATGCGGTACGCAACGTTATCCAGACGGCACTCCAACAGTTGCAGCAGGTTTTCGCCTGTCACGCCCTTTTGACGATCAGCTTCTGCATAGTAGCTACGGAACTGGGCTTCCAGAACGCCGTAGATACGGCGAACTTTTTGCTTCTCACGCAATTGCACACCGTAGTCGGACAGACGCTGATTACGGCGCTGACCATGCTGACCTGGTGGGAAGTTACGCTTTTCGATCGCACATTTGTCGGTGAAACACTTTTCGCCCTTAAGGAAAAGTTTTTCGCCTTCACGGCGGCACTGACGGCACTTAGGATCAAGATTTCTAGCCAAGGTATTCTCCTGTTATATCAAGCGCGAATTAAATTCTGCGCTTTTTAGGTGGACGGCAGCCGTTGTGCGGCACTGGCGTCACATCTGAAATACTAGTGATTTTAAAACCGGCAGCATTCAAAGCACGCACGGCAGATTCGCGACCAGGACCCGGGCCCTTGATACGAACTTCAAGATTCTTCACACCGCATTCCTGCGCTGCCTTGCCGGCAGCCTCGGCAGCCACCTGAGCTGCGAACGGGGTGCTCTTGCGTGAACCCTTGAAACCAGCGCCGCCGGAAGTCGCCCATGAAAGCGCATTACCTTGGCGGTCAGTGATCGTGATAATCGTATTGTTAAAAGAAGCGTGTACGTGAGCGATGCCCTCGGCAATGTTCTTTTTAACTTTCTTACGAACGCGTGCGTTTGCTTTAGCCATTTACTAAATCCTTACTTAGATGCCTTGATTGGCTTAATAGGACCCTTGCGAGTACGCGCATTGGTCTTGGTGCGTTGACCATGAACTGGCAGGCCACGGCGATGACGAATGCCACGGTAGCAACCAAGATCCATCAAACGCTTGATGTTCATTGTCACTTCACGACGCAAGTCACCTTCGACTCTCAGCTTGGCGACTTCATCGCGCAGCTTTTCGACTTCAGCGTCGTTCAGATCTTTAACTTTAGCTGTCGGGATTACACCGGCTGCCAGACAAATCTGCTTCGCCGTTGTACGACCAACACCGTAAATCGACGTTAACGCGATTTCGGTATGCTTATGATTTGGGATGTTTACCCCTGCTATCCGAGCCATGTACCTACTCCAAAATTATGGCGCAATTATTTTACTAATCGCCAAAAAAGCCCAAAATTTTAACAGCTTGACCGATTTTTAACAATCGGCTTCGCAAAATTAACTAACAATTACCCTTGACGTTGCTTGTGACGCGGATCTGTGCAAATGATACGCACAACGCCACGACGACGAACAACCTTACAATTACGGCATAAAGCCTTTACAGATGCACGAACTCTCATTTCACAGCCCTCACTACAAAACCTATTTAACGCGGAAAATAATCCGCGCACGTGATAAATCATATGGCGTCATTTCAACTGTGACCTTGTCACCTGGCAGAATGCGAATATAGTTCTTGCGCATCTTGCCGGAGATATGACCCAACACTACAAAATCGTTTTCCAGCTTTACACGAAAGGTTGCATTAGGCAGGTTTTCCAACACCACCCCTTGCATCTCAATCGAATCTTCTTTTGCCATGCCGCTTAACCCTGATCAACGCGGTGAAACCGCACCGCCTTTAAAATTAGCTTTTTTAAGCAAGCTCTCGTACTGGTTAGACATCAAATGCGATTGCACCTGCGCCATGAAGTCCATCGTCACCACTACGATAATCAGCAATGATGTACCGCCAAAGTAAAACGGTACGTTGTAATTCAAGATCAAAAATTCCGGCAACAGGCACACTGCAGTAATGTAAAGCGCGCCTACCAATGTCAAGCGACCCATGATGCGATCGATGTATCTTGCCGTTTGGTCACCTGGACGAATGCCAGGAACAAAGGCACCGCTCTTCTTCAGGTTGTCCGCTGTTTCCTTCGGGTTAAATACCAAAGCCGTATAAAAGAAACAGAAAAATATAATCGCTGTTGCAAACAGTAAAATGTACAGCGGCTGTCCCGGCGATATGGTCGAACCGATATCCTTCAGCCAAGTCATGCTTTCACTGCTACCAAACCAACCCGCCATCGTGGCCGGGAACAAAATAATACTGGAAGCAAAAATCGGCGGAATCACACCGGCCATATTCAGCTTCAATGGCAGATGGCTGGTTTGACCACCAAACACCTTGCGACCAACCTGACGCTTGGCGTAGTTCACCGTGATCTTGCGTTGGCCACGTTCAACAAACACAACAAATGCAGTCACCAGAACCACTGCCACAATCAGGAACAACACAAAAATCGGATGGAACGTACCAGTCCTGGCCAATTCCAAAGTACCGCCAATCGCACTTGGCAAACCTGCAACAATACCGGCAAAGATGATAATGGAAATACCATTACCGATGCCTCGCTCGGTAATCTGTTCACCCAGCCACATCAGGAACATGGTGCCGCTGACCAGCGTAACGACCGCTGTAAAACGGAACATCATGCCCGGATCAATCACCAGACCTGCCTGACCCTCCAGAGCAATGGAGATACCCAACGCCTGGAATGTTGCCAGCACCAGAGTACCGTACCGCGTGTACTTGGTAATCTGGCGGCGGCCACTTTCACCTTCTTTTTTCAGTTGCTCAAGCTTCGGCGAGACTACTGTCATCAATTGCATAATGATCGATGCCGAAATGTACGGCATGATGCCCAATGCAAACAGACTGAATCTCGACAGTGCGCCGCCCGAGAACATATTGAACATACCAAGAATCCCATCGGACTGGGACTCAAACAGCTTTGCCAACACATCCGGATCGATTCCCGGTACAGGTATGAAAGTACCCAGACGGAAAACGATCAGCGCACCGATCACAAACAAGATACGGCTTTTCAGCTCTGTCATCTTGCCTACCGAACCCATCAAACTATCTTTAGCCAACTTGTTTGTGCCCTCTGGCCTTACTCAACAATCTTACCGCCAGCAGCTTCAACTGCCGCACGCGCGCCCTTGCTCAGCAACAACCCTTGCACATTGATTGCACGGGTTACATCACCAGACAAATAGACCTTCACGGAACGGACGCTAGCCGGAACAACCTTGGCCTGCTTCAGTGCCAGCAAATCAATCACGTCAGCTTCAACAACCAACAGCTCACTGGTACGCACACGTGCAGTGTCATCCTTGGTCAAGGAAACGAAACCACGCTTGGGCAAGCGGCGTTGAATCGGCATTTGACCGCCTTCAAAACCAACCTTGTGAAAACCGCCTGTGCGTGACTTTTGACCCTTGTGGCCACGGCCAGCTGTCTTACCCAGACCGGAACCGATGCCACGACCAACGCGACGTCTTTCCTGCTTAGCGCCTTCTGCAGGCTTAATCGTATTCAGTTTCATTATGCTTCTACCTTCAAAAGATAGCCGACCGTATTAATCATGCCGCGATTTGCAGGAGTATCCAGCACTTCAACGGTATGATGCATACGACGCAAACCAAGACCGGAGACACAAGCGCGGTGCGCTTGGATTCTGCCGATAGTGCTCTTGATCAGAGTCACTTTCAGCGTTTTAGCTTCTTGTTTAGCTTTAGCCATCATTAACCTCTAATTTCTTCTATGCTCTTGCCACGCTTGGCAGCAATCTCTGCAGGCGTATTCATGGACTCAAGGCCGTTGAGTGTAGCGCGCACCACATTGTAAGGATTAGTAGAACCAATACACTTGGCCAGCACGTTGGTTACACCCATCACTTCGAAAATCGCACGCATCGCGCCACCGGCGATAATGCCGGTACCTTCTGAAGCCGGCTGAATGAATACTTTGGCTGCACCATGAACACCAGTCACTGCATGATGCAGGGTACCGTTGTTCAGGCTGACCTTGACCATACCGCGGCGCGCTTCATCCATGGCCTTCTGCACGGCCACCGGTACTTCACGCGCCTTGCCCTTACCCATGCCAACGCCACCATCACCATCACCTACCACGGTCAGCGCAGCAAAACTCATGATGCGGCCGCCCTTAACCACTTTGGTTACACGGTTGACACCGATCATCTTCTCGCGCAGACCGTCGGTCTGCCGTTCAACTTCTTTATCTCTTGCCATCATCAACCCCGTCTATTAGAAGGACAGACCGTTTTCACGCGCTGCATCAGCAAGCGCCTTGATACGGCCGTGGTATTTGTAACCGGAACGGTCAAAAGCTACGGTGGTAATGCCGGCTGCCTTGGCCTTTTCAGCAATGCGCTTACCGATCACTGCTGCCGCTTCAACATTGCCGCCATTCTTGACACTCTTGCGAACTTCCACCTCATTGGTGGAAGCACTGGCAAGTACCTTATCGCCAGTTTCAGCAATAATTTGCGCGTAAATATGCGTATTGGTGCGATGCACACTCAGGCGTGTCATCTTCAATTCGGCAATTTTTGCGCGCGTCTTGCGTGCACGACGCAGACGGGAATTTACATTGTTCAGATTATTCATGGCTAAACCTTACTTCTTCTTGGTTTCTTTAATGACCACCACTTCATCGGAATAACGAACACCCTTGCCCTTGTATGGCTCTGGTGCGCGGTATGCGCGAATTTGTGCGGCAACTTGACCAACCACCTGCTTGTCATAGCCAGTCAGAACCACTTCGGTCTGAGTAGGAGTCTGCACAGTAATACCTTCAGGCATCTTGTGATTAATCGGATGAGAGTAACCCAAGTCAAGATTCAGTGTAGAACCTTGCGCCTGTGCTTTATAACCAACACCAACCAGCGTCAGCTTGCGGGTAAAGCCTTGCGAGACGCCGTGCACCATATTGGCAATCAGCGAACGTAAAGTACCCGACATCGCACGTGAATGCTGACTGTCATTAGCAGCAACCACAGTAATGGTATTGCCTTCTCTTTCCAACTTAACAACATCGGTCAAGGGATGGCTCAACTTGCCTAATGGACCACTTACCGAAATACTGTTTGCAGATAGCGCCACTTCAACCTTTTCAGGGATAGCGACTGGATTTTTAGCTACGCGAGACATGCCTCTCTCCTTAAGCCACGACACACAGCACTTCACCACCGACACCGGCAGCTTGCGCTTTGCGATCAGTCATCACACCCTTGGACGTTGACATAATTGTCACGCCGAGGCCATTCATTACCTTTGGAATATCCTGGCTACCACGATAAATACGCAGGCCCGGACGGCTCACGCGACTGATGCTCTCAATCACGGGACGGCCAGCATAGTACTTAAGGCTGATATTCAGTTGCGGCTTACCTGCGACATCCTGAACCGCAAAATCATCAATATAACCTTCATCCTTCAACACACCTGCGATAGCAGTCTTGAGCTTGGATGACGGCATGGAAACCGTAGGCTTGTTGACACTTTGCGCGTTACGAATACGCGTCAGCATGTCGGCAATCGGATCACTCATACTCATTACTATAACCCTCCGTTACCAGCTAGCTTTGGTGACGCCTGGCACTTCGCCGCGCATCATCAACTCGCGCAATTTGCTACGCGCGATACCAAATTTACTGAAAACACCACGTGGACGACCAGTCAATGCGCAACGATTGCGCAAACGCACCGGGCTTGAATTACGTGGCAGACTTTGCAATTTCTGACGCGCTTCACGACGATCTTCGATCGATGCATTTGCATCGCCAATGATTGCCTCTAGCGCAGCACGCTTAGCTGCATATTTTTTTACTGTGTCGCGACGTTTTTGTTCGCGCTCTATCAGACAGGTTTTAGCCATGTTGTCTAATTCCTAAATGGAAAACTGAAAGCAGTCAGCAAAGCACGCGCTTCGTCGTCTGTCTTTGCTGTCGTTGTAATGGTGATATTCATCCCACGCAAGGCATCAATCTTGTCGTATTCGATCTCAGGAAAAATAATCTGTTCTTTAACACCCATGTTGTAATTTCCACGGCCGTCAAAAGACTTGCCGGAAATACCACGGAAGTCACGAATACGAGGAATCGCAATAGTCACCAGGCGATCCAGGAATTCATACATGCGCTCACGACGCAGTGTCACCTTACAACCAACCGGATAACCGTCACGAATCTTGAAAGAAGCAACCGACTTCTTGGCATTGGTCACGATAGCCTTCTGGCCTGCGATCTTTTCCATATCAGCAACTGCATTTTCCATGATCTTCTTGTCAGCCACAGCCTCACCAACGCCCATATTGAGCACGATCTTCTCGATGCGAGGCACTTCCATGACAGACTTGTAACCGAACTGCTCGGTCAACTGCTTGACCACGGTATCTTTATAAAACTGTTTTAAACGAGCCATGATATGTCCTTAAGCGTCCACAACTTCGCCACTTGATTTGAATACGCGAACCTTGCGACCATCATCAAGTGTCTTGAAGCCAACGCGATCACCCTTTTGGGCAGCCGCATTAAATAAAGCAACGTTGGAGATATCAATTGGCATCTCCTTGCTGATGATGCCGCCGGCAATGCCGCGCATCGGGTTTGGCTTTGCATGCTTCTTGACCAGATTAAGGCCTTCCACAATGACATGACCGCTAGCCAGCACGCTCAGCACAGTGCCGCGCTTGCCCTTGTCTTTGCCAGTATTCAGGATGACTTCATCACCCTTGCGAATTTTGTTCATCGACCAGCTCTCCTTACAATACTTCTGGTGCCAGGGAAACGATCTTCATGAAACGCTCACCACGAAGCTCACGTGTCACTGGCCCGAAAATACGGGTGCCGATCGGCTCCAGCTTGTTATTTAAAAGCACGGCAGCGTTGCCATCAAACTTGACCAACGAGCCATCGGGACGACGCACACCCTTTGTGGTACGCACCACAACTGCGCTGTAGACTTCGCCTTTTTTAACGCGACCGCGCGGTGCAGCATCCTTGACCGTGACCTTGATCACATCACCAACACCAGCATAGCGACGCTTAGAGCCACCCAACACCTTGATACACATCACTGAGCGTGCACCAGTGTTATCGGCAACTTCGAGCCGAGATTGCATTTGAATCATGAGAATAATCTCCAACTTAATCCGTTTATCCAACACCAGCCGGTAGTCTACACGGCCGACAACACCACGGTCAGTATTGGGGCGGGAGCTGTATGCCCGCCAAAAAGTCCGACATTATATATTGCGCTTAGGATAAAGCGCAATATAAATCAGACACTACGTGCTTTTTCTACTACTTTGCTGACTTTCCAGGTCTTGCTCTTGGACAGCGGACGGCTTTCCTCGATCACGACCAGATCACCTTCCTTGCACTCGTTGTTTTCATCGTGCGCATGGAATTTGTTGGAACGACGCACAACCTTGCCAATCAAGGGGTGCTTGACCTTGCGCTCTACGAGCACGGTCACCGTCTTGTCCATCTTGTCACTGACAACACGACCGCTCAGAGTGCGGACGACTTTTGCAGCTTCTGTCTTTGCATTATTAGTTTGGCTCATGCTTGTACCTGTTTCGCTTTCTCAGCCAGCACAGTGCGCACACGTGCGATATCACGTCTCACCTTGCCTACCTGATCAACTTTATTCAACTGCTGGGTTGCCAATTGCATGCGCATGGAGAATTGCGCACGGCGCAACTCGATCAGCTCATTGTTCAGCTCTTCAACAGACTTTGCTCTCAAATCGGATGCCTTCATGATTTAGCTCCCAAGATGACGGGTAATGAAAGTCGTCTCGATTGGCAGCTTGGCAGCAGCCAGACGGAACGCCTCACGCGCCAACTCTTCGCTGACACCGTCCATTTCATATAACATTTTACCTGGCTGGATCTGGGCTACGTAGTACTCGGTACTACCCTTACCATTACCCATACGCACTTCAGCCGGCTTCTTAGAAATTGGCTGATCAGGAAAAACGCGAATCCAAACACGGCCACCACGCTTGATATGACGAGTCATCACACGACGTGCGGCTTCAATTTGACGCGCAGTCAAACGACCACGGCCAATCGCCTTGAGGCCGAATTCACCAAAACTTACCTTGTTGCCGGTCGTTGCAATGCCCTTGTTACGGCCCTTTTGCATCTTCCGGAATTTTTGTCTAGCTGGCTGTAGCATTTTTCGCCCCTGACTTTCTTACTCTCTTTTCTGGTTCAGTACTTGCCGGTCTGGATTTCTTTTCAGGTTCGGCCGCTACCGCAGGTTGCTCACCCTTGTTAGCAAATACCTCGCCCTTGAATACCCAAACCTTGATACCGATAATGCCGTAGGTGGTTTGCGCTTCAGCTACACCATAATCAATATCGGCACGTAATGTATGCAATGGCACGCGGCCTTCACGATACCATTCGGTACGTGCGATTTCGATGCCGTTCAAACGACCGGAACTCATGATCTTGATGCCTTGGGCACCCAGACGCATGGCATTCTGCATGGCACGCTTCATGGCACGGCGGAACATCACACGTTTTTCCAGTTGCTGTGCAATGCTTTGCGCAATCAATGCCGCATCGATTTCAGGCTTGCGCACTTCTTCAATGTTCAAATGCACTGGTACGTTCATCAACCCTTGCAGGCTGGAACGCAAGGATTCGATATCCTCACCCTTCTTACCGATAACGATACCGGGACGCGCACTGTAAATGGTGATCTTGGCGTTCTTTGCAGGACGCTCAATCACGATCTTGCTAACAGCGGCATGAGCCAGCTTCTTATTAAGGAATTCACGCACCTTAATATCGCTGTTCAGCATTGCCGGGAAGTTCTTGCTATTGGAATACCAGCGAGACAACCAGTTTTTTTGGACGCCCAGACGGAAACCAAACGGATGTATTTTCTGACCCATAGTGATTCCTTTAGTTACCGACAGTCACAGTGATGTGACTGGTTGGTTTAGTAATACGCCCAGCGCGACCTTTTGCACGTGCACGGATACGTTTGAGCACAATGCCTTTATCAACATAAATCGAAACAACCTTCAATTCATCGATATCGGCGCCTTCGTTATGCTCGGCGTTGGCAATCGCGGACTCCACAACCTTCTTGATCACCTCAGCACCCTTCTTGGGTGTGAAATTCAGAATGTTGAGGGCATTGTCCACTTTCTTGCCACGAATCAAATCAGCCACCAAGCGAGCTTTCTGCGGGGACAGATGAACACCTTTCAATACTGCGGATACTTTCATCGTCATACTCCTACTTCTTAGCCTTCTTGTCGGCAGCGTGACCCTTGAACGTACGGGTCAGCGCGAATTCGCCGAGCTTGTGGCCTACCATGTTTTCTGAAATCAGCACGGGTACATGCTGCCTGCCGTTATGCACTGCGATCGTCAGACCAATGAAATCAGGCAGAATGGTAGAGCGACGCGACCAGGTCTTGATCGGCTTTCTGTCACGAGTGGCAGCAGCAGCTTCTACTTTCTTTGCCAGATGTCCATCAATGAACGGACCTTTTTTAATTGAACGTGCCATATCGATTACCTCTTATTCGCCGGACGACGGCTAACGCGCATATTGTCAGTGCGCTTGTTGCTACGAGTACGATAACCCTTGGTTGGCGTACCCCATGGACTGACTGGATTCATACCAGCAGCGGTCTTGCCTTCACCACCACCGTGCGGGTGATCAACCGGGTTCATCACAACGCCACGGACGGTAGGGCGAACACCGCGCCAACGCATTGCACCGGCCTTGCCGATGGAACGCAGTTGATGCTCTTCGTTACCCACTTCACCGATGGTGGCCTTGCAGTCAACGTGCACACGACGTACTTCACCGGAGCGCAAGCGCAACTGGGCATAACTGCCTTCACGGGCCAGCAATTGAACTGAAGTACCGGCTGAGCGTGCAATTTGCGCACCCTTGCCAGGCTGCAGTTCGATACAGTGGATCGTGCTACCAACCGGAATATTGCGCAAAGGCAATGCATTACCTGCCTTGATCGGCGCATCTGACCCGCTGACCAACTCGGCACCCGCTGCGATACCGCGCGGTGCAATGATGTAGCGACGCTCACCATCCGCATAGCAGAGCAGAGCGATATGTGCGCTGCGGTTAGGATCGTATTCGATACGCTCAACCTTGGCGACGATACCGTCCTTGTTACGACGGAAGTCGATCAGACGATAATGCTGCTTGTGACCGCCACCTTGATGACGGACTGTAATGCGGCCGTTGTTGTTACGACCCGCGTTTTTGCTTTGCTTCTCCAGCAGCGGCGCGTGGGGCTTGCCCTTGTGCAGATCAGGTGTAACCACCTTCACTACGGCGCGCCGACCTGGGGAAGTCGGCTTGACTTTAATCAGTGCCATGATTTCTCCTATTCGCCCGCTGCAAAGTTAATTTCTTGACCAGGCTTCAGGCTAACATACGCCTTTTTCCAGTCCTTGCGGCGACCCATGATGCGGCCGGCACGCTTCTGCTTGCCACCCACGTTGACAACGGTCACAGCATCCACCTCAACCTTGAACACCAGCTCGACAGCAGCCTTGATTTCCAGCTTGCTGGCATCAGTGCGAACCTTGAATGCGATCTGTTGGTGTTTGTCAGCGATACGCGTTGCTTTTTCGGTAATTTGCGGTGCAAGAATCACTTGCAACAAACGATCCTGAGTATGTATCAATGCGCTCATGCCAGCACCTCCTCTAACTTCTTGACGGCTGCCGTAGTCGCAACAACATGCGGGAAGCGCACCAGGCTGACAGGATCAATATACTGAGCCTCAAGCACCATTACGTTTGGCAGGTTACGTGCGGACAGGTAAAGATTTTCATCAAAACCATCGATCAGTACGAGAACGCTATCCTGATAACCCATGCCCTTGATTTTCTCAGCCAGCATTTTGGTCTTTGGCGCATCAATCGTGAACTCTTCCACGACATTCAGACGCTCTTGACGAACCAGCTCGGACAAAATGGACTGCATGCCGGCACGGTAAGCCTTGCGATTTACCTTGTGGCTGAAGTTTTCATCAGGACTGTTAGGGAATGCACGACCACCTCCACGCCAGATCGGGCTGGAGCTCATACCGGAACGCGCACGGCCGGTACCCTTCTGATTCCATGGCTTGTGAGTCGTGTGACTTACATTGCCGCGACCAAGTTGGGCACGAGTAGCAGTTCTGGCGTTTGCCATGTAGGCAACAACGACCTGATGCACCAACGCTTCATTGAATTCACGACCGAAAGTCACTTCAGATACGGTCAAACCGCTCTTGGCTGCCTTGCCGTTTTTATCGATTAATTTGAGTTCCATTATGCACCTGCCTTCACTGCTGGACGCACAACCACATCGCCACCCTTGGAGCCAGGAACCGCACCCTTGATCAACAAGAGATTGCGCTCTGCATCAACGCGAACGATCTGCAGGTTCTGCACCGTGGTCTTGACCGAACCCAGATGACCAGGCATGCGCTTGCCAGGGAATACACGACCCGGGTCTTGCGCCATACCGATAGAACCTGGAACGTTATGCGAACGGGAGTTACCGTGCGAAGCACGGCCGGAACCGAAGTTGTGGCGCTTGATACCACCGGCGAAACCCTTACCCAGAGAAACACCAGTGACGTCGACCATTTGGCCCGGCTGGAAAATCTCAACAGTAATCTGGCCGCCTACAGTGTAATTTGCGAGCACATCATCAGTTACGGAAAATTCTTTGATGCCTGAGCCAGCGGCTACGCCAGCTTTAGCATAATGACCGGCCAGCGCCTTGTTCACGCGACTTGCGCGTCGCTCACCGTGAGCGACTTGCAGGCCAGTATAGCCGTCGCTTTGCAGTGTCTTGATCTGCGTCACACGGTTAGGCACGACTTCCAGCACTGTTACTGGGACGCTTTCGCCATCTTCAGTAAAAATGCGGGTCATGCCCACCTTGCGACCAATAAGCCCTAAGCTCATGATCGATTCCTTATAATTAATTAAAAAGGCTGATTACAATTGACCAGCCCATTTGCAAGAGGCCGGATTATATCCGACCATCCACTCGATTACAACTAAAAACTGTTTACAGCTTGATTTCCACATCAACACCAGCCGGCAGATCCAGCTTCATCAACGCATCCACAGTCTTGTCAGTTGGGTCAACGATATCCATCAGACGCTGATGGGTACGAATCTCGAACTGGTCACGGGAGGTCTTGTTGACGTGCGGGGAACGCAGAATATCGAAACGTTCGATGCGGGTTGGCAATGGTACCGGACCCTTGACTACAGCACCGGTACGTTTGGCAGTATCAACGATTTCCAGCGCAGACTGATCGATCAAACGATAATCAAAAGCTTTCAGACGGATACGAATTTTTTGAGCTGCCATTTTATATTTCCTTAAAAGAGCGAAACGGCAGGGATATCCCTGCCGTCTTGGTTAGACTACTAAATATTACTCAATAATCTTTGCAACGACACCGGCACCGACGGTACGACCGCCTTCACGGATGGCGAAGCGCAAGCCGTCTTCCATCGCGATCGGGGCAATCAG
>PHCX01000008.1 GCA_002842435.1 Betaproteobacteria bacterium HGW-Betaproteobacteria-1 | reverse complement strand
CCACCCCTTCCCATCCCGAACAGGGCCGTGAAACGAATCCGCGCCAATGATAGTTTGCTTCTCGCATGCGAAAGTAGGTCACCGCCAAGCTCCTTATACCGAATCTGAGCCTTGCTCAGGTTCCAACAAAAGCCCTCGATTTGAGGGCTTTTGTGTTTCTGGCAGTTACTAATACCAATTCATTGAATTGGTTGATATAATGTTGTTTTGATGGGCTTTGGGCCCATTTTTTGTTTCTGCGATTTGTTTGAGGATGATTAGATGCAGGATTTGCATGCATTGCTGGAGCGTTCACTGACTCAACTGGGATATGAACTGGTTGATCTGGAGATATCCAATCGTGGCAAATTGTTGCGTCTGTTCATCGACAAGCCTGAAGGCATCACCATCGATGATTGCGTGCTGGTCAGTAATCAGATGGGTAATCTTTTGGCGGTTGAACATGATATCGATTACGACCGGCTTGAGGTTTCCTCGCCTGGTCTGGACAGGGTGCTGAAGAAACAGAGTGATTTTGAGCGTTTCGCCGGTGAACGCGCGCAGGTGAAGTTGCGGGTCCCGGTCGAGAACAGAAAGAATTTTTTAGGCATATTGCGTGGTTTGGAATCGGAGAACCTGTTAATCGAGTGTGATGGCGTGTTGCACAAAATCGCGCTGAGCAATATTGACAAGGCAAGATTGGCCCCCGAGTTCTAACTTGCAGAATTTTAAGCGGAGATTGAAATGAGTCGCGAAATTTTATTACTGGTAGATGCTCTGGCACATGAAAAAAATGTGGCTGAAGAGATCATCTTTACTGCGCTTGAATTGGCACTGGCTTCTGCAAGCAAGAAGCGCTTCAGCGAGGATGCGGATGTTCGTGTCGCCATCAACCGCGACAATGGTGAATATCAGTCATTCAGGCGCTGGCAGATTGTGGCAGATGAGATGCTTGAAAATCCGGCGGCTCAAGTCGCACTATCAGATGAGCGGGCAAAAGGACTGGCTGAAGGTGACTATATTGAAGAGCCGCTGGAATCCATCGAGTTTGGCCGTATTGGTGCCCAAGCAGCAAAGCAGGTCATCCTGCAGAAAGTGCGCGAGGCAGAGCGCGAACAGATCTTGGATGATTTCCTCGCCCGTAAAGAGCATCTGGTAACTGGTGTAATCAAGCGCATGGAAAAAGGCAATGCCATCATTGAGGTCGGCCGTATCGAGTCATTGTTGCCACGTGAGCAGATGATCCCGAAAGAAAATCTGCGTGTGGGTGATCGCGTGCGTGCATATTTGTCGCGCATCGAGCGTGGTGGCCGTGGTCCACAACTCATACTCTCACGTATTGCGCCTGAGTTTCTGATCAAGTTGTTTGAGTTGGAAGTGCCGGAGATTGAAGAGGGTCTGCTGGAGATCAGGTCGGCAGCACGCGATCCTGGCCTGCGTTCAAAAATTGCAGTGAAAACCAATGATCAGCGTCTGGATCCGGTCGGTACTTGTGTCGGTATGCGTGGTTCACGCGTGCAGGCCGTAACCGGTGAGCTCGCTGGCGAGCGTGTAGACATCATTCTGTGGTCGATGGAACCGGCACAATTCGTCATTAATGCCATGGCGCCAGCCGAGGTGTCCAGTATTGTCGTTGATGAAGATGCGCACAGCATGGATGTGGTCGTGTCCGAGGATCAGCTCGCGCAGGCTATCGGTCGTAGTGGCCAGAATGTGCGCCTGGCTTCCGAATTGACCGGCTGGACCCTGAATATTCTGACTGAGGAAGAAGCCGCCCAGAAACATGAAGAGGAGCACAGCAAGACGCGCAATTTGTTCATGGAAAAACTGGATGTGGATGAGGAGGTGGCGGACATCCTGGTGGAAGAGGGTTTCAGCACCCTGGAAGAAATTGCGTATGTTCCGCTTTCTGAAATGAGTGAAATTGATGCTTTCGATGAAGATACCATCAATGAGCTGCGCAAGCGTGCACGGGCAGCCTTGCTGAAAGAAGCAATTGCCAAGGAAGAAAAGGCAGAGGAGGCCAGTGAAGACTTGCTGGGCATGGAAGGCATGGATGACGCAACTGCGCACAAGCTGGCTGCACAGGGTGTATCAACGATGGAAGATCTGGCCGATCTGGCGGTGGACGATCTGGTTGAATTGACCGGAATGGACGCCGAACGGGCCAAGACGCTCATCATGACCGCACGTGCCCCTTGGTTTGCCTGACTTGAGGTGACCTAACGATTGATGAGATGGTGTATTTGTAATGCGTATGTAAGCGCAAAAGAAACAACTGGAGAGGTAGCAGTATGGGAAAATCGAGCGTAGCACAGTTTGCCAGTGAGTTAAATTTGCCAGCGGAGTTGCTTCTGGAGCAACTCAAGGGTGCTGGCGTCAATAAGGCCGCGCAAGATGACGAGCTGACTGAGCAGGACAAGACCTCTTTGTTGGAGTACTTGCGTAAGGAGCATGGTGCGCAGGAACCAAAGAACAAGATCACCTTGACGCGCAAACAGAGCACCGAGATCAAAAAGACAGACAGTACGGGTAAGGCGCGTACGATTCAGGTGGAGGTGCGCAAAAAGCGTGTCCTCGTGCGACGCGACCTTTCTGAATTGGAGCAATCTGAGGAAGTCGGCAAGCCGGCAGAGATGGTGGCTCCTGAGCCGGTACAAGAGCAGATACCTGCTGAGATTGTCGAACCGGTTGCAGAAGCTCCGGAGGTTGTTGAGCCTGTAGTGGAAGTGCCGGTTGCAGAAGCTGTGGAAGTGGCAAAACCAGTTGAAGAAGTCGCACCAGCCCCGGTTGCCCCAACCAGAACTCTCAAGAAGACTGTGCTGACGCCGGAACAGATTGCATTGCGCGAGGAGGAAGCCAGACGCCATGCGAATCTGGTGGCCTTGCAAACCGAAGAGCTGCAGAAGAAGCAGGCTCTGATACAGAAGCGTCTGGAAGAAGAAGCCAGAAAGGCGGCAGAAGCTGCTGCTGCGGCTGAAAAAGCCAGCAAACTTTCGGAAGGTACATTGCATAAACCTGCGGCGAAAGAAGGTGCCAAGGCGGATGACAAGGGTGCGAAGAAGGCAAGCAAGGCCAAGGACTGGGCAGATACGCAGAACAAGAAGCGTGGTATCAAAACCCGTGGAGATGCTGCTTTTGCACAGGGCTGGCGTGGTCATAAAGGTAAATCCAAGACCCACCGAGATGGGGATGACGGTCCGCATTCATTCAATGCACCAACGGAACCAGTGATTCATGAGGTCATGGTGCCGGAAACGATTTCTGTGGCGGATCTTGCTCACAAGATGGCGGTGAAGGCTGGCGAAGTTATCAAGACGCTGATGAAAATGGGCATGATGGTTACCATTAATCAGGTCCTGGATCAGGAAACCGCCATCATTGTCGTTGAAGAAATGGGCCATGAGGCCAAGGCTGCGGCGGCGAACGATCCGGAAGCCTTCCTGGAGGATGCCGAACATGCGGAAGCCGTGCAGGAACCGCGCCCACCTGTGGTGACAGTCATGGGTCACGTTGACCATGGTAAAACTTCCCTGTTGGATTATATACGTCGTACCCGTGTGGCTTCAGGCGAAGCCGGCGGCATTACTCAGCATATTGGTGCCTACCATGTTGAAACGCCGCGCGGTATGGTGACTTTCCTCGATACTCCGGGCCATGAGGCCTTTACCGCAATGCGTGCACGCGGTGCCAAGGCAACTGACGTTGTGATTCTGGTGGTTGCGGCGGATGACGGTGTCATGCCGCAAACGATCGAAGCTGTTCACCATGCCAAGGCGGGTGGTGTGCCCTTGGTGGTTGCGATCAACAAGATTGATGTGCAAGGTGCGAATCCGGAGCGTGTCAAACAGGAGCTGGTTGCACAAGAAGTGATCCCGGAAGAATACGGTGGCGATGTCATGTTTGTTGAGGTGTCAGCCAAAACTGGTCAGGGCATCGATAGCCTGCTCGAAGCCGTATTGTTGCAAGCTGAAGTTCTGGAGCTGAAGGCTGCCAAAAATATTCCGGCCAAGGGCTTGGTGATTGAAGGACGTCTGGACAAGGGCCGTGGCCCGGTGGCAACTATCCTGGTGCAGGCCGGTACGTTGAATCGTGGCGATATGCTGCTTGCCGGCAGTTCGTTTGGTCGTGTGCGTGCCATGCTCGATGAGAATGGCAAGGAGATCAAGGAAGCCGGTCCGTCCATCCCGGTGGAGATCCTCGGTCTTTCGGATGTGCCGAATGCCGGTGAGGAAGTCATCGTGCTGAATGACGAGCGCAAGGCGCGCGAGATTGCGTTGTTCCGTCAGGGTAAATTCCGTGATGTGAAACTGGCACGTCAGCAGGCTTCCAAGCTGGAAAGCATTTTTGACCAGATGGCAGAAGGTGAAGTGAAGACGCTGCCGATGATCATCAAATCCGATGTTCAGGGTTCCTACGAAGCGCTGGCTACTTCCTTGGAGAAGCTTTCCACCGACGAGGTCAAGGTCAATATTATCCATACCGGTGTGGGTGCCATCAGTGAGTCGGATGTCAATCTGGCGTCCGCATCGAAGGGTGTGCTGATTGGCTTTAATGTCCGCGCTGATGCGGGTGCGCGTAAGCTGATTGAAACATTGGGCGTGGATGTGCGCTACTACAACATCATCTACCAAGCAGTGGATGAGGTGAAGGCGGCACTGAGCGGCATGCTGGCGCCGGAGGAGAAGGAAAATGTCATTGGCCTGGTAGAGATCCGTGAAGTCTATCGTATCTCCAAGGTTGGTGCAGTTGCTGGTTGTTACGTGCTCGATGGCCTGATCAAGCGTGGTTCCAGAGTCCGTGTGTTGCGAGACAATGTGGTGATTCATGATGGCGAACTTGATTCGCTCAAGCGATTCAAGGATGACGTGAAAGAGGTCAAGTCGAATTTCGAGTGCGGTCTGTCATTGAAGAACTTTAACGATATTGAAGTTGGCGATACGCTGGAAGTCTACGAAGTCGTTGAAGTGGCGCGGTCACTGTAGATATGAAAACCACTATGCATGTGTTCTTCCATAGGGATTGTTGATGGCCAAGGAATTTTCCAGAAGCGATCGCGTTGCCGAGCAGATTCAGCGAGAACTCGCTGATCTGCTGCAGTTCGAGGTCAAGGATCCGCGCATCGGCATGGTCACGCTCACTGAAGTGGAAGTGAGCGGCGATATGGCGCATGCAAAGATCTATTACAGCGCAAAGGCGGGTACTGCAGAATTGCAGAAAGGTCTGGAGAAATCCGCTGGCTTTCTGCGTACCCAGCTTGGTAAACGCATGCTGTTACGCACGGTGCCGCAATTACACTTCATCTATGATGCATCGATCGATCGCGGCATGCGGCTCTCACAGTTGATCGATGAGGCGCTGGCACCAGGTCAACTGGTGGCGGACCACAAAGACAAATCATCCAGATAAGCGTTAGCAACGGCGGTCACTGATATGCAATTCAGGCGCATCAAGCGTGCCGTCGATGGCGTGCTTTTACTCGACAAACCTCTCGGTTACTCCTCCAATCAGGCGCTGCAACAGGTCAAGCGCCTTTATCAGGCTGCCAAGGCCGGGCATACCGGTAGCCTGGATCCACTGGCAACAGGGTTGTTACCGATTTGCCTGGGAGAAGCGACCAAGTTCTCACATTTTTTGTTGGATGCTGATAAAAGTTATCGTGCGCTGGTTCAACTGGGCAGTACGACAACGACTGGTGATGTTGAAGGCGAGGTGTTGAGCCGCAGCGATGTCAACGTTAAAGCTGAACAATTGCAGGCTGCATTGCAGAAGTTTATCGGCGATATCGAACAGGTACCGCCCATGTATTCGGCGCTGAAGCATCAGGGCAAGGCGCTCTATGAATATGCGCGTGATGGTGTAGATGTCACGCGTTCAGCGCGACAGGTGAAGATTTTCAGTATCGACTTGATCAGTTTCGATGCGCAAGCGCATCGTTTCGAGATGGATGTCGTCTGCAGCAAAGGCACCTACATTCGCACTTTGGCTGAGGATATCGGTCATGCACTCGGTTGCGGGGCCCATCTGGCAGGGTTGCGTCGCTTGAGCACGGCACACTTCAGGCTGGAAGATGCGCATACGCTGGAGCAGTTGGAAAAAATGACACTGGAACAGCGTGACGACATTCTGTTGGGTGCGGATGCAGCTGTAGCGGATCTGCCGCAGGTCGAACTGGATGCCGACAGCACCTTTTATCTGTTGCGTGGGCAAAGTGTTTGGAAGTCCGGCATGAAGATTGACGGGCTGTTTCGTATTTATTCCGAGGATGGCCGTTTTCTTGGCTTGGGTGAGTTGGACCGGGACGGAAAGATCGCACCGAAAAGATTGTTGGTGGTTCGAGATAAATCGTAATTTTAGTTAAATCATGACGTAATTGCGCAATATGCGCTTGATAACTCGGCTATTTTAGGGTTAAAATGCGCGGTTACTGCAGGTAAAGAATATCCAGGAGAAAACATGTCAATTACGACAGCAGAAAAAGCCCAGATTGTTGGCGAATATCAACAGGCAGCAAATGACACCGGTTCACCGGAAGTTCAGGTTGCTCTGCTCACCAAGCGTATCACTACGCTGACCGAGCATTTTAAAGTGAATGCCAAGGACCACCACTCACGTCGCGGTCTGCTGGCCATGGTAAGTCAGCGCCGCAAGCTGCTTGACTACCTGAAGCGCAAGAATGCTGATCGTTATCGTGCATTGATTGAGCGTCTGGGTCTGCGTAAATAATTCGATATTCACAAGACCGTCGTTATTTTTGTGAATTGATATCAAGCCGAAAGCATCGCATCAACATACGTTGAGCGATGCTTTCGGCTTTTTTGTTGGACGGTATTTGAAAATACCTGCTTGCTGAGAACACTCTAGAACAGTAAGAGTGCATTGTGTAGATAGTAGAGAAGAGGATAGAAAATGTTTAATAAAGTGACGAAGACCATACAGTACGGCGCGCATGAGCTCACTCTGGAAACCGGCGAGATTGCTCGTCAGGCCGATGGCGCTGTAATGGTAAGTTATGGCGATACCGTTGTGCTGGTGACCGTAGTCGGTAAGCGTGATGTAAAAGCCGGTCAGGATTTCTTCCCGCTGACCGTGGATTATCAGGAAAAAACCTATGCTGCCGGCAAGATTCCCGGTGGTTTCTTCAAGCGTGAAGGTCGTCCGTCAGAAAAAGAGATTCTGACTTCCCGCCTGATCGATCGCCCATTGCGTCCGCTGTTTCCGGAAGCCTTCTACAATGAAGTGCAGATCGTAGCGACTGTCATGTCTTCCGATAGCGAAATCGATTCTGATATTCCCGCCATTATTGGTGCATCCGCAGCAATGGCAATTTCCGGTATTCCGTTCTATGGTCCGCTGGGCGCGGCTCGCGTCGGTTATCTGAACGGCGAATATGTGCTGAATCCAACCGCCAGCCAGATGAAGGACTCCGAACTGGACCTGGTCATCGCAGCCACCGACAAGGCTGTCATGATGGTGGAATCCGAAGCGCGTGAATTGCCGGAAGATGTCATGCTGGGTTCCGTCGTTTTCGGTCATGAGCAAATGCAGGTCGTGATCAATGCCATTAACGAACTGGCCGCAGAAGCCGGTAAGGAAGCATGGGACTGGACACCTCCAGAGCAGGATACTGCGCTGATTGAAAAAATGACGGCAATGGCCGCTTCTGATATCAATGAAGCTTTCAAAATCAAGGCCAAGAGCGAACGTTCTGCCAAGCTGGACGAAATCAAAAATCGCGTTTTTGCTGAATTGATCACGGAAGCAACCTCAACTGAGGAAGCCAACAAGATCAAGACGGAACTCTTCAATCTGGAAGCCAAGACAGTTCGTAGCCAGATCCTGAACGGTGAGCCACGGATCGATGGTCGCGACACTCGCACCGTGCGTCCGATCTCCATCCGTACCGGCGTGCTGCCTCGTACCCACGGCTCTGCGCTGTTCACGCGCGGTGAAACGCAGGCGATTGTGGTGGCTACACTGGGTACTGGCCGTGATGAGCAGATCATCGATGCATTGCAAGGCGAATATAAAGACCGTTTCATGCTGCATTACAACTTCCCGCCATACTGTACCGGTGAAACTGGTCGCGTCGGTACGCCGAAGCGCCGTGAAATCGGTCACGGACGTCTGGCCAAGCGTGCGCTGGTCGCAGTGCTGCCAAGTCAGGAAGACTTTGGTTACACCTTCCGTCTGGTGTCGGAAATCACGGAATCCAACGGTTCCAGTTCCATGGCATCTGTTTGCGGCGGTACTCTGGCCCTGATCGACGCTGGTGTGCCAATCAAGGCACCGGTTGCTGGTGTGGCCATGGGCCTGATCAAGGAGGGCAATCGCGTTGCAGTGCTGACCGATATCCTGGGTGATGAAGATCACCTCGGCGACATGGACTTCAAGGTGGCAGGCACGGAAGAAGGTGTGACTGCGCTGCAGATGGACATCAAGATCACCGGCATCACCAAGGAAATTATGCAGGTCGCCCTGGCGCAGGCCAAGGAAGGCCGTATGCACATCCTCGGCCTGATGAAGGAAGCGGTCGGCGACGGAAGCAAGGAACTTTCGGCATTCGCACCGCGCATCATTACCATGAAGATCAATCCGGAAAAAATCCGTGACGTGATCGGTAAGGGTGGTGCGGTGATTCGTGCGCTGACCGAAGAAACCGGTGCGACCATCGATATCGAAGATGACGGCACCATCAAGATCGGTTGCGTCAGCGCCGAGGCTGGCGAAGAAGCGAAGAAACGCATCGAAGCCATCACTGCAGAAGTAGAGATTGGTCAGAGTTATGAAGGCACGGTCATCAAGTTGCTGGATTTTGGCGCGATCGTTTCCTTGCTGCCAGGCAAAGATGGTTTGCTGCATATCTCGCAAATCGCTCACCAGCGCGTGAACGCTGTTTCTGACTTTCTCAAGGAAGGCCAGGTTGTGAAGGTCAAGGTAGTGGAAGCTGACGAAAAGGGCCGTGTGCGCCTGAGTATGAAGGCACTGATCGATCCGCCTGTGGTAGAAGACAAGGCGGAAGCCGAGCAGCCGGCAGAGTAAGCGTCGGATGCAATAAAAAAGCCCGCATATGCGGGCTTTTTTATTGGTGATATGGCTAGTTGAGGGCTAAGAGTTAGCTTGGTCAGGCTGAGTCAGTGTCGTGAATTACCTGGCGGCTACCTGTCTTAGTGTCAGCGTAACGCGCATTACCTGCACTGAATGGCAGGTCACTATTTGGCGACCTGTCTTTCTCTGATTTCGTCTAGTGTCTTGCAGTCGATGCACTGGGTGGCGGTAGGCCGCGCTTCCAGCCGTCTGAGGCCGATCTCGACGCCGCAGCTGTTGCAGTAGCCGTATTCACCCGCATCAATCTTTTTCAGCGTGTCGTCGATTTTTTTGATCAGTTTGCGTTCGCGGTCGCGATTGCGCAGTTCCAGCGCCATGTCGGATTCCTGGCTCGCGCGATCATTGGGATCGGCGAACATGGTGACTTCGTCCTGCATGGTATGCACGGTACGGTCGATATCGTCACTCAGCTCTGCTTTCCAGTCATTGAGAATCTGACGGAAGTGGTTGAGTTGCTTTTCATTCATGTACTCCTCACCGGCTTTCGGTTCGTAAGGAGTAAAGTGTTTAGTGATTACGTCAGCCATTATGGTCTCGCGAGGCCTGAGCCCCGTTTTCGATAAAATCAGCGTTAACAGAAAAATAAAGCAGGCGCAAGTTTACTACGATTGGGAATAATGTCCAGCCTGTATTTCCCTGGGCTATTTTCCTAACATACTGAAGATTCGCGTAAAGTCTGGGCCAGCAAGGTGTTTTCCATCAAAGTGGCGACGGTCATGGGGCCGACGCCGCCCGGTACGGGAGTGATCCAGCCGGCACGTTCCTTGGCTACCGCAAAATCTACATCGCCGCATAAGCTGCCATCAGCCAGCCGGTTGATGCCAATGTCAATGACGATGGCGCCGGGTTTGATCCATTCCCCCTTGATCAGGCCGGGTTTTCCGGCGGCAGCGACGACGAGATCGGCGCGGGCGACGTTCGCCGCCAAATCCTTGGTGTGACGGTGGCAACCGGTGACCGTGCAACCAGCCAGCAGGAGTTCCAGTACCATTGGGCGGCCGACATGATTCGACACACCGACAACCACGGCATCCATGCCCAGTGGTTTCAGCCCGGCGCTCTCCAGCATCTTGATGACACCAAAAGGCGTACAGGAGCGTAATGTAGGTTGCCGTACGGCCAGTCTGCCGATGTTGTAGGGGTGGAAGCCGTCGACATCCTTTTCGGCGCTGATGGCCTCAATAATGCGCTTCTCGTCGATCTGCGGCGGTAACGGTGCCTGTACCAAGATGCCGTCTATGGCTGCATCCGCATTCAGCTCATCAATCAGCGCGAATAATTCAGTTTCCGTGGTGCTGACAGGCAAGTCATAAGAGATGGAGCGTATGCCCACTTTTTCGCAGGCAAGCCGCTTGTTGCGCACATAGATTGCGGAGGCCGGATCCGCGCCCACCAATATGACGGCAAGCGATGGTGTGCGTTTCCCTTGAGAGGCGCGTTCATCGACTCGCGACTTCAGTTGGGCGAGCATTTGTTCTGCGATGGCCTTGCCGTTGATGATTTGAGCTGACATATATTGAGCGTGTGTAAAAACCATTATTTTAGCAGGGTATGATAATTAAACCGACTATCTTGTAGATTAGAATTGACCTTGGGCTCGGATTCAGATATATTTCTCGCCCTCGGGGTGTAGCGTAGTCTGGTAGCGCGCCTGCTTTGGGAGCAGGATGTCGGGAGTTCGAATCTCTCCACCCCGACCAGATTTTTTTGAAGTAAGTCTAGATTGCCCGACAATCTGCCCGTAGCTCAATCGGATAGAGCACCAGCCTTCTAAGCTGGGGGTTACAGGTTCGATTCCTGTCGGGCAGGCCAAGTTTCTGATATTCATCAGTTTCGATGGTGGCTGTAGCTCAGTTGGTAGAGCCCTGGATTGTGATTCCAGTTGTCGTGGGTTCGAGCCCCATCAGCCACCCCATCTTTCCTCATTCCATGTGTTGAATATACGCTGGCCATACTTTGGCCCTGTTTCTGCATTTTTCTTGTTTCTGGCAATCTGGCTGTAATAGGCTAAGATAAGGCTGTCTTAACCAAGGCAGTCAGCAACCATGAGCCAGCACCATCTCAAGCCTCTTTTCGCACCAAAATCAGTAGCGGTGTTTGGTGCCAGTGACCGCGCAGACTCTGTCGGGCAGATCGTGTTTCAGAACATGCTGCAGAGTGGTTATCAGGGAGCACTTTATCCTGTTAATCCCAAGCACAAGAAAATTCAGGGCGTCAAAGCCTTTGCCTCACTGGCGCAGATCGAGGAGCCGGTCGAACTTGCGGTGATTGCAACGCCGGCCAGTACGGTGCCGGACATCATCGAGCAATGCGGCAAGCATCAGGTCAGGGCCGCTGTCATCATCACCGCCGGCTTCGGTGAGACCGGTGAAGCTGGCAAAGTGCTTGAGCGGCAGGTGCTGGAAACCGCGCAACACTATGGTGTGCGGCTGATCGGGCCGAATTGTCTGGGTGTCATGCGACCGGATATCGGCCTTAATGCCACGTTTAACAAAGGCAGTGCCAATGTCGGCAATCTGGCTTTTGTTTCCCAGTCCGGGGCCTTGTGCACCGCCATTCTCGACTGGGCGCAGACCAACGATGTCGGTTTTTCCAGTGTGGTGTCGCTGGGCTCCTCGCTTGATGTCGATTTCGGCGAGATTCTGGATTACCTGATCTCGGATACCAAAACCCAGAGCATCCTGCTTTATATCGAAGGCATACGTGATGCGCGCAGTTTCATGAGCGGCATTCGTGCCGCGGCGCGCATCAAACCGGTGATCCTGGTCAAGGTTGGGCGGCATGCCGTTGCGTCACGTGCGGCGATGTCACATACGGCTTCGCTGGTCGGTTCCGATGATGCCTTTGATGCGGCAGTCAGGCGTGCCGGTGTCGTCCGCGTGCAGACCATCACGCAACTGTTCTCTGCCGCCAAGGCCTTGTCCTGCGGCTTTCATCCGACCGGTAACCGCCTCGCCATCGTCACCAACGGCGGTGGCCCCGGCGTCATGGCCACCGACTGCGCGGCCGATCTCGGGCTGGAGATGGCAGAACTCTCAAGTGAGACGCTGGAAAAACTCAATCAGGCTTTGCCAGCTACCTGGTCGCATGGTAATCCGGTCGATATCATCGGCGACGCGCAGGCCGACCGCTATCAACATGCGGTGCAGGCCTGTATGGAAGACCCGGGTGTCGATGGCGTGCTGACCATCCTGACGCCGCAGGCGATGACTAGGCCGCTGGAAGCGGCCAATGCCGTTATCGAGCTTTCCAACCGGTACAGCAAGCCATTTCTCGCCTGCTGGATGGGTGGGGCGCAGGTCGATTCGTCGCGCGCGGCATTCAATCGCGCCAGAAAACCGAGTTTCAGAACACCGGAGCCGGCGGTCGAAGTGTTTTCCTATCTGAGCGCCTATTATCAGAACCAGAAACTGCTGATGCAGATGCCTGGGCCGCTATCGCATCATCTGGAGCCGGATGTCGAAGGCGCGCGCATGGTCATCGAAGGTGCCTTGCAGGAGCGGCGCAAGATACTGAGTGAGATGGAATCCAAGGCTTTGCTTTCCGCCTTTCATATTCCGGTGGCGCAGACTCTGGTGGCGCATTCGCCCAATGAAGCGCTGCTGATTGCCCAGCAGTTGGGGTTCCCTGTGGCGATGAAAGTCAATTCGCCGGACATCACGCACAAGACCGATGCCGGAGGCGTAATGCTCAATCTTGCCAATGCGCAGGCGGTACGTGCGGCGTATCACGAGATCATCGAGAATCTGCAGCGCAATCGTCCGGAGGCAAGGATAGACGGTATTTCGATCGAGCCCATGATCGTCAAGCCGAACGGCCGTGAGCTTATGGTTGGCGTGACCAATGACCCGATCTTCGGCCCCCTGATTACGTTCGGTGCCGGCGGTACAACCGTGGAGGTGATGGGCGACCGCTCGGTGACGTTGCCTCCGTTGAACGCGTTTCTGGTCAAGGACCTGATTCAGGGGACACATGTGGCGAAAATGTTGGGGGCCTTCCGTCACATGCCGCCGGCTGATATGCAGGCACTGGAGAGCGTGCTGCTGCGCGTGTCGGAAATGGTGTGTGAACTGCCGATGCTGATGGAGATGGATATCAATCCACTGATCTTGGATGAATCCGGTGTGCTGGCGGCAGATGCGCGAGTGGTGGTGGAATTGCGTCAGCCCAGCGCTGACCGCTATGCGCACATGGCGATCTACCCTTATCCGACCCACCTGGTCACCAACTGGCAGTTGGCGGACGGCACCGATCTGGTGATCCGTCCGATCCGGCCGGAGGACGCCGGGATCGAACAGGCGTTTGTACGCAATCTGTCCGAGGAGGCGCGCTATTTCCGTTTCATGAACAGCGTGCAGGAATTGAGCGAGGCGATGCTGGTGCGATTCACGCAGATCGACTACAGCCGTGAGATGGCGCTGGTGGCCGTCGCCGAGGAGAGCGGCCAGGAAGTTGAACTCGGTGTCACGCGCTTTGCCATCAATCCGGATGGCGAGAGTTGCGATTTCGCGCTGGTGATCGCCGATCGCATGCGTGGCAAGGGATTGGGTAACAAGTTGATGACGGCGCTGATGGATGCAGCGCGCTCCAAGGGGTTGAAGGTGATGGAGGGCGAGGTTTTGAAAAGCAACACCAGCATGCTGAAGCTGATGCAGCGACTGAATTTCAGCATAGAAGCCAGTGCGGACGATGACAGCGTCAAAAAAGTGCGCAAGGTGCTGTAAGCATGCATACCGCCTATATCACCCATCCGGCCTGTCTGGGTCACGACATGGGCGAGATCTTTCCCGAGGAAGCCGCCCGCATTCATGCCGTCCACGACCAACTGATTGCTTCCGGTTTGCTGGATCTTCTGGTGCCCTTTGAGGCGGCGCCTGCGAGCAAGGAGCAGCTGATGCTGGTACATGCGCCCGAGTATGTCGAGCGGGTGTTCGCGCTGTCGCCCGAATCGGGTTTTGTCGAGATCGATGGCGATACGCGCATGAATCCGCACAGTCTGCAGGCGGCGTTGCATGCTGCCGGTGCAGTCATCACGGCGGTCGATCTGGTCATGTCGGGCCAGGTGCAGAACGCCTTCTGCAACATCCGTCCGCCCGGTCATCACGCCGGTCGCGCCAGCGCTTCCGGCTTCTGCCTGTTCAACAATGTCGCGATAGGCGCCGCCCACGCTTTGCAGCATCATGGTTTGCAACGGGTGGCCATTGCCGACTTCGATGTGCATCATGGTAACGGCACCGAGGAAATCTTTCATGATGATCCGTGCGTAATGCTGTGTTCCACCTTTCGTCATCCCTATTACCCGCATAGTGGTGCTGATAGCGGCAATGATCACATCATCAATGTGCCGCTGGCGGCGGGCTGCAAGGGCGCTGAATTCCGCGCTGCTGTCAGTGAGCACTGGCTACCGGCACTGGAGTGCTTCCAGCCGCAATTCATTCTGATCTCTGCCGGCTTTGATGCGCACAGGGAGGATGACATGGGCGGACTGGCCTTGCAGGAGGCGGACTATTACTGGGTGACCGAAGCGCTGAAAGATGTGGCGAGCCGGCATGCCGGTGGCCGCATCGTTTCCGCACTGGAGGGCGGTTACGCACTGAGTGCGCTGGGGCGCAGTGTCATGACACATATCAAGAGTCTGGCCGATCTGTAAATCAGGGCGGCGCAGATAAAGCAATTTTCCTGCTTCAAGTCAGCTGAAAAGGCTTATCTGATTGATGCTGCAAGCCATTACGGTTATATTAGGGAAAAATGCCTTACTTTCTGTTTTTAAAAATAAATCAATAATTGTCGCGGGAAGACCCTCAGATGGCTGAACAAAATCCCACCCTGATCATCATCGATGATGATCCCCTGATTACCGATACCCTGCATTACGTACTGAGCAAGCATTTCGATGTCTATGTCGCAGAATCCCGAGCGCAAGCCAAAAGTCTCTTGAGGCAGCTTGAAGTGCCGCCGGCGCTGGCGCTGGTGGATCTCGGTTTGCCGCCGGTGCCGCATAAGCCGGATGAGGGTTTCAAGGTAATCGGCGAGTTGCTGGCGCATTCGCCGACCATGAAGATTCATGTGCTTTCCGGCCAGAATGAAGAGATCAACGTCAAGCACGCGATGGCGCTGGGCGCAGTCGACTTCATTCCCAAGCCCTGCGATGTGGATCGCCTGAAGGAGATTCTGCAGAATGCGTTGAAACTGCAGGAAGCGGAAAAAACCGAAGGCAGCAAGGAGCAGGAAAGCTGCGGGTTGCTGGGCGAAAGTCTGCCGATGCAGACGCTGCGCACGCAGATCACACAATTCGCAGATGCGCCTTTCCCGGTGCTGATCGAGGGTGAATCCGGTAGTGGCAAGGAGCTGGTGGCTAACTGTCTTCACCGTTTGAGCAGTCGCGCACGTCAGCCCTACCTGTCAGTCAACTGTGCGGCCATTTCGCCGACACTGGCGGAATCCATCCTGTTCGGTCATGGCAAAGGCGCTTTTACCGGCGCACAGACCTCGCATACCGGCTATTTCGAGGATGCCGGTGAAGGCACGCTGTTTCTTGATGAGATCGGCGAGCTGCCGCTGGAGATGCAATCCAAGCTGCTGCGCGTGCTGGAGAACGGCGAATACCAGCGCATCGGCGAGACGCAGACGCGCAAGAGCAAGGCGCGCATCATCGCCGCCACCAACCGCGATCTGCGCGAGGAAGTGCGCAACAGCAATTTCCGTATTGATCTCTATCACCGGCTGAGCGTCTTCACCGTGCGTGTGCCGCCGCTGCGGGATCTGGGTGAGGATCGTTATGCGCTGCTGGATTATTACAGCGATTTCTATGCTCGGGAGACCGGCAGGAAGCCTTTCAAATTCGATAACAGGGCCGGCCAGCGCTGGCTGGATTACCACTTCCCGGGCAATGTGCGTGAATTGCGCAACATCATCATCCGCCTGATGGCGAAGTATGCCGGGCAGTCAGTCAGCGATGTACAACTGGCGGCTGAGCTTGATTTGATGCAACTGACTTCGCCCAATGACGTGGCGTCACTGAATGACGAGGCTGCACTTTCCAATCAGGCCATGCGTCATTTGCAGACACAGGCCAACGTCAACCTGGATCAGGTGTTGAAAACCTGGGAAAAAGCCTATGTCGATGCCGCGCTGAAAATCACCCACGGCAATCTCAGTCAGGCCGCCAAACTGCTGGGCATCAACCGAACCACCTTGTACAGCCGCATGCAGATGCAAGAGCAATAATGTATTACGCCCACTTTGGCCTGAAAGAGCCGCCATATAAAATCACGCCAAACACGGAATTCTTTTTCTCCGGCGGCAATCGTGGGGCGATTCTCGATGCGCTGACCTATGCCATCACCAGCGGTGAGGGTATCGTCAAGGTGGTGGGCGAAGTCGGCAGCGGCAAGACCATGTTGTGCCGCATGCTGCAAACCCTGCTGCCGGAAAAGGTCGAGAGCGTTTATCTGGCCAACCCCAGCGTGGCGCCGGAAGACGTGTTGCATGCCATCGCATTCGAATTGCAGCTGGATTTGCCGCCCGACGCCGACCGCTTGCGCGTCATGCAGGTGCTGCATGCCTATCTGCTCGACCGCTACGCCGAAGGCCGACAAGTGGTCATCTTCGTCGAGGAAGCGCAGGGCATGCCGCTGGCGACGCTGGAAGAGATTCGTTTGCTGTCCAATCTGGAAACCCGGCATGACAAATTGCTGCAGATTGTGCTTTTCGGCCAGCCAGAGCTGGACGAAAACCTCAACGAAACACAGATCCGTCAGCTGCGCGAACGCATCACGCACAGTTTCAACCTCGGCCCGTTGGCCGAACAGGACGTGGCGGATTACCTGATTTTCCGTTTGCGTGCCGCCGGCTATTTCGGCCCGCACCTGTTTTCCAAATCCGCCATTCGCATGATCGCAAAATCGTCCGAAGGCCTGGTCAGGCGTATCAATATACTGGCTGACAAGGCTCTGTTGGCGGCGTTTTCCGAAAACGTCTATCAGGTCACGCCCAAGCATGTGAAAGCCGCCATCCGCGATAGCGAGTTCGGCGCTGAACAGCTTAACAAGGGTAGGGCGCAGAAGCTCTACATGATAGCGGCTGGTATCCTTGTTCTGGGTTTGGTGCTCGGATATCTGACGCATCTTTGGCAATCAAGGATAGCAGGGCAAGCGTCTGTCGCGTCTGTGGAGGGGGTGCAGGAATTATCACCGGTGTTAGCGGCAGAGGCTGTTGCGCAGCCGGAGCCACAATCTACAGCAGGCTATGCTTCTGTGGAGACAGTATCAGAAGAAAACACGCCGCAAACTGCCGGAGTTTCTGCCGACATACTTGAACACAGGCTGAATGTCACCAGACAATGGCTGAATCAGCAGCCAGCTTCCACTGTCAGCATTCAGCTGATGGGAAGTGCCAATGACGACCAGTTGCGTAGGCAGTTGGAATCGCTCGCAGGCCAACTGGAACTTGATAACCTCTATGTTTACCGAACGCAGGTTAACAATGCGCCTTTCCTGACAGTGCTTTACGGCAGTTACGAGGATCGGCTGGCTGCGCAGGAGGCGATGCGACAATTGCCGGCAGGTTTGCGTTCCTATCGTCCGCAACTGCGAACGGTAGGTGGCATACTGCAGGAAACAAAGCAGCTTCAATAGCTTGGTGTTGCGGTTTAAAGCGGGTTATAGGGTAAACTAGTCATTGAGCTCAATGTAGATGGTGCGTGTGCGTATGAAAAGAACATGGTTAACATGGTTTGCGATTTCAATGTCACTGACTTTGGCCAGCTGTGCGCATCAGAGCAAGGTCGTGCCATCAAGCGGCCATATTGATGGCGAGGCAGCACCTCAGGCCCGGCAGGGCGCTCAGGCGGCTGGCGGCGATATTCCAAGGCCGGTCAGAAGTGCCACCTATTTGCCGCCCCCCACCCCTAAAGCCAAGGAGCAGACCTACAGCGTCGTGGTCAACGAAGTGCCGGTCAAGGAAATCCTCTTTGCGCTGGCGCGTGAAAGCAATCTCAATATCGATATCCATCCGGCCATTCAGGGCCGCGTCACACTCAATGCGGTTGATCAGACCTTGCCTGCGATTCTGGAGCGTCTCGCCAAGCAGGTTGATCTCACCTACAAAGTCGAAAACAATGTACTGAGTATTACGCCGGATCATCCGGTGCTGCGCACCTATAAGATCGATTACGTCAACATGTCGCGTGACACCAAAGGGTTTATCGGTGCGGCAGCCGAGATTTCCAGTACCGGCCAGAGCGCGACGACAGGCTCGGGTGGCAGCAGTGTCACGACCAGCGCATCCGGCGGCGCCAACAACAGTTCGCGTACTTCCGTCACCAGCGAGTCACAGAACCGTTTCTGGGAAAATCTGGAGAAGAACGTCAAGGAACTGCTTGCCGAGACGGACAAGGAAGTCATTATCACGCGTGAAGGCAGTCCACAGTCTGCCGCGCCGGTGCCGAATGCGGATGGCGTGACCGCGGCGCTCACTGCAGCAATTTCGCCTGCCAGCACGACAAGCACCGAAGATCGGGAAAAAGCCAGAGCGGAATATAAAACCCTGTTTGCGGCGACAGTGATTTCCAATCGCGAAGCGGGGGTGATTACGGTTCGTGGCACCAACAAGCAGCATGAAAAAGTACGGGAATTTATCGACAAGGTCATGAGCAGTGCCAAGCGCCAGGTGCTGATCGAGGCTACCATTGTCGAGGTGCAGCTGAACGATGGCTACCAGGCGGGGATAGACTGGAGTCGTCTGGGCAATGCAGGCGCCAGCAGCGGTTTTACGTTAAGTCAGAGACTGCAGCTGCCGGAAGGTTTCGCTCGCGGCGATTTACAGACGCGCGGCACAGGTACAGGTCTGATTGCCGGTTATTTCAATCCGACCAGCTCATTGGGGAATATCGCAGCGTCCATCAGGCTGCTCAAGGAGTTTGGTGACACCAAGGTGCTCTCCAGTCCAAAACTGATGGTGCTGAATAATCAGACTGCAGTTTTGAAGGTGGTCGATAATCTGGTCTATTTCACCGTGCAGTCGCAGATATCGCAGTCGGCGTCGGGTGTGTCTGGTACGAATCTGCAATCAGTGACAACAACACCTAATACGGTGCCGGTTGGTATTGTCATGAGCGTGACGCCGCAAATCAATGACACCGGCAATGTGAATATCAATGTCCGCCCAACTATTTCCAGTTTGATCCGCTATGTACCGGACCCGAATCCGCAGCTGGATCTGGCTAAAGTCGATTATCAGGGTATTCCCGAAATTCAGGTACGGGAGATGGAGTCCTTGCTACAGATCAGTAGCGGCAATACTGCCGTGCTTGGCGGGCTCATGCAGGACGTGATCAGGAGCAATACCGACAAGGTGCCGGGGCTGTCTGATATCCCGGGTGTGGGCCGTGCCTTTACCGGCAGAAATGATTCGAACAGAAAAACCGAACTCGTCATCTTCCTGCGACCGACCGTGATTACCAACGCCAGCCTGGAAAGCGACGAGTTGCAGTCCTACAAGCAATATCTTCCAACGCAACAATTGCAGCAAAGTCTCGATGAGTCTGCTTATTAAGGCACTGCACAAGGCAGAACAGGAAAAGTCCTCCGAGGAAAAAACCGGCGCCTCGGCGGGGGCTGCATCTCTGGAGCTGACGCCTATCGAGCCGGACCTTGAAACGGAAGCCGGGTTTTCCGATAGTCAGCCTGCAGTGCGGCCGGCTCGAGCAGAATCCGGCAATGCAAAGCAGAAGGCTGCTGGTGTCGTTTTCGCAGCCAAATCGGGCAGTACGAGCGACGCGACCAAGATGTTACTGCTGGGCGGAGTCGCCTTGCTGTTGCTGGCGGCAGCTGGCTTTTATTACTATCTCGAGTCGTTCAAACAGCCAGAGCTGGTGATGCCGGCGCGCGTGGTGGAAGTCACGCCAACGCCGGACTTGCCTGAAGCACCGCCAGCGGAAGAGATTGCAGAGGCTGAAATAATGGCTGCGGGTGAATTCGCGCAGGAGACGGTTGCGGAAGAAGTGAGTGCGACTACAGAATCTGCGCCGGTTGATCAGGGGTTTTCGCTGGCTGAAGCAGCAACGGCACCGGTCTCTCGGCCTGTGGCCAGTACCCCGCCGCCGGCTCCGCAACGTGAGGTCAAGGTGACGATCAACAATCCGCCGCCGGCGATCAACCCCAATCTGGTGGCGGCCTATCAGGCTTTTCAGGCGGGTGATGACGCTGCTGCGCAGGCTGCCTATCGTCGGGTGCTGCAGGCCGATGTGCGCAATACGGATGCCTTGCTGGGCATGGCGGCAATCGCCATGCGCCAGGGGCGTGGTAATGATGCGATGGGCTGGTATGGCAAGGTGCTGGAGATAGAGCCAAGAAACAGTTTTGCGCAGTCGGCGATGGCGACTTTGCTCGGCCAGGCGGATCCGGTCAGCAGCGAGTCGCGCATCAGGAATCTGATCGCCCTGCAGCCGGAAGCGGCTCATCTGCATGCGGCGCTCGGCAGCCTGTATGCGGAACACAGTCAATGGTCGCAGGCGCAGCAGGCGTTCTTCGAGGCCCATCGACTGGATGCCGCCAATCCCGAACATGCGTTCAATCTGGCAATCAGTCTGGATCAGCTGGGTAAGACGGCGCTTGCCCTGCAGTATTACCGGCAGACATTGAACTTGTTGGGGAACCGGAGCGTGGCAGCCATAGACCGCGCCACACTGGAGTCGCGTATCGTGCAACTTCAGTAAAAAATGCGGTTAATGTCGTCATCGACCGCGAAAGATTAATAAAAAGACACTCAGAGGATGGTTGGATAAACATGGCCGAGCAGCGACGCAAGCTACGCTTAGGCGAACTTATGGTGCAGCAGGGGCTGATCAGTCAGGACCAGCTGCGTATTGCGCTGATGGAGCAGGAGCAGAACAATATTCCGCTCGGCCGCCAGCTGGTGCGTCTTGGGTTCGTGACGGAAGCCATGGTGCGCGACTTGGTCGCGCACACCATCGGCCAGGAAAGTATCGATCTTTCCACCGTGATTGCCGATTCGGATGCGCTGAAGATGGTGCCGGAAGAGTTTGCTCGGCGTTATCACCTGCTGCCGATCGCCTATGAGGACAATATCAAGCTGCTGACGGTAGCGATGGCCGACATGTTCAATGTGGTGGCGCTGGATCAGTTGCGTGCCATGCTGGGCGGCCAGATCCAGCTCAAGCCTGCGCTGGCGGCAGAAGCGCAGCTGGAAGAATATATCGACCAGTTCTACGGATATGAACTGTCGGTTGACGGCATCCTGCGCGAGATTGAAACCGGCGAGATCGATTACCAGAGTTTGATCGCCGAGGGCGACCAATATACGCAACCGGTGGTGCGTCTGGTCGGTGCCTTGTTGATGGACGCGGTCAAGCGCGGCGCATCGGACATCCACTTCGAGCCGGAATACGCCTTCTTGCGCATTCGCTATCGTATCGATGGCGTCTTGCAGCAGATACGCAGTCTGCACAAGACCTACTGGCCCGGCATCGCCGTGCGCCTCAAGGTCATCAGCGGTATGGATATCGCCGAGACACGTTCACCGCAGGATGGTCGCCTGAACATCAATCTCGGTGGCCGCCCCATCGATTTTCGTGTCGCCAGTCATCCGACCATTCATGGCGAGAACATCGTCCTGCGTGTGCTGGACCGCGAAAAATCCATCATACCGATGGATAGAATGGGCTTGCGCGACGAGACTCTGGAAGAACTGAAGCTGATGATGACGCGGCCTGAAGGCATCGTCATCGTCACTGGCCCGACCGGTAGCGGCAAAACGACCACGCTCTATTCACTGCTGTCGCACCTCAATACCGAAAGCGTCAACATCATGACGCTGGAAGACCCGGTGGAATATCCGGTCACCATGATGCGCCAGACCTCGGTGGCTGAAGTGAACAAGGTCGATTTCGCCAACGGCATCCGTTCCATCATGCGGCAGGACCCGGACATCATCCTGGTCGGTGAAATCCGCGATGAAGATACCGCCACCATGGCATTCCGCGCTGCAATGACCGGCCACCAGGTGTTCAGCACCCTGCACACCAATTCGGCCCTTGGTACCTTCCCGCGCCTGCTCGATATCGGCGTTTCGCCGGACATCATGGCCGGCAACATCATCGGTGTCGTCGCCCAGCGTCTGGTGCGCGTGCTGTGCCCGCATTGCAAGGAGGCCTACAGCCCGGATGCCGACGAGCGCCGTCTGCTCGGCCTGCAAGCGAAGACCGAAGTGCAGATCTACCGTCAGGTCGGCTGCAAGCGCTGCAACTACACCGGCTATCGTGGCCGCATGGCGATCATCGAATTGCTGCGCATCGACAATGATATCGATGCGCTGGTGGCGCGTCGTTCACCGCTGGATGAAATCCGTGCGGTGGCGATGGAGAAGGGATTCGTGACATTGGCGGAAGACGGGGTACGCCGCATCCTTGAGGGCTACACCAGTTTCTCCGAAGTGACGCGCGTGATCGATTTGACCAGCTTGATCAGGCATTAAGTCTTGCCAACCTATAACTACAAGGCGGTGGATCAGACAGGCCGTTCGGCACAGGGCGAGATCGACGCGTTGAACGAGATCGACCTTGAGTTGCGTCTGGAAAAGATCGGGCTGGACCTGATCACTTTCCGTCAGATCCAGAAGTCGGCTTCGCTGTTCAGCCGCAAGACGGTCAGCCATAAAGACCTGATGATGTTCTGTTTTCAGCTGGAACAGTTGACCAGTTCCGGCGTGCCCTTGCTGGACGGTCTGATCGACCTGCGCGACAGCACATCGAATCCGCATTTTCAGAAAGTCATCGGCGGCCTGGTTTCCGAGGTCGAAGGCGGCAGGATGCTGTCGCAGGCCATGGCGGAATACCCCAATGTCTTCAGCCATGTTTTTGTCAGCCTGGTGCAGGCCGGCGAACAGACCGGCCGCCTGCCCGAAGTGTTCGACAATCTGGCGGCCACGCTCAAGTGGCAGGATGAACTGGTTTCGCAGACCAAGCGGCTGCTGGCGTATCCCAGTTTCGTGCTGGTGGTGGTGCTGGGAGCGGTGGCGTTTCTGATGAGTTATCTGGTGCCGCAGATGGTGTCGTTCCTGCAGAACATGGGGCAGGAGCTGCCGCTGGAGACGCGTGTGCTGATCTTCATGTCGAACACCTTCGTCAGCTATTGGTGGATCATTGTTTCCGTGCCTTTCCTGCTTGCCGTCGTGATTGCCATCATGGTGCGCAGAAGCGCGGAGGCGCGTTACAAGTTCGATTATGTAAAGCTGCATATTCCGGTGGTGGGGGATATTCTGCAAAAGATCATTCTCGCCCGTTTTGCGCGCTATTTCGCACTGATGTACCAGACCGGCATCCCGATTCTGGACGCCATCAAGACCTGCGAGGAGATCGTCGCCAATCGCGTGGTGGCGGATGCCTTGAGCCGCGCACAGCAACAGATCAATGCCGGTGACAGCATGAGCGAGAGTTTCCGTAACGCCGGACTGTTCCCGCCGCTGGTCGTGCGCATGATCCGCGTCGGTGAGGGCACTGGCGGTCTGGATAAATCGCTGCTGAAGATCAGTTACTTTTATGATCGGGACGTCAACGAGTCGATCGAGAAGATGATGAAATTGATCGAACCGACGTTGACGGTGCTGCTCGGCGGCATACTGGCGTTTATCATGTTCTCGGTGCTGGGTCCGGTGTACGATTCCTTCGGCAAGTTAAATATCTAGGCATTAGTTAAATAGGCATAGTTAATACGGCATGTTTTCAAAAATCGTCCTTTGTGCAACGAACAACAGGCTGCTCGCCGGTAAATGGCAGTTCGGCAAACTGTTGTCGCATCAGGTGTTCAGGAATGACCCGCAAGGGCATGAGGACTTTGGCCGCTATCTGCAAAAGCATGAAGGTACCAAGGTTTACCTGCTGGTCGATGTGGTGGAGGAAGACTATCGCCTCGAGACCCTGCCGCACACAATGGGCAACGCCCGTCGCGAGTTGATCAATCGCAAGCTGAGTCAGGTTTACCGCAGCACGCCTTACCGAACGGCGCATTTCATCAACCGCGAGCCGCTGAAGCGCAAGGATGACCGTTTCCTGTTTGCCGCGCTGACTTATGGCGAACTGCTGCAGCCCTGGATCGAACGCCTGCAGGCACAGCAGATGCCGCTGGTCGGCATTTATCTGCTGTCCATGGTCAGCCAGCATTTCGTGCGCCGCCTCAAGATCAGTGATCCGGATATTTTGCTGACCGAGCGATTGTCCTGTGGACTCCGTCAAACCTATTTGCACAATGGCCGTCTGCGTATCAGCCGACTGGTGCCATTCACCGAGGAAGCGAAGAGTTCGATCGAATTCTTCTATGTGGCAGAGACTGAAAAGGCCAGACTTTATCTGGACAGCCAGCGCTTCATCAACCGGGCGACACAACTCACCGTACTGATTCCATCCCATCAGAATAACAGCCAGACACTGTGCCGCGATGTCGGGCACGAAAGCGGCCTTGAATGTAAAACCATAGATCTGGTCAAACTGGCACAAGGCTATAAGCTGGATCCGGTGCTGCTGCGCGACAATCCGGAATTGCTGCATATGCAACTGGTCGCCAGCGGTACCGTGCCGGACAATCTGGCACCTATCGCACTGGGCAAGCATCATCAGCTCAACGTCATCCGTCAGTCGATCAATGCGGCATCGGCCATCGTTCTGCTGCTTGGCTTGGCGGCATCGGCGGTTTTCTTCAAGCACGGTTACGACAACCGGACACATACCGAGCAGGCGGCACTGGCAACCGTGCATCAACAGCAGCTGTATGAAGAAGTTGCCAAGGACTTCCCGGCTACACCAATCCCCGCAGCTGATCTGCAGACTGTGGCGGAGCTGGAAACGGCCATCATGCAGAATGCCAGCCTGCCGCAACGGGCGATGCAGGTGATCAGCAAGGCCGTTAATGCTTCGCCAGAGATCGACATCAACCGGCTGGCCTGGACGCTGAGCAATGATGCCGACCCCAAGGATGGTGACCGCAGTGGCGGGCCGGTGGCGATCAATACGGCCAGTCCGGTCGCTTCTGCTTTCGTGCCTGACCCCAATTATCTCTATGAGGTCGCCTTTGTAAACGGCGAGATCCGTCGCTTCAGCGGCGATTACCGCGCCGCGCTGGAGAGCGTCAATCGCCTGATGGAAAGGCTCAAGGCAGATGCATCCGTAGCGCAGGTCGATGTGCTGCAGGCGCCGGTCAATGTCAGCTCCTATTCCAACCTGCAGGGTAGTACCACCGATGAACGCACGGCGCAGGTGACACCGGCATTGTTCAAGCTGCGCGTGATCTTCAAGCGCGAGGAGCCGGTCACATGAAACTGACTCCGCAAGAATGGCGCATTCTGCAGATTCCGCTTGCTGTGCTGGTGCTGGTCGTGGTCTGCATGGCGGCGCTGGTGTATTTCGCCCATCAGCAGAAAACTGCCACCGAGGCCGTATTACAGGCGCAGGAGATGCAGCTCAATCAGGCCAGACAGCGCTATCAGTCTTCCGGCCAGGAGAAGGAAACCATCGTGCGTTATCTGCCGGTCTACCGGCGTCTGATCAGCGAGGGCTTCATCGGCGAGGAACGCCGCATCGAATGGGTCGATAACCTGCGCACCATCCATCAGGAAAACAAGCTGTTCGGCATCAACTACAGCATCGGCGTGCAGGAAGCCTACAAGCCGGCATTCAACCTGAACCCGGGGCCGATGTCTCTGCATCGTTCAATCATGAAGTTGGAATTGGCCATGCTGCATGAAGGCGATCTACTGTTGTTGCTGGACGAACTGCGGGCGCGCAAAATCACGCCCTTTATCCTGCGTCAATGTGAAATCAGCAAAAGGTCCGTCGCCAGCTTCGACAAATTCCTACCGAATCTGCAAGCCGATTGCGAACTGGATTGGCTGACCGTGCGTGAACCGGCCGTATTGGGAGCGCAGCCATGAAGCTGAACCTCATCATTCTGTTGGTGACCGCGCAATTGCTCGCCATGAATAGCGTCAATGCCGCTCCGCTTGAAGGTCGCCTGTTCACCACCCCCGCTGAACGCGCACGACTCGACCAGCTCAGGCTCACCAGCAAACCGCCGAGCGCGCAGGAAATGCAGGACGAACAAACTGAAGAAGTCATTGTTGCCCCAGCCGCCCCGCGCAGCGTTTCTGTGCAGGGTTATATCACCCGCAGCGACGGCAAGAAAGGCACGGTCTGGATCAACAACACGCCGGTGCAGGAAAACGATGCAGCCGGTGATGTGCACGTGAAAAAACTGCCGCAGAACGGCAACCAAGTGCAGATCAGCATCCCCTCCATCGGCCGCGACCTCAAGCTCAAGGCCGGACAGGTCTATGTGCCGGAGACGGATAGTGTTTCCGAGGACAAGGCGAGGATGACCGACAGGCCGCAGGAGGAAGTTGAGGATGCCGGAACCATCGGAGCAAGTCCGAATGAAGGGCCTTGAGCGCGAGCATTCGTCTGCCTCCTGTTTCAGGCAGCAGGGCGCGGCCCTGATAGTCATCATGTTCATCGTTGGCCTTGCAGCCGTCGCATTGCTGATCAACTCCTACAATGCCGATTCACTCAGAGTACAGCAGGAAGAAAAGACCATGCAGACCTTGGGGCAGGCAAAGGAAGCATTGCTCGCGTGGTCTGTCTCCTATCGGGATTTGCCGGGAATGATGCCTTATCCCAATCGCGGAAGTGATGCCGCAGGATATGCAGATGGCGGTGCTGATTGTTTTTTTGCAGTGCCGTTTAATTATCAGTTTTTGATCGGGATGCTGCCTTCCCGAGATACTAACGACATAAATTGCATGGCAGCTACTAGAAAAGGTTTGCCGGATTTCAGGGATGCAGCTGGGAATCCACTTTGGTATGCAGTTTCCAGAAATCTGGTCAGAAATTATGAGGCACCCGCTATAAATCCGGTTATCAATCCGGGGATGGTGAATGTGGATGCTGTTAAGCCGAAACCCTACGATGGTACAGATGCGAGCAGTTCCTATCCTTGGTTGATTGTCAGGGATATAAATGGGAATGTGTTATCGGACAGGGTTGCAGCTGTCATTATTTCCCCCGGCCCTCCATTGCCTGGTCAGAATCGAACGAATACTGCTACATCAGCGCATTTTCTTGATCAGATTACGATAGGTGCAATGACATACTCTAACCGGGATTATGACCAGCCGGATGAGGACTTTGTAATGGGTGGTGATGCGACCTTGAGTAACACGTTTAACGATCGGTTGGTTTTTATCACCATAGATGAGCTGATTTACGCTGTAGAAAAGCGCGCTGCAAATGAAATCAGGGAAGCGTTGCTGAACTATGTTGAGCCGGCATCGGCAAGTAGACCTAATGGACGCGATGTCGGATATTTCCCTTATGCCGCCCCACTTGGGGCTGCAAAAAACTATGGCTGCAGAGAGCCCGCTGCGCCTCCTCATGATTTGACTCGAGAGTCGTCCGGAGGCTTGCTACCTATCTCTCCAGCCGATTCCGGGTGTACATACACGCAGGAACTAGTCGGATTCTTCCCTATCGAATTAAAAGTCACCACGTCCTGTGATTTGGGTTTTGATCAGATAGCTAGTGTTGAATTTACTAAATCAGGTGCTGCTTTCACATCGAACAGTGGTTCATGTACACATAGCGGAACCACATGCACTTGTACTGGTGCGGGCAGCTGCAATGAGGGCGGTGACATCTTTACATGCGATGCATCCGGCAGCTGTGAAACTGATATGTCTATCTTCGTGGTAAATGCAAGTAGCGTTAGGTTTAATGGTGAATTTACTACGAGTTCGCTCCGATGTTCGTTATCGAACGCTTGTGGAACAGTTTTTAGCAGGGAGTTGGTTTGTTCAGGGTTTGGTCCGGGTTCAGGTGGGCTTGGTTGCAGTGATCCGACTTTTAATACCGGAACGTCTGCTTTGCCAACTTGGATAATCTCCAATCGTTGGTATGAATACTTTTACTATCGGACTTCGCGTGGCGAAGCTGGTAATCTGACAACAGGTACAAGAGACGATGTTACTGCCATGTTGATTGGAACCGGAGGGTCTTTGCTTGCCCCCGCTGTTGCGGTATCCAAAGGTGCGGATCAGGTAAGGCCGTCTTGTGAAGTGAACGATTATATGGACAGTATCGAAAATGCGGATGAAGATTTGGTCTTCGATGCGCATTACTTGCGCAGAAACACCAATTACAACGACAGGGTTTATATAGTCGCGCCATGAAAATTGTCAGTCTAAAAACCAGGGGTCAGCAGGGTTTTTCCCTGGTTGAACTCGCAGTCGTTCTCGTCATCCTGGGGTTTGTCCTCGCGGCGTTGCTATTGCCGCTGCAGGCGCAACGTGAGAATACATTTCGATCGCAAACTGAAAATCAGCTTGAAATTGCAAAAAGAGCATTGATTGGCTTTGCGCAAACCAATGGTCGCTTGCCCTGCCCTGCAACTGCAGTCAGTGGTGGATTGGAAAGTCCGGCAGGCGGTGGCACGTGCACCAATCAACTTGGCTATCTGCCAGCCGCCACATTGGGATTGCAGCCTGCAAATGAAGATGGATTGGCAATTGATGGCTGGAATAATCCGATACTGTATGGGGTGACCCAGGTTATCACTGCGGGTGGCGCAGCTACGCCAGATTTCACCACGGCAAATGAGATGAATGTGGTTGGTGTGGCAAATCTTGCGCCTGACCTCGTGGTGTGCCCAGAGGCTGATAACTGTCCGGCAACTTATTTGATTGATAATGCAGTTGCTATTATCTATTCGCTTGGCCCTACTGGCGCCTTGGCTTCGCAAGGTGTTGATGAAGACGAGAATCCGACTGTGCCGGGTGCGGATACGCAATTTGTAAGTCAAAGCCCAACATCGACTTTTGATCACATTGTCGTCTGGATTTCGCCCTACGTCCTTTACAACGCAATGATACAAGCAGGTCAACTGCATTAGCCCTTATGAACGACAACCAACTCCTGCGCTACAGCAGGCACATTCTTCTCCCGCAAATCGGTTACGAAGGCCAGGAAAAACTGGTCAACAGCCATGCGCTCATCGTCGGTGCTGGTGGGCTCGGTTCGCCGGCCGCGCTTTATCTGGCGGCGGGCGGAGTCGGTAAGCTGACGATCTGCGATTTCGATGTGGTGGATCTCACCAATCTGCAGCGGCAGATCATCCATACCACGCAATCGGTCGGTATCAACAAGGCAGTTTCTGCGCAGCAGTCTATCTATGAAATCAATCCGGATGTGGAGGTGCGCACTGTATGCGAGCGTTCGACCGAGGATAGCCTGCAGGCACTGGTAGCTGAGGCCGATGTGGTGATTGATTGCAGTGATAATTTCGCTACGCGTTACGCACTCAACCGCATATGCGTGAAACTGCGCAAGCCGCTGGTGTCAGGTGCTGCAATCAATTTCGAGGGGCAGGTGACGGTGTTTGATATGCGTGCTGATGACAGCCCCTGTTATCACTGCCTGTTCCCGGAGATCGGCAACGAGGAAGGGCTGCGCTGTGCAGAGAGCGGCGTGTTCTCGCCGCTGGTGGGCATTATCGGTACCACGCAGGCGGCGGAGGCGATGAAACTGTTGATGGGCATCGGCCAGAGTTTGCAGGGGCGCTTGTTGCTGCTGGACGCGCTACATATGGAATGGCGCTCGCTCAAGCTGGCCAAGGACCCGGCGTGCAAGGTGTGCGGCGGGTAGTATCCAATTTGAATTGGCTTTGAATAAGGCTGGGCTGGCGACTAGAGGTTGTAGTCGGTAACCTCACACCCCCATCCTAACCTTCCCCCTGTCAGGGGGAAGGAAACAAAGTATTGAGTTTATTGAATTATCAAAGCATGCAAAGAATTTCACCGCAATCCAGAAACTTCTCTCGTCAATTGCGCAGCAAGATGACTGATGCAGAATCTCACTTATGGAGAAGATTGCGCGGTCGACAGATAGACGGTCTGAAATTCAGGCGCCAACATCCGGTTGGTAAATTTATTCTGGATTTTGCCTGTATTGAGGTGAAATTGGCTATCGAGGTGCATGGAGGTCAACACGGCGAATTGCTGACTTCAGACAGAACACGTACCGAATGGCTGGAGCAGCAAGGCTGGAAAATTCTGCGTTTCTGGAACAATGAAGTTCTGCAAAATACTGGAGATGTAGTTGAGCAAATTCATCGCACCATTACAGTGTCGTTAAACCTCAACACGCCTTCCCCCTGACAGGGGGAAGGTTAGGATGGGGGTGTGAGGCTACCCGGCGCTACTTGCCGCCGACCAGGTTTCTGACGGCACCGCGCGACGCCGTTGATGGCCACCGCAGTAGTTTTTCAGCGGCCGGTTAAACCCTTAACTTTTCTCCCGGATGTAGCGGTTGTTGATGCGCACCGCTACGGCGCCGACACCGATGAGCATGAAGCCGGCCAATATCAGCCCGATGGGCCCCGCGAGGTTGTTGGCGAAATGCTCGGCCATGAAATCCCCGATATAGAAAATGAGCGCCAGCGTGCCAACGAACAGCAGCGTGCGTGAGCGTGCGACGGTACTGAGGAAGATGGTGCCGCAAGCCAATGCCAGGAAAAGAATGTCAAAAGGCCCGCCATCGAGCCAATCGTGGGCTACGGCCAGGAACAGGATAGAACCGAAGAAATACATCAGCCCCGCTACCGGTTTGTGGCGTGAATGGTCGAGCGCCCAGCCGATGCATAGCAGCGAGAGACCGATGGTCGAACCGATCAGATGGCGGTCGACTTCCAGCAGATCGAACGCGATGACAAAAAAGCCGGTCAGAAAATAAACCGTGGTGACCGCGAGTACGCTGCGCTGTCTGGCAATGAACGCGCAACCTTGCTGCAGGGCCATGACGAAATGCAGGAACAGCAGGCCGTGGGCCGGGTCGCCGCCGAGCGAGAATTCCTTGAGCGTGACCAGGATGCCGGTGGCTTCCAGCAGCGCCGCCACAAGGAACAATGGCGTGGCTGCTTTTTCGAGCCGGTCGTTGGTCGTACAGGCCAGCGCCATGATAAAGACGCAGAATCCGCTGCCCAGAGTCAGCAGGATGCGCTGCGCCGTTCCCAAGACATCCCATTGCATGCCGATAAAAATGGCCAGCCCGGCAAACACGAAAATGCCGCCTATATAACCGAACACGCGCGACAGGATTCCGCTTGATTGTTGCTCCTTGATCTCCGGCCCGTCACGCAATGCTTCGGTGATTTCCTCCAAGCTGAGGTTATGGCGCCGGATGGTGTCGACCACTTCGACGAGGGCGTCCTGCCGTGCGGTCATTTGCCGACCACCCAGCCGATGAACTCGATGTTGCCGTAGTAGAAATAGGAGCGCTCGCTGCCGGAAACCAGTCGTACCGAACTGCTGCCTTTCCGCAGGCGCGGTTCGCTGTTGTAGCGGTTGCCCATGAACAGTTCGCCGACCAGGCCGCTATGGCTGTAGCCGGCATAGGAAAGCGCATAGCCGTCCGGCGATTCCGATGTGGTGTCGAGTTTCATGCCCTTGGTCGCTTCCACGGCAAATTCCTTGACCTCGGCGATCTTGTCCATGTCAGCGGGATAAGGCAAAGGCAGTTCCCGCACTTTCTGCGACCTGGCTTCATACAGGTAGAGTTTTTTCCAGGTGCCGTAGCCGTAGTTTTCCTTGCGTACGGGGGTGACTTGCGCTTTCAGCGAACCGTCCTTATCGACGGTCAGTTTGAGAGATGCCGGCAGGTTGTGGCTGCTGTTGTCGTGAATGGCGAAAACGAGATCGTATTCCGGCGGGTCGGATATGACATCGGGCAGGCTGGCCGCGATCATGAAGCCGATCATGAGCAGGGCAGGTAGCGCCAGCCCGATCACCAGCACGAAATTGTTCTTGAGAAAGTTTTTCACAGCCATACGTTATCCTTACTCGTGAAAACAAACTGTCCAGCTTGCGGCTTGATGTCAGTGTTTGATGATACTGCCGGCGTGTTTGCGGGTTAGCTGAGACATCCAGCAAACGCCCGGGTTGGTGGAGGCTCGGGTTATTTTCTGCCGCCTGGACCCAACAGCAGCCAGACGATGAAGCCGATCACCGGGAACAGAAGCACGCCGACAATCCACAATGTTTTTCTCAGCGCGGATGCCGAACTCTGCACGATCTTGATGATGGCGTAGATGTCGGCGATGAGGACGATGATGCCCCAGAAGGATTTGTTCATGCGATGCTCCTTTAGTTAAGTGAGGATTTACTTGCCGCCGACCAGATTCCTGACGGCGCCGATGACGTCGCCCGGCATGACGACGATCTTGCTGTTATCGGAGGCTGACATTTTCTGCAGCGTCTGAATGTAGCGGTCACCAAGCAGGAACATGGCGGAACTGTTGTTTTCCTTGACCGCTTCGGTGATCAGGCGGATGGATTCGGCCGACGCCTTGGCGGCGACTTCCTGTGCTTCGGCATCGCGGCGTGCGGCTTCCAGCCGGGCTTCGGCGTCCAGGATCAGGGCCTGTTTCTCGCCTTCGGCCTGAGTCACGACGGCGACACGCTCGCGCTCGGCAGCGGCTTGGCGTTCCATGGCCTGTTGCATGTTGGGCGAGGGTTTGATGTCCTGAATCTCCACCGATTTCACGGTCAGGCCCCAGTCTGCCGCCTCGTCCGCCACGGCGGTCTTCAGTTCGGCCTTGATGCGGTCGCGCGAGGACAAGGCGTGGTTGAGGTCCATGCCGCCGATGATGGAGCGCAGGCTGGTCTGTACCATGTTGCGCATGGCTTCGGCGAAATTGTCGATACCGTAGACCGCGCGCTCGATGTTGGTGACCTTGATGAAGGCGACGGCGTTGGCGAGGATGACGGCGTTATCCTTGGTAATGACTTCCTGCTCCGGGATATCGAGAATGATGTCCTTGGTGGTGACCTTGTATGACACCTTGCTGAAGATGGGATTGATGACGGACAGGCCCGGCTTCAGCACGGCGCTGAACTTGCCCAGGCGTTCGACCACCCATTCCTCGCCCTGCGGCACGATGCGGATGCCTTTCCAGATGAGGATGAAGGCCGGGATGATGAGGATAAACATGAATTCGGTCATGATGAAGGTTTTCCTTTTCTGATTTAGTGACTGGGGATGTGTCGTTTTACTGTCATCGCGTTGCCGACGACCGCTGTGATTTCCGCTTCGCTACCGACTTCGAGCTCTTCTTCTGAAATTGCAGTCCATTCCTTGCTGCCCATGACGCCTTGAGCAAACTGGATACGGCCGTTCTGTTTGCGGTTGACGGCTTCGACGATGGTGCCGATGCGGCCGACTTCGTCGCCCTGCGATTGACCGACCTTGAGGTCGAGGTCCGGTGACTTGCGGTAATAGATTTTCCAGATCGCCAGCGAGCCGAGGGAGAAAATGGCGAAGATGAGGAACTGCCAGCCGGCGTGCAGTTCCGGGAAGAAGTAGAGGCAGACGCTGACGATCAGAGCGGCGATACCGAACCAGAGGATATAGAACGTCTCGTTCATCATCTCCATCGCCACCAGCATCAACCCCAGGATGCCCCAAAGCCAGATCGGTTCAATCATGTCTGTACCCTCTTGTTTTTAGTTGCACTATGCTAGCAGAAAATAGCGATGCACAAGCAGCTTGTGCATTACAGCGTTTGAGCTGAAAACTGGCCCGGCAGAAGTACTATGTTATAGAAGATCCGTGAAATCCTGCGTCAGTGGTTGCGCTGACAAAATCCGTCAGTTTCGTCGCTTGTCTGGTTACGGAAGCCCGGCTTATCGGGAGTAGAATTGTCCATTGGAAAACAATCGGCAACCCGGGACGCGATATGAATCTGTCGTCCGGCCAACAAGAATAAAACCCGGGTGTCATCAAGCACAGACCTAGAGCTAGAGGAAATCCGGATACCATGTCCAAGCCGCGCAAATTGATGATTCCGCAAGACCGTCAGGAACGCCTGCATTACATGCGGCGCATGTTTCCGCAAAATCCCGGCGCTGACCTGACTGATGACTGGGTCGGTGGCCGGGCTGCGGCTCTCAAGCGTTTGCATGAGGTCGATGCGCTGACCTATGGCCGCAATCGCAATTTTCTCAATGGCGCGGTGACCCGGCTCTCGCCTTACCTGCGTCACGGCTGTATCACGCTGGCCGAGACCGTCGACCATGTCAAATCCCAATCCGGCGACCATGGCGCCAAACTGATCATGCAACTGGCTTGGCGCGAATATTGGCGTCAGGTGTGGTATCTGAAAGGCGACGAGATTCTTGCGGATATGGAAACGCCGAAGGTGGCGATAGGCCGCCGTCCGCTGGCTGACGACATCCGCAAGGGCAAGACCGGCCTGCCGTGCATGGATGGCTTTATCAAGAATTTGTTACAGGAAGGCTATGTGCACAATCACGCGCGCCTGTGGTTCGCCGCCTATGTGCTGCACTGGCGCAAGACCAACTGGCGTGAGGCTGCCGACTGGTTTGAGGCTAATCTGCTGGATGGCGACAAGGCTTCCAACCATCTTTCCTGGCAATGGGTAGCGTCGCTGTTCAGTTCCAAGCCCTATTATTTCGACAAGGAAAATCTGGCACGCCATACCGGCGAGAAATATTGCACCGGCTGCAAGGTGCAGTGCCCTTTCGACGACAGTTACGAGAACCTGCATGATCATCTGTTCGGCGACACGCTTTCGGTGCAACCGGTGCAATACCCGCCGGTGCGGCCGGTGATGCCGGTCGTTCAGGGTTTGAATGCTTTCGCTCTGCTGGTGCATGACGAGATGCTGTCACCGGCACATCCGCTCATGCGCCGTCCGTTCACCAAGATCTTCATTTTTGATGACAACGTCTATGCCCATTGGGCTATCCATCGCCTGCAGTTCATGGCCGATTGCCTCAGTGAAATGCCGGATGTGGAAGTCTGGGTCGGCGATACGCGCGAGGTACTGATGCAGCGTGAAGTCGGTCGTATCGAGACGCAGGATACGCCCAATCGCGAGCTGAAGAACGTGTTGTCGGCCTTTTCCCCAACCTGGCATCCGGAACCCTGGCTGGTGGATGTTGAGGTCAATCCCAAGCGTCTCAAGCGCTTTTCGCGCTACTGGGACAAGGTGGGGCCGTATGTGCTGGGTGTTGCTGCCGCGTCGCAAACCTCTGCAGCGTCGCGTACATTGCACAAGACGGAAGTGGACGCGTAGACTCTCGAAAAATAATCTGCAAATAAAGGGGAGTGTTATGGGGATCGTGGGGCTGGTCGTTCTGATCGTCGTCGTCATTTATTTCATCATGATCTACAACAGTCTGGTGAACATCAAAAACAACGTGGCCAAGGCTTGGTCGAATATCGACATTCTGCTCAAGCAGCGCCACGACGAACTGCCCAAGCTGGTGGATACCTGCAAGAACTACATGAAGCACGAGCAGGAGACGCTGGAAAAGGTTACACAGGCAAGGGCGCGCGTGTCCGAAGCGCGTGAGGCGCATGACGTGGCGGCGCTGGGCGCGGCGGAAGGTGCCTTGCGTGTCGGGTTGGGCAATCTGTTCGCGGTCGCCGAAGCCTACCCCGAACTCAAGGCCAACGAGCATTTTCTGCATTTGCAGGCGCGCATCAGCGGTCTGGAGAACGCCATCGCCGACCGCCGCGAGTTCTATAACGACAGCGTCAACATCAACAATGTGCGCATCGCCCAATTCCCGGATCTCATCGTGGCCCGATTGCTTGGATTTCCTGCCTTCGATCTGCTGCGCTTCGCCAGTTCCGAGCTGAAGGACGTCGATATCAGCAAACGCTTCGCCAGTTAGTCCACATGCTGCGAGGCTTCAAAAGCCACTATGCCGGGCTGATCACCTCGTTCAGTCATCTGGCGCTGCTGGTGGTCGCCATCCAGCACGGCAATCAGCCGGAAACGGCTTTTTTTGTCGGCCTGATCGGTCTCATCAGTTTCTTTGCCTGGGCTTCCAGTTTTCACCGCATGCGGCTGATCGCCGATACACCGACTTCGCGCATTGGCTCAGCCGCGCAAGGTTATGTTGAACTGCATGGCCGTGCCGTGCTGGAAGAAGATAACCTGATCCGCAGCCCGGTCAGCGGCATTTCCTGCATCTGGTATCGCTACCGTGTCTATCTGCGTCAGGACAATAATAAATGGCAGCAGGTCGGTCATGGCGTCAGCGACAGCATCTTCCTGATTACCGATGGCAGCGGCCAATGTTTCATCGATCCTGACCATGCCGAGGTCATCGGTGCAGAGCGACGCGTGACGACGGACGGGCAATACCGGCGGATCGAGGAGCTGTTGTTCGGCCATTCGGTTTATGCGCTGGGCGAGTTCAGCACGCAGGGCGGTGCCAGTTCGCAACTGAGTCTGAAAGAGGATGTGGCTGCATTGTTGGCCGAATGGAAGCGCGACCGCACTGCGCTGCATGCGCGTTTCGATCTGGACGGCAATGGCGAGATCGATCTGCAGGAGTGGGAGCTGGCGCGGCGCGCGGCGGTGCGGGAAGTGGAGAAACAGCATCGCGAGATCCGTGCGCAGAACGGCACTCATATCATGCGCGCACCGCGAGACGGCCGGTTGTTCATACTCTCCAATCATTCACCGCATCGGCTGCGCAATCAGTACCTGTGCTGGAGCATCTGGCATCTGTTGATCGTGCTGGGGTCGGTGCTGGCTGTGATCTGGCTGCTGAATTAACACCGGCAGATGAGGCGAAAAGCCGCAGTCATGCGGGCGCTGTGGTAAAATCGCGCGCTTATGACTACCGAAAACACCACTGAAAAAACGCCGGCTCCGGAGCTGGCAAAATCGTTCGACCCCAAGGATATCGAGGGTCGCTGGTACCAGTTCTGGGAAAGTCGCGGCTACTACGCCGCCGGCGCCGACGCGAGCAAGCAGGACAATTTCTGCATCCTGCTACCGCCGCCCAACGTCACCGGCACGCTGCACATGGGTCACGGTTTCAACCAGACCATCATGGACAGCCTGACGCGCTATCACCGCATGCGCGGCGACAACACCTTGTGGCAGCCGGGCACCGACCATGCCGGTATCGCGACACAGATCGTCGTCGAGCGCCAGCTTGATGCACAAGGCGTCAGCCGTCACGACCTCGGCCGCGAGAAATTCTTGGAAAAGGTCTGGGAATGGAAGGAATACTCCGGCAACAGCATTACGCGCCAGATGCGCCGCCTCGGCACCTCGCCGGACTGGAGCCGGGAGCGTTTCACGATGGATGAAGGTCTGTCGACAACCGTCACCGAAACTTTTGTCCGCCTTTACAACGAAGGTCTGATCTACCGCGGCAAGCGTCTGGTCAACTGGGACGTCAAGCTCGGCACTGCCGTCTCCGACCTTGAAGTGGTGCAGGAGGAAGAAGACGGCCATCTGTGGCATATCAACTATCCACTTGCCGATGGTTCCGGCCACCTGACCGTTGCCACCACACGCCCGGAAACCATGCTCGGCGACGTCGCCGTCATGGTGCATCCGGAAGACGAGCGCTACAGCAAGCTCATCGGCCAAACCGTCAAGCTGCCGTTGTGCGAGCGCGAAATCCCCATCATCGCCGATGACTACGTTGACCGTGAGTTCGGTACCGGCGTGGTCAAGGTCACCCCCGCGCACGACTTCAACGACTATGCCGTAGGGCAGCGTCATCAACTGGACAAGATCATTGTCATCGACCTGAACGGCAATATCCCGGCCAATGCTGAAGTGATCGCTACCGATGGTACCGGCAAGTCATCCATTACCTTGCCGGCCAATCTGGTCGGTCTTGAGCGCTTCGCCGCGCGCAAGCAGGTGGTCGCCGATCTCGATGCGCAGGGCTGTCTGGAAAAGGTCGAGAAGCACAAGCTCAAGGTACCGCGCGGCGACCGTACCAATGTCGTCATCGAGCCCATGCTGACCGACCAGTGGTTCGTCGCCATGAGCAAGCCGACCGCCGATGGCAAGAGCATCACGCAAAAGGCGCTGGATGTGGTTGCCAATGGCGAGATCAAGTTCGTGCCGGAAAACTGGGTCAACACCTACAACCAGTGGCTCAACAACATCCAGGACTGGTGTATCTCCCGCCAGCTGTGGTGGGGTCACCAGATTCCCGCATGGTATGCCGACGACGGCCGTGTCTACGTCGCCCATGATGAAGCCGAAGCCGGGGCGTTGGCCGCCAAGGATGGCTACACCGGCAATCTGAAGCGTGACGAAGACGTGCTCGACACCTGGTATTCCTCCGCGCTGTGGCCGTTCTCCACACTGGACTGGACCGGCGATGATGCCAAGGATGCGCAGAACCAGATGCTGCAGCAATACCTGCCGTCATCGGTACTGGTGACCGGTTTCGACATCATCTTCTTCTGGGTGGCGCGTATGGTCATGATGACCACACACATCACCGGCAAAATCCCGTTCAAGCATGTATACGTGCACGGCCTGATCCGCGATGCCGAAGGCCAGAAGATGTCCAAATCCAAGGGCAACGTGCTCGACCCGATCGACCTGATTGACGGCATCGGTCTCGAAGATTTGGTGAAAAAGCGCACCACGGGGTTGATGAACCCGAAAGATGCGGAAAAAATCGAGAAGCGCACGCGCAAGGAATTCCCGGAAGGCATTCCGGCTTTTGGTACCGATGCCTTGCGTTTCACTTTCGCATCACTCGCCAGCCCGGGTCGCGACATCAAGTTCGACCTCAACCGTTGTGAAGGCTACCGCAATTTCTGCAACAAGCTGTGGAATGCCACACGCTTCGTGCTGATGAATTGTGAGGGACAGGATTGCGGCCTGGAGCCCTGCCAGCACGATTGCGGTCCGGAGGGTTACCTGGACTTCTCGCAGGCCGACCGCTGGATCGTCAGCCAGCTGCAACGCACCGAGGCCGATGTCGAGCGCGCCTTTGGCGAATACCGCTTCGACCTCGCCGCCAAGGCCATCTACGAATTCGTCTGGGATGAATACTGCGACTGGTATCTGGAGCTTGCAAAGGTGCAATTGCAGAATGGTACCGATGCGCAGAAGCGTGCCAGCCGCCGCACGTTGTTGCGTGTGCTGGAAACCATCCTGCGTCTGGCGCACCCGATTATTCCGTTCATCACGGAAGAACTGTGGCAGACCGTTGGCCCCATGTCCCGCGGGACTCCGACTTCTACCGGGCTAAAGCCCGAAGAAGATCGTATGACCGGGCGTACCGGCCCCAGCATCATGCTGCAAGCCTATCCGCAGAGCCAGCCGCAGAAGATCGACGAGCAGGCGGAAGCCTGGGTGGCAACACTGAAGCATGCAGTCGATGCCTGCCGCAGCTTGCGCGGTGAAATGGGTGTTTCGCCAGCCCAGCGCGTGCCGCTGGTGGCAGCAGGCGATCAGGCGCAATTGCAGATCTTTGCGCCCTACCTGAAGGCGCTGGCCAAACTGGCCGAGGTCGAGATCGTCGCTGAACTGCCGGAAGCTGACGCACCGGTCGCGCTGGCCGGCGATTTCCGCCTGATGCTGAAGATCGAGATCGACGTTGCGGCCGAGAAGGAGCGTCTGGGTAAGGAGGTCGCCCGCATCGAAGTCGAGGTTGCCAAGGCCAATGCCAAGCTCGGTAACGAGGGCTTTGTCGCCCGCGCGCCGGCAGCAGTGGTGGAGCAGGAGAAGAGTCGCCTTGCCGACTTTAGCGCCACGCTGGATAAACTGCAGGCGCAGCTCGCCAAGCTGAAATAAAGAGGAGACACGGCATGGCGCAGGAAGCACCGTTCAAGCTACCAATCAACCTGGTCCTGCTGGATGGGGTTGGTGCCGTGCTGTTAGCACTCGGGCTGGCGGAGCACTTTGCCGGGCTCGATGTGCTGCCGACTGCGCTCAGCTTCGAGTATCGTGCTTATGTGCTGATGGCGGCAGGTATCGTGCTCATGCTGCCGCTGCTGTTCTTTGTGCTTAATTGGGTGCGTAGCCGCAGCGAAGGCCGCGTGCTGAAGTAAGCGCAAAATATGTCCATCAAAGCAAAAAGCCCTCGCAAGAGGGCTTTTTGTTGGCTATGGATTCCACTAGATGAACAGATTGACGTCCGATTCGCCGGCGAACTCGAAGAAGGTCGCCGCGCCGCCGAACTCGATGCCTTCGATGAAATCCTCCGGCTTGAAGTCGAACAGGTCGACCGTCATCTGGCAGGCGATCAGCTTGACGCCTGATTCCAGACAGGCGGCGCGCAGGTCTTCGATGGAAGCCACGCCCTTGTCGGCGATCTTCTGCTTCATCATCATGGTCGCCATCGACTCCATGCCCGGAATCATCTGTACAAGGTTGGGCATGGGCACCGGCATCGGCATGCCCGGGTTGCCGAGCGGCGATACCTTGAGGTCGCTCACATCCTTTTTCAGCAAGGTCAGACCGTAGAAGGTGAAGAAAATCTGCACTTCATAATCCAGCGCAGCTGCGGTGGAGGCGAGGATGAAAGGCGGATATGCCCAGTCCAGTGTGCCTTTGGAAGCGATCAGTGCGAGTTTTTTGGCCATGATGTGTTATCCGGCCCCGATCAGGCGGCGCGTTTCTTGATGTGAAACACGGTTTCGCTTTCCGATTGTTCCATCGAAAGCAGTTCGTGGCCGGTCTGCTTGCAGAAAGCCTGGAAATCCTTGACCGCGCCCGGATCGGTGGTCATGACCTTCAACACCTGGCCGTTCTCGATCTCAGCCAAGCCCTTCTTGCAGCGCAGAATGGGCAAGGGGCAGTTGAGGCCGCGTGCATCTAGTTCTTTATCGAAATCCATGGGGAGTGCCTGTATCTATTTAATGAATAAGTGAAATTTTAGCAGTAAACGAAATGGCCGGTTCACTTTTGGCCGAACGGCAGGCCTGCCTTGCCCCAGGCCAGCACGCCGCCGCGCAGGTTGTAAATGTTTTTGCGGCCTTTGCTGCTGATGAAAGCCGCTGCCTGTGCTGAACGCATACCGCTGTGGCAATAGAACACCAGTGCATCGTCGCCGTTCAGCGATTCGTATTTGAGTGGCAGCAGTGCGAGCGGAATGTGCGTGGCGCCGGGGATGATGCCTCTGGCGACTTCGTCATCGTTGCGTACATCTACCAGTTGCACCTGGCTGTTGGCCAGCATGCTTTGCAAATCGCTGGCTTCGATTTCCTTGTAGCCGATCATTCGGGATTGCCTATCAAAAAGACGAGAAGCAGTGATTTTATACGAATGAGTCAGCTAGTAACTTGGAATGAATGGAATATTCTGATTTTTAACTGGTGTGATTGGAGAGAGCAAGCCAAAGCGTTGCTCTCTCCAGGGGGATTAAATGAAATTCCTGCGACGCAGCCAAGTCATGCCCAACATTCCCATTGCCAGCATCGCCGAGGTTGCCGGCTCCGGTATTGCTGGAACAGTTGTAGCACCAAAGAAGGTTTCGGGTCCGCCAGCTGCCATGCCCAAAATGGCAGAAAGTCCAACCAGATTGAAACCGAAGTCACCCGTAAAAGCGGAAGACTGGGCAAATATCGCGTCTGCACTATCCAGGCCAAATAAGAATCCGGCGTTACCTATGCCGTTGGCTGTGCTATCGAAGCTGATAGGACTAAAAACGCCCGATTGAAATAATAGTGTGCCGGACGGATTATAGATGCTCATGACGAGATCGATCAGTTCAATCCCGTTGCCATCGGGTTCGTTGGCATTGAAGACAATGCGCAAGTCTTCCGCACTCGTTGCCCCCAATTCGCTGAGTGAGCGTACCAAGGTCTGTGAGGCACCTGTCAATGCATCTCCAGTAATCACTTGTGTGCCCGTCGCATCCAGGCCGACACTGCCGGTTTCTGACGGACTGTTTTGTAGCGTCAATATAGTGCTGACGGCACCCAGGCCATTACCCTGCAAAACGACAGGACCAAGATATTCCAATTGGGCATGGGCTGTTGTTGCGGCGAACGCCATGGCAGCAATTCCCAATTTCAATAATGATTTTTTGCTGCTGTAGGCGGTCATTTTATTTCTCCTAAATGTTGGGTAAATCGAACAATCGGAGTTTGTTCATTGATGGAACAATATCTGGCTATTTACTCAACTTCTGTACGCTTTCGTACATACTGGAATTTATTTTTGGAGGCGTGTGGATTTCACTCAATCTCATGATTTCAATTGATAATCATGAGAATTTTCCTGTGGTGAGGCGTGGTTGAGCTGGAGTGTTATTGGTGACCGGGATGGCGTCCAGGATCAGGAATGCCGCTGGCAACTTGCCGGAAATGACACGTTCGGAAATGAAAAAGGGTTTAGCGCTTTGCTAAACCCTTATGTATTCTGGTGGCCAGGGGCGGAATCGAACCGTCGACACGCGGATTTTCAATCCGCTGCTCTACCAACTGAGCTACCTGGCCATCATTGCGATGCCTCTGAGCTCTCGCAAGAGGGCGCATTATAGCAAACTAATTCGATTCGTGTCATGTGCCGATAAAAGAAGTTTGCTTTGGTTGAAGTGGTTCAAAAAATGCCTCCGCTCGCGTATGCTCGCATGTCTCAATCGGATTTTCAGGCATGCAATTCAATATCACAGTTCCGGACAACAGTTTGATCCACGCCTTGCAAGCGAAGATAGACCAGAAGACCAAGCCTTTGGGCGCCTTGGGACGGCTGGAATCCTTGGCACTGCAGGTAGGCCTGGCGCAGGGCAGTCTGTCGCCGCAATTGCATAGGCCGGCGGTCATGGTGTTCGCCGGAGATCACGGTATTGTCGAGGAGGGTGTCAGCCCTTATCCGCAGGCGGTGACGCAGCAGATGGTGATGAATTTTCTGGCTGGCGGTGCCGGTGTCAATGTCTTTGCCCGGCAGCATGGCATGCAGGTGCGGGTGGTCGATGCCGGGGTAAACCATGTGTTCGCGCCGCATCCGCAGTTGATTGATGCCAAGGTGGCGATGGGTACGCACAACTTTGCCAGGCAAGCTGCCATGACGGCGGGCCAGTGCAAACAGGCACTTGAGGCAGGTGCTCGGCTGGCAGCGCAGGAGGTGGCGGCCGGCAGCAATGTCCTGGTGTTCGGCGAGATGGGTATAGGCAATACTTCTTCGGCAGCGGCCTTGATGGCAGTGTTGTGTGATTTTCCGGTGCATGATTGCGTCGGCCGCGGCACCGGGCTGGATGACGCCGGTTTGCAGCACAAGGCGGCAGTCATTGAGCAAGCCATCAAGTTGCATCAGAACCTTGATACGCCGTTAAAGGTGCTGGCTACTTTTGGTGGTTTCGAGATCGCCATGATGGCAGGGTCCATGCTGGCAGCTGCGCAGAACCGCTGCCTGATCCTCGTCGACGGCTTTATTGCGACCACGGCGCTGCTGGTGGCCTGCAGGATGCAGCCGGCGATCATGCATTATTGTGTATTCGGTCATTGTTCCGATGAAGCCGGCCATGCAGCCTTGCTGCAGCATCTCAAGGCCAGGCCCTTATTGCAGCTCGGCATGCGCCTCGGTGAGGGTACGGGCGCCGTGCTGGCTTATCCGCTGTTGCAGGCCGCCGTCAATTTTCTCAACGATATGGCCTCGTTCGAATCGGCCCATGTTTCAGGCAGGGCAGACTGAATATGCAGTGCCTGATCCGGCAGTGGCGTCTGCTGAAGACTGCGCTGGTGTTCTTCACCCGCCTGCCGCTGCAACTCCCCGGTTATGACGAGGCTGAACTGGCGAGGTCGACGCGTTATTTCCCGTTGGTCGGTATCCTGGTCGGTGCTTTCGGCGCGCTGGTGTTCTGGCTGAGCGATTTCGTGTTGACACTCGAACTTGCCGTTCTGCTGAGCATGGTCGCTACCATTCTGCTGACCGGCGCATTCCATGAGGACGGTTTGTCCGATGCGGTGGATGGCCTCGGTGGAGGCTGGGAGAAAGAGCAAGTGCTGACTATCATGACCGATTCGCGTGTCGGCAGTTACGGTGCGATTGCCATCGTGCTGGCGCTGCTGATCAAATTTCAGGCACTCAGTCATCAGCCGACAGTCCTGATTCCGCTTGTGCTGATCGCGGGCCACGCGCTCAGCCGTTTTTGTGCCGTGCTGGTCATCGCCACCCAACATTACGTCAAGCACGAGGGCAAATCCAAACCGCTGGCGACACAGATATCATCCGGGGAGTTGCTGACCGCAGCCGTTTTCGGGCTGCTACCGCTGGCTTTTCTTGAAGTGCAGATGCTACTCGCGTTGCTGCCGGCTGCGCTGGTCTGGCTCTGGTTCAGTGCAAAAATCAAGGCGCGTATCGGTGGTTATACCGGCGACTGCCTCGGCGCCATGCAGCAGTTGACGGAGATCGCGTTCTATCTCGGGTTGCTGGCCAGTGTCGCCATGTTCGCCCGCTTTTAAGCACTGAACCATGAAAATCACCCTGATACGCCATACCACCCTGAATGTCGCGCCGTATATCTGTTATGGGCAGAGCGATGTCGAGGTGTCGGATAGTTTTGAACTGGAGTCGCAGGTGCTGCTGCAGAAACTGCGCAGCTTGGAGTTTGATGCTGTCTATGCCAGCCCTTTGCGGCGCTGTCATCAGCTGGCGCAAGCCTTGTGTGTGGCAGATGGCCTGAAGGTTGCGGCCGATGAAATCCGGCTGGACGAACGGCTGAAGGAGCTGAACTTCGGCGATTGGGAAATGCGTCCGTGGGATGCGATTCCGCGTGAACCGTTCGACTGCTGGGCGAACGACTACGCCAATCTGGCGCCGCCCAACGGCGAAACTTTCACCGAGCTGCATGCTCGTGCCAAAAGCTTTGTGGAAGAGGTGGGCAGTCACTCACATGGAAAGAACCTGCTGGTAGTGACGCACGGCGGCTTGATTCGCGCTCTGATTGCCGAAGCCCTGAACCTGCCGCTGAAACGCCTGTTCCGCATCGCCATCGATCACGGCAGCGTGACTGAACTGGAGTTCAAGGGCGAGATACCGAAAGTGCTTCGCATCAATGCCTAGCTCTCAAAAAAACATCAATTAGCCACAGAGCTCACAGAGAGCACAGAGAAAAACCAACTACAAAACCTTTGATTTAACCGCCAATACAAACGGATAAATCCCATCTCAAACCATCAGCATTTCTACAGATATTCTCCCTCTGTGCTCTCTGCGAGCTCTGTGGAAAATCAAGTCTGAAGCGCATCGCGCAATCGATTCCACGCATTTTCCGGCGGCAGGCCGAATCTCAATGCCGGTACATCCGGAAACAGTCGCACCCAGATGCCTTGCCTTGCCAGGTGTTGATGCCATGCTGCGGTATCCGGCGTAAGCACGAACTGAAACAGCGCGGTGCCGCCCGCCGGTTGCAAGCCGTGTTGTGCGAGCAGGTCGGCGAGTCGCTGGCTGTTGGTAAGTAGCTGGTGTCTGGTGCCTTGCTGCCAGACCTGGTCTTCGAGTGCCGTTCTGGCTGCATGGCGGCTCGGGCCGGTGACGGACCACGGGCCGATGATTTCCTGAGCTTCAAGCAGCATCTGTTCGGTAGTGAGTAGAAAACCGACACGTGCACCTGCCAAGCCAAAGAATTTGCCGAGCGAACGTAATACGAACAAACCTTCCTGATTGGCATGTTGTGCGATGCTGCCATCCGGCGTGGCATCCATGAAGGCCTCGTCGACGATGAGCCAGCCGCCGCGCTGTGCCAGCTCGGCATGCCACTCCAATAGTTGTTCCGCAGCAAAACAGGTCCCGGTCGGGTTGTTTGGGTTGCACAGCAGGAGCACATCCGCCTGCTGAAGCATGGCTTGATCCGGGCTGGTATCGAATCGAATCACCTCATGCCCGTACCGCTGCCAGGCTTTGGCGTGTTCCTGATACATCAGCTGCGGCATGGCGACTTTGGCTGGCTTGTTGAGCCGGTTGCCGGCTCTCAATTGCGGCAATACCTGCAGTGCGGCCTGCGAGCCGGCCGTCGGCAATGCAGAGCGGCAGCCGTAGTAGGCGCAGGCTGCCTCGATCAGGCCATCATTTTCCAGCGGCAATCTTTGCCAGGTTTCCTGCGGAATGGCCGTAATCGGGTAGCCGTGCGGGTTGATGCCGGTGGAAAGATCGAGCCAGTCTTGCAGCGCAATGCCGTATTGCTGCGCTGCCGCCGCCAGGTTGCCGCCGTGTTCAAGCATGATAGATAACGACGATCAGTAAAAATAGCGCAAGCCAGAGATAGACGCCATGCCGCACCAGTTTGAGGGCGCGGTCTATGTCAGTGGCAAGCGCTTGCTTGTCGGAGCCCAGTTGCGGGCGCAGATGCCATTCGTCCTGATAACGGGCGGCACCGCCCAGTTTGATGTCTAGCGCTCCGGCTCCTGCAGCCATGACCGGGCCGGCGTTGGGGCTGTCCCACAGCGGCGCCTGACTAGCCCAGCAGCGTAATGCGGTGCGGGTCTTGCCGAGCAGGGCGTAAGTCAGCGCGGTCAGTCTGGCCGGAATGTAATTCAATACATCATCGAGCCGCGCTGCCGCCCAGCCGAAATAGTAAAGACGCGGGGTTTTATATCCCCACATGGCATCCATGGTGTTCGCCAGCCTGAATAGCAGTGCACCGGCACCGCCCAGCACGAAGAACCAGAACAGCGCGCCGAAGACGCCGTCATTGCCGTTTTCCAGCACGGATTCGATGGTGGCGGGCACCGGCTCGATGGCGGCGGAGTCGCGGCTCACCATCCAGGATGCGGCGATCCTGGCTTGCGTCTCATCGTTGTTATCCAGCGCTTGTGTGACGGCATGGGCATGCTGGTGCAGGCTTTTGTGGCCGAGGGCGAAGTAAAGCAACAGGATGTTGGCGACGATGCCGAACGGCTGCAGATTGCATAACCACCAGGCCAACAAAACGAAGGGGCTGAGCAGCAATAGCAAGGCAAGGCTGCCGGTCAGGCGTTGTATCGTTCTGGCCTGGCGCCGGGCCGGATTCAGCCATGCTTCAAGCCGGTTCGCCAGCCAGCCGAAACCGATCAGCGGATGATAACGGCGCGGCTCGCCCAGCACGTAATCCAGCGCGACGGCGACGAGGGCCATGGCGGGCATTATGAGATAATCGGGATATGAAAACATTGATGATTCAGGGCACTACATCGGATGCGGGTAAGAGTACGCTCGTTGCTGGAATATGCCGGGTATTGTACCGCAGGGGGGTCAAAGTCGCCCCGTTTAAGCCGCAGAACATGGCCCTGAATTCGGCAGTCACCGTCGACGGCGGCGAGATCGGCCGTGCGCAGGCAGTGCAAGCGCAGGCTTGCGGGCTGGCGCCGCATATCGACATGAATCCGGTGCTGCTCAAGCCCAATTCCGATACCGGTTGCCAGGTCATCATACAGGGCAAGGTGGCCTGCAATCTGGAGGCGACCGACTACCATGCCTACAAACCGACTGCGATGCGAGCCGTGCTGGATTCCTACCGGCGGCTGACCGAACAATATGATTGCGTTGTGGTGGAAGGGGCAGGCAGCCCGGCAGAGATTAATCTGCGCGCAAATGACATTGCCAACATGGGCTTTGCCGAGGCGGTGGATTGCCCGGTCATTTTGGTAGCGGATATTGACCGTGGCGGCGTCTTTGCGCACATTGTCGGCACGCTGGAATTGCTGTCGGGAAGTGAGCGCAAGCGCGTGATCGGCTTTGTCATCAACCGCTTTCGCGGCGATATCGCGCTGCTGCAATCCGGTCTCGACTGGCTGGAACAAACTACCGGCAAACCAGTGCTCGGCGTCCTGCCCTATTTGCACGATTTGCATATCGAAGCGGAAGATGCCGTGCCACATACTCCTTCTACTTTGCTGGTGGAAGAAAAATTGCGCGTGATCGCGCCGGTACTGCCGCGTATCAGCAACCATACCGATTTCGATGCCCTGCGTTTGCACCCGCAGGTGGATTTCCGTTTCATCGGCCCGGATGAATCCATTCCATCGGCCGACTTGATTATCCTGCCTGGCAGCAAGAGCGTGCGCGCCGATCTCGAGTTTTTACGCGAGCATGGCTGGGAACCAGTACTTTTGCGACACCTGCGCTATGGCGGCAAGTTGCTTGGCATCTGCGGTGGTTTCCAGATGCTGGGGCGTGCCTTGCATGATCCCCTTGGCCTTGAAGGCGTGCCTGGCAGTGCCGCAGGATTGGGTGTGCTGGATATGGACACCACGCTGGAAGCGGAAAAAAAGCTGGTGAACGTCACTGGCAAGTTGGCCTTTGCTGATGCGTCCGTCACGGGTTACGAGATTCATATGGGTGTTAGCAGGGGCGCTGCGTTGCAGCATCCGCTTCTGCAACTTTCTTCCGGGTCGGAAGGCGCAATTTCAAATGATGGCGCGATAGCGGGGACTTACTTGCATGGCTTGTTCGATCACCCGCAGGCCTGCGCTGCATTATTGCAGTGGGCGGGTTTGCAGGCGGTTTCCGCCTTCGATTATGGCGCCCAGCGCGAGGCTGGCCTGGACAGGCTCGCCGACGCACTGGAGACGTATCTTGATTGGGAGCAACTGAATCCGTTGCTCCCATCCTAAAGTGATTGCGTATGATTATCCGGCGATGTTAGCGCGATTCGCGGCCAACCAGTCCTGATAGTCTTGCGGGTGCACCCCCGTCAGTTTCAGGAAGTCATCCGTGATATCGGCAACACGGCCTGCAGCGGTATTTGTGTCGAATGAGGCGAATATCGTTGCCAAGCCTTCAGGCATGCCGGCCTGGATCATTCCCTGAATGAGCGCTTCCACCGGAACTGGTACGACCTGGATTGGTTTGCCGGCCGTGGCGCTTACCAATCGTGCGATTTCCTCCGTAGAGTAGGCTTTCCGGCCTGTAAGGTTATAAATGCGGTTTCCCGTGTCTGCCGAAGCCAGTGCTGCGGCGGCGGCACGGCCTAGATCGTCGCGCGCGATGTGGGCAATGCGCCCGTCGCCAGAGGCGGAGTACCACAACCCGCTTGCGAGGTATTGCGGCAGCCCGAGGAACAGGTTCTCGAAATACCAGTTGTTGCGCAGGATAATCGAGGTCAGCGGGCTGGCGGCCAGAGCGTGCTCGGTTTCTGCATGGTCTGGTGCAATCAGCAGTGGTGAATTTTCCGGGTTGGGCATCGACGTATAGACGATATGTTCGACTCCAGCTTTCACGGCCGCCGCAATTGCGTTGCGATGCTGCTGCAGGCGGTGTCCGGGCCGGTCGAGTGTATCGGTGCTGATCAGTAGCAGACGTTTTGAACCGGCAAAGGCTGCTGCCAGGCTGGCAGCGTCTTCAAAATCCGCTTGTCGTATGGTTATACCTCGTGCAGCGAAATCCGCAAGGGCGGATACATTGCGTGTTGTGGCGGTTATTTTGCCGGGCGGAAATTTTTCAGTTTCCAGCAAGTGCTTCAGGACGCTGCGCCCCAAATGACCTGAGGCACCGGTGACCAGGATGGGTTGTTGAGTTTTGGTGGACATAGGTAAGTTCCTTTAGTATTAAAATATAAATCAGTTCCGATATGATACTAATGTGAATTTTCAAGGGAAGTAGTGAGCCAATGATTACCAGGTTACTGTTCGGTAACCAGTGCGGTAACCATAGGCGAGGAGGACATATGACATTACATAAACAAGCTACACCGCTGGCTGAACGTTGCCCGATTCGCGATGTGCTGGACCGGTTGAGCGACCGATGGACGGTTCTGGTGCTGTACGAACTGGAAAAGGGGACGCTGCGTTTCAGCGAGCTCAAGAAGCGTATACCGGATATTTCGCCGCGAATGCTGGCGCAGACACTGAGAAATCTTGAGCGCGATGGTTTGGTATCGAGGACGGTCTATGCTTCGGTGCCACCCAAGGTGGAGTACGCAATGACCAATATGGGCGTGTCGTTTTTTGCCAGTATACAGCCCATGGTTACTTGGGCGGCGACACATCAGGAGGCTGTGCGGGCGGCGAGATCTACTTATGTCGCCCCAACCGGCTATGCCGCCAAATAATCTATTTGAGCTGCAGTGGGAGTCCGGCCGCCATGAACAGCGTCCGCTGACTCAGGGCTGCTACCGCCTGGTTCAGCCGGCCTTGTGCATCCTGAAAACGGCGGTTGATTTCGCCCAGCGGCACAATGCCCATGCCAACTTCGTTGCTGACTAGAATGATGTTGCCGGGTAGTGTGGGGAGTAGGTCCAGCAGCTCCTGTTGTTCGGCTTCCCATGTTTTGTCCTGAGGCGGGTGGCAGTCGTCGCAGATCCATTGTGCCAGCCACAGGGTGAGGCAATCGACCAGCAGGCAGCGGTCTGGCGAGGCGTGACGTTTGATTGTATCCGCCAGAAAGAACGGTTCCTCGACCAGCTGCCATTCGACCGGGCGCCGGTTGCGGTGGTGCGCTATGCGTTGGGAGAATTCACTGTCATACACCTGGGCTGTGGCGATGTAGGTGACAGGCAGGCCGCTGTCCTTGGCCAACTGCTCGGCGTAGGCGCTCTTGCCGGAACGGGCACCGCCCAGAATCAGTGTAGTGCTCATAGATTGATTGCCTCTCTAATCCCAATGCTTCCTGAAACTCTGTGCCACGCTCCAGCGCTGGATGATGGCCTGCAGCTGTGGCAACCCTTCTGTGATCAGTGACGGGCCGGGCTGCAGGATGTCGGCGGATTTGATCTCCTGTACGAAGCCGCTTTGCACCGCCTTGATAGATTTCCAGCCCGGACGCTGCATCAGTTGTTCCGGCCGGAATTTCTTGCCGCACCAGGAGCCGATAATAATATCCGGATTGCGCCGGGCGACCTCATCCGGGTCGGCGATGACGCGGTTTTTTGCGTCCTTGTGTTGCGCCAGTTCGGCAAAGCAGTCGCTGCCGCCGGCAATCTCGATCAGCTCGCTGACCCAGCGGATGCCGCTGATCAGTGGGTCGTTCCATTCCTCGAAATAGATGATGGGTCTGGCTGCAAATTCGCTGGCGATGTCGCGTGATCGTTCAATTTTTGTTTCCAGTTCGCTCACCAGCGCAGCCGCCTTGTCTGCGGCACCGACCAGACTGCCGACCGTGATGATCATGTTCAACATCTGCGAGATGGAACGCTGGTTGAAGATGTGCACCTCGACGCCTGCGCGCACCAGCTCGGCCGCGATATCGGCCTGCAGGTTGGAAAACCCGAGCACGAGGTCGGGGTTTAGAGCCAGAATCTTGTCAATGTTGGCGCTGGTGAATGCAGCGACCTTGGGTTTTTCCTTGCGGGCGATGGCGGGCCGGGTCGTGAACCCGGAGATGCCGGCGATACGATGCTGTTCGCCCAACAGGTAGAGCACTTCAGTCGGCTCGGTGGTCAGGCAGACGATGCGCTGCGGATACCTCATTTTTTGCTGTCCCAGCCGTTCTCCAGCACCATGTCCTGCAGCGGCCGTGCCGTCTTCCAGCCGGTCTCGACCAGCATCGGCTCCTTGTAGAAGCTGTTGACGTGGCCGAGGCAAAGAATGGCGACCGGTTTGGCGTCATCCGGGATACCAAGCAGCTGTGCCAGTTCTTTTGGCTCGAAGATCGACACCCAGCCCATGCCCAGTCCTTCCGCCCGTGCCGCCAGCCACATGTTCTGGATGGCGCAGCTGACCGAAGCCAGGTCCATTTCCGGCATGGTTCTGCGACCGAAGATGTGCTGTTCGCGCTTGTCGCACAGCGTCGCCACCAGCAGTTCGCCGCAATCGAGGATGCCTTCGACCTTGAGCCGCATGAATTCGGCCATGCGCGCCGTGTTCTCGTATTCGCCGATGGCATGCGCGGTGCGGATACGTTCAGCATCGACCAAGCGGTGGATGTCTTGGCGCAGTCCATGGTTCGTGATACGGATGAAGCGCCAGGGCTGCATGAGACCGACACTGGGGGCGTGGTGGGCGGCTGCCAGTATTCTGCCGAGCACCTCCGGTGCTACCGGTGTCGGCAGAAAATGTCGCATGTCGCGTCGTTCTTCAATGACGCGGTAGATCGCAGCGATCTCGGCATCGGAATAGCGGTGCGTGCTCATGTTTTGTGCGAATCCGGTAGAAACAGGCTGGCGGCCGCCTGCGGATTGGAGGCGAAATAGAAATGCAGGAAGCTCGCCTGCAGGCTGCCGTGGCGGTAGATATGCTCGGGCTTGCCGAAACGGCTCGGCATGGTGGCAATCGGGGTCAGGCCGGTTTCAAAACTTCCATAGTGGAACACATGCGCGCCGAGCTTGCCGGCTGGGAGTTCCATCTGTATCACGCCCAAGCCCTGCAGGCGGTCGTGCATGCGGCATTTCCCCGGCAACAGGCCGAAAGCCGGTTGCTCATCGATGCTCTCCGCGAGTGCCATCATGCCGCCGCATTCTGCCAATATCGGTTTCTGCTGCTGACATGCGCGGCGCAGCGCTTCGCGCATGGCTGTGTTGCCGGCAAGCGCTTCAAGGTGCAGTTCCGGATAGCCGCCCGGCAACCAGTACGCATCTGCGTACGGCAGATTCTGGTCGTGCAGAGGCGAAAAGAAGGTGATGTTCGCGCCCATCTCGCGTAGCCAGTCCAGATTGGCCGGATAGATGAAACAGAAGGCAACATCGCGGGCAACGGCAATGGTCTTGCCGGCCAGCAATGGCGCTTGGGCCTCGCCGGCAGGCAGTTCGAAGCTGACGGCAGGCGGCAAGGGCAGCTCGCCGGAATCGGACAATGCACGTGCCGCAGCTTCGATGCGGGCTTCCAGGTCGTCGATTTCATCGGCGCGAAACAGGCCGAGATGGCGTTCGGGCAGCGCAAAATCTGCATCCCGGGGCAGGGCGCCGAACCAGCTCAAGTGCGGCGGCAGGCTGTCGCGCAACAAAGCGGCATGCCCGGCACTGCCGACCTTGTTGGCGAGGACGCCAACCGGTTTCAGTTCGGGTTTGTACGCCAGCAGGCCGGAGGCGAGTGCGCCGAAGGTCTGCGCCATGCCGCCTGCATCGATTGCTAACAGCACCGGCAGTTCGTAACGTGCGGCGATGTCGGCACTGGAAGGGTTGCCGTCATAAAGGCCCATGACGCCCTCGACGATGATGACGTCAGCTTCCTGCGCGGCGGCGTGCAGGCGTCGGCGGCCATCTTCTTCGCCGCACATGCCGAGGTCCAGATTGTAGACAGGCTGGCCGCTGGCTTTTTGCAGGATCATCGGGTCAAGAAAGTCGGGGCCGCATTTGAAGGCGCGCACCTTGAGTCCGCGGTTTTTCCAGGCGCGCACCAGCGCCGCGGTCGCCAGTGTCTTACCCTGACCGGAAGCGGGAGCGGAAATGAGGACGGCAGGACAGCTGACTTTGCTCACGGTGATGGCTCAATTCATCAGAATTCGATGCCGGGCATGGCCTGCACGCCATTGCTGAATGCATGTTTGACCAGATGGATCTCGCTCACGGTGTCGGCAAGCTCGATCAGCGCATCCGGTGCGCCGCGGCCGGTGATGATGACATGCTGCATGGATGGTCGCTGGTGGAGTGCTTCGGTGACTTCTTCGATGGTCAGCCAGCCGTATTTCAGTGCGTAAGTGAACTCGTCAAGAATCAATAGATTGATGGTTTCGTCTTGCAGATAGCCACAGACCAGTTCCCAGGCTTTGCGCGCTGAGGCGTGGTCGCGTTCCGCATCCTGGGTTTCCCAGGTGAAGCCGTCGCCCATGACATGCCAGCTGAGATTGGGGGCGCTACGAAAGAAGGCTTCTTCACCGGTATCCGAACGGCCCTTGATGAACTGCACCACGGCCGCCTTCATGCCGTGCCCGAGGGCGCGGGCGAGGGTGCCGAAAGCGGCGGTGGATTTACCTTTGCCGGTGCCGGTGTGGATCACCAGCAAGCCTTTGGCGATGCTGGCGGATTCTATCTTGGCATCCACCACCGCCTTTTTGCGTTGCATGCGCGCCTGGTGGCGCGCATTGGTATTGCTATCGGTCAAAATCAGGTTCTTGAAATCAGGCTTTGGCGCGATCAGCGCGGGTTGCCAGTGCGAACGCGACGTGAGTCACCAGCGCGATGCCGAGCCAGAAAGCGAGATTCTCCAGCTGGTGCGGATAGTACTTGACCAGTCGTGTGCCGAATTCTGTCAGTGTCGGGTCAGCATAGCGGCCGCCGAAGAAGTAGAAGCCGCCGCTGGAAAACAGTTCGCTGACGGCGGAAGCCACTGCGACGAAGCCGACGGTGCGTAGCAGTGTGCCGACCGTGAAACTGTAATGCTTCGCCAGCCAGCGACCGGCCAGCCACATGGTGCCATAGGCCGGCAGCAGGAAGCCGTAGGCCGGTGTCACGCAGAAGTTGCTGACCCCGGCGTAGGTAACTGCATGAAAGTCCAGCGCGGCACACAAACCGAGCAGGGCGGGGAACACCCAGACCGGACGCAGGTAGAGGCCGATCAGGAAGAATGCCGCCAGCGAGATGCTGGGCAAGTGCTCGATGGAAGCGAAATGATGGCCGCGGGTGGCGATGACGAGCAAGGCGATGACGAGGCCGACGAGGATCTGGTTGGTTTTTGAAAGGGTTAACATGATGGGTTAGCCTTCTATTTGGTTGATTAAAAAACGTTGCTGCAATTCTAACTCAAAACTTGCGGGTAGCCTGTCGCTCAATTAGCGCTTCATCTGGTAGCGTAAGCCGACGAACAGATTGCTGCCCGCCGTGTTGTAGGCGATGGCATCGTCGGTATTGCCGGTATAGGCGAGGACGTAATCCTTGTCCAGCACGTTGTTGGCGCGCGCTTCCAGTTTCCATTCCGGGGTGATGCTGTAGTTGGCGGTCAGGTTGAGGAGCGCATAGCCGCCCATGCGTTTGGTGTTGGCCGCATCGTTGTAGCGGGCCGAGGCGCCGGTGACTTCGGCGCCCCATTGCAGGCCGCGCCAGTGATGCAGCAGGCTGACAGCGCCGTAGCGGTTGCTGCGTCGCGGTGCCAGATTGTCGTCCTCTTCGTCGCGCGGCGACTGAACTGTGAAGTTGCCGTTCAACATGAGGGCGTCTGTAACATTCCAGCTGCCTTCCAGTGTCGCGCCCGGTATCGTGGTTTTGCCGACGTTGACCGGACAGAAGCCGGAGAACGTGCAGCCTGCGGTTGCCGATCCGGAAAAGGCGATCAGGTTTCTGATCTTGTTCTCGAACACGGTCAGGCTGAGATTGGACTGTGGTCCGCTGTATCTGAGGCTGGCTTCCACATTGTCCGATTTTTCCGGGCTCAGGTTGGGGTCGCCAAAGTTGGGGAAATACAGCTGGTTGAAGGTGGGTGCCTTGAAGGCGCTGCCATAGCTTGCCGTGACGCGCCACTCGGGCGCAATGCGGTAACCGTAGCCCGCGCCGCCGGTGGTGTGATTGCCGTATTGCGAATTGTGGTCTTCTCGCAAGGAAAGCTGCAGGGAATGCTTGCCTTCATCGAGCAGATAGCTGGCGAGGAAGCTGTCGTTGTTACGCTCTTTTCTGAACTTTGAACTGGGGCTGCTTTTGCTGTCTACATCCTGTTCCAGTCTTTCATAGGCCAGTGTCAGCAAGCCGAGCGGCAGGCTGAGATCGTTCTGCCAGGTGAGTTGTTGTTGTTCAGTGCGATATTTGCTGACCCCGGTGGGGTTGCTGAAACTCGGCATCGCATGGCTGTCGCTGTCGTCCACGCCCATGCCCAGCTTGAAGGTGCTGTGCCAGAAACCGGTGAACTGGTTCTTGCTGGTGAAGGCGTAGGCCTGTTGGGTCTGGTTACCGTAGTTGTCGTAACCACTGTCGAATTCATGGCGTCCCTTGCTTTCAAAGAATTGCAAACCCCAGGTGTGTCCATCTTTCAGGGCAAGTTCCAGATAGGCCGAAGCGCTGAGATTGCGGTAGCCGTCGTCGTCCGCGTCGATGCTGTTGCCGCGGATGCGCTTGGCGGAAAAGCCGTTGGTATCCAGGCTGCTGATGTTCAAGCCATAGCTGAGGGCACCGATGCCGCCGCTGATGCCGGCCTCGCCGGTTTTGGTGTCATGGCTGCCGAAGCCTGCAGCGGCATGCAGCAGCGGATTGCCTGCTTCGCCCTTGCGCGTGAAAATCTGGATCACGCCGCCGATGGCATCGGCACCGTACAGGCTGGAAGCCGGGCCGCGCAGGATTTCGATACGTTCGATCTGGCCGAGCGGCAGGTTTTCAAATGAAGTCGTGCCGAGCGTGGCTGAATTGATGCGCAAGCCGTCGACCAGCACGACCAGATGTTGGTCATTGGTGCCGCGCAGGAAGATGCTGCTGGCAGTGCCGGCACCACCGTTGGTGGAAATCTGCACGCCGGGTTGTGAACGCAATAAATCAGTGAGCGAAGCGGCGCCTGCACGTTCGATTTCGTCCCGGCTGATCACGGTGACATCGCGCAACAGATTGTCGCGTGACTGTTCTGTGCGGCTGGCAGTGACGACAAGTTCGTCGAGATGGAGGTTTTCTGCGGCTGAAACTGGAGTAGCGACTGGAGTGGCAAATAGCAGGCTTATCAGACCTGCGATGGTGGTTCTGTTCATTGTTTTCCCTTAATCACACGCGACCCCGCATGTGTCAGTTCATTAAGAGAAATACCCCGGGACTTGTAGAAAGCGGAAGAGGGAGATTGCCTGTGAGCGAACCAGCCTGCAACGCGTTTTATACCATCACCCCGCGGTATTTCCATGCTTGGTTGCAGGCCGGTCTCCGGGCTCACGAGCTGGCTGATACACCAAATTTGCCGCCTTCCCATGACGAACATCATCACAGTGGCTGTTTGGCAAATTTTTCTCGTTTACCGTTGCGGGGGCAGCACAGGAATTGTTTCGAAATTAACAAAACGCACCTGTTTCCCAGTTTCACCCGAACTTCAGAAAAGAAAATCGGGCACCTGACAACTTGCAGCGATTATAAGTTATTCATTTCCTGATCGGCAAAAAATTATTTTTGTAGATGTCTAATTACTTTCATAAATCTCGCTTAGCTGTTGACCATACAAGGTTTTTCAAATTATAGTGCCAGCATGGATGCCGACCTTAAAAGCCTAGAAACCAAACTGAGCAAGCTCATCGAGTTGAGTCAGGGTTTGCGAGCGGAAAATGTTGCCTTGCGTCAGGAGCTGGTGCAGGCGCAAAGTGAAAGCAAAAAACTGAAAGAGAACGTGGAAGTGGTGAGCAGCCGGCTGGAAGCCATCATCGAGCGATTGCCAGAGGAGTCGGTATGAGCGAAGTGCGTGGTGTCGATGTCAGCATTCTTGGGCGCGATTTCACCGTCTCCTGCACCGAGGAAGAGCGCGCCGGCCTGATGCAGGCCGTCAACTATCTCGACAAGAAGATGAAGGATATTCAGGCCACTGGCAAGATCGTCGGGGTCGAGCGCATCGCCATCATGGCAGCGTTGAATATCACGCACGAACTGTTGAGTGCCAAACATGGCAATTTTGACATCGGCGATTACAAGCGTAGAATCGATCTCATGCAGGAACAGATTGATGAAGCGCTTGATGCAACAAGCAGCAAATTGTTCTGAACCGGATTTATCGATCATCAACCGGCTGGTCGCAAAGCAGTTCCAACCAGCCTGTCAGTTTGCTCCCTGCGGTATTGTTCAGGTTATATATTCCTTGAACTAGTCTTTAGCATCGGTTGCGGTCTATCAAGTTGTGGTGTGCGCGCTCCAAATCTGCGGGTGAGCCTGAAACGCTTGAGACTGTTACCACTTGAACCTTTGGTTCAGGATGCTGGCCTGGGCAGTTACCGTGGGGACATTTATTCAAGCCGCGAGATTTCGCGGCTTTGTTTTGTCTGGTTGGCATTTCATGTGGTTTTAGCGCAGTTTGTCTGATTGCTGCAGCCGGGGATATTCAGCGCAGTGCGTGATATTTGAGGTCAGCCAGACTGATGATCTCCAGCGCCTTTTCGTGTGTGGCTTCCAGTATTACCGGCGGTGCCATGCCGGCCTCGGCTGCATCCATCCAGCGTGAGGCGCACAGGCACCAGCGATCCCCGGGTTTGAGTCCGGCAAAACCGTATTCCAGCCTCGGCGTGCTGAGGTCATTGCCCTGCATCATGGAAAAAGCCAGAAACTCCTCTGTTACCTGCGTACAGACAGTATGGCTACCAAGATCCTCCGGTCCTGTTTCGCAACAGCCGCTGCGGGTAAAACCGGTGAGCGGATCCAGACTGCAGATTTGCAGGGTGGTGCCGAGAACGTTACGTGCCATGAAGAGACTTTCGTGTGCGTGTCTGGTGAATGAATACGCTATGATACGGACAACTCCGGCAGTTTGAGAATATCCTGAAAAATCGAGGTACTGAATGCGCTACTGGCTGATGAAATCCGAGCCATCGGATGTGTCGATCGACGATCTTGCATCCTTCCCCAATCAAACCGTGGACTGGTATGGTATCCGTAACTATCAGGCGCGCAATTTCATGCGCGACCAGATGAAACTGGGAGACCAGGCTTTCTTCTACCATTCCAATTGCGCCGAGCCGGGCATCGTCGGCATCGTCGAAGTCAGCAAGCTAGCTTATCCTGACCGCTTGCAGTTTATCGAAGGGCACAAGTATTACGACCCCAAATCGACGCCTGAGAATCCGCGCTGGGTCAACGTCGACGTCAAACTGATGCGCAAGACCCGGCTGCTCAGCCTGAAGGAATTGCGCACTTATCCGGAACTGGAAACCATGCGCATCCTGCAGCGCGGTAATCGGCTCTCCATCACGCCGGTCGATCCGCGCGAGTGGGCGTTCATCATGGGCTTGCTCTAGTAATCGTCGATCTGACGATGGTCAATATTCGACCGTGACGGTGATGGTGTCGCTGTAGGGGCCAACGGCAGCGGTTGTCTGTCCTGCGGGTAAACGGCCATAGACAGTGTTGGTCAGGGTGATGCTGCCGAGTAAGCCCAATATGAAGTTTCTGGTAACGCGGGAGGTGCCGCCGCTGCCATCGCCCCAAATCGTGGTGCGGCTGGAGTTGCTATACAGGTTGTAGTTCAGCGTATTGCTGCCGGACATCATGGTTCTCGGCGTGTAACTGCCACTGGCGCCGGTGCTGAGCGAGATGTCGATACTGGCAGTAACTCCAACCGTGACAAAGCAGTACACCTCTACTGTACCTGCAACATCGATGTCACCACTGGAAAACGGTTGGTAATTGCCAAAGGCGACATTATCGGCACGGGTGATGTTGCACGTGCAGCCCACGCACAAAGCCCAGCTGTTCTGTGGCAGCCAGCCCAGGAAAAGCAGCAGAAAACATCCCGCCAGTTTGATTTTCATGGCTCAACTCCCTTGCAGATAAAACTGCCCAGATCGGGCAACGGGCCGGCATCCGCCGGGATGTGCAGGTCTATCCTGCATTCCTGCCCTTTCCAGCTAACGACAAGCGCATTGTTTTCATCCAGACCGCTAAGAAAAGTCTCGCCGCGCAACGCGACCGGAAATTCCTCATCCATGCCGATAACCTGGACTATTGCGCCGGACGGTATCGGACTGCCGTCTTCCAGTGTAATGCGGATAGTGGCACCGCGCGAGGGCTTGACCGGGAAATTGACGAATACGCCGCTACGCAGATAGGGGATGGCTACCTGGCGCTGTGTCTCGATTTCCGCATCCAGCGGCAGTTCAGCGGCGTCGATGCTGATCGAATTGCGGTCGTAGGCGCGCAGGCGCGGCACCATCGCCAGACCACTGCTGTTGGTACTGGCAACCGGATGATTTTCGGCATAGATGGTGATGTCCGGGTAGTCACCGGTCTTGACCACGGCGAAGCTGTCGTTGATGGTGCGGCTGGCAAATACGCCGCCGCCCATCATGGCGACACCGCCACGGGCGCCGAGGCGGTATATGGAAGCACTTGAGGACTCGGATGCCTCGGCGCTGTAGGTGCCGATATCGGTCTGCCAGTAACCACGCGCTTCATGGCGGCGATTGAAGCCTTCTTCGCTGAACAGGCTATAACCGAATCCCGGACCTACCGGCAGATTGCGCTGGAGCTGTATTGCCGTGCTGTCACCGGCGGTCTGGTGGCTGTGCCGCAGGCTGCCGGAGGTGTTTGAACCGAATGCGCGGGTGATGCTCAAGCCCAGGCTGCGATTGGTATTTTCACTGCGGCTTTCCAGTGCCTGTATGGTAAAGAAGTAATCGTTACCGAGATTGATGCTGTAGTTCGCCGAGAAGATTTCGTTGTCCTGTTGCCCCCAGTAGGACTGATTCAGGTAGGAGAGCGATATTGCGCCATAGCCCGGTGTGGAATAGCCAATGCTGGCCGTGTGCGTCAGTTTGGGGTTTGAAGGCCCGGGCGTCAGGCCGATCTGGGCGAAATCCTGACTGTTGTAGCGGCTTTGCGCGGTGAAGCTCATGCGCTGCGCGATGCGCTGGAAGCCGAGCGAAAACAGTTCACCGTCGCCATCGGGGCCGTGACTGAGCGCAAGCGATGCGTTCGCAGTACCTAGTGTCGGCCACAGATAGACGGCAGACATACCGGCGGTTTGCTGGTCGCTCAGCAGTTCGGCGCGGAGTTCACGGGTAAAGTAGTCCGTGATGCCGTAGCGATGGGTCGCACTGGTGACCAGCCTGCCGTAGTCGTCACTGTCTATGCCGTAATTGTTGCGGATAAAGCCGGCCTCGTAGGAATAGTCGCTCAAGCCGGCGCGCAGCAGATTTGAGCTGGCGTAATACGGCTGCGTGATGATTTGCTGGCGGCCAAGCAGGTCGGTGACGACCAGTTGCACATCGCCCTGGCCGGTGACCACCGGCACGTTTTCAATTTCGAACGGCCCGGCCGGAATGTCCCGGCTCAGGCGCCGCGCATTGTTGACAAAGACATCGACGGTGGACGGCAAGGCTGCTTCGCCACTGGCGGATGGCAGCGGGATGGTGATGAAGCCGGGCTGCGTATCGAAGCTGCTGCCCCACTGGATGCCGCCGAAGCGCACCGCGCGGCCCCAGCTGCCGGCACGGCCGATAGTGTCGCCCAGACGCAGCCGTGTCATGTCCTCCGGATTATCACGGGTCCAGGTCGTGTCGAGTCGCACCAGATTGTTTACCGCTTCGGTGTCGCGCCAGAGCATGGTCGCCGTACCGACACCGAAGCGGTTGAAAGTGCCCAGTTCCAGCAGGCCGCTGTGGTTGGTGCGGCCACCTTGTGCGTGTTCGGCGGAAAAATCGTAGTTGAAGAAAGCACCGGGGTCAGGTGGTGGCGTACTGGCGATATAACCGCGTTGTTCCGTGAGTTTGGTCGCGAAGAAGACCTTGGGTGGCGCTTCCAGTATCAGTTGCTGTTTTTCATGATCGATGTAGAACGAGAGGCCGGGCACTGCAGTAAGTGGGAAATAATCCCGACCTTCATGATGGATTGGCTCCATGTTGGGAACGGGAATGCGCCAGCGCTGGAAGGCTTCAGATTGGGCTGCCAGGCCGCCTTCTTTCAGGGTGGCGATATGCTCACAAAAAGGCGAATACAAGCCGTTGATAGTGACGGTGAGCAACAGCTCTCCGCTACATTCACTTTCCTCGGCGGCGGCAGGTTTTACGGCTGCGGCATAGGCTGATGAGACGGCGCCGATGCAGAGAGTCAAAGCTGCCAAGAGTGCCGCGAAGCGGCGTCTATGGTTGTGCTTTTTCCAAGGCAAGCGCAGTTTCCACCAGGCCTCTGCCAGTGTTTGTCGAAAGTTTCAGGCTATTGCCTTGCCAGTCGAATTCCGGAATGAAGCTGAGTTCGCGCGATTGACCTGGCAGCAGGTAGAAACTGCGGCTTTCCTTGGCGAGTGTGCGGTTCTGTTCGGCTTCTTTCAGATCGAAATCCAGCAGCTTCATGTGCACATTGCCGGTGTTGGTTACGGTCAACTGGATGTTGCCATCGCCGTTTCTGCTGGCCTGCCATTCGAGTTTGGGCTTGGCCGGCTGTTGAGGTTCGACGAATATCGGGATGCCGACGCGCAGTGCCATTTGCAAACCGGTAAAGCCGGGCTTGGGTGGCGGCGGCACTTCATTGATATACAGGCGATATGCCAGTTCTTCAGCATTCTTGCTCGGTTTGTTGAGGCCAAGGCGGATCAACTGGGTTTTGCCCGGCTGCAAGGTGAATACCGGGGGATTGACCAGCAGGTCGCGGCTTGGTGTATAGATGTCCTGACCGTTTTTCTGGCTCCACTCCATCAGTTCAATCTGAATTACCTTGGGCGCTTCATCGTCGTTTTGCAGATTGATTTCACCTGCCGGTTTCTGTGCATTCAGGATGACGCCTACCGGATAAATGGTCAGATTGGCGGCGGCAGTCGGGCCGGCCATGCCAAGTATTACAGCAATGGCCAATAACAGTTTGTAGATGGGGTGTTTGCTGATCTGCATGCGGATATCCTCTTGAATTTTGCGTTGGCGCTAGTAGGTCACCGTAACGGTAATGGTGTCTGCGTAGGCGCCGGCAGTGACATACTGGTTGATGGGCACGCGGCCGTAGACGGTGATGTCTTGTGCCGCTCCGTTACCGGTTCCAGCAACCGTATCAGTGGGCGGGGTGTTACCCCAGTTCGTGGTGCGGCCGCTGTCTGAATACAGTGCATAGGCGAGGAAGTTGGTGGTGTCAAAGACCATTCTGCGACCGGTGACGCCGTTGCCGTCGTCGTTTAGCCCCGCATTCAGGCCCACTGAATAGGTGGTGCCCGTCGTGCAGGTGACGCTGACAGTACTGGTCTGGTCCAGCGCTGTGCCGGAAGTTGGTGTGTAGTTGCCGAAGGCAAGGTCGGTGGCCGATACCGAGCAGGAACCAAGCACGGTAGCGGTCACCTGGAATGTGTCGGTCGTGGTGGCTGATATCGCGTTCGTCGGCGACAGAGCTACCATGGCGGCCAGTACGAAAGGCAGAGATTTCCTGATGGAAGATGTGTACATGATGGTGTCTCCTTTGGCATGCATGAATTTTGGATACCGATAATCATATGCGGTTCAATCTAGCATGCTTATGCATGAATTCTTGACTTTATGATGACCAATATATACCTTTTAATCAACTTGTTCAGGATCAATTTGAAATTGATACATTAAAAATTTGGTCGAATCAGAGCTGTTGGCAAGTCATTGTCAGTCTTCAGACCGAATAAAAAAAGCCCGCATCAAGCGGGCTTTTTGTTGAGCAATGTAGCGAGTGCTTACTCGGGTGCGTCCAGACTGCCGACCGATTTCGGATAGGCAACGATACCCCAGGGCAGTTGCTTGTCCTCGATGCGCTTGATGACTTGCAGGCTGGCAGTGTCGATGACTACGACTTCATCGGAGCGGCCGCAGGCTAGCAGGATTTCCTTGTCGTCCGGTGTGAAGGTGAAGTGCCAGCAACGTTCGCCGGTAGCGACTTCGTTGACCTTCTCGTAGGTTTTGGCATCATAGACTTCCAGCGTCTTGGCCTTGCCGGCGGCGACATAGATCAGGCTGCCGTCACGGTTGTAGGCGATGCCGTATGGTGCTTCGCCGGTATCGACGGTGCGGACGACATTGAATTCGCTATCCAGCACGACGAAGTTGTTGCCGAATTCCAGCGTGGAGACATAAGCAGAACCATCTGGTGCGGATTTGATGCCGCGAGGGCGGTCGCCGATTTCATGGGTCGGTATGGTCTTCAACAGTTCACCGGTCTCAATGCTATGCACAGTGATTGTGTTGTCGGCCTCGTTGGTGATGATCAGCTTGCTGCCGTCATGCGAAAACTCAATGCCTTCGGTTTCCGGGCCGCCGACTACTTCCTTGGTGACCTTGCCTTGAGCGATGTCAACGATAGAGATGCGGGCTGGTACTTCTTCCTCGTCATCATCTTCTTCCTCGATCACTTCTTCGCCCGGTTTTGGTGGAGGTCCACCTTTGGAGCTGGGCTCAAAGGAGACGTAGGCGGTCTGGCCGACGACGCGGACGAACTCAGGATTGACGCCGATTTCGACGTGCTGAACCAGTTCGCCGGTTTCGGCATTGAGGATGGAGATGTTGCCTTCGTCCTTGTTGGCGATGATCAGGGTCTTGCCGTCAGGTGTGATGCCGATACCGCGCGGTGTGCCGCCCTTGTTGTCGATTTCGCGGACGGTTTCCATGGTGTTGAGGTCGATGACAGTAACGCCACCTTTCTGGTTGGAAACGTAGGCGAGGCCGCGGTCAGCGGTAACGGTGCTGTCTGCGCTCGATTCAACGGCGGCCTGTTCCGATTTGTCGCCGCAGGCAGCGAGTGCGCCTGCCACTGCGACCATTAACAGGCCATTGCGTAGCCTCGTTGCGAGGTGAGGGGATTTCATCCTGACTTTCTCCTTGTGTTTTATAAATTATTGGATAAATCTGCTTCAACGTTGCAGATATGCGAACTTATTGGTCAATCTCGTGCTGCGTAGGTTCCAATTAATTCACATCTGACTTCCATGATTCAAGTTTAAATAGCTCAAAACACTGCACAGGCAATGAAGTGATTGAAAAATAAGCAATATCCATTCTTGGCCGGTGCTTGTTTCATAAAAACAGTTACTTGGCCATGGGTTGCATAAGATCGCCCGCAGAAAATTGGCTGTTTACAGCCACCAGTCGGTTGTAAACAGCCAATGTTGGCTCAGCCGAGAAATAATTTATAGGCCGGATTGCCGGTTTCTTCCCAATGCGGGTAGTTCAGATTCTTCAGAAAGCTTTCAAACTCGATTTTCTCGGCCGGCGGCACCTGAATGCCGACCAGCACGCGACCAAAATCGGCACCGTGATTGCGGTAGTGAAACAGGCTGATGTTCCAGTCGTGGCCCATGTTGTCGAGAAACTGCATCAGCGCACCGGGTTTTTCCGGAAACTCGAAACGGAACACTTCTTCATGTTCTGCCTGCGGCGCATGGCCACCGACCAAGTGGCGCAGGTGCAGTTTGGCGACTTCGTTGTCAGTCAGGTCGATCGCAGGCAGGCCGTGGGCTTTGAGGCTTTCAACCAGTTTGGTGGCTTCTTCGCGGTTCTGGATGGCGATACCGACAAAGATGTGAGCCTCTTTCGCATTGCCATAGCGGTAGTTGAATTCCGTGATGTTGCGATTGCCTAGCAACCGGCAGAACGCCTTGAAGGCGCCTGGTTTTTCCGGGATGGTGACGGCCAGCACGGCTTCGCGTTTTTCGCCAATCTCGGCACGCTCGGCGACGAAACGCAGGCGGTCGAAATTCATGTTGGCGCCGGAGGCGATGCCAATGAGGGTCTTGCCGCTCAACTGGTGGCGTTTGATGTATTCCTTGATGCCGGCGGTGGCCAGTGCACCGGCCGGTTCCAGAATCGAACGCGTGTCTTCGAACACGTCCTTGATGGCTGCGCAGATGGCATCGTTGTCGACCACGATCATGTCGTCGACATATTCCTGACAGAGCTTGAAAGTGTTCTCGCCGACCTGCTTGACGGCAGCGCCGTCGGCGAACAGGCCGACCTGTTCCAGCGTGATGCGTTTGCCGGCTTTCAGCGACTGTGTCATGGCGTCGGCATCGACAGCTTCGACACCGATGACCTTGATTTCCGGCCGCACGGCCTTGACGTAGGCTGCGATGCCGGCGATCAGTCCGCCGCCGCCGACGCAGCAGAAAATGGCATCGATCGGTTCCGGGTGTTGTTCGAGGATCTCCATGGCGATGGTGCCTTGGCCGGCGATGACGTCCGGGTCGTCGTAAGGGTGGACAAAGGTCAGGCCCTTGGTCTTTTCCAGTTCCAGCGCGTGTACGTAGGCATCCGAATAGGAATCGCCGAATAGCACGACTTCAGCACCGCGGCTTTGCACGGCATCGACCTTGATCTGTGGGGTGGTGGTCGGCATGACGATGACGGCACGGCAGCCCAGTTTTTTCGCGGCCAATGCCACGCCCTGCGCATGGTTGCCGGCGGAGGCGGCGATAACGCCCTTGTCGCGTGCTTCCTGTGTCAGGTTGACCATCTTGTTGTAGGCACCGCGCAGCTTGAAGGAAAATACCGGCTGTGTATCCTCGCGCTTGAGCAGGATACGGTTGTTTAAACGCGCAGAGAGTATGGGCTGGTATTCAAGCGGCGTTTTTTCCGCGACATCGTAGACGCGCGCGTTTTTGATCTTTTCGAAGTATGTGTTTTTCATTGGTGGGCGCAGCTGTTTTTCAATATGCAGGCTGCGGTGTATCATTCAAGGTTAGTTAAGACCTGAATTATAAAGAAAACAGAAGGATAAAAGTAAATGGCAACACAGGACGAATTGAAGCAACAGGTAGCCAAGGCTGCAGTGGAATACGTCAAGGACGGCATCATCGGTGTCGGTACCGGTTCGACAGCGAATTTCTTCATTGATGAACTGGCCAGGGTCAAGCACAAGATTGACGGCGCGGTAGCCAGTTCCGAAGCCACGGCCAAACGTTTGCGTGCTCACGGCATCGAGGTGTTCGACCTTAATAGCGTTGACGGTATGGAGATCTATGTCGACGGTGCGGATGAAATCACCGAGAACATGCACATGCTGAAGGGCGGTGGCGGTGCGCTGACGCGCGAGAAGATTGTGGCAGCATGCGCCAAACGCTTCATCTGCATCTGTGACGAAACCAAGCTGGTGCCGGTGCTCGGCAAGTTTCCGCTGCCGGTGGAAGTGTTGCCGATGGCACGCAGCCATGTGGCACGCGAACTGGTCAAGCTGGGGGGGCAGCCGGTGTTGCGCGATTTCACGACCGATAACGGCAACGTGATTCTGGATGTGCATGGTTTGACCATCATGAATCCAGTCGAGATGGAATCCAAAATCAACCAGATCGTCGGTGTCGTTACCAATGGCCTGTTTGCCGCACGTCCGGCCAATGTGCTGTTGCTGGCGACAGCAGATGGCGTCAAGACCTACAGCAAATAATCATTGCAGGCAGTTCATCGTCCGCACATCATGTGCGAATTGACATAAAATTGTCATGAACAGGCGTTAGGCTACAGTGTTCACAAATCTGTAGCTTAACTTAAAGGATTACCATGCAATTTGAACATACCTCGAAGCAGTACGATGCGGAACTGGAATCGGTGCGTGCCGGCGTCCTGGAAATGGGCGGGCTGGTGGAGCAGCAAATCGTCAACGCGCTCGAAGCGCTGGTGAATGCCAACCCGACGCTGGCGCAGAGCGTGATTCGCAACGATCATCGTGTTAATGCGCTGGAAGTGCAAATAGATGAGGAGTGCAGTCATATCATTGCACGCCGCCAGCCGGCTGCCGGTGACCTGCGGATGATCATGATGATCGTCAAGACCATCACCGATTTGGAGCGTATTGGCGACGAAGCGACCAAGATCGCCCGTGTTGCGGAAAAGATCTACGAATCGGATCGCATGTTCACTCCACGTTTTGCCGAGATCAAAACCATGGTAAGTCTGGTGCGTGACATGCTGCGCACTTCGCTCGATGCATTTGCGCGGCTGGATGTGAGCAAGACGGTGGAAGTCGCGCGCCAGGATGAACAGGTCGATGAGCAATTTCGCGTCGCCATGCGCCAGCTCATCACTTTCATGCTGGAAGATCCGCGTACCATTTCCATGTCGCTGGAGGTGCTGTTTGTAGCCAAAGCGATCGAGCGTATCGGCGACCATGCCAAGAATATCGCGGAATACGTGGTTTACATGGTCAAGGGCAAGGATGTGCGTCATACCTCCGTCGAGGAGATGGAGCGCGAAACGCTGTAGTATGTTTTTACAGAAACCTCATTTCGGCTAAGGCGGCAATTGTTAACGAAGAATCCGCCTTATTCTGAAATAGCCGCTGTTGATCTCGGGTCCAACAGCTTCAGATTGCAACTGGCGCGCGTCGTCGACGGGCGCCTGATTTTTCATGATTCCCTGCGCGAAGTTGTGCGTTTGGGCGCAGGTCTCGACAAGAACAACTATCTCGACCCCGCCGCCCAACAGCGTGCGATAGATTGCCTCAAGCGTTTCGGCGAACGTTTACGCGGATTGCCGCAGGAAGCTATCCGCGCGGTCGCGACCAACACCTTCCGGGTCGCAAAAAACTCCACAGAACTGATTGCACAGGCGCAGGCTGCGCTCGGCTGTCCGATCGAGATTATCGCCGGGCGCGAAGAGGCACGCATGATTTTTGTCGGGGTCAGCCATAGTCTGCCGGCAGTGAATGACCGGCGCCTGGTCATTGATATCGGCGGCGGTTCAACCGAGTTCATCATCGGCCAGGGGCTGGAGCCGATCGAGATGGAAAGTCTGTATATGGGCTGTGTCAGTTACAGCCGACGATTCTTCCCTGATGGCAAGATCAGCGAGGATGCCTTGCGCCACGCACAGTTGGCAGCAGCCAGTGAGATTCAGGCTATCCGTTCGCGATACCAGAAACTGGGTTGGTCCGAGGCCGTGGGATCTTCCGGCACAGCGCGTTCGTTGGGCGAGATCATGCTGCTCAACCGCTGGAGCGATGGCCATATCACGCGGGAAGGCCTGCATTCGATGCGTGAGGTGTTGCTGAAGACTAAGGACACAAGGAAGCTGCAGATCGAGGGTCTCAGCAGCGACCGCGCCATGGTAATTCCCGGAGGTCTCTGTATCATGCTCGCGGCTTTCGATGAGCTTGATATCGAGCGCATGACAGCAGTTGGTGCCGCGCTGCGTGAGGGTGTGTTGTATGAAATGCTGGGGCGCATGCAGCATCATGATATCCGCGCGGCTACCGTTCTTGGTTTCATGCGACGCTATCACGTCGATCATGCGCAGGCACGTCGTGTTGAGGTGCTGGCATCAATGATGCTGACGCAGGTTGGCGACAAGCTCCAGATGAATCTGGAGGCGGCCAGACAATATCTGGGCTGGGCGGCCAGATTGCACGAAATCGGCATTTCCATCGCCCATAGTGGCTATCACAAGCATTCGGCTTACATCGTCGAAAATGCTGACATGCCGGGCTTTTCCAGAATGGAGCAACAGACCCTGGGTTTTCTGGTCAGGGGGCAGCGCCGCGGCCTGGGCAAGATTGGTCTGCCGGACTTCGGCGACGATCGTTGTCTGCTGCTGCTGATACTCAGGTTGAGCATACTTTTCAACCGTAACAGATTGGATGACGATGTGCCGCAACTCAGTCTGGCCAGAAGCAAAAGCGAATTCAGGCTGGAAGTGCCGGCCGGCTGGCTGGCGAATAACCCGTTGACCGAGTCAGCCTTGCAGAATGAACGGGCCTACTGGCAGGAAGCGGGTATCAAGTTGACGCTCAGTCAGCCCGATGCTTAGCAGGTTTTATTCGGTAGGGAAACTTTGCCCTAGCTCGGCCATCAACTGTTGTTGCGCCGAGAACTCATAACCGCGACGCGCAGCCCGTCGGCGGTAACTTGCGTCCGGTAGCATTTCCCAGGCATTCAGATTGTCCTTCAGATAAGGTTCCAGACCTTCCTTGATCACGCGTTTTTTCACTCTGCTGTCCAGCAGCGGGAAACAGACTTCAATCCGGCGGAAGAAGTTGCGATACATCCAGTCGGCGCTGGCCATGTAGACGTTTTCTTCGCCTTCGTTGTAGAAGTAGAAAATGCGGCTGTGTTCGAGAAAACGGCCGACGACGGAACGCACTGTGATGTTTTCCGAGACGCCGGCTATGCCGGGTCTCAGCGCGCATACGCCGCGCACGATCAGGTCGATTTTGACGCCGGCGCTGGAGGCGTCATATAGAGCGCGGATGATGTCGGCATCGAGCAGTGCATTCATCTTGGCGATGATGCGTGCTTTTTTGCCTGACTTTGCCATCTCTGCTTCGTGAAGGATCGCCTTGATCAGTTTGCTGTGCAAGGTGAAAGGGGATTGCCACAGATGCTTCAGTTTGGTGACTTTTCCAAGGCCGGTGAGCTGTGCGAATACGTCATTTACGTCTGCGCAAATCTCCTCCTGGCAGGTCATCAGGCCGAAGTCGGTATAGAGTCTGGCCGTGCGCTGGTGATAGTTGCCAGTCGAAAGATGCACATAGCGTTTCAGTTTGCCATCCTCCCGGCGGACGACCATGGCCATCTTGGCATGTGTCTTGTGACCGACCACACCATAGACCACGTGAGCGCCGGCGTTTGCCAGCTTGGCTGCCCAGTTGATATTGGCCTCTTCGTCGAAGCGCGCCATTAGTTCGACCACCACAGTCACCTCCTTGCCGCGCCTGGCAGCCTCAATCAGTGACTGCATCAGCGTGGAGTCAGCACTGGTGCGGTAGAAGGTTTGCTTGATTGCCAGCACATGCGGGTCTTCCGCTGCCTGTTTGATGAACTCGATTACCGGATTGAAGGACTGGTAAGGGTGATGCAGCAGTATGTCGGCCTTGTGGATGGCTTTGAACAGGTCGGTTTCCTTGCTCAGTTCGCGCGGCATGCTGGGTGAGTAGCGTGTGAACTTGAGGTCCGGTCTGTCCACCGAATCAGGAATCTGCATCAGTCGAACCAGGTTGACCAGGCCGTTGACCTTGTACAGGTCTTCTTGAACGAGGCCGAACTGGCCGAGCAAAAAGGCCGACATCTCGTCCGGACAATTGTCTGCAACTTCCAGACGTACACCTTCGCCATATTGGCGATGGGTCAGTTCACCCTGCAGCGCGATGCGCAAATCCTTCACATCTTCATCATCGACAGTTAGGTCGCTATCGCGTGTGACGCGGAACTGATAGCAGCCTTTCACCTGCATGCCGGAAAACAGTTCGCCGACATGTGCGTGCAGGATGGAGGAGAGGAAGATGAAACCGTATTCGCAGCCGGCAATCTCGGACGGCAGGCGGATTACCCGCGGCAGCGCGCGCGGAGCCTGTACTACGGCAACGCCGGAATTGCGGCCGAAGGCATCCTTGCCTTCCAGTTCAACGGCAAAATTCAGGCTTTTGTTGAGGATGCGCGGGAAGGGATGGGCGGGGTCCAGGCCGATGGGGGTGAGGATGGGCATCAATTCGCGGAAGAAGTATTCACGTATCCATTCGGCCTGGGTTTCATTCCATTGCGTACGCCGCAGAAACTTGATGTCTTCCTGCTCCAGACGGGGCAGAACCACCTCATTCAGAATCCTGTACTGGTGATCGACCAATGCGTGCGCTTCGGCGCAAATGCTGGCAAAAGCCTGTTTTGGCCGTATGCCGTCCGGACCGCAGGTCGTGTCGTTGAAACGGATCTGTTCCTTGAGTCCGGCGACGCGCACCTCGAAGAACTCGTCCATATTGCTGCTGAAGATGCAGAGGAACTTCAGGCGTTCCAGCAGAGGTACATGGTCGTCTTCGGCTTGGGCGAGCACGCGGCGGTTGAAGGCCAATATGCCTAGTTCGCGGTTTACAAAATATTCCGGATTCAATTTGACTGATCGCAACTTAAAACCTCAATGTAGGCCGGTTGTGTGACAAAGGTATGACGATTGTGACAGTCAGGTGGCGCTTCAGTTTTTCGGCGGAACATAGCCCGATGCTGCATCGGCACCGGTGCCGAAGAAATAAGCTTCAGTTTGTTGTGCCAGATACTTGCGTGCCTGCGGATCGGCCAGGCTCAAGCGGTTCTCATTGACCAGCATGGTCTGATGCTTGAGCCAGCCAGCCCATGCCTCCTTGGAGACGTTTTCAAAGATACGTTTGCCGAGCTCGCCGGGATACGGTGGAAAATCCAGACCTTCAGCTTCGTGACCCAATTTGATGCATTGAACTGTACGTGCCATGTTTAGACTCTAGAAAGTTGACTGAGAAGCTGACTATCATAGCCTAACAAGGCCCGGACTGCATCTGGCGCGGGAAGTTGCTTCATCCGGGCTGGCCGTCAGGACGCGGTTTGGTCAGTATCGGCGCATAGACCAGCACGAAGAGGGCAAAGGCCGCCATCCAGCAGAGGTAGGACGCGATGATCCACCAGAGGTAGTGGCTCATGTCGATCAGCGGCAGGCCGATACGGAAGACTGCACTCAGTACCAGCAGGGCGAGTGCGTAGCCGACCAGTACCGGCGGTTGGCGGATGTTACGGCCGCTGTGGCCGAGGGCGACGCGTGACATCATGGACAGGGTCATGAGGCCGATGCCGCCGATGGTGAACAGATGCACGGTCAGGATGCCGGAGATCGGCAGCCAGTATTGCAGTGCCATCAGCAGGAAACCGGCATTGATCAGCCAGGAAGATACGTACAGGCCCCATAACAGCGGTGCCCGCCAGATACCCGGTGTATGCCAGTTGAAAAGGCGCAGGCCGTTGAGCAGGAACAGTAGCCCAGTAGTGAGCGGTGTGAATTCGGCACGGCCGATGAAGAGTTCGTTGATAAAGAACAGGATGAAAAACAGCAAGATGCTGATGTCTAGCCAGCGATGCTGGCGGAGTTTGATTTTTTTCTCGACGCCGCGCTCGATGAAGAACGGGATGACGCGCCTGCCGATCAGCATGATCAGGCTGATGATGAGATAAAGCGCGCCGTAGAGCGAGAGATGAACAACGTTCTCTACATAACCCAACGCGCCGAGATAGAACAGTCCGTTGCCGGCGACGATGATGACGAGTTTGGAGAGAACCGCCAGTTGCTGCCACTGCCGCACCTTGATGATGGGGTGGGCGACTGCCACCATCAGCAGCAGGCCGAATAGCAGGTCGAGCACGGCGGCGATGGCGATGAATCCGGTGCCGGCCAGCATCAGCAGCCGCGCCAGCACCCAGACTGCGAACAGGCCGAGGAGCGCTTTGCCATGCACGGTTTGCACACCGGTCCAGTTCTTCACGGCCGTCAGCAGAAAGCCGGCGATGACGGTGAGACCATAGCCGTAGAGCATTTCGTGTGCATGCCACTGCATGGGGTTGATGGCTTCGATCGCCAGCGGCATGGCAAGGGCATAGCTCGCAATCCATACCGTCATTGAAATCAGCGCAAAGATGCCCGCACCAAGAAAGAACGGCCGGAAGCCCAGATTGAACAGGGCAAAACCATCCGTCTTGTTTCGTGATATTTCAACAGGTTGTACCAGCATGACAACGCCTCCTCGATTTGCTCTCAGCTTAAAGCAAATCGGGAGGGCACTCCAGTTACGCTACCGGTTTGGCCAGTGTCGGTTTGGCTAGAACTCGCCGCGCAGACCGATCAGCAGGGAACGGCTGCGTTGCGGCGCGATATCCTTGAGGAAGGAAGTGTGGTCGCGGATCTCATCGTCCAGCAGATTGTAGGCCTTGGCAAAGGCTTCCAGCCTCATGGTGGTAGGCAGCAACCAGGTTGCCGTGGCGTTGACTGAGGTATAGCTGTCGGTCGGCAATTCGTTATCCGCCACCTTGGTTTGTTTGAAGCCATGCAGCACATCAAGGCTGGTGCCGAAACGGTTGAAGCTGTAGTTCAGGCCCCAGCCCAGACGTAATGGTGAAATCCTCGGCAGGTATTCACCTGCATCGCGGTTCCTGGCACGCACATAGTCGCCACGCATGGTCAGGTCCAGAGTGCCGCGCCCTTCGTAGATGCGGAATTTGCCGTCCGCTTCGAGACCGCTGAATGTCGCCTTCACTTGTTCGAAATCAGCGCCTGCGAGTTCGCCGGCAGGGTCAATTACGCCGTCTTCATCGAACATCAGGCCGTTACTGAACAGGCCGATAAAGTTGCTGAAGCGTGTATGGTAGGCGCCAACGTTGAAAGCATGTTTGCCGGATTTCCAGCGGATTTGTGCGTCTATGCCTCTGGAGCGTTCAATATCGAAATCGGTATTGCCTACTTCGTACTGGCCGGTGGCGACGTGCGGCCCGTTGGCATACAACTCGAAATAGCTTGGTGCACGCTGGTTGCTGGATAGATTGCCGGATACAGCCCATTGTTCGTTGATCTTGAGCAGTGCCCCAGCAGAGATGCTCTTGGGCGTGAAGTCGCGCGAAACGGCCGTGCCGAAACGACCACCGCCTTCGGAGTCGACCTCCACGCGGTCGACGCGGCCACCCAGACTCAGCTTGAGGTCGTCAGCATTGGTCAGGCTGATCGGCAGTTCTTCGTAAACATAAACGCCGCGGCTCTGTGTCTGGTTTTTCGGCACGAAGGCTTCGTCGCCGATGGCGGCAAACTTGCTGTCCTGGAATTGGAAGCCGACAGCGCCGGACAGTTTGCCGATGTTGCCGTGGCCGATTTCCAGCGAACCCTCGTTGCCGCGGTTGCTGAAACGGGTCTCTGGGCTGCCGTCAGCGATCTCCACGTGTTTGTAATCGGTGTTGGCAAAGCGGAACTTGACGCGGTTGATGATATTGCCGAGATCCTTGAACTCGGTCGCCAGATCCCAACGGTCGGTGCTCTGGTTGATGATGACGTCTTCCTCGGCGACTACGCCATATTTGTTATCGTGGCCGGAGTAGGAAAGGCCGACATAGCCGTTATCAAAGGTCAGCGAAGCGCCCAGTGCGCCACCATCGGCACGTGAGGCGCTGTTGACCAGGCGTCCGCGATGTTCGCGCGGGGTACCGTCTTCGCGATTCTTGCGGCTGGAGACGGCATAGCCCGGAATATCCATGTCGTTGGTTTTGCGTTCATAGACATCGGCATGGATGGCGAACAGGCCGTTGCCGGCATCCAGCACGATGGCGCCGCTTTTCTGGTCTTCGGCACCGCCGAAGCGTACTTCGCCGCGGCCGGTAATACCGTCCAACTGTTCCTTGGGGATACGGTGGTCGATGGCGTTGACCACGCCACCGATGGCGCTGCCGCCATAGAGCAGGGCGGCAGGTCCGCGCACGACGTCGATCTGTTCAATGATCAGCGGGTCGATACCGACCGCATGGTCGAAACTGAGGCTGGAGGCGTCGAGAATGCCGACACCATTTTGCATGATGCGCACGCGCTCGCTATCCAGACCGCGTATGACCGGGCGCGATGCGTTGGGACCGAAAGAGGTGGCGCTGACGCCGGGCAGGGATTTCAGGGTGTCACCCAAGGTGCTTTCGCGGCCCAGAGACAATTCACGGCCGCTGAGCACGGAGACCGGTACCACCATCTCGTCGGAACCGGCACCAAGCGGATTGGCCGTGACCGGTACCGGGGCGAGTTCTATGGTATCGCTGTCGGCTTTGGCATTGAGGGCGAAAAGGAATGAGTGGCTGACAGCAAATGCGACAGCCAGAAACAGTGCTTTACGCGCAGGCAGGCGCGCTCTGGTGTTGATGGAAGACATATGAACCTCATTGTGCAAACAGGCAGAAACGGATATCAGCCGTTCGACGGCTGCTCCAGGGATTTGCTAAATGAGTAAAGGAGGTGCGCGTGCTGCGTAGGTTTGTGAAAATTCAGGTATGTAATACCGGCCTCCTGAGATTGCATGCTCTTCAATTGACTGCTGATCAAAATCGAAGTGGAAGCTGCTGGGGATGGTACCGGAAAAATGGCTGATGCTCAGGCAGTGTTCACAGTTTGCTGCATGTTGCGCCGTCTGATCCTGTTGTTGCGATAGCGGATCGAGGTCGGCCAGGTGGGAAACTTCGTGCAGCAGGGCGCTCTGCTGGCCGAAGCCAAGCAGGAAGGTCAGCGCGAAAGCAAGAACAATTCTATGCAACATGATTGCATTTTAGCAGAGCTTTGCAAAAGCGCCAAAAGGGCTTGAGTCGGGCGTAAGGTAACCCATGCTACCAACTTTTGACGCTGGCACAGGCCGCGAGTAGAATGCGGACACTCATTGGGGAGTAGCCTCCTTTGCCGACGGCAAAGGGCTTGCGTCAACATACTTGGCTTTCGGCCATGGCGTAAGCGTTTCATGCCAGTACTGCATGACTTGGCGAGACCATTGACTGCGCTGCTTCGTGGCTGGGTTCAGCGCGGTCTTTGGTTAACTCCGGCCGGAGCTCATTCATGGAAGCATTTCTCGTATCAACTGGCGTCGTCGCATTGGCAGAGATCGGCGACAAGACGCAACTGCTGGCATTCCTGCTGGCGGCACGATACAAAAAACCCTGGACCATTATTCTGGGCATTCTGCTCGCTACCATCGCCAATCATGCGTTGGCCGGTTTGCTCGGCACATGGCTGACGACACTCTTGCCACCGGATGCCTTGCGCTGGGTGCTGGGCATTTCCTTTGTGCTGATGGCGGGCTGGATTCTGATTCCGGACAAGCTGGATGACACTGAGGCGGTCAGCATTAGCCATCTGAGCGTCTTCGGCACCACCTTGCTGACTTTCTTTCTGGCGGAAATGGGCGACAAGACGCAGATAGCGACAGTGGCGCTGGCGGCGCAGTATCAGGCTTTTTTCCTGGTGGTGATGGGCACGACATTGGGCATGATGATTGCCAATGTGCCGGCTGTACTGGTCGGCGAGAAACTGGCACATCGCATCCCGGTGAAATCAGGCAAATTTTCTTCTGAACATGTCCAGCGCCAGCTGGTAGCCGGTCATGGCTAGCTGCGGGTCGTAGCGCTCGCCTTCATCGCGCATGAAGGCATGCTGGGCATTGAACTCGTGCCAGGTGAAAGTCAGGTTGGCTGCGGTCAGTTTTTGGTAAACCGCAGCGCGGCCTTCGGTCGGGATGTGGTTGTCCTGTTTGCCCCAGATCATCAGCAGTTCACCCTTGATGTCGGCCAGACGTTCCATGCTGTGCTGCCCCGGCTTGTTGGGGATGACATTGGTGTGCAGGTCGGTGGCGTAGAAGCAGGCGGTGGCTTCGACTTCAGGCTGCAGGGCAGCTCGGAAGGCCAAGTGGCCGCCGATGCAGAAACCCATGGCGCCGATCCGGCCGTTGCACCAGGCTTGTTTTTTGACCCAGGCAATCATGGCGGCATTATCCGTGTCGTAACCTTGTACATCCTTTGCCGATTTGTCGGCATTGCCCTTGTCGCGGCCGGCATCGTCATAGGCCAGCACGGTGCCGATCGGGTTCAGTTCATGGAACACTTCCGGTACCAGCACAGCGTAGCCGTGGCCAGCCATGATTTTGGCTGCACGCTCGATTGGGCCGGTCTGCTGGAAGATCTCCGAATAGAACAGGATGACCGGGTAGCTGCCTGCGGCGACGGGCCGGTGAATGTAGGTACGCATGATGCCGGTCGGCGTATCGAGATCGATGAATTCACTTTGTATGTTCATGGTTGGTCCAGTGCGGTTGAGTATGGTTGCGCCTGATGTCGTCTGCGCAGGAATAAAGGCTGATTCTACAATGCTTTGACGGGCAAAACAAAAGGCCGCACATGCGGCCTTTTGTCATTTCGTCAGCAATCTATACGTAGGGATTAGCCCTTGAAGTTGGCTTCAACGAAATCCCAGTTGATGATGCTCCAGAATTCTTCGACGTACTTGGGGCGCGCGTTACGGTAATCGACATAGTAGGCATGTTCCCAGACGTCGATGGTCAGCAGAGGAGTCTGGCCGCCGGTCATCGGATTCGCAGCGTTGCTGGTGCTTTCCAGGCTGAGTGAGCCGTCCTTGTTCTTGACCAGCCATGCCCAGCCGGAGCCGAAGGTGGTAATGGCTTTCTGGCTGAATTGCTTCTTGAATTCATCGAATGAGCCGAAAGCCTTGTCGATGGCAGCTGCCAGTTCGCCCTTGGGCGCGCCGCCGCCGTTCGGCTTGAGGCCGTTCCAGTAGAAAGTGTGGTTCCAGACTTGGGCCGCATTGTTGAAAATGCCACCTGTAGACTTCATGACAATTTCTTCCAATGTGGCGTTTTCGAACTCGGTGCCCTTGATCAGGTTGTTGAGGTTGGTTACATAGGTTTGATGGTGTTTGCCGTAATGATATTCGATGGTTTCGGCGGAGATGACCGGTGCAAGTGCGTCTTTGGCATAGGGTAGTGGGGGTAATTGATGTTCCATTGTGATTTCCTAGAAGTTGAATTGACATTACAGACAAGCAAATTTGATGCCCTTATTTTGCCATAGTTTCATGACAGATAAGAGTTCGTGGGTTAACTGACGCATTTTGTTCCCCTGTCGGGCATGATGTTGGAGCCACAGCGCCATGAGGCTAATACGAGTTTAATCGCGTTATGCCGGAACTAAAATCCAGAAACGATGGTTATTTCTTCTTCGCCCGCGGGTGTGCGGCGTCATAAACTTTGGCGAGATGCTGGAAGTCGAGATGCGTATATACCTGGGTCGTGCTGATATTGGCGTGTCCCAGCATCTCCTGCACGGCGCGCAAGTCGCCGCTGGATTGCAGCACATGGCTGGCAAAACTGTGACGCAGCATGTGCGGGTGCACATCGCTGCTGATCCCCTGCTTGATTGCCCATTCCTTGATGCGGTATTGCACGGCGCGTGCGCTGATACGTTTGCCGCGCTGATTGACGAACAGGGCAGTTTCTTCTGCTGGTGTCATGGTGTTGCGGATGCCAAGCCAGTTGCGGATGGCCTGTGTGGCATGGCTGCCGACAGGCACGATGCGGGTCTTGCTGCCCTTGCCGGTGACAATAACGGTGCCTTCGGCAAAGTTGAGAGCGTCGATATTCAAGCCAACCAGTTCGGCGAGGCGCAGACCGGAGGAATAAAATAATTCAAGGATGGCGCGATCGCGCAGGGTTAGCGGCTCATCGCCTTCTATTGTCACCAATTGGATGGCCTGGTCGGAAGACAAGGCCTGTGGCAACGACTTCGGGCTTTTGGGGGCGCGCATGCCGGTACAGGGGTTATTGCTGAAGCCGTGGCGCTGGATCAGGTAGTCGAAGAATCCGCGCCAGGCTGACAAATGGCGGGCAATGCTTTTGCCGCCGGTGCCTCGGCCATGCACATTGCCGATGAAGCGGCGGATGTGGTTGCTGGTCAGGTCATTCAGCGGTGTTTTGTCTGCCAGCGTGAGCAGCAGCCGGATGTCGCGTGCATAATTTTCCCGTGTCAGCGGGCTGAGTCCGCGCTCGAATGCCAGATGTTCAAGGTAACCGGCAAGGTAGTCCACCGAGCTGGCGCCTATTGCTCCGTATGGCGCAGGAGGGCCGCGCTGACCAGTTCGCCGATACGGGTCAGGTATTGGGTACCCATTTCAGGGTGGAAGCGTTTTTCATCTTCAGAGGCAATGGCCAGCAGGCCGGAAACCTTGTCGCTGCGTAGTGCGATCAATGCAAACGACTTGGGAGCAGCGTTCTCACCAAACCAGCTGTCCAGTTCCAGGCCCGGCCGATGGCCGCAGTATGGCTCGACCAAGCCTTGTGCCCAACTACGTAGTTCAGCATCAATAGGCTTGAAAACTTCATTGCAGGCATCGATGCTATCTTTTGGGTTGGACCACAACCGCAGCCCGACATGCGGGACTGAGAAGCTGTCGCGCAGGTCCTGCATCAATAGCTGCACCAATACCTCGAGATTGGGTGCGGCCAGCAGGCCCAGGCTCAGGCGATGAACCTTTTCGCTGATTAGGTCATTTTCACGGCCATATTGCAGGAATTCGGAAACTTTGGCCTCCAGTACACGGATTCTGTCGCGCTGGGTCAGCTGCTGACGTTCGGCCAGCGACACTGTGCCACCACCATGCGGGCTGGGCAGGTAGAGTTCCGTCAGCAATGCGGCGTGGTGTTCGAAAAATTGCGGGTTCTTGTGTAAATAGGCCGCAACTTCTTCTGCGCTTGGTAATGCTTCTTCGGATAATTGCATCATGACTCCCTGTGATGTTTATGGGTACCTCGAAAAACCTACTGGGCGAACGGATTGCGGCGCCGCTTCCTTGCACTGTGTCTGCTCGTGACAGTTTTTCGAGGCACCCTTATTTAATTCTAAGCTTCAACTGTCAAGGCGCCAATATCCATTTCGCCTTCGAATACGGTGGTGGCTGGTCCGGTCATCCATACCGGGGTTTGGTCACCATTCCAGCTGATGTTGAGCTCGCCGCCGCGCATGCTGACACGGACTGGTGATTGCAGCAGCCTGAGCCGGATGCCGCTGACAACTGCGGCGCAGGCACCCGAGCCGCAAGCCAGGGTTTCTCCGCTGCCACGCTCGAACACGCGCAGCCTGATGTGATGCGGATCGACGATTTGCATGAAACCTGCGTTGACGCGTTGCGGAAAGCGCGGGTGTGACTCGATCAGCGGACCCTGCGTTTCCACCGCGGCGCGATCGACATCCTCAATGATCTGAACTGCATGCGGGTTGCCCATGGATACGGCGCAAACATCAATGAACTCTGCCCCGAGGTCGAGTGCGTGGAGATCGGCTGTAGCTTCCGCGACAAATGGGATGTTGGCGGGCTGAAAGTCGGGCGCCCCCATGTTGACGGTGACCTGGCCATCATCCTGTAATTGCAGGGTGATGATGCCGCGCGCTGTTTCCACGTCGATGCTGCGTTTGTCGGTCAACTGCTTTTCGTGCACGAATTTGACGAAGCAGCGCGCGCCATTGCCGCATTGTTCGACCTCGCCGCCATCAGCATTGAAGATGCGGTAGCGGAAATCCACATTGGCGAACTTGCCGGAAGGTTGTTCTACCAACAACAGTTGGTCGCAACCTACGCCGAAATGGCGATCGGCAATCAGGCGAATCTGCGCTGCACTGAGCGCAATTTTATGGGAGATGGCGTCAATTACAACAAAATCGTTGCCGATTCCATGCATTTTGGTGAACTTTAGCGTCATAAACAGTTTTGAATTGAAAGGTTAGCTAGCATTGTAGGACATGTCAGGGCCGCTTGAAACGGCCGTAGCTCCAGAGATACTGTTGCGGACATTGGCGCACCAGACGTTCTATGCCGTCATTGACGTCTTGCGGCGTTGGTGCGGCGGCGAGTTTGCCTTCAGGATCCAGGGGTTCGATATGAATTACATAGCCGCGTCCCAATGGCAGTCGCTCGCCGAAAGCGAGTAGCACGGTTGCCCCCGTGGATTCTGCCAGTTTGCCGACCAGCGTCATGGTGTAGGCTTGTCTGCCGAAGAAACTGGCCCATTCGCCTTCGTTCTCTTCCGGCACCTGGTCCGGCAGGATGCCGACTGCCTCGCCTTTTTTCAGGGTTTTCAGCAAGGTGCGTATGCCGCTCATGTTGGTTGGAGCCAGCGTGATATGAGTGCGCTGGCGACCTTCTTCTACCAGTTTGCCGAGTTCGGGGTTGCGCGGTGGTTTGAAGAGTACGCTGATCGGGTAGTGCGAGGCATAGTAAATGGCGGTTATCTCATAACAGCCGAGATGAGGTGTCAGAAAGATGATGCCCTTGCCTTTGGCGTGCGCTGCTTCAACGTGCTCCCAGCCTTTGCATTTGCGCACCAGTTTCAATACGGACGCCTCCGGCTTGAACCAGATGGCGAAAGTCTCCAGCATGCCCTTGCCGGTCTCGCGGATGCTGGCATGCATCAGGCGCCGGTAATCCCTGTGGCTAAGAGAATTCCTGACCCAGCGGAGATTCCTCCGCGTGCGGCGCAAGCGTCTTCTGAAGAAAAGAAAGTACAGGTAACCGAACATCACGCCCAGCCCGTGTATCACCGGAAGCGGCAGGCTGGCGAAGATGCGAAGCAAGGCTTTGAGCATGAAATACTTTTTGAACGTTAGCAAGTTTGGTATTCTAACAACCTTTTGCCAACCTTTTCCGAGCACCTCATGAGCGAATATCTTTTTACTTCCGAATCTGTTTCCGAAGGCCATCCGGACAAACTGGCCGACCAGGTGTCCGACAGCATTCTTGATGCAATTCTTGAACAGGACCCGACTGCGCGCGTCGCTGCGGAAACGCTGGCCAATACCGGCCTGATCGTGCTGGCGGGTGAAATCACAACCACAGCCAATGTCGATTACATCAAAGTCGCGCGTGAAGCGGTCAAGCGTATCGGCTATGACAATACCGACTACGGTATCGATTACAAGGGTTGTGCCGTGCTGGTGGCTTATGACAAGCAGTCTCCCGACATCGCTCAGGGCGTGGACAAGGCAGAAGACGATCCGCTGGATCAGGGTGCCGGTGACCAGGGCCTGATGTTTGGTTATGCGTGTGAAGAAACACCGCAGTTGATGCCCTTGCCGATCTGGCTGTCCCATCGTCTGGTCGAGCGTCAGTCCCAGTTGCGCAAGGATGGCCGCCTTTCCTGGCTGCGTCCTGATGCCAAGAGTCAGGTGACAGTGAAGTATGTCGACGGCAAGCCGGATTCCATCGATACGGTCGTGCTCTCTACCCAACATGCGCCGGAAATGACACTGGCCCAGATCCGCGAAGCGGTGGTTGAGGAAATCATCAAGCCCATCCTGCCGAAGGAACTGATCAAGGGCGAGATCAAGTATCTGGTCAACCCGACCGGTCGTTTCGTCATCGGCGGTCCGCAAGGCGATTGCGGTCTGACCGGTCGCAAGATCATTGTCGACACCTACGGTGGTGCAGCCCCGCACGGCGGCGGTGCATTCTCCGGCAAGGATCCATCCAAGGTCGACCGTTCCGCTGCCTATGCTGCACGTTATGTGGCCAAGAACATTGTCTCCGCCGGCCTTGCTACCCGGTGCCTGGTGCAGGTTTCCTACGCCATCGGCGTTGCACAACCGACCAGCGTCATGGTGGAAACTTATGGTACCGGCAAGGTGTCGGATGAAGTGCTTATTGGCTTGGTCCGTGAATACTTCGACCTGCGTCCGAAAGGCATCGTCAAGATGCTTGACCTGCTGCGCCCGATTTACAGCAAGACGGCTGCCTATGGTCACTTTGGCCGCGATGAACCTGAATTTACTTGGGAAAACACAGATAAAGCAGCAGCACTGCGTGCTGCTGCCGGGCTGTAAGCCCGGCGCCGGAGGCGTTTATCTGTGTTTCGGTGAAGGCTGACATGCGCAAAGCGCATGTTTAAGCGTAGCAGCCGCAGTCAAAACACCCGACAACAGTGTCAAAAAAACTGAAATTGTTTAGCCGGGTTTGGCATGTTTTTGCCAAACCCCTGATTTGTTTTATAATTGCATCATTAACCGAGGAACGCTGCGAGACATTCCCCATGTCCCAGGCTCGGTTTGCAGAATGGGCTTGCTCCCAACTGTAACGGCGTTCACCTAATTTAACTCGTGCCGGCACGGGAGCTGGGTGAACAGGATGCCGATGTACCACTACCACTTCCCTCCGGTCACACATTCAAGGAACTGAAGGATGAATTCTGTGACTGATTTCAAAGATTATGTAATCGCCGATATGGGCCTCGCCAGCTGGGGCCGTAAGGAAATAGCCATTGCCGAGACAGAAATGCCCGGCCTGATGGCGATCCGTGAAGAGTATGCATTGACCAAGCCACTGAAGGGTGCGCGTATCACCGGTTCTCTGCACATGACCATTCAGACTGCCGTGCTGATCGAGACCCTGGAAGATCTGGGTGCCGAAGTGCGCTGGGCTTCCTGCAATATTTTCTCGACCCAGGATCACGCAGCGGCTGCCATTGCAGCGCGCGGTACTCCTGTGTTTGCGGTCAAGGGCGAGACACTGGAAGAATACTGGGATTACACCCATCGTATCTTCGAATGGGCGGATGGCGGCTACTCCAACATGATCCTGGATGATGGCGGCGATGCTACATTGCTGCTGCATCTTGGTACCAAGGCTGAAAAGGATGAAACCGTGCTGCACAATCCGGGCAGCGAGGAGGAGGTCTACCTGTTCAATGCCATAAAGGCCAAGCTGGCGTCTGACCCAACCTGGTATTCCACACGTTTGAGCAAGATCAAGGGTGTGACCGAAGAGACTACCACTGGTGTCAATCGCCTTTACCAGATGCACAAGGAAGGCCGCCTGGCATTCCCTGCAATCAACGTCAATGATTCCGTGACCAAGTCCAAGTTCGACAACCTTTATGGTTGCCGTGAGTCTTTGGTCGACGGCATCAAGCGTGCAACCGATGTCATGGTCGCCGGCAAGGTAGCTGTTGTGGCCGGTTACGGCGATGTGGGCAAGGGTTCTGCGCAAGCATTGCGTGCCTTGTCAGCCCAAGTCTGGGTAACCGAGATCGACCCGATCTGCGCGCTGCAGGCTGCGATGGAAGGTTACCGCGTAGTGACCATGGATTATGCCTGCGAACATGGCGATATCTTCGTCACCGCGACCGGCAACTATCATGTCATTACCCATGATCATATGGTCAGGATGAAAGACCAGGCCATCGTCTGCAACATCGGTCACTTCGACAACGAGATCGATGTCGCTTCGCTGGAAAAATACCAGTGGGAAGAGATCAAGCCGCAGGTCGATCATGTGATCTTCCCAGATGGCAAGCGCATCATCCTGCTGGCCAAGGGACGTCTGGTCAATCTGGGTTGCGGTACCGGCCATCCGTCCTACGTGATGTCCAGCTCGTTTGCCAACCAGACCATCGCGCAGATTGAGCTGTTCAGCCATAGCGAGAAGTATCCGGTCGGCGTCTACACGCTGCCCAAGCATCTGGACGAAAAAGTGGCTATTCTGCAGTTGAAGAAACTCAACGCGCAGCTTACTCGTTTGAGCGACCAGCAGGCTGCCTATATCGGTGTGTCGGTCGAAGGCCCTTACAAGCCGGATCATTACCGCTACTAAAAACTGTATCAACAGGCGCCTGCTGTCAGGCGCCTGATTTGCAGTATCAAAAGGAGAGACTGTCATGCTGTTGTTGCTTGTTTGGATACTGAATGCGCTGGCTTTGCTGGCAGTCGCCTACCTGATGCCTTCAATCGAGGTTTCAGGTTTTATGTCAGCGCTGATTGCGGCCGCCGTGATCGGGTTGGTCAATGTCCTGATCAGGCCGGTACTGATCCTGCTCACCTTGCCGGTCACCGTCCTGACGCTGGGCCTGTTTATCCTTGTGATCAACGGATTGCTGTTCTACTTCGTCGGGCATGTGCTGGAAGGTTTCCATGTGCAGTCGCTGCTTTCAGGCATCATTGGCGCGATTCTTTACAGCATTATTTCCTGGTTGCTGACGTCATTAATCCCGGTCAATCAATAAGACCCATAACTACAATATGAGTAATCCCGTGATCAGTTTCGAGTTTTTCCCGCCGAAGACGGCGGAGGGTGTTGCCAAGCTGCGTGAGACGCGCAAGCAGTTGGCACAGTTGCAGCCCAAATTTTTCTCCGTGACTTTCGGCGCCGGTGGCTCCACGCGTGACCGCACCATGGACACAGTACTGGAGATCCAGAACGAAGGTCATGAAGCTGCGCCGCATATTTCCTGTATTTCATCGAGCAAGCAGGAAATCGCTGAGCTTCTGCAGGCGTACAAGGCGAAAAACATCTGAGTTGGTGGCTTTCATTCGCGAGCAGACCGGTGACTGGTTCGAGATCGAGGTGGCGGCTTATCCTGAGTTCCATCCTGAATCCAGCTCGGCCGGTGCTGATCTGAAGCATTTCAAAGCCAAGGTGGATGCGGGAGCCGATGCCGCCATCACGCAGTATTTCTACAATACGGATGCCTATTTCCGGTTTGTCGACCAGTGTCAGGCATTGGGTATCAATATCCCCATCGTGCCCGGCGTCATGCCAATCTACAACTACACCCAGCTGGCGAGGTTCTCGTCGGTATGCGGTGCCGATATTCCACGTTGGCTGCGTTTGCGCCTGCAGGATTTTGGCGATGACCTGCCTTCGCTGCGCTCATTCGGTATGGATGTGGTGACGGAGTTGTCGGAAAGACTGATTGCGGGCGGAGCGCCCGGCTTGCATTTCTATACGCTGAATCAGGCAGGTATCATCTCTACCATCATGCAGAGACTTTCCCTGCCCGCCAGCTAATACCGTGCTGACCGGCTTTTAGTGCACGGTCGGATGGTTGTCGCCGAACATGGCATCCTCGACGAACAGGTAGTCATTGGCCTTGCCCTGGTTCCACAAGGCCATCAGCACGATCCAGCGCGTTTCGTCGATGTTGACTTCAGGTTGTGATAGCGCCATGGCGCGGTCAATGACCAGTTCGCGCTGGGCAGAGTCCAGTACCTTGGCTTGTTCGAGAAACATGATGAAACTCAGGCTTTCCGAACTGATCTTCTTGACTTCAGTCTCTCCGTAGACGCGCATGCCGAGGCTGTGCGTGGCAGAGGTTGCAGAGAGGCTGGACATTTCTTCGAGTTTTGAAAACCAGTCGAACGCACCGTTGATATCTTCCTGGTCGAAGCCTGCTGCGAAGAGTTCATTGGCGAGTGTATTCTGGTCGGGACGGATATTTGCTTCAAAGTAATTTTCGAACATGTAGACCAGGACTTCGAACATATATTCCCCCAAATGATGAAAGCGGAATCAGGTGAGACGCTGGTATCGACCCCCCGGTAGCGATGCAACCCTGCTTTCGAGTTCCAGCATCAACAGCATGGCCGAAAGGTTATCGCTCGTCAAGCCGCTGCGCTCCAGCAGCACTTCCATCGTGACCGGCTCGAATCCCATGGAATCCAATAGGGGATTGGCTTCCGGAAGAGTTTGCAATTCTGTGAAAATATTTTTTCTAGTGATTGTGCCGAGCTCATCCACAATATCTTGTATGTTGTCGACCAGTTTGGCACCCTGTTTGATCAGTTGGTGGCAGCCCTTGGAAACCGGCGAATGGATGGAGCCGGGGATGGCAAAAACCTCGCGGCCCTGTTCGGCGGCGAGACGGGCGGTAATCAGAGAACCGCTCTGGACATTGGCTTCGACCACTAGGCAGCCCGTGGCCAGGCCGCTGATGATACGGTTCCGGCGCGGAAAATTCTGCGCTTTGGATGGCGTACCCAGCGGGAATTCAGAAAGTATCAGGCCTTGTTCGGCAATCTGATGGGCAAGCTCGCGATGCCGTGATGGGTAGACGATATCAAGACCGGTGCCGACGACGGCAATGGTCGCGCCGGTCGCCTTCAGGGCACCGCGATGCGCAGCACCGTCAATGCCAAGCGCCATGCCGCTGATGATGGTGTAACCATGATTGGCCAGTGCTTGTGAGAAGTCTTCGGCATTCTTTTCTCCCTGCGGGCTGGCGTTGCGGCTGCCGACGACGGCAATGCCGGGCGTGTTGAGCCATTTCTTTTGACCTTTGGCGTAGAGCAGCGGTGGCGGGTCCGGGATCTCCAACAGTGCTTTCGGATAATCCGTGTCGGCAAGGGTAATCAGGTGATTCTGTTCAGACGCCAGCCAGTCGAGCGTGGATTCCGTTGAGGAAACATCCGGACCGGCACTGATGGTTTCCGCGATTTTATCGGCGACGATCTGCCGCAGCTGGGAATAGGGGGCGTCGAATACGGATTTGGGTTCGCCAAAGGCCTTGAGCAACTGGCAAACGCCCTGATTGCCGAGGCCGTGGATGTTGCATAGCGCTACCCATAGCGCCAGCTCTTGCCTGGCGCTGTCATCCAGTTGCATGATCAGGGTGTCTGTACGATATCCAGTGCGTTGACCGGTTCGGAAGCCTGCATGATGAGGCCGTAGGAAATGCGATCGAAAGTACGGAATACCATCAGCAGACCGACACGTTCGTTAGGCAGCTTGATATTTTCGGGTACTGTTGTTTTGTCGTCTTCATCCTTGGCTTTCTGATAGCCCGGGTTCTTCACTAGGTTGCCTTCGCGATAGATCGCCAGTACATGACCGGGCTCCATGCCTTCATTGCTGCCGCGGTTGATGCTGACAATGGAATTGCGGCCGGCTTCGTTGACCGAACCGTAGATGGAAAGAATCTGACCCTGAATTTCGCTGTCCGGTGCGCGTGGCACGAAGCTCTTGCTCAGCTCATCAGGAGCGACCACCAGTTTGTCACCCTTGAAGATTTCCTGATTGGCCTTGGCGATTTCAGCAGTGGCCGGTGCGCCGTAACGGGTGATGTTGGCGGTGCCGAGGTGGACGGCTTCAGTGCCCAGAACTTCCTTGGTGACCGGGTCGGTGAAGACCTTGCCGGTGCGGTAAACATTCCAGAAGCGCCCTTGTTCTTCTTGGATCTCATCGATATAGATGCGCACGCCCTGGCTCAGTACCACCCGGTTCTCCTGGGCGCCGACGATGGCCGGTGCATTGTCCAGCTCGTCGTTCTCGATGATCAGTGGCTGGCTGAGGAAAGGTTCGATGATGTTGGGCGCGATGGTGGCTACGGCCTCTTTTTCCAGCGCATCGATGCGAATGCCGGGTTCCAGTGTCACGGTCTCGCGCAGCAGGCGCAGTCGCGGATCGCCGCCGCTGAGGTCGAGTACGACCACATCACCTGGATAGATCAGATGCGGATTCTTGATCTGTTCGCGGTTCATCTTCCAGACCTTGGGCCAGAGCCATGGATCCTTGAGGAATTTGGCAGAAATGTCCCACAAGGTGTCGCCCTTGACGACGACATGGCGGTCCGGATGATCGGGCTGGAGTTGCACATCCTGCGCTACAGCATTCATTGCCGCACAAGCAAGCAAGAGCAGCGTTATAATGTGTCTGTACATAATTTTTTTAGCCTCAGTATTTGAATGCACAAGATGTGCGAACATCTGAAAGCGGATGGAACTCCCGCGAAGTTGCATTAAATTCTGCATGTAATTCATTCAACAATCAAGCTTTTATGGCAATTTTAGACATCTTGAATTACCCCGACCCGCGGCTTTATACCGTCGCCAAGCCTGTGAAAGAGGTCGATGCCACTATCCGCCGTCTGATCGACGACATGGCGGAGACCATGTATGCCGCGCCCGGCATCGGCCTTGCAGCGACTCAGGTCGATGTGCACCAGCAGGTCATCGTCATCGATATCAGCGAAGACAAGCAGAATCTGCAGGTCTTCATCAACCCGAAACTGGTCAGCAAAACCGGTTCGCAGGATTATGAAGAAGGCTGTTTGTCGGTGCCAGGTATTTATGACACGGTGACGCGGGCGGAAAAAATCACGGTCGAGGCATTGGATCGCAACGGCAAGCCTTTCACGCTGGAAGCCGAAGGCTTGCTGGCTGTCTGCATCCAGCATGAGATGGATCACCTGCTGGGCAAGGTGTTTGTCGATTATCTTTCGCAACTCAAGCAGATCCGCATCAAGAACAAGATGAAGAAACGTCAGCGTGAGCACGTCTGACCTGTCACGCTATAAAGCCATTCTATGAAAATCATTTTTGCCGGAACACCGGAATTCGCCGTGCCTGCCTTGCAGGCGCTGATTGATGCAGGACATCAGGTCTCGCTGGTATTGACGCAGCCGGACCGTCCTTCCGGCCGCGGTATGAAACTGAAGGCCAGTCCGGTCAAGCAGCTTGCTGTTGCCAGAGGTATTGAGGTGTTCCAGCCGGAAACCCTGAAGGATGCCGATGTGCAGGCACGCATCGCTGCTGAAAACGCCGATGTGATGATCGTGGCGGCCTATGGCCTGATCATTCCGACCGTCGTACTCAACATGCCGCGTTACGGCTGCTACAACATCCATGCTTCATTGTTGCCGCGCTGGCGCGGTGCTGCGCCGATACAGCGTGCTCTGCTGGCCGGCGACAGCGAAACCGGCGTGACCATCATGGAAGTGGTGCCGGCGCTGGATGCCGGTGCAATGGTCAGTCGTGGCGTGTTGCCGATCACTGCACGCGATACTGCGCAGACCTTGCATGATGGTCTGTCAAACATCGGCGCCAGACTGATGGTCGAGGCCATGCAGCAACTGGAGCAGGAAGGCAAACTTGCCGCGACTCCGCAGGACGAGTCACTGGTGACTTATGCGCACAAGCTGGAAAAGTCCGAAGCCGCCATCGATTGGCAGCGGCCGGCACAGGAGTTATCGCGTCAGGTGCGCGCCTTCAATCCTTTCCCGGTCGCTCATACCATGCTGAATGGCGAGGTCTGCCGCATCTGGATGGCTACCGAACTGCCGGGACAGGCCGAAGCCGGAAAGATTGTCGATGTCACGGATGGCATCCAGGTTGGTTGCGGAAAAGGTATTCTGCGGATTGAGGAATTGCAGATGCCGGGCGGCAAACGGCTTACGGCAAAGGATTTTCTCCAGGGGCATCAACTGAAAGCCGGGCAAGCTTTCGGCGAGAGCAAGGCGGCCTGATGATGACTACACAAGTTACCTCCACGACGTCTGGCAGCACTGGCATGTTGTTGACTGAGGCCCGTTAAGTTGCGTATCGCTCAACGATTGGCAGCGGATGCAGTCGGCCAGGTGCTGGCCGGGCGTAATCTGACCGGCGTGCTGGAACTGCTGTTCCGCTCCCACCCCAACATCACACCGCAGCAACGTGCAGTTGCCCAGGACCTGAGCTACGGTACGCTGCGCTTCTATGGTCGTATCGAATCAGTGCTGGAACAGTTGCTGGAAAAACCGCTGACCCATGAAGGCGTGCATCACTTGCTGTTGGTAGCGCTATATCAGTTGCTTTATGACAAAGCGAGCGTTCACACTGTCGTCAACCAGGCGGTCGAGGCGGCTGCCGGTTTCAGGCAGCGCTGGGCCAAGGGGCTGGTCAATGCCGTGTTGCGTAACTATTTGCGCCGTGCCGAAGCCCTGGCAAAAACCGATGTGCAGAATGAAGTCGCCACGTACTCATATCCGCAATGGTGGATAGACAAACTCAAGGTGCAATATCCGCAAGCGTGGCAATCCATCCTCGAGGCGGGTAATACGCATCCGCCGATGTCATTGCGCATCAACCTCAAAAAGACCACGCCGCAGGATTACAGCGCGGCCTTGAACCAACTGCAGATCGCACATGAGCTCATCGGACATCAGGCCGTAATCCTGAACAAGCCGGTGCCCGTCGATCAGTTGCCCGGATTTCAGGAGGGTGTGGTTTCGGTGCAGGATTATGGCGCGCAGTTCGCAGCGGAACTGCTGGATGCGCAAGCCGGCATGCGCGTGCTCGATGCCTGTTGCGCCCCCGGCGGCAAGACCAGTCATATACTGGAACTGGCGGATGTGGAGATGCTGGCACTCGACCATGACGCGGAGCGTTTGCAGCGCGTGCAGAGCAATCTGGATCGACTGCAGTTGCGTGCCAGACTAAAGGCCGGCGATGCAGCCGACGCTGCAAGCTGGTGGGATGGTGTGGCGTTCGACCGTATCCTGGCGGATGTACCTTGCACGGCATCGGGCATCGTGCGCCGGCATGTGGATATCAAATGGCTGCGGCGCGAGGAAGATGTGCAGGCATTCGCTGTACAACAGGCTGCGATTTTGCGTAGTTTGTGGCAGCTATTGGCAAAGGGTGGTAAATTGCTCTACGCGACGTGTTCGATTTTTCATGAGGAAAATCAAGGTCAAATCGATCAATTTCTGGAGCAAAATCAGGATGCCACCCAGCTGGTGCTGAAGCATCCTCAAGATGGGCAGCTTATACCCTGTGCACAACATGACGGCTTCTTTTACGCGCTATTACAAAAAGACTAATCTAACTGTCATCTTTTTGTGTTTATTATTTCTGGTGACGGCTGCCTCGGCCGCCGATAGTCGCCTGATTATCACACAGGCTGAACTGGTTGCCAGTGGTGAGCAATATCTGTTGAATGCCGACCTCGAATTGAACCTGAGCGAACAGGTGGAAGATGCCCTCGGCAAGGGTGTTCCGCTCAGCTTTCTGGTTGAATTCCAGCTGACGACGCCGCGCGAATACTGGTTCGACAAGGAAATCATCACTGTCAGCAACAATGTCTCGCTCAGTTACCACGCACTCTCCCGCCAGTATCTGATCAATCGCAACAAACATCAGCAGTCTTACGCCACACTGGCAGAAGCCATCGCCGAATTCGTGCGCCTGCGCGGATGGCCCATGTTCGACAAGCGGCTGCTGGAGCCGGGCGAAACATATTACGCTGGCTTGAGGGTGCGGCTCGACCAGTCCAAACTGCCCAAGCCGATACAGGTGGAAGCACTCGGCTCCGAACCATGGAACATGATATCCCAGCGTTATCGCTGGGAACCTGCATTAGCGCCATAAGCCGGTATGAAATACATCATCTTCATCTGTGCGGCTCTGGGTGTACTGCTGCTGTATCTGCTGTCACGAGCCAGCGGCAATACTGCAGGCGGCGGTGCCGATTACACCCTGTTGCTGGCGCTGAATATCCTGATCGCAGCGCTGCTCATAGTGTTGATCGGCATCCAGCTCTGGAAGCTCTATCAGCAGATGCGCCGCGGTGTCATGGGCAGCCGTCTGAGCCTGCGCCTGCTCGGTGCCTTCGCCTTGATGGCGATTATTCCCGGTATGCTGGTCTATGCGGTGTCGGTCAATTTCCTTACGCGGTCGATCGAGTCCTGGTTCAATGTCAAAGTGGAGGCGGCGCTCGACAGCGGCTTGCGTCTGGGGCAAAGCACGTTGGACATCATGCTCGACGATCTGGAGGAAAAGAGCCAGAACATCGCGCTCGGACTGGCTTACCAGCCCGGCAGCACGCATTTCGCTTTGTTGAACGACCTGCGCGAGAAGAGCGGGGTGCAGGACGCCGTGTTGCTCACCATGCAGGGTCGCATTTTGGCGTTTTCCAGTGACGATCCCTCCAGTTTCCTGCCGGAGTTGCCCAGCCTGGCACAATTGCGTCAGGCGCGCAGCCATGTCTACGGCACGATAGAGCCGATACCGGACAAGGGACTCTATCTGCGCGTGTTGGCACCGGTGGCCATGCAGGACATGGCGGGCGAGACGCGCATTTTGCAGCTGCTGCAGCCGGTGCCGCGGGTGCTGTCGCTGGCAGCGGAATCGGTGCAGGAGGTTTATCAGGATTATCAGGAGCTTTCCTTCAGCCGCGAATCGCTGAAGCAGGTGTTCTCGCTGACACTGACGCTGGTGCTGATGCTGGCCATGCTCTCGGCCGTGGCCATCGCGCTGGTATTGAGCCGTCGTCTGTCGGCGCCGCTGGGCGTGCTGGCGGAAGGTACGCGCGCCATCGCACGCGGCGATTACAGCACCATGCTGCCGGCGCACGGCAAGGATGAACTGGGTATCCTCGTGCAGTCCTTCAACAGCATGACGCGCCAATTGGGTGAGGCGACACAGGCGGCGGAACGCAACCGCAACCGGGTGGAAGCGGCGCGTGGATATCTGGAAACCATACTGGCGCACCTTTCTTCCGGCGTGCTGGCGCTGGACGAGCAGGCACAATTGCGGACGTATAATCTCGCCGCCAACAGCATTCTGGGCGTGAACCTGGCTGAGCTGGTGAATCAGCCACTGAGTCGGCTGGCTGAACAGCAGCCGACACTGGAACCGTTTGTCACGGCGGTACTGCAGCATTTTCATCAGGATCAGGCCGAGTTGCAGACTGAATTGAAGGCGCAGCTGGAGATTTCGGGGTCGAATGGCAAGCAGATTATCCTGCTGCGCGGCACCAAATTGCCGAACGGGACAGATGGCTATGTCGTCGTGTTCGACGACATGACAACCATGGTGCAGGCGCAGCGCGATGCGGCATGGGGCGAAGTGGCGCGACGGCTGGCACACGAGATCAAGAACCCGCTGACGCCGATCCAGCTTTCGGCTGAACGCCTGGAGCGCAAACTTGCCAGCAAGCTTAATGAGGAAGATGCAGGCTTGCTGGCACGCGCCACGAATACTATCGTCAGTCAGGTCGGCGCCATGAAGACCATGGTCAATGAGTTCAGTGAATACGCGCGGGCACCTGCACTCAATCTGAGTGAGGTCGACATCAACCGCCTGATCGAGGATGTGATGGCCCTTTATGAACCGGCGCGTATTGCCATCGAAGTCAAGTTGAGCAAGACCAGGGCGCTGGTGCAAGGCGATGTCACCATGCTGCGGCAGGTGCTGCACAATCTGCTGCAGAACGCGCAGGATGCGCTGGAAGGCAATCCACAGCCGGTCATTGTGCTGAGTACCGCCAGCCATGGTGAAAATATCCATCTCACCATTAGCGATAATGGCGATGGTTTTCCACCGGAGATGATGGCGCGCGTGTTTGAACCCTACATCACAACAAAGCGGCACGGAACTGGCTTGGGTTTGGCAATTGTGAAAAAGATCGTCGATGAACACAAAGGAACGATCAGGATTGAAAATGGTGAAGGTGGTGGCGCTTGTGTCACCATTATTTTGCCGGTAGCAGGTAAGAAAATGGAGCAAAAGCAATGACGGCAAGACAAGTGCTGGTAGTCGATGACGAGATCGGTATTCGCGAACTCCTGCGGGATATCCTGCAGGACGAAGGGTATCAGGTGCGTTTGGCGGAGAATGCAGCAGAAGCGCGCGACTGGCGCCAGCAGGTGCGCCCCGATCTGGTGCTGCTGGATATCTGGATGCCCGATTGTGATGGCATCACGCTGCTGAAGGAGTGGGGTAGCGGCGGTCAATTGACCATGCCGGTGGTCATGATGTCCGGCCATGGCACGATCGATACGGCGGTGGAAGCGACGCGCATCGGCGCTTTCGATTTTCTGGAAAAACCCATTGCGCTGCAGAAACTGTTGAAGACCGTCAATGCCGCACTCAAGCATGGCGAACAGCAGCCGCGTTCGGATGTCAGCCTGATCAGCCTCGGCAAGAGTGCTGTTATCAAGGAGCTGCGTCAGCGCCTGGAGCAGATGGCCAAGCTTAAAGCGCCGCTATTGCTGATAGGTGCCAAAGGTTGCGGTGCCGAGTTGTGCGCACGCTTTCTGCGACAGCCGGATACACCCTGGCTGGAACTCACAGACACCGAGCGCCTGAGCCAGGCGCCGCTCGATATTCTGGAACAGATTCGCGAGGGCGTGATGTTCGTGCCGGAGGTCGCCGCGCTCAACAGAACCGAGCAAAAGGGCCTGTTGCTACTACAAGCCAAGGCGGAGAAGTATGACGTCAAGGTCGTTTGCGCCACCACGCATGCGCTCAATCAGCTGGCTGCCGAGAACCAGTTCGAAGAGAGTCTTTTACAGGCGCTGTCGGTGGCGACGCTGCGCATCCCTTCGCTGCAGGATCATCCGGAGGATATTCCGGACCTGGCGCGCGCCATGGCGACGCTGCTGGTGGAAACCAAGGAGGCGGTTTATCGTGAGTTCGATATCGCTGCGCTGAATGCGCTGCGCAATGCTGAATGGCCCGGCAATCTGGCGCAATTGGATAGCGCCATCCGCAACCTGATGCAGACCAGTCTGGGTGAAAAGATCACGCTGGAAGACGTCAACCGCGTGCTGGAGCAATTTGCGCTGATGGATCAGCCGGAGGCCAATGGACAGGCGAAGGCCAATGGGGGGCCTACGTTCAATTTTGCCCTGCCTTTACGCGAAGCGCGCGATGAGTTCGAGCGCCAGTATTTTGAATACCAGCTGGCGCAGGCTGCTGGCAATATGAGCAAGGTGGCAGAGGCTGTGCAGCTCGAGCGCACCCACCTCTATCGCAAGCTGAAACAGCTCGGTATCAAGACCAAACAATAGCCCGCGCGTTCAGCGCAGATCGATGACCACGGCCCGGCCAGCACGTCTTTCCAGATTGATGTGGAGTGTGGTGCCGGCTGGTTTTTCCAGAATCCAGGTTTGCGGCGTATCGATGAAGCGCGATTGGTATGAGGTGCTGTGGCTGGAGACTGTCGCGCCAGCGGCATCCCGGCACCAGATGATCAGCGCGCCGGCCTTGTCCAGTTGTACGGTGTAGGGTCCTTCGCATTCCCCGGCTTTGGATGGCGTCCGGTGTACGACGGTCTGACGTGCGCCATCTTCATGCGATAGCTGGTTGGCACCGCGCTCAATATCATAGGCCAGTCGTGTGGTCGGGTCGGTCAGGCAGCCGGTGAGGCAAGTGGCCAGCATGGCAGCCCCCATGCAAAACAGCAGTGTCTTTCTCCGTGTCATGTGTGCCGGTTCTCACGTAAAGCTATAGGTTCCGGCGCTGAAAGGCACACTTGCCATACCGCCGCAGATCTTCCACAGTCCGTCTTCCTTGTTCAGCGTCAGCGCATGGCGGAAAAGCGTCTTCTCGGTTTTACCTGCGGTTTGATAAGAGACCGGCAGCTCAATGATCACGCTGGCAAGCGTGTCATTTGCTGCGACATGCACATGATGCGGCTCTCCCCAGCGGATGTCGTTCATGCAGCCGAAGTCCCGGCTGAAGGCTGTGCGTATTTCCTCGGCTGAACGGAAAACTTCGCCTTCATTGGTGCCAAGCAGCATGAGCGGGCGTGAACTTGTCAGCGCAGAGAGACAGCCTTCGATATCCTGCTTCTCATAGCAGTGGAGGAATTGCATGACGCTATTGAATGCAGCTTCTTCTTCGATGTGCATGACTAGCTCCTTCGCGGTCATTTGTAGCTGACAAGTATGCGCTTATTCCTCGCCGATATCCTCGTTCCACAATGCCGGGTTGCGCTCGATGAAGTCGGTCATCATGGCTTTGCATTCGGGGGAATCCAGTACCACCACTTTCACGCCATTCTCGCGTAGCCAGTCCAGCCCGCCATCGAAGTTTTGCGCTTCACCCACTACTACGGTGCCGATCCTGAACTGCCGTATCAGGCCGCTGCAATACCAGCAGGGCGCGAGTGTGGTCACCATGATCTTGTCGCGGTAACTGGTTTGCCGCCCAGCCTTGCGAAAGGCATCGGTCTCGGCGTGCACCGAAGGGTCGTTCTCCTGCACGCGGCGGTTGTGGCCGGCACCCAGCAGTTCGCCCTCCTGTGTGAAAACGGCCGCGCCGATGGGGATGCCGCCTTCGGCCAAACCCTTGCGCGCCTCTTCAATCGCCACCTCCAGCATGGCCTGGTAATCGGGGTTGTTCATGGCTTTCACCTTCACATGAATCTTAGTGGGAGCCTCGAAAAACTGTAGCGAGCGACTTGAGTGCCAGGCGCACGGAACGGAGAACCCGAGACATATCAATTGGATAGGCGAGGGGGTGAGTACCGCGTAACGCAGCAATCGAGGCGCGCAGTAGGTTTTTCGGGGTTCCCATCAGTGTTTGAGATGCGTCACCGGCATGCCCTCCACCCCGGCATAAAAGACGATGATCTCGACCGGGGTATCGCCGCTATTCTTGCCGTAATGCCAGGTGTTCACCACCTCGATCAAGGCATCGCCGGCTTTCAGTTGCAGTGTCTTTTCATGCTCGGTGATCACGGTCAGGTTGCCGCTCAGTACCACGCCGGCGTTGATGAACGGATGTTGGTGAAAAGGCAGCGTGGCACCGGGCGCGATGACGATCTTGCCGACGGTAATTTCCGGTGTGCCGGATGGATAAGCGGGCAGGGCATCACCATCCCAGCTGTGGCTGCCTTTCGCCAAAGTCTGGAATTCGTAGGCTTTATCCCCGGCGTGCGCCAGTTGCAAAAAACCTGTGCCCAGGCACAAGCAAACGCCGATCAGTAGCTGCTTCATGGTGTCCCCCGAACTGTTTTGGTGCCAGAAATGCTGTTAAATCCGAGTCCAGTAAAGCACAAAAATAAGTGCTGTACCCAGCACGGCGACCACGGCATTGACCAGCACGCCCCACTTGGCCGCATAGTCCTGCGGAAACTCCACCGGGTTCAGGGATTTCAGCACAATGGCAAACTGGCGCGAGGAATAGATGGCGGCGAATACGCCGAGCAGGATGAAGGCGAGGCCCAGCCAGAAGGTCAGCAGCGCATCGTGCGAACCTGCATGGTCGGGTGCCACTGCATTCAGGAGCAGGCCGGCCCGTTCCACTAGAAAACCGAAGGCAATCAGTGCGAGGCTGGTGCGGTTCCAGGCCAGCAGCGTGCGCTCGGCGGCGAACAGTACGCGAGGGTCTTGCAGGTCAGACATAGCGCATGCCGGAAAAGGTCGCAGGCAGGATCATGATCTCTGCCTCAGTGCCTGTTCAATCTTCTGGTCGGTCTTGTATTGACCCAGAGCATAAACCGCCCAGATGGCGGCCGGCAGCCAGCCGATCAGGGTGATCTGCAGAATCAGGCAGATGATGCCGGCAAGTGGGCGGCCGATGGTGAAGAACGCCACAAATGGCAGGAAAATAGCTAAAACAAGACGCATGGATGCTCCTTACAAAAGAAGAATTGCTAAGGAAGCGCTGATTAAATGAGTGAGCGGGATGAAGTGCAAGGCGCCCGGAACGCAGCAGCCGAGATAGTATGCGTTATACAGCGAGGTTGCGAGTACCGCGCAACGCAGCAATTCGCCCGCGTAACCATTTAATCAGCGTTTCTCTATAGCTTCCATCATAAGGGTCTTGGCTGCATTTGTGGGCGGTTCCATGGATTTTTTGTGCCTTGGTTCCCGCTGCGTTCTTCAGAAGCCAGAAGCGCCACTAGCAATCTGGAATATCAGCCTGCACCAGCAGCGCAAGCAGCGTCAACGATTCCTGCCAGCCGATGTAGCAACCCTCAGGCGGGATTACATCGGGGATGCCTTCCTGCACGATGTTCAGTTCAGTCCCGCAAGAAACCTGTTTCAATGAAACGGTCGTCACCATTTCGCCCGGCAGGTTGGGGTCGTCGAACTTGTCCGTGTTGCGTATGCGTTCATTCGGGATCAGTTCCAGATATTCCCCGCCAAACGAGTGGCTGTGGCCGGTAGAGAAGTTTGTGAACGACATCTTGTACGTGCCGCCAACCTTGGCATCCAGATGGTGCACCTTGCAGGTGAATCCATGCGGCGGAAGCCATTTCGCCATGGCATCGGCATCAAGAAATGCCCGGTAGACTTTTTCCGGCGGTGCACTAAGAACACGATGCAGTCTGACGGTGTTGGCAGGCATGATAATTCTCCTTTCCTGTGTGAAATTAACTGCCTCAAAATCCTGGAGGCTGGGCTTCTAAGCTGTTCCCAATACTTTTTCCAGGCGGTCGAAATTCTGTTCGTTGGAGGGTACGACCAGTTTTTCCAAACTGTTTTTCATCTCGGCATTTTCGAATTCCATTTCCCACGTCAGTACGGAGTTTTCTTCCGTGCCTTCGAAATACATGGTCATGCAGAACTCCGGTTTGCAAATATGCCGGAAGCGGATTTTTGCTGGCGCCGCGATTTCATCGAACACGGAATGGTTGGGGTAATCCTTGCCTTCAGGCGAATGCATGGTAAATATCCAGTGGCCGCCCGGTTCAAACGAAAACTGCTCGAAGGTGTTGGTGAAGCCTTTCGGCCCCCACCATAGTTTGAGCAGTTCCGGCTCGGCAAAAGCCTGAAACAGCGTGTTTCTCGATACGGGGAATGCGCGCGAACTCTTGATGACGTTATCCTGAATCACGATGCCTCCTTGCTGGCTGGTTGATGCGACGGCTTACGTATTGTGCACGTGCTCCGGGTCCATATAGAACACTTCCCATAGATGTCCGTCCAGGTCCTCGAACCCATGCTGGTACATAAAGCCGTAATCACGGGGCTGTGTCGGCGTTGCTGCACCGGCGGTCTTGGCTTTTACCACCATGACATCGACCTCACTGCGACTGTCGACCGAAATGGCCAGCAAGACCTCGGTGTTTTTGGCGGCATTGCATAGTGGCTTGGGCGTAAAGGTTTGAAAAAACGGCTCCACCAGCAACATTACATTGATCTCATCGCTGATGATCATGCAGGTGGCGTTCTCGTCAGTAAACTGCGGGTTAAAGCTGAACCCGAGCTGCGTAAAAAAGGCGACGGAACGCTCAAGTTCCTTGATGGGCAGGTTGACATAAAGCTGGCTCGGCATTTGGCTACTCCTTCAGTTTTTGCGGTGTTCGATAAAGTTTGTGAAGATCGTCTGTCTGAATGCAAATCACGACAGCAACAGATCGATGAGCAGGCATGAGGCAGGCTCCCTTAAGTCATTAATTCCAGTTATCGATCTTCACATCATCAGGCGATGGTTTGCCTTTGCCGGATTCAACAAGGTTTTTCAGGCTCAGGAGAAAAGTTGCCCACTTCATGCTGCAGTGCGCCATCGATTCATTCTGTTCACGCCAGTGGTCATGGTGGAACAACACGATGGTGTATGGATCTTCCACGGACAGGTCGAAGACAATTTCTGTGTCTATCCAATCTGCCGGGCCGGAAACACAACGCCAATGCACCTGTTTGTCAGGTTCCAGATTCAGGACTTCCATGCCCATAGCGCCCAGAATTTCGCCATCGGCCTGCAAAAATTGAAAATCAATGACTTGCCCGGGTTTGCTTGTGCCTGAGGTGCTTTTTGTCCACCAGCCGCGAAGGCCGTCAATGCTTGAAAGAGCAGCATAAACCTGGGCAACGGGTGCCTTGATGCCTACACGATGTGCGATGCTTGCCATGATGAAAGCTCCTTTCTCTGGCGTGCAGAACGCCTAAAAACAGCTTTGAAACAGGGACATCATTTCTTTGGTAAATCTAAATGATGCATTCATCGTTCACAATATAGCCAATGTGTACAGTGTATACAAGTATGTCTGTGCAAAAAGTGTGGTGGATTTGTAGTACTTGAGAATGCAGAACGCGGTTGGAAACAGCTAGAAAAGCCGGCAAATAATGCGGAAATCCGCAATGAAAAACCCGGCAAGCCAGACCAGCACAGTGATAAAGCCGAGGAGGGTGGCAATAGTAAGGCGGGAAGATAAGGGTTTGTTGCGCAAAAGCATGAAAGGCAGTGATGACAGCACCAGAACTATGACTGCACCGCCCAGCAGGTAAAGCTCCAGGCCGCCCTCACATGATCGGGGAGCGATCAAGAATGCCGAGAGAAAAATGCCTGCCCAGGCTATGGCGGCTATCGGATATAGCGGAATAATTTGTCGCTGCATTTGTTGTTTTGCATGATGCGAGAATGGAAAACAAACTATGGTTTATCGTTTGGCAGTTTTTTCATAAAGATCGTGGTTTTTCCACCCTAAGGCGTCATGCATCTAGCCGATGCCAGCCCCTAATGTCTTGTCCAAATTTAAGTTGGCAACGTCCGTTTAAATGCATTTCATCTGTCGTAGTTTTTGGGCATAGGTCACTGGTGGAATCCGGCTCTACTTAAATTGCCACCGGCCGGTTATCTCCACATCATGAAAAAATTGCAGCTACAACTTATGGTTTTTTGAGGGAAAACTGTAGATCCTGTATGCCACCCCATGACATCAGGGTGCCAATCAGCAATATCCCCAAACCCAGCGCAGCAGTGCAGATGATTGCGATCAGCAGCATGATGGCCGCACCCCGGCGTTTCAGTTTGAACACACTGATAATGCCTTGATTTACAAGAGCAGCAGAAACCAGGCCTGCAACGCCATGCAGGGCAATGTTGACGGTAAAGCTGGGAACCAGGTAGAAAATTGATACCAGCCAGAATGGGGTGGCGGCTACGGCAATCACCAGCAATGCATCCCGGAATGAGGGTTTGATACCCACCATTTTTGCGAGATGCTGGGTAATCCATGCCGTCACCAGCACGGTGGTCACTTGAGAAAAGAACAGGCCCAGGCCAAAAATAATCAAGCGGTCGCCGGGCAAGATGTCCATAAAAATCTTGGGGTGGTTTTGCACAACGAAGTAAAGCATCAATGGCGGAATAATCGATAGCGGAATCACATACATCAACAGCATCTGCTGGACGCTGGGCTTCTTGTCGGCAAGCTCGTGCCAAGCTTCGCTTTGATGGGTAACATAAGACAATAACTTGAGTGGATTCATGACTGCTCTCCTATAAGCTGATTAATTAAGATATAAGCCTTGTTGATTACATTCTTAATAAGTCGGCAGGACCCGCTCTTTGGGGCGTTGTATCCAGTTTTCTCCTTATCCCCCTGAAATTTAATGAAACTTTTTCCAGAATAACAATCAAATTCAGCACTGGCTAGAAATATGCGAGTAACAGTTGTGCATATTTCAAGGAGTTAAACATGAAGGTACCTATATTGCACCATTAGCAAAGAAATACCGTAATAAACTCTGTCAGTAATTGCATTTTGCAGTAATGCATATCATCAAAGCATCAATGGCTTGCATTCAACATAGCCATGGTTATCCGGTACCCTTCAAGCCAGTTGGCAATCGCTGATTCTGAAATTTCAATCAAGAATGGAGAATCCGATCATGAAAAAACCTTTTAGTGTTTCCTTGTTTCTTGCAGCTATCGCAATGATGTTGATGGTAGGTTGCGCCTCGACACCTCAGCAGTCGAGCACTGGCGAATACATCGATGACAGTGTCATTACCACCAAGGTAAAAGCCGCGATAGTCAACGACCCGGATTTGAAGGCGACTGAAATCAATGTTGAAACCTTCAAGGGTGTAGTGCAATTAAGCGGTTTTGTCAGCTCTCAAGAACATATCAACCGGGCGATCACCCTAGCCAAAGGCGTGAAAGGCGTCACATCGGTTAGAAACGACATGCAACTCAAGTAGAAACTGACCGGAGGATTACGCAGTTAATTATCCGGTCAGTTTCCTCGATTTTTTCCAGATATATCCGATTCTGATTTACTCAAGAAAGGAAATAAAAATGAATATCCAAGGAATAAAACTGATTGTATTGGCAACAACCCTGGCTTTTGGTTTGGCAGCCTGCGAAAAATATGATTCGGCTGAAAAAGCAGGCGAGGGCTTAGATAAGGCTGCAGAAAGAGCTGGAGAAAGAATGGATAGTGCATCCCAGGCAATGAGCGATCAGGCAGATGAAGCAGGTGTTGTAATCGATGATACGGTCATTACCACAAAAGTTAAATCTGCGTTCATGGCTGAACCCGGTCTCCAAAGCCTGCAAATCAGCGTAGATACCATGAATGGGGTCGTCACCCTATCCGGCACAGCGGATTCGCAGGAAAACAGCGACAAGGCCCAGCAACTCGCCAGCAACACTGAAGGAGTCAAGGAGGTTAAAAACCAGCTTGTCGTCAAGGTAGAGGGTTAAGGCCCCGCTCCAAGGCAAATACCCATTAATCTCCGGCATGGGGCAGCTTTTCAGGCTGCCCCATTTTTATAACAATAGGGGCGGCCTGAGCCAACCCGCATTTTATCTTAATTTATATTTCACGCATCGATCGCGCCGATCAGGCGCAAGGCATCGAGGAACATCTGGATCGCGATGATCACCAGCACCATACCCATCAGCCGCTCCATGGCCAAGATGCCTTCATCACGCAGAATACGCTGCAAGCGCGGGGCGGAGCTAAGAATTACGGCGCTGATCAGCCAGGCCACGGTCAGCGCGGCAAACAGCGTCATGCTATCGCCGGGGTTGGCCTCGCGCAGCAGCAATACCACGCTCAGCGCACCGGGGCCGGCTACCGCCGGAACGGCCAGCGGCACGATCAAGGGCTCAGCGTGTGTGCCGACGTTGTCCGATACACCCTCCTGAATGGGCAAGGTCATGCGCAGGGCGATCAGGAACAGGATCACCGCCCCGGCGATATTCACCGCCGCAATATCTAGCGAGAGCAGTTTCATGAAGGCCGAACCGGCAAAAAAGAAAAACAGCAGCAACAGGTAGGCAATGCACAACTCGCGCAAGGCGACGAAGCGCCGCCGCTGTTCCGGCACCACCCGCAGCTGCGAAAGGTAGATCGGGATATTGCCCAAGGGGTCGAGCACGATGAACAGCAACAGGGTGGTGGCGATGAAGTCCATGGTTAAAGGTACATCAAATGAACCTTTAGGAGAAAGTGATTATTTGCGAGGCTGTTGGTAACAGTGAAATGTTGAAAAAATCCTACATTTTTTTGCTCACCTAGAATGCTGAATTGCAAGACCTGACCCCATCATTTGCGTAAATAAGCCAGGCGTTTTTGCGACTTGTCATTCAGTTACGCAGCTTGAGGGAATCGCTCAATATGCCTGCGGTGTTTTTGTTTTGCTTGCCATATATCGTATTGCACCTGGATACGCGACCAAAAGCCAGCCGAGGTGCCTAATGCATCGGACAGAAGTAAATCCATTTCGGCACTAATACCGGCGCGGCTATTCAATACGCGAGATAGGGCAGCGCGCGTCACGCCAAGATGATTGGCAGCGTCAGTAATGCTTAAGTTTTCAGGCAGGTACTCTTTTAACACTTCGCCCGGGTGTGCAGGGTTATGCATGTCCATTTCATTCTCCTAAGTTCTGCTAGTGATAATCTAAATAATCAACTAGTTCTACGTCGCTTTCATCAAATCTAAAAATTATTCGCCAGTTACCATTGACGGTGAGTGACCAGAAGCCAGCCAGTTCACCGGTTAATTGATGCAAACGCCAGGCAGCTGGCGATCTTAAATCATCTGGCGATTCAGCAGCACTTAAAGCGGTGAGCTGAATCTTAAGCTTTGTTGCGTGGTGTGGCTGTATACCTGCCTGGGTGCCGGTTGTATAAAATCTCTCCAGCCCCTTATGACGGAAACTTTTAATCATGAGTAATTTTAGACTGTGTAGCATAACTATACAAGTGGGTTTGTAACGGGAGTGTCTTTGAGGTTGGATCTAGCAAAATAGCATTTATCAATGCATTTGCTACATTGCTAGACCTGACCCCGTGATTTTATTAATTTCCTGTTAATCACATTAATACCCTTTTTATTCCGCCCAATTTTGTTTGCTCAGGGTGTTAGATTGCTAGACCTGACCCCGTTCGGTGCCTCTTCGGGAAACTTGGGATCACTCATTTGACGCCCGTTCCAATGAATCATGGTTTTATCATTTTCTAGCCCCCAAAAGCCGCTAAAGGCCCCACCATTACTATCGAAGAGCACACGAAGTCCACCTGTTCCATATTTGTCTTGCCATGTGCAGACCATTGACCATGGGCTTTCTACCTGACAATCCTTTATAGTGCCGTCCGTGATTACATCTCGATCTTTGAAGCTATAGCTACCTACAATTTCTCCCTTCTCCACACGGAATTTAGTAATAACAGGTGAGTATGAGAAGCCACTTTGCAGCGTTCCCATGTATGGCATGCCAGAGAGATATTTCGCCGAGGATAATTGGGTTGTACAGGCAGTCATCAACAGAAAAGCAGATAATCCAATAAATCTTGCTGTAATGCCACTAGCTTTATACGCGTTAATGTTGCTCATTCCCTTCTACTCCTAACGGAATCAATGGAGTCTGACCCCATTGGTTCCTGATGAAATTGGCCTATGGTATTAATTTAAGGCAGTGCTCCATTGCATCGCTCAGTGTCACTTGCTGGAGAGCTTCTAAATCATCCCAGCCACCATCAACGGGAATTTCAGGTCTTTCCAATAGTTGATCACGGTAGATTTCGATTGATTTTAGTAATTGGTTTTTATATGACTCATCTACGGGTAAAGCATTAACCTGTTCCCTAAGTAGCACAATACGGGGGTGATCATCGATGTGATTCATAGGTTATCCTGCCTCCAAGTAGCCAGAGCCTTTGAGATGGATTTTTCGCTGCTACAGTAAAAAGCTTGATAATCTGAAGACTGTCCAGGGCCTCCTTCAAATTCGGAATAACTTTCAGCATCGGCCAAACAAGCTACGTGATCCAGTAATGCTGAAAATGCTTCCCCTTCATCAAAATCAGCACTCTCAGCGTTCTCATCCAAGATATCGCCCCATTTGGCTCGGAAATCATCATATAGGGCGCCACTTACAGCATATCTAAACGTCAGATCAACCCGCAATAACAGGTGATTACAATCATCTTCACTATTGCAAAATGGGCATGCGTCATCTTCGTTCATAACAAATGGTCCGTTGTTCTTAATGAATATAATCCATCGAACTCTGTTTCCAATCTACTATTCGTCCCACGCACACCATCTATAACTTGTTTTGCCCAATCAAAATATCCAAGCTTTCTCTCGATAGGCCAATCGGCAGGCGGGTTATTCAAAATGTCACGAAGATTGGCAATCTTGTCAGCAATTTTGACTAGTTTAGCTTGATGACTAAGTGTCTGCGCATGGTCGATCTCAAGCTGTTTTCGTTCTGCATCTCTACTTTTATCAGCTTTGATATTCAGGTCATCGCTGACTTCCCATACTATGTCCGCGATCTCTTTGCCAAAGCGTTCAATTAACTCATCTTGGCTAGTTTGAGTATCTTCCAATGTGTCATGCAAAATTGCGCCACATAAAACCACTGGATCAACAACTCCACCTATGTGCTTCAGTATATGAGCAACCGCGATTGGGTGATTGATGTATGCTGTATCACCATCTTTGCGTTTCTGACCTCTGTGCTTTTCTGCAGAAAACTGTAATGCGTCGAGAATGAATGCAACTGAATCCAATTTGTCTATCCTCTTTTGAATCTTACGATTTAGGGTCTAGTGGATCGTCCTGATTTTGTAGGCTATCTATTAAACTTGCAGTAGCTTCAGCTGGTTGAGGGCCCCTATAAAAGAATGCGATTTTCTTACTCCGACTAGAAGCATTTGGTCCCTCAATATTTTCAATTTCAAATAGCCTTAGACCAGCATACCCATTGTTGAAAGCAGAAGCGCCGACAATTCCGTAGATTTGCCCAATACGCTTAAAGTTATCCAAATACTTTTTGGCTGCTAGACCCATCGAATGGCCCCAGCTAATCCATACAATGCTTGGATCATCCTGAGTTAATTTTTCTAGAACAGTCATATTCGTAAAAATTGCTCTGTCATATACCTCTAGAAATTCAGGGTGACTACATGGATATATATTTTCACTTAGCCTCTTAACTGAAGAATCGCAAACAGGGATTAGGTCCCTTTTTCTAAGAAACTCCATACATAACGATAAATCATAACCAAATAGCGCATTCTTACTACAGAAATCATATCGAGGCGGAGGATTGTCGCTAACAAACCCAGGCACATTGAGCTTGCTACGAAACACTTCTACTTCAGACAATACTTTTAGATACTCTTGTCGATTCATTTCACACCTAGGCTAAAGGATAATGTCGTTCGGTGATCTGCTTCACTGCTTCTATCTTGAATTCTTCTGCATAACGCTTGCAGTTCATGACATCTCCTATTGACGCCTTCGTTTAAGGGTGAAAGGTGTCTACTGCATTAGGGGCGTTTCAGAAATGTTCATAAATCAGTTGATAAGATGCGACTAAATTAGCTAATAAAGAAACTGCCCCCAATAATAAATGTACATATGTGAGATACACCCATATTTTGCGTCCAGAGTAAATCTGGGTAGCATTCCAAATACCGACTAGATAAACGATGCTATATGGAACCAAAAATGTATTTAGAATCATTAATATACCAATATCATCAATTTCCCTTATTAGAAAACCAAAAAACAGAGAGACTGTAAATCCATAAAGCCAGAAAGTTTTTGCCAAACCATATTCACCACTGGCCAATTTTTGAAAAAACCATTTCTCTGTTTTAGTTTCAACGTGCGGTGTATCTGACTCTAACTCCTGATGCTTTATCAATGATTCATCTAGATGATTCGCAGGTTCAGTGAAAGTATTTTGACCAAACACAAATCTTTTAATCCAGAGATAAAGAACTAGAACAAAGATTGGAGGGATTAAACACCATAACAAAATATTAATTAACTCATCATCGTCGTAGTAGGAACCATATGGCTCTACAAGCAGGACGAAGGAAATTACTGCAAAAATCCAAACACCGAAACCACTAAAAAAGCCCTTCTTAAAATTACTCATTTGGCTGATTTTTTTCGATTGGACAATTTTAAAAATGTAAAAAAAGAAAAGAATTAAAAAAACAGAAATTAGAGAATATGCAATCAGATTATCAAAAGTAGTATCCTTTTGTTCCGGAGGTCGATATTCGGGACAAGACTCTGAGCTCCCACAGCATTCTTGTCTTTCCTCGAAGTCTTCAATTCCTGAACACATGACTTCAACAATGTACTTACCATACGAATCATTTTTGGTAGCCATCAGTTCTTCCTATTTTCTCACTCAGTCCCATTTATTTTGTTCAAATTGGATTAAACGCCTTAATGTTTTTCCATTGCAAGTACATGGGTTTAACCGATTGATTCTCAACGTTTGGCTTTCGGTTTACTTCTCAAACTCGCCTCAAGCGCTTTCCTCAACCACACAGCCGCCTCATGCCGATCTTCCAGTATGAAATCCGGTGCCTGAAAGTAGGGCAGGGCTATGGTTTTGTCTTTTTTGCGGTAGGTGAATTGCGGGAGTTGCAGGGCTTCGAACGCCTGCTGCGTTTCGGCGTCCGCTTTCAGGTAGAGCGTATCATCAAAGACGATGCCAACCGGCAGGCCGTCGAGGTAGAGGGTGTGGCCGCTGAACATGCGCCGGGTGGTGATGGGGCCGGCGAGTTCAAAGACTTCGTGTAGGTATTCTGTAAACTCACTCATGCCGTCATCACATCAGGAGAGTTCGAGGATAACCGGCGTATGGTCAGATGGCCGCTCCAGTTTGCGTGGCCCCTTGTCGATCCAACAGCGCTGGCAATTGTCTTTCAACGCATCGCTGACCATGATGTGGTCGATGCGTAAACCGAGGTTGCGGCGGAAGCCGGCCATGCGGTAATCCCACCAGCTGAAGCTGCCTTCTTCCTGTTCGAACAGGCGGAAGCTGTCGTGCAGGCCGAGCGCTTGCAGTTTTCTGAAAGCTTCGCGTTCCGGTTCGCTGACCAGCACCTGGCCTTCCCACGCTTTGGGGTCGTGCACGTCGCGGTCTTCCGGCGCGATGTTGTAATCGCCGAGCAACGCCAGCCGCGGATGCTGTTGCAGTTCGGCCGCAAGATGGTTGGTGAGTGCTTGCAGCCAGTTAAGTTTGTATTGGTATTTTTCCGATTCCAGGCTTTGGCCGTTGGGGATATAGGCGCAGACGATGCGGATGCCGTTGATGTCAGCGCTCACTACGCGCTTTTGTTCGTCGGCGAATTCGGGGATGCCGAAGGCCGGGTTTTCGATGTCGTGCGGGCTGAGGATGGCGACGCCGTTGTAGGTTTTCTGGCCGCTGTGAATGGCGTTGTAACCGGCTTCTTTCAATGCGTCGTAGGGGAATTTTGCATCCTCCTGCTTGGTTTCCTGCAGGCAGAGCACATCGGGTTTTTCGGCGGCGATCCACTCCAGTACATGGGGCAGGCGGACATTGAGCGAGTTGACGTTCCAGGTGGCGAGTTTCATGGCGGTGTTGTCGTTGCTAGACCTTAAATTGGCAGATGCCAAAGTTTATCATTGCCTGCGCTGGGCGATTTCATTCCGCTACAGAATTTGCCGGGGCCTGATTTGGTATTGGCGGAATAGTACGGCGTATGGCCTGCGAGAAATCGGGGTCGCGATCTGCGGAAAGGGCCCGCCCGGTGATGCGACCCTGCTGGCGCAGTGTTTCCAGCGGTTGCGTGCTATCCAATCCGCCGATGCTGTAGATGTATTCTGGCAGGTAGCCGGAGAGCAACAGGCGGTAATCCATGGGCAGGCCGGGAATGATCTGGCGCACCATGTGGTAGACGATGGTGGTGCAGTTGGCGATGATCGAGTGATAGTAGCGAGGTTCTTTTGCCAGCAGGTTGGCTTCTTCGGCATAGGCCAGGAAAAGTTGCCGCATGGCATCCTGCGACATATCAATGCGGTAGAGGTAGACATCTTCACCGCGTATATTGGTGCGCAGGCGGACGATGTCACGTTCATCGGCGGCGATGATGCTGGTTTCGAATTGTTTGAAGAAGCCGCCGATCTCTGAAAATTCTTCATGGCGCTCTTTGCGGATTTCCACCGAAAACACCAGGAAGCGGCCATCGTCGAAGCCGAAAGAAACCAGCGTGTGTGCAATGGCGGGGCCGGTCCAGTAGGAGAGCAGCATATCGACCGTGCGCAGCTGATCGAGGTCATACTGTCTTGATTCCCAGTGCGCGGTGTAATCGGTCGGGCTGCGCCAGTCGAAATTGCGTACATGGCTGATAGTGGCGATGGAGCCTTCTTGCGTGACCGTGGTGGTTTCGGCGACATCATCGGCCCAGTCGCGCTGGTTGGATGGCGTCAGGGTTTGCCACCATGTGATCAGCAGGGCCAGCCCGAGCAGGTAGGCAATGCTGCCTCGCAACGGGCGATGGCGCCATGCGGCCCATGCAGTCAGCCCGGAAAAAACCAGCCATGCGGCAATCGCTGTACTCTTGACGATGGTGCCGGCTGGCAATTGATACCACAAGGCGAGGGTCGCCCAGCCGGTGGCAAGCAGAAATGCCGGGATGATCAGGATGCAGGCGAGTGTGCGGCGCATGGGGCAGGGTCTGGGGTTCCTGAAAATTGGCGGGTGGCGGGCTATTTGCCATCAGCTTGAAATACATGGCGCAGTAAGCGTTTCGCTGCCAGTTTCAATACTGTAGCATCACATATGCTTGCAGCAAGTGTGAGTTGAAGCAAAGCCGCAATGCGGCTGACCGAAAATCAAGGATATGTTCATGTTCCGTGCAGTTGATCTTATGGCATCAGGCAAGGGCTATTGCCGTTTTTGCGTAACATGCATCTTGCTGCTCGCGGGCTGCAAATCCATGGCGCCGGAATATCAGCAACCTGCGGCCCCGGTGCCGGAGAATTTCCCGCAGCTGGAAAGTCCGGCTGGTGTGGTTGGCGTAAATGCCGCCAGCCTGACATGGCAGGAATATTTCGCCGATGAGCAGCTGCATGCATTGATCGTGCAAGCGCTGGAACACAACCGCGACCTGCGTGCGGCGGTGCTGCGCGTGGAGGAGGCGCGTGCGGCTTATGGCATCGAGCGCGCCGGTTTGTATCCGCATCTTGATGCGATTGGCACCTACAACCGCTCACGCACACCGGCCGATTTGAGCCTTACCGGCAGGCCGCTGATCGCCGAGGATTATCTGGTAGGGCTGGGTGTCAGTAACTGGGAGATCGATTTCTGGGGGCGCATCCGTAGCCTGAAAGATGCGGCGCTGGAGAGTTTTCTGGCCAGCGATGAAGCGCGCCGGGCCTTGAATATTTCGCTGATCGCGCAGGTGGCGGACAGCTACATGATTCTGCGCGAACTGGACGAACGCATTGTGATTGCGCGCAAGACCATAGACAGCCGTGCCGAATCCCTGCGCATCTTCAAGCGGCGCTTTGAAGTGGGTGCCACTTCCAAACTCGATCTGATACAGGTGGAAACCCTGCTCGCACAGGCGCAGACGCTGGAATATCAACTGCAGCAGGCGCGAGCCAACCAGTACAACGCGCTGACCTTGCTGGTCGGCCGCGAGTTCGAGATCAGCCCGGCCAGCTATGAGTTCGACGACGGCAGGATTTTGCGCCCGCTCAATGCCGGTTTGCCTTCCGATTTACTGCTGACGCGGCCGGATATCGTTGCGGCGGAACACCGGCTGAAATCGGCCAATGCCAATATCGGCGCAGCGCGGGCGGCGTTCTTCCCACGCGTCAGCCTGACCACGACCTACGGCAGTGCCAGCAGCGAGCTACAGGGCTTGTTCGATGGCGGCAGCCATGCCTGGAAATTCTCGCCCAGCATCAGCCTGCCGATCTTCGATGCCGGCCGTAACCGTGCCAGCCTGAATCTGGCGGAAGTGCGCCGCGATCTGGCCGTGACCAATTACGAAAAGACCATCCAGACCGCGTTTCGCGAAGTGGCTGATGCTCTGGCCGCGCGCCAGTGGTTGCAGCAGCAGATCGTGAGCCAGCAGCAGACGCTGGATTCGCAAGCCGAGCGGGCCCGCTTGGTCAAACTGCGTTACGATAGTGGCGCCACCTCGTATTTCGAGGTGCTGGATGCCGAGCGTGACCTGCTGACGGCAGAGCAGCAGCTGGTGCAGACACGCCGTGCGCTGCTTTCCAGCCAGATCGGTCTTTATGCCGCGCTTGGCGGCGGTTCGCAGTCGCTTGCAGGCCAAGTATCGCCTTAATGGAACCCGAGTCATGAACAGAAAAACAATCCTCGCTTTGGTTATCCTCACTATCGTTGCCGCTGGCGGTTTTTATGCCTGGGACAGGTTCTTCAATACCAACCATCTGCAAGGCTTTGCCAGCGGCAATGGCCGCATCGAGGCGACCGAGATCGATGTGGCGACCAAATTGCCGGCGCGTGTCAGCGAGATTCTGGTGCGGGAAGGCGATTTCGTCGAAGCCGGGCAGGTGCTGGCCAGCATGCAGGTGGAGACACTGGAGGCACAGCGCGATGAAGCGCGGGCGCAGTATCAGCAGGCGTTGAATGCGGTGACCAGCGCCGAGGCGCAAGTGGCTCTGCGTGAGAGCGACAAGATGACCATGCAGGCCATGGTGGTACAGCGTGAAAGCGAACTGGATGCCGCCCAGCGGCGTCTGGCGCGGACGGAAATGCTGGCAGTGGAAGGTGCTGCGCCGATTCAGGAGCTGGATGACGACCGTGCGCGATTCAGTAGTGCGCGCGCAGCAGTCAATGCGGCAAAGGCGCAGGTGAGCTCGGCACAGGCGGCGATTGATGCAGCGAAGGCGCAGGTGGTGGGTGCGCGCTCTGCAGTGGCTGCGACAGAGGCAACGATTGCGCGCATTGAAGCCGATATCCGCGACAGCCAGCTGACCTCGCCGCGCGCCGGGCGTATCCAGTACCGCATCGCCCAGCCGGGTGAAGTGCTGGCGGCGGGCGGCAAGTTGCTGAGCCTGGTCGATCTGGCCGATGTCTACATGACCTTCTTTCTGCCGGAGACCGTCGCCGGCCGCGTGGCATTGGGTGCCGATGCGCGCATCATTCTAGATGCCGCGCCGCAGTATGTGATTCCGGCGACGATCTCGTTTGTCGCCAGCACTGCGCAATTCACGCCGAAGACGGTGGAAACCGAGAGCGAGCGGCAAAAGCTGATGTTCCGCGTCAAGGCGCAGATCGACCGCGATTTGCTGCAAAAACACCTGAAACAGGTGAAGACCGGCCTGCCCGGCGTGGCCTGGGTGCGCATAGACCAGAACGTGGAATGGCCGGCTGAACTGACGGTTAAAGTGCCGGAGTGAGTTTGGCCACGCCGCAGCCGCCCGCAAGCCTGCAGCCAGTTGCAAGTGCGCAGTCAGTCGTGAGCGCGCAGTTTGTCGTGAGCCTGAAGCAGGTCAGTCTGCGCTACGGCAAGACCATGGCGCTGCAGGATGTCAGCCTCGATATTCCGGCTGGCGGCATGGTTGGCCTCATCGGGCCGGATGGTGTCGGCAAATCGAGCCTGCTGGCGCTGGTGGCCGGTGCGCGCATCATCCAGAGCGGTACGGTCGAGGTGCTGGGCGGCAATATGGCGCACAAGCGCCATCGCGACGCGGTCTGCCCTTCCATCGCCTACATGCCGCAAGGTTTGGGCAAGAACCTCTATCCCACACTTTCCATCGAGGAGAACCTGCAGTTCTTCGGCCGCCTGTTCGGCCATGATGCCGCCGAACGCCGGCGCCGCATCGATCTCCTGACCCGCAGCACCGGCCTGCATGAATTCCTCTCACGGCCGGCCGGCAAGTTGTCCGGCGGCATGAAGCAGAAGCTGGGACTGTGCTGTGCGCTGATCCACGACCCAGACCTGTTGATCCTGGACGAGCCGACCACCGGCGTCGATCCGCTGGCGCGCGCGCAGTTCTGGGACCTGATTGCCCATATCCGCAGCGAGCGGCCGGGCATGAGCGTCATTGTCGCCACCGCCTACATGGATGAAGCGCAGCGTTTCGACTGGCTGGTGGCGATGGACGAAGGCCGCATCCTCGCGACCGGCACGCCGCAGGAGCTGCTGGACAGAACCACCTCGGAGTCGTTGGATGCAGCTTTTATCGCCCTGCTGCCGGAAGAAAAGAAGCGCGATTATCAGGAGGTGAGCATTCCGCCGCTGGCGGAAGACGAGCGGCACGATATCGCCATCGAAGCGCAGAACCTGACCATGCGATTCGGCGATTTTGTCGCCGTCGATCATGTCAGTTTCCGCATCCGCCGCGGCGAGATCTTCGGCTTTATCGGCTCCAACGGTTGCGGCAAATCGACCACCATGAAGATGCTGACCGGCCTGCTGCCCGCTAGCGAAGGCAAGGCCTGGCTGTTCGGGCATGAGGTGGAATCCACCGATATCGCGACAAGGCGGCGCGTGGGCTACATGTCGCAGTCTTTTTCCCTGTATGCCGAGCTCAGTGTGCAGCAGAACCTGGTGCTGCATGCGCGCCTGTTTCATGTGCCGAATGCCGAGATCCCGGCGCGGGTGGATGAGATGGTGCAGCGCTTTGGTTTGCAGGAGGTGCTGGATGCCTTGCCCGACAGCCTGCCGCTCGGCATTCGCCAGCGCCTGTCCCTGGCGGTGGCTATGGTGCACAAGCCGGAACTGCTGATTCTGGATGAACCGACATCGGGGGTGGACCCGGTTGCACGCGATAACTTCTGGAATTTGCTGATCGAACTGTCGCGCCGCGACCGCGTGACCATTTTCATTTCCACCCATTTCATGAACGAGGCCGAGCGCTGCGACCGCATTTCATTGATGCATGCAGGCAAGGTGCTGGTCAGCGAGATGCCAGCCAATATTGTCGCGGAACGCGGGGCTGAAACGCTGGAGCAGGCTTTTATCGATTATCTGGTGGAGGCCGGCGGCGGTGCAAAAGGCGGGCACGAAGCGCCGGCAGAGAGTGCGGCTCCGTTGATTGAGGCTGCAAGTCGCCGGCCGCGTTCCCGCTATTTCAGTTTCAGTCGCATGTACAGCTACATGTGGCGTGAGGTGCTGGAGCTGCAGCGCGACCCGGTACGGGCGGCGCTGGCGCTGATCGGGTCCATGCTGCTGATGTTCGTCATCGGTTTCGGCATCAGCATGGATGTGGAAGACCTGCCCTATGCCGTGCTGGATCGCGACCAGACCGGCTTGAGCCAGAATTACACGCTCAATCTTTCCGGTTCGCGTTACTTTGTCGAAAAGCCGCCGGTCAGGGATTACGCCGAGCTGGACCGGCGCATGCGCAATGGCGAACTGTCGCTGGTGATCGAGATACCGTCCGGTTTTGCTCGTGACCTGCAGCGCGGCAACCAGGTTCAGATCGGTGCGTGGGTCGATGGTGCCAATCCGCAGCGGGCGGAGACGGTGCAGGGCTATGTGCAGGGCATGCATCAGGGTTGGCTGCAGGAACAGGCGCGGCAACGATACGGCAACAGCATCACTACCAATGCCACGGTCGAGAACCGTTTCCGCTACAACCCGGATGTGAAGAGCCTGCCGGCCATGGTGCCGGCGGTCATGCCGTTGCTGTTGCTGATGTTGCCCGCCATGCTGGCGGCGCTGGCGGTGGTGCGCGAGAAGGAACTGGGTTCCATCATCAACCTCTACGTGACGCCGGTGACGCGCAGCGAATTCATCTTCGGCAAGCAGATACCTTATGTGGCGCTGGCCATGCTGAACTTCCTGCTGATGACGCTGCTGGCGATCACCGCCTTCGATGTGCCGGTCAAGGGCAGTTTCGCCACGCTGGCGCTGGCTGCGCTGATCTATTGCGTGGTGTCCACCGGCATCGGTTTTCTTGCCTCGACCTTTACCCGTAGCCAGATTGGCGCGCTGTTCTTCACCATGGTGGTTTCCATCCTGCCGGCCGTGCAGTTCTCCGGCATGATGAACCCGGTGTCGTCGCTGGAAGGCATAGGCCGCATGATCGGCGAGGTCTACCCGACCACCTACATGCTGATCATCAGTCGCGGCGTGTTCGGCAAGGCGCTCGATATCACCGATCTTTATACCTATTTCGTGCCGCTACTGTTGGCGGTGCCGGTGGTGATGGGCTTGACCATAATGACGCTGAAGAAGCAGGGCAAGTGAACGGCATGCGACGGCTAGCCAACATCTATCGACTCGGCATCAAGGAACTCTGGAGCCTGGCGCGCGACCCGGTCATGCTGGTGCTGATCAGTGTCAGTTTCACAATCATGATCTATTCGGCGGCGACTGCCATGCCGGAATCGCTGCACAAGGCGCCGATCGCTATTGTCGACGAGGATGCCTCGCCCTTGTCGGCGCGCATTGTTTCGGCTTTCTATCCGCCTTATTTCCTGGTGCCGAGCATGATCAGTTCCCAGGAGATCGACCCGGGCATGGATGCGGGGCATTACACGTTTGCGTTGCATATCCCGCCGGATTTCCAGCGCGATGTGCTGGCGGGCCGGTTGCCGTCCATCCAGCTCAATATCGACGCCACGCGCATGAGCCAAGCCTTCACCGGCAACTGGTATATCCAGCAGATCGTGCTGACCGAGGTCAATGAATTCGTGCAGCGCTATCGCGGCAATGCGGCGCTGCCGGTTGAGCTGGCGCTGCGCATGCGCTTCAACCCGAGCCTGACGCAAGCCTGGTTCGGCTCGCTGATGGAGCTGATCAACAACATCACCATGCTCTCCATCATCCTCACCGGTGCAGCCCTCATCCGCGAGCGCGAGCATGGCACTATCGAGCACTTGCTGGTGATGCCGCTGACGCCATTGGAGATCATGCTGGCCAAGATCTGGTCCATGGCGCTGGTGGTGATGGTGGCAGCGTGGGTTTCATTGACCTTTGTCGTGCAGGGGGCCTTGCAGGTGCCGATCGAAGGCTCGATTGTCCTCTTCATGACAGGCGCGGCGCTGCATCTGTTTGCGACCACCTCCATGGGCATTTTTATCGCCACGCTGGCGCGCAACATGCCGCAGTTCGGCATGTTGATGATCTTGATCCTGCTGCCGCTGGAAATGCTCTCCGGCGGCACGACACCGCGCGAAAGCATGCCGGAATTCGTGCAGAACCTGATGCTGCTGGCGCCGACCACGCATTTTGTCGAATTGAGCCAGGCCATTCTTTACCGCGGTGCCGGGCTGGATGTGGTCTGGCCTTCCTTCCTTGCCATTGCACTGATCGGCGCGGTGCTGTTTTTCTTTTCGCTGGCGAGGTTTCGCAAGACCATCAGCCAGATGGCCTAAGAAGTAAGGAGTAAGAAAGGCTCGGAAAAGACAACGCCCGCCGGCTGCTGGCAGCGGACGGGCGTTCGGGTCAAGGGGTGAGCGCTTTTACGCAGTCATGCCGTTGTGGCGCAGCAGGGCATCGATGGAAGGTTCGCGGCCACGGAAGGCGACGAAGGATTCCAGCGCCGGGCGCGAGCCGCCCATGGCGAGAATCTCGGCCCAGAAGCGGCGGCCGGTTTCCTCACACAGTACGCCGTGTTCCTCGAACAGGCTGTAGGCATCGGCCGACAGCACTTCCGCCCATTTGTAGCTGTAATAGCCGGCCGCATAACCGCCGGCGAAGATGTGCGAGAAGTTGTTGGGGAAGCGGTTCCATTTCGGCGGGCGCACCACGGCGACTTCATCGCGTACTTCCTCGATGAGGTCTAGCGCAGTTTTGCTGCCGCTGGGGTCGAAGTCGCCGTGCAGGCGCATGTCGAATAGCGAAAACTCGATCTGGCGCACGGTCTGCATGCCGGCCTGGAAGTTCTTGGCCGCTACCATCTTGTCGTAGAGGCCGCGCGGCAGGTGCTCGCCGGTTTCGACGTGGGCGGTCATGTGGCGCAGCACGTCCCATTCCCAGCAGAAATTCTCCATGAACTGGCTCGGCAGTTCGACCGCATCCCATTCCACGCCCTTGATGCCGGAAACGCCGTAGTCGTCGACCTGGGTCAGCATGTGGTGCAGGCCATGACCGAATTCGTGGAACATGGTGATGACTTCATCATGGGTGAACAGCGCAGGTTTTCCATGCTCATTTTCACCTTTAAGCGGCGCCGAGAAGTTGCAGGTGAGGAAGGCGACCGGCAGGGTCACCGCATCGCCGATGCGGCGGCGGGTGATGGCCTCGTCCATCCAGGCACCGCCGCGCTTGTTGTTGCGAGCGTAGAGGTCCAGATAGAACTGGCCGACCGGCTTGCCGGACTTGTCGCTGATCTCGTAGAAGGCGGCATCGGCATGCCAGACCGGTGCCTGCGATTTTTTGACCTGCACGCCAAAGATGGTTTCCACCACCTTGAACAGGCCTTGCAGCACCATGTTTTCCGGGAAGTATTGCTTCACTTCCTGGTCGGAGAAAGCGTATTTCTCTTCGCGCAGTTTTTCCGAAACATAAGCCACGTCCCAGGCTTGCATGTCGTTGATGCCGAGTTTAGTGGCGTATTCGGTCAGCTCCTGCATGTCGCGTTCGGCGAACGGCTTGGCGCGCTTGGCCAGGTTGTCGAGGAATTCGACGACCTGCTTTGGCGTGTCCGCCATCTTGGTTGCCAGCGACATCTCGGCGTAGTTCTTGTAGCCGAGCAGATGCGCGGCTTCACGCTTGAGTTGCAGGATATCTTTGATCAGGCCGGTGTTGTCCCATTCGGGCTTGCCGAACTCGGAAGCGCGGGTGGCATAGGCGCGGTAAAGCAGTTCGCGCAGTTCGCGGTTGTCTGCGTATTGCAGCACCGGCATGTAGGAAGGGAAGTGCAGCGTGAATTTGTAGCCCGGTTTGTTTTCACCTAGAGCGTCATCTGCTTTGGCGGCTTCCTGCGCTGCCTGCAATGCGTCTTCCGGCAGGCCCTTGAGCTGGCCGGCGTCTTCAACGTAATGGGCGAAATCGTTGGTGGTGTCGAGCAGGTTCTCCTCGAACTTGGCGGCGAGCTTGGACAGTGCTTCCTGAATCTCCTTGAAGCGGGCTTTCTTGTCGTCCGGCAGTTCGGCACCGCCCAGGCGGAAATCGCGCAGTTCGTTCTCGACGATTTTCTTCTGCGCGCCGTTCAGTTTTTCGAATCCGGCACTGGCGCGCAGCGCACGGTATTTGGCGTAGAGACGTTCGTCCTGCGACAGGTCGGAATAGAAATCGGTCAGCTTGGGCAGGCAGGCGTTGTAGGCTTCGCGCAGCTCCGGGCTGTTGACTACCGCGTTCATGTGGCCGACCTGCGACCATGCGCGCGAGATGCGTTCTTCCATGTCTTCCAGCGGGCGGGCAAAGTTGCCCCAGCTGGGCGCTTCACTGGCAGTTGCCAGTTTTTCCAGTAGCGCACGACCCTCCGTCAGCAGGTGCTCTACGGCAGGGACGACATGTTGCGCCTGCACGCGGTCGAATTGCGGCAGGCCGCTGAAGTCGAGCAAGGGGTTGTCGGTAAGGGAGGTGTGTTGCGCTGTACTCATTACTTTTCCTAGTTAATCAAACGTAAGCTGATGGGATAACGGTAATTCTCGCCCTTGCTGGCGGCTACGGCTGCCATGATGCAGAAGACGATGTTGGCGAGCCAGACCAGGAAAAACAGCAGAAGTCCGATCAGGATGAACACCAGTACACCGGCGACCAGATAGGCGATCAGTAGCGTGATCTGGAAGTTCAAGGCTTCGCGTGCCTGTTCTGATATGTAGGGGCTTTCGTCCTTTTTCAAGAGCCAGACGATGAGGCCGGGAAAAATACTGAAAAAGATGCCGGTGATATGGGTGACGACGGCAATGTTTTTTTCATCGGCGTTGGCTGGTGCAATGATGTCGGACATGTTGTTACCCCTTATGAAAGATTGAGTTTTTGCAACAATGGTTCAATTTTGTCGATCTCCTGCGTTGCCAGGATCTTGCGCGCCGAGTGCATCAATTGCGGTACATCGCTCTTCAGCACCTGATTCTTGACGGCGAGGATCTGCGCCGAATGCATGGAGAAATGGCGCAGGCCGAAGCCGAGCAGCAGTCGGGTAAGGGTGGGGTCGCCGGCCATTTCGCCGCAGACCGAGACTTCCTTGCCGGCGCGCATGGCTGCCTTGATTGTGTTCAGGATCAGATTGAGCACGGCAGGATGCAGCGGGTTGTAGAGGTGCGAAACCGTATCGTCGGTACGGTCGATGGCCAGTGTGTACTGGATCAGGTCATTGGTGCCGATGGAGAGGAAATCCAGTTCCTTGGCGAATGCGTCGGCACAGATGGCAGCAGCCGGAATCTCGATCATGCCGCCGACCTGGATATCCTGCTTGAACGGGATATGCTGTTTTTGCAGGCTGAGTTTGGCGCGCTCCACCATCTGCAGGGTCTGGCGTAATTCGGCCAGATTGGACAGCATGGGGATCAGTATCTTGATGTTGCCGTAATGCGAGGCGCGCAATATGGCCCGCAGTTGGGTGTGGAAGATCAACGGTTCGGCCAGGCACAGGCGGATCGCGCGCAGGCCGAGCGCCGGGTTGGTGCAGGTGCGTACCGTATCCGGGTTAATCTCCTTGTCGGCGCCGATATCCAGCGTGCGGATGGTGACCGGCAGGCCTTTCATGGATTCTGCTACCTTGCGGTAAGCCAGATATTGTTCTTCCTCGTCCGGCATGTCGCGCCGGTTCATGAACAGGAATTCAGTGCGGTACAGACCGACACCTGTGGCACCGGCAGCCTTGGCCTTGGTGACGTCGGATGGGACTTCGATATTGGCGAGCAGTTCGACCGTGGTGCCATCCAGCGTGACGGCGCGGGTCGATTTCAGGCGCTTGAGTTTCTGCTGTTCGAGTTCGAACTGCTCCTGCCGCAGGTGGTATTCGGCCAGCGTGTCCTTGTCCGGGTTGACCACCACCACGCCCTGATTGCCGTCGACGATGATCAGTTCGCCGTCGCGGACCAGCACACGCGCCCGTTGCAGGGCGACGATGGAAGGAATGTTCAGGCTGCGCGCCAGAATCGCCGTATGCGACGTCGCACCGCCGACATCGGTGATAAAGGCGGCGAACTTGTGATGCTTGAACTGGATGGTGTCGGCCGGCGACAGGTCGTGCGCAACGAGGATGATGGCGCTCTCCTGCTCCTCGACCGGCACCTGGCTCGGGTGGCCGAGCAACACCTTGATGACACGCTCGACCACTTGCACTACATCCTGCTTGCGTTCGCGCAGATAGTCGTCGTCGATCTTCTCGAACTGTTCGACCAGGTCGTCCATCTGCAGTTTCAAGGCCCATTCTGCATTGCAGAATTCGCTGGTGATGATCTCTGCCGGTAAGACCGACAGCGAACGGTCGGCGAGAATCATCAGATGCGTGTTGATGAAGGAGCTGAGTTCTGCCGGTGCATTCGGTGTGAGCTGGCTGCGGATGCTTTCGAGGTCATCCTTGACCGTGGCGATCGCATCATTGAAGCGTTGGACCTCTTGCGGCACCAGCGCTTCCGGAATCAGGTAATGCGCAACTTCCAGCAGCGCATGCGAGACCAGATGCGCGCGGCCGATGGCGATACCGCCGGAGACTCCTACGCCGTGCATGGTGAAGCTCATAGAGCGTAACCCTCAAAAAAAGTGAAGCTCATAGAGCGTAACCCCCTGAAAAAGCAAAGCTCATTTCCACCTCCACTGCTTCGTCGATACTGCGTTGCTTGCCTTGTTTGCGATTGGCCATGCCATATGCATCGCTTGTATGGGGTGTCTTGCCGATTGCTTGTTTTTGCTTGTTATCATGGCATTCAGTCCTGCGTTCTGCAGTTTATTCCGGCTCACCGAAGCGGCTGTTGATGAGGTCGACCAGCGCATCCATGGCCGCCTGCTCGTCCGGGCCGTTGGTCTCGATGGTAATGATGCTGCCTTTGCTCGCCGCCAGCATCATGACGCCCATGATGCTCTTGGCATTGACGCGGCGGTTGTTGCGTTCCAGCCAGATCTCCGATTTGAACAGGCCTGCGGCCTGTGTCAATTTGGTCGAAGCGCGGGCATGCATGCCCAGTTTGTTGATGATTTCGATGTCTCTTTTCAGCATTGTTCTTGCCTTGTTCTAGTCCAGGTCGGTGAAATGGATGACGCCTTCACGGCCGCCACTCAGTGCTTTTGCTATCAGTGTTCTGAGATCATTGTGTCTGTATGTCAGGGTACGCACCAGCATCGGCAGGTTGACGCCGGCAACGCCCTCAACACGGCCGGCCACCACCAGCTGATTGACCATATTGCAAGGGGTGGCACCGTAGATGTCCGACAATATCAGTACGCCATCACCCTGATCCAGTTCTTCTACCAGTTTTTTTGCCTGCGGCAACAATGTGCAGGGGTCATCGTCCTTGCCTATGCCCAGCTGCTTGAGCTGTGCCGGTCTGGTGCCCATGACATGGCTGGCGCAGTGAATCAGGCTTTCACCAAGCGTGCCGTGGGCTATTATCAGTATTCCTATCATGCTGTGTTTACCTTACTCCCCAGTTCAGGTTTGCATCACGCATCACTCCAGTTCGCGATGTCGTACCAGTACTTTCTGCTTTTCGTTACGGAAATGCTGCCCGAGTTTTTCGACAAAATAGACCGAGCGGTGCTGGCCGCCGGTGCAGCCGATGGCGACCGTCAGATAGCTGCGGTTGTCGCGCACGAAGGCCGGCAGCCAGCGTGCCACGAAATTGCGAATATCGTCGAACAGGGCCAGTGCGTCCGGCTGGTTCTCCATGAAGCTCTTCACCTCCTGATCATGACCGGTGAGCGGACGCAGCACCGGGTCGTAATGTGGGTTGGGCAGGAAGCGCACGTCAAAGACGAAATCGGCATCGAGCGGAATGCCGTGTTTGAAACCGAAGGAGGCGAATAGCAGGGTCATGCCCTGATGTTCGTGCGCGACGAAATCCTTGACCCAGTTGCGTAGCGTGTTGGCGCTGAGGTCGCTGGTGTCGACGCGGTGACCCAGATAAGCCAGTTGGCTCAGCATGTCGCGCTCGCGCTGGATGCTTTCGGCCAGCGTGGTTTTTTCATCGCTCAACGGGTGCCGCCGGCGCGTCTCGCTAAAACGTTTGACCAGGGTTTCCACGCTGGATTCCAGGTAAAGTACCTGCACGTCCAGGCCCTGGTTCTTCAGATGCTGGATCGCTTCCGGCAATACTTCGATCGCTTCGCTGCGGGTATCCATGCTGATCGCCACATGGCTCTGGCCATGCAGGTGTTGCGGAATGTTGGCCAGCAGGGTGGCTGGCAGGTTATCGACACAATAATAGCCACTATCTTCCAGTGCCTTGAGGACCACGCTCTTGCCGGATCCTGACAGTCCTGTGACGATGACCAGTTGCATGGCTAACTCTTCTTCTGCATGGTTTTTTTCATCTCGCGCGCCTGACGTTGCATGAACTGCTTGGTGCCGTTGACGCCGCGCAATAGCAGCATGTGGTTGCGCAGCGCCACTTCAACCAGCACTGCGATGTTGCGGCCGGCGGCAACCGGGATGAGGAATTTCGGGATTTTGACGCCGAGGATCTTTTCCTGTTGCGAAGTGATCTTCAGCCGGTCCTGTTCCATGGACAGCAGTTTATCCGCGTGTTCAAGCTGGATGATGAGGTCGAGCGGCTTGGTCGGTTTCACCGAGTTGTCACCGAACAACTCGCGGATGTTGAGTACGCCGAGGCCGCGCACTTCAAGGAAGTCCTGTAACAGTCTTGGGCAGCGGCCTTCCAGCCGGTCGGGCGCCACCTTGTAGAAATCGATAATATCGTCGGCGATCAGCCGGTGACCGCGGGAGATGAGTTCCAGTGCCAGTTCGCTTTTGCCGATGGCCGGGTCGCCCTTGATCATGACACCGAAGCCCTGCACCTCCATGTAAACGCCATGAAAACTGACGGTCTCGGCAACAGCCTGCGACAGGTAGTGGCTCAGTACATCCATCAGGCTCGGACTTTGCAGCGGCGTGGTGAACAGGGGCGTTTCAAGTTCGTTGGCGGCGCTGATCAGTTCCAGCGGCGGTTTTTCGCCATTGGCAACAACGACGGCGGCAAGGTCGGTAGAGAACAGGTTATGGATGGACTGTAGCAGTTCTTTGGATTCGAGGCTGCGCAGGTAATCCATCTCTGCGCATCCCAGTACCTGCACGCGGTTGGGGTGAACAAAATTGAGGTGCCCGATCAGTGCCAGCGAAGGTTTGCTGACGGTCTCGCTGCTGAGCATGTTGTCGCCGCCGCTCAGGCCTGCAACCCAAGTGAGTTTCAGATTGCGGCGTGTGTCACGATACAGTTTTTCGACACTGATTTCGGGCATGTCTATCTTTCCTGACGGGTCAGGTCGGTGCATCCGGATTTTGTGTGAGATGCACCGGCCATGGCCTGTTTATTCGGCAGCCTGGTGCTTGACGGCACCGTTTGCCTGATGGTGATCGCCGCGCTTTTCCTTGTGTTTCAGGACCTGGCGATCCAGTTTGTCGGTCAACATGTCGATGGCGCTGTACATGTTTTCATCCGAGCATTCCACATGCAGATCGTTGCCGGGAACGTGCAGAGTAGCTTCAACTTTCTGTACCAGTTTCTCAACGCTCAGCGTCACCTTGATATCGATCACATGGTCGAAGTGATTGCTGATGCGTCCCAATTTGCCCTGGACGTAATCACGCAGTGCGGGGGTGACATCCAGATGATGACCGGTAATTTGTAAATTCATGATGCTCTCTCCTTGGTAACGACTACAAAATTAATAGTTGTGGTGAAATTACAGTGCCTTGCGTTGGCTCGCTGCGGGTAATTGCAGTGATTCCCTGTATTTGGCGATCGTGCGTCTGGCGACGACGATGCCCTGCTTGCTCAGAACGTCGGTAATCTGGTTGTCTGACAAGGGTTTCTTCGGGTCCTCCTCGGCGATCATCTGCTTGATCAGTGCACGGATGGCAGTGGCCGAACAGGCGCCGCCGGATTCGGTCGCCACATGGCTGCCGAAGAAATACTTGAGTTCATAAACCCCGCGCGGCGTCAGCATGTACTTGCGGGTGGTCACGCGCGAGATGGTGGATTCGTGCAGTTCCAGTTCGTCGGCGATCTCGCGCAGTACCAGCGGCCGCATCGCGACTTCGCCGTGCTCGAAGAAGTTGCGCTGGCGGTCGACGATGGCCTGCGATACGCGCAGGATGGTGGAGAAGCGCTGCTGGATGTTCTTGATCATCCACTTGGCTTCCTGCATCTGGCTCATCAGGTATTGGTTGGAGCTGTCGCGGTTGCGTTTCAGGATGTTGGCGTAGATCTGGTTGATGCGCAGTTTCGGCACCACTTCGTCATTGAGGCTGGCGATCCAGACGCCCTTGACCTTCTTGACGATGATTTCGTGCTGGATGAAGTGATCCGAGCTGATGCTGCTGAACGTATTGCCCGGCCGCGGATTGAGCTGTGTGATCAGTTGCTGGGCCTGACGCAGGGTTTCATCGTCGCAATGCAGCACCCTGCGCAGCTTGGCGTAGTCCCTTGCTGCCAGCAAGGGCAGGTGCTGTTCGACCAGCATCAAGGTGAGCTCCAGTAATGGCGAGCTTTCTTCCATTGCCCGTAATTGCAGAGCCAGACACTCGGACAGATTGCGCGCGCCGACACCAGCGGGATCCAGGTTCTGGATATGCTTGAGTGCGGTCTGCAGTTCCAGCAGGTCGACTTCGGCTTCCGGGGCGATTTGTGCAACCAGTTCTTCCAGCGGCAGTTCCAGATAGCCATCGTCGTTGATGGCATCGACCAGCAGCAATGCCAGCATCTGGTCGCGCTCCGATAGCGGCATCAGTTTGAGCTGGCTCAGCAGGTGTTCATGCAGGGTTTCGGTGGCCGCTTCCTGGAAGCTGTAATCGTTATCTTCATCGTTGCCGGCATTGCTGTCGTCCCAGCGCGTATTGCCGCCATATTCGAAATAGTCGTCATTGAAATTCTCCTGAACCGGAGCTTCCTCTGTACGCGGTGTTTCCTGCGGGTTGGCGATTTCCGGCGCATTGCTCGCAGGGATGAAAGTGTCGACGGCATCGCTGCCATCCGCATTTTTCTCGTCGCGCTCCAGCAGCGGGTTGGCCTGCAGGATGGTCTCCAGTTCCTGATTCAGCTCCTGGGTTGAGAGCTGTAGCAGGCGGATAGACTGTTGCAGTTGCGGCGTGAGCGCAAGATTCTGTGAGAAGCGGAGTTGTAAACCTTGTTTCATATTGTTTCTGGTCGCGCCTTAGAGGCGGAAATCCTTACCTAAATACACTTCCTTGACACTTTCATTCTGCACGATTTCGCTCGGCAGACCGGCCGCGAAGATGCGGCCTTCATTGACAATATACGCCCGATCGCAGATGCCGAGGGTTTCACGTACATTGTGGTCGGTGATCAGGACGCCGATATTGCGCTTGGCCAGGATGCCGATGATCTTCTGGATGTCTAGCACGGCGATCGGGTCGATACCGGCGAATGGTTCGTCTAGCAGCACGAAGCTGGGTCGGGTGGCGAGACAGCGGGCAATTTCAACACGCCTTCTTTCGCCGCCCGACAGACTGACGGCCATGGTGTCGCGGATATGGACGATATGCAGTTCATGCAGTAGCGACTCCAGCTCGGCTTCGATTTCCTCGTCGCTGCTTTTTTGCAATTCCAGGATCGCCCGGATATTTTCCTCGACCGTCATTTTGCGGAAGATGGAAGGCTCCTGCGGCAGATAGGAAAGCCCCATGCGCGCGCGCAGGTGGATGGGCAGGCGACTGAGGTCCTTGCCGTCGAGCAGGATGCGGCCGCCATCAAGCGGTACCAGTCCCACCATCATGTAAAAGCTGGTGGTCTTGCCGGCGCCGTTGGGGCCGAGCAGGCCGACCACTTCACCGCTCTTGATCTCGAGGGAAATGTCTTGCACGACGGTACGCGCCTTGTATTGCTTGCGTAGGTTCTCGACGATTAACTCACTCATGGTCTGCGTTCTTTGTCCGGATCTGGTTGATGGTGGCCGCCGCTTATTGTGCCGGTTCAGTCTCGGGTGCCGGTGTCGGCGCTGGAGTAGGTGCGGGCTGCGCCGGTTTGTTCTTCGGCTGGATGACCGCACGCACACGGCCGGTCGGCGTTGCCGGCGTGGCCGCCTGCGAACCGCCACCGATCACTTCGGCATATTCGGCAGTGGCGTCATACATGATGTAGTCGCCATGCACGATGTCCTCGCCGCGTTTGACCCAGGCTTTGGTGTAGAGCTTGACCTTGTCCATGCGACCATCGTATTCGATGCGCTGGCCACTGCCTTCCATGTATTCGTTCTTGCCTTCCATCTTCTGTTTGAAAGTGGTCGGATTGCCGTAGGAGGTGCTGTGCTGGAAGCCGTGGATGTCCTCGACCACCACCAGTTTGTCGCCGCGTATCATCAGCGTGCCCTGGGTCAGGATCACGTTGCCGGTGTAGGTGCTGGTCTTCTTGGCGTCGTTGACGATGACATTGTCAGCCTCGAGGTCGATCGGCTTGTCCTTGTCGGCCTGCTCGGCCTGGCTGTTGAATGCCGCCATCGCCAGCATGGCCAGCAACAGGCGGCCGATGCTACTGAATGACGTGAAAAACTTGTTCATATGATCTCTCAATCTATATCTTTGCTTAGATTCAATTTGATTTCGGGCTGAACTGCACCAGCCGGCCTTACCCTGCGTTCGATCTGGTTCGCAGTAGCATTCATGTCCAGCTCCAGCCGCATGGCATCCGCCGCTCGGCGATTCATGTCATTGGGTGTGCTGGATATCTCCATCTTCGGTTTCTCATAATGCGCCTTGACCCGCTTCATGAGTTGCACGGTCTGGTTCTTCTTGTCGTAGATCATGCCGGTGGCGTGAATCACGGTTTTCGGCTCCTGGGTGATGACCACCGGCCGATCAGTGACGGCTCGCTCGTCGTCCGGAAACACATCCAGCCGGTCGGTCAGCACGACCATCTCGCCCTTGCCGTTATAGGCCTGGCGCACCACCTTGACATCACCGACGAATTCGATCTTGTCTGCATCGCTGGAAACGAAGCCTTTTTTGCCTTCGATCAGTGTAAAAGGCTTGCCGATCTCGAAGCGCGTAAAGTGCGGCAGTTCCAGTTCCGTCGTATCGTCGTCCGGGTAATGGCGCATCTCCTCGGCTGTCAGGCGGTAGCGCAGATCGCCTTTTTCATCACTGCGGGTCGTGATGAAGTTGTTCAGCACGTAGTCCGGGTCATGCCGGTTGCTGCCGTCCACTTTCGGTTCCGGTGCCTGCACACTGTAATCGATCCAGAAGGTCAGCATGGCCAGTATGGCCAGCAGGACCAGTGGTAGCAGTATGGTAGGGCGCGCATGCATGCGGTTTGCCAGTCAGCCTACTTGAAAAACTGCGCCATCTGCGCGTCAAAAGTGCCTTGTGCCTTCATCAGCAGTTCGCAGGCTTCGCGCACTGCACCGCGGCCAGCCTGGGCTTGTGTGGTGTAGTGGGCGTATTGCTTGACCAGTGGCGTGGCGCTCGGCACGGCAATCGCCAGACCGGCGCGGCGCATGGGAGGCAGATCCACCACATCGTCGCCCATGAAGGCGCATTCTTCCGGGCTGACATTCATTTTCCTGACCAGATCCTCGAAGGCTTCCAGTTTGTCTTCCACGCCCTGATAGAAATGCGCGATGCCGGTGGTTTCGGCACGTTTGGTCACTACATTGGACGTGCGGCCGGTGATGATGGCCATCTGCACGCCGCTGGCTTTCAGCAGTTTCATGCCCAGCCCGTCGAGGGAATGGAAGCTTTTGTACTCCTGACCGTCGTCGCCTATCATCAGGCTGCCGTCGGTCATGACACCGTCTACATCAAAAATAATGACCTTGATACGTTTTGCACGTTCTACTACAGGGCTTGACTCACTCACTTAAATAACCTTTGCTGTTAACAGATCGAGCATGTTCAGTGCACCGACCAGGGTTCCTTGTTGATCGACGACCAGGAGGCCGTTGATTTTGCGGTTCTCCATGACCTCCACGGCCTCGACCGCCGGACGCTCCGGGGTGATGGTGCATGGGTTGGCATGCATCACTTCCCGCATGCGGGTGTCGCTGACACTGATGCCGTTCTCGAAGGCGCGGCGCAGGTCACCATCGGTAAAAATGCCGACCGGCTTGTTGTTGGCATCGACGATCGCCGTCATGCCCAATCCCTTGCGTGTCATTTCCAGCAGGCCGTCGGTCAGTGCGGCATCCAGTTTGACATTGGGGATCGCAGCACCCTTGCGCATGATGTCCGATACGTGGATCAGGAGCCTGCGGCCGAGGCTGCCACCCGGATGGGAGCGGGCGAAATCCTCGGCGGAAAAGCCGCGCTGATCCAGTACGGTGAGTGCCAGGGCATCGCCCAGGGCCAGCATCGCTGTCGTACTTGCTGTCGGTGCCAATCCCAAAGGGCAGGCTTCCTGGCTGACATGGGCGTCGACATGGATGTCTGATTCCCGTGCCAGGGTTGAACCCGGGTTGCCGGTGATGCTGATGATTTTTGCGCCCAGACGCTTGATAACGGGCAGGATGGACAGCAGTTCATCACTCTCGCCCGAATTGGATAATGCAATCAGCAGGTCATCCGCGGTAATCATGCCAAGATCGCCGTGACTGGCTTCGCCAGGGTGTACGAAAAATGCCGGGGTGCCTGTGCTGGCCAAGGTTGAGGCAATCTTGCGGCCGATATGTCCGGATTTCCCCATGCCGCTCACCACAACGCGCCCCTGGCACTGTAAAATAAGGTCGACAGCATCAGTGAAACGCTGATCCAGACGATTCGCTATGCTTTCGAGTTCACGTGATTCAATCAGTAAGACTTCTCTGGCGAGCCCCAGCGGGGACTGACCAGCCTTGGAATTGCTGTTGATGACTGAGCCCTCGTATTGGTGGCTTTGGCTTATCTCCATAACGCCAAGTATAAAAGGGATTCAGGCTCGAATAAAGGTTGAAAACACAAATAAAACCGGTTTTTGCGAAACTAGGCATAATTTTTGCCTAGAGCCGGCAGGTAAATATTCGCTGCAAAAATTCAGAAGCATTCGATGCCGTTCAATAGCGGGGCGACTTTCAGTGAAAGACACTAATCCATGAGTATGCATGTAATGATCGCAGGGGGCGGCATTGTCGGCGCCATGACGGCAATGGAACTGGTGGGGCGCGGCTGTCGCGTGACCATAGTTGAGCGCGGCCAGATTGCCAGCCAGACTTCAGGGGAATCCTCATGGGCCGGCGGCGGCATTGTGTTTCCGCTTTTGCCCTGGATGTATGGCGATGCCGTCAATCAGCTCACCAATTATGGGATGAAGGTTTATCCGGCCATCTACGAACGCCTGAAAGAGGAAACGGGTGTGGATGGCGAGTTGTTGCAGAGTGGCATGCTGATTCTGCCCCAGTTCGACCGGGAGCAGGCCCGGGCATGGTGCGAGCGTTACGAGTTTGCCGCGCAGAGTGCCTCAGCCGCAGCGTTCGGCTTGCAGTCCCCCAGCGGCGATGACGCCCTCTGGCTGCCAGGTGTCAGTCAGGCGCGTCCGCCCTATGTTATGCAGGCCATGCGCAAATGGCTGGAACAGAATGGGGTGACTTTGCTGGAACGTACCGAGCTTAAACCCCTGGCAGGTTCCGGCAGCCTGCATGAGTGGGAGACTGTTGGCGGCGAGAAACTACAGGCCGACAAGTTCGTGGTGACTTCCGGCGCCTGGAGTTTCGATCTGCTCAAGGAAACCGCCAGCAAACTGAAAATCAAACCCATGCGCGGCCAGATATTGCTCTACCGGCCACGTCAGAATCTGCAGCACATGGTTTATCGCGAAGGCTTCTATATGATTCCGCGCCAGGATGGCCTGCTTCTGGCCGGAAGTACGCTGGAAGATGTGGGCTTTGATCCTCGCGTTACCGAGACGGCACGTGACGAACTGAGCGCCAAGGCAGAGACCATCATGCCGGAATTGAAGGGGCTGCCCATACTCAAGCACTGGGCCGGATTGCGGCCGGGGACCCCGGAAAATCTGCCGACGATTGCCGCGCATCCGCAAATCGAGAATCTTTATCTCAATACCGGCCATTTCCGCTACGGCCTGACCATGGCGCCGGCAAGCGCAAAGATAGTGTCGGCGCTGATCTGCGGCGAACAGCCTTTTATTGACCCGACACCGTTCTCCTGCCCGGTTTAGGCCGGGTTGGCCTGCGCGTCGTTATCTGCTGCTGGCGCGACAGGCTGCACGCTGGTTCGGTCAATATCTCAAAGGTCAGCGAGTCCAGCTGACGCCTTCATGAAGCCTGCAGGATGCGCATTACTTCTTCATCCTCCACCTGAGGGAAATCCTCATAGAACTGGCCGACGGCCCTGAAGTCTTCAGGTGCTGTCAGGCAAACCACCTCATCCGCCAGTTCGGTAACTTTATCCAGCGTATCCGGCGGCGCAACCGGCACCGCGCAGATCAACCTGGCCGGTTTTCTGTTACGTAGCCCGTGCAGTGCGGAAATCATGGTGGCGCCGGTGGCAAGCCCGTCATCGACGACGATGACGATACGGCCGGCCGGATCTTCCGGTGCCCTGATCGGTGTGTACTGGGCGCGGCGCTGCCTGATGACAGCCAGCTGATGCTGTTTCTCGGCTTCAATATAGGCGCTGTCGGCGCCGGTTGAGGCGGCATGGTCGGCAATATAGGTCCAGCCGCTTTCGTCGACCGAACCGATCGCCAGTTCCGGGTTGATCGGTGCCCGCAGCTTGCGTACCAGCACCACGTCATAGCTGCCGCCCAGTTCATCCGCGATGATTTTTGCCATGGGGACTGCACCGCGCGGGATGGCGAGTACCAAGGGCTGCTGGCCCTTGTAAGCCTGTAGTTTATCCGCCAGTTTGCGGGCGGCTTCGTCACGGTCGCGGAACATCATTCACCTCGCATTCGCGTCGGCATCAATTGATCCTGGGTTGCAGCAGTTCAATCTTGAATTCGTTTTCGTATGGCGGCACATTGCATTCGATGATGTCGCTGGGAGCGATATCCAGCCGGATGCCGGTAATGTCGGTACGCACCGGTAGCTTGTTGGCACCGCGGTCGACCAGCACCACGGTGCGGATTTCGGCAGCCTGTTTGCGGGCCAGGTATTCCACGGTGCGCAGCATGGAGTGGCCGTGGTACATGACGTCATCGACGACGAGGACAGTGGTGCCGGTCAAATCGAGATTGGCCTGTTCCGGATTCTCGGTCAGCTGGGTTTCCGGATGCAGCAGGGTCAGGTCATCCGCATAGCGTTTCACTTTCAGATGCATCAGGGAGATTTCGGGCAGATCGAACTGGCGCAGGCGTTGATGCAGCATTTCCGCCAGTGGTGCGCCACGGCGCAATATGCCGACGATCATGACGCGCTGTCTGGCATTGAGGAAACCAGCTGCCTGCCAGGCCATGTTGTCCAGCACTGCATTCAGTTGGGATGTTTGATAAAGGCAGGTTCTGTCGCCGACGACCGGAAGTTCCATACCGCTCCCTTCATTTGAATTGCGCACATGTGTTGCAGGTCGTTCTTTGTCCATAACATTAGCACGCGGGCAGGACTGCAGACATAAGTGTGAATGCTTAAGGCTGCCGGGGCTTAATACGTGCTCGCGCGAATTATGCTGTTGCCCTGCGGTTGATAATATTTCAACTTAACCAGTAAATGCGGACCGGCGATATTGCATTATTTATTTACCCTGACCATGAGCAAGCAGAACTCCTCAGAAAGGAAGTACAAAATGACGATCCATAATCCTGCTTCCGGTTTTCACCGCGTGACGCATGACCGACCGTTGATCGAACAGCATATCGACGCCTACAGAATGAAAGGCAAATTGCCTGAGCCGACGGTTTGCCCGCAGTGCAATGCGGTATTTCACAAGGGGCGCTGGCAGTGGATGCAAGCACCGATGGATGCACACAGTGAAACCTGCCCGGCCTGCCATCGTCAGAATGACGATTTCCCCGCCGGTTATGTCAGCCTGTCGGGTGATTTTTTCGATGCGCACAGTGAGGAGATATTGCGTGTTGTGCGTAACCACGAGCAGCATGAGCGCAAGGAACACCCGCTCAAGCGCATCATGGCGATAGAAAAGCAGGCAGATGCGACGCTGGTCACTACGACCGACATCCACTTGGCGCGTGGTATTGGCGAGGCGGTTCACCATGCCTATCAGGGTGAGCTCGATCTGCATTACAACCCGGGGGAAAATCAGCTGCGCGGATATTGGCAGCGATGATCCGGCATCTGTGTCTGATCTTCAGGCTTGATGATTCTGTGTTTGGGCAGGCCGGTTGGGGAAATGCCTACTTTTCCAGTTTCCAGTGACCTGATTTGCCGCCCTGTTTTTCCAGCAGACGAATGTCGCTGATGACCATGCCGCGGTCTACCGCCTTGCACATGTCGTAGATGGTGAGCAGGGCAATACTGGTCGCGGTCAGCGCTTCCATCTCGACGCCGGTGCGCCCTACGGTTTCTGCGGTGACGGTACAATGGATGGTGTTCTTGTCCTGTTCGATCTCGAACTCGACACCGACCTTGGTCAGGCTGATGGGATGGCAGAGCGGAATCAGGTCGGACGTGCGTTTCGAGCCCTGAATGGCGGCGATGCGGGCAATGCCCAGCACGTCGCCTTTTTTGCTGCCGCCGCTCATGATCAGTCGCAGGGTTGCCGGCAGCATGCGGATCATGCCGGTTGCTCTGGCGATGCGGTGGGTTTCGGTTTTTTCGCCGACATCGACCATGTGTGCCTGGCCGTTATTATCAAAGTGCGTGAATTGTTTCATGCTTATTCGGAATGAACTGAACAGTTAATCCCGATATCATAGCAATGATGAAAATTATTTATACGATTCTTTTTTGGCTGTTTGCGGTGTCGACGGCTGCGGCCAACGAGTTGCCGGACCTTGGCGACATTTCGGCACGGGTGTTGTCGCCATTGCAGGAGCAGGCGATCGCCAACCAGATTATGCGCGATGTCATGCGCAGCAACCAGGTGGTCAGCGATCCGGAAATCAATGATTACGTGCAGAATCTGGGTTACCGCCTGGTTGCCAACGGACCGGACAAGCGTCAGCAGTTCAATTTTTTCGTGGTGCAGGACAATACGATCAATGCTTTTGCCATGCCCGGCGGTGTCATCGGTGTTCATACCGGGCTCATACTGGCGGCAAATAACGAATCCGAGCTGGCCGGCGTGGTCGGCCACGAAATCGGCCACGTCGTGCAGCGCCATCTGGCGCGCATGCTGGCGCAGCAGCAACAGGACACCTTGATTAATCTTGCTTCGCTGGGATTGGCCCTGCTGGCGGCGCGCTCCAATCCGCAACTGGGCAGCGGGGCGATGACTGCAGCCTCGGCCGGTGCCGTACAGAAACAGCTCGATTACACGCGTGAACACGAACGCGAAGCTGATCGAGTCGGTTTGCAGATTCTGGATAGTGCCGGTTTCGATACGCGCGGTATGCCGGATTTCTTCAACACCATGCTGAAGAGTTCGCGCTTCGTCGATGGCAGTGCACCTTCTTTCCTGCGTACGCACCCGTTGACCACGGAGCGTATTACCGACGTCAAGAATCGTGTCGACAGCATGCCTTATCGCCAGGTGCCGGACAGTCAGGAATTCCAGTATGTGCGCGCCAAGCTGCGTGCCGCACACGGTTCCGCCGCACAGGCAGTCACTTATTTCAAGGAGAGCATACGCGAGCGTCGTTTCACCAACGAAGCGGCTGAGCAGTATGGTCTCGGCTTGGCGCTGATGCGTAACAATAACCTGAATGCGGCAGCCGAACAGGTGGCATGGCTACGCAAGAATGCGCCCCGTCATCCTTACATCGAAACTTTTGCCGCCAAACTGCTGGTGGCGCAGCGCGATGCCGAAGCGGCCGGCAAGCAGTATGCGCAGGCGCTGAACCAGTTTCCCAATCACCGTGCACTTGCCTATGGCTACGCCGAGCACTTTCTGGCCAAGGGTCAGCCCGATCTGGCGCTGAAGCTGATCGAGGAAAAACAGCCGGCTTATCCGGATGATCCGTATTTCTATGAGCTGAAGTCGCAGGCTTACACCATGCAGGGCAAAAACCTGTTGCGGCATCAGGCGCAAGGCGAAGCCTATTATCGCCGCTATAATCTGCAGGGCGCATTGGAGCAGATGGATCTTGCTGCGAGAGCGAACGACGGCGACTTTTATCAGCAGTCGATCGTCGAGGCGCGCTTGAATCAGCTCAAACTGATGGCGCTGGAACCGAAGAAGGAAGGATTTTTCAATTGAGCAAACCGGTCTGGAACATGCAGCGTAGAAGTTTTCTGCAACTGATGCTGGGGGCAGGTGTTGCCCTGTTGCTGACGCCGCTTCATGCGCTGGCGGCAATCTGGAACAAGGCTGCATTCGAGGCGACGACCAAATCGGAGGCAGTGAAAGGGCTGGAGGTTCCGGCAGAGACGCCGAGCCAGGAGATCGAGATCCTTGCGCCCGATTTCGCCGAGAACGGGGCCGTGGTGCAGGTTGAAGTCAGGAGCCGCATCGCCGGTACTGAGGCGATCGCCATCCTGGTCGACAAGAACCCGACGCCGCTGATCGCCAATTTCATGTTCTCGAATGGTGCCGAACCTGCCGTCGTCACCCGTATCAAGATGGCGGAGACGTCCAATGTGCAGGTGATCGTCAAGGCCGGCGATCAGTATTTCAGCGCGATGAAACTGGTTGAAGTTTCATTGAGCGGATGTTGAGGGGAAACAGAATGATGCGCGATATGAAAATGCGGGCCCAGCTCAAGGGTGGTATCACAGAAGTCAAGGCGCTGATCAGTCACCCGATGGAAACCGGCCGCCGCAAGAACGACCTCGACGAAACCATTCCTGCGCATTTCATCCAGCTGCTGACGGCTACGCTGAACGGTAAGCCCGTGCTGGAAGCGCAATGGGGTACGGGAATCTCGAAAAACCCCTATCTGACCTTTTATCTGCGCGATGCCAAGGTGGGCGATACAGTTCGCATTACCTGGCACGATAACCGTGGTGAGAGCGGTCACGGCGAGATCGCCGTGACACAGGGCTGAGTTATTCGGTTTGCTTTGGGTTTCCTGCTTTGAGTTTCTTGCTTTGGAGTTTAGGGAAGAGCTGATTAAATTCTAATCAGTTCTTCACCTTGCAGGTGCTGACACCGAAGATACTATAGGCCGGACAGAAATTCATCAGTCCGGTTGCCAGTGGCAGTACGCCGATCCAAGCCCAGACCGGGCCGCCGAAAAACAGTACCCAGGCGATCAGCGCCAGGCCAACGACGATTCGAAGTACACGATCAATCCCACCTACATTTGCTTTCATCGTTCATTCCTCCTTTTGTATCGTTGAAACGGCATGCCCCGGACTGACCATGCACGAGCAGGTTCACAACAGTTCGATGCCGAACTTTCTGACAGCAAGCGCAAACAGACCGAAACAGGTTGCAGTCACGACAGCGCTTGCCGTCAATGTCCACCAGAATCCCCATTTTGGCAAGAGGAAAGGGAACAGCAGGAACATCGGCAGCGTGGGGATCACATACCAGAAGGTGTACCAAGCGTGATTCGCGATCTTTTCTGCCGGCTGCTGTTCGATATGCAGCCAGATCAGCGCCAGTATGGTCACCATCGGCAAGGCGGCGATGAGGGCGCCCAGTTTGTCGCTGCGCTTGGCGATCTCGGATACGGCGACGACCACCGCTGCGGTCAAAAGATATTTGGTGATGATCCAGCTCATGGAGTTCTCCTATGACTGCTGCATGGCAAGAGAAACTGCCTCCGCCACACGGATGCCGTCCACCGCAGCAGACAGGATGCCGCCGGCGTAACCTGCGCCTTCCCCGGTCGGATAAAGACCTTTGGTATTGATGCTTTGCAGTGTATCGTCGTTGCGCTTGATGCGGATCGGCGATGAAGTGCGGGTCTCGACGCCGGTCAGCACGCCGTCGGCGAGGTCGAAACCGGGAATCTGTTTGGCAAATGCCGGAATCGCTTCACGGATGGCACTGATGGCGTATTCCGGCAGGACGGTATCAAGATTGGTCAGGTGCACGCCCGGCGTGTAGGAGGGAGTGACCTCGCCAAATTTTGTCGAAGGCCGGTTGGCGAGAAAGTCGCCGATCAACTGCCCAGGCGCGCAGTAATCGCTACCGCCCAGCACATAGGCGCGGGATTCCAACTCGCGCTGGAAGCGCATGCCGGCCAGCGGGTCGCCCGGATAATCCTGCTCCGGCGAGATGCCGACGACGATGCCGGCATTGGCGTTGCGCTCGTTACGCGAATACTGGCTCATGCCGTTGGTGACGACGCGGCCTTCCTCCGATGCGGCGGCGACTACGGTGCCGCCCGGGCACATGCAGAAGCTGTAGACCGAACGGCCGTTGCTGGCGTGGTGCACCAGCTTGTAATCGGCTGCGCCCAGCTTGGAGAGCAAGTCCTCACTATAGCTTTTGCCGTAGCGCGCCTTGTCGATCAGCGACTGCGGGTGTTCGATACGGAAGCCGATGGAGAACGGTTTGGCCTCGATATAGATGCCGCGCCGGTGAATCATTTCGAAGGTGTCGCGCGCACTGTGGCCGACCGCCAGCACCAGGTGGCGGGTGGCGATACGTTCGCCGTTCTGCAGCACGACGCCGCGTACTTCTCCATTTTCGACTTCGATATCCTCGACCCGGCTTTCAAAACGGATTTCGCCGCCGAGTCCGATGATGGTGTTGCGCATCTCCTCGACCATGCCGACCAGGCGGAAGGTGCCGATATGCGGATGGCTGACGTAGAGGATTTCCTCCGGTGCGCCGGCCTTGACGAATTCCTGCAGCACCTTGCGGCCGTAATGCTTGGGGTCCTTGATCTGGCTGTAAAGCTTGCCGTCGGAAAAGGTGCCGGCGCCGCCTTCGCCGAATTGCACATTGGATTCCGGATTGAGCTTGTGCTTGCGCCACAGGCCCCAGGTGTCCTTGGTGCGCTCGCGCACGGCCTTGCCGCGTTCCAGCACGATGGGACGGAAGCCGGCCTGCGCCAGGATCAGCGCGGCGAAGATGCCGGCAGGGCCGAAGCCGACGATGACCGGCCGCTCCTGCTGGCCGGCCGCTGCTTTGGAGACGAACTGATAGTTGGTGTCCGGTGCCGGCTTGACGTGCGGGTCGCGGCTGAACTTCGCCAGCAGTTTCGCTTCGTTTTTGACTTCGACATCAATGCTGTAGACATAGAGGATGGCGTGCGATTTACGTGCATCGACGCCGCGCTTGAAGATTTCGAAGCGAACCAGGTCGCTGGCGGGAATGCCGAGCTTCTTCAGGATGGCAGCGCGGATCTCGTCTTCCTGATGCAGGAGCGAGGGCGCTTTTTCGACGGGCAGTTTGATTTCGGTCAGTCTTATCATGGGCAATCGGGTTCAAATATTCAGGGGCAGTTGCAGCAGTTTGCGTAGCATGGGGACGGTGACCGGTTTTTTCGTGGTCAGCGACCAGCGGTCGAGCGCATCGAGCGTGGCCATCAGCGTCGGCAAGTCGCGGCGCAGGTGGCGCAGGCAGAAATCGACCACTTCATCCGGCAGTTTCATGCCGCGCTCAGCGGCATGGGTGCGCAGGGCTAGCGCCTTTTCTTCGTCGGACAATGGGTGTAGCTGATAGACCAGGCCCCAGGCCAGCCGGGTTGCCAGATCATCGCGCAGGCCCATCTGCATGGGGGAGGCGATGCCGGTCGTCAGCAGGATGCCGGCGGCAGGGTTCTCGCGCAGATGGTTGAAACTGTTGAACAGGGCAATCTGTTCGGCCTCTGAGTAGGTATGCACATCGTCGGCGCTGGTGAGCGGCGTCTCGAATTTGGCTGCCAGCCTCGCCGAGGATTGCAGCAGATGGGTCTTGCCGCTGCCTTCCGGCCCCCACAGGTAAATGAAGCGCACATCGGATTGTCCGCTGACGACTTTTCTCAGGCTGTCCAGCGCTTCCGCATTCTGGCCGACAATAAAATTTTCCAGTGACGGCGGCGGGGCCGGCTGAATATCCAGCAGTAATTGTTTCATACGTCTTATTTCAGATAGGTTTCACTGGACAGGTAGCCCTGTCTGGCATGGCGCAGACCGACCGCAATGGCCGCGCCGACCGGCAGTGCCAGCAGGATGCCGGCGAAACCGAATAGTTGTCCGCCTGCCATCAGAGTGAAAATGACCACCACCGGATGCAGGCCGATACGGTCACCGACCAGCCAGGGTGTCAGTACGAAGCCTTCCAGCAGCTGTGCGACTGCGAACACGGCCAGTATCGGAACAACCTCGCCCGGCGATGAGAATTGCAGGGCTGCAGCCATTAATGCCATGAGCAGGCCGATGGTGACCCCGAGATAGGGCACGAAGCCGAGCAGGCCGGCGACCAGCGCTACCGGCAGTGCGAGTTCGAGGCCGGCAGCCCATAGGCCGATGGCATAAAACACTGTCATCAGCAGCATCACCGAGAGCTGTCCGCGCAGAAACTCTGCCAGCATGACATCGATTTCCCCTGCGATCACCGCGGTCTTCTCATACCAGCCGCGCGGAATCAGCTGCGCGATACGCGCGACAATCGCATGCCAGTCACGCAGCATATAGAACAGCACGACCGGAACCAGCAGCAGGTTGATGATCCATAGCACGATGGCGAAACCGTTCTTGCTGATGGACAGTAGCACCGGCGTGATGAGGTCGCTCGCTACTTTCCAGTGCTTGCTGAGGATGTCCTGAATCTGGTTCAGGTCGATATTGAGCGAAATTCCAAAGTGCTGTAGTAACCAGGGTTCAAAACGCGCGCGCAGCAAATCGATGATGTCCGGCAGGCGCTGAACCATCAACAGCAGTTCTTTCTGCAGCATTGGGACGATGATCAGGACCAGCAGCAGGGTGACGCCCACCAGCAACAACATGGTGATGACGGTCGCCAGGGTTCGGCCGAAAGCTAGTTTCCCGGCTTTCCACATGCTGATCCTGTCGACGATGGGTTTGCAGATGTAAGCCAGGATTGCCGCGACCAGAAACGGTGCCATGATGGGCAGCAACAGGTAAAAAATCACCAGAAAGCCGGCTACCAGCAGGACGATGCGGTAATCAGGCAATTGGTTTTCTCGTTTGGTCGTCATATCGGGTAAAATTATGCCTTCAAATGGATGATTTATCTTGTTGTATTTTTGAGTGGAAAGCGAGAACGCAGTTGAATTCTAATTCTTCAAACGGTGATGCGGCAAAAACTTCGATCAGTTATCGTGATGCCGGCGTCGATATAGAAGCTGGTGATGCCTTGGTTGAGCAGATCAAGCCGTTTGCCAAGCGCACCATGCGGCCGGAAGTCATGGGCGGCATCGGCGGGTTCGGTTCCCTGTTCGAGATGCCGAAGAAGTTCAAGAACCCGGTGCTGGTATCCGGCACCGATGGCGTCGGCACCAAACTCAAACTGGCGTTCCAGCTGGACAAGCATGACACCGTCGGTATCGACCTGGTGGCCATGAGCGTCAATGACATTCTGGTGCAGGGCGCTGAACCACTCTTCTTCCTCGATTATTTTGCCTGCGGCAAGCTGGAAGTCGGTACGGCAACCGAGGTCATCAAGGGCATCGCCCAGGGTTGTGAGCAAGCCGGCTGTGCGTTGGTCGGCGGCGAGACCGCCGAGATGCCGGGCATGTATCCGGCCGGCGAATACGACTTGGCCGGTTTTGTCGTCGGCGCGGTCGACAAGGAAGCCATTATCGATGGCAGCAGCATCGCCGAGGGTGATGTGCTGCTCGGGCTGGCATCGAGCGGCGCCCATTCCAACGGTTATTCGCTGATTCGCAAGCTGATCGAGAAATCCGGCATCGACATGGACAGCAACTTTCATGGCAAGCCGTTCCGCGACGTCGTCATGGCGCCGACCCGCATCTATGTCAAATCCCTGCTCAAGCTGATTGACGCGCTCAAGGTCAAGGGCATGGCCCATATCACCGGCGGCGGCATCACGGAGAATGTGCCGCGTGTGTTGCCTGTCGGCTTGACTGCTGAAGTGACGAAGGGCAGCTGGAGCATGCCGGCCCTGTTCGATTGGTTACAGGCACAGGGCAATATCACGGACGAGGAAATGTACCGTACCTTTAATTGCGGTATCGGCATGGTGGTCATTGTGGCCGAGCAGGACGTAGCCGCCGCCCGCCAGTTGCTGGAAGCCGAAGGCGAGCAGGTGGCCGTGATCGGCCGTATCCGTGCACAGGCTGCCGGCGAGGCACCAACCGTCGTCGTTTGAGGCGGTCCGGGCGCAGCGTCAGGCATGCTGCGCCAACCGGATTCAGGGTTGCAACGTTAGCAGATACTTCCGTTCAAGAATCAAAGAGGTGATGCATGCAGCATGTTCTCGCAAAATTGGTGGTCATCGGATTTCTGCTGGTAGCACAGTCTCTGGCGCTGGCTGCGCCGAAATCGCTGACGGTGACCTATGAAGCGACGCGCAATGGCCAACCGTTCGCCAATATCACGGAAACCTTCACGCAGCAGGATGGTAAATACCGCATAGAAAGCGAAACCCGGGGCATCGGCGTTTATGCCCTGTTCGGGGTGCGCAGGCTGCTGAGTGAAGGCGAGGTTGGCCCTTCAGGCCTGAAGCCGCTGCATTTCGAGCTGCATCAGGGCGCCGAGGCCAAGCGTTCGCTGTTTGCCGATTTCGACTGGCCCGGCAACCAGCTCAACATGAAGGTCAAGGGCAAGCTGGTGACGGCCGAGTTGAAGCCGGGTGCGCAGGATATCGCCAGTTTGGTTTATCAGTTCATGTTCGTGCAGCCCAAGGGCGAGTCATTCAAGTTGCCGGTGACGACAGGCAAGCGATTGAAGCGGTATGAATACCGTGTTGCCGGCCGCAATGAGCCTGTCACGGTGCCGGCTGGAAGTTATAAAACCGTGCATCTGCAGGATGCTGCGGAAAATGCCGATGAAGACAGCAAGGAACTGTGGTTGGGTGATGCCAGTGTTTATTTTCTGCCGGTCAAGCTGGTGACCCGAGACGACAAGGGTGATATCGAACAGGTGCTGACCGGTTTGCATGCTGAATAAATGGTTCGCATCGATTGGAAGTCCAGCCGTCTGGCGTGCGGCTCTGGCTTTACTGCTCTCGCTTTTGTTGCATCTGGTCCTGCTCGGATTTGTGCATATTGATCTGAGTTTTCTTGAACCGGAAAAGGAAACGGTCAATGTCCGTTTTGCCGAGCTGGTGAAACCGCCACCGGTCAAACCGCCGGAACCTGTGCCTGAGGAACCGCCTTTGCCTGAGCCGCCGGCAGACGAACCACCAGCAGACGAACCTGCAGAAACATTGCCAGAACCCGAGCAGGCAGACAGGCAAGCAGTCATGGACCCGGAGTCGGAGATGTCACCGGTCGTTGAACCCGTGTTGGAAGATGCATCAAGGCAGCCGGAGGCTGGTGACGAAACCGCCGATGTGCCCGAGGAATTTCAGCCGGAACCGGCTTATGTGCCCAATGTGGTGGACGCGGATGCGCAGCCTTTCAATTTCGTCGAGAGCGAGTTCGATATCCTGCGCGGCGCCGATGGCTACAAGGTCGGGCAAAGCAAGGTGCGCTATGAAGCCAGAGGCGATGGTACCTACCTGCTGGTAAGCGAGAGCGAGGCCAAGGGTTTTGCTTCCTGGTTCATTTCCGGCACCTTGCTGCAACGCAGTGAAGGGCTGGTGACCGAATACGGTTTGCAGCCGCACAGTTTTCTCTACCAGTACGGCAAGCGCAACAAGACCCAGCAGGCTGTTCTCGACTGGGAGCAGGGCAGAATCACGCTGGAAACGGAAAAGGGCAGCAAGTCCTCGCGGTTGCCGGCAGGCACGCAGGACCTGATGAGTTTCATGTATCAGTTCATGTATGTGCCGCCATTGCGCGAGATGCTGCTCAATATCACCAACGGCAAGCGGCTGAAAGCCTACAGCTACAGTTTCGTCGGTGAAGAGGATTTGTCGACTAAAATGGGCGTGATGCGCGTCATGCATATCGAGAATATCAATGATGACGGCGATGAGAAAACCGAACTTTGGCTTGCGTTGGAATACAACTACCTGCCAGTGAAAATACGTAAAACAGAAGAGGATGGCAGTGTGATCGAGCAAGTAATAACCAGTATCAATACAGAGCTTTTGCAATGAGTAAAGTCGATCCCAATCTGATGCGCCTGGCCGCCATGGCACTGGCTGATGTACTCAACAACCCGGGTCCGGCGGATGCCAAACTTGGTGCTTTCTTCCGCAGTAACCGCGACTTGGGAAACAAGGAAAGGGCCTTCGTCGCCGAATCGGTCTACGGTGTTCTGCGCCGCAAGGCCTTGCTCACGCATCTGGCCGGCAGTGAAGACCCGCGCAAGTTGTTGTTGGCCTTGCTGTTGCGTGTGCAGGGCATGAGCCTGCGCGACCTGGAACCAAGCCTGAACAAGCAGCAGAAGGAATGGGCGCAGGAGATCAAGGCGCAATCGACCGAAGGGCTGACGCCGGCTCAGCAGGCGGACTTGCCCGAATGGCTGTGGCAAAAGCTCAGTGCGCAATATGGTGCGGAGCAGGCACTCACTGTTGCGCGCAGCATGCATCAGCCGGCCAGTCTCGATTTGCGGGTGAATACGATCAAGGCCAACCGCGAGGATGTCATGCAGAGATTCCAGAGTGAATCGACCGACATCACAACGACGCCCTATTCGCCGACAGGTCTGCGCATGGCGCAGAAAATGAGCATCAGCCGTCATCCTTTCTTCACTGATGGCAAGATCGAGGTGCAGGACGAGGGCAGCCAACTGCTGGCGCAACTGGTAGCGCCGCGTCGTGGCGAGATGGTGGCGGATTTCTGTGCAGGTGCGGGCGGCAAGACGCTGGCAATGGGTGCGCTGATGCGCAATTCCGGCCGTCTCTACGCTTTTGATGTGTCAGAAAAGCGACTGTCCAATCTGGGTCAGCGCCTCAAGCGCTCCGGCCTTTCCAATCTGCATAGCCAGCTCATCAGCAGCGAGCAGGACCCGAAATTGAAACGCCTGCAAGGCAAGTTCGACCGCGTGCTGGTCGATGCCCCTTGCAGCGGGCTAGGTACTTTGCGGCGTAATCCGGATTTGAAATGGCGCCAGACTGAGCAGGATATCAGTGAGTTGACCGCCAAGCAGGCCTCCATTTTGGAGCGCGCAGCACGCCTGGTGAAGGATGGTGGCCGTCTGGTCTACGCTACCTGTAGCCTGCTGGCGGACGAGAACGAACAGATAGCTGCAGCGTTTCTTGCCGCGCATCCGGAATTCAGTCTGCTGTCCGCCAAGGAGATCCTTGCCCAGCAGCATATCGAGCTGGATACCGGTGACTATTTCAGGTTGTTTCCGCATCTGCATCAGACCGATGGTTTCTTTGCGGCGGCGTTCGAGAAAAAGCCGGCATCGGTCAAAGCTGAGCAGAGAATGGCGGAGCAGAAAGCTGAGCCTGCGGATGAGAAGTTAGAGGTAGAGACGCCAGCCAAGGCGAAAAAGACGGTCAAAACGCCGGCGAAAAAACCGGCCGCGAAGAAAACAGCTGTGGAGAAAGCAGGCGGTAGAACCGTGAAAAAGGCAGCCAAACTGGCATGAAGCTGCCAGGACTGAATCTGCAGATCCTGCTGGCTGCCGTTATTGGCCTCGCAACAGGTCTGCTCTTTCAGATGCTGGAGCCGGACAGCCGGACGGTCGCCGTCGGTCTCTATGCCAGTAATATCGTCGGTGGTGTCTTTATCGATCTGCTGAAGATGATACTGATACCGCTGGTCTTTACCTCCATCGCAGTTGGCATCGCCAACCTGCAGGGGCATGGACAGATGGGGCGGGTCTGGAAACTGGCGCTCGCTTATTTCGTGCTGACCATGATGATTGCCGTGTTCATCGCCATGGTGTTCAGCAATATCTTCAAGCCGGGCGAAGGCATGCATATCGCCATGTTCGCCGGTGCCATGGATCAATTCCATGCCGAGCAGATGACCCTTCCGCAGTTTTTTGCACAGTTTCTCGGCCGGCTATTCGTCAATCCGTTTGCTGCCTTTGCACAAAATAATGTGCTGGCAGTCGTGGTGTTTGCCTTGATTGTCGGCATCGCGCTGGTGATGGGCGGCGAGCGTTACCGCCAGATCCATCAGCTGTTGCAGGAGTTCCTTGAACTGAACATGCGCATCGTCGGCTGGGTCATGGTCATCGCGCCGCTCGGCATCATGGCACTGCTGATCAAGCTGACGGCAACCCAGGATCTGGCCATGTTCGCAACCCTGGGCAAGTTTATCGCGATTGTCCTGGGCACTACCATGCTGCATGGTCTTCTGGTGCTGCCATTACTGCTTTATCTGTTTACCGGAATGACACCGCTGACCTTTTTTCGTGGCTCGCGCGAAGCCCTGATCACGGCGCTGGCGACCAGTTCCAGTGCCGCTACCTTGCCGGTCACCCTGCGTTGCGTGGAGGAGAACCTTGGGGTCAAGCGCGATGTTGCCGGATTCGTTGCCCCGCTCGGCGCCACCATCAACATGGACGGCACCGCACTCTACGAGGCGGCGGCGGCGCTGTTCATCGCCAACCTGGTCGGCATCGAACTTAATCTGATTCAGCAGATGGTGGTATTCCTGACGGCCATGATCGCCGCCATGGGGGCGCCCGGTATCCCCAGTGCCGGTATGGTGACCATGGTCATGGTGTTGCAGGCGGTCGGTCTGCCGGCCGAGGCGATTGCCATCCTGTTGCCGATCGATCGGGCGCTGGACACCTTCAGAACTGCGGTCAATGTGGAAGGCGATATGGTGGGCAGCCTGATAGTTGACCGGTTGGTCAATGTCGAGCCGGTTAATCCTGAACTGGCTGGCTGATCTGTAAAGCAGTCACGCTTTACCTGCATTATTTTTCTTTTGCCAGTTGCTGGCGGAATTCCTCCAGCTTTGCCTCGTAATCTTCAGCCTCGCCAAAGTCCAGAAAGCGCGCATAGCGTGCATGGGTGCCCAGTACTTTTCTTGCGTGTTTGATCGGGCAGAAATACTGTTCGGTGCGCGCTACGATCTCGCTGATATAGGCAATCATGCCACTGCCGTAGGCACAGTAAGTGCAGTGGAATTTCTCGATGAAGTTCAGGTAGTTCAGCTGCTGGCGGTCAAAGATGATGTAGTCGCCGCGTCGTACCCGCTTGATGCCGTAGATGGGGAAACAGGTGAACTGGTAGAGGCTGATGAAGATGTCGGCGATCACCAGCGGAATGATCATGCTGTAGATGATGGGGCCGGTGATCAGGTTGAGCGGGCGGTAGATGACCAGCCAGCGGAAAAAATTGGTCTTCATCCTGCTGTGCGCTTCCCGCACGGATTTTTCGAACTCGACGCGTTTGCCCTTGATCTGGAAATAGATGCTGGATGGCTGCTCACTAAGCGCAGTGCGTAGCTCATCCTCCAGTGCGGTGATCTGCTCCAGCAGTTGCTGAACCCGGTTATTCATTGAATTCCCCTTGGTGGTTTATCTAGCTGGTAACGGGAAATTCCGTCGTCTGTCAGGTACTGGACTGCATTCTTTTTTCAAAGCGCTGCTGGCCGTGGGTCGCCAGCGAGTAGACCGCCGGAACCACAATCAGCGTCAGCAGCGTGGATGAAATCATGCCGCCGATGACCGCAACTGCCAGCGGCCCATTGGTCTCGGCACCGGCGCCCAGACCCAGCGCGGCAGGCAGCAGCGCCAGAATCACGGTCAGCGAAGTCATCAACACCGGCCGCAATCTGATCGGGCATGCCTGTCGCAGTGCATCGTCGATATCGGTACCTTGCTCCCGTAACTGGTTGGTCAAATCGACCAGCAGGATGGAGTTTTTCGCTACCAGGCCGATCAGCAGCACCATGCCGATCATGGAGAAGATGTTGAGCGAGTTGCCGGTCAGCAGCAATGCCAGTACGCCGCCGATGACGGCCAGCGGCTGGGCGACCATGACGATCAGCGGCTGCAGGAAAGAGTTGAACTGGCTGGCCAGCACCATGTACAGCAGGACAAGCGCCAACGCAAAGACGAAAACCATGTTGTCGATGGTTTTACCCATTTCCTCTGCTTCCCCGGACAGCCGGATGTGATAGCCGGGTGGCAGGATCTCGCCGGCAAGTTGATTGACATTGGTGACAGCCTGGTCAAGCGGAATGCTCGGGCTGGCATAGAGCGTCGCGGCGTATTGCAGGTCGAAGCGGCCGATGACGGCCGCCCCCAGCGATTGCTTGAAGGTGACCACGGAATCCAGACGTACCAGCCCGCCATCGCCGCTGCGAAGGAATATCTTTTTCAGGTCCTCGGGCTGGGTCAGGCTGCCTTCTCTGGCCTTGATGCGGATATTGTAGCGTTGGCCGTCGCCCGGTTCGTCATTAAAGCTGGCGATATCGATGCCGCCACTATAGAGGCTGATGGCGGTGGCGATGTCGCGTGCCGTGATGCCGAGGCTGGCTGCGCGCACACGATCGACTGTCATCACCAGTTGTGGCAGGTCGAGTTCGATATCGACATCGACCCGGCCCATGCCCGGCATCTCCGTAAGCCGTTTTTGCATGGTCTTGGCGATGGTGCCGACCTGCTCCAGATTGTCGCCGGACAGGCTGAACTGCAGTTTTTCCGAACGCTGGCCACCGACGATGGCGATTGGTGCAGGGAAAGCGCGAACCCCGGGAATCTGTTCCAGCCGTTCCCGGAGTTTGTTCATCAGTTCCTGCTGACTCATGCTGCGTTCGTCGCGTTCTTTCATGCGGATATTGGCATTGCCGGTATTGACCTGGCCCTGGGCGCCGAAACCGATGGTCGTGAAATAGCTGGCGATCTGGTCCGGGTAGTCAGCCAGGATGTCCTCGATCATGTTGAGTCGGGTTTCGGTGTATTCCAGACTCGAACCGAGTGGGGTCTTGAACGAGATGCGGAACCGGCCTTCATCCGCTTCCGGCACGAACTCCTTGCTGACCTGCGCGAACAGAAAGCCGCTGGACAGCACGATGAGCATCGTCACGAAAACCACTTTCCAGCGATGCACTAGTGCCCAGCTCAGGCTTTTGGCATAAAAGGCATCCATGCGATGGAAGAATCTGTCCAGCAGGTTGTAGAGCTTGCCGTGCTGGGTCTCGACCCTGAGGTAGCGCGAGCAAAGCATGGGCGTCAGGGTCAACGAGACGAACAGGGAGACCAGCACACCGAAGGTGACGACCACGGCAAAGGATTTGAAGAACTGGCCGATGATGCCGTCCATGAAGATCACCGGGGCGAAGATGCAGACCAGCGACAGTGTGGCGGCGACCACGGCAAAAGCGACCTCGCGACTGCCGTTGATCGCTGCGGACATGGCGGTGGCCCCCGGCATTTCCCTGTGACGGAAGATATTCTCCAGTACCACGATGGCGTCATCCACGACGACCCCGATCAACAGCAACAGCGCAAGTAATGTCATGGTGTTGAAGGTGAAGCCGGAGAAATACATGACCGCGACCGCACCCAGCAGGGAGACAGGAATCGCGGTCGCGATGATCAGCGTGGAGCGCAGCGAACGCAGGAACAGCCAGACGATGAGAGCGGCCAGCAGGGTGCCCTCGATCAGGTGTTCCTGCAGGGATTTGACGATCTCCTTGATGAAGAGGGAGTCGTCGGTCGAGATGTCGATGAACATGCCCGGTGGCAGATTGGGGCGGATCTCCTCGTCGACGCGTCTTTTGACTTCATCAATGATCTCTACCGTATTGGCGTTGGATACCTTGATGATACCGATACCAACGGTCGGCTGGCCGTTATAGTGGGCGACCTGCCGCTGGTCCTCCAGGCCGTCCTCCAGCTCTGCGATGTCCTTGAGCTTGATTGGGGAGCCATCTCGGTAAGTGACGATCATGTCTTCCAGATCGCGCAGATTGTGATATTCGAGGTCCAGTTTCAGCAGCTGTTCTGCTTTTTCGCCGACCAGGAAACCGCCCGGTAGCTGCACGTGTTCATTGTTGAAAGCGGTGATGAGGTCGTTCGCCACAATATTGTAGGCAGCCATGCGCTCGGGGATGACGTTGATACGGATGCGGCGGTCGAGGCGGCCGCCGAGGCGGACTTCACCTACGCCCTTGATCGTTTCCAGCTTCTTCTTGACGATATTCAGGCCGTAAAGATTGAGCTGCTGCGGTGTGCGGTCTCCAGTCAGACCCAGCCACATGATGGGCGAGGCATTGGTTTCCACCTTGCGGATGATCGGCGGATCCACGTCATCCGGCAGCCGTCTCAAAATCCGGCTGACATTCGACTGCACCTCGTTATAGGCAACATTGATGTCCTTGTCGAGGGCAAACGTAATGGTGACGACCGAGACGCCGGGAGAGGAGGAGGATGCGATATGTTCGATGCCCGGCGTAGTGTTGACCGCTGTTTCGATGACGCTGGTGATACTGGCATCAATGATGTCCGGATTCGCGCCTACCAGATTGGTGGTGATCGAGAGTATGGGAAATTCGATGAACGGAAAGCGGTCGACGCCGATGCGTTGATAGCTGATCAGACCCAGCAATACCAAAAGGCCGGACAACATCCACGCCAGCACATGGCGTTTGATGGATATCTCGGGGAGAATCATGATGCGGCTTTTTCCTGACTGGGCGCAGTGTCCTTGATGGTCACTTCCGCCTGGTCGGTGAGGAAGGAAGCGCCATCGACAGCGACGATCTCGCCAGCCTTCACGCCTTCAATGATCTCGACTTTGCCTTCCTGCCGTAGTCCTGTTTTCACAATTCTCTGTTCTGCCCTGCTGTCGCGGATGACATAGACCACATCGCCCGCAGGTCGCAGAACGACGCTCTGTTCCGGTACGACCACCGCTTCGGTTTCACCGATGACTACCACTGCATTGACGCTGGCGCCCGCCTGCCAGTTTTCCTGGCCGATGACATCGGCCAGCACGTCGATTGCACGGTTGCTGGCACCGATTACGGGTTTCATTTCACGGACTTCCGAGATGATTTCCTCCGGCGAGGTCGGGGTGGTCAGGCGTACCTTGAGCCCCGGCTTGATTCTGGACGCGACACGTTCCGGATAGGGCAGGTGGGCGCGCAAGCGCTGGTTGCTGATGATCTGCATCATGGGGGAGCCGATGCTGACAAAGTCTCCGGGCGAGACGATCTGTACTTCGATGATGCCGTCGACCGGGGCTACGGCCTGCGTTTTGCTGCCGGTATGTTCGATGCTGGCCAGCCTGGCGCGGGCTGCTTCCAGTTCCTTCTTGTATGCGGATTTTTGCGTATGGATTTCATCGAGGGCGTTCTTGGAGATGAAGTTTTTCTCGACCAAGGTCTGGTTGCGTTCCAATGAGCGTTCCTGATTCGCAAGCAGGGCTTCAATCCGCCCGACTTCCGCTTGTGCTTCGCGGCGCTGCAGGGCGAGGTCGGTCGGGTCCAGTATGACCAGCACGTCGCCCTTCTTCACGCGCTGTCCCGGCCGCGCCTTGACTTCCAGTACCCGGCCCGCGACCTCGGCGGATACGGTAGGGTCGATCAGGCCTTCCAGGCTACCGACGGTTTCCTCGCGAATTTCCAGCGTGGAGGTCTCGGCAGCGGCGACGCTGACCAGCGTGGCCGTCGATCTTTTCTGTTGCGGGGCGTCATTCTTGCCGCAGGCTAGCAAAGTCATACCGAGACAGGCGGCGATTAGAAATTGCAGGCAGTGTGTTCTGGACATGATGTGTGACTCTCTTGCTCGGGTGATTCTTGCGTTATTGTTTTTACCATTGACGGATTAAATTATGCGCCGCTCAGTGGTTGTTTATTCTTGACCAGTCAAAATAAGGCCCCGGGTCGGTTTTGCGTCCAGGGGCGATGTCGGAATGACCGACCACGGCCTCTATCGGATATGCTGCTTTCAGTGCATCGAGCAACTGATTGAGCTGCGCATACTGCGCATCGGTAAAGGCTTCGTGGTCGCTGCCTTCCAACTCAATTCCGACAGAAAAATCGTTACAGCGTTCGCGGCTCTGCCAAATTGATTGGCCGGCGTGCCAGGCGCGCTGCAAACAGGATACGAACTGGATCAGGTTGCCGTCCCGGCGGATGAGGAAATGTGAGGACACCTTGAGCTGGTGGATTTCGGCAAAATAGGGATGCGCCTGAGGGTCGAGGCGATTGGTGAACAGTTCGATGATACCGTTGCCGCCAAACTCGCCGGGCGGCAGACTGATGTTGTGGATGACTGCCAGCGTAATCGGCACATCCGGTCGCTCGTCATGGTTGGGCGAATCGATAAACAATACATCTTGGCAGATGCCGTGCGAATCAATCATCCTGATTCTTGCCCAGCCCCAGTTTTGACAGGCGGTAACGTAGGGTCCTGAAGCTGACGCCCAGCAGCTTGGCAGCTTCGGTCTTGTTGTTCCGTGTTTTCTCCAGCGCGTTGAGGATGGCGGTCTTTTCTATATTCTCGAGGAATGCCGGCAAGGGCAGGCCGTTGTCGATTTCAAGCGGAGGAGCCAGCGTACCTGCAGCCTCCTGATCCAGAAGCAGGTCGTCAACGCCGATCGTCTTGCCGTCACACAAGGCCAGTGCACGTTCGAGGATGTTCTCCAGCTCACGTACATTGCCGGGGAAGTTGCGTTTTTTCAGCAAACGCATGGCTTCCGAATTGACTGATGGCGGTGGCAGGTTTGTTCGTCTGGACAGTTTTTCCAACAGGGCGGTGGTGAGCAAGGGGATATCTTCTTGACGATCCCGTAGTGCCGGAACTTTTAGTCCGATGACGTTGAGGCGGTAATAGAGGTCCTGCCTGAAGCGGCCGTGTTCCATCATTACGCCAAGGTTTCTGTGTGTGGCGCTGATGATGCGGACATCCACGCTGACATCCTGCTGATCGCCTACCATGCGCACCTTCTTTTCCTGAATCACGCGGAGGAGCTTCACCTGCATGGAAAGTGGCAGATCGGCCACCTCATCGAGATAAATCGTACCTCCGTTGGCTGCCTGGAACAGGCCGGGTTTGTCCTCCTGTGCGTTGGCGATGGCCCCCTTTTTATATCCGAACAACTCGCCTTCCATCAAGTTTTCTGCAAGGGCCCCGCATTTGATGCTGACAAAGGGACCTTCCTGTCGCGAACTGTTGCGGTGTATCAGTCTGGCCGCCAGCTCCTTACCGCTGCCCGGCTCGCCACAAATATGTACCGGTGCCTGGCTTCTTGCCAGTTTCTCGATCAGGTTCCTGACCTGCACCATGGCGGGTGATTCGCCTATCATTGCCGGGTTGGTGATGGATGGCGTTTGCGGTGCCGGCAACTTGAGCGCCGACTGCACTAGTGGACGCAGTTGGTTAAGTGAGATGGGCTTGCTCAGGTAATCGAAGGCGCCGGCTTTTAGTGCGGAAACAGCGTTGTCGGCACTGCCGTAAGCTGTGATGACTGCCACCGGCAGGCCCGGGTAACTACTGTTGATATGTTTGACGAGATCCAGTCCGTTACCATCCGGCAGACGCATGTCGGTGAGGCAAAGTGCATAGTGGCGCTGGCTCAGCAGGAATTTTGCATCGTCGACATCGGCTGCGCTGTCAGTGGAGATACCCATGCGCTCCAGCGTCATAACCAAGAGTTCCCGGATATCCGTTTCGTCATCTACTACCAGGCATGCAGGTTTTATGGTCATTGCGCTGTTTGCCTTTTAATCTGGATCAGGAACAGGCTGCCATTGTCCGTCGGCTGATACTCGATTCTGCCGTCATTGGCTTCACACAGTTCGCGTGCGATATAAAGCCCCAGTCCGGTGCCGCTCGACTCGGTGGTAAAAAAAGGTTCAAACAGGTGCGGGATGATTTCTTCGGCAATGCCGGAACCGTCATCCTTGATGGCGACCGTCAGTTTGGTCTCTCCTGGCGATTCAATCAGGGAGAGAGTCAGGCTGCTTTCCTGTCGGCGGCTGTGGTGCCAGCCATTGCGACAAATATTCCAGAGAATCTGATTCAGGTGGCGGCGGTCAAACAGGATGTTTCCATCATGTCCGGCCAGATACATCCTGAAGTGTTCTGGGGGGATTTTTTCTGCCTGGCAGAATTGTGTATGGAAGTCCTGCAGAAATTTTGCCAGGCTGATGCTTTCCTGCTGAGTGCGGTCGCGCCGGTTCAGTTCCAGCACGTCCTTTACGATCTGATCCAGGCGTGTGACATTGTCGGCGACAATTTGCAGCATGCGTTTGATCGCAGGGTCATTCATGGCTTCTTCCTGCAACAGCTGATTGGCATGGCTGATCGCGCTAAGCGGATTGCGAATTTCGTGGGCGATATTGGCTGTCAGGCGTCCGAGAGCGACCAGTTTCATCTGTTGTGCCTGCATCTGAATCTGACTCCAATCCTCAATAAATATTACAGCACCATCATGCCGGTCATTGCTGACCGGCATGAGTCGCAACCTGAGTTCGCGCTCGATCAATCTCAATTTTCTGTGTTTGTTGGCATTTTTCTGGACGTTGTTTTCAGTGATCCAGTGTGCCAGCAATGCTGCCACTTCCGGCGCATATTCGTCCAAGGTTTCGAATTCGGTATGCTGATGGCCAAGCAACTTTTCCGCTTGTGCATTGCAGTGACGAATCTTGAAATCCTTGTCTACCACCAGAATGCCGTCCTGAATTTCCTGTGTGATCAATTGATTGATTTGCGCCATGTTCTCCAGATCGATACCACGTTGTGAGGCCAGTGCTTCACTCTGTTTGGTACGTTTGGAGAAACTGTGCGCCAGCCATGCCGTGGCAAAGCAGCTGAGGCTGAGCATGGCGGCATGCGTATAATCGACCTGATGTTGTTCCCAGGTGATGAACTGGTATGACTGTTCCAGCAGCAGGGCGATGCTGGCAATCGCAGCATAGAACAGGGCCAGTCGCCCTTGGCTGAACAGGCTGGCGCTTGCTGTTGCCAGCACCAGCAGCAGCCCAAGGCCACTCTCCAGGCCACCGGCAGCGTAGATCAGGGTAACGATAAAGCCGATATCAATGATCGTAATGAGTGTCAGGCGTCGGTCAAGGATCACGACCTTGAACCAGCTCAGTAGTGCGGCGCTCAGGCTGAAGACGAGGTAGGAGCCGGCCAGCCTGAGGTAGAGCTGACTATTGTAGTTCTCGCGCCAGGGGAGCTCCTGCCAGAAGAAGAAATAGGTGACCAGGCCGCAGGCGATGACAAAGCGATAAAGATGCGAAAAACGCATCGAGCGCCAATAAGCGCTCGGCAACAGGTGAGGTGCTGGCGAATCAGTTCCCGGATTCATCTTTGGGCGCGTGAACGTGCGCCTGACTGCAGAAATACTGGCCATCCGATAGAACACTTTCGCTTTGAGGAAGGTGTATGCCGCAATGCGCACATTGCACCATGCTTTCGGAATCACGCCCGGTGTTTTCGGCCGATGCGTCAGACTGATCCAGACTCTTGCGGTAGCGTTTCAGGATGGTGATGACAAGCCAGATTGCTATGGCAAGGATGATCAGTTTGGCCATGAGGGGTGAACCGGATTAAATTGAAACGATTGTAGCTAAATCTTGGTCAGAGACAAAATGCAAACCTGATATACTCGGTCTGAGTGCTGCATGCATGGCTCAAGCGTCATGAGCGCAAGGGCCCTGACACCTGCAGGAACCATCAAAAGAACAAATCATGCAATTAATAATTCACGCAACGACAATATCCGATTGACCCAGGATGGCAACCCCACAAGAGCTTTCTGATTTTCTTGCTCAAGTCGAGCGACGCGCATTCAAGCAAACGGCTTATGCGGTACGTGACGATCATGTTGCGCTCGACATCGTGCAGGATTCCATGATGAAGCTGTCGGAAAAATACGCTGATCGCCCGGTCACCGAGTATCCCATGTTGTTCCAGCGCATCCTGCAGAATACCACCAAGGATTTCTGGCGCAGGCAGAAAGTCCGCAACCTGTGGACGACATTGTTTTCTTCCTTCGGTAGCGGGCAGGATGACGATGAGACGGATCCGCTTGAAATTCTTGGAGGCGATCCCGATAACGACCATGATCAGCCGGAAGCGCAATTGCAACGCAGTCAGACGCTGGCTATTATCGAAGATGCCATCAAGAAGCTGCCGGCGCGTCAACGGGAAGCCTTCATTTTGCGTTATTGGGAAGATATGGATGTAGCCGAAACGGCAGCATCAATGGGATGTTCACAAGGTAGCGTCAAGACGCATTGCTCACGCGCCGTTCATACACTTGCATCAATATTGGAAAAGCATGGTTTTTCCAAACCAGGCATATAATTATTCAGGAGAAATTTGATTCTCGAAAGATCAGGCATCACCGGATGCGCGATACGTAGAGGAAGTTGATCGATGAAAACCGAACAGGAATACGCGAAAGAGATAGCCAATCTGCTGGATGATAGTACTTCCCAGCTCGACCGCAAGGTGCTGGACCGACTCTATGCGGCCAGAATGAAGGCGGTAGGCCAGTTGGCCGCACGCAGGCAAACTGCTGCCGCGAGCGATGCGGATGGAATCGGGCACGTACTTCGCATGTCCGGTGACTACATGCATCAGCATCGCGCTATCATGCCTGCTGTCATGATAATCGGTGCGGCATTGATGGTGTTTGTCATCACGCAACAATTAATGCCCCAGCCTGCTGTCGAGCAGGGTGATGCCTTCCTGCTGGGTTCTGAACTGCCCCCTGAGGCTTTTGTGGATAAAGGATTTGATGCATGGCTAGCGCATTCATCGCAGCGATAACCCTGGTTTTTGTCATATATGCAGGTCAGGCTTTGGCCGAGCCTGAGGCTGCACAGCGTCCGACCTGGGCGGAGCTTAGTGTTGACCAGCAAAAAGTCCTGAAGCCATTGGCGGGCGAATGGGATACCTTGCGGCCTTGGCAACGTGAGCGCATGCTCGAGATCGCGCGTGACTACCCGAAGATGGATGCCGAGCGTCAGCATCGGGTGCAGGAGCGACTGACGCGCTGGAGCCGCATGACGCCCTATGAGCGCGAAAACGCCCGCAAGAAACATGAGAAATTCAGGGCCTTGCCTGAGGAAAAAAAGCAGGAGCTCAGGAAGAAGTGGCGTGAATATCAGAGTCTGCCGGAAGTCAAACGCGAGCAGTTACGTCGGGAAAGCCCCGAGATTTACGGTAATGACGAATTGGATAACTAGCCATTAGTTTTCCGGTTAACTGATCAACGTGCCAAATTCAACCGCCTCACCGGGCCTGTTACGCCGACTGGCCAGTCTGTTCTACGATTTCGTTCTGTTATTGGCCGTGCTGATGTTCACAGCGCTGATTTTCCTGTTTATCTTCGGCGATGCCACGGCCGCGCCCAAACGCTATTTTTTTCAGATCTATCTGTGGCTGATCAGCGCGGCTTATTTTGTCTGGAATTGGACGCGAGGCGGACAAACGCTTGCCATGCAGACTTGGCGAATCAAGTTGGCCGGACGGCATGGGGAAGCACTGACACCAAGTTTGGCCATGAAACGTTACATTCTCGCCAGCGTGTTTTTGGGTGTCAGTTTTGTCTGGGCGCTGTTTGACCGTGAAGGGTGCTATCTGCACGATCGTCTGTCAGGCACACGTTTGACTTTGCTTGAAAAACGGCCGGAGAAGAACTAGCGTCGCTCTACCATGAACAGCATGGTGAGTCCTGCCAACAGGAATAACAGCGTGGGTACGACCGTGCTGAAGATGGGCGACCAGTCGTTGAGCAGGCCGAGGTGCACGAATACCCGGTTCATGACCTGGTAGAACACCCCCAGCATGATGCCGAGGAATATCTTGGCACTGGCACCGCCAGAGCGTTGCTGCAGGAAGCCGAAGGGCAGCGCCAATACGACCATCACCATGCAGGCCAGCGGATAGATGATTTTCGCGGAGAGCGCAATCTCGTGCCTGGAGGTTTTCTGCTTGTTGTCGCTGAGGTGGGTGATGTAGGAATAGAGGTTACGCGCAGACATCTTTTCCGGTTGTACCAGTAGTACATTGAGTAGTTCCGGCCGGATCAATGACTGCCAGTTGGCCTCGGGGAAGTAGACCGACTTGATCTTGTCTTCATTGAACAGAGTCTGTGCCACTTCACTCAAATTCCAGCCATCCTCTTCAAACTGCCCGGTCTTCGCATCACTGATGGTGCGTAGATGAAAATCCGCATCGAATTCATAAATATGCACGTTGAGTAGCGTCGTGTCCGGCAGCACTTCCTCGACATTGACGAAGCTACGGCCATCCTTGATCCACAGGCCGGAACGGAAGTCCTGTGCGATGACGGAGTCGGTTGCCTTGATGCGCATGCGCTGCGCCGTCTTTTCCGTGTAGGGGGTGACAAATTCGCCGACGATAAATGTCAGTACGGCAAAGGCCAGGCCGATGCGTACCAGTGACCAGGCCAGGTTGGTGATGGAGATGCCGCTGACCCGCAATATGATGAGTTCGGAGCTGCGCGACAGGCGCCCCAGCGCGTACATGGTGCCGACCAGCACGGCTACGGGGACCACCTGATAGACATGGCCCGGTGCGCTCAGCAGGACGAAGATCAGCACGTTGCCGAGGCCATATTCGCCCTTGCCCAGGCTTTCCAGCTCCTGTATCAGGTCGAAAAAGGAGAACATGGCGATCAGCGCCAGCATGATGAGCAGGATGCTGGAAACGATCTCCTGAATCAGGTAGCGGTTAATCAGATTCATCGCTCATCTGCTCCAGAATCTTGGGATCAACGGCTGCTGGAATAGTCGGCGGTAAAACATGTAGACGGTCAGCAGCAGGAAGAACAGGTGTACCGGCCATAGCCCGATCAGCAAACTGAGCTTGCCCTGCGACACCCAGGCCTGGAAGATACTCAACATGTTGTTGTAGATGACGTAGACCAGCAGGGCCAGCATCAGATTGGCGGAGCGGCCGGAACGCGGGTCGACGAAACTCAGCGGGATGGCAAGCAGAACCAGCACGAAAGCCGAAATAGGCATGGCAAGTCGCCATTGCAATTCGGCGTTGCTATCCCGGCTGCGCTGTTGTAGCAGTTCCACGCTGCTTTTCTCTTGGGTTTTCGGCAAGGACTTTTCGACTTCAGCCGGCTCTATGCGGATGGCGTAACGTTCGAATTCGGTGATGGTGTATTCGGCGGTGTTCGGTAGGCCTTCATAGCGCCGCCCGTCCTGCATGACGAGGAAGCTGTCGCCATTGTCGGCGGTTTCCCGGTAGCCCTGGCTGGCGACGATGATGCCGAGTTTCTGATGCTGTACGCTTTGTACAAAGATGTTCTTGACCAGGTTGCCCAGTTCATCGAAGCTTTCGATGAAAAAGACACGGTCGGCGCTGCGTGATTCCTTGAAAACGCCAGGCGTGATGGTGGCCAGTTCGTCCCGGCTCTTCAGCATGTCACGGAATTCAGAAGCCTTTTGTGTGGCCCAGGGCGTGACAAACAGGCTCAGTACACCGATGACCAGAATGACCGGCAAGGCGAAGGTGATGACCGGTCGTATCCAGCTCGACAGGCTCTTGCCGGCACTGAACCAGACCACCATCTCGCTGTCTCGATACCAGCGAGACAGCGTGAGCAGTACGGCGAGGAACAGGCTGAGGGAAAGCAGCATGGGCAGGAAGCGGATCATGTTGAAGCCCAGCAGTGTCTTGATGGCGTCGCTGGCAAGACTGCCGCTGGCGGCAACGCCGATGTAGTAGGCTACTCGCTGCGCGATGACGATGCCGACCAGTATGAGGAATGCTCCCGCAGCTGTGGTGACGAGCTCTTGCAGCAATGATCGTTTAAAGAGCATGGGCGGGAAAGTATCTATCAGTCAATATTTTGAGTTGGGGCGAAAACGCAGGATAATTCAATCAAATTCAACAATGAGGAACAGTGAATGGAATTTAGCATAAAAAGTGGTAATCCGGAAAAACAGCGTAGTGATTGCCTGATTGTCGGGGTTTACGAGTCACGCAAGCTTTCCGCACCTGCAGAAGCACTGGATGCGGCTTCCGGCGGCTTTCTGACTGCAGTGCTGAAGCGCGGCGACCTGAATGGCAAGGCTGGTTCTACACTGCTGCTGCATTCCGTTCCTGCATTGTTGAGCGAACGCGTATTGCTGGTCAGTCTTGGCAAGGAACGCGAGCTGGATGAAAAGCATTACCGGCAGGCAGTCAAGGCCGCGGTCAAGGCCGTCAACAGTTGCGGCACTACGGATGCCGTCAGTTTTCTGGCCGAGCTCAGTATCAAGAAGCATGATATAGCCTGGCGGGTGGCGCAACATGCCGAGGTGGTGCTGGATGCCGTCTACAAGTTCGATTGCATGAAGGGCAAGGCTGCCAAGGATAAAAAAGACGACGCGCCCAAGGGCATCAAAAAGCTGACGATCAATGTCGCCAGCCGTGAGGATATAAAGCCGGCGGAAGCCGGACTGAAACAGGGGCAGGCGATCGGTGCCGGCGTCAGTCTGGCCAAGGATCTCGGCAATCTGCCGCCCAATGTCTGTACACCGACTTATCTGGCAGACCAGGCAAAAGCCTTGTCCAAGTCGCACGGGCTGGATGTGCAGGTGCTGGATCGCCCTGAAATGGAAAAGCTGGGCATGGGTTCGTTCCTCGGCGTTGCACAAGGCAGTCGTCAGCCGCCCAAACTGATCGTGCTGCAGCATAAAAAGGGTAAAAAAGGCCAGAAGCCGGTCGTGCTGGTGGGCAAGGGCATCACGTTCGATACCGGCGGTATTTCGCTCAAACCCGGTGCCGAAATGGATGAGATGAAGTACGACATGTGCGGTGCCGCCAGCGTGCTCGGCACTTTCAAGGCTATCGCCGAAATGGGGCTGCCGATCAATGCTGTCGGCATCATTCCGACTTGCGAGAATATGCCCGATGGCAACGCTATCCGCCCGGGCGATGTGCTGACCAGCATGTCGGGCCAGACGATCGAAGTGTTGAATACCGATGCAGAGGGTCGTCTGATCCTGTGCGATGCGCTGACCTATGCCGAGCGTTTCGAGCCGGCTGCGGTAGTCGATATCGCAACGCTGACCGGCGCTTGCGTGATTGCGCTGGGTCATCATCTGAGCGGCCTTTTCAGTAACCATGATGCCTTGGCCAGGGAGCTGCTGGCCGCAGGCGAAGGTGCACAGGACCGTGCCTGGCACATGCCGATGCTGGAAGACTATCAAGGCCAGCTGGACAGCAATTTTGCCGACATGGCGAATATCGGAGGACGTGCTGCAGGCAGCATTACTGCCGCCTGCTTCCTTTCGCGCTTTGCCAAGAAATACGACTGGGCGCATCTGGATATAGCCGGCACCGCCTGGAAGTCCGGCAAGGAGAAGGGTTCGACCGGACGCCCTGTGCCTTTGCTGACCGAGTTCCTCAAGCAGCGTGCAGCCAAGGTATAAGCGATAGCATGACGCGCATCGAGTTCTTTTTTAACGTCGAAGACAAGCTGCAGAAAGTGGCCGAGCTGAGTGAGAAAGCCGTCATGAAGGGGCGGCGGCTGGTGCTCTTCGCGCCGGATGAGGATACGGTGCGCGCAATCGAGGGCAAGCTCTGGGCGCAATCGCCGACCAGTTTTCTGCCGCATTGCCATGCTGCGCATGAGTTGGCCGCTGAGACGCCCATCATTCTGGATTGGCAGCCTGCAGAATTGCCGCACCACGATGTGCTGGTTAATCTGCAGCCGGATTATCCGCCGTTTTTCAGTCGCTTTACGCGGCTGATCGAGATCGTCGGGCAGGATGAGCAGGACAAGGTCAGGGCGAGAGTGCGCTACAAATTCTATCGTGATCGGGGTTATGAGATGCGTTCATTTGACGCAAGTGGAGTCGCATTATGAGTCAGGCCACAGCAGAGCCGGGTAATCGCCTAAGTGAGGTATTGAGCCGGATTAATACCTTGAGCCGGCAAAGTCAGGCAGAGCCAAGCCATGAAGTGAGTCGTGAAGACAGCGTGCCGCGTTTGACCGAATCCTATGACGGTAATCTGCCCTTGCAGTTTATCAAGGCCGGCAGTGCCTCTCTACCGATCCTGGAAGACGCAGTCAATGCTGCAATACCAGAGAAGCAAGCGCCGGAGTTGTCTACTGCAGAGCAAGCCACTAGTCAGAGCGAAGGCACTGCTCCGGTCAAACTGACGGCGGAACAGCAGGAGCTGATGCTTCTGGAGATGGAGCCTGTCATCCGTGATGCAGTGAAACGCGCGATACTGCGTGAACTGGTTGTTATTGAAAAGGCGCTGAAAACTACGCTGGAGCGCGATGTCATGGATGCACTGAGAAAGCGGCTAGAGTCCGGCCAGCTTTAATTTGAAGGTTTACGGATTGCCGATCAGTTGGCGGTAGGCGGCGGCATCCAGCAGTTCTGACAGGTCTGCATTTTCAGCTTCGAATTTGAATATCCAGCTGGCATAGGGGTCGTCATTGATCTGTTCCGGGTGATTCTGCAGATCATCATTGATGGCAACGACAGTGCCATTCAGCGGCGCATGCAGGTCGGAGCCGGTTTTGACCGATTCGATCAGACCGCAGGTTTCAGTGGCTTTTAGCCTGCTGCCGACCTTGGGTGCGTCAACGAATACGATATCGCCCAACAAGTCTTGGGCATAGTCCGTGATGCCAGCCAGAAATACGCCCTTATTGTCTGCTTTTACCCACAGATGTTCGCTACTGTAACTTAGGTTTTCTGGTATTTTCATGGTGGTTTATTCAAGTAGAGTTGTCATTGCTGTACATTTTCGCATATGTATTGCATAAGTTGCTGATGATGTATGTGAGGGCGCCTTGATATTTTTTTTAACAAAGTATGCTATCTTGATGACAAATCAGTATTTTTTTATTAGTATCTGTTGTAACGTAGTCGGCTGGAGCAGGAGAGAATCAATTATGAAACGAAATCTCATCATGTTGTTCGCAACATTTTCTTTCGTTATTCCATCCCTGGGCGCGACAGCCGCAGATAGATCCACACAACAGGCAGCTGGCAGCAACAAGCGAGTTACGCACACGATACAACCTGGCAAGGCTACCGTGGCGCGCAATGCCTCATCTGATTATGACGGTAGCGGTGTACTGCAACTCGGGTCCTCCAAGGCGCTGATTATCAATCAGGAAACCGGTGAGACGCTCTACGCCAAGAATACCAATACGCCTACGCCGATCGCTTCGGTAACCAAGCTGATGACAGCCATGGTAGTACTGGATGCCGGCCTGCCCATGGACGAAATGATTACCGTCAGCAAGGAAGATATCGATACGCTCAAGGGCACAACCTCCAGACTGCGTGTCGGGATCAGTTTGCCGCGTAGCGAGATGCTGCGACTTGCCCTTATGTCTTCCGAGAATCGTGCGGCCTCCGCACTGGCGAGACATTATCCGGGCGGTCTGAAAGCTTTTCTCCGGGATATGAATTACAAGGCCTATGAGCTAGGCATGCTGAATACCCGTTTCGTTGATTCGACCGGTCTGAATAGCGGTAATGTTTCAACTGCCGAAGATCTGGTGAAAATGGTGCGCGCAGCCTATGAATACGAGCAGATACGTCTGGAGAGCACGACCACCTCGCAGGAAGTGGCCATCAACGGCAGCCGTAATCCCATGCAATTTATCAATACCAATTCGCTGGTGCGTAAAGGTGACTGGGTCATCGGACTGTCCAAAACCGGCTACATCAGCGAAGCCGGCCGTTGCCTGGTCATGCAGGCGGAAATCGGCGGTCAGCCATTGATTATTGTGCTGCTGGACTCGGACGGAAAAATGACGCGGATAGGTGATGCCAACCGCATTCGCAAATGGATTGAAAATAGTTACATGACAGCCCGCATGGGTTAATCTGATGAATCGGGATCAATAAAAAAGCGGCCATTGGCCGCTTTTTTATTTGACGGTTACTTGCTGGCAGCTTTGGTTGATTTACTTGCGGCGGTTTTCTTGACTGCCGTTTTGGCCGCCGTGGTTTTTGTTGAGGTCTTTTTCACAGCGGTTTTCTTGGTGGCCGCCTTTTTGGCAGGTGTTTTTCTGGCTGTCGTCTTTTTGGCCGGCGCCTCTTTTGCCGCCTTGGCGGCAATCAGTTCCAGTGCTTCTTCCAATGTCAGTGTTTCCGGTTCCTGGCTCTTGCTCAAGGTTGCCCGGATCTTGCCATGCTGCACATAAGGACCATAGCGGCCAGAATAGACGGCAATCGCACCGCCGGCAGTGGGATGCTCACCCAACTCCTTGATCGGAGCCGGACCGCTGTTGGCCTGGGCCAGCAGTTCGACTGCGCGAGTCAGGTCGATGTCAAAGACACTGTCCGATTTGGGAATGGATTTGAATTTGCCGTCGTGATTGACATAGGGGCCGAAGCGACCGATGTTGGCGACGATTTTCTTGCCGGTTTCCGGATGCTGGCCCAAGTCGCGCGGCAGGTCGATGAGTTTCTGAGCCACTGCCATATCGACATCGGCCAGCGGGATATCTTTCGGGATGCTGACGCGCTTGGGTTTTTTCTTTTCGCCTTCCACCGGCATGCCTAGTTGCAGGTAGGGGCCATAGGGGCCGTTCAGTAAAAGGATGTCCTTGCCGCTGGTAGCATCGGCACCGATGAGCTTGGGCTCGGCAGGCGCCTGCCCTTCATTGGTGTTGCGGATATAGTCGCAGGCCGGGTAACCGGTACAGCCGATGAACATGCCGTACTTGCCAAGGCGCTTGCTCAACGGCTTGCCGCATTTCGGGCAGTCTTCGCCGGTCAACTCATGCGTCATGTCGGCGCGGTCGATGTTGGCTTTGTCTTTCACCTGTTGATTGAAACCCTGCCAGAACTCGTCGAGTACCGGTATCCAGTCACGGCCGCCTTCGGCGATCTCATCCAGTTCGTTTTCGAGATTGGCGGTGAAGTCGTAATCGACGTAACGGGTGAAATGTTGCGTGAGGAATTTGTTCACCACGCGGCCGACATCGGTCGGTGTGAAACGCTTTTTGTCCAACAGCACATATTCACGATCCTGCAGGGTGGAGATGATGCTGGCGTAGGTCGATGGGCGGCCGATGCCGTACTCTTCCAGAACCTTGACCAGGCTGGCTTCGGAGTATCTTGGCGGTGGCTCGGTGAAATGCTGGTCGCCGAAAATCTTGCTGACATCGAGCACTTCGCCGGTCTCCAGTACCGGTAGCTTGCTCTCGTTCTCTTCTTCCTCGTCGTCTATGCCTTCCATGTAAACCGCGATAAAGCCCGGAAATACCATGGTCTGGCCAGTGGCGCGGAACAGGTTTGCATCGGTGCCGATGGACAGGTCAACGCTGACGGCATCGAATTTGGCCTGCGTCATCTGGCAGGCCAGCGCGCGCTTCCAGATCATTTCATAGAGCTTGAATTGCTCGTCGGTCAGGAAGGCGCGGACGCTGGCAGGTGTGCGGGTAATATCGGTCGGGCGTATCGCCTCGTGTGCTTCCTGTGCATTTTTCGCCTTGGTCTTGTACATGATGGGCGATTTCGGCAGATAGTCGGCATCAAAGGTTTTCTTGATGTAGTCACGAATCTGCATCACCGCTTCTGTCGCCAGGCTGAACGAGTCGGTACGCATGTAGGTAATCAGACCCACGGTGCCGCCACCAACATCAATGCCTTCATACAGTTGTTGAGCGATGCGCATGGCGCGGCTGGTGGTAAAGCCGAGCTTGCGCACTGCTTCCTGTTGCAGGGTCGAAGTGGTGAAAGGTGCTGCCGGACTGCGGCTTTTCTGTTTCTTTTCGACGCGGGAAACAGTGGTCTTGCCTGCGCTGGCAATCAGCAGCTTGCCGACGACTTCCTGCTGCTGGTCATGATTGGTGATGCTGAATTGCTCAACTTTTTGACCATCCAGCAATACCAACTTTGCGCCGAAAGCATGCTGGTGCTTGCGTGATTCAAGATGGATGGTCCAGTATTCCTGACTTTTGAAAGCCTCAATCTCCAACTCGCGTTCAACGATCAGGCGCAAGGCCGGGCTTTGCACGCGTCCGGCGGAGAGGCCGCGACGTATCTTTTTCCAGAGCAATGGCGACAGGTTGAAGCCCACCAGGTAATCTAGCGCGCGGCGTGCTTGCTGGGCGTTGACCAGCGGCATGGAGATGTCGCGAGGTGAGGCGATGGCTTCGTTCACTGCGCTCTTGGTGATCTCGTGAAACACCACGCGTTTGAGTATCTTGTCCTTGACCAGTTTTTTGTTCTTCAATATCTCGGCGATATGCCAGGAAATCGCCTCCCCTTCGCGGTCCGGGTCGGTTGCCAGGTAGATGGCATCGGCCTGTTTGACAGCTTTGGCGATGGCATCGACATGTCTGGCGTTGCGCTCGATCACTTCGTATTTCATGGCAAAGTCATGCTCGGTATCGACGGCGCCTGACTTCGGTATGAGGTCGCGCACATGGCCATAGGAGGCGAGTACTTCGAAATCCTTGCCCAAATACTTCTTCAGCGTTTTGGCTTTTGAGGGTGATTCAACGATCAGCAGTTTTGACATTCAGTTTAGCCGGAGTGACTATTTAATGGAGGATGCGGCAGATAATAAGAGCAAACGCGATGCTATGGAAGGGGCGTCTGGTAAAGAATCACTGATTTCATGCTGGAAAATCGTCAAAAACACAGAGTATGATGCTAGCCATGAGCCGCTCTGGACAACATCGTTACGCCTATTACTTGGCCATTTTGATTTTATTGGTTTTTTTTGGCGAAATTTTCTGGTTCAAGCTTTTTACTCCACTGGAGAACCGTCTTTCCGATGCGCTGATCGCACATCATGCGCATAGTGCACAGGCACAATCTCAGCCCGATCCGGATATCGTCATCATCGATATCGATGAGCGCAGCCTGGCTTTGCTGGCCCAGAGTGTTGGCCGCTGGCCCTGGCCCAGAGCCCTGCATGCGGAACTGTTGCAGGGTTTGGAGCGGCAACAGCCCAGAGCCGTGATCTTTGATGTGCTGTTCAGCGACCCCGACCTGACCAGGCCGGAAAGTGATGCCTATTTTGCCGAGGTGGTCTCTGCCAGCCGCAATAGTTTCTTCCCCATGCTGCGTTTGCAAGACGCCGACCCTGCGCAGGGTATACCGTTGGCCGAACATGGTGCATTGCTTGGCGCAATACCGGGGGTACATGCCGATCAGCAAGCGAAGGTGGCCATGGTGCTACCCTTGTCGGCCATGCTGGAAACCGGCAGGTTGGGCACGCACAATGCGATTGCTGATGCGGATGGTGTGGTGCGGCGTTATGTCATGTACTTTGACGAGGCGGGCTGGCAGCTGCCATCCCTGCCACTTACCGTCGCCCGGCACCTACAGTTTGAAGACCTGCCGCAGCAATCCGAGGTCACCCTTAACTGGCATGGCCCTGCCTTGTCATACCGGCGTGTCAGCTATGCCGATATTTACGAGGATTTTCAGCGTACGCAACCCAAGCGCGCTGCGGACGAATTCACCGGCAAGATCGTCATCATCGGCGCTACTGCCAACGGCTTGCATGACGTCCGGCCAACGCCTGTCGCGGTCTTTCATCCCGGGGTGGAGATATTGGCGACAGCGATTGATAACCTGAAGAATCATGACCCCCTGGTTCAGGTGCCGGTCTACATACAGGCCGTAACAGCTTCAGTTTTGCTTGGTTTGCTGGCGTTTGCCTTTGCCAGTTATCGTCGAATTTTCTGGCTCGGACTGGCACTGACAGTCACGACAGCAGGTCTGCTCTTTGCTCAGTTCTGGGTCTTGCGCTGGCAGTGGCTGTTGCCATTGCTGACGGTTGTGATTTTCGTTTGGCTTTACTATATCGTTGCCGCTTCGATCGAATATCTGCATGAGCGCAAGGTGCGCCAGCGGGCAGTTGAGACTTTCAGCAGGTTTCTCGATCCGCGTGTGGTGCAGGCGCTGGTGGAAAAAGGCGAGACCACTGAATCGCTGAGTGGCGCGAGCCGGCAGATCAGTGTGCTATTTTCCGATATCCGTGGTTTTACCACGCTATCGGAGAACAGCAGTCCGGAGCAGATCGTTGAATTGCTCAATCGCTACTTCACGTTGCAGGCAGGTGCCATCTTCAGGCATCAGGGTACGCTGGACAAGTACATCGGCGATGCCATCATGGCGTTCTGGGGTGCGCCGGTCGAGCAGCCGGATCATGCCTTGCTGGCGGTTGCGGCAGCGCTGGAAATGAGCGAGCGTCTGGAGCAGTTCCGCGCTGAAGCTGGCGGACTGGCCAGCGAGCTTGATATTGGTATCGGGGTGCACAGCGGCAAGGCCGTGGTTGGCTTTATCGGCTCCGACAACCGGCAGGATTACACCGCGATTGGAGATACAGTAAACTTGTCCAGTCGCATTGAAGGTCTTACCAAGGGTGTGGCCAGAGTGCTGGTTTCGGAAGACACCATGCAGCTTTGCCTGCAACATGGGGATGCATGTCCTTTCGTTTTTGAGGACAAGGGAAGTTTCACTGTGAAAGGTCGTGCGCAAGCCGTACGATTGTATGAACCGAGGAAAAAACAATGATAAATCTCAAATCAATACAGCATTATCTTCTTCTTATATTGTTCGGGGTATCTCTAAGTCTGGGCCATGTTGCGCAGCCGCAAGCGGCTGAGGTTGGCAGAACGTTGGTTGCCGCAGACCTCAAGCAGCAACCTTTTATTGACGCGGCTACAGTTACCAATCTGCCTGTCAACACTGAGTTGGAAGTGCTCAAGCGGCAGGGCGGCTGGATGCAAGTGAAGTCCGGCGCTGGTGAGGGCTGGCTGAAAATGACCGCTGTGAAACTGGGAACTGCAGCTGCGTCACAAGAAAAAAGTGGTAACGGACTGAGTACCTTAGTCAATCTTGCGACGACCGGCCGGTCCGGCAGCAGCGGGGTGACGGTGACGACCGGTGTGCGCGGTCTGGGTCAGGAGGATTTGAAGAATGCCCAGCCGAACCCGGAGGCTGTGAAAAAAATGGAAAGCTTTGCTGCTGCCAGGAATGAGACAGCGGCTTTTGCTTCCAGCGCCAAATTGCAATCGCAAACTGTTGAATACCTGAGCGCACCGGCTGCAACATCGGCATCGACCGGCGTCGGTTCTGCCGGTAACTTTGGGAGGGGGAATTGATCATGCTGCAACGTACTGTTCTGGCTCTGGCATTGATGCTGGGTGTTACTGCCGCTCACGCCTTCGGTCTCGATCTGGAAAAGCTGACTAACATCATCAGCAAAACCCAGGACCTGAAGCCGGTGGAAACCCAGAGCGAGGTCGATATCGGCAAGGGGGTGGCGGCCAATCTGCTGGGTGCGGCTCCGCTGGTCAAGGATGAGAAACTGCAGGCCTACGTCAACCGGCTCGGCTGGTGGCTGGTGCAGCATACCGAGCGCACCGATCTGGTCTGGCACTTCGGTGTGCTGGATACCGATAGCCTCAATGCCTTCGCCGCGCCCGGCGGCTATGTCTTCATCACGCGCGGCCTGCTGCTGAACATGCGCAATGAGGCGGAGCTGGCCGGTGTGCTGGCACACGAGATTGCCCATGTGCTGCAGCGCCATCATCTGGCAGCGATTCAGAAGAACGCGCAAACCGGCATCATCGCCGATTTGGCCAGCATGGCAGTGGAGTCTTCACAGTATGGTGCTGTTGCCGACAAGGCGATCAGCGCAAGTACGGAGCTATATGCCAGAGGCCTGGACAAGAGCGACGAGTATGAGGCGGATCGCATGGGCGTGGTGATTGCTGCACGTGCGGGCTACGACCCCTATGGCCTGCTTGCCGTGTTGCAGACACTGGATGGCATGAACAGTCAGGATGCCGGACTGGCGCTGATGTTCAAGACCCACCCGACACCGCAAAGCCGGTTGCAGTTGCTGGATACGGTGATGAGCAGCAAACTCGATCAGCTGAATCAACAGAAGCAGGTTGCTGACCGGTTTGTAAAAGTCGTCGGTACTTACGCCGGAAAATAATGCCTGATCCGGCTGGTTTATTCGGCCATCGCCGGCTTGCGCACGAACTCGATGCGGTTTTCGCTGGCGCTGGCCAGTGAAAGGGCCGGTTCCTGTGCGATATCGCCAAACAACGGGTCTTCATCTTCGGGTTGCGCAGTGCTCAGGTTCTTGAAATCGTAAAGTTCGGTATCGCACAAATGTGAGGGTTCCACGTTGGCCATGGCGCGGAAGATGTTGTTGATGCGTCCGGGCTGTTCCAGCTCCCAGGCGTTCAGCATCTCCTTCACCTTCTGTCTCTGCAGATTTTCCTGCGAACCGCAGAGGTCGCACGGGATGATGGGGAACTGCATGCCGCGCGCGTAGCTGGCGATGTCCTTTTCCGCGCAATAAGCCAGCGGGCGGATCACCATGAACTCGCCGCGGTTGGTTGCCAGCTTGGGCGGCATGCCCTTCAGTTTCGCCCCGAAAAACATGTTGAGAAACAAAGTCTGCACGATATCGTCGCGGTGATGCCCCAGCGCGATCTTGTTGGCGCCCAGCTCCTGTGCTGTGCGGTAGATGATGCCGCGACGCAAGCGTGAGCAAAGCGAACAGGTAGTTTTGCCTTCGGGAATCTTCTCCTTGACGATGGAATAGGTGTCGGCCTCGACGATACGGTATTCCACTCCCAGTTTTTCCAGATATTCCGGCAACACGTGCGCCGGAAAGCCCGGCTGCTTCTGGTCCAGGTTCATCGCGATCAGCTTGAAATTGACCGGCGCGCGTTCCTGCAATGCCAGCAGGATCATCAGCATGGCATGCGAATCCTTGCCGCCGCTCATGCAGACGAGGATGGTATCGCCATCCTCGATCATGTTGTAATCGCCGATCGCCTTGCCGGTGGCGCTGATCAGACTGTTGCGCAACTTGAGAAAGTTGCCGGAGACGTTGTCGGGGTAATGTTTCATGGCGCAGTCAAACTACAAAGCAAAAGGGAGTGCAATTTTACCGGAAAGGCAGCGATTTGCTGAAAAATCAACCAAATGGGTTTATATTCGAGTTAAAAATGAAAAGCCCAGCATGGCAATATGCGGGGCTGGATACGGAATCTTACAATTCTTTAATTGTAACAACGGCTCTCATCCTGGATGAGCTACAGGACGAATAATATGGAATAAGAAAATGCAAGGCAGTCAAAATCTTGGCCCGCTCACCATCGGATTGGACGTTGCTATTGCTTCTGTGGGTTGGGCAGTGTTAGGCGAGTCGATCAAGGCGTGCCTCCTTCACGATCGCACGTGTCTCGTCAATTTCGCAGATCGCAAAGATACGTCCAGTCCGGAGAATTATTGATTTTGGAGGGTACATGACAGTTCATTCGGTCAGCTCGGATCGGTTTGAAGGCATGGACGAGGTCAAGGGCGCTTGGGCGGATTTCGTCTGTTTGAACGCTACGCCTACTGGTTCGGGTGTTCCCGCGCTCAATGCTTCGGTAAGGCGCGTGGAAGCGTTGACCATTGGCGCCTTCACCGGGTCTGCAGTGCGACTGGAGCGGACGCGCTCTATGGCACAAAACTGTTCGAACGACGTCATCTTGTGCATTGATGACAGAACCCGCCTTCGGGCCACATGGGATGGTGTGCGGGAAAGAGAGTTCCGTCCCGGGGATCTCCATATCTGGCAAGCCGATCGGTCCATGTCTTGCGAGACCAGCAGCGATTTTTCTGCGCTCATGCTGACATTGTCGCGTGATCATCTGGCAAGGCACAGGATCGACATTGACTCGCTCTTGCGCAAAGGGGGGCATGTTGCTGATAAACCGGAAGTCCGGCTGTTCTCCAATTATGTTCGAAGTTTCTGTGGCGAGGCAGAATTGCTTTCGCAGCCAAGTATCGAACAATGTGCCGCACATATTCTTGATCTCGTCCACATGGTCTTTGGTGTCTCGGTTGATACTATCAATGACGGGAAGGGGCGCGGTGTAAGAGCTGCCAGGTTGAAGGCAATTCAGACGGATATTAAATCCCATCTGACCGATCCGGAACTTGGCGTTGCATGGATAAGCAAACGTCACTGCATTTCCGAGCGTTATTTGCGCGCTCTGTTTGCGGATGAGCGTACAAGTTTTACCGATTTCGTGCTGGAGCAACGCCTGATACGCGCTCATGATCGGCTTTGCGATCCGGCCTGGCGCCATGAAACGATCGCTTTTCTTGCCTTCGAATCCGGCTTCGGCGATCTGACCTGGTTCAATCGTGCTTTCCGCAAGCGCTTCGGGATGACGCCAAGCGATACGCGAAATGCATTTTCCTCTGGCCTCTTGCTGAGACGATAGCCCCTCCCTCCTCCAAAAAAGTGCCGTACAGTCCTATCCTTTGTGCCGCTCAGACAAAGCGGCACACGTCTGGGCCGTTTATAGTTTTCAACTGACTGATAACGGGAGCGACCTCCTTTGGTAGCGGGTCGTTGGTTCCACGCGCTGATTGGCTTCTCCGGGCAGTTTATTGTTGAAGCTCAGAACTGAGGGATGCTTTGTGGCGGGAAGAATCAATTCGCAAAACTGGGAATCTGACTTTCTGCACGGCTATTCATTGCGTGATTATGGGCGGTGTGCTCTGTTGCACATGACAACGGCTACCTCGAGTGGAGACATTTTCACCATCGTGGGCATTCCGCTCGCCAAAGATGCGCTCATGCTCGATGCGGATCCGAGCGTCGATATCTCGCAAAGCGCCAGCTTTGGTATTTCTACCGCGGTCGACTTGGCTCCGGTCTTTCCGGCCACGGAGTGCAGGCCAGACTGCAGGTCAAATTCTAGAGACGTGTCAGGAGAATAAAAATGAAATTGTCCCGGTTAATGTTGCTGATCTGCCTATGTGTTTCACCGACCATGCAGGTTCAGGCACAGGATTTTGGTGAAGTGTTGAAAAAAACCGTTGAGCGTGCCGCCAAAAAGGAAGTTGAGCGCAAGGCGGATGTGGAAACGCGCCGCGTTACCCGTTGTGCGCTCGGTAGCGGGGAATGCCAGTCAGTAGAGGAGCCCGCCCAGGAACCGCAAGTCGAACAACAAAGCTTGTCCGGCGCAGCATTTGCGATCGCCCCCTATCAGGGATCGGTTCTGCGTGACGAGAACATTGATGCATTCAATGAGTATGAGCGCATTATCGGCTTTGATCGCGAGCCGCTAACTGAAACGCTTGAGGGACGCCTGTCTCGTCGTAAATATGATAATCCTGAAGGGCGTTCAACACTTGAGATAGCGGGCAATTACAAGCAGGCGCTGACCGGACTCGGCTTTGTCATCGACTTTTCCTGCGCTAAGCGGCGCGAATGCGGCAATCCGGCGAAGCAACCCAGTTGGCAATCCATCAACGGCATCAACCTTGGTGTCGCGGGCGACATTCGCTATCTGACCGGCCATCTGTTCCAGAGTGACCGCAAGCTGTTCGCTGTGGTCGCGATCAACCCGCAGATTCACTATATACACACGGTTGAGGTGGGGATGATGCAGGACGGGATGGTTTCTGCAACGACCCTTGCCGATAATTTGAAACGTGATGGCCGGGTTGATCTGCAAGGCATCTATTTTGATACCGGCAAGGCCGTGCTTCGCCCCGAAAGCGCAGCCGCTTTGACCGAGGTTGCCCAATTGATGACGGCAATGCCGGATATCCGCCTGGCTATCGTCGGCCATACGGACAGCACGGGAAAGTTCGAAGCGAATATGAGCCTCTCACAGGCACGCGCCGAGGCCGTTCGTGCAGCGCTTGTAATGCAATATGGCATTGCTGCCGGACGTCTTGAAGCGCAGGGCAAAGGCAGCACAGCGTCGATTGCCAGCAATGACACGCCGGAAGGTCGGGCGAAAAACCGGCGCGTGGAGCTTGTGCGGCAATGAGGATTTTGATCCGGATAATTTGCATCCTGTCGGTCGTTTGGGTCTGGCCGGCTCTGGGCGCCGATTTCGATGCGCAAAGTCGTTTCACGCCAAATCCACAATCAGGTGTTGGGCGTTTTGTCTTCGATCTCGAAATGCGTGTGACGCTGCGCTCGACACAGGCTTCTGGCCCTTTCACCGTGCTGGTCAACTCCCGCGACGGCTCCATGGTGCTCGATAATCCGCACATAACGCTATGGGCACTCGGAATGCCAGACGTGCCAGGTTTGCAGATCCATCATGTCCTGTATCGCCCCGGCAATTTGATGGCTTGCGGCATACATTCGCAAACTGGAGAGGTCTGCCTGCCGCTTGGCGCGAGTGATTGGGTTGCGACAATCATGCCCGCCCTCTCAGAGCTGAATGCAGAGCATTTCTTTGCCTCTGCGCGGGAAAGCGATCAAACGGCGGCACCGTGCTGCCTGCCCGAGGCGCGCGGTCTGGAACATCTGCGCGGACAGGGCCGTGATGGAAGCTGGATCAGCTTCTGGTTCGATCCCGGCATCTCAACGACTCCAACGCAAGTGCCGTTTCTCGGCCCCGGTGTCGGTGTGATCAAGGACCAGATTGCGCGCAAGAATCGCGTGGTACGCCATATTCATGTCATGCCGGTCGGCACAGAGAGCTTCGAGATGCATCTTGATCATCTGTCTGGTGCCAACAGATCGCTCGATCTATCCCGTTTTCGTGTCGTTTCGGCCTTCACGACCACAGGGCTTTCCGAGGCGAATGATCTGAGTGCATGGATCATGGCCAGCGGAAGGGAAATTCAGGCGTTGTCACGCGAAATGGCGGAGGTCTGCGCCAAAGGCCGCGCCGGCAACGATTGCCGCGCTGAATATCGGGTGCGGATCAAGGCACTGGAGCACGAGATCAAGATGCGTGCGCTTGGATATGGTGCCGCACACGGCCTTCCCGGTGTGCAGGAATGAGGGGCGTTCAATGAAAAGATTTCTTCTGGCTACGATACTCTTGTTAGCGTTCCTTTCCGCCTGCGATGATGGTGCGGTAAGTGATGCGCCAACACGAGACGCAAGTAATTCGGAAAATCAGCGTGTGTTCGATCAGGCGCATTGGACGAAACTGGTCAATGGACATCCATGCGAATGGTGGCCCTAGGCGCGTCTGGAAGAGGAATATTCCGCCACACTAAATTTTGTTGCCGAGCGCACAAAACAAGAAACCACATGCGCCTGGCAAAATGAAGCGGGCGAGACGGTTCTCAGGGCAAGCATTCACATTTGGGACAGTTCTGAGGTCCTCAATCATGAAAAGAACGGGCAATTTGGCGAGGTTGCCTCTGGGTCTGGGTTATTTGATCTCATTGCCTCAACCCCCACGCTGAGCGCTATTTTGCGCAAGGATCGTGGACGGGTCTACATCTTTGCCAACAGTGATGAAGAAACAGTATCCATTCTTCTCAGCGGCAATAATCGACGCCAGGCAGCGCTGGAAGAAAAACAGAAGATGCGCGAGAGTCTGACAAGGCTGACAAAGGCGCTGCTCTAAACGCATGTTTAATTGAACGGAGGAGTATATGAAACTTGTTCTTGCCATTATGGTTTTGGTTTTTGGTCTGCATTTTTCAGCAACGACAATGGCTCAGGGAACAATGCGCCAGAGACCCGCGCCGCCAACCCCGGTGACGACGGAAAATGGTTGTCTGCTCGAGGAGATAGCCGGCAAACTGTCTGACGCTTACCACAGGGAGAAACGGGCCAAGGAGGCGGCGCTCAACCTTTGGCGCAAGCGGGTCAAGGAGGAGTACGGGCCGGATTTTGCGCATTGGAAACATGCTAACCGATACACAAAATCGATTCAGTGCAGAAAAATGGGGAGTAAACATTACTGCTACGCAAAAGCTACTCCGTGTAAGAACATGGAGTAGGCGATAGAGTTCTTCTGAAAGCGATGAGAGGGAGCAACAACGGGAAGGTAGCGGCATACATTGCGGGCCGATTTTTATGAGGTTCAAAGATTCAGCGAGCGCCCACCATCGACGGCAATCACCTGCCCGGTCATGAACGGCGCATCCTGTATCAGGAAGCGAACCGCTTTAGCCACATCGTCGCCTTCGCCGATGCGTTTCAACAGGGTCTGCGAGATCACTCTTTTTCGATAGACTTCGTCGAATTGGGGGTTGTCTTCCGGCCACATGACAGGGCCGGGGGCTACGGCGTTGACGCGGACATCGGGCGCCATTTCGTGTGCCAGTGACTTGGTCAGGGTGACCAGCCCAGCCTTGGCAACGCTGTAGACGACATAGCCTTTTTTCGGGCGTTCCACATGCATATCCGTGATGTTGACGATGCAGCCTTTGGTCTTGGCCAGTTCGGCAGCGGCGGCCTGCGACAGGAATAGCGGCGCTTTCAGGTTGGAGCCGATCAGGTCTTGCCACTGGTCGTCGCCGATATCGCCCAGTTCGGTGGCGTAATAGCTTGAGGCATTGTTGATTAGCACATCGAGACGGCCGAAATGCTGCACGGTTTCCTGCACCAGTTTGGGCAGTACGGCCAAGTTGAGCAGGTCGCCGTGAATGATGGCGACCGAGTTCGGCCGCTGCAGGTTGAGTTCGGCCTGCAGTGCGCGTGCTTCGGATGCGGATTGCCGGTAGTGGATCATCAGTTTGGCGCCACCGGCGTGCAGCATGCGGCAAATGGCAGCGCCCACGCGCTTGGCACCGCCGGTGATGAGGATGACTTTATTCTCAAGGCTGTTTTCTGTGCTATCGCTCACGCTGGGTTCCAATGAATGCCTTTGTTGTCAAAATGGGTAGCCAAAAAATCTGGCCAAAAAAACTGGCTAGCCTGCCAAGCCATTATAATCCGGGTCTATGAACGCTACCTTACCTGCTCCTGACACTGAAGCCATTGCGCACAGCGAAATGCTGGCACAAAAAATCAAAACAGAGATTGCCGGGAACCAGGGCTGGATCGATTTCGCCCGCTACATGCAGCTTGCATTGTATGCGCCGGGACTTGGTTATTACAGCGGTGGGGCAAAAAAGTTCGGGCATGGCGGGGATTTTGTCACGGCGCCGGAGATCTCGCCGTTGTTCGCGCAATGTCTGGCAAGGCAGGCAGCACAGGTGCTGGAGGCTACATCGGGCGACCTGCTGGAACTGGGGGCGGGAACCGGCAGCCTTGCTGCCGAGCTGTTGCTTGAACTGGAGCGGCTGCAACTGTTGCCGGGGCGTTACCTGATTCTGGAAGTCAGTGCTTATTTACGTGAGGTGCAGCAACGGACGCTGGCGGCAAGGTTGTCGCCAGAACTTTTGAGCAGGGTGCAGTGGCTGGATGCCTTGCCTGAGAATTTCAGCGGCATGATTCTGGCCAATGAGGTGCTGGACGCCCTGCCGGTGCATGTCGTCAAGACTTCGGCTGGCGGGCCGTTGGAACTTGGTGTCGTTGCAAGCGAGCAAGGCTTTGCCTGGTCGGAGCGGCCATTGGCCAACGAGCAACTGCAGACCTCGCTTGCCGGGCTGGATTTGCCGCCTGATTATGTGACGGAGCTGTGTCCGGCAGCGAACGGGCTGGTGAGCAGCCTGGCGCAGGTGCTGGAAAGCGGGGTCATGCTGTTTATTGATTACGGTTTCCCGCGGCGCGAGTATTACCATCCGCAACGCAATCAGGGCACCCTGATGTGCCATTACCGGCATTATGCCCATGATGATCCCTTCCTTTATCCTGGCTTGCAGGACATTACTGCGCATGTTGATTTCAGCACTGTGGCGCAGACGGCGCTGGCGAATGGCCTGGAGTTGAAGGGTTATTGCGGGCAGGCGCAGTTCCTCATCAACTGCGGTATTACGGGGTTGCTAAGTCGCGTTTCACCGCAGGATATGGCGCTTTATGCACCGCTGGCAGCGCAAGCGCAGAAGCTGCTTTCGCCTGCCGAGATGGGAGAGTTGTTCAAGGTGATGGCGTTGGGCAAGCAATGTGAGTGTTCGCTGCTCGGATTTTTGCAAGGTGACCGGTCGCATACGCTTTAAGGCGGCGCTGATTAAATGAGTGAGCGGGATGGGGTGCACCGCAAGGGTCATGTACCGCAAGGGTTGTGTCCGTCAAGGGCCCGCTCCTTCGTCGCGACCTTGACGCCACAAGGCGACCGGTCGCATACGCTTTAGCTGGGCAATCGACGAAACCACCCTGAACGACTCAGGTATAATCGCCGCCTTATTATTGAGCGCAGATCACCATGTCCGAAAAAGACACATCCGCAAACGAGGATTTGAAGCACCGGCCGATACGCAGTTTTGTCCTGCGTCAGGGTCGCTTGACGCCTGCCCAGCAGCGCGCGATCGAGGCCAACATGCCGCGTTTCGGTGTTGCCTACAAACCGGAACTGCTGGACTTGGATGCTTTGTTCGGCCGTGCCGGCAGCCTCAAGATTCTGGAAATCGGTTTCGGCATGGGCGACAGCACGGCAGCAATCGCGGCTGCCAATCCGGACATCGATTATCTGGGTATCGAGGTGCACGGCCCCGGTGTAGGCAATCTGCTCAGGCTGATCGAGGCTTCACAGCTGACCAACCTGCGGCTGGTGCAGCACGACGCAGTGGAAGTGCTGAACAACATGATTGCCGATGGTGCGCTGGATGGCGTACATATCTTCTTCCCCGATCCCTGGCACAAGAAGCGCCATAACAAGCGGCGTTTGATTCAGCCGGCGTTCATCAGCATGCTATGCAGCAAGTTGAAAGCGGGCGCTTACATTCATGTGGCGACGGATTGGCAAGAGTATGCGGAATGGGTGCTGGAAGTGCTGAGTGCCGAGCCCTTGCTGGAAAACACCGCGAAGGATTATGCCCCGCGACCGGATTACCGGCCGCTGACCAAGTTCGAGAAGCGCGGCCTGAATCTAGGCCATGGTGTCTGGGACCTTATCTTCATCCGCAAATAACCACTGGCCGATGATCTTTTCGGCTTCTTCCACACCCTGTTTCTTCAGGCTGGAAAAGAGCTGTACCGTGCAATTTCCCCAGGTTTCGTTCAGTTCCTTTTTAACCGCTTGCAGGGTCTGGTTGGCGGCGTTGCGCGACAGCTTGTCGGACTTGGTCAGCAAAACATGTACCGGCTTGCCGCTGGGGCAGAACCAGTCGAGCATCTGCCGGTCAAGAGGCGTGAGCGGATGGCGGCAGTCCATGACCAGCACCAGTCCGTGCAATGACGTGCGGTAGCTGAGATAGGCGGACAGCGTCATCTGCCAGTGTTCGCGCATGGCCTGCGGCACTTTGGCATAACCATAGCCCGGCAGGTCGACCAGAAAGCGCTCATCACCCAACGCGAAAAAGTTGATCAGCTGGGTGCGGCCAGGTTGCTTGCTGACATAGGCGAGCCGGTTGTGGTTGGCCATCGTGTTGAGCGCGCTGGATTTGCCGGCATTGGAGCGCCCCGCAAACGCGACCTCGACCCCCGCTGGCGGCGGCAGATCACGCAGGTTGTGCGCGGAGATGTAAAAGCTGGCATTTTGAAACAGGGGCATGAGAGATAAACTTATAAAGCGCTGAAAGAGTGGAAAATGCTATCACGATATGATGCTTTTCGATAAAATAGCGCGATTAATGTTCTAAAACCATTTCTGTATCAACTGTTGAGTACTGAGGAGTCGGGTATGAGTTTCCGTATTATTGCGGCATTTGCGTTGGGTTTGTTCAGTGCCGTTTCTGCTAATGCTGCTGGCGATGCAGCCAAAGGTGCCACGATTGCCAAACAGGTCTGTATGGCCTGCCATGGCGCTGATGGCAACAGCATGATCCCGATGTACCCGAAGCTGGCTGGCCAGCATCCTGAGTATATCGCCAAGCAGTTGAACAACTTCAAATCCGGCGAACGCAACAATGCAATCATGGCTGGCATGGTGACTACCTTGTCACCTGAAGACATGGACAACCTCGGTGCTTTCTATGCTTCCCAGGCTGCCAAGGGTGGCACCGCACAATCCAATGGCAAGGGTTCTGCCGGTGAAAAAATCTACAAGGCGGGAGTCGCCGGTAAAGGTGTACCCGCATGTGCTTCCTGCCACGGTCCTACCGGTAGCGGTGTGCCAGTGCAGTTCCCACGTCTGGCTGGTCAGCATGCCGAATACACCACCGCCCAGCTGAAGACATTCCGCTCCGGCGAACGCGCCAACGATGCTGCCAAGATGATGCGCATGATTGCAGCCAAGTTGAGTGATGAAGAAATGGCTGCGGTCGCTGACTACATCCAGGGTCTGCGTTAAGCGATATTCGTAGTAGATTCATGGGTCAAGGGTGGCATATGCCACCCTTGACTTTATCCAGCGTATGCTTTTCCGGCCACAGCCATCTTCTTGTGAGTGATGGCAACTCGTGGCCAGGCTTGCTGTCCTAATTCCGGATTATCAACACTCAATCAAACGATAAAGCGAAACGATAAAGCCTTGAAGTCACGCCAAACCACTTCCAAACGCCTTTATGAGCTCCTGAGTTCCATGCGCTTTGCCGTCAGTCTGCTGACGGTATTGGGCATCGCTTCCATCATTGGTACCGTTCTCAAGCAGAATGAGCCGTACACCAATTACATCATTCAGTTCGGCCAGTTCTGGTTTGAAGTCTTCGAAGTGCTGGGGCTCTATGACGTCTATCACAGCGTCTGGTTTTTGCTGATTCTGCTGTTCCTGGTCATTTCCACCAGCCTCTGCGTTTATCGCAACTCCCCCAACATGCTGCGCGAGATGCGTGTCTGGCGTGAGCATGCCACCGAGAAATCCTTGCGTGCCTTCAGTCATCAGCATGAGTATCAGGCGAACGGCACACCGGATGAAATCAGGGCCGGTCTGACACGCTTTCTGACGGCACGGGGTTTCCGTTTCAAGACGCTACAGCACGAGAACGGCGATGAACTGATCGCGGCGAAAGCCGGTACCTATCAGCGTCTGGGTTATATCTTCACGCATACCGCCATCGTCGTCATCTGCATAGGCGGTCTGATCGACGGCAATGTGCCGTTCAAGGTACAGGAGCTGCTTGGCTACAAGACGGTCGAGGTGCGCGATATCGCGGCTTCCGAAGTGCCGGCCGAGAGCCGCCTGTCCACAGCCAATCTGTCATTCCGCGGCAATATGACCTTGCCGGAAGGCACGAGTGCCGACGTCGCTTTCATGCGCATGCGGGACGGTTATCTGGTGCAGGAGTTGCCGTTCCGGGTGGCACTCAAGGATTTTCGCATCGAACATTACGCCACTGGGCAACCCAAATCCTTCGAGAGTGACCTGGTGATTACCGATCCGGATCTGGCCGAGCCGCTGGAAGCCACTATTAGCGTTAATAAGCCACTGATCTACAAGGGTATCGCTATCTATCAATCCGATTTTCAGGATGGCGGTTCCAATCTGGATTTCAATCTCTGGGGACTGTTCAGCAATCAAGTGGCGCCGTTGTCAGTCCTGGGCACGATACATCAGGAAGTGACGCTGGGCGAGGGTGATGCTGCGCTCATCATAGAATTTGATGATTTCCGTAAATTCAATATTCTCAACCTGACTGCCGATGGCAAGGGCAAGCCACATAATGTCGGCCCCAATGTCACGTTCAAAGTGCGCGATACACAAGGACAGGCGCGGGAATATGTGACATACATGCAGCCATTGAAGCTGGATGAGAGGTTCTATTTCGTTTCCGGCATGCGTCCGGCCTTGCAGGAAGAGTTCAAGTACCTGCGCATCCCGGTCGATGAGAATTTCGAAATCGAAGGCTTCATGCGCCTGCGTGCCGCGATGATGGACAGCGCAGCACATGTGGAGATTGCCCGTCGGCTGACTGCATCGTCATTGTCTGCCGATGCTGACAATGACGATATGAAGGGGAAGTTCGAGTCCAGTGTCACGCAATTGCTCAGGGCGTTTGCCGAGGGTGGGTACACCAGAATTGCCGCGCTGATCGAAGATTCCGTGCCGGAGGATCAACGTGACAATGCAGCACAAACTTATATCAAGATTATCAGTAGTGCGGCATTTGAAGCGCATAATCTGGCACGTGAGCGCGCAGGCCAGTCACCCGCCGTGGCAGATGAGGAGACCCTGTTTTTCCTGCAGGATAGCCTGAACAGCCTGAGTGATCTGTTCTTCTATGGCGCGCCGTTCTATCTGGAGCTGAAGGAGTATGAGCATCGCGAGGCCAGCGGCCTGCAGCTGACGCGCTCGCCCGGCAAGAACCTGGTGTATTCCGGTTCGGTTTTGCTGGTGCTCGGCATTTTTGCCATGATCTATATCCGTGAACGCCGGATATGGTTGCTGGTCAAATCCGACAATCGGGTATTGTTTGCCATGTCCTCCAATCGCAAGAACCGCGATCTGGATATGGAATTTGCTCGCTATCAGGAGCAATTGCAGCGTCTTTTGACCTGATAATCACAGACCTATTTTGGGGAAGCAGTATGAATAACGCCTTGATCAATGATGAACCAATTCCACTGTTAAAGCGCCTGGATTGGCAGGATTGGCTCTACTCCATTGTGCTACTGGCCGGTGCCATATTCGCCTTCAATCAGTACAGCCATCATATGGATGTCTATGAGCAGGGCTTTCTGTTCGGCGCCGTGGCGACCTTTAGCTGGCTGGGCTGGTCATGGAAAGCCATGCGCAACCTTGTCCTCGGTGTTGGTGCGCTGAGTCTCTTCGCCATCTTTGTTTACGACGCAGACCTGCAAAGAGCCGAACAGGCTTTCTTCCTCAAATATCTGATCTCCAGCCAGTCGGCCATCATGTGGATGAACGTGTTGTTCATCCTGGCTACCGTGACTTACTGGGTGGCGCTGTTCAACCGCTCGCAATTCACCGGCAAGTTCGCTTCCTCGCTGGTCTGGTCTGCCGTATTGATGGGCTTTGTCGGACTCATGGTGCGCTGGTACGAGTCGTATCTGATCGCGCCGGATGTCGGTTACATTCCCGTCAGTAACCTGTATGAAGTGTTTATCCTGTTCTGTCTGATTACTGCGCTGCTGTATCTATATTACGAACAGCGTTATGCGACCCGTCAGCTCGGCGGATTTGTCATGCTGATCATCAGCGCTGCTGTCGGTTTCATCCTCTGGTATATCTTCGATCGTGAGGCCCATACGATTCAACCGCTGGTGCCGGCATTGCAATCCTACTGGATGAAAATACACGTGCCCGCCAACTTTATCGGTTACGGCGCCTTCTCTCTCGCTGCCATGGTGGGTATTGCCTACCTGCTGTCAGCTCGGGGCATCCTCGCATCCCGCCTGCCGTCGCTGGATACCATGGACGACCTGATGTACAAGGCGATAGCCGTAGGTTTTGCCTTCTTCACCATCGCAACCATTCTTGGTGCCATGTGGGCGGCAGAAGCCTGGGGCGGCTATTGGTCCTGGGATCCCAAGGAGACTTGGGCGTTGATCGTCTGGCTGAATTATGCAGCATGGCTGCACCTGCGGCTGGTCAAGGGTATGCGGGGCCCGATTCTGGCTTGGTGGGCAGTGGTCGGGCTGTTTGTCACTACCTTTGCTTTCATCGGCGTCAACATGTTCCTTTCGGGCTTGCATTCCTACGGTGAGCTATAAGGTTGGGAAGCAATAAAAAAACCAGGCTTGGCCTGGTTTTTTTATTGCTTCAAATTCTGAGGCTCAGCATCAGCTTGTCTGTTCCAGCCGGAACCGCACGTTACCATCGCTGTTCTCGACCAGGCTCAGTGCATAGCCTGCCTGCCTCGATTGTTTGGCGGCATGGTAGAGCCCGATTCCGAGGCCGTTCTCAGAGCGTACGTGGTTCTTGAACAGGCGCTCGGCCTTGTCTTGCGGCATAGCCTTGCCGGTGTCTGAAACTTCCAGGCAGAATTTTTCACCCGTATTCAGTTCGGCCACGATTTCCATGCCGGGCTCGTTACGGGATTTTTCAATGGCGTTCTGCAGCAGGTTGTCCACCACGCTATCCAGTACTTCGTCATCCACATCAATATCAGGCAACTTGCCGCAGAGAAAATTGATGGCAGATCGATGGTGACGTTGCTGCAAGCTGTTCCACCAGTCGGCCAGCCTGGTCTTGCGGCTGTTGCTGGTGTTCGGTGCCTGCAATTTGTCCAGCGTAAGTGCCAGGCGTTGATTCATTTTGGGCAGCTGCCGCCTTATCAGGTCTGCCAGCAGGGCGTCATCGTTGTTGGGCGTCAGTTCCGCGGCGCTACACAGCGCGCTCATGGATTGCACGATGTTCTTGATGTCATGCGTCAGACGCGCGCCGGTTTCATAAACCGCTTGCATGTAGGCGTTTTGCTGCAGCGTTTCTTCACGACGTTTCGCTTCGTAGAACTCTCCCAAAACCTGGGTCAGCAGATTCAGGTGCAGGGAGAGTGCCGGTGTCAGCGTGAAGCGTGTATGGAGGCGCATGCTGACCCCGTGGAACTTGAGTTCGGAGTAGTGTTTGCTTTTGATCCCAAGTTCACCGCTGCTTTCGGCGGCATCCCAGGTTACGCCACTGACCCAGGGCAGACTGGCGATTTCTCGCATGGCGGATTCGATGAATTCCCGGGGCGTGTTCTTCTGTTCCGCCAGTTCGGCGATATTCTTCACCCACTGCTCGAAGGGCAAGCCCAGGCTAAGGAGATAACGTGAAAGCAGATGACCAATACCGGCAAAACCTGCACGCGGATTCCATAACCAGCTGATGGCCAGCAGGGCAAACGCCAGCCCGAACAGCACCTTGATCAGGACGACTGCATAGTTCGCGCCGCTGGAAGTCTCGATGGCATAGCTGCCCAGGACAAGAATCACCGCCAACAGCAGCAGCACCAGCGTATAGAAAAAGTCGATGGTGGGTGGCAGCGGGCTATTGGCGTCATCGGTAGCTGCAGCCAGAATCGCGATCGGCAGCAGAGGCATCAAGTATGTGACGACAAATTCGGTGATGGCGATATCCTGCGCGTTGTCCAGCAGCTTGGGCACGACCCAGAGCAACAGCATCGCCAGCAGGTAGCCTGCGGCAAACAGATAAGCCAGCCGGCTTCTGGTTTTGCTGGAGAACACACGCCCGCCAAGAAGACCAAACAGCACGGCGACCCAGAACGCCATCAGCCACCAGCTCATGAAATAGGTGAGTAGCAGTCCGCCGGCAATGAATAGAGCCGCCACAAAATGCGAAAGCGAGACTTGTGTGCGCCAGATCGGTTGCCACAGCAAAAAGAAACCATAATGACAAAGCAGGAATGCTTTTTGCACGAAACCATCCAGCCCCCAAACGAGCACAACGTGCAGACTCAAAAGCATGAGGCCAAGAGAAAGGCGATGGAAGAGATGGCTGGTTTTTTGGGCGAGTAGTTTGAGGGGCATGCTGGGCCTGATTTAAAGTTCAGATGTCAATTTTTTGTCGATATCGTCGATATCTCGACATATTTTTTGCTGCTTGCTCTTCTCATTGCTGAATAATCCTGTGCGGATAAGGTGTTGGGTGTGAAGTATATTGGCATGAAGTTTGCAACTATGGAACTATCAAATAAATGGCTATCGTAATGCATACGTGCCAACTGGGGAACAAAATGAAGAAACAATCAGGTTTTACACTTATCGAGTTGGCCATCGTGCTGGTGATTATCGGTTTGCTTTTGGGTGGTGTGCTGAAAGGCCAGGAATTGATCAACAGTGCCAAGGTCAAGAATATGGCGGCTGATTTCAGAAATGTGCAAGTGTATATATATGGGTATCAAGATAAATACAAGGCACTTCCGGGAGACGATGTTAACGCTCAGGCAAATCTTGGTGATACAAGTGCCACAAATGGTAATGGTAATGGTCGCATTGACGGTGCTTGGAATTCTACGACCTTGACCGCTGAGAGCTTAGTGTTTTGGCAGCATGTGAGAATGGCAGGTTTTGCTCCTGGGGCTACAGTTGTGGCGGCTACAGCACCATACCTGCCTGTTAATGCTGATAATGGTCGCATTGGAGTTCAGAGTGGACAAACCGCATCTATTACCGGGCTGAGGGGTGTGAATATAATGTGCTCGGGAGGGGTGTTGGGAAAATTCTCTAAACAACTGGATGTTAATCTGGATGATGGCAATCCAACTACCGGTTCAGTTATGGTGGTAGTAGATGCGACACAGGGTACATCTTCTGTAGATGGTGCGACTGCGGTAGCACCAACGGCATTAGCTGATATCGATGACAATGACTTCACAACTGTCTGTATGGGATTTTAGAAGTGAAAAATAAAAAGCCCGCTTCGGCGGGCTTTTTATTTTGTTCTTACGACAATTGTAATAATTGCATTAAAATAGCCGACTTATAACACCAACAACATGCCATGACTGACAATATCGTCCAAATTGACAATCTATCGTTCGGCTACAAGGGTCGCTTGCTGCATAAGGGCATCAATATGTCTTTCCCGCGTGGCAAGATCGTTGCCATCATGGGCGGTAGCGGTAGCGGCAAGACCACGATTCTGCGTCTGATAGGCGGCCAGTTGAAGCCGGTCCAGGGTGAGGTGCGTGTCGGAGACAAGGTGGTGCATCAGCAGGGGCGTAACGACTTGCAGAAGCTGCGCCGCAAGATGGGGATGTTGTTCCAGCAGGGGGCGCTGTTCACGGATCTATCGGTTTACGAGAACGTGGCGTTCCCCATGCGTGAGCATACCAGCCTGCCGGAATCGATGATTCGTGATCTGGTCATGATGAAGTTGAATGCGGTCGGTTTGCGTGGTGCGCGCGATTTGATGGCGACTGAGTTGTCCGGCGGTATGGCGCGCCGCGTGGCGCTTGCCCGCGCGGTGGCGCTTGATCCGGAAATCATCATGTACGACGAGCCTTTTGCAGGCCTGGACCCGATTTCCATGGGCGTGATCTGTAATCTGATCCGCAACCTGAATGATGCGCTGGGTGCAACTTCCCTCGTCGTGACGCACGATGTGAAAGAGGCTTTTTCCTTTGTCGATTATGTCTATTTTATCGCTGATGGAGTGGTGGCGGCCGAGGGTACACCTGCAGAATTGCGCGAATCCACATTGCCCTTTGTTCATCAGTTTGTGCATGGTGAGGTAGATGGTCCGGTGCCGTTCCACTATGCCGCTCCGGATTACAGGCGAGACATGTTGAGGGGGCGCGATGTTTAAGGGAGTGGTCTCGAAGCTGGCGAGTGTGCTGCAAAATTTCGGGCATCGCCTGATAGAGCAGTTCTGGCGATTGGGTTCGGCCAGCCGTTTGTTTGGTTACACCCTGGCTTCGTCCGGTGAAAGTCTGCGTCGACCGTTTCTGGTCATCCGCGAGATTTACTTTACCGGTGTGTTGTCACTCATCATTATTCTGGTGTCGGCATTTTTCGTCGGCATGGTGCTGGCCTTGCAGGGCTATAACACCTTGCAGAAATATGGCTCGTCTGAGGCGATCGGGGTTCTGGTTGCGTTGTCTCTGGTGCGTGAGTTGGGACCGGTGGTGACGGCGCTGCTGTTTGCCGGCCGCGCAGGCACGGCGATCACTGCTGAAATCGGCCTGATGAAGGCGACCGAGCAGTTGTCCGCGATGGAGATGATGGCCGTCAGCCCGATTGCCCGAGTTGTTGCGCCGCGCTTTTGGGGTGGGGTCATCAGTATGCCTTTATTGGCATCGTTGTTCTCCATGGTCGGTATTCTGGGTGGTTACCTGGTTGCCGTGCCGTTGATCGGTGTGGATGGCGGTGCTTTCTGGTCGCAGATGCAGGCTTCTGTCGATTTCAGGGAGGACGTAATGAATGGCTTTATCAAGAGCTGTGTGTTTGGCGTTGCTTGCACCATGATCGCCTTGTTCGAAGGCTATGATGCGCCACCGACAGCGGAGGGTGTAAGTCGTGCAACAACACGTACTGTGGTGAATTCCTCATTGGCTGTGTTGGGGCTGGATTTTGTCATGACTTCGTTCATGATCAGCTGAACGGTATCGGGGATTCTGAGGAGATATGATGGATAGAACCAAAATTGACTTGTGGGTGGGCATTTTTGCTGCGATTGGCGTCGCAGCGCTGCTCGGATTGGCGATGAAAGTGGGTAACCTCACTACTTCAAATATTGGCGAGACTTATACTGTAACTGCAGGTTTTCAGAATATTGGCGGCCTCAAGCCGCGCTCGCCGGTCAAGAGTGCCGGCGTGGTCGTAGGCCGAATCGATGCGATCCAGTTCGATAGCGCAACTTATGAGGCCAAGGTGACTCTTAAGCTGGATAAGCGTTATCTGTTCCCCAAGGATACTTTTGCCAATATCTACACGGCTGGCCTGCTCGGTGAGCAGTACATCGGCCTGGAGCCAGGTGGCGATGAAGAGTATTTGCAGGATAACGATAAAATCATGCAGACTCAGGATGCCGTTGTGCTTGAAAAGATGATTAGTCAATTCCTTTACAGTAAAGCAACCGAAACGAAAGAATAATTCCGTTACACAGGAACAGGTGAATCTTATGAAATTAATATTTAAATTTATCTCTGTCTTGGCTCTGCTGGGCTTCAGTTCACTGACGATGGCAGAAGTCGCTCCGGATGTATTGGTTAAAAAGACTGCCGATGAAGTTCTGGAGATTGTCAAAAATGACAAGGATATCCAGGCAGGCGATCAGAAGAAGATCTTTGATTTGGCAGAAACCAAGATTCTGCCCAACTTCGATTTCGAGCGCGTGTGCCGACTGGTACTGGGCCGGAACTGGGCGAATGCTACTGATGACCAGAAGGTGCAGTTCCAGAAAGAATTCCGTAGTCTCCTGTTGCGCACATATTCCAGCGCACTTTCAAAATATCAGAACCAGACCATAGAATACCTGCCGTTCCGTTTGCAGCCGGATGCCACCAGAGCGACGGTCAAAACCAGAATTCTGCAGCCTGGCGGTCAGCCTATCGGTCTTGATTACACACTGGAAAAAGGCCCCAGTGGCTGGAAGGTGTTTGACATCGTGATCGAGGATGTCAGTTTAGTGACTAACTATCGCAGCCAGTTCAATAACGAGATTCGTCAGGTGGGCGGAATGGATGGACTGATTCAGCGATTGGCCGAGAAGAATAAGGAAGCCGGTGTTTAACGCTCCGCGAAATTACTGCCGTGGCTGATATTACTCAAAACGATGGAAGATGGCTGGTCAGCGGCAATTTGCTGCTGGATGATGTTGAACGTCTGCTGGCACAGGACATTGTGGTTGATGGTGCCAAGGAACTCGAGGTTGATCTGTCGGGCGTGACGGAGGTTGACTCGGTAGCAATCAGCCTGCTTTTCGAGTGGATGCGCCAGGCTCGTGGCAACCAATGTAGTCTCACATACAGCAATCTGCCAGCGAATCTGCTAAGCCTGGCGTCACTTTACGGCGTTTTCGATTTTCTGCCGCAAGCCGCAGATTCCCCGGCTGGCCATTGATCTCCTGGGGCTGAGGCCTCGTAAATCCCGAATGATTCCCGCAATTAAAATTGAGCAGGTGCAGAAGCATTATGGCAACTTGCAGGCCCTCCGAGGCATAGACCTGGCGATTGAGCAGGGCGAGTTCTTCGCCTTGCTCGGGCCTAACGGCGCCGGCAAGTCGACCCTGATCAATTTGCTGGCGGGATTGATCCGTCCGACCAGCGGAAGGTTATCGGTGATGGGTTTTGATGTGCAGACGCAATATCGACAGGCCAGGCATACGCTCGGCGTGGTGCCGCAGGAATTGGTGTTTGACCCATTCTTCAATGTGCGCGAGATGCTGCGCTTTCAGGCAGGCTATTTTGGCCTGGGGCCGGAAAACGATGCCTGGGTGGACGAGATTATTGAATGTCTGGGCTTGGCGGATAAGGCGCATACCAATATGCGCAAACTCTCCGGGGGCATGAAGCGCCGTGCGTTGATTGCCCAGGCGCTGGTACATAAACCGCCAGTGATCGTGCTGGATGAGCCGACTGCAGGTGTCGATGTCGAATTGCGTCAGATGATGTGGGAGTTCATCAAGCGACTGAATCGCGAGGGACATACCATCATCCTCACCACGCATTATCTGGAAGAAGCCGAGACCTTGTGCTCTCGTGTGGCCATGATGAAGCAGGGGCAGATAATAGCGCTGGACAGCACGGCGAATCTGTTGAAGAAGATCCCCGGCAAGAATCTCAGGCTGAAGCTTTCTGCTGCACTGCCCGAGACGTTGCGTCCATTGCTGCGACATGAAGAGGGTAACGAGTATATGCTGGCCCTGACCGAGGTGGCGCAAGTCGAGCGCGTGCTATCGCAGATACGCGAGGCGAATATCGTGGTGGAAGATATGCAGTTGATAGAAGCTGATCTGGAAGACGTGTTTGTCGATCTGGTGGGTCAGCCATGAATCTGATCTCGAGAGAAATGCGCGGGCCATGGACCTTGTTCAAGAAGGAATTGCTCAGATTCTGGCGCGTCAGCTTTCAGACCGTGGCTGCGCCGGTGATGACGGCCTTGCTTTATCTGCTGGTCTTTTCGCATGTGCTGGAAGGTCGGGTGCAGGTGCATGGCGTCAATTACACCTCCTTCCTGATCCCGGGCCTGATCATGATGTCGGTGCTGCAGAATGCCTTTGCCAACAGTTCGTCCAGCCTGATTCAATCCAAGGTTATGGGCAATCTGGTATTCGTGCTGCTGACGCCGATTTCCTATCTGGAGTTTTTTCTGGCATTTCTGGCTGCGGCAATAGCGCGCGGTCTGGTGGTGGGCGTAGGCATTTATCTGGTCGTGATTCTTTTTATCGATCTGCCCATCATCCATCCTCTAATGGTGCTGGCATTTACCATTCTGGGCAGTGCATTGCTCGGGGCATTCGGCATTATTGCCGGTATGTGGGCGGATAAATTCGATCAGATGGCGGCGTTTCAGAATTTCATCATCATGCCGCTGTCATTCCTGTCCGGTGTTTTTTATTCGATACATTCGCTGCCGCCTTTCTGGCAGGAAGTGTCTCACCTGAATCCTTTCTTCTATATCATTGACGGATTCAGGTATGGGTTTTTTGGCGTGAGTGATATGTCACCGGCGGTGAGTTTAAGCATTGTTGCATTGAGCTTTTTTGCCATAGCATGGCTGGCTTTGCACATGCTGAAGTCCGGTTACAAATTACGCGGATAGCGATAAGGTCAATATATGTTGAGTGCAATGGAAGTGGAAACCTATATCAGGCATGGTCTGGCGTGTGACTACGTCCAGGTGCTGGGCGATGATGGCCAGCATTTTGAGGCGGTGATCGTCAGCCAGCAGTTTGCCGGCAGGAACATGGTGCAGCAGCATCAACTGGTATATCAGGCTCTGGGTGACCGTATGCGGGAAGAGATACACGCACTTTCGATGCGCACATTCACCCCGGAAGCCTGGCAGCAATATCAGGCAAGTTAAGAAAAATTTGGAGAATCAGAAAATGGATACACAGGAATTAATCAGGAATCAGGTAACGTCAAACCCGGTGGTGCTTTACATGAAAGGCAGCCCCAAGTTTCCGCAGTGCGGGTTTTCCGGTCTGGCGGTGCAGATTCTGCAGGCCTCTGGCCTCAAGGATTTTGTCGCTGTCGATGTGCTGGCGGACCCGGCAATACGTGACGGCATCAAGCAATATGCAAACTGGCCGACCATCCCGCAGCTTTACATCAAGGGCGAGTTTGTCGGGGGTGCGGACATCATGCGCAGCCTTTATGAACAGGGTGAATTGCAGAAGATGCTGCAGGAAGTAGCGGGCTAATTGGATAAACTGGTCATTGTCGGTGGCGCGCCCTTGCGCGGCGATGTCACGATTTCCGGTGCCAAGAACGCCGCCCTGCCCATCATCTGCGCATCACTGCTGGCAGAAACGCCGCTGGAGCTTTCCAGTGTTCCGGCCTTGCGGGATGTCAATACGACTTATCGCTTGCTCGAACATCTGGGCGTCAAGGTGACAGTCGGGCAGCCCGGGCAAGTGGCGCTGGATGCGGCCAATATCGTGTCGCATGAGGCGCCCTATGAGATGGTGAAGACCATGCGTGCTTCCATTCTGGTACTTGGTCCCTTGCTGGCCCGTTTCGGACATGCCAGAGTCTCCCTGCCCGGAGGTTGTGCTATTGGCTCGCGCCCGGTCGATCTGCACATCAAAGGCCTGAAAGCAATGGGTGCGGAGATCCATATCGAACATGGCTATATCGAGGCGACTACCGCACACCTGCCAGATCGGCGATTGCAGGGCGCACGCGTCTTCATGGATCTGGTGACGGTTACCGGCACGGAGAATCTGATGATGGCGGCGACGCTGGCAGCAGGTACGACCGTGTTGGAGAATGCCGCACGCGAGCCGGAAGTGGTCGACAGCCAGGCATCAGGTAGTCTGTGACCGGATTGAGGCAGGTACTTATATGGTGGCTGCTGCAATGACCGGAGGTCGGGTAAAATTACATAATGCGCGTGCCGATCTGCTGGATGCGGTCATAGAAAAGCTGCGAGAAGCTGGTGCCAGCATCGATCATGATGGCAGCACTATCACGGTGACCGGTCGTCAGAAGCTGAAATCGGTGAATGTCCGTACGGCGCCGCACCCGGCCTTTCCAACAGATATGCAGGCGCAATTCATGGCCATGAATACAGTGACGCAAGGTAGTGCCAGCGTGGTGGAGACGATCTTCGAAAATCGATTCATGCACGTGCAGGAGCTGCAGCGACTTGGTGCCAATATTGAAGTCGAAGGCAATACTGCGATCGTGCATGGTGTCGAATATCTTGACGGTGCGACGGTGATGGCGACCGATCTGCGTGCTTCCGCCAGTTTGGTGCTGGCCGGACTGGTCGCCCGCGGGGAAACTACGATCGAGCGTATCTATCACCTGGATCGTGGCTATGAACGATTAGAGGAAAAATTGACGGCACTGGGCGCTACTGTGCGTCGGGTGCACTGACAGGAATAACATGATAACGATTGCCTTATCCAAGGGCCGCATTTTTGAGGAGACCACGCCTTTGCTGGCAGCCGCCGGCATTACGGCGCTGGAGGATCCGGAGACTTCGCGCAAACTGATCCTGCCGACCAATCGGGATGATGTGCGGCTGATCATCGTGCGTGCGACCGATGTGCCGACTTATGTGCAATATGGCGCCGCCGATCTGGGTATCGCCGGCAAGGATGTGTTGAACGAGCATGGCGGTCAGGGGCTTTACCAGCCGCTGGATCTGGAAATCGCCCGCTGCAGGATGATGGTTGCCGTGCGTGAGGATTTCGACTATTTCGGTTCCATCCGTCAGGGTGCGCGGCTGAAGGTCGTCACCAAATATGTGAAAACTGCGCGCGAGCACTTTGCCGACAAGGGTATGCATGTCGACCTCATCAAACTTTATGGTTCGATGGAGCTTGGCCCGCTGGTCGGTCTGGCAGATGCGATTGTTGATCTGGTCAGTACCGGCGGCACGCTACGCGCCAATAATCTGAAGGCGGTGGAAGAGGTGGGCGAGATCAGCTCCAGACTCATCGTCAATCAGGCTTCTCTCAAACTCAAGCGTAATCTGTTGCAGCCGATCATGGATGATTTTGCCCGTGCGGTGGAAAGCAAAAAGAACGCCGGGAAATGAACACCAATCAAGCAGGACCTCAAGCAGGACCAAAGGAAATGAAGATCAAATGAAGATCAGACGTTATTCGACTACCGACCAGGATTTTGAGCAGGCACTGAAAGCGCTGCTGGCTTTCGATACGGCGCAGGATGACAGTGTCGATGCTGTTGTCGCCGATATTCTGCGAGATGTGAAACAACGCGGCGACCACGCTGTGCTGGAATACACACGCAAATTCGACCGTCTCGATGTTGCTGACATGAACGCTCTGGAACTCTCCCAGGCTGAACTACAGCAGGCGCTCGACAGCCTGCCGGCGGAGCAGCGTCAGGCTTTGCAGGAAGCCGCAGATCGCGTACGTATCTACCACGAGAAGCAGTTGATGTCTTCCTGGTCCTACACCGAAGAAGACGGCACCTTGCTCGGTCAGCAGGTCACTTCGCTCGACCGCGTCGGACTTTATGTGCCGGGCGGCAAGGCAGCCTATCCGTCCTCCGTTCTGATGAATGCAATCCCGGCCAAGGTGGCGGGGGTTGAAGAGTTGATCATGGTGGTGCCGACCCCGGCAGGTGAAAAGAATCAGCTGGTACTGGCTGCCGCAGCGATATGCGGCGTCGACCGCGTGTTCTGCATCGGCGGTGCACAGGCCGTGGCTGCACTGGCCTATGGAACCCAGAGCGTGCCGCAGGTAGACAAGATCGTCGGTCCGGGCAATGCCTACGTGGCTGCTGCCAAGCGACGCGTGTTCGGTGTCGTCGGTATCGACATGGTGGCAGGCCCATCGGAAATCCTCGTGATCTGCGACGGCAAGACCGATCCGGACTGGATCGCCATGGATCTGTTCTCACAGGCAGAACATGATGAACTGGCGCAATCCATCCTGTTGTCACCCGACGCCGAATTTTTGGACAAGGTCGCAGCGAGCATAGAGCGACTGGTTGAAGAGATGCCGCGTAAGGAGATCATCCGTACGTCACTGGAAGGTCGCGGCGCGCTGATTCAGGTCAGGGATATGGATGAAGCTGCATCCATCGCCAACTACATCGCACCCGAGCACCTGGAACTGTCGGTTGAAGACCCGTTGGCTTACAGCAAGAAGATCAAGCATGCCGGCGCCATTTTCATGGGGCGCAATACTTGCGAGGCGCTTGGCGACTACTGTGCCGGTCCCAATCACGTGCTGCCGACTTCCCGCACAGCACGCTTCTCATCGCCGCTGGGGGTATATGATTTCCAGAAGCGCTCCAGCCTGATCATGGTGTCCCCGGTCGGTGCGCAAAAACTGGGCAAGGTCGCTGCTACACTGGCTTATGGTGAAGGCTTGCAGGCACACGCACGCTCCGCCGAGTATCGTCTGAAAGACTAGGGTCAAACCATGAGTCGCTACTGGAGTGAAGTGGTGCATGGATTGACACCTTATGTGCCGGGCGAGCAGCCCAAGCTCAGTAATCTGGTCAAGCTCAACACCAATGAGAATCCCTATGGCCCCAGCCCCAAGGTGCTGGAAGCCTTGCGTGCGGCCGTGGGAGAGTCGTTGCGACTTTATCCCGACCCCAATTCTGATCGTTTGAAAGCTGCGATTGCCAATTTCCATGGCTTGCAGCCACAGCAGGTCTTCGTCGGTAACGGTTCTGATGAAGTGCTGGCACATGTATTCCAGGCATTGCTCAAGCATCAGGCACCCTTGCTGTTCCCGGACATCAGTTACAGTTTCTATCCGGTGTATTGCGGCCTGTATGGCATATCCTACGAAACCGTTGCGCTCAACGAGCGGTTTGAGATCAATGTCGATGATTATCTGAAGCCCAATGGCGGCATCATTTTCCCCAACCCCAATGCGCCGACCGGTATTCCGCTTCCGTTGGCTGATATTGAGCGTTTGCTGCAGGCCAACACCGAATCCGTCGTCGTCATCGATGAAGCCTATGTGGATTTCGGTGCCGAGTCTGCCGCCGGTTTGGTCGATCGCTATCCCAATCTGCTGGTCACACACACACTGTCCAAGGCACGTTCATTGGCCGGCTTGCGTGTCGGTTATGCGCTCGGGCATCAGGGTCTGATCGAGGGGCTGATTCGCGTCAAGGACAGTTTCAACTCCTATCCGGTCGACAGTCTGGCGTTGGCCGGTGCCGTGGCAGCGATGGAAGATGTTGAATACTTCGAGATGACCCGGCAGAAAGTCATCGCCTCTCGTGAGCATCTGGTGGCAGAAATGCGCAAGCTTGGCTTTGATGTGCTCCCTTCGGGCGCCAATTTCATTTTTGCCAGACATGCCGAGCATGATGGTGCGGAGCTGACGGCAAAGTTGCGTGATCGCAATATCATTGTTCGTCACTTCAGTAAACCTGCACGCATAGCACCTTATTTGCGCATCACTATCGGTACGGACAGCCAGAATCAGCAGTTGCTGATGGCTATGCGCGAGATATTGCCCTAGTTGATTAGGCTAAGGCGCTTTTGCAAGAGCTTGCCGGAATTTCTGTAAATTCTGGCGAATTGTGTATTTTTCGGCGAAAAATACGAAAATTCCCCCAAAATCCAGAAAAAATGTATCATTACGCGGTTAACAAAACAAAACCGCACAACCCTTGTTATTTAGAGTGGAGGAATTATCGTGGCACTAACCCAAATGGCATTAGACTCTCTGGATTTTGACGCAACTGTTGCACTGGCCAGCAAAGTCGCCCCGCATGTAGACATTCTTGAAATTGGTACCCCATGTATCAAACACAACGGTATCAAGTTGCTGGAAACCTTGCGTGCCAAGTTCCCGAACAACAAGATTCTGGTTGACCTGAAGACCATGGATGCCGGTTACTATGAAGCTGAGCCTTTCTACAAGGCAGGTGCTGACATTTGTACCGTTCTGGGTACTGCTGACCTGGGTACCATCAAAGGCGTCGTCGATGTTGCCAACAAGTATGGCAAGGAAGCACAAGTTGACCTGATCAACGTTGAAGACAAGGCCACACGTACCAAGGAAGCTGCCAAACTGGGTGCACACATCATCGGTGTTCACACTGGTCTGGACCAACAGGCTGCAGGTCAAACTCCATTCTCTGACCTGGCTCTGGTTGCAAGCCTGAATACCGGTTTGAAAATCTCTGTTGCCGGTGGTGTCAAACCAGCAACCGTCAAGCAAGTGAAGGACGCTGGTGCTGACATCATCGTTGCTGGCGCTGCGATCTACGGTGCTGCTGATCCGGCTGCCGCTGCTGCTGAAATCACTGGCTTGGCTCGTGATGGTGCTGCTGCTGGCGGTGGTTTGTTGGGCTGGTTGAAGAAGCTGTTCAGCTAATATCTCCCAGTAGCAAACTTCGGACCGCCGCAAAACAATTCATGATGTTTTGTGGCGGTTTTTATTTGTGTAACCCACTTACGTAGTAAAATTCGATTATGCGTATTGCTGAAGTCAGTCGTAACACTCTGGAAACCCAGATCAGCGTCTCCATCAATCTGGACGGCGCGGGTGTATCCAAATTCTCCACAGGTTTGGCCTTCCTTGATCACATGCTGGATCAGATCGCCCGTCACGGCATGATGGATATCAGTGTGCAAGCAAAGGGCGATCTGCATATCGATGCGCATCACACTGTCGAGGATATCGGTATTACCCTTGGTCAGGCTTTTGCCAAGGCCATTGGTGACAAAAAAGGCATCTGCCGTTACGGTCATGCCTATGTGCCGCTGGATGAAGCGCTGTCGAGAGTGGTGCTGGATCTTTCCGGTCGTCCGGGCCTGGAATTCGGCGTGGAATTCACGCGTGCTCGTATCGGGGATTTTGATGTCGACCTGATCCATGAGTTCTTCCAGGGCTTTGTCAATCACGCGCAGCTTACTTTGCATATTGATAACCTGCGCGGCGACAATGCTCACCATCAGGCAGAAACCATATTCAAGGCTTTTGGTCGCGCGCTGCGCATGGCAGTGCAAGCGGATGCCCGCATGGCTGGTATTATGCCCTCTACCAAGGGCGCTCTATAGATCCTTGGGTTGTTGCAAATTAAGGTTCGTTGCAGACTAAATTATGATTGATATCGCGGTTGTCGATTACGGCATGGGAAATCTACGTTCCGTGTCCAAAGCGCTGGAGCATGTTGCGCCCGACAAACAGGTTGTTGTCACCAGTGATCCGTCGCAAATCGATGCGGCGGAGCGCGTGGTATTTCCAGGTCAGGGTGCGATGCCGGATTGTATGCGTGAGCTCAATATGCGCGGTTTGCGCGATGCTGTCGTGCGTGCGGCCGCCAGCAAACCATTTCTGGGCATATGTATCGGTCTGCAGTTGCTGTTCGAGCATAGCGAGGAGGGCAATGCTGCCGGACTCGGTATCTTGCCGGGCAATGTCGTCAAGTTCGTCAAAGCCGAGATGCACGATGCCGTCGGTCATAAGCTGAAGGTTCCGCACATGGGCTGGAATCAGGTCTACCAGACGATGCAGCATGCCATGTGGCAGGGAATACCTGATGGCGAGCGGTTTTATTATGTGCACAGTTACTATGTGGTGCCGGACAATCAGGAAATTGTCGCTGGGTATAGCGAATATCCGGCGCGCTTTACCTCGGTGGTGGCACAGGATAATATTTTCGCTGTGCAGTTTCACCCCGAGAAAAGCCAGCATGCTGGCTTGCAACTTCTGTCCAATTTTGCCCGGTGGAATGGGCGAGCTTAATTTCGTTAATTGAATGTGTTGAAATAATCATGTTGATCATACCCGCCATTGACCTCAAGGACGGCCACTGTGTAAGGCTCAAGCAAGGCATGATGGAAGATGCCACTGTCTTTTCCGAAGATCCGGGCGCGATGGCTCGCCATTGGGTCGACCAGGGCGGCAAGCGATTGCATCTGGTCGATCTGAATGGCGCCTTTGCTGGCAAGCCGGTCAATGAAGGCGCAATCAAGGCTATTGTCGATGCCGTCGGTGGTGATATTCCCATCCAGTTGGGTGGCGGTATTCGCGATCTGGAAACCATCGAGCGTTATCTGGATAACGGTGTGACCTATATCATTATCGGTACTGCTGCAGTCAAGAGCCCGGGCTTTCTGCATGAAGCCTGCGATGCCTTTCCGGGCCATATCATGGTCGGGCTCGATGCCAAGGACGGCAAGGTCGCGGTTGATGGCTGGTCCAAGCTGACCGGGCATGACGTCGTCGATCTGGCAAAGAAATTTGAGGATTACGGCGTCGAAGCCGTGATCTACACTGATATCGGCCGTGATGGCATGTTGACCGGCGTCAATATCGAAGCGACTGTGCAATTGGCTCAAGCCCTGCACATCCCGGTGATTGCCAGCGGTGGCATCACCAATCTGGAAGACGTCAAGCGACTCTGCGCAGTCGAGTCGGAAGGTATCATGGGCGCCATTACCGGGCGTGCGATTTACGAAGGTTCCCTCGACTTTGCTGCTGCCCAGAAATTGGCAGACGAATTGAGTGACCAATAATGGGGCTGGCCAAGCGCATCATTCCCTGCCTGGATGTGACCGATGGCCGCGTTGTCAAAGGTGTCAACTTTCTTGAGTTGCGAGATGCCGGCGACCCGGTAGAAATCGCCAAACGTTATGATGACCAGGGCGCAGATGAGCTGACGTTTCTGGATATCACTGCCAGCTCGGATAACCGTGGCTTGATATTGCACATCATTGAAGAAGTCGCTTCTCAGGTTTTTATTCCCCTTACAGTAGGTGGCGGCGTACGCGAGGTCGAGGATGTTCGCCGTTTGCTGAATGCCGGCGCTGACAAGGTCAGCATCAATACATCTGCCGTCCTTAATCCGCAACTGGTTGCCGATGCGGCTGGCCGCTTCGGCTCACAATGCATAGTCGTTGCGATTGATGCCAAGCAGGTCGGCGATCACTGGGAAGTGTTCACTCATGGCGGGCGCAAGCCAACCGGTCTGGATGCGGTCGAATGGGCACGCAAGATGACCGAACTGGGCGCCGGGGAATTGCTGGTGACCAGTATGGACAGGGATGGCACAAAAACCGGGTTCAACCTGCCGCTGAATCGCGCCATCAGTGATGCGGTCGACGTGCCGATCATCGCGTCCGGCGGCGTCGGCAGTTTGATGCATCTGGTGGAAGGGGTACAGGAAGGCGGCGCCGATGCGGTGCTGGCTGCCAGTATTTTTCACTACGGCGAATTTACTGTGCGCCAAGCGAAGGAATATATGCGCGACCATGGCATCGAGGTGCGCCTGTGAGCGTAAACTGGCTGGATGAGGTGCGCTGGACGGCTGATGGCTTGGTGCCGGTGATAGCGCAGGAGGTTGGTAGCGGCAAGATTCTGATGTTCGCCTTCATGAATCGCGAGGCGCTGCAGCTGACGGTGGAAACCGGTCAGGCCGTCTACTGGTCGCGTTCGCGTAACAAGTTATGGCATAAGGGTGAAGAATCCGGTCATGTGCAGAAAGTGCATGAAATCCGTTTGGATTGCGACGAGGATGTCATTCTTGTCAGTGTTGAGCAACTGGGTGGCATTGCCTGCCATACCGGTCGCCATAACTGTTTCTTCCGGAAACTCGTTGATGGGCAGTGGGTGACCGACCAGCCAGTGTTGAAGGATCCGCAGGAGATATATCGCCATGAATGACGTTCTGGAACGCTTGGCTGAATTGCTCGAGCAGCGCAAAAGTGCTGATCCGCAGATTTCCTACGTGGCGAAGCTTTACAGCAAGGGTGTGGATGCCGTTCTGAAAAAGGTCGGTGAGGAAGCTGCTGAAACCATTATTGCCGCCAAGGATGGTGACCCGCAAAAGATCATCTACGAGACGGCGGATCTGTGGTTTCATTGCATGATCATGCTGGCGCAGGCAGGGCTGAAACCGCAGGATGTTCTGGACGAACTGGCCAGACGCGAAGGCCTGTCAGGGATTGCAGAAAAAGCATCCCGCAAGGAGAAATGAAATGACGGACTGTATTTTCTGCAAAATCGTGGCAGGTGTCATTCCCAGTAAAAAGATTTACGAGGATGAGGATGTGATCGCGTTCAATGATATCCATCCGATCGCCCCCGTGCATTTTTTGATCGTACCGAAACAGCACACGGAAAGTCTGGCGCATTGCGATGAGACGCAGCAGACCTTGCTGGGAAAAATATTGCTGTTGGCGCCCAAGCTTGCGCAGCAGCAGGGCTTGAGCGGATTTCGTACCATGATCAATACCGGTCGCGAAGGCGGGCAGGAGGTTTTTCATCTGCATGTGCATGTATTCGGCGGCGGGCAGACCTTACCTAAAACCTAGGTGAATTTTCACGAGATAATTCAGGAGAGCAATGATGGGCGCATTTAGTATCTGGCATTGGCTAATCGTGCTGCTGGTAGTGGTGCTGATTTTTGGTACCAAGAAACTTCGTAATATTGGTAGTGATGTTGGCGGTGCCGTCAAGAGTTTCAAGGATGCCGTCAAGGACGAAAAATCCTCTGCGAAAATCGAAGAAGATGTAAAGACGGAAACGGTCGAAGGTGAAGTGACTAATAAAACCAGGCAGTAATATTCCCCTTGTTTGATATCGCATTCACCGAACTGGTCATCATTGCTATCGTGGCACTGCTGGTGGTCGGGCCGGAAAAACTACCCAAGGTGGCGCGTACTCTAGGGTCGTTGCTGGGGCGCATGCAGCGCTATGTTGCTGTTGTAAAACAGGATGTGGAGCGCGAGCTGCAGCTGGAAGAGCTGAAGAAAGTGCAGCAGGATGTGCAGCAAAACGCCCGCAATATTCAATCCGAAGTGACGAATACCATACACGCGAGTGTTGACGATATCAGGCAGGTGGCTGAAGAGGCGGCCGATGCTGGCTCACAACAGGTTGAAGCCATATCCAGCACAGATCGTCCCCGCGATGAGCAGGCTTAAGTTGAAAAAGTCCGCGACATGAGCACTTCGGAAACCTTCATCTCCCATCTGATTGAGTTGCGCGACAGGTTGATGCGTATCGTCATTGGTCTGATTCTGGCTTTCCTCGTACTTTTCCCGTTTGCTGATCAGATCTACACATTGCTGGCGCAGCCTTTGCTCGCAAGCCTGCCGGCAGGCGGTCAGATGATCGCGACTGAAGTAACGACTCCGTTCTTCGTTCCCATGAAAATGGCGATGATGGCTGCATTTGTCATCTCATTGCCACATACCTTGTATCAGGTGTGGGCTTTCGTTTCGCCCGGCCTCTATGCACATGAGCGCCGTTTCATGATGCCATTGGTGATTGCCAGCACCCTGCTTTTTCTGGCGGGTATGGCCTTTGCCTATTTTCTCGTGTTTCCTGTGGTCTTTGGCTTTATCACCGGTTATGCGCCCGAGGGCGTGGCGGTGATGACCGATATCGGCCGTTACCTCGATTTTGTCATCACGCTGTTTCTAGCGTTCGGTCTTGCTTTTGAGGTACCGATTGCCGTGATTGTGCTGGTCGGTTTTGGTCTGGTGCAGATCAGCACCTTGAAGGAGATTCGTGCTTACGTCATTGTCGGCGCATTTGTACTGGGTGCCATTTTTACGCCGCCGGATGTTATCTCTCAATTCATGCTGGCGGTACCGCTATGGCTGCTTTATGAAACCGGAATCTTTCTCGCTGGTTTCATCGGCAAGCGCAAGGCGCCGGATCCGGCAGTCTGAGCACCAGACTAGCGACGGTCCTGCAGTACCTGCTGTACTGACGGCCGTTTGCCGATCACGACTTCAACTTCTAACTCACGCTGGTTTCTGGCGATCTTGAGGATGGCCTTGTCGTTCGGTTGCAGGCCGGCAATCAGATTGAGCATCGATGAACTGTTGACGACCTTGTTGCCATTGATCTCCAGCAGAATATCCCCCGGTTTCAGGCCGGCTTTTTTTGCCGGGCTGTCTGGCAGTACACCTGCAATCAGTGAGCCTTGGGTATGGGAGAGCCGGAACGATTCTGCCAGTTGCGGTGTGATGTCCTGCGCTTCTATGCCGACCCAGCCACGTACGACGCTGCCCTGCCGGATAATCTGTTCCATTACCTGTTTGGCGAGGCTGACCGGGATGGCGAAGCCGATGCCCATGGAGCCGCCGCTACGCGAATAGATGGCGCTGTTCACACCGACCAGGTTGCCGCTGGTATCGATCAGTGCGCCGCCCGAGTTGCCGGGATTGATGGAAGCGTCGGTCTGGATGAAATTTTCAAAGGTATTGATGCCGAGATGGCTGCGGCCCAAGGCGCTGATGATGCCTTGGGTGACGGTCTGGCCTACACCGAACGGGTTGCCGATGGCAAGTACGACATCGCCTACACTGTATTTGTCCGGGTCGGCGAAAGTGATGGCCGGCAGGTTCGTGGCTTCGACCTTTAGCACAGCCAGGTCGGTTTCAGGGTCGGTGCCGACTATGGTCGCCGGCATGGTCCGGCCATCGGCCAGTGCGACTTCGATCTCGTCTGCCGCTTCGATGACATGGTGATTGGTGATGATGTAGCCCTGCGGGCTGACGACCACACCGGAACCCAGACTGTTATCCGAGCGCTGCTCATCTTCAAACTGATCACCAAAGAAATGCCGGAACAGAGGATCATCCATGAAAGGGTGTAGTGGCCTGGGCTCAGATTTTTTGCTGGTGAAGATATTGACTACCGCAGGCATGGCTTTTTTTGCAGCGCTGCTGTAGGAGCCTGCAATTTGGGCGACTTGTTCAGGCGCAACCTGGCTGACCTGCACCGGCGGAGATGTTTTTGGTACCAGCGATTGTTTGAGAAGCTCCGGGTAGAAGGTCTGAGTTACGAACAAGGCACCGAGACTAATCGTCACGGTCTGTGCAAAAATAAGCCAAAGTTTCTTCATGGGATTGTATGGGTTAAGGGCAGAACATAATGAATATTAAAGAGTTAATGGATTATACCGGACAAATCCTGGAGGTTGAGCGCTTTCACGATTATTGTCCGAATGGGTTGCAAGTCGAGGGGCGCCGGGAAGTCAGCAACATAGTAACAGGCGTGACGGCCAGCATGGCATTACTGCAGGCCGCACAGCAGGCAGGTGCGGACATGGTGCTGGTTCATCATGGCTATTTCTGGCGTAACGAGGACCCTCGGATTATCGGCATCAAGCATAAGCGCATCCGATTTTTGCTGGAGCATCAGTTGAATCTGGTGGCCTATCACCTGCCTTTGGATGCGCATCCAGTGCTGGGCAATAACGTACAGCTTGGCCTCAGATTGGGTTTGCAGGTGGAAGGTAGTGCCGGCGAGCAGTCATTGGTGTTGCATGGCACTCTGCCGCATGCTGAGACGCTGGATAGTTTTCAGCAGCGACTCGGCGCTTTGCTGCAAAGGCAGCCGTTGGTCGTGAGTGGTTCTGCCCGCGAAGTGCAGCGCGTTGCATGGTGCACGGGCGCGGCACAGCAGCATCTGGAGACTGCGATCGAGCTGGGTGTAGATGTGTTTATCAGTGGCGAAGTATCGGAACAGACCGTACATCTGGCGCGCGAGTCGGGTGTGGCATATATCGCTGCCGGCCATCATGCCACGGAGCGTTATGGCGTGCAGGCGCTGGGCCGGCACCTGGCCGAGCAATTCGGTCTGAAGCACCAGTTTATCGACATCGACAATCCCGTCTGATGAGCGGATAAAGGTTTAATTTTTAATGCGAAAGCTGTAAAATAGCGGGCTGATTATGTTTGTGTGTTCCTGCTTTGACTGTTTGTGATGCCGGGAATGCTTGATGCTTTGGAATATTTTTTAAGGGTAAGTAATGGCAAATCAACCAGTTGATCAGGCTAAGCGCAGATTCCTGATAGCTGCTACTTCCGCTGTAGGCGGGGTTGCAGTTGCCGCGATGGCCGTACCTTTTGTAAGTAGCATGTTACCTAGTGCGCGTGCCCGGGCTGCCGGGGCTGCTGTTGAGGTGGATATAAGCAAGATTGAACCTGGCGCGATGATCACGGTTGAATGGCGCGGCAAGCCGGTATGGATCGTCAATCTGACGGAAAGTATGAGCCAAACGCTTTCCGGTCAGGAAGACAAGTTGACGGATCCTAATCTGGATGTGGTCAGTCAGCAGCCCGATTATTGCAAGAATGCAACCCGTTCGATTCGTCCCAACCTGATGGTGATGGAGGGGATCTGTACCCATCTCGGTTGCTCACCCTCGCCCAAGCTGCAGCCAAACGGCGACATGGGTGACGATTGGAAGGGTGGTTTCTTCTGTCCTTGCCATGGTTCCAAGTTCGATCTTGCAGGCCGCGTGTTCAAGGGTTCGCCGGCACCGACCAACCTGGTGGTACCGCCGCACCATTATCTGAGTGACGCAATCCTGTTGGTGGGTGAACATAGCAAGGAGGCAGTATAGCCATGAAAAACAAGGTAGAACAATGCATGGCAGGGGCGCTCACCTGGGTGGATCAGCGTTTTCCGCTGACCTCCAATATCAAGGCACATCTGACTGAATACTATGCGCCGAAAAATTTCAATTTCTGGTATTTTTTCGGTTCGCTGGCTATGCTGGTGCTGGTCCTGCAGATAGTCACTGGCATCTTCCTGACCATGCATTACAAGCCGGATGCCGCTCTGGCTTTCGGCTCTGTCGAATACATCATGCGTGATGTGTCCTGGGGTTGGTTGATTCGCTACATGCACTCAACCGGGGCTTCCATGTTCTTTGTGGTGGTTTATCTGCATATGTTCCGAGGTCTGATCTACGGTTCCTATCGTGCGCCGCGCGAGCTGATCTGGCTGTTCGGTGTGGGCATCTTTCTGGTGCTGATGGGCGAAGCGTTCTTCGGCTACTTGTTGCCGTGGGGTCAGATGTCCTACTGGGGTGCGCAGGTTATCATCAATCTATTCACATCCATCCCGTTTATCGGTCCTGATGTGTCCGAGTGGTTGCGTGGTGACTATGTTGTCTCTGATGCAACGCTCAATCGATTCTTCGCATTTCACGTGATTGCGTTGCCGCTGGTATTGCTCGGCCTGGTTGTGGCGCATCTGATTGCCTTGCATGAGGTCGGTTCCAACAATCCTGACGGTATCGAAATCAAGGCTCACAAAGATCCGAAGACGCACATTCCGCTGGATGGCATTCCTTTTCACCCTTATTACACGGTGAAGGATATTGTCGGTGTGGCGGTGTTCCTGATGGTCTTTTCGGCCATCATCTTCTTCGCGCCGGAGATGAGCGGATATTTCCTCGAGGCAAACAACTTTATCCCGGCTGATCCCTTGCAGACGCCGGCGCATATTGCCCCGGTCTGGTATTTCACGCCGTATTACTCGATCCTGCGGGCAGTACCACCGATTTTCAATTCCCAGTTCCCGGGAGTCGCGGCGATGGGCCTGTCCGTCATGATCTTTGCCTTGTTGCCATGGCTGGACCGTAGTCCGGTGAAATCAATTCGTTATCGTGGTTCGCTCTACAAGAAGTGGCTGGCGTTGTTCGTGGTGAGTTTCATTGTGCTCGGTTATCTGGGTACCAAGCCATCCAACGTCTGGGGTGTGTTTGATGCAAGTACCTGGATTGTCGGCGGTGCTGACCGTGCGACCATCGTGGCACGTATCTTCACATTGACCTACTTCCTCTTCTTTATTCTGATGCCTTGGTATACGAAGAAAGACAAGACAAAACCAGTGCCGGAAAGGGTGACCGCATAATGAAGTCACAATCAATCATCAATACCGTTAAACACGGATTTTTGGCAGCTTTTTTCCTGACGCTGCCGGCGCTCGCTGTGGCGGCGGGTGGAGATGTCCACTTGGACAAGGCGCCAGTGAATCTCAATAATCATGAGTCCTTGCAGCGCGGCGCCAAACTGTTCGTCAACTATTGCCTGAACTGTCATAGCGCGAACTACATGCGCTATAACAGGCTGGTGGATATCGGGCTGACAGAAGAGCAGATCAAGAATAATCTGCTGTTCGCTGCCGACAAGGTTGGTGAGACTATGCAGGTGACCATGCCCAAAGCAGAAGCGAAAGCCTGGTTTGGTGTTGTGCCGCCGGATCTGACCGTGGAAGCCCGTGCGCGCACTGCGGATTGGCTCTATACCTACCTGCGCGGCTTCTACCGTGACGACAGTCGTCCGACTGGCTGGAACAATGTCGCGTTTGCCAATGTGGGGATGCCGCACGTGCTTTGGGAGCTTCAGGGCCAGCAGGTCATGAAGACCGAGGAGCATGTTGCTGCTGATGGAACAAAGACAGAAAGTCATCATCTGGCGCTGGATAAGCCCGGTGTCATGACGCCGGCAGAGTATGATGTCGCCATGGCTGATTTGGTAAATTATCTGGTGTTCATGGCTGAGCCTGCGCAGGTTCAGCGCAAGAAACTGGGCGTTATTGTCTTGTTGTTCCTGGGCCTGCTGTTCGTCGTTTCGTACTATCTGAAGAAAGAGTTCTGGAAAGACGTACATTAATTTAACTGGCGGGAGGGGTTTCCAGTTGAATGGAGGCTCCTCCCGTTTTGCTTTTTAGTTTTTAGGAAACCACTATTATGATGACGTTATATTCTGGCACCACTGACCCTTACAGTCATCGTTGCCGCATTGTGCTTTTTGAAAAAGGCATGGATTTCCAAGTCATTGATGTAGATTTGGCTAACAAGCCAGAGGATCTGGCTATCATCAATCCGCATAATGAAGTGCCTGTGCTGGTCGAGCGCGACCTGGTGTTGCAGCAGGCCAATATCATCAATGAATATATTGATGAGCGTTTTCCGCACCCACAGTTGATGCCGGCTGATCCGGTCATGCGCGCACGTGCCAGATTGTTTCTGCACAATTTTGAAGAACAGCTTTTTTCTCACATTCCTGATCTGGAGTCGGGTAACCAAAAGGTTGCTGACAAAGCGCGTGCCACGATTCGTGACAATCTGACGCAGATCGTGCCGCTGTTCAGCAAGCAGCAATATATTTTGGGTGATGAGTTCTCCATGCTGGATGTTGCCCTTGCTCCGCTGTTGTGGCGCCTTGGCCACTACGGTATTGAGCTGCCGAAACAGGCAGCACCTTTACTTAAGTATGCAGAACGTATATTCTCTCGCCCGGCGTATATAGAAGCGATGACGCCGTCAGAGAAAGCAATGCGCAAGTAGATTTGCTGGTTCGGGATATGGACGCTGGATTCTGGTGTTAACTGACGAGGCTGAGGCGAGCGATGAGCGAATTCACATCAACTAAGCCATACATGATTCGTGCCATGCATGAGTGGTGTGTGGACAACGGTTTGACACCGCATTTGCTGGTGGCAGTGGATGGCCAGACGCGAGTGCCCATGGCTTATGTCAAGGATGGTGAGATTGTCCTTAACATCAACTATTCGGCAACCAAGAATTTGCAGATCGGTAATGATGCCATTACTTTCTCGGCGCGGTTCGGCGGTGTCGCAAATGAGTTGTATGTGCCCATGCATGCAGTGAGAGGTGTGTTTGCCAGGGAGAATGGCCAAGGCATGTTTTTTCAACCGGAGCCGGTGGAATCCGGAGCGCAGGTTGGAGAGGCGGAAACCGAAGAGCCAGCTCTGGACGCAAAAGAGAATAAAAAAATAGAGCCAGCCGAAAAGAAACCGTTTTTGAAGTTGGTTAAATAGATTTAATACGATAAAATTACGTTTTTGCCGGATTAGCTCAGTTGGTAGAGCAGCGCACTTGTAATGCGAAGGTCGTCAGTTCGATTCCGACATCCGGCACCAAAAATTCTCACCATTGCGTTTGACACGCTGTCAGATTATCAGCATAATCATGGGTTCGGTTGGGAGGGGTGGCCGAGTGGTTAAAGGCGACGGACTGTAAATCCGTTCTCTCAGAGTACGAAGGTTCGAATCCTTCCCCCTCCACCAAGCAACTTAAAGAATCAAGAAAAGTTGGCAATATCAGATTCAGAGCCGATAGGCGCTGGTTTTGTTGGATGTTCGGGTGGTGTTGCTCCTCGAAGCGGGTGTAGCTCAGTTGGTAGAGCACTTGCCTTCCAAGCAAGATGTCGCGAGTTCGAACCTCGTCGCCCGCTCCAGAAAAACCGGCATAAGTATTTAGCGCCCATGTGGCTCAGTGGTAGAGCACTCCCTTGGTAAGGGAGAGGTCGCGGGTCCGATTCCCGCCATGGGCACCATTTGATTTAGGTGTGGGTTAAGTGGTCTGTTGCCTGATGGGCTTGCACTTAATTATTAACTTGATAATAGCAGTCAGTTAAAGGAAACGATTATGGCAAAAGGTAAATTTGAGCGGACGAAGCCGCACGTAAACGTAGGTACGATTGGCCACGTTGACCACGGCAAGACCACATTGACAGCAGCGA
>PHCX01000010.1 GCA_002842435.1 Betaproteobacteria bacterium HGW-Betaproteobacteria-1 | reverse complement strand
TCGCTGCTGTCAATGTGGTCTTGCCGTGGTCAACGTGGCCAATCGTACCTACGTTTACGTGCGGCTTCGTCCGCTCAAATTTACCTTTTGCCATAATCGCATTCCTCTTTAATCAAATATCAGTCTGATGAACAATTACTTCTTATTCATGATGGCTTCAGCCACATTTTTTGGTGCTTCAGTGTAGTGCTTGAATTCCATACTGTATGTCGCACGACCTTGTGACAGGGAGCGGACAGTTGTCGAATAACCAAACATTTCCGACAGCGGCACCTCGGCGCGGATGGCCTTGCCACCACCAGCCAGATCTTCCATGCCCTGAATCACACCACGGCGGGATGACAAGTCACCCATGACATCACCCATGTAATCTTCAGGCGTCTCGACTTCAACTGCCATGATAGGCTCGAGCAATACTGCATCGCCCTTGCGCATACCTTCCTTGAAGGCCATGGAAGCCGCCATCTTAAAGGCGTTTTCATTGGAGTCAACATCATGGTAGGAACCATCAAACAGGGTAACCTTGACATCAACAACCGGGAAGCCAGCAAGGATCCCGGAAGGTATCGTTTCGCGCAGACCCTTTTCAACTGCAGGAATGAACTCGCGTGGAACAGTACCCCCCTTGATCTGATCAACGAATTCAAAGCCCTTGCCCGCCTCGTTCGGCTCCATGATGATCCAGACGTGACCGTATTGACCCTTACCACCGGACTGCTTGACGAACTTGCCTTCGACTTCAACTTTCTTCTTGATCGCTTCACGATAAGCAACTTGTGGCGCACCAACATTGGCTTCAACATTGAATTCGCGCTTCATGCGATCCACCAGAATTTCCAGATGCAATTCACCCATACCGGAAATAATGGTTTGGCCGGACTCCTCATCGGTACGGACACGGAAGGAAGGATCCTCCTGCGCCAAACGACCCAGTGCGATACCCATCTTCTCCTGGTCAGCCTTGGTCTTCGGCTCAACTGCGACGTGAATCACCGGCTCAGGGAACACCATGCGCTCAAGGATGATAGGCTTGTCAACATCACACAAGGTTTCACCGGTGGTCACATCCTTCAGACCGATACAGGCGGCAATATCGCCAGCCAGAATCTCATCAACTTCCTGACGGTCATTGGCGTGCATTTGCACAATACGTCCGATACGTTCCTTGCGACCCTTTACCGAGTTGTAAATGGTATCGCCCTTCTTCAGAACACCAGAATAGACACGGACAAAGGTCAACTGACCAACGAACGGGTCGGTCATCAGCTTGAATGCCAATGCCGAGAATTTCTCACTGTCATCCGCCTTGCGGCTGGCAGGCTCACCGGACTCGGTTTCACCGGTCACGTCAGGAATATCCACTGGCGAAGGCAACAACTGAATCACGGCATCCAGCATGCGCTGCACACCCTTGTTCTTGAAAGCAGTACCACACAACATCGGCTGAATCTCGGTTGCAATCGTGCGAATACGCAGACCCTGAACAATCTCTTCTTCGGACAACTCACCGCTCTCGAGATATTTATTCATCAACTCTTCAGAAGCCTCAGCCGCAGCCTCAACCATATGCTCACGCCACTTGTTGGCTTCAGCCACCAAGTGGGCAGGGATTTCCCTATATTCAAACTTCATGCCCTGGGAAGCTTCATCCCAGATAATCGCCTGCATCTTGACCAGATCGACCACGCCCTCGAAAGTATCCTCAGCGCCAATAGGAATCACGATAGGCACCGGATTGGCCTTCAGGCGCAACTTCATCTGGTCATAAACCTTGAAGAAATTGGCACCGGTACGGTCCATCTTGTTGACAAATGCGAGACGAGGCACCTTGTACTTGTTAGCCTGACGCCACACCGTTTCAGATTGAGGCTGCACGCCACCTACCGCACAGTAGACCATGCAGGCACCATCCAGCACGCGCATGGAACGCTCAACCTCAATCGTGAAGTCAACGTGTCCCGGAGTATCAATAATGTTGAAGCGATGCTCGGGGAAAGAGTTATCCATCCCCTTCCAGAAACAAGTGGTCGCAGCGGAGGTAATGGTAATACCGCGCTCCTGCTCTTGCTCCATCCAATCCATGGTGGCCGCGCCATCATGCACTTCACCGAGCTTATGACTTACACCGGTGTAGAACAGGATACGTTCAGTTGTCGTTGTCTTACCAGCGTCAATGTGCGCGCTGATACCAATATTGCGATAACGTTGAATGGGGGTTTTACGAGCCACAGGGATTACCTACTTTTTATTGAATACGATTAAACGGACAGCTTAGAATCTGAAATGCGAGAATGCCTTGTTGGCTTCTGCCATACGATGCACTTCTTCACGCTTCTTCATTGCCGAACCGCGACCTTCTGAAGCCTCAATCAACTCGGCAGCCAGACGCAGACCCATGGACTTTTCACCACGTTTACGCGCTGCATCACGCAACCAGCGCATCGCCAACGCACTACGGCGGCTCGGGCGAACTTCGACCGGCACCTGGTAGTTTGCACCACCGACGCGACGGCTCTTCACTTCCACGACCGGGCGCAGATTGTTAATAGCCGTGGTGAACACTTCAAGCGCTTCCTTGCCGCTCTTCTGCGCCACCTGATCAAATGCGCCGTACAAAATGCGCTCGGCAACGGATTTCTTGCCACCCGTCATCAGCACATTGACGAACTTGGAAACCTCTTGGCTACCAAATTTTGGGTCTGGAAGAATATTACGTTTGGGAACTTCTCTACGTCTTGGCATGGTTTTCTCGATTCCTTGTTTTCTGCAGCATCAAGCCGATTTGGCTTAAGCTGCCTTGGGGCGCTTGGCGCCGTATTTAGAACGTGACTGCTTACGGTCTTTCACGCCAGCAGTATCCAAGCTACCGCGCACCATGTGGTAACGCACACCCGGCAAGTCCTTTACACGACCACCGCGCAGCAGGACAACAGAGTGCTCCTGCAGGTTGTGGCCTTCACCGCCGATGTAGCTGATGACCTCATAGCCGTTAGTCAAACGCACCTTTGCGACTTTACGCAAGGCTGAGTTTGGCTTCTTAGGTGTAGTCGTGTAGACACGCGTACATACACCACGCTTCTGCGGGCAACTTTCCAGTGCAGGCACCTTGCTCTTGGTGACCACTTTTTGGCGCGGTTTGCGCACTAATTGATTGATGGTTGGCATAACTTATAAGCCTTTAATTTGTTAGTGCTAAAAATTACGGGATGGCGAAACCTTCGGCCATCCCGAAAAGCGTAGCATTCTATTTACTGTTCAATACCTTGTCAAGCAACCTCGGCATTACCCGTAGTTTCCTGAGGCACCTCTTCACCTGCTTCTTCCACTACCGGCGGCGCCACATCTAGGCCCGCAGCCTGACGCTTGCGAGTTTCGTGATACGCCAGACCTGTACCTGCCGGAATCAAACGACCGACAATAACGTTTTCTTTCAGGCCACGCAGTTCATCACGTTTGCCCAGAATTGCAGCTTCGGTCAGAACACGTGTGGTTTCCTGGAAGGACGCTGCCGAGATGAAGGAGTCAGTCGACAGGGAAGCCTTGGTGATACCCAGCAACACGTATTCATAGCTGGCCGGACGCTTGTCTTCTGCAATGACTCTTTCATTCTCAGTCAATACATCGGCACGCTCTACCTGCTCGCCCATGATGAAGCTGGTATCGCCGGCATCAGTGATGCGAACGCGACGCAACATCTGGCGCACGATCACCTCAATGTGCTTGTCGTTAATCTTCACGCCTTGCAGACGGTAAACGTCCTGCACTTCGTCAATGATGTAACGAGCCAGCGCCTCGCGACCTTGCAATCTCAGGATGTCCTGCGGATCGGCCGGGCCATCCACAATACTTTCTCCCTTGGTCACAACCTGACCATCATGCACCGTAACGTGCTTGTCTTTCGGAATCAGGAACTCGCTGGAAACGCCGTCCAGATCAGTGATGACCAGACGTTGCTTGCCCTTGGTATCCTTACCGAAAGAAGCGGTACCGGTAACTTCCGCCAGCAGGCCTGCATCCTTGGGTGAGCGCGCTTCAAACAATTCAGCAACACGCGGCAAACCACCGGTAATGTCTCGAGTCTTGGAAGACTCTTGCGGAATACGCGCCAGCACTTCACCAACACCAACATCCTGACCATCCTTGACGGTGATGATGCAGCCCAACTGGAAGGTAATATTGACCGGTGTCTCGGTGCCGGAAGTTTTCACCTCAACGCCATTGGCATCAATCAGCTTAACCTGCGGACGCAGACCCTTGCTTTGGCCGGCACGCTGTTTCGGATCGATAACGACCAGTGATGACAGACCGGTAACATCATCAATCTGCTTGGCCACGGTAACGCCTTCTTCGACGTTCTCGAAACGGACGCGACCGGCATATTCCGTGATGATCGGACGGGTATGCGGATCCCAAGTTGCCAGAGCCTGGCCGGCCTTGATCTGCTTGCCATCCTGCACTTGCAGGGTAGCGCCATAAGGCACCTTGTGGAATTCACGTTCACGACCACTATCATCCTGGATAGCCAGTTCGCCGTTACGCGAAATCACCACCTGCTCGCCACGCGCATTGGTTACATAGCGCATCGTGGAACTGAAGCGCACGATACCGTTGGATTTGCTTTCGGCCTGGCTGACAGATGCCGTACGCGATACCGCACCACCGATGTGGAACGTACGCATGGTCAGCTGGGTACCCGGTTCACCGATGGATTGCGCAGCAATCACACCAACGGCCTCACCCATGCTGATGAGTCTGCCGCGACCCAGGTCACGGCCATAACACTTGGCACAGATACCATAGCGCGTATCGCAGGTAAGGGCGGTACGCACCTTCACTTCGTCGATACCCAGCGCATCGATATGCTCGACTTCATCTTCGGTCAGCAATGTGCCGGCAGGATAGACCACTTCCTGTGTTTCAGGATTGACGATATCCAGCGCAGCTACGCGGCCCAGAATGCGGTCATGCAATGGCTCGATCACTTCACCACCCTTGATCAGGGCCTTGGTCACCAAGCCTTCGGTGGTGCCGCAATCCTGCTCAGTAACGACCAGATCCTGTGTCACGTCAACCAGACGACGTGTCAGATAACCGGAGTTGGCTGTCTTCAGCGCAGTATCGGCCAGACCCTTACGGGCACCGTGGGTTGAAATAAAGTATTGCAACACGTTCAGGCCATCACGGAAGTTGGCCTTGATTGGCGTTTCAATAATGGAACCGTCCGGCTTCGCCATCAGGCCGCGCATACCAGCCAGCTGACGCACCTGCGCAGCGGAGCCGCGGGCACCGGAGTCGGCCATCATGTAAATCGCGTTGAAAGACTCCTGACGCATAGGCTTGCCATCCTTGTCGTTGACGACGTTACCATCGGCATCTTTCACCACTTCTTCACGCAATTGCTTCATCATGGCGTCGGCGACCTTGTCACCGGCACGACCCCAGATGTCGACCACCTTGTTGTAACGCTCGCCCTGTGTCACCAGACCGGAAACATACTGATCCTCGATCTCCTTCACTTCAGCGTCAGCAGAAGCAATCAGTTGTTCTTTCTCAGGCGGAACCAGCATGTCGTTAATGCTGATGGACATGCCGGCACGTGTCGCATAGGTGTAGCCGGTATACATCAACTTGTCAGCAAAGATCACGGTTTCACGAATGCCGACCTTGCGGAAGGAGGCATTGATCAGGCGGGAGATTTCCTTCTTCTTCAGCGCCTTGTCTATGTAGCTGAATGGCAGGCCTGCCGGCAGGACTTCTGACAGCAGTGCGCGGCCTACAGTCGTTTCATAACGGGTGATTTTCTCGTGCTTGGTACCATCGAGATCAACTTCGTACTCTTTGATACGCACAGTGATACGTGCATGCAGATCAATCAGGCCATTGTCATAGACACGCTGGACTTCAGACACGTTGGAGAAACGCATACCCTCGCCGCGTGCAGCAACCTTTTCGCGGGTCATGTAGTACAGACCCAGCACGATATCCTGGGAAGGCACAATGATTGGTTCGCCGTTGGCTGGTGACAGCACGTTATTGGAGGCCAGCATCAGCGTGCGGGCTTCCATCTGCGCTTCCAGACTCAATGGTACGTGAACCGCCATCTGGTCACCGTCAAAGTCGGCGTTGAACGCGGCACAAACCAGCGGATGCAATTGAATGGCCTTGCCTTCGATCAGGACCGGCTCGAACGCCTGAATACCAAGGCGGTGCAGCGTAGGCGCACGGTTCAGCAGAACCGGATGCTCACGGATCACGTCTTCCAGGATATCCCAGACTTCTGGTCCTTCCTCTTCAACCTTCTTCTTGGCTGCCTTGATGGTAGTCGCCAGACCAAGCACTTCCAGCTTGTGAAAAATGAACGGCTTGAACAGTTCCAGCGCCATCTTCTTCGGCAGGCCGCACTGATGGAGTTTCAGTTGCGGACCAACCACAATGACGGAACGACCGGAGTAGTCGACACGCTTACCCAGCAGGTTCTGACGGAAGCGACCGCCCTTACCCTTGATCATGTCAGCCAGGGACTTCAGCGGACGCTTGTTGGCGCCGGTCATAACCTTGCCGCGACGGCCGTTGTCCAGCAGTGAATCCACCGCTTCCTGTAGCATGCGCTTTTCGTTACGCACGATGATTTCCGGCGCCTTCAGTTCAAGCAAGCGCTTCAGACGGTTGTTACGGTTGATGACACGACGATACAAATCGTTCAGATCGGAAGTTGCGAAACGACCACCATCCAATGGCACCAATGGGCGCAACTCAGGTGGCAATACCGGCAGGACTTCCAGAATCATCCATTCAGGCTTGATGCCGGATTTCTGGAAGGCTTCCAGCACCTTCAGGCGCTTGGCGATCTTCTTGATCTTGGCTTCGGAGCCGGTTTCGCCCAGTTCGCGACGCAACGTTTCGATTTCATTATGGATATCCATGGTACGCAACAATTCGCGTACTGCTTCGGCACCCATGACCGCGCTGAATTCGTCGCCGAACTCTTCCACCTTGGCCAGATAATCATCTTCAGTCAGCAACTGACCACGGGTCAGTGGCGTCATGCCAGGATCGATAACGATGAATGCTTCGAAGTACAGCACGCGCTCGATATCGCGCAGTGCGATATCCAGCACCATGCCGAGACGGCTTGGCAGGGACTTCAGGAACCAGATGTGCGCAACAGGTGAAGCCAGTTCAATGTGCGCCATACGCTCACGACGTACCTTGGACAAAGTCACTTCAACGCCACATTTTTCGCAGATCACACCGCGATGTTTCAGGCGCTTGTACTTACCGCACAAGCACTCGTAGTCCTTGGTTGGACCAAATATCTTGGCGCAGAACAAACCGTCACGCTCGGGTTTGAATGTTCTGTAGTTAATGGTTTCAGGTTTCTTGACCTCACCATAGGACCACGAACGGATTTTCTCAGGAGATGCCAGCGCAATCTTGATCGCGTCGAATTCTTCTTCCTGCGTAACCTTCTTGAATAAGTCTAATAGAGCTTTCACGCGAGTTCTCCTTAATTACGGTCCAGGTCAATATCGATGGCGAGTGAGCGAATTTCCTTCACCAGCACGTTGAAGGATTCCGGCATGCCGGCATCGATCTTGTGCTCACCCTTGACGATATTCTCGTAAACTTTGGTACGGCCAGACACGTCATCCGACTTGACCGTCAGCATTTCCTGCAAGGTGTAGGAAGCGCCGTAGGCTTCCAGCGCCCAGACTTCCATCTCACCGAAACGCTGACCACCGAACTGAGCCTTACCACCCAATGGCTGCTGAGTAACCAGAGAATATGGACCAGTTGAACGGGCATGCATCTTGTCATCAACCAAGTGATGCAGCTTCAGGAAGTGCATGTAGCCTACTGTTACAGGACGCTCAAATGGATCACCGGTACGGCCATCGATCAGTTTCACCTGTGTCTTGCCAGCGGCAAACTGCAGTTGCTGTGTACGTGGGTCATCATCCGGGAATGCCAGATCCAGCATCGCCTTGATGTCCGCCTCTGTCGCGCCATCAAACACAGGCGTTGCAAAAGGTACACCACGCTCAAGATTGCTTGCCAGCTCAATGACCTCATTGTCCTTCAGCGACTTGATATCTTCCTTCTTGCCGTTGCTTTCGTTGTAGATCTGCTCGAGGAACTTGCGCACTTCAGCAACCTTGGCTTCTGCACGCAGCATCTCGCCAATACGCAGGCCCAAGCCCTTGGCAGCCCAACCCAAGTGCACTTCCAGAATCTGACCGATGTTCATACGGGATGGAACACCGAGCGGATTCAGCACGATATCCATAGGCGTACCATCAGCCATGTGCGGCATATCTTCTACCGGCACAATCTTGGAGACCACGCCCTTGTTACCGTGACGGCCGGCCATCTTGTCACCAGGCTGGATACGGCGTTTGACCGCAACGTAAACCTTGACCATCTTCTGTACACCAGGTGGCAACTCATCGCCTTGGGTCAGCTTGCGCTTCTTCTCTTCGAACTTGCTGTCGAAGCCAACGCGCGCCTGTTCCAAGCTGTCCTTCAGCTGTTCCAGCTGACGGGCCGCTTCTTCATCGCTCAGGCGAATGTCGAACCAATCATAACGGCCGATCTCGTCTAGGTACTCGGCACTGACGCTATCGCCCTTCTTCAGCTTCTTCGGACCACCGGTAGCGGTCTTGCCTTCGATCAGGCGACGGATACGGCCAAAGGTATCTTCTTCGACGATACGCATCTGGTCGGCCAGGTCTTTCTTGTAGTGATCCAGCTGGTCATCAATGATCTGCTGGGCACGTGCATCACGCTCAATACCTTCACGCGTGAAGACTTGCACGTCGATGACGGTACCGGACATGCCTGAAGGCACGCGCAAGGAAGTGTCCTTGACGTCAGAAGCCTTCTCGCCAAAGATGGCGCGCAACAGTTTTTCTTCCGGAGTCAGTTGGGTTTCACCCTTGGGGGTGACCTTACCAACCAGCACATCGCCAGCTTCAACTTCAGCACCAATGTAGATAATGCCGGAATCATCCAGACGACCCAGCATACGCTCGGACAGATTGGAGATATCACGGGTGATTTCTTCAGCGCCGAGCTTGGTGTCACGTGCAACGACTGAAAGCTCTTCAATATGGATCGAAGTGTAACGGTCATCGGAAACGACACGTTCTGAAATCAGAATCGAGTCTTCGAAGTTGTAACCGTTCCATGGCATGAAGGCGATCAGCATGTTCTGACCCAACGCCAATTCACCCATATCGGTGGATGCACCATCAGCAATCACATCGCCACGGGCCAGCATATCGCCGACCTTGACCAGAGGACGCTGGTTGATGTTGGTGTTCTGGTTGGAACGCGTGTACTTGATCAGGTTGTAAATATCCACACCGACTTCGCCGGCTGCGGTTTCATCATCGTTCACACGAACGACGATACGGCCGGAGTCAACATAGTCGACCACACCGCCACGACGGGCTTGTACGGTAGTACCGGAGTCAACAGCGACGGTACGTTCGATGCCCGTACCAACCACCGGTTTCTCGGCACGCAGACAAGGCACAGCCTGACGCTGCATGTTGGCGCCCATCAGCGCACGGTTGGCATCATCATGCTCCAGGAATGGAATCAGCGAAGCAGCTACCGATACAATCTGGCCTGGCGCCACATCCATGTATTGCACACGATCCGGCATGCTCATCGTGAATTCGTTGTGATAACGAGCAGAGATCAGTTCATCGGTAAACTTGCCGTTCTTGCCCATATCGCTGTTGGCCTGGGCAATCATGTACTGACTCTCTTCAATCGCGGAGAGGAAATCAATTTTATCGGTGACCTTGTCACCTTCAACGCGACGGTAAGGTGTTTCCAGGAAACCGTACTTGTTGGTACGTGAATACAGGGCCAGCGAGTTGATCAGACCGATGTTCGGGCCTTCCGGTGTTTCAATCGGACAGACGCGACCGTAATGAGTCGGGTGCACGTCACGGACTTCAAAACCGGCACGTTCACGGGTCAGACCGCCTGGGCCAAGTGCCGATACACGGCGCTTATGCGTGATTTCGGACAGCGGGTTGGTCTGGTCCATAAACTGGGACAGTTGCGACGAGCCGAAGAATTCACGAATCGCGCTGGAAACAGGCTTGGCATTGATCAGGTCATGCGGCATCAGGTTATCGGACTCAGCCTGGCTCAAACGCTCCTTGACGGCACGTTCCACACGTACCAGGCCGGCACGGAACTGGTTCTCTGCCAGCTCGCCAACAGAACGGATACGGCGATTACCCAAGTGATCGATGTCATCGATTTCACCACGGCCATTACGCAGTTCAAGCAGCACGCCGATGACGGCAATGATGTCATCATTGGACAGAGTGCCGGGGCCTTCTGCGCCTTGGGCACCAACACGCTCGTAGAAACGGCGCATCCAAGGCGAGATACGCTCTTCCATTTTTTCCGGATAAGCGCGACGGTTGAACTTCATGCGACCAACGGTCGACAAGTCGTAACGCTCTTCATTGAAGAACAGGCCCTGGAACAGGGCTTCGACTGCATCCTCGGTTGGCGGCTCACCTGGGCGCATCATGCGGTAGATGGCGACGCGTGCGCTGTATTCATCCGGGATCTCATCAATACGCAGGGTTTGTGAGATGTAATCACCATGATCGAGATCGTTCGAATACAGCGTGCTGATCTTGGCTACACCGGCATCACGCAACTTCTCAAGGGTAGTCTCGGTGATTTCATCGTTGGCATTGGCCACGACCTCACCGGTTTCCTTGTCGACGATATTGTTGGCGATGGTACGACCCAACAGGAACTCGTCCGGCACGGTAATCTTGCTGATACCAGCCTTCTCCATGTCACGAATGTGCTTGACGGTAATACGCTTGTCCTTGGCAACAATGACGTTGCCATCCTTGTCCAGGATATCGAACTTGGCCACTTCACCACGCAGACGCTCGGGTACCAGCTCGAACTGAACAGCTTTTTTGCTGATGTGGAAAGTATCGAAATCGAAGAACATTTCCAGAATCTGTTCCGGATTGTAGCCCAACGCCTTCAGCAGAATAGTGACCGGCATCTTGCGACGGCGGTCGACACGGAAATACAGGTAATCCTTTGGATCAAACTCGTAATCCAGCCATGAACCACGGTATGGAATGATGCGCGCAGAGAACAGCAACTTGCCGGAACTATGGGTTTTACCGCGGTCATGCTCAAAGAATACGCCTGGGCTACGATGCAATTGAGAAACGATGACACGCTCGGTACCGTTGATCACAAATGAACCATTTTCCGTCATCAAAGGCAATTCGCCCATGTAGACTTCCTGCTCCTTGACTTCCTTCACGGTCGGCTTCGAAGCCTCTTTGTCCATGATGGTCAAACGTACCTTGACGCGCAGAGGTGCCGCATAGGTCAAACCACGTTGCTGACACTCTTTGACATCAAACGGCTCCAGGCCAAGCGTATAGCTCACATAGTCAAGACGCGCGTTGCCGGAGTGACTGACTATCGGGAAAATGGAACTGAAAGTCGCTTCAAGTCCGGCATTTTCACGCTTTTCAGGGGAAACGTCAGCTTGCAGAAAAGCAGCATAGGATTCCAGCTGCATTGCCAAGAGGTAGGGCACCTCTTGAACGCTTTCGCGTTTTGCAAAACTTTTACGAATACGTTTTTTTTCAGTAAAGGAATAGCTCACAGCATCTCCTAAGGGGTAGAGGGCAGAAAATAAAACACTCATAACAATGCGTTATTTTTTACCTTCGTCAGGTTCATGGCCGCTGACAAATCAGCAGTTAAATGCCACTTTTACGCACTCTGTAAAAATGGTGAAGGCTGACGGTCTCCCGTCAGCCCAAATCACACTACTGGCAATGCTTACTTGATTTCAGCAGAAGCGCCAGCTTCAATCAGCTTCTTCAGTGCTTCATCAGCGTCAGCCTTGGAAACACCTTCCTTGATTGCCTTAGGTGCACCATCAACCAGATCCTTGGCTTCCTTCAGGCCCAGTGCGGTCAGTTCGCGAACTGCCTTGATCACGTTAACCTTGTTGTCGCCAGCGCCGGTCAGAACAACGCTGAATTCGGTTTGTTCAGCAGCTGCTGGGGCAGCGCCGCCAGCAGCAGGAGCTGCAACAGCAACAGCGGCAGCGGCAGCTGATACACCGAATTTTTCTTCCATTTCCTTGATCAGTTCGGACAGGTCCAGAACGGACATCGATGCGATTGCATCAAGAATTTCTGCTTTAGATACAGCCATGTTAAATACTCCTGATAAAAATTATATTGAACGTTAAGCCGGTGTTATGCAGCCTTTTGATCGCGCACTGCAGCCAGACCGCGTACGAAGCCTGTAGGTACCTCATTGAGCGTACGAACAAACTTGGCAATCGGAGCTTGCATGGTGCCGAGCAACTTGGACAGCAACTCTTCACGGCTAGGCATGGTAGCCAGAGCCTTGACGGCATTGACATCCATAACCTGATTCGGCATTGCACCTGCCTTGATCACGAACTTGTCGTTAGACTTGGCGAAATCGTTCAGGACTTTTGCCGCAGCAACCGGATCGGTAGAAATACCGAACATGAGTGGACCGACCATTTCGTTAGCCAGACCAGAAAATGGTGTACCGTCTACAGCACGGCGAACCAGGGTGTTTTTCAACACACGCAGGTACACACCTGATTTTCTGGCTTGCGCACGAAGTTGAGTCAGATCACCCACTTCCAAGCCACGATACTCAGCCAGAATGATTGCCTGTGCCTCAGCGACTTGCGCACTGACTTCAGCAACAACTGCCTTTTTCTCTTCAAGATTAAGACTCAAGGTCTTCTCCTTCCGTTAATTAAGCTTCAACCGAACATCCGGTAAAAGCCATCCCACGGCGACCTTTTATCAGGAATACTAAATCCTGTTTTCGGGAACGCCATCTGCGTAGGTTTCAACATCAAGCGGAACAGAGGTCGGAGAATCAGAACTTACCTTCACCCATCCCACTCTTGCTTCAATTAAATCCTTGCGGACTCCTACGGTCTTTGATGATTCCACCCAGCATGATCAATCTGACCTGCAGGGCGGAGCCCAAAGCACTTCGACAGGTCCGCCTCAGGCGGACCCGCAACAACTAGCCGGCAATATTCGCCTGATCTACACGGACACCGGCACCCATGGTGCTGGAGACCGAAACTTTCTTCAGATACACACCCTTGCTGGAAGCAGGCTTGGCCTTGGACAAGGCATCCAGCAACGCAGCCAGATTATCCTTCAGCGCATCGACACTGAAAGAAGCACGACCGATGGTGCAATGCACGATACCACCCTTGTCGGTACGATACTGAACCTGACCAGCCTTGGCGTTCTTTACAGCCTCAGCGACGTTAGGGGTCACAGTACCAACCTTGGGGTTAGGCATCAGACCGCGCGGGCCCAGAACCTGACCCAGCGTACCGACGATGCGCATCGCATCAGGAGTCGCAATGGCGATATCAAAATCCAGCATGCCACCCTTGACTTGTTCAGCCAGATCTTCAAAACCGACGATATCGGCGCCCGCAGCCTTAGCTGCCTCAGCCTGTGCACCTTGCGCAAACACTGCCACACGCTTGGTCTTACCTGTACCGTGCGGCAACACCAGAGCACCACGCACCAGTTGATCGGATTTACGCGCATCAATACCGAGGTTAACGACCGCATCAACGGATTCGTCAAACTTTGCAGTGGCAGTTTCTTTAACCAGGGTTAAAGCATCAGCCACCGGGTAGAGCTTGTTACGATCAATCTTGCCTTGCAGGGCAGCAAGACGTTTGGAAACTTTAGCCATGTTATACACCCTCCACTTCAATACCCATGCTGCGTGCGCTACCAGCAATGGTGCGAACTGCTGCATCCATATCAGCAGCTGTCAGGTCAGGCATCTTGGTTGTTGCGATTTCTTCGGCTTGCGCACGTGTAATCTTGCCCACCTTGTCGGTATGTGGACGAGGGGAACCCTTGTCGATCTTGGCAGCCTTCTTGATCAGAATGGTTGCCGGAGGAGTCTTCATCACGAAAGTGAAGCTCTTGTCGGCAAATGCCGTAATCACGACAGGAATCGGCAGACCAGGCTCAACGCTTTGTGTTGCAGCATTGAAGGCCTTACAGAATTCCATGATATTCAAACCACGCTGGCCAAGTGCAGGACCGACCGGTGGGCTAGGATTGGCTTTACCTGCAGGAATCTGCAGCTTGATATAGCCGATAACTTTCTTTGCCATGTTTCACTCCAAGTGGGTTCGAACGCTTAACTCAATAAGCTCCCCATTCCAGTTAAATACAGCGCCACTGCGGATTTCGCGGGCGCCGCGCTTGGGACTGGCTTCAACTGCAAGCCAGCCTATTCATCAGATCTCTTTTTCGACCTGACTGAAATCCAGTTCCACCGGTGTGGCACGACCAAAAATGGTCACGGTCACACGCAGCTTGCTCTTTTCGTAATTGACATCCTCAACGTTGCCGGAGAAGTCCTTGAACGGACCATCAATTACACGCACAGACTCGCCCTTCTCAAAGGTAAGCTTCTGCGTCGGATTATGCTTGCTGTCATCCATGCGCTGCAGGATGATATCCACTTCTTTATCCTTGATCGGTGTTGGCTTTTGTGCAGTACCGCCAATGAAGCCGGTTACGCGAGGCGTACTCTTGACCAGGTGCCAGGTGTCATCAGTCATTTCCATCTGCACCATGACATAACCAGGATAAAGCTTGCGCTCGCTGATGGCCTTCTGACCACCCTTCATCTCGACAACCTCTTCAACCGGCACCAATATCTGGCCGAACTGATCCTGCATGTTGGCGCGAGCAATTCGCTCCTCCAAACTACGCAAGACAGATTTCTCATAGCCAGAGAAGGCCTGAACCGCATACCATCGCATACTCATTAAGCGCTCCGACCTAAAAGCTTTTCCACCATCCAAAGAAAGCCGACATCGACAATCCAGAGGAAGATGGCTACAACTACAACCAGCGCAAATACGGCAAATGTGGTCTGTATGGTTTCCTTGCGTGTCGGCCAGACAACCTTACGCGTTTCAGCAGCAGCCTCACGAGTAAAGTTGAGCGCAGACTGACCCTGCGGCGTCGTCCACAACACGACCACTGCAGCAGCCACGCCCGCCAATACGGCAAGAACACGCAATACCATTGCGTGTTCCGCCAGGAAATAGAAGCCGGCAACGCCTGCGGCTACCAGCAACAGTGCGAAAACCAGCTTTATTTTATTTATCATATTTACGCTTAATTAAATTCTTGGCAGGCCAGGAGGGTCTCGAACCCCCAACCCTCGGTTTTGGAGACCGATACTCTACCAATTGAGCTACTGGCCTAATCCTTCACTTACTCAATAATCTTTGCAACGACACCGGCACCGACGGTACGACCGCCTTCACGGATGGCGAAGCGCAAGCCGTCTTCCATCGCGATCGGGGCAATCAG
>PHCX01000007.1 GCA_002842435.1 Betaproteobacteria bacterium HGW-Betaproteobacteria-1 | reverse complement strand
TCCGGATTTACCTTGCCTTTTCCCTTGCTTTCCATCGAACACCTCCTTCATTATTGTCTCCTATTGAAGTGTCCGTTCAACCCGGGTTAGCTCAGTCTGACCCCAAATTGCACCGTTGCTTAGGAATACAGCCAGCTCATCGACGTCTCTTTGCCTCGCTTTTCTGCTCGCGCTCGACCAGCTTGTTTAATGCGCCAAGTTCTTCTGCCAGCAGCAAAAGGATATCGTCCAATGTCATGATGCCGCAGAGCGTGCCATCGTCATCGACGACAGGCAGACGGCGCACGCCTTTGTCTGCCATCAGCCGGATGGCTTCAAACAGGCCGGCGCTCTTGTTGATGACGGTCAGACTGGGAACCATAATGTCACCGACCGTGATGACGTCAGGGTCCAGTTCTGTCGCTACCAGTTCCACCACAACATCGCGGTCGGTGACGATGCCGACTGGCGTTGTTTTTCCATTTTTTGAGTCCATGACTACCACAGCTCCCACATGATTCTGTCGCATGCGCTTGCAGGCTTCGGTGACCGTGGTGTTGCGCTCTACCGTGATGACTTCGGCGTTACAAAGTTCGCTCATGGGCATGATGATGATCCTTCTCGTGAAAATTGTGTCAGGACTGAATGCCGTCTGACCCAAGGGTGAAAGCGGGTCGTATTCGAGGTCTTTAAACAGCGCAACCGGTTCTCAATCAAGCAATGATGGAATCATGTTGACTATTACCGGCGCTTTTCTCGGTACGCGGCGGGTTTCACCTCTGGGCCAGCCAAGAACGATGGGCACTACGGCCTCGAACTGATCCGGTATGCCGAATCTTGGTTTCAATTCCAACGTTTTCATGGCTGGCAATGCGGCGCCTATGATGCAGGTTCCCAGATTCATCCCGCATGCGGCCAGTATCAGGTTTTCTGCTGCCAGCCAGCAGTTTGCCTCGGCAAAGGAAGCTGTCGATCTTGTGCAGATAATGATCAATGTGCCGGCGTCGAAAAACAGATTGAAGTCCGGATGATGCCAGGCTTCGATGTTCACTTCATCGTAGGTTTCCGGCAGGCTACTCAGCAGGGGTCTGATGTGGTCGGACAAGTTCTGTAACAGTTCCCGGTCCTGGATGATGACAAAGGCGCAGGGCTCTTCGTGCAGCACTGCGGGCGCTCTTGCGGCACCGGTGAGCAAGGCCATGATGGCTTTGTGCGTGACTCTTTGACGGGTATAACTGCGTACCGATCTTCTGGCCAGAATTGCCTGAAATATATCCATCTCTGTTTCTGAAGTCTGCATGAGAAGACCTTTTGCCACACTTGCGGTTAGTTACCGAAAGGCTTGTTACCGGTTCAAGGTACCAATAATGCTGTGGATGGATAATCCGTGTGAGCACCTAGAGGTGATCTTCAGGGGTTTGCGACAAGGAGATGTCCGGATCAGTTTGACAGGCCGCCATCATGAGCCAGTTTCGCCAGTTCGAGCAGGTTGAGTGCACCCGTCTTCTTCATGATGTTGGACTTGTGGATCTCTATCGTGCGATGGCTGATGCCCAGCTTGCGGGCGATTTCCTTGTTGCTGTGACCGAGAATGGCGAGCGCGGTTACCTGCCTCTCTCGCTCGGTCAGTGCGTCCAGCAGTGATTTTGCTTGCAGGTGATTGGCCGTACTTGTTCTGATTTGCTCTAATTTCTTGCCTGCCGTCTGCAAGGCGGCAAGCAGATCCTTGCGGGTGACCGGCTTGGTGAGGAAATCGACGGCACCGGCCTTCATGGCTTTGACGCTTTTCGGGATATCGCCATGTGCCGTCAGGAAAATGACAGGTATCTGCATCCGGCGCCTAATCATTTCTTCCTGCAGTTGTATGCCATCCATTCCCGGCATGCGGATGTCCACAATGGCGCAACCCTGGGAATCCGGATTGCAGGCGGCAATAAAAGCGTCGCCTGATTCGAAGCTGCATATCCGGTAATCGTCCTGTTGCAGCATCAGACTCAGCGAATCCCTGACAGCGGGATCGTCGTCTATGATGAAGATTGTGATGTCCTTATGGTTCATTTGGCGCGTGGCAGGGTGAAATGAAAAGTGGTGAAGTTTTGTTCGGCATTGTCCATCCAGAGTTTTCCGCCCAAGTTCTCGATCATTGCGATACTGATTTTTAGGCCCATGCCGATGCCATTCGGCTTGGTGGTGAAAAATGGCTCGAACAGCCGCTGGGCAATGGCGGAACTGATGCCGGGGCCATTGTCGCGAACTGAGACATGTATGCTTTTGCCGTCAGTCGTCAATTCTGCCCGAATGGTGATAATGGCGGGGGAGATATCTGCATCGCGCATGGCTTCTGCGGCGTTGTACAGAAGGTTGAGCAGCACTTTCCTGATTTGTGTGTGATTGCCGCTGAAGGCCGGCAGGTCACCGGGCAATTCGAGGATCAGGTCGAAATCGTACAAATGATCGTTCCTGATGCTGCCGATAAGCTCCTGCAGCAAGGCGTTCAGGTCTATGGCTTCGACTTTCGTATCGCTATGCTGCAGAAAAGCCAGTAATTCATGCAGGCTGTTGCCGGCGCGTTGCGCCTGTGTGAAGCAGCCTTGCAGGGCGTACGCCAGTTGAGTGGTGTCGGGCTGGCCAGATGACACCGAATGTAACGCCACTTCGCTGTATGCCGAGATGGCTGCCAGCGGCTGGTTAATATCATGCGCAATCGCCGCGGCAGTTTGTGCAGCCATCTGCCGTTTGGCCAGCAATTCCATTTCCGCCTGTTGTTTGCGTAAATCGCGTTCCAGCTTTTTCTGGTTGCTGATATCGCGCACGACGCCGACCATTCTTATCGCGTTTCCGTTGGAAAAGAAGACCTTGCCGGTGGTGGCGACCCAATGTTCGGAACGGTCCTTTTTGTTGATGACGCGATATTCCACCTGGTATTCGCCATTGCCATCAGGATCGAGGGCGCGTTGCAGGGCTGTGTTTCTGATCGGCAGGTCTTGCGGATGCAGCCCGTCTGTCAGTTTGCCGTATGAGATCGGTTCATCTTCCGCGAAGCCCCATAGCTCACGTATGCGTTCGTCACAAACGGCTGTCTGATTGAGCAGGTCGAAATCAAAGACACCCAAACCTGCTGCGCTTTTGGCCAGGAGTAAACGCTCTTCGCTCTCCCACAAGGCTTTTTTGTCCTGCTGGCTGTGATCCGGGAAATGAAATGTAGCCAGCACCAGGTGTTTCCCGTGGTCGTTGATCGGGCTTAGTCCGATATCGACCGGCAGTTCCCGGCCGTCGCTGGTCAGCACGACCAGATTATTGCCATTGCCAATGGCGCGTTGTGTGGGTTTCGCGGAATAGTGTTTTCGATGTTGCCGATGGCGCGCTCGGTGGCGTTCCGGGATGAGGAATTCGATAGCATTGCCGATGATGCCGTCATCATCGTTGTATCCGAGCATTTGCCGCAGGGCACGGTTGGTCAGGAGGATGTTGCCCTCGGCATCAGTCAGCAGCATGGCATCTGCTGCTGCGTCGAACAATGTCCTTGAATCCAGACCCTCAAGTGGATTAGTCAATCTTGTTCCCTGATTTTCCGCCCGAAAATTATCTTCGTACAGTTTACGCAAGCAATATCAATATATTCGGAAAAAACATACCAATAAGGGTTTGCCCGTACGTGCTTGCACGAATTTTTATGATGCGCTTCTTTCTGTAATTTACCAACTTTGCATTGGTCTATGCGGCAAAAATTTGATTAATCCGGTTCGGAATATTGCAAGGTATTTCCAGGCTAATTTCAAGAAGGAGGCTCCAATGTCTGTAGCTGACCATTCCTATGCCAAAGGTAAAAAATCGGCAAGCGGATCAAGGTACCGTTCCGGTTCTGCGCCGTCAGCAATGCAAGCCGATGATGCTCATACTGTTGCGATTGCAGTCAGGGCATATTACATGGCTGAACAACGTGGATTCGAGCCCGGCCATGAGCTGGAAGACTGGCTGAATGCAGAGCAGCAAGAAAGCAGCAGGCATTGATTATGAAGGCATACAGCACAATCAATCACGGCCCTTCAGTCAATGCGGATTTCAGGCATACTCTGGAGCCATCCGTCAGGAATCTGGATGATAAGCGGGCAATACTCTGGCTGGACACCCAAGGTAATATCAATGACTGCAATTTAACGGCGGTGAAGATGCTGGGCTGCCGGGTCACGGCAACCCCACCCTTGCATGTCACAGCACTATTGCCGCAATTGAAAGAGATGAAGCTGATCGATGGCTGTCATCTCAATTCCCATCTGCGTTATGTCGCGCATCTCGGACATCGCTTTGAAGTATTCAGTCTGCGTGGCACCCGGTTTGAGGGTGAGCTGTTCTTCAGCGATATCGAGCAGCCGGCACCGCATGCCTTTCGGCTGATCATCAGTCTCCATAACCCGGTGCAGAGGGTGTTCAGTGTGAAGTGAACTGATTCATGCAGAGCTTTTTCAGGTAAATCATCCAGATTGTCACGGACAGGAGTAAATCATGGCCAAGGAAAAACCGGTAAAGGTGCCGGTGAGCACCAGTGAAAACAAGAGTCCGGCTTCCGTATTCCACCCGCTCAGTGAGATGGAACGTGCCTTTGAGCGGTTTTTCAATCGCAACTGGCCTTCTTTCTGGGGGCGTAGTGATTTTCCTGCGTTTGAAACCCTGGTAGATCTCGAACGTCAGCGCATGCCGAATCTGGATGTGGTCGATCAGGACAACGAGATTGTGGTCAGGGCGGAAATACCCGGTATCGACAAGAAGGATGTCAGTATTTCACTGACCGATAATCTGTTGACCATCAAGGGCGAGACACAAAAAGAGAAGAAGGAAGATAAGGGAAATTATCACCGGCGCGAGATTTCAAGCTCTTCCTTTGCCCGCACAGTGACATTGCCCGGTAGCGTCGATGTATCCAAGTCGGTCGCATCGTTGAAGGATGGTGTCCTCGAGATCAAGTTGCCCAAGGCTGAAGGTTCCAGGCGTCGTTCCATCGAAGTTCAGTAGCAACCGTGGTCGACCCCTCTGCTAAATCTGCATCAGCGCCTTGCGAATAAGCGCTTCGTCAAGATCCTTGCCGATCAGCACGATGCGGGAGATCGGTTCATCCTCGTCCCATCCGGTAAGTAGAGTAGGCGGATAGAGTGTCTGTTGTACCGCGTGGATTGCCAGAGGGGCCGGCAGGTTTTCCGCGTGGATGATGCCTTTCATGCGCAGCAGGCTTTCGGTGAAAGTGCTGCAAATCCAGGATAGCACTGGTTCAAGCTGTTCCCATGTCAAGGGTTTGGGTAGCGTGACGGTGAAGCTGGATATTTCGTTGTCATGAGTGTGCTTGAGCAGGCCATTGCTCACCCCGATTGCAGGCCTCCTCACCTCGCGCAGCCAGCGTTTTGGCTGCGCTTTTTTTGTTAGCGGATCGAACAGGCCGACATTGATGATAGCCTGTGGGTCAATGGCGCCATGGCTGATGCGATATACGCTGGCACCCGGGTTTAGTGTTTCCAGTTTTTCCGTCAACGCATCCAACTCAGCTTTTGAGGCCAGATCGGTTTTGGTCAGCAGCAATACGTCGGCAACGGCGGCTTGTTTGCGTGCTTCGATATGTTCTTCGATCTGCTGCAGGCCATAAACGCTGTCGATGGTCACGACAACGGCGTCCAGCCTGTAGGTCGAGTTAATCACGGGTTCATTCATCAGGCTGCCCATGATGGGGCCGGGGTCTGCCATGCCGGTGGTTTCGATCACCAGACGCTCGAATTGCGGGATGGCGTTCAACGCGCGCTTGAAGAAGAGGTCGCGCAGCGTATCCGCCATCTCGTTGGTCAGCGTGCAGCACAGGCAGCCGGATTCCAGTAGCACAGTGTTGTCGGCGATATGCTGGCTTTCAACCGTGCGGGCCAGGATGTGATCGAGGCCGGCCTCGCCCAGTTCGTTGATGACGACGGCCGTGTCTTTCATATCCGGATGGCTGAGCAGTTTGCTCAGCAGGGTGGTTTTGCCGCTACCGAGGAAGCCGGTGAGCAGGGTGACAGGTATTCTTTTATCCATGCGCTATTCTACTATTCAAGCTGTTGCGGGCAGCAATATTGTCAGGCGGCAGTTTCTTCATGTGCTTGTACAGCTGTCTGCCAGAGCGGGAATGGGTCCGGTAACGAGCTCCATTTATCCATGCCCAGCGCCTCTTCGTCGTCCGTCAGCAGGCAGGCATCAAATGCGGCAACCAGTGCTGCACTATCCATGCCGATGCCGATCAGTACAATTTCTTGTTGGCGGTCGCCATAAGGATCCTGCCAGCGCTTGCGTATCATGTGCAAATGCTCATCTTCTTCCGGCCAATAAACGTCCGGGGTGGCTGCCCACCACATGCCGGCAAGCTCGTTTCGCGAAACTGCGCCAGCTTGAGACCAGTTGGCACAGAAATCGGGACGGCTGGCGATCCAGAAATTCCCTTTCGAGCGGATGACGCCGGGCCATTCCTGGCCAAACCAGTCCCACAGGCGTTGCGGGTGAAAAGGTTTTCTGGCCCGGTAGACAAAGCTGGAGATGCCATATTCTTCAGTTTCCGGTACATGTTCGCCGCGTAACTCCTGTAGCCACCCCGGTGCTTCCTGTGCGGCTTCGAAGTCGAATTTTCCCGTATTCATGACGGCATCCAGCGGTACCCGGCCAAAGCTGCCTTGAATGATATTCGCCCTTGGATTGAGCGTTTTAAGGATATTTTCAAGTTGGGTTATTTCGTGGGCAGACATCAGGTCGGTTTTATTCAGGATCAGGACATCGCAGAATTCGATTTGCTCGACCAGCAGATCCACTACCGTACGCTCGTCTTCCTCGCCCATACTTTCTCCGCGATCCGCAATGAAGTCGCGCGAACTGTAATCGCGCAGAAAATTGTAGCCATCGACCACGGTGACCATGGTGTCCAGCTGCGCGACATCGGAAAGACTGAGGCCTTCCTCGTCCCGAAAGGTAAACGTCTCTGCAACAGGTAAAGGTTCTGAAATGCCGGTAGACTCGATGAGGAGGTAGTCAAATCTATCCTCTTTCGCCAAGCGTGTGATTTCTACCAACAGGTCTTCGCGCAGGGTGCAGCAGATGCAGCCATTGCTCATTTCCACCAGCTTTTCCTCTGCGCGTGACAGCGCAGCGCCACCTTCGCGGATTAACTGCGCGTCTACGTTAATCTCCGACATGTCATTGACGATGACGGCCACGCGCTTGCCTTCGCGATTGTTCAGAATATGGTTAAGCAGGGTGGTCTTGCCTGCGCCCAGAAATCCTGAAAGTACGGTGACTGGGAGTTTTTTCATCTGTATTCCTTATTGGTTGACCGCTAAATTGGCGCTTGTGTGGATTGCCTGAAAGCCTGGTCGCGCCAAACTTTTGTGTGTTGCATTCCATGCGGTCTGCATGCCTGTGGTCGATGGGTTGGGGCGTTGTGAGTAACATGGGTCGGGCATGTTTTGCAACAGCGTTGCATCATATGCTCGCCAGTGATTATTTGCAACAGTGTTGCATGGTATGGTGCAAATGCTTATGCGGGAGTGTTGAGTTTGTCTGGCTTGGTTGCCAAGTCCTTGACTTGCCTGCCTTTGACTCAGTTGTCTTGAGCAGCGCTGACGAGGCAGGCCGCACAGCGGCCCTTGATATTGAGCTCGATAGAGTCTGCCTGAAAATCTTTCGGCAGTTTGGGAATGCGAGGAGAAACTTCATCCAGGCAGTAGATTTTTCCGCAATGCGTGCACTCGAAATGCGCATGCCGGTGGCTGGCATTTGTCGCGTTGAGCTGAAAACGCCATGCGCGATTGTCGCCGGCGACCTTGTGCACGATGCCATTGGCCAGCAGCCAGTCCAGTACGCGGTAGAGCGTGACGCGGTCGAAATCGTGGGAGGCGGATAGCAGGCCCAGCAACTCCTGGTGCGTCAGCGGGTTGTCTGATTGCAACAGGGCATCCAGCACGGCAAGACGGTTTGCCGTCGGTCTCAGGCCGGCCTCCTGTATAATTTGATTTGCAGTCATCATGGTTTGGAAAATAAAGGTTAGGTGCAGGTTAAGTCAACTGCTAAAACAATTTAATGAATGTATTTTACGAAGAAGACGGACATTTCAAGGTAGCTTCGGTGATGTCCGAGAACCCGGGTTCGCTGCAAGTCGAATCCCAGAGCGGCAAGCGCTCAAAAATCAAGACTGCCAATGTGTTGCTGCGTTTCGAATCCGCCATGACCGGTTTCATGGAGGCCGCGCAGGCGGAATCCGACACGCTGGATATCAATTTCCTCTGGGAATGCTGTGCCGAACCGGAATTCGGTTTTGAAGACCTGGCAACTGATTACTATGGCCGCAAACCGACCTCAATAGAGGCCGCTGCGGTCGCCCTCAGTCTGCATGGCGCCCCCGTTTATTTCTACCGCAAGGGCAAGGGTCGTTACAAGGCAGCCCCAGCAGAAACACTCAAGGCCGCGCTGGCCGCGCTGGAGCGCAAGCGCCTGTTGGCTGAACGCATGGCGGCCTGGGGCGAGCAATTGAAGAACCATGAGTTGCCCGAGGAATTCGGCGACAAGGTCGAGGCATTGCTCTATGCCCCGGACAAGAATTCACCCGAGTGGAAGACGCTGGAACAGGCGGCGAGTGAGCTTAACCTGAATCACATCAGGCTGCTGGCCGATTGCGGGGCGATCCCGTCCATCCATGATTACCATCTGGGTGCATTCCTGCGCGAATATTTCCCCAAAGGCTCGGATTTCCCTGAATTCGAAGTGCCGGCGGAATCAATTGATCTGCCGAAAGCCGATGTTGCAGCCTTTAGTATTGACGACAGCACGACCACCGAGATTGACGATGCGTTTTCGCTGCAGACGCTGGATAACGGCAATACTCTGGTCGGCATCCATATCGCAGCGCCTGCAACCGGCATTATGCCGGATAGCGTGCTGGATCAGGTGGCACTGCATCGATTGTCCACTGTCTACATGCCGGGCCACAAGATCACCATGCTACCCGAGCAGGCCATCGTGCCTTTCAGCTTGAATGCCGGTGAATGGCGGCCAGCCCTGTCGCTTTATCTGGAAGTGGCGCCAGACCTGACCATTTCTCAGCGCACGACCCGGTTGGAGCTGGTTCATATCGCGGAGAACCTGCGACATGACACGCTGGATCCTTATTTCAACGAGAGCACGCTGGAAAGCGATAGCGGCCATCCTTACTGGTCAAGGCTGATGACGCTGTTCCGTCTGGCGGAATCGCTGGAAAAGGCGCGCGGCAAATATGACCCCAACCGCGCACCGCAGATCGACTACAACTTCTATGTGGAGGACGGCATTGTCCGCATCGTCAATCGTCAGCGTGGTTCGCCGCTGGACAAGCTGGTGGCGGAGCTGATGATCGAGGCCAATTCGCATTGGGGCGGCATGCTGGCGGAGCATCAGGTGTCCGGCATCTATCGGGCGCAGAACGGTGGCAAGGTATATATGACGGTCAAGCCGGAGCCGCATCAGGGCCTCGGCGTCAAACAGTACACCTGGTGTACCTCGCCATTGCGCCGTGCAGTCGATCTGATCAATCAGCGCCAGTTGATTGCTGTTCTGCAGCAACCTGAAAAGGCGCAGCCGGCCAGCCTGCTGACCGATGTCATGCGTCAGTTTGACCTTACCTACAATGCCTACAATGAATTCCAGACCCGCATGGAACGATACTGGTGTCTGCAATACCTGATTCAGGAAAAACTGGAGGAAGTCAGCGCGACCGTTTGGCGCGAGAACTTGGTGCGCCTGGATATCGTGCCTTACATCACCAAGGTTTACAGTCTGCCGGAATTGCCGGCGGGCAGTCGCGTCCGGCTACAGATCAAGCGTGTGGATACCTTGTTGATGGAACTCGATACCCGTTTTCTGCAACTGGAAGCAGAGGCTACCCCGCAGATTACGGAAGTACTTGAGGAGGAAGTCTAGCCATGTTCCGCATAGGTCACAGAATTGCGCGCAGCATACACCGGAAATTTGCCGATGAAGGCAGCGTCGATGTCAGCGAGAGCGACGGCGTGCGCTATCTGCACTTGGGCAACGATACGATACAGAGCGCCATGCGCCTCAGCGATCCGACGTCTTTGGAGTTGCGTTATACGCGCGGCGTCATGATGTTCCTGCTGTTTGCACCGAAAGCCGCAACCATGCTCGGCGTCGGTCTGGGTGGGGCTTCGGTTGCCAGATTCATGCATTATCATCTGCCGCATATCCATCAGCGCGTGGTGGAGATCAACCCGCAGGTGATTCGAATTGCGCGTAGCCATTTTGCCTTGCCAGACGATGACGAGCATCTGCAGGTCATCGAAGGCGATGGCGCCGAATACATCAGGAATCACCCGGAGACGACCGATGTGCTCTTTCTTGATGCCTACAGCAGCGATGGATTGCCGGATGAACTCAGCACGCAGATGTTTTTCGATAGCTGTGTCCAGGCACTGACGGATGAAGGTATCCTGATTGCGAATCTGTGGGGCAGTGACAAACGCTTTGATCTATATCTCTCGCGGATTGAACAGAGTTTCGACGGACGGGTGCTGGTGCTGGCGACCGGCCGTCCCGGTAATATCCTCGTGTTCGGATTCAAGTGCGAGCCTGACGATTTGCGCTGGTCCAGCCTGCGCGAAAGGGCAAAGGCGCTGGAGGCCGAACACCAGATAGAATTCCTGGATTTTGTCGAATCCTTGCGCGACCGCAACCCCTGCAGCAACCATCGCCTGTTTCTGGGCGTTAATGAAAGAGAAACCATTTGAACCAATTTTTTGCAACCTGCCCACGCGGGCTTGAGGCTTTACTCGTTAGCGAGTTGGCCGAATTCGGCGCCAAAAACATCCAGCCGACCGATGGCGGTGTCGCTTTCGGCGGCGATATGCTGGTTTGCTATCAGGCCAATCTGGAAAGCCGCATTGCTACACGCATACTCTTGCAGGTAGGTCGCGGCCGTTATGCCAATGAAGAAGACCTGTATCAGGCGGTATTCAAACTCAACTGGCCGCAGTGGTTCGATGTGAAACGCGATTTCATGGTGAAGGTGACGGGCGTCAAATGCCCGTTGAAAAGCCTGGAATTCGCCACACTGAGAATCAAGGATGCGATTTGCGATCGCTTCCGTCAGGCCGTCGACAGCCGGCCCTATATTGATACCAAAGAGCCTGATGTGCGTGTGCATGCCTATCTGGCTGCCGAAGATTATCAGCTTTATATCGATACTTCCGGTAATCCGCTCTATCAGCGTGGTTTGCGTCGGGCCAGCGTGGAAGCACCATTGCGCGAGAATCTGGCGGCCGGCATCATCCGTCTGTCCGGCTGGCAGTCAGGAACCCCGCTGCTTGATCCCATGTGTGGCAGTGGCACCTTCCTGCTGGAAGCAGCCATGATGGCGCTGGATATTGCGCCGGGAAGTGGCCGCCATTTCGGCTTTGAAAAGCTGAAAAACTTTGATGCGGCAGGCTGGGACAAGCTGCGCCAGAAAGTGCTGGGCAGAGCAAAGCCGGTCAGCTTCCAGAAGATATACGGCAGTGATGCCGATTTGCGTGCCGTGCGAGTCAGTCGCGAGAACCTCAAACAGGCTGGTCTGCTGGATGCCGTGCAACTCAGTCATGTCGATATGACTGAAGTGCCGGCACCGGCCGAAAGCGGTGTTCTCATCGCCAATCCGCCTTATGGTATCCGCATCGGCGAGGACGAGGCCTTGGCGGCGCTTTACCCGAAAATGGCAGAAGCCTTGAAGCGTCGATTCTCCGGCTGGAACACCTATTTCCTGACCAATGACATGCGCCTGCCAAAACTGATGCGGCTGTCGCCATCCAAGCGTACGCCATTGTTCAATGGCCCGCTGGAATGCCGCTTGTTTGAAATCAAGATGGTGGCGGGGTCGAACCGGAGAGAGAAACCATGAGTGATTCGCTGGCCGAATTGCGTGCAAGAATCAATCAATTCGTCAAGGAGCGTGACTGGGACCAGTTTCATTCGCCCAAAAACCTCGCCATGGCCATGATTGTCGAGGCGGCGGAGCTGGTCGAACATTTTCAGTGGGATACGCTGGAAGAAAGCCATCAGCTGGATGATGAAAAGCGCGAGCAGGTGGGGCAGGAACTGGCGGATACCTTCGTCTATTTGTTGCGTATCGCCGAGGTGACCGGTATTGATCTGATCGATGCAGCCAACCGCAAGATTGACTTGAATGCGCAAAAGTATCCGGTTGAAAAGGTAAAAGGCAGCAACAAAAAATACACGGCCTATTAAGCGTGTGAATTAAGCAAGTCAAAGAACGGTGGAAACAATAAAGGGCGCTGCAGTGCCCTTTATTGCATCTGCATTATTGTGTGGCAGCGAATTAATTGCCGATGCGGTAGATCACTTCTTCATAGCCCGCGAGTTTTCCGGATTCCGCGTCGACTTCGATTTCTATGGTCTTGCCATCCTGGGTCTTGATAATGAATTCGTAGGAAATTTCACCGTCGTCTTCCAGGTCATATTCGATATTGATCACATCGCCTGGATATTTATCGAGTGCAATCTTGAGAGCGGCATCCAGACGTACCTTTACTTTGGATTTGAATTCAGGCGCACCGGCACTGATCTCACGTTCGATACGGTTTATCTTGCCTGAAGAGGCGTCGCATTCAACTTCCCAGTTTCTGCCATCATTGCCTTTGATATCGATTTCAAATTGGGATTTTCCATCCTCAAATTCGTAGCTCAATGAATCCATCCTGCCCGGATGTTTGGCCAGAGCTGCTTTGACGCAAGCCGAAAGCGGGTCGTGATGCGCCGCATTTGCGGGGTTGATGCTTATGGTCAATATACCGGCTAATGCGATTGAAATTAGACTCTTGTTCACAACTGCTCCTTGAATATCATGATTTTATAACTACTGTAAGTTTAATCAGTAGCGAAGAAATTGGCTTGATTCAGGTCAAGAAAGGTCGTTTCCTCATGGCCGTACATGGAACAGCGAAGCTATCAAAATCTTTCACGGATTAATTCCTGAGTAGGGAAATAAAAAGGGCGCCAAGGCGCCCTTTGTTCTCATAATTTCTGGACTACTTCAGTGCAGCCAGCGCAGCATCATAGTCTGGCTCGTCGGCAATTTCGCCGACCAGTTCGCTGTGCAACACCTTGTTGTTCTCATCAAGCACGACTACAGCGCGGGCGGTGAGGCCGGCTAGGCTGCTGTCCACAATCTGCACGCCGTAATCCCTGGCAAATTTGGCTGTATCGCGGAAAGTGGAAAGGGTACTTACGTTTTCGATACCCTCGGCACCACAGAACCGGCTTTGAGCAAACGGCAGGTCGGCCGAGATGCAGAGTATGGCGGTATTGTTCAGTGCGCTGGCCTTCTGGTTGAAAGTGCGGACGGAAGTGGCACAGGTTGGTGTATCGATGCTCGGGAAAATATTGAGCACTTTGCGTTTGCCTGCGAAGTCGGCGAGCGATAACAGATTGCGTTTGGCGTCGGCCAACTGGAAATCGGGTGCGCTTTGACCAGGCTGCGGCAGATTGCCGCCGATGGTGACTGGGTTGCCCTTGAGTGTGACGGTTGCCATGTCGATCTCCTTTTTTTAAGCATGGTTATTGAAAGTACAAATGGAAAACGCCCTCAATCAGAGAGCGTTTTCTTTGGTGCTGTATGTCAGTGGACTAGTCTATCATCCCAGCAGATTCTCGGTCAGGTAACCGATGGTCATGGTCTGGTTATGCAGCACGCTGTCTGTGGTGTTGGGGCGCGGAGCCAACTCGCCGTAGGAATAGAAGCCGGTGAGCGCGGTTTGCGGTCCCAGAATCTGTTGCACTGTCTTGATTTCATCTGCGACCAACTCCGCCATCACGCCTTTGCGACCGACACAACTGACGCAGAGAGCCAAGCCGGGCTGATTGGTAACTCCTGGTTTCAGGCCGCCTGTTACCAGGTGGGCAGCACCACCTGCGCCTTCGACCAGCCGGTCATGGTTGGTCTGGCACAGACGTACGGTTTCGCCTTCTTCGACGTTGCCGGCGAAAGTCAGGCTGTTGTTGGCAGGGTCGATCGCCAGCAGGGTTCTGATCTTTTCAACATCGCGTTTGCCTTCTTCGATGATGGCAAGCGGGAATTTCAGACCGCTACCAGGCAAACCCTTGGCATAGGCGTCGCCGATATACATGCGATAAAGTGGCAAGGCCGGTTTGCCATCCATTTCATAGACGACGTTTTTGACCGAGCGGGTGATTTTGCGTGGCGGGCCGTAAGGTTTCCAGCCGCCGAGTGCACCGCTGGAAGTCACCAGATTGTTGCCGTAGAGGCCAACGGCGATGACCAAGCCATCGGAAATGGTGTCATTGAACAGTTGCAGGGTCTTGACGAAAGCGCCGCCATCGCCTGCCAGTCCGCCGACGATCGGGGTTTCACCCAGCACGCTTTGGAAGCCGAGCAACAATTCAGAACCGTTGACATTCAGGCCGTCGGACAAAACGATCACGGTGCGCAGACTGTCAGCTGCCAATTGTTTTGCGAGTGTTGCTGCTGTTTCAAAAGAGTTTTGCATGCCACTCATCTTGGTATGAACCACACGTTGCATGGTCTTTTCCCAGAGGATGGCGGTGATTTGCAGGCTGTCGTCAAAAACGCCGCTGGGATTGATTTCTCCGGAAGTGGTGCAGCCAATGATCTGTGCCGTCGGATAACGGTCTTTAAGGAAGCTGGTGAGCTTGCCTTCAGAGAAGCGCTTGACCGAACCGAATACCAATACCAGGTTGGCATTGGGTAAAGGAGATGCGCTGGGCAAATCTTTTAAAGCCATTTTAGGCGAAACGGATTCCTGACGAATGAGCATGCGATTTTCCCTCGATACCGCGATTTTGCACGGCTTTATTATCTATAGTCGTTATTTGTAATCATTCAACTTCAGTAGAATTTCTGGATGTTGAAGAAAACCTATTCAAAAAATCTGTGTATATTTAACCCCTTTGTTACAAGAATGACAACTTAATGCTATTATTTTTTTCAATGTTGCACATAAATTGAATCTCTATATAGAATAGTGACGACATACAAACGCTGCCTTGGGCTTTCAGAGGAGCGATAATAAAAGGGGATCAGGGTGAGTCTAGACAGTCTAGATGGCGTCAAGGTGATGGTGATTGATGACAGCAACACCATTCGCCGTAGCGCTGAGATATTCCTTAAGCAGATAGGTTGTGAAGTGATTCTGGCGGAAGATGGTTTTGATGCATTGTCAAAAATTGCCAGTCATTTGCCGGACCTTATCTTTGTAGACATCATGATGCCGCGTCTGGATGGCTATCAGACCTGTTCCCTCATCAAGCGGAATTCCCGCTTCAAATCTACTCCCGTTATCATGCTTTCCAGCAAGGATGGCGTTTTTGATCGTGCGCGCGGTCGCATGGTCGGCTCTGATCAATATCTCACCAAACCATTCACGCAAGAGTCCCTGATTGATGCTGTCAAGACTTATGCATCCTCAGGTTCACATTCACAAGAGGCGGAGTAACTTATGGCTATAGAAACTATCATGGTTGTTGATGATTCCGAAACGGATCGATTCCTGCTGACTGAGATTCTGGAGTCGGCTGGCTACAAGGTGACCACTGCTGCCAGCGGTGAAGAGTGTCTGGCCAAAGTAGAGGAAACGCCGCCGGACATGGTGCTGATGGATGTCATTATGCCCGGCCTCAATGGGTTCCAGACGACGCGAGCGCTTTCCAAGAATCCGGAGACAGCGCATATTCCGGTCATCGTCTGTACCGGTAAGGAGCAGGCAACCGATCGTATGTGGGCTTTGCGCCAAGGTGCGAAAGATAGCGTGATCAAGCCGGTAGTGGCTGAAGAGTTGCTGAGCAAGATCAAGGAACTCGGCTAAATGGCACGAACCAGGCTTAATCTTCATGCGTATCAGCAGGAGATTCTTGCACGCCTGAAAGAATCGACCGAGGGCGGGGGAGCCAAGGCGGTATCCAAGCTTGGTATCAGTATCAATGGCCTCAACTGGCTGGTGGCGCTGGATGATGTCAGCGAAGTGTTGCCCCTGCCGGAAATTACGCGTGTGCCGCAGACACAATCCTGGTTTATGGGTATGGCTAATGTGCGCGGTAATCTATATGCACTGAGCGACCTGGCAGCCTATTTGGGTTATCCAGCTACCAGAATAGGTTCTGATAGTCGTATATTGCTGGTTCACCCCAAGTTTGATGTCAACGCGGGACTGTTGGTGGATCGCCTGATTGGCTTGCGTTCGACGGATGATATGGACAAGCAGGATGATGTTGGTCAGCAGGCAGCCTGGTATGTCAATCAGTACAAAGATGCCAACAATGAAACCTGGCATGAGATGGATATCAGCAAGCTGTTGATTCAGAATGAATTCATGCAGATTGCGGCCTGATGTCGGACTTGATGATAAAACATACAAAATTTAAATTTGGGAGTAATTCAGATGGCCCTCGATAAGGCAAAAATTGGCGAGTTGGTAACGAAGCTGAAAGCCTGGTTCAAGCCAGCCCCTAAACCTGTAAGTACGGTAGAGGGCGGTAACAGACGATTACTTCCGGTCTTCATTGTGCTGGCCTTTGTTATTAGTGTAGTCACGGCGGTGCTTGGCTTTACGCAGACGCGCAAGGACGCTGAGTTTACCAAGGGTGTGAGTGACGTGCAGGTATTCGTGCAGCAGATGGTGCGTGATGTGTTGCTGCTGAATCAGGGTGATCAGTATGCACAGAGCCGCATCAAGGCTGCAGAGTCTCGTGTGTCGCAGGGTATCAATACCATGAGCCAGTCCTTTGGTGGCTCTTCTGACGCATTGAACAAGCTTGGTGCGGCATGGGACAAACTGCGCGCGCAGGCAACTTCCATGCAACAATCAGCCAGCAAGGCCGGGCTGGAAGGTCTTGCTACACAAGGTGACGGCATGCTGTCGATATCCCGCGAAATTGTCGATCAGCATAATCAGTCCAGCTTGGCCGTGCGTTGGTTGTTGGCTGCCTTTGTTGCCGGCCTGACGGCTTTGATCCTGATCGTGCTGAATGGCAGGAAGCAGGCTGATGCAGAGCGGTTGCGCTCCGAGCGTATCGAGGCCGCCAACCTGGAGAATCAGGAGGCGGTTCTGAACCTGCTGGACGAAATGGGTGATTTGGCTGACGGCGACTTGACTGTAAAAGCGCAGGTTTCTGAAAACATCACCGGGGCGATTGCTGACTCCATTAACTACACGATTGATAGTTTGCGAGACCTGGTTACCGAGATTAACCGTGCGACCGAGCAGGTGAATCAGGCGACTGCCCAGGCGCAGGAAACATCCACCTCATTGCTTGCTGCGGCGGAGGAGCAATCCAAACAGATTACCGATACCGGCGAAGCGGTTAACAATATGACACGCTCGATTCTGGAAGTGTCCAGCAACGCCGGTCAGGCAGCCCAAGTGGCGCAACGCTCGTTGCAGGCAGCGACCCAGGGTGCGCAGGCGGTGCAGAACACGATTGCCGGTATGAATGAAATTCGTACGCAGATCCAGGAAACCTCCAAGCGAATCAAACGTCTGGGTGAAAGCTCACAGGAAATTAGTGAAATCGTGGAACTGATTTCGGACATTACCGAGCAGACCAACATTCTGGCGCTGAATGCTGCGATTCAGGCGGCATCGGCCGGTGAGGCGGGTCGAGGCTTTACGGTGGTTGCGGAAGAAGTGCAGCGGCTGGCGGAACGTTCTTCCGAAGCGACGAAACAGATTAGTGCGATTGTGAAGACCATTCAGACCGATACCAACAGCGCGGTTGCCGCGATGGAAAAGAGCACGGAGGGTGTGGTTGAAGGAGCTCGACTTTCAGATGCTGCGGGTCAGGCACTGAACGAAATTGAAACCGTTACCAATAACCTGGCGCAGCTGATTGGTGCAATTTCTACCGCAACAGTGGCGCAGACCGAAGTGGCGGCGACCGTGAGTCGAAACATGCAACAGATTCAGAATATTACTTCGCAGACGACCGAAGGCACCAAGTCAACTGCCAATTCCATCGGTCAGCTGACCGGACTGGCTGAAGAACTGCGCGGTTCTGTGGCCGGTTTCAAGTTGTCTTGAGCCAGGTTTGGAATGGTCTGTGAATCATGAAGAATATATGGGGTAAATGTGGCTGAAGAATTTGATATTGGGCCACTCACCTGGGTCAAGGATGAGATTGATCAGGCACTGAAAAGTGTGCTGGAAAATCTCGAGTCATTTACGACAAATCCTGCAGACACATCCGCATTGCGTTTTTCCAAGACGCATCTGTTCCAGGTCAGTGGCGCGCTCGATATGGTCGGCTTGCAGGGCTGCAAGCGATTTTGCGCAGAGATCGAGCATGTCATCGGCAAACTGGAACAGCAGGCCATACCTCCGGCAGCTGAGACAGCAGAAGTTATCAAACAGGCTGTTCATGCCCTAGATCATTATCTGCAAAGATTGCTTGATGGGTCGCCTGACACGCCCATGTTGCTCTTCCCCATGTTGAAAGCGCTGGCGGAGTTGCATGGTGAATCAGTTGAGGAAGCAGAGCTCTTTTTCCCGGATACCTCTATCCGCGCACCAAAAAACATTCCCACTGAAGAAATCGCTGAAGATGAAATACCTTCATTGGTAGCCAAACAGCGCACCGCTTTCCAGACGGCTCTGTTGAAGTGGCTCAAGACTTCCAGCGCCGATAGTCTGGAAGCGATGCGTGAGGCGCTGGATAACGTCCAGAAGACGCAGAAACTGGCCGCGCAAAAAACTTTCTGGTGGTTGAGCAGCATATTTACCGAAGCGCTCGCACAGCCAGCCATAGCCGAGCGTAATGCGGTCAAGTTGCTCTGTCGGCAGATTGATCAGCAATTGCGTAATCTGAGTCAGGGTAACAGCAAGCCGACAGGTAATCTGCTACGGGACATTCTCTATTACATTGCACAAAGTCAAGCTCTGACCGAGCGCCTCAAACAGGTCAAATCCTTATTCGAACTGGATAACCTGTTGCCGGCTGGTGAAGATGCCGCGAATGCGCTAGTTGAACTTAGTGATGAGGATATTGCCATCTTCGCAGCACTCAAGGAGCTGGTTGCCAACATGAAGAATAGCTGGTCGGCTATTTCTGAAGGCAATAAGCAGGAGTTGTCGACTTTTCTCGACCAATTGGGTGAGGCGGTTATCGATTCGCAGAAACTCAGCGAGCCTGCGCTCCCTGAACTTCTGGAAACAGTGCATGGCTTGGCATCCGCCATTCAGGACGATCCGGACAAGTATCCGGAACCGGTTTATATTGAAGTCGCTGCCAGTCTGAATTTGTTGCAGGATGTATTGGCTGGTGAACAGATGTTCAATCGCAAGGCCGTACAGCAGATGCAGGCACAGAGCCAGCACATGCGCAGTATATTGCGTGGCGATGTTTCGGATGAGCCGATTTCCACACAGCTTGATGAAAGCACTCTGCTGGCGATGGCAACTCAGATCAAGGATGCGCTGCAACTGGTCGAACAGTCGCTGGATACCTTCTTCCGCAATCCAGCAGACCATGAAGTACTGAAAGCTGTTGGCAATCCGCTGGAGCAGGTGGTTGCTGCGTTTGATATGCTGGACTTGCCGATTCCTACCAGAATCGCATCTGCTTCAGCCAGTCTGGTCGCTCATTTCCATGAATACCCGGAACAGGTCAGTGAAGACGCGCAGAAACAATTTGAACTGGTCGCGGAAAGCCTGAGTATGCTGGGCTTTTTCGTGGACGAGTTTCCACGCATGCGTCCGGAGGCCATGGAGGCACTTGAATCTGCACTTGCAAGGCTGGAGGCTGAGCAGAAGTCACTAGAGAGCAAGCCTGTAGTCGATGTCACAGTTCCGTCTGGAGAAGCAGAGCAGGCAGCTGACAAGGTGCCCGTAATCAAACCGACAGCAAGGAAAGTTGATCCGGAAATACTGGAAATCTTCATTGCAGAAGCTGAGGAGGTGCTGGCTAATGTTGCTCAGCATATGCAGGCTCTGCGTGTGAACAATACTGACCGCGATGCATTGGCTGAAGTGCGTCGTGGCTACCATACCCTGAAGGGAAGCGGCCGTACTGTCGGGCTCGATGCCTTGGGCGAGATCGCCTGGGCAGTGGAAAAATTATTGAACGTCGTGATTGAAAACGATGTGGTACCTAGTGCGACCCAGCTGTCATTTATTGAAAAGGCGAGTGCTGCATTCTCCGGTTGGGTAGCTGAGTTACTTGAAAAGGGTGAGTGTGAGCCATCTTTCATCGAGTGGCAGGCTGAGGCCCAGGTTCTGGAAGCCGAATTTGCCAAGCAGAAACCGGCGGCCGAAGCTGCGGAAGTGTTGATCGGCGGTACCAGAAAAATCAGCCGGGCCTTGTTCAACATATTCCTTGGTGAAGCAAAACAGCATTTGCAGACCATCACTAAGGAGGCTGCAAAACTTGAAGTCGGCTCAACTGAAGTGCTTGCGGAATCGCTGGTTCGTTCTGCCCATACCCTTGCCAGTAATGCCGGCGCAACAGGATTCAAGGCGCTTTCCGATCTTTCACGAGCACTGGAAAACTGGCTCGACGTCTTCCCTGGTCAATGGGATACAAAATCCCTGGCCTTGCTCGGTAATGTCGTCAAATCATTAACCGACATGCTGGAGAAAGTGGAAGCGTTGGTAGAGCCCAAGCGTGCCACGGCGTTGCTCACTGCGCTGAAGAAGGCGACTGAAAAAGCCAGCCAGGCAATGCCGGAAGAGGTAAGGCTTGATGAAGTTGTAGCGGCTGAGCCGGCCGAGCAGCCGGTCAGCGTGGAAATGGCTGAAAGTCTCGAGCCGCGTGATGAGATCGAACAGGCCGTTGTCGCCGATTCCATTGAGGTCAGCAGTCCGCTGGATCAGGAGCTGCTGACGATCTTTACGGAAGAGGCTCGTGAACTGGTGCCGCAGATTGGTAATGAATTGCGCGCATGGCGCAAGGCGCCGCAGGACAACAGCCATCCGGATGCATTGCAACGCGCATTGCATACGTTGAAGGGCAGTGCCCGCATGGCTGGCCAGTCTGAAATGGGTAATGTCGTCCATAATATGGAAGACCGCGTGATTCAGGCGCTGAAGAAAAAGGTCACGCCAGCTGATTTCGATGATATGTTCCAGGACGTCGATCAGATCGGTGTCTTCCTTGAAGAGCTGACTGGTGAATCTGCCGATGGTCGCAAGGATGAGGTGGCTGCCAGCCGTGGCGGCAATCGTCGTGCGCAGTTCTTGCGCATGCGTGCAGATATGCTGGACAGGTTGATCAACGAAGCAGGCGAGGTCAGTATCGCCCGCTCGCGCATGGAACAGGAAATGCAGGGTTTCAAGCATTTTTCACTGGATCTGACCGAAAGTGTCTTCCGTTTGCGCAGCTATCTGCGCGAGTTGGAAATCGAAACTGAAAGTCAGATGCAGTCGCGCATGACATTGCTGCAGGAAACGCAGGAAGCTTTCGATCCGCTGGAATTTGACCGATTCACACGTCTGCAGGAATTGACGCGCATGATGGCTGAGAGCGTGAACGACGTTTCCACCATCCAGAACGGATTGCTGAACAATCTGGATGAGACGGAATCGGCGCTGCAACAGCAGGCTCGCATGAATCGCGAATTGCAGTATGGCTTGATGAATGTGCGTATGGTGCCGTTCTCGGTGATTTCCGAGCGTCTGCATCGTATCGTCCGTCAGACAGCGCATGAGTTGAACAAGCCTGTAGAGCTGACAATTGATGGTGAATCAGTTGATATCGACCGTAGCGTGCTGGACAAGATCGGTGCGCCGCTTGAGCACTTGTTGCGTAATTCTGTCGGTCACGGCATAGAGTCTGTCGCGCAGCGGAAAAAACAGCACAAGCCTGAAACCGGCAGCGTCCAGCTCAAGATCAAGCGCGAAAATGATGAAATCGTCATTACCGTCGCCGATGATGGCGCTGGCATCAAGCTGGACAAAGTCCGTGAAAAGGCTATTCAGAACGGCTTGATTCAGGCGGATCAGGAAACCAGCGAGCAGAGCCTGATGGCCATTATTTTCGAGCCCGGGTTCTCGACAGCTGTAGATGTGACGCAGATCTCGGGCCGTGGCGTCGGTCTGGATGCCGTCCGCGGTGACATTACCGCACTCGGCGGCCGTATTGAAGTATTCAACTCACCGGAACACGGTGCCGTATTCACGATTTATCTGCCGGTAACACTTTCTGTTGCACAAGTGGTGCTGGTGCGCTCAGGCACTCACCTGTATGCCCTGCCATCGATCATGGTCGAACAGCTGCAGAAGCTGAAGACCGGTCTGTTGGCTGCGGCCTATGAAGCCAAGGCCATTCACTGGGCAGACCGCGAGTATCCGATACACTATTTCTCCCGGCTGATAGGCGAAGCGGACGCCGAGCCGGAGCAACTGACTTATACGCCGATATTGCTGCTGCGTAGCGGTACCAATCGTATCGCCCTGCATGTCGACGAGATCATCGGTAACCAGGAAGTGGTCATGAAGCCTATCGGGTCGCAACTGGCCCGCGTGCCTGGTATTACCGGGGCGACGGTGATGGGTGACGGCAAGATCGTTCTGATCGTCAATCCGGTGCAGATGGCTAATCGCGAAGTCATCGTGGTCAGCCATGCACGGGCGCTGGAAGCGGAAGCTGCAGACACTACCAAGCCAACCGTCATGGTGGTGGATGATTCCCTGACCATGCGCAAGGTTCTGGGCCGTACGCTGGAACGCGAAGGCTATCAGGTGGTGACGGCCAAGGATGGCATGGATGCCCTGCAACTGTTGCAGGAAACCAGGCCGGATATCATTCTGCTCGATATTGAGATGCCGCGCATGGATGGCTTCGAATTCGCCCGCAACGTACGCGGCGATGCCGATACGGCAGGTATTCCGATCATCATGATCAGCTCACGTACGGCCGAAAAACACCAGAGCCATGCCAAGGAGATCGGCGTCAATGCGTTCCTGGGTAAACCGGTGCAGGATGATGACCTGCTGGCTGAAATCAATACCCAACTCGGTCAGGCTGCCGTCACTGTCTAACATTCAAATCAGGGCACAAACCGCGCCCTGATTTGAAATGGTAAAAATCCTTATCTGTAAGCGGCGAACAGCAAGCGCTAATCAGGTAAAATTACGCTGTATGCATCAGCCTTCCTTCATCCATTTGCGTTGCCACAGTGAGTATTCCATTGTGGATGGCACTGTGCGTATCGATGAGTACGTCGAGCGCGCTGCTGCCGATCATATGCCTGCACTGGCATTGACGGATCTCGGCAACCTTTTTGGCGCCATCAAGTTCTACAAGGCTGCGCGTGGCAGCGGAATCAAGGCGATTATCGGCAGCGATCTGTGGTTGGAAAACACGGCCAATCGTGACCAACCCTTCCGTATCCTGCTGCTGTGCCAGTCGCAATCCGGCTATCTGAAACTGTGTCAGCTGCTGACGCAGGCTTATCTTCAGAACCAGCATAGAGGTCGCGCGGAAATCAAGCGTGAATGGCTGCAGGAGACTGGTACTAACGGCCTGATCCTGTTGTCTGGCGCCATGGCTGGTGATGTCGGGCAGGCCTTGCTGCAATCCAATCTGCCGTTGGCTCGCCAACTTGCCGAAGACTGGGCCAGCTTGTTCCCCGACCGGTTCTATATCGAATTGCAGCGTTGCGGCCATGCGCAACAGGATATCTATGTGAATCGCGCCATGGGCTTGGCGGCCGAATTGCAGATGCCAGTGGTTGCGACGCACCCGATTCAGTTCATCGAGCCAGACAGTTTCAAGGCACATGAAGCACGGGTATGCATTTCAGAAGGATATGTGCTGGCTGACAAACGACGCCCGCAGCATTTCACGCAGGATCAGCATTTCAAGACCCAAGCGCAGATGGCTGAGTTGTTTGCCGATATTCCTTCGGCGCTGGCCAACAGTGTTGAAATCGCCAAGCGCTGCAATCTGGCGCTGACGCTGGGCAAGAACTATCTGCCGCAATTCCCGACTCCCAACAACGAAAGCCTGGATGAATACCTCGGCGCGCAGGCCCGTGCGGGATTGGAACGGCGCCTTGAAGTGCTGTATCCCGATTCTGCTGTGCGCGATGAGAGGCGTCCGGAATACCTGCAACGTCTGGAATTCGAGGTTGGCATCATCATTCAGATGGGCTTCCCCGGCTATTTCCTGATCGTGGCGGACTTCATCAACTGGGCCAAAAATAATGGCGTGCCGGTCGGCCCCGGCCGTGGTTCCGGTGCCGGTTCTGTCGTTGCCTACAGCCTCGGCATCACTGACCTGGATCCGCTGCGTTACGCCTTGCTGTTCGAACGTTTCCTTAATCCGGAACGGGTCTCGATGCCCGACTTTGATATCGACTTCTGTCAGGAAGGGCGCGACCGTGTCATCGACTATGTAAAACACAAGTATGGTCTGGATGCGGTTTCGCAGATCGCCACCTTCGGTACCATGGCGGCCAAGGCCGTGATCCGGGATGTGGGGCGCGTGCTGGACCTGCCATTCAATTTCGTTGATGGCATCGCCAAGCTGATTCCCAACGAACTGGGGATCACCCTGCCCAAGGCGATGGAGAAAGAGCCGCAACTGCAGGAGCGCTTCGAGCAGGAGGAGGAAGTCAGGGAGCTGATGGAGCTGGCGCTCAGGCTGGAAGGCTTGACGCGCAATATCGGCATGCATGCCGGCGGTGTGCTGATCTCGCCCGGAAAGATCTCCGATTTCTCCCCCATCTATTGTCAACCTGGTGGTGAGAGTCTGGTCAGTCAATATGACAAGGACGACGTCGAGGCGGTCGGCCTGGTCAAGTTCGACTTTCTCGGTCTGCGGACACTGACGATTCTCGATATGGCGCTGGTCAACGCTAACAGGCAGCGCACCGCGCAAGGACTTGCACCGCTGGCGTTTGAAACTCTGCCGCTCGACGACAAGCCTACGTTCGACCTGTTGAAGGCAGCGAATACCACGGCCGTGTTCCAGCTGGAATCGCGCGGCATGAAGGACATGCTGAAGCAGGCCAAGCCTGACGTATTCGAGGACATCATCGCGCTGGTCGCGCTTTACCGGCCGGGTCCGATGGATCTGATCCCGGACTTCTGCCGGCGCAAACACGGGCTGCAACGGGTCGAATACCCGCACCCGGCGACCGAGGTGGTGCTGAAGGAAACCTACGGCATCATGGTCTATCAGGAACAGGTCATGCAGATTGCCCAGGTGGTTGCCGGCTATAGCCTTGGCGGCGCCGACCTGTTGCGTCGTGCCATGGGCAAGAAAAAGGCCGAAGAAATGGCGCAACAGCGCGCCATCTTCGTCGAAGGTGCTGTTAAGAACGGCACACCGGCCCGTCAGGCGGAAGAAGTGTTTGACCTGATGGAGAAGTTCGCCAGCTACGGTTTCAACAAGTCGCATGCGGCTGCATACGCGCTGGTGGCTTACCACACGGCCTACCTGAAGGCGCATTACCCGGCCGCTTTCCTTGCGGCCTCTATGTCGGCCGACATGAACAACACCGACAGCGTGCATATCTTCCATGATGACTGCTTGCAGAACGGTGTTGAAGTGCTACCGCCGGATATCAATCAGAGTGAATACCGCTTCCAGCCGGTCAATGACAAGCAGATACTTTATGGCCTGGGTGCGATCAAGGGCACCGGCCTCGCGGCCATCGAAGTGATATTGGCAGCAAGGCAGGCCGATGGGCCGTTCAAGGATCTGTTCGATTTCTGCCAGCGCCTGGATCTACGCAAGGTCAATCGCCGCGTGATCGAGTCGCTGATTCGCGCCGGTGCGTTCGACAAGTTGCAGCCCAATCGGGCTGCCTTGCTGGCTGGAGTCAGTCTTGCCATCAGTGCGGCGGAGCAGAGTGGTGCAGCCAGCGGGCAGGATAGTCTGTTCGGGGCGCTTTCGGACAGCGTTGCTCATGTACTGCCGGAGGTCGATGAGTGGAGTGATACGGAACGCTTGCAGCAGGAAAAGATGGCGTTGGGCTTCTATCTCAGCGGCCATCCCTATCTGGGCTATCAGAAAGAACTGGCGAGTTTTGTACGGGGCAGTCTGGCAACACTGGCGCCCAAGGATCAACCGCAATTGCTGGCAGGCGTCGTCACGGGTATCCGCATCCGCATGACCAGTCGTGGCAAGATGGCGATCGTGACACTGGACGATACTACCGCCCGTATCGAGATCGTCGTCGGCAATGAACTGTTGAACCAGAATGCACATCTGGTGAAGGAAGACATGCTGCTGGTCGTTGAAGGACGCGTCAGTAATGATGACTTCAGCGGCGGTATCCGGGTCAATGCCCGCAAGCTCCATGATCTTGCATCGGCAAGAAGTGCGCATGCCAGCATGCTGAAGATCTCATGTAACGGCCAGTCTGATGCGCGCAAGCTGAAGGAGTTGCTGGCACCTTACTGTCGACGCGAACCGTCGGATGAGCGCAGAGGCTGCATGGTCAAGGTCGAATATCATAATGATGGTGCGCGCGTGGAGCTGATGCTGGGTGAATCCTGGCGCGTCGACCTGCATGATGAACTGCTCGCCGGTCTGCGCCGCTGGTTGAGCGATGATAATGTCAGGGTGCTTTATAACTGAATGTTGTGACCACAGGATTCTGCCCATTTTGAGTTAACAGGGGTGGGCATGAATCCACTATAATTCGAGACATACGCAATACAAGGTACCGCTATGAAAACCAGTTTTCTGGAGTTTGAACAACCTATCGCCGAGCTAGAGGCGAAGATCGAAGAACTGCGTTATATGCAGGAAGATTCCGCCGTCGATATTTCCGAGGAGATCAATCGGCTGCAGGAAAAGAATCAGTCGATGACCAAGGATATCTACAGCAAGCTCACGGCCTGGCAGATTTCCCAGGTTGCACGGCATCCGCAGCGTCCTTACACTCTTGATTACATCAACGGACTGTTCACCGATTTCGAGGAATTGCACGGAGATCGTGCCTATGCCGACGACCCGGCGATTGTCGGCGGCATGGCCAGATTCGAAGGCCAGCCGGTGATGGTGATCGGTCATCAAAAGGGGCGCGACGTCAAGGAACGTCAGTACCGCAATTTCGGCATGCCAAGACCGGAAGGCTACCGTAAGGCCTTGCGCCTGTACCGGCTGGCAGAGAAGTTCGGTCTGCCCATCATCACGCTGATCGATACCCCGGGCGCCTATCCCGGTATCGGTGCGGAAGAACGCGGTCAGTCCGAAGCCATTGCCCGCAATTTATATGTGATGGCTGAACTGAAAACACCGATTATCGGCGTCATCATCGGCGAGGGCGGTTCCGGCGGAGCATTGGCGCTGGGTGTGGTCGACCATCTGATCATGTTGCAGTATGCGACGTATTCCGTCATCTCGCCTGAGGGTTGCGCTTCGATTCTGTGGAAGAGCGCCGAGCAGGCTTCGGTGGCTGCCGAAACGCTGGGCATTACTTCCAGCCGTCTGAAAGCCATGGGGCTGGTCGACCGTGTGGTTACCGAACCCATGGGCGGAGCGCACCGCGATCCTGAAGCGATGATGCAAACCCTGCGCCGGGCTTTGGTCGATGAGCTTGCACGCTTGCAAGTGAAATCCATCCCGCATCTGCTCGAAGCGCGTGTCGACAAACTCATGAGTTACGGCAAGTTCAAAGAAGCTGCCGCCAAGTAATGTATCCCCGGGCTGAATCCTGGTTTGTCTGATCAGCGCGATCCCGTCAAAAAACGTGCAGCCGGAACATCGGCTGCAGCTTCCGATAGCAGTCAGCTTCTTGCCGGGCTGACTGCCCAACTAGGCAAATTCATCCAGCCGGGTCAGCAGTTGTTGCTGGCCTATAGCGGTGGCCTGGATTCCTGCGTCCTCCTGCATCTGCTGGTTCAATTGCGAAGTGAGCTTGGCTTTGATTTGCGTGCTATGCACGTTCATCACGGCCTGAGCCCGAATGCCGATGACTGGGTGCAGTTCTGCGAGAAAACCTGTGCCACACTCGATGTGCCATTGCGTATCGTGCGTGTTGATGTGGCCGTGGACAAGGGTAGCGGCATCGAGGCCGCTGCTCGGCACGCCCGCTATCAGGCTTTGTTTGAAGCTGAGGCGGACTTCATTGTGCTGGCGCATCATCAGGACGATCAGGCTGAAACCCTGCTGCTGCAATTGCTGCGAGGTGCCGGCGTCAAGGGCCTTGCTGCCATGGCCGCGATGGACCGGCAGCGTCGTTTGTTGCGTCCGCTGCTTGATATCTCGCGCGGGGAGTTGTTGCAATATGCGACCGCCCGAGATCTGGACTGGATCGAGGATGAGAGCAATCTGGATCGGCGGTACGACCGCAATTACCTCAGGCATGAAGTCTTGCCGTTGATAGAAGCCCGTTTCAAAAGTGCGAAGAAAGTACTGGCCAGAACCGCAGGTCATATGGCGGAAAGCGCTGTCCTGCTGGACGATCTGGCGCAGATCGACGCAGCCTGCACCGGCTTGTCCGCGTCGGAGATCAGGCAGAGGCTGCCACTCGACTGTCTGCGCAAACTTGCATTGCCGCGCGCCCGCAATCTGTTGCGCTGGTGGCTATCGCTAAACCAGCTGGAGATGCCCAGCGCGGCCCGGTTGGCAGATATGCTCAATCAATTGCTGTGTGCACGGGAAGATGCTGCCATCAGCATCAAGCTCAGTGCTGATGCACAGTTGAAGCGTTATCGTGGAGCTGTTTATATCGATTTCCGTTGCAGCAACGCGCCTTTTTCGCTGCTGTGGTCGGGTCAGCCGCAACTGGAGCTGCCGGATGGCAGCTTTTTGACCTTTGAGAAAAGAATTGGCGCAGGCCTGGCTTGTGCCCGGCTGGGCGTTGAAAAGCTGAGGATTGCCAGCCGTGATGGTGGCGAGCGGTTCAAACCGGACGCCTCAAGGCCGACACGCACCCTGAAACATTTGCTGCAGGAAGCCAATATTCCGCCCTGGGAGCGCCAGCGGCTGCCGTTGGTCTATCTGGATGATGAGCTGGCCATGGTGCCCGGTATCGGTGTGGCTGCAAACTTGCAGCCAGAACCGAACGAGGCGGGTCTGCTGATAGAGTGGCATAGGGAATAGACGTCCAATTATTTGTTTGCTGTAACCGCCTTGAAGTGGGGTGCCAGTACCTTCCAGACATTATCCAGGATGATGGCTTGTGCGTTTGCCTTCGGGTGTAATCCATCGTCCTGCATCAGTTCCGGTCTTTCGGTCACGCCGTCCAGCAGGAAGGGCACCAGGGGCAGTTTGTATTGTTTTGCCAGTAGCTGGTAACTTTCCTTGAACTCCTGCGTGTAGCGAGGGCCATAGTTAGGCGGAATCAGTATGCCGATGATGGCGACCCGGGCGCCGGCCTGCTGGCTCAGCTCTATCATGGCTGCCAGATTGCGCCGCATGTCGTTGACCGGCAGGCCACGCAGGCCGTCATTCGCACCGAGCTGAATAATGACCATTTCCGGGTGATGTTGCTGGAGCAGAAGTTTTAATCTGGTCAGCCCGCCGCTCGTGGTTTCTCCACTGATACTGGCATTGATGACCCGGCGTTTTGCCGGCTGTTGATCAAGCTGTTGTTGCAGCAAGGCGACCCACCCCTGCTCACGTGGAATGCCGTAAGCCGCGGACAGGCTGTCGCCGAACACCAGGATGACGGGATTGGAGTCTGCTACTGCCATGCCTGGACCGGAAGCGGACAGCAGGAATAGCAGAAAAAATCGAATCAATTTGAATCGGAAAATTTTGAACATGCACAAACCTTTTGCGGTTGAAGCCATTTCACTGAACAAACATGTTACCAGTAGCGAAACCACCTTAACGATACTGGATGATCTTGATCTTGCTGTTCAGCATGGAGAGCGGGTCGCCATCGTCGGGCGCTCAGGCTCCGGTAAATCGACCTTGCTCGGATTGCTTGCCGGATTGGACAACCCCAGTAGCGGAAAAGTGCTGATAGATGGCACTGAGATCAGTAATTTGGATGAGGATGGACGGGCGGCGGTACGCGGTCGCAAGATGGGGTTCGTCTTTCAATCGTTCCAGTTGTTGCCTTCATTGACCGCGCTGGAAAATGTCATGTTGCCATTGCAACTGGCCGGGCGGGATGACGCCAGGCCGCTTGCTGAAGCGGCGCTGAGCAGAGTGGGGCTGGAACAGCGATTGAGTCATTACCCCAAGCAGTTGTCCGGCGGCGAGCAGCAGCGCGTGGCCATCGCGCGGGCCTTTGCTCCCGGTCCTTCCATCCTGTTTGCCGATGAGCCTACTGGCAATCTGGACGCGGCTACCGGACAGCAGATTATCGAGTTGCTGTTTGGTCTGAATGCGCAAGCAGGGACTACGCTGGTGCTGGTCACGCATGACAATGCGCTGGCGGCACGTTGTCAACGACGTCTGTTGCTGAGTCAGGGCAAGTTGGCTGAAGCCGCTGATGTCGCCGAAAGCGCCGCATCATGATGGCATTGAGTCTGGCCTGGCGCCAGTTCAGAAGCCACTGGTCGGCGGGTGATTTGCGAGTGCTTTTCCTGGCACTGGTGCTGGCTGTCACGGCCACTACCGCTGTCGGTTTTTTTACCGATCGTATTGATGGTGCACTGGTCAGGCAGGGTGGCATGCTGCTGGGTGCCGATCTGCTGGTTTCATCAGGCAAGCCTTTGCCGGAAAGCTATCAACAGGAGGCTCAGCGCCGGCAACTGTCTTCGACCCAGACCATGGAGTTCCCCAGCATGGTGGTGCGAGGCGAGCACAGTCAGCTGGCGGAGATCAAGGCAGTTGATGCCGAGTTCCCGTTGCGCGGTGAGCTGGTCATCTCCGAGCAGGTGGCCGCTGTAGGCGTCAGCGATGCCGCTCGGGCAGCGGATGTCATTCCGTCTCCAGGCAGTGTATGGGTGGAGCCGAGACTGGCGACTTTGCTGGATGTGAAAGTCGGTGACCTGCTGGAAGTCGGCGAGCGTCAGATGCCGGTCAGTGCCATCCTTGAGCGCGAAGCTTCGCGCGGTGGCGACATGTTCAGTTTCGCGCCGCGCCTGATGATGAATCTGGCTGATGTACCATCAACCGGCCTGATCCAGTATGGCAGCCGCGTCAAATACCAGTTTCTTGTCGCCGGCGATGCGGAGCAGATCAGGCAATACTCCGCTTGGGCACAGGCCAATGCCGGCAAGGGCGAGCGCGTGCAGGATGTCAGCGCGGCCCGCCCCGAGATCCGCAGTGCACTGGAAAAGGCCCGGCAGTTTCTCGGGCTTTCTGCCATGGTGGGCGTCATTCTGGCGATAGTGGCGATGTTCCTCGCCAGTCTGCCCTATGTGCAGCGCAGCCTGGATACCTACGCCCTGATGCGCTGTTTCGGCGCGTCGCGCAAGCTGATCATGCAGATACTGCTGTGGCAGACCTTCTTGACAGGTTTGCTGGGTAGTTTGCTGGGGTGCCTGCTGGGCTATCTGGCACAAGCGGGATTGGCGAGTCTCGCCGGCAGTCTGTTTCTGGAAACGCTGCCACAACCAGGCTGGTGGCCGGTGCTCACAGGCCTGCTGTTGGGCTTTCTGACCATGCTGGCAGTGGTCTGGCCGCACCTAGCCAGATTGACCGATGTGCCGGCATTGCGCATATTGCGCCGCGACCTGGGCAGTATTGACCGCCATCACTGGCTCAGCTTTTTTCCTGGAATCGCAGTCATTGCGGGCATGATTTACTGGCATGCCGGCAGTTTCAAGCTCGGCAGCGCCACCATTCTTATTTTCCTGGCTTTGCTCTTGCTTATTGCCTTGATGGCCTGGGCCGGTCAGCATCTTCTCCAGCGGTTCTCTGATGGCAGGGGAGGCGTGTGGAAGCTGGGTATTGCCGGCCTCAAGCGCAGACCCGGCATGGCCGTGGCGCAAGTGGCAGGGTTCAGTCTGGGGCTGATGGCACTGATTCTGCTGGCGCTGGTGCGCGGTGACTTGCTCAACAACTGGCAGGCTTCACTACCGCCGGATGCGCCAAATCGATTCATCATCAATATCCAGCCGCATCAGATCGAGGGAGTGAAGGCATTCTTTACAAACGCCGATATTCCCAACGCAGAAGTCTTTCCCATGGTGCGAGGACGCCTGATCGCGGTCAATGACACGCCGCTGGATACCAGCAAGTATGTCGATGAACGCGCCCGCAGATTGGCCGAGCGCGAGTTCAACCTTTCCTGGGCAGCCGACATGCAGGCTGATAACCAGATGCTGGAAGGGCGCTGGTGGACGTCAGCGGAGCATGGGCAGCCGCAGTTGTCTCTGGAACTGGATCTGGCCGATACGCTCGGACTCAAGCTTGGCGATTGGCTGACGTATGACATCGCCGGCACCCAGCTCAAGGTCGAAGTGACCAGCATCCGCAAGGTCGAGTGGGATACCATGCGCGCCAACTTTTTTGCCGTCATGCCGCCGGGTCTGCTTGAGAACTTTCCTGCCAGCTACATCACCAGTTTTCATTTGCCTCTGGGTAACGATCAGGCACTGAATGCACTGGTACGTGAATACACCAATCTGACGGTGATAGATGTTGCAGCGCTGATGGAGCAGGTGCGGGGCATCATGGACAAAATGACGCATGCGATTGAATATGTGTTTGTTTTCAGTTTGTTTGCCGGTCTGGCAGTACTCTATGCAGCGCTGGTCGCTACGCGCGAAGAGCGTGTGCGAGAAGCCACGCTGCTGCGGGTGCTCGGCGCTTCCCGCCGGCAAGTAGTATTGGCAGGCCTGACCGAATTCGCCTGTATCGGCGTCCTGGCCGCGCTGGTCGCTACATTGGCAGCCAGCGCGCTGGCCTGGTATGTCAGCGCCTATATCCTCAACATTCCCTATCAGTTCAATCTGCTTCTGGCGATACTGGCACTGATCAGTGCTTCCCTGCTGGTGCCGTTCGCCGCTTGGCTCGGTATGCGCGGTTTTCTTGATCAGCCGCCCCGGCAGCTATTGCATAGCATGTAGTTATCTTTGATTCCAGAGTTTGAGATGGAAATTGGTTGTAAGTTGGTTGTATACAGCCACTACAACCAAAAATGTGGTTGTATACAACCACATTTAGCGATTAAACTTTCCCCATCGGTTGTTTTTGCATAAGGTTTTCGTTGATTTTATTGAGTAATTTTTCTGGAGTCATTTCTGGCACAGTTCTTGATGTAGTCTTCGAGTATTTACAACATTAATAATCTGGGGAGATTACATGAAAAACGCAAATCCATTACGTTTGAAACTCGTTTCTATCGCCGTTGCCGGCGTCTTTGCTTCACCATTGACGCTCATGGCCGAGGAAGTTGCCAGGACAGGCAAGATTGAAGTTATCAGCACGACGCCTTTGCCAGGTATAGGCTTGCCGGCAAACAAGGTGCCTGCCAATGTGCAGCTCGCTACGCCAGCCGATATTAATAATCAGGCCGGCACCTCGTTGGCAGATTACATGATGAACAACATGCAGGGTGTGACCGCGACCGACATGGCAGGCAATCCATATCAGCCGGAAATCAATTTCCGCGGTTATTCAGCCTCTTCTTTGCTGGGCAATGCGCAAGGTTTGTCTACATATATAGATGGTGTACGCGTAAATGAGCCATTCGGCGATGTGACCCTCTGGGACAAGATCCCGAGCTTCGCTATCGGAGGCATGCAACTGGTGCCAGGTTCCAATCCGCTTTATGGCTTGAACACCCTGGGTGGTGCGATTGCGGTTCAAACCAAGGGCGGTCGCGATGCTGAAGGCGTCGGTGTTGAATACGAATTCGGCTCCTGGGGCAGGCAGCGTGCCTTGGCTGAATATGGCCTGGTGTCCGAAAGCGGTGCTGTTGATTTCTACATCGGCGCGCAACATACCACGGAAGATGGCTGGAGAAGATATTCGCCTTCCCACGTCAATCAGGTATTTGCCAAGCTGGGCTGGCAGGATGAAGCTACCCGTCTGGAGCTGAGCTACATCCACACGGACAACAATCTGACCGGCAATGGCTTTGCGCCGGAAATCCTGCTGCACGGCGACCGTGACCAGATCCATACGCGTCCTGACTTCACCAATAACTACTACCATCATCTGGCTTTGAATGGCACGCACTGGTTCAATGATGAAACCATGTTTGCCGGCAACATCTATTATCGCAAGTCCAACCGGCGTACATTGAACGGCGACCTTTATGAGGCTGAAATTGATGCTGATGATCTTGGTTCGGTTAACAAGAACAATCCTTACGGCTGGGTTGGGGATGGTTCAGGGGATGATCTTGAGGCTTCAGGGTCTGCACTCAACAACTCCAAGACTACGCAGGACAATTACGGCGCTACTGGTCAGTTCGTATTCAATCAGGACTGGGTGGGTATGGAGAACCAGCTGACAGTGGGCGCTGGTTATGACTATTCTCTGATCCGTTTCAAGCAGTCCGAGTCTATCAATATTGCTGAAATGGAAGGTGGCCTTGCAGGTGTCGACTTTGACGCATTTGAGGATGTATTCGACGCTACACGTGCTCCGATTGGGCCCTATGAATACAATCGCCAGAGTACTGGTCTGACTGGCAAGCAGTACACAGCCCGCTTGTTTGCTACAGACACCTTATCGCTGAACGATCAATGGCATGTCACTGCAGGTGCCAGCTGGAACTTCACACGCGTGGATAACGTCGATACCTTGCGCGGCGATGCGTCCGACCAATCTTTGACAGCCAAAGACAGTTACACACGCCTGAACCCGATGATCGGCTTGAGTCATACGCCTAGTGATCAGCTGACTTTGTATACGTCCTATAGCGAATCCAGCCGCGCACCGACATCGATTGAACTCGGTTGCTCCAACCCGGAGAACCCATGTCTCCTGCCATCTGCCATGGCGGATGACCCTCCTCTCAATCAAGTGGTTGCCAAAACCTATGAGGTCGGCGGTCGTGGCAATCTGACCGAGTCGATCCGCTGGAATGCCGGTGTTTACCAGGCTGTCAATCATGATGACATCCAGTTCACGGCTGCGGGTGCTGCCAATGGTGCTGGTTACTACCAGAATGTCGGTCGCACCAAGCGCCAGGGCATAGACCTCGGGCTGGCCGGTGATATCAGCAAGTTCCGCTGGAATGTGTCTTACAGCTACATTCGTGCAACCTACGACAGCGACATGGTGTTCGCCAGCCCATCCAATTCATCGGCTGATGGCGATGGGATTATCCAGGTTAAATCCGGCGATCGCATGACCTCGATTCCGGCTCATCAGGTGAAAGTGCGCGGTCAGTACCAGGTGACTCCGGATTGGTCGATTGGTGCCAACATCATTGGTTATTCCGACCAGTATGTGATGGGTAATGAAAACAACAAGCACAAGTCGAATGCAGCCAATTGCGCTGGCGGTGCTGTTTGCGCCACCGGCGACGGGAAGCTGAGCGGCTATTTCCTCGTTAATCTGGACAGCCAGTACAACATTGGTAGTGGCTGGAAGGCATTCGCCAAGGTAACCAATCTGTTCGACCGGGAATATGACGTTAGTGGCCGTCTGGCTGAGACACTGTTTGATGCCAACGGTCAGTTCGGCGAAGAACAGAAGATGCTTGGCATTCTGCCAGGTGCTCCGCGCGCTGGCTGGCTGGGTGTTCGTTACGAGTTCGCAGCTAAGAAATAGAGATGATTTGAATGATGCAGGCACACGCAGAAACATTTGATGGGGTGACCCACAATCAGGCCTTTCAGCAGAAGGCGCGTGTGCTTGTCATCGAGGATGAGGCACTGTTTGCCCGTGCCGTCGTCAAACGCCTGAAGAAGGCGGGGTATGACTGTGAGCATGCAGAGAATATCAAGGATGGACGTGCGCTGGCCAAGCAGATGGCGCCGGATATCGTCTTGCTCGATATGCGGCTGCCGGATGGCAGTGGCATGGACTTGCTGACTGACTTTGTGACCAAGGGCATCTCCGTGATTGTCATGACGGCATTCGGCGAACTCAGCGATGCCGTCAATGCCATGAAACAAGGTGCTACCGATTATCTGAAGAAACCAGTCGATCTTGAAGAGCTCTTGCTGGTGATCGAGAAGGCAGAGAATGCCAGCAAACTCAAGCATCATCTTGACTATTCGCGTCAGCGCAATTCGCATGATGCCATTGCAGTCGGCGTCGAGATGATCGGCGATAGCGCGGTGATGCAGCGGGTTCGCAAACAGATCGAGCGTGTCGCACAATTGGCTTCGATTGAAACAGCCGTGCCGCCGCCTACTGTTCTTATCAACGGCGAGACCGGGACCGGCAAGGACGTGGCGGCGAGGTTGCTGCATTTGTCCTGCATGATCAAGGATAGACCGTTTGTCCATGTCGATTGCGCATCGCTGCCGGCCGAGTTGATCGAAAGCGAGTTGTTCGGGCATGAGCGCGGTGCATTTACCAGCGCCCAATCCTCACGTTGTGGTTTGATCGAGGCCGCGGAAGACGGCACACTTTTTCTGGATGAGATCGGCGAAATGCCACTGAGCTTGCAGGCCAAACTGCTGAATGTGCTCGAACGCCGCATGGTGCGCCGGGTGGGTTCCACCAAGGAAAGACCTGTAGCGGCACGCTTCGTTGCGGCAACCAACCGTGACTTGCAGCAAATGGTGCTGGAAGGGCGTTTCCGCTCTGATCTCTATTATCGATTGAACGTGTTGAACATCGTCATGCCAGCATTGCGTGAGCGTGGTGATGACATTCTGCTGCTGGCGCGCCATTTCGCCAGTCAGACGGAGCGTCGTTACGGTTTGCAGCCCAGACGTTTCTCCGATGAGGCGATTGAAGTTATCGGTCGCTATCAGTGGCCGGGTAACGTGCGGGAACTCAAGCATCAAATAAGCCGGGCTGTCCTGCTCAGTCGTGATGAGGTGATCAGTGGACAGGACCTGGCGATTGCCATAGAGCCTGGTGCTGCCAAAATCAGCTTCAACAGCAATGCTTCCAGCGTCACATTGGATGTGGCTGAGAAAATCCTTATCGAGAATGCGCTGGCGCAGGCCAACAATAACGTATCAGAAGCTGCCCGCCTGTTGGGTATCACACGCATGGCCATCCGCTATCGGATGGACAAACATGGCATCAAGGGCGATTAAATCCCGACCTTGACAGACGCCAGCTACTCCCCCGCATGATAAAATCCTCCTGAATTCAATCAGGAGTCAGGCATGAAAATCGGAACCCCTTTGAGCCCCAATGCGACACGCGTGATGCTGTTGGGCAGTGGTGAGTTGGGCAAGGAAGTCATCATTGCCTTGCAACGGCTCGGGGTCGAGGTGATTGCGGTCGATCGTTATGCCAATGCACCGGGACATCAGGTAGCACACAGGGCGCATGTGATCGACATGACTGACGATGCTGCCTTGCGAGCTATAATCGCTCAGGAAAATCCAGACCTCATTGTGCCGGAAATTGAGGCATTGAATACCGCCACACTGGCGGATATTGAAGCGCAGGGAATCGCGCATGTCATTCCCACTGTCAAGGCCGTACAACTCACCATGAACCGTGAAGGCATTCGTCGTCTGGCAGCGGAAGAGTTGGGCTTGCCAACCTCGCCCTATGCCTTTGCCAACAGTTTGCAGGCCTTGCAGCAGGCAATTGATGGTGGTATCGGCTATCCATGTTTCATCAAACCCACCATGTCTTCGTCCGGCAAAGGCCAGTCACGCATCACTGATGCCTCGGAAGTCTCTGCTGCCTGGGATTATGCTGCTAGCGGCGGACGTGTGAATCAGGGTGTGGTCATCGTCGAAGGTCAGATCGATTTCGATTACGAGATCACTTTGCTGACGGTGCGTGCAAAGAATGCGGAAGGACAGGTCGAGACACATTTCTGCGAGCCTATCGGTCATCTGCAGCAAAAAGGCGACTATGTAGAGAGTTGGCAGCCGCAGGCCATGAATAATGTTGCTCTGCAACGCGCTCAGAATATCGCCAAGGCCGTGACTGATAGTTTGGGTGGCTTGGGATTGTTTGGCGTGGAACTCTTCGTCAAGGGTGAAGATGTCTGGTTCTCCGAGGTCAGCCCGAGGCCGCATGATACCGGCATGGTGACCATGGCCAGCCAGCGTTTCAGCGAATTCGACCTGCATGCGCGCGCCATCCTCGGCTTGCCGGTGAATGTTGCCCTGCAGCGGCCGGCAGCAAGCGCGGTCATATACGGCGGAGCAGACAGCAGACAGCTCGCCTTTGATGACGTGGAAAAAGCGCTCGCTGTACCGGAGTCCGATCTGCGACTGTTCGGTAAGCCAGAGTCCTTTGTCCGGCGTCGCATGGGCGTGGCTCTGGCTTCCGGCAAGGATGTCGAAGAGGCCCGCAGTCGCGCCAAATTGGCAGCGAGCCTGGTCAAGACGACAACTGCAGATTGAAGATTCAGCCGTGATTGAAAAACCGCAGGAGCCGGATAGCCAGTCCAGAACCTTTTTTGAGATGCTGGGGGGTACGGAAAAGATCCGAGAAGTCGTCGAGCGTTTCTACGACATCATGGATACCGACCCGCGTGCAAAGGGTATCCGCGCCATGCATGCCGAAGACCTGACTTCCGCAAGGGAAAAGCTCTTCATGTTCCTGACCGGCTGGACCGGTGGGCCACAACTCTATATCGAGCGTTACGGACATCCTAGATTGCGTGCACGGCATTTGCCGTTTGCCATCGGTGAATCGGCGCGTGACCAGTGGATGTATTGCATGATCAAGGCGTTGCACGAAACGGGTGTGGAAGAGCCGGTGCTGACCCAGTTGGCGACGGTGCTGTACGAGCTTGCCGACATGATGCGAAATCAACCGGGATAAAAACAAGGATAAAAAAAGAGCCTCCATCCGGAGGCTCTTTTACTTGGTGCGCTTAAACTTACCCGCCTGACTTCAGGAATCCTGCCGTCTCAGGCCGCCGAGCAATGCTGCAACCGGTGTTTTGGAGCGACTGGATGCCGGGCGGTTGGCCGCTTGTGGTGCCGTGGCATTTTGCGAAGGCTCGTAAGGTTTGTCGAACCAGGGATCCTTGCTTTTGCTCTTGGGCAAAGGACGCGGTGCCGGATTCATGGATTCGCCGCGATCCTGTCGTTTTTCGCGGGAATGGCTGTCGCGAGGAGCTCTGGCAGCAGCACTGACCGTGCTTTTTTCCTTGTCGATTTCCCGCTTGATCAGTTTCTCGATCTCCTTGAGGTATTTCTCTTCCTCAGGGGAAACCAGCGAGATGGCGGTACCAGAGGCGCCGGCACGGCCGGTACGGCCGATACGGTGCACATAGTCTTCCGGTGCTGACGGGATCTCGTAATTGATGACCATCGGCAGTTGATCGATATCCAGGCCGCGTGCCGCTACATCGGTCGCAATCAGCACGGCAACCTTGCCCTGTTTGAAGGCTTCCAGCGCTTCCATGCGCTCCTTCTGGCTCTTGTCGCCATGAATCGCATCCGCCAGCAGACCTTCACGCTGCAATTGCTTTGCCAGCCGGCTGGCAGTCAGCTTGGTCTTGGTAAACACGATGACTTGCGAGGCATCACTGCCGCGCAGGATCTCGGCCAATTGGGCATGCTTGTTGGCCTGTTCGACCAGATAGACTTTCTGTGTGACGTTTTCGGCAGTCGCATTGCTGCGGGCGACTTCGATCAGGGTCGGGTTGTTGAGGAATGCTTCCGACAGTTTCTTGATCTCATTCGAGAAAGTGGCAGAGAACATCAGGTTCTGACGTTGTTTCGGCAGCAGGGCCAGAATCCGCTTGAGGTCAGGCATGAAGCCCATATCCAGCATGCGGTCGGCTTCATCCAGGATCAGCATCTGCACCTGACCGAGTTGCAGCGTGCGTTGCTCGACATGGTCAAGCAAACGGCCCGGTGTCGCCACCAGGATCTCGACGCCGCGCATCAGGCTCGGTGTCTGTGTCTTGATATCGACACCGCCGTAAACTACCAGTGAGCGCAGGTTGGTGTGCTTGGCATAGACCTTGACGCTTTCCTCCACCTGAATCGCCAACTCGCGGGTCGGCGTCAGGATCAGGGCGCGTATCGGGTGACGTGCCGGTGAGGCACTGGTACTGGCCAGCGGCAATATCTTCTGCAGCAGCGGCAATGCAAATGCTGCGGTCTTGCCGGTGCCGGTCTGCGCGCCTGCCATCAGGTCACCGCCCGCCAACGCAACCGGAATGGCTTGCGCCTGGATTGGCGTTGGCGTCGTATAACCAAACTCGCTGAGCGCCTTGAGGATTTCAGGCGCAAGCCCTAATGATTCGAACGTAATCTGTTCCTGAATCACTTCGTTCTCTGTAATCACAGTCATCGTTTATCCAAATGTACGTGGGCGTCTTGCGCTGTTGCTGCGGCCGCCTTCGTTACGTTTCTGGGCAGTAAAAGGGCCATTGCCACGACCGGTGTCCTGGCGGCTGCCGTTGCCTGCTGCCTTGCGGTCACCGAAGCTCTGGCCTGGATTGGCCGCACGGTTCTGGTTGTCGCCGCGATAGCCTTGTGCGCCTTGTGAACGGCCCTTGTAGCCGCCACCTGGCTTCTTGCCGTTGCGTGGACGTTCACCCGGGCCATCCATGCGCGGGGCAGGACGCTTGGGCTCAAAACCTTCAATCACTGTGGCTTCGATACGCTGGCCGGTGAACTGCTCGATCTTGCGTACCTGGTAGCGGTCTGCATGCGACGCGAATGACACAGCCACACCCATGTTGCCGGCACGACCGGTACGACCGATACGGTGGACATAGTCCTCGGCAAATTTCGGCAGGTCATAGTTGATGACGTGGGTGATGCCATGCACGTCGATGCCGCGTGCAGCGACATCCGTCGCGACCAGTATCTTGACATCGCCATGACGCAGCTTGGTCAGTGTGCGGTTGCGTGCACCTTGGGTCATGTCGCCATGCAGGGCAGCGGTCTTGTGACCGGCGGCATAGAGATCTTCAGCCAGCAGGTCAGCGTGACGCTTGGTTGAAGTGAAGACAATCGCTTGATTCACTTCGGCACCGATCAGCAGGTGCTCAAGCAGTTTGTTCTTGTGGTTCATGTCGTCAACAAAGTGCAGACGCTGCTCGATATTGGCGTGTTTTTCCTTCTGTGCGGCAACCTGGATGGTCTTGGGGTTGCGCAGAATCTGGCGGGCGATGTTGCCGATGTTGCCGTCCAGTGTAGCGGAGAACAGCAAAGTCTGGCGTTCTGCCGGCAGGGCATTGCAGATGCGCTCGACATCAGGCATGAAGCCCATGTCCAGCATGCGGTCGGCTTCGTCCAGGATCAACATTTGCAGGCGGGACATGTCGATACGGCCGCGTTCCATGTGATCCAGCAGGCGGCCTGGTGTGGCGACCAGAATATCCAGTGGTTGTGACAGCAGTTTGTTCTGTAGCGGGTAGGGCATGCCACCGACGATACTGACGGTGCGTGCACGCAGGAATTTGCCGTATTTGCGGGCGGCATCGTTGACCTGGCCAGCCAGTTCACGCGTCGGTGTCAGCACCAGGATACGTGGACCGCGGCTCTTGGAAGGATGCGGTGTTGCCAGCAGGTTCAGGGCTGGCAGAGTAAAGGCAGCGGTCTTGCCGGTGCCGGTCTGGGCGGAGGCCATCAGGTCGTGGCCGGCTAGTACTTCAGGGATGGCTTGTGCCTGGATCGGTGTAGGGTTCACATAACCGGCTTCTTCAAGCGCGCGCAGAATGGCTGGATGCAAATCCAGGTTTTCAAAACTGGTGTTTTCTAATGACACGTAGTAATTCCTTAAATAATGAATAGTCAGCCGTTCTGGCTGAAAAGGCGCAAGCAAACGCATGGTCGAAGCCGGCTCAAATGAATGAGTCAAGCCTGGATGAGCGCGAAACTAAATGAATGTATTCAGTATTCTTACCGGCGCACGGGCATAGCCACTAACCGGTAACAAATACAAGAGAGCCACAAAATGACATCGGGCTTCGAGGGGCTAGGGCGATGAATCATCAATCAACTAAGACTGAATCTGCCGCGAAGTATACGCATTAGTATCAATTTGTCAAAGGATTTATCGAAATACTTTAATCACTTATGTGGTAAAATCGCGCCCTTTCAATCAAACGGTTTTCCGTCCCTAAAGCACTCCTATGTCCAGAAATCTCAGAAACATCGCCATTATTGCCCACGTTGACCATGGTAAGACCACCATGGTGGACAAGCTGCTACAGCAGGCGGGCACCTTCGCTTCCCACCAGGCCGTCGCCGAGCGCGTCATGGATTCCGGTGATATCGAAAAAGAGCGTGGTATTACCATTCTTGCCAAGAACACTGCGGTCAACTACGAAGGTACACACATTAATATCGTCGATACACCGGGGCACGCCGACTTCGGCGGTGAGGTGGAACGCGTACTGGGTATGGTAGACGGTGTGGTGCTGCTGGTAGATGCAGTTGAAGGCCCGATGCCGCAAACCCGTTTCGTCACCAAGAAGGCACTGGCGCTGGGTCTCAAGCCTATCGTCGTGATCAACAAGGTTGACCGTCCGGGTGCGCGCACCGATTGGGTGATCAACCAGACGTTCGATCTGTTCGCCAACCTCGGCGCTACCGATGAACAGCTGGATTTCCCGGTAGTGTATGCCTCAGCCTTGAACGGCTTCGCTACGTTGGATATGAACACCCCTTCGGAGACCATGCGTCCGTTGTTTGAGACTATCCTCAAGCACGTGGAACCGCCGCAGGGTGACAGCAATGCACCACTGCAATTGCAGATCTCCGCGCTGGATTACTCAACCTATACCGGTCGTCTGGGCGTAGGCCGTGTTCTTAATGGGCGCATCAAGCCGGGTCAGATCGTTGTTGTCATGAATGGCGACAAGCAAACTGCCCAAGGCCGCATCAACCAGGTACTTGGTTTCAGGGGTCTGGAGCGTGTGCCGGTAGAGGAAGCCGAGGCTGGCGACATCGTCATCATTTCCGGTATCGAGGAAATCGGTATCGGCGTCACCATCGCCGACCGCGAAAATCCGGTCGGCTTGCCGATTCTGGGTGTGGATGAGCCTACGCTGACCATGGACTTCATGGTCAACACCTCGCCATTGGCTGGTACCGAAGGCAAGTTCGTCACCAGTCGCCAGATTCGTGATCGTCTGACCAAGGAACTGTTGGTAAACGTCGCCCTTCGTGTGGAAGATACGCAGGATGCCGATGTTTTCCGTGTTTCAGGCCGTGGTGAACTGCATTTGACCATCTTGCTGGAAAACATGCGCCGCGAAGGCTTTGAGATCGCAGTCGGCAAGCCGCGTGTGGTTTACCGTGAGATCGACGGCCAGAAGTGCGAGCCATATGAAATCCTTACGGTTGACCTGGAAGATGATTGCCAGGGCGCTGTCATGGAAGAGTTGGGTCGTCGCCGTGGCGAACTGCAGAATATGGAGTCCGACGGTAATGGCCGCACCCGTCTGGAATACAAGATCCCGGCGCGCGGCCTGATCGGTTTTCAGAGTGAATTCCTGACCATGACGCGCGGTACAGGCCTGATGGCGCATATCTTTGATGAATATGCGCCGGTCAAGGCTGATATGCCGGGTCGTCGCAATGGTGTGCTGATCTCATCCGAGCAGGGTGAGGCAGTGGCTTATGCACTGTGGAAGCTGCAGGATCGTGGTCGTATGTTCTCCAGCCCGGGTGATCGCCTGTATGAGGGTATGGTGATTGGCATCCACAGTCGCGATAACGATCTGGTAGTCAATCCGATCAAGGGTAAGCAACTGACCAACGTGCGTGCTTCCGGCACTGACGAAGCGGTCCGTTTGGTACCGCCTGTCCAGCTTACGCTGGAATCCGCTGTTGAATTTATCGACGATGATGAACTGGTTGAAATCACGCCCAAGACTATTCGCATCCGTAAACGTTATCTGCTGGAACACGAGCGTAAGCGCGCGTCTAAAGATTAAGGGTAGGGATTAAAGTGCAAGGATCGTAATAAAAAGAATTGCAATAAAAAGCCCGGCTTAGGTCGGGTTTTTTATTGTCCCTTTGTTGCGTTGGCAGGTGTGGTTTTAATCAATCTGTCATTATGCGGCGCTAGACTCCGCTCCATTGCGTGATCAGGATATTTAACATGGAGCTTGCCGATTTGAATCATCAGACACTTTCCGAGCTTTCAGCCTTTGTTGCCAGTGCCCGCAAGGAAGGCTTCTCGTTCAAACCTTCGCAAATCGTGCGGGATGCCGCTTATTGCAAGAGCCTGATCGATGTGGTGGCAGCTCGCGGTTCCACAGCACTGGCCAAATCGGCCCGCAACATCGTCGGCAAATATCACAAGTCCGAAACGGTCAGTGCTGCCTGAGGTTCGGCAAATTTTCTCCTATTAGTAATCACGGTCACGAATACATAATTCAGCACCGTTATCCGTGCCTGTCATCAAGTTTGGTCCTTGCCGGTCAGGCTCTCTGGCTTGCTTGACGTTGCTGCCTCCAGCCTGATGGTGCATGAGGTATAATTTCGCCTCATATGACAGACATCCTCCTCCTGGTTTTACTCATTGCCGTCCTGCTGCTTTTGCTTTGGCAGACGTTACGATCCCTGCGTGCCGAACAGGCCAATCAGAGCCTGATCGTGCAGTTGGAAGACAAGCATCGCGCCATGCTGGTGGACCTCAACAACGGCCTCAATAGTCTGGGTGACCGTCTGATCAATCTCTCCAATGAACACAGCGACCGTCTGCGCGCACAAGTGACGCAGGAGCTGAGCCAAACGCGTGAAGCGATGCAGAAGCTGCAGGTGAGCCAGGTCGAGAGTCTGGCCGCGACGCGTGAGACCATGTTGGAGAAAATGCATGTGACGCTCGCCGAACAGGGCAAGGCGGAGCAAATCCTGATCCAGAACACCATGGGCGGCGCTACGCAGTTGCTGGCACAGCGCATCGAAGGGCTGACAAAAACGGTGGAAGAGCGGCTGGAGCTGATCAGCGGCAAGGTTTCCGAACGGCTGGACGAGGGTTTCAAGAAAACCAACGAGACCTTCCTCAACGTCATGACGCACCTGACCAAGATTGACGAAGCGCAGAAGAAGATCGACGGCTTGGCAACCAATGTCGTGAGTCTGCAGGAACTGTTGGGCGACAAGCGTTCACGTGGTGCCTTCGGCGAGGTGCAACTGGAAGGGCTGGTACGCAACCTGCTGCCGGAGAACGCCTTTGAGTTCCAGTACACCTTTGATAACAAGACCCGCGCCGATTGCGTACTCAAGCTGCCAGAGCCGACCGGCCTGGTGGCGGTGGATTCCAAATTCCCGCTGGAAAATTACGAAGGCATGTTCGCCGACGGGGCTGACCGTATCAGCCCGGCCGTTTTCAAGACTGGTGTGAAAAAACATATCGATGACATTGCCAGCAAATACATCATTCCCGGCGTGACCAGCGATGGTGCCGTGATGTTCCTGCCCGCGGAGGCGGTGTTTGCTGAAATCCATGCCCATCACCGCGACTTGGTGGAATATGCCCACAGAAAGCGCGTCTGGATCGTTTCGCCTACCACGCTGATGGCAGTATTGAACACTGCGCGCGCCGTGCTCAAGGATACCGAGACACGCAAGCAGGTGCACATCATCCAGGAAGAGTTGTCCAAACTGGGCAAGGATTTCGCGCTGTTTGACGGTCGCATGAAGAAACTTGCCGACCATATCCGCCAGGCCCATGAGGATGCGGAGAAAGTGCAGGTCAGCAGCCGCAAGATCACCAGTCATTTCGCCCGGATAGAGCGGGTCGAACTGGAAGGCCATAATGTGCCGCCTTTGCTGGATGAGGAGTAGTGAAAGCTCAGGTGTATGTATATACATGTGTTTACATTCTCATCTGTTTTTGATAAAGTAGGCGCGTGATTGATGTTAGAGGGGTTCAAAATGCACACGACCAGAGCTTTCAAGAGTGGAAATTCCCAAGCTGTCCGTATTCCTGCCGAGCTGGCTTTCGAGCGTACCGATATTGAACTTGAGATAGAACGCGTCGGTGCTGAGCTGCATATCAGACCCGCCCGCCGCTCATTGTCTGGTGTATTGGCCAAGTTCGCACAATTGGGTGCCGGTTTCATGGACGAAGGGCGTGGCGAACAGCAGCAAGCGGAACGGGATTCCATGTAATGGCGCGGTACATGCTGGATACCAACATGTGCATCTACCTGATGAAAAACCAACCGGAGCAGGTGGCACGCAGATTTGCCGAATGTTATGTTGGTGACGTTGTGATGTCGGCGATTACCTATGCAGAACTGGAATATGGTGTATCGATATCGGATCTGCAGGCAAAAAGACGAAGCGATCTGAATGCCCTGATTCAGGATATACCTGTTGCGCCGTTCGATGCGGCAGCTGGAGTGGCTTATGGCCCACTTCGATACGCAACGCGGAATAGTCAGAAAGATCATCTCGACAAGTTGATCGCGTCTCATGCGATATCGTTGGATCTGGTATTGGTGACCAACAATGTCAGGGATTTTATAAAGTACCCCGGCCTGAAAGTAGAAAACTGGCTGGATGAAACTGGTGAGGATTAAAGAGTGAACATGGATTCCGTAGACGAAAACGAAGCCGGTGTTGTGATGCTGGTGCAGCAATACGCGAGCAAGTTCGGGATTACCTTTAGCTCCAGACTGATGGATGACCCGGTCGCGAAGAATAAACTTATGCTGTTGATGGCTGAGGCCATTATGGGCAAGCGTGGCGCGGTGACGGACGAGGACGTGCTTTAGGCACGCATGGATATGATCAAGGTTTTGTATTTTGCGCGGTTGCGCGAATCACTCGGTAGCGCCGGTGAATCGCTGGAAGTGCAGGACGGACTCAGCGTCGCGGATTTGATGGCGCTACTGGCAGCGCGTGGTGATCAGTGGCAGCAGGAGTTCGACGGTTGCAAGCCCTTGCGCGCGGCCGTCAATCAAACATTGGTATTGAACGATGCGCGCATTCATGCTGGCGATGAAGTGGCCTTTTTCCCTCCGGTGACGGGCGGCTGAGATGACGGTGCGCGTACAGCACGATGATTTTGACATTGGCGCAGAGATCGCGGCCATGCGGCTTGCGCGCAAGGATATCGGCGCTGTTGCCAGTTTTGTCGGCCAGGTGCGTGACCTGAACGAAGGCGATGAAGTCGCCGCCATGACGCTGGAGCATTATCCGGGCATGACGGAGAAGGCGCTGGAGCAGATTGTCGAGCAGGCAAAACAGCGCTGGGATATCTTCGATGCGCTGGTCATTCATCGCATCGGCGAACTCAAACCCTTGGACCAGATCGTGCTGGTAGTAGTGAGTGGCGCGCACAGGGGAGAAGCGTTTGCTGCCTGCCAGTACATCATGGATTATTTGAAGACCGAGGCGCCTTTCTGGAAGAAAGAGCAGACATCCTCAGGTGAGCGCTGGGTGGAAGCCAAAGCCAGCGACGACAGCGCACGCGAACGCTGGAACAAACAGTAGATTTTCATACCCATTTTCCCTAATCCCATCATTCTCAACGTTCAAGAAACTGAATGCTCAAGACACTAAGCCCCCAGGAACTCACGTGTAGCATAGACCCGGCAAGCCTGGGGTTTGCCTCGACCACCGAACTGACAGACAAATCCGGGCAGAACAATGTCTGGATCGGACAGGAAGAGGCGGAGACTGCGGCAAGATTCGGCCTCGGCATGCATCATCCGGGCTTCCACCTGATCGTGATCGGTGAGCCAGGCTGCGGCCGCACCTCGTTGATGCTGAAATTGATGCATGAATACGCTGCCGACCTGCCTGTGCCGCGCGACCTGCTTTATCTGCATAACTTTGACAACCCGGACAAGCCCATGGCGCTGCGAGTTGCGGCCGGCACGGGTGCCAAATTGCGCCAGGCGCTGGACCGGTTCATCCGCATCCTTGCCAGAACCATGCCGACCCTGGCCAGTGATGCCACTGCCGTCGAAGACCTGCTGGAAAAGGAATTCCTTGAAATCAGGCAGGTGCTGCAAGCGGAAAACGGTGAATCACAGAAATTCGACGCTTATCTGACTGCATTGCGGCAGGATATTTTCGACAATATCGATCTGTTTCTGCAGATACACAGCATCGTCCACGCCCAGGCACAAGCGCAGAATGCGCCGCAAAACCTGGGTACAGAGCTGATCCTGAATGCCGAGAACGAGGGCATGCTGGAATCCTACCTGTCGCGCTTCCGTGCGAACCTGCTGGTAGACCACCGGCAGCAGACTGCCGCGCCGGTGATTTATGACGATGACCCCACCTATCAGAGCCTGTTCGGATCTTTTGAATCCGGTACGGAGCAGGCAAGTAGCTTGCCGGAATTCATGCGTCTGCGCGCCGGCAATCTGTTGCGGGCGGATGGCGGCATGCTCATGCTGCATCTGCGCGATGTGCATAGCGACCAGCACAATGGGCCCCAGATATTGGAAAAGCTGCATCGTTTCCTGCGCAACGGCCGGGTGCAGATCGAAGAGTCGGTGAGCCATGGCGGCCAGGCTGCTACTACGCATCCGGTGTCCGAACCTCTGCCGGTTCAGGTGAGGCTGGTGCTGATCGCCACGCGTGAGGAGTTCTACAGGTTGCAGGATGAAGCGGAGGAGTTTGCCAGATTCTTCAACGTCAAAGTCGATTTCACAGACGATTTTCCGGCGGATACCCGGATGTATCGTGAGATTTCAGGCTATATCGCCGAGCGATGCGAGCATTTCGCCTTGCCGCACTTCAGCGCTGAAGCCGTGGCCAGAGTGCTCGAAACCATGCACCGATGGGTGGAAGAGAAAGCTTACATCAGCAGCCGCCTCGCGGAATTGCAGCACCTGATCCTTGCAGCTGCTGCTGAAGCCAGAAGCAGGGCGCAGGCCAAACGCAGCAAAGACGTATTGGTGGAAAAGCAGGATGTGCTCGCCGTGTTGCAGGCAAGCTACAAGCGCCATCGCCATCCGGAAATGCAACTGCAACGCGCCATCGTCGAGGGCGACTTGATGATCAGTGTGCAGGGGCGCGAACTTGGCCAGATCAACGGCCTGACCCACATCGACTTTGGCGATGCGGGGTTTGGTTCACCTGTACGTATCTCGGCACGTTGTTTTGCCGGCGAAGACGGTGTCATCAACATCGACCGTGAAGTGGAGATGACCGGCCCCAATCACGACAAGGGCCTATTCATCCTGCAAAGCTGGCTGTCTGCGAGTTTTGCCAAGTTGACGCCACTATCGCTCAATGCCTCATTGGTGTTTGAGCAGGAATATCATGGCGTCGAAGGCGATTCGGCTTCTTGCGCCGAACTCTATGCGCTGTTGTCGGCCATTTCCGGTTTGCCATTGCCGCAAGGTATCGCCGTCACCGGCGCCATGAACCAGCATGGTGAAGTCATGGCAATTGGTGGCGTCAACGAAAAGATCGAAGGCTACTTCCGCGTCTGTCAGGCCATGGGGCTGGATGGGTCGCAGGGCGTATTGATACCGCAGCGCAATGCCGCGCATCTGGTGCTGAACGAGGAAGCCGTCGCGGCGGTCGCTGCCGGCAAGTTCCACATTCTTACGTTTTCTCATGTGCTGGAAGGCCTGGAATACCTGACCGGACTCAATGCCGGCGAACTGGACGAGAAGGGCGATTATCGCCCGGAAAGCGTCATGGGCCGGGTGCAGCGTGTGCTGGAAAGCTTCCGCAAAATTTACGACAGCAACAAATCGGACGATTGAAGCTGATGGCCAATCAGGACAGAAACGAAACAGAAAAGGAAAAGTGTCGGCTTGACAAATGGTTGTGGGCCGCACGTTTTTTCAAAACACGCAGCATCGCTGCAGATGCTGTCGACAGCGGCAAGGTTCGGGTCGACAGTGATCGCGTCAAACCGGCAAAAGAAGTCAAAATCGGCGCATCGGTGCATATCCGCACCAAGGATTTCGAAATCGAGGTGCTGGTGCGCGGGCTTTCCAATCAGCGCCGTGGCGCACCGGAAGCGCAGTTGCTGTATGAGGAAACCGAATCCAGCCGCGCAAGGCGTGCCGAGGTGGCAGTCACACGCGAAAATGACCATGCACAGCGCGAACGCGGGGCCGGACGTCCGACCAAACGACAGCGTCGAGAAATCAAGGGTTTTACGGATAACTGGTAATGTTGAGAATATGCAGCCATCGCGTTTACTGCTGACTACATGCTATGCTAAGATGGTTTTACCACAAATGTAGTAAGGTGATGATATGACTGCAACCACTTCAATTCGTATTGAACAGACACTCTATGATCAGGCCAAGACTGATGCGGCGGCAGAGCATCGTACAATCTCCGGCCAGGTAGAGTACTGGGCGAAAGTTGGGCGTGCTGCGCTGGACAATCCTGATCTGCCAGTGACCTTTATTGCCGAGTCGTTGGCTTCAATGGCAGAACCGCGAGAGGATGCCATGCCCTTTGTGGCGCGTAGCCGCGCCGAATGATCTACGAGGTTCGCCAGACCAGGCGCTTCTCCCGGCAGTATAAAAAGCTTCACGACAATATAGCGGCAGATGTTGATGCTGCCGTAGAAAAAATTGCAGAGAATCCGGACGTTGGTGACAGGAAAAAAGGGGATCTGGCTCAATTGCTGGTCTTTAAATTCCGCAGCCAGGGGCAGCTTTATCTGCTTGGATATACCTTGGAGCAAGAGGTGCGCCTGATTTATCTGGAAGCTGTCGGGCCGCATGAAAACTTCTACCGCGATTTAAAACGCGAGATTTGAGTGGCGCACAGAATACATAAAATGAAAGATGAGTAATCAATGATTTTGGTCACGGGCGGCGCCGGCTTTATCGGCTCGAATTTTGTCATGGACTGGCTGGCGCAGAGCGATGAGCCGGTTCTTAATCTGGACAAGTTGACCTATGCCGGCAATCTGCAGAATCTGGCCAGCCTGAAAGACAATCCGCAGCATGTCTTCGTACAAGGCGATATCGGCGACAAGACATTAGTAGCCGACTTGCTCGTACAATATCAGCCCCGTGCCATCATCAACTTTGCCGCCGAATCTCACGTTGATCGTTCCATCAGCGGCCCGGATGATTTCATCCAGACCAATATCGTCGGTACGTTCAACTTGCTGGAGGTGACGCGTGGCTGGTGGCAGCAACTGGATGATGACAAGAAGGCTGGATTCCGCTTTTTGCATGTTTCGACCGACGAAGTCTATGGCTCGCTGGCCCTTGACGCTCCGGCGTTCACGGAAGAACATCCGTACGAGCCCAACAGCCCATATTCCGCATCCAAGGCAGCCTCCGACCATCTGGTGCGCGCTTATCAGCACACTTACGGCCTGCCGACGCTGACCACCAACTGTTCCAACAACTATGGCCCATACCATTTCCCGGAAAAGTTGATCCCGCTGATGATCGTCAATGCGCTCGCGGGAAAGCCGTTGCCGGTCTACGGCGACGGCATGCAGATACGCGACTGGCTCTATGTCAAGGATCATTGCAGTGCCATCCGGCGGGTGCTGGAGGCAGGCCGGGTGGGCGAGACCTACAACGTCGGCGGCTGGAATGAAAAAGCCAATATCGATATCGTCAAGCTGATCTGTCAGCACTTGGATAAGCTGCAGCCGCGAAGCGATGGGCAGTCTTATGCGGCGCAAATCACCTTCGTCAAGGATCGGCCAGGCCATGACCGGCGCTATGCGATCGATGCGCGCAAGATCGAACGCGAACTGGGCTGGAAGCCGGAGGAAACTTTTGAAACCGGTATCGTCAAGACCATAAGCTGGTATCTGGATAACGATGCATGGGTCGATAACGTGCAGACCGGCGCTTACCGTGAATGGCTGGCCAGCAACTACGGCAGCCGCTGAACATGGCTGAGGCACTCACAATTCTGTTGTTCGGCTGCAATGGTCAGGTTGGCAGTGAATTGCAGAAATCGCTGCAGCCGCTGGGCAAGGTCGTGGCTCTGGATATGACCAGCAGTGAATACTGCGGGGATTTCACAAAGCCTGAAGCCATTGCCGAGACCATACACAGGGTCAAGCCGGATGTGATCGTCAACGCCGCGGCTTACACGGCAGTAGACAAGGCCGAAAGCGAGCCGGAACTGGCTTTACTCATCAATGCGCAGACGCCGGACATATTGGCGCAAGAGGCCGAGAAAATTGGCGCATGGCTGATCCATTATTCCACCGATTATGTTTTCGACGGCTCCGGCGTTCAGCCATGGAAAGAGACCGATGTACCCAATCCATTGAACGTTTACGGCGCAAGCAAGCTGCAAGGTGAGTGCAATATTGTTGCCAATTGCAGCAAGCACGTCATTTTGCGCACGAGCTGGGTATATGCAGCGCAGGGTGCCAATTTTGCCAAGACCATGCTGCGGCTGGCGCAGGAAAGGGAGTCATTGTCGGTGGTGGATGACCAGATTGGCGCACCGACCGGCGCGAGATTGCTGGCAGAGTTGACCGCCAACATCATCCCCAGGCTGATGCATGATGCAAGCCTCGCAGGTTTGTATCATGCCGTCGCAGCGGGTGAAACCTCATGGTATGACTACGCCAGGTTTGTGATCGATTGCGCCAGAAAACAGGGTATCGCGATCCGTGTAAAAGATGAGAATATCTTGCCGGTCGGCAGCGATCAATTTCCAGCGCCGGCTAAGAGGCCGGCCAATTCGCGGCTGGATACAAGTAAGCTCCAACAGGCGTTCGACATCAAGCTGCCGGATTGGCAGTCTGGTGTTGAGGAATTGCTCGGAGATATTTGCACGAGCAGATAATTTTCCGGCTACCGTGCGACGGTGCTACTGTATTCTTTTTTAAAATATAGTCTTGTAGCGTTGGATTTTTCGTGCTATTAATCGTATTTTTAATAATACTGTAAATCGCACTATAAATGGAGTGACCATGATTTCCGCAAATGAACTGAAAACCAGAGGAGTTAAGGCAATCGAAGAGGCGCTGATATCTGAACCGGAGGTTTCGGTCAGTGTACGAGGACAGGCCAAATACGTGGTGATGAGTCACGAGCATTACCAGCACTTGAGAGAATGTGAACTCGAAGCGGCTTTGGCTGAATCCAGGGCAGACATGGCTACTGGACGCTTTGTTAAATGCACTGTGGCTGAGCACATTCAGGCGCTTCAAAAAAATCAGTAACATGCAGTGGCAACTCATTTTTACTGATCAGTATCAACGAAGAGCGCTAAGTTTTATAAAACGTCATCCCGATGCAGTCGCTCAATATGCCAAAACGCTCGAGTTATTGCAGGTTAATCCCCATCACCCCTCGCTCAGGTTGCACGCATTGAAGGGAAGGCTTGAAGGCTTGCACAGCATTTCAATCAATCTTAAATATCGCATTACATTGGAAATGATTGTAACGGAGCGCGAAATTATTTTGGTGAACATAGGCGACCATCAGCAGGTGTATTAGCGCTTTGCTTCAGTATTCGCCACTAACAACTATCTACTCATTACTCGCCACTAAAAAACTACCATGACCCACTTCGCACTCGCTACAAACTACTCACCATCAGCGAGAAAAGGCATCATACTCGCCGGCGGTGCCGGTACCCGTTTGCATCCGGCCACGCTTGCGCTCAGCAAGCAACTACTACCGGTCTACGACAAGCCGATGATTTACTACCCGCTAAGCACGCTGATGTTGGCGGGCATGCGTGAGATTCTAATCATCAGCACGCCACGTGACTTGCCGAGTTTCCAGCAATTGCTGGGTGATGGATCACAGTGGGGCATTCAGCTGGAATATGCCGTTCAGCCCAGCCCGGATGGACTCGCGCAGGCTTTCATCATCGGTGAGAAGTTCATCGGCAATTCGCCTAGTGCATTGGTGCTGGGCGATAACATTTTCTACGGACATGATCTTTCCATCCTGCTTGCGCAAGCAGATGAACAACCGTCCGGCGGTACTGTGTTTGCCTATCACGTACAGGACCCGGAACGCTACGGCGTGGTGGAGTTCGACAAGGCTGGTAAAGCCATCAGCATCGAGGAAAAGCCGGCACAGCCGAAAAGCAATTATGCCGTCACCGGCCTTTATTTCTACGACAACCAGGTGGTCGATATCGCCAAATCAGTCAGGCCCAGTGCACGGGGCGAGCTGGAAATCACCACGGTCAACCAGACCTATCTGCAGCAGGGCAAGCTAGACGTGCAAATCCTCAAGCGTGGCTATGCCTGGCTCGATACCGGTACGCACGAAAGCCTGCTTGATGCCAGCCAGTTCATTGCCACACTGGAGAATCGACAGGGCTTGAAAATCGCCTGTCCGGAAGAAATTGCCTGGCGTAACGGATTCATTGATGCCGGCCAGTTTGAAGCCTTGGCGCAACCGCTCGCCAAAAACGGCTATGGTCAGTACATGTTGCGGTTATTGAAAGAAAGTGCCTGAGTAGATGCGCGTTATTCCAACAGCTATCCCCGATGTTCTGATTATCGAGCCTAAAGTGTTCGGTGATGCACGTGGTTTTTTCTATGAGAGCTATAACCAGAAGGATTTTCAAAACGCTACCGGATTGAAAGTCGATTTTGTGCAGGACAATCATTCTCGTTCCGGCAAAAACGTCTTGCGTGGTTTGCATTATCAGGTTCAGCAGCCTCAGGGCAAGCTGGTCAGGGTGGTGCGTGGAGCTGTTTTTGATGTGGCTGTTGATCTGCGTAAATCCTCTGTCACATTTGGTCAATGGGTAGGTGCGGAGCTTTCGGAAGAAAATGCAAGGCAAATGTGGGTGCCGGCAGGTTTTGCACACGGTTTTCTGGTTCTTGGTGAAATGGCGGATTTTCTATACAAAACAACGGACTATTATGCGCCTGAATACGAGCGCAGCATTATCTGGAATGATTCGGATATAGGGATCAAATGGCCACTTGAAGTCATGCCATCCCTGTCGTCAAAAGACATGAATGCGGTACCTTTCAAGGGCGCAGAGTTGTTTGAATAGACCTTTCCTGGATATGCAGCTTTGGGCCATGAAACACCTTGCCAGCGTTGGCAAGATGTTGATAAACTTCGTTCATTAACTGAACGCAAATAACTGTGTACGCCCAATGTTGACCGATGAGTATCGCTACAAAATTCTCAAAATGATTGAGGCTAATCCGGAAATTAGTCAGCGTGAGCTTGCCGGGCATTTGGGAGTAAGTCTGGGGAAAGCCAACTTTTGTCTGAAAGCACTCGTGCAGGTTGGTTTGATAAAGGTCAATAATTTCCGCAACAATAAGAACAAAATGGCATACATGTATATTCTCACGCCCAAGGGTATTGAAGAAAAAGCTTCGATTACCGTGCGTTTCCTGAAATCCAAGACTGAAGAATATAAAGCGCTACAAACCATGATCGAAGAATTAAGATCTGAGGTAGTAAAGAATAAACGTATCTGAACGTTTGCAGATGTTAAGTTTGAAACAACAGCTAAGTTAAATAAGGGATGGTGAGAATTCAATGAATCTGAACAACAAGACAATAGCTATCATTGGGTTGGGATATGTTGGTTTGCCCTTGGCGGTGGAATTTGGGAAAACCAGGTCAGTGATTGGCTTTGATATCAATAAAAAGCGGATTGCTGAATTGCGCGCAGGAGAGGATCACACTCTGGAGGTTACGCCAGATGATCTCAAGACGGCAGTAAAACTTTCATATACGGATGACATCGACGTGCTGCGAACAGCCTCTGTCTTCATTGTGACAGTGCCAACACCAATTGATCAGGCGAATCGTCCAGATTTGACACCATTGCTGAAAGCCAGTGAGACCGTCGGCAAGGTTCTTAAAAAAGGCGATATCGTAATCTATGAGTCCACGGTTTATCCCGGCTGTACAGAAGAAGATTGCGTTCCGATCCTGGAAAAGCATTCGGGACTGAAATTCAACGTTGATTTCTTCTGCGGCTACAGTCCGGAACGGATTAACCCGGGAGACAAGGTCAACACGCTTACCAAGATCAAAAAAATCACCAGCGGCTCAACCCCTGAAGCGGCTGACGCAGTCAATGAATTGTATAAATCGATCATTACTGCCGGCACTCATAAGGCTTCAAGCCTCAAGGTTGCAGAAGCTGCCAAGGTGATTGAAAACACTCAGCGGGATTTGAATATCGCGCTTGTGAATGAACTTTCCGTACTTTTTGATCGATTGAATATCGATACGATAGAAGTGCTGGAAGCTGCAGGTACAAAGTGGAATTTTCTGCCGTTCAGACCAGGTATGGTAGGTGGTCACTGTATCGGTGTCGATCCTTATTACCTGACACACAAGGCCGAAGAGGTTGGCTACCACCCCCAAATCATCGCTTCCGGACGGCGCATGAATGACAACATGGCAAGGTACGCAGCAAGAAGCGTGATCAAGCTCATGCTGCGTAACGGCATTGATGTTGCGCGCAGTACGGTAGGTGTAATGGGCATCACCTTCAAGGAAGATTGCCCGGATATTCGTAACAGCAAAGTGGTTGACCTGATCAAAGAGTTCCGTAATTGGGGCGTGCGTGTGGTTGTTGCAGATCCCTATGCCGATGCTGAAGAGGTCAAGGCCGAATATGGTGTGGAATTGAATACAATGGATGACTTGTCATCTGTCGATTCGCTTGTCGTGGCTGTTGGGCATAAGGTTTACCGGAATATGCCGCTTGATCAACTCAAGCAGATGTTGAAATCGGACAAGCCTGTGCTCGCCGACTTGAAGGCACTTTACGATAGACATCAAGCCGCGAAAATGGGCCTGACAGTCTTCAGGTTCTAATAAACTCAAACGAACTTAATAAACAGGCCATCAATATGTACCATTTCCTACCACCAATTACTGATCGAAAAATCCGCTTCGCGCTTGTCGGATGCGGGCGAATTGCACAAAACCATTTTGCAGCAATCAAGCATCATAGTGACAGGGCTGAACTGGTTGGTGTATGCGACATTGACCCTGCCGCACTTGCTGCTGCAGTCGAAACCACAGGTGCGACCCCCTACGCATCCTTGAAGGAAATGCTGGCATCATGTGATGCTGATACCTTTATCCTGACCACGCCCTCGGGCCTGCATCCGGAGCAGGCAATTCAAGTAGCAAAGGCAGGTCGCCATGTGGTGACAGAAAAGCCCATGGCTACGCGCTGGCAGGACGGCAAGAAAATGGTGGCAGCATGTGATGAGGCGGGGGTGCGATTATTTGTCGTCAAGCAGAACCGCCGCAATGCGACCTTGCAATTGCTTAAAAAAGCGATTGAGAAGAAGCGTTTCGGCAAAATCTACATGGTGAACCTCAATGTGTTCTGGACTCGCCCGCAGTCTTATTATGACCAGGGTGCATGGCGAGGCAGATGGGAATATGACGGCGGCGCCTTTATGAACCAGGCCAGTCATTATGTGGATTTGATTGATTGGCTGATTGGTCCTTTGGAAAGCCTTCATGCCTATACGGCCACTCTTGAGCGCGATATCGAGGCGGAAGATACCGGCGTTGTGAATATGAAATGGCGCAGTGGTGCCTTGGGCTCAATGAATGTCACCATGCTGACTTATCCGAAGAATCTGGAAGGCAGCATTACCATTCTGGGGGAAAAGGGTACCGTGCGTGTTGGTGGTGTGGCTGTCAATGAAGTCCAGCACTGGGAGTTTGCCGAGCCGGATCCTGATGATGAAAAAGTCAAGGAAGCCAGCTATGAGACAACTTCCGTTTACGGTTTCGGTCATCCGCTTTATTACGATAACGTAATCAATGTGTTGCGTGGTGAAGCAGAGCCTGAAACAGATGGTCGTGAGGGTCTCAAGTCGCTTGAAACCATCATCGCAATCTATCTCTCCGCCAGAGATGGCAAGCGTGTAGCACTGCCACTGGATTATTGAACGTGAGTGTCACAATACATCCGACGGCCATCATCGATGATGGCGCCAAGATCGGCGATGGTACGAGAGTCTGGCATTGGGTACATGTCTGCGGCGGTGCTGTAATCGGCAAGGGCTGTTCACTGGGGCAGAATGTTTTTGTCGGCAACAAGGTCGTGATTGGCGACAACGTCAAGATTCAGAACAATGTCTCGGTCTACGACAACGTGACACTGGAGTCAGACGTATTTTGCGGCCCCAGTATGGTCTTCACCAATGTCTATAATCCCCGATCAGCAGTCCCTCGCAAGGATGAGTATCGCAACACTCTGGTCAAGCGTGGGGTCACCATGGGCGCCAATTGCACCATCGTCTGCGGCATCACGCTTGGTGAATATGCCTTTGTAGGTGCAGGCTCGGTAGTCAACCGCGATGTGCCTGCATACGCCCTGATGGTTGGTGTACCGGCCAGGCAGATTGGATGGATGAGCCGCAATGGCGCACGCCTTGAGCTCCCCTTGAAAGGTCAGGGAGAAGCCAAATGCCCGGAAACCGGCGATGTTTACAGGCTGGTAGATAATCAATGTACATTTGTTGGATAAAAATATGGCTGACGCAATTCCATTCATCGATCTCAAGTCCCAGTACCACTCCCTTGAAAGCAGCATAAAAAACCGCATCAACAAGGTTCTCGAGCATGGTCAGTACATCATGGGACCCGAAATTGCGGAGCTCGAGCAGCAGCTAGCTGCCTATGTGGGCATCAAACATTGCATTACCGCTAGCAGTGGTACGGATACACTGCTGATTGCCTTGATGGCTTTGGGCGTCAAGCCGGGCGATGAAGTGATCACCACACCGTTCACCTTTATTTCTACCGGCGAGATGATTGCGCTGGCAGGTGCAAAACCGGTGTTTGTGGATATTGATCCGATCAGCTACAACATTGACCCGGCCTTGATCGAAGCGGCGATTACGCCTCGTACCAAGGCTATCATGCCGGTCAGCTTGTACGGGCAATGTGCCGATTTCGATGCAATCAATGCGATAGCGGAAAAACATGGCATTGCTGTCATTGAAGATGCAGCCCAATCCTTCGGTGCCACATACAAGGGCAAGCGCTCATGTGGCGTATCAACCATCGGCTCCACATCGTTTTTCCCTTCGAAACCCCTGGGTGCTTACGGTGATGGCGGCGCGCTGTTTACCGATGATGATGCACTGGCAACTATCATGCGCCAAGTGCGTCTGCATGGTCAGGAAAAGCGCTACTATCATGCGCGTATCGGCCTGAATGGCCGTCTGGATACCATTCAGGCGGCAGTTCTGCTGGCCAAGATGGAAACCTTTGATTGGGAAGTCGAGCAGCGCGGCCGTATCGGTCAGACCTACACTGAATTGATCAAGGCGGCAGCTATTGATGTCGTGGTTCCGAGTATTGCAGAAGGCAGCACCAGCGTTTATGCGCAATACAGTATCCAGGTACCAGACCGGGAAAACGTCATCAAGCGGCTCAATGAGTCAGGTGTTCCGACAGCAGTGCATTATCCAATTCCGCTGCACTTGCAGCCGGCATTCTCATATCTGGCTCTTGGTCAAGGTGCTTTCCCGATATCCGAAAAGGCAGCATCAAGAATCATGAGTTTGCCTATGCATCCGTATCTTGAAACAACGACGCAAGAAGAAATTGTTGAAGCCCTGATCAAGGCAGTAGAGGATGCGGCGTGAAAATTGTCACAATCGTTGGCGCTCGTCCACAATTTATCAAAGCGGCTGCGGTATCCAGGGTTATCCGAGATCAATATTCAGAAAAAATTCAGGAACTATTGGTCCATACAGGCCAGCATTATGATGAAAACATGTCCAAAGTGTTCTTTGAGGACTTGGACATCCCTGAACCTAAATTCAATCTGGAAATTTCTGGAGGCCAGCATGGTGCCATGACCGGGCGCATGCTTGAAGGAATAGAAAAAATCCTGATTGCTGAGATGCCGGACTGGGTTTTGATCTACGGGGACACCAACTCAACGCTTGCCGGTGCACTGGCTGCAGCTAAATTGCATATTCCGGTTGCACATGTGGAAGCAGGATTGCGTTCATTTAATATGCGCATGCCGGAAGAGGTCAATCGTATACTATCAGACCGTGTTTCAACCAAGCTGTTTTGTCCAACCCAAACTGCAGTGGATAACCTTAAGGCAGAAGGCGTTACACAAGGAGTGCATAACGTCGGGGATGTGATGTACGACGTTGCGCTCTTTTACAAAAATATTGCTACTGAGCGTAGCAAAGTAAAGCAGCAACTGGGTTTAAAAGATCGTGAGTTTGCCCTGGCAACCTGTCATCGTGCAGAAAATACAGATGATCTGACGAGGTTGACCGAGATATTAAAAGGCTTGTCTGCGATTTCCAGATCTATGCCGGTCGTACTTCCTCTTCACCCAAGAACAAGAAAAATCATAGACCAGCATGGACTGCAGACCTATCTCGACCAACTGCTTGTCGTTGAGCCTTTGGCGTTTCTCGATATGATTGCGTTAGAGCAATCTGCATCTGTCATTCTTACCGATTCCGGTGGTGTACAAAAAGAAGCATTTTTCTACAACGTTCCATGTATTACCATGCGCGACGAAACAGAATGGGTCGAAACGGTTGATATTGGGTGGAATACCTTAGTGGGTGCATCATCACAAAAAATTGAACAAGCTGTGTTATCACGGAATCCATTGAGTGGAACCTTCTCTCCTTATGGAAACGGACAAGCTGCCAGTAATATCTTGGCTCAATTATTTGAAAATGCTTGAATTAATGAGACATTGGCTTCGTTCGGTTATCGGAGTTCTTCCTAAAGATTCATTTCAGACGATTACTTGGTTTTTTCATGATTTTGTTTTTAGATATAAAAAAATTCTACTCATAATCGTTTTTTCGGGTTTTTCAGCAGCATCCATGCAAGGAAGTATCTTATTCCTTATTAATAGCCTGATAGCAGAGACTGGGGCAGTCCATAATTTATATAACCTTGTTCTCAAACTAAATATTTTTATTCGATTTGAGTGGTTTTTATTCTTAATTATTATTTTCGGTTTAACACTTTCAGCTGCATTTATCTTTTTACAAGCAAAGCTCACTTTAAGCCTTTGGCGTAAATACCAAATACATCTAACTAATCAGATGTTAAATGCTCTGCATGGGGCAATTGACCGAGGGCTAAACTTAGATTTATTAGAGATTAAAAAAACGCCTATTGCGGCTGTACTGAAAAGCACTCAGAGAATGGGGGCTTTTACTCGATTGGTAACCAATAGCATTTTGCCTGCCATGCGTTTTTTGACATTTTCTGCATTTGCGTTTTACGCTCAGCCAATAATTTCTGCACTAGTTTATTTTGTTGCACTCCCTATTGGAATGGCTGTGTTATACCTTTCTGCTAAAAGTGCCTCAGGTAATGATTATGAAGCTGAGTCGCTTGCTTTGAGATACTCAAAAGAAATTGATCAACGAATTGAATTTGTTACGTTGGGGAGTGATTACCGCATTGATACTACAAAACATTCTACAAATTCTGCTATTACGTTAAGACTGGATAAATTACTTTCTAGTTTGATTGGTGCGGAGAGGACAAGGTTCTTTGTTTCTTTGCTCACAATTGTAATGTTAGGATTGGTAACAATTTTTAGCGGAATATTGGTTAATCAAGAGAGTAGTGGTGAGTTCTTAGTCTATCTGGCTGCACTGATACTAGCTTTTTCTCAGCTATCAAATGTACTTGCAATAGCTTCACTTTTTGGCAGGTTTTATCCGACTGTATATCGATATAGAAAAGTTTTTCATTGGTTGAACACTGCTGGACCAACTGCAAATATTTCGACCATGTTATCAAGAGCTTCCTATCAATATAGAACTATGTCCGACGACGATGATTTTAATTAATAGAGTGTTTAAATGAATTTAAAACTAACTAATGTCGGTCTTGTTTTATTTGTTATTGCTGCTGTAGCAATGGTTTTGCTCTATAACAATCATGTTGATGATCCTCAACCTAGCATGCCGCCGCCTTCGGCAGATAGAAAACAAGTTTATGAAGCTTATAAACTAGGCTTCCTATCTGACGGATATCCAGGAAAAAAAACAGATCATGGATTGGTGGCGCATCCGATATATGGTCCCCATGTCATTAGAGATTACTTAAGACTCTATGAGAACGGGGGGGGAGAGATATATCTCCAAGCTTCAGAAAAAGTAGCAAAGGCTGGTATTGCCAGAATGGATAAGGTAGGTGATGCGTATGTGTTTATGTATAAAGCTGGTGATGGCATTAGCACAAAAAATGATGATCACTACAGCGCTCTAACACAGGCGCAATGGCTCTATGTGCTTGGTCTGTTATGGGAAACTACAGGCAATCAGTTTTATCTAGACTCAGCTGAAAAGATTTTGCTTAGTCTTAAGATCCCAGTTGAAGATGGGGGGGTAGCAATAAGGCTACCAGATGGACTATCACTTGAAGAGTGGCCTTCACAAGTCCCAAGTTACATTTTAAATGGCTGGACGACTGCTATTTTAAATGTTTATTGGTATTCACAAATTACAGGTTCACAAGCTGCACTGGAATTGTTTTACCAAAACATACCACCATTGGAGCGAATGCTACCCCTTTATGATGTTGAAAATCTAGCAAATACCCGCTATCAGCTTTCCGGATTTGTATATCTCAAAGCAAAAAATGAAGATAAAAAGCTTAAAGTAATCTCTGGCAACGTTCAGATTCCGACTGAAGGAATATTTAGTATAGATTCTAAAGGGAAGGATAGATGGAGAAATCATTTGAAACCGGTTTCGGGTAAGCAACAGTTAATTAATGTTGTATTGAGTAGAGCATCATTCCCAACTACAAACAAAGTAGAGCTGGTTTTTAATAATAAAAATCCAACGTCAGTCACTGTAGAAATTGCTACGGGTGATTATTCGCCATTATCTACTGCTATGCCAGCCAGGGACTGGTTGATGCTTGGCACATATTATTTAAGAGAGCCTAACAGCAAGTTGCTGATAGACATACCTTGGGAGAAAGCTGATTTGGTAGCGTATCCGACAAATTTTAAAAAGAAATATGGTGATGATTTTTATAATGCATACCATTTCATTCATATCATGAATATTAGAAAACTAGCCGAGATTACAAATTCAAAAATTTTTGATAATTATGCAAGAAAATGGGAAAACTATGTCGAAAAGTGGCCGTCGATGGCTGTTTATGTTGACACGGGTGTCAAGTTGAAGAAATTCTCTGCGCAACAGCTAGATGAGTAGAAAAAAGATGAAAAGTAATAAAGTGTGTTCGATTGTTTTTAACAGTGTATCCAGAGATGCAAGAGTACTAAAAGAAGCCCAAAGCTTAGCTCAAGTTGGATATGAAGTAACTATACTTGGAATAATTGACGAGAAGTTTAGTGTAGCTGATGAGACTTTGGGAAATTCAGTTAGAGTGCGCCGAGTTTGCTTTAGGACTTACCGGACTTTTATCTTTAGCATGCTCAAACTAATAAGTCTAATCAGTCTGATTATTTTAATTAGTTTGTTCAAAGATAAATATGCAACTGAGCTTTTAATATTTTTTCAATTACTAGTGTTTTCTGGATTGATTTATTTCTTAAGGGAATCTTGGAAAAGGCTTTCTGCTAAAAGGAATAACGATAGTGAAGTGTTGGGAAAAAAGAAAGCACCTTCTTGGTTTGCTAAATTTTGGATGTATCTTAGAGTAGTCCCTTTTTTAAGAATGCTTTGGGTGGAGCGGCCTGCGATAGTCCATTGCCACGATATTCAGACGTTGCCTCTTGGGGTGATCGCGAAGTTACTGCTGCGATGTAAGCTCGTGTATGACGCACATGAGATCTATGAAGAAGTTCCGCAAGTTTTATTAGAGAACGGAGCAAGACTCAGATCCTTTAGAAGGATTCATAAATTTTCTCAAGCTTTTGTTGATGAGTTTATTACCATTAATGAAAGTATTGCTGCCTGGTATGCGGAAAAGTACCCTAAATTGCCTAAAGCAATTGTAATTATGAATGCTACTCCTTTGTCACCGGAAGTGCAGTACGATGGAAGGCTGCATAAAGCTGCAGGTGTGGAAATCGAGACTAACATTTTGTTGTATCAAGGTGGTTTTGCAGAGCATCGTGGGCTGGGTTTTTTGGTCAAGTCAGCTGAGCACCTCCCTGGTAATTGGGTGTTGGTCATGATGGGCTGGGGGGCGCATGAAGGACCACTAAAGCGGCTTGCTGATGCTGTAAATAAAACTGCACATGATTCAGGCCGTGGCGACGTTGTTAAATTTATTCCACCGGCTCCACAATCTGAATTGGTTATGTGGACTGCTGGCGGTGCAATTGGTGTGATCCCTTATGAGAATACCGGGTTAAATCATTGGTTCTGTACACCCAATAAAATATGGGAGCTTCCCAATGCTGGGTTGCCTGTCCTTGTTAGCCCATTCCCTGAACTCCGAAAGTCGGTAGATATATACAAAAATGGGTGGCTTCTTCCTGAGAGCGAGGATCTTAAATTTATAGGGAGTTTGATTAGCTCACTTACACAAAAACAACTAAAAGAGGCTAGTGAAAATTCTCGCAAGTTTATTGAAGCCAATCATTGGTCTTTATACGAAAGACGCCTAATTGACTTGTACTCAAAGCTAACCTGATTGCGTGTAAGCCAATTGATTTCTGATGCTGAAAATTATTTATGTAAAGCCTTAACTGTAGCCAGTGTATTGCTTACATTGGCGATTGCTATTTACGCTATTTATTTCGCTGGGTTTGGTTATGATTTCACGGATGAAGGATTTTATTTAAATTGGATATCCGATCCGTTTAATTTGGGTGTGGGGCTCACGCAGTTTGGATATGTCTATCATCCTATCTATCTTTTGTCTGAGGGGAATGTACAACTTCTCAGGTTGATTAATATAGGCATCACTTTCGCTCTTGGGGCCTTATTATTTGATGCTTTATTTAAATTCAGTGATTCGAATTCTTCTATCAGGTTCGGTGATCGATTAATACTCACTGCGGGAATGTCTCTCAGCAGTTTAATAGTCTTTGATACTTGGCTCGTCATTCCAAATTACAATTCACTAAACTTACAAGCATTGATGTTAAGTTTTCTAGCTGTTTTAAAGATAAGCCAAAAGGACACTTCAACTGAATATAGATACTGGGTGTTGTTGGGTGCGGCTATATGGTTGGTATATATGGCTAAGCCATCCTCCGCAGTTCTAGTAGTCATTTCTCTGATTTTGTATTTATCAATCTCCAAAAATTTGGACTGGCGAGGCTTGTTATTTTGTGCTTCTACAGCTTTTTGTTTATTTCTTATTGGGGCGGTGATTGTATCTGGATCAATTCCTGATTACTTAAATGGTCTCCAGTCAAGTTATGAGCTAAGCCAAGTACTTGGAAGCGCTCATAATTTATCAGGTTTTTGGAAACTTCATGGGGTCAAATTGCATCCGGAAGTTAAGGAAATCTTGATTTACTCTAGCCTGTTATCAGCGACTGTATATTTTTTTAGTATTTCAAGAACTAAGTATTTGCGAATTGTTTCACTGATAATCATATTTGTCATAGCTTGCTATGGATTTTATGTTTTGCTCGGTGGGGATAATTTACTCCCCGCTCGTAAATTTCAAAGCATTTTGATGTCGTTTGCGCTGATCTCAACATTGGCCTGTGTGCTTGCAATGGTGCTAAATGGGATAAAGCCTGATGGAGGCATTAATTGGTCTTTATTTCTTCTAGCGTTATTTATCCCATACATATATACCTTTGGTACTGGAAGTTACTATTTCCACGTTGGGAGTCGGGCCCTTGTGTTCTGGGTCATGGCTAGCCTTATGTTGCTACTTCCAATAAATAACAAACGAGTAATAAATCTTTTTTATTCGTTTGTTATTACAGTGCAAGTGATGTCAATAATATTGTTGCGAACTGGTGTTGATGCTCCATATCGCCAACCGCAACCATTATTTCTAAATGAATACCAGCTAGTTATGGAGAATGGGGCAAAACTGATGCTTCCATCTGCTGCTGGTAGCTACGTTACTGAAGTAAAGGATGCAGCTTTCAATAATAACTTCAAAGCCGGAAGTCCCATCCTCGATTTGACTGGTCAATCACCGGGACTGGTTTTTTTGCTTGGGGGGCGGCCATTGGGTGCGGCTTGGATATTGGGGGGGTATCCACGTAGTGATGACTTTGCTAGAAAGGCTTTTGAAAAAGTTAGTTGCGTCGAACTTGCATCAGCTTGGTTAATTTATGAGCCATCAGGCCCAAGGTCAATATCTTCTGATGTAATTAATAGTTTTGGCGCGGATATTAAGCGTGATTACAAAGAAGTAGATGAATTTGTAGTTCCATCCGGGACGGGTGGGCGTAAACAATCACAAAAGCAATATCTGCTTAAACCCGCCAGAGAATTATCAAGTGCAGTTCGTGCCTGTGAGCAGGCCAGGGAAAATAGATCATGAAAAAAGTTGCCATTCTGCAATCCAACTATATTCCCTGGAAAGGCTATTTCGACATGATTGCCGCCGTGGATGAGTTTATTTTGTATGACGACATGCAGTTTACAAAAAACGATTGGCGCAATCGCAACAAGATTAAAACTCCGCAAGGGCTGCAGTGGCTCACAATCCCAGTTGGTCAGGATATTAATCGACGTATTCGAGATGTAACCTTGGATCCTAGGTGGCAAAGTAAGCACTGGAAGACATTGGAAGCGAATTATCGGCGAGCTTCTCATTTTGAGGAGATTGCAGAATGGTTAAAGCCTTTATATCTATCAGTTGAGTATAGCCATTTATCTCAGGTGAATCGTACATTCATCGAGGCTATATGTAGCTACTTGGGCATAAAAACAAAAATCAGCAATTCATGGGATTACTCTTTGATAGACGGTAAAACAGAAAGGGTCGTGGATCTTTGTGTTCAGGCTGGGGGGGGTGAATATATCTCAGGACCTGCAGCAAGAGATTATATTGATGAGGACTTATTCAATAACAAGAATATTGAGCTGACTTGGTTTGATTACAAAGGCTATCCTGAATACTCTCAACTGTGGGGTAATTTTGATCATGGCGTTAGTATTCTTGATTTATTGTTTAATTGCGGAAGCAATTCTGCTCGCTATATGAGGTATGTTAGCTAATGAAGCTCTCAATAGTCGCAAGTCTCTATAAGTCAGCTCAATATATCAATGAGTTTTACGAACGTACAAGTGCCTCAGCTCAGGCATTGGTGGATGATGATTATGAAATTGTTTTTGTAAACGATGGGTCGCCCGATGACAGCTTGGAATTGGCAGTCCGCTTAGCGGATACTGATGGTCATGTTGTGGTTGTGGATTTATCAAGAAATTTTGGACATCACAAAGCAATGATGACTGGACTTTCTTATGCACGAGGTGAAAAAGTTTTTCTCATAGATACTGATCTTGAAGAGGATCCAGAATATTTGCTTAAGTTTGCTCAGAAAATGGACTCTGAGCAATGTGACGTGGTTTATGGGGTTCAAGAAAAGCGTAAAGGTGGCTGGTTTGAGCGCCTTAGTGGAAGTTTGTTTTGGAAGATAATAAATTTTTTGTCTGGCCTCTCATTGCAGCCTAACATAGCAACGGCGAGATATATGACCAGCCGATATGTGAAGTCATTATTACTTCATGACGAACGTGAGGTTTTTATGGCTGGTTTATGGGCTATTACTGGATACAACCAAGTTCCATATTTAATAAAAAAACATAACCGAGGTGAGTCTACTTATACCTTGAGAAAGAAATTTTCATTATTAGTTAACTCTATTACATCTTTTAGTAATTTACCGTTGGTTGGTATTTTTTATGTAGGCATCGTAATTTTAATAATCGCCTCGCTGTATATCAGTTATTTATTGTTTAACTGGTTATTCTTCTCAAGCCTGATTGCTGGGTGGACTTCTGTAATTGCTTCTATATGGCTTTTGGGTGGTTTAGTGATTTCTTTCATGGGGATAATCGGTATTTACTTATCAAAAATATTTTCTGAGACGAAGCGTAGACCCTATGCAATTGTGAGAAATGTCTATGGTAAACGTACCTAAAAATCGAATTGTTTTTTTGTGCTCTGGAGGCGGAGGGAATCTCAGATTTATATATTTAGCAATTATGCATAAATTAATTTCTAATGCTGAGATTGTGGCTGTAGTTACGGACAGAAACTGCGCGGCAAATGAGTTCGCTTCATCTGTGGGTTTGCCAAATTACGTGGTTAACGTATCACAGGATGACCAATCAGAACTCGTGGAGAAAATATCTGGATTTATGCCTGACATAATTATTACAACGATTCACAAAATTTTAATTAAGAGTGTCGTAACCAAGTATAAGAACAAGCTAATAAATTTACATTATTCATTACTTCCATCATTTGCAGGGATGATTGGCACTAAACCTGTAGAGGCGGCAATTCAGAGTGGATGTAAATTTAGTGGAGCAACTGTTCATTTTGTCGATGAAAGTGTTGATGGTGGAGAAATTATCACTCAAGTAGCTATTCCAATTCTCCAGGATGATAACTTGGCGGACGCTATGAACATCATCTTCAGATGTGGGTGCCTTGCCGTGATGTCTTCAATAAATCATATGGTTTTAAGTAGCGGCAATAAGCTAGAAAAAAAAATTGATGTGCTTACTGTGCTGGATCGCCAATGCCTCTTTAGTGGGGTTGTTGATTCTCAAATAAATGTACCAGATGATCATTTTTGGCAATGGATCAGTGCTAGATCACATTAAAGAGGTATTACTTGAAAATTCTTTTATACACCCTACCGGTAGCGTTTTTAGTGGCATGCAGTCAACTGCTGGTTAAATGGCGATCGAGTCAGCTAGATTTTGTCTCGACTACAAATAACCCAACTGAGGGATTGTGGAGTTACTTTTCAGATATTTACATCATCACTGCATATTTTCTTGCACTTATTTCATCGATTCTTTGGCTTATAGTGATATCTAAGATCCCACTGTCCACTGGCTTTCCGATCTATATAGGCAGTGCATTTTTTATGGTAATGGTTGGCAGCTTTATTTTCTTAAATGAGCCATTTTCGAGTGTGAAGCTTATTGCTGCAGTTCTTATTTTTGCTGGTATCGTTTTGGGTAGCTTAGATTGACTACAGAGTATATAAGTGGGATATCAATAGAAAACTGGTTAACACTATTGCGACAGAGAGTTGAAAGTAGTGAGCCAGATTTAATTGATATTTTTGAAACATATGCTGCAGAGGCTAAATTTGGTCGAGCATTTATTAACGATGATCTAAAAGAATTGCCCAGAGGTTCGTTATTGTTAGAAGTTGGTGCTGGCGCTATGATTTTAAGTTGCCAGCTTATCAGAGAAGGCTTTTCTGTCAGCGCGTTAGAACCTACAGGCACAGGATTTTCTCATTTTGAGAGATTGCGTTGTTTAGTTTTAGAATGTGCATCGACTCTAAATTGCAAACCTAGTTATATACAGACTGCAGCTGAAGATTTGGATTCCAAATCGATATTCGATTTTGCTTTTTCTGTGAATGTTATGGAGCATGTTAACGATGTAGGAAATGTATTGGAGCGTGTTGGGACATCTCTAAAACTTGGGGCTAAGTATAGATTCACTTGTCCAAATTATTATTTCCCTTACGAGCCTCATTTCAATATTCCAACATTATTTTCTAAGAAATTAACCGAAAAATTCTTTAATAGACGTATTTTTGAGAGTTCAGATGTTTTAGATCCAGTTGGGGTTTGGGACTCTCTTAATTGGATTAACGTAACTCAAATTAAGAAGTTTCAAAAAAGAACTGAGGGATTCGAAGTGCAGTTCAACAGAAGCTTTTTGGTTTCAATAATTGAACGAATCGGGACGGACAGAGAGTTCGCACTTCGAAGATCACCATTGATGAGAGGCTTTTTGCTCTGGATAGTTAAACTGCACTTACATAAGATTGCTGTACTCATACCAGTCATAACTCAGCCTGTCATAGATTGTGCTATTACCCGAATTTCAATTGAGGAGGTAAGTTGATGGCACAAATCACTACGGGGATACGATCCATTTTTTCAAATCCAACGGTATACAGTTTATTTCAAAACCTTATGGGGGCACGGAAATTCAGAGTTGGATTTATTGATGAATTTGTTAGACCATTTCCGGGATCTGCGCTGCTTGATATAGGCTGCGGCCCTGCTGACATTTTGGAATTTTTACCCAAAGTTGATTACTGGGGTTTCGATATTAGTGAATCGTATATTAATCAAGCTACTATTCGATTCGGGGCAAAGGGACATTTTCAATGCAAGTTACTGCAGGAGGCTGATCTCGCACAGATGCCTGCTTTTGATATTGTTTTGCTCATGGGGGTATTACATCATCTTGATGATCAGACGGCGACAGATGTTTTGAATTTGGCGAATAAAGCATTGAAGCCTGGTGGGAGGCTACTGACTTTTGACCCTTGTTTTGAGCCCGGGCAAAGTCCGATAGCCCGATTCTTAATTAATCATGATCGCGGGCAAAATGTACGCAGTCAGCAAGGTTACACGAAGCTAGCAGAACAGGTTTTCAAATCTCCAAAAGTAATTGTCAGACACCAGTCTTGGGTTCCCTATACCCACTGTTTTATGGAATGCACTCGTACATGATACCTTTCAATCAGCCCTATATGACCGGCAAGGAAATGCTTTACATTGCCGAGGCAAATTTCAACCATATGTTGGCGGGCGATGGGCAATTTACCAAACGTTGTCATGATTGGCTGGAAACAAATTCCACATCAAAAAAAGCTTTGCTTACCCATTCATGTACTGCTGCACTGGAAATGGCAGCTATCCTGGCTGATATACAACAAGGCGATGAAGTCATCATGCCTTCCTACACTTTTGTTTCCACTGCCAATGCTTTTGTATTGCGTGGCGGTGTGCCTGTGTATGTTGATATTCGTACGGATACATTGAACATTGATGAGTCTCTGATTGAGGCGGCAATCACGCCCAGAACCAAGGCTATTGTCCCTGTCCATTATGCCGGTGTTGGATGCGAGATGGATACAATCATGGAGATCGCCCAACGACATGGTTTGCTGGTGATTGAAGATGCAGCGCAGGGTGTGATGGCTAAATACAAGGGGCGCAGTTTGGGCGCTATCGGCCATATGGGTGCTTATTCTTTCCATGAAACCAAGAATGTGATTTCAGGGGAGGGCGGTGCATTGCTGGTGAATGATGACCGCTTCACTGACAGGGCAGAAATCATTCGTGAAAAGGGGACGAATCGCAGCCAGTTTTTCCGTGGGCAAGTCGATAAATATACATGGCAGGATGTCGGGTCATCATTTCTACCTGGCGAACTGATTGCTGCGTTCCTCTATGCGCAACTTGAAGAGGCAGATGCAATTACACAACGGCGTTTGAATGCCTGGCGGGTTTACCACGATCTTTTGGAGCCGCTGGAGAATGCAGGTTTGATCAGGCGCCCGATTATTCCCGCTGAATGCGAACAGAATGCACATATGTATTACGTGCTTTTATCTGATGGCGCGCAACGCGACCATGTGCTGAAGTACTTGAGATCAGCAAATGTGAATGCTGTTTTTCATTATGTTCCACTTCATTCATCACCTGCAGGTATGAAGTTTGGCAGGGTGAATGGTGATATGAAGAATACCGATTATCTTTCCGAGCATTTGATCAGGCTGCCTTTATGGGTGGGGATTACCGAAGCGCAGCAGAAAATGGTTGCAGAGACGTTGCGAGCCGCATTGCAATGACCTTTTTAGATCAACAGTCTTGAATATTGTAATGAGAAGACCTGCAACTGTGCAGTATCCGCTTTCTATTGATGCCATGTCTGTAATCATCAAAAATAGCTAATGCGAATCCTGTATTTATATCCTGTACGTGCTTTTGGTGGGGCATCCAAAAGCCTGATTGAGCTTTACGGCAAAATCAAAAGTAATGGGGTCGCAGGGACAGTAATTTGCCCGCCAGGTAAGGCCTCAGAGCAATTCCAACGTGCTGGATTGCGAACGATACATACTTTTGGCTTATCCCAGTTTGATAACACGCGTTTCGGGTATTACCGTGGTTTCAGATGGTTTATTCTGATACGCGAGTTTTTGCTTCTGCCGTTTTCTTTTTTGGCTTTGCTTAAGGCAAAACAGGTCAAGCCGGGGTTTGACCTGATTCATGTTAACGAGGCAACTTTGTTGTCTCTGGGTATTTTTGCCAAGTGGTTCTTCAAATTGCCGCTGGTGGTGCATGTTCGTTCAGTCCAGCGGTCCGGCAATCATTGGCGTACCCGTTTTTTTTCTTATCTTCTCCGTAAATATGCAGATGAAGTGATCTGCATTGATGACACTGTCAGGCGTTCCTTACCTGCAGATTTGCCTTGTGTTGTTATTCATAACGGTTTGATACTGGCTAGCGAAACAGATGTGGCAAGCAGCCAAGGCCATAACCCGATAACATTGGGGTATGTAGGTAGTTTGCTGCGATTGAAAGGTATTTATGAACTGCTGGAGGCGGTTCGGATATTGGCACTTGAGCGAGGCTTGAAGTTTAAACTGCTGATATTTGGTGAGAATGTCAGGAATTTGGCGGGTTTCAGGGCTTGTGCGCTCAAATGTATGGGATTCTGTGATGATGTTGAAAAGGATGTGGAGGATTTCATCTCCCGACATGCTTTGCAGGATGTGGTCGAGCTGAGAGGTTTTGCGCCGGATGTACGGGATATTTACCCATTGCTTGATGTGCTTTGTTTTCCTTCGCATTTGAATGCGGCCGGACGGCCTGTATTTGAAGCTGCTTTTTTTGGTATTCCAAGCCTGGTTGCCATGGATAGTCCTCTGGATGATGCAGCGCAACATGAGATAACTGCCCTGGTGATAGATCAACCGACGCCGCAATTGATAGCGGATGCACTTGAGCGGCTGATTAGTGATGATGTTCTGCGCAAGGAGTTGGGATACAACGCAAGGCTTTGGGCACAGCGTTATTTTGATATGGGCCAAAATGCGGAAGAGCTGTATCGGGTTTATACGGATATCCTGAAAAATGCGAAATAGCGCGATAAATAGCCTTTTGGGTTATATGACCCTTAGCTATTCGCTGTCCGGGTTGTTGATGGTATTGGGCCTGACCGGCAACTACAGCATGGCGGCTGAAGTGGCTATTGTGCAAGGGGCTGTTCTCGCAACCTTTTACGTGCTCTCGGGCGATGCCCGCCATATGATCCTTTCGGAAAGGATGCAGGCTCGGCATGTTGTCTATTTCCGCTTGCTTACCGTATTGCCGCTGGCGGTTATTTCCTACCTGCTTACCGTATCCGTAACGGACGTGAGCGCTGCGCTAGCTTCTGCGCTTATTCTCCGGCGTGCCACGGAGTGGCTTGCAGAGCCTCACGTCACCGAACTGGAACGCCAACATCAGCCATGGAACGGTTTGTTGCTCCAGTTTGTATTGTTCCCGCTCGTTCTCTTCGAAATACTTTATTTTGGTAGTTTGTGGTTGATCTGGCCATGGGCCGTTTCTCCCTTGCTGCACAGCCTGAAATTCCTGCTTGGTGCTGAGGGCTACAACATTTTGAGTATAGGCAAGGCGCATACGGCCTCTACTGCTGTGATGGGCATTTCGAACTATATCCTGCGCGTGCTGGTTGTTGATCTTGCAGGCAAAACCTTTGCCGGCATGGTGTTTCCGGCTGTCGCGATCGGCAGTTTTGCCGGCACCATGTTTGCCAATATTGTAGGCCCCAGCCTGTTGCGGAAAGGGCTGAATGTATTGCTCTACTTGAAGGTACCGCTGATGATGTGGACCTTGATAGGTGTCGGTATATTCATCTTCTCGCAGACGGTATTTCAGCAAGCGCTCGGATTATCCATCATTGGCGGCGTCATCATGTTGTTCGCGCAGCAGTCGCGCTTGCACCTGCTCCGCGAAGACCACACGTTGGGTGCAGATACCATGGTGCATCTGGTACTGGTTTGCCTGGTGCCTATCATGTATTCGATTACTGGTCAGCAGTGGCTGACCGCGATCTACCTGCTCAATGCGGCACTAGCCTGGGGGTTCTATGTTTTGAGCGACAAGCTTTCCGGCCTGAGTCAATTGCAGCGCCATCGTTTGTTGATATTGACATCTGTGCTGCTGGTTTTGCCGATATTTTTTCAGATTCAGGGTGATATCTATTTGAGTGAGACTCCTGAAGGTATGCTCGATTCAGGCGGATTTTTGCAGCTGGTGCCGTTGCCATTTTCGTTGCTCGCCTGTTATCTTGGTTTGGTGTTTTTCAATGAAGGGATCACCAATTCCAAACCGGCGATCGTGACCTTGTCGCTACTGTTCTTTTTGTCAAGCGTTTCTGCCTTGGTAACAGGTTCATCGCCCGCCAAATTGATACAACTGGTACAGGTCATTCTGCCCGTCTCGGCTTTGTTGCTGGGAGCTTCTCTCGCGTGGGTCAACCGCAATCTGGTTGCGCGGACCATGTTGAATTTCCTGCTGGTTTTTATTCCGCTACATTTGCTGGCAACCTGGTTTCAGGGCAAGCTGGAGCTGACGCATAATCTATATCTTTTCAGTATCTACCAGCATGAGCTTTTTGTGCCATTGGTCATGGTTTCCATTTTTGCCTGGGTTGTCCTGGAATTGTTCGAGTCGCATAAAAAGCAATTGCTCTTGCTGGCACCATTGGTGGCAGTGTATGTAGTGGCAGCGAATTTTAAAACGGCGCTGATCGGTTTGAGTATGTTTGCTGCAATTTTCATGATCATTTGTGTGCGCGCCAGACAGCGCTATATGTTGGGTATGCTGTTGATGATTGCGGCCAGCAGTCTGGCGTATAACTTTTTGCAAAATACTATCAAACATCAGGCGGATATTGCCACGATTGAAAGGCCATATCAGGCCCCGGCTCCTTCTGGAAAGCAGCTCAAACCTGGTATTTATGATGATATTTTCCAGGGAGAGGGGGGTGTTATCCACCAATGGCTGGATACGCCTGAGAATCCTTCCATTATCATTTTTGGCCATGCAGTGCCTATGGAGAGGCATGAACAGGATCGTTCGACCAACTATTATTCGGATCTGGTTTACAATTTCGGGCTGATTGTTGTCCTTCCTATTTTGTTTTTGTTGATTTATACCGTTTTTCGTTTTGTAGCTTCAAAAGAAAAATCTCCTGTTTTGATCGGGCTGTTTCTAATCGTGCTATATCACATAGTGGTTGTTGGATTTACCAAACTGGCACTCAAGCAACCCTATCCAGGCATCATTACTTTTTTCCTGTGGGGCGTATTGCTTACCATGTTGAAATCCGACGTTAAAACTGATTTGAAATCCGATTTCAAATCAGAGCAAGGTAAACAGCTTGAGTCCTGACATTACCATTTCCATCGTGAGTCACGGCCAGGCCGGGCTTGTTGATCAATTGCTGCAGGATATCGACAGAAGTGAAGCAGGTCGTTGGTTGAAAGAAGTGGTTATCACCTGCAATCTACCCGAGCAGCACGCATTTCATTTGGCATCTGCACCAATCAGAATTATTGAGAATGATGTGAGGAAAGGGTTTGGCGAGAATCACAATGCAGCATTCAAACATTGCCAGAGTGCTTTTTTCTGTGTGGTCAATCCCGATATACGCTTGAAGCATAATCCGTTGCCAGCATTGATAAGCTGTATTCAGGGGCGGAGTGCTGGCGTGGCAGGACCAAGAGTTGTCAATTCTGAAGGTGGGTTAGAGGACAGCGCCCGGCCATTCCCGAGTCCAATTACTGTACTGAAAAAGCTTTTTGGCAATCGCGCTGCCTCGCTTTATCCGGATGATGCCGTGCCGGGTACGCCGGATTGGGTCGCCGGGATGTTCATGCTGTTCGATTCAAAGGCCTTTGCCCAGGTCGGCGGTTTTGATGAAGGCTATTTTCTCTATTACGAGGATGCCGATATCTGCGCCAGGTTAAGTCGGGCTGGATGGCCGGTCGTATATTGCAAGGCTGCGGAGGTGGTGCACGACGCCAGGCGCGACAGCCACCGCAAGTTGCGATACCTGAAATGGCATCTGGGGAGTATGTTGCGCTTTTTTATCAAGCGATCTGGGGCACTATCGGATCGGAATCTTCGGCAATCAAGATAGGTTCAGCAAATCATGTCGATTTTTTCTGATTTGAGATTTATGCGTCAAGTGAAGTTGCCCAAGGAAAACAATTTTGACCTGCTGCGATTCTGTTTTGCAGCAATGGTTTTTTTTGTTCATGCCTATCAACTCTCCGGTGCGCCTGAATTATCTATCTTTGCCGACCTTTTTTCTTCCAGTATCGCGGTGCAATGTTTTTTTGTGGTTAGTGGTTTTTTGATTTTCATGAGCTATGAAAATTCTTCCGGCCTGGGTAATTATCTTGAAAAGCGTGCAAGGAGGATTTACCCAGCTTACTTTACTGTTGTGGTGTTATCTGCGTTGTTTTGCGTGTTCGTCAGCAGTTATTCGTGGGTGGATTACTATGGCTCGATTGATTTCTACAAATATTTGGCTGCAAATCTTGTTTTTCTCAATTTCATTCAACCGAGTTTGCCGGGCGTTTTTGCAGAGAATCAGCTCGTTGCGGTTAATGGGGCACTTTGGACGTTAAAAATCGAAGTAATGTTTTACCTCAGCGTGCCATTACTTATCTGGCTTTTTCGCAAGTTGGGCTTGTGGCAAGGGCTCTTGCTGGCATATGCCGGATCTGTGCTTTATAAAGCCTGGATGGGGCAATTAATTGACATGCATGGCGGCATCTATGTTGAGCTGCAGCGTCAGTTGCCGGGGCAGTTGATGTACTTTGTCGCCGGTGGTGCGCTTTATTACTATTTTGATCAGTTCAAGGCGAGGTCGCCGCAATTACTTTTGCTGGCTGTGGGTGGCTTGATTATTGAACATTATTTGCAGCCCGGTTTTTTGCATGCTGCATCCTTGGCAGTTATCGTGGTTTATCTTGCATTCATTTTTAAATATATGGGGAATTTCGGAAGGTTCGGTGATTTTTCCTATGGTGTTTACATTTTGCATTCGCCGATTCTCCAAGTGCTAATTGTTTATAGCGTTTTTGATCAACCATGGCTGGCATTCTTTGTCGCTTGCTTATTGGTCATGGTTGCAGCCTACATTATGTGGCATAGGGTTGAGAAACCTGCGTTGAGGTCGAGCTCACATTATGTGAAGGCGAACCATTAGTTGTGGGTGAAAGTAATAGCCATATGGTAATCATCGACAGTGGAAAATGAATGCATGATGCGTATTGCCTTGACCGGTGCGACCGGGTTCGTTGGTAGACGCTTGTTGGCTTGCCTGCAGCAGGCTGGGCATAGTGTGGTCGAAATAGGCCGGATAGCATCCGCTGCTGATGCTGTATTCTTTCAGGTCGATGGGATCTCGGCAGATACTGACTTCAGTGGTTCCATGGATGGTTGTGACGCTGTTATTCATCTTGCTGCGCGTGTCCATGTCATGCATGACAGCGCGACTGATCCGCTGGCCGCATTTCAGGCGGTCAATCTGGATGGCACGGTCAATCTCGCCAGGCAGGCTGCGAGGGCAGGTGTCAGGCGCTTTGTATATGTCAGCTCCATCAAGGTGAATGGTGAATATACGGGAAGCAAACCTTTTTCCGAGGCGGATAAACCGCAGCCGCAGGATCCGTACGCAGTGTCGAAATGGCAGGCGGAACAGGCTCTGCATGAGATCGGCCGTGAAACCGGGATGGAAATCGTGATCGTAAGGCCGCCGCTGGTTTATGGGCCGGGAGTAAAAGCCAATTTTTACAGTTTGCTGAAATTGGTAAGCAAGGCTTTGCCGTTGCCGCTAGGCTCAATTCATAATCGCCGTAGCATGATCTACGTGGGCAATCTGGCGGATGCGCTGATTACTTGCGTGACGCACCCCGCGGCGGCAGGGCAGACGTATCTGGTCAGTGATGGCGAAGCGGTTTCTACCCCGCAACTGGTTAAAGAGATTGCGGTTGCAATGCAGCGCCCAGACCGGGTTTTTTGTCTCCCACTTTCAATAATGCGCTTTGTAGCCCGCATGACAGGTAGATCGTCGACTGTGGATCGGCTCACGCAGTCTTTGGAAATCGATAGCAGCAAGATCAGAGAAGAGCTTGGCTGGCGACCGCCTTACTCAATGCAACAGGGGCTGCAAGTGACGGCGGACTGGTTTCTTCAATCGAACAACAGGGCAGCAGAATGATCGATAGCGTGTTCAGTTTCTTGCTGACCTTGATTGGCCTGCTGGTTTTGCTAAAGACCCGACTCAGGTATCTGGCAATCGACAAGCCGAACGAGCGTTCCCTGCATAGCAGCTTCATACCCAGAACCGGCGGACTGGCTATCATGTCCGGTGTGCTGGTGACCTGGTTGTTCATCGGCGTTTCGTACGAATGGCTTTTGCTGCCTGCAGCCTTGATCGCAATATCCCTGGTTGACGATATCCGTGGGTTAAAGGCGCGCTGGCGCTTTTTGGCGCAAATTATCGTATGTGCAGTTTTCCTTGTGCTTCATCCGCAGAATGTCGCGCTTTGGGTCATGCCTTTGCTTCTGCTGGCCATGGTCTGGCTGGTCAATCTGTATAACTTCATGGATGGTTCCGATGGCTTGGCCGGCGGCATGGCGCTGTTCGGTTTCGGCGCATATGCGGCTGCGGCTTATCTGGCGGGAAATGCGGAGCTGGCTGCTTTGTGTACAATTATCTCCGCTGCGAATCTGGCTTTCCTTGTCTTCAATTTTCACCCGGCGAAAATTTTCATGGGCGATGCCGGTTCGATTCCCTTGGGGTTTCTTGCCGCGTCCATCGGTCTTTACGGCTGGCAGCATGGGATGTGGACGTTCTGGTTCCCGTTGCTGGTGTTTTCGCCGTTTATCGTTGATGCCAGTGTCACTTTGCTGAAACGGATCCTGCGCCGGGAGAAGATCTGGCAGGCGCATAAATCTCATTATTATCAGCGACTGGTACAAATGGGCTGGGGGCACAGGAAAACGGCACTGATGGAGTATGGCGTGATGCTGATGGCAGGTGTCAGTGGTATCCTTGCCTTGGTTTATGATGGCTGGCCGATGGTTGCTGTCATTGCAAGTTGGTGTCTGATTTATCCTGTCGTCATGATGACGATAGACAGGGCATGGGCTCGCAGACTGCCCTAAATCTGCATGAGCATGCCTGGTTTTTGTTATCATTTCGTAATAACAATCAGCTTGCCTGACAGGTAAATGCCCAGTCCACATGCCATCAAATAAAGAAACCAATCGTTTTTCACTTGCAAGGTTGCTCAACTTGCGTAGCTGGCGCACATCGTCGGCTTGGTTGCATGACGTGGTTGCCGCTGCCATGGCTTGGTGGCTGGCTTATCTGCTCCGATTCAATTTCCAGATTCCCGCCGGTTTTGTCGAAACCATGTGGAGCACCGCCGTATGGGTGGTTCCAATACAGGCCCTTGCCTTTGTCATGTTCGGTCTGTATCAAGGGGTCTGGCGCTTTGCCAGCATGCCCGATCTTTATCGTATCTTTAAAGCGATTGTTTTTTCGGCATTTGCCGTTGCTGCGGTGCTGTTCATGTTCCGGCCGGGTGTTATCGTTCCTAGATCCATTTTGCTGCTCGATCCGATTCTGCTGATCCTGATGATGGGAGGCAGCCGCATTCTTTACCGCGCATGGAAGGAACACAAATTGTATGGCAACACCAACAAGCTTGGTAAGGCGGTGTTGGTATTGGGCGCTGGCGAGGCAGCCATCAGCCTGGTGCGCGACCTGGCACGCAGCGAAGAGTGGCGGGTGGTGGGTATTTTGGATGATGACAAGGCGATGCAGGGACGTCAGATACAGGGTGTCAAGGTGATTGCTGATATTGCGAAACTGCCGGAAGTTTCCCGACGCATGTCAGCCAGCCATGTGATTGTTGCGATGCCCTCAGTTGCCCATCAGGCGCGTAGACGGGCGGTGGAGATTGCCAATGAATGCGGCTTGACGGTGCTGACCGTGCCTTCATTTGAGGACCTGATGAGTGGCAAGGTCAGCGTTTCGCAGATTCGGCCAATCGAGGTAGAGGATCTGCTCGGCCGTGAACCGGTCAAGCTGGACGATGCCGGCATGCACGAGTTTCTGGAAGATCAGGTGGTGATGGTCACTGGGGCGGGTGGCTCTATTGGCTCTGAATTGTGCAGGCAGATTGTGCGATTCAACCCGGCCATGCTGATTTGTTACGATTTGTCCGAATTTTCCCTTTATCAGCTGGAGCAGGAGTTTGCCGGCCGGCATATGAAACCCAGGGTGATTTATCTGGTTGGCGACATCAAGAATGAAAAACGCCTGAAGCAGATATTGGGGCGCTATCAGCCGACTGTCGTGTTCCATGCGGCGGCCTACAAGCATGTGCCGTTGATGGAGAATCAAAATGTGGCGGAGGCGCTTGCCAACAATGTAACGGGAACCTTTACGCTGGCCAAGGTCTGTAAAGAAGCCGGTGTTGAGAAGTTCGTCATGGTTTCTACTGACAAGGCGGTGAATCCGACCAATGTCATGGGAGCCAGCAAACGCCTGGCAGAAATGGTGTGCCAGGGCTTGCAGGAAAACGCGGCAAAAGATGCCGGTGCCACGCGCTTTGTCATTGTGCGCTTTGGCAATGTGTTGGGTAGCAGCGGTAGCGTGATTCCCAAGTTTCGCGAACAAATTGCCAATGGTGGACCAGTAACCATTACCCATCCGGAGATCACTCGCTATTTCATGTCGATTCCGGAGGCGGCGCAGCTGGTGATGCAGGCCGGCCTGATGGGCGAGGGTGGCGATATCTTCGTGCTGGATATGGGTGAACCGGTGCGTATCGTCGATCTGGCGCGGGACATGATCAAGCTCTCCGGCTTGCAGGAGGACGAGATCAGCATCCTGTTTACCGGCTTGCGTCCCGGAGAGAAGCTTTATGAAGAACTGCTGGCGGACGATGAACATACCTTGCCGACGCCACACCCGAAACTGCGTATCGCCATGGCGAGAAGCGCTGACAAGGCCTGGGTGCGAGCGTTGGTAAAGTGGATAGATGGTCTGGCAACAATCGAGCAGGAAGATCAGATCAAGGAAGAGCTTAAGATTTGGGTGCAGGAATACGTGGGCGACGTGAACGGCAAGAAGAGCGACCAGGTGGCTTTGGCGCCGGGAAAGATGACGCTGCATTAGCAACCTGCTGATGTAGTTTGTGTTCAAGACGGAATAAGATGAAGATTTTTTCCTGGTTATATGCGCGTGCCCTGCAATGGTCCCGGCATCGCCATGCCGCCTGGTATCTGGGTGGTTTGAGTTTTGCCGAGTCGTCGTTTTTTCCGATTCCGCCGGATGTAATACTTGCGCCCATGTGTCTGGCAGAACCGAAGCGGGCATGGTGGTTTGCAGCGCTGACCACGATAACGTCGGTCGTAGGCGGGGCATTGGGCTATCTGATCGGCTATTTTGCATTTGACCTGATAGAGCCCTGGATCGCCGGAGGAAAATATTGGCAGGCTTATCAGGCTGCGGTTGCGTGGTTCGGCGAATGGGGATTCTGGGCGGTATTGATTGCCGGTTTTTCTCCGATTCCGTACAAGGCATTCACCATTTCGGCAGGTGTGCTTGCCATGCCGTTTTTACCATTTATCCTGGCTTCTGCCGTAGGGCGCGGTGCGCGTTTCTTCCTGGTGGCTGGCCTGATTAGGTGGGGTGGCCCACGTATGGAGGGCATGATCAAGGAGTATATTGATCGTATCGGCTGGGTCACCGTGTTGTTGCTGGCGCTTTTTGTGGCCTATCACTACTTCAATTAACCTGAAACTGTAATTTAAACAGCTGAGCATGGAATGCTTAAGCGGCGTATGGTTTAAGCTAAGATTTTCTCTGTGATCTCTGTGATCTCTGTGATCTCTGTGCGCTCGGTGGCTCATGCTTTTTTAAGATGAATAAAGAGGTTCTGATTTGAAAAAAATTACCAAAGCTGTTTTTCCTGTCGCCGGACTCGGTACCCGCTTTTTGCCGGCGACCAAGGCCAGCCCGAAGGAAATGCTGCCGATAGTCGACATTCCGCTGATCCAGTATGCGGCAGAGGAGGCGATAGCGGCCGGTGTGACGGAGCTGGTTTTTGTCACCGGGCGTAACAAGCGCTCCATCCCTGACCATTTCGATACCTCCTTTGAACTGGAAGCCAAGCTGGAAGCCAGCGGCAAGGCTGAGGTGCTGGAAGCGATACGCAAGATCCTGCCCAAGGGCGTTTCCTGCATCTATATCCGCCAGCCGGAGGCCTTGGGCTTGGGCCATGCCGTACTGTGCGCCAAGCCGGTGGTCGGCAACGAGCCGTTTGCCGTGATCCTGGCGGACGACCTGATTGATGGCACCGTGCCCTGTATGCAACAGATGACGGCGTTGTTTGACAAGACCGGCAGTTCCATTTTGGGCGTTGAGGATGTGGCGCCGAGCGAGACCGGCAGTTACGGCATCGTTGATACCGCTGGCGTTAATGCCGATGTGGCGGAAGTAAAAAGCATCGTTGAAAAACCCAGACCGGAAGACGCGCCTTCGACGCTGGCAGTGGTCGGGCGCTATGTGTTGACGCCGAAGATCTTCGATCTGCTGGAGCAGGTCAAACCGGGCAAGGGCGGCGAGATCCAGCTGACCGATGCCATCTCGGCATTGCTGCAATATGAAAAGGTACTGGCCTATCGCTTTGCCGGCAAACGCTACGATTGCGGCAGCAAGTTGGGCTATATGAAGGCCAATGTGGAATTCGCGCTCAGGCACCCGGAAATCGGCGCCGAGTTTGCCGAATACCTGAAGCAGGTCAAGGTTTAGCCCATGCGTCAGGATAGCCCGCAACAGTATCTGGACAATGCCGATCTGTTGATCAGCGAAGCTGAAGTCAATACAGCCATCAGCGACATGGCAGGCCGCATTGCCAAAGATATCGGCGACAGCCAGCCGCTGGTGCTATGTGTGATGGGCGGCAGCGTGGTGTTCACCGGCCAGTTGCTGCCGAAGTTGAACTTCCCGCTGGAATTCGATTACGTGCAGGCTAGTCGTTACCATAATCAGACCGAAGGGCAGCATCTGGTCTGGAAAGTGATGCCGGGCGAGAATGTCAGCGGCAGAACGGTGCTGGTGCTGGATGATATTCTGGACGAAGGCCATACGCTGGCAGCGATCAAGGAAGCGTGCCTGAAACAGGGCGCAAAACGGGTGGTGATTGCCGTACTGGTGGAGAAGGTATTGAACAAGACCAAGCCGGTGACGGCTGATTATGTCGGTCTGCAGGTGCCGGAACGTTATGTGTTCGGCTGCGGCATGGATGTTTATGGATGGTGGCGCAATCTGCCGGCGATCTATGCGCTGAAGTGATCTTTCTTGACCGGCGCTTAATGGTTTTTAGAACCCCGATTTATTATGGGATTCTGGATTTTTCTGTGGGCGTGCTATTATATGACCATAGTTAATGACCATGGATATAAAATGCATACGACAATTGGTGCTGGTGATTTTAAGGCAAAATGCCTGCAACTCTTGGATAGCGTAGCGGAGCAAAGAGAGCCCTTGATTATCACCAAGCGAGGAAAGCCTGTCGCCAAGTTGGTCCCGGTTGAACCTGAGCATGCATTATTCGGTGCGCTACAGGGTAGTGTTATCAGCGAGGCGGATATTGTTTCGCCTGTCGGGGCTGACTGGGAAGCTGTGTTGTGAGCCTGGTCCTTCTGGATACTCATGTATGGGTATGGCTCGTGAATGGTGACCCCAGAATTGGTAAGAGGGCTCGAACGGCAATTGAGCAATCACTGTCCGGCGGGGCTGTGTTGCTTTCGGCAATTTCGCCGTGGGAGGTTGCGATGCTGGTAAGCAAGGGAAGACTGACTCTTGATCGTGACGTAGGCGAATGGGTGCAGGCGGCAACAGGTTTGTCGGGTATTCGTCTTGAGCCAATCACTCCCGAAATTGCAGTTGCCAGTACCCGCCTCCCATGGGAGATGCATGCGGATCCTGCCGACAGACTGATTGCAGCGACCTCTCGTCATCTTGGCGCATCGCTGCTGACAATAGACCAATTGCTACTTGATTATGGGGCGGCTGGACACTTGAAAGTGATCATGGCCGATCAGTAATCTTGTTGATGACAATTTTCACCCCCATACATTCGACTGACTGACCCGCACGGATCTTCGCCGTCTTCCGGCTTTCCGCTTTTCCATCCACTTTCACCAGGCCTTCGGCCACCATCACTTTCCCTCTACCGCCGCTGTCGGCAACGCCAGCCAGTTTGAGCAGATCGCACAGGGCAATATGTTCTTTTGCGAGTTCGAATGTGATGGTTTGCATGGAGGGGGTGCGCCTGGATCGGATGAAATGAGTGTGAAGTATAGCAATAGAGGACGATTACACACCGCTTTTCGGCCTTACATTGTTTGTAAGCAACCTGACAATTGCGACATTGTCGGATATCTTTAATTTTCAAGTGAATTGCTTTTACTAAATAAATCAATTATTTATTTTTAATTTCCAGAGTGGCACAGCTCTTGCTGAAAGCTAATCAAGCTAGTTTCCAAATTTGGTGCCCTCATGGAACGACAACCTGTTTATCTGGATTATTCCGCAACCACTCCGGTGGATCCACGCGTTGCGGAAAAGATGATTCCCTACCTGACTCAACTTTTCGGCAACCCGGCCAGCCGCTCGCATGCCTATGGCTGGGATGCAGAGAAGGCCGTCGATACCGCACGTGAGCAGGTGGCAGCCCTGGTCAATTGCGACCCCAAGGAGCTGGTCTGGACATCGGGAGCCACCGAATCTAACAATCTCGCCATCAAGGGCGCGGCCAATTTCTACGGGCCAGCCAAAGGCAAGCACATGATTACCGTGAAGACCGAGCACAAGGCAGTGCTGGATACCGTGCGCGAGCTGGAGCGCCAGGGGTTCAGTGCGACCTATCTCTCTCCCATGGAGAATGGCCTGGTCAATCTCGACGAGCTGAAGGCGGCGATACGTCCAGACACGGTGCTGGTATCCGTGATGCTGGTGAATAACGAGATTGGCGTGATTCAGGATGTTGTGGCCATCGGCAACCTCTGCCGCGAGAAAGGCATCATTTTTCATGTCGATGCGGCGCAGGCTACCGGCAAGGTGGATATCGACCTTGCCAAGCTGCCGGTCGATCTCATGAGTTTCTCTGCACACAAGACCTATGGCCCCAAGGGTATAGGCGCTCTCTATGTCAGCCGCAAGCCGCGTGTGCGGCTGGAAGCGCAGATGCATGGCGGCGGTCATGAACGCGGCTTCCGCTCCGGCACTTTGCCGGTGCACCAGATTGTCGGCATGGGCGAAGCCTTCCGTATCGCCAAGGAGGAAATGGCGGAGGAAAACGCACGCATTCGTGCGCTGCGCGACAGGTTGTGGGCCGGGCTTTCGGGCATTGAAGAGGCCTATCTCAACGGCGATCTGGAACAGCGCGTGCCGCACAACCTTAATGTCAGCTTCAATTTTGTCGAAGGTGAATCGCTGATGATGGCGGTGAAGGACCTCGCCGTCTCCAGCGGTTCGGCCTGTACCTCGGCCAGCCTGGAGCCTTCCTATGTATTGAAGGCCATCGGCCGCGAGGACGAATTGGCGCACAGCTCGATCCGCTTTTCCGTCGGCCGCTATACCACTGAGCAGGACATCGATTTTGCCATCAACCTGATCAAGAGCAAGGTCGGCATATTGCGCGATCTTTCACCCTTGTGGGATATGTTCAAGGCCGGTATCGATCTATCTACTGTCAGCTGGGTGCATGGCACGGAATCGCACCGTGAAGCAGAGACCGCGGCAGCACATTGAAATGCAGTGAAGGGTGAAGGGTGAAATCAAATACCCTTTTCCCGTGAGCGACGAAGGCGCGATCCCTTCTCCCTTCACGCAACTTAATAAGGAGCAACAAATGGCTTATAGCGACAAGGTTCTGGATCATTACGAAAATCCGCGCAACGTCGGGTCCTTCGACCAGGAAGATCAGGATGTAGGCACCGGCATGGTAGGGGCGCCGGCCTGCGGCGATGTCATGAAGCTGCAGATCAAGGTGAGTGACGACGGTGTCATCGAGGATGCCAAGTTCAAGACGTACGGTTGCGGCAGTGCCATCGCCTCATCTTCACTGGTGACGGAAATGCTCAAGGGCAAGACCCTGGATCAGGCGCTGGATATCAAGAACACCCATATCGCCGAGGAACTGGCCCTGCCGCCGGTGAAGATCCACTGTTCGGTGCTGGCCGAGGATGCGATTCGCGCTGCCATCACCGATTACCGCAGCAAGAATGAAACTGAAACCGCAGGTTACGACGCCTGCAAACCTGCCGCCTGATAATCAAGGAGCCTTGAAATGACTGAAACCGTAGCGATGGAACCTATTACCTTTACCTCCAATGCCGCTGGCAAGGTGAATGAAATGATCACCGAGGAAGGGGACCCCAATCTGAAACTGCGCGTGTACGTGACCGGCGGCGGCTGTTCCGGCTTTCAGTACAGCTTTGCCTTCGATGACCAGGTCGGTGAGGATGACACGGTCGTTGAAAAGGAAGGTGTCACTCTGCTGGTCGATTCCATGAGCTACCAGTACATGGTGGGCGCCACTATTGATTACCAGGAAGGCCTGGAAGGCGCACGTTTCGTGATTACCAACCCGAATGCGACGGCCACTTGTGGTTGTGGCAGTTCTTTCTCGGTGTAAAAAATGCTGCGGAGGGCGTCTGCTGCGTTGCGCGGTGCTCGGAATCCTCATGTACTGACTGTACATTCCGGTTCCTGTGCGCCGGGCGCCTTACATCCATCCCTCCTCGCTATTTTTTGAGTTTTGTTGATAGGAGAATCATTATGGCCGTTACCCTGACTGAAACTGCCGCCAGCCGCGTGCAAAAATTTCTCGTTAGCCGCGGCAAGGGCATCGGCCTGCGTCTCGGCGTCAAGACCTCGGGTTGTTCCGGCATGGCCTATACGCTGGAATTCGTCGATGAGGCTGCGCCGGAAGATGTGATTTTCGACAGCCTGGGCGTCAAGGTGCTGGTTGACCCGACCAGCCTGGTCTATCTCGATGGTACCGAGCTGGATTACGCCAGGGAAGGCCTGAACGAAGGTTTCAAATTCAATAACCCCAATGCTGCGGCCAGTTGCGGCTGTGGCGAAAGCTTCAGCGTCTGATTCCATGCCGCATTGAGGCGAACACCTTGTTGTTGCGCCTGAATTCGACATGGAACAGGAGTTTGTAATGCAAACCATGACCCATACCAACTATTTTGAATTGTTCGGTTTAGCGCCCAGCTATCGTATCGACATGACGCTGCTGGAGAACACCTTCTGCAGATTGCAGGGTGAATTGCATCCGGACCGTCATGCCAGTCACAGCGAGAACGAGCGTCGCATGGCGCTGCAGATGTCTGCCGACGTGAATGATGCCTACCGTACCTTGCGCCATCCGGTCAGTCGCGCGCAATGCCTGATCCGCCTCGCGGGTTATGCCGAGGCTGAGAATTCCGCGACGGTTTCTCCTGCCTTTCTTACCGCGCAGATGGAATGGCGCGAAGCGATAGAAGAGGCAAGTGCCATGCAGGATATCAAGGTGCTTGAGGTACTGGCGCGTCGGTTGCGTCACAAGCTGACCACCCAGGAAAACGAACTGGCCGCCATGCTGGATGAGCAGGGTGATTTCCAGGCTGCGGCATTGCGCATGAATGAACTGAGGTTCTATGAAAAGCTGCGCAACGATATTGATGACGTGATCGAGAACATGGAAAGCACAACCAGCCATGGCCGGGTTTGAACTGAAAACAGCATGGTTTGCGCTTTTCTTCGCGGAAAAGCAGGTCTTCATGAGCAAGCAGGCTTTCGCGGGGAAACAGACCTTCGCGCGAAAGCAGTCCTCAGGAACAGGGTTCTGATATGGCATTATTACAAATCGCCGAACCGGGCCAAAGCGCTGCACCGCATCAGCACAGGCTGGCAGTCGGCATAGACCTGGGCACGACACATTCGCTGGTGGCGTCGGTACGCAGCAGCGAGGCGGAGGTATTGCCGGACGATGCGGGCCGTGCCTTGCTGCCCTCCGTGGTGAGATACAGCGCAGATGGCGAGGTGGAAGTCGGCTGGGATGCGCGTGAGCGGGCAGCACAGGACCCGCGCAACACCATCGTTTCGGTCAAGCGCTTCATGGGGCGTGGCGTGGATGACATCGCCGACATCGAAGCCATGCCTTACCAGTTCATTGATGCGCCCGGCATGGTCAAGCTCAGGACCGTGGCTGGTGAACTCAGCCCGGTGGAAGTCTCTGCAGAGATTCTCAAGGTGTTGCGCCTGCGCGCAGAGCAGAGTCTGGGTGGCGAGCTTTCTGGTGCCGTGATCACCGTGCCGGCCTATTTTGATGACGCGCAGCGGCAGGCGACCAAGGACGCAGCACGTCTGGCCGGCATCAGTGTTTTGCGCCTGCTCAATGAGCCGACTGCCGCGGCGATTGCCTACGGCCTGGATAACGCATCCGAGGGCATCTACTGTGTTTATGACCTCGGTGGCGGTACCTTCGATTTTTCCATCCTGCGCCTGACGCGTGGCGTCTTCGAGGTGCTGGCGACCAGCGGCGATTCTGCGCTGGGCGGTGACGATTTCGACCGCTGCATCTACAACTGGTTGATAGAGACTTTGCAGCTTCCGCCTTTATCGGCTGAAGATACACGCCTACTGCTGACCGAAGCGCGCCTGGCGAAGGAGCGGCTGACCGATGCGCCAGCCACCGAGATTTCCTGCGTGCTGGCTGGCGGCAAGCCTGTCAGTGCCATCGTCAGCCGCGAGATCTTCTTTGAACTCAGCAAGTCCCTGCTGGGCAGGACCTTCAGCCCGGTGCGTCGTGCACTGCGCGATGCCGGCCTGCAGGTCGAGGATGTGCAGGGTGTGGTGCTGGTCGGTGGCGCTACCCGCATGCCGCATTTGCGCGTGGCGGTCACTGAATTCTTCTTCCGTGAACCGCTGACCAATCTGGACCCGGACAAGGTGGTTGCGCTCGGTGCAGCGATCCAGGCCAATGCGCTGGCCGGCAATCGCAGCGACAACGATCTGTTGCTGCTTGACGTGATTCCGCTCTCGCTCGGTCTGGAGACCATGGGCGGGCTCACCGAAAAGATCATTCCACGCAACTCGACCATCCCTTCGGCGCGTGCGCAGGACTTCACCACCTTCAAGGACGGCCAGACGGCCATGAGCATCCATGTCGTGCAGGGTGAACGTGAACTGGTATCCGAATGCCGTTCGCTGGCACGTTTCGAACTGCGAGGTATTCCGCCCATGGTGGCGGGTGCCGCACGCATTCGGGTGACCTTCCAGGTCGATGCAGACGGCCTGCTTTCCGTCAGTGCCCGTGAACAGACCAGTGGCGTGGAAGCCAGTGTGGCAGTCAAGCCTTCCTACGGTTTGAGCGATTCGGAGATACTCGGCATGCTGAGTTCCGGTATTGCCAATGCCGAGCATGACAAGACCATGCGCATGTTGCGCGAGGCACAGGTGGAAGCGCGACGCCTGCTCGACGCGACCGAGGCCGCAATGGCGGAAAACGGCCATGAACTGCTGAGCAAGCCGGAGTGGGATGCCATCTGGTCCAGTATCTACGACCTGGCCGAGGTGCTGATCATGGGCGATGCCAACAGCCTGGAATCCCTGCGTCAGGCGACTGAGGCGTTGAATGCCGTGACTGTGGAGTTTGCCGGCCGCCGCATGGATGCCTCGGTGCGGCGTGCGCTGTCCGGAAAACAACTGGAGAGTATCGAGATATGACCATCATCACCGTAATGCCGCACGCCGATGTCTGCCCGGATGGTCTGTCACTGGAAGTCAAGCCGGGCAAGGTGTTATGCGATGCCTTGCTCGCAGCGGGGCTCGAGATCGAGCACGCCTGCGATGGCGTCTGTGCCTGCAGTACCTGCCACATCATCGTGCGCGAAGGTTTTGCCTCGCTGCCACCCGCAGCGGATGACGAAGAAGACCAACTGGACGAAGCCTGGGGGCTGACGCCCACCTCAAGGCTGGCATGCCAGATCAAGGTGGGCGAAGCGCCGCTGACGGTCGAGCTGCCGCGCTACAGCCTTAACCACGCACGCGAACACGAATAGCACAATATCCACCACACCGGGCTGCCAGTATCTTTATGGTCCTGGCAGCCCATTCTGCTCTCACATTTAATCAGCGCTTCCCTGTTACTTCCCTGTATATCCCCATGTGTCGTTTGTCGTAATGCAGACAAAGAGCTGGCAGGTTTATATGGTTTCAAGTGTTTGAATATAAACACCAATAAATAAATCTCCACGCTGGCACAGGCTATGCTTCAGTCTCTGTTGAAGAGACTTGAGGCGGCCAAATGCGACAAGCTGACAGCAACATCATTATTAACGACACCACCTTGCGCGACGGCGAACAGACCGCCGGCGTGGCATTTTCGCGCGGCGAGAAGCTGGCGATTGCCAAAGCGCTGGCGGATGCCGGGGTGCCGGAGCTGGAAGTAGGCATTCCTGCCATGGGCATGGCGGAGATCGAGGATATCCGCGCCATTGCCGCGCTTGGCCTGCCGAGCCGGTTGATGGTTTGGGGGCGCATGACCGAAGCCGACCTCGAAGCCTGCCGGCAGTCTGGCGCGCAGTTGGTCAATCTTTCCCTGCCGGTGTCCGATCTGCACATAGAGCGTAAATTGCGCCGCAACCGTGACTGGGTGCTGGAGCAGATATGGCATTTCGTCCGCAAGGCTTGCGACCTGGGACTGGAAGTTTCGGTGGGTGGCGAGGATGCCTCGCGCGCCGACCAGGCGTTTGTGCTGCAGGTGGCTGCGACGGCCAAGGCCGCTGGTGCTCGCCGTTTCCGTTATGCCGATACGCTGGGTGTGCTCGATCCTTTCGTCACGTTCAATCGTATCAATCAACTGGCGCGTGCGGTGGATATGGAAATTGAGATCCATGCGCATGACGATCTCGGCCTGGCGACTGCCAATTCCATCGCCGCTGTCTTGGCCGGTGCGAGCCATGTCAATACCACGGTCAACGGACTCGGCGAGCGCGCCGGTAATGCGCCGCTGGAAGAGGTGGTGATGGCCTTGCAGCGTCTGCACGGCATCGAGTCCGGTGTCGATACCCGCAGTTTCCCCGGCATCTCCCGGTTGGTGGCGGATGCTTCCGGCCGTACTGTTGCCGCGAACAAGAGCATCGTCGGTGAGGCGGTGTTCACGCATGAATCCGGCCTGCATGTGGACGGCATGCTGAAGGATCCGGCGACCTACGAGAGCTTCGACCCGGCACAGGTCGGCCGCGACCGTCGGCTGGTACTGGGCAAGCATTCCGGCAGTCACGGCGTCAAACATGCGTATGCCCAGCTCGGCATCAATCTGCAGGACCAGGAAACACCTGAAGTGCTGGCGTTGATCCGCCAGTTTGCCAGCAGCAACAAACGCAACCCACAGACAGAAGAGCTGATGCGCATGTATCTGGAATCCCTGCATGGCAGTGAACGGGATGAAAGGAGGCTGTCATGAGCTCGCTGTTCGGCCTGATGAAAGAAGACCTGGATTGTGTGTTCGACCGTGACCCTGCTGCCCGCAACCGGCTGGAGGTGCTGCTGACCTACCCGGGCCTGCACGCAATCATCGCGCATCGCATGGCGCACGGCCTGTGGAAGCGTGGCATGCGCTTTGCCGCACGTTGGCTCAGCTATTTATCCCGCATGTTCACCCAGATCGACATTCATCCGGGCGCCACCATAGGCCGGCGCTTCTTCATCGACCATGGCTGTGGCGTGGTCATCGGCGAGACGGCCGAAGTCGGCAATGACGTCACCTTGTATCACGGCGTCACGCTGGGAGGCGTGTCCTGGAACGCGGGCAAGCGTCATCCGACCCTGTGCGACGGCGTCATGATCGGGGCCGGTGCCAAGATACTGGGCCCGGTGACGGTGGGCCGCGATGCTCGCGTCGGCGCCAATTCCGTGGTCATCCATGACATACCGGAAAGCATGACTGTGGTCGGCATCCCCGGCCGCGTGGTATTGCCTGAAGACCAGCGGCGTCAGCCGCAAAAGGGTATCGACCTCGACCATCATTTGATGCCGGATCCAGTCGGCCACGCGGTTGAAACCCTGCTTGAACGCATAGACGACCTGGAAGTGCAGCTGGTGATGCTGAAATTGCAACAGGACCGCGACGGCAAGGAACTGGTGGAAGCCGGTACCCCGGAAAAAACATCTGGCGGCATCATCGTGCACTGATGCCGATCAATCTGAACAACCTTACTTCAATCAACGGAGACATCATGAGCAGCCTAGTCGACACCATGCAGAAATTTTCCTCGGCCGAGGAGTTCCTCGATTTCCTGGAGGTGGATTACGACCCGCCAGTCGTGCATGTGAACCGCCTGCACATACTCAAGCGCTTTCAGCAGTATCTGGGACGCGACCGGGTCGCGGAAGGTTTGCCGGAAGCTGAAGAACGCGCTGCCTACAAGCAACGGCTGGAAATGGCCTATGCCGATTTCGTCAAGTCGAATGCGGCCACCGAGAAAGTGTTCAAGGTGTTCCAGGAAGCGGATGGCGTGCAAACGGTGAGCATCAGCAAGCTGAAAGATACATTGGCTGAACGTCATGCCTGATTTGTCGTATTTGCGACAAACAGGCTGATAGCCGATGAAAATCCATAAGTGTATGAATTTAAGTTAAAAATTAACGAATATACGGTCTGGCACAGAGGTTGCTGTAGTCATATCAAGCAAGAACACGGAGTCAGCAATGCATATCGTCGTCTGTATCAAACAAGTTCCGGATAGTGCACAGATCCGGGTGCACCCTGTGACCAATACCATCATGCGTCAGGGCGTGCCGGCCATCGTCAATCCCTATGATCTCTATGCGCTGGAAGAAGCGCTGCGACTCAAGGACCAGTATGGCGGCCGGGTGACGGTGTTGACCATGGGGCCGCCGATGGCAGAAGCCGCCTTGCGCAAGGCCATCTCCTATGGCGCCGATGATGCCGTACTGGTGACGGATCGCGTGTTCGCCGGTTCCGATACCCTGGCGACCAGTTATGCGCTGGCCTCCGCCATCAGCCAGATCAGCAAGGACATGCCGGTCGACCTGGTGTTCACCGGCAAGCAGACCATCGACGGTGATACGGCACAGGTCGGCCCCGGTGTGGCAAAACGCCTCGACATGCAGTTGCTGACCTATGTCTCCAAGGTGCGCTCGCTGGATACAGAGAATGATGAGATTGTCGTCGAACGCCGGTCCGAAGGCGGCGTGCAGGTACTGAAGACCAGTACGCCATGTTTGATCACGGTGCTGGAAGGCAACAACGAGATGCGCTTTGCGACCATGGCCAACATGTTCCGTGCCTCGCGTTACCCGGTGAAGATATGGAACAAGGACGAGGCCGGTATCGAGGATGTCACCAAGACCGGTCTCAAGGGCTCGCCGACGGTGGTTTCCAAGGTGTTCGCACCGACGCCGCGTGCAGTGAAAGCCGAGATTATCCAGTGTGAAAGCAACGAGCCCGGCGACTTGAGCGTGACGCTGCTGGCCAAGATGTTCAATAAGCATCCGAAACTGGAAAAAGAGATCGCCAAGCGGGCGGTATGAAAATGAGTCAGCCACAGAGCACACAGAGAGAAAAGACCCACTTTCAGGTTTTCTCTGTGACCTCTGTGGCTGAAAGTCAGGGTTTAAAAAGGACTACAAAATGAGCGAAGAAACTGAAGCCAAAAAGCCTGCGGCAGGCAAGAGGAAGCTGCAACTGGATGAAAGCCTGCTGGGCTACAAAGGCGTATGGGTGTTCGTTGAGCACGAACGCGGCGCCATCCACCCGGTTTCGCTGGAACTGCTGGGTGAAGGCAGGAAACTGGCCGATATGCTGGGCGTGGAACTGGCCGGTGTGGTCATGGGTCAGCCCGGCGACACCACGCGCAGTTTCTGCCATGAGGCTTTCTTTCACGGTGCCGATCTCTGTTACCTGGTCGAAGATCCGCTGCTCACAGATTATCGCAATGAACCTTACACCAAGGGGCTGACCGACCTGGTCAACAAATACCAGCCTGAAATCCTGCTGCTGGGTGCTACCACGCTTGGTCGTGACCTGGCTGGCAGCGTAGCGACTACATTGAAGACAGGCCTGACAGCCGACTGTACCGAGCTCAATGTCGACCTCGAAGCCCGTAGCCTGCTGGCGACACGTCCGACCTTCGGCGGCAGCCTGTTGTGTACCATCCAGACCCTTAATTACCGGCCGCAGATGGCGACGGTGCGGCCGCGCGTGATGGCCATGCCGGAACGCGATGCGACACGCAGCGGTCGCATCGTCGAAGACAAGCTGGGCATGGTGGAGTCCTCCATCATCACCAAGGTGCTGGAATTCATCCCGGACGAGATGCAGGACAAACCGCAATTGCCATTCGCCGACATCATCGTTTCCGGCGGCCGCGGCATGAAGAAGCCGGAAAACTTCAAGCTGATCTGGGACTTGGCCAATGTGCTCGGTGCCGAGGTCGGTGCGACGCGTCCGGTGGTGCAGGCCGGCTGGCTGGACCTGGAGCGTCAGGTCGGGCAGTCCGGCAAGACCGTGCGGCCCAAGCTATATATCGCTGCCGGCATCTCCGGTGCGATTCAGCATCGTGTCGGCATGGATGCCTCGGATGTGATCATTGCCATCAACAACGACCCGAATGCACCGATTTTCGATTTTGCCCACTACGGTATCGTCGGTAACGCCATGACCATACTTCCCGCATTGACCGAAGCATTCAAGGCGCATCTGGCTACCGCCAGGAAAGCCGGATAAGGAGAACACAACATGGCTGAAAAATTCGATGTGATCGTCGTCGGCGCCGGACCTTCCGGCAACTCGGCGGCTTATACGCTGGCCAAGGCGGGACTCAGTGTGCTGCAGATCGAGCGCGGCGAATCGCCCGGTTCCAAGAATGTGCAGGGCGCCATTCTCTATTCCGACGCGCTGGAGCGCATGATTCCTGACTTCCGCGACGATGCGCCGCTGGAACGCCATATCATCGAGCAGCGCATGTGGGTGCTGGACGATGAATCCTATATTGGCTCGCATTACCGCTCGGACGCGTTCAATAAGGAACCCTACAACCGCTACACCATGATCCGTTCGCAGTTCGACAAGTGGTTCTCGGAACGCGTGAAGGCGGCAGGGGCTTTGGTGATTTGCGAGACCACGGTTTCCCATCTGCTGCTGGACGGCGAGCGCGTGATCGGCGTCATGACTGACCGCCAGGGCGGCGAAATCTATGCCGATGCGGTGATCCTGGCCGACGGTGTCAATTCCTTGCTGGCCAAGAAGGCCGGTTTTCACCCGGAGTTGCAGCCCAAGGATGTGGCGCTGGCGGTGAAGGAGATTCATTTCATGCCGCAGGAGCTGATAGAGCAGCGCTTCAATGTCAAAGGCACCGAAGGCGTCGTCATCGAGATGGTGGGCAAGATCACCAAGGGCATGATGGGTACCGGTTTCCTCTACACCAACAGCGAATCGGTGACCATCGGCGTCGGCTGCATGCTGTCCGATTTCAAGAAGCAGGGCACGACGCCTTATGCACTGCTGGAAGAGATGAAGGCGCACCCGGCGATCAAGCCGTTGATCCAGGGCGGCGAAATGAAGGAATACACCGCCCACCTGATCCCCGAAGGCGGCTATAACGCGATGCCTCCCATCTACGGCGAAGGCTGGATGATCGTCGGCGATGCCGGCATGTTCGTCAATGCCGTGCACCGCGAAGGCTCCAACCTGGCGATGACCACCGGCATGCATGCGGCCGAAACACTGATCGAGCTGAAGAACGAAGGCAAGGCATTCAGTGCGGCCAACCTCAAGCGCTATCAGGCCAAACTGGACGAGAGCTTTGTCATGAAGGATATGAAGAAGTACAAGAACATGCCGGACGTGTTCCATAGCAATCCGCAGTTCTTCAATGACTATCCGGAAATGCTGTCCAATGCCGCCCGCACCATGCTGACGGTGGACGGCGTCGACAAGAAATCCAAGGAACGCGAAATCCGCGGTACTTTCCGCCGCCGCCGCTCGCTGTTCGGTCTGCTGGGCGATACATTCAAATTGTGGAGGGCATTCGAATGAGTGCGATCAAGGTAGAAGAGAAACTGTTCCAGAACCGCTACAAGGTCGATTCCGGCCATCCGCACATCAGCATTATCGATGAGGACAAGTGCCGCAACGACTGTCAGGCGCAGGCCTGCACTGTGTGCTGCCCGGCCGGTTGCTGGACCATGGAAGGCAACGGCCAGGTCACGGTTATCAGTGACGGCTGCCTGGAATGCGGTACCTGCCGCATCATCTGCGACGAACACCATAACGTCGAATGGGATTATCCGCGCGGCGGCTACGGCATTCTGTTCAAGTTCGGTTGAAGAACATTTTTGCCACAGAGGACACAGAGATCACAGAGAAAGTCATTGTTTCACCAATCGTTGTTACTAAACGGTTTTTTCTCTGTGTCCTTTGTGAGCTCTGTGGCTGATTCGATTTAGGTTTAATTTTCAGGAGTCATCATGCCCAAACCCCTCAAGCACGTTTTTGTCTGCAACCAGGCGCGACCAGCCGGCCATCCTCGCGGTTCATGCCAGGCCAAAGGCGGCAATGATATCGTGCAGGCTTTCTGGCAGCAGGCACAGGCACGCAATTTGTGGGACAAGTTTTCCGTGACTTATTCCGGTTGTCTTGGCCCCTGCGATAGCGGCCCCAACGTGCTGGTCTATCCGGACGCCGTCATGTACAGCGGTGTCAGCAAGGAAGACGTGGTCGAGATCATTGATAAACACCTGTTGGGTGATGAAGTGGTCGAGCGCCTGAAAGCACCGGAAAGTGTCTGGTAACCAGGTTTTTCAGGGTATCGCCTTGCCCGGCGACCTGCCGCCGCGCGTGGCAGGTTATGTTTCCGCCGCGCTGGCGGCACTGGGCGAGTGGCGCGAAGCGGAATCCCTGCTGTGGCGCGCGCAGGCGACAGATCCGGATTGCCTGCATGTCTACTACCTGCTCTACAAGCTGTACTTCAACCGCAAGCGCCTGACCGATGCCGACCATGCCGCCTGCATGGCGCTGGATGCCGCCGCGCGACAGGCCGGTATTAGCTCCGACTGGCATTTGCTGAATAGCACTTCCTGCGACTGGGGCAACGTGGCGGCGCCGCAGCATTTCTACCTGTTCAGCCTCAAGGCGCTGGCCTTTATCCGTTTGCGTCATGAACGCGTGGCAGAAGCCCATGAAATCCTCGCCAAGCTGCGCGAGATCGATCCGGCGGATACGGTCGGTGCCTCGGTGATCGAGTCATATGCCATGGGGGCTGCAGCATGAGCCTGTTGGAGGGTGCGTTGCTGGGAATATTGGAGGATGCCGGAGAGGCAATCCTGACGCTGACGGAAGGCATTGAGCCGGAAGAGTTCTTTGCCAGCCGTATCACGCAGCAGGAAACCCTGCGGCAGATGCGCATCATGGCTGAAAGTGCAGCGAGTCTGCCGGATGAAATCAAATGGCAGATGCCGGAGATCGAATGGTCGGGCTGGGCAGTGCTGGATTCGCAGCTGAAGCTGGTCGGCGGGTTCGAGCGCGATGCCCTTTGGTTTGCCGTGCGTTCCATGGTGCCGGCGACATTGATGTGGTTGCGGGTATACCGCAAGAACCAGCCGGAATTGTTTTCGCTGGCGGTATGAAATGCTTGTCGCAAATGCGACAAATGCAGTGTACGTATCTATTAGGTTGTATTGTCCATTATTCATAACTATATGAATAATAAAGATTGAATGGTGTTGGCATGGAATCTGCATTACTTTGGACGTCGATATATAATCGTCTTTATTACGACAAAGACGGAGAAATTCATGACCGGACATAATGAGCTGAAGATCGTCGGTTCGCTGGCAATGGGCAGGGACGATCAGAACCTGCTGAGCGACAAGCGCATTACGTTGCTGGAGAAGATCGGCGATTGCGGTTCCATCACGCAGGCGGCCAAGGCGGTGGGGCTCAGTTACAAAGGCGCATGGGATGCAGTGGATGCCATGAACGGCATGTTCGGTGAGCCATTGGTCATCACCATGACTGGAGGCAAGGGCGGCGGCGGTACGCAATTGTCCGCAACCGGTATCCGCCTGGTCGATGTCTATCGTGCCTTGCGCCGGGAACAGAAACGTTTCCTGGAAGCCGCCAGTGCCGGCATCCAGGATTTTGACAATATTTATCAAATGATCAGGAGGTTATCCGTGAAAACCAGTGCCAGAAACCAGTTCTTCGGCAAGGTCAGCGCCATCAAATTGGGTCCCGTCAATGTCGAGGTTGAACTGACCTTGACCGGGGGCGACAAGATCCACTCCGTCATCACGCATGATGGTTTGAGCGATCTTGACCTGAAGGTGGGCAGCGAAGCCTGGGCTTTGGTAAAGGCCAGCTGGATCATCCTGGCCATGCCGGATGTAGCTGACAAGGTCAGCGCCCGTAACAGGCTGACTGGCCGTATCGAACGCATTGTGCCGGGCAATGTGAATGCCGAGGTGGTCATGCGTCTGGAAGGCGGCAATACCGTCAGCGTGGTGATTACCAACGACAGCATCGGCAACCTGGGGTTGAAGGAGGGGGTTGTGGTTTGCGCCGTGTTCAAGGCCAGCAGCGTCATTATGGGGGTCAGCAGCTAACGTTTAGGGAAACACTGACTAAATGGCTACGCGGGCGAATTGCTGCGTTGCGCGGTACTCACAACCTCGCTGTATAACGCATACTATCTCGGCTGCTGCGTTCCGGGCGCCTGGCACTTCATCCCGCTCACTCATTTATTCAGCGTTTCCTTAACTGTAGTTTTTTTGTCTATCGATATGTAGTTATCTATATTGCGATTTGTCTTTTATTTGTCTTGATGAAAAGGGGATTGAAATGAAACGGACGGTGAAATTGAGCCTGGGAACGCTGTTGCTCATCATGAGCGGCGTGGTGCAGGCGGAAGACGGCGACAGGATTGCCCAGCTGCAGAAAATGCTGGAGCAGCAGCAACAGCAGATGCAGGCCATGGCGGAGGAATTGAAGGCCTTGCAGAAGGCCAGGACGGATGACAAGGGCAAGAGTAACGGCACACCGGTACTTGCTTCATTCAAGGATGGCGTGAAGTTCGAGGATGGCAGCGGCAACTGGCAACTGGCGATCAACGGACGGGTGCAGTTCGACGGCCGCGCTTTCGATCCTGACCAGGCAGCTGCAGACACCTGGAGTGTGCGCCGCGCCAGGCTGGGTGGCACCATGACTTTGTACAAGGATTATTCGGCCAGGGTGGAAGGGGAATACTCTGGTAGCTCGACCTCGCTGACTTATGCCTATTTTGACATCAACAAGTTCAAGGCGGCCAAGCTGCGCCTTGGCCAGTTCAAGCCATTTTATGGGCTGGAACGCGCTACGAGTACCAATTTCCTGGATTTCCAGGAGCGCAGCATGGCTGATGCCATCCTGGGTGGTTCCTATGACCGCGGCCTCATGTTGCATGGTTCGCCATCCAAGGGCGTGTATTACAGCACGGCCTGGATCAACGGCAACAATTCGGACGAAAGCGATGTCGAGTACGACAACAAGGACCTGATGGCACGCGTCACCGGCAACGTTGCCGAATGGGCAGGCTGGAAGGATAGCGTGGTGCATGTGGGCGGTTTTTATGCCAAGGGCCGGCAGGAAGGCAATTCCGCTGTTCCTGTGTTGCAAACCGAAGCGCGCGGCTACAAGTTCTTTGAGACATCCGGCGGTACGGCCAATAAATTTACCGATAACGTCGATCGCGACCGCGGTGGGGTAGAGCTGGCGCTGTCTCACGGCCCGGTCAAACTTCAGGGTGAATACATCCGTGCCGAATTCGAAGGCAAGGATTTCGACCGCGATATGTCGGCCTGGTATGCCAGCCTGAACTGGCTGGTGACGGGCGAGACCTTCGCCGGCACCTACAAGGACGGCGTATTCGGACGACTGCGCCCGAAGCAGAACTTCAGATTTGATGGCGACGGTTGGGGTGCATTGCAGGTCGGTTTGCGCTACAGCAGTTTCGATGGTGATGATTTCCTCGCCAGCAACGCCGCCGGTACCGGTCAGCTTGCCGCAGGCAAGACCAACGACGCGCACGCCTGGACGCTGGGCGCCAACTGGATACTCAACCCCAATGTTCGCGTGATCGCCAATTATGTGCATACCCGTTTCGATACGGACGTGAACAACAATGGCAAGGATTTCGACGACGAAGATGCGCTCACCATGCGTGCGCAGCTCGATTTCTAGGGGCATCCATCATGAAGCCCTTGAATATCCTGTTGCTGACATGTTCACTGACTGTGACCTTGCCGGTATATGCGGATGAGGCCAAGGTCGCTGTGGCTGCCAACTTTACCGGGCCGATGGAGAAGATCGCACAGGCATTCGAGCAGGAAACCGGACACAAGCTGGTTATCGCTTATGGCACGGTCGGCAAGTTCTATGCACAGATCAAGAACGGCGCGCCGTTCGAGGTTTTGGTGTCGTCCGATGACGAAACGCCTATACGGCTGGAAAAGGACGGGCTGGCGATAGCAGGGAACCGTTTCACCTATGCCATCGGCAAGCTGATGCTATGGAGCACCAGGCCCGGCTTGGTGGATGATCGGGGTGAAGTGCTCAAGCGCGGCGACTTCAAATACCTGGCGATCGCCAACCCGAAAACTGCCGTTTATGGTGCAGCGGCAGTCAGGGCAATGGAAAAGCTGGGGGTGTATGCCGCACTGGAACCCAAGCTGGTGCAGGGCGAAAACATCACGCAGACCTATCAGTTCACCGCCACCGGCAACGCCGAGCTGGGTTTTGTCGCCTTGTCGCAAATCTACAAGGATGGCCGTTATGCGGAAGGCTCCCGGTGGGTAGTGCCACCTGAGCTTTACCCGGCGCTCAGGCAGGATGCCGTGCTGCTGACACGCGGCAAGGGCAATGCCGCCGCCGAAGCCCTGTTGGTTTATCTCAAGAGCGATGCGGCCAAGGCTGTCATACGTTCCTATGGTTACGAATTTTAATTTAAGGGAAATACCATCATGAAACTGTTCAAAGTGTTGCTGTTTGTTTGTTCCATAGCCCTCGGCTTGCCTGCCCATGCGGAAAAAGTCACGGTGGCTGCAGCCGCCGACCTCAAATTTGCCATGGATGAAATCGTTACCTCCTTCAAACAGGCAAATCCGGCCGACGAGGTGGAAGTGATTTATGGCTCTTCCGGCAAGTTCAACACACAGATCCAGCAGGGTGCGCCCTATGACCTGTATTTTTCTGCGGACATCGCTTTTCCGCGTGCCTTGGCGAAGGCAGGGCTGGCCGCCTCCGAAGTGACGCCTTATGCCTTTGGCCGCATCGTGTTGTGGAGTGCCACCATGGATGCTTCGCAGATGACACTGGAAAGCCTGCTGAATGACAAAATCACCCGTATCGCCATTGCCAACCCCAGACATGCGCCTTACGGCAAGCGTGCCGAGGAGGCCTTGCGCGCCGCCGGTCTGTGGGAGAAGGTCGAGCCCAAATTGGTCTATGGCGAGAACATCGCGCACACGGCGCAATTCGTACAGTCCGGCAATGCCCAGGTCGGTATCATCGCTCTGGCGCTGGCGGTCAATCCAGAACTGGCCGGCAAGGGCGGCTACTGGCTGATTCCAGACAAGTTGCACGAGCCGCTGGAACAGGGTTTCATTATCACCAAACGTGCCGATGGTAGTGCGCTGGCCAAGCGTTTCGCTGGCTACATGGGTAGCAAACCGGCACGTGCGGTGATGACGAAATATGGTTTTGTTCTGCCGGGTGAAGCGGCCGGCAGTGAATGACGCATTACGAATTAAGAATTAAATCCCCGTTCGATACAGCAGACACATTTGCGTAGAATCCCAATGACCGAACTGATGAAAGACATGCATGCATTTGAGCGATAGTGACCTGCAGGCCATCTGGCTGACCATCCGGCTGGCGAGCATCGTCACCCTGATCCTGCTGTTTGTGGGAACCCCCATTGCCTGGTGGCTGGCGCGTACCAAGGCCTGGTGGAAAGGGCCGATAGGCGCGGTCGTCGCCTTGCCGCTGGTGCTGCCGCCATCCGTGTTGGGTTTCTACCTGCTGCTCGGCATGGGGCCGAATGGGCCGGTCGGTCACCTGACCGAAGCGCTGGGCATCGGCCTGCTGCCTTTCACCTTCTGGGGGCTGGTGGTCGCTTCCGTGTTCTATTCGCTGCCGTTCATGGTGCAGCCCTTGCAGTCCGCGTTCGAGAGCATAGGCGAGCGACCGCTGGAGGTGGCCGCTACGCTGCGCGCTTCGCCGTTGGATGCCTTCTTTACGGTAGCGGTACCGCTGGCCCTGCCCGGATTTCTCTCGGCTTCCATCCTGACTTTTGCGCACACGGTCGGCGAGTTCGGCGTCGTCCTGATGATAGGCGGTAACATCCCGGGCGAGACCCGTGTGGCTTCGGTGCAGATCTACGACCATGTGGAAGCGCTGGAGTACATGCAGGCGCACAATCTGGCAGCTGTCATGCTGGTGTTCTCCTTTGCCGTGCTGCTGACGATCTATGTCTGGCGTCCTAACCCGAAGAGGGGCGTGTGATATGGCTGAGATCAAGGCGAAATTCCACGTCACCTGGCCCGGCTTCAGCCTGGATGTTGACCTGGCCCTGCCGGGTCGAGGTGTGACAGCGCTGTTCGGCCACTCCGGCTCCGGCAAGACCACCTTGCTGCGTTGCATCGCCGGGCTGGAGCGCACGCCGCATGGCCGGATGAGCATCAATGGCGATGTCTGGCAACGTGACGGTTTCTGGCTGCCGACGCACAAACGGCCGCTGGCCTATGTGTTTCAGGAAGCCAGTCTGTTCCCGCATCTTTCGGTCATGGGTAACCTGCGTTACGGCATGCGGCGCATCGCCGGTAATCATAAATTCAGCCTGGAACAGGCCATCGAACTGCTGGGTATCGGTCATTTGCTCGAACGCAAGCCGGACCGGCTGTCTGGCGGCGAACGCCAGCGCGTGGCCATCGCGCGGGCGTTGGCCGTCAACCCGCGCCTGTTGCTGATGGATGAACCGCTTGCCGCTCTGGACCTCAAGCGCAAGCAGGAAATACTGCCTTACCTGGAACGCCTGCATGATGAACTGGAAATCCCTGTGCTCTACGTCAGCCATTCGCCGGATGAAGTGGCGCGGCTTGCCGATTATATCGTCGCCATGGAAGACGGCAGGGCAGTGGCGCAAGGCCCGCTGCTGGAGACACTGGCGCGGCTCGACCTGCCTTTCCAGTTGGGCGAGGATGCCGGGGTGGTGCTGGATGCCGTCGTCGCCGAGCGGGATAGTGAATGGCATCTGGCGCGCGTGGATTTTAACGGCGGTAGCCTGTGGACGCGAGATCAGGGTCTGGAGACTGGCCGCCGCGTGCGGGTACGGGTTCTTGCCCGGGATGTCAGCCTTTCGATGCAGGAGCAGGAGAACACCAGTATCCAGAATATCCTGCCGGGCCGGGTGGACGCCATTGCCGAGGACCACCATCCGGGGCTGGCACTGGTGCGGGTGTTCGTCGGCAGCTCTGCGCTGGTCGCACGCATGACGCAGCGTGCAGTTGCTGTGCTTGGCGTAGCCCCCGGCCAGCAGGTCTGGGTACAGGTCAAATCCGTGGCGCTGATGGAGTAACGAGCTGCACCCGGTAGCTCCAAACCGGGTGCCAGCGCTTCAAACCCAGCTCTTCGACAGGGATCTCGCTGTCGTGCTATAGAGGTCTTTGTCTGGATGTCAGGTGTTTGTTGTTTCTATTGCGAATCGGGATAACGGGCACGGCTAATGCTTTATCAGTGGGTGCCGCCAATTTTGTCGGTAATGCAACACTGTCTGGATTGAAATAGGCCCCTACCATGAAATTTCACATGACGCCCGGTTCATGCTCCACCGGCATCCATATCCTGCTCGAAGAACTGGAGCTTCCATTCGAGGTGTACCTGGTCAACCTGATGGCTGGCGACCAGTTCAAGCCGGAATACCTCGCAATTAATCCCAAAGCCACCATTCCCACACTGGTCCGCGATGATGGTTCATCCATCACCGAATTCCAGGCTATCGCCTGGTGGCTGGCGCGACGCTATCCCAAGGCAAAATTGCTGCCGGACGATATCGACGGCGAAATGCGCGTGATCGAGACCATGGATTATGTCGTTGGTACCATCCACGGGCAGGGTTACACACGCATCTTCACCACTTCCAGTTACTCTGCCAATGAGGCCGATCATGAAGTCATACAGGCACGCGGCCGGGAGATTGTCGAAAAAGGTTTTGCCGTAATGAGCGAAGTGCTGGCCGGCAAGGATTATGTCGTCGGCAGTTTCAGCATCGCCGATGCCGCGCTGTTCTACGTCGAGTTCTGGGCTGACAAGATCAAGCTGGAATTGCCGCCGAACTGTCTGGCGCATTACCGGCGCATGCTGCAACGGCCTGTGGTAAGGCAGGTGCTGATGGAAGAGGGCTACAGACTATAACGTGCATGTTTATTGCTTGTTTGCCATGAACCATCCATTTCACGACAAACGAGACAATTCATGAGCCTGATCGCAATCGCCTGGCGCGCACATCCCGATTTCCCCCTGATACTGTTGATGAACCATGACGGGCCGCATGACCGGCCAGCGGCTCCGGCCGCCTGGTGGCCGGATGCGCCGCATTGTTTTGCCGGGCGCGACGAGGCGCGCGGCGGTGCCTGGATGGGCGTCACCCGCGAGGGGCGCTACGCGGCTGTGACGCCGTATCGCGATAGCGAACCGGTCGACCCGGCGTTGCCTTCGCGCGGTCAACTCACGCTGGATTACCTGGCATCCGACGATACCCCCGTGGCGCATGTGCGGCAGTTCATGCGCAATCGCGGCAGCCACCCGCCTTTCAACCTGATCGTCGGCTCGACGCGCCAGGCGTATTACGCGGGAACCCATACGCGCCTGCCGTTGGCACTGACGCAAGGGGTACATACCGTCTCCAACGGCCTGCTGGACGAGCGTTGGCCGAAATGCGCGCAACTGGACAGCCTGCTGGGGGCGTATCTGCTGACGCACGGCGGGTTCAGCATCCTGCTGGCGGCGTACCCGAAACTCGCCGCATCCGCTGCGCGCGGAGCCGCCGACCTGCCCAAACCTGGCGCCGGCGGATTGGGCCCGGACGACATTGCCGCCGCGGGTTTTGCCATGCTTGGCGACCGTACCACCTATTCCAGCGGCCTGCCTGACACAGGCGTGGATGAAGATGAGGAGGAGCGTCTTTCCGCCTGCTTTGTCGTCGGGGCGGATCATGGAACGCGTTCAAGTTCGGTGCTGGTCATGGCGCGGGATGGGCGTGTGCGGTTCGAAGAGCGCAGCTATGACGCGGTAGGCAATGAATCCGGCCGCGTTCTCGAAAACTGGTCCATGGAGCCCTCGGTGTTTTCCGGCGGAGAGGATTGAATCCGAGCAATGGAACAGGGCAGGCATTTTTCTTGCTCCTACCTGCTTGATTCGGTCCTTTTGTTGCATTGTCGACATACGGGCCCAGCTTTGGAGAGCAATCAATGAAACTTCAAATCGAACAGCCTTTTGTTGAGGCCTTGGCGGACGAGCTCCCGGCGCTATGGGTGTTTAGGCGCTGTTCGGTGTTCCGCGGCATGGATATGGAGCGCGCGGCATGAATACGCGCGGCATGGATAACAGCCCGCTGGCATTTTTCAAGGCCATGCACGGCGCATTCGACGACATCCTGGCACAGCGGCGCGGCAGGCCGGAACTGATCGAAGGGCTGCTGTCGCTTGCCTTCGGCAGCTTCGACGGCAATGTCGAAATCCAGTCCGAGGGGCAAGCGGAAGTGGATTGCCGCAAAGGTTGCGCCGCCTGCTGCCGTCTGCGCGTTGTCGCCACCGCGCCCGAGGTGCTGCTGATCGCCGGATTCATCCGCACCACGGCGGAAAGGCTGCGGGAGCGCGGTATCGACTTGGCGCAGTGCGTGGCCGAAGCCGATGCCGATACCCGTGGCTTGTCCGAGGTCGAACGCATTACACGCCGCCGCCGTTGCCCCTTTATCGTCAAGGGTGCCTGCACCATCTACCCAGTGCGCACGCTGGCTTGCCGCGGCCACGCCTCCCATGACAGGCGCGCCTGCGCCGCTGCAATGGCCGGGGGCGATATCGTGATTCCGATTTCCCAGCCGCACCTGGTGGTGCGTGGCATCGTGCAGAACGCGATGCAATCGGCGCTGCTGGATAACGGCTATGCCTGGGGATTGTACGAACTCAACCATGCCTTGCACATTGCGCTGACGGATGACGGCAGCCGGGACCGCTGGCTCCAGGGCGAGGATGTGCTTGCCCCGGCGATGATAGACGGGCTGAACCAGCAGGAAATGATGAGGACGTTCGCGGAGATCAAGACCCAGTGATGGAAACAAAGGTGCAGTGATGAAAACAAGGGCCCATTGATGAAAACCAGGCTCGACTGGTCGGCTTACGACAGCTACGGACAAGGCGATGCCTATGCGCATATTCCTGCCGAGGGCGGCGCTTACGGCAAAGCGGCGGCAGTGTGCATAGGCAACCGTCAATGCCAGCGCGAGGAAAAAGGCGTGATGTGCCCCAGTTACCGCGTCACGCACGACGAGGCGCATTCGACGCAGCACCGGGCGGCGACGCTCAAGGCCGCGCTCAATGGCGAATACGGCGTACAACCGTTCATCGGCCCGGAGTTGGAAGCGGCGATGGCGTTGTGCGTCGGTTGCAAGGGCTGCAAACGCGAATGCCCTAACGGCGTGGATATGGCGCTGCTGCGCACCGAAGCACTGGCCCAGCGCTGGGCGGGCCTGGGCAAAATTCCGCTGCGCGAGCGACTGATGGCGCATCTGCCACGATTAGCGCATTACTTCAGGTTTTTCGGATGGTTCGGCGTGCTGCGTGACAACCTCCCGCTGCTTGCCAAGGCGATGGAGCGCTGGCTGGGCATTGCCGCCAGGCGCTCGCTGCCGCGGGCGTCGTCCCGCGATTTCCTATCGTCCGCGCCCGTTGCCGCTACGGTGCCGGGCAACGCACGCGAAGTCGTGCTGCTGGTGGATACCTTTTCCAACCATTTCGACCCGCAAATCGCCCAGGCCGCGCTGGAAGTGCTGCAAGCGGGCGGCTACATGGTGCATGTGGCACGCCCCGCGGACGGCGAGCGCCCGTTGTGCTGCGGCCGGACATTTCTCTCCAACGGCATGATTGAGGAGGCGCGCAAAGAGGCCGCGCGCATGGTGGATGCGCTGTGGCCTTTCGTCGAGCGCGGCTTGCCGGTGATCGGGCTGGAGCCCTCCTGCCTGCTCATGCTGCGAGACGAATACTACGCGCTGGGCCTGGGTGAGCGTGTGGCAGCCGTCGCCAAGTCTGCGCTGCTACTGGAAGAATTTCTTGCCCGCGAAGCCGATGCCAAACGCCTGAACCTGAATTTCAAGGTGGTTCCCGGTCAGGTGCTGGTGCACGGCCATTGTCACCAGAAAGCCTTTGGCGCGATGAAAGCCATGCGCAAGGTGCTGGGGCTGGTGCCGCAACTGCAGGTGGAATTCATCGAAGCGAGTTGTTGCGGCATGGCCGGGGCATTCGGGCTGGAAGCCGAGCATTACGAGGTTTCGATGCAGATGGGCGAACTTTCGCTGTTGCCGCAAGTACGTGCCGCCAGCGCGGATACGCTGCTGATCGCCAACGGCACCAGTTGCCGGCACCAGATCCGCGATGGCGCGGCACGCGAATCGCAGCATCTGGCGCAGGTGCTGCGCAAGGCCTTGGGGGAACAGCAAAAGGAGACAGTATGAGCCAGGGATATTTTGTCGATTGGGACGGCAACATCCGCAGCACCGATGCGCCTGGGCGCGGCTATCGTTGCGAAGTGGACCCCGTGGCGCGCTATGTCGCCGTATTGGGAAAATACGGCACGGTGGCGCACGAAAGCAGTTTTTACCGGACGCTGGAAGAAGTCGCAAAAGCCGGCATTACAGCGTGTCTGGTGGACGAAGCAGGAAATCCGATAACGCCATAGTGAGGTAAAGGAGGCATCATGCTGGATACCGTGATTGTAGGGGGTGGCCTGTGCGGCTTGGCATTGGCTGACGGATTGCGCCGGGCGGGGCAGCCGTTTGCCTTGTTCGAAGCGCGCGACCGATTGGGCGGACGCATCCTGTCGGAGCAATCGGCGCTGGCTGGAATGCCGGTCGACTTGGGACCAACCTGGTTCTGGCCGGATGTCCAGCCACGCATGCTGGCGCTGGTGGAGTCGCTGGGGCTCGCGCATTTTCCGCAGCACGACAATGGCGAAATCCTCAGCCTGACCGACCCTAACCAGCAGCCCGAAGCGCTCACGGTGGATAGTGTGCATGGCGGCGCGCATCGCCTGGCTGGAGGTATGGGCGCGCTGGCGACGGCGCTGGCTCAGCGGCTGGTGCCCGAGACGATCCATTTGCAGCACGCACTGACAGCGCTGGAGGATAAAGGAGATCATATCGAGCTGCGTTTTCGCCATATCGATACTGATGTGATCATCCAGGCCCGGCGCGTCGTGCTGGCATTGCCGCCGCGCTTGCTGGCCGAGCATGTGACTTTTGCACCAGAAATGGATGCCCGTTTGCTGGAAGTCATACGTGCCACCCCAACCTGGATGGCAGATCAGGCCAAGGCGGTGACGGGCTACCAATCCGCATTCTGGCGCGAGGCCGGACACTCGGGCAATGCCTTCGTCAACCATGCGCAAGTGGTGCTGGCCGAGATTTACGATGCCTGCGACGCCGCCGGCCATGCCGCGCTAGGCGGTTTTGTCGCGATGCCGCCGGAAGTACGCGAGCCCTATCGCCTGGGTATGCCCTTGCTACTGGAAAGCCAGTTGGGGCAGGTATTCGGCAAGGATGCCGTGCACGGGGAATTGCATTACCAGGACTGGGCCAACGAGCGCTACACCTGCGCTATGCTGGACCGCAACCCGCCGGAGGCGCACCCCATCTACGGCAACCGCCGGCTGCGCGACCAGCTTGGGGATGGCAAATTGCTGCTGGGCGGCTCGGAAACCGCCAGTCAGGGCGGGGGCTATATGGAAGGTGCGCTGGACGCCGCTGCGCGCCTGCGTCTGGCGCTCTCCACCAGTTACGTGCCGGAGAAAACGGCGAGCAGTAACGCTGACGGCCTGGCCAGTTTCGGCAACTGGGTGGCGGTGCAGCGCAGCCATGTGCAGGATCGCTACCGCAGCCATCTCAATCGTGTGCTTGCCGCGCAGCACAAGGCGCAACTGACCCAGCGCGCCCTGCTGGACACGGCAGGGCAGATGTACGACGAAGCCTTGCAGCAACTGGACAGGCTGCCCTTCGATACGCGCAGCGTGACGGTGGAGCAGGGCCGTTCCGCGTTGACGCCGGCGGTGCTGACGCCTTTCAATGGTTTCATCCGCGAATTGGTCGATACGGCGCTGGAATTCAACCGCGGCTCGTGCGCTATCTCCAATTTTCCCGACGAGCACGATCCCGACCGGATTTACATGGATGCCATACGCCGCGATCTGTCAGCCGCCTGGCGCGAATTCGCGCTTTCCGTCAATGACGCGCTGCTGGAGAAAAGCGCCTGAGCCGTTTACTTTTCAAGGGGTAAGACATGAGCTACGTCACTCTATGCAAGGCTAAAAACATCATGGAAGGCGAACTGGCCGCGTTTAGCATCGATGGCGACGATGTGATGCTGGTCTGGCCGGACGGCGGCGAGATGAAAGCCTTTCAGGGCACTTGCCCGCACCAGAAGGTTCCGCTGTGGAGCACGTTCAACGGGCGCATCATTACCTGCCAGTTTCATAATTGGGTTTTCGATGGCCGCACTGGCAAAGGGCTGAGTCCCACCGGCTGCGAATTGAAGGAGTACCCGTTGCGCATCGAGGATGGCATGGTGCAGGTGCAATTGCAGCCATGAAAAATATGGCGGTTCAAATGCAGGTTTGTCACAAAGCAGGTTTGTCACAAAGCAGGTGCAGGACGATATGACCAATGAGTGCCGCTGTTTCATGACTTATAGCGGCCTCAAGCTGTCGCTGAAACTGAGCCAGCCGCTGGTCGAGCCGGTGCTGAATGATCGCAATACCTTCCTTCGCGCCTGGTTTTAAGCGCTAGTTCAAAGCGCTAGTTCAAAGCGCTAGTTTGAATCGCATAGCCGGCTGGGCAGCATCATGTCGGCCAGCTTCCGGCCCGATCCGCAGGCCATGGTCCAACCCAAGGTCCCATGGCCGGTATTCACCCAGAGGTCGGGGATGCTGGTTGCGCCGATCAACGGAGGTCCATTCGGTGTCATCGGGCGTAGCCCGGCCCAGAATGTACCCTGGGAGAGATCGGCCGCCTGCGGGAACAGGTCGGCGAGCACCATTTCCAGTGTTTTACGCCGGGCAGGGCGCAGGCTGAGGTCGAACCCGGCCAGCTCGGCCATACCGCCAATGCGGATGCGCTGATCGAAGCGCGTGATGGCGACCTTGTAGGTTTCATCCATGACGGTGGAGACGGGTGCCGATTCTGCTTGCCTGATGGGTAAAGTCAACGAATAACCCTTGACCGGGTACACCGGCAGCGCAATGCCCAGTTCATGCAAAAGTTGGCGTGAGTAGCTGCCCGCCGCAACCACCACATGCTCTGCAACATACAGCGCGTGGTCGGTTTCAACCCGGAGAGTGTCAGCCTGCCGATGGATTCCGCGGATGGACTCATTGAACCTGAATTCCACGCCCAGCTTGACTGCTGCGTCTGCCAGTTGGGTCGTGAACAGGTAACAATCGCCGGTTTCATCGCCCGGCAGGCGAAGCCCGCCGGTCAATTTATGGCGGACAGAGGAGAGGGCGGGTTCGGCAATCGCGCAGCCTGCGCTATCCAGGATTTCACAGGCAACGCCGAATCTTTCCAGGATACCGGCATCGCGGGCTGCCGCATCGAGTTGCTGCTGGGTGCGGAACACCTGCAGGGTGCCGCCTGCCCGCTGTTCATATTGCAGGCCAAGTTCGTCGCGTAAAGATTGCAGACAGTCGCGGCTGTATGTGGCAAGACGCAGCATGCGCGATTTGTTTTCAATATAGCGCGCCTGAGTGCAGTTCATCAGCATCGCGCCCATCCACTGCCATTGCCAGAGCGTGCCGTCGAGTCGCAAGGATAACGGCGCATGCCGCTGGAACAGCCATTTGAGTGCCTTCAACGGAATGCCGGGAGCTGCCCACGGAGCACTATATCCGGGTGATATCTGTCCGGCATTGGCAAAGCTGGTCTCGAGCGCCACTTGCGGCTGCCGCTCTATGACGACGACTTCCACCCCGGCACGGGCCAGATACCAGGCCGTGGTGACGCCGACAACACCCGCCCCGACGACGATGACTTTCATGCAGTGCCCCTCTTTCCTGTTGCTTTGGTACTTACTAGCAGGGGATATGCCATTTAACGCTATTTGTATGAGTCCCCAAAGCCGCCCGAAGTTTTGCGCTATCCGGTACGACCTTTGCTTTTAGCTGTTATGCACCCTTTTTTGGGTGCCGTCGTGTGCTGTTTGCGACAAATCAGACAAGCTATCAAGCAATCACAAACAAGGAGTGAAACAAATGCCAGTTGTTACCATCCAGCCATCCGGCAAGACTATAGAAACCGCTGCCGGTAGCAGCATACTCTCGGCTCTGCTTGCCGCCGGGGTAGATATTGCGCACAAATGCGAAGGCAAGGCCGAGTGCGGCTCTTGCCACATTTTCGTACAGGAAGGCCGCAAGAGCCTGTCGAGAATCCAGCGCGAGGAAAACGAGAAACTGGATACCATCATCGGTGTCGGTTCCAAGTCGCGTCTGGCCTGCCAGGCGATTCTCGGCGACGAGGATGTGACGGTCGAAGTGTTGAGTTTTATGTGACGAGGCGCGTGTTTGAACAGGCCGGACATGGCCTGTTCAAATATCAGTTGGCGGTATGCCGCAGCAGTTGCAGGCATTCCTCCGTCGCTGCCAGTTCTACTGCAAGGTAGTCATCATCGGTGCGGATAAATGGGTCCGCGCCGTTATCCAGCAGAATCTTCATCATTTCATGTTTGCCGCTGGATGCCGTGTACATCAACGCAGTCGCGCCGGTGAGGTTGCGGTTGTCGAGATCGATACCGGCATCGATCAGTCGTTGCACCAGTGCTGCGCTGCCGGAGACACAGGCCAGCCATAGCGCATTGTTGCCGTCGCTGTTGCGCAGATGGATGTTGACGCCATACGTCAGCAGTTCTGCTGCAAGATCGTCGCGTCCTGATAGCGCGGCGCGCATCAGTGGGGTCAGCGCATGGTGCCAGGGGCTGTTGAGATTGTTGGCTTCAAAATGATGCTCCTCGATGAAGGCGGTCAGTTCCGGGCTGGCATCAGCGCCAAGTGCAGGCGGCTCTGGCAGTACCGGGGCCAGCGCTTCGTAGCCGCCATCGACGCTGTAGACCTCGGTATAGCGGAAATCGGCGAACATGTTGGCGTAGACCTGGCTGGCGTTGCCGTGATAGCAGTAGATCATGACCGGGATGTGCTTCGGCAGGGTCGATACGACGTAGCTGAAATCCTGCTCGCTCAGATGGTCTGCACCCTTGATATGCCCCTGGCTGTAGCTTTGCTCATCGCGGGTGTCGAACAGTGCCAGAGCCCGGACGCCTGCATGCAGGCGGCGGATGTGGTCGGCGGCATGGGCCGGGCTGATGCGCTGGAAGCTGGTGGTCATGGTGTGTCCCCATTTCATAAAAATATATAAAAATAAAAGCTAAAACTCATATGTCGAGGAAGTTTCGATTCTTGAGTCTTCCAGCGGCAGCCCTATCGTGAAATGGTAAAGGCTCTGGTACTCCGTATTCTTCAGGCCCAGCAGGTTGTGGAAAGGGTCGTCGAAGTAACAGCCAATGCCGGTTCCGCGCAGGCCCAATGCTTCCGCCTGCAGGTAAAGCACCTGGCCGATCAGGCCTGTTTCGCGTAGCAGGTCGCGATAGCTGGCCGGGGCTGCGCTGACGGCTGCATCAAATTCGGCCAGCATGCCCAGCGCAAAGCAGCTGTTGGCTGCGATGTCCTGATGGCAGTGAATGCTGCGCGCTACGCGCTGCAGTTCGGCAGTAGGTGCCGGCGTCAGCAGTTGCAGGCCCAGGTCTGGCGGTGCGCTCTCAACCGGTGTGCGCAGGAAATCCGGGTTGAGCCTGGCATCCAGCAAAGTTGCCAGCCGCTCTGTGCGCGGCAAGAGGTAGAGTCCGGGCTGCAGACCTTCGACGCGATGCACGAACAGCACCAGGCTGATATGCGGCCCGGTAGCCAGCGCATCCCATGGCGCATGCGCCGACGGCAGCGCAGAGGATAGCAGCGCATAAAAATCCTTTTGCGGCATGGTATGCCTTGCATCGAAACGTTGCGCGCTGCGGCGTTGCAGGATGATCTGTGCGGCAGTTTTGTCGTTGTCGGCCCCGGTGCTGGATGCTTGATCCGGTCGCCCAGGCTCGCATTGTGCGTGGTTTTTTGTTGCGGCATGTCTTGTCGCCAAGGCGACCTCGTCGATGGCTTGCCAGCGGTACATGGGATGCCGGTCGATGGCCGACGCCTTGCCATGCCAGCTTGCAGTCGCGCAGGCTTGCTGCAGCCAGGTCAAATCTTCAGCTTCAGGTGTCAATGACAACAGGATTTCAGCCTCCTCGCGCTCGGTGTAAGCCTCGCGTCCGGCAGTAAAATCCTCTGAGCGATCCAGCCCCAGCCAGTGTTGCAGTGACGAGCTTGATGCCTGTCTCTGTTCTGCCAGAGGCCAGCCGAGCAGAGCCGCAGCATAACGTAGCGCACCGACGGCATGGCCGGTATCGAGCTGGCAATAACGAAAGGCCCGTTCGCCGTATTTCCAGGCTTCACGCCACATCACGCTGGAGAGTGCGACCAGCACCTGCGGCGAGCCGCCGCTTGGGGTGAGTGTTGCCCGCTGTTCCAGTGCATGGCTGTCCGGGCAATAGTGGTAAAGACCGTCGGCAAAACCGGTGATGCTGCGTAAAAAAATGTAGGCTTCCACCGGATGCAGGTTGCCGCTGGACGGGTTGGCACGCACGGCCCAGCGGTCAGGCCCGTAGGATTTCCAAGCAGTGATGCCGAGCGACAGCTGCAATAGCACGCTGAGTGATTTGGCATCGGTGGGCAGCGGCGCAAGCGGCTGGGCTAATGCGGAAAACGAACGCTGCAGGGCGCTGGACAGGGCGGGATCCTGCATCGCTTCGACCAGTGTGGGCAGGGCAATTTGCTCTGCGCCTTCGAAATGACGGAAGGCTGCCGGCTGGTCGTCCCAGTCCAGTGCCGCCGGCCCCGGTGCGTAGGCCTCGAAGCGGTGTTTGGTGTACTGATGGTAGCCCAGTACGGTGTGCAGATCGGCGTGCATATCAATCTCATCCACGCTGCAGGGAATGTTCATGATAGCGTACCGGGTTCTTCAGGGCCGAAGCATTTGTCGTAATCGATACAGACGCCGCAGGACGGCGATTTGCAGATGAAGATATCGGCGCGTTCGCACAGCTGCTTGTAGAAGAATTTCTTCCATTTCATGTTGCCGCTGTTCTTGGCGAAAAGCACAGGGAAGTTCTTCTGCATCAGTGCTGTCAATGCTGCCCGGTCCGGCAGTTGCATGTCCTGCCACAAATGGTTATCACCCATGCAGGATTGCGCGATGAACAGCACCAGCTTGTGTGTCTCGGTACTGTCATCGGCACGATGATCCATCAAGAGCTGCACGATGTCATCGTATTCGTCGATACGGCTCTCCGTGTCAACGATGGGGACGATGCGCGTCACTGGCTGTGCCTGCATGGCCGGGTTTACTCCGTCATGCTTCTGCCGGGGCGTGTGTGTAGCACTTCTTCGGGCAGATCTTGGAACAGGCTTCGCAACCGACACAGTTCTCCGGGTTGGCGATGGTCATCACCTTCTTTTCGTATTCGCCGTCGTCATCGTCGTCGCCGAGCGATACGGCCATGCGTTCGCCTTCGTCGTCAATGCCGACCAGTTGCAGCACATCGCGTCCGCACACGCGGAAGCAGCGGCCGCAGCCTATGCACTTTTCCTCTTCGATATGCTCGGCGAATTGCGGTGTCCACAGTTTGCCGCCAGGCAGGGTTACGGTGTAGGTCATGTTTTTTCTCCAGTGTCAGGGTGTTGAAAAACGTAACGAGGGGGTCATATGCAAGGCGTGAGGCGCACAGCGACCGAGACATACCTGTAGGTAGGCGAGGAAGCGAGCACCGAGCAACGCAGCAGATGGCCGTCGCAGTAGTTTTGCAGCAGCCTGTCAGCCTCCTGCTGCAGCCAGCCGCTGCCGCGCATCGGTCAATTGTTCATAAGCCTTGAAGGTCCGTGCCGCAATCTCCGGGATCTTTTCCCAGCCGGTTGGCAGGTCTTCCGACAGGTCATGCAAATCCATCTTTAATTGCGTGGCCTGGGCGTTGAGTTTTTTCACTTCGGCCTTGATGCTGTCGATATCACTCATTTATTACTCCTTGCAGTTTGCTATTCCTTGTTGTCATCCCGGATCGTCGCTGACGATTGCCGGAATGACGGTCATCCGTAGTTGGCGACATCGGGGAAGGTCTTGATCATCCCCACCGCGGCGGCGACAACTTTTTCACCTTCGGCAGCCAGTTTCTCAATGGTTTCAAAACCGAAGCGATGCACATCGCGCAACTGTTTGTTGACTACGACCAAGCGCCCGGCAGTGAGGATCATCTTGCCGAAACCTTCATGGTGCATCTTCATCATGGGCGAAACCATGACCCTGGTTTCGCGCTCGACAGCGAGGCCGACAGCGTTGTAGAACAGTTCCAGCCGCCAGATGGTCTCCGGGTCCGGGTCGCCGATGATCGGCATTTCGCGCCGTTGTTCCTTGCTGATGAGGTAAGGTGCGAGCAGGGTGGCGTCATCCTTGCCTTCCCAGGCGCCGTGCGTATCCTGGGCGCGCCATTGCTTGATCAGTTCGATGACGAACGGCGACTCCCAGGGGTCTGTCGGGGTTTCCGCGATTGCGGCAGCGGTAGCAGTCATGTGTTTCTCCTTGAATTCAAAAATCTTTTAGCCACAGAGGGCACAGAGATCACAGAGATCACAGAGAAATTCGTTCGAGGGTTTGCCTCAGTGCGCCCTGTGTTCTCTGCAGCTCATATATCAAACGGTTTTCAAAATCTTGTAGCTGTAGAGGGTGCGGAGTTCGCAGGGAAATTCGCCTGAGGGTTTACCTCTGTGTGCTCTGTGTCCTCTGTGGCTATAAGTGTCTTTCTGTGGCTCATGTTCTAAGCCGGTTCATCTTCGAAATCGAAACTGCGTTCCTGATCGCGCAACAACGCTTTTCTGAGGAATGGCGGCGGTGTGCCGTTGAGCACATCCTTGAGTTTTTCCAGCACTTCCTCGATCGGCTCCGGGCTTGTCACCTTGACCGGGTGTATCTTGTGCGCCACCACGCGTGCCGCGGCAGAGCCGCCGATGGCAGCGACATAGAGCAAGGCGCAGTCCTTGATGATTTCCAGCTTGGGTGCCAGCTTGTCCTCGTTGCCGTCTTCCTGCAGGTCACCTTCAAAGGCTACGGCTTCGATGAAGCTGTAGCCTTCCGGCGTCAGTTCGTAGATGGCGATGTTCTTGGCCCAGCCGAAATGGGCATCTACCCGTTTCAGGTCTTGTGTGGCAAAAGCGACTTTCATGATGTTCTCCGGGTTATCAAATCAAAATTGGCTTCATGCGATATGCGCGACTTCAGGTGGCTCTGCAATTGATACTGGCAATTGGCTCTGGCAACTGCCACAGGCACCATCCGCACAGTGACTTTCTGTCTCCTTGGACGCCCAGGTTTCCGGACCGACTTCGTGGTCATCAGCGAGAAAGATATTGGCGATCTCAAAGGCCAGGTCGCGGGTGCCGCGGTAGCCGACAATCACCTTGTGCGCCGCACCCAGGCGGTCAAAGGTCGGGATTCCCATGCGCAGGAAAGGGATGTGCAGGCGTTCGGCCATCTGGCGTCCATGCGAATGCGTGATCAGCAGGTCGCAGTCCTTTGCGCGTGTTTCCAGGTCTTCCAGATCGCCGATCAGCACTTCTTCTGCCGGCAGCTTTTCCAGCATGGCGGAATGCGTCGTCGTGACGTTGGCCGTCAGTTCGCAACCCATCTCGGCGAGGAAACTGCCGATGCTCCACAGCAGGTCAGGCTCGGCGCCGATGGCGATTTTCTTGCCGCCGCTGAAGAAATGCGCATCCAGCAAGGCGTCCTGCAACTGGCTGCGCTGGCGGCGGTATTTTTGCGGTACCGGCCGGCCGGAAAGCTGCGCCAGGTGCTGCATGAAATTGTCGTTGGCCTCCAGCCCGGTCAGGCGGTCGAACATGGTATAAGGCACGCCGGTCTTCATTTCCAGCTCGATGGCGGCCGCATGCATCTGGTCGCCTATGGCGATGGTGGCACGTGCCGCGCCCATGGTGCGCAGTTGTTGCAGCGTTGTGCCGCCCAGCGTGGTGGGCGTGAAATCCTCGGGGATATGGCCGTCCAGCGAGCCGGAAATATCGGGGATGAATACCGGCTCCAGGCCAAAGGCTTCGATGATCTCGCGAATCTCGTTAATGTCGCCGGCGGTCAGGTGCGAGCCGGGCAGTACATTGACGCGGTTGGCCTGTTTCACCTCGCACGGCACCGCCATTTCCTGCACGATACGCACCACCGCCTTGTTCCAGCCATCCTGGAAAGCGCCGACATAATCCGGGGTGGAGACATAGATGATCGCCATGTCGGCGATTTCCGGATGTTTGGCGCGTATCAGCTTGATGTAGGCATCGACATCATCGCCCTTGGTTTCGGTCAGTCCGGTCGAAGCCAGGCCGAGAATTTCCGGCTGGTTGCGGTTCCAGATATTCATGATGGCCTGCTCGATGTTTTCCATGCCGCCGAGGATGGTCGTCACCTCGTTCATCGCGGTGGTCTGCAGCGGGATCATCTCGCGGAAATGGCGCACAAACAGCACCAGGCCGAACGAAGTGCAACCCTGAGAACCATGCAGGGTCGGCAGGCAGTGGTTGAGACCCATGAATGCCAGCGCCGCGCCTATGGGTTGGCTCATCTTCAGCGGGTTGACTGCGCAGGCTTTCTGGTTGGTGTTGACGGTAGCCATCTCAGTAACTCCCTCCCACTGTCAGGGGGAGGGCTGGGGTGGGGGTGAAATGGGGCAATTCAGGAGTTGGCGCCGTCATCGGGGAAACGGACGTCCCACCCTCACCCCGACCCTCTCCCTTTGAGGGAGATGGAGTTACTTCCCACGGTGCGGGCTTGCGTACCTGTTCCCAAACCGGGTGATACAGCGCCTGGTCGATACGCTTCACCAGTTCCACCATGCCGACATAGCCGGCATAGGCGTGATGGCGCTCCTGGTTGATATCGAGCCAGGGCATCTTGACCTTGAGTGCGATGAACTGGCTGCGGCCGCCGGAAAGCATGATGTCGGCACGCGATTCCTTCAGCATGGCGTACATGTCGCGCGGGCGCATATCATCAAACATGTGCGCGTCTTCGCCCATGATCTCCTTGATTTTTTCCTTGTCCTCGACGGTGGATTTCTTCACGCTGGTGCCGACGACTTCCATACCGCCCTCCTGCAACGCGGACACCACTGACCACGACTTGACCCCGCCAGTAATCAGCAGCACCTTCTTGCCTTCAAGTCGCTTGCGGTAATGGTTGATCTGCTCCCAGGCGCGACTTTCCTCGCGGAAGATCAGTTTTTCCGTGCGCGACAGCAGTTCTTCCGGTGCGCCTTGCTGCACCAGCAGCTTGGCGATCTGGCGCAGGCTGTCGCTCATGTCGCCGATGCCGTAAAACGAACCTTCAAAGAAGGGGATGCCGTAGCGTTCCTCCATCTTGCGCGCGACGTTGATCATGGCTTTCGAGCACACCATCATGGCCGCCTTGGCAAGGTGCGAATACGCGACTTCCTTGTATTTGGCATCGCCCGAGATGCAGGAAAGGATGCGGATGCCGAGTTCGTCCAGCAGCGGTTTCACCTGCCACAACTCGCCGGCCAGGTTGTATTCGCCGATGATGTTGATGTCGTAAGGCGTGGTGAATTCCGGCTCTTCGGTGCCGATGACATGCTCCAGCAGCGCCTCTCCCGCCAGCTTGTTGCCGAGGTTTTTGCTGCCGACGAAGCCGGGCGCGTTAATCGGGATGATGGGCTTGCCGAACTTGGCCGTGGCCGCCTTGCACACCGCCTCGATATCGTCGCCGATCAGTGCGGTGACGCAGGTCTGGTAAACAAAAACAGCAGGGGGATCGTACTTGTCGAGGATTTCGCGGATGGATTTGTACAGGCGCTTCTCGCCGCCGTAGACCACATCCAGCTCGTTGATGTCGGTAGTGAATCCGGTACGGTAGAGGAGCGAATCGGACGACTTCGCGCCGCGGTTATCCCAGCCGTTGCCCTCGCAGGCGATGGGGCCGTGTACCAGGTGCGCGACGTCGGTGATGGGCTGCAGGGCGATCTTGGCGCCATCGAAGGCGCAACCCCCGGCCGCCGCACCGGGCGTCAATTGCTTGGTACAGCCCTTTTTGCGTTCCTTCTCACCCTTGGCCTGGTTCTTGTCGCAACCGGGTTCGTTGAAAACGTCCTGCACCTTCTCGCTGAGGGATGCCATGATGGGTTCGCCTGTGTCTGTAATGGTCTGGATAACCAGGATAGTCAGACTTCAGCAAACTCCATGCCAGTCGGCATGTGTTAATCAAGTATATGTTTTTAATGGATAAGTATGGAAATTGAGCTGCGTCGCAAACCCGACAAAAGCGACGTTTTGCCGGCGAGGGGCGATGTCAGGCCTTGTTCGCCTGCCCGGCGAGAAACTTCTCGATGACACCCGGCAACTGTTTGGGCGACCGGATACGCAGCTGCTTGTTGACGTTGAACCTGCCGAACACCACCTCGATGTCGCCGGTGGAGACGCCGAATGCCGGCGCCAGGAACTTGACCATGTGATCGGTCGCCTTGCCGGCTACCGGGGTTGCCGTGACGCTGACCTTGAGCTGACGGCCCTTGACCTTGCCGATGGCATCCTTCTTGGCACTCGGGGTGCCGAGGATATTCAGCACCAGGGTGTCGCCATCCCAGGCGCAGAATGCGTTCATGCTCATGCGTGGGCTGGGTTGGCCGGGCCTGGGTTTTGCTGCCATTGAATGCTCCATTGTTCGGTTTGTACGCGGACATGACGCGCCGCTTTCTCTACCGGATTATAAGGCATGAGGTGCTCTGGAAAAAAAGACGCCTCCGGAGAGGAGGCGAAGAGAGGAGCCGTGATTACAAATAAGGTCATACTTTGGAGAGGGGTAGTGTCCTCTCCTCAGCCATTGCCTTTTGAGCGATAGCTGGAAAACTATAAACTCACCAGTACATCTTCATTACGCACGATGAACTGGCAGGCCAGACGCCATGGTGGCGGGATGTCATTGACTTCGGCATCCTGGATCTGGTCCTTGGTGATCTTGCCGGCGAGGTTGAGCACCGTTTTTTCTTTCTCGGTGAGGTGCATGCCCATGGGCTGCTTGTTGGCCAGGATGCTTACCTTGACCGCGCAGGAGCCGCATTCGCCGTTCTCGCATTCGAAATCCACCGGTATCTTGTGCTCCTTGGCCAGCGCCAGCAGTGTGCTGGTATCGCCTGCCGTGGCGTAGACCGTAAGGTCCTTTTTCATTTTTGGTGAGCTGAAAGTGATATTTGCCATGATATTTCCTCGGGCTGGCGGTCACCGGGCGGCTGGCACCCGATGACCGTTCTGCGATTAACGGATGATGTCGAAACTGTAGTCCGTCGTTGCAATGCCGTTGGTGTCGGCGTCCATCACATCGAAGATCTTGTCGAGGATGGTGACCAGCACATTCATCGCACCTTGATAGCCCCACACCGGGTAACGATGCTTGTGGTGACGGTCGAAGATCGGGAAGCCGATACGGATCAGCGGTGTGCCGGTGTCGCGGTCCAGATACTTGCCGTAGGTGTTGCCGATGAGGAAGTCGACAGGCTCAGTGAACAGCAGTGAACGCATGTGCCAGAGATCCTTCTTGGCATAGACATGGCAGTTCTTGCCGAACGGGGAGGCATCGAACAGCGCCTGCACCTTGGCAGCCCAATCGGCGTCGCCGTTGGTCGAGAGCACATGCACAGGTTCTGCGCCCAGTTCCAGCAGGAAGGCGGTGAGGCCCAGCATCAGGTCAGGGTCGCCATACAGCGCGAACTTCTTGCCGTGGATGTGTGCGCTGGAGTCGGCGATGGCATCCACCAGGCGGCCGCGTTCCTTGGTCAGGCTTTCAGGAATCGGCTTGCCGGTCAGTTTGGAGACCGCCATCAGGAACTCGTCGGTACCTGCCACGCCAACCGGGTGGTGCAGGCGTGCGACTTCCTGGCCATGTTCTTCGATGAAGGCAGCAGTCTTTTCTGCACAGATCGATTGCATGACGATAGTGCCCTTGGCATGCAGCGCATTGGCAGCATCTTCCAGCGTGGTGCCGCCGTCGTACATGCGGAATTCGCCGTCGGTCGGTGTATCCCATACGTCAGACGGGTCGCACAGCATGGTGTAGTCGACGCCGAACTCGTTGAGGATGCGCTTCACTTCACGGTTGTTGCCGACCACGTAGCCGTCGAAACCGCCGATGAAGTTGATGCTGTCGTTGGGCTTGCGCACCATTGGTTCCGTCGTGCCGGCCTTGCCGTCCCAGAAGTGGGTCAGCACGCCGCGCAGCGCATTGTCGTAGCCGGTGATATGGCTGCCGACGAAAGCTGGTGTGTGGGCAAACGGTACGTCATATTCAGCCGGGATGGAGCCTTTTTCCTTCGAAGTCTTGATGAAGGCGTTAAGGTCGTCGCCGATCACTTCTGCCATGCAGGTGGTGGAGACCGCGATCATCTTCGGCTTGTACAGGCTGTAGGAGTTGGCCAGACCGTCCACCATGTTGTTGAGGCCGCCGAACACTGCGGCGTCTTCTGTCATGGAGGAGGATACGCAGGAAGTCGGCTCCTTGAAGTGACGGCTGAAGTGCGAGCGGTAGTACGCTACGCAACCTTGCGAACCGTGCACGAAGGGCAGGGTGCTCTCGAAACCGACGGCAGCGAACACGGCACCCAGCGGCTGGCAGGCCTTGGCCGGGTTGACGGTCAGCGCTTCACGGTTGAAGTTCTTCTCGCGGTATTCCCAGGTCTTGGCGTATTCCACCTGGCTTTTCATTTCCTCAAGCGGAACGGCATATTCAAAATTTTCCTTCTTGTTCGCGAACATTTCCTTGTATTCGGGTTCGCGGAACAATTCGAAGTGGTCTAATACTTTTTCAGCGCTCTGGCTCATTTTCAATTTCCTTTCGTTCGCAGGGTGGGCAGGGTGTTGCCCACGTAATTACGGTTGTTTACGCGTGGGCGATGCATTGCCCACCCTACATTGATTTACTTGGCTGGTTTACTTGGCCCCGGTTTACTTGGCCCAAGGTGCCTTGGTCAGCTTCCAGACCGGGCTGTTGATCGCCATGTCCATGTCACGGGCAAAGATGGCGAAGCCGTCATAGCCGTGGTATGGACCGGAGTAATCCCAGCTGTGCATCTGGCGGAAAGGCACGCCCATTTTCTGGAACACGTACTTTTCCTTGATGCCGGAACCGACCAGGTCAGGTTGCACGGCTTCGACGAACTTCTCGAACTCGTAACCGGTAACGTCGTCGTAGATCAGCGTGCCGTCCTTCACGTAGTGGGTGGTGCGCTGATAGTCGTCGTTGTGGCCGAATTCGTAGCCGGTACCGACCACTTCCATGCCGAGGTCTTCGTATGCGCCGATGACGTGACGAGGACGCAGGCCGCCGACGAACAGCATGACTTTCTTGCCTTGCAGGCGCGGCTTGTACTTGGCGATGACGTCGTCGGTCAGCTTCTTGTACTTGGCGATGACGGCTTCGGTCTTTTCCTTGATGCTGTCGTCGAAGAAGCTGGCGATCTTGCGCAGCGATTCCTCAATCTTGGACGGGCCGAAGAAGTTGTACTCAACCCAGGGAATACCGTACTTCTCTTCCATGTGGCGGCTGATGTAGTTCATCGAGCGGTAGCAGTGCAGGATGTTCAGCTTGGCCTTGGGGGTGTTTTCCAGTTCGGCAATCGAGCCGTCGCCGGACCACTGGGCGATGACGCGCAGGCCCATTTCCTCGAGCAGGATACGGCTGGACCAGGCATCGCCGCCGATGTTGTAGTCGCCGATGATGGCAACGTCATACGGTGTGGCGGTGAAGGCGTTCTTTTCCGGGTCGGTCTTGTCGAACACGAAGTCGCGGATCGCATCGTTGGCGATGTGGTGGCCCAGCGATTGTGAAACCCCGCGGAAGCCTTCGCAGCGCACTGGCACGATGGTCTTGCCTTCGAATTCCTTGGACTTCTTCTTGGCGACGGCTTCAATGTCGTCACCGATCAGGCCGATCGGGCATTCGGACTGGATGGAGATACCCTTGTTGAGCGGGAACAGGTCCTGGATTTCGTCGATGATCTTTTCCAGCTTCTTGTCGCCACCGAACACGATGTCCTTTTCCTGGAAATCGGAAGTGAACTGCATGGTGCCGAAGGTATCGATACCGGTGGTGCCGATGTAGTAGTTGCGACGCGAGGCCCATGAATACTGACCGCAGCCGACAGGGCCGTGGGAGATGTGGATCATGTCCTTGATCGGACCCCACACCACGCCCTTGGAACCGGCGTAGGCGCAACCGCGGATGGTCATTACACCCGGCAGGGACTTGATGTTGGATTTGACGTCGCAATCGGACTTGCCTTCCTCATGTACGCCGAGATGTTTGGCGCGCCGCTTGGCGGATTTTTCCGGGTAGGCCTTGAGGACCTCCTCGATCAGTTCCGCGCCATTGACGCGGGCTTCTGCTGTAGCACTCATTTTCATTCTCCTGGTTCTAAAAAATGTCCTGAAAGAAACTGTTTCAAAAATTGGCCCTCGCAACTTTTGAAACAGATTCCGAGGGGCCGGCGGGGGACGAACCCCCGCCAGATTTGCTACTTAGGCTACGTGTGCTGCCTTGCCGATGACGGATTCGTCTTCCTTCTTCATGATGCCGAAGTCCATCAACAGGTCTTCCAGCTGATCCATGGTGATAGGTGTCGGAATCGTGCCGTTGCCGGCGTTGGCGTGAATCTTTTGTGCCAGTTGGCGATACTCTTCAGCCTGTTGTGATTCAGGTGCGTATTCCAGCACTGTCATACGACGCAGCTCAGCGTGTTGCACGATGTTGTCGCGTGGTACGAAGTGAATCAGCTTGGTGCCCAGCATGCCGGCCAGCGCTTCAGCCAGTTCCAGTTCCTTGTCGGTCTGGCGCTCGTTACATACCAGGCCACCCAGGCGCACGCCACCGGAGTTCGCATACTTCAGAACGCCCTTGGAAATGTTGTTGGCAGCGTACATGGCCATCATTTCGCCGGACATGACGATGTAAATTTCCTGTGCCTTGTTCTCGCGAATCGGCATGGCGAAACCGCCGCAAACCACGTCACCCAACACGTCGTAGGAAACATAGTCAGCGCCGTCATAAGCACCGTTTTCTTCGAGGAAGTTGATGGATGTGATCACACCGCGGCCGGCACAACCAACGCCAGGTTCCGGGCCACCGGATTCAACGCAACGGATGTCGCGATAACCGACCTTCATTACGTCCTCGAGCTCGAGGTCTTCCACAGAGCCGGCTTCAGCAGCCAGGGACAGAACGGTGTCCTGTGCCTTCGCGTGCAGGATCAGGCGAGTGGAGTCAGCCTTGGGGTCGCAACCGACGATCAGGATCTTCTGGCCCATTTCGGCGAGCGCAGCCAGAGTGTTTTGAGAGGTGGTGGACTTGCCGATGCCACCTTTTCCGTAGAAAGCAATTTGACGCAATGCAGCCATGATGATGCTCCTTCTATCTATAAAGATTAAAAATCGTTATGCCGTACGCAGGTCGTTGTAAAACAGCTGCGAATGCCTTCTCGCTTCGTTTTCCAATACCCTGCTGAAACGCAGTCCGTCTTCCGCTTCCAAGTCGCTACAAGTCACTCTTCTTATCGGCGCCGGATGGTATGTCGGCCTTGCAAGCTGGGTATTGCAAAGGCTGTGCCAACCCTGAAATTAATTTTCAAACCATTGATTTTATTAGTTAAAAATTAGTGAACAGGTGATTTTTGCCGGGTTTTTACGACTGTCGCAAACCCGACAAAGCGGGTTGATCTCGTTGTATAGCGAACAAGCCGGCAGCGGCCTGAAAAATCCACAAAATCCGGCAGTTACATAACGCTGAGTGCCGTGGATAAAGGCTGTGAGGGGAGATTGGGCGGTTCAAACCGGTGTTGGTATGACACTTGCAGGGATGGCATAGACCTGGATATGTGAGACCCAACATGAGTGATACGCCAGTACAACGTGACTTCAGCAACACCCGGCCGCTGCCGCAGATTCAAAGCAATCCCCATTACGAGAAACTGGGGGGAGAGCCTGCCATCGTGCAGCTGGTCGAACGCTTCTACTTCCATATGAACACGTTGCCCGAAGCTGCCGGCATACGTGCCATGCACGAGGCAGACCTGACACACACCAAACAGGTACTGGTGAAGTTTCTTGGCGAATGGCTGGGCGGCCCCAAGGTGTATTCGCCGGAGCGCGGCCATCCACGGCTGCGCATGAAGCACAGCATGTTTGCCATCGGCCCGGCAGAGCGCGATGCCTGGATGCTCTGCATGAAGCAGGCCATGACGGATGTCGTGCCGGACCCGGCGCTGCGCCAGCAACTCGAACAGGCTTTTTTCAAAACCGCGGATTTCATCCGCAACGACCAAGGGAGTAACCACGCATGACCACATTGACACAAACCGCACTGGCAGATACCGCATTCGCCAAACTGGAGACGGAAAGACGCCTGCAAAACCCGGTATTCAAGGATGCCACCAAGAAGCCGGGACGCTTCGGCTTTCGCGGCGAGATCGCCATCAAGTTTGCCGCCCAGGTGGCTGACGAAGCGCGTCCGCCCGAGATCACCTGCGACCAGGTGATGACGATTGCCAATGAAGGAGAGAAGGGCATCCCGTTCTTCGCCGGTTACCTGCTTTCTTTCGGCTATCTAAATCTGCTGGTCGAGGCGCTGGGCGATACCTTGCAGGCAGATGGCAAATACTTTCTGTTCTGCAACAACATCGACCTGCTGAAGAAATACACGGTCAAGATGGGCGGCGCCACCTTCTACATCCTGCCTATCGACGAGGCCACCGTGTATAACGAACTGTTGGAACTGCTGCGCCTGGAGAAGATCGACCTGAAGAAGCTGGATACTGCCGCCAAACTGGATGCCGTAGCCGACAAGGCGCTCACATTCTCGGCCAGCTATCCGGAGATTACCTATGAGGAAGGCCTCAAGCTGATGGGCCCGGTGCGCAACCCGAACGAGAACCGTCCGGTTTGATTTAGAACTTTTGCCACAGAGCTCACAGAGGACACAGAGAAAACCTCGAACACCAGTCAAATTCATTCACTAACATACCCGTCGTCAGGATTGAATGGTGTTTAACGGTTTTACTCTGTGATCTCTGTGCCCTCTGTGGCTGATGGTTTTAATGGAGCTTGCCCAACGCATGGACAACGGCATGGAACCCGATCCGCAACACTGGTATTCCACCAATCTGGTTGGTGTACCGGCGGGGCTGGTTTCATCCCTCGCATTCAACGAGCACCCGCAAACGCTGAATATTGCCGGTGTGCGCGAAATTTACAAAGGCCTGTTCAACTTGCTGGAAGAGGCCGCCGACCTGACCACGGCTGCCAGCATCTTCCGTCATTACATGGAGATCGTCTTCGGCCTGTTGCCGCCGGGCAGTGAAGCTGGCAAGCCATCCAGGGGCCAGCAACGACGCTTCTGTTCTAGTTACCTGAAGCTGCTCGAAGGCTGGGGCTTCGATGCCAACAGCCCGCAAGGTGCAGTGCTCAAAGGCTGGGTGGAAAGCCGTTTCGGTCTCATCCCCACCTACCACAAGGCGCCATTGACACGTTTTCCCTCACCGGCCTGGGTCGGTTATCTTGAGGCCAAGTTTTCCAGCCGCTACCACAACAACAGCATCCACGCGCAGCTCGACCTGCTCTACGAATTTTGTCAGTGGGCCATACGCCGTTTTCATGGTGATGCCGGCGAAAGGAAAACGCTATGGCGCGGCATCAACTGTGCCGATGAACATATCCTGGTGTCCGGCAGCTTGCGTTCCGGCGATTGCGTTGTCCGGCTCAACAACCTGGTGTCGTTCACGACCAGCCGCGCCCGTGCCGAGGAGTTCGGCGACTGGATACTCGAAGCGCAGGTGCCTATCGTCAAGTTCCTGTTCTTCCCGGGATTGTTGTCCGGCGCAACGTTGGCAGGCGAGGGCGAGGTGATCGCGCTGGGTGGGCTTTATCAGGTCAAGGCCAGCTATGTTTGATGGAAAGATGAAATGAAACAGCCCGCCAACCTTTACAGCCGCGCGCTGGGTGCCTATTTCGGCCTGGCAGTGGGTGACGCGCTGGGTGCGCCGGTGGAATTCCTCACGGCACGCGAGATTGCGCACAAGGGCACGCACCGCGAGATGACCGGCGGCGGTTGGCTCAAGCTGCGCCCCGGCCAGATCACCGACGATACCGAAATGTCGCTCTGCCTGGGCCGCGCCTGGCTGCAGTCAGGCGCCTGGGACGCCAAGGCTGCCGCCGAGCAATTTTCAACATGGCTCAAGCGCCACCCGATTGACGTCGGCAACACCTGCCGTCGCGGCATCCGCCGCTACATGCTGGATGGCTCGCTGCAGGCGGAATTCAGCGAAGGCGCTGCCGGCAACGGTGCTGCCATGCGCCTGTTGCCGATCGCGCTGGCAACCTTCGGTGACGATGGTGCCTTTGAGCATGCCGCACTTGAACAGGCGCATATCACACACAACCACCCCTTGTCCGATGCCGCCACACTGACGTTGGGCCGTATGGTGCATGCGCTTTTGGCAGGCCTTGGTGTGGTTGAATGTCGCAAACATGCCAATGCGCTGGTCAAGGCTTACCCGGTGTTCAAGTTCGCCCCTTATCCGGGCCGTGCCAGCGGCTACATTGTCGACACCATGCAAACCGTACTGCACCACTTTTTCTACACGGATAACTTTGAGGATTGCGTGGTGGAGACCGTCAATCGCGGTGAGGATGCCGACACCACAGGCGCTATCGTCGGCATGCTGGCCGGTGCACTTTATGGGATTGAAGCGATACCGAAGCGATGGCTGAATAGCCTCGACCTGGAAATCACGGCAGAGATCGTCTCGCAGACCAAAGGCCTGCTGCAGGGGAAAGGATTGTTAGCCACAGAGCTCACAGAGAACACAGAGAAAACCCGATCAAAAACACTGGTTAAATTCCAATAATCGCCCCGGTGATTTTCGTTGGATTTGGATTCAAGACTTGTTTTGAAGATTTTTACTCTGTGCCCTCTGTGATCTCTGTGGCTAAAAGATTTCTGGATATATGTTTTTTCTGAAGCCTGATATCTGTGGCTGAAAAGTTTTTGAATTTGCAAGGAGCACATCATGGCCATCATCACCTTTTACGAAAAACCCGGCTGCGCCAACAACGCGCGGCAAAAAGTGTTGCTAGCCGCCGCCGGCCATACCGTGCAGGCCAAAAACCTGCTGCTTGAGCCCTGGACGCGTGAACGCCTGCTGTCTTTTTTCGGCAATCGTCCGGTCGCAGAATGGTTCAACCGTGCCGCACCCAGGATCAAATCCGGCGAAATCACCCCGGAGGCGCTGGACGCAGACGCTGCATTGGCCATGCTATGCGCCGAACCATTGCTTATCCGCCGTCCGTTGATCGAGGCGGATGATCGCAGGGAGGTGGGCTTCGATCAGGAACTGATCGATAGCTGGCTGGGGCTGACGCGGAGAGCGGAAGGGGATATTGAGGGCTGTGCCAAAGGGCATTCGGCCAAACCATGTCCTTAGATTTTATGGCAGGTAATTAGGGATTAACAATGTTGTTAAAAGCGGTTATTGCTGCTAGTGTGCATTGACGCCAGCAATAATAATGAACAGGTTCATTCCTCAATAATGCCTTTCTTGCCAACGACAAGACGACAGTTTTTTCTAACCGGCATTGCAATTATCAGCTGGCTGTTCTGTTCCATCGCAGTCGCTGCGCCCCTGAAGCTCACCGATATTTCCCCCAGTCACCCGTTGGGCCTGCATGCGGCTTACATGAAAGAGACTGCAGCGCAGCTTACTATCGAACAGATTGTCGAGAGCCGGGCTGCGGGCAAGTTTGTTCAAGGTGAAAGCGAGATTCTCAGTTATGGCATCGGTGCCAAACCGGTCTGGATCCATCTCTCCGTCACCAACAAGAGCACTGACGTCGCCAACCGGCAGCTTCTCGTCGAGAACTCCTGGCTTGATCATGTCGATGTCTATTTCATCAAGGAGAGCCGGCCAATCGAAAAATACCAGGCCGGCGATACCCATGCATTTCATGACCGTTCCATCCACGGGCGTTTCTTTTCCTTCTATCATGGGTTCGATCCCGGCATTACCGATATCTACCTGCGTATCGAAACGCCAGACCCCATGGTTGTTCCGATGTTTCTGCTCACCCCGGATCAAGTCACAAGCCGCGAGATAGGCCAGGGTTACAGCTACGGTTTCTTGTATGGCTACCTGCTGGCATTGCTGGCCTACAACCTCTTTATCTATTTCGGCCTGAGCTACAAGCGGCACCTGCTATATGGCTGCTTTATCGCGGCTTTTGTCTTGCTCAACATCGCCTATACCGGGCATGGCTATGTCTGGTTCTGGTCGGAGTCTCCAGCATGGCAGCAGTGGGTTATCCCGATATTCATGGTGGTTTACGGCATTGCCGGGCTGACTTTCGCCAAGGATTTTCTGGATACCCGCACCAGCTTCCCGCGCGTCCACAAAAACGTCAACCGCATGTGCTGGTTTTTTGTTGCGCTGCTGTTGATCAATCTTTATCCGGATTCGCAGCTTTATGCCTTGCTGGTCTCGTTCACCTTCGTCATCCTGTTCTCGTCCACGATGATATTCCTCGGCGTAATCGCGTTGCGCTCCGGCCATCGCTATTCCCGCTATTTCCTCTTTGCCTCTATCGCCTCAATGATAGGCACCGCCCTCACTTGCCTGTCTGTCTGGGGCTTCATCCCCTTCAGTGACTGGACTTTCCGTGCCGTGGAGTTGGGGATGATGATAGACGCTACGTTGCTGTCGCTGGCTTTGGCGCATCAGTTCCGCGCGATCCAGATGGAACACAAACTTGCCGAACAACTCGCCGCCAAGGATTCGCTCACCGGCCTCAACAACCGGCGTGCATTCATCGAAAAAGGGCAACTGGTCTGGAGCATGGCGCAGCGCACCAAACGCGAACTCTCCGTGATCATTCTTGATCTCGACCATTTCAAATCAATCAATGACCGCTACGGCCACGCGGCGGGCGATGCAGCGTTGGTGGCAGTCAGCAAGGTGCTGAGCGATTCCGCCCGCGATGTCGATGTCGTCGCCCGCTGGGGTGGGGAAGAATTCCTGCTATTGCTGCCGGAAACGCGGCTGGCATCGGCACTGGTGATGGCGGAACGGCTGAGAAATGCCATCGAGAATGTCCGGGTGCCAGTGCAGGGCGCCGAGATTTCATTTACCGCCAGCTTTGGCGTAGCGCACAAGGCAGACCATCAAAACCTGGACGAGCTGATTTCAGAAGCGGATCGCTATTTGTATATGGCGAAAGAAAGCGGCAGGAACAGGATCCATTCCAGGGAGGCGTGAATGGTGGGGTCTAAGTATCTTGCTTCAGAACGGCCTCGAACTTGGGCGCATCTATATCTTGGTGGCGCGCTTGTCATGAAAAAGAATAAGGCGTTTAATCCAATCGCATTAGGTACAACAACCCCAGGTGATTTTTCTGTGATGCAGGTTTCTGAAAAATCAGGGTGTGCCACAATGTTTAAAGATAATGAAAATAGATGGTTATAAAAAATTCCAGTTTGTACACCTTGGAGGTGCATTTGACGTGCATTTTTAGGGTGTCTACTTTACGTTAGGAGGCCAAGCATGGAACAGGAGACGCTATATCAGGCCTTCGTCGCGCTTCTGCCTGTAATTGCCGGCGGCGCTATAGGCGTTCTAGGCGGTCTGGTCGGCACGCATTACGGTCATCGTTTGACCGAAGGAAGCACAAAGAGAACCGACAAACGCGTACGCGTGGAAGCACTGGCGTCCGCGACCTACGAGCTCGACCTTTGGCTAAGAAAGGAAGAGAACTATTTTCTCTACAAAGGCCCAGAGAACCTTGAACACTCGCCGCTGGCGAGAGTGGAAACACTGGTCTTGCTGTATTTCCCCGAGATGACAGCAGAAGGGCGCAGCTTGTCCACGACAGTTCGCGAATACAGAACCTGGATGATGGAGGGCCGCAAGCAGGTCCTTGATGGCAACCTCAGTATTCCGCCACCTGAACACACCGCTCGTTTTGGTGCTGTCTACAAGAGCTTTCTCGATGCGAGGGAAGCACTTCTTGAACGAGCGCAAGGAGTAATGCGTGGCCTCATGGCCTCCTAACAAGCAGTTCCAGCCGCAAATTCGCGCTGCGCGCGAATTTGCGGCTGAACTGCGGCGTTGGGCAACATCAAGGAGCGATCTTGGGAACTGAAGCGTTTCAGACACAGATGGAAGCCCTCGTGAAGGAATTCCAATCGTTCCAATCAAGATCGCAGCACAGCGATCTGAGTGATCTACCGAAGCACGAAAGGCAGGCGCTTGTTACCCGCACGATAGCGGCCGTGCATCGGATCAGTGGAACGGAATCAACATACGCCAAAGAAATCGACCGGTTACTTATCAAGCTTCCCCATCTTCACGAGCACACAACGTCGATTGCCGGCGTTGCGGGCGCGTTGCTTGCCGACTTGAAGAGTGGCTACATTCAATCGCTTGTTGAAATTGTCCATGGCGCACTCTTTGCGGACTTCCTTGAGATGGCGCAACATCTTCAAGACTCCGGTTACAAAGACGCCGCAGCCGTAATTGCCGGCTCGACTCTTGAGGCTCACATTAGAGAGCTTTGTCAAAAGGCGAGCATCCCGTTGGAGAACAAGAAAGCCGATGGAAGCATCACCGCGAAGAAAGCTGATCTCCTGAACTCCGAACTCGCTGCAGCTGGCGCCTATTCAAAGCTTGACCAAAAGAACGTAACTGCTTGGCTCGATCTCAGGAACAAAGCCGCTCATGGCAAATACGCCGAATACAGCGCAGAGCAGGTTAGCTTACTCATTGCTGGCATCCGCGATTTTGTTACACGCAATCCGGCTTGAGATGTCGCCCAACCCATCATTCCACCGGACCTGCGCGAAAGTCGCGCAGGAATCTCAACTTTGTAAACAATAGGGGACAGACTGAGCTAACCCGGGTTGAACGGACACTTCAATAGGAGACAATAATGAAGGAGGTGTTCGATGGAAAGCAAGGGAAAAGGCAAGGTAAATCCGGA
>PHCX01000006.1 GCA_002842435.1 Betaproteobacteria bacterium HGW-Betaproteobacteria-1 | reverse complement strand
CAGGACCTGCCGGCCTTCACGCTGACGCCGAACGACGGCACTGCCGACGGCGTCGCCGCCAACGTGGATCCGTCGGTGACCGCAGTCAACGACGTGCCGGTAGCAGTTGCCGACACAAATAGCGTCGTTGAATCCGGTGTTGATGCACTTGGTGACGCGTTTGCTGGCACGCCGACCGCGACTGGCAATGTACTGGCTAACGATACTGATGAAGATACCGGGGATACAAAAACGGTTACTGCCGTGAACGGTGATTCCGGTGATGTGGGCACCACGATTACGACCACTTACGGCACCATCAATATCGCTTCGGATGGTTCATATACCTATCAACTGGATAACAGCCGGCCGGCTACGCAGGCGTTGGCTCAAGGCCAGACTGTGACGGATGAGGTTACCTATACCATGCAGGATGCTGCAGGGGCGACCAGCAGCACGACGCTGACGATAGGCATCACCGGCACTAATGATGCGCCGGTTCTGGATCTGAATGCCAACAGTAATACCGGCTTGATGATTATCGGTGGTAATGCCGATGGTGGCAGTGGCTTTGCCGGTGCCGATGGAGGCAGTTCTCATATCTTGAGTTTCAATGTAGGCACCAACCAGTTGCCGGATAGTGTGAGGGCTGTGATCGAACTCACTACTGTGGATAACTCATTCTCGATCCAGGTGAATGGTGTCAATCTGCATTCCTCAAGTGCGTTTGAGCTCCAGTCAGGTGCTTTGGGTGGCGGGGAGACTTACCTGCAATTCGCCGATAGCGCCTTCCTGACTTCGCCCTGGATAGCTAATGAAAACGGCTTGCCGCGTATTGAGGTGGTGATTACCGAAGGCGAAGTGCGCATCTACGCAAGCCGCACGACGACCTCTACCGAGATGGAAGAACTGTTCCCGGCTGGCGGTTCGTTCAGCCTGCCGGACTTTGTTGCCGGTATCAACAACATCACGGTGGTTAACCCGGATGATGTGGGTCTGGACGGTATCACCGGTAATATCAATGTCACGGTTGATGCCAGCGGCTACACAGGGACCTACTATGAAAACGGCACGCCGGTTTCGCTTGCAGACCTCGATGTCACTATCAGTGATGTTGATAACAGCACCATGCAAGGCGCAGTGATTACCCTGACCAATGCCCAGGCTGGCGATGTGCTGGCTGTAGGTGCCTTGCCTCCGGGGATTACTGCAACAGTGGTCGGCAATGTTGTTACCTTGAGTGGTAGCGCATCTCTGGCAGCCTATCAGACTGCCTTGCAGGCGATTACCTTTAGCAGCACCAGCGAGAATCCGTCGACCACACCACGTAGTATCAGCATGGTGGTTAACGACGGACTTAACGACTCCGCACCGGTATTCACCACAATCAATGTCATTGCGGTGAATGATGCGCCGGTTGGAGGGGCGGACAGCTTCACATTGGAAGAAGGGGTGACGGCTGTTATGGGTAATGTGTTGTCCAACGATACGGATGTGGATAGTCTGACGCTGACGGTCGGCCAATTTGCCACTGATGTGTCCGGTACCGGAGCAACTGCGGCCAACGGTACGAACAGCATCACGACTGCCTTGGGCGGTACAGTAATAATGAATGCGGATGGTACATTCACTTACACAGCTCCGGTGCATAATCATTCTCTGGCTGCGGTTGATAGTTTTGCCTATCTTGCATCGGATGGTACTGATGTCTCCGGCTGGACAACGGTTAATATCAGCCTGGCCGACACATCTCCAACCGCGAACGATGATGTAAACAGCTTGAGTGGTGGCAGCAGCGTTAACGGTAACGTGATTACGGGCGCAGGTGATACTGTGGGCGGCGGTGCTGATGTATTGGGTGCTGATAGCGCTACGGTGACGAGCGTTACGGTGACGCAGGGCACGGTGCTGTCCAATACCTTGGGTGCAGGTAATGTACGCACCATAGTTACCAGTAACGGCACCTTAGTTATTGACCAGGATGACGGTAGTTATACCTATACCAAGGCTGCAGATGTCAGCGTTGCTGCAGGTACCAATTCAGCGACGGTGGCAGTGTGGACAGCAGCTGGATTTGATACATACGGCTACGATAATGAGGGTGATGGCTATGCAAATCCTTTTGTCGGGGGCGTAGCTGTTGATGGTATTGACATGGGTAGATTGAATTCTGAGCAAGCTGGCTATGTACGATATCAAAATCGTGGGGGCACAGACGACGACGGTATTGGAGTGGAAGATGGCGATGGAGGAGGGTCGACAGGCGATAGAATTAGCAATAATGAGCATCTGTTGATTGATGTTGGTGTTCAAACAAAGTCAGCCACTGTTACATTGACACATCTTGATAATGGAGATGACGCTGTATGGAGAGCATATGATATCAATGGAAGTTTTGTAGCCAGCGGAACAATTAACGGCAATAACAGCGAAATTGTAAATTGGCCGATATCTACCTCAACACCTTTTGCATATTTGGTGTTGTCCAGCACTGGAGATACCTTCCGTGTAGATGGTTTGACGGTTAGTCCAGAAATTCTTACGCCGGATATTTTCACCTACACCTTGACCGATGCTGATGGCAGTACCTCGACTGCCACTCTGACAATCAACCCGGGCGAAGCACCTGTCATCGATCTGGACGCTTCTGTCGCAGGTACAGGCTTTGCCACCACAGTCACTCAAGGCGGTGCAGCGGTTGCGATTGCGGATACCGATATCAGTATTACAGATGCTGACTCGACCAATATCACGCAAGCCACGATTACACTGACAAATGCCCAGGTTGGCGACGTGTTGGCGGCAGGCACCATGCCTGCAGGTATTACGGCCTCTGTTGTGGGCAATGTCGTGACCCTGAGCGGTACTGCAACGCTTGCCGATTACCAGACGGCAATCCAGGCAGTGACGTTCAGTACCAGCAGCACGGATGCTACGCCACGCAGCGTTGAAGTGGTGGTCACAGATGGCCTGAATGTTAGCAACAAGGCGACAGCCACTATCAGTGTTTCGCTGGCAAATGCGTCGGAGATTGATCTGGATGCTTCTGCGGCTGGTACCGGTTTCGCTTCGACCTTTATCGAGAACGGCGCAGCAGTTTCGATTGCCGACACCGATATCAGCATTACCGATATCGATTCGACTGAACTCGCCGGTGCCACCATCACTCTGACCAATGCACAGGCCGGTGATGCGCTTGCGGTTGGCGCATTGCCAAGTAGCATATCGTTCAGTATTGTCGGCAATGTTGTGACACTTTCAGGCACGGCGTCACTGGCTGATTATCAGGCTGCAATTCAGGCAGTGACCTTCTCCAATAACACGGCCAATCCGGATGCAACGCCCAGATTGATCGAGGTGGTGGTGACCGATGGTACCGGCAGCAGTAATGTGGCGATTGCGACAATCGACGTCGTGCCGGTTGCACCGCAAATCATCACGCCGGAGTCCCTGTTCGGCTTGAATATCGGCAACGAGACTGCAGCCATCGATACCGCTGCGGGTATCTCTCAGGCCAATCTGGAATCTGCCCTAGGACTGCCGGCCGGTTGGCTGGATAATCGGTTTGACCCGCCCGTCGGAGGAGCCAACGATCCCGGTTTTGTCGATGTCTTCAATGGCGGCTTCAAGAACTATGCGTTGAATCTTGATGACAGCGGGCAGGTTTCGTTTGATTGGGGTTTCTTCAATGGTGAGAATACTCTCAGTGAAATCAATGATGGCTTTAATGATCTGGCGGTATTGGTTATCAGGGATCCGAATGGTACGGTTACTTATGAGTTACTTACCGCCTCCGAGATTACAGGCGTAAATGTAAATGGCGCGGCGGTTGACGCTACCGGTACATTTACCTACACACCGACTGTGGCCGGGCAGCATCAGTTCTCATGGCTGATATTGAATGCGCGCGATAACGGCAAGAACTCGCAATTGTCGGTTGGTGCGCCAAAGTTCCTGATCAACGGCATCAATTACGGTACGCCGATCGACTTCCCGATTGATGTGAATCCGCAAGGTTATCCGACCATCAGCCTGATTACCATTTCCGGCTTGCCGCTGGGTGGCGCAGGGTTCGGTTTCATCGGTTCCAATGGGGCGAATGTCGGAACTGACCTCGGCGGCGGCTCCTGGAGCTTTACTGAGGCGGAACTGGCTAGTTTGCAGTTGTTAACACCGCCAGACTATACCGGCACCATCAATCTGACGGTGACGGCTGTAGCTAGCGAGGGCGGTGTGGATGCCATCTCGACACAGGATATTACAGTCGTCGTCGATGCTACAATGACCAATATCATGGGCACACAAGCAGGTCAGACGCTCAACGGTACAGCCGGTAATGATTTGATCGACGGCTTGGCTGGCGACGATATCATTAATGGCGGTGACGGTAATGACATCATTTATGGTGGAGCCGGTAATGATACGTTGAGCGGTGGTACAGGTAACGACAGGCTGGACGGTGGTGTCGGTAACGATACGCTTGACGGCGGCGACGGCGATGATGTGCTGATCGGTGGTGCCGGTAATGACACGATGACGGGCGGATTGGGTGCTGATGTATTCAAGTGGTCGCTGGCTGATGCCGGTACGGCAGGTGCACCGGCGCAGGATGTGATCACCGACTTTGGCAATGGTGAAGACAGGCTGGATCTACGCGATCTGCTGCAAGGTGAAGCGACGGATAATCTGGAGAACTATCTGCACTTCGAGACTGTGGGTTCTGATACGGTCGTCCACATCAGCAGTAGTGGTGGTTTCTCGGGTGGGTACAACTCAGGTAACGAAGATCAGACCATCACGCTGCAGAATGTGGACCTGGTTGGCTCACTGACTTCCGATCAGCAGATAATCCAGAATCTGCTGGAAAGCCAGAAGTTGATCACCGATTAACTGGAATGCTGCGGATGCTTGTGTATCCGGGGCATGACGGTGAAACGTGCAATTTAAAAAGCGGGCATGCGTAACAGCATGCCCGCTTTGTATTCTCTGGCTGACTTTATTTATCTGATGGCAGGTCCGGTCATGCCGTCCACACCCAGTTCCTGCAGTTGCTTGATTTCTGCTTCGGTCTGTACGCCTTCCGCGATGCTCATCAGGCCTATCGAACGTGCGATCAGGCAGAGGCCACGGAAAAAGGCCTGGTTGCCGGGGTTGCTGTCGATGCCGCTGATTACTGATACATCGATCTTGATGTAATCCAGACCCACGTCGTGCAGTTCGCCCAGCCTGGAAACATTGGCACCCACATGCTCAATGCCGAGCTTGCAGCCGAGCGGCTTCATGATCTGGCAAAAGGCGCGGAATGCCTCCAAGTGTTCAAATGCCCCGCGTTCGTGGACTTCCAGCCAAAGCCTGCGGGCGCAATCGGGCTTGCCGGCAATCAGTCTTGCGACCTGTTTGATGAAACCTTCGTCGCATATGGCGCGGGTGGATATATTGAGTGCAATGTCGTCTCCGCCGGCTTCGAGTGCTTCCAGTGCTTTCTCGATGACCATGACGTCTATCCGGCATACCAGTTCAAGCCGGTTGGCCCAGGAGATGAATTCTCCCGCCGGCAACCAGGCATCATTCTGGCCGAGTTGCATGCGGACCGGACTTTCCTGATGGATGACCTTGCCCTTGGTGTCGAGTACCGGGAAATAGGCGAGCTTGAGGCGTTTTTCCTCTAATGCCTGTGTCAGTAACTGGCGCCATTCAGCTTCATCCTGCTTCTGATGCTGGAGGATGTCGCCGGCTTCCATTACATGCAGTACATCCGGAGATTGCTGGCTGATTTCAGCGATGACCGTGCTGATCATGGCATAGAGGTCACTGATTTTGTCTTGCCGCTGGAAACGGGTGCAGAGGGTTGGCAGGAGGAGGCCATCCAGAGATGCTTCTGCGCCAATGGCTTTGCCTAGCAGCCCCTTGATGGTAGAGGCAAAGGCGTATGCATTTGATGCGCTACCGGAAAAGACCGCGAAATCGGTGCCGGAGAGTCTGGCGGCCAGGGTGTCGGTCTCTTTCTCGGCAAAATCCTGCAGTGCCTGACCCATGCGGTGCAGCAGCGCATTGGTTTCATCGTGCCCCAGAGTTTTATCGATGCGGCTCAGGTCATCTAGACGTGCGACAACCAGCAGTCCCTGATTGAAATCCTCTTCATCATTGGTCATGGCGCTGACACGGTTGAAGAAATAGGTGCGGTTCATCAGTCCGGATGTGCTGTCGTAATTTGCTTCCAGTCGCAGTTTCTCCAGTCTCCCGGTTTCCTCCGTCAGCATGTCGCGTACGCGCTCGGTCAACTGGTTCATGGTCCTCACCAGTAATCTGAATTCCTTTGTTTTGGGAATCGCGGACGTGACGAAACGGCGTTCGCCGATGGCTTCTGCCTGTTGCACTACATGATTGAGCGGCCTTAACAGGCGTTTGAGCAGGATGCTGCCAATCAAGGCGCCAATCATCCCGACCAGCAGGCTGACTGCGAACATGCGTTGACTGGCTTCCCACAAGCCTTCATAGGCGATGCGCATATCGCTTTCAATGCGCAGGCGGCCATATTGCGCCCAGCCGTCCTGTACTTGCGCATAGCCCGGATGAACATCCATTACGGTCAACTGGACAAACCAGGCTGGCGCGTTGACCTGCCGGCTTTCCTTGCTGCGCTCCAATATCAGGTTGCCGTTGGGGTCTGACAACCGGATCAGCTGGTAATGACCGGTATCGAACTGTGCTGCAATCAGCAGCTCCAGATTGACGAGGTCTTTCTCAATCTGTGACATGGTAAGCGCCAGGGAGGTCGCGTTATCAATGTTCTTTTCCTTCATCTGTTCAACGACGTAATCGCGGCTGGTTGAAACCATGGCGGCCAGACTGGCGCTGAAGACAAGCACTACCAGCACGATTGTCGCGATCCAAAGCTGTTTGATTAAAGACATATCAAGTACCTCATTCTATTTACTCTATACCTTCGTTCCTGGCGCGTTCAAGCAAATTCCGCCAACGCGATAAATGGGTTGAGGAGTCTCCTCTGGGGCTGCTGGAGTTTCCCACCCACAAGCCATTACTGTTAAAACCAAAAATCGGTTTGAGATCCGTTCTTCTGGAAGCGCCACGGATGTCACTAATCAGATTGTCCAGAATCAGTGGTTCCGCATTCGGTGTTTCGTAATAGCTAAGCACCATGTGTGCCTGAAAGATGCGGCTGTTCGGCCCACCGATCTGCGCACGGACATAAGTCAGTCTCAATTTGTCGTTGGATATGCCCAATTCACGCAGAAACATGTACTTGGCGATGCTGAAATCCTCGCAATCACCGGCCTCGCGTCCCAGTGATTCCAGTGGTGTTGCCCAGTAGTCTGATTGTCCCCAGATGTCGATATCATTGCCGAATATACGGATCTTCTGATTAACGAACATGTTGATACGTAATAGTTTTTCCTGCTCTGTGGCACCTTGCAGTTGGCTGAGCAGCGTTCTGAGGTCGGTGATGTTTTGCTGTCCGCGCGCGCCGTATTGCTGCGAGGCCAGGCTAAGTAAACGATCGAAATTGATGGCGGCGCTGCTGTGACCGGGAAGGAAAAAAGCGAAGAAAAAAGCAAAAAAGCAGATGCTTGTACAGAGACAGGCTCTGTATCGGAGGAATATATTTATAATCAGCGATTTAATCATTGCCTGCCGCTGATATTGAAGCTGCTGGCTTTGTTATATGGCATGAGAGTTGCGATACTCATTATCAGGTAATTGCAGTTTAGGCTTGAAATTTAAAGATTAACCTGTTAATTTCCATCATAACTTATTGAATAAATATAAAATAACCAAGCCGATAGTGGCTTTAAGGTCAAGTTAGCGCAATGATTCGGACAAAAAACAAGCACACAAACTGTCAAAATTTCATCACCATTGTCATGCTCGCGGCGTTGAGTGTCCCTGCGATTGCTCATGCGGACACAATGCTTACTTTACAGCAAATCGTCGAAAAGACGGTGACTTCCAATCCGGAAGTGCAGGCCAGATACCATAACTTTACGGCGGCCGAGCAGGAAACTTTAGTCACACGGGGTCGTTTGCTACCGCAGCTGGATTTGACCTCAACCTATCGTGACCAGGAAAAAATGGTGCCGGACCCTGGTAATACCGGCATACCGGAAAATCGCACCGCGCTGGTACTGCGTCAATTGTTGTTCGATGGTTTCATCACCTCCAATGAGATGAATCGTCTTGGCCATGCTTCGCGTGTGCGTTTCTATGAACTGCAGAGCACCATGCAGAAAGTGGGTTTGGAAGCCACTCGCGCTTATCTTGATATTCAGCGTTATCGGCAGTTGTCGGATTACGCAAAGGATAATTACGTTACTCATAAGCAGTTCTATGACCGTATCGAGGAGCGCGTGCTGGCGGGTGTTGGCCGCCGGGTTGACCTGGAACAGGCTAGCGGTCGTCTTGCATTGGCAGAGGCCAACCTGCTGACCGAACTGACCAATTTGCATGATGCTACGGCCAATTTTCAGCGTCTGGTCGGTGAACTTCCACCTGACGCCTTGCCTGAAATCGATCTTGCTGCACTCGGCGTTTCAAGTACTGCGGTGGAAGCGCTGGATCTTGCCTACAAACAGAATCCGGACCTGCTGGCCGCAATCGAGAACATCGTGGCGACTGAAAATGAAGTGAAATCCAAGCGTGGTAGCTATATGCCACGACTGGATTTGCAGGCAACCAAGGTGCTGGACACCAGTTCCGACGGCAGAAACAGTGCCCAGGCAGCCGATGTGCTGGAACTTACCCTCAACTTCAATTTGTTCAACGGTCTGTCCGACCGTTCCGCCATCAGTCAGGCAGCAGAAAAATTGATCAGCACGCAGGATCTGCGCGACAAGGCCTGTATCGACACCCGGCAGACGGTGGTCATCGCCTATAACGATATCGAGCGTTTGCGTGAGCAACTGGTGTATCGGGACCAGCACCAGTTGTCGATAGAAAAGGCGCGTGAAGCCTACCGCAGGCAGTTTGATATCGGCCAGCGTACCTTGCTGGACTTGCTGGATACCGAAAATGAATACTTCCAGGCAAGACGCGCCTATGCCAATACCGAATACGATATGAAAGCCGCTTTTGCGCGTACCTATGCCGGACAAGGCGAGTTGTTGAACAAGCTGGGCGTGGTGCGTGCCGGTTTGCCAGACTATGGCCGGGCCGAATATTTCGACCGGCAGAATGTTTGCCAGACAGTCGCACCCAGCATGCCCAAGGTGGACAAGAAGGAACTGCTGGAGAGAGCCAAGCCGCTCAGTGACACGATGAAGCCGCCTGTGATCAATATTCCTGAACAGAAAATCCCGCCCCTGAGCCAGGAGTCTGCCGTCCATGCCCGTGTTGAAGGCTGGGGCAAGGCATGGGAGAGCCGGAATCTTGATGGCTACCTCAGTTACTATGCGGAAAAATTCACGCCTTCCTACGGCATGAGCAAGGCTGAATGGCTGAAGCAGAGAACTTACCGAATCAGAACCCCTGACAGGATCAAGCTGGGACTGAAGAACATCAAGATTGTTGTCAATGGCGACAAGGCGGTAGCGAATGTGCAGATGCCGCAAGAGGCACTTGCAGATTTTGGTCAGGAATACGAGAACTCGCTGGGTTACAAGGACGAGGTTCGTAAAGAGCTCGGATTTGAGTTGATTGAAGGTAGTTGGCAGATCGTACGCGAATCTGTGGTCGATTGCGTCAATGGTCCATGTCAATGGCAAGTCAAAAAAGTGGGGGATGAGGTTGTGTCAGCCAGGCCTGTTGCCAGCGACGTTTCTATTGCCCTCAATCTTTGGAAAGAAGCTTGGGAGAAACGTGATTACGAGGCCTATGTCGCCAGGTATGTAGAGGACTTTACGCCGCAGAAATTTGCTGACAGACAAGCGTGGCTACAAGACAGGCACGATAAGCTGACAAGGGCAGGCGAGTTGAAAATCAGTCTTAATGACGTCAAGGTTGAAGAAAATGCTGATACGGCAATTGTCCGTTTCAAACAGACCTATCAAACCAGCAGTTATTCCCTGAAAGCCAATAAAGAGTTGCATATGAAGAAAACTGCCGATGACTGGCGGATTGTGCAAGAGATCGTCAATTAAATAATGCTTTGTAATTTGCGGCTTGGCCAGCCCATTTGAATTTCCCGGCATTGTGTATTCATCGATTAAAAATTCACCTCCATGGTGTTAGAATACGCACCTTGTTTTATGTGCACCATCAGCGGTCGATCGACTGCCTGAAAGTCAGATCGCCCGGGTGGTGAAATTGGTAGACACAAGAGACTTAAAATCTCTCGACTTAACGGTCGTGCCGGTTCGATTCCGGCCCCGGGCACCAAATCGCTGATGACACAAAAAAGCCGCTATAAAGTTAGCGGCTTTTTTGTTTTTCGGCAGATCAAGTTTGCGAAGATGCATCTGCCTTGCCGAGTTTTTTCAAGTCATCGATGATTTCCTGCGAGTGTCTTGAAGTATTCACGCTGAGATAGACTTTTGCGATCTTGCCGTTCGGATCTATCAGGTAAGTGTAGCGCTTGGCGATTTTGATGATGCCCAGATTTCTCAGTGCGCCATAACTGTCCGCCACCTTGCCATCCTTGTCAGCAAGCAGCGGGAAAGGCAGGTTATATTTTTTGGCAAACTCCGCATGCGAGTCGGTATCGTCGACGCTGACCCCCACAACTTTTGCATTGAGTTTTTCAATCTGGAACAGATCGTCGCGAAAAGCGCAGGCTTCCTGAGTGCAGCCGGGCGTGTCGTTCTTCGGATAGAAATAAAGTACCAGCCATTTGCCGGAATAATCCTTGAGTGTGTGAATCTGCTGTTTGGCATCCGGCAGACGGAAGTCGGGCGCCGCGTCGCCCGTCCTGGGTATATCCGCCGCGTAACTGATGGAACGGAACAGCAGCAGGGTGAGGGCGATGGCGGCGATAATGATGACAAATTTCATGGCAATCCTCTGAACAGTAGATTTGGTGAGTATCCTGCGCATATAAACTCATGACAGTTTTTGTGATTCTAAATTCGCAGCAGCCTGAAATATGAGAAAATAACACCGTTGCCCCCGTAGCTCAGTGGATAGAGCATCCCCCTCCTAAGGGGAGGGTCGCACGTTCGATTCGTGCCGGGGGCACCACTCATAATATTCATTCAGTCGTCTGCATAATGCGCTGATGGATGCTTAATTTGAATAGGGGTGCTTGACCCTGACAAGGGAGGTGAATTGCTGATGATCAGAACCGCCCGGGCAATTCGCGCTACTTCATTCTGGCTTCCCCTTTTTTCGGCGATTCTACTGGTTGCCTGTGGTCGTTCTGATGATGATATCTATGAGCCGACGCTGACCACTGTGGGCTCGCAACATGTTGCTGAATATACCGTCGGTATACACCCATTACACAACCCACAGCGTTTGATGGAAGTCTACGGCCCCATCGTCGACCACATGAACGCCAATATCCCGGAAGCGCACTTCAAGCTGGAGGCTTCGCGCAACTACACGGAGTTTGATAAAAAACTTTATGCCGGGCATTTCGCATTCGCCATGCCCAATCCCTACCAGACTGTTCTCTCGCTTAAACACGGCTATCGCATATTTGGAAAAATGGGAGATGACGAGGATTTTCGCGGCATCATCCTGATTCGCAAGGATAGCGGGATCCGTGAGGTCGCAGATCTCAAGGGCAAGGCGGTTTCTTATCCGGGCAAGACAGCGCTGGCTGCGACTTTCATGCCGCAATACTATCTGCATACACATGGCATCGATGTAAACCGTGATATCGAGAACCGTTATGTCGGTTCGCAGGAGTCTTCCATAGAGAACGTCCTGCGCGGGCACGTGGCGGCTGGTGCGACCTGGCCCGTGCCATGGAAGACATATATGCGGGAGCATCCCGAATTGGCGAATCAGCTCACAGTCAAATGGCAGACCCATTCATTATTGAATAACGGCTGGGTGGTGCGTCAGGATGTGTCGGCGGATATCGCTGATGCTTTCTCACGGCAACTGCTCAGTTTGCATGAAACAGCTGAAGGACGTGCCATGCTGCAACGTTTGCCGGTCTCCCGTTTCGAGGCGGCAACGGGCGAGACGTATTTGCCGGTGAGGGATTTTTTACAGGAGTTTTCTCGAACCGTACGTGAGATCGATTATTGAGATGAAATCCTTGATGAGCCTGGTTTCCAGTTCTATGCGCCGGTTTCAGTTGATCTGGGCCAAGTCTATCTATCGTCAGCTGGCCTTGTCGTTTTCGCTTGCTGCAATATTCATCAGTTTGGGCGCAGGATCCCTGCTTTACAGCTACGAGCGCAATATCCAGTATGCCCAAGGCACCCGGAATGCGCTTGATCTTGCACGTAGCACTACATATAGCAGTACTTCCTGGGTCTTGGCCAATGATTTGACCGGCTTGCAAGAGGTGCTACAAGGTATTTCCAGCGCAACTGATATCAGGTTTGCAGCCGTGCTGACGCCTGCAGGTGAAGTGCTGGCCTCGACCCGGCTTGAGTATATCGGCAATTATTTCAGTGACGAAATCAGTCAGGATCTGTTGCAAGGGAAAGCTGAAGAGCGGGTGTTGATTGATCAATCCAATCTGATAGATGTTGCTGTGCCGATTATGGCAGGTGAACGTCACATTGGTTGGGTACGGGTAGAAATGACACGTGATACCGTCAATGCCAATTTGCGTCAGATGACCTATGCCGGGCTCGCTTTTTCCCTGTTGCTGGTGCTGCTTATCTTTACTATCGCATCCCGATTGGCGGGTGGCCTGACTAGGGGGCTGGACAGGTTGGTTGTCGTTGCACGCGATGCCGAGCAGGGCAAGCCTTTCCAACGGCAAGACATGCAACGCACTGATGAAATCGGTGTGCTTGCACGTCATCTCTATCGCATGCTGGATACTCTGGAGGAGGAAAAGAATATCCGGCTTGAGAACGAAACACGTTTTCGCAAGCTGGTTAAAGCTGCGCCGATCCCGATGTGCTATGTCATGGAAAACAAGGTAATGGCGAGCATCAATGACCGTTTCAGTAAGACTTTCGGTTATACGCATGAGGATGTTCCGACGATGGATGCGTGGTGGCAGCTGGCTTATCCGGATGCCGATTATCGTGCCTGGGTCATGTCAACCTGGGGCAAGGCAGTGCAGTTTGCGGCGGAGACCGGGCAGGATATTCAGCCGCATGAGTATCATGTGACTTGCAAAAATGGCGAAGTGCGCATAATGGAGATTTCGGGTGTCATGCTGGAGGAAGATTTTCTGGCGACCTTCATTGACCTGACCGAACGCAAGCGCGCCGAGAATGAGTTGATCCAGTACAAGGATCATCTGGAGGACGAGGTGCAGGAGCGTACGGTAGCTTTGGTGCTGGCACGCGAGGCAGCTGAGATGGCGAATCGCGCCAAGAGCACATTCCTCGCCAGTATGAGTCATGAACTGCGTACTCCTTTGAACGCCATTCTTGGTTTCTCCAGCCTTCTGCGCAAGGAGGCCTCGCTGACGGAATCCCAGCTGGAAAGCCTGGATATCATCAATCGCAGTGGCGAGCACCTGTTAAACCTGATTAATGACGTGCTTGATATGGCCAAGATCGAGGCCGGCAATGTGGAGATTGAATCGGTGCCGCTTGATCTTGGGGCCCTGGTGCGCGATATCACGGATTTGATGCACATCCGTGCGCAAGAGAAAGGCTTGCAGTTGAGGGTGGATCAGGCCTCAAAATTTCCGCGATATATCAAGGGTGACGAAACCCGCTTGCGCCAGGTGCTGCTGAACCTTGTCGGTAATGCGATTAAATTCACCGAGCAGGGAGAGGTTGTTGTGCGTTTGAGTACCAAGAAAAATACGCATGCGCATTTGTTGCTGGAAGTTGAAGACACGGGGATTGGTATCAAACCCAAAGATCATCAGAAGATCTTCGAACCGTTTGTACAGGTTGGCGATACCAGCAAGCAGAAGGGTACGGGTCTGGGCTTGACTATTACGCGTCAGTACGTAGAGCTGATGGGCGGCAATATCAGCGTGAAGAGCAAGCCGGGCAAGGGCTCGCTGTTTCATGTTGATATTCCGCTGGAAATTGCCGATGAAGCAGAAGCGGAAAAACTGGCGAATGTCTCCAAAGGGGAGGTGGTGGGCCTTGCCTCAGGGCAGCCGGAGTACCGGATTCTGATTGTCGAGGATCAGAAGGAGAACCAGATTTTGCTTACCCAGTTGATGAAAAAAGCAGGTTTTTCCGTCAAGGTGGCGGACAACGGCAAGCAGGGCGTGCAGTACTTTCAGGAGTGGCAGCCACATCTTATCTGGATGGACAGGCGTATGCCGGTCATGGATGGTATGGAGGCCACGCTACAGATTCGTCAGCTGCCAGGTGGCAAGGATGTAAAAATCGTTGCGGTCACAGCTTCGGCGCTGGCTGAGCAGCGTGGTGAGATGCTCAAGGCAGGAATGGATGATGTCGTACTCAAGCCCTACCGTTTTAATGAGATATATCAATGTATGAGTGAACAGTTGGGTGTAGAGTACATTTATGAATCCTCACAGCAGGAGGACGCTTCCAGCAATGTGTTACTGACGCATGAAGCGCTGGCCGCATTGTCTGCAGATTTGAAAGTTGAGTTGGAGAATGCTCTTGAAAGTCTGGAGAGCGACAGCATTCTTGCCGCAATCCAGAAAGTGGCGGTTCATGATGCTGATCTGGCGAAAACCTTGCTGCATCTGGCAGAGAACTTTGATTACCCGGCCATACTCAAGGCCATTAAAAGTGTTTGATTTTTACATTCCATGACAGACAAGACATCAACCAAGATTTCAACAAAACAGGCCAGTATTCTGGTGGTGGATGATACCCCGGCATCACTCAAGCTATTGACGGATATCATGAAAGCGGAAGGCTATGAAGTGCGTTCCGCGATTAGCGGTGAACTGGCTTTGCATGCGGCTATCAGCCATGCACCTGACCTTGTGCTGCTGGATATTCGCATGCCTGAGATGGACGGATTTGAAGTCTGCCGGCGCCTTAAGGCTGCACCAGAGACCAGCGATGTCCCCGTCATTTTTGTCAGTGCCGCTTCCGATACGGATGAGAAAGTTCAGGGTTTTGAGCTTGGGGCTGTGGATTACGTCACCAAACCCTATCAGCGTAACGAACTGATCGCACGCGTACGGACTCACCTGGAATTACATCAGTTACGGCATCACCTGTCGGAAGTTGTCGACCAGCAGACAGCGCAGCTCAAGGAGAACGAGAAAAAGCTGAAAAATAACCTGGTTGAATCGGTTGCCTTGCTGGCAGCCATGGTCGAAATGCGTGATCCATACACGGCAGGGCATCAACATCGCGTCGCTGAAATCGCGGTGGCGATTGCACGGGACCTGCAATTGCCGGAAGAGCAGGTTGAGGGAATACAACTGGCCAGCGTTCTGCACGATGTTGGTAAAATCAAGGTGCCTGTCGAGATTCTCAGCAAGCCGGCCCGGCTTAGCCCGATTGAATTCAGCCTGGTCAAGGAACATTCGCAATATGGTTACAATTTGCTGAAAACGGTTGATTATCCATGGCCGATTGCGCAGATTGTGCTGCAGCATCATGAACGGATCGATGGCAGCGGTTATCCGCAAGGGCTGAAAGGCGACCAGATTCTATTGGAAGCCAGGATTATCGCAGTGGCTGATGTGGTTGAATCCATGATGACACACCGTCCATACCGGCCTGCTCTGGGAATAGATGCCGCGCTGAAGGAAATTCAGAACTACAGGGGCACGCTTTTTGACCCGGCAGTGGTCGATGCCTGTATCAGGCTTTTTCGCGAGCAGGGTTATGAATTGCCGGGCTGGTCTGGTGGATCCGAAAGCTTGAATCACTGAGCTGGTCGATGTTCGCTGCAAGTATCAGTTGCGTGAACAGATAACAGCTTTCCAGCTATTCATTGTTCGGCGATAGCCTTGAGGCTCGCCAGCCCTTCCTCGAATTTGCCGCCTATCATTTTGTTCTGATCGAAAAACAAACTGCACATGAGCCTGGGAATGAATGTGCTTGTGCCCCACATGGTCTGGGTGACTACGGTATTTTCTCCTTCCGCTTGCAGGGAAAATTCAACGACACTATGGCCGGCAAAGGGTTTGATGAAATCGAGGGACAGGGTGACTTTTGAGGGCGAGGTCGATTCCGTGATTTCCAGGCTACCCTGGCCAATCTCCCTGTTGCCTTCCCATGCATATTTGGCTCCTTTGCCACTGGTTCCTCCGCTGTAGCTGCGTTTCATTCCGGGGTCCACTTTCTCCCAGGCCGACCATGTCTGCATCATGTGCAGGCCATCGATGAGCGGAAACACTTTTTCCGGCGAGGCCTTGATCGTGGTGCTGCGTTGTATCATGAAATCTGCGGGTTTCAGGGCCACGTAGATTAACAGGGCTGCAACTAGTAACGCGACGACAATCATAGCTATGTTGATCATGGGATTCTCCTTATTTCATTATATTGCGACGAGGCATGGCTGCTGTATGCGCCGGTAGCTGGTCGTGACTAATGTGTGCCATTTGCCGTCCTCGTCTTGCATGAGTGAGGTCAGTGTCCGGTGGTTGTTGTTTTTTATTTCGATGATGTCGGTATATTTCGTCAGCTTGTTTTCGTCCTGGCAGCTCGGGCCCTCGCTATGCAGCGACAGGATATTATTATCGGCATCCAGCGAGCCTTGATAGACCCATAAATGAGGCATCATTGAACCAATCCAGGTGCCAACGAAGCATTGTTTTCCGGGGTCGTAACCCAGCGTGATGACCATGTCTGCCATCGTGTCGCAGCCCGGCATTTCGCCATGGCCTTCCCCCTGTATCCAGAAGTCTCCGATGGAGATCACGCTTTCTATGCCCTTGAATTTTTCCGGGGCATCGTCTGGCTTCATTGAGCATTCGGATTCAATGCTCCATGTACCAACCAGTTGTTGTAGCCATTCGTGTTCAATTCGCTGTTGGATTTTCATGCCTGTTTCCTGTTGTGTTGCAGTCATAAATTACGGCGCCCTTGTTCTCAAGTCGCATTACAATGTACTTACAATCGAATTACGGTGTAATGTGTACAATGTATACATTACACCTCCAGTTGTTGACGCTGTCAACAAATATGAATATGGCAAATAAAACAACTATACAAATCAAGCGCAGCACTTATCGACATGGGGATTTGTACCGGGCCTTGCTCGATGCGGCAGTGCAGCTTGCAAGAAAAGGCGGGGCAGAAGCGGTCGTGCTCCGGGAGGTCACGAGGCAGGCTGGGGTGTCGCCTAATGCGGCCTATCGACATTTTGCGGACCGTCACGCGTTGTTGCAGGCAGTCAGCATGGCCGCCCAGTCAGCATTGGCTGTCGAAATAGAAAATGAAATAAACAGGATAGGCAAAAGCGATGACCAGCTCGAGCTCGCTCGTGCCAGGTTGCGAGCAGTCGGCACTGCGTATCTCAGATTCGCCCTGGCAGAACCAGGCTTGTTCGGGATGGCATTTTCCGTGCCGAACGACCTTAGCAATGCAGATAATCCTGCGAGTGCAGGTGAAAGCGGCCTGACCGCATATCAATTATTGGGTACGGCTCTGGATAAGTTGATTGAAGCTGGGGCTATCACTCAGGAGCGCAGGCAGTTTGCAGAAATTTTTGCCTGGTCTGCAGTGCATGGTTTCGCGAAATTGATGCTGGAAGGGCCGCTCAGGTCTCTTGATAAAACTCAGGCAGAAGTGATTGGACAACGTTTGATCGATGTGGTGGAACGCGGCTTGTAGTCACGAACCACATTCTTGTGTCTATCAGCTTTACCAATTTGCGGTTTAATCCCTGTGAGGCAAATGCGCCAGCGCATTTGCTCATGACACTAGGTGCAAATGTTTGCGACGTTTATATTTAGCAGGCACGTTGCCAAAGCGCAATGGATTTATGCCGGCTTGAGCATTGCGCTACAGTATGGTCAACCTTCGTAATACTTGAGTTGAATTGATGGGTTAATTAATTCAGAACAAACGTATTAATCAAGAAAAAACGGCAGCCCAGGCTGCCGTTTTTTTACTTGTCAGATCAACCTTTGCAGGCGACTTCCATACTACGGTTTTGCGTGATCAGGCTTTCCTGCAGGTTTCGTGTGTCATAGCCATTGGGGCAGAGTTTTCTGGCCTGGTCGTGACAGACTTGCCAGTCGGCAAATCCGATACAGCTGACCTTGGTCCATTCACGGTTGTTGGCAGTTTTGTCGCCCATTATGGTGCATGCGGAGAGTGAGGCGAGTAGCGCGATCAGTGCAAGGTTCTTCATGGATTCAATTCTCTTCTGAGTGGTTAAACAGGATTTGGTATTACAAGTCGCGAATGCTGTTGGCAAACTGCGAGCTATCAAAGGCGTTTCGTACCGGATTAATCTACTGAGTATTTTCGCATCAAACTGCGCCGGTGACAGCAATAAATTTTTCTCAGGCAGATGAAAGTCCATATCAGGCACGATTGGCATTCTTTGTGCTTATCAGCATCAGGCAGTCCCCGTTTTAAAGATTCTTTACTCAATAATTTTTATAAAGAAAGCATCTATGAAATTCCTGATCTCGAGTCTTTTCGCAGTATTTACCCTGATCTTTCCACTCGCTACTTTTGCTGATGAAGCTATCGCACCGGATGCCGTCCACACGCTCTGGATCGTGATTGCAGGGGCCATGGTATTCCTCATGCAGCCGGGTTTTGCCCTGCTCGAATCCGGCATGGCGCGAGCCAAGAATGCTGTCAATGTCATGATGAAAAATTACATGGACGTCTGTGTCGGCACGCTGTTGTTCTGGGCGCTGGGCTATGGCCTGATGTTCGGCACCAACCCCTCGGGCTGGTTTGGTACGGATGGATTTGCCATGTCCGGCGGTGGCGGCATGGATTACACTGTGTTGTTCTTTCAGATGATGTTCGCAGCTACTGCGGCCACCATTGTCAGCGGCGCAATGGCGGAGCGAACCAATTACTTCGGTTATCTGCTCGGTGTCATCGGCATTACGGCAATCATCTATCCGGTATTCGGTAGCTGGGTCTGGAATCAGGGCGGTTGGCTGAACCAGCTCGGCTTCATCGATTTTGCCGGTTCCACCGTAGTGCATTCGGTTGGCGCTTGGTGCGCGCTTGCCGGCATCATCATTCTTGGCCCGCGTCTGGGGCGCTTTGGGGCCAATGGCCAGTCGCATACCATCCCCGGCCATAATCTTGGCTATATCGGTATCGGCGGGTTCCTGCTCTGGTTCGGCTGGTTTGGCTTCAATGGGGGTAGTACGCTACTGGCAGGCACCGATATCGGGCCGATTATTCTCAATACGCACGTCGCTGGTGCGGCAGGGGCAATAGGCGCGGTTTTCATGAGTTCCATTTCTCGTCAGCCTGCGTTGATGACCAATGCCGTCAATGGCAGCATCGGCGGTCTGGTAGCGATCACGGCCGGCTGTGCCAGCATGGATATCCCGTATGCGGCATTGACCGGTTTTATTGGGGGTGTGGTCTGTGTGCTCGGTTTTATCCTGCTGGAGAAGCTGCGCTATGACGATGTGGTCGGCGCGGTCTCGGTGCATGGTTTTGCCGGGGTCTGGGGCACGCTGGCGGCAGGCATCTTCCTGCGTGACAACATGTTCAATCTGGACGTCATCCTGGTGCAGTTGCTCGGTGTGAGTGTCGCTTTTCTCTGGGTCTTTTTCATCGCATTCTTTATGTACAGCCTGATTGCCCGTACCGTGGGTCTGCGTGTCAGCCCGCAGCATGAACAGAGGGGCCTGGATATCACCGAGCATGGCGAGGTCGGCTATCCAGAGTTCAACCGTGATGCTGCTTATCTGAGCGAGCATGTCAAAGATCTGCAACCTTTAAGATAGAAAGCCCGGAAAATGGATTTAGTACAACGTCGTCGTGCGGTTTATACCGGGCTCAGACCGTTCTTTAATGATCAGGATCTATCCAGCGCGCTGATGCTTTGGGAACGCGATTTTTCGAGCAAGCCCAAGTTCGCCCTTAATGTGTTCATTGCCCGCTGCTGTACTACGGAGGCTTTGAAGGAAAAACGTGGGGAGATGCTGCGGGCAGTCATTTATGCCATGGATCTGCCTGAGGATCAGTTGCTGCCGGATCCTCAGCAACTGATCAAATCGGAAGCGGAGACCAAGGCTGAAGCCAGCCACCAGTTGGATAACGTCACGGCTGTATTTGTTGCCCTGCTGACGGCCATGCTGAAGAAATACGATTATGCGACCCAGAGCGGTATCCGCAACTTTCTGGTGGATAGTCTGGTGAAGCTGAAACTGGAGGCGCGCAACGAGCAGCGCATACGTGCCTGGCTATCCGGCCAGAGTACCCAACTGACTGCGAATTTCAGCATAGACGCATTGCAGAAGCTGGTGAACCTGGCCTATATCGCCATGTGCCAGTATGTGGGGCCGGTCAAGGCAGACCAGTTTCTGGCGCAGGCATTGAAGGAGGTGGAGGCGGAGGCAGTGAGTCGCAAGATCAATCTGCGTGATTTCCTTTGAATCCGCTGAAGCCGATGCCCAAATGCACAAGGCACCCGGGAGGGTGCCTTGTGCATTGAAGGAGTGCTAGGTTGTTTAACCGAACTTGCCGGTGATGTAGTCCTCGGTTTCCTTGCGTGTGGGGTTGGTGAATATCCTGTCGGTATCGCCGTATTCCACCATCTCGCCCAGATACATATAGGCGGTGTAATCGGAAATGCGGGCTGCCTGCTGCATGTTGTGGGTCACCACCAGAATGGTCAGCTTGTCGCGCAACTCGGTCATCAGTTCCTCGATGTTGGCGGTGGCAATCGGGTCCAGTGCCGAGGTCGGTTCGTCGAACAGCATGATCTCGGGGTCGGTCGCCAAAGCGCGGGCGATACACAGACGCTGTTGCTGGCCGCCGGACAGGTTGAAGGCGAGGTCATGCAGACGATCCTTCACTTCATCCCAGATGGCAGCACCTTTCAGCGCTTCTTCCACCTTGTCGTCGATGATGCGCTTGTTGCGCTCGCCGCGTACGCGCAGCCCGTAGGCGACGTTCTCGTAAATGGACTTGGGGAAGGGGTTGGGTTTCTGAAATACCATGCTGATGCGCATACGCACTTCGATCGGGTCGACACCAGCGTCCAGTACGTTGGTGTTGTCCGGATGCATAACGATCTGGCCTTGGTACTTGTTGCCGGGATAGAGGTCGTGCATGCGGTTGAAGCAGCGCAGGAATGTCGACTTGCCGCAACCGGATGGGCCGATCAGCGCCGTGATCTTCTTTTCATACAGCGGCATGTTGATACCCTTGAGAGCATGAATGCCGCCGTTATAGATAAAGTTCAGGTCGCGCGACTCGGCTTTCAGCGGGGTGGTGACAGTAACCATATTCTAGATTCCTAAATAATATTCTTGAGTGAGTTCTAATCGGCAATACTTACTGCCACTTGATCTTCTTGCGGATGTTGTAGCGCATCTTGATGGCGATACCGTTCATCAGCAGCGTCACGACGATAATCACAGCACCTGCCGCGGCTGCGTTGACATGGAAGTCAGCGCCCGGCCGCGAGAGCCAGCTGAACATCTGGATCGGCAGCACGGTAAAGCCGGACCAGAGCCAGTCGAAATTGAGGAAGGGTGCAGAAGTCGTGACCGGTGACGGAGGCAGGAAGGCGATAAAGGTCAGCGCGCCGATGGTAATCACCGGCGCGGTTTCACCGATGGCGCGCGCCATGCCGATGATAACGCCGGTCAGGATACCGCCGGTGGCATAGCGCACCACATGTTGTGAGACCACTTGCCACTTGGTTGCGCCGACCGCATAGGCCGCCTCGCGAATGGCCACCGGGATGCCGCGTATCGCTTCACGGGTGGCGACGATGACGACCGGCAGGATCAGCAAGCCCAGTGTCAGGCCGGCAGTCAGAATGCTGGTGCCGAAGTCCAGAATATAGACAAACAGACCGAGTGCCAGCAGGCCGTAGATGATGGAAGGCACGGCAGCCAGGTTGGTGACGTTGACTTCGATCACTTCGGACAGCCAGTTCTTCTTGGCATATTCCTCAAGGTAGATCGCCGCAGCGACGCCCATAGGCACGGCCGAGACGAAAGTGATGATCATGACCAGGGCAGAGCCGACCAGTGCCGACAGCAGGCCGGCATTGGCTGCGCGACGTGACGGGAAACTGCTGAAGAAATCCCAGGACATCAGTTTCGGATAGCCGTCCATGATCAGGTCGATGAACAGCACCAGCAGGGTCAACAGGATCAGTATGATGAATGACAGGCCGACTGCGCCGAACAGGTAGTCGTTCAGTTTGTGGCGCTTGATCATGCTGCGCACTGCGTCCAGGTCCTTCAAGGTAGATGCTTCTGTATTCATATTAATAAGCCTCGCGGAATTTCTTGCGGGTGAAATGGCCCAGCAGGTTGAAGAACAGGGTCATCAGCATCAGTACCAGGCCGGCGGCGAAAATACTCTGATAGCCGATACTGCCGTGCGGCAGGTCGCCCATGGCGACTTGCACGATATAGGCAGTGATGGTTGCGGCTGAATCCATCGGGTTGAAGGTCAGGTTCGGTTGCTGGCCGGCGGCAATCGCCACCACCATGGTTTCACCCACGGCACGAGAGATCGCCAGGATATAGGCAGCAATGATGCCGGAGATGGCGGCCGGGGTGACCACGCGAATAGCTGTCTGGAAGCGCGTGGCGCCCATGGCATAGGAACCTTCGCGCATGCTCATGGGCACGGCGCGCATCGCATCTTCGGAAACCGAGGCAATGTATGGAATGACCATGATGCCGATGACGATGCCTGGGCCCAGCATGTTGAAAGTCGGCAGGCCTGGTATGAATTTTTGTAGCAAAGGTGTGACCAGCAGCAAGGCAAAGTAACCGAAGACGATGGTTGGTACACCTTCCAGCAATTCGAGGATGGGCTTGACGGTTTCACGAACCCGGTGCGAAGCGAATTCGGAAAGGTAGATGGCGCCTATGGTGCCGACCGGAATGGCAAAGGCCAGCGCGATGGCGGCAGTAGTTACCGTACCTGAGACCAGCGGCATGATGCCGTAATGGGCGTCCGCGAACAGTGGTGTCCACTGTGTGTCGGTCAGAAAGTCCAAGAGCGAGACATGTTCAAAGAAAGTATAGGATTCGTAGAGCAGAATGCTGACGATGGCAACGGTTGTAAAGACGGCAGACATCGCTGCCAGCAGCAGCAGAAACTCGATGCCGCGCTCGATCAGGTTACGCCGGAATTTCTTGGCGAGTCTGTCGCTGATTTCCAGTCCCATGGGTTTTTTTAACACTTGATTAGCCGTATTCACGTTGATTTGACTCTCGCATTGTAACGGATTTGAATTCTCAGACGGTAAACCGGGGCGACTTGGCCGCCCCGGTTTTCGACTTTTGCAGTCAGGTATTACTTGATGCGTGAGAGCAGGTCTTCAATTTTGACGCCAACTTCAGCATGACCGCCGAAACCTGTACCCGGTTTCAGTGCCTTCCAGTGGGCAACGACAGCTGCCTGGTCTTTGGCTGGCAGAGGAACGTACTTCACTTCCTCGATCAGTGGACGACTCTCTTTCAGGTAGAAATCAACAAACGCCTTGACATGCGGCTTGAAAGCGCCGGATGTGGCATTGACGTAGATGAAGATCGGGCGTGCCAGTGGCTGATATGAGCCATCTTCGATCGACTGCTTCGATGGCAGAACTGCTGGCTTGCCTTCCTTCTCGATAATGGCAACAGCATTCAGAGAGTTCTTGTTCTCTTCATAGTAGGCATAACCAAAGAAGCCAAGGGCATCGGTATCACCAGCGACACCGCGTACCAGTACATTGTCGTCTTCAGAGGCCGTGAAGTCACCACGGCTGGATTTGGATTTGCCGACAATGGCTTCAGTGAAATAATCGAAGGTGCCGGAATCAGCGCCGGCGCCGAACAGCTTCAGCGGACGGTCAGGCCAAGCTGGGTTTACTTGCTTCCAGGTCTTCACCTTACCTTGGGCAGCCGGCTCCCACATCTTTTTCAGCTCGGCTACGGTCATTTTCTTGGCGAAATCGTTTTTCGGATTGATGACCACGGTCAGCGCATCGAACGCTACCGGCAGTTCGATGAACTGAATGCCGTTGGCCTTGCAGTCATCGAGTTCCTTTTGCAGGATGGGGCGCGAAGCGCCGGAAATGTCGGTCTCGCCGCGGCAGAACTTCTTGAAACCGCCGCCGGTGCCGGAGATGCCGACCGTGACCTTGGTCTTGGTGGCTTTCTGGAATTCTTCGGCAACTGCTTCAGTCACCGGATAAACTGTGCTGGAGCCGTCGATCTTGACGATCTTGTCGGCAGCAAAGGCAGTAGGGGATGAGAAGGCCGCTGCGACAACTGCAGCAACACTCAGGGTTTGTACGAGTTTGAATTGCATTACAACCTCCATCATTAAAAAATCGTTCGGCAAAGCACGGAATGTTTGCATCGCATGTTTGCGATAACGAGTGCACTTTAATGATGAAAGATGACGGTTTTGTGACAAATATTAAAAAAAGCGGAATGGTGATTCCGGCGTTGAATATTAAAGGATATAAAAAAGCCCCGAGTTTTCAGTTCGGGGCTTTGCAGCGTTTCCTGGTGCAATGTCTGTTATGACAAGCTAAATGCGCTTCAGGAGATCCTGTATCTTGATGCCGACCTCCGGTTCGCCGCCGAAGCCCGTACCGGTCTTTCGGGCCTGCCAGTGTGCAATCACGGCTGCCTGTTCTTCTTCGGGCAAGGGGATGAATCTGACTTCCTTGATCAGTTCTTCAGAGTTCTCGAGATAGAACTCAACAAAATCCCTGACGTGCGGCGTTTCGGCCGATTTCACGTTGACATAGATGAACAGGGGCCGTGATAGTGGCTGATAGCTGCCGTTCATGACATTTTCCTCGGACGGGGCAACCGCTTGCCCGCCCTGCTTGGCAACGATGGGCACCGCCTTGATGGCTTCCTGATTCTCGGCAAAATAGGCAAAGCCGAAGTAACCGATGGCGCCGAGGTCGCCGCTCACGCCACGCACGATGACGTTGTCATCTTCAGACGCAGTAAAATCGCCGCGGCTGGATTTGGCTTCTCCCATGATCGCCTCCGTAAAGTAGTCGAAAGTCCCGGAGTCGGAACCGGCACCATAGAGCCGCAGCGGCCTGTCCGGCCAAGCAGGATTGACCTGATTCCAGCTGGTGATGACATTCTGTGCGGCCGGTTCCCACATGGTTCTGAGTTCATCGACGGTCATGCTGGTGATGAAGTCATTGTCGGGATTGATGACTACGGTCAGCGCATCATAGGCGATCGGCAGTTCGATGTACTCGATGCCGGCTGCCTTGCAGGCTTCCATTTCCTTGTGCAGGATCGGACGTGACGCCTGGGTAATGTCGACTTCACCACGGCAGAACTTCTTGAAGCCGCCGCCGGTGCCGGAGATTCCTACAGTCGTCCTGATCTTTTTTGCCAGCTGAAATTCTTCCGCAACCGCTTCCGTGATCGGGAAAACCGTACTGGATCCATCAATCCTTACCAGGAAGGAAGCGCCCTTGTCTTCCGAACAGGCGCTGATGCCGGCTGCCAGCAAAATGATGGAGAGCGCTTGTAGCCACTTGCCAGTGGCAGATATGGTTTGAATCGAATCGAATCGCATGGAAGCCTCAGTGTGTTGAGTTGATGTGCATTTTAACAAAGGCATCGCCGGTCTTTCATAAATGAATTCATCTCTATAAGAGGCAGGCAGCCGTGGTGCAAGCTTAATGTATAATTACGGCTTTTAAAATCAAACACATTCAATCAGTATCAGCGGAAAACAGAATCAGTATGGAAGCAGAGCACCTCAATCAGATCAGCCATCGTCTTGAAGACCTTGCGGAGCGCAGTCAGGCACTTCGGGGGTATCTTTGACTTCGAGAACAGGCAACAGCGTTTGCAGGAAGTCAGCCTGCTGCTGGAAGACCCCAATGTCTGGAACGACAACGAGCGTTCACAGAAGCTGGGCAAGGAAAGACGCGAACTCGAATTCGTCATTAACAATCTTCTGAAGATCGAGCAAGGCCTGCGCGATGGCCGCGACCTGTTCGAGATGGCGCGTGAGGAGAACGATGACGAGACCCTGCTCAGTGTAGAAGCGGACAGTCTCGAACTGGAGCACATCGTCGAAGACATGGAGTTCCGTCGCATGTTCTCCAATGAGATGGACAGCAATAATTGCTTCATCGATATCCAGTCCGGCTCCGGCGGTACCGAGGCGCAGGATTGGGCCTCTATGTTGCTGCGCATGTATCTGCGTTATTGTGAGCGACGCGGTTTCAAGGTCGAGGTGTTGGAAGTCACTGAAGGCGACACTGCGGGCATCAAGGGTGCTTCGCTCAAGGTGTCGGGCGATTATGCCTATGGTTATCTGCGTACCGAATCGGGTGTACACCGGCTGGTGCGCAAATCACCGTTCGATTCCGGTAATCGTCGTCATACCTCGTTCGCCAGTGTTTCCGTTTATCCGGAAGTCGATGACTCGATCGAAGTCACCATCAATCCGGCCGACCTGCGCATCGACACCTATCGCGCATCCGGTGCCGGTGGTCAGCACATCAACAAGACCGATTCCGCCGTGCGTATCACCCACGAGCCGACCGGCATCGTCGTCGCCTGCCAGAACGACCGTTCGCAGCATCGCAACAAGGATGAGGCGATGACCATGCTGAAGGCACGTTTGTACGAGTTCGAGCTGCGCAAGCGCAATGAGGAAAAGCAGGCGCTGGAAGACGCCAAGACCGACATCGGCTGGGGTCACCAGATCCGCAGCTATGTGCTGGACCAGTCGCGCATCAAGGATCTGCGTACCAACGTTGAAATCGGCAATACCCAGGGCGTGCTGGATGGCGACCTTGATCCATTTATATCCGAGAGTTTGAAGCAGGGAGTGTAGCGGTGAGCGAGCAAGAGAATTTACCAGTCGTTGACGAGAACCACGTAATCGCGGAACGTCGCGAAAAACTGAAAGCGATCCGTGAAGCCGCCAAGGCCAGCGGTACAGCCGCTTTCCCCAACGACTTCAAGCCAGGTTACCAGGCTTCGGTTTTGCATGCCGAGTTCGGCGGTTTCGACAATGAGGTGCTGGAGCCAAAGGCGGTTGAGGTCAGTATCGCCGGCCGCATGATGCTGAAGCGCGTGATGGGCAAAGCCAGTTTTGCCACTGTGCAGGATAGCAGCGGCCGTATCCAGCTGTTCATTTCCAGGGAGAATATTGGCGAAGAGCTTTATGATGCATTCAAGAAATGGGATATGGGCGACATCCTTGCCGCAGAAGGCGTGCTATTCAAAACCAAGACCGGTGAACTTTCTGTCAAGGTTTCCAGGCTGCAGCTGCTGACCAAGTCACTGCGCCCCTTGCCGGAAAAATTCCATGGCTTGCAGGATCAGGAAGCCAAGTATCGCCAGCGCTATGTGGATATGATCGTTTCCGAAGAGACACGCGCGACCTTCATCGCCCGTAGCAAGGTGGTATCCGAGATACGTGCCTTCATGCTGGAAAACCAGTTTCTTGAAGTTGAAACCCCGATGTTGCACCCGATTCCCGGCGGTGCTTCGGCCAAGCCTTTCATCACGCATCACAACGCGCTGGATATGCAGATGTATATGCGTATCGCCCCTGAGCTTTATTTGAAGCGTCTGGTCGTGGGTGGTTTCGAACGCGTGTTCGAGATCAACCGTAATTTTCGCAATGAGGGTCTGAGCGTACGCCACAATCCGGAATTCACGATGATGGAGTTCTACGCCGCCTATACCGATTATCTGTGGCTGATGGATTTCACTGAACGCTGCATCCGTGCTGCAGCCATCGCTGCCTGCGGTTCTGCCGTCGTGCAGTATCAGGGCCGTGAACTGGACCTGAGCAAGCCGTTCGAACGCCTGACCATAGTCGGTGCCATCCAGAAATATGCGCCGCAATATACGTTGGAGCAGTTGCACGATACTGCATTCCTGCGTGCGGAACTGCTGAAGTTTGGCGTCAAGCCATTCGATCATGCCGGTCTTGGCGCACTGCAATTGGCCTTGTTTGAAGAGACGGCCGAAGCACAATTGTGGAACCCGACCTATATCATCGATTATCCGGTCGAGGTTTCGCCATTGGCACGTGCATCGGACAAGAATCCTGAAATCACAGAGCGCTTTGAGTTGTTTGTCACCGGACGCGAGATCGCCAACGGCTTCTCAGAGCTGAATGATGCCGAAGACCAGGCCGCGCGTTTCCACGCGCAGGTGGCAGCGAAAGAGGCGGGGGATAATGAGGCCATGTATTACGATGCCGATTTTATCCGTGCGCTGGAATACGGCATGCCGCCAACCGGTGGTTGCGGTATCGGCATTGATCGCTTGGTGATGTTGCTGACGGATAGCCCAAGTATTCGCGACGTGATTCTGTTTCCGCACATGCGGCCGGAGCAGTCACTGTAGGCGTCTTTAATTAACGACGCAAAAAGACACATGTAATCAGCAAGTTAATTATAACGATAGAAAAACCGTCGCCTCATAACGACGGTTTTTCTGTTTCCAGGTCTTTGTTTTCTCGAGAAAATTTTCTATCTTTTTGAATAATAAGAAAAATTCATGGTCGGCATAAGCATTGCTATAAGGCTTATGGGAACGCATTCGCCGCCAATATTCAATCATTCAAAGAGGTCAGTATGTTAAACAAGCAAGGTCTTTTCAGTCGCCGCAATCAAACCGAAGAATCACGTCCACCCGTACTCAGCTCCTTAAGTCAGATGAACGCACAGGATAAATTGAATTCCCAAGCCAGGAATGCGCAAGGTAAACCTTCCTCGCTGTCCCCCGGACAGTTGGCTGCAATGGAGTCGGCCACTTCACCGTCCAGCACAACATCCGTTGCAGAAACCAAGTCAGGTTCTTCGCCAGTGGAGCAGGCAAAAGCGGATCAAGGTGGAAGCCGTCTTATCGTCGGGCCTGATGTCAAGCTGAAAGGTGCAGAAATTCAGGATTGTGACACTCTGGTGGTAGAGGGCAGGGTTGAGGCTACCATGGATAGCCGCGTGATCCAGATTACGTCGAATGGCTCGTTTTCCGGCAAGGTGGGTATCGATGTCGCTGAAATCTACGGTAGTTTTGATGGCGAATTGACGGCACGCAGCCAACTCATTATTCATTCCACTGGTCGTGTCAGCGGCAAGATTCGTTACGGCAAGATATATATAGAAGAGGGTGGTGAGCTATCCGGGGACATTGGTTCAATCAATGCCAAGGAAAGTTCCATGGATAAACTGGGTATTTCACAGCGCCTGTCTCAAGGCGCAAAATAAAATTGCCCAGATATTTGAAATATTTGCCTTGCAATCGCAGTGCCTGATTGGATTTTAATTGACCTTGATTCGAGCGAGTGCGTTTCTATAATTAAATCAATGTACTAGTTTCTATTCGGTTTCTCCTGAAAGCGCACGGCTTGTTGTTTTTTTACAACAAGCCGTGCGCTTTTTCATTTTGCGTCATCAATCTGTCACATAACTTTCGCAGAATCGCTCCCGTGTTGAATTTCAACCCAACGATTTTTTAACCAGGAGTATGACGAATGAAACAAGCAAAACTACGTGGCGTGATTGCTGCCGTGTCCGGTGCTCTGCTGATGGGCTTCGGCGCAAACGCAATGGCGGATTCAACTGACGACATCGTCAATGCCTTGATTGCCAAAGGTGTGCTGACCGAAGAAGAAGGTTCCTTGTTACTCAAGGGTCGTGCTGGCGAAAAGGAAGCCGCCGAGAAGAAGAGTGCTGGGGCTGTTACCGCCCGTTACAAGGACGGTATTGTCATTGGCACAGAGGATGGCAAGAACAGCCTGACCGTGAATGGCCGCGTGCATTTCGATTCAAGATGGTTTGACTATAGTGAAAGTGATGGTGCTATTGGCCAGAAATCCGGCGCGGATACATTTGATGTCCGCCGTGCCCGTATCGGCCTCAAGGCCAGGTTCCTCGATTATTACTCCGGTGAAGTCGTGTTCAATGGTACAGGGGATGCCCCGGTTCTGGATGTTGCTTATCTGAACGTGGCTTGGTGGAAGCCTGTGCAGTTCCGTGTTGGTCAGTACAAGCAGCCATTCAGCATGGAACAGTTGACCAGTTCCAACAACATCGATTTTGTCGAACGCAGTTTCGTTGACAAATTGGTACCTGCCAAGGAAATTGGCGCCATGGTTCATGGTGCTCCGGTAGCGGGTATCACCTATGCCCTGGGTTTCACGTCCGGTGAAGGTCAAAACAAGGTTGAGGAAGATGCCAACGTTGATGACAAGGATATCGTTGGTCGCGTAACGGCAAACTTTGCCGAACTGGCAGGCAGCAAGGATTGGCTGGCTCATGCCGGTCTGGCATTTTCCAAGGGTGATATCTCGCAGAGCACGCGTGGCTTCGGCATCAGCAGAAGCACCGAAACCCGTAGTAGCGTGAACTACCTGCAAAGCATCGTTTCCACTGGCGATAACGACATTGACCGCAGCCGTCTTGGTCTGGAAGCCGCAGTGGCTTATGGTCCGTTCAAACTGCAAAGCCAATGGGTCAAGAACAGCTTTGACGACAACGTAGTCGATGAAGATGTCAAAGCGTATTACGTGCAGGCGCTGTGGACGATTACCGGTGAAAGCCAGGTTGATCGCTACAAGGGCGGTGCATTCTCCGGCCTGAAACCGAAGAGCAATTTCGATCCTAAGAACTTCACGGGCGGCGCCTGGGAAGCCGGTATCCGCTACAGCAAGTTCGACGCCAGCGATTTCAGCAAGACATTGGCTGTAAACCACGGTTACCTGGAAGCGGATGCCTGGACGGCAGGTTTGAAGTTCGTGCCGAATCCGCATGTACGTTTCATGCTGGATTACGTCAAGACTGACTTTGAAAATGCGGGTGACGGCTTTGCCGGCTTGATGGTGAACGGCAAGGAAGTCGACGACGAAAAAGCCATCCTGTTCCGTACCCAGTTCGCGTTCTAAGCAGTTGTAACAACTCCCCCTGTTGTAAGCAGCAGCAAAAAGCCCGCGTAAGCGGGCTTTTTGTTTGGTCAAAGGGTGGCAGATTGCTGGCTTCTCTGGATTGTCACAAAAAATTCAAATTTGATTGGAAAAATTACCCTTAATATTGATGCGGTTCAATTTCAATCATGAAAGTGTCATATGAAAATAGGTAAGCCGGAATACATGAAAAAAGCACTTCTGTTGAGTGAAGAAGATCAGCAGAAGGTGATGTCGCGCATGAGCGGCAAGCTGCCAAAACGCCTGTTCAAGGAAAAGCTGAGCGTGGAAGAAGCGATTGCGATCCAGCTGGAAATCGAAGAGGAGCAGCTGGTGGAGTGGCGCAAGAACTGGGCGAAAATCAGGAAACAGGATGGCGAGAAGAAATCCGGGAATGCGTCGAAGGCAGCTGCCAAATCTGCCGAACCAGCTTCTCAGGCGAAGCTAGGTGCACCTGCCAGCAAACCTGTAACCAGGGTGACGGCCGTGAAAGCATCGACTGGAGTAGCCGGAGCAAAAGCTGCCGTAAACAAGCGTGAAACCATTGGCAAGCCGGCAACTGCAGGCAAGGCCGCGAAACCCGGAGCTACGAGCAGTAAGCCCGGTTCAAAGACCTAGGCTCAGCGATGGCCTTCTTTGGCCATGTTGACGGAGTACCGGGGGATTTCGACGACCAGGTCCTGGTCGTCGACTATTGCCTGGCAGGACAGGCGTGAATTGGGTTCCAGCCCCCAGGCTTTGTCCAGCAGATCTTCCTCGTTCTCGGCTGCCGGATTCAGCGAGTTATAACCCTCGCGCACGATGACATGGCAGGTCGTGCAGGCGCAAACCTTGTCGCAGGCATGATCGATATCAATGTCGTGATTCAGCAGGTTGTCGCAGATGGAAACGCCTTTTTCCGCCTCGAAGGCAGCGCCTTCCGGACATAGTTCTACGTGTGGCAGTACGATGATTTGTGGCATTCCTGATCCCTACAGTTCCAGTGTGTTCAGTTTCTGACCAGCCAGTGCCTTGCGTACCGAGGCATCCATGCGTCTTGCAGCGAATTCCTCGGTGGCGTGATTGAGCGCTTCAACCGCATCGTGAATCTCGTGGCTGTTCCCGGTGTTCATCAGATTGCGGAGTTGTTCCATACTGGTTTCTATCTCTTTTTTCTCGACCTCTGAAAGCAAGGCCCCATCCTGCTTCAAGGCAAAGGCGATCGCTTCCAGCAGGCGCTCGGCATCCACGCGGGCTTCCTGTAGTGCCCGGGCTTGTTTGTCAGACTCGGCTGCGTTGAAAGAGGATTGCAGCATGTCGGCGATCTCGTCCTCACTGAGGCCATACGAGGGTTTGACCGTGATGTGGGATTCCACGCCGCTGGTCTGTTCCCTGGCAGACACGGACAACAGACCATCCGCATCCACCTGAAAAGTCACGCGTATGCGTGCCGCACCTGCTGCCATGGGCGGTATGCCCCGCAATTCAAAGCGAGCCAGCGAACGGCAGTCCGATACCAGTTCGCGTTCGCCCTGGACGACGTGGATGCTCATGGCGGTCTGGCCATCCTTGAAGGTGGTGAAGTCCTGCGCCCTCGCGATCGGCAGCGTCGAGTTGCGTGGGATGACGCGCTCGGTCAATCCGCCCATGGTTTCCAGTCCGAGTGATAACGGGATGACGTCCAGCAGCAGCAGATCGTTCTCGCTGCGGTTGCCGGCCAGCACATTGGCCTGAATTGCGGCACCGAGGGCAACGACCTTGTCCGGATCGAGATTGGTCAAGGGGTCCTGTCCGAAGAACTCAGCGACGGCATGACGTACCTGCGGCATGCGCGTGGCACCGCCGACCATGACGATACCCTTGACATCTTCCACGCCAAGGCCGGCATCGCGCAAGGCTTTGCGGGTCGGGTTGAGGGTCTTGGCGATCAGGTGTTGTGTCAGTTCCTTCAGTTTGGCGCTGGTCAGCGTCAGGTCGACCAGGTCGCCGCTTTTCAGCAGGCTGGTGATGCGCGCTTCGGCGTGATCGGTCAGCCATTCCTTGGCTTCGCGTGACTTGGTCAGCAGCGAGCGGGTGTCTTCCGGATTGATTGGCGGCAACTTGGCTTGCTCCAGTATCCAGCAAAAGATGCGGCGGTCGAAATCATCACCGCCCAGTGCCGAATCGCCATTGGTCGCCAGCACCTCGAACACACCCTTGGAGAGGCGTAGGATGGAGACATCAAAAGTGCCGCCGCCGAGGTCGTAGATGACATAGACGCCTTCCGAAGCGTTATCCAGGCCGTAGGCAACAGCAGCAGCAGTGGGCTCGTTAAGCAGGCGCAGCACGGTCAAGCCAGCCAGTCTCGCAGCATCCTTGGTGGCCTGCCGTTGTGCATCGTCAAAATAGGCCGGCACTGTGATGACTACACCAGTCAATTCGCCGCCCAGTGCTTTCTCTGCGCGCTGTTTCAGCAGCTTGAGGATTTCCGCAGAGACTTCCACCGGGCTTTTTTTACCGACGCGGGTCTGGATCTGCAGCATGCCCGGGGTGTCGACAAACTTGTATGGCAACTGTGCGGTGTCGCCGACATCTTTCAGCCCGCGGCCCATGAAGCGTTTGACTGAAACGATGGTGTTATGCGGGTCCTGGCTTTGCTGTGCCTGAGCGGCGTAACCGACGTCTATACTGCCATCCGGCAGGTAGTGCACGACCGACGGCAACAGCGCGTGACCCTCCTCATCGTGCAGTACTGTGCTCATGCCGCTGCGTACGGTGGCAACCAGCGAGTTGGTGGTGCCAAGATCTATGCCCACTGCCAGCTTATGCTGGTGTGGTGCTGCGCTCATGCCGGGTTCGGCGATTTGTAATAGGGCCATGGGTTAAATTCTACATCCTGTCGGCAGTTTTTCAGGCATCTTCCAGTTTGGAGATGGTTTGTTCGACGTCTGCCTGTACCTTGTCGATAAAACTGAGTTTTCTGACGGTGCCGGAAGCCTCCTCAAATGCCCGGTTTTCATCCAATTGCTGCTGCAGATCCTGTTGAAATTGTCTGCCAGTCTTACGCATTTCGGCAAGCAGCCGTTCAAGCGCGTCGATGTCACGGGCATCCGTTGCTTCCTCCATGGCTTCACGCCATTCCATCTGCAGCATCAGAAAGTCGCCGGGCATGGCGGTATTGGTGTCTTCCTGTGTATCGATACCATGCAGTTGCAAAAGGTAGCGTGCGCGTGAAGTCGGATGCTTCAGTGTCTGGTAGGCCTCGTTGGCCTGCGTGGCGAGCTGCATCGACTTCAGTCGTTCTGCACCGGAAGCTGCAGCGAAACGGTCAGGATGGACCTCGCTTTGCACTTTGCGATATTGCTGGTTGAGCTTGTCGAGATCGATGCTGAATTGAGCCGGCAGGCCAAATAGCTCGAAATGATTTTGAGTGATGCTCTGAGTCATTTATGGGTCATATCTGGGTCATTGTTGATACAGCCTGTTGGGTGCGTTGTGCATACAGGGCATTAAAGCAAAAGCCACACGCTTTGTGTGGCGGCGAAAGCAGGATGAGTGATGGAAAACCTGTGCGATGGATCGGCTTTATACAGTAAAGCTCTCGCCACAGCCGCATTCGTCCTTGACGTTCGGGTTGTTGAACTTGAAACCCTCGTTCAGGCCTTCCTTGGCAAAATCCAGCTCCGTGCCGTCGATATAGACCAAGCTCTTGGGGTCGATGATGACATTGATGCCGCGGCTTTCGAAAACGATATCCTCGGGTTTGGTTTCATCGACGAACTCGAGTGTATATGCCATGCCGGAGCAACCTGTGGTCTTGACGCCGAGGCGCAGACCGATGCCCTTGCCACGGTTAGCAAGGAATTTCTCCACGCGCCTGGCTGCCGTTTCTGTCAGGGTGATGGCCATGCCTTATGCTACCTCTTTGTCTGTCTGTTTGGCTTTCAGGTCAGCTACGGCTGCCTTGATGGCATCTTCTGCCAGTACCGAGCAGTGGATTTTCACTGGCGGCAATGCCAGTTCTTCCGCAATGGCGGAATTCTTGATCTGCGCTGCTTCATCCAGCGACTTGCCCTTCAGCCATTCAGTCACCAGCGAGCTGGAAGCGATCGCGGATCCGCAGCCGTAGGTCTTGAACTTGGCATCTTCGATGATGCCGCTGTCGTTGACCTTGATCTGCAGTTTCATAACGTCGCCGCAGGCAGGGGCGCCGACCATGCCGGTGCCGACGTGCGGGTCGTTCTTGTCCAGCGTGCCGACGTTGCGGGGGTTTTCGTAGTGATCCAAAACTTTGTCTGAATATGCCATATCATTCTCCTTTTGCGTTTGAAATATATCGCAAACTCGGCGTTGACTGCGCTTTGCCGTACTATAAGTACTGTCTTCAGCTTGTCGCCTTGATTTTGCTTCCTATTTCAAACCTTAGTCTCATTTCAAATCTTACTTAAAACTCAGTGATTTGTTCGCTGGGCTAGGCAGATGGCGGCGACATTTAGTTTTCTAAATGAGCCGCCAGCTAACAACGCCCAGCGGACAAAGAATGAGTTTTTAATGGGCTGCCCACTCTACCTTGGACAGATCAATCCCTTCCAGGTGCATCTCCCACAATGGTGAGAGTTCGCGCAACTTGCCGATCTTGCTCTTCATCAGTGCTACCGTGTAATCGATGTCCTCTTCCGTAGTGAAACGGCCGATCGAGAAACGGATGGAGCTGTGTGCGAGTTCGTCCGAGCGACCAAGGGCGCGCAGTACGTAGCTGGGTTCCAGACTGGCAGAGGTACATGCCGAGCCGGAAGAGACCGCGATATCCTTGACCGCCATGATCAGCGATTCACCTTCGACGAAGTTGAAGCTGATATTCAAATTATGCGGCACACGCTGCTTGAGGTCGCCGTTGACATAGACTTCTTCAATGTCCTGTAGGCCGCTCAGCAGTCTGTCGCGCAGGCGGCGGATACGGGCGTTTTCCAGTTCCATTTCCTCGCGGGCGATGCGGAAAGCTTCGCCCATGCCGACGATCTGGTGTGTTGCCAGGGTGCCGGAGCGCAGGCCGCGTTCATGACCGCCGCCGTGCATCTGTGCTTCCAGGCGTACACGAGGTTTCCTTCTCACATACAGCGCACCGATGCCCTTGGGGCCATAGGTCTTGTGAGCGGAAAAACTCATGAGATCGACCGGCAGTTTCTCCAGGTCGATGGCGACCTTGCCGGTGGCCTGGGCGGAATCCACGTGGAAGATAATGCCATGTTCGCGGCAGAGGTTGCCGATGGCTTCGATGTCCTGAATCACGCCGATTTCATTGTTGACCAGCATGACTGAGGCCAGCACGGTATCCGGACGGATCGCAGCCTTGAACTTCTCGAGGTCCAGCAGGCCGTTCGGCTCCGGTTGCAGGAAAGTGGCTTCGAAACCAAGGCGTTCCAGTTCGCGCACCGGATCGATAACGGCCTTGTGCTCGGTCTGCACGGTGATGATGTGTTTGCCCTTGCCACTATAAAAATGCGCAGCGCCCTTGATCGCCAGATTGTTCGATTCGGTCGCACCGGAAGTCCAGATGATCTCGCGCGGGTCAGCATTGACCAGCTTCGCTACTTCCTCACGTGCGTTCTCGACGGCTTTCTCTGCGACCCAGCCGAAGGAATGGCTACGTGAGGCAGGGTTGCCGAAGTGCTCGGTGAGGTAGGGGATCATCTTTTCCGCAACGCGCGCATCAACCGGCGTGGTAGCGGAGTAATCCAGATAGATTGGAGTTTTTACAGTCATCATTGATCCTAAATTAAATAACTTTCAACTACTTATACTGCAATGGCGGTCAATTGCCGCAACCTTGTAATCTCTTGCTCAAGCACGGCCAGAAACGCATCGATCTGTTCACGGCTGTTATCTATTCCCAGGCTGACGCGTATCGCGCCTTTGGCCAGATCGGGTTCTACTCCCATGGCCAGCAGCACGCTGCTGGGTTCGGAGCTGTCGCTGGAGCAGGCGGAGCCGCTGGCAACGGCAAATCCCTTGCGATCCAGTGCCATGACCAGGGTCTCGCCATCAATCTCGTTGAAGGCGAAGAAGCTGGTATTCGGCAGACGTTCGATACTTGTACCGAATACCACAGCGCCCAGTCGGTTCAAGCCGTTTTCCAGATGCTCGCGCAACGGACGGATATGAGCGTCCTGCTGCGATAGTCTGGCCTGAATCAGTTCACAAGCTGCGCCGAAGCCGACAATGGCTGCGACATTTTCCGTGCCGCTACGCAAACCGCGCTCCTGGCCACCGCCATGGATGATCGGTTGGATATCGATGCGCTTGTCCAGAATCAAGGCGCCGGCACCTTGTGGGCCGTTGATCTTGTGCGAGGACAGAGTCATCGCATGTACATTCAGTTCGGCGAAGTCGACCCTGACCTTGCCCAGCGCTTGCACCGCATCGGTATGCAGGGTGGTGCCATGGCGCCTCGCGATTTCGGCAAGCTCGGTTACCGGCTGTATCACGCCGGTCTCGTTATTGGCCAGCATGACAGAGACGACGCTGGTTTCCGTATTCAGTAGCGTGTTCAGCAGGGCCGTCTTCACGGTACCGTTCTGGTCGACACCCAGCAGGGCATGTTTCCAACCGCGTTGTTTCATGGCCAGTGCCGGGCGGTGCACGCAGGGATGTTCAATCGCGCTAGTGACGATCTGGCTGACGCCATAACAGCTGGCGATGCCGGTAATTGCCAGATTATTGGTTTCCGTGCCGCCAGAGGTGAATATCACCTGAGACGGGTGTGCATTCACTGCATCGGCGACCTGTTCGCGTGCACGTTCGATGGCGCTTCTGGTATGGCGCCCGAAGCTGTGGCGGCTGGTCGGGTTGCCGTGCTGTTGTGTCATGAAGGGCAACATCGTTTCCAGCACCCCCGCATCCAGCGCGGTTGTGGCGTTATGGTCGAAATAGATGTCTGTGCCGTTCATGTCAGTCAGCTCAGGCTGGCACTGCCTCAACAACGGGCTGCATTGGGCATGGACGATTACCCATGACCAGTTTCTTGCCTTCGACCTGTGAGGCCACCAGGTCGGCCAGTGTTACGCCGGACAGGTATTCCAGTATTTTGCTGTTAAGCGTGGTCCAGAGATCGTGTGTCATGCAGCGACGGTCTTCATGGCAATTTTCGTGGCCGCCGCATTGGGTGGCATCGATCAGTTCATCGACAGCGCTGATGATCAGTGACACGGAAATTTCATCCTGGCCTTTGGCCAGCAGATAGCCACCGCCGGGGCCACGAACGCTCTTGACCAGACCATGACGGCGCAGGCGGCTGAATAATTGTTCGAGATAGGAAAGCGATATGTTCTGGCGCTCACTGATACCGGCCAGAGTCACTGGCTTGTCGTGTTCGTTCAGCGCGAGATCGAGCATCGCGGTAACGGCAAAACGGCCTTTGGTTGTTAAACGCATGACATAGTTTCCTGAAGTGTTCTGGTTCTCATTAACGTCTTTGGGTGGATTCAGAAATCCAGTAAAGACGCAGCTTTCACCTTAATTTCAAGGAGAAATTCTAGAATACCTTATTACTTTAGTCAACTATTTTATTGAGATGGTTCACATCGAATGCCTTACCGACTTCCGCATCTGTTTCAACGTCGGCGCCCAGCTTGGCAAGTTGCCCCATGACTTCCTGCAATTTCTGGTCCTGTTTGGCCGCGTGGTCGAGCAGGGCATGAATCGCCTTGGCCATCGGGTCATTCATGTTGTCGCTGACAGCGTAGGCGGAAAAGCCGATTTTTTTCGCCATGTCATCGCGTTGCTGGGTTTTGACTTCGTCGAGTATGCGTGCCGGAATGCCGACAGCAGTGGCTTCTGCCGGTACGTCCTTGACGACCACAGCGTTGGAGCCGATCTTGGCATTGGCGCCGATCGTGATGGGGCCGAGCACCTTGGCACCGGCGCCGATCACCACGCCGGTTTCCAGCGTCGGATGGCGTTTGCCCTTGTTCCATGAGGTGCCGCCCAGCGTGACGCCATGATAAAGCGTGCAATCATCTCCGATGACAGCAGTCTCGCCGATGACGACGCCCATGCCATGGTCGATGAAGACGCGACGGCCGATGGTGGCGCCGGGATGGATCTCGATGCCGGTGAGCCAGCGGGCGATATGCGAACTGAAGCGTGCCAGCCAGTAGAACCGGTGCTTCCAGACCCAATGGGAGAAGCGGTGCATGATCAGCGCATGCACGCCGGGATAGGTCGTCAGAATTTCCCAGCGGGTCCTGGCTGCCGGGTCACGTTCGAAAACGACGCTGATGTCTTCTTTTAATTGACTGAACATACGATATTCTGACACAAAAACTTGACTATTTTAATCGGCAATTTTCGTGGCTGGAGAGGATTCACTTGTTGTCTGCTCAGCCGGCTTCTTCATGCCGGTCTTGCTGCCGATCACACGTGGTGAAACCGTCAGTTTAAGCACGCCGCGCAGGATATTGACTTCTTCCTTCTCCAGATTGGCACGTGCGTAGATGCGACGCACGCGTTGCATCAGTTTTTTCGGCTGTTCCGGGTTGTAATAACCGATCTGGATCAATACCTCTTCCAGATGCCGGTAAAAGTTCTCGAGTTCTTCGCTGGTGGCCAACTGGCCCGTCTTGGCAGTTTGCATGGCATCCTGATCCAGGCTCGCCATGCGAATCTCATAACACATGACCTGTACTGCGGCGGCCAAGTTGAGCGAGGAGAACTCGGGATTGGCGGGAATCATTGCCAGCAACTGACAGAGATCGAGCTCGGCATTGGACAGCCCGCTCATCTCGGTGCCAAAAACCAGTGCGACTTCCTGACTGGAGGCGACCGAAACTGCACGTTCTGTTGCCTGCCGCGCAGGCAGCAACTCATGTGACAACTGCCGTTTGCGTGCACTGAGGCCAATGACCAGCGCGCAGCCTTCAAGCGCCTGCTCCAGGGTGTCGCATACCGTGGCGCTCTGCAACAGACCGGCTGCGCCGGTCGCCATCACGGTCGCGTGGGCATCCGGAAAAGAAGCGGGGGATACCAGATAGAGCCGGGACAAGCCCATGGTCTTCATGGCGCGGGCAGCAGCGCCGATATTGCCTGGGTGACTGGTCTGGCAGAGGACTATGCGGAAGTTATCTAACAAGTTGCGTTTGGAAGTCATGGCGTTAGGCATTAAAATAGTATTTTAACAGCTCTTTAATATCGTCTCGCGTGGAAAAAGCACGCGGACACTCGCAGAAAGTGATTTATGCATCCGATGTTGACCATTGCGGTGAAAGCCGCGCGCCGTGCAGGCAGTATCATCAGCCACGCATCCCAGGACGTTGGCGCACTGAAAATCCGCAGCAAGACTTATAACGACTTCGTCAGCGAGGTCGATCATGCCGCCGAGCGTGCCATCATCGACACGCTGAAAGATGCCTATCCGACTCACGGTTTTCTGGGAGAGGAGAGCGGCAACAGCAATGAGGATGCCGAGAATATCTGGATCATCGACCCGCTCGATGGCACCACCAACTTTCTGCATAACTTCCCGCAATACTGCGTTTCCATCGCGCTGATGCAAAAGGGGCAGCTCACCCAGGCCGTGGTCTATGACCCGAATCGCAACGACCTGTTCACTGCTACCAAGGGCCGTGGCGCCTTCCTTAACGACCGCCGCATTCGTGTCACCAGTCGTATGAAATTGCAGGAATCCATCATCGGTACCGGTTTCCCGTTTCGCGACTTTACTCATCTTGATGCCTATCTCGCCATGTTCAAGGATATGGTGAAGAAGACCTCAGGTATCCGTCGCCCTGGCTCCGCTGCGCTTGATCTGGCCTATGTCGCTGCCGGTTGGTATGACGGATTCTGGGAGATCGGCCTGTCCAAGTGGGACATTGCTGCCGGAGCACTGCTGGTGCAGGAGGCAGGCGGTATTGTCGGTGACTTTGAGGGCAATGAGAGCTGGATCGACAGTGGTAATATCGTCGCTGCCAATCCCAAGGTGTTTGCACAGATATTGCAGACCATCACGCCGCACCTGACACCGGAATTGAAATCACCGACCCAGAGCTAGACTCCTTGAACGACGACAGCCTGCAACAGCATACGCCAATGATGCGCCAGTACTGGGGCATCAAGGCGCAATACCCGGACATGCTGCTGTTTTATCGCATGGGTGACTTTTACGAGTTGTTTCATGAGGATGCAGAAAAGGCGGCACGCCTGCTGGGCATCACGCTGACCCGGCGTGGCAGCTCCAATGGTGAACCGATCAAGATGGCCGGCGTACCGTATCACGCTGCCGAACAGTATCTGGCCAAGCTGGCCAAAATGGGCGAGGCGGTCGCCATCTGCGAACAGGTCGGCGATCCGGCCAAGTCCAAGGGGCCGGTAGAGCGCCAGGTTACCCGTATACTCACGCCAGGCACGCTGACAGACAGCGCACTGCTGGATGAATCGCGCGATAACCTGCTTATGGCCATTGCCCCCGGTGATGGCTTGCTGGGTCTGGCTCGTATCAACCTGGCTTCCGGTCAGTTCGTATTGAATGAGATCGCTCCCGGTTTGCTGGCACAGGAGCTGCAACGTATCGCACCGGCGGAGCTGCTGCTGACTGACGATTTCTCGCATGCGGCAATCGATGCCATCAAATGCAGCAAGAAGCGGCTTGCGCCCTGGCAGTTTGATGCCGATTCTGCCCTACAAACCCTAATCAAGCAGTTTGAAACCCATGATCTTTCCGGCTTCGGTGCCGGTGACTTGACGGCAGCCGTGGCCGCCGCCGGCGCCTTGCTGGATTATGTCAAGCATACCCAGCGTACGACGCTACCGCATATCACCAGCGTGCAGGTAGAGCAGAGCCAGGACTATATTCAGCTCGATGCCGCTACCCGCCGCAATCTGGAAATCGACCAGACCTTGCAGGGTGAGGGCAAGCCCACGCTATATTCATTGCTGGATACGACACGGACGGCGATGGGCGCACGCCTGCTGAGGCACTGGCTGCATCACCCGTTGCGTGATGTGCAGGCCATCAATGACCGGCAACAAGCTGTTGCAGCAATGCTCGACTCCGGGCTCGGCTCGGGATATCAGGCGCTCAGGGGGCTGTTGTCCGGGGTGGGTGATATCGAGCGCATCAGTGCGCGTATCGCGCTGAAAACGGCACGGCCGCGCGATTTGTCAGGCTTGCGCGACAGCTTGCAGCAACTGCTTCTGTTGCAAGCGGCAGTGCAGCCAGATGCACCTATGCTGCAACGACTGACTGCCGAATTGCAGCCGCCACAGGCCGTTATTTCATTGTTGCAGGCGGCGATCACGCAGGAGCCGGCTTCGGTACTGCGTGAAGGCGGCGTCATCGCTGACGACTATGATGCCGAGCTGGATGAGCTGCGTGGTTTGCAGACCAACCATGGTGATTTTCTGTTGCAATTCGAAGCGCATGAAAAAGAGCGCACGGGCATTGCCAACCTGAAGGTCGAATATAACAGCGTCCATGGCTTCTATATTGAGATCAGCCGCGCACAGGCCGAGAATGCTCCGCCGGAATACAGACGCAGGCAGACCCTGAAGAATGTTGAGCGCTTCATCACGCCTGAATTGAAAGTTTTTGAAGACAAGGTGCTTTCCGCCAACGAACGTGCCCTGAGTAGAGAAAAGGCGCTGTATGAGGAAGTTTTGCAAGCCTTGCTGCCGCATATCCCGGACCTGCAGCGCAATGCCTCTGCCGTGGCGCAGCTCGATGTTTTAAGCACTTTTGCGGAGCGGGCAGAGGCCTTGAACTATGTCGCGCCGGAGTTCAGTCAGGAAGCCGGTCTGGAAATCACGGGCGGCCGGCACCCGGTCGTGGAACAGATCGCGCAGCCGTTCATCGCCAACGATGTCGTACTCAGCCCCTATCGCCAACTGTTGCTGATTACCGGTCCCAACATGGGCGGTAAATCGACTTTCATGCGGCAGACCGCATTGATTGTCCTGCTGGCGCATTGCGGTTGTTACGTGCCTGCGGCCTCTGCGCGCATAGGTACTATCGACCGTATCTTTACGCGCATCGGGGCTTCTGATGACTTGGCCGGTGGTCGTTCGACCTTCATGGTGGAAATGACCGAGACCGCCAATATTCTGCACAATGCGACGCAACACAGCCTAGTGCTACTGGATGAAATCGGTCGCGGTACTTCGACCTTCGATGGCCTGTCGCTGGCGTGGGCAGTTGCGCGCCAGTTGCTGGAGAAGAATCGCAGCTATACCTTGTTCGCCACGCATTATTTTGAGTTGACGCGCATCGTCGAGGAATTCAAGCAAGCGGCCAATGTGCATCTTGATGCGGTCGAGCATGGCAAGGGCATTGTTTTTCTGCATCGTGTCGAAGAAGGCCCGGCCAGCCAGAGTTACGGCTTGCAGGTTGCACAGCTGGCAGGCATCCCTAAATCAGTGGTGGCCATGGCCAAACGCAAGTTGACGCAACTTGAGCAGCAGAATATCCAGGCCGGACCGCAGGGCGACATGTTCGCAGAGTCCGAGGCGCCGAAAGATGCACCTCAACATCCTGCTGTGACGGAACTGGAAACGATAGAGCCGGATGAGCTGACGCCGAGACAGGCGCTGGAAGTGCTTTACCAGTTGAAAAAGCTGATCTAGCTGGTGCGGATGGCGTTCCACAAATAAAAACGGCTGACGAAGAGTTCGTCAGCCGTTTTTATTTGTTGTGACCAGGCTTAGTGGTGGTGGCCGCCGGCGCCGTGTACATGGCCGTGCTCGACTTCTTCCTTGCCTGCTGAACGTACACCGGTGACGGTGGCCTTGAACAGGACGCGTTCGCCGGCCCATGGGTGGTTGCCATCGACTACGACCTTGCCGTCCTGGACGTCGGTTATAGTGTAAAGAATGACTTCACCTGATTCGTCCTCGCCTTCGAATTGCATGCCGACCTTCAGCTTTTCAATCGGAAATGCGGAAGCTGGCTCTATCTGAACCAGTTCTTCATCGTAATCGCCGAATGCGTCGGCCGGTTCCAGGCCGATTTCGATGGTGTCACCGACGGACTTGCCGTGCAGCTCTTCTTCTACGCGCGGGAAAATATTGTCATAACCGCCATGCAGATAGCTGACGGGTTCTGCGCTGGACTCAAGCACATTGCCTTCGCTATCGCGTAGTTCGTAAGTCATTGAAACAACAGTATTCATGGCAATTTGCATGATAAAAAACCTTCTTTAGATTGATTTAATAAGATTCAGTATTTCCTGGGCGTGCCCTTTTGCGACTACGCCATACTGGCAATATTGTATTTTACCCTCAGGATCGATGATGAAGGTCGAGCGCAAGATTCCCATCTTGCTCACGCCATTCTTTTCTTTCTCCTGCCAGACCCCGTATTTGTTGCACACTTTTCCGTCTTCATCAGCGACCAGTTGTATGCTCAGGCCATGCTTGTCACGAAAGCTGCCGTGGGTGATACAGTCATCAGGGCTGACGCCGATGACTACCGTATTGAGCTTGCAAAACTCTTCTTCGAGGTCGCTGAACTCGATAGCCTCTAGCGTACAGCCCGGAGTGTCGTCCTTGGGGTAGAAGTAGAGCACTACGGTTTTGCCGCGCAATCTGGAAAGTTTGAACATTTCCATATCGGCATCAGGCATAGAGAAATCAGGGGCGAGATCGCCAATCTGCAGCATAGGGGATTTTCTCAATGACGGTAGGCGGATTCTAACCCATTTCTATCTGAGGTTTGCAATGCGCTATCATGTCACGATGAAAAAAGCCCTGAAAAAATCTCCGCGCATCGCTGATCAGAAAGTCCTCCTGGGGGGCATCTCGCCTAAACAGTTTTTACGGGAATACTGGCAGAAAAAGCCTTTGCTGATACGACAGGCGATGCCGGGATTCAAGGGGGTTCTGGAACCTGATGAGCTCGCTGGCCTTGCCTGCGAGGAGGATGCACAATCCCGGCTGGTCAGATTTTCACGCGGTAAGTGGTTATTGGAAAACGGACCGTTTGCTGAAGATCGTTTTGCCAGGCTGCCGAAGACAAACTGGGCATTGTTGGTGCAGGGCGTCAATCACCATCTGCCTGAAGCTGCAGATCTGCTGCGGCGTTTTGACTTCATCCCGCATGCCAGACTGGATGATCTGATGGTGAGTTTCGCGCCTAATGGCGGTGGCGTCGGTCCGCATTTCGATTCCTATGATGTGTTTCTGCTGCAGGGAATGGGTAAACGTCGCTGGCGTGTCAGTGCCCAGCATGACCTTACCCTGGTTGAAGATGCGCCGTTGCGTATTCTCAAGCATTTCGACACGCAGCAGGAATATGTGCTGGAACCCGGAGATATGCTCTATCTGCCGCCACATCTCGCGCACTGGGGGATTGCAATTGGCGATTGCATGACCTATTCGATCGGGTTCAGGGCGCCATCGACGCAGGAGCTGGCAAGCCAGTTCCTCGGTTATCTGCAGGAAAATCTATCACTGGATGGCATGTACAGTGACCGTGATCTGACCTTGCAGAAACACGCAGCTGAAATCGGCGATGATATGGTCAGGCGTGTTCATGGCAGCCTGAAGAAAATACGCTGGAACAAGGAGTCGGTTGGCGACTTTCTCGGACAATATCTTTCCGAGCCCAAGCCGCATGTCGTTTTCAGTCCGTCGGCCGCAATCAGCCTGGAACGTTTTCACAAAAGCCTTATGCGTACGGGTTTGCAGCTGGACCTGAAAACCCAGGCGCTGTTTCATGCAAAGACTTTTTTTATCAACGGAGAACGCGTGACTATGCAACCTGGCTGGACGGCATGTCTGAAATCTCTGGCGGATGACAGGAAGTTGTCGGCTGAATCGCTCCAGCATCTGGATGAGCTGTTACTGGCTCAGTTGCATCAGTGGTATCTTGCGGGGTATCTGCATTGTGCTTGAGAATGAACGAGGTGTTGCGCCATGACTGCTAATCATGAATTGATTCCCAACCAAGTGGTGCTGGGCGAGCGAAACTATGAGGATGCGACCGGCCTGTTGTTGGCGCAGGCCAAACGAGAGCTGAAAATTTTCGATCCGGATCTGAGCCGCGGCGCCTATCAGAGTCTGCGTGTGTCTGAATTGCTGAATGATTTTCTGGCGCGTGACCCAATGAACCGATTGACCATTATTGTGCATGACGGCCAGTTTCTGACATCGCATTGCCCCAGGCTGATTGAACTGATGAAACGATATTCGCACAGCATGACGGTCTATCTGACGGACGAGCATGCGAGGGTCGCACTGGATGCCTTTGTACTGGCAGATACTACGGATTATTTGCATCGCTTTCATATCGATCATGCCCGATTCAAATATTCTCAGGGTGATGTAATTGCTGCCCGACCATTGCATGAGCGTTTCGATCAATTGCTGGAAGCAACGCATTCCAGGTTGAGTGCGGTTGCCGTAGGCCTGTGATGAATCTGCCGGGTAGCGGGATTGCCCCTCGTCTCTCCAGCCTGGTTCTCTGGATGCTTTTGCTGCAGGCGGGAGCTGTCATGGCAGCCGAGCAGTTCAGGATGATCACCCTGCAGTATCGCCTGGCACGCGATGTGTTGCCAGTTATCGAACCCATGGTCGGTCCTGGGGGTTCGGTACGAGCCATCGATAATCATCTTTTTGTTACCGCCAGCCCGGAGCAGTTGGCTCAGATCGAAACCGTGATAGAGCGGCTGGATGTGATGCGTAAAAACGTCCGGATTACGGTCAGTCATGTTTTTGACGTGCAGTTGCAACAGCGTGGAGCAGCAGTCAGTGGCAGGGCAAGTGCTGGTGATGTGGAAGTTGTCGTTCCGCCGGCCGTAGGCGACGGGGTTGGTTTGCAGGTTTATGACAGCAATACTCGCAGCCATGATGCCGGTACCGAGTTCCTTACGGTACTGGACGGGGAGCAGGCATTTATCCGCGTCGGTCGAATCGTACCGTATAGCCGGCAATGGATTCTGCTGACCAGACGTTATGTCAGTGCGCAACAGAGTATAGAGTTTCAGGATATCACAACCGGTTTTGCGGTCAGGCCACACTATATAGGGGATCAAGTGGAGCTGGAGATCACGCCCAGGATCGCAAGGTTGAACCAGGCAGGATTTATCGATTTCGAGGAACTGAGTACGGTTGTCAGGGTAGAGCCGGGCGAGTGGTTCGATCTTGGCAGTACGATGCAGGACCGTGACGAAGTCAGCTATGCCATTCTGGCGGGTGAGCAGCGTGATGAGCGTAGAAATACGACCTTGCGTATCAAGGTCGATTGAAGTGCATGTTGTCGATTGGCGACAAAAAATATTCCGGAACTATCTAAAAACACACTGTTTTTTTATTTCAGAACTGCTAGAATTCGCGCACTCGGAAAGTGATGTTGACGCCATCGACTGACTTGATCAAATAAACCTTCCGTGCCAGGCCAAATTTTTTTAACACATGATATTAAGGGATATAAAAATGACACGTTCCGCTCTGTTAGCTGCACTTCTGGCTCTTGCTTTGACTGCTTGTGGTCAAAAGGAAGAAGCTGCCCCAGTTGAAGAAGCACCTGCTGTTGAAGAAGTTGCTCCAGTCGAAGAAGCACCAGTAGTTGAAGAAGCACCTGCTGTTGAAGAAGCGGCACCTGCTGAAGAAGCACCTGCTGCTGAAGAAGCTGCACCTGCTGAGGCTGCACCTGCTGAATAATTGTTTTCGGCATTTTGCAGTCTGATTTGACTGCAGATCAGCAAAAGAAAAAGCCGGCTTCAATGCCGGCTTTTTCATTTCAATGAAGACATTTCCATGTTTTATTCCAGCATCCGCCAATCAAATCCGGCCGATTGATCAGCAATCCCTATCCATTCCTCTTTGCAGTTCAGCACCTCGCTGAGTGCCTTTCTTGCCAGTGACGGGTGATTGTTCTTGGCACTCAGATGCGCGGCAATAATGTGCTGCAGTTTGCTGTTGTCCAGTCTTGACAGCAGCTCGGCGGCACTGGCGTTATCCAGATGTCCGAGTCGGCTCTTGACGCGTTGCTTGAGTGGTCTCGCGTAGGGACCGTTCATCAGCATATCAATATCGTGGTTGCACTCCAGCATTAATGCATCACAGCCGCTTAACATCTGTTCGATATGGGAGGTGGATGCGCCAGTGTCGGTCAGAACGCCGAGTTTTTTTCTTCCATCACTGAAAGTGAATTGCACGGGTTCGCGTGCATCATGCGGAACCGGGAACGGATGAACTTCAAGATCTTGTATCGTTAGAGCCTCATGGCTGTCGATGAGCTGCATCTTGAACTCGGATTGGCCGGGGAAATAGCGTTCGGACATGGTGAGTGTGCCATGTGTCAGCCAGACCGGGATCCGGTATTTATTGGCGAATCTGAAGACACCACCGGCATGATCATCATGCTCGTGCGTGACCAGTATGCCGTTCAGGCTCTCTGGCGTAATCTCATATCTGGCCAGTCGATTGACTATCTCGCGTATCCCGAATCCGCAGTCAAGAAGCAGGCGCGTTCTGCCTGCTTCTACTATCAATGCGTTGCCGGCACTGCCGCTGCCAAGTGATGCAAAACGCATGGCAGCGGATTCTCTACCTCAGCTGCTCATAGAGCAGGGTGGTGATGCGGTTGGCAGTACTCGAGGTGTCGCGTGAACCATTCTGCCTGACGACAACGACGTCTGAGCCGCCGGCTTCATTATTGTCGACCTTGATGCGATAGATGTTCTCACGTTGGGCTTCGTCCTGAGGTGCTTCCCAGAACTTCATGTACTCACCCAGCGGCACACCTTTTTCTTCGGCTGCTGCTGCAGCTTCTTTCGCTTCCGGGGTCGGTTCCGGTTTCGTGTCTTCCGCATCCTTGTCGTCACTGCCCCAGAACTTCAGGGATTCCAGCAGGCCCTTCTTATTGCCGCTACTTTCTTCTGTGGCGCCGAGATCCGCATAGCGGACAAAGTACAGGCCGCGTGAGCGGTCCCGGTCTTCGACCACAAAGCCTACGCGATCAAGCGCCAGACCTACTCTGCGCCATGCGCGGTCGAACTGGTCATTGACTTTGAGATTGAGCTGGCCATCCGCGCCACGTTCGATGGTGGCACGCACTTCCGTGTTGACTGCTGCCACGACCGTTCTGGATTGCTGTTCGGTGACTCCCAGACGCACCATCAGGCGGCGCAATAATTCAGCATCGATGTCCTCAGCGTTGGCACGTTCTTCTTCAGCCTGGGTTCTCTTACCTTGCAGGCGGTAGCCAAGTTCATATGTACCTGCCGCAGTTCTCACACGCTCCTTGCCATCGTCGGCTGCGTCCGCTACGGAACGATGGCTCAGGTAAATTTCCGTGGCATTGTTCTCACCACGATCAATACGCGTACGGAATTTCTGACGGGTCTGCAGGGTGTTGAGTTTGTCCAGCCAGCCCTGAAATTTGTCGAGGTAGTTGCCTTTGTCATCCTTGATAATGCTGGATGGGTCGACCCATTCTGTTTCCATGACGCCGGTTTCCGGGTTTTCCACACGCACGGCAAAACCAAGATCGTTCCAGAATTCACGTATGACCGGCCAGACTTTTTCCGGAGCGGCGTCAACGACCAGCCAGCGCTGGGACCCGGCACGTTCCATTCTGACATTCTCCGGGTTGGGCAGGATGCGTTCCTGCTCGAGCACCGAACCTTGGCCTTGGGTATAACTGGAATAAGTGGTCGTACCACCGGGTACGGCATAAGCGTCGCTGGCGGAGATTGAAGTCAGGTCAGGAGGCACTTCCAGCGGACGTGAGCGGCCAGCCGTCTTGTAGTCCGGTGTGTTGTCAAAAAATGGAATGCTGTCGCAGGCGCTCAGTGAGAGTGCGAGCAGACTGGTAAGCAGGATGGACTTCAAATCAATTCTGTTCATGCGATTTCTCTTTGGCTATGCATCATATTGCTGTGAATTCTGTACAAAAAATCAAGGTGTTGTACAAGGTGGCCTGTCAGATTCCGGCGTTTTTCATTGCAACGCGCAAGGTATCATGAAACGCGGGAGATAAACCAACCAGTGGCAGTCGTATGCCGGATTGAATCAAGCCCATTTGTTGCAGCACCCATTTCACCGGAATCGGATTGGCTTCGACAAACAGTTTCTGGTGAAGTGCCAGTAATTTTTCGTTGATCTGTCTGGCCTTGATTGCATCTCCGGCCATGGCGGCTACGCAAAGTTCATGCATCTGGCGCGGTGCCACGTTGGCGGTAACGGAAATCACGCCGCGCCCGCCCATCAGCATCAGAGACATGGCGCTGGCATCATCGCCGCTGTATACGGCAAAGTCCATGGGTGCGCGTGCAATGAGGTCGCTACCGCGTTCCATGTTGCCGGTGGCGTCCTTGATGCCTACGATATTGGGAATCTGAGCCAGACGCAAAACCGTATCGTTTGTGATGTCGCAAGCGGTGCGGCCTGGCACATTATAGAGAATCTGCGGGATGTCTACTGCTTCGGCCACGGCACGGTAGTGCTGATACAGACCTTCCTGCGGCGGCTTGTTGTAGTAGGGGGTAACCAGCAGGCAGGCATCTGCACCAAGCGCCTTGGCCTGTCGCGTCAGTTCTATCGCCTCGCTGGTGGCGTTGGCGCCGGTACCTGCAATGACAGGCACGCGTCCGGCAGTATGCTCAACCGCGGTCTTGATTAGTAGGCAGTGTTCGTCGAAATTGACCGTGGGCGATTCACCGGTGGTGCCGACGATGACGATGCCGTCCGTGCCTTCCTTGATATGGAAATCAAGGAGCGCGCGGAGTGCATTGATATCCAGAGCGCCATCTTCGTGCATTGGTGTGACGATGGCAACGAGACTGCCTTGCAACATGATTTACCTGATGAATAAAATGAATTGCATCATTTTAACTGAAAGTCCTCATCCGATGACACGGATTTCTCAGTCGTTCAAAGCTGGTGCATATAAGCATATGTAATTTGGTATAAGCACAAATTCTTTAACTGGCCGCACTAAACCAGTTAATCTTCGTCCTACGCGTTGCGGAAAGCGCATCATGTGCTCATGACGGATGCGGCATTCCCTGTATAATTCGACTCTACACATTGGCGTGAATTTTAATGTTGCAAGAATATTTCCTGATTTTGATGGGTGTCGTACTGGTCAACAATATCGTGTTGATCAAGGTACTGGGTTTGTGCCCGTTCATGGGGGTTTCCAAGAAGCTGGAAACGTCGATTGCAATGGCGGCGGCGACCACCTTCGTGCTGACGGTCGGCTCCGGCACCAGTTATTTGATCAGTCATTATCTGCTCGGCACGGAACTGTTCTATTTGCGCACGCTGTCTTTTATAGTCGTGATTGCCGGTGTAGTGCAGTTCACCGAAATGTTTCTGGAAAAGACCAGTCCGGTTCTTTATCAGTCGCTCGGTATCTTCCTGCCGCTGATCACAACTAACTGTGCTGTACTGGGTATCCCGCTGCTTAATGTGCAGTCCAATCACAATTTCATCGAGTCATTGCTCTTCGGTCTTGGCGGCGCCATCGGTTTTTCCATGGTGCTGATCATGTTCGCTTCATTGCGTGAGCGGCTTGATGCGGCCGATGTGCCTGCCCCATTCAAAGGCTCGGCGATTGCGATGGTGACTGCCGGTCTGATGAGTCTGGCGTTTATGGGCTTTGCCGGGTTAGTGCGTTAATGCTGACGGCGCTTTACGTGATGATAGGCCTGGCCTTGTTGCTGGGTATCGTGCTCGGTTACTCTGCCCTGAAGTTCAAGGTTGAAGGCGATCCGTTGGTTGCCCGTATTGATGCCATCCTGCCTCAAACACAGTGTGGGCAATGCGGCTATCCGGGTTGCAAACCCTATGCAACTGCGATTGCAAAGGGTGAAGCCGATATCAATCAGTGCCCACCGGGTGGCGATGCCGGGGTGCATGCGCTGGCCGATCTGCTTGGAGTCGAATACAAGCCGCTGAATGCGGAGCATGGCTTGCCCAAGCCCAAATCGGTTGCGGTGATTGACGAGAACGTCTGCATCGGCTGCACGCTCTGCATACAGGCCTGCCCGGTGGATGCGATTCTGGGTGCGGCAAAGCATATGCATACTGTGATTGCTTCCGAATGTACCGGTTGCGAATTGTGCGTGGCGCCTTGTCCGGTCGATTGCATAAGCATGGAGCCGATTGCCGAGTCGCCTGCCAACTGGAGGTGGCGTTATCCGGTGTTCGAGATCAAACCTGAAAGACCTGTACAGAAGAAATCTTCTGCATGAACGCAATTGTGAACATATCCAGACTCTTGAAAAGCAAGCTGACCAAAACCGGGCTTTCCAGTTTCAAGGGAGGCGTACATCCTCCGCAACACAAGCTGGAATCGACGACCAGCCCGATTCGTTCTGTGCCAGTGCCAAAGTATCTGGTACTGCCCTTGCGTCAGCATGTCGGCAATGTCTCGAAACTGCAGGTGGCCGTCGGCGATCATGTGCTGAAAGGCCAATTGCTGGCGAAAGCCGATGGACAGGTCTCTGCAGCGGTACATGCGCCGACTTCCGGCGTCATCGCCTCTATCGGTAACCAGTTGATTCCGCATCCTTCCGGTCTGCCCGATATCTCGATCACGCTGGAAACTGATGGCAAGGATCAATGGATAGAGCACCAATCGCTGGATTATCAGTCCATGAGCAAGCCGGAACTGCTGGATCATCTGCGTGAGGCGGGCGTGGTTGGTCTTGGTGGCGCGACTTTCCCGTCCCACATCAAGCTGCGTGAAGATGCACGGCATCCGGTGCGCACGCTGATCATCAACGGCGCGGAATGTGAACCCTATATCACCTGCGACGACATGCTGATGCGTGAACGTGCCGATGAGATCGTGCGCGGTATCGAGATCATGCGTTATTTGCTGGATGCCGAAGTTTGCGCGATCGGTATCGAAGACAACAAGCCGGAAGCCATCCGGGCCATGCGTGAGGCGGCTGCCAAAAGTGCGATTGTCATTGATGTCATCGCCGTACCGACCATTTATCCGGGCGGAGGTGCCAAGCAGCTGATCAAAGTCATTACCGGCAAGGAGGTGCCTAGTGGCAGATTGCCTAACGAGATTGGCGTGCAGTGCTTTAATGTGGCGACCGCCTATAGCGTGAATCGGGTAGTTAACCATGGAGAGCCGGTGATCTCGCGTATCGTGACGTTGACCGGCAATGTCGCCAGCCCCGGTAATTACGAGGCGCCGTTGGGCATATCCATCAATGAGCTGGTGCGATTGGCTGGTGGGCAGGCAGAGAATGGCGATTTGGTCATGGGTGGCCCGATGATGGGCTTCAATCTGCCTTCTGCCGATGTTCCGGTGGTCAAGGCGACCAACTGCATTATTGTGCCCAGCGCTGAAATGTTCCCCGAGCCGGAACCGGCTCTACCTTGTATTCGTTGTACGCGTTGTGCAGATGCCTGTCCGGTGAACCTGCAGCCTCAGGAGCTCTACTGGTTCTCGAAGTCGCAGAATCTGGAGAAGGCGCGCGAGTATGACATATTCGATTGCATTGAATGCGGTTGCTGCACTTATGTCTGTCCGAGCAATATTCCGCTCGTGCAATATTATCGTTATGCCAAGAGTGAGATCATCGCGCAGGACAGGGCTAAAGAGGCGGCGGATATCGCGCGTGAGCGCAATGAGTTCCGTCTGATGCGCATCGAGCGAGAGAAGCAGGAACGTGCGCAGAAACACGCACAGAAGGCCGCTGGTGCCAAGACCGAGTCCGGCGTAGACAGCGCAGCTGAGGCAGCAAAGAAGGCGGCAATTGCTGCGGCTGTCGAGCGGGCCAAGGCGCAGAAAGCCGAAGTCGAGGCAAAAAACACCGAGGAAGTATCTCCGCGGGTTGAAGCCGAGATTGCGAAGATCGAGGCCAGACGTGCACAGCAGCCAGAGCCGGCAAGCCAATCAAAGTCACCAGGCCAACCAGAGCAGGCGCAACTGTTTGCCGAACATCAGGAAGCACCTGCTGCACCGGATGCTGGGCAGGCGGATAGCATGCAGACCTTATCAAAAGAAAAACAACCGACTGAAGAAGCGAAATGAATCGTTCACCCTATTTGACCGATGCACCCAGCGTGACCTCCATCATGCTGCGGGTGCTGCTTGCGCTGGTGCCTGGCATCGCGGCTTATGTCTGGGTGTTCGGCGGCGGCATACTGGTCACATTGCTTCTTGCTTCAGTGACAGCGCTTAGTGTTGAGGCATTGATGCTGAAACTGCGCGGACGCCCGGTCAGAATGTTTGTCACCGACGGCAGCGCGCTGGTCACTGCATGGCTGCTTGCCCTGGCCTTGCCACCGCTGGCGCCATGGTGGCTGATCGTGCTGGGTACGGCGATTGCCATCGTGCTTGCCAAGCAGTTGTATGGTGGTTTGGGTTACAACCCGTTCAATCCGGCGATGGTGGCTTATGCGGCATTGCTCATCTCGTTCCCGCTGCTGATGACCAGTTGGCCGGCACCGCTGGCACTGGCTGAAGCGCAGCTGGGTTTTGTCGAGCAGATGCAGTTCATCTTCTCCGGAACCTTGCCTGTCGGCGTGGCCCTGGACGCAGTGACTTCGGCGACCCCGCTTGATTATCTGAAAACCCAGCTGACGCTCAATCACAGCATGGATGAGATCACACAGTCGTCGATATTCGGCTCCCTGGGCGGGCAGGGTATTGAGCTGATCGCCGCTGGTTATCTGCTCGGCGGGCTGTACCTGATTCAGCAGCGCATCATTACCTGGCATCTGCCGACGGCGTTCCTTGCGTCTATCGCTGTCATCGCGGCCATATTCTATCTCTCCGATGCGAGCCGCTTTGCCGATCCGGCATTTCACCTGTTCAGCGGCGCGACCATGCTCTGTGCATTCTTCATTATCACCGACCCGGTCAGCGGGCCGACCACGCCTAGAGGCAAGCTGATCTTCGCAGCAGGTATCGGTCTCATGACCTATATCATTCGCGTTTACGGCGGTTATCCGGACGGGGTGGCTTTTGCCGTGATTTTCTTCAATATCTGCGTGCCGTTGATTGATGCCTATACTCAACCACGCGTTTTCGGGCACGAGAAATAATGCCTAGGGAAATCGTTAAACACGCTGTAAAAACAGCATTGATCATGATCGCTTTTGCGATCGTGGGGACGACGATGCTGGCTTATGTCTATGAGATGACCAAAACGCCAATCGCCGAGAGTGAGGCGAAAGCACGCATGACGCTGTTCCGTCAGATCGTGCCCGACGATATGCACGACAACCCTTTGCTGGAGGACATGATCGAGATTCCGCCAGACGAGCTTCTCGGCAATCGTACTGCATCCCATGTTTATCGTGCCAGACTGGCAGGTGAACCGATGGCGGTAATTCTGGAGGCGATTGCGCCGGATGGTTACAGTGGCGATATCAAGCTGCTGGTGGCGATTCGTGTTGATGGTACGATTAGTGGCGTGCGCGTGCTGGCGCACAAGGAGACGCCGGGCTTGGGCGACTACATCGATATCACGCACAGTCCGTGGATCAAGCAGTTCGACGGGCATTCGCTCAGCAGCCGTGCGGCGGAGCTGTGGAAGGTCAAGAAGGACGGCGGCCAGTTCGATTACATGGCAGGCGCGACCATCACACCGCGCGCCGTGGTCAAGGCAGTGCACAAGGTGCTGGAATATTTCGAGATACATCGTGAATCACTTTTTGCAGTCGAGGTCACAGAGAGTGAACCGGTCGCTGCAGCAGGAGCCGCCAAATGAGCGCATACAATGAAATCGTAGAAAACGGACTGTGGAAACAGAATCCGGGTGTAGTGCAGTTGCTGGGGTTGTGCCCGACGCTGGCGGTAACGACCACGCTGGTCAACGGCCTCAGTCTCGGGCTGGCCACCGCGCTCGTCATGGCGGCCAGCAATGGTGCAGTATCGCCCGTTCGGCGGTATATTCCTGGCGAGATCCGTGTACCGGTCTTCATACTGGTGATTGCCGCGCTGGTGACGGTGATCGATTTGTCCATCAACGCCTTTGCGTTGCCTTTGCATCAGGTGTTGGGCATCTTTATTCCGCTGATTGTGGTGAACTGCATTGTGCTGGCGCGCGTCGAGTCCTTCGCGGCCAAGAACAGCCCGGTACCCTCGGTGCTTGATGGTTTCATGATGGGCATCGGACTGACACTGGTGCTGACGCTGCTTGGTGGCATGCGTGAACTGGTTGGCAGAGGCACGCTGTTTTCCGGTATTGATCTGGTATTCGGACCGGATGCCACGCAGTTCATCGTCACGGTGATTCCTGACTATCACGGTTTTCTGTTGGCGATTCTGCCGCCCGGCGCTTTCATCGGGCTGGCATTGTTGATCGCCGTGCGCAACTGGGTGGAACTGCGCAAAGCAGCTGCAGCGAAGTCCGATAACCTGCCTCTGGCACCAGTCGCCAGCCACTGACGCGAATCATGAATGCGGAAATACGCCGGGAAATTTTTCGCAGACTGAGTGTCGCCATTCCAGAACCGAAGACCGAACTGGTTCATCATTCGAACTTCGAGCTGCTGGTCGCCGTGATCCTCTCTGCACAAGCCACCGACAAGGGCGTGAATCTGGCGACAGCAAAACTGTTCCCGGTTGCCAATACGCCGGCTGCGATCCTCGCACTGGGAGTGGAAGGACTGGAGCGCTATATCAAGACCATCGGTCTTTACCGTAGCAAGGCGAAGAACGTGATTGCCATGTGCGAGATGCTGCTGGCACGGCACGATGGGCAAGTACCGGATACGCGGGAAGCCCTGGAGAAATTGCCGGGAGTGGGGCGCAAGACGGCAAATGTCATCCTCAATACGGCATTCGGTCAACCGACCATTGCCGTCGACACACATCTGTTCCGGCTGGGCAATCGTACCGGGCTGGCGCCGGGCAAGACACCGCTGGAAGTCGAAAAAAAACTCATGAAACATGTGCCCGGCGAATATATGCGAGATGCGCATCACCTGCTCATCCTGCATGGGCGCTATGTCTGTCTGGCGCGAAAACCCAAATGTGCTGTCTGCGTGATCAATGATTTGTGTGAATTCAAGGGCAAGGAGCTGATGGTGAGCGGTGAGCAGGCAGGAAATTGACATGACAGTGGCGACAGGACTGAGCATCGGCCATGAGGCCACTCCAGAACTTGCCAGCCAGGCAGTGACGCAGGCCATGGAGCGCGCCAACGTCAAGGTGGCTGGCAGTGTCCTGCTCATTCTGACTTCGGAATTCGCTCGCGATCCCGCACCTGCGTTAAGGGCTGCGGCCAAGACAGCCAATTGCACCCAGGTGATCGGATGTTCCGCCACAGGTTTGTTCACCGAAGACGACTGGGTGCTCGATGCACCGGCCGCTGCGGCCATGATCTTTCCTGGTGACACGACATTCGAGCAGCCATCGCCTGTGGATGCCAAACAGTTGCTACTGACGCTGGCAGCGCCGAATGCCATTAATACGACCTGGATGACCACGCCGGGTATCCGTTTCGGCGGTGTTTCCGGCGATGCGACCGGGCAGGGCCCGTTTTCCGTCTGGCAGCATGGCAAAGGCGTAGCGCTGGGGCATTGCGAAGCTGCGTTGCATGGTGTCAGGGGTGCGGTTGCCGCTGCGCATGGCCTGCGGGTGTTGAACATGCCAAAAGTTGTTACGCAGTTGGGTGGACATGACTTGCAGCAGCTGGATGGCAAGGAGGCCTTGAGTTCATTGCATCTGGCCAGGGAAGGCTACGAGTCTCTGCCCATGCATTACATCATGGCCGTTTTCGCGGATTCTGCGGAAGCCATCAGCGAAGGCAATTATCAGATCGCGCCGCTGGTCAGTGGTAACGAAGAGGACTTGTCTGTGACATTGGCGAAGCAATTGAGAGCCGGGCAGTTTCTCAGTTGGGCGATCCGTGACAAGGAGGCGGCGCTGGCCGACTTGCAGCTTACCGCAATCAATCTGGAGATCAAATTGGCCGCAAGGCCGGATTTTGCCATGCTGTTCTCTTGTCTGGGACGCGGCCCTTATTTTTATGGCGGTATCGATCGCGACCTGACGCTACTGACGACCAAATTCCCCGGCATGCCGATCATCGGTTTTTACGGCAATGGCGAGATTGCGCCGGCCGTCCACGATCATCAGATCGGTTGTGAACTGCTGGAATACTCTGCGGTGCTCGGGCTGTTTTCGCGAGGCTAGGCGATGGCATTGTTCAACCCGAGCCGCGATCAGGTGCGGCAGTTCTTCTTCGATGCCTGGGCCAGGTTTCTGGGCAAGCAGCCCTTGAGTGATCTGGAGGCGATTGCCCTCGAAGTCATGCAGATGCATCCGGAGTATCATCACGTGTTGAATGCGCCGGAACGCTATCTCGAACAGGCCTATTTCCCGGAAATGGGGGAGACCAATCCCTTTCTGCATATGAGCCTGCATCTGTCGATACTGGAACAGATAGCGATTGACCAGCCGCCGGGGATCAAGGCCGGATATCAGGCCCTGCAGCTCAGAATGCAGGATCATCATCAGGCGCAGCATGAGCTGATGGATTGTCTGGCTGAAACCCTGTGGCAGGCACAGCGGACGGGAAGCGCACCTGATACCCAGGCTTATCTGGCGTTGATTCAGCAGAAAGCGGCGATTGCCTGATTTTTTATGCGCCTTTATTCTAAATAAGCATTGCAGCTTACATCATTCGCCTGTTCTGGAGTCTGTAACAAAATGAGCAATCAAACCCCGCACGATTGGCTGAATGAGCATGGTGACTACCTGTATCGTTTCGCGCTTGCCCGGTTGAGGGATGCCCATCTGGCGGAGGATGCGGTGCAGGAGACCCTGCTGGCGGCCATCCAGAGTCGGACCTATGAAGGCAAGTCTGCCCCCAGAACCTGGCTGACCGGTATTCTTAAGCACAAGATCATCGATTTGATACGAAAACAGAGCCGCGAAAAGCCAAGCGAGGATTTGTCACAAACTGTGGCGGATGAAGGTGTTGTCGATGAGTTTTTTAATGAAAGCGGGCATTGGGCAGACAGGCCGCAGGCTTGGGCAGCGCCGGATGATGAACTGGAACAGAAACAGTTTCTGGTGATATTGCAGAACTGCATGGACAGGCTGCCGAAAAAACTGTCCCGTCTTTTTCTCATGCGCGATATTTTTGAGGATGATAACCAGGCAATTTGTAAGGAACTGGAAATCAGCCCGACCAATGCCTGGGTCATGTTGTATCGAGCACGCATGGGTTTGAGGAAATGTCTCGAATTACATTGGCTGGAAACTTGAACGTGTGCAAATTGAAGTTGGGCGAAACCAAGTTGAATGAAACGAATCTACTTGTAGCAGAAGGTGAAGAGCCATGTTGACCTGCAAGCAGGCTAGTGAACTCATTTCACAGTCACTTGATCGCTCTCTGACGAGAAGCGAGCGATGGTCTTTGAGGTTTCATCTGCTGATCTGTGTCGCCTGCGCACGTTTCAACCGCCAATTGGCTTCGATACAGGCAGTCATGAATAAATGGCTTTCTGATACCGAGCAGGACGAGCATTTGCAGTTGCCCCTGCAGGCAAAGTTACGCATGACCCAGGCACTTGAGTCTGAAATTGCAGCATCCAGACGCAGGCCGTAGTTGTAGTTGGTTTATCCGGAATTTTCCGGAGTCATTAACTGTTACATCAAGGAGATTCAACATGAAAGTATCCAAATCCACACTGGCGCTGGTTGTTGGCGGCGCATTTACTGCCTCAATTGCCGCAACTTCCGTCGTGGCCGCTGAAAACCCGTTTGCCCTCAAGCCCTTGGCTTCCGGCTACATGGTGGCTGAACATCATGGCGAAAAAGGCGCAGAAGGCAAATGCGGCACTGGCAAGTGCGGTTCGGAAATGAAATCCGAGAAGAAAACCGAAGCGGAAGGTAAATGCGGCACCGGCAAGTGCGGTGCCGAAAAGAAATAATCATTCCTGAATGATTGAGTCAGGAAACATTCGAGGCGCTGGTCTGGGGCTTAAGCGCGAGCTTATTCCCCAGATTCAGGCTGCTTATGGCGAACGCCTGATAGCCTCGATTGATTTTCTTGAAATTGCACCGGAAAACTGGATAGCGGCAGGCGGCAAGTCAGCCAGGCAACTTGCATGGTTTGTCGAGCGCTATCCTCTCGTCTGTCATGGTTTGTCGCTTTCCCTGGGTGGACCGGATCCACTGAATGTGGATTTCCTCAAGCGCGTCAAAACCTTTCTTGATACACACCATATTCCACTCTATACCGAGCATTTAAGTTATTGCTCAGATGGCGGTTATTTATATGACTTGCTGCCTATCCCGTTCACGCAGGAAGCCGTCCGTTACGTATCGGCACGTATCCGGCAGACCCAGGACATTCTTGAACGCCGCATCGCAGTCGAAAATGCCTCCTTCTATGTGGCAGCGCCCATATCGGAAATGGATGAACTCAGCTTCATCCGTGCCGTGCTGGAGGAGGCGGACTGTGATTTGCATCTCGATATCAACAATATCTATGTCAACAGTGTGAACTTCGATTACGACCCGCACGAATTCCTGCGCGGCATTCCCGGTGAACGCATCGTTTATGCCCATGTTGCCGGGCATGATCAGCAGGCGCCTGACCTGATTATCGACACGCACGGCCAGAATGTGATTGATCCGGTTTGGGCATTACTGCAGGAAGCTTATGCGCTTTTCGGCAGTTTCCCGACCGTGCTGGAACGTGATGTGAATATCCCGCCGCTGCAAGACCTGATGCGTGAAGTCGACATGATTGCACGCTTGCAGAAGAACAGCAGAGCCAAAGCCAAAGCGCCAAATCATATGACACAAGCCGTATCGCCGGTAGCCGCCGCAACATGACTGTGCCGACCGGTTTACCTGCATTCCAGCAGTATCAACTGCAGTTCACCGGCCACATCCGTGACCCGAAAAACATCACGAAGCCGGCACGGGTCGCTGCCAACCGTATGCGGGTCTACCGGGAAATCGTCTATAACAATCTCGAATCTTCATTGGCAGGGTGTTTCCCGGTGTGCAAGAAGGTGCTGGGTAAACGCCTGTGGCACAAGCTGGTACGTGGCTTTTTTGCCCATCACCAGTCGCACAGTCCACTGTTCAGGCAGATTCCTGAAGAGTTCCTGGCTTTTCTTGGCCGGGCTCATCAGTTTGCGGATATTCCACAACTACCTGGCTATTTGAATAATCTTGCCCATTACGAATGGATCGAGCTAGCCGTTTCGGCGGCAGAACCGGATAACGACTGGAGCCGCATTGATGTCCATGGCGACCTGCTGACTGGCATGCCTGTGCTGGCTACCGCCATGGCGCTGTTGAGTTACGATTATCCGGTGCAGGTCATTTCGCCACGCTTCAAACCTAAACTGCCCCTGCAGCAGGCAGTCAACCTGCTCGTGTTCAGGGATGCGGATGACCAGGTGCGCTTTATCGAGTTGAATGCGCTGACTGCCCGCCTGCTCAGCCTGTTGCAAGCACATGACCTGACCGGCCGTCAGGCACTGCAGCAGATCACAGAGGAAATCAGGCATCCGGATCCTGAAGCCATGATGAAATTCGGCCGGGCAATGCTGGAAGACCTGAGACAGCAAGGCGTGATACTCGGTGTGTTTGACGACTGAGTCATCGGCTTTCGTATTAAATCAACTGAGCAGGTAACCAAGGAAACCGGATGATCTGGCAGGCTTTCACGGAGTGGCGCCACAATCGAATTCTGCGATGCCATGCCTTGCCGACGGATGCCTGGGAATCCACTATCGCAGCCCTGCCGCTGATGAATGGCCTGTCGCCGGATGAACTGGGACGCCTGCGCAAACTGGCGACCCTGTTTCTATACCTCAAGGACGTGACGGCCGCTGCCGGACATTATCTGCAGCAGGATGTCCGGCTGAAGATAGCGGCACAGGCCTGCCTGCCGATACTGAATCTGGGGCTGGATTATTATGCCGGTTGGGTCTCGGTGATCGTCTATCCGAATGAGTTCGTGCCGGAGCATCGCTACATGGATGAAGCCGGTGTGGTGCACGTCACGCGCGACATCATGATAGGGGAGTCCTGGGAGCGCGGCCCGGTGATCCTCTCTGCCGCGGATGCGCAGCGTTCCGGCAATCTCGATGGCGTCAATGTGGTGATACACGAGTTCGCGCACAAGCTGGATATGTTGAACGGTCAGGCGGATGGCTATCCGCCATTGCATCGTGGCATGTCTTCTGCAGCCTGGGCACAGGCATTCAGCCGGGCATATGAAGATTTATGCGGCAGTGTGCAAGCAGGTACAGAAACTGGGATTGACCCCTATGCGGCGGAGAATCCTGCCGAATTCTTTGCTGTGTTAAGTGAGGTGTTTTTCGAAACGCCGAAAGTGTTGCTGCAGCAATATCCTGAGGTTTATGACCAGCTTGCCAGCTTTTACCGGCAGGATCCCGCTACGCGCTTGTGCTGACAAGATGTCAGCGTATCAGCTTCAGTGATGGTGATGGCCGTGATGACGGTCGAGCAGGCTGTAATAGTTTGATGGCTCCAGCACGGTCGGCACAGCATCCGGTAGCATGTCCGGATAGTCCTTGCTGTAGTGCAGGCCGCGGCTTTCATGGCGCTCCATCGCGCTTTTCACGATCAGCTCGGCGACCTGCAGCAGATTTCTCAATTCAATCAGATCGTTGCTGATGCGGAAGTTGCTGTAGAACTCGTGTACTTCGTCGCGCAGCATGTGAATGCGGTGCAGGGCACGTGCGAGGCGTTTGTTGGTGCGGACGATGCCGACATAATTCCACATGAAACGGCGCAGTTCGTTCCAGTTGTGCGTGATGATGATTTCCTCATCTGCATCCGTCACCCGGCTTTCATCCCAGTAGGGTAGTTCCGGTATCGTTTTCGGGGGCTGCGCCAGGATGTCCTCGGCTGCCGCTTGGCCAAAAACCAGACATTCGAGCAGTGAGTTGCTGGCCAGGCGATTGGCGCCGTGCAGGCCGGTGCAGGCGGTCTCGCCGATGGCATAGAGGCCGGGCAGGTCGGTACGCCCGATATGATCGGTCATGATGCCGCCGCAGCTGTAATGAGCTGCTGGCACCACGGGAATCGGTTCCTTGGTGATGTCGATGCCGAGCTCCATGCAGCGCCGGTAGATGGTAGGGAAGTGCGACAGCACGAAATCCGCCGGCTGGTGCGAAATGTCCAGATAGACACAATCGATACCGCGCTTTTTCATCTCGAAGTCGATGGCGCGGGCGACGATGTCGCGTGGTGCCAGCTCTGCGCGCTCATCGTGTTCCTGCATGAAGCGTGTGCCGTCCGGCAGCTTGAGCAGGCCGCCTTCGCCGCGTACAGCTTCGGTAATCAAAAAGGATTTTGCCAGTGGGTGGTAGAGGCAGGTCGGGTGGAACTGGATGAATTCCATATTGGCGACACGACAACCCGCACGCCAAGCCATGGCAATGCCGTCGCCGGTGGCAACGTCGGGATTGGTGGTATACAGATAGACCTTGCCGGTGCCGCCGGTGGCAAGCACGGTATGCTGCGCGCCTATGGTCAGCACTTTACCGCTAGTGTTGTCGAGCACATAGGCGCCCAGACATTTGCCGCCTTCGATGCCGACTTTTCTTGCGGTGATGAGGTCGACGGCGATATGGTCCTCCATCAGGTCGATGTTCGGATGTTCCTTGACCTTCTCCGCCAGGGTTTTCTGTACCGCATGGCCGGTGGCATCGGCAGCGTGGATGATGCGCCGGTGGCTGTGGCCGCCTTCGCGTGTCAGATGGAAGCCGCTATCATCCTCTTCACGGGTGAAAGGTACGCCTTCGGCAATCAACCATTCAACGGTCTCCCGTCCATGCTCGGCAACCAGGCGGGTCACCTCGGCATCGCAGAGGCCTGCTCCTGCGGTCAAGGTGTCCTGAATGTGCGCTTCGATGGAATCATCGCTGGCCAGCACTGCCGCTATGCCGCCTTGCGCCCAGTTGCTTGAGCTGTCGTTGATGCCGCGTTTGCTGACCAGGCAGACTTTTTTATCGGTAGCCACCTTGAGTGCGAGGGTCAAGCCGGCAAGTCCGCTGCCTATGATGAGTACGTCGTATTCGCGCATGGATTCGTATATCTCTGACAGGTCGTTAGGATGAACTAATGCGAGTTTAGCGCTGTCTCTAGTGACAAGCTAGCAATTGATTTGTCTTGAGCCTGGGAGAAAATGAATGTTGAACACGAAGAAACTGCAAGAATTTTCACAGCTGAGTTTCGTTGATACAACGATGCAAGGGTATACTCCGACAGTTGAAAAAGTGCTAACAAGGAGCAAAGCCTCTATGGGTTCCAACCCCACAGCTGGCAACCGTGAAATCGATCAGGAACTGGTTGAGCGCGCACAGCGCGGCGACAAGCAGGCCTTCGGTATGTTGGTGGATAAATACCAGCGCAAGCTGGGCCGCCTGCTTTCCAGATTGATTCGTGATCAGGCGGAAATCGAGGATGTGGTGCAGGAGTCTTTCATCAAGGCTTATCGCGCCTTGCCCAATTTCCGCGGTGACAGTGCCTTTTATACCTGGCTGTATAGAATTGGTATCAACACTGCCAAGAATTACCTGGTTTCCATGGGACGCAGACCTCAGATCAGCAACGATATCGAAATCGAAGATGCTGAAAACTTCGAGGACGCAGGTGAACTGCGTACGATGGAAACACCGGAGACCGAGCTGATGACCAAGGAAATTGCACAGACGGTCAATGACACGGTGGAGGGCCTGCCTGAAGAATTGCGCACTGCGATTACCTTGCGTGAAATCGAAGGCTTGAGTTACGAAGAGATTGCGACACTGATGGATTGCCCGATTGGCACCGTGCGTTCCCGTATTTTCAGGGCACGCGAGACGATTGCGCAAAAGTTGCGTCCATTGCTCGATACCCCACAGGATAAACGCTGGTAAGCCGGCGCTTAATTTAGCAGGAGAACTACATGAAAGACCAGATTTCAGCGCTGATAGATGATGAGATTTCGCTGCAAGAGGCGGAATACCTTTATACGGCGCTCAAGGCTGAAGGCGAAAGTCGCGAATGTTGGATGACCTATCATCTGATAGGCGATGCCATGCGTGGAAGTCCGACTTTCAAACAAGATCTGCGCAAACGCATCATGCAGCAGATTGATGCAGAGCCCGCAGTGCTTGCGCCCAGAAATGCAAAACCGGCACTGGAGCCCGTGAAATCTTCCCGGCTGTGGTCGGTTGCCGCCTCGGTGGCGGCAGTGATGTTCGTCGGCATGATCGTGCTGCAGCAGCAGCCACAGCAGGCCGAAGATATCCTGCCGATGGAGATTGCACAGAGTCTGCCGGCCGAATATCTGCAGGCACATCAATCTGTGGTGCCCAGCAGTGCCGCCTATTACATACAATCCGCCGCCTATACGGAGCGCGCGAAGTGATCGTAAAGTGGTTACTGGCTTGCCTGTTGGCAGGCCATTTTTCTTTGGCCCTGGCTGATGATACAACGCAGCAGGATCCTTGGATGTTGCTGGACAAGGCTGCCCATGCAGCAAGGGATCTGAGTTATAAGGGTATTTTCATGTATCAGTCGGGCACGAACAGTCGCTCGATCGAAATCACCCATATGAACGCCGGACAGGGCGAGTATTCCCGCATTGTCATGCTGGATGGTTTGCCGCAGGAATTGCTGAGTCAGGGCAGTGATATCGTCATCTTCAGTCCGCGCAATGAGAAGGTCGTGATCGAGAAGCGTCGCGGCAAGAATCTTTTCCCGGCTTTGCTGCCAGTCAATCTGGAGCTGGTCAAGGCCAGCTACAAGGCGAAGGTCACCGGACAGGAGCGCGTAGCTGGCAGAGAGGGTGTCATTGTGCTGCTTGAACCGCGTGATGATTACCGCTATGGCTACAGGCTACTGACGGACAAGGAGTTTGGCCTCTTGCTGAAGGCGACAACCTTGAACCAGCAGAGTGAGGTGATTGAGCAGATTGCGTTCAATCAGCTCAATTTGCTTAATATGAGCGACATGGAGTGGTTCAAACCCCATGTCGATCCTGGCAAGCCGTATGTCATGGAGGAGGAAGTGCCTGCCGGCTTGGCAGAGAGTCCTCAGGACTGGAATCTGGAACAGCTGCCTCCCGGATACAGGCAGATCGACCATATCAAGCGCATGGTGCCGGGCAAAAAGACGGCAGTGAATCAACTGATATTCTCGGATGGGCTGTCTTCGGTATCCTTGTTCATTGAGCCGCTGGTCAAGGGCGCAAGACCCAAGGTCGGGCAGACCACTGTCGGGCCAACCAACTTTTATGCCAATGTCAATCACGGCCACCAGATTGTCGTGGTCGGCGAAGTACCACAGGCAACCGTAGCTCAGATTGCCAATTCGGTTCATTTCAAGTAACAGAATTTTCCCAATGATAGAAGAACACGCAATTGTCGTTAGCGTCAGCGGTGATGACGCCATGCTGGAGATCGTACGCAAGAAGCCTTGCGGTCTTTGCGGAAAATCCAGGGGGTGCGGTATTTCGCTTTGGGGCAAGTTGTTCAACCACAAGAGCGAGTTTATTGCTAGCAACAACATAGGCGCCAAAGTCGGTGATACGGTCATTGTCGGTGTCGATGAGCAGGCCTTGCTCAAGGGCTCCATGAAGATTTATGGCATGCCCTTGCTGGCTCTGCTGACGGGTGCCTTGCTCGCCATGGCTTTTCTGCCTGCCGGCGCGAGTGCAATTCAGAAGGATACTTATGCCGTCATCGGTGCCGCTGTCGGCCTCGTGCTCAGCCTGCTCTGGCTGAAGGGCCATGCGGCAGGACAAAGCTGGAATCCCAGCCATCAACCGGTCATTCTGCGGACAGATAATCAAACTGTAGTGAATTTAAAGTGTGAACGAGGTGAATAGATGATCAAAAAAGTGATTGCGATTTCTGCACTGTGCCTGGCCATGATGGGTAATCTGGCCGTTGCCGGTAACGCCCAGGCCTATCAGCTTCCGGATTTCACACAGCTGGCCGAAAAGCAGGGTCCGGCTGTCGTCAATATCAGTATTACGCAGGTGGTGCAGGGCAATGGCTCGCCTTTTGCCGGCATGCCGAATGACGAGGCGCTGGCCGAATTGTTCCGCCGCTTTGGTATTCCCATGCCCGGCGTGCCGGGAGGGGGCGGTGGCCCGCAGCAGGAATACAAGTCGCAGTCACTGGGCTCCGGTTTCATTATCAGCAGCGACGGCTACATCATGACCAATGCGCACGTCATCCGCGATGCTTCCGAGGTGGTGGTCAAGCTCAATGACAAGCGTGAATTTTCCGCCAAGATCATTGGCGCCGATGCGCGCACGGATGTAGCGCTGCTCAAGATCGAAGCCAGCGGCCTGCCCAAGGTCACCATAGGCAATCCGGAGCAACTCAAGGTCGGCGAATGGGTGGTGGCGATCGGTTCGCCATTCGGGCTGGAAAGCACGCTGACGGCAGGTGTTGTCAGCGCCAAGGGGCGTGCGTTGCCGCAGGAGAACTTCGTGCCTTTCATTCAGACCGACGTGGCGATCAATCCGGGAAACTCGGGTGGCCCGCTGTTCAATCTCAAGGGTGAAGTGGTCGGCATCAATTCCCAGATCTACAGCCGCACCGGCGGTTACATGGGTCTGTCCTTCGCGATTCCTATCGACGTTGCCATGGAAATTTCGGATCAATTGCGAGCGAGCGGCAAAGTCTCGCGTGGCTGGCTCGGTATCGGCATCCAGGAAATCAGCAAGGAGCTGGCAGAATCGTTTGGCATGAAAAGTACCAACGGTGCGCTGGTTTCCAATGTGGAGAAGGGCAGTCCTGCCGAGAAAGGCGGTCTTGAGCCCGGTGATGTGATTCTCAAGTTCGACAACAAGCCGATCGAGACTTCTTCCGACTTGCCCCGGGTCGTTGGTGCAACCAAACCGGGCAAGCAGGTGCCGGTGGAAATCCTGCGCAAGGGCAATACCCGCAATCTGAGCATTACGCTGGGTGAAATGCCCACCGAGAAGGATGAAGTCGTGGTGAGCTCAAAGGCCCCAGCCAAGACCGAAGCCAACCGTCTCGGCCTGATATTGCGCGACCTGACACCGCAGCAAAAGAAGAAGATCAACGGCAGCAACGGCTTGCTGGTAGTCGAATCGCAGGCGCCTGCCGCGCAGGCCGGTATCCGTCGTGGCGATGTCATCCTTGGTCTGAACAATAGCGAGGTGCAGAGTCTGGAACAGTTTGATCAGCAACTGGCTGCAATCCCTGCAGGCAAGACGGTTGCCCTGCTGGTTCTGCGTGACGGAAATACGCTCTATGTGCCAGTCAAGATAGGGGCTGCGAAGTAGCATGCATGGTGCGTTAGTGATGCGAATGCTGTAAAATCAGGGCATTCAAATGGCCAATTGACAAGAAGGGCGCTCAGGCGCCCTTCTTGTTGGTTTTATATCGGTATCCTTAGCGTCAGCACTTTATGAAAAACATCCGCAATTTTTCCATCATCGCCCATATCGACCATGGCAAGTCTACGCTGGCTGACCGCATCATCCAGATGTGCGGCGGCTTGTCTGACCGTGAAATGGAAGCGCAGGTGCTGGATTCCATGGATCTTGAGCGCGAACGCGGTATTACCATCAAGGCACAAACGGCTTCGCTACAGTACAAGGCGCGTGACGGTCAGCTGTATCAGTTGAACCTGATCGACACACCGGGGCACGTCGACTTCTCCTATGAAGTCAGTCGTTCTCTTTCTGCCTGCGAGGGCGCGCTGCTGGTCGTGGACGCTTCTCAGGGCGTAGAAGCGCAGAGCGTGGCCAACTGTTATACGGCGATTGATCTCGGGGTCGAGGTTGCCGCCGTGCTGAACAAGATCGACCTGCCTTCGGCCGACCCTGATCGGGTCATCCAGGAAATCGAGGATGTCATCGGCATCGACGCCAGGGATGCCGTGCGTTGCTCGGCGAAGACCGGCGAAGGCGTGGAGGATGTGCTGGAAGCAGTCGTTGCCAAGATCCCGCCGCCCAAGGGCGATCCGGAAGCACCGCTGAAAGCGCTGATCATCGATTCCTGGTTTGACAACTATGTCGGTGTCATCATGCTGGTGCGCGTCGTCGACGGCGTGCTGCGTCCCAAGGACAAGATTCGCATGATGGCAACCAGGGCGGTGCATCTTTGTGAGCAGGTCGGGGTATTTACTCCCAAGGCCCTGTCGCGTGATTCACTTTCTGCTGGCGAGGTCGGTTTTGTTATCGCCGGTATCAAGGAGCTGACTGCCGCCAAGGTGGGTGATACCGTGACGCTGGATGGTCGTCAGGCAGCCGAACCCTTGCCGGGCTTCAAGGAAGTGCAGCCGCAGGTGTTTGCCGGGCTCTATCCGGTGGAGTCCAACCAGTTTGAAGCATTGCGTACCGCGCTCGAAAAGCTACGTCTGAATGACGCCTCCCTGCAATTCGAGCCGGAAAACTCGACTGCGCTGGGTTTCGGTTTCCGCTGTGGTTTCCTCGGCCTTTTGCACATGGAAATCGTGCAGGAGCGGCTCGAACGCGAATACGATATGGATCTGATTACCACGGCACCGACCGTGGTATACGAGCTGCTGCTCAAATCCGGTGAAGTGGTCCAGATCGAGAACCCGTCGCGTCTGCCTGAGCCTTCGCGTATCGAGGAGATTCGCGAACCCATCATCAAGGTGAATTTGCTGATGCCGCAGGATTACGTCGGCCCGGTGATGACCTTGTGTACCGGCAAGCGCGGCATACAGCGCAACATGCAGTACATGGGCCGCCAGGTCATGCTGACTTACGAACTGCCGTTGAACGAAGTGGTACTCGATTTCTTTGATAAACTGAAGTCCGTTTCGCGCGGTTACGCTTCCATGGATTATGAGTTCCTCGAATTTCGCGCCGCCGATTTGGTGAAGCTGGATATCATGGTCAACGGCGAGCGGGTCGATGCCTTGTCGCTGATTGTGCACCGTGCCAACAGCGTTTATCGTGGCCGCCAGTTATGCGCCAAGATGCGCGAGCTGATCCCGCGCCAGATGTTCGATGTCGCCGTGCAGGCGGCCATTGGCGCCAACATCATTTCGCGCGAAACGGTGAAGGCGATGCGCAAGAACGTGTTGGCCAAATGCTATGGCGGCGATATCACGCGCAAGAAGAAACTGCTGGAGAAACAGAAGGAAGGCAAGAAGCGCATGAAACAGGTCGGTAATGTGGAAATACCGCAGGAAGCCTTCCTTGCGATTTTGCAGGTCGAAGATAAATAGATTAATAATAGACAGGGCTAAAAATGTTTGCATTGTTCATGTTGGTGATATTGGCGGTCACGGGGCTGATCTGGCTGCTGGACAGTCTGTTTTGGCGCAAGAAACGGGCGGCCGACAGCGCGGAGCCTGTCATCGTCGAGTATTCCAAGAGTTTTTTTCCGGTGATTCTGGCGGTTTTCCTGATACGCTCTTTCATCGTAGAACCTTTCAAGATTCCCTCTGGTTCCATGATGCCGACCCTGTTGGCAGGTGATTTCATCCTGGTGAATAAATTTACCTACGGATTGCGCGTGCCCATTCTCAACAATACCTTTGTAGAGCTCAACAAGCCCGAGCGTGGCGATGTCGTCGTGTTTCACTTTCCGCCCGATCCCTCCATCGATTACATCAAGCGCATAGTGGGTGTTCCGGGCGACAGGATTGCTTATCGCAGCAAACAGCTTTTTGTGAATGGTGAGCCGGTCGACATGGAACTGGTGGGAGATTACCAGTACGTAGCTTCCGGACTGAGTATGGCCAAAACCAAGCTCTATACTGAGCGTCTGGATGAAGTCAGCCATGCCGTGCTGATTGATGAAGATAGCATCAGCATCGATGGCGAGACTGAAGTCCCGGCTGGACATTATTTTGCCATGGGTGATAATCGTGATAACAGCAAGGACAGTCGTTCCTGGGGGTTTGTGCCGGATGATAACCTTGTTGGCAAGGCATTCATGATCTGGTGGAATTTCGATGATTTTGGCCGTATCGGCAGCACTATTCATTAAGGGGGAATTATGCAAAAACAGCGTGGAATGACGTTCATCGGTCTGGTGTTAATGATAGCGGGCATTGTTTTTGTGGCTGTCATCGGCATGAAAATGGTGCCTGCGTATCTGGAGTTCATGTCGGTAAAGAAGGCGTTGAACAATATCGCCACTCAGCCTGAATTCAGGGAAATGACCAACAAGGACATTTATGAGTCCTTCAACAAGACCGCTGCGATTGATGATATCGATAGTATCACGGCCAAGGAATTGATTATTACGCAGTCTGACCTGGGCCCGGTGGTGATTGCTGAATATCAGGTGGTAGTACCGCTGATGGGTAATGTCAGCGCCTTGCTGGATTTTTACGCCGCTACCGATGAATAGTCAGTTGCGAGTGAATGCAATTTGATGCAAATGCACGGATTAGAACGGCTGATCGGATATCAATTCAAACAGCAGTCCTTGTTGCAACAGGCATTGACACACAGAAGTCATGGCAGTCTGAACAATGAGCGTCTGGAGTTCCTGGGTGATGGCGTGCTGAATTTCATTATCGCCCATCAACTTTATCTGCGCTTCCGGGATTTGAGCGAGGGCGATCTCAGTCGCATGCGTGCACAATTGGTCAAGGAACCAACACTCGGCGAGGTGGCACTTGGCCTCAATCTTGGGGATCATCTGCGTTTGGGTGAGGGTGAGCTCAAAAGCGGTGGCTGGCGTCGGCCTTCCGTCCTGGCCGATGCACTTGAGGCTATTATCGGCGCTGCTTATCTGGACGGTGGCTTTGAAGCAGCAGAACAGATGGTGATTCGCCTGTTTACCCCGCTGCTCGAAAAACTCGATCCCAAAGCCATAGGCAAGGATCCGAAATCCCTGTTGCAGGAGTATCTGCAGGGGCGCAAGATGGAATTGCCTGAATACAAAGTCCTGTCGACCGAAGGTGAGGCGCACTGCCAGACTTTCCGTGTCGAATGCCATGTCGGCAAGCTGAATATCACTACATCCGGCGAAGGCACAAGCCGCCGCGCTGCCGAGCAACAGGCAGCGGAACTCGCATACAAGAAGGTCATGCATGTCCAAGAAAAAAATTGAGCAAAAAATAGAGCAAGAATCTGAGCCGGGCAGCACCTCAGAAGATTTTCGTTGCGGCACGGTAGCCATCGTCGGCCGTCCGAATGTCGGAAAATCCACGCTGCTCAATCACATTCTCGGCCTCAAGCTCAGCATCACGTCACGCAAGGCGCAAACGACGCGACATCGTCTGCTGGGAATACATACCACCGAAGATACCCAGTATCTCTTCGTCGATACGCCGGGCTTTCAGCAAAAACATATCAACGCGCTCAACAAGTCACTCAACAAAACCGTGACACAGGTGCTGACGGAAGTCGATGTCGTATTGTTCGTCATCGAGCCCATGCACCTGGGGGAGGCTGACCGCCTTGTGCTCAAGTTGCTGCCCAAGGACAGGCCGGTGATCCTTGTGGTCAACAAGGCTGATCTGATGGGTGACAAGGGCAACCTGCTGCCGTTGATTCAGGATTTCGACCTTGAATTTCCCTTTGCCGCCATTGTGCCAGTCAGTGCCAAGAAGAACCTGTATCTGGATGAATTGATGGCCGCCATTCGATCCTATCTGCCGGTGCAGCCGGCGATTTATGGTGAGGACGAGCTGACGGACAAGAATGAGCGTTTCCTGGCTGCAGAGATGTTGCGGGAAAAGGTATTCCGTTTTCTCGGTGATGAAATCCCTTACGCAGTCGCCGTTGAGATCGAGAAGTTTGAGCAGGAGGGCAAGCTGCGGCGCATACACGCGGCGATCATCGTCGACAAACCCAGCCAGAAGCCGATGTTGATCGGCAAGGGTGGCGAAAAGCTCAAGCAGATTTCGACCGAAGCCAGACAGGATATGGAAAAGCTGTTCGGTGGCAAGATCTGGCTGGAAGTCTGGGTCAAGGTCAAGGGCGGTTGGGCTGATGATGAACGCGCCCTCAAAAGCTTGGGTTATTGACGTTCCCCTACCGCAATCCGTCGCAGCTCCCATCCGGGAACCCATCGCTTTTTCTGATTAGTTATGGCCGTTACCAGCATCAATCGCCAGGATAACCAGCCGGTCTTCGTGCTGCACACCTATCCATTCAAGGAAACTAGTCTGGTGGTAGAACTGTTCTCGCGCGATTTCGGTCGTGTGGCGGCGGTTGCCAAGGGCGCCAGGCGGCCAAGATCAGCCATGCGCGGCATGCTGCAATCCTTTCAGCCGTTGCTCGCTGCCTGGTCGGGCAAGAACGAACTACGTAACCTGCATAGCCTGGAATGGGGCGAGGGGTTATTGCTGCTGCAGGGGCAGGCCCTGATGTGCGGCTTCTACATGAACGAACTGCTGTTGCGCTTGTTGCCGCGTGAAGATGCGCACGAAGCACTGTTTGATTACTACGCGCAGACCTTGCGTGCGCTTTCCGGAGTTCAGGCCAAAAGTCAGGATACGGCGATCACACTGCGCAGGTTCGAGCTGAAGATGCTGCAGGAGATGGGCTATGCCGTGCCCTTGGAGCATGATGAAGACGGTGCGCCTGTCATGCCTGAGCGTTCCTATTTGTATATTCCGGAACGCGGCGCCTGCAGTTTGCAGAGCGAGACCCGGCAGAAAAACGGAGTACAATTATCCGGCAAGACCTTGCTGGATATGGGCCGCGATGAGTACGGCGAAGCGCAGACCCAGCAGCAGAGCAAACAGCTGATGCGCATGCTGCTCGGTCATTACCTCGGCGACAAACCGCTGCATACGCGGCAATTATTGATAGATTTACAGGAACTATGATTAAACTCGGCGTTAATATCGACCATGTGGCGACATTGCGACAGGCACGCGGCACCCAGTACCCGAGTGTGGTACAGGCGGCCCTGCGTGCGGAAGAGGCCGGTGCGGACAGTATCACTATCCATCTGCGGGAAGACCGGCGTCACATTCAGGATGCCGATGTTTACGCTTTGCGTCCGCTACTGCAAACCAAGATGAACCTGGAGATGGCGGCCACCGACGAGATGGTCGATATCGCACTCAAGGTGCGCCCGCAGGATGTCTGCCTGGTTCCGGAGAAGCGCGAGGAGCGCACGACGGAAGGTGGGCTGGATGTGGTGAGCAATCAGGATCGGATTGCGGAAATTTGTGACCGACTGGGTGATGCCGGCATCCGTGTGTCGCTTTTTATTGCGCCGGATATCGAGCAGATCGAAGCTGCCAGTCAGGCAGGCGCGCCGGTGATTGAAATCCATACAGGGCATTTTGCCGATACGAGCGGCTCGGTGCAGTTGCATGAACTGGAGCGTATCCGGCAGGCAGCAAAGCATGCGCAGGAACTGGGACTGATCGTCAACGCAGGTCACGGCCTCAACATCCATAACGTCCATGACATCGCAGCGATCCCGGGCATGGAAGAACTCAATATCGGTCATGCCATTGTTGCGCACGCACTGTTCGTCGGCTGGGAATATGCGATCCGTGAAATGAAGTCCCTGATGGTGGCTGCAGCAAAATGATATTCGGCATAGGCACCGATATCGTCGAAGTCTCGCGTATCGAGGATTCGCTGGCGCGTTTTGGCAATGCGTTTGCCGAGCGCATCCTGAATGAGATGGAATGGCAGTCCTATATGCAGTCGAATACGCCTTCGCGTTTTCTTGCCAAGCGGTTCGCTGCCAAGGAGGCTTTTGCCAAAGCCTTGGGTACTGGCTTGCGAGGACCCGCGACTTTCCAGAATATCGGCGTGACGCATGATGACCTGGGTAAGCCGGTGCTGGATATTGCAGGCGAATTGCAGACACTGCTGGATGAGAAGGGTATCCGCTTCATGCATCTTTCCGTCAGCGATGAGAAAAACCTGGCCGCTGCCTTTGTCGTGCTGGAAACCTGAGCGTTGAACGATGTGGATTTTCAGCGCCGATTCGCGGGCGTGCGGCGTCTCTATGGGGATGATGCCTTGGCCAGATTCGGTCAGGCGCATGTCTGTGTCATCGGTATCGGCGGTGTCGGTTCCTGGGCGGCGGAAGCCCTGGCGCGCAACGCAGTGGGCCGCATCACGCTGATCGACCTGGACAACATCGCCGAATCCAACGTCAACCGGCAGTTGCATGCCGTCGATGGTGCGTTCGGCAAGGCCAAGGTCACCGCCATGGCAGAGCGCATCCGTAGCATCAATCCGCAGTGTGAGGTTTTTGAGATAGAGGATTTCATCACGCCGGAAAACGCCGTAACGCTGCTGGCGAATGGCTACGATGTAGTACTGGATGCAATTGATGATGCCAAGGCCAAGGTCGCGATAGCGGCCTATTGCCGACTACACAAACAGCCGCTGGTCATGACTGGTGGCGCCGGTGGCAGGCTGGATCCGGCGCGTATGCAAGCCGCTGATCTGGCAAAAACCACAGGTGACCGGCTGTTGGCAAAAGTCCGTAACCAGCTGCGCCGTGACCATGGTTTCCCCAAGGGTGACAAGGCCCGCTTCGGTATTCCCTGTATCTATTCGGATGAGCAGGTACACAAACCGCATAGCGAAAACTGCGATGCGGACAGTGCACTGTCCGGGCTCAATTGCGCCGGTTATGGGTCATCTGTCTGTGTTACGGCACCTTTCGGCATGGCAGCCGCGGCGCTTGTACTGAACCATCTTCGTAAATCCTGAATTATTTTCTGTTGCAGGACCGGCTTCGCAACAGGCCTTGGCTGCTCAGTAGTCTCTCACCCAGGCAAACACCAGTCGCTGATGTTTTTTTGCTAACGTCACTCGCTGGGTTTTGATCTCACCATTGTGGTTTGCAGCGATGGTATATCTCCCGGCAGGCATCCTGGCTAGCAGGTAGGGGCCTTTTGTCACGGTATCAAGGACGAGATTGCCTTTCGTGTCTGTAATTTGTAGCGGGATATTGGCGAGATAGTTTTCACCGCTGGCGGTTTTTTGGACGAACACCAGTTCGAGCGGGTATTCCTTGCTGGCGCTCTGCATGGCTTGCGATTCGCAATATCCGATGCCTCCGGATACAAAAATCACTTCGGCGGATTCAGGGCTGTAGACCTCTTCCGGCAGGCGGTTTTCCTCTTCGCTACAGGGCTCCTGCATGTAGGTATCAGGGTCTTCTTCGGCTGCGAGGCCTGAAGAAAACACCAGGATCGTGACCAGTAGCGGCAGCATACGAGACAGAGATTTCATGATAATCCTCGACATGGTCAATGAATACAGGGATTCATCATGAGCCTGTATTCATTGTATTTCAATAGGCTGTTTGTACTTTGGCAGGGACGCATGCGCTGCCGTAGGGATCCGCTAATGTCCGATTGATGCAAGCTGACTTGCTCCGGCCAGTCAGTCTTGCATTCATACAGGATTCCACCCATATCCGGGTCGTTAAGGTGAAATATCTTGGCTATCCCATGCTGGAGAAACGCGGGGTTTTGGCGTTGGCCGGTTTGACGTCAAAAGCCACGCAGATTCTTTCCTCGTCGGCGCTGAAGGGAATCGTGCGATGGAATACGGATGACGGGAAGAAGCAGACGTCACCGACCTTGGGTGCGACCAGCACGCTAGGAAAATCCTGATGCTTTTGCGGATAGTTGTCGCCATGTGTACTGAGTTCGATGCAGCCTTCGGCTTCACTTGCCAGCCTCTTCGGGATTGCCAGATAGACGGCGCCGCTGATCCAGCCTTCTTCGTGGATATGTGAGCCCAGATGGCCGCCCTGACGCATCCTGACATACCAGGAGCTGTTGAATTCGATATCCTTGGGGAATTCACGGATGAAGGCGCAATCCTCATCCTTGTATTTCTGGTAGTAGTTTCGTACGGTTTGCGCAATCAGCTCCGCCAGTTTTCTGAACGAAGCCTCCTTGCGCTTGAACAGGTTGCCGGATGACTGTATGCCATTGTGCAAACGGCTCTGCTGTCGTGCGGAGATCTCAGCTTGGTTGATGTCGTGGAGCAGTTCTTTCAGCAATGGACTGTGAGGCTCGGCCAACTCATTGATGCTGCCGTGGTAGACGAAGTCCAGTGGATTCTTGCAGAAATTGTATTCATCCGGCTGATTGAAGTTGATCGCGTAATGCGTGGAGAGTGTGGCCAGTAGCGGAGAGCTGCTGTTGGCGTTTATTGCGTCTTGCAGTTTTTCACGGAATTCATCGTAGCGCTCGGTCTTGTACAGGCAATACAGCGCGCGTTCACGCCAGTCATCGAACTGTGATCTCTCGAAGTGGGGAATCGCGCGCTCCAGTTCGCCGTTGTCATAGAGAAATACCGCCAGATTGTAATTGGCGCTGGCATTGTCCGGATCGATCTCCAGCGCGCGATTGAAATGCGCGACGGCCTCGTTCAGCTTGCCGTGATACCAGAGCGATTCTCCCAGATTACTATGAACGGTGGCTGAGTTGGGATCGATGGCCAAAGCCTGTCCGAAGCTGTTGATGGCATCCTCCAGCAGCCCCTGGTTGCGCAGGGCCGTACCCAGGTTGAAATAGCCCTGGGCGTCGGCATGGATGGCAAGCGCCTTGCGATAGCAGCGGATGGCTTCATCCAGTTTGCCTTGTGTTTGCAGGATGGCGCCCAGATTACCGAGCGCCTCATAAAAACCGGGTTCAAGGGCAACGGCTTTGCGATAGGCGGTTAGCGCTTCGTCCAGGCGGTTAAGGCTTTGCAGGGCAATACCAAGGTTGAAATAGGCGGGTGTCAGGTTGGGCCTGAGGCTAACGGCCTTGCGATAACTCTGGATGGATTCCTCGATCTTGCCCAGGTGGCCGAGCACGACGCCCAGATTGAAATGGATTTCCGCGATTTTGTTATCCAGGCTGATGGCCTTGCGGTAAACGGTCTCCGCCTCGGCGAACTTGGCCTGGTTCTCCAATGCTACACCCAGTACATTGTAAAGAATGAACATCTGTGGATATTGCTGAATCAGATGCTTGGCGACGTTTTCCGCATGCCCAAGCTGCCCTGCATTCAGCAGGTTGATGAGGGACTGCACTTCGTGTTGAGGTGCAATCCTGGGTTGTTGCTTCTGCATTCTCATGAGCCGCACCAGTTTGGAGTTGTGAAAATGCGAAAAGCATTTTTCGCACACTTTCTGTGCACGATTATACCCAATGTAAGTAAGTTGTAAATATTCTGTAACTGAAATGTAAATACGGGGGCTTGCTTGAAAATCCGGGATTCAGCCCTCATATGGTTTCAGGTAGATTGTTTTGAAACCAGGAGAACCAATAATGACAGAAAAAACCATGAATAAAGAAACGCTTGGCTTCCAGGCTGAGGTGAAGCAATTGCTGCACCTGATGATTCACTCGCTTTATAGCAACAAGGAAATAGTCCTGCGCGAGTTGATCTCGAATGCTTCGGATGCCGCAGACAAGTTGCGTTTTGAGGCGTTGGCCAATAACAGTCTGTATGAAGGCGACAGCGAGTTGAAGATTCGTGTCAGCTTCGACAAGGCTGCACGTACCGTGACCATTTCGGATAACGGGATCGGTATGAGCCGTCAGGAAGTGATCGACAATATCGGTACCATCGCTAAATCCGGTACCCGCGAATTTTTCAATGCCTTGAGCGGTGACCAGGTCAAGGATGCGAACCTGATCGGTCAGTTCGGCGTTGGGTTTTATTCCTCTTTCATCATTGCCGACAAGGTGACGCTGGTCACCCGTCGCGCTGGCAGCAGTGAAGCTGTGCAGTGGGAATCGTCAGGTGAGGGCGACTACACGCTGTCTGCCACTGACAGGGCGACACGAGGCACCGATATCATCCTGCATCTGCGTGATGGTGAAGACGAGTTCCTCAACGACTGGAAACTGAAGACCATCATCCGCAAGTATTCCGATCACATCACGCTGCCTATCATCATGAAGAAGTCCGAGTGGAAGGACGGCGAACAGGTGCCGACCGACGAGGATGAGGCGGTGAACAAGGCCTCGGCACTGTGGGCACGCAGCAAGAACGAGATCACGGATGAGGATTACAAGGAATTCTACAAGCACGTTTCGCACGACTTCGAGGACCCGTTGGCCTGGAGCCACAATCGTGTGGAGGGCAAACAGGAATACATCTCGTTGCTCTATATCCCGACCAAGGCGCCGTTTGATCTTTATGATCGCGAACGTCGTCACGGCATCAAACTTTATGTGAAGCGTGTCTTCATCATGGAGGATGCCGAGAAGCTGATGCCGCAATACCTGCGTTTCGTCCGCGGCGTTATCGACAGCGCCGACCTGCCCTTGAATGTCTCGCGTGAGATTCTTCAGCACAGCAAGGATATCGATGCCATCAAGGCGGGCTCGGTGAAGAAAGTGCTGGGCCTGCTGGAAGATCTGGCGGAAAACCAGCCGGAGCAGTACGGCAAGTTCTGGAACGAGTTCGGTCGCGTGCTGAAAGAAGGTCCGGGCGAAGACTTCAGCAACAAGGACAAGATTGCCGGGCTGCTACGCTTTGCCTCCTCACACCTCGACAGCGAGGAGCAGGTAGTCTCGCTGAAGACCTATATCGAGCGCATGAAAGAAGGCCAGGACAAGATCTACTACATTACCGCCGACAGTTTTGCCGCGGCGAAACACAGTCCGCATCTGGAGATCTTCCGCAAGAAGGGCATAGAAGTGCTGCTGCTGTCTGACCGTGTCGATGAATGGATGCTGGGTAGCCTGAGCGAGTTCGATGGCAAGCAATTGCAATCCGTCGCCAAGGGCGATCTGGATCTGGGCAAGCTGGAAGACGAGGCCGAGAAGGAACAGCAGAAAAAGGTCGAGGACGAGTGCAAGTCACTGGTTGAGAAGATTCAGGCGACGCTGGGCGACAGGGTGAAGGAGGTGCGCGTGACGCATCGCCTGACCGATTCACCGGCATGCCTGGTGGCAGGTGAACATGACCTGTCCGGCAATCTGGAGCGCATGCTGAAAGCGGCCGGGCAAAAGACGCCGGACTCCAAGCCTGTGCTGGAAATCAATCCGGGACATCGTTTGCTGGAATTGCTCAAGGCTGAGAACGAGTCGTCGCGTTTTGACGATCTGGCGCATGTGCTGTTCGATCAGGCCCTGCTTGCCGAGGGTGGCCAGCTCGAAGACCCTGCAAGTTTCGTCAAGCGCATGAACAGCTTGCTGGCGTAGAAGAATGATTCGATAAGCCTTATCTATGAAACCACCCCGCTTACTTCCGGTAGCGGGGTTTTTTATTGTTGACGTAATAAATGATAATCATTATCATTCAATTATTGAATGATGAGGCAGATGTATGAACCAGTACCCCGAAGCCCAATATGATCCTGACTTGCCTGACGCCAAAGCGGTCATGGCATCGCTTTGCTGCGTTGCCAGCCAGTATGCAAGCAATCCATCGCTGGAATTGGCTCAGCTGGCAGCCAGCCTCGCGCACAAGCTGACTGCACCGCAATATGCGGAATCAAAGCTGGTGGAAGAGGTGGCGAAGCGCCTGGTGCGCCAATGGCAGCATGTCCTTGATGATCAGGCCGGCACAATGCGTGACCTGATGCCTGCAAGCACGTATTTACAATAGAAAGTGGAATCACCATGTCACGATTTACCAAACCCAGATTAAAAGTCATGCGTGCACTCGGCATCGATTTGCCGGGCCTTTCACGGAAAACCATAGAAAACAGGCCAACACCGCCTGGCCAGCATGGCGCAAAAGCTGTCCGGCGTAGAAAGTCCGATTTTGGCATCAAGTTGCAGGAGAAGCAGAAACTGCGCTTCAACTACGGACTTACGGAGCGTCAGTTGCGCCGTTTGATAGTGGATGCGAGAAAGGGCAGTGCGCCCACCGGCGAAACCCTGTTGCAACTGCTCGAATGCCGTCTGGATAACGTGGTATTCCGTGCCGGGCTGGCACCGACAATTCCTGCAGCGCGCCAGTTGGTTTCGCATCGACACATCAAATTGAACGGCAGTCTGGTGAATATCCCCTCCATACGCGTACGGGTGGGTGATGAGATCACTATCAAGGCCGAGAGCATGAATATGCCCGTGGTGCTGGAGACACTGAAAGATTTGCCTTTGATCAGGCCGGAGTGGCTGGCATGGGATGACTCAAGCAAAACGGGCCGGATGGCGCATTTGCCAGCAGCCGAAGATGTGCCATTCCCGGTGGATGTGCAGCAGGTGGTGGAGTATTACGCCAACCGTATATAAGTCGCATCAGGATATTCAAGAACTCCTCACTCGGTCGCTTAAGGGCGACCTTTTTTTGATTTTTCTCCCGAACAATTGCTTGACTATTCAAATGAGAATTATTATCATTTATACAAATGAATAAGCTATCCCAAAATGCCGGTAGTCCAGACGCAGCCAAAACTCAGACGATGGCTGAAAGACAGGTCGGTGGCTTGCTGAGATGGACGAGCAAAACCCTGTTTTCCGGTGCGCGTGAAATCATCATTGAGCATGCGGGCGTGGAATACCGCTTGCGCCTGACCAGTCAGGACAAGCTGATCTTGACCAAATAAGCGACAAGGAGACGTGATGAATACGAGTCCCTGTAAACGAATAGTGTTAGCCGGCACAGAAGGTTGCCGTGTCTCTTATTGTGAAGATTGCCATGTTGCAGAGATTGAGATCGGCGCCGTGAGCATGCGTCTTGAAGTGCATGCGTTCTCAAACTTGAGCCAGATGTTGCAGGAGGCGCAGGCGAGACTGGCTGCACTGAATGCCGCCAGGTCGGCGTATGAATGCGAAGGAGCTATTCGACATGTCCATTGAGCTGTCAGCAGTAAAAGCTATGCCCGGCTTGGTCAAGACGCATCCGCGATCAAAACCGACGTATAACGTGACGGCTGCCAATGATGAGCTGTTGTTGCCGGATGGGCTGGCAAGCACTGAAAAGCCGGACTTTTCCAGCAAAGCCTTGTTCCTGGTGGTGGCAGGGCATGTGCTGGTGGTGAGCGGCTTGCTGCTGAGCAATTCATTGGAGCCTGACGAGGCGTCGAAGCCGGAAGCTGCGGCCATGATGGTCAGCCTGGTCAGCAATCCGGCACCGGAAGAGGTGGAAATCATTCCTGAGCCTGAACGCATACCTGAACCGAAGCTGGTCATCAGGAAACCTGAGCCAGTACAAAAAGTGGTCGAACCAGAGCCGGTGCCACAACCAGTAGAGCCGGTTCCGACAGCAGAGGCTGCTCCGGCTGTGACGGCAGAGCCCAATGCTGCACCAGTATCAGCGCCAGTAGTCGCACAACAGGAACCTCTGGTTGTCGAAGAGGTGAAAGAGGTCATTGAACCGCCGAAGTTTGGCGCAGCCTATTTGCATAATCCTGCACCCAAGTATCCATCCTTGTCCCGACGTATTGGGGAGGAAGGGCGTGTGTTGTTACGTGTGCTGGTAGCGGCAAGCGGCGCGGCGGAATCGGTGGAAATCGAGACGGGAAGCGGGTCTTCCAGGCTCGATCAGGCTGCCGTGGATGCCGTGAAAAAATGGCGTTTTATTCCAGCCAAGCGTGATAAAGAGCCAATCAGTGCATTTGTCATCGTGCCAATCCAGTTCACATTGAACGGTTGATGGAAATATAGCTGATAGCAGACGGCCACTATTTAAAGCAGTATTTAAAACAGAAGGAAACAGCAATGAATAACGGATATGAATTCAACAGTCTGCAATTTATTGCAGAAGGCGGCGTAGTCTCCCTGCTGGTTGCCATCGCCTTGCTCACGATGTCTATCGCGAGCTGGTACCTGATTTTTGTCAAAGGTTACCGCGCCGTTCGCTTGCGTAACGCTTCAGCTGCCTACATCAGGCATTTCTGGCAGGCCAAAACCCTGCAGGTTGCGATACAACAACCTGCGGAAGGCGTGCCGGCTTCTATTATCGTGACCCAGGCTATCAAGGCCGCAGATCATTATCGTCACCATGCATCGCAAAAAGCCGGTGAAATCTGCAATCAGGATGAGTTCATCGCACGCAGCATGCGAAAGGTCATGGCGGAAGAGTCGGCCCAAATGGAACGTGGGCTGACCGTGCTGGCTTCGGTCGGTAGTATTGCCCCGTTCGTCGGCCTGTTCGGCACGGTTTGGGGTATTTACCACGCGCTTGCCAGTATCAGCCTGAGTGGTCAGGCGACCCTGGACAAGGTGGCCGGGCCGGTGGGCGAGGCGCTCATCATGACGGCTCTGGGCCTGGCTGTAGCGATACCGGCGGTGCTGGCCTATAACGCCTTTGTCAGAATGAACCGCAACCTGCTGTCCCAGACCGAATCCTTTGCGCAGGAAGTACACGTGCTGCTGACTACCGGCGCGGCGCTGAAAGATAACCTGCAGCAGGATGTCCAACAAACCGCTGCTGCAGCAAAGACCGCAGCCCATCTGCATGAGGTGCCGGCATGATAGGTTCAGGACATGGCTTCAACTCGGGCAGTCATACTGCGCCGATGAATGAGATCAATATGATCCCGCTGATCGATGTCATGCTGGTGTTGCTGGTGATCTTCATCATCACGGCACCTTTGTTGACCCATGCGGTCAAGATCGACCTGCCGCAGGCCAGTAGCCAGGCGCTGCCGGAGAAACCCGAGATAGTCTCGATCTCGATAGACGATGCAGGGCACATGTACTGGAATGATGTTTCGATGGTGCAGGGCGAACTGGCACTGAGATTGCAGCAGGTCGCCGTGCAGGAACCGCAGCCCGAACTGCATATCCGTGCCGACAAGCAGACGCGTTACCAGTTGCTGGCTGAGGTGATGGCCGATGCACAGAATGCCGGCATCAAGAAAATGGGTTTCGTCAGTACGCCAGACTGACTGAATTGTGCTGAATCATTAAAGAAGATAGCGAACAAATGCAAACAAGGAAACTAATGCCAGCGATGGCTTGGCGCAAGCTGCTGCTGGTTCCGGTTATCGGCCTGCTGACGGCTTGTTCCGACTCCGTATCACAAGTTGCAGCCGACGCCGAAGTGGTTGATGCATCAGTCCAGCTTCGCGCCAGAAGCGGAGAGATGGTCTATCAGCATGTCTGCATGGCCTGCCATGCCACAGGAGTCAATGAGGCACCCAAGTTCGGCGACCGGACAGACTGGGCCGAGCTGATTGAGGAGGGCTATGGCATTTTGGTCTATGAGTCGATCAAGGGTGAGGGCATGATGCCACCGCGCGGCGGTGATATCAGCGTGACGGATATGGAAATGGCAAATGCCGTTGCCTATATGGCCAATGCCGCAGGTGCGGATTGGGTCGCACCAGGCAGTGAGGAAGAAGTGCAATCAATGCTGAAGCAGGCCGAAATCGAGTTATCGCTTCACCACGGGGAGGATTAGAGCCACAGGCTCAGTCTGTCAGTCTTTACAGGGATTTATTTATCGATCTAGCCAGCCAGTGAGGTTTTCTCAGATAGCCAGCCAGTGATCCAACATCACAGGGAGTGTTATTTTGAAGAAAGTCTATTCACGTCAGGCTCTATTACGTTTAAAACCCGCGTATCTGGCTGTTCTGCTTACATTGGCAGCCACACCGCAACAATTGATGGCTGAAGAATCCGCAGAGGCGACGGCAAATGCCGATATGCTGCCTGTGGTTCAGGTTGCCGAAGATCGCTCAGGCGAGCCGTCATCAGAAGAGACCGGTTCCTACACCATAGGCACGACCACCAGTGCCACGCGTCTTGATACCAGTATCAAGGAAACCCCGCAATCCGTCTCGGTCATCACGCGCGCGCAGATGGATGATTTCCGCTTGAATTCCATCAATGATGTGCTGGATTTTGCGACCGGCATCAAGGTTGAGCGGGTAGAGCCAGACCGCTCCTATTACACGGCGCGTGGCTCGGATATCACCAATTTCCAGATCGATGGCATTGGTACTCCGTTCGCTTACGGTTTGGTGTTCGGCGATATTGATACTGCGGCGTATGACCGCATCGAGGTTTTGCGTGGTGCCAATGGTTTGCTGACCGGTACCGGCAATCCATCGGCGACCATCAATTTCATACGCAAGCGGCCAACGGCCGATTTCCAGCTGGAAGTCGATACCTCGGTCGGTTCCTGGGGTTATCGCCGCGTTGACCTGGACGTCTCCGGCCCGATCAATGAAGCTGGCAATGTGCGCGGACGACTGGTGCTTGCCAACCAGAATCGTGGTTCTTATCTGGACAACTACAGCAGTGAGCGTAATGTCGCCTACGGCATCATAGAGGCGGATATCACGGATCAGACCAGTGTCGCCTTCGGCCATACCTACCAACAGAATGATGCCAGTGGCACCATGTGGGGCAGCTTGCCCCTGCTCTACGCAGACGGGACAAAACGCCATTACAAGCGTTCGGACTCCACCGCAGCTGACTGGACCTACTGGGATACCATCAACAACATCACCTTTGCCGAGTTGACCCATGAGTTTGATAACGCCTGGAAGATCAAGACCCAGCTGACAAGAAAAGAGATCAGCTCGGATTCGCGATTGCTGTACATCTTTGGTAATGAGAACCGTGCAACGGGTGCCGGCCTGTTTGCCTGGCCCGGTGAGTACCACGACCAGACCGAGGAGTTGATCGCGGACGCATACCTGACCGGGCCATTCACTTTGGGTGGACGCGAGCATGAACTGGTCTTTGGCACCAGTTGGTCCAGATCGGATACGGATGAAACCGAGAATTCTGCAGACTACGGTGTGATGGCGCTTGCCAATTTTGATGCTGCAGCCAACGTACCCAAGCCCAATTTTGTGTCTTCCGGCAGTTTTGCCAAGTTGCGAAACAAGCGTAGCAATTCCTATCTCGCCACCAAGCTGAATGTCACAGATGCCCTGAAACTTACAATGGGTGCCAATCTGCTGAGCTATGAACTTGAAGGCGAGAGTTACGGCGCGCCACAGAATGCGGATGCGCATGACAAGGTTACCCCTTACATGGGCGCGGTCTATCACCTCAATGAGCAGTACTCGCTCTATTCAAGCTATACCGGCATCTATAATCCGCAATTCAATCTGGATGCCAATCTGCAGCCGCTTGCACCGATCGAAGGCAAGAACTATGAGGCGGGAATCAAGGGCGAGTTCTTTGATAAGCAGTTGAATGCCTCGTTTGCTCTGTTCAACAACATACAGGAGAACGTCGCCGAACAGATTGGCACGATAGGCATTACGGCAATTCATCGCGGTATAGAGGCTGATACCAAGGGTTACGAGTTCGATGTCTCGGGTGAAATCACCTCCAACCTCAAAATCAACGGCGGTTACACGCGCCTGATGAGTGTCAAGGATGAGGACGATAACAACGTCAAATCCTATATACCACGCCAGATGCTGCACTTGAGTGCCGTTTACAAGGTACCTTATATCGATAAGCTGAAGGTCGGCGCCAGTGTCAATTGGCAGGATGATATCCATGTCGATATCGGTACGGTGCGATACAAGCAGGATAGCTACGCGCTGGTCAACATGATGGCCGATTACGAGATTGATCAGCATTGGAGCACCGCGCTCAATGTCTATAACCTGACCGATGAAAAATATCTCGCCAGCATGATGTGGGGCAGTTATGGCCAGAGTTATTACGGCGCGCCAAGAAACGCCATGGCAACAGTGACTTGGAAGTACTGATGACAATGCGTGCTGATCGTGACATCGCCGTGCCCCGGCATGGTGCTTGCCGGGGGTCAGGTTTATGATTCTGCGTTCCTTTTTTGTCATGCTGCACCGCTGGTTCGGCCTGTTTCTTGCCATCTTTCTTTTTGTGGCTGGTCTCACCGGCGCCATCATCTCTTGGGATCATGAGCTCGATGAATGGCTTAATCCGCAGATGTTCCACGCCGAGCATGATGCACTGGGGCAGGTCATTCCGCCATTGGAGCTGGCAAACCAGTTAGAAGCTGCAGATGAGCGCGCTCAGGTCAGCTATCTGCCACTCAGTCATGAGCAAGGGCACGCGTTGGGTCTGTTCATCAGCCCCAAGCTGAACCCGGCGACTGGCAAAGCCTATGAGTTGGAATACAATCAGGCGGCGCTCAATCCGGCTAGTGGAGCAATGCAGGCTACACGCATGTGGGGCGAAGTCTCGCTCAACCGTGAAAATCTGCTGCCATTCCTCTACAAGCTGCATTACAGCCTGCATATCCCTGACGGTTTCGGTTTGGAGCTTGGGGTGCTGCTGTTTGGCATTGTTGGCATCATCTGGGTGATGGATTGCTTTATCGCCTTGTGGATTTCCTTTCCCAATCCTGCCACATGGCGTAAATCTTTGGCTTTCCGCTTCAAGCAAGGCGGCTACAAGCTTAACTTCGACCTGCACCGTTCGGGCGGCGTTTGGATCTGGTTGTTATTGTTGATGCTGGCCGTGACTTCGGTATCCATGAATCTCAACTTCCAGGTCATGCGGCCAGTGGTGTCGCTCTTCTCGGAACTGACACCCAGTCCTTTCCTGGTAAGGGCGCCGAATCCAGTCGATGAACCTATTCCCCCGGGCATCAGGCGTGAGGAAGTACTCGAGCTTGCCCTGGCTGAAGCTGCGCGCAGGGAATGGACGGCACCTGCCGGTGCCATGTTCTATTCACCGGAAGTGGGCGTTTATGGTGTGGGCTTCTTTGAACCGGGGCAGGATCATGCCGATGGCGGTCTTGGTAACCCCTGGCTCTATTTTGATGGCCCGGATGGCCGCTTTCTTGGTGCCGAGATACCTGGTACGGGCACGGCGGGCGATATCTTCATGCAAGCGCAGTTCCCCTTGCATTCCGGCCGCATCCTCGGATTACCCGGCCGTATTCTGATCTCGTTGATGGGACTGGTAGTAGCGATGCTTTCCGTTACCGGTCTCTATATCTGGTGGAAGAGATCTCTTGTGCGTAACCGTTATGGCGCTTACGGAGGGTCGAATGGAAATGCGGAAAATGGAGAAAATGCCGGATTTATGCGTGTTTAAACCGTAAATTTCACAAAGCTTAATATTTAGTATGCTTCTTGCTAGTTTATAATCGACCCAGAGTGACGTCGATTTGATACGGTTTGTATGCCAGTCAGCAAGCCTGTACCTCCAGAGATAAATCCAGAAAGAAGCCTGAATATGACGACCGCCAAGACACCTAAATCCCGTTCCAAAAAACAAGCAGCAGATTTGGTTTCAGCCGAGAGTATCCCGGTAGTGCAGGCGCTGGAAAGCCATTTGCGCTATACGTGCTTCAAGACCCACAAGGTTTCAACTTCACGCGACTGGTACAACACGGCAGCAAATACGGTGCGCGACCATGTGGTTGAGCGCTGGGTGAATACCTCGGAGTCTTATTTTGATAAGGACCCAAAACGGGTTTATTACCTTTCCCTGGAATTCCTTATCGGGCGCATGTTTTCCAATGCTGCACTGAATCTGGGCATAGCGCCTGAAGTCAAGAAAGGTCTCAATGCCCTGGGTCAGGATATGGAAGCCCTGGCCGAGATCGAGAACGATGCTGCATTGGGTAACGGCGGTCTCGGCCGACTGGCGGCTTGTTTCCTCGATTCGATGGCGACCATGGACATTCCGGGCACCGGTTACGGCATCCGCTATGAATATGGCATGTTCCGTCAGGCCATCATAGACGGACAGCAGGTGGAGAATCCGGATAACTGGCTGCGCTATGGCAATATCTGGGAGTTTCAGCGGCCGGAGAGCACCTACACCGTGCGGTTTTATGGCAAGCTGGTCGAGTTTCGCGAGGGCGATCATGTCGAGCATCGTTGGGTGGATTGCGAACCGGTGCTGGCCATGGCCTATGATGTGCCGATCCCCGGTTATGGCACCAAAACCGTGAACAATCTGCGCCTGTGGTCAGCCAAGGCGGCGCGTGAATTCGATCTTTTCCATTTCAATGCAGGCAATTACGAAAAGGCAGTGGAAGAGCGTAATGCCTCGGAGAACATCTCCAAGGTACTGTATCCCAACGACACATCGGTACTGGGCAAGGAACTGCGTCTCAAACAGCAGTATTTCTTCGTTTCCGCCTCGATTCAGGACATCCTGCGGCGCTATCTCGCGACCCACAAGGATTGGAATCAGCTACCGGAGAAGATCGCCATCCAGTTGAACGATACGCATCCGGCGATTGCCATTGCCGAGATGATGTACCAGCTGGTGGATGTGCACGGCTTGCCGTGGGCCAAGGCTTGGGATCTGGTGGTCAGAATCTTTGCCTACACCAATCATACCCTGATGCCTGAAGCGCTCGAAACCTGGGGCGTGGAGAAGATGACTCGCCTGCTGCCGCGCCACATGCAGATCATCTATCAGATTAACCACGAGTTCCTGCATATGGTGAATCACAAATTCCCGGGTGATACCGAATTGTTGAAGCGCGTTTCCATCATCGATGAAAATAACGGCAAGCGCGTGCGCATGGCCCATCTGGCCGTGGTCGGCAGCCATACGGTCAATGGCGTCGCGGCGCTGCATAGCGAATTGCTCAGAACCACACTGTTTGCCGACTTCAGCCGCATCTATCCGGGCAAATTCGTCAATGTTACCAACGGCATCACGCCGCGGCGCTGGCTTAACCAGGCCAATCCGGCTTTGACCGCGCTGCTGGAGAAGACCATAGGCCGTGATTTTCAGAAAGACCTCAACCGCTTGAGGAAACTGGAATCCCTGGCGGATGATCCTGCCTTCCAGAAAGCCTTTCGTCAGGTCAAACATGAAAACAAGGTGCGCCTGGCCAGCAAGATTGAGCAGCTTACCGGCATCAAACTCAATCCGGCCAGCCTGTTTGACGTGCAGATCAAGCGCATCCATGAATACAAGCGTCAGTTATTGAACCTGCTGCATGTCATTACGCTGTATAACCGCATCCGTTCAGGCAAGGCGCCAGACGCCACACCTCGTACCGTGATTTTCGGTGGCAAGGCGGCTCCCGGTTACCACATGGCGAAACTGATCATCCGTTTGATTAATGACGTGGCAGCAGTGATCAATGACGACCCTGCGGTCGGCGATAAGCTCAAGGTGGTGTTCTATCCGAATTACGACGTTTCGGCAGCGGAAATCCTGTTTCCGGGCAGCGATCTGTCGGAACAGATATCGACTGCCGGTACCGAGGCTTCCGGCACCGGCAACATGAAGATGGCGTTGAACGGCGCACTGACCATCGGTACGCTGGATGGCGCCAATGTGGAGATCCGCGAAGAGGTCGGGGCCGACAATATCTTCATTTTCGGCCTGACGACACCACAGGTGGCTGAGGTCCGTGCAGCCGGCTACAACCCATGGGACTTCTATCATGGGCATGTCGAGCTGAAGGAAGTGCTGGATATGATAGACAGCGGTTTCTTCTCGGTGGAAGAGCCGGATCGGTATCGCCAGATATTCGATACCCTGTTGCACAAGGGCGATCATTACCTGTTGCTGGCGGACTATGAGAGCTATATCAATGCGCAGGATCTGGTGGATGAGGTATACAAGAATCAGGAAGAGTGGACCCGCATGGCCATATTGAACGTTGCGCGTGTTGGCAAGTTCTCCAGTGACCGCACGATTGCAGAGTACGCGAAGAATATCTGGAAATTGTAAGCCGGCCCGCAATCACCAATGGTCAGCCGGTCTCATGGGAGGCTTGTATTGCAGCAGTCATGCAGTAAACTGGTGCAATACAAGCCTCTCTTTATTTTTTGGAGTTCCCATGCGTCGCTTTCTGAGTATTCTGTTCATGGTGTTCTTTGCATCCCACGCAAATGCGCTGGGCTTGAGTGATCTCAGTAATGCCGATGCGACGGCAGGCTTGAAAGAGGCCCTGATTCAAGGGGCTGGCAAGGCGGTCGGCAAACTTGGTGTAGTAGACGGATTTTTCGGCAATCCGCAAGTGAAGATTCCCTTGCCGGATTCGGTGCAGAGAGCAGAGCGGATCATGCGCATGTTCGGCATGGGCAAGCAGGCGGACGAGGTGATCCTGCGCATGAATCGCGCTGCCGAAGCGGCGGTGCCGGAAGCCAGGGCGCTGCTTGTCAGCTCCGTCAAACAGATGAGCGTGGCCGATGCGAAGAGCATACTCACCGGCGGTGATGATGCCGCTACTCAATATTTCCGCAAGACAACTTCAGCTCCCATGGAAGAGAGATTCCTGCCCATTGTTCAAAAGGCGATGGCCGATGTGCAACTTGCCCAGCAGTACAACAAGTTCGCCGAATCTGGCGCCAGATATGGCCTGATCAAGAAAGAGCAGGCCAATCTGGAGCAATACGTCACGCAAAAAACACTGGACGGCGTTTATCTGATGATGGCGGCGGAAGAAAAAGCGATACGCAAGAACCCGATGGGGCAGGCCAGCAGCCTGCTGAAGAAGGTATTCGGCTCACTCGGCAGGTAATAATCCGAAACAGGCACGAGTCCGTAATTAACTATTAAAGTTACAAAATAATGTAAACCTATTGTCGATTTTTGCGTTCCAAGGCTTATCGGGGAAGCAAATCAAATTTATAGGAGTCATTATCATGAAAGCGATTCGTTATGCCCTGTTCGCAATGTTGTTGGCGGCTGCGCCAAGTACATTCGCCAGAGATTCGTACGGATTCAGTATCAGTATCGGTTCTCCGGGTTATTACGTCAGCCCGCCACCTGTGTATTATCATGTGCCACCAACTGTGGTTTACCAGCCGGCGCCTTCATTTTATTATCACCACTACAGTCCGGCACCTAGAGCCTATTATTCGCCAAGGGTGCATTATTACTATGACAAGCACGGGCATGATAGGCATCGTGGGCATGGTCACAAGCATTCACGTCATTGGCACTGACCGCCACTGAAAAGTAAAACTTGATATCAACAGAGAAACATTCTGGCCTGGCCCCTTCGGGGGTCATTTTTTTGCCCTTTGAGCAAGTTTGATGTTGGCTTGCGTGTAAGTTGACGGCTAATCCATACCGGGTTTCTGGTAAAATTCAGCTTTTCCAATTTGCTGATTCCCAGTCCAGCCATCCCATGTCAAATATCCATATGTTAAGCCTCCGCGGCAGCGCAGCGCTCTCCCAGTTCCGTTTGGACAAGATCCTTTTCAGTGTGCGTGACAGCGTGCCGCGTATTACCCATCTTTATGCCGAGTTCTGGCATTTCTCATGGAGCGAGACTGCGCTGAGTGATGCCCAGCAGTCCGTGCTGAAACAGATATTGACCTATGGCCCCAAGCTGGCAGAAGAAGTCCCATCTGGCGATCTTTTCCTGGTGGTGCCACGCCCAGGCACTATTTCCCCCTGGTCGTCGCGTGCGACGGATATCGCCAGGCATTGCAGTCTGGAATCCATATCACGGCTGGAGCGCGGTGTCGCTTACTATGTGAAGACCGGAGACGGTACCGCCCTGACTGAGGCCGAGATTCAGGTACTCAAGCCATTGATTCATGACCGTATGACCGAGGCTGTATTCAGGAATATCGAGGATGCTGGACGCCTTTACCATCAGGGCGAACCTGCACCCATGAGCAGTGTTGATGTCCTGGTTGGTGGGAAATCCGCATTGGAAGCGGCCAATGCCGAAATGGGCCTGGCCTTGTCACCGGATGAAGTGGATTATTTGCTGGAGAACTTCACCCGCATTGGCCGTAATCCCACCGACGTTGAACTCATGATGTTCGCACAGGCGAATTCCGAACACTGCCGCCACAAGATTTTCAATGCCGACTGGGTAATCGACGGCGTCAAGCAGGATAGCTCGCTGTTCGCCATGATACGCAATACGCACAAGCTCAATCCCGGCAAAACCGTAGTGGCTTATTCTGATAATGCTTCCATTGTGGCGGGTGAATCGACCAGGCGCTTCTATCCGGATGCCAGCGGCCGTTATGACTATACCGAGGAGGATATGCATTTCCTCATGAAGGTGGAAACGCATAATCACCCGACCGCCATTTCCCCGTTTGCAGGTGCTGCGACTGGTGCCGGCGGTGAGATCCGCGACGAAGGTGCGACAGGTTCAGGTTCCAAGCCGAAGGCGGGTCTGGCCGGTTTTTCGGTTTCCAATCTCAATATTCCGGGCTTCAAACAGCCGTGGGAGCAGGATTATGGCAAGCCTTCACGTGTAGCTTCGGCATTGCAGATCATGATCGATGGCCCGTTGGGTGGTGCCGCCTACAACAACGAATTTGGCCGTCCGAACATTGCTGGTTATTTCCGCACGCTGGAACTGGAATCTGCCGGCGAAGTGCGTGGCTATCACAAACCCATCATGCTGGCCGGCGGTGTTGGCAATATCTCGGCAAAACATTCAAAGAAGAACCCGATCCCTCCCGGTGCGGCGCTGATCCAGCTGGGCGGCCCGGCCATGCTGATTGGCCTGGGTGGCGGTGCAGCTTCCAGTATGGATACCGGCGCCAATACCGAGAATCTGGACTTCGATTCTGTTCAGCGCGGCAATCCAGAGCTGGAGCGCCGTGCGCAGGAGGTTATTGACCGTTGCTGGCAACTGGGCGAGAAAAATCCCATCTTGAGTATCCACGATGTCGGTGCTGGTGGTATTTCCAACGCTTTTCCCGAACTGGTCAATGATGCAGGCGTCGGTGCGACCTTTCAGCTACGCAATGTGCACAATGAAGAACTGGGCATGTCACCGCGCGAACTTTGGAGCAACGAAGCGCAGGAACGCTATGTCATGGCCATCGCGCAGGAGGATCTGCCGCGATTCACCGAAATCTGCGAGCGTGAGCGCTGCCCGTTCGCCATCGTCGGCTATGCCACGGAAGAGCGTCATCTGACGGTTGAGGATAGCCATTTCAATAACAAGCCGGTAGACATGGATCTGTCGGTATTGCTGGGCAAGCCGCCGAAGATGACGCGTGATGTCAGTCATGTGGAACGCAAACTGAGCGAATTCGATACCAGCCACATCAAGCTCAAGGATGCGGCTGAGCGTGTGCTGCGTCTACCTGGTGTGGCGGACAAGACTTTCCTCATCACCATCGGCGACCGTACGGTGACCGGTCTGGTCGCACGCGACCAGATGGTGGGCCCGTGGCAAGTACCAGTTGCCGATGTCGCCGTGACGCTGGCAGGTTATGAGACCTATCGCGGCGAGGCTTTCGCCATCGGCGAAAAGGCACCGCTGGCGCTGATCGATGCACCTGCTTCAGGCCGTATGGCAATTGGCGAGGCGATTACCAATATTGCAGCTGCATCTATCGAAAACCTTGGTGACCTCAAGCTGTCTGCGAATTGGATGGCACCTGCTGGTCATCCGGGTGAAGATGCAGCGTTGTTCGACACCGTGCGTGCGGTCGGCATCGAGTTGTGCCCGCAACTAGGTGTCAGTATTCCGGTCGGCAAGGACTCGATGTCCATGAAGACGGTCTGGGACGAAAACGGCGAGAAAAAGGCAGTGACGGCGCCGATCTCGCTGGTGGTGACTGCGTTTGCCCCAACAGCAGACGCACGAAAGATAATGACGCCGCAGCTACGCACCGATCATGGTGAAACAAGCCTGATTCTGATCGATCTCGGCTGTGGCAAGAACCGTCTGGGCGGCTCGGCGCTGGCCCAGGTCTTTGCGGCTACCGACAACCGCACTCCTGATCTGGACGATCCGGCACGTTTCAAGGCATTTTTCGCCGCAATTCAGAACCTTAATGCTGACGGCAAGCTGCTGGCCTATCATGACCGTTCCGATGGCGGTCTCTTCGTCACGCTGGCCGAAATGGCGTTTGCCGGTCGTTGTGGTCTGGATATCGATATCAGTAGTCTGCAGGGTAATACGCTGGAAGTGCTGTTCAACGAAGAGCTGGGCGCGGTGATCCAGGTTGATGTTGCAGAGGCAGAAGTGATACGCAAAGCTTTGCGGGAAGTTCTCGGCGATTGCGTGCATGTGGTCGGTAAGGTGGTGACCGATAATCACGGTTTCATCATCCGCCGCCTGGGTGAGGTCGAGTTCGCCGAGCTGCGTACCGACCTGCATCGCATGTGGTCGGAAACCACCTATCAGATGCAGAAGCTGCGTGACAATCCGCTTTGTGCGCAGCAGGAATATGATCGCATTCTGGATGTGAATGATCCGGGGCTGCATGCGCATCTGACTTTCGATCTTGCGCATCATGTCGAGGCGCCATATGTTTCAACGGCAGCCAAGCCGAAAATGGCCATCCTGCGCGAACAGGGTGTCAACGGCCAGGTCGAGATGGCGGCCGCCTTCAATCGCGCCGGTTTTGAATCGCATGACGTGCACATGAGCGATATCATCAGTGGTCGTGTGTCGCTGAAGGATTTTCATGGGTTGGTCGCCTGCGGCGGCTTCTCTTACGGTGACGTGCTCGGTGCCGGCGAAGGCTGGGCCAAGTCCATTCTGTTCAATGCCCGGGCGCGCGACGAATTCTCTGCCTTCTTCAATCGGCAAGACTCTTTCGCACTGGGCGTCTGCAATGGCTGCCAGATGATGAGCAACCTGCACAGCATCATTCCGGGTGCAGAACACTGGCCGCATTTCGTGCGTAACCGCTCCGAGCAGTTCGAAGCGCGCTTTGCGATGGTGGAGGTCATGGAGTCTCCATCACTGTTCTTCAGGGGCATGGCAGGTAGCCGGATGCCGATCGCTGTCGCGCATGGTGAAGGTTATGCGGAATTTTCTGATAAGGATGCTGTCCATGCTGTGGTCAGGGATAAACTGGCCAGCATGCGCTATGTGGATAATGCCGGCAAGGCGACGGAAGTTTATCCGTACAACCCCAACGGTTCACCACAAGGTATTACTGGCCTGACCACGACAGACGGGCGATTTACCATTATGATGCCACATCCGGAACGCGTGTTCCGGACCGTTCAGCATTCATGGCATCCGCAGGGCTGGGGTGAAGATGGGCCGTGGATACAAATGTTCCGAAACGCCAGGAAATTTGTTGAATAAACTTTTATTACAAGAATCAGGAGAAAGCTGCATGAATATGATCAAAACCCTTTTACTGGCTGTTGCATTGATGCTTCCCATGTCCGCCAGCTTTGCCATGACCGATGATCAGCATATGGAATACACCAAGGCTCTCGGGGATAACAACATCAAGCTGGTAAAGAAGTACCTGGATGACGGCATTGCTTCACCCAAAGACTTTTTCTTCGGTTGGACGGCTCTGCACATTGCGGCCGAAAAGGGGCATGTCAAACTGGTGGAGCTGTTGATTGAACGTGGTGTCGATATGAACTGGCAGCATGAGATCAGTCGCCTGACAGCATTTCATCTGGCGGCTCTGGGTGGTCATACCGAAGTGGTCAAATTGCTGGCTGCCAAGGGTGCCGACGTTAACCTCAAGATGAGGGCCGATGTCTCCATCCTGCGTCCGATACGGGATGAAGGCAAGACCGAGATGGTCAAGTTGTTGATGGATCTGGGCGTCAGGGACGACGGTTGCCTGGACAAGCAATGCTTCTGATGACGGAATTTTGTTAAAGCGTAACTCATGACCCAAACGCATTACACCGGTCTGGCAGGACTGCTGAGTCTGTTGCTCAGTACCGGTGTCTGCGCTGATGAATCCTATGCCAGGCTGAGTATACATACTCATGTCCTGGCTTCTTCTTGTGCGGCTTGTCATGGTACCAATGGCAATAGTGTTGGCGGTACGCCGGTGCTTGCAGGCCTCAATGCCGAGCATTTCATCAGTCAGATGCAGGCATTCAAATCAGGCGAGCGTCCGTCAACAGTGATGCACCGGCATGCCAAAGGACTGACGCAGCAAGAGATTGTCGAACTGGCTGATCATTTTTCCAGACAGTTGCGTCATACGGCGGAAGTGCCAGCCCGTGCCATTCCCGATAAGCCTTGAACCATGACCAGCACGCCCCTCAATCGCCGCGAATTCATCAAATGGACTGCCGCTGCATCGGCATTGGCTTCCATCGGCGGCTGCACACAAGCGCTGGTGCAATCTTCCGGCAATCAACCACGTGTCGTTGTTATCGGCGGCGGCTACGCCGGGTCAGCGGTCGCCAAGTATCTGCGTATCTGGAGCAATGCAGGCATCGAAACGGTCGTGATCGAACCCAATCCGTACTTTGTTTCCTGCCCCTTGAGCAATCTGGTGCTGGGCGGCAGCAAGCAGATCGAGGATCTGAGTTTCAGTTATGAATCATTGAAACGCAATCATGGGATCCATTGGGTAAAGGACACCGTAGTTGCGGTCGATGCAACCAGTAAAAAGATCAGGACGGCGCGCGGCGAGTTGCACTATGACAAACTAGTGCTGGCGCCGGGTATCGATTTCATTCTTGATGATCTGCCCATGCTGCAGAGCGAGGAAGCGCAGCTGCAGATCCCTCATGCCTGGAAAGCCGGGCCGCAGACGGTCAATCTGCACCGCCAGCTGGCGGCGATGCCTGAGGGCGGTGTCTTTGCCATCAGCATTCCGAAAGCACCTTATCGCTGCCCGCCCGGGCCATATGAGCGCGTCTGTCAGGCCGCTTTCTATTTGAAGCAGCATAATCCGACGGCCAAGATCATTGTGCTTGATGCAAATCCGGATATTGTTTCCAAGAAAGGCCTGTTTCTCAAGGTCTGGTCGGAGATGTATGCCGGCATGGTCGATTATCGGCCGAACAGCAGCATCGTCGATCTGGATGTGACAGAAAAACGGGTGACGACTGAGTTCGAGCAGGTGCGTGCTGACGTACTTAATGTCATTCCGCCGCAGCGGGCCGGCAAGGTCGCCCAGATGCTGGGTGTGGTCAATGTGGACCAGCGCTGGTGTGAAGTGGATTTCCGGACGTATGAATCGGCAGTTCTGCCGGATGTGCATATCGTCGGCGATGCTGTCTCCGCGGGACTGCCAAAATCAGCCCACATGGCGACTTCGCAGGCGCGTGTCTGCGCCAGCGCCATCGTCGCGGCATTCAGCGGTATCGATCCGGATCCGCTGCCTGTATTTGCCAACACCTGCTACAGCTTTGTCAGCGACAATATGGCCATGCATGTGGCTCATGTCTACCGCTATGACCCGGTGAAAAGAATCATGCTACCGGCAGACGGTGGCGGGGTGTCAGATGCACCTTCAGTGCAGGAAGGCAGCTATGCCTATGACTGGGCGCGGAATATCTGGTCGGATGTGCTGACATGAACCAGAACACGCATGCCATGATGCTATGGCTCAAGCGCATGCTGCAGTTGATGCTGGCCGCATGCTGGATGACAGCCGGAACTGTGTTGGCTGACATGGCCGAACTGATGCCTGTTCCATCCAGGCCTGAAGAGACAGTCAAATTGCCTGCCGGTTTCAGGCTGCAAGTATTCGCCAGTATTCCCGGCGCCGATGGCCAGTATTTCCGTGGTCCGCGATTTATGGCCTTCGGCCCCGATGACAACCTTTATCTGTCGACCGGCATGGATCAGCAGGTGCTGATGCTGGTCGATGCTGACAAGGATGGCAAGGCTGAGCGGATCGTCACCGTCGCCGATCAACTGAACGCACCGCAGGGTCTGGCATTCGTCAATGGCAAATTGCTGGTGGCCAATCAGGATGCAGTCCTGCAACTTGAAAGAAACGCACAAGGCGAGTGGCCTGCCGTCCGTGCGATGCCGCTGATTTCTGGCTTGGCGACCGGCGGACATGGACTCAAAGGCCTGAAACTCGGGCCGGATGGGTACCTGTATCTGAACATCGGTTCCAGTTGCAATGTTTGTGTCGAGACTGATCCAACGCGGGCGACCATAGAGCGCTATACCACGGATGGCAAGGCCGCCGGTGCGCTTGTTACGCTAGGCAGACACAAGCCCAGTGCGACTTGGGCCAGAGGTTTGCGCAATTCCCAGGGTTTTGCCTGGCATCCGGTGACAGGTGCCATGTATGCCACCAATAACGGCTCCGATATGCGTTCCGCCAGCAAGGGTGGCCCGGTTGATGACGATTTGCCGCCGGAGCATCTGAACCTGATCGAACCGAACGTGCATTATGGCTGGCCATACTGCTGGGGCAAGCAGGTGCCGGATCCGCAATTCGATGATGCGGATTTCTGCAAGACGACGCGGAGCCCGGAGATCATGTTCGATGCGCACTCGACACCAATCGGCATCAGCTTTCTCGACAAGACCGTTTTCCCGCAGGAATATCGCACCGATGCCATTGTCGCCTTGCACGGCTCCTGGAACCGGCAGGAGCCTTCCGGGTATAAACTGGTACGCGTAAAATTCAGGGATAACAAGCCGGTTGACGTTGTGGACTTTGCTACTGGCTGGCTGCAGGGGCGCGAAGCCTGGGGCAGGCCGGTGGATGTCGTCAGTGGACCGGATGGCGCAATTTATGTGTCTGATGATCGCGCCGGTTTGATTTATCGTATCAGTTACAAGGAGCCGAAATGATGTTTATGTGTTTCAGACGGCTTGTCTTTGCAACCGTGCTGATGGCATTGCCGTTGGCCGGACAGGCAGCGCCAGTCAACATGCTGATTTATATCCATCCGAATGAATACAAGCACCCGATCAAGCTCTGGCATTTTTATTATGATTACTGGTTCGAACAGGGGCCGGTGGTCGAGCCCCTGGCCAGAAACATGCTGGCGGAAGCGTTTGGTGAAACCGGCATGTGCGGCGTTGTCAATGAGGCCAGGTCGCTGGTCTGGATACAACCACGCCTCTATTACAACCCGCACATGACGATTTTTTATGGCGAGATCCGTGCTGGCGTCTATACCAGCCGGGGCGAGCCTGTCGCAACTTATCTGGGTGAAGCCAGCAAACACGGGTTTCTCGATGTTGTTCCGAAAACGCGGGTCGAAGCTGTCTATCGTGCAGCCATGCAGGATCTCATCGTCAATATGCGGAAGGATCCCGCCCTGAAAGCGCTGGTTGCCGAAGGTGAAATCAATCGTGACGCTGGTGGGGCCTGTGCGATTGTCCCCACTTTGCCGCCGCCCAAGCTGTTCGATCTCGATTATCTAATCAAGGGTGTCAATTAAAAGAAAGGCGTTGTAATGCAGATAAAAAATTGGATGACAGTCTCGTTATTGGGGGTATGCATCATGGCAGGCAGTCTGGTGGCATGTAGTGCGACGGAGCGGAAAATTGGAGGCCTGAAGACGCCGGAATCCGTGATCCAGGCCAGCGATGGCAGGATTTTCATTTCCGAGATCAATGAATTCGGCAAGGATGGTGACGGTCAGATAAGTGTGATCGACCAGAAAGGCAAACTCTCCATCTTTGCGACCGGCATGGATGACCCCAAGGGTCTTGCCATTATCGGCGAAAATCTCTACGTGGCTGACAAGACGCGTATCCTGAAAGTGGCACCGGATGGAAACTGGCAGGTATTTGTTCCTTCGGAAGCCTTTCCTGCCGTGCCGCAGTTCCTTAATGACCTGGAACGTGATCTGCAGGGCAATTATCTTTATGTCAGCGATAGCGGCGATCTGGAAAAGGGCGGTGCCATCTATCGCATCAGTCTGGATGGTCAGGTTACCAATGTCATCAACCACGCGCAGGATGAGCGGGTGCTGGCACCCAACGGTCTGTTAATGGACGATTCCGGTGACGTGTTGCTGTTTGTCGATTTTGCTTCCGGCATTCTTTACAGCCTGAACATGAAAACCGGTATCCTCACCGACCTCGCAGAGGGTCTGGGCGGCGGTGATGGACTGGTGCATCATGCGAACGGGCTCATGTATGTCAGCGACTGGAAGAACGGCAAGGTCTACAGCGTCCTGCATGACGAAGTCAAACTGGTGCGTGAGGGTTTTCAGGCGGCAGCAGATATCGCGCTGACTACCGATGGCAAATACATTCTTGTACCCGACATGAAAGCCGGCGAACTGGTCTGGGTACCGGTTAGTTAGGCAAGGCGGAGATGCAAACAAAAAGCCACGTTCAGCGTGGCTTTTTTGTTGATGAATGCCTCGGATCATTGCGGCAACAATGTGATTTTCAAATCGTGGCCAACGATCCTGAAGTCAGTGGGCACATAGCGCCGGTTGCCGATTTTCAGGTCATCCGGTTTGAATGTGTAGAGCGGAATGTTGCTGAGCAATTCAGCCCCCAGTTTCGCTGCCAGCAGGTTAAGCAGTTCGTTGTACGTGTCATCCAGTTCCATGCCTTGAATATCGAGCTTTTCGACCTTCGATTCGCCTAGCATGACTGTGCTGCTGGCGGCATCAAATCCGAGTTTGCCGGAGATACCGACCATGCCCTGCACGGATTTTTGTGTCAGCGGATTGCTGATTTTGGTATCGATAAGGGCATGCAGACGTTGGGCATCGCCGTCCAGGCGGATGACAGGGTTGCTCAGGTTGACGTCGAAAATCCGTAACAGGGTTGTCGGCACCGAGAGCTCTTCCGTGATGCGGCTTTGCAATTCGCTTTCGCTGATGCTGATGGTGCGTGGACTGCTGGCGCACGCACTGAGCAACAGCAGCAGGGTGGGCAGCAATATTTGCAGCAGGGTACGTCTGGTTCGTGGCATGATGAACTCCTGAGAATTTGAACCCAGTTTAATCCAATGTGACTGGTTCGACAGAGTTGTGACCATGAAAACATGCGAGGATTCGATAGTGACTGTTTTGTTGCGTAGATGGCATGGGTTATTGATTTGCAGTTGCCTGTTGCTGGTTTCTTTATGCTCGCTTCAAATGCCTGTTGCTCAAGCCGATGAGGAGTCTGCGTCTGTTAGTGTTTATTTGTTCTGGGTATCCGGTTGCCCGCACTGTCAGCGTGAAATCAAATATTTGCAGCGCTTGCAGCAGGAGCTGCCAGCCACTGATCTGCAGCTTTTCGAGATTACGGCTGATGGCGACGGCCGTAGTCTTTTTCTTGATGTTGTGCGGGTACTGGGTATTACCGAGCCGTCTGTACCCCTGACCATTATCGGTAATCATGTATGGATGGGCTATGCAGCCGACATGTCGACTGGCCAGCAGATGCGTGATCGCATTGAGGCCTGTCTGGAAACGGCATGTCCGGATGCAGTGGCAGGCCTGATAGCGCCGGCGGCAAGCGAAACCAGCCCATTGCCGGAATCAGTCAGGGCGCCTGTGCCGGAAAAGATGCAAATACCCCTGCTGGGCGACATCAGCCCGCGTGACCTTTCGCTACCGGTACTGACCATCATCCTGGGTGCGCTCGATGGCTTCAATCCTTGTGCCATGTGGACGCTGGTGTTTCTTATCGGCCTCTTGCTCGGCATGAAGGACACCATGCGCATGTGGATGCTGGGCGGTGCATTTATCATCGGCTCGGCAGCCGTTTATTTCGTGTTCTTGGCAGCCTGGCTCAATCTGCTGCTGTTTCTCGGCAGCCTGCTCATCATTCGCGTAATAATCGGCCTGGTGGCGCTATCCGGCGGCTTTTACTATTTGCGTGAGTACTTTCTCAACAAGGATGCGGTCTGTCCAGTAACGGCATCAGAGAAGCGCCAGCGCGTGTTTCAGCGGCTCAAGACGCTGGCCCAGGAACGCAATTTCCTGCTGGCGCTGACCGGCATCATGCTGCTGGCGTTCATCGTCAATCTGGTCGAGCTGGTCTGTTCGGCCGGCATCCCGGCGGTCTATACGCAGATACTGGTCATGCATGGCTTGCCAACCTGGCAATATTACGGATATCTGTTGCTGTATATCCTCGTGTTCATGGCTGATGATATGCTGGTGTTCGCCAGCGCCATGCTGACGCTGCAAATGACCGGCCTTACCAAAAACTATTCGCGTTATTCACACCTGATCGGAGGCGTTTTGCTGCTGATCATCGGCGCGTTGATGCTCCTGCGTCCGGATTTGCTGACTTTTGTCTAAGGCGTGCTCGAGGAAAACAATGTATGAAGGAAAGTATGGAATTACGTCGAACCGCGCTGCAATTGCTGGCTGAATGCAATGTCGAACGCAAGGTGCAGGGTGCTTTGCAACTGGCTGAAGCGTGGTCGGCGCAGAAGCTGGAGTTGGATACGGCATCGGAACTGGAGGCCGGTCAGGGCATTCCAGGGCAGCCGCAAAGGCCGGAACTGGTCTCGCCCTTGCAGGTGAAGAAACGCGCCATGAACACACCGGAAGGCAGGGCTATCCTGATTCATGCGCTGGCGCATATCGAATTCAATGCCATCAATCTGGCGCTGGATGCCATCTGGCGTTTTGCAGGCATGCCGCAAGCCTATTACGAAGACTGGCTCAAGGTGGCGGGTGAGGAAGCTTATCATTTTTCGCTATTGAGCACGCACCTGCAGTCACTGGGCTATGCTTATGGCGATTTCCCTGCGCACAACAGTCTGTGGGAAATGGCAGAAAAGACCCGGGGTGATGTGCTGGCACGCATGGCGCTGGTACCGCGCACCATGGAAGCGAGGGGTCTGGATGCGACGCCGGCACTACGATCGAAACTGGCGCAAGCCGGTGACATCAGAGCCGCAGAGATTCTGGACATTATCTTGCGCGATGAAATCGGCCATGTCGCTATCGGTAATCGCTGGTTCGGCTATTGCTGTAAAGAGCGCGGTCTTGATGTGATCGAGGCTTATGCCAATCTTGCCAGAGAGCACAAGGCGCCGGTATTGCGGGGCCCATTCAATCTGGAAGCACGTCTTGCGGCAGGATTCACCGAGCCGGAACTGGCGCTGCTGCATTGAAAACTTGCAGCACTTGAATTTAAGGTCTTGAACAAAAAAGCCCGCAATGACTGCGGGCTTTTTTGTCGTGAATCTCAGCTTATTTCACTGTGGCAGATTCGATGACGATAGTCTGGATAGGCATGTCGCCGCCATCGGTCGGCATGGTCGAGATGCGCTGTACGACATCCATGCCCTTGACCACCTTGCCGAATACCGCATAGCCCCAGCCGCGCTGTGATTTGTCGGTGTGGTTGAGGAAAGTGTTGTTGGCGACATTGATAAAGAACTGCGCGCTGGCCGAATGCGGGTCGCCGGTTCGCGCCATGGCCACTGTGCCGATGTTGTTGGCCAGTCCGTTGTCGGCCTCGTTTTTAATCGGCTCGCGCGTCGGTTTTTCGTTCAGATTCTTGTCCATGCCACCACCCTGAATCATGAAACCGGCAATCACGCGATGGAAGATGGTGCCGTTGTAATGGCCGTCTTTCACATATTGCACAAAATTGGCGACGGTGTTCGGTGCCTTTTCACTGTTCAGTTCCAGCACGATCAGGCCATGACTGGTTTTCAGTTCAACCAGCGTGGGCTGCGCATGGGCGCCGAATGAAGCGAGTAACAGGCTTGATGCGATCAATAAACGCTTGAGCAATTTAAAACTCCTTGAGAATAATCAGGTGGTGAACAGGTGAATGAGGCCGTCGAGACCGGAATGGTTCAGTGCATAGCTGGCCTGTTCCTGCACGATGGGTTTGGCGTGGTAGGCGACCCCTGCGCCGGCGGCAGCCATCATCTTCAGGTCGTTGGCACCATCGCCGACGGCGATGATCTGGTCCTGTTTCAGGCCCAGTTGCTGGCCTAGCTGGGTCAGGGCATCGGCCTTGACCTGGGCATCGACAATATTGCCCAGAACATGGCCGGTCAGTTTGCCATCGATGATCTCCAGCGAGTTGGCCCGTACATGATCGATGCCGGTCATGGCTTGCACGCGCTCGGCAAAGAAGTCGAAACCGCCTGAAACCAGCAGGGTCTTGATGTTGTGCTGTTTGCAGCAGGCAATCCATTCCAGTGCGCCCGGATTGAGTTGCAGGCGCTCGTCGATGACGCGCTGCAGTGCAGATTCATCGAGACCTGTGAGCAGCTTGACCCGCCGGCGCAGGCTTTCGGCGAATTCAATCTCGCCGCGCATGGCGCTTTCGGTGATCTCGGCCACTTGCGGCTTGAGGCCGCACAGATCGGCAATCTCGTCTATGCATTCGATGCTGATCAGCGTGGAGTCCATGTCCATCACCACCAGGCCGATGTTGTTCAGCGTGTGCTGATTCTGCACATAGGCATAATCGATCTTTTCAGCGGTGCAGAATTCCACTACTTGCTGCGTGACTTCCTGTTGGTTCGGCAAATAGTAGGCATGTTCGCCTACCTGGGTGAATTGTTCGCCGCGATAACTGGGAACCAGGTGGGTGAGGGTGACCAGATGCTGGTTGCGAATGGAAGGACCTTGAACTACGAGACGCATGCTTGAGTTTCTTGATTGACTGATTTCGTCATTATAGCGACTTTTGCCGCGCCGCTGATGGGGTATTCGCTGGCATTAACCGGCGATTTCCGCCAAAATACTGCTTTTCCGAACGACATAGCCAATTCCATGAATCTGCATGAATTTCAGGCCAAGCAGCTGTTACAGCGTTATGGCCTGCCCATCCCCAAAAGTATCCTTGCTGAAACCAGTCAACAGGCCAAGGATGCCGCTCAATCTCTCGGTGGCGATGCCTGGGTGGTCAAGGCCCAGGTGCATGCCGGCGGGCGTGGCAAGGCGGGCGGGGTCAAGGTCGTCAAATCGGAAGCGGAACTGCAGGCGTTGGCAACTGAACTGCTGGGCCGCCGTCTGGTGACCTATCAGAACGCGCCGGACGGCCAGCCGGTCAACACCGTGCTGGTGGAAGAAACCTTGCCGATTGCGCGCGAGCTTTATCTCTCGATGCTGGTCGACAGAAGCCTGGAGCGCGTAGTGGTGGTGGCATCCTCTGCCGGCGGCATGGATATCGAGGAGATTGCACAGACCAGTCCTGAGCAGATTCTGCAGGAAGTCTGCGACCCGCTGAACGGTCTGGTCGATTTTCAGGCACGCAACCTGGCGTTCAAGCTCGGGTTGGCCGGTGAGCAGATCGGTGCATTTACTCGTTTGCTCAAAGGGCTTTATCGTCTGTTCAAGGAAAATGATCTGGCTTTGCTTGAGATCAATCCGCTGGTGGTCACCACCGAAGGCGCTTTGGTGGCGCTCGATTGCAAGATGAGCGTGGACGATAATGCGCTTTACCGCCAGAAGGCTTTGGCCGAACAGCGCGACTGGAGCCAGGAAGACCCGAAGGAAGCCGAAGCGCATCATGCCGGCCTCAATTACATCGCACTGAACGGCAACATCGGCTGCATGGTCAATGGTGCCGGCCTGGCGATGGCGACCATGGACCTGATCAAGCTGCATGGCGGCGCACCTGCCAACTTCCTTGATGTTGGCGGCGGCGCGACCGCCGAGACCGTAGCCAAGGCGTTCAAGATCATTCTGGCAGACAGCAACGTCAAAGCCATACTGGTCAACATCTTCGGCGGAATCATGCGTTGCGACATCATTGCCGAAGGCATCATTGCCGCAGTCAAGGAAGTGGGCATACAGATTCCGGTAGTCGTCCGTTTGGAAGGCACCAACGTTGAACTGGGCAGGAAGATGTTGTCCGAGAGCGGTCTGTCGATTATCTCTGCTGCCGGGTTGACCGACGCCGCGCAGCAGGCAGTGAATTCAGTGAAAGTCGCATCATGAGTGTGTTAGTCAACAAGAATACCAAGGTGCTCTGTCAGGGCTTTACCGGCAAGCAGGGCACATTCCATTCCGAGCAGGCGCTGGCTTATGGCACCAAAATGGTTGGTGGCGTGACGCCGGGCAAGGGCGGCCAGGTTCATCTTGGCCTGCCGGTATTCAATACCATGCGCGATGCCGTCAACCAGACAGGGGCCAATGCCTCGGTGATCTACGTGCCGCCGGCTTTTGCGGCGGATTCGATACTTGAGGCGGCGGATGCCGGCATCGAGCTGATCGTCTGCATTACCGAAGGCATCCCGGTGCTGGATATGTTGAACGTCAAAGCGGCACTGAAAGCCAACGGTGTGCGCATGGTCGGGCCGAACTGTCCGGGCGTCATCACGCCGGATGAGTGCAAGATCGGCATCATGCCCGGCAGTATCCATCTGCGCGGCAAGGTCGGTATCGTCTCGCGTTCGGGAACGTTGACCTATGAGGCCGTGCACCAGACCACGGCACTGGGTCTGGGGCAATCTACTTGCATCGGTATCGGCGGCGATCCAATTCGCGGCATGAATTTCATCGAGTGCCTGCAACTGTTCGAGGCAGATCCTGAAACCGAAGCCATTATCATGGTCGGCGAAATCGGCGGCAGCGATGAAGAGGCGGCTGCTGAATATATCAAGTCGCACATCAGCAAGCCGGTTGCCGGCTATATTGCCGGCCAGACCGCGCCCAAGGGCAAGCGCATGGGGCATGCCGGCGCCATCATTTCCGGTGGTAGCGGCAAGGCGGAAGACAAGATCCGCGCCTTGGAGAATGCAGGCGTGGTCGTGGCCAGTTCGCCGGCCGGCCTCGGGGATGCTGTTCTGGCGGCGATCAAGGCGAAATCGGCTTGATCGCCATACGAATCCTGAAACGGGAAACTGGAATGCTGAATAAACTATTGCTCATATTTTTCCTTGCTGTCCTGGCGTTGCCTGCGCAAGCGGAACAGGAAGAAATCCCCTATCTGCTGACGGTGGCATCCAGAGGCGATATGGAGACGCTGAATGCGATGTTGCAGGCCGGGACCAATCCCAATACCAAGGATGCGGATGGTATCACGGCACTGATGTATGCCGCCCGCAAGGATCAGGCGGAGGCTGCCAGGGCACTGCTGAAGAGCGGCGCTGACGTCAATGCCAAGGATAGCGGCGGCTGGACGTCATTGATGTTCGCAGCCAAGAAGAATTATGTGGCAACTGCCAGGGTGTTGCTGGAGCATGGAGCAGATCCCAAGGCTCGCGATGAGTCAGGCTGGAGTGCGCTGGGTATGGCGGCGACTTCCGGCTTTTCGGAAATGGTCGGGTTACTGATCAAGCATGGTATTGATCCGAATACCAAGAGTGACGATGGCAAAAGTGTGCTGATGTATGCCGCCAAGAATGGCGATGTGCCGACTATTAACATCCTGCTGGATAACGGTGCGAATACTTTTACGCGTGACCGCTTCGGTGCCACTGCTCTGATGTATGCAGCCAGAGAAGGCAACACGGCAGCCATGATCGCGCTGATGGACAGGGGGGCGAAAGTCGATTCCATCGATCATCATAAATGGACGGCGTTGACCTGGGCGGTGAGCAAGTCACAGGTTGAAGCGGCAAGAGAGTTGATTCCCCGCGGTGGCGATGTCAATCTGAAGGATTCCGAAGGTACGCCATTGCTGCAGATCGCGGTCGTCAACAAGGATACTGACATGGTGCGATTGCTGCTGGCCAGCGGAGCCAAGGTCAAGGTGCGCGATCAGTATGGGCTCACGGCCTATGTCTATGCGCTTAAGGGCAAGGACCCGGAAATCGTTCAACTCATCATTGATGCCGGCGGCAAGTAAGTCAGTCCACCACACGTCGAAAATCAGAATAAAGCCATAGACCATGAAAATCGCCATTGCACAGATTAACTGTACCGTAGGCGATATTGCCGGCAATAGTGAGAAGATTCTGGATTATGCCAGACAGGCCAGAGAGTCCGGCGCTACGCTGCTGATTACCCCGGAACTTGCACTAAGTGGCTACCCGCCGGAAGACTTGTTGCTGCGTGAGGATTTTAATCTGGCCTGCGATACTGCGCTGAAGGATCTGGCGAAGAAAGTCGAAGGCATATCACTGCTGGTCGGGCATCCGATGGTAAAGGATGGCAACTGTTACAACGCCGCATCGTTGCTGGAGAATGGCAGAGTCAGCGCCACTTATCGCAAGCATGTGCTGCCGAATTACAGCGTTTTCGATGAAGTGCGCTACTTCACTGCAGGCTATGAACCCATGGTGTTCGAGCATGGCGGCATCCGTTTCGGTGTGCTGATCTGTGCCGATGTCTGGGAATCGCAGCCTGCCATCAAGGCCAGGCAGGCCGGGGCGCAGATGCTGCTGGCACTGAATGCATCACCGTTCCATATTGAGAAACAGGCGCAACGCTACGAGGTCGTGCGTGAACGTGTGAAGGAAACAGGGCTGGCCATGGTCTACGTTAATCTGGTCGGTGGCCAGGATGAGCTGGTATTTGACGGTGCTTCGTTCGTATTCAATGCGGCTGGTACCCTGACGCAGCAACTGGCGGAATATGAGGAATCGTTGGGCATCGTCGAACTGCAGGTTGCCCAGCCGCTGCTGGCGGAGATTGTTCCCAACCTGAGTCTGGAACCTTCGGTTTACAAGGCCTTGTGTCTGGGGTTGAAAGACTATGTACGCAAGAACGGTTTCCCGGGGGTGGTGATTGGTCTGTCCGGCGGCATCGATTCCGCACTGACGCTGGCGATAGCGGTCGATGCGCTGGGTGCCGCTGCCGTGCGTGTCGTCATGATGCCATCGGAATTCACGTCAGACATGAGTCTGAGCGATGCCGAGGAGATGGCGGGAATCGTCGGGGTCAAGTATTCGGAATTGCCGATCAAGCAGCTATACGATCTTTTCCGGCAGACGCTGGCAGCCGATTTCGATGGCTTGCCGTTCGACGCGACCGAGGAAAACCTGCAGGCACGCATACGTGGCATGTTGCTGATGGCGCTGTCCAACAAGTTTGGCAGTATCGTGCTGACGACCGGCAACAAGAGCGAAATGGCGGTCGGCTATTCCACGCTTTACGGGGATATGGCGGGTGGATTCTCGCTGCTCAAGGATGTCCCCAAAACCCTGGTCTACAAGCTGGCACACTACCGCAACAGTATTTCACCCATCATCCCGCAGCGTATCATCAGCCGGCCGCCCTCCGCAGAGTTGCGGTCCGGCCAGACCGATCAGGACAGCTTGCCGCCATATGATGTGCTGGATGCCATCATGGAGGCTTATGTCGAGCAGGATTGCGGCCGTCAGGAGATCATTGGCATGGGCTACCGGGAACAGGATGTGAATCGTGTATTGAGCCTGATCGACCGTAATGAATACAAGCGGCGTCAGGCACCGATAGGGGTGCGTATTACTCACAGGGGGTTTGGCAAGGATCGCCGATATCCTATAACATCGAAATTCAATTTTTCGGCATGATGGACAAGTTCGTCATGCCGGTAACGAATCTTGGGAGAAAAGAATGAAAAAAATAGAAGCTGTGATAAAGCCGTTCAAACTCGACGAAGTGCGCGAAGCGCTGTCGGAAATCGGCATTACGGGGCTAACGGTCACTGAAGTCAAGGGATTTGGTCGCCAGAAAGGTCATACCGAGCTCTATCGTGGAGCGGAGTATGTGGTCGATTTTCTGCCGAAGATCAAGATCGCGCTGGTGGTGGCGGACCATCTGGTGGATGCCTGTCTGGAGGCCATCATCAAGTCTTCCCGTACCGGCAAGATTGGTGACGGCAAGATATTTGTCACGTCGGTGGAGCAGGTAATCCGCATTCGAACCGGGGAAACCGGAGAAGATGCAGTATAAGCGGATAATTTGTCATGCCGGCAGTCCTCAAGACGATATTGTTACTGACCATGTCGAACGTCTTCATGACTTTCGCCTGGTATGCACATCTCAAGAACCTGAATGACAAGCCCTGGTTCGTTGCAGCCTTCCTCAGCTGGGGTATAGCGCTGTTTGAATACCTGTTGCAGGTGCCGGCCAACCGCATCGGTTTTACCGTGCTATCGCTGGCGCAGCTCAAGGTGCTGCAGGAGGTCATCACCTTGCTGGTTTTTGTGCCGTTCGCCATCTATTACATGCAACAGCCCCTGAAGCTGGATTTTCTCTGGGCTGCATTGTGTCTGATCGGTGCGGTCTATTTCATGTTCAGGAGTTGAGGCTGGAGTGAGCCATGATTGAAATAATGAAGTATCTGCATACCGGCTTGATCATTTCTGATCTGGCACGGTCCCGGGCGTTTTATGAGGGTTTGCTGGGTCTGAAACCGGATCCCAAACGTCCGGCGCGCGAATTTCCTGGGGTCTGGTATGACATCGGACCGAATCAGATACACCTGATGCAGGTCGAGAACCCGTATGCAGAAGTTGAGCGGCCGGCACATGGCGGCCGTGACATCCATCTGGCGATGCATGTGAAAAGTCTGGATACCGTGATGGCAGCACTGGATGCCGCCGGCATCCCCTACAGCAAGAGTAAGTCAGGCCGCGCAGCCTTGTTCTGTCGCGATCCGGACGGCAATGCGCTGGAATTTTCCCAGCTTGAATAATCAGGAGTCGCCTTGGTTTTTGATGTCGTTATTCTGTTCTTTCTGCTGGGCGTTTTTGCCAGGCTGGTCAAATCCGATCTGAGGCTGCCGGAAGCGCTTTATGAGACGCTCTCCATCTATCTTCTGCTGGCGATAGGCCTTAAGGGTGGCCTGGAACTATCCAAGCAGCCCCTGATCGATTTGCTGCCACAAGTGCTGGCGGTGGTGCTGCTCAGCTTTTTGATTCCTTTCCTGCTCTATCCCTTGCTGCGTGCTTTGCGCTTTTCCATTGCCGACAGTGCGTCGATCGGCGCACATTTCGGTTCTGTCAGCGTCGTGACCTTTGCTGTCGTCACGGCGACATTGATGCGGGCGGCTATCCCGTTTGAGGGCCATGCGGCCTTATGGGTGGCGGTGATGGAAGCTCCGGGCATCGTTGCCGGTGTATTGATTGCCAAACTGTTTGCCGATGGTGCGAAATCCTCCGGCCAAAATGCCACGCAACTGAAGACTCTATTGCATGATGTGATTTTCGGCAAAAGCGTGCTGTTATTGCTAGGGGGCCTGCTGATCGGCTACGTCGGCGGGGTCGAGGGTACGCAACCGATACAGGCACTGTTTGTCGAGCCATTCAAGGGCGTGCTGGCGTTGTTCCTGCTGGAACTCGGTCTGGTGGCGGGGGCGCATCTTTCGCTGCTACGGCAATATGGTGTGCGCGTCATTCTGGTCGGTGTCATGGCTCCGCCCATCCTTGCCATGTTTGGCCTGTTGCTGGGAGCGCTGCTCGGGCTTTCGGCCGGCGGTATCGCCATTCTTGCGACATTGGCCGCCAGTGCCAGTTATATCGCTGCACCCACGGCCATGCGTATCGCCGTGCCTGAAGGCAATGCCGGACTCTCGATCACCATTGCCCTGGGTGTCGCATTTCCGTTCAATATTGTACTGGGCATCCCGCTTTATATTGCAGCCGCAGGTTACGTCGCCAACTGGATGGCATGAGGAGGAGTAATCGATTATGTCACTGAAAAAATATCGACGCCAATTGCTGGTCATCATCGCTGAAGCTAGCCTGGAGAAGCGGCTTGTAGAGGATGTCATGCATCTGGGGGCACATGGGTATACCGTTGCCGATGTGCGTGGTAGCGGGACGAGCGGTGTGCGTGAAGGGATATGGGAGTCGGATCGAACCATCCGCATGGAAATTCTCTGCGAAGGTGCGGTGGCTGATGTGATCGCCAGTGAGGTGATGGCCCGGTATGCCGCCAATTACGGGTTGAGCCTGTACTTCTCTGAAGTTGATGTGCTGAGACCGGAAAAATACTGATAGCGGCAGCAACAAAAAACGGCCCGAAAGTTTCGGGCCGTTTTTATTTAATGCTATGGATTTAGTTGACGACGATCTTGGCTTTTGTACGCAGATCGCTCAGTACTTTTTCCAGTTGTTCCTGTTGCAGCTGTTTCTGCAGGCCCGGTTTGACCTTGTCATAGGCAGGCGGCTGGGCGGTGCGGGTATCTTCAAGTTTGATGACATGCCAACCGAACTGGGTCTGTACCGGAGTGGCGGTGACGGCACCTTTCTTCAGGCCAACTGCGGCATCGCTGAAGGGTTTGACCATGGTGCTGGGGGAGAGCCAGCCGAGGTCACCGCCCTTTTCCTTGGAGCCGGGGTCGCTGGATTTTTCCTTGGCGATTTTGGCGAAGTCACCACCTTTGCCCAGTTGCGCAATAATGTCCTTGGCTTCGGTTTCTGTAGCTACCAGGATGTGGCTGGCCTTGTATTCCTTGTCGCCCATTTCCTTCTTGAATTTCTCGTAGGCAGCCTTGGTGCTGGCTTCGCTGACCGGATTCTTCTTGATGAAGTCGGCGAGATAGGTATTGACCAGCAGTTCGCGGCGGCTGAGTTCTTCCTGTGCAAGGTAATCTGCCTGCTTGTCGAGGCCCAAGCGTTGCGCTTCCTGGTAGACCAGCTCGCTGCTGATCAGCTTGTTGACGATCATTTCCTTGACGTTGGCATCAACGGTCTGGCCACGTGCAGTGGCATCCTTGCTGATGTAGTCATAGAGGGATTGCTTGATGGGCTTGCCGTTGACGGTAGCGACGCTGTCAGCGGCCAGTGCGGTGTGTGCGAAGCCGAATAATGTCAGTGCAAGCACTGTGCTCTTGATCAGTTTCATAAAGGGTTCCTTGAGAAGTAATGTTTGTAAGTAGTTATTCGGATTCGTCAGTTGCAACCGCTTGAATGCTCAGCGCGTGGATTCGTTGCGGAATCATTCCGGCAAGTGCTTGATATATCAGGCGATGGCGGATTATCGGCGATTTCCCGCAAAATTGCGAGCTGACGATGCGCAGCCTGAAGTGACCGCCACCGCTGTTGCCTTTGTGACCGGCATGGCTGGCGCTCTCATCCTCCAGTTCCAGTAGCGTGGGTGAGAGTATGGCCAGTTTTTGCCGGATTTCTTCATCCAATGTCATATCTGTGATCACGCTTAATCCAGTTCGATATCAGGCAAGACCGGCATGGCCGGCAGTGTCTTGCGGAATGGCTTGACGACGACATTGGCATAGACGCCGCTGGTGACGAACGGATCCGCTTCTGCCCATGTCCTTGCTGCTTCCAGATTGGCAAAGGCCGCGATGATCAGGCTGCCGGAGTAGCCTGCCGTTCCGGGGTCGGCGCTGTCAATTGCCGGAAACGGGCCGGCCAGCAGTAGTCTGGCTTCATCCTGCAATTGTTGTAGCCGTGCCAGATGCGCAGGCCGTGATGCCATGCGTTTTTCCAGGCTGTTTGGCGTATCTTCGGCGATGATGGCGTACCACATGGAGGGTTTTCCTTCTTTTACTCGGGGTCTTTGGCTACGATGTATTTGCTGATCATCAGGCTTTGTCCGACGATGAAGGCAAACATCAGGATCATGGTGCCGAATAGCTTGAAGTTCACCCAGGCTTCGGTAGTGAAGTTGTAGGCGACAGCGAGGTTCAGGCAGCCGAGGAAGATGAAGAAGATCGCCCAGGCGTGGTTCAGTTTGCTCCAGATGGCATCCGGCATGCTGACCTGTTTTTCCATCATGCTGCGTATCAGGTTCTTCTTGAAGACCAGGCTGGCGACAGTGAGGCCGATGCCGAACAGCCAGTAAAGTACGGTCGGTTTCCATTTGATGAAGGTTTCGTCATGCAGTAACAGTGTGGCACCGCCGAACACGACGATGATCACGCCACTGGCGATCAGCATGTTATCGACCTTGCCATGGCGGAACTTGACCCAGCTGATCTGCAGCAGGGTGGCAACGATGGCCACTGCGGTGGCGACATATATGCCGAAGATCTTGAAGGCGGCAAAAAACAGAATGACGGGAAACAGGTCGAACAGAAACTTCATTTAATGATCCAGACTGAAAGAGTAGATGGTCAAAGTGCATGGCTTGCATATAGCCATGTGTGAGCAAACGTATTTTGCTATGATTCGGCTTGGGTCACAAGATTCAATATTTCATCCTTGACGATATTCTCCCATATAGATTTACACAGCCATTCGAATATTTCGGACGGCCTACTGTCGCCGTCGGCTCTCGTGCGGCACGCGGCCGAACAGGGCTTGCGTGTGCTGGCGCTGACCGATCACGATGATACCGCAGGGCTGGATGAAGCCAGGCAGGCCGCGGATCTGCACGGTATTCAGCTGATCGATGGCGTGGAGATTTCCGTGACTTGGCGCAGGCGCACGTTGCACATTGTCGGCCTCAAGGTTGATCCGACCTATCCTCCGCTGGTCGAGGGGTTGCGGCAGATTCGAGCCGGGCGTCATACAAGGGCCGAGGGCATGGCAGCCAGTCTGGATAAGGCTGGCATCCATGGCAGTCTGGAGGGTGCCTATCGCTATGCCAGTGAAGGCATTATCAGCCGCACGCATTTCGCCCGTTATCTGATGGAAAAAGGTTACGGCAACGAAATGCGCAAGATTTTCAAGAAATACCTGGTCAAGGGCAAGCCGGGCTATGTCGAGCACCATTGGGCCGGCCTGGAGGAAGCGCTAGGCTGGATCGTCAATAGTGGTGGTGTCGCTGTCATCGCGCATCCGGGCCGTTATGACATGGGGCGGCCGACCATGCTGGAGCTGATGGAAGAGTTCAGGGCATATGGCGGCAGCGCCATCGAAGTGGTGACCGGCAGCCATACGCAGGACCAGTATCAGGAGTATGCCCGTATCGCCGGAATGTTTGGTCTGCAGGCTTCGCAGGGCTCCGATTACCACGGCCAGGGCTTGAGTTACATGGAGATGGGACGCCTGCCGGCATTGCCGGCAAGTTGTGTCCCGGTCTGGCAGGATTGGCCGGAAACCAGCCTGCAGGAAGAATTGCACTGAAATGGCCCAGTATTTCGTCATTCATCCGGAGAACCCGCAGGCGCGCCTGGTGCATCAGGCTGTGACGATACTGAATCAGGGCGGGGTCATCGCTTATCCGACCGATTCGACCTATGCCCTGGGCTGCATACTGGGCAATGTCGATGCGCAAAAGCGCATCCGCGACATACGAGGCGTCGACGAGAGCCACCATTTCACGCTGGTCTGTCGCAATCTGGCTGAAATCGGCAATTATGCCCAGGTCGATAACAGCCAGTTCCGCTTGCTGAAGGCCAATACACCGGGCCAATATACGTTTGTGCTGAAAGCATCGAGAGAAGTGCCGCGCAGGTTGCAGCATCCCAAGCGCAGTACCATCGGCCTGCGCGTGCCTCAGCACACGGTAACGCAGGCGATACTGGATGAACTGAACCAGCCGTTGCTCAGCATGACGCTTATGCTGCCGGGCGACAGTGAGCCAATCAACGAAGCCTGGGATATTCGCGACAGGCTGGAACACCAGGTCGACCTGGTGATCGATGCCGGTGCCTGTGTGGCCGAACCGACGACCGTTATCGACCTGACGGGTGCTAGTCCGCAATTGATCCGACTCGGTGCTGGCGATCCCGGACCTTTCGGCCTTGATGAATAAGCTAGAAAACGGAAACCAAATGGAACTTACCCTGATACAGAAAATAGCGATTTATGCCTTGCCGGTCATTTTTGCCATCACCGTGCATGAAGCGGCACATGGTTACGCCGCGAGATATTTCGGCGATATGACTGCACATCTGGAGGGCCGCATCACGCTCAATCCACTCAATCACATCGACCCGATCGGTACCATCCTGATTCCGGCACTGACCATGATGCTGGGCGGTATCCTGTTTGGCTGGGCCAAGCCAGTGCCGGTGGATTTCGGCAAGCTGCGCAATCCCAAGCGCGACATGCTGTGGGTGGCTGCGGCCGGTCCGGCATCCAACCTGGTGATGGCTTTCCTTTGGGCGCTGGTCTTCAGTTTTGCCGGCCATGCGCCGGAGTTCTTCATTCAGCCGCTGACCTTGATGGCACAGGCCGGCATCATGATCAACGTCGTGCTGCTGGTGCTCAATCTGTTGCCGCTGCCGCCTCTGGACGGTGGTCGCATTGCCGTCAGCCTGCTGCCGCATCATCTTGCCTACCAGTTTGCAAAACTGGAGCGTTACGGATTCATCATACTGATTGTGCTGTTGTTTACCGGCGTGCTGTACAAGATCATGATGCCGCTGGTCAGTGCCGTGTTGTGGCTGATCGGCGCGATTACCACTTAATCGGAACGAATTCTTCGTATAATCACATTATCTAATAACGGGTTCTAATCACTATGGCTGTTGAGCGTGTTTTATCGGGCATGCGTCCTACGGGAAGCTTGCATTTGGGTCATTATCACGGAGTTCTGAAAAACTGGGTCAAGTTGCAACACGAGCATGAATGTCTGTTTTTTGTCGCAGACTGGCATGCTTTGACAACGCATTACGACACGCCTGAGGTGATTGAAGAGAGCGTTTGGGAGATGGTCATCGACTGGCTGGCAGCCGGCGTCGATCCCGCTACGGCAACCATCTTCATCCAGTCCCGTGTGCCGGAACATGCCGAACTGCATACGTTGCTGTCCATGATCACCCCATTGAGCTGGCTTGAGCGCGTACCGACCTACAAGGATCAGCAGGAGAAACTGGCGAGCAAGGACCTTTCGACTTACGGCTTTCTTGGCTATCCCTTGCTGCAGAGCGCCGATATCCTGATTTACAAGGCGACCCAGGTACCAGTCGGCGAAGACCAGATTCCGCACATCGAATTCACGCGCGAGATCGCCCGTCGCTTCAACCATATCTACGGCAAGGAGCCGGGTTTCGAGGAAAAGGCCGAGGCCGCCATCAAGAAACTGGGCAGCAAGCGCGGCGCGCTCTATGAGGAAATGCGCAACGCCTATCAGGAGAGCGGCGACGAAGAAGCGCTGGAAGCCGCGCGTGCCATGATCGAAGAGCAGCAGGGCTTGTCGATCGGCGACAAGGAGCGCCTGCTCGGTTATCTGGAAGGTGGTGGCAAGATGATCCTGATCGAGCCTGAATACAAGCTGACACCTGCATCCAAGATGCCCGGACTGGATGGGCAGAAGATGTCCAAGTCCTACAACAACACTATTTCCATGCGCGAATCCCCGGATTCCGTGGCGAAGAAGATCAAGACCATGCCGACCGATCCAGCCCGTATACGACGTACCGATCCGGGCGATCCGGCGAAATGTCCGGTCTGGCAGTTGCATGAGGTCTATTCCGATGATGCACGCAAGGAATGGGTACAAAGCGGCTGCAAATCGGCAGGCATCGGTTGTATCGAGTGCAAGCAGCCGGTGATCGAAGCAGTACTGGAAGAGCTGAAGCCGATTCAGGAACGTGCAGCACATTATGCCGAGGATCCGACACTGGTGAAGAACGTGGTGGCGGAAGGCTGTGAGCGTGCACGCAAGCTCGCACGCGAGACCATGCGCGAAGTGCGCGAGGTGATGGGGCTGAATTACTCGTGATCGTCCCGGCTTCCGGCGCCCGTGTACATGGCGAGGTCATTGCGGAACTGCCGCATGACCTCTACATCCCGCCCGATGCACTGGAAGTCTATCTGGAAGCCTTTGAAGGCCCGCTTGACCTGCTGCTGTACCTGATCCGCAAGAACAATCTCGATATCCTCGACATTCCGATGGCGGACCTGACCCGCCAGTACATGGGATATGTCGAGAAGATGCGCGAACACAAGCTGGAACTGGCGGCGGATTATCTGTTGATGTCTGCCGTGCTGATTGAGATCAAATCGCGCATGCTGCTGCCCAAACACGCCGATATTGAGCAGGAAGAAGACCCGCGCGCCGAACTGGTGCGCCGCCTGATGGAATACGAAGCCATCAAGCTGGCGGCACAGCGGCTGGATGAATGGCCGCAGGTCGGGCATGAGATTATTGTGGCGCGTGCCTATTATGAGCAAATTGTCGAGACCCAGCCGCCGGCAGTGTCGCTGGATGACCTGATGGCAGCCTGGAAATCGGTACTGGAACGTGCCGGCCATTTCAAACATCATCGAATAAGCCGCGAAGAGCTATCGGTGCGTGAGCACATGAGCCAGATACTGCGCAGGCTGAAAGAACACAAGATGCTGGAATTCTCGGCCCTGTTCGATGTGGCAAATGACGGGCTTTCCAAGCTGGTAGTATGTTTTCTCGCCATTCTGGAACTGGCGCGTGAAGGTCTGGTACGCATCACGCAGCAGGAGGCTTACACACCGATCTATCTGCAGATCAATCAAGCTGACTGATATCCACCGATCATGAATGAACCGAACAACACGCAAGAGATGAAGCAGGTGCTGGAGGCTGCATTGCTGACCAGTTCCGAACCCTTGTCGCTAGACGATATGCTGAAGCTGTTCGCAGGTCGTATGGAACGCGCCACCTTGCGCATGCTACTGGATGAACTGAAGAACGAGTGGCAAGTGGACCAGGTCAAGTCCACCATGGAACTGGTACAGGTTGCCAGTGGCTGGCGTTTTCAGGCGCGCAGCGAATATGTGCAGTTCCTTGCCAGGCTGACGCCGGAAAGGCCTCAGCGATATTCGCGTGCGGCAATGGAAACGCTGGCCATCATCGTCTACCGGCAGCCGGTGACACGCGGCGATATCGAGCAGATCCGCGGTGTTGCAGTCAATCCCAACATCATGCGCAGCCTGCAGGAGCGCAACTGGATCGATGTGGTCGGCCATCGCGATGTGCCGGGCCGCCCGGCACTATATGCCACGACCAGGACATTTCTGGATGACCTCAACCTGCGCTCGCTCTCGGACTTGCCGCCCATGGAAGCCTTCACCCAGCAAGACATGCAATTGCAACTATAAACGGCGGTCACTGGGTTGATTACGTTAACCCGGATTATCCATTGGACGGCCATCTGGCCTGAACGAGCGCTGACGGGCAGGTTGCGCCCTGATGAATAATCTGGGTTCAAGCAGACCCCGGTGCTTTATAATGGGCACTTGTTCTTCACCGCATTCATTGCAAAGCATCTTTCATGGCCCGTCCTTTCAAACAACAGCGTGATCCTGGCGCTACCAAAACCAGACCGGTTGCTGTCGACCCCGATGCCGTGCCGCAACGTCTGCATAAACTGCTGGCTCTGGCCGGGCTGGGCTCCAGACGCGACATGGAAACCCTGATCGCCAGCGGCCGTGTCACCATCAATGGCAAGGTGGCGGAAGTCGGAGCGGGTGTGGTGCCTTCCGATGTTGTACGTGTGGATAGTCGCCCGGTGCGACTGGCGTTTACCCCTGAATTGCCACAAGTCATGCTTTACCATAAACCGGAAGGTGAGATCGTCAGCCAGGATGACCCGGAAAAGCGCGCCAGTGTTTTTGACAAGCTGCCACGGGTAAAGGGTGGAAAATGGATCGCCATTGGCCGGCTGGATATCAATACTTCCGGCTTGCTGATATTTACCACCTCTGGTGAGTTGGCCAACCGCTTCATGCATCCACGCTATGAGGTCGAACGCGAATACGCCGTGCGTATTTTCGGCGAACTGACCGATGAACAGATCACGCAATTGACCCAAGGCATCGAGCTGGAAGACGGTCCGGCGAATTTCGATCATATTCGCGCTCAGGGTGGCGAGGGTTCCAATCACTGGTATCAGGTCATCTTGCGTGAAGGTCGTAACCGCGAAGTGCGTCGTCTGTTCGAGGCGTTCCAGCTGCCGGTCAGCCGTTTGATGCGCGTGCGATTCGGCCCGATCACGCTGCCACCTCGCCTCAAGCGCGGCATGATGATGGCCCTGCAGCCGAAAGAAGTCGTTAGCCTGCTGGAATGGGCTGGCCTGGAAGCGCCCAAGGGGCCGCTCAAGCAGCGCAGCAAGCGCGAGATTGAAAAAGCGGCTACGGCTTTTACGCCGAAAGCGCGTAATGTGGCAACTGCCCGTGAAGGTGGGCGTACGCAGGCAGCGACCTCACGGAAACGTAGTGAACAGCCTGAACAGGCACTTGAAAAGCCGGACAGAAGCAGGGGTCCAACGGCAGCGAAGAAACCAGTCGCCAACAGACGAGTACGGCAGAGCAGCGACCTGACGCCTCCCAGGCAGCAGAAGCGTAGCGATCGCAATCGCGGCAGGGGTTAACATGTGCCCTGCAAATTAGGCATGATGCATTGAAACATCACTTCTAAAGTCTCTTCCCTGCATGCAGACCGCAAGACATTCCTATCTGATGATTGCGCTGCTGTCCTTTATTGGCGGCTATGTCGATACCTTTGGCTTCATCGCGCTGTTCGGCCTGTTCACGGCGCACATTACCGGCAATTTTGTCCTGATGGGCGCCATGCTGGTCCACCCCATGCAGGGCGGTCTGCTGAAACTGTTGGCATTTCCTGCCTTTCTGCTGGGGGTTGCGGCTTCACGCATCATTGTGTTGAATTTTGAATCGCGTCAGAAATCCCCGCTCAAGACCTTGTTTCTGGTGCAAGGCATCCTGCTGACCGGATTCATGGTTGCCGGGCTGATGGCGCCATTGCCGCTGGAATCGGATACCGAACCTGCTGCGATATTTGCCGGCATGCTGGGAGCGATGGCGATGGCGATTCAGAGTGCCGGCGGGCGGACGACGCTGTCCGGCATCGTGCATACCACCGTAATGACCGGCAACGTTACCCACATGATCATCGACATTACCGACATCGTTTACAGCAAGAATGCGGAACTCAAGGCACGTGCGCGCGCCCGGCTTCTTCAATTGGCACCGGCGGTCAGTGCGTTTTTTGTGGGCGCCTTGTCTGCCGCCGCAGGTTATCTCAAGTTCGGTTACTGGTCGGTGATGCTTCCGATCCTGCTACTGCTGATTTTGCTGTCCAGTCCCATGCACTGGCTGGAGCACAAAGCTGGCTGAGGTCTATTGGCGTGTATCTTTGTGCGGCGTAGGCCCGGTTTTTAAGCTCCTGCTCGGTTCAAGTAGGCTGTTTTTCGACTTGCATATACCATTTTCAGGCTGTAACAGGCGGCAAGTAACAGAAACAAGCCGGCAGATAGTTCAGCGTATTCCTCCAGACTGGAAAGGATTCTGCCATGGCCAAAATCCAGGAATGTTGCAAAAGCCAGCAGGATGATTGCAGACGCAAGTGCTCGTCCCAGGTTTGAACTGACCGAGTAATGGAGGCAGGCAGCAATAAAGCTGCGTTGCCAGTAAAGCAGCCCGCCCAGTATTGCCATGATGAGAATGGTGGTAAAAACTAGCGTCATGGGTTCGGCATTGGATGCCATTCTTTCCAGGATCACGAAGACATCATGCAGGCCGTCGAATTCTCCACCGCCTTGCATTTCAGGCATCTCCAGCTCAAATAGGCGCGCTCCCCAGCTGATCTCATCAAGCGCGCAAATGGCGCTCAGGACCGGAATGGTCCACATTGCAAGACGGTCGAGCATGGTCTTGTTCCTGGTCACGCCGAGGTGGATGGCATGGAAGCCGAGTATTGCCGCAATCCCATCGGCGATAGCGGTCCCACTCTCGATCAGCCCGTCTTCCTGAAACAACGCGAGTTCAGTGGCAGGCCAGATTTTTACCGTGAGGATGATCAGGATGGTTAAAGTGCCGAAAAACATGCAGCTACGGTAAATAAAAGTTTTTAGTTCTGGTGACAATCTGCTGCTCCTGCTGGCGGGACACGGCCGAAGCTCGAGCCTTGGCCAATATGCACAGCAGGATGTTGCAAAAGGACGGGTTTCGCAATAGCCTGTCCGGCCTAATGCGGGGTAGGGGGCAAGCGCTTGCGGCTCAAGTTATTTGTTTTGAAGAGGCAATTGTTCTTTTGTCAGCAGAAATACGAACTGGTCGCCGGACTCCACTTCCAGCCAGGTGAATGGGATGTCCGGATAGGCTTCCAGCAATGCATCGCGGTTGTGGCCGATTTCCACGACCAGCAGGCCGCCGTCGTTCAGATGGCTCGCTGCTTCGTGCAACAGGGTGTGCGTATGGTCCAGGCCTGCCTCGCCGCTGCCCAGTGCGATTTGCGGCTCATTACGGTATTCCATGGGTAGCTCTGCTATGGATGGCGCGTCTACATAAGGCGGATTGCTGATGATGAGGTCGTAGCGCTTGCCCTGCAGTGCCTTGAACATGTCGGATTCGACCGCAGTGACGCGATCCTGCAAGCTGTAGTTGCGAATATTGATATTGGCAACGGCAATGGCATCAGGTGAAATATCCACGACATCGATTTCCGCATCCGGGAAGGCATTTGCCAGCAGTACACCGAGGCAACCGCTACCGGTGCAGATATCGGCAGCGCTCTGGATCATTTCCGGATATTCGATCCAGGGACTGAGGCCATCATCGAGCAGCTCGGCGATGAAGGAGCGCGGCACGATGACGCGTTCATCGACATAGAACTTGAAGCCACGGAGCCAAGCCTCGCGCAGCAGATAAGCGGTTGGCACATGTTCGGTGATGCGTCGTTCGATCAGGTGCGCCAGATGCTTGCGTTCGCTCTCCGTGATGCGTGCATCGATGAAATTATCCAGCGTATCCAGCGGTAAATGCAGGGCGCTCATGACCAGCCAGACAGCTTCGTCGTAGGCATTGTCCGTACCATGGCCGAAGAAGATACTGGAATCTTCAAAGCGACTGACGGTAAAGCGCAGCCAGTCACGGATGGTGAGGAGCTCTTCGGTGATTCTTGGGTAGTGCATCATTTCAGCAGTTTTTCCAGTGTGCGCTTGTAGGTATCTTTCAACGGCTCGATGTCAGCCACGGCGACGCATTCATTGAGTTTGTGGATGGTGGCATTGAGCGGGCCGAATTCGATGACCTGCTTGCAGATATCGGCGATGAAGCGGCCGTCCGAGGTGCCGCCTGTGGTAGAAAGCTCCGGCGTGACGCCGTAGGATTCCTCGATTGCCTTGCTGATGGCTTCTACCAGTTCACCGCGCGGGGTGATGTAGGGCGGCGAATATTCCCATTCGAGGTCGTAGTCTAGTGCGTGCTTGTCCAGAATGGCGTGTACGCGCGATTTCAGGTTCTGTTCCGTACTGCCTTGCCCATCCAGTTCCGGGCAGAAGCGGAAGTTGAACAGAATCTCGACCTCGCCCGGCACCACATTGGTGGCGCCAGTGCCACCGTTCATGTTGGAAATCTGCCAGGAGGTCGGCGGGAAGTATTCATTGCCCTTGTCCCAGACGGTTTCCACCATGTCCTTGATGGCTGGGGCCACCATGTGGATCGGGTTCTTCACCAGGTGCGGATAAGCGATGTGGCCCTGCACGCCCTTTACCGTCAGTTTGCCGGAAAGCGAGCCGCGACGGCCGTTCTTGATCATGTCGCCGACCACCTTGTTGGAGGTGGGTTCGCCGACGATGCAGTAGTCGAAATGCTCGTTGCGTACTTTCAGCGCTTCAACGACCTTGACCGTGCCATTGATGGCAATGCCTTCCTCGTCCGAGGTGATCAGCAGGCCGATGGAGCCCGGATGCTCCGGATGCTGCGCGACGAATTCCTCGATCGCGGTGATGAAAGCGGCGCAGGAGGTTTTCATGTCGGCGGCACCACGGCCGTAGAGCATGCCATCTTTGATGGTGGGTTCGAACGGCGGCGTATGCCATTTTTCCACAGGGCCGGTAGGCACTACATCGGTGTGACCGGCAAATACCAGTAGCGGCCCGCTATCCCCACGGCGTGCGTAAAAATTATCGACATCGCCGAAACGCATGCGCTCCACTTTGAAGCCCAGGGGTTCCAGACGATTGATCATGACTTCCTGACAACCGGCATCCTCTGGTGTGTTCGAACGGCGGGCAATCAGGTCTTTGGCGAGTTCCAGTGTTTTTGACATGTTAAAGCAGCTTTCCGTAGGTGGATTCATCGAAGCCCAGGCAGATCAGCGTGCCATCCTTGATCAGTACGGGCCGCTTGATGACCGAGGTTTTTTCCATCATCAACTTGATGGCGGATGCATTGTCGATAATGCCAGATTTGGTTTGATCATCCAGGCCGCGCCAAGTCATGCCGGCGCGATTGACGAGCTTTTCCCAAGCTGTCTGTTCGAGCCAGCCTTCAAGCGTGGCAGCATCGATGCCCTGTTTCTTGAAATCATGGAATTCATACGGGACGCCGTGTTCGTCCAGCCAGATTCTGGCTTTTTTCACTGTGTTGCAATTGGGGATGCCGTAAAGTTTCATTGGGTGTCAGCGTTAGATTGCAATTCGGCATTCTAACAGTTCGCACTGAGGCGATAAACTTAAAGGCGAGTGTTGGGCAGGGCGATTCCCGGTAATGTTATTGCATGGCGGATATCTGTTTGACCAGTTGCGGCAGGCGGCTTTCGGGTACTGGGCGTCCGAACAGATGTCCTTGTAATTGATCGCAGTTGAGTTCGGTTAGCGCCTGACGTTCGGCCTCGGTTTCGACCCCTTGTGCGATGATTGAAAGCTCCAGCGCATGGGCGAAGCGAATCAAAGCGTCAGCAATGTTATAGGACTTTTTGTCTTTGGTGATCTTGTTGGTGATGGATTGATCCAGCTTGAGCTGGCTGATTTTAAGTTTGCGTAAGGCGGAGATGCTGGAATCCCCGATGCCGAAGTGATCCATCGCAACATCTATACCGGCATTGTGGAATTCTTCGAGCCTTGCGTTGAAAGGCTCCTGGCTGGCGAGTCCGTTTACCTCACGTACTTCGAACATCAGGCAGGAATTGGGCAATTCGAAGCGCTTGAGTATTTGCAGGACATTGTTTACCAAATCAGTGTTGCGGAACTGTTGGGTGGAGAGGTTGATGGAAATCTGCAGATGTATGCCCTTGCTGCGCAGGCGATGCAAGGTGCGGCAGCTTTCTTCCACGACCCAATGGTTGATTTGATTCATCATGCCAAAGCGTTCGGCGGCATGGATGAATATACTGGGAGATATCCATCCCTTGCTTGGATGTTCCCAGCGCAGCAAAGCCTCGACACCTGCAAGCAGATTGGTTTTGCTGTCGATCTTGGGCTGAAAGTAAAGCTCGAATTCGTTGCGTTCCAGTGCGAGCTTCAAGTCTCGCTGCATTTCCAGCAGGCGGTCGGAAGCGAGCTCCATTTCTTCATCATAGAAACGGAACTGATTCTTGCCCGCGCTTTTGGCATGGTACATGGCTGAGTCGGCAGCAATCAGCAGACGATCCAGATTGCCATCGCGCGGATATATGGCGATACCAACCGAGGCAGAGACCTGCAGTTCATGATTGTTGACATAAAAAGGCTGGCGCAAGGAGTCAATGATGCGCTCGACAATGGTGACAACATCCTGATTGGACTTGATGTCTTCAATCAGGGCCAGGAATTCGTCGCCGCCGATGCGTCCAACCAGGTCGCAGTGGCGTACCGCCGTATTCAGACGTTGCGCCACCATCTGCAATACTTCATCGCCTGTGTGATGGCCATAGTCGTCATTAATGGGTTTGAAATCGTCGAGGTCGATGAATGCAACCGCCAGTGAACTATTCAGTCGTTTGCAGCGACGTATGCCGGCTTCCAGTTGTTGCTTGAAGGCGTTACGGTTGGGTAGTTGCGTCAGTACGTCGGTCGTTGCGATACGGCTCATATCGTTATCCAGATACTCGAGTGCAAACCTGGAGTTCTGGGAATCGTTTTGCTGGCTGCGCTTCTTGAAACTGTAACCGCTCCAGGCAGCGAGCGCGACAATCGCAGGCATGGCGAGCCAGATAATGAGAGTGTTGAAGTTGGCAATCATGAGCTGAGCCGCTCCTTGTACAGATGTTTCATGATCTGTAAGTCGCAACTTCTGTACCACTGAGTGACTCTTGTGAAATTTAGTTTAAATATTGTTTAAATACAGCAGGTTAATATTTAATATGAAATTGAAGGGAGTAGAAATAACAACACCCGCATTTGCGGGTGTTGTTGGAGTTGTAACGGGGCTGTCGAATTTTCGACGACTTGTTCAGATGCCGCGTAACAGCTCGTTGATGCCAACCTTGCCCAATGTTTTTGCATCGACTTTTTTGACGATGACTGCGCAGTAGAGGCTGTAGCTGCCGTCCTTCGAGGGAAGGTTGCCGCTGACCACGACAGAACCCGCAGGTACGCGACCATAGAAAACCTCGCCAGTTTCGCGATCGTAGATCTTGGTGGATTGGCCAATGTAAACGCCCATGGAAATCACGCAGTTGTCTTCGACGACGACACCTTCTACGACTTCCGAACGCGCGCCGATGAAGCAGTTATCACCGATGATGGTCGGGCCTGCCTGCACCGGTTCCAGTACGCCGCCGATGCCGACGCCGCCGGACAGGTGAACGTTCTTACCGATCTGGGCGCATGAGCCAACCGTTGCCCAGGTGTCGACCATGGTGCCTTCATCAACGTAGGCGCCGATATTGACGTAGGACGGCATCAGAACGGCATTCTTGCCGATAAAGGAGCCGCGACGGACGATGGCGTTCGGTACAACACGGAAGCCGCCGGCCTTGAAGTCGGCTTCTGTGTAGTCGGCGAACTTCGGTGGGACTTTGTCGAAATACTTGGTGACGCCGTCATCCATCAGGACATTGTCTTCCAGTCGGAAAGACAGCAATACCGCTTTCTTGATCCACTGGTGGGTTTCCCACTCCTGGCTGTCGCCCTTGCGGCTGGCGACGCGCAAGCTGCCGTTATTCAATTGTTCAAGCACTGTAAACACCGCGTCCTTGACGTGCGGTTCAACATTGGCAGGGGTGATATTGGCGCGGTTTTCAAATGCCGCTTCGATGGTGCTTTGCAAATCGCTCATGGTGCTTTCTCAACTAATGACAATGGTAAATCCGGCATTTTACTAGGAAAGTGCTTCTGGGTCGAAACAAAAGCCGTTTTCGAATCGGGGCTTGCTGGGAAAAGTCATGAAGACTCAATGGCTTGCTGACCAAGCTGTCAAGGCAGGCAAGTCGCTGGCAGACCGCAGACCGCAGACCGCAGACCGCAGACCGCTAAAGCACTCCGTCGGCAGATTTTATTTCTGTGTCGCCCGGTAGAGCGGCATGACGGAAGGAATCATGCTTTTCAGCTCATTGATGCGCGCCTCGTTGGACGGGTGGGTGCTGAGGAATTCAGGCGGCGCACTGCCACCTTGCTGGCTCATTTTCTGCCAGAGACTGACGGCAGCATTGGGGTTGTAGCCGGCGCGTGCCGATAGTTCCAGGCCCATGCGGTCCGCTTCGCGCTCCTGTTCACGGCTGTTGGGCAGCGCGAAGAACAGTGTTGAGCCGAGTGCCGCAGCTTGTACGCCGACAGCTGCTGCATTCTGGTTCTTCGATGTGCCCGCCAGCACGGCGAGTCCGAGCAGCCCAGCCTGTTGCGCATAGGCGATCGACATGCGTTCACGTCCGTGTTCGCGCAGCGCATGGGCGATTTCATGGCCGATGACGGCAGCGAGTTCGTCATCCGTCGCTTTCAGCTTGTCGATCAGTCCGGTATATACCATGATCTTGCCGCCCGGCATGCAATAGGCGTTAACCTGGTCGTTCTGCTCTACGTTCACTTCCCACTTCCAGTTCAGGGCATCCTGCCGGAAATGCACCGTCTGCTGGATGAGTTTCTGCGAGATGGTGCGTACACGTTTCACTTGAGCCGGATTGGTGTTGAGCGTCTTTTTCTTGCTGGCCTCCTGCAATGTGGCGAGGTAGCTTTCTGTCGACATGCTGACGACCTGTGCTTCGGAGAGCATCATGAATTGTTTGCGTTCTACACCCGAGGCGCTGGGGTTGGTTGTGGTGGCGCAACCTGACAAGAGCACGGTCACAAGTGAGAAGGCAACGAAGTGTGTTTTTTTCATGATTTTCTCCCGGATGGATATGGCTGTGGGGTACTTTGATAAACGGATTATAGACCCTGCTGATACCAGTTAGTGTACGACACCGCACATCTGTACAGGTTTCGTGGTCAACGCGTTGAATTAGGTTGCTGTTACCGTGATTGCCCGACATGGAGGTGGCGAAATCAAATCAGGCAATGGGAGTTTTTCAGTTCTGTATCATAATGTGGCCTATCTGAACCGATTAAGTGCCATTCCATGAGTTTGCGTTTTCGACTGAACCTGCTGATTACCGTGGTCATGCTGATCTTCATGGCTGCAGTCGCTTTTGTTGTCATCAAGGGCTTGCGTACCTCGACGCAGGAGGGGATTGAAGCCTCCGCCCGGGTGACGGTGCAGTTGCTTGATACCGTCATCATCAGTTCCGAGCAAAATCCATCCTGGGGATATACGCATGTGGTCATGCAGCGTTTTCTGGAGCATCTGAAACATGTGCGGGGTACGCGGATATCGCTTTATGATCTGCAAGGCAACCTGTTGTATCAATCACCGCCATCATCCTATCGGGTCGGCGTCAATCCGCCAGACTGGTTCGTCAAAATTCTGGCCCCGAATGAGCCATCGGTCATGCGGGAGATCAATTTCGGCACACTGGTGGTCGATCCCGCTCCCATCGGTTCCATACGCGAAGCCTGGGTCAATATGCTGGATCTGTTCTGGGTGGGCATGGTGTTTTTTGTTCTGCTCAATGTCATGGTCTACTGGATGCTGGGCCGCTGGCTCAAGCCTGTGCAGCCCATGTTGCAGGCGATGAACCAAATGGAGCAGGGTGACCTGGGTACGCGGCTGCCGGAATTTGAATTGCCGGAATTTGCCCGGATCGCGCAGAACTTCAACCGAATGGGCGAATCCCTGCAGGCCAGTACCGAGGAGAGCCGGCGTCTGGCGTTGATCGTCAAGCAGACTGCCGATGCCATCATGATCCATGATCTGGATGGCAATATCTCGTTCTGGAACCCCGCGGCACAGCGCATGTTCGGTTATGCGCCGGAGGATATCATCGGTAAATCGGTTTCCCTGCTGACGCCGGTCAGCGAGAAAGCCGGGCTGGAGTCCGATCTGAGGGAGATCAATGCCGGGCGCAAGGTTGAAAACCATGACTCCAGGCGGCAGGCACGCGACGGCAGGATTATCGATGTTTCCATCTCTGCGGCGCCCTTGATCGATCCGGCCAGTGGCAAGGTGATCGGCGATATCTGCAGCATGCGCGACATTACCGAACGCAAACAGGCTGAAGAGGCAGAGCGGCAACTGGAAGAGAACCGCCAGCTGACGCATCTGATACAACGCCATATCGAGGATGAACGTCGCAGTCTGGCGCGTGAGCTGCATGACGAACTGGGTCAGTATGTCACCGCCATCAAAACCTTTGCTGTGGGCATTGCCAACAAGACCCAGGAAAAAATGCCGGATATCGCTTCCAATGCGCAAACTATTGTCGCGGCTGCGAATCATATTTACGATGGCATGCATAACATCATCCGCCAGTTACGGCCGGGATCGCTGGATAATCTGGGACTTTCCGAAACTTTGCGTGATCTCGTCTCCAGTTACCGGCAACACCACCCGGAACTCAAGATCAAGCTGGTGGCCAAAGGTGATGTCAACGGTCTGGGCGAGGTGGTGAATATCAACATCTACCGAGTGGTGCAGGAAGCCGTCAACAACGCCTTGAAACATTCGAATGCCAGCGCAATCGAGATCAGGCTGGAAGTGAATAAATCAGGAGAATTACAATTGACGATCAAGGATAATGGCCATGGCATGGATTTCTGCAAGGTCGATCACAGCCAGCATTTCGGCCTGCTCGGGATGCGTGAGCGTGCACAGGCCTTGCAGGGTACATTCCATATAGATTCGGAGCTGGAAAAAGGCACGACAATACGTATCAATATTCCGAAAGGTCAGCAGGCATGAGCCAAATCAATGTGTTACTGGTCGATGACCATGCTGTCGTGCGTATGGGTTTCAAGATGCTGCTGGAGTCGGCCCCCGATATCAAGGTCGTGGCCGAGGCGGAAAGCGGGGAACAGGGCGTCAAGTTGTATATGGAACATCACCCTGACGTGGTCGTCATGGATATCACCATGCCGGGCATCGGCGGTCTGGAGGCTATCGAGCGCATAGTGGCGAAGGAAAGCCATGCCCGCATACTGGTACTTAGTGCACACGAGGATTCGGTGCACCCAAAGCGCGTTTTGAATGCCGGTGCCATGGGATATCTGACCAAGCGCAGTGCAGCAGAGGAGTTGATCAAGGCGATCAGGACGGTTGCCGGTGGCAAGCGTTATCTTGAAGCCAGCGTGGCGCAGCAGATGGCCATTCAGCAGCTGTCCGGCGAGCAGAACCCGGTGGACGTACTGTCAGACCGCGAGTTCGAGGTATTCATGGCGTTGGCCAAGGGCAAAACCACCAACGATATTGCCGAAACGCTCTGCCTGTCGCCCAGAACCGTCGGTACGCATCTCTACAATATCAAGCAGAAGTTGAACGCCAACAACTCGGCTGAAATCGCCCTGATTGCCATGCGCTCCGGTCTGATAGATCCTTGATTCAGCTAGTCTAGCGGGCGGCATAGCGGGCGATATTCAGGTCGCCTGCATGACTTAACTCCACGATGGTTTCCTGACCGCTTTGCAACTTTCCGAGGTGCGGCGGTACCAGAAAAATAATAGGCTGTCCGTCGGCACCTGCCACGGCGCCCGTGGCGACATGCAGGCGCTCCCAATCCTGTCTGGGAGGAAGTTCGGCATTGCCGCGCGTATAAGCGCGCTCCAGTACAGAAAGTTTCTCTTCCCCGATCAGGATGTTCCAGACTTCCACGCGAACCAGCGGTGCAATCTGCACTTCGAGTTTGGCGGTCGGGATATCGCTTGCTTCCTGAGCTGACATCAAGAGCTCTGCAGGCAGGGGCTCCGTGGGTATGGGTTCTGCCGGCAGCGGTTCTGCTATGGGCGTGATTTTCTCAAAGCCGGCCGTGACGAAACTCGACCAGTATGGGTCGGGTGCGGCGTCCTGCAGTGTTCTGTTGTTGATCAGCTCGCGTGTTTGCGCTTCATAAGCATTTTCAATGATGCTGTCCGTACCATGCATGACGGCAGAAGTCAGTAGCTGTTGAGCCAGTGGCGCACCCATGCAGCCGCTCAGCAGCATGCTGATGCCGGCAGCGATTATGGCCTGTATGCATGGTTTTCTGACAGCAGTCATACTGGTTGTACGTGACTCAATTATTGAGAGCGGAAGATTAGCCTAAGCCACTGCAATGCAAATGTCCAGTATAAGCAGCTGTTTACAATGAGATTAGTCTGGTTTATCTGGGAGTCGAGCGGATGCTGATCAAGCCGCCAAGGATAATCAGTACAACTGCGATCCAGCGATCCGCAGACAGGGTCTCGTTCCAGAGGATAATACCGAAGATGCTGGCGATCAGCACGGTGGTATAGGCCAGACTGCCGACAACCAGGTGGTTGCCTGTGCGGTAGGCGCGCGTCATGGCGAATTGCGCAATGGTGGCGGAAGCGCCCAGACCGAGCAATAACGGGATGTCTTGCCAGGAAAGTGGATTGAAATGGTGCAGCAACATCCACAGGCCGGCACCAATCGTGCAAACCAGTGTGAAATAGAATACCGTGCGCCAGTCCGGTTCTCCGGCACGCGCGAGCAGGGTGACATGGACGTAGACGATGCCTGCTGTCAGCCCCGACAAGAGACCGATGGTGCCGGCAATCAGTTCGTCGGCGTGCAGGCTGGGTTTCAACAGCAGCGCGACACCGAGAAAACCCAGAATGATGGCAACGATCAGGATCGCGCGGGGACGTTCACGTAGCATGAACGGCGCGAACATTGCCATGAACAGGGGGGAGGTGTAGTTGAGCGTAATGGCCGTCGCCAGTGGCAGCTGACTGATGGCATAAAAGAACATGACCAGCGAGACGAATCCCAGGATGGACCGGGTCAGTTGCTTGCCGAGCACGGGTGTTTTCAGTTGCAGCTGGTGTTTTCTGGCTAGCACGAAAATGAATACCAGGCCGAAAAACGAGCGGTAGAAGACCAGTTCCGGGCTACTGAACTTTTCGCCGCCGATCTTGACCAGTGTCCCCATGATGGCAAAGAAAAAGGCAGCCACCAACATCCACAGGCTGCCCGGTTTGTTGATCGTCAATCGAGGCAGTTTCAACGTGCGTCAGTCTGCAGGTGTGGTGCGAGTTGTTGCCGGAGCCATTGATGGAAATGCTGCATGCCGGTTTCCATCGGGTGCTGGTAGGGGCCGCGTTCATCCAGTCCCTGCCGGTATAGCGCCTGACGCCCCTGATGCATGCGTTCGCAGATATCCTTGTCCTCTATTGCCGTTTCGTTGTAGGCCGCCTGATGAGCCTTGATGAATTCGGCCTCGAACAGGGCGATATCCTCAGGATAATAGAACTCGACGACATTGGTGCAGGCGTCGACACCGCGCGGGATGATGTGCGACACCACGAGTACGTTTGGATACCATTCAATCATCAGGAACGGGTAATACACCAGCCAGATAGCCCCATGAGCAGGCAACTGGTTTTGCCCATAGCGCAGCACCTGCTCCTGCCATTGTTTGTAGATGGGGGAGCCCGGTTTTTTCAGGGCATCCTTGATGCCGACGGTCTGTACGCTATACCACTCGCCGAATTCCCATTTCAGGTCCTCGCAATCGACGAAGCGGTCGAGCCCCGGGTGGAAAGGGCCGACATGGTAATCCTCCAGATATACTTCGATGAAGGTCTTCCAGTTGAAGTTGTATTCCTCGATCATGACGCGATCCAGCAGGTAGCCGGTAAAGTCGAGATCCTTGATCGGTCCCAGTTTGCCGAGGTCCTTCATGACATCGCGTTTGCTGTCGAACAGCAGCCCCTGCCAGTTCTGCAGCGCAGTCCTGTTGAGATGCATGCATGGGTTCTGCTCGAAATGCGGTGCACCCATCAGTTCACCCTGCAGATTGTAAGTCCAGCGATGCAAGGGGCAGACGATGTTGCGCGTATTGCCGCGGCCGTTCAGCATGATGGCCTGGCGATGACGACAGATGTTGCTGATGAGATTGATGTTGCCCGCATCATTGACCAGAGCCTTTGCCTCATGCAGCCATTCGATTGTGCAAAAATCTCCAGGATTCTGCGCCATTAATGCATGACCGATGTATTGCGGTGAACGGGGAAACAGATACTCCTGCTCCAGTGCATGAATGGCGGGGTCGGTGTACCAGGAAACCGGAAGCTGAGAATCTACCCGTGATGGTGACGTGACTACGGGTTTAAGTGATGCGAGTGAAGCCATAAATTCATGAAAAATGCGATGTCGAAACAGTTGATTTGATGGCGGTTTTTGCCGAACAACGAATTTTGCCCCAAAGTCTGTTTTTAATAAACCACTTTTGCTTGAAACAGGATGGTCGAAGGTGATTAAAAATACCCGATGAAACAGGGCGTAATCCTTGATTAATCGGTATTTTTAAGCTAACCTCGGCGCTGTTGATATAAAACAATTCAAAGCAAATACGAAATTCAACAGAGGAGTGTGGATACATGAAAAACCCGCTGGATTCGATTTTAGGGACGATAGTTTCAGGACTGGTGCTAACGCTGGTTTTGTATCTGTTTTTAAAGAACTTCATTCTGGCGGGGGTGTAACATGGATTTCATGCTTGACGGGATTTTTCGCTGGGTGCATTTCATGGCAGGCATCACCTGGGTAGGTTTGCTGTATTACTTCAATTTCGTGCAGGTGCCGGCGATGAAGGATGCGACTGCCGATGGCACGGCCGCTGGGATATCCAAGCATGTGGCGCCGAGAGCGTTGCTGTGGTTCCGCTGGGCAGCGCTGGTGACCTGGCTTGCCGGTGCAGCCATGCTGGGTGGCAACTTCACCCACGCCTTCATGCTGGATCCGGCCTACGCCGGAATCGGCATAGGGGCTTGGCTAGGCACCATCATGTTGTTTAATGTCTGGGTGTTGATCTGGCCGAATCAGAAGAAGATTCTGGGGTTGGTGGCGGCCAGCGATGAGGTCAAGGCCCAGGCTCGTCGCGTGGCGTTCCTGGCATCGCGAACCAACACCATGTTGTCCATTCCCATGTTGTTCTTCATGGCCAATGGGTTGACCCACAAGGCCGCAATCGGCCTGTAACGCTTTTACCTGTGCTGCAAACGGCGGCTGGGGCCGCCGTTTGCATTTTTATTTTTAGAGTATGAAACAATAATATGTCAGATCATTTGATGAACACCTACGGCAGGCAGCCTGTGACTTTTGTCAAAGGCGAGGGCGTCTGGTTGTGGGATGAGCACGGCAACAAATACCTCGATGCCTTGGCCGGTGTTGCCGTAAACGGTTTGGGCCATGCGCATCCGAAACTGGTCAAGGCCATTGCCGACCAGTCCGCCAGACTGATTCATGTTTCCAATATCTATCAGATCAGGGAACAAGCCCAGTTGGCAGACAAGCTTGCCGAAATTTCCGGCATGGATCGCGTGTTTTTCTGTAATTCCGGTTGTGAGGCCAATGAGGCCGCCATCAAGTTGGCGCGACTGCACGGTCACAACCGGGGAATCGAGAATCCCGAAATCATCGTCATGGAGAAGGCTTTCCATGGCCGGACCATGGCCACGCTTTCCGCCACCGGCAACCGCAAGGCACAAGCCGGTTTCGAGCCGCTGGTGAGCGGCTTCATTCGTGTGCCGTTTGATGATCTGGAAGCGATCCGGCAAGTCGCCAGCCGCAATCAGAACGTGGTGGCGATTCTGGTCGAGCCGGTGCAGGGCGAGGGCGGCATCAATGTGCCGCATGACGTCAAAGGCTATCTGGCCGGCTTGCGCGAGATCTGCGATGCCCATGGCTGGCTCTTGATGCTGGACGAAGTGCAGAGCGGCATCGGGCGTACCGGTACCTGGTTCGCTTTCCAGCACACCGATGTCATGCCGGATGTCATGACACTGGCCAAGGGCTTGGGGTCCGGCGTGCCAATCGGCGCCTGTCTGGCCAAAGGGCAGGCAGCGGAAGTCTTGACTTACGGCAAGCACGGTTCCACTTTCGGCGGTAATCCGCTGGCATGCACTGCCGGCTTGACGACACTGAATGCGATTGAGCAGGAACGGTTGCGGGAAAATGCCGAGACCATCGGCAACTGGATTTGTGGCCAGCTGAGTGCCGCTTTGGCCGATCAGCCTGGCGTGCAAGTCATACGCAATGCGGGCATGATGATCGGTATCCAGCTGGATCGTCCCTGTGGCGATCTGGTCAAGCGGGCACTGGAACAGAAACTGCTTATCAATGTTACGGCTGAGAACGTCGTCAGGCTGCTGCCGCCGCTGGTCATGAACCAGAACGAGGCAAGCCAGCTTGTTCAATTACTGGTTCCGATGATCCAGAACTTTCTGAGCGAGTAAGACGGTAGCGCATAACCAAAAGCAAGCAAATTATGGCAATCAAACACTTTTTACAATTCAACGACTTGAACCGCGACGAGCTCAATCACATTTTCGAGCGCAGCGCCTGGATCAAGTCACAATTCAAGGCTTACCAGCAATACTGGCCTTTGACTGATCGCACCCTGGTCATGATCTTCGAGAAGGCCAGTACCCGTACCCGACTTTCGTTCGAGGCGGGCATGCAGCAACTGGGCGGTACGGCCATCTACCTCAACACGCGTGATTCGCAACTTGGACGCGGCGAGCCGGTGGAAGATGCGGCGCAGGTCATTTCGCGCATGAGCGATATCGTCATGATCCGCACGTTCGAGCAGGAGATCATCGAGCGTTTCGCCGAAAACTCCCGGGTACCGGTGATCAACGGCCTGACCAATGAATACCATCCATGCCAGATTCTGGCCGACATTTTCACCTTTATCGAGCATCGCGGTCCGATCCAGGGCAAGACTGTGGCCTGGATTGGCGATTCCAACAACGTCTGCAACACTTGGCTGCAGGCGGCGGAGGTATTGGACTTCAACGTCCATGTTTCGACGCCGCCTGGCTATGAAGTCGAGCAGGAGCGTGCCGGTCTTTATGGCAATGCCCATTACGAGGAATTCGCCGACCCGATGGAGGCGGCGCACGGCGCCGATCTGGTGACGACCGATGTCTGGACCAGCATGGGATTCGAAGCCGAGAACGAAGAACGCATGCGTGACTTTGCCGACTGGCAGGTCGATGCCGACATGATGAAAGTGGCGGCGAAAGATGCGTTGTTCATGCACTGTTTGCCTGCGCATCGCGGCGAGGAAGTCGCGGCGGAGGTCATAGACGGCCCGCACAGCGTAGTTTGGGATGAGGCTGAAAACAGACTGCACACGCAAAAGGCTCTAATGGAATACCTTTTGCTGGGGAAGGTGGCGGGCTGACGAAGGCTTTTTGGCTACCACGTAACCTGCAAGCAGGTTAGTGTCCACCGCCAAAATCGCAACCATCTCGCAAATGATTTAATGAAGTTGTACAAAATCTAAATCCGAGCCACAGAGATCACAAAGTCCACAGAGTTCTTCTCGGTGAGCTCTGCGTTCTCTGTGGCTAAAAATTGTTATTTAGGAAAAATATGAGCGAAATCAAAAAAGTCGTACTCGCCTATTCCGGCGGTCTGGATACCTCCGTTATTCTCAAATGGCTGCAAGACACCTATCAGTGTGAAGTGGTGACCTTTACCGCCGACGTCGGTCAGGGCGAGGAACTGGAGCCGGCACGCGAGAAGGCAAAGAAATTCGGTATCAAGGAAATCTACATTGACGACCTGCGTGAAGAGTTCGTGCGCGACTTCGTGTTTCCGATGTTCCGCGCCAATACTGTCTATGAAGGCGAATACCTGCTGGGGACGTCCATTGCCCGTCCGTTGATTGCCAAACGCCTGATTGAAATCGCTAACGAAACCAAGGCCGATGCTATCTCTCACGGTGCTACCGGCAAGGGCAACGATCAGGTGCGCTTTGAACTGGGCGCCTATGCGCTCAACCCGAACATCAAGGTCATCGCGCCGTGGCGTGAATGGGATCTGCTCTCCCGCGAGAAGTTACTGGCCTATGCCGAAAAGCATGGCATTCCGGTCGAGATGAAGCACAAGCAGGGCGGCAGTCCGTATTCCATGGACGCCAACCTGCTGCATATTTCCTACGAAGGTCGTCATCTGGAAAACCCAGCCGCTGAAGCGGAAGAGGACATGTGGCGCTGGACGGTGAGCCCGGAAAAGGCACCGGATGCCGCCGAGTATCTGGATATCGAGTATGCACACGGCGACCCGGTCGCGCTCAATGGCAAGAAGATGGCGCCGCACGAACTGTTGGCAGAATTGAACAGATTGGGCGGCAAGCACGGCATCGGTCGCCTCGACCTGGTGGAAAACCGCTATGTAGGCATGAAATCACGCGGCTGTTATGAAACCCCGGGTGGCACCATCATGCTGAAGGGCCACCGTGCCATTGAATCGCTGACGCTGGACCGTGAAGTCGCGCATTTGAAGGATGACCTGATGCCGCGCTATGCCAGCCTGATCTACAACGGCTACTGGTGGAGTCCTGAGCGTATCGCATTGCAGACATTGATCGACCATACGCAGAAAACCGTCAACGGTTTCGTGCGCCTCAAACTATACAAGGGCAACGTCATTGTGGTCGGTCGTGACAGCAAGACCGATTCGCTGTTTGATCCGACCATCGCCACGTTCGAGGACGATGCCGGTGCCTACGACCAGAAGGACGCAGGCGGCTTTATCAAGCTCAATGCCTTGCGCATGCGTATCGCTGCAAACCTGGACAAGCGTCGCGGCTAGTTTGCAAGCTTGCAAGTAACCAGAAACGGCACGAAAGTGCCGTTTTTTTTGGCTGTGCGTTTAAGTTTCAATTCAGGCTGCGGCGCTATACTTGCATCAATCCGCTAATGCTGGAAAGGTACGGCCGTCGGCCGGCAACAGATGAGGTGCCATATGAAACGCGAAATATACTCGATCCAACATGTGCTTGTTGTTCCCGTATTGGCCTTGATGCTGATGCTTTCAGCGCCGGCATGGGCCGGCGAGGATGTCAGTCATGTGGAGGCAAGACGTTTGCAGGCTGCCGGTGAAATCATGTCCTTCGAGAAAATCTCGGAAATCGCACGTTCCATCAAACCAGGCGACATTCTTGAAACCGAGCTCGAGCGTAACAGGAAATCCGGTTTGTATATCTACGAAATCGAGATTCTTGACGCCAAGGGTGTGGTATGGGAGCTGGATATCAATGCCGGCACCGGTGAACTGATCAAGATGGAAATCGACGACTGAGGTGGATGATGCGACTGCTGCTGGTGGAAGACGATGTAACCCTGGGACCTCAACTGCGCGCAAGTCTGCAGCAAGCCGGTTATGCCGTGGATCTTTCCACTGACGGTGTCGATGCAGAAGGCCTGGGGGATATCGAGCCTTATGATCTGGTCATTCTCGATCTGGGATTGCCCAAGCGCCCGGGGCTGGAAGTTCTTGCCAACTGGCGCAGGCGTGGTAACAAGGTGCCGGTGGTAGTGTTGACGGCCCGCGGCAGCTGGCAGGAAAAGGTCGAAGGATTCAAGGCTGGTGCCGATGATTACATCGGCAAGCCGTTTCAGGTGGAAGAATTGCTGGCACGTGTTGGTGCTGTACTGAAGCGCAGTCAGGGAGTCGTCGTCGGTCCATTGACGGTGCACGGTGTCACGCTGGATGAAGCGACGCAAAGCCTGATCGGTGAGAATGGCCGTCAAGAAAGTCTGACCGGCACGGAATACCGGTTGTTACGTTATTTCATGCTGAATCCGGACCAGCTGATTTCCAAGAGCCGTCTGGCTGAACACGTCTACGATTACGATAGCGACAAGGACAGCAATGTCTTGGAGGTCTATATCAACCGCTTGCGGCAGAAGATCGGCCCTGAACTGATTCAGACCAAGCGGGGTCAGGGTTACGTGTTCAGCAGCAAGGAATCGTGAGCCCATGCCGGTGAAATCATTGAGCGGGCGCCTTTCCTGGGGGCTGGCTCTCAGTCTGGTGATTCTGCTCACTGTGCAGTGGGGCATGGTCAGCTATGCCATTCGCCACCTGACAGAGGAGCAGATGGCAAGCCGCCTGCTGCAGGATAGCGAAAGCCTGCTGGCCGGCATTCAGTTCGATGCATCAGGCCAGATGACGATTGATACGACGCGCATCAGTACCGTCTATCAACGTCCGTTTTCCGGACATTATTTCGTCATCGAATCCGGCGGGCAGCAATATGTCTCGCGCTCACTCTGGGATCAGGATCTGTTGACGCCTGATGTCAAAGCCGGAGTCGAGGTACGGCTGACTATGGACGGCCCGGACAAGCAGCGACTGCTTTCGGTCACACATGGTTACCTCAAGCAGGACAGACTGATCGGCATCACCGTGGCGGAGGATCTGAAGCAGTTCGATGCCGGGTTACGCCAGTTCCAGTGGCTCTATGGTGCGGTATCGGCGCTGATATTGGCAATTTTGTTGTTGCTGCAATATTACATCGTCAGAAGAGAGCTCAAGCCCTTGCAGATATTGCGGGCCAATATGGGCCGGCTGGAGCGCGGCGAAACCGACCGTGTAGAGATGGCGGGACCGGCCGAGATTGCGCCGGTAATCGCCGAGTTGAACCGGTTGCTGGCTGCCATGGGTAACAAGGCCAGACGCTCACGCGAAGCACTGGGCAACCTGGCACATGCGCTGAAGACGCGTCTGTCGATACTCTCTCAGATGGCAGAACAGCCTGAAATCAGGGCGCATCCGGAGCTGCAGCGTTCCCTGCAGGAATCGACTGAAGCGATGCGTCGTATCGTCGAAAGGGAATTGAAGCGGGCGCGACTCATAGGCGATGCATTGCCGGGGCAGCGTGTCAATCTGCCGGAGGAGATCAACATGCTGGTGCAGACCCTGCAGCTCATGCATGTCGACAAGACGCTGGATATCCGCTGGCACGTGGATGAAGACGCTGTCTTTGCCGGCGATCAGGAAGATTTGCTGGAATTGCTCGGCAACCTGCTGGACAACGCCTGCAAATGGGCCAATCGCCAGGTGTCGCTGAATGTCCGAAAGTCGGATGGCGTAGTATTCACGATCGAGGATGATGGGCCGGGTTGCTCGCCGGAGGAGTTGCAACTGGTCACCGTGCGAGGTTTTCGGGCGGATGAAAGTCAGCCGGGCAGCGGCCTCGGACTGGCGATTGTAAAGGATATCGTTGAAAGTTATGGCGGCAGACTGGATCTTGGCCGTTCACAAGCGCTGGGCGGATTCAGCGTGGAAGTCTGGCTGCCAAACCGTTAACATGACGTGTATTGTTAATCCTTGCGCCATTCAATAGCGCCGATTTCAGGGGAAATATGGAATATCGTCAACTGGGGCAAAGCGAGCTCCTTGTATCTGCAATCTGCCTGGGTACCATGACTTTTGGCGAACAGAACACCGAGGCGGAGGCGCATGAGCAGCTTGATTATGCACTGACGCAGGGCATCAGTTTCATCGATACGGCAGAGATGTATCCGGTGCCGCCCAGGGCCGAGACCTATACCCGCACCGAAACCATCGTTGGTAACTGGCTGCGGCATCAGCGCCGCGAGGATGTCGTGCTCGCCACCAAGATTGCCGGACCGAGACGCAAGCTGGAATGGATACGCGGCGGACCGCAGGCAATCGACCGGCGAAATCTGCGTGAGGCGGTCGAAGGTTCGCTGCAACGCCTGCAAACCGACTATATCGACCTCTATCAGCTGCACTGGCCGGAGCGAAACGTGCCGATGTTTGGTCAATACCAGTTCGACCCTGCGCAGGAGTTTGAGCAGGGCGAGCAGCGGCAGTGGGTCGGTATTCATGAGCAGTTGCAGGCGCTGGCGGAACTGGTGGCGGAGGGAAAAATCCGTCATATCGGCGTCTCCAACGAGCAACCGTGGGGTGTCATGGAGTTTCTTCGACTGGCGCGCCAGCATGATTTGCCGGTCATCGCCAGCATCCAGAACTGCTACAACCTGATCAATCGTGGCTTCGAGTTTGGTCTGGTGGAGATCTGTTATCGCGAGGGGCTCAGTTTGCTGGCCTATTCGCCGCTGGCATTCGGCCACCTGACTGCCAAATATCTGGAAGGCGGCAGCGGCCGTGCCACCATGTTCAGGGGATTTGCCCAGCGTTACGAGAAACCGAACGTGACGCCGGCCAGTGCCGCGTATGCTGCACTGGCACGGAAACACGGCTACAGCCCGGCCGAACTGGCACTTTCCTTTGTTTACCATCGCTGGTTTGTGACCAGTACCATCATCGGTGCTACCAGCATGCAGCAGCTGCGAGAGAACCTTGCGGCCTGGCAGAAACCGCTGTCGGCGGAATTGCTGGCTGAAATCGAACAGATTCACTTGCGCTATATGAACCCCGCCCCCTGACAATGTGTGTCATCAATCGGCCTCTTAACAGCCTGTCGGACTTAAAGGAAATCGGCTGAAAATTCACCTGCCGGTCCATATTCCACCGCTTTTTGGTCAATAGAGTGACTGTTGACCGGCGAAACCGGCGAAATCTGTCTCCGTCTAGCCGAATTTTGCGAGCAGCTGCTTTGCTGCATGCTTGCTTGCAGCATTTCGCTTCGATACTTCAACTCCAGCAGGCTGTCAGTGGAGCCCGAGCCCGATTTCTGCGATAATCACAAGCTTGAAAATCCAGGGGTAACCAGCATGGCGCAATTCGATAATGTCAGTGTCAAAAAGAAAGCCAACGTCTATTTCGATGGCAAATGTGTCAGCCACACCGTGCTGCTGCCTAACGGCACGCGCAGCACCATCGGTGTCATCTTCCCCAGCACCCTGACTTTCAACACCGTTGCTCCCGAGTTGATGGAAATCAATCTCGGCGTCTGCAAGGTCAGACTGCAGGGCGAGTCCGAATGGAAAACCTACAAGGCCGGCGACAAGTTCACGGTGCCCGGAAATTCCAGTTTCGACATAGAAACCATCGAGATGCTGGATTACGTCTGCCATTTTGAGTGATGCGTGACTGGTTCTGATTGCCTGCGCTTGCCGTTGAATTTGAAGCGGTTGCAAATGTTGGACAGAACCAGAATTAGTGAGAAAGGATAACAATGCCTTCATTTGATATCAGTTCCGAAGTCGATATGGTCGCGTTGAAGAACGCGGTGGATGTTGCCGGGCGGCAGATAGCCAACCGGTATGATTTCAAGGGAACCAGCGCCAATATCGAGCTGAATGAAAAGGATAAACTGATCACCCTGTTTGGCGATTCGGATTTTCAGCTGGACCAGATCAAGGACATCCTGTTGCCGGGGATGGAGAAGAAGGAGCCGGACAGCAGCAAGCGGCTCGATCATCAGGATGTACAGAAGATTTCCGGCAACAAGGTCAAGCAGGAGCTGAAGATCAAGGCCGGTATCGACAGTGAGCTGGCGAAGAAGATCGTCAAGCTGATCAAGGATTCGGGACTGAAGGTGCAGGCCAGCATTCAGGGCGATACGGTGCGTGTGAACGGTGCCAAGCGCGATGTTTTGCAGGATGCGATCGCGCATGTGAAAAAAAGCGTGACAGACTTTCCGTTGCAGTTTGGTAATTTCAGAGACTAAGTAATAGGCATATATGGCAAAAACGCTTTACGACAAATTATTCGATTCACATGTTGTGCAGGAGGAGAATGGCACGGCATTGCTTTATATCGACCGTCATCTGGTGCATGAAGTCACCAGTCCGCAGGCCTTTGAAGGCCTGAAGCTGAGTGCTCGCAAGGTCTGGCGCATCAACAGCGTGCTGGCCGTGCCCGATCACAACGTGCCGACCACCGACCGCAGCCATGGCATTGCCGATCCGGTATCGCGCCTGCAGGTGGAAACACTGGATAACAATTGTGCCGAATTCGGGATTACCGAGTTCAGGATGAATGACGCACGTCAGGGTATCGTGCATGTGATCGGCCCGGAGCAGGGTGCGACCTTGCCCGGCATGACGGTAGTTTGCGGCGATTCGCATACCAGCACGCACGGTGCTTTCGGTGCACTGGCACACGGTATCGGTACCTCAGAGGTGGAGCATGTGCTGGCGACCCAGTGTCTGGTGCAGAAGAAATCCAAGGCCATGCAGATCCGTGTCGAAGGCCAGCTAGGCAAGGGTGTGACCGCCAAGGATATCGCACTCGCGATTATCGGCAAGATCGGTACCGCTGGCGGCACCGGCTATGCCATCGAGTTTGCCGGTTCGGCGATACGCAGCCTCAGCATGGAAGGTCGCATGACGCTGTGCAACATGGCCATTGAAGCGGGTGCACGCGCCGGCATGGTGGCGGTTGATGACACAACCATCGACTATGTCAAGGGTCGTCCTTATGCGCCAAAGCCTGAGCAATGGGATGCAGCGGTCGCCTACTGGCGTACTTTGCATAGTGATGAAGGGGCGAAGTTCGATGCCGAGGTGGAATTGAAGGCGGAAGACATCCAGCCGCAAGTCACCTGGGGCACTTCACCGGAGATGGTGACCAGTGTTGACGGCTTTGTGCCGGATCCTTCGAAAGAGAGTGATCCTACCAAACGTGGCGGTATTGAACGCGCATTGCAATACATGGGATTGGAAGCGAATACGCCGATTACCGGGATCGAGATCGACAAGGTGTTTATCGGATCCTGCACCAACTCGCGCATTGAGGACTTGCGTGCCGCGGCGGCTGTTGCCAAGGGCAGAAAGGTCGCGGCCAACGTCAAGCTGGCGATGGTGGTGCCGGGGTCCGGTTTGGTCAAGGCGCAGGCCGAACAGGAGGGCTTGGACAAGATATTTACCGAAGCTGGCTTCGAGTGGCGTGAACCGGGCTGTTCCATGTGCCTGGCCATGAATGCTGACAGGCTGGAGCCGGGCGAGCGTTGTGCCTCGACATCCAACCGTAATTTCGAGGGGCGGCAGGGGCAGGGTGGACGTACGCATCTGGTCAGCCCGGAGATGGCGGCAGCTGCGGCTGTGACGGGGCACTTTGTCGATGTCAGGCAATTGAACTGAAGCAGTTATCCATTGAGGCAAGAAAAGGAAAAATGATGATCAAGTTAATGAGCTCCCTTCTTCTGATTTCGGCTTTCGCGCTGGCTGGATGCAACACGGTCGAAGGTGTGGGCAAGGACCTTGAAAAGGCCGGCGAAGCAGTACAGAAATCAACCAAATAATTGATAAGGCTTACAAAGTAAACATATGCAACCTTTTGTAAAACTAGAGGGTCTGGTAGCACCGTTGGATCGCGCCAATGTCGATACCGATGCCATCATTCCCAAGCAGTTCCTCAAGTCCATCAAGCGATCCGGCTTTGGTCCCAATGCGTTTGATGAATGGCGCTACCTCGACCATGGAGAGCCCGGCATGGATAACAGCAATCGTCCGCTCAATCCGGATTTTGTGCTGAACCAGCCGCGCTATCAGGGCGCCAGCATCCTGCTTGCACGCGAGAATTTCGGTTGCGGCTCCAGCCGTGAGCATGCTCCCTGGGCGCTGCTGGACTATGGTTTCCGTTGCATTATCGCGCCTAGTTATGCTGATATTTTCTTCAATAACTGTTTCAAGAACGGCATTCTGCCTATCCAGCTAGATACGGATGAGGTCGACATCCTGTTCAGTGAAGTCGAGGCCAATCCAGGTTACCAGTTGCTGGTCGATCTTGAACAACAAGTGGTGGTGACCCCCAGTGGGCAGTCTTTTAGTTTTGATGTCGATGCTTTCCGCAAGCATTGCCTGTTGAATGGACTGGATGATATCGGTCTGACTTTACAGAAGGTCGATCAGATCAAGGTATTCGAGGCCAGGCATAAAGCCGCTCAGCCCTGGCTGTTTAACCAGAACTAACCGTTTTCTAAATTATTCCCGGAAATTCGCAAGATGATGAAAATAGCAGTGTTGCCAGGTGATGGCATAGGCCCGGAAATCGTCGCTCAGGCGGTCAAGGTGTTGCGGGCGTTGGGCCTCGAAATGCAGCTGGATGAAGCGCCTATTGGCGGTGCCGGTTATGAGGCTGCAGGTGATCCATTGCCCGCGGATACGCTGGCGCTGGCCAAGGCTGCCGATGCCGTCCTGCTGGGAGCAGTGGGCGACTGGAAATACGACAGCCTGCCGCGTGACATGCGCCCCGAGCGCGGTTTGCTGCGCATACGCAAGGAATTGAATTTGTTTGCCAACTTGCGTCCGGCATTGTTGTATGCAGAGTTGGCATCAGCTTCCACCTTGAAGCCGGAGGTGGTTTCCGGTCTGGATCTGATGATCGTGCGTGAACTGACGGGCGATATCTATTTCGGACAACCGCGCGGCATTTCGACGCTGGCAAATGGCGAGCGCGAAGGCATCAATACCATGCGCTATAACGAGTCCGAGATCCGCCGCATCGGCCATGTTGCATTCCAGATCGCAATGAAGCGCAACAAGAAGGTCTGTTCTGTGGACAAGGCCAACGTGCTGGAAGCCACCGAACTCTGGCGTCAGGTCATGATCGAGATTTCCAGGGAGTATCCGGAAGTCGAGTTGAGTCACATGTATGTCGATAATGCTGCCATGCAACTGGTGCGTGCGCCCAAGCAGTTCGATGTCATGGTGACGGGCAATATCTTTGGAGATATCCTTTCCGATGAGGCGTCCATGTTGACCGGCTCCATCGGCATGCTGCCGTCGGCTTCGCTGGATGCCAACAACAAGGGCATGTATGAACCCAGCCACGGTTCGGCACCTGACATCGCTGGCAAGGATGTAGCCAATCCATTGGCGACCATCCTGTCTGTTGCGATGATGCTGCGCTACACTTTTAATGATGAAACCAACGCTGTGCGTATCGAAAACGCTGTCAAGCAGGCGCTGGCAGAAGGGTATCGCACAGCGGATATCTATACCGATGGCTGCAAGAAAGTGAAGTGTAGCGAGATGGGTGATGCGGTCGTCGCAGCGCTTTGAGGACAAGAACATGATGAAAGTAGGCTTTATAGGCTGGCGCGGCATGGTGGGCTCGGTGCTCATGCAACGCATGCGTGAAGAAAATGATTTTGCCCTGATCGAGCCGGTGTTCTTTACAACATCCAGCCCGGGCGGCAAGGGTCCCGATGTCGGTCGCGACGTGCCGCCGCTGCAGGATGCAAGAAACATTGCCCAACTGAAGATGATGGATGTCATCGTTTCCTGTCAGGGCGGTGACTACACCACTGAAATCTTTCCGAAACTGCGCGGTGAAGGCTGGAATGGCCACTGGATAGATGCGGCCTCGACGCTGCGCATGGAGCAGGATGCCGTCATCATTCTGGATCCGGTCAATCGCAGCGTGATCGATGATGCGCTGGTCAGGGGAGGCAGGAACTGGATCGGCGGTAATTGTACGGTTTCTCTGATGCTGATGTCGCTCGGTGGATTGTTCCGCGAGAATCTGGTCGAGTGGGCAACAGCCATGACCTATCAGGCGGCTTCCGGCGCCGGTGCCCAGAATATGCGTGAATTGTTGAAGCAGATGGGTGAGGCGCACCGTGTTGCGAGTGATCTGTTGTCCGATCCAGCTTCAGCCATTCTGGATATAGACCGCGAGGTCGCAGGGACCTTGCGCGACCAGCGTTTTCCTACTGCACATTTCGGCGTGCCACTGGCGGGAAGCCTGATTCCCTGGATCGACAAGGATCTGGGCAATGGTCAGAGCAAGGAGGAATGGAAGGGCGCGGCTGAAACCAACAAGATCCTTGGCCTGGAAAGCGCGCCAATTCCAATTGACGGACTTTGTGTGCGCATTGGCGCGATGCGCTGCCATTCGCAGGCATTGACCCTCAAGTTGAGAAAGAATCTGCCGTTGGATGATGTGCATGCGTTGATAGCCAATGCCAATCCATGGGCCAAGGTCATTCCCAATGAGCGTGAAGTGACCATGAAGGAGCTGACCCCGGCTGCAGTAACCGGCACCTTGAATGTGCCTGTTGGACGCTTGCGCAAGATGAGCATGGGTGATGATTATCTGGCTGCATTTACGGTAGGCGACCAGTTGCTGTGGGGGGCTGCCGAACCTTTGCGCCGGATGTTGAGGATACTGGTGGAAAACTGAGCTGGATTTTGAACGAGTTCTGGCCGGCAAAACCGGTTTTAGATAGCCCACAAATATAATGTGTGGTATGAGCTTGCATGTCTAACTATTTGATGTTAATTTAATAAAGCGACTATAAGTTCGATAAGGGTGGGATAGTGCATAAGTCTAATTACAAGCAAATTGCATTGGCGGTATGTTTTGCATTTTTGCCATTCTCAGCTCATTCGGCGGGACTTGGTAAACTAACCGTTATTTCAGGTCTGGGTGAGCCACTCCGTGCTGAGATTGATCTGGTATCCACCACCCCGGAAGAACTTTCATCCCTCAGCGCTACTATCGCTCCGCAAGAAACTTACGCCGTTCAAGGCATGGAACGCAGAGTCATACACAGTGTCATTCAGATCGAAGTGGGCAAGAAGCCGGATGGCAGCCCGGTGCTCAAGCTTAAGACAAGGCAGCCTGTAGACGATCCGTTTCTCGATATGTTGATTCAGGTCGACTGGGCAACCGGCCGATTGTTGAGGGAATATACGGTCCTGCTGGATCCTCCAGGATATCAGGATACGCAGCCTGCGATAACGGTTGCACCCATTCAGTCTCAACCCATCCCCAGCCCTGCGCCAGTTGCCGTAGCGCCCGTTGCCGCTCCTTCCCCCGTTGTTGCGTCATCTGCATCTGTTGAACAACTGGAAAAAGAATACACGACAAAATCCGGTGACAATCTGAGCAAGATCGCCCGCGAAATGCAGCTTGAGGGTGTTAGCCTCGATCAGATGCTGGTCGCGCTATATCGCGCCAACAAGGATGCTTTTGCCGGCGATAACATGAATCGCCTGAAAGTCGGGCAGATCATCAAGGCCCCGTCTAATGAAGATCTGGCTTTGGTAAGCCGTCAGGAAGCTGCACAGGAGATTCGGGTGCAGACTGCTGACTGGAATGCCTATCGTAACAGGCTTGCCTCAGTGGTTGCAGCATCTTCGCCTACAGCCGAAGATGCTGGTGACCAGGCTGCATCGGGTAAGCTGAAGGCGGCTGCAGAAGACAAGGCGGCGCCAGCAGATACCGGTCCAAGAGATGTAGTCAAGCTGTCCAAGAGCGAAGCAGATGCCGCGAAAGCGGGAGCAGATGCCAAGGCTTTGCAGGACAGGCTGACCGCCATGCAGGAAGAGAACACTGCGAGGCAAAAAAGTGTAGAAGAGGCTAATGAGCGCGTTGCCATGCTGGAAAAGCAGATTGCCGACCTTCAGGCATTGCTGACCATCAAGGACAAGACGCTGGCCGGTTTACAGGATCAGGCCGAGGGTGTGCCTGAGGCGGCGGATGCGTCTGCTGTTTCAGAACAGGATATGGGCGCAGGAGGGGAAGCTGTTGCCGAGGTCGAGCCAGCGGCAGAAGCCGTGGATGCGCCAGATGTGGCAGTTGCCCAAGAACCGGCGACGGAGGTCAAGCCTGAGCCTGTCAAAAAGCCAGTCACTCCAGCACCAGCACCCGTTGAAGAGCATGGCCTGCTGGATGGTTTGCTCAACAATGCCCCGCTTTTGGGGTTGGTTGGTGGCGCCATTGTGTTGCTGGGAGGCGGTTGGTTGTTCATCCGCAATCGCCGCAAGCGTAATCTCGACAGTTTCGAGCAGGGCATATTGACGGCTGGTGGTCTCAAGGCCAACACCGTGTTTGGCAACACATCCGGCGGTACGGTGGATACAGGGGATACATCGTTCCTGACCAATTTCTCACAGAATCAAAGCGGGATGATCGATACCCATGATGTCGATCCTATTGCGGAAGCCGAAGTCTATATGGCATACGGCCGCGATTCACAGGCGGAAGAGATTCTCAATGATGCGATTTCCAAGGAGCCAACACGTTATGAGCTTCATCTGAAGCTATTGGAAATCTTTGCAAGCCGCAATGACACTTCCGCATTTGAAGCAGTGGCTGGCGAGCTCTATTCGACTTTGGGTTCCGATGATCCCGTCTGGATGCAAGTAGCGGAGATGGGGCGTAAACTTGAGTCTGCCAATCCGTTATACGACACAAGCAAAGCACATGCTGCTGATGGTAGCGGAGCAGCAGCTTCCAAGTTGATGGCGACGACAGTCATGGCCGCACCTGCTGACATGAGTCAGCTGAATGCCAATGATTTTGACAATGCTGAAGTCATGGCTGATGCAAGTCTGGATTTCTCCCTGGATGCAGATACAGGTGTGTCAGAGGGTAATGCTGCCGAGACTGAAGAAGTCGGAAAAGATGCGGATAGTACACTTGATTTTGATCTTGGCTTCGATTCTACGCCGGTAGATAGTGAAGCAGTTTCTGCGGCACCTGAAGTCGCAATCGCAGATACGACGCCGTTGGATGAGGGTGGCCTGGATTTCAATATGGACTTCTCTGACGAGAAGCCGGTTGTTTCTGAGGATGAAGTTTCCCTGACGGTGGACGAGTCGGAAGTGCAGTCGATTGAGCAAACGATCCAGTTCGAGGCGCCGAGTTTTAATGAAACTCTGCCGAATATTGAAATGCCTGACCTGAATTCAAGTGCTGAGGATGCTACAGCTTTGGCTGCAGGAATTGTCGAGGATCAGACCGATATTCTGGATATCAGTGATCTGGGCACAAGCCAGGAATCGCTTATCTCTGCTGAGCCAGAATCGATAGAGTCACCAAAAGAAGAGGTATCCGCCCTGGATTTCAATTTCGATCTGGGGGCTACAACTGAGTCAGTCGAGATGCAGGCTGAAGTTCAGGATGAGGAGGTTACATCTGATTCCGGCCTGGAGCTGGATCTGTCTGGAATCAGCCTGGATATGGAAGCGCCTGCAGAGACCACTGATACGCAGGAGGCCGATGTTGTCGAACAGGAGTCAGAGGATGTTGATACCAAGCTTGATCTGGTGACTGCCTATATGGATATGGGCGATAACGAAGGTGCACGTGAATTGCTGGATGAAGTGTTGAAGGAGGGTGGCCCGAGGCAGCGCCAGCGTGCGCAGGAGTTATTTAACAGCCTGTCCTGAGCTGCAATGTGATTTAATGAAGCCGGGCCTCTTGCCCGGCTTTTTTGTTGATGGCAATTTAATTTATGCATCCTACGGTCCGGGTTCTTGCTTTGCTGATGTTTGCCGTTACGGTCTATGGCCTGCACAGTTACATGCTGGTTCTTGTGCTGGTTCTGATGCTGGCAGTTCTACTGAATATTGATCTGAGAAAAAGCGGCGGGGCGCAAACTGGTACGGTCAGATTTTCTGCACTTGCCGAATTCCTGAGATTGCTGAAGCGTGTGCGCTATATCCTGTTGTTTTTATTGATTGTCTATGCTTATAACACGCCAGGAGAGTATGTTGCGAGCTGGTATTTCTCGACAGCACCTAGCTATGAAGGGATTGGTGCCGGCGTCGAGCAGATGCTGCGTCTTGCAGCCATTCTGGCAGGCTTGGCTTTATTGCTTGCTACGACTGCACGTGAGCAACTGATAGCAGGTCTTTATTTTCTGGCGAGGCCTTTCAAGTTAGTGGGTTTTGATCCGGAACGCTTTGCTGTCAGGTTGTGGCTGACTTTGTATTATGTCGAACATGGCATGAAGAACCGGCAACACAATTCAATTCATCAACTGATGAAACTGGAGGATGTGCTCAATACCGATCATGGAGCACCGGAGCAGATTGAAATAATGAAACCTGTCATGCATTCCATGGACTGGTTGGTGCTCTTTGGTCTGGTCCTGCTGGGAGTCACACAGTTATGCGTATAGCCTTGGGACTTGAATATGACGGCAAGGGATTCTGCGGATGGCAAAGTCAAAGCAACGGCTGCGGTATACAGGATCGTCTGCAGAGTGCATTGGAGATTCTGGCAGGGCATAAGGTTGCCGTTATCGCGGCAGGCCGCACGGATACAGGCGTTCATGCCTTGTGTCAGGTGGTGCATTTTGATACGGCAACTTCCAGGCCGATCACAGCTTGGGTCAGGGGTGTCAATGCACATCTGCCGGCAGGTGTCAGGGTGTTATGGGCGCAAGTCGTGGACGAACATTTTCATGCCCGCTTTTCAGCCTACGAACGTAGTTATCAGTATTTCCTGATCAACCGGCCGGTTGCTCCTGCCGTAATGTCCGGCAAGGCGGGCTGGTTTCATCAGCCGCTTGATCTGGCTGCGATGCAGGAGGCGGCGAATTTTCTGCTTGGCGAACATGACTTCAGTGCTTTTCGCGCAGCCGAGTGCCAGGCTAAGTCACCGGTAAAAGTCATGAGCAGGGCAGATGTCAGCGGTACGGATGGCCGCCTGGTGTTCAGTTTCCGGGCCAATGCCTTTTTGCATCATCAGGTGCGGAATATGGTCGGCGCGCTGGTCTACATCGGTAAAGGCAGTTATCCGCCTGAGTTCATGACGGAACTCATTCAGCAAAAGGACCGCAAGCTGGCTCCTCCCACCTTTGCTCCTGATGGCCTGTACCTGACAGGCATTGGTTATGACGACAAGTGGAATCTGCCTGAAGCCGGAAGGGATCTAAGCCGGATTTTCATTTGAGTGAGCGCTCGTGTAGTTAAAAATGCGCGGTAAGCCTGCATACGCTATAAAATGGCGCTTGTTGAATCCGAGAGAAAGTTTACATTTGCGTACACGTGTCAAAATCTGTGGCATTACTCGAGAGGAAGATGCCAGGGCTGCTGTTACTGCTGGCTGTGACGCGATAGGCCTCGTGTTTTATCGCCCCAGTCCGCGCTACGTCAGCCCGGAGAGGGCGGCGCAGATCGTTGCCAGCCTGCCTCCTTTCGTCAGTGTGGTCGGCTTGTTCGTTGATGCGGAACCGGAAGATATCCTGCAGGTCATGAAACTGGTGCGCCTGGACCTGCTGCAGTTCCACGGCAATGAATCACCGGAAGCCTGCGAGCGATTTGACCTGCCGTATATGAAGGCGATTCGCGTTAAACCTGATACAAATTTGCTACAATACGCAGAACAATTCAAGCATGCCCAAGCCTTGCTTCTGGATGCATTTATTGAAGGCGTGCCGGGCGGAACCGGTCAGGTTTTCGACTGGAATATTATTCCAAAAACATTGCCGCTACCTGTGGTGTTGGCGGGTGGGCTGAGTCCCGATAACGTCGAGCAGGCAGTTAGGCAGGTGCGGCCATACGCAGTGGATGTCAGCGGCGGCGTGGAACTTAACAAAGGAATCAAGGATGCGGCAAAGATCGCCGCATTCATGCGAGGAGTCAGTGATGCAAGTTTATGATATGCCGGATGAGCGCGGCCATTTCGGGCCATACGGCGGTGTTTTTGTCGCCGAGACCTTGATCGAGGCGCTCGAAGAGTTACGCGTGATGTATGAACGTTATCGTCACGATCCGGAGTTTCTCGCTGAATTCGCCTATGACCTCAAGCATTTTGTCGGTCGCCCCAGCCCCATCTATTATGCGCAGCGACTGTCCGAGAAAATCGGTGGCGCACGCATCTATTTCAAGCGCGAGGATCTGAATCACACCGGCGCGCACAAGGTAAACAACACGGTAGGCCAGGCGCTGCTGGCCAAGCGCATGGGCAAGCCGCGAGTGATTGCGGAAACCGGGGCGGGTCAGCATGGCGTGGCGACCGCCACAATTGCCGCTCGACTCGGTCTGGAGTGCGTGGTGTACATGGGCTCGGAGGACGTCAAGCGACAGGCTCCGAATGTCTATCGCATGAAACTGCTGGGCGCTACTGTCATACCGGTCGAGTCTGGCTCCAAAACCCTGAAAGACGCGCTGAACGAAGCGATGCGGGATTGGGTGACCAATGTTGCTGACACTTTCTATATTATCGGCACAGTCGCCGGACCGCATCCGTACCCGATGATGGTGCGTGACTTCCAGTCGGTAATCGGTATTGAAGCCAAGCAGCAGATGCAGGAAATGATCGGGCGTCAGCCGGATGCAGTGATTGCCTGTGTCGGCGGTGGCTCCAATGCCATGGGCATCTTCTATCCCTACATCGATGAAGAGAGCGTCAAGTTGATCGGCGTCGAAGCTGCCGGTTATGGCATTGAGACCGGCAAGCATGCCGCACCACTGACCGCCAATAGCCCTGTCGGTGTGTTGCATGGTAACCGCACTTATCTGATGCAGGACAAGAACGGTCAGATTGTCGAAACCCATTCGGTGTCTGCCGGCCTTGATTATCCTGGTGTGGGCCCTGAGCATGCGTGGTTGAAGGACATCCATAGAGCCGAATATGTCGCGGTGACAGATGATGAGGCGATGAACGCCTTCCATACCATGTGTCGCACCGAGGGGATCATCCCGGCGCTGGAATCCAGTCACGCGATCGCCTATGCCATGAAGCTGGCGGCTACCATGTCGCCGGAAAAGGTGCTGCTGGTCAACCTGTCCGGCCGCGGTGACAAGGATATCAATACCGTGGCAAGACTATCAGGTATCGAGCTCTAGTTTTCATTCATTAGCGTATTACAGAAAAATCATACATGTCCCGTATTCAATCGACCTTCGCAGCACTTGCGCAACAGAAGAAAAAAGCGCTGATTCCCTACATCACTGCGGGAGATCCGCATCCGAAACATACCGTCAACCTGATGCATGCGCTGGTCGACAGCGGTGCCAACATGCTGGAACTGGGCATCCCGTTTTCCGACCCGATGGCGGACGGTCCGGTCATTCAGCGTGCCAGTGAACGCGCGCTGGCTCATCATGTTGGGTTGGTCGATGTATTGCAAATGGTCAGAACCTTTCGTGAGAAAGATACGATGACGCCCGTAATCCTGATGGGCTACGCCAATCCGGTCGAAGCCATGGGCATCGAGAACTTTGCCGACCAAGCCAAGGCGGCCGGCGTCGATGGTGTCCTGACGGTCGACTATCCGCCTGAGGAATGCGGCGAGTTCGTCGCGCTGCTGAAGAGTCGTGAACTGGATCCGATTTTCCTGCTTTCTCCCACGACGGAACCCTCACGCATCGATACCATCGTGCGGCAGGCCAGCGGCTTCGTTTATTATGTTTCGCTCAAGGGTGTTACCGGCTCGCAGAATCTCGATATTGCGCAAGTCACCGAGCGATTGCAGGGTATACGCAGCAAAACCAGCCTGCCGATAGGCGTTGGTTTTGGCGTGCGTGATGCTGAAACTGCGCGCCAGGTAGCCGAGATTGCCGATGCGATTGTGGTTGGCAGTCGTATGGTGCAGGAAATAGAAAATTCATCAGAACAAGAGCTGCTGGGCAATCTTGCTGCATTAACAAGCGAGTTGCGAGCTGCGATAGACTCCAACTAGACGAGGGACACACCATGAGCTGGTTGCAAAAACTATTACCACCAAAAATCAATCGCACACAGGGCGCAAGCAAAAAAGTCGTGCCTGAAGGCCTGTGGAGCAAATGTCCGTCATGTGATGCAGTACTGTATCGCAGTGACCTTGAAAGCAATGCTGAAGTCTGCCCCAAGTGTGGGCATCATCATCGCATCTCGGCCAGAAGAAGGCTGGATCTGATTCTCGACGCGGAGGGCCGGTTCGAGATCGGTGCCGACGTTTTGCCGGTCGATCCACTCAAGTTCAAGGATACCAAGCGTTATGCCGACAGGTTGAAAGCGACCCAGTCGGACTTGGGCGAAACCGATTCGTTGATTGTGATGCAAGGCAGTATCAAGACCATCCCTGCGGTGGTCGCGGCTTTTGAGTTCAAGTTCATGGGTGGCTCCATGGGTTCGGTCATGGGCGAACGCTTCAGTCGTGGTGTGCAAGCCTGTATCGAGCACAAGATGCCTTTTGTCTGTGTTTCGGCCAGTGGTGGCGCACGCATGCAGGAGGGCTTGTTCTCGCTGATGCAGATGGCGAAGACCAGTGCTGCCCTGACGCAATTGAGCCAGGCCGGGCTGCCATATATCTCTGTGTTGACCGATCCGACTATGGGTGGGGTGTCAGCCAGCTTTGCCATGCTGGGCGATGTCGTCATTGCCGAACCCAATGCGCTGATTGGATTTGCCGGACCGCGCGTGATCGAACAGACCGTGCGCGAAAAACTTCCTGAAGGTTTCCAGAGAGCAGAATTCCTGCTGGAACATGGTGCAATCGACATGATCGTCGATCGTCGTCAGATGCGTGACAAACTTGCTACCTTGATCGCTTCCATGCAGCGATTACCTGCCGTCGCCTGAATCAGAGCCTGATACCTGTGGGTCCGGAATCACCCCTGCCTGAAGATCTGGCAGGCTGGCTTCGTTATATCGAGGCACAGCATCCAAAATCCATTTCCATGGGGTTGGATCGCGTTGCTATAGTCAAGGAGCGCATGGGACTTGATCCGCAGTTTCCCATCATTATCGTTGGTGGTACCAATGGCAAGGGTTCGACCTGTGCCATGCTGGAAAACATCTATCACCAGGCCGGTTACCGTGTTGCCGGTTACAGTTCCCCCCACATTCTGCGTTATAACGAGCGTGTCAGAGTTAATCTCGAGGAGCTTGACGACGAGATCCTGACTGCCGCCTTTGCGGCAGTTGAAGCAGCGCGGCAGAATGTGCAACTGACCTATTTCGAATACGGCACGCTGGCGGCAATGTGGTGCTTCATGAGGCAGAAGGTCGAGTTGGCCGTGATGGAAGTCGGACTCGGTGGCAGGCTTGATGCAGTGAATGTGTTCGAACCGGACTGCGCCGTTGTGACGACAATAGACATCGATCACATCGAGTTTCTCGGTAACAGCCGTGAAAGCATCGGCTTTGAAAAAGCCGGCATTTTCAGAAAACATGTTCCTGCTATCTGTGGCGACCTTTCCCCTCCGCAATCACTTGTGGAATACGCCAAGAATATCGGTGCCGACTTGCAACTGCGCAATCGCGATTTCGAGCTGGATTGTGATGCTGACCGCTGGGATTTCAAGGGTGCTGCGTTGATGCATGATCTGCCTTTTCCTGCACTCATGGGCAAGTTCCAGCTGGATAATGCAGCTTGTGCGCTGGCCGCCATAGAGGCGATGCAGTGGCGTTTGCCGGTCAATAAATCAGCAATCGAAGCCGGACTAAAGTCGGTAAGTCTTGTCGGCCGGTTCCAGGTCGTCGCCCAGCATCCGCAAATTCTGCTGGATGTCACACATAATCCTCACGCTGCACATGCGTTGGCTGAAAATCTGCGGCAGACCAAACCTGAAGGTAAAACCTTTGCGGTTTTTGCCATGCTGGCAGATAAGGATATCGCGGGTGTGATCACTGCCCTTGCGTCGGAGATTGATGGCTGGTATCTGTCGTCAGTAGATCATGCGCGCTCGGCCAGTGCTTCACAGCTTGTTGAAACATTTAATAAAATCAATGTGGATGCGAGACTGACATGCTTTGAAAGTTTGGTCGCTGCATTCCGCCAAGCCTGTCTGGATGCGGGCAAAAATGATAGAATAATAGTGTTTGGTTCATTTTTTACCGTTGCAGAAGTCATGCATGTTTTGCCGGCATCAATTACCCACAGATTATCCTGACGGGCAGGCGTTTTGCCATTGGAGAATGCGTCAATGTCGATAGACGAACAAGAGATTCAATTCAGGAAACGAGCACGCAGGCGGCTGGTAGGTGCCATTGCTCTGGTCTTGCTCATGGTTACCGTCCTGCCTATGCTGCTGGACGATCGCTCTGCGAATCTGCCTCAGCAGGAAATCGAGATTTCGATTCCCAGTCAGGATGATGAGGAGTTCACTTCCTCCATTACACCTTATGTTCCAGAACTGGATGAGCCGGAAGCGCCACCAGTAGCCACCGAAAGCGATAAGCCCGAATCCGCCACGGGAGCTGATTTGTCCATGGGTGATGCGGTGACTGCCTCAACGCCAGTGACTAAACCTGCAAGCAGCCCGGCTGCTGAGGCAAAACCTGTAGTCAGTGTAGCAAAGGCGGCTACTTATTCGGTGCAAATAGGTGTTTTTTCCGATGCTGCCAATGTCAGACAGTTGGAAGAAAAATTGAAGGCCCAGGGATTGAAGCCTTCAACCGAGAAATTGCAGACTGCGCAGGGTGAAAAAATACGCCTGCGGGTAGGACCATTTGACAATCGTGCTTTGGCAGAGGAGGCCTTGGCAAAAATCAAGGCCACAGGCTTGTCCGGCATGATTATTACCAACAAATAAGCATTTATGACCGGCTTTGATTACGCAGTGCTGGCGATTGTGGGAGTTTCTGTCCTGCTCAGTATCATGCGCGGATTCGTCAGGGAGGTGCTGGCCCTGATAAGTTGGGTGGCGGCCTTTGTTGTCGCCAGGCTTTATGCGCTGGAACTGGTGCCTTTGCTGCCCGAGGCCATTCCTAGCGAAGAGCTGAAAATGCTGGCGGCATTCCTGATTGTGTTCCTGACGACATTGCTGTTATGCAGTTTACTGGCGATTGCACTCTCGCATATTTTCAAGAAGGTGGGCCTGGGCTGGATTGATCGCGGACTGGGTGCCGTGTTCGGTGTTTTTCGGGGTGTGTTGGTGGTGTGCATACTCGTGTTACTGGCTGGATTTACCGGGTTTCCCAGAGACCCGATGTGGCGTAACGCCATGTTTGCCGCTCCATTGGAGGCCCTGGTGCTTGCGCAGTTACCCTGGCTGCCGGCGGATATTGCCAAGCATGTCAAATACGACTAGATTGAGCAACTGGATTGGCTCAATCGGCTTAACAGATTTTAGTTTATTGGATGTTTGATTAATGTGCGGAATCATTGGAGTAGTCAGTAAAAGCCCGGTCAATCAGTTGCTGTATGACGGATTGCTGGTGTTGCAGCATCGCGGTCAGGATGCTGCCGGTATCGTCACGTGCGACGGCAATACTTTCTACATGCATAAAAGCAATGGTCTGGTACAGGACGTGTTCCAGACCCGGCATATGCGCAGTCTGGTCGGTAATGCCGGCATAGCGCATGTACGTTATCCTACAGCGGGCTCATCATCCGCTGCTGAAGCCCAACCTTTCTATGTCAACTCACCATTTGGCATTGTGCTCGGTCACAATGGTAATCTGACCAACTCTGCCCAGCTCAAGCAGGAAATGTTCAGGCAGGACCTGCGCCATATCAATACGAATTCCGATTCCGAGGTGCTGCTTAATGTACTGGCGCACGAGATCGAGCGCACCGCGCACAATGCCGTATTGAATACGGACATGGTGTTCGAGGCCGTGTCTGGCGTGCACAAGCGTTGCAAGGGTGCCTATGGCGTGGTTGCCATGATCGCCAATTTTGGCCTGCTTGCCTTCCGTGATCCGCATGGTATCCGGCCATTGGTGATCGGCAAGAACGAGACTGCGGAGGGTGTTGAGTATGTCGTCGCATCCGAGAGTGTCGCGCTGGATGTGTTGGGCTTTACGCTGCTGCGTGACGTCGAGCCGGGCGAGGCCATCTTTATCGACATGGACGGCAATTTCTATTCGCGCCAATGTGCAGTGAATCCCAAGTTGACCCCATGTATCTTCGAATATGTCTATCTTGCACGCCCTGATTCGGTGATCGACAGTGTGTCGGTATACCAGACCCGTCTGCACATGGGAGAGAGTCTTGCGGAAAAAATTCACCGCGAATGGAAAGATCTGCAGATCGATGTTGTTATTCCTATTCCCGATACCAGCCGGCCCAGTGCGCTGCAACTGGCCAATGCCCTGAATCTCACATATCGAGAAGGTTTCATCAAGAATCGCTATATAGGCCGCACCTTCATTATGCCGGGCCAGGCACTGCGCAAGAAATCGGTACGCCAGAAACTGAATCCGATCGGCATGGAGTTCAAGGGCAAGAATGTGCTGCTGGTCGATGATTCCATCGTGCGAGGAACGACTTCGCAGCAGATCGTGCAGATGGCTCGCGACGCGGGTGCCAACAAGGTCTACTTTGCTTCTGCTGCGCCTCCGGTACGTTTCCCCAATGTGTATGGCATTGACATGCCTACGCGCGATGAATTGCTTGCCACTGGCCGCACGGATGAGGAAATCTGCAAGGAAATCGGCGCAGACGCGCTGATTTATCAGGACCTGGATGCGCTGATCAAGGCTGTACAGCTGAGTAATCCGGATATCGAGTTCTTCGACTGTTCCTGTTTTGACGGCAATTATGTGACCGGCGACATCGATGAAGCCTATTTGAGTGAAATCGAATCTGCCCGTGGCGAAGACCATAAGCACAGAAAACCGGCGAATTCGAGCACGCAGCTGGATCTGAATCTGGTTTCTGCCAAGGAGCATGAAGAGGAGCCGGCCTGACTTGACGGCAAGAGCCGCGGAGGACTAAGATTGAACCTGCGCTGATTTGAGCGTGCTGCGAAATGTCTTTTAACAGCACTAACTCAGCTTGCGAGCGCGTTATAAATTCAGCTAAAGCGAGTTATGTAATGCAAAACCCGTTTTGGCCAAGCTGACTTTAGCAACGCTGAGCGGGTTTTTTTATGCCCGCCATTTTTGAGAACATGATTAGACAGTTTTGAAAGGTATTGCAATGAGCAACCAATGGCAGCCAGAGACGCTGGGTGTAAGGGCGGGTAGTGAACATACGGAGTTCGGTGAGAATTCCGAGGCGATGTTCCTCACCTCCAGCTTCGTTTTCAAGGATGCCGCGCAGGCGGCTGCACGGTTCGGTGGACAGGAGCCGGGCAATATCTACTCCCGCTTTACCAATCCGACAGTAACCATGTTCCAGAACAAGCTGGCCGCGCTCGAAGGCGCCGAGTTCTGTGTGGCTACTTCTTCCGGCATGTCCGCGATCCTGGCATGCGTCATGGGCCTTTGTTCTGCCGGCGATCATGTGGTGGCTTCGCGCAGCATCTTTGGTACATCCGTGCAGCTGTTCAGCAATATTCTGCAGCGCTGGGGTCTGCAGACGACATTTGTTTCGCTGACCGATCCCGAGGAGTGGAAGGCGGCAGTGCGGCCCAACACCAAGCTGTTCTTTGTTGAAACGCCGTCCAATCCGCTGACTGAAGTCTGCGATATTGCCGAGCTGGCTGGTATTGCCCATGCTGCCGGTGCGTTGCTGGTGGTTGATAACTGTTTTTGCACGCCTGCATTGCAGAAACCCCTGAGCCTGGGTGCGGATATCATCATCCATTCGGCAACCAAGTATATCGATGGCCAGGGGCGTTGCCTCGGTGGTGCTGTACTGGGTAAAAAGGATGTGCTGGAACCGGTTTACGGATTCCTGAGAACTGCTGGTCCGAGCCTGAGTGCGTTCAATGCATGGGTCTTCCTCAAGGGGCTGGAGACCCTGCATGTGCGTATGGAGGCGCATGCGCGCAATGCACTGGAACTCGCGCAGTGGTTGGAGCAGCAGGCTAGTGTCAGCCGGGTATATTATCCGGGCCTGGTTTCGCATCCGCAGCACGCGCTGGCGATGAAGCAGCAGAAGAGCGGCGGAGCCATTGTTTCATTCGATGTGAAGGGCGGCAAGGATGCCGCCTGGTGTCTGATCGATTCGACTCGCATGATTTCCATTACTGCCAATCTGGGCGATGCCAAGAGCACGATTACACACCCGGCGACTACCACCCACAGCCGTGTGAGCGCGGAGGCAAGGGCGGCGGCAGGTATAGGGGATGGCCTGGTGCGCATCGCCGTAGGCCTGGAGCATATTGATGATCTCAAGGCGGACCTGGCTTTGCTGAGTCGTTGAAATATTTGCGCCTGAATCTTTGCACTTCTCAATGCTGTATGTGTCACACTTGTTGTTGAACCTGTTTTTTTAACTAGGAAGGAGCTGGAGCATGAGTGTAAAAGACGAATATGTTGAAAAACTGAAAATTCAATTGGATGAGTGGAGTGCTGATATCGATGTACTGGAGGAGCGTGGGCGCAAGATGGACGCAGAGCTGCGCGTCAAGGCTGACGAACAGCTGACCCTGTTGCGTGCCAAGCGTGACGAAGCCAGAATCAAGCTGAAGGAGATCCAGGACTCGGCCGGAGATGCCTGGCAGGAGCTGCGCAAAGGCGGTGATGAGGCTTGGGCAAGTATCAGGCATGCGCTAGCTGAAGCGCGCAAGAAGTTCGGTGAGTAATTGCAATTGGCAGTTGATGATTGAGGGTGTCCTGATCATCGCAGTGCGAGATCGAGGAAAATGCATATGGCCAGCAGGTGGTTGATGCAAAATTCTGTCAGCATACGCTGGACTTGCTTATAAACAGAAACGGGGCAAATTGCCCCGTTTCTGTTTTATCCTGGCATGTTTTCGTCAGTCGGTGACAGGCTGTTTTTTTCTGTGCTGGCAGGTCCGTCCGAAATTCATTGGAAGCCGCGCCGGCAAAGGCGTGAAGTCAGTTGCAATCAGGCATGATTTGACGGTCGTATCATGCTAGAATCCCTACCTTTAAGTCACCAGTTAAGCCGATAGCCAATATGGAACAATTCGCAAAAGAAACCCTTCCTATCAGCCTTGAAGACGAGATGCGCAGGTCGTATCTCGATTACGCCATGAGTGTGATCGTGGGACGTGCCTTGCCTGACGTGCGTGACGGTCTTAAGCCGGTGCACAGGCGAGTTCTTTATGCCATGCACGAGCTCAGTAATGACTGGAACCGTGCCTACAAGAAATCTGCGCGTATTGTTGGTGACGTTATCGGTAAGTATCACCCGCATGGTGATACGGCCGTCTATGACACGATCGTCCGTATGGCGCAGGATTTTTCATTGCGCTACATGCTGGTGGATGGACAGGGTAACTTCGGTTCGGTCGACGGCGATAACGCCGCGGCGATGCGTTATACCGAAATCCGCATGGCGCGAATCGCGCACGAGTTGCTGGCGGATATCGACAAGGAGACCGTGGATTTCGGTCCCAACTATGACGGCTCCGAGCACGAGCCGCTCATCATGCCGGCACGTATCCCCAACCTGTTGATCAATGGCAGTTCCGGCATTGCAGTCGGCATGGCGACCAATATCCCGCCACATAACCTGAATGAGGTGCTGGATGCCTGTCTGCTGTTGCTGCAGAATCCGGAAACTTCAGTCGATGAACTGATAGACATCATTCCGGCACCTGACTTTCCGACTGCCGGTATCATCTACGGTACCGTGGGAGTCAAGGAAGGTTACCGTACCGGCCGCGGTCGTGTAGTCATGCGCGGCCGTACGCATTTCGAGGATATTGGCAAGGGTGATCGCCAAGCCATCATCATTGATGAACTGCCGTATCAGGTCAACAAGAAGACGCTGATCGAAAAGATCGCGGAACTGGTCAACGAGAAGAAGATCGAGGGCATCTCCGACCTGCGCGATGAATCGGATAAATCCGGCATGCGCGTGGTGATCGAGCTGAAGCGTGGCGAAGTGCCCGAGGTCATTCTCAACAATCTGTACAAGCAGACCCAGTTGCAGGACACCTTCGGCATGAACATGGTGGCGCTGCTGGATGGTCAGCCGCGCCTGCTGAATCTGAAGCAGATGCTGGAAGCCTTCCTGCGTCATCGTCGTGAAGTCGTCACACGCCGTACGGTATTTGAATTGCGCAAGGCCCGCGAGCGCGGCCATGTGCTGGAAGGCCTGGCGGTGGCTTTGGCCAATGTGGACGAGATGATCGCCCTGATCAAGGCAGCGCCTACGCCACCTGATGCCAAACGTGAATTGATGTCACGTACTTGGACCTCGCCGGTGGTGGAGGAGATGCTGAAACGTGCTGCTTCCGATGCCTCGCGTCCTGAAGGCCTGTCGGTCGACTTCGGTCTGACACCCAAGGGCTATCGCTTGTCCGATGTGCAAGCTCAGGAAATCCTGCAGATGCGTCTGCAACGCCTGACAGGGCTCGAGCAGGACAAGATCGTCAATGAATACAAGGAGGTGATGGACGTCATCACTGATCTGTTGGATATCCTGGCCAGAGCCGAAAGAGTGACTGAAATCATCGTGCAGGAGCTTTCTGCCATCCGTCAGCAGTTCGGTGACAAGCGCCGCAGCGAGATCGTGCAGAATACGCAGGATCTTTCACTGGAAGACCTGATCACGCCGCAGGACGTCGTTGTCACGCTGTCACACACCGGTTACGTCAAATCCCAGCCGCTGGATGAATATCGTGCCCAACGTCGCGGCGGCCGCGGCAAACAGGCGGCAGGCACCAAGGAAGACGACTTTATCGACAAGATGTTCGTCGCCAATACGCACGACTATATTCTCTGTTTCTCAAGTCGTGGCCGCGTCTACTGGCTCAAGGTCTACGAAGTGCCGCAGGGCGGTCGTGCCAGCCGCGGCAAGCCTATCGTCAACCTGTTCCCGCTGGAAGAGGGCGAGAAGATCAATGCCATTCTCTCCGTCAAGGAGTTCGACGAAAATCGGTTCGTCTTCATGGCAACAGCGGCAGGTACGGTCAAGAAAACCTCGCTGGTCGAGTTCTCCAACCCGCGCAAGTCCGGCATCATCGCCATCAATCTGGATGAAAGCGATTTCCTCATCGGAGCAGAAATCACCAATGGCGATAACGATATCGTGCTGGTATCGGATGGCGGCAAGGCTGTCTGGTTTGATGAGGAACATGTACGCCCCATGGGCCGTGCAACCCGCGGTGTGCGCGGCATGAAACTGCCGGCCAAGCAGCAGGTGATTTCGCTGCTGATAGCACAGAATGAAGAAGAGACCCTTTTGGTAGCTACCGAGAACGGCTACGGCAAGCGCACCGTGTTGAAGGAGTTCCGCCACTCGGGCCGTGGTACCCAGGGCGTCAAGGCGATTGCAACCAGTGAGCGCAACGGCACTGTCGTCGCAGCAAGGCTGGTCAATGACGAGGATGAGATCATGCTGATCACCACTGGTGGTGTGCTGATTCGTACCCGCGTCAAGGAGATCCGTGAACTGGGTCGTGCGACACAGGGCGTGACATTGATCAATCTGGGCGCGGGTGAGAAACTCTCCGGTCTGGAAAAGATCGTGGAAACCGATGACGAGTCCGAAGCCTGATCCCATGAGCCCGGTCTACAATTTTTCTGCCGGTCCTGCTGTCCTGCCCAAGGAAGTCTTGACGCAGGCGCGTGAGGAAATGCTGGATTGGCATGGTTCCGGCATGTCGGTCATGGAGATGTCGCACCGCGGCAAGGAGTTCCTGCAGATCGCCAGCGAGGCGGAAGCGGATTTCCGTGAATTGCTGCAGATCCCTGCGAATTACAAGGTGCTGTTCCTGCAGGGCGGCGCGCATCTGCAGTTTTCCATGATTCCGCTCAATCTGCTACGTGGCAGAAGCAAGGCGGATTATGTCAGTACCGGTATCTGGTCGGAAAAAGCCATTGCCGAAGCGGGCAGGTTCTGCGAGGTCAATGTCGCGGCATCTTCGGCTGACAGGAATTTCACATATGCGCCCGCACAGGACGCCTGGCAGTTGAGCGAGGACGCAGCCTATGTGCATTACACCTCGAACGAGACCATAGGTGGGGTCGAGATATTCTGGACGCCGGAAACCGGCGATGTGCCGCTGGTGGCTGATATGTCCTCGCACATCCTGTCGCGTCCGATCGATGTCAGCCGTTATGGCCTGATCTATGCCGGTGCGCAGAAGAACATCGGGCCAGCCGGCCTGACCATCGTCATCGTGCGTGATGACTTAATCGGGCATGCTGCCGCAGGCACGCCAACCATGCTGGATTACAGGATTCATGCCGATAACGGTTCCATGTACAACACGCCGCCGACCTTTGCCATTTATATCGCCGGTCTGGTGTTCAAGTGGTTGAAGGCGCGTGGCGGTCTTGCTGCCATGGAAAAAACCAATATATTGAAGTCTGCATTGCTTTATGATTATCTCGACGCTTCGGATTTCTATCATTCGCCGGTCGCGGTAGAGAATCGTTCGCGCATGAACATACCGTTTACCCTCAACAAGGCCGGACTGGATGCTGACTTTCTGCAGCTGGCCGGGCAGCGTGGCCTGTTGCAGTTGAAGGGGCACAAGCTGGTGGGCGGCATGCGTGCATCGCTCTACAATGCGATGCCGGTCGAGGGTGTGCAGGCCTTGTTGCAGTTTATGCAGGAGTTTGAACAGGCGAATGCCTGAAGAGCATATGGACGATCAATTAAAAAGCCATCGTGACCGTATTGATGCGATTGATGACCAGCTGTTGAAACTGGTCAACGAGCGTGCGGAGCATGCGCGCGAGATCGGCGCGATCAAGGGTGAAGGTCCGATTTATCGCCCCGAGCGCGAGGCACAGGTGTTGCGCAGATTGCTCGATAACAATCATGGTCCGTTGTCGGCGGAAGCGGTTGCCGCAATCTTCCGTAGCGTCATGTCCAATTGCCGCGCGCTGGAAAAAGAACTGAGTGTCGCCTTTCTGGGTCCTTTGGGGACTTTCAGTGAAGAAGCTGCCAACAAACAGTTCGGCGGCCTGACCGCACCTGTGGAATGTGTCTCCATCGATGAGGTGTTCCGCATGGTAGAGGCGGGCAAGGTTGATTATGGCGTCGTGCCGGTCGAGAACTCGACCGAAGGTGCCATCGGCAGAACCCTGGACCTGTTGATGATGACGAGCGCTCATATCTGCGGCGAAGTGACCTTGCCGGTGCATCACAACCTGTTGAGCAAGCAGAAGGACCTGAAGCAGGTTCGCAAGCTGTATTCGCATGCGCAATCGTTGGCGCAATGTCATGAATGGCTGAATCAGCATCTTCAGGATGTTGAGCGCCAGGCAGTGGCCAGTAATGCGGAAGCCGCCAGACTGGCGGCTACGGAACCTAATGCGGCAGCGATTGCCAGCCGCCGGGCAGGTGAGTTGTTCGGGCTCAATCTGTTGGCCGAAAATATAGAGGATGACCCGAAGAACACGACGCGCTTTCTAGTGCTGTCCAGTCACGATGTCGCACCTTCAGGCAAGGACAAGACCTCGCTGCTGATGGCGACCAGAAACGTTCCTGGCGCGATTGTCGATCTGCTGGAGCCGCTTTCGCGCCATCAGGTCAGCATGACCAAACTGGAATCGCGGCCTTCCAAGGTAGGCGTATGGGAATATGTGTTCTTCGTCGATATCGAGGGCCATCAACTGGATGCCAATGTGGCAGCGGCCATGGCGGAATTGCAAAAGCGCGCCTCGCTGCTCAAGGTGCTGGGTTCCTACCCGGTCGCTGTCGTTTAAGGGTTGTTGTTTGGGTGCTGGTGGCCCGGAGTGCGGCTACCGAACCAGACCTGATAACTGGCGGTGATATAATTAATCGACCGTAGCGGCTAAATGCCGCATTTTTATTTTTAACAAGCTGCGAGAAGGTGTTCTGTGACTGGATTGTGCGAACTTGCGCCTGATTACATTCGTGCCATTGCTCCTTATCAACCGGGCAAGCCGATATCCGACCTTGCGCGTGAGATGGGCCTCGAGCCGCATCAGATCGTCAAGCTTGCGTCCAACGAGAATCCCCTGGGGGCGAGTCCCAAGGCTTATCTTGCAATGCAGGAGGCTTTGGAGGATATCGCACGTTATCCGGATGGCAGCGGCTTTGCGCTGCGGGATGCAGTATGCACGAAATTCGGCCTGCGACCGGAAGCCCTGATCTTCGGCAACGGCTCCAATGACATTCTGGAATTGGCCGCGCGCGCATTTCTGACGCCGGGTAGCGAGGCCATATATTCGCAGCATGCTTTTGCCGTTTATGCGCTGGCAACCCAGGCCGTGGGTGCCAAGGGCGTGACAGTCATCGCCCGTGATTTCGGACACGATTTGGAAGCCATGCTGGCGGCAGTGACGCCACATACACGCATGATCTTTATCGCGAATCCGAACAATCCGACCGGTACCATGCTGGAGAAATCGCTTTTGCTGGATTTCCTGCGACAGGTGCCGGAGCGAGTGCTGGTCGTGCTGGATGAAGCTTACGACGAATACATGCCGCGCGAATCAAAGTCGGAAAGCTTCAAATGGTTGGCGGAGTTCTCCAACCTGATCGTTTCCCGTACCTTCTCCAAGGCTTACGGCCTGGCAGGCTTACGCATCGGTTATGGCGTCGCTTCTCCCGGCGTGGCGGACATGATGAATCGCGTGCGTCAGCCGTTCAATGTCAACAGTGTGGCGCAAGCAGCCGCTGTGGCTTCATTGAACGATGATGATTTTGTCGAGCGTAGCTATGCCCTGAATCGCGCCGGCATGCTGCAATTGACACAAGGCTTCGATACACTGGGTCTGGAATACATTCCTTCGTTCGGCAATTTTGTCAGCGTCCGTGTCGGCAAGGCGGCTGATATCAATCGCGGGCTTCTGGAGCAGGGCGTGATTGTACGGCCTGTCGCCAACTACGGCATGCCGGAATATCTGCGGGTCAGCATCGGATTGTTTGATGAGAATGCCCGCTTCCTGAACGTGCTGGAAAGCATATTGAAGAACAGTAATTAAAATATAACTACATGACTGAATACGAAAAACTGGCGACAGACGATGTTCGCATCCGCGAAATCAAGGATCTGATCACGCCGCTGGAACTGCTGGACAAGCTCAAGGAGAGCACGGAATCCACACATAACATCCTGGCTGCGCGTGCAGCCATTCACCGCATCCTGCACGGTACGGATGACAGGATGCTGGTAGTGGTCGGGCCATGCTCCATCCACGATACCGAGGCCGGTCTGGAATACGCGCGCCGATTGAAGGAAGTGCGTAAGCGTCTGGCTGCGGATTTGATGATCGTCATGCGGGTCTATTTCGAGAAGCCACGTACGACCATGGGCTGGAAAGGTCTGATCAACGACCCTTTCCTTGATGGCAGTTACCGCATCAACGAAGGTCTGGAAAAGGCCCGCAAGTTTCTGCTGGATGTGAATGAGCTGGGCATGCCGGCAGCCATGGAATTCCTCGACACGATAACGCCGCAATACACCGCCGACCTGGTGAGCTGGGGCGCAATCGGTGCGCGTACGACGGAGTCGCAGGTGCACCGTGAATTGTCTTCCGGGCTTTCCTGCCCGGTAGGTTTCAAGAACGGTACGGACGGTAATGTAAAGGTTGCGATTGATGCCATCAGAACGGCATCCAATCCGCATCATTTCCTGTCTGTCACCAAGGAGGGACGTTCCGCGATCATCGCCACTACAGGGAATGAAGACTGCCATTTGATCTTGCGTGGCGGCAGAACCCCGAACTACGATGCTGCCAGCGTCGATGCTGCTTGCGCAGAACTTGCAGTAGCCGGTATCGAACCCAGGCTGATGATTGATTGCAGCCATGCCAACAGCCAGAAGCAATACAAGAAGCAGATGGAGGTGGCAGTTGACATTGCCGAGCAGTTATCCGCAGGAGATCAGCGCATCATGGGTGTGATGGTGGAATCTCACCTGCACGAAGGTCGTCAGGACCACATGCCGGGCTGCACGCTGGAATACGGCAAGTCCATCACCGACCCTTGCCTTGGCTGGCAGGATACGGTCGATCTGCTTGAATTGCTGGCAAGCGGCGTGCGCAACCGCAGGGCGAAGATACAGGCGGATTAATCTGTATGAGCTTCTCAAGGCGCCTGATACAGTTGATGTATCAGGCGTTTTTGCATCCGGCATAAGCTTTGGCGGGCGCGACCTGTCGCGATTGGTCATGAAAATACTTAGGTACGATTCCATGTTTTTGCCCTGTGTTTATCCGGGCTCAGGTATCAGAATGGCTACACACGTTAGGAACATAGTTTCAGAACGTGAATACTAATCAAATCAAGGAGATTTATTATGTGGACAAAACCAGCTGCTACCGAAATGCGTTTCGGCTTTGAAGTAACGATGTACGTTTGCAATCGTTAATTGATTGCATCCTGCGGGCTGCCTTCGGGCGGCCCGTGTCATTTAAGGACAATGAGTTTAAACTCGGTCTTCCGTTTCAGCAAAAGTAGAAAATTATGCATATACATGTTTTAGGTTCAGGCGCGGGTGGTGGTTTTCCACAGTGGAATTGCAATTGTCATAATTGCGATGGACTGCGTAAAGGCACTATCAAGGCGACCAAGCGTACACAGTCCTCGATTTGCGTCAGTAGTGACGGTGTGAACTGGGTGTTGTTCAACGCATCTCCCGATGTCTTGCAGCAGATCCAGGATTTTCCGGCGCTGCAACCCAATCGCGCGATCAGGGATACCGGCATACAGGCCATCGTGCTGATCGATGCGCAAATCGATCACACCACCGGTCTGTATATGTTGCGTGAAGGTACGGTCAAGCGCGAGATCTACTGCACCGACATGGTGTATGGCGACCTGACCTCCGGTAACCAGATTCTGAATATACTGGGTCATTATTGCGGTATCAATCATCACAGTGTACCAATCGACGGCAAGACCAGTTTCACCATGCCGAACGTGCCGAATCTGAAATTCACCGCAGTGGCACTCAAGAGTGCGGCACCCCCGTATTCTCCGCATCGTAATGATCCGCACCCCGGCGACACCATCGGCGTGCTGATTGAGGAAATCAGCACCGGCAAGAAATGCTGGTATTCGCCTGGCCTGGCAGAGATCGAACCGCAACTGCCGGCATTGATGAATCAGGCCGATTGCATCATGGTTGATGGTACATTCTGGACCGATACCGAAATGATCGACCTTGGACTGATGACCAAGACTGCGCGCAGCATTGGCCACAATCCGCAGTCGGGCCCCGGCGGTATGATCGAAGATCTCGACAAATTCGGTGATGTGCGCAAGGTTTTGATTCACATCAACAACACCAATCCGATTCTGCGTGAAGATTCCGCAGAGCGTGCTGAATTGACCCGTCACGGCATCGAAGTCTCGTATGACGGTATGGATATTATTTTATAAGGATCAAGAAAATGGCAGACAAGAAAGCACCATGGAGTAGAGAAGAGTTCGAAGCAAAGTTGCGTGAGAAGGGCAAGGGCTATCACATCTATCACCCGATTCATGTGTTGATGTACGAAGGCAAGCTGACCCAGCAACAGATGCAGTGCTGGGTGGCCAACCGCTACTATTATCAGATTGCCATCCCTATCAAGGATGCCGCTATCCTCTCGAATTGTCCTGATCGCGAACTGCGTCGCGGCTGGATTCAACGTATTTTTGACCATGATGGCAGTGGCCAGATTGCTGAAGGCGGCGAGGGCGGTATCGAGGCGTGGATTCATCTGGGTGCTGCGGTCGGTTTGAGTCGCGAAGAAGTCATGTCACTCAAGCTGGTCGCTCCCGGCACCAGGTTTGCTGTTGATGCCTATGTCAATTTCGCCCGCCAGCGCCCATGGCAGGAGTCGGTCTGTTCCAGCCTGACCGAACTTTTCGCGCCGCATATCCATCAGCAGCGTATCGATTCCTGGCCAGATATGTATCCCTGGATCAATCCGGAAGGCATGCAGTACTTCAAGAACCGTCTGACTCAGGCTCGCCGTGATGTCGAGCAGGGTTTGCATGTGACCCTGGATTATTTCGGTCAAAGCCGGGAGATGCAGGAACGTGCCCTGGAGATTCTGCAGTTCAAGCTGGACGTGTTGTGGGTGATGGCGGACTCCATCATGCTGGCATGTACGGATATCAAGGTTGAAGGCCGTGATTACCTGCGCCAGCCTGTCATACAAATCAGTTAAGTAGATGCCATGACCAGCAAGATTGAAATGACCGATATTTATGCCCTGGCACCGCACCACCGTTTTCAGTGGGAAGAAGCGCAGCAAAGTTATGTGATACTTTTTCCCGAAGGCATGGTCAAACTTCATGGTGGTGCCGGCGAGGTGCTGAAACGTGTGGATGGAAAGGCGACGGTAGGCGATATCGTGGCTGATCTGAAAGCTACTTTTCCGGATGCCGAAGACATCGAGAGCGATATTCTCGGCATGTTTGAACTTGCGGCCGGTAAGTTCTGGATACGCAAGATTTAGGGAACAGCAAAATGACGCAAAATTCGTTAGGTGATTCAGTTGTGCAGAAAACAGTGCAGGCACAAAACAATGGTGTCGCAGCTACTGCGACCCACACCCAGCCCTTGTGGCTGCTGGCGGAGATCACTTATCGCTGCCCCTTGCACTGTGCCTTCTGCTATAACCCGACCGATTACGACAAGCACACGCAGAACGAGCTGAGCACCGAGCAGTGGATCAAGACATTGCGCGAGGCACGCAAGCTGGGCGCAATTCAGCTCGGTATCTCGGGTGGTGAGCCGTTGTTGCGCGACGATATTGAGGAGATCGTGGCTGAGGCGCACAAGCTCGGCTATTACAGCAACCTCATCACTTCCGGCGTCGGCCTGACCGAGAAGCGTATCCAGGCATTCAAGGATGGCGGTCTGGACCATATCCAGCTGTCCATGCACGACATCACGGAAGAGATCAACAATTTCATCACCAACACCAAGACCTTCGAGTTAAAGAAGAAGGTGGCTGCCATGATCAAGAGTCATGGTTACCCCATGGTGTTGAATGTGGTCATCCATCGCTACAACATCGGTCACATGAAAGAGATTCTGGAGATGGCCGAGGCTTTGGGCGCCGATTATATCGAGCTGGCCAACACCCAGTATTATGGCTGGTCCCTGATCAACCGTAACCAGTTGATGCCGAGCAAGGAGCAGGTCGAAGAGGCTGAACGCATCACTAACGAATATCGCGCCAAGTCCGGTAGCAAGATGAAGGTCTTTTTCGTTGTGCCTGACTACTTCGCCGACAGGCCCAAGAAGTGCATGAATGGCTGGGGCGAGGTGTTCATGATCGTGACGGCCAATGGCGATGTGCTGCCTTGCCATTCCGCCCGTGTCTTGCCGAACATGAAGTTCCCTAACGTCAAGGATGACGAACTGGGCTGGAGCTGGAAAGATTCCCCGGCATTTAATAAATACCGTGGTGACAGCTGGATGAAGGAGCCATGCAGAAACTGCGCTGAAAAAGAGAAGGATCTGGGTGGTTGTCGTTGTCAGGCTTTCCTGCTCACTGGCGATGCTGAGACAGCCGATCCGGTATGTTCACTTTCTCCGCATCACCACATCATTGAGAAGGCTATCGAGGACGCGAAGAATCCGCAACTGCAGGCGCAACCGATCATCTTCCGCAATGACAAGAACTCGAAGAAGGTCATCAGCGGTGAGTTGGAAGAGCGTACCAAAGAGTTTCATGCTTTGCCCTGAGCCGGCCTGAAGATTCGGTCTATAATGGAAACGCGCCGCAAGGCGCGTTTTTTATTTCGGATAATTCTGTATGAAGTCATCCAACACAGTATTGGTTCTCGTGCTTGCCAGCCTGGCGGCATTGGCGCCTTTCGCCATCGATACCTATCTGCCGGCATTTGGTGCGCTGGAACGCGACCTTGGGGCCAGTACGGTAGAAGTGCAGCAAAGCCTGACTTTCTACCTGCTGCCGTATGCCTTGATGACCCTGTGGCATGGTGCCATTTCGGATGCGATCGGGCGCATTTCTGCAATCAAGTGGGGTCTGGGCCTGTTTGTCTTCGCTTCCATCGGTTGCGCACTGGCACCTAACGTCGAGACGTTGTGGTTCTTCCGCGTGTTGCAGGGCATAGGCGGCGGTGCCGGTAATGTGGTGGCACGTGCCATGGTGCGCGATCTGTTCGAGGGGGCACAGGCTCAGCGTGTCATGGCCACGGTGCAGATGCTCTTCGGCATCGCGCCGGCAGTGGCACCGGTGATTGGCGGACTGTTGCTCGGCATTCACTGGCAGGCGATCTTCGTGTTTCTTGCCTCGTATGCGGCATTGTCGCTGTGGGCTGCCATGAAATATTTGCCAGAGACCATGCCGGCGGAGAAGCGTATTCCGCTTTCCACCAAAAGTGTGTTGAGCAGCTATAAAACCGTTTACAGCGATCGTGAGTTCAATCTTGTAGTCATTGCGTTGGGTGCCAATTTCTCCGGTTTCTTCATCTATGTGCTATCCAGCCCGGTGTTTCTGATCCAGCACCTGAATCTGACTGAATACCAGTTTGGCTGGCTGTTTATCCCAACCGTCCTCGGCATGGTGCTGGGCTCCTATCTGGCCAAGCGGGCTGCCGGTCGCATGTCGTCCAGGAAAGTGATCCAGATCGCCTATGCCTGGATGAGCCTGATGGTGTTGGGCAATCTGCTGGTCTGTTATTTCCTGCCGCCGCATTTCGTCTACAACATCCTGCCGGTAGCATTATTCAATATCGGTATGGCGCTGGCCATGCCAATTCTTTCCATAGCGGCACTGGACCGGCATCCGCGCATACGCGGCACCGCTGCTTCAGGCCAGGCTTTCGTGCAAATGCTGCTGTCTACGGTATCCGCCGGCATGATCGTGCCGCTGGTCTGGGATCATCCTCTAGGCCTGGCGATGGCAATGGCGGCTTATGTCAGTATCGGCTGGCTGGCTGTACGCAAATCCCGGCTATTAAACGGTAAGGCTGCCCGACATGAATGATGCAGCGCACGCAGTCTGGACTGAAGACGGCAAGACGCAATCGGCGCTTTGGCGCTCGGAGAACGCTACAAAAGTGCCACAGCGCATCGTCGTGGCTGACGATCGGCTGACGGCAGATGCAGCCTATCGGTATGCCTGCGAAGGCACAGCCATGCTCTGGCGCGGTGATTACCAGAATGCCCGGCAGTTGCTGCAGGCCATGGCTCGTCGCATCGATAAAAAGCCTGCCAGAAAACCGCCGGCAACGTTGCTGGAAGCGTTTCACCTGTATCGGCAAGCCCAGTTACAGCGGGCACGCATTCTTGGCATGCTGCTGATTCCGCTTGATGCACAATACACGATACCGCTACGACGGGCGCCGGACGTCAGGCCAGCCTGTCTCGAGGCGTATGGTGAAACAGGTGAAGACTCACTGGTATCGCTACGCGAGTTGCTGGGAGTGATCGGCGCGCATGAGTGGCGCAGGAACGGTGTAGAGATTCCCGTGCTGGGCGCGAAGATTCATCCGCATTACGGCGTGTATTCTCCGGTGCGCGGAGAATATCTGGAACTGGTCGCGCAGGTGCCGCTCGGCAACAGGCAACGGGCATTCGATATCGGCACCGGTACCGGGGTGATCGCGGCGCTACTGGCGAAGCGCGGCATTTCGCATGTGATGGCGACCGATATGGATGAGCGGGCGATTGCCTGTGCGCAAGAGAATATCCGGAGACTGGGATTGCAGAAGCAGGTGGAAGTGATCAAGACCGATCTCTTTCCGCCGGGCAAGGCTGAGCTCATTGTCTGTAATCCGCCCTGGTTACCGGCCAGCGCCAACAGCCGCCTGGACCATGCCATTTACGATCCGGACAGTCGCATGCTCAAGGGGTTTCTGAATGGATTGGCGGAACACCTGGAAACGGGCGGAGAGGGCTGGCTGATATTGTCTGACCTGGCAGAGCATCTGGGCCTAAGGTCACGTCAGCAGTTGTTGCAGATGTTTGCGGACGCGGGGCTGCATGTGATTGAGAAACTGGATATCAAGCCGCGGCACCCGAAAACTGCGGACCAGTCAGATCCCTTGTATGCGGCACGTCAGGCCGAAACGACCTCACTCTGGGTGTTGTCTGCCTCGCCAGAAAAGGGGAGTGGGTGATTGGCAGCGTTCTATCTTGATAGCGGAAATAAAAAATGGGAACCTCGGTTCCCATTTTTTTTACGACTGAATCAATCCGGTTGAGATTATTCGACCAGTTCAGGCAGTTTGCCGGTACGGCCATTGTTGGCATCGGCATCAGGCAGCGGATCCTTTCTGCTGCTGATGACTGGCCATACCTGGGCCAGACGCGCATTGAGGGCAATGAATTCCTGTTGGTCTGCAGGTACGTCATCCTCGGCGAAAATCGCTTCAGCAGGGCACTCTGCCACGCACAGGGTGCAGTCGATACATTCATCCGGATTGATGGCGAGGAAGTTTGGACCCTCAACGAAACAGTCCACAGGGCAGACATCCACGCAATCGGTGTATTTGCATTGAATACAGTTTTCAGTCACTACATAAGTCATTATCTCTTCCTCTCATGCCACTCTCGCGGGCGGCTTCTATTTTAAAGGATTTTGCTGCTCAGTTAAAAGAATTAAGCTTCAATCATGCCGGCGCCCACCGTATTGTTGGTGGACTCATCGATCAGGATGAAAGCGCCGGTCGGGCGGCTGACCTTGTATGGGTCTACCATCAACGGCTGCGCCAGCTTGAACGTCACCTTGGCGATATCATTCATGTTCAGGCCTTGGGCTGGCAAATGCTCGGTCGTGTTGACGTCCACACGATAGCTGATTTCGCTGACCTTGGCCTTGGATTCGCGTGTGGTGTGACGCACGATATAGGTACGCGCAGTCGATAACGGGGTCTCGGACAGCCAGCAGACCATGGCTTCGATCTGTTTGACTGGCTCAGGCGCCTGTCCCGTCTTGACCAGCATGTCGCCGCGCGAAATGTCGATCTCGTCTTCCAGCAGCAGCGTGACGGATTGTTCGGTGATGGCCCGTTGCATCTGTACGTTTCCGAGTTCAATGGTTTTGACACGTGAGCTCTGGCCTGAAGGCAGGGCAGTCACGGCATCGCCGACAGCAATCTCACCGGCTTCGATACGGCCCATGAAACCTCTGTAATCATGCAGCTCGGGATCGTCTGAAGCATGCGGGCGGCAAACGAACTGTACCGGCAGGCGGAACGGCTCGTCATGTTCGGAATGCGCAGGCGGTGCGGCTTCTAGGGTTTCCAGCATGGTTGGGCCGGTGTACCAGGGCATGGCATCGCCGCGATCGACGATCATGTCGCCATTCAGTGCGGACATCGGGATGAACTGGATGTCGTGGCCTTCGCGTTGCAGGCCGATCTGTTCGGCGAACGCCAGGTAATCCGCGCGGATCTTGTCGAACACGGCCTGGTCGTAATTGGCCAGGTCCATCTTGTTGACGGCGACGACGATATGCGGAATGCGGACCAGATGCGCCAGGTAGGAATGACGGCGGGTCTGTGTCAGCACACCCTTGCGCGCATCAATCAGGATGATGGCGAGGTTGGCGGTAGAGGCCGCAGTCACCATGTTGCGGGTGTACTGCTCATGACCCGGCGCATCGGCGATGATGTATTTGCGGGTGCCGGTCGAGAAATAGCGATAAGCAACGTCGATGGTGATGCCCTGTTCACGTTCGGCCTGCAGGCCATCGGTCAGCAGGGACAGGTCGACGGCTTCCATGCCGCGCTTTTTCGAGGTGCGTTCGATATGGGTCAGCGTGTCGGCCAGAATGGTCTTGGTGTCGAACAGCAGGCGGCCGATCAGCGTACTCTTGCCGTCGTCGACACTACCGCAGGTCATAAAGCGTAACAGGCTGTCGTTATGTGGTTTGTTCATGGCATCCATTAGAAATAACCCTCCTTCTTGCGCTGCTCCATGGAGGCATCGGAGGTCTGGTCGTCAAGGCGCGTGGCGCCGCGTTCGGTGATGGTTGTGGTCGCCGTTTCCAGCACGATCTTGCTGATGTCATCGGCATCGCTTGGTACCGGGGCAGTGCAGGTGATGTCGCCGACGGTGCGGAAGCGCACCTGCATGTTGATGACTTCTTCACCAGGCTTGGGCGCATTGATCACATCGCCGCTGGCCAATGGTACGTTGACCGGAACGATGGCGCCGCTACGCATCACGATATCGCGTTGATGCGCGAAGTAGATGCTGGGCAGGGCGAGCTTTTCGCGCTCGATATACTGCCAGACATCCATCTCGGTCCAGTTCGAGATCGGGAAGGCGCGGATGTTCTCACCCTTGTGCGAACGGGCGTTGTACAGGTTCCACAGTTCCGGGCGCTGGTTCTTCGGGTCCCACTGACCGAATTCATCACGGAAACTCATGATGCGTTCCTTGGCGCGGGCTTTCTCCTCGTCACGACGGGCACCGCCGATGCAGCAGTCGAAACCGTGCTCTTCAATGGCTTCCAGCAGTGTCACTGATTGGTGCTTGTTGCGAGGCTCATCCGGCGACTTCAGCACAACGGTGCCGCGCTTCATGGAGTCTTCCACGGAGCGCACGATCAGGCGCTCACCGAGTTCCGCGGCGCGCTGGTCACGGAAATCGATGACTTCCTTGTAATTGTGGCCGGTGTCGATATGCATCAGCGGGAAGGGGAAGCGGCCAGGACGGAAGGCCTTCTCTGCCAGACGCAGGATGCACAGCGAATCCTTGCCGCCGGAGAACAGCAGCACCGGATTCGAGCATTGGCCGGCGACTTCCCGCAGGATATGAATCGCTTCCGATTCGAGCCAGTCGAGATGACTCAGGGTTTCTTTGGTTGAAGTGGTCATGTCAATCACTAGTTAATTAATATTTATAAATCATAATCTTGCGTCTACTTCTTCACGTGAAGTCCGCACTCTTTGCTTTCCGGATCTTCCCACCACCATCTGCCGGCGCGGATATCCTCGCCCATGGCGACGGCACGGGTGCAGGGTGCGCAGCCGATGCTGGGGTAGAACTGGTCGTGCAGTTTGTTGTACGGCACGTCATGCATGCGGATGTAGGCCCAGACTTCCTTTTCCGTCCAGTCGCTCAAGGGGTTGAATTTCTCCAGGCCGTTCGATTCATCGTGCTGGCGTACCGGCAGTTCGGCACGGGTGGCAGACTGTTGCGCACGCATGCCGGTGATCCAGGCTTTCTTGCCTTTCAGGGCACGCTGCAGCGGCTCCACCTTGCGCATGTGGCAGCAGGCTTTGCGCAGTTCGACGGACTCGTAAAAGGCGTTGATGCCGTGGCTCTGCACATAGCTTTCTACCGCATCCAGACGCGGGAACAGCACGCGCAGGCGGGTGGAGTAGGTCTTTTCCGTTTCGGCCATCAGGTCGTAGGTCTCTGTCGGCAGGCGGCCGGTATCCAGCGAGAAAATCTCGATCGGCAGTTTGTTTCTGAGGATGAGGTCGGTCAGCACCATATCCTCGGCGCCAAAGCTGTTGGCGAAGGTGACTTCGTGCTGCCGGCCGAGTTCGTCAACGGCGGATTGCAGCAGGGCAAGCGCCGCCTGCGACTTCGCCTCGACCGTGGCGCGTAGCGCGTCCGTCAATTCCGGCGATGTTGCGGGATTGGCGGCAGCAGGGCGCAACAATGAAACTTCGCCGCTCATCGCTGTACACGTCTCCAGACCGGTTGCGTTTCATCGACCGCGCCCTGGTAAGGCTGGCTGAAATCCTGCAGGCTGGCCAGCGCCTCCTCGGCCGAGCGGTCGGCGCGGATCAGATAGCTGTCGTAACCGCAGCGCTTGAGGAAGAACAGCTGGTCGCGCAGCACGTCGCCGAAGGCACGCAGTTCGTTCTTGTAGCCATAACGTGTGCGCAGCAGGGTGCCGATGGAGAAAATGCGGCCGTCGGCAAAGCGTTCGACGAAGACAGCGATAATTGGCAGCTGGTTGATGTCGTCAACCGCGTCGATCAGGCTTTCCAGTACTTCATGCGTTGCCAGCCAGATGCCGAGTTCGCCCTTGGCAAGCCGGGGTGCCAGTTCAGCCTTGCGTGCCAGCCAGACAGACAGCGGGACGATGATCTTGCCGTTTTCCGGAATTACGGTGGCTGCGATCTGTTCCGGCGTGCAGGTCTGCTCGCCGGTCAGCTTGAACATGACGACCTTGCCGGCCTGCTTGCGCACGACTTCTTCGCCTGCCGGCAGGGTGACCGTGGTCCATTCGTCGTTGACGATGGCATTGTTATGGATCAGGTTAGACATGGGTTGCATCCTCTTGTCTGGCGTACACATGTTCCTTGAACGGCGTGATGCCGATACGGCGTACGGTGTCGATAAAGCGTTCCTCGTCTGTGCGTTCACGCAGATAGACCTCGATCAGGCGCTGGACAACACCCGGCATCTCTTCCGCGGCAAAGGCGCGACCAATGACGGTGCCGAGGCTGGCATCGTTGCCTTGCTTGCCGCCGATAGTGACTTGGTACCATTCGGAGCCGTCCTTATCGACGCCAAGGATGCCGATATGGCCGATATGGTGGTGGCCGCAGGCATTCATGCAGCCGGAAATGTTCAATTCCAGCTCGCCAATATCATGCAGATAATCGAGATTGTCGAATTGCATCTGGATCGCTTCAGCAATCGGGATGCTCTTGGCGTTGGCCAGCGAGCAGAAGTCGCCGCCCGGGCAGCAGATGATGTCGGTCAAGAGGCCGATGTTCGGCGTAGCGAGGCCGTTGGCGCGGGCGATTTCCCAGACGCTGTAGAGGTCGCTTAGCTTGACGTCAGTCAGGATCACGTTCTGCTCGTGAGAGACGCGTAGTTCGCCGAAGCTGTATTTCTCTGCCAGGCCGGCAACCACATGCATCTGTTCGGAGGTGATGTCGCCTGGTGCCTTGCCATGCGGTTTCAGTGATAGCGTAACAGCCCTGTAACCTGGCTGCTTGTGTGCATGCACGCTGCGTTTTGTCCAGGCGGCAAATGCTGGGTTGCTGGCGATTGCGCTGTCGTAACCGGCATCGTGGGCCGGCAGGTTTTCATAAGGCATGGCTGTGAAATATTGCGATACACGTGCCAGTTCAGCCTCGGTAATCGTGTTTGGGCCGTCTTTCAGATGCTGCCATTCCTCGTCAACCTGACGGCGGAACTCGTCGATGCCCAGAGCCTTGACCAGAATCTTGATGCGAGCCTTGAAGGAGTTGTCACGGCGCCCATGCAGGTTATAGACGCGGATAACTGCTTCGCAATAGGTGAGGATGTGCTGCCATTCAAGGTGCTCACAGATGACACTGCCGAGTATCGGAGTGCGTCCCAGACCGCCGCCGACCCATACCTTGATGGCCATCTTCTGCTGCTCGTCGTAATAGAACTCCAGCCCGATATCATGCGCCTGGACAATGGCGCGATCCTGCCTTGTGCCGGATACGGCAATCTTGAACTTGCGCGGAAGCAGCGCGAATTCCGGATGGAAAGTACTCCACTGACGAATGATCTCGGCAACCGCGCGCGGGTCGATGATCTCGTCCGGTGCTACGCCGGCAAACTGGTCGGTCGTGATGTTGCGGATGCAATTGCCGGAAGTCTGGATGGCATGCATCTGCACAGTGGCAAGTTCGGCCAGAATGTCCGGGGTGTCTTCCAGCTTGGGCCAGTTCAGTTGCATATTGGTGCGGGTGCTGAAATGGCCATAACCACGGTCATAGCGTTGGGCGATGTCGCCCAGCTTGTGCAATTGTCTGGAAGAAAGCGTGCCGTAGGGTACGGCAATGCGCAGCATGGGCGCATGGCGCTGGATGTAGAGGCCATTTTGCAGGCGTAGCGGACGGAATTCCTCGTCACTGAGTTCGCCGGCAAGGAAACGTCGCACCTGGTCGCGATACTGGTCGACACGCTGGTCGACAATTGCCTGGTCTATCTCGTCATATTTATACATAGATTAATTCGCTAATTCGTTGCACACTTGAGTATATGCAGGATGCCTGCGCAACTCGGCAAAAAGGCAGTATTTTAGCAGGAATTGGCTTCGCCCGGCGGCCTGTGTGCAATTCGGTGTGGAAGCTCCGGGATGAATGCCGATCCATAAAAAATCGCTTAATAAACAAGATCGAACTATAGCAGCGAGTAACTGGATTTTTTAATACCATGTTATTCTAGTATATTCGATTTAATTATATGGGGTTCTGAATTGAAGCTTCATCAATTGCGCTATATCCGTGAAGTGGCCAAGCAGAACCTGAACATCTCAGCCGCTGCCGAAGTGCTGCACACCTCGCAACCGGGTGTCAGCAAGCAGATACAGCTGCTGGAGGAAGAGCTCAAGCTGCAGATCTTCCAGCGCAACGGCAAGCGATTGGTGGGAATCACCGAGCCGGGCCAGGCCATTCTGGCGCTGGCCGAACGCATGATTTTGGAGATGGAGAACATCAAACGTGTCGGCGAGGAGTTCGGCAATGAGGACACCGGCAGCCTGACCATCGCCACGACACACACGCAGGCGCGGTATCGTCTGCCGGCAGCCGTCAAGCAATTCGTCGATCAATATCCCAAGGTCAAGCTGACCATACACCAGGGCAACCCGACGCAGGTGGCCGAGCAGGTCGTCAGTGGTGAGGCGGATATCGGCATCGCCACCGAAGCCATCAGCAATTACGACAAGATTCTCTGCCTGCCGCTCTATCGGTGGAATCGCTGTATCGTTGTGCCGCATGGCCACCCGCTATTGCAGGATGCACCGCTGACCCTGCAGAAGATCGCACAGTATCCATTGATTACCTACGATTTCGGCTTTACCGGCAGTGCTATCGTGACAGGTGAATTCAGCAAGATCGGGCTGACCCCCAATATTGTGCTGACTGCGATCGATGCCGACGTCATCAAGACCTACGTCAATCTCGGGCTGGGTATCGGCCTGTTGGCCAACATGGCCTATGACAAGGAGCGGGATACCAATCTGGCCATGATCGACGCCAGCCATCTTTTCCCGGAAAGCACTACCCATCTTGGTATCCGGCGTGATGCCTACCTGCGCGGCTTCGCTTACGACTTTATCCAGCTGATTGCTCCCGGCTATGATAAAAAGACCGTTCAGAACGCTCTCAAGGACTAGCTTGTCCAAATTGAACGCGATGTTTTGCCATCGTCGGCAGTTCAGGCCGGCGGCTATTTGAAGGATGCAACCATGAAAATCCTGTCAGTTTCCCCCGCGCTGGCATTGCTTGCCAGCCTGATTTCCCTGCCGGCCTGTGCGGCTGACGGTCGCCCCGCACCGATGCCGCCGGTTAATCCGGACAACGCACTTTACATCGTGCAGGTAGAACCGGGCGTCACGCATGAGGACATCGTCATCAGCCTGGATTCAGCAGCGCAGGGCAAGAACTTCGTCAGCCCGGCGACTTTCCCCATCGGCGAACATATCCTCGAACGCGGCCAGCAACTGCAGGGCCTGATTGAAGTGCGCACCTATTGCAGCCTCGGCATCGGCGCCGAGGTGCTGATGGAATACCCGGAATTCGCCGCCTTTGCCCCATGCCGCATCGCCATCTACGAAAAGCAGGGCAAGCTATACCTCGCGCTGGACCGGCCGACCTACGCCCTGCGGCACTTGGGCAACGTCAAGCAACACGCGCGGGATGCCGCGCAGGAGCTCGAAGAAACACTGATCTGGATGATGGACAAGGCTCGAAAGGGCGAGATTTGAGAGTGGCTGCCAAGGTTTGAATTGAAAAACGTGCTTTTCGCAACCAAATTGCTGCTTAAGTAGTATGTTGGTTGCTTGGTGTAGCTTTGTACATGGCAAATGTTGGATTACAAGACCGGGCCCTTTGTTTTTGAGCATGCGAGATTGCTGCCATGCACTAATGCTAAACCAACCCCAAAATTTTGCCGACTTGCGTTGGCGGGGCGGATGGGTTCAGTGGTGGAATTTGGCAACGGCCCAATAGATGAACAGGGCTACACCAAGCGTAATTTGAGCCCAGATCAGATAGCGGGTAAGCGCCGAGAGCCAATCGCGCGGTCCGGACTTTGCTGCGAGGAAGATCCCAAGTACAAGGGTGGGGGTAAAAATGGCAACAACCCAGCTGATCCACACGACTCCAATACCCATGCAGCCGAAGCCTTCGCAACGTAACTGCCACGCATGAAACGCCGTCGCGGCGACCAAAGCGACAAGAGCAACGTAGGCGAAGTGCAGTACCTTGCCTAAGCGAGAGGAGTGAAACATTGGCGGTTTGACATGAGGGGCTCTCTTTTGCGAAGACCCTTGTCGCACTGATTTTGCAGAGTTATCTGTGTGCAGCAGTGGTGATGCTCCTTGCTGGTGCGGTCTGATGGATGGATTAGGCATTAAAACTGGTTACTTGTGAGGCAACAATGAAAGCGACCGTGGCTGCACCAATTGGTTTGGCTGTCTCTGGTAGGGTTTCCCTCTTTAACTTTTTTGCAGTAATCGCAAGACCCGGAACTATTCATAATTTCTCCGTGAAAGTTAAGTGCCTAACGTAGAGCTAACCGGCGCTGTGCGGCTTTATCGCGCAGCGTCCAGCGACTGAAGGGGGCGAGGTTGAGCGCCGGGTTATGTTGCTTGGACGTGAAAAACACTGTATTCCCAATATTTCCTGGGCGGCTTTTCAGCGGATAGCCATCCCATGCGCTTAAGGTATTTTGCGATGAACCAGTTTAGCGAGCCATGTCCAACGAACAATACAGTGCCGTGAGTTGAAGACAAGTTGGCGAGATGTTCAGCGCAGCCGCGTGCTCTTGTTTTCGCGGCTTTGAATGACTCTGCATTAGCTGAATATCCGAATGCCCAAGCAAGCCGAAAAAATACCGACCACGCTAGCAAAGAGATGCTTGGGAAGCGCCATGTTGCGTGAGGCATATCCATCTCTCGAAACATGGAGGAGCAAACGCCTATACGCTCAACCCCAAGGGCTTTTGCAGATTCCACGGAACGTGCAAGGTTGCTGCACACAGTAAAAGCGCATTTGGTGGCTTGCTCAATAGCTTCCAGCGGAGGCTGGCACTCAGAATCGATACCGGCAGCGTTGTATTTTTCAACCCAAGCGCCGAATTCCGCTGCATTCAACCGGAGATGCTTGTCGATCCTGGGTTTTCCATGCCTCATCAAAACAATTTTCAACCGAGGTCTCCTGCAATATAACGTAGAGCTAACCGGTGCCGATAGGCGTCCGGGTTGAGCGCCGGGTTAGGGCGGTTACCGCGTTTCATATTTCACTCCCCGACTTTCCAGAACGTTAAATAATTTGTCCATGTTAATGCCAGACGCTGACGGATTAATGGGATGTTTTTCACCGCTTTCCATTTCAATGTAATAGTAATTACCCGCATCAATATTCTTGGAAGAGTCGCAGATTATCTTCGACATTTTAGAAATTGAAAGATTTAAGTTTTTCTCGCCGACATTATCAGGCACCTGCCAAATTAACTCGTTTTCAGAAATTTGGATGTTCCATTCGCCTTTTCCTGTGAACAGGCGGATAAACCACCAAATCACAATTGGTAACGTAATTGCCAAAATAGCAAACACCGCTTTTCCAAACCAAGCAACGGACGCTTTTTCTTGAAAGAAGACAAAATAGGTTGCTAGACCCAAGAACAAGGAGAAGCCGAAAAAATTAACGGCGGCTGCGACTGCTCGTCCCTTTCTCAATGTGCGGCGATGGACAAAGTACATATGAGCCCTAACGTTTGAATTCACCGGCCTTGCGCGGCCTTATGCGCAAGGTCCAGTGGAATGATGGGTTGGGCGTCTTGGAGGACATGGCTCACGCACTTAGCTCCACAAGTCGCGACATGGTGTTGAAGTTGCGGGTGGTTGCAGAAACCTTCAACTTCCGCTCGAAGAAATTGTTGTTGAACTTCGAGTCGCTGTGTTTCGTTGCGTACAGCGTATAGAGGGCGTATTGGCCGACCAACACCCTGTCAGGGGAGAACTCAAGTCGGGAAAGCGCATCGATCAGGTGTAGTGCCGCAGGTGCAGAGAACAGAGAAAAGTAAGTGCGAGATGCGCCGCTTAAAGGAAACGGATTGCCTTCCATGACTTTCCTAAGTTGCTCATGTGTCCTGGCGATTACAGCAATGTCGGCACCGATTTCACGGAAAATGACTTCATGCACAAGGGATTCAACAGACGATTGAGCGAGGACGGATTTCGCAATCACGTTGCCGCTTTGAATATACGTTTGCACATCCAGCAATCCGGCGCTACTAAGGGCCGCTCGTAGGTCAGCCATTGGCACCCGATTCTTTCCCGTCGGAGTGACGCCCCGTAGAAAGATTGCGTATTTCTTCATTGCGCTCCAGAACCCACGAATAAAGACGCCCAACGTAGAGCTAACCGGCGCTGCGCGGCTTTAACGCGCAGCGTCCGGTGGAATGATGGGTTGCGCCGCACTTTCTGCACCATTTCTATGCTGCCCTCAGGACTGCGGGTCGAATTGGAAGACACGTAGCTCTTGATCACAGCGACAGGCTTTCGCGATGCGCGCGGCCCACGCGACGGCTTCTTTACGCGAGGGGAGTTCGAGCACAGTGAAGCCGCCGTCGATCGGAGACGCCCATGGGTAGCCGCCCTCGGCGAATGAGCCGTCGGCCGCTACGAGCACAGGCGGCACGCCTTCATCAATGCCGCCGCCGAAGACGTAAACGCCAGCGGCTTTCGCCTCCTCAATCACGGCGTGCGCGTCGCGGCCCACTGCTTCCCACGCGTCTTCGGGCACGACCATCGCAGCGCTGGGAAAGGAGATCAAGTACTTGGCCATGGTGCTATTTCCTTTGGAGATTGATGTCGGTCGTGAAGCGAGTGTGCGGCCCAACGTAGAGGTGACCCACGCTGCGCGGCTTCATCGCGCTGCGTCCAGTGACAGAAGGGAGCGAGGTTGAGCTGCATGTCATGTTTTTGTATTTTGATCTTTTGCCTTACTTTCCAGGAGCCTTACTAGGTCTTCGTACTTTGGCCCAGAACCAAACTGAGGATGAGCGACCGCCACAAATACCATCGCAATCGCCCCGTAAATGAGACGCTCCCCAATTACTGTGCCCGTGAACATTAAAACGATAGCAACCAGCATTGCAATGACGATAAACACCCGAACAATAGTTGCAAACAATATTTTCTTCTTTGCATCCGCAATAACGGCCAACTCACTATTAGTAAATTCCATGTGAAGCCTCTCTTAAAACATAACGATTGACATAAGGGGCTCGCTTTAGCGCGTCCCGCTTGATGGATGGGTTGGGCACTTTTTCTCTAATTGCATACGAAGACCTTTTAATGAGAGGTTGTAGGAGTAGTCATGTTTGCCATCACGCCACCAAAATAAAACTTGGTCTCGCCAAGTTGGGTGCAACTTGAGTGCTTTTTCATAAGCATTTCTAAGTTGGGCAAGTTCTTGTGGATAGCGGCAGTAGCACTCATCGGGTTTTGCATCTTTGTTTTTAACGCACTCCATGACTTTATTGCTTAAACCATCGACGGCATTGTTTAGCGTCTTGGCATCACTAACATCACTGTTACTGCCTAATTCAATAGGAGTTACGTTCTGTAAATCAGCATTTGAGGTTATAGAAACCGAAAAGCAGAGTGCAAGAATTAAGGCGATTTTCTTGAACATAATTTCTCCTGTATTAAGATGCCCAACGCTCGCTATAACCGGCAAGCAAAAGCAGAGCGAAGCGGCGCTTTTGCTTGTCTGTGTTGATGGCGTTGTTATGGCTCAACTTACTCATACCTCGCCGCTTCCCACGCATGAATAGCGTGTTTTCGAGTCTCGCCCCAATGATACCCGCCAAGCCTACCGCTTTGTTGAATGACGCGGTGGCAGGGAATAAGGAACGCGACGGGGTTGGCGCCTACCGCCAGCCCCACGGCTCTTGCAGAATTTGAATGACCTATTGCGGTGGCCACTTGGGAATAGCTAGTCACTGTTGCCGGAGGTATCTGTAGCAATGCTTTCCACACACTGATCTGAAAGTTCGTTCCGGTAACATACAAAGACAATGGGCGGTCCAGTTTCTTTTCTCCGCCGAACATGGAGTTGATAACCGCAAGCGTTCGTTGACGATTTTCATCCACCAACGCATGCGGCCATTTTTTATTTAAATCGGTCAGATGCCCATCGATTCCCGCGTGTTCCAAAAACGAAAAATTACAGATACCGCGTGGCGTGATGGCAATAAAAGCTTTTCCAAAGGGAGTGTCATGTACAGCATACTCAATGGTTAAATTTTCGCCGCCTTTCTTGTATTCGCCAGGGGTGACTGCTTCCAGATGAACGAAGTGGTCGTACAAACGCGATCCGCTGCTCAACCCCAACGTGTCCGACACTTCAAGCAACGGTTTTGATTCGCTTAGCAGTTGCTTGGCGCGCTCCAGTGTAAGCACTTGTAAAAACCTTTTCGGCGTCACACCCGCCCAACGGCAGAATAGGCGTTGGAAGTGGAACGGGCTCAGATGTAAATGAGCCGATATTTCTTCCAAGGTCGGCTGGCTGGATAACCGGGTAGAAATAAATGAAATCGCCTCAGCTATGCGGTCATAGTCAGACATCTAGAGTTCCATAGGCATAGTGGCTATTCGTATTCAGGTACGATTAATGGAAACGCCGCCGTCAGCCAGAAGCGCCGAGCCAGTCGTGAAGCTCGACGCATCGGACGCAAGGTAGAGGGCTGATTGGGCGATTTCCTCCGGCTGCGCCATACGTTTCAAGGCGTGAAGGCCCAGGACGAAAGCCAAGGCGTCCGGTGTATTGGCGAAGCCCCGACCCATGGGTGTATCCGTGCCACCCGGCAGGAGAGCGTTCACTCGGATACCTTTGGGGCCAAACTCAGACGCAAGCGCCTGCGTCAGACCGATAAGCCCAGCCTTGCTCGCGGCATAGGCGGCCATGCCCGGAAGACCTACAGTGTGACCAACAAATGTTGACGTAAAGATCAGCGATCCGCCATTCCGGTCAAGCATCGCGGGAAGTTGATACTTCGCCCCAAGAAATGCACTCGTCAGGTTTGTCCTGATTGTATTTTCCCACTCCGCAAGCGACACGGCGGGTGTGGCTCCCATCTCACCCGTCGTGCCTGCATTATTGAAGGCCACGTCGAGACCACCGAAGCGGCCTATAGCCAGTTCGACCAAGGCTTTCGCGTAGGCCTCGTCCTTGACGTCGCCGGCAAGCGCGACGGCATACCCGCCCGCTTGGGTGATTTCCTCAACGAGTGCATCGAGTTCCGGTTGGCGGCGTGCGGCAGCAACGACCCTGGCACCCTCTCGGGCGAATAGTTTTGCTGTTGCATAACCGATCCCGGAACTTGCTCCGGTGACAATGGCAACCTTGTTGGACAGTGCAGACATTATTCAAAGCCTCTCATAGTGGATTTTTCGTACTGACGGAAACTTGTTCCGATACGAGTTAAGTATGGAGGTTTAAGCGATCAATCTGCGACCCGGATCTTGCTATCTTTGAGCCATAACGCTGTAAGCCAGTCCCGCTTGACTGATGGGTTAGCCTTGTACATGTGGCAGCACCCCGAAAACTTTAAACAAAACCTTTAAAAAGAAAAACTTTATTCGGCCAGCCAGTTGCCCAGATGCATTGAGCACTCGAATGCTTGCTTCCCCTCCGCGGGAGAGTTTAAATTTGATAATGCGAAAATGTGAGTAGATGTATGTGGCCGCCACTTGGCCTTTAAAGGTTATTTGTTGTGGCGTCACTGGTGAGAGAGTTCTAGTTTGGGTTTCAGCCATTAAAACGAACTGTAGTACTTCACGATCGGCAGTTAAGCAGTAAATCTTTGCTTCGGTTTCAAATGAGGTGTTTTCTCGGCCATGGTTTTCAAACTCTACAGTCAGAGTTACCTCAACATTTGGATTTCCCTTAATGTCGAATGTTTCTTGAATAAGCTTAACATTCACCCTTGGGCGGTTCCAGAACCATCGGCCAATAATAACGACTAGACCTAAAATTCCACCACTCCCCAGAAGAGTCTTTAGGGGATCAGTTTGGAACGCTGCAATTAGTCCTTCAATCATATGGCTAACGTTTGAATTAAGGGGCGCCGTTAGGCGTCCCGCTTGAATGATGGGTTAGACCTCATTTACTAGCTAACGCCCATATCATTGATAAAACCAACATACTGTCACTCCACAGAAACGTAACTGTAAAAGCTCCAAGTACGTAGGGAAGAGAATAGACAAAAATTGAAATTGGAAGAGCCAATAAAGCAATAATTGTTAAGCCTTTATTAGCGAGAATTTCTTGATTAGTATTTTTTGTTTCTTTACTAGTGCTGTGAAATAACCCTGCTTCTAAACGAGCAAGAATAAACGCTAATAATGAATAGATTAGTGTTAAACCTAAGAAGCCTGGGATTAGTTGCACACTCTTTTCGCCGAGGGTTACGCCAAGAAATTGGAACTGACTGAGGTCAATACCCAAAAGCTTTGAAAAAATACCTAACGCTGAGAGGGCTAGCACACTCTTTCCAAGCTCCCATCCCTGAGGAGCTAAATCAAATTTTGCGAATGACAAATCTCTCTCCCGACTTAGGTCTAACGTCAGAGTTAAGGGGCGGCTAGCCCCGAAAACTCCATCGTAAACGGCCTTGCGCGCTGCTGCAATGTGTCTTACGTCCTCTTGAACGTCAAGGTTAGGTATGCGCGTCATCAAAGCTTCTACAACATGTCAGCTGTCCTGACATGAGGGCATGCGTTAGCATGCTGTGTCTAAGCAAAATTAACTGCTTCATGCATACCAAAACCCTGTATTGCATTTGAGTATGTTATGTATCTTCACAGCTGAGCAAGGGGTTTTTACCTGATATCATCGTAATCAATTCGACCGATTTTTAATTCCATCTATCAGGAACAGTTGTATGACCGAACCGATGCGTATCGCCAAAAGCCGCGATTTTCTCTATCTGCTGCCACGCATGGCCAACCGTCATGGGTTGATTGCCGGCGCGACCGGTACCGGCAAGACCGTGACCTTGCAGGCACTGGCAGAGCAGTTTTCGCGTATCGGCGTGCCGGTGTTCATGGCGGATGTGAAGGGCGATCTTTCCGGTATGAGCCGTGCCGGTGGCGGCAACATGTGTTCGGCAGCAAGGGGCACCCGATGCGGACTACCGTTGAGGAACTGGGGCCGTTGCTGCTGGCGCGCATGCTCGGCCTCAACGAAGTGCAGGCGGGTGTGCTGACGGCGGTGTTCAAGATTGCCGACGATAACGGTTGGTTGTTGCTCGATCTGAAGGATTTGCGCGCGATCATGCAGCATGCGGCGGAGAACGCCGCGCAATATCGCATTGAATACGGCAATATTTCACCGGCCAGTGTGGGCGCAGTGCAGCGTGCTTTGCTGCAACTGGAACACGAGGGTGCTGACCAGCTGTTCGGTGAGCCTGCATTGAATCTGGATGACATGATGCAGACGGATAGCAAAGGGCATGGGTTTATCAATATCCTGGCGGCTGACAAGCTCTACAACTCGCCGCGCGTTTATGCCTCGTTGTTATTGTGGATATTGTCCGAGTTGTTCGAGCAATTGCCGGAGGTGGGCGACCTGGACAAACCCAAGCTGGTGTTTTTCTTCGATGAGGCGCACCTGCTGTTCAACGATGCGCCAAAATCCCTGATGGACAAGATCGAGCAGGTCGTGCGCCTGATCCGCTCCAAAGGCGTCGGTGTCTATTTCGTCAGTCAGAACCCGCTGGATATTCCGGATGTGGTGCTGGGCCAGCTCGGCAATCGTGTACAACACGCTTTGCGCGCATTTACGCCGCGCGACCAGAAGGCGGTCAAATCCGCAGCCGAGACTTTCCGGCCCAATCCGGAAGTCGATGTCGTTAGCGCGATCACCGAGCTCGGCGTGGGCGAGGCACTGGTTTCCTTCCTTGATGAAAAGGGCAGGCCACTGCCTGTAGAGCGCGCGCTAATCATCCCGCCGGGCAGCAGAATCGGCATGGCGACAGATGAAGAGCGCAGCCAGACGATACGTACTTCCCTGATACATGGTTATTACGAGAAGTCGCTGGATCGGGAATCGGCTTATGAAATACTGAAGACGCGTGCGGCGGCTTCTGCGGCAGAGGCCGCAGCCGAAGATGAAGCCAAGGCGGAATCCGCACCCAAACGCCCGGTCGGCCGGCCACGCGATACGCTGATGGAAACTGTGGCAAAAACCGCAGCCCGTACTGTTGGCTCTGAACTTGGCAGGCGGTTGATACGCGGCGTGCTTGGTTCGCTGCTGGGTGGAAAGAGGTAGCGGGGTTTCTATGGCAACACCGAAGAAAAAGAAGCTTGAACCGGCAGAAATCGCGCGTGAGACGATCAAACGCATGGCGATGCAACGCATTGCTCCAACGCCGGACAATTACAAGCGCATTTATAACGAAATTGCTGAACTGCCAACGTTGGAGCCGCTTGAGGACGCACTGAATCGCGCACTCAAGGAGCTGCCACGTGAGACCGCCGAGAGCAGCAAATGGATAGGCGCGTGGGAAAAGCTGCTCGCCAGCCGTAATTGGAAGGCTTTGCCGGCAATGCTTGGCGCGGAGATGCAAGATAAAGTGGCGCAAGCCAGGCAATGGCCCGATGCGATTCGAGTCCTGTTGCGTGCATGGGATGCAAAGCAAACCAGCCTGACCCCGCAACGAAAAAAGGAAACATTGGAGCGCGTGCTGATTAATTTTGGCAGCGACCCTCAGTTGCCTGAAAAGCTGCAAGCCATGACTAAAAGCTGGTCTGGCTATGCAGGCAACAGCTCGGAGTTGATCGATGTTGGAGGTGTGGCAGAGAATAAAGCCGAGATCACGGAATCCAGTGAGCTGAACAAGCCAGCCTTGCCATTAAGCCCGCGATTGGCTGCCTTGCAGGAAAATATTAATACCTTGCAAGGGATGCTCAGGCAATCATTGAGAAACGGGCTGATTCCGAGGCTAGAAGGCTACCCCGAGCTGCAACAGGAGGCTGGCGAGATATTCGCCCTGTCGGACAAGGCCGTCAGGAACGAGGACTGGCAATTGCTGGCGCGGCAACTCAAAACCTTGATCGGCAGAGTTGAGCTGATCGGTATTGAAGAGCAGGAGATCAAGCACGACCTGCTGGCATTGCTCAAATTGCTGGTCGACAACATAGGCGAGCTGGTTTCCGATGACCAGTGGCTGCGTGGCCAGATAGCCGTGGTGCAGACCATTATCTCCAGTCCGCTTGAGAAGGCGCTGATCAAGGACGCGGAAAAAAGCCTGAAAGAGGTGATCTTCAAGCAGGGCGTCCTGAAACATAGCCTGACTGAAGCAAAGCATAATTTCAAACAGATGGTCGCGACTTTTATTGAGCGGCTGGGCACAATATCCGACTCGACGGGCTCTTATCACAGCAAAGTCGAGGCCTACAACCAGAAGCTCTCAAGCACTGACGACATCATCCAGATCGGCGCCTTGGTCGAGAGCCTGATGCAGGATACCCATGAAATGCAGACCAATCTCTTGCGTTCGCAAGAGGTTTTGATCGAGCAGCGTAACAAGGTGGAAGCTACCGAGGAGCGCATCAGGCGGTTGGAACTGGAGCTCACGGAACTGAGCGAGAAAATACGTATCGACCAGTTGACCGGGACGCTCAACCGGCGCGGCCTGGAAGAGGCGTTTACACAAGAAATCGCGCGTGCGCAGCGGGGTGAAACGGATTTGAGTGTTGTCCTGCTGGATATCGATAATTTCAAGCGCCTGAACGACACTTATGGGCATGAAGTTGGTGATTCTGCCTTGCAGTATCTGGCTAATACCGTCAAGGAAGCCGTACGCCCGATTGATGTGGTGGCACGTTTCGGTGGCGAGGAGTTCGTGATCCTGTTGCCGAATACCAAAATCAAAGAGGCGATTGGCCTGGTGACCAGGCTGCAACGGGAACTGACAAAAAAGATATTCCTGCATAACAATGAGCGCCTGTTGATTACCTTTAGCGCAGGGATATCCCTGTTCAGGATGAATGAAGAGCAGGAGGCTGTGCTGCACCGGGCAGATCAAGCCATGTACCTGGCGAAATCCACCGGTAAAAATCGCGTGTTGACTGAAGACGACCTGTTGCGCGCCAGGAAAAACCTGCAAAGTTCGATTTAAGCCGTATGCAAACCATCCAGCAATCCGGTCTGGCAGAACAGACCATCAATAAGTCGCGGTTTGTCGCGTTCGCCGCACATTGCGCAAACGAGAGGGAAGTGGTGCAGATGCTGAGAAAGTTGGCGTCCGAGCATCCGCATGCGCACCATCTGGCTTTTGCATTTCAGTTGAAAACGCCGGATGGCCTGGTGCAGCGCATGAATGATGCCGGCGAGCCTTCCGGCACCGCTGGCAGGCCGATATTGCAGCATATCGAAGGGCAGCAGCTGCTCAATGTCTGCGTTGGGGTGATTCGCTATTACGGCGGCATCAACCTGGGTACCGGCGGGCTGGCGCGGGCTTATGGCGGCACGGCCAAGCTGGCGCTGGATGCGACAAGGCGCGTGCCTTTTGTCGAGATGGGGGAAGTCCGGCTGGAGATGGATTACGCCAGTTTCGACAGCTTCAGCCGTGAGCTGGAGAAGATCAACGGCAGGATTCTGGACAAGCAGTTCGATGCCAATGTCAGGGTGCTGGCTTCGGTACCGGTCAATGATATTGCTGCATTGCAGGGCAAGTATCAGCTTCGCAAGACCGGCTAGAAACTAACCTTTTGTATCAGTGCGCTTGTTCTTGGCTTTGAACTTCGCCCCGACATGCACCTGATGGCGTTTTTGCGCCAGCTCAATCTGCTTCTGGCGTTCCGCCAGTGCACGTTTCTTTTCTTCACTGACCTTGCCGTGGCAATGCGGGCAGCTGATGCCCTGTTCGAACAGGGGTGATTGCCTTTCCTCGGCGCTGAGCGGATGGCGGCAGGCACGGCAGAACTGGTAATCGCCGGGCTTCAAGCCGTGGCCGACCGAGACCCGTTCGTCGAAGACGAAGCATTCGCCTTGCCACATGGATTGTTCTTCCGGCACGGTTTCCAGGTATTTGAGGATGCCGCCCTGCAGGTGATAGACCTCGTCATAACCGAGGCTGCGCATGTAGGCCGTCGATTTCTCGCAGCGGATACCGCCGGTGCAGAACATGGCGACCTTGGGTTTTTCCTTGAGGCTGGGGTTTTGCGCTACCCAGAATGGCAGTTCGGAAAAGCTGTGGGTTTTTGGATTGATGGCGCCCTTGAAAGTGCCGATACCAACTTCGTAATCATTGCGGGTATCGATCAGGATAACGTCCGGGTCGCTGATCAGCGCATTCCAGTCTTCCGGTTTGACATAGGTGCCTGCCATTTCGCTGGGTTTCACCTCCGGTACGCCGAGCGTGACGATTTCCTTTTTCAGCCTGACCTTGAGCCGGTAGAAGGGCTTTTTATCCGACCAGGATTCCTTGTGTTCCAGATCCGCCAGCCGCCCTTTGAAGATATCGGCCGTACGCAGGTACTCTAATACTGTGCGGATATCCTCTTCCATGCCGGCGATGGTGCCGTTGATGCCTTCTTCAGCCAGCAGCAGGGTGCCGGTGATGTTGTGGGATTCACAGAATGCCAGCAGCGGTTCTCGCAGCTCCTTGTAGTCGGGCAGGGAGACGAACTTGTAGAGCGCGGCGGTCAGATAACGGGGCATATAAGGTTGGCAGTACAGTTCTGTAATGGTGGCGGCTTGGGTTGTTGAGCTGGTGATCGACTGTTATAGATCATCAAGTCTGATATCTGCTTCCCAGGCATTGCCGTAGACCTTGCCGTTACGCGACATGATCAGCATTTGATACATGCAGGTGAACCACATGAAGGCGGATGCAAGGCTGTAGCCGAAGCCGCCGATGATGGTGAACCAGGCGAATCCCGGGTGCCACTTGGTCAGCCACCAGGAGAAGACGTCGAGGATCAGGAAGGCGAAAGGCAGTGCGATCGTGACTTCTTTCAGCCAGCGCGGGACGTTGACGGACAGGCTGAAGATCAGCGCCATGAAAAAGAAGATGAAGCTGATGCCGAACAGGTGAATGTGTGAAACGCGCGTCAGGTTTTGGATGCTGGCGCCTTCGTCGATGACAGCAGCCTTTTGCACATCCTCATACTGGGTGAAGTTCGGAATGCCGGGAATCACACTGTGGCACTTGATGCAGTGCTGTGCAAACACCTCACGGAAGCGTGGCTCCCACTCGGATTCCGGCGCGCCTTTACGCGCCCATTTGATAATTTCCGTGCGTACTTCCTGCGGCGCCTTGTCCTGCATGGAGCCGTTCAGCTTGGTCTCCAGCGTGGTGCCGTTGCGGTTGCCGTAATAGCTGTAAACCACATCATCCAGCGACAGGCCGACTTTGCCGTCGGCCATGCCGTGCGTCATCATGATCTGCAGACCGGCCATGCAGAGGCCGAGGCCGATGACCAGCAGATAGCCGATGAACAGTACCTTCAAGGTTAGCGGCAGGTTGGGCAGGTTGAGCCAGTTTGGCCCGTTGCGATCGAACTTCATGAGGACGCTTGCTTTCCTTAAAACAAAAAAACCGCAGCCGGTCAGGCTGCGACTGTGCTGTGATAGCCAAGATTGGTAGGCAGCTTGCCACCTTTCTTCAGCCGGACTGCGCAGTATTTCACTTCGGCGATCTTGGCAAACGGGTCTAGCGCCGGATTGGTCAGCAGATTGGCCGCCGCTTCGTAGTAACAGAAGGCGATGAAAACGGAACCCTGCGGTATGCCATCGTCAGCACGCGCAATCAGCGCAATCTCGCCGCGGCGTGATTCCACGGTCAGGATGTCGCCGGCTTTTGCACCAGTTGCTTCCAGATCGAGCGGGTGAATGCTGATGGTTGGCGCCGGTTCGATGGCGTCGAGTACACTTGCGCGGCGTGTCATGCTGCCGGTATGCCAGTGTTCCAGCATGCGGCCGGTGATCAGTACCATCGGGTATTCGCTGTCCGGGCGCTCGGCGGCCGGGATGATGTCTGCCGGTACCAGTTTGGCGCGGCCGTTGGGGCGCGGGAACTGATCCTCGAAAATGACCTCCTGGCCCGGATCGCCTTCCTGTTCACATGGGTAGGTGACACCGCCTTCGTTTTCCAAGCGCTGCCAGGTGATGCCGGCGATGCTCGGCATGGCCTGACGCATCTCGTTGAATACATCTTCGGGGCCAGCGTAATTCCACGGCAGGTCCAGGCGTTTGCCCAGTTCCTGGATGATCCACAGGTCCTGGCGTGCCTCGCCCGGAGGCGTCAGTGCCGGACGGCCGATCTGCACCAGGCGGTCGGTATTGGTGAAGGTGCCGAGTTTTTCGGCATGGGTGCTGGCCGGCAGGATGACATCGGCCATATAGGCGGTCTCGGTCATGAAGATGTCCTGCACCACCAGGTGTTCGAGCGCGGCGAGGCCGGCACGTGCATGGTTGGCATCCGGATCGGACATGGCCGGGTTCTCGCCCTCGATATACATGCCGGTGATCTTGCCTTCGCAAGCGGCATCGATGATCTCGACCACGGTCAGGCCCGGTTTGCTATCGAGTTCGGTCTTCCACAAGGCTTCGAACTTGGCGTGTGCTTGCGGATTGTCAACGCGGACATAGTCCGGGAAACTCATCGGGATCAGGCCGACGTCGGAAGCACCTTGTACGTTGTTCTGGCCGCGCAGCGGGTGCAGGCCGGTGCCGCGGCGACCGACTTGGCCGGTGACCATGGATAGGGCGATCAGGCAGCGTGCGTTGTCGGTGCCGTGCACGTGCTGCGAGACACCCATGCCCCAGAGAATGATGGAGCCCTTGGAGGTGGCATAGAGTCTGGCAACCTGGCGCAGGGTTTCTGCGTCGATACCGCAGATCGGTGCCATCAATTCCGGTGTGTAGCCTTCAACATTGGCTTTCAGCGCTTCATAGTTTTCGGTGCGGTTGCGGATGAACTCCTCATCCGCCAGGCCTTCTGTGATGATGACGTTGAGCATGGCGTTGAGCATGGCGACGTCGGTATCCGGCTTGAAGGCCAGATGATGCGTGGCCAGACGTGCAAGGTCGGTACGGCGTGGGTCCATCAGCACCAGTTTGGCGCCTTTTTTTACGGCATTCTTGATGAATGTCGCGGCGACCGGGTGGTTGACGATGGGGTTGGCGCCGATGACGACAATCACTTCAGCATACTGTACGTCCGCAACCGGGTTGGATACCGCGCCGGAGCCGACGCCTTCGAGCAGCGCGACAACTGAAGAAGCGTGACACAGACGGGTACAGTGATCGACGTTATTGGTGCCGAAACCGGTACGTACCAGCTTCTGGAACAAATAGGCTTCTTCATTGCTGCCCTTGGCTGAACCGAAGCCAGCGAGGGCATATTTGCCTTTTTCCTTGATGATCTTCTTGAAGCCGCTGGCAGCGAAATCCAGCGCTTCTTCCCAGCTCGCTTCACGGAATGTGGCAAACGGATTGGCCGGATCGATGACGAAATTTGCGGATTTCGGCGCATCTGCACGGCGAATCAGCGGTTTGGTCAGGCGATGCTGGTGTTTCGGGTAGTCGAAACCGTAACGGCCCTTGACGCAGAGGCGGCTGTGGTTGGCCGGGCCATCCTTGCCGGTGACCTGGACGATGCGGTTGTCCTTGACGTGGTAGGTAAGTTGGCAGCCGACGCCGCAATAGGGACAGACTGAATCCACGGTCTTGTCTGGCACGATCAGGGCCGCATTCTTTGCCGGGGCCAATGCGCCGGTCGGGCAGGCCTGTACGCATTCGCCGCAGGTGACGCAGGTGGAGTCGCCCATCGGGTCGTCCATATCAAAGACGATTTCGGAATGTGCGCCACGGAAGGCGTAACCGATGACATCGTTGACCTGCTCTTCGCGGCAGGCGCGCACGCAGCGTGTGCACTGGATGCAGGCATCGAGGTTGACGGCGATGGCCGGGTTGGAGAGGTCGGCGTCGGGCGACATGCGCGGTTCAAAACGCGGATTGGCGACGCCCATCTTGTTCGCCCAGTAGGTCAGTTCGTTGTCCGGCTTGTAATCCTGCTTGCCTTGCACGCTGGGCATGTCGGACAGCAGCAGTTCCAATACCATCTTCTGCGAGGCGATGGCACGTTCGCTGTTGCTGGTGACCTCCATGTCAGCCTTGGGAGCGCGGCAGCAGGAGGGTGCCAGCACCCGTTCGCCCTTGATTTCGACCATGCATGAGCGGCAGTTGCCGTCCGGCCGCAAACCCTCGGTGTAGCAAAGATGTGGAATCTCGACGCCGTGACGTTGGGCGGCCTGGATGATGGTCTCGCCTTCAAAGGCTTCGACAGATTCGCCATTCAGGTTGAAGGCGATGGTTTTTGGCAGGTGGCTGGGTGCGTTCATGATTCGATTTCCTACTTGGCTGATGTGCCAGTCAATTCGTCAGGGAAGTACTTGATGACACTGCGGATCGGATTTGGTGCGGCCTGACCGAGACCGCAGATCGAAGCGTCCATCATGGCGCTGGAGAGTTCTTCCAGCAGCGGCTGGTCCCATTGTGCCTTTTCCATCAGCTTGACGGCTTTGGAAGTACCGGCGCGGCATGGCGTACATTGTCCGCAGGATTCATCTTCAAAGAACTTGATGGCATTCAGAGCCAGATCGCGTGCCTTGTCATGTTGCGAGAAGACGACCACGGCGGCGGAACCGATGAAGCAGCCATACTCATTCAGGGTGTCGAAATCGAGCGGGATATTGCCCATGCTGGCGGGCAGGATGCCGCCGGAAGCGCCGCCCGGGAAGTAGCCGTAGAATTCATGACCATCCAGCATGCCGCCGCAGTATTCGTCTATCAGTTCACGGATAGTGATGCCGGCCGGGGCGAGATGCACGCCCGGTTTCTTCACGCGGCCGCTGACCGAGAAGGAGCGCAGGCCCTTGCGTTCGTGGCGGCCGTTGGAGGTGAACCATTGCGCGCCTTTTTCTACCAGGTCGCGTACCCAGTAGACGGATTCCATGTTGTGTTCCAGCGTCGGGCGGCCGAACAGGCCGATTTCTGCGAGGAAAGGCGGGCGTAGGCGCGGCATGCCGCGTTTGCCCTCGATGGATTCGACCATGGCCGATTCCTCGCCGCAGATGTAGGCGCCGGCGCCGCGGCGCAGCTCGATCTCCGGCATGGCAGCCGGTGGGTTGGCCTTCAGTTTGGCCAGTTCGGTTTCCAGAATCTGGCGGCAACCGGCATATTCGTCACGCAGGTAGATCCAGATTTTGCTGATGCCGACCACCCAGGCCGCGACCAGCATGCCTTCGAGGAATCGGTGCGGATCGAGTTCCAGGTAGTGCCGGTCCTTGAACGTGCCGGGTTCGCCTTCGTCGATATTGACCGCCATGTAGCGCGGGGCTTCGTAACCGGCGACGATGCGCCATTTGCGGCCGACCGGGAAGCCGGCGCCACCGAGACCACGCAGGCCGGAGTCTTCCATAATGCCCATGATGTATTCAGGCGTGTGCTTGTCGGCGACGCAGTCCTGATAGAGCTGGTAGCCGCCATCGGCTTTGTATTGCTCAAATGAAATGTAGTTGCTGACCGCCGCCTTGGTGGCCTTGGTCTCGACCTTCTCCAGCACGGCTGGCACATCGGCATGATCCACCGGATTCTGGCCGACTACGGCGACCGGTGCGTGCTGGCAACGACCGACACAGGGAACCGGTTGCACACGTACGCCATCGCCCAGGCTGTCCTTCAGCTTGCTGATCAGTTCACGGGCGCCGAACATGTCACAGGTCACCGATTCGCAGACGCGCACGGTCAGCGCCGGCGGCGGGGTTTGGCCTTCCTTGACGACATCGAAATGGTGATAAAAGGTCGCGACTTCGTAGGCTTCGGTCTGCGACAGTTTCATTTCGGCAGCCAGTGCCGCCAGATGACGGGAAGAGATATGACCGAATTTGTCCTGGATCTTGTGCAGGTGTTCGATCAGCATGTCGGGGGCGCGTGAAGCATCGCCGAGCAGGGCGGCAATCTCTTCGCGAGCGGCAGGGTCTACCATGCGGCCTTTGGGTTTGCCCTGTTTTTTCTTCAACAGGGATTGGTCTATCACTGCGGTAGGTGCTTCGACTTGCGACATGTGAACACTGCCTCTTCTATAGCGCTATTTGGTTAATGATGGTCTTTATTGCAAAACGAGTATCTCGCCCTTGCCGTCGTTGGCGACATCCCCGGCGTAACGTTGCACGCGATTCTTGTCTATTTTAGCGAATTTGCTCGGTAATTCACCAAAAGACTTGAACATCAGGCTGAGGTAAGGCAGCGTGTGTGCGCCGCAATCCTGCAGCGTGGCATGCATGGCCGGCTTGCTGGTCAGCAGCAGGGTACCGCGGCGCATGCCGTAGCCCACATACTCGCCGACTGTGCCCAGCACGCCGATGGTGCCGGCCAGCATGCGCGAAGCGCAGTAGCTGCCCACATTGCCTTCTATCAGCAGGGTGCCGCGGCGCATCTGGTCGCCGACGCGATCACCTGCATTGCCGGTGACGATCACGGTGCCGCCTTTCATGCCCTTGCGGTCGCCGGGAATAGCGGCCGCAAGGAAGTCGCCTGCATTGCCGAAAATGTGGATCAGTCCGCCGGACATGCCGCTGGCAGCGTAAGCATCGACATTACCATGCACGGCCAATTCGCCGCCGCCCATTTGAAAACCGAGATAGGCACCGGTATCACCATTGACGGTAATCGTGCCGGATTTCATCTTGCTGCCGATGTAATCCAGTTTGGCTGCACTGTTGGCAAAGACGATATTGGCGGTATCTTCGCCATGCAGGTCGAAGACCTCATCGACACGTAATTGTTTCCTGCCGTATGGCAACTGGATGGCTGCGATATCTGCCCTGGATTTGCCAGCAAGCTGATCCGGGGTCAGGGCGGACAGGTCCAGACGTTGTTGCAGCGCTGTCTTGAGGGTGAAGGTCAGGGCGCTCATGCTTGTATTTCCGCAGTCAGGTCGTTCAGGGTCGGGTCGGCCATGATGTCGCGCAGATGGAACTGGAACTGTCCCAGCTTGCCGCCATAATTGCCGGCTGAAATTCGTTTGATGCCGTTTTTCGCACCCAGTTCGCAGGCGGCGGCGATGCCGACGCGGGTCGCCTTGCGGATGTCGAGGTCGGTCAGACCGTCGATGACGATCTCCATCACCGATTCGATGTCGGGCGACAGTTCGGTTTTGGTCAGGCCTTTCAGTGTCGGGCAGAAGGCATCGTTGGTCGAGGCGAACATGGCCTTGTACTTGGAACCGACCTTGGAACCGGAACGCACGACGCCGCCGGGGAAAGGCATGATGACGTTGGGGATCTTGCGCATGGCTTCGATCGCCGCTTCGCAGGCCGCCAGCGCCTGTGGCTGTGATTCTGCCAACACCAGGAAATTGCCGCCGCCGACGGCACGCACCATGCCGGTGGTTTCCTCGGTGATGAATTCGCCGTCCATGACCGGCACGCGCCAGTAACGCTTGCCGCCGAACTGCTTGGAAATCTGGAAACCGTCGCCGAAGAAGCGCAGGTTCTTGCCGAGGCTGATCGGGGTCACTTCCTCCTTGCTGCCTTCGATGCCGGAGAAAGCTGCGGCGGTTGGGCAGGTCAGGATGCATTGGCCCATGCGGGTTTCCAGTTGCTTCATCAGTACCGCACTGCCCATGGCAAACATGAGGATGGTCACGCCAGGACGGCCGTCCGGCGTCTGGTCGGGCGTCAGTTCCTTCTCGATGCCGGCTTCGACGCCGCAACCGATGACGGAAGTGGCAAAGCCGGTCATGGCGTTGGCGGCGTTGTAGGCCCATTTCAGGTTCTGCGCGGTGATGATGACGCGTGTGCCGCGCATGTTGAATGCTTCGGCAAAGGTATCGTCGATGTGGACGCCGTTAATGATCATAGCGTGGCCTTGTGTTGATATTGGTTGAACATCATGCGGTTTTCTCTCTGCGGCCCTTGCACTCATGTACCTGGACATGACCGCGGCCATCGTCGGCGATCTGCTGGTCGGTGACCTTGACATGTTCCATGTTGACTGTGTGGTAGGTCTCGAAATACTTGGCGATTTCCTTTTCGATACTGCGGTCGAATTCCGGCCGGACCACATGCGTAGTACCCCAGGTGACCTTGACCACGCTGCCGTTCCTGACCACCAGTTCGCCGTCCTTGAAGACATAATCCGGCTTGCTGAACATCTTTTCGCGATCGGCATGGTCGCTGTAGACGGTGATATCTGCCGCGGCACCCACGCCCAAGTGGCCACGGTCGTGCAGGCCTACCAGTTTGGCGGCACCGGCACGGGTCATGATGGCGATTTCATACAGGCTGTATTCACGATCGATCGATGCCAGCGTGCTCAGCTTCTGGGCATCCGGGCTGATGCTTGACAGCATGTCGTTACGGAAGGTCTTGTCGGTCAGCAGGCGGATCAGGTGCGGGTAGCTGGTGAACGGCGCGCCGTTGGGGTGATCGGTCGTCAGGAAGATGCGCCACGGGTCATCCACCAGCAGGAAGATCTCCAGGCCGATGGCCCATTGCAGGGCGTTGACGAAATTCTGGTCCTTGTACTTGAACGGCACGACGCCGCAACCGGCATCGCACTCGATATCCATGCAGACCCACTTGTTGGGGCTGCCCGCCGCATGATTGCGGAATTGCGCCATGTTGTCGCCGGAGGCGGTCACTGTCTGGCCGAACAGGATCTGGCCGACGTCGGCGGAGATATGCTTGTTCTTGTTGATAGCTTCGGCGATGCGCGCCGCAGCGGAAGAGAACTTGCGGTCGCCTTCGGTGCCGTAGCTGTGGAACTGGATATGGGTCAGGTGCAACGGGTAGCCATCGACGCCAGCAATCGTATTGAGCGTGGTCTCGACGTTGCCGGGAACCCCGAGGTTGTTGCCGTGCACATGCAGCGGATGCGGGATACCCAGTTCATGCACGGCACGCGACAGGCGTTGCAGCACGTCGCGCGGCGTCACTTGGTAATACGCGTTCTTTTCATCCAGATCCAGCATGCGCTGGTTGAACTTGAAGGCGTTGATGCCGCCCGCATTCACGACCTTGATGCCGATCGCCTGGCTGGCATGCAGGGTCCAGGCCACATAGTCGTTGATGGCGTTCTGGTCCTTGTTGGCCGCCATCATGCGCAACAGCAAGTCGTCGCTGCCCAGCATGGCGTAGCCGCCCTTGTCGATGATCGGGGTGTCGCCCATTTCCAAGTGGGCCTGACGGGCGTTGATCGGCAGGACGGCCGGTTCGAAGCCTGCGGTATACCCCATCTCGGCATAACGGTAACCGGTAGTCAGGGTCGATGGTGCGACATGGCCGCAACCGGCGCGGCAGTGCTCCGTATGCATAACCGGGTCAGCCCGGTGATCTTCCGGCAACAGCGTGCGTGCGATATTGACCTTGCCGCCGCCGATGTGCGTGTGCATGTCGATGGCGCCCGCCATGACGACCTTGCCTGCCAGGTTGTGGTCCTGGTCTATACGTTCCCCGTCGCGGGGGCGGTCGACGATGCGGCCGTCACGGATATAAATATCCATGACCTTGCCGTCGATACCATGGGCCGGATCGTAAACAGTGCCGCCGGTCAGTTTGATGAGCATGATTCTGGATTCCTTGAAAACTTATAGCGCTTGTTCGATGGCAGTGAGCACGGCGCTCAGGCTGGGCAGGGTGCTCTGGCGCAACTGGCTGAGCGGTAGCGATACCACGTTGTCGGAGCGGAAGCTGACGCCGTTATGGTCGATGCCGGGTGTGCCTACCGGGATGAATACTTCCGGTTCCCGGTCGAATTTCATGGCAGCGTGGCCGAAGACGACGGTCGGGATGCTGGTTTGTGGCGGTGTGCGTTCAGGATTGAACGAGGAGATCCATAGCAGGGCATCAGCTTCGCCGCTGCCGAGCAGTTTGTCGGCAGACAGCTGAAGGGGATCGTATTCCGGGTAACCTTTACCGAAAGAGGTGCGTATCGGATAACCCGATATCCAGGCACTGACCTGGTTGGCATTCATCTCGCCTTCATTGCCACCCAGCGGCAGGCCGGATGAGCGGGTGGTCTGATTGAGGTCTTTCACCAGTTCGCTGATGTTCTGAATCGCCAGTTCGGCATGCGGGAAATCCAGTGTGGTTGTTGCCCAGGCAATGACACTGTATTTGGCTGCCTTGAGCCGTTCTGCGAGTTTTTCCAGCTCTGCAGCAGCAATGCCTGCCACTTCGGTGACCTGCAGTTTCTTGCCGTTGGCCAGCGCACGCAGGGCAGCGGCTACCTCAGGCAGGCGCTCCAGGTCGCATGGCAATACGTCAGGCTTGCGTCCGTCAGGGGCGACGCCGGCTGAAGTGTCGATGTCGCGACCGCCCAAGTACACGACTTCTCTCATGGACGTCTCCTGGCCGAACATGGATTCCCGGTTCCAGATGTTGCGCTCGAAGAAGCGCGGGAAGTGGCTGACGATATCGGTGCCGACCACGACCAGCAGGTCGACGCGGTTGCGGACCTCGGTCAGGGTGGTGGTCATCCAGCCGGAGTTTTGTACCACCTGGATGTTGCGCATGAAGGCATTTGAATTCATGTGGTCGATGCTGGCACAGGATTTGTCAGCCAGGCTCATGACGGCGCGCATGCCCTGGACTTCGGTGCCGAGACCCGAGATCAGCGGCTGGTTGGCCTGTCTGAGAATTTCGACTGTCCTGGCGATAGCGGTATCAAGTGTTGCGGGCTTGCCGGCAATGCGTGGGCTGGTATCGGTGGGCGGACGCTGGAAGAACTGCACGCTTCTGGCGCAGGTGTTCGGGGTCACTTCCAGTATGCCGCCTGCATTCCGGCTCACGGTCAGGTCGTCACACAGTAACCCGCAGGCTGGACAGGCGACGTGTTCGTGGGTCGTGCTGTTTGTATCAGTCTGGCTTTTGCCCGAACTTTGCATTTAATTCTCTCTTATTCAAAGCGTTTGAATTGTTGCCAACTTGGCAACAGCTACTCTGCGCAAGTATTTAGGGAAGCGCTGATTAAATGGCTACGCGGGTGAATTGCTGCGTTGCGCGGTACTCACAACCTCGCTGTATAACACATACCATCTCGGCTGCTGCGTTCCGGGCGCCTTGTGGCGTCAAGCCGAGCTGCCTTGGCAGCCGTCTTGACGGACACGACCCTTGCGGTTGCACTTCATCCCGCTCGCTCATTTAATCAGCGCTTCCTTAGCTCATGGATTATGCAAGCGATATGAAATGATGGTCAATGCGGAATAACACCATAAAAGCCTACTAATTCTAGCATTTGTCAGGCATTGACTGAAGTGTGTTGCGCCTGTTGAAGGCGATTTTTACGTGAATCGCGGAAAAACAGCAGAGCTGCAAGTTATCAAAGCGTTGTCTGCTGCGATACAATTGCAGCTTTTATTGATTCACATTTGAAGTAGCCGATCCTTTTATATGTCTTTAGCCGATCCCGTTTTGCAAGAAGCCGTCCATGTATCGACGACCGCAAGATTGCATATGGGTTTTTTTGACTTGAATGGCGGTCTTGGCCGCCGTTTTGGCAGTATCGGCGTTTCGCTGGATCAGCCCAGTACGGTATTGACTGCATGGCGCACGCCAGAGTTTTCGGCAGAAGGGCCGGGTGCGGCGCGAGCGGTGGCGGTAGCGGAAAAAATCGGCAAGGCGCTCAAGCTGGATGGGGGCATGCATATGCAGTTGACGGAAGTCATTCCCGAGCATTCAGGATTGGGTTCCGGCACGCAAATGTCATTGGCCGTGGGCTTGGCGCTCAACAAGCTCTATCAGCTCGGCCTGATCCTGCAGGATGTGGCATTGCTGACGGAGCGCGGCGCACGTTCCGGCATTGGCTTGGGCACTTTTGCCGAGGGCGGTGTGGTCATTGACGGCGGCAGGGGTCCGCAGACGTTGGTGCCGCCTGTGATCGCGCGTGCGGATTTCCCCGAGGAGTGGCGGATCATCCTGATTTTTGACCGATCCGATGTCGGGGTGCACGGCAGCGAAGAGACCGAGGCCTTCCGGACGCTGGGTGAGTTTCCTGCAGATATTGCTGCGGAGCTGTGCCGCAGAGTGCTGATGCAGGCTTTGCCAGCGTTGGCTGAACATGACCTTGGGACATTTGGCGCGGCGATACGGGAGTTGCAGGAGCGTACCGGTGATTATTTCGCGCCGGTTCAAGGTGGCCGCTATGCCAGTGCACGCGTAAGCAAAGTGCTGGAGTGGCTTGATGGGCAGGGCTTGCAGTGTTTCGGGCAAAGCTCCTGGGGTCCGACCGGATTCGCGGTGTTGGCCAGCCAGGAACAGGCGGATGAATGCCTTGAGGCATTGCAAGACAAGTACGCTGAAGAAAAGCAGCTTTCATTTTTGTTGTGCAAAGGGCGAAACAGGGGCGGTATTTTGCGTGATATCAACTGATTTCACTTTGAATAAGCCGCTATCCTCGGGGGTTACCAGACCGCCCAGACTATTAGGACTCCTTAGTCTGATAGGTCTCATGGATCATGGATCATGGATTGCTCAACGTTATTCGGTTTAAAAAATAAATATTGGAAACTTAAGGTTAAGTAAATGGATAAAAGAGTATCGATTCTGCATTTAATTACTGCAGCCAAGAACGCCAGCCCGTTTGATGTAAATATGGCTTACGACGCTGGCTTTGACAAGGTTATGCCCTACACCAACGTTGAACTTAAGGAGGTGATGGGCCTGGTGCAGGATGCTATTTTCTCACGGAGCCCTAGCGGGATTAAGCGTGAGAGTGTGTTTATCGGCGGTCGTGATATCGATGTGGCCATGGATATGCTGGCAACAGCGCGTGAATCCATGGTGCCGCCATTCGAGGTCTCGGTGTTTGCCGACCCATCCGGTGCCTTTACTACAGCGGCAGGCATGATGGCTAAAGTCGAGCAGCATCTGAAGAAGCATTTCGGCGGCGACCTTAAGGGCCGCAGGGTGAGTGTTTTTGGCGCCACCGGGCCTGTAGGGGGGTGTACCGCCGTCATCGCAGCCAAGTATGGCGCTGAAGTCGAGATGGTGTCGCATCGAGTTATGGCTGATGTTGAAAACAAGGCTGAATCATTCAGGAAGCGCTACGAAATTGATATCCAGTGTGTTGATGGCAGTAACGAAGACCTCAAGACGGCATTGCTGAAGGATACCGACATCGCACTATGCTGTGCTGCGGCTGGCGTTCGCGTCATCACAATTGCTCAAATGGCGGCATCGACCAGGTTGAAGGTGGTGGCTGATGTTAATGCCGTGCCACCAACTGGTGCGGAGGGTGTGGACGTGCATGCTGATGGTGTGGCCATTGAAGGCACCAAGGCCTACGGCATTGGGGCTTTGGCGATCGGTAATGTGAAATATAAAACGCAGCACAACTTGCTTCGCCAGATGCTGGAAGGGGACAAGAAATATTATCTGGACTTTCTCTCCGCTTTTGAGATGGCTCGCAAAAGCCTTTAAAGTTTCCCCATTGAAAATTGATTCCAGATCGGTTGTTTGAAAAACAATAGGAAAATCGTCGTAGCGTCGGTGTCCGCCCGGCCTTTTGTGCAGGCTGCAGCCGCGGCCGGCTATGAGGTGATTGCGCTGGATGCATTCGCTGACCGCGATACCGGCCAGTTAGCCAGCAGCTTGTATGCATTGAAATACGCTGACGGCACTTTCGATGCGGCCGAGCTGGAAGCAACATTGAAAGAGATCGCACTGCAAGGCCCGCTTGGTTTGGTCTATGGTAGCGGGTTCGAAGCACAGCCAGCATTATTGGCGCTGGTTGAGCAGTACATGCCGTTAATTGGCAATTCTTTGCGTGTAGTGCGCAACATGAAGCGTGCCGTCACTTTTTTTGCGTTGCTTGATGTGCTGAATATCCCGCGCCCGCCGGTCGGTTTGCAGCAGATGCCGGATGCACAACTGGCCGCAGCTTCCTGGCTGACCAAAAGGAACGGCGGATCAGGTGGTACGCATATCCGTCGCGCCACTGCAGATGTCCCGCTGGAGCCTGGCAGCTATTATCAGCAGGAGATACAGGGAATCCCGGTTTCGCTGCTGTTTGCTGCAGATGGCATGAATGTAAAGGAAATCGGCTTTAATCAGCAATGGCTGGCGCCAACCGCCTTGATGCCATATCGCTATGGCGGGGCCGTCAGCCATGCCGAATTGCCGCAAGGCGTCAGGCAGCTGTTGCTGACGGCTGCCAGGAAACTGACCAGCGCAGTGGGTTTGCGAGGCTTGAACAGCATAGACGCCATTATGCAGGGCGAGAGTGCCTGGGTGCTGGAGCTGAACCCGCGCCTGACTGCCACGTTTGATCTGTATCCGGCAGAGCACGGCCAGTTGTTTGAGCTGCACATGCAGGCCGCGGCTGGTAGTCTGGCCGACTGGCCGCAGTTGGGCAGCAGGGCGCGAGCCCACTACATCGTTTATGCACCGGAAAATATCAAGCTGCCGGAAAGCTTCGACTGGCCGAAATGGACTGCCGACATTCCGGCAATCGGTGCGCTGATCAAGGCTGGGGAGCCGGTCTGTACGGTGACGGCAGAAGCGGACACTGCTGAGCAGGCCGTATCGCTGATGGCTGAGAGAGTAAAGGTGTTGGCCAAGACGCTGATCTGAGTGGTAGAAAGTAGAGCGCTGAGCTTATGGCAGGCAGAGCGATAGATAAGACGAGAAATCAAGAGAACACGGGATGAGGAATGAATATGACTGAACAACAGAACACGATCGATACCAGCCGCTGGCCCAGCGTCAATCGACTGACCAACCCGCTGGTGCAATATCTGGTGGATAACGCCGATGTGTTGCGTCTGGGCGTGGAAAAACTGGATAACGGCTGCACCATCATCGATGCAGGCATCCGGCATGATGGCGGGCTGGAAGCTGGTCGCCTGATCTCCGAGATATGCATGGGCGGTCTTGGCCATGTCGGTTTGCAGACTTCGCAGACATTCCCGCACTGGCCCTGGATGTTGTCCGTACATTCCTCCAACCCGGTGCTGTCCTGCCTTGGCAGTCAGTATGCAGGCTGGAGTCTGGCGCATGAAAAGTTCTTCTCACTGGGTTCCGGTCCTGGCCGTGCGCTGGCTGGCCGCGAGGAGCTGTACAAGGAGCTCGGCTATCAGGACAAGGCGGACAAGGCCTGTCTGGTGCTGGAAAGCGACAAGGCGCCGCCTGCCGAAGTGATCGACAAGGTCTCGCGCGATACCGGCGTCAAACCGGAAAACCTGACTTTCATCCTGACACCGACGCGCAGTCTGGCCGGCACCGTGCAGATCGTCGCCCGTGTGCTGGAAGTGGCGATGCACAAGATTCATACCCTGCATTTCCCGTTGCATCACGTGGTCGATGGCATGGCCAGCGCGCCTGTGCCGCCACCGGCGCCGGATTTCCTCATCGGTATGGGGCGCACCAATGACGCCATTTTGTTCGGCGGTCATGCGCATATCTTCGTCAAGGGTTCGGATGAAGCCGCGGCCAAGCTGGCGCAGGAACTGCCGAGCAGCGCTTCGCGCGATTATGGCCGGCCATTCGCCGAAGTGTTCAAGGCAGTGAATATGGATTTCTACAAGATCGACCCCATGCTGTTCAGCCCGGCCGCCGTCACGGTTACCGCACTGGAATCCGGCAAGAGTTTTACCGGTGGCAAACTGGATGCGGCGCTGCTCGACCAGTCCTTCGGCTTTAATGCCTGATTGTGAACTGTGCAAACTGTCACCAGAATCCCGGTATTCACCGATGACCCGGGCTGGCACGGCAAGCGCCTGAGCGAGGCTTTTGCCGCCCGCGGGCTGGAGGCGATATTTGTCTCGCTCAAGGATTGCGCACTGGATATTCTGCCGGGGCGTGCCGGCGTCATCATTCCCGGTTTTGAAGATGGGCTGCCGCCCGGCGTGTTCGTCCGCGGCGTACCCGGTGGCACCCTGCAGCAGGTGATCGCCCGGCTGGATATCCTGCATGCACTGAAGATGCTGGGCGTGCTGGTCTATAACGACGGTCGTGCCGTCGAGCGCACGGTAGACAAGGGCATGACCAGCTTTCTGTTGCATCATCATCGCGTTTCCACGCCGCCGACCTGGGTCTGTGAATCCCGTCATCATGCGCAGCAGGTATTGCTGCGTGAAACCATGGCCGGTCATGCCTTGGTCATGAAGCCCTTGTTCGGCTCGCAGGGCATGGGTGTGCGCAGGCTGGAGGCTGGCGATATTTTGCCGGTACCGATGGAGCAGCATGTGGAAGGGCTCTATTATTTGCAACGTTATATTGATAGCGGCGAGGGCGCCTGGCATGACTACCGCGTGTTCATAATCAACGGCAGGGCAGTCGCAGCCATGGCCCGTCATGGCAGCAGCTGGGTCAATAATGTGGCCTTGGGCGCACGCTGCGAAGCGATAGCAAATGACAGTGAGGTGGCTGAACTGGCGTTGGCCGCGGCGCAGGCCGTGGAGATCGATTATTGCGGCGTTGATGTCATTCGGGACTGCCAAGGCAAGTTGTCGGTGCTGGAGGTCAACAGCATCCCGGCCTGGAAAGGCCTGCAGACCTCAACCGGGATCGATATCGCGCAGGCGCTGGTTGATGATTTTTGTGCAAAACTTCCCGTTTCGCAGCCCGGTCTGCAATCGATTGCCGGATAATCTTCATGCGGCTTGAGGCGCAACTCGCAGCGAAGTTCAAGGCGGCCTGCATCGCCGAACTGGAAGCGGTGAAGCCGGGCAATGTCCATATGCTGGCTGACGGCCACGGCATGACGGTGCAGGATTTTCTGCACAGTGCTGAAGTCGCTGCCGACGTCATTGCGCAAGCTGACATGAGTGTCGGTCAGCGCATCCTGCAAGCCGTGCAGGCGACGAATGCAGCGGTCGGCTGCAACACCAACCTCGGTATCATCCTGCTTTGTGCGCCGCTGATTCAGGCTGCATGGAATAGGGGTGGATTCATCACAGAGGAAGATGTGCAGGCTGTACTCAAGCAGCTGACTATCGATGATGCGAACGATGCCTTTGCAGCTATTCGCATCGCCAATCCTGCCGGGCTGGGGCATAGCGAGTATCACGATGTTGAAGCGCCGGCCAGCGTAACCTTGTTCGAGGCCATGCAAGAGGCGGCGGACCGGGACTTGATCGCCCGTCAATATGCCAATGGTTTTCAGCAGGTGTTCGATGGGTTGGCGTATTACCGCCAGTTGCTGGTGCGATGGGAACGCCAGGCTTGGGCTGTTAGTGGGCTTTATCTATACTTTCTGGCTAGTTTTCCAGATAGCCATATCGTCCGCAAATATAATTCAGAACTGGCAGAAATCGTCAGGTTGCAGGCCGTTTCATTTTGGCAAGAACTGGATAGTCGCGACAATCCAAAGACTTATCTGCGGCCCTTGCTGGATTTCGATCAGGCGCTGAAAGCGCAGGGTATCAATCCCGGCACCAGTGCTGACATGACGGTTGCGGTTTTGTTGCTGTGTGGTTTGCAAGGTTCAATCAATTAAACCCTTAGCGTAGAAAACTGACGGGGCATTCTGCAAAGTATTTTCCGGACGAAATATATTCGATGGATGTAAAGGAAATTTGCAGAAATGAGTTCAAACTGACGCGTTGTCGTAGTAATATCTTACGTCTAATGATTTTCACCCCGCGACCAGATGTTTCCGGTTTGCGGCTCGGAACACGAAATTCACACTTTCTGCTTTGATTTAATTTAATGCGCACCTGAAGGAGGAGCTATATGGCTAACTTACTCGAACAATTAAAAAGCATGACAACTATCGTTGCCGATACCGGCGACGTTGAAGCGATCAAGAGTGTCAAGCCTGTTGACGCAACTACCAATCCATCCCTGCTGTTGAAGGCAAGCACATTGCCTCAGTATGCCCATTTGATCGACGAATCAATTGCCTACGCAAAAGCCCAGGGCGGTAGCAAGGATGCGCAAGTCGAGAATGCTGCAGACAAGCTGGCTGTGCTGATCGGTGTTGAAATCTCCAAGGTTGTACCTGGCCGTATCTCCACCGAAGTGGATGCACGCCTGTCTTTCAACGTTGACAAGATGGTGGCCAAGGGCCGTAAGCTGATTCAGTTGTATCAGGACGCAGGTGTAGGCAAGGACCGCGTGCTGATCAAGCTGGCTTCCACATGGGAAGGCATCAAGGCTGGTGAAATCCTGGAAAAGGAAGGCATCAACTGTAACCTGACATTGCTGTTCGGTTTTGGTCAGGCCCGTGCCTGTGCCGAAGCTGGCGTATTCCTGATTTCTCCATTCGTCGGCCGTATCCTGGACTGGTACAAGGCCAAGAACCCGGGTACCGAATACACTCAGGAAACTGACCCGGGCGTAGTTTCCGTCCGCAACATCTACTCTTATTATAAAGAGCATGGCTACAAGACTGTGGTTATGGGCGCCTCTTTCCGTAATACAGGCGAACTGATTGCCTTGGCCGGTTGTGACCGTCTGACTGTTTCCCCTAACCTGTTGCAGGATCTGGCAGCTACCGAAGGTACGCTGGCACGTGTTCTGACAGACAACGGCGCAAGCAAGACAGCACCAGCCAAGATGACGGAAGAGGAATTCCGCTTTGAGCTGAACCAGGATGCCATGGCAATCGAGAAGCTGTCAGAGGGTATCCGCGGTTTCGTGGCTGACCAGATCAAGCTGGAAACAGCACTGGCTGCAAAGCTGTAAGCAGTTCAGTTTTCAAGAAGTCTGGCCTGATGCCATTCGTCAGTTTGCGTTGACATCAGGTCGTCTCGCACTTTAAGATTGAAGTCCGACTTTTTTCTTAAAAGTAGCAAAAATTCGTAACCTAATTGGAGGAAGTATCGTGGCATTAACACAAATGGCTTTAGATTCATTGGATTTTGACGCAACCGTTGCACTGGCAGAAAAGGTTGCTCCACACGTTGACATTCTGGAAATCGGTACTCCATGCATCAAGCACAACGGTATCAAGCTGCTGGAAACTCTGCGCGCCAAGTTCCCAAACAACAAGATCTTGGTTGACCTGAAGACCATGGACGCTGGTTTCTACGAAGCTGAGCCTTTCTACAAGGCTGGCGCTGACATCTGTACAGTTCTGGGTACTGCTGACCTGGGTACAATCAAGGGTGTTATCGACGTTGCAAACAAGTACGGTAAAGAAGCTCAAATCGACTTGATCAACGTTTCTGACAAGGCAGCTCGTACACAAGAAGCTGTCAAGTTGGGCGCACACATCATCGGCGTTCACACTGGTCTGGACCAACAAGCTGCTGGCGGTACACCTTTCACCGACCTGGCACTGATCGCTGGCCTGAAGACTGGCGTCAAGATCTCTGTTGCTGGTGGCGTTAAGGCTTCCACAACCAAGCAAGTTAAAGATGCTGGCGCTGACATCATCGTTGCTGGCGCTGCTATCTACGGTGCTGCTGACCCAGCTGCTTCTGCTGCTGAAATCACTGCACTGGCACACTAAGCTAGTGGAAATCGAGCCCTCATGAGGGCTCGATTTTTTTATACATGTAATCAATAAAATTCCGCATTCGCGGTAATCCCATTACTAAAACTCGAGGTTAAAATGACTACCCATCGTCAACTTATCGTAAAAAAGATTTCAAGCGTTCTTGAAGCTACCGATAATTCTTATGATGAAAAACTAACGAACATGCTGGACAAGGCATCTCGTATTTTCATTACAGGTGCTGGTCGCTCAGGGTTGGTAGCAAGATTCTTCGCAATGCGTTTGATGCACGGCGGTTATGAAGTCTATATCGTTGGTGAAATCGTGACACCAAGCATCCGCGAAGGCGATTTGTTTATCGTTATCAGCGGTTCCGGTGAAACTGAAACCATGATTGCTTTCAGCAAGCGTGCGAAGCAAGTCGGTGCGAAGATGGTACTCATCTCCACCAAGAGCAAGTCCACGATTGCAGATATGTCCGACCTGGTGATCCAGATCGGCAATCCGGATCAATACGAAAAGATCCCGACCATGCCTATGGGCACGACTTTCGAGCTTTCCACTTTGCTGTTCCTGGAAGCTATCGTTGCGCACATCATCCATGAAAAGGGTATTGCAGAAGAATCCATGAGAGCGACACACGCTAATCTGGAATAATGTTTCCGTTTCAAGAGCGTGCTGGTCGCGCTCTTGAAGTTTGTCATGGCTTGATTAACAGTAATTCCGGCACCGAGACTCAACTATTCAGTTAAACATGACTGGTTTTTCTTGTTGTTGACTTTGCCTAGATTTACTCATGCTATAGCTGACATCAAAAGTGTCAGCATCAAGGCTTTCGGAACAAAGACCGAATTGATGATTTGACTAACTAATTTTTATTCCATATTTAGTCAGTCAATCAATGTAATTTAAAGAATTTTCAAGATGAGCCGTTATGTTTTATAACGATGCGAATCTCGATTAGTGGCAAGAGCAACAATGCTTGACCCAATTTATCTGTGTATAACCAAATAGGAGAGAAAAATGGCAGTTATTGACCGTGTACTGGTGGGTGAAGCTCTGGTCATTGAAGAGCGTCCGGATCATAGTGGGCTTGACCTGTTGAATGTCGCCCACATTGAGCTGATTATGGGGCCGCGTGGCAGTGCAGCTGAAGATGCTTTCTGCCGTACACTGACTGATCAGAAGTATGGTGTAAATGGCCTCTTGGCTATTGTTGCTCCTAACATGATGGTTAAGCCAGCGACAGTGATGTTTAATAAAGTGACAATCAAGAACGGTCGTCAGGCTGTTCAGATGTTTGGCCCAGCCCAACGTGGCGTGGCCATGGCTGTAATGGATTGCGTTGCTGATGGCACCATTCCACAGGATGAAGCAGAAAATGTATTCATTTGTGTTGGTGTGTTCATTGACAGCCGCGCTGATATCGATGAGCGTATCCAGGACTGGAACTACCGTGCTGTCAAACAGGCAATCAAGTCTGCAGTTGCGCGTGAACCCAAGGTGGAAGATGTGTTGAAGAACTACAAGGCTTCAGCGCACCCGTTCCAGGCAAGTGCCGAATAAGCACCAAATGCTGTAGTCCGAAAAGCCCGATTCTCAATCGGGCTTTTTTGTTTTCTCAGTCGGGGATGGAGTTTTCTGCAGACGATTGATCAATCTTGCCGATCTGTTCTTTGCTCAACTGTCCTGAATGCAGCACGCTGGCGATCAGGGCGCCAGAAATTCCGCACTCCGCCAGCGTCCGCAGGTCTTCTGCATTGCGTATGCCGCCAGCGGCATAGATTTGTGTCCCTTCGTTTTGCAGTTCATGTAGCAGTTCCATGTCCGGGCCGCGACCACTGCCAACCTTGTCCAGTGACATGGCAATCACACGCTCCGGCCACAACGAGGGTTCCTGCAACAACCTTTCCGGACCGAGGAATCTGCCGCGTCCGAAATCCAGTGACAAGACGAAGTTCTTTCCCTGCGTTTGTTTGATGGAGTGATAGCCGGCCATATCAGGCAGGCTCTCGCTACCGATGACGCAAAGTACGCCATGACGTTGCCAGTCGCTTGCTGTGTCAGGCTGGTGAATGCCTGCATCCAGCCATATTTCCAATGCGGGTTGTTGAGCGCGGAGCTGTTTGGTGAGTTCGGCGTGATTGCCGCGCCCTTGTATCGCATTGATATCGGCAATGTAGAGGCGTTTGAATGGGTATAATTGCAACAGGCTGCTGACAATGTGCAGCGGCTCGCTGTCGCTGCACAGGGCAGACTGTATGGGACGGTAGTTTTGGCGGTCGCCATGCCTGGCATGAACGACCTGACCGTCCATCAGATCAATGACTGGAATGATGTCCAAGTTTTTCTTCCTGACCAATCGACAAGGCGCCTGGCGCTGAAAACGAAGCCTGACCTTGAAAATTTTTGTCTGTGAATTTATCAGTTGCGGTGGATTATATCGCGAGCCATTGTCCGGCGGGCTTCTTACCGAAGGGCTGAGGATGCGGGATGCATTGTTGCAGGAGCTGAATGAGATCGAGCACGTTGAGCTGCTATGCAGCCACGATTACCGTTTGCTGTCACCGGACGTGGCAATGTCCGCCATGGTCAGCCCGGATGATGATGTCTGGCAGGTGTGGACGGATTTGATCGATCAATCCGATGCGGTCTGGCTGATTGCACCCGAGACTGACGGAATATTGCTCAGACTGACCGAACTGGTATTGGCACGAGGAAAATTGCTGTTGGGCTGTTCGCCGTCAGTTATTGCTCTGGCCGCCAGCAAGCTTGAGACCTGCCGTGTCCTGTCTGCGGCAGGGATACCTTGTGTGCCCACATGGAGTGCCAGGGCGTGGCTGGAACAAAGTCCTGATGCCAACGAGCAAGGTTGGGTCGCCAAGCCTGATGATGGAGCCGGTTGTGAAGATACGGTCCATTCATATGACATTGGCCAGATGGCCGATTGGCTCAGGCAGGGCAGGCAGGCTACTCATATAGTGCAGCCCATGCGCGGCGGCGTGGCCTGCAGCCTCAGCATGCTCTGCCGTGATGGACGTGCATGGCTATTGAGCTGTAACCGTCAACTGGTTGATTCTGGGGATGGTGGCTTCAATTATCATGGTGGCGTCATCAATGGCATGCTGCAATTTCAGACGGCATTTGAGCAGCTTGCGCAGAATATCGCGCGAGCATTGCCCAACCTTGCGGGCTATGTAGGTGTCGATCTGATTGTGATGGATGGCAACTCAGCGATGCTGGAAGTGCTGGAGATCAACCCGCGGCTGACGACTTCTTTCGTGGGATTGCGCCAAGCTAGCGGTGTGAACGTGGCGGCTCAGGTTATCAGGCTGATGACAGCGCAGGGTCCGGATCATTTCGAGTTGCCGGAACTTTCCAGGAATGTAGTAGAAATAACTTTATAAAAATATCATTAATTAATGAAAATAAAAGAAAAATATAGGGTCGGGTGGGATGTCGGCGGAGCTCATCTGAAGGCGGTGATGCTGGATGCAGGACATCATGTTCTGCAAGTCATCCAGCTACCTTGTCCACTTTGGCTGGGTATGGAGCAGCTCTCACTGGCAGTCGACCGGGCTCTGGTCGAAATGCGGCAGCCGCAAGCCCACCATGCCGTTACCATGACCGGAGAGTTGGCCGATCTGTTCAGGAATCGGCGCCATGGTGTGACAGCCATTGCCACTCTCATGGCGGAAAAACTCGGTCCGGAGACCTACTTTTATGCTGGGGCCGATGGCTTCGTACTCTTGCCGCAGGTCGACGATTGCCATGACCGTATCGCATCAGCCAACTGGCATGCCAGTGTTGCATGGGTAGCGCGTAACCTCGAACAGGGCTTGTTTATCGACATTGGCAGTACGACCAGCGATCTGATCATTCTGAGCGATGGCCGGCCCCGGAACCGCGGATTCAGCGATGCGGAGCGCATGCGTAATGATGAACTGGTATACACTGGTGTCGTGCGTACACCCATCATGGCGCTGACCGGGACGATCGATTTCCGGGGGTATGAATACCGCATTGCGGCAGAACATTTTGCGACCACGGCAGACATTTACAGAATCACCGGCGAGTTGATGGAAACTGAGGATATGGCGGCAACGGCAGACGGTGCTGAAAAGAGTGTGGAGGCCAGTATGCGCAGGCTGGCTCGCATGCTGGGGCATGATTATGAGGATGCGGGCCACGCTGATTGGGTGGCGCTGGCGCAATCCTTCAGGGCGACTCAATTGGCGCAATTGCAAGAAGCCATCAACGGCTTGCTGGCGAGAGGTCAACTGACGGCAGATGCGCCCCTGGTTGCAGCAGGTGCCGGCAGTTTTCTGGTGCAGGAACTCGCAGCGCATTTGCAGCGCGATTGCCTGCAAGCGGAAAGCCTGATTGCAGCGGAGTCGAATGAGTTGCGTCACTGGGCTGGCGTCTGTTTCCCGGCTTATGCGGTCAGTTGTTTGATGCCGGAAGGTGGTACCTGACAATATGTTGGCACAATCACTGAGTTACCATTCCGACAGTACCGGATTATTCGCCCGGATTGCCCACGAGGATTGGGCGCTGTTCCTCGATAGCGGTCAGCCCATGGGGAAGTACGGCCGCTACGACATCATCTGCGGGCGGCCATTCATTACCGTCGTCACGCAGCAGGGGGTGACGACGGTTAGCAGGAACGGTCAGCAGAAGCAGTTCGAGGAAGAGCCTTTCAGTGTGTTGAAGTCGATACTCTCGGCCTATCCACAGCAGGAGGACGGGCAGCCCTTTGCCGGGGGTGCCGTCGGTTATTTCGGCTATGATCTCGGCCGCTATCTGGAAAAGCTGCCGGATATCGCGCTCGACGCTGAAAACATACCTGACATGTGTGTCGGCATCTACGACTGGGCCGTCATTGTCGATCATCGCGAGCAGCAGGCCAGCCTGGTTTCTTTCGGCCTCGATCCGGCGACTGAGGCCAATTGGTCTGAACTGTGCGAACTGTTTGCTGAGGGGCCTTCGCCGCTTGAAGACGACGATGGATTTCATGTGGTTTCGTCCATAGCTTCCAACATGGATCAAGCTGCCTATGCCGGCAAGTTCGATCGCGTCAAATCCTATATCACGGAAGGCGACTGCTATCAGGTCAATCTGGCGCAACGCTTCTCCGCGCGGGCCGCAGGCGATGGCTGGCTTGCCTACCGGCATTTGCGCCAAATCAGCCCGGCACCGTTCATGGCCTATATGCGTTTTCCGTATTGCCAGGTGCTCTCTGCCTCACCGGAGCGTTTTTTGCAGGTCAGCGGCAGGCATGTGGAGACCAGGCCTATCAAGGGTACACGCCCCAGAGCTACGGATGCGGCGGAAGACAGGCATAACGCGGAAGAACTCGGCACCAGTCTGAAGGACAGGGCGGAGAACCTGATGATTGTTGATCTGTTGCGCAACGACATCAGCAAGAACTGCGAAGTAGGCAGCGTACGTGCCGACCGTCTGTTTGCTTTGGAAAGCTTCGCCAATGTGCATCATCTGGTTAGCACCGTGACCGGCACCCTGGCAGACAACAAAACTGCGGTTGATCTGTTGCGCGGCTGCTTCCCCGGCGGTTCCATCACCGGAGCACCGAAACTGCGGGCCATGCAGATCATCGAGGAACTGGAGCCGCATCGGCGTGGCCTCTATTGCGGGGCTATCGGCTATATCGGTTTTGATGGCAATATGGATACCAATATCGCCATCCGTACAGCGGTTTATTCACATGGTGAAATACGCTTCTGGGCTGGTGGCGGCATTGTCGCAGACTCGGAAATGCAAAAGGAATACCGGGAAACCTGGGATAAGGCTTCTTCCATGCTGCAGTTGATGCAATACTTTGCTGATAAAACGACAAGACAAGAATCCTAAAAACATGAACCTCAACAAAGCGAGTGAACTATGTGGGTAATCAAGCTTGGTGGCAGCCTTCTGGGCTCGCCTGAACTGCAAGGCTGGCTGGATGTGTTATCGCGGCATGGTGACGGCAGGGTCGTCATTGTGCCGGGCGGCGGCATACTGGCTGATGCAGTCTACGAATCGCAACTGATGAGTGGCATCAGCGATCTGGTCGCACACAAGATGGCGGTGATGGCCATGGACCAGTACGGCATCCTGCTCGCCGGACTGAATGATGACCTGGTAACGGCAGCAAGCGACCTGGAGATCGCCGAGCGTGGCTGGCAGCACAAAGCGGTGGTCTGGTTGCCGAGCAGTATGGTGATTGCGGATGAAAGCATCCCCACAACTTGGGAAATCACATCGGACAGCCTAGCTGCCTGGTTGGCGAACAAATTGAATGCTCAGCGCCTGATACTCGTGAAATCGGAGCGGCCGCAACTGGAGCAGATCTCACTGGAAAGGCTGACCAAGGAGGGTTTTGTCGATGAGCACTTCGGTGACTACATCGTCGGTCAGAATTTCTCGACCTGGGTCATGGGTAAGGCCGACTTCACGGTGTTCAGCGATGGCCTGTCGGAGGAGCAATTGCTGGCGACCGCCTTGCCGGTGCGCTGTTCCTGGAATTAACGGGATATCAAGGAGTTGATCATGACTGAAACCAGTAAAGACAAGGCTTATAGCGAAGCTGAAATCAAGGCCAGGCTGGCAGCTGAATTGCCGCACTGGTATTTCGAGGATGGCTGGATACGACGCAAATTCAAGACCGGCAGCTGGAAAGGCACGCTGATGGTGGTCAATACGGTCGGCCATCTGGCTGAAGCGGCCTGGCATCATCCGGACCTGACCGTTTCCTATGCCTTTGTCATCGTCAAGCTGTGCACGCACAGTGCCAAGGGTATCACCGACAAGGATTTCGAGCTGGCCCGCAAGATTGAAGAGGTGATTCAGTGGCAACCGGGCAAGGAGGGCGGTTCACTTGAAGGCACGCCCAACGACGACCAGCGCTTCAAATACATCAAGTACGATGCTTAAGCGGCTTCCAGCCTAAGCCATCGATTGGTCTTCCTGCTTTTCAAACCTGCCGAAGTGCAGCATGACGGTCGGCAATATCAGCAGGTTCAGGATCGTTGAGGTCACCAGCCCGCCAACAATGATGGTCGCCATTGGGCCTTCGATTTCGCGTCCTGGTTGACCACTGCCTGCAGCCAGCGGCAGCAGGCCGAGTGCGGTCACCAGCGCGGTCATCAGAATCGATGGCAGGCGTTCTGATGCACCGCGGATAGCCGTCTCCAGACCCCAGACACAACCCTCGTAATCCACCAGATGCTGGAAGTGCGACACCAGCATGATGGAGTTGCGCAGCGTGATGCCGAACAGCGTCACGAAACCGACCAGTGAGCCGAGCGATATCCAGCCGCCAGTGAACATGACGGCCAGTATACCGCCGATCAGTGCGAAGGGCAGGTTGAGGAAGGTCAGCATCAGGTTGCGCAGGCGGCCGAAAGCGATATAGAGCATGAGGAAGATGCCGATGATGGCCAGCATGGCGTGGATCATCAGATCCTGTCGTGCCTGGGCCTGTTCTTCGGCCTGGCCGGTAAAGGTCAGATAGTTGCCCGGGGTGATGCTCACCTCTTTGGCGATACGCTCTTTCACTTCCGCCACATATCGTTCCACATCACGTCCACTGACATTTGCGGTCACGGTCTGAATGCGTTTGGCACCGGCGTGCAGGATCTTCGATCTGCCATTTTCCTGAGTGATGTCGGCGATATCGCTGAGGCGGAGTATCTTGCCTTCGTTGGTAATGATCGGTAGCTTGCCGACTTCTGTAACACTGTTTCTGCTTTCCGGCGCCATGACGACGCTGATGCCGATCACGCGGTTGCCTTGATATACCTGTGAGACTGGTACGCTTTCATAAGCGCTACGCACGGTATCCAGTACGTCGAGCGGTTGCAGGCCCCAGGCGGCAAGACGCTCCGGACGCAGCCGCACAACCAGTTGCGGTGTGCCGGGAGGAGATTGCACGACGATATCGGTGCCGCCCTCGGTGCCGGCCAGGATGCCGGCTATCGCCTGTGCGTCTCGATCCAGAGCATCCAGGTCCTGGCCGTAGATGTTTACGACGACAGATGCGGCATAGCCTGAAATGGTCTCTTCGATACGTTCGGTCAGGAAGGTATTGATGGCAAAATTGGTGCCGACGAAGCCGGCCTCTGCGACGCCGTCATCATCCGTATCCACTTTTTCTCCAGAGATGGCCTCGCGAATCTCTTCCAGGATGTGCCGCTGTTCATCCCCGGACAGCATGCCGATCTCGATCTCGAATTCGCTGTAATGGGTGCCGAAGGTGTCAGCGCCATTCTGAGCACGGCCCACCCATTGGGCGACCGACTTCACACCGTCGATCTCTTTCAGAACCTCGTACACTTTCTTACCCAGACGTAATGACTCCTGCTCTGATGTGCCCGGTACAGCGGTCATATGCATGATGTAATGGCCTTCATGCAGGCCTGGAATGAACTGGCTCTTGAATAATGGCAGTATGCCGATGCCGAGGCTGATTAACAGCAATGAGACGCCTAGAATCACTTTGTAGTGCGTCTCTATCCTGTGCAGAAGTTTGACATAACCGGATTTGATGCTGCGGATGACTGGCGGGTCTCCTTCTTCGAGTCTGGCTTTGCCCAGCATCAGGTAGCAAAGCGCCGGCGTTACTGTCAGCGCAACAACCAGAGAGGCCAGAATCGCGGCGATATAGGCGATGCCCAATGGTGCGAACAGTTTGCCGCCGACGCCGCCCAGGGTCAGCAGAGGTACGAACACCAAAGCGACGATAAAGGTGGCATAGACCACGGATTTGCGCACTTCCATGGATGCGTCATAGACGATGCGGTAAGCAGGCAGAGGCTGGTCTGACAGGCGATTTTCGCGCAGGCGACGGAAGATGTTCTCCGCATCGATAATGGCATCGTCGACCACTTCGCCGAGAGCAATGGCAAGGCCACCCAGCACCATGATGTTGATGCCCATGCCGAACTCGTGCAGCACAATAATGGCCGTCAATAGCGATAGCGGGATGGCTGTTGCGGAAATAAACGCGGTGCGTACATTGAACAGAAACAGGAAAAGTACCGTGATGACCAGTACCGAGCCGATCAGAATGTCCGTACGCACGCCTTCAATGGCGGTATCAATGAAGTTGGCTGGGCGGAACAGGCTCTTGTGCAGTTCGACACCCTCTGCCTGCAGCGCCGGACGGATCTCTCGCAGCGCCTTTTCTGCAGCGCTGGTTACTGCGTGCGTGTTAGCCCCAAGTTGACCCTGGACTGACAGATAGATGCCGGTTACACCATTGATGGCCGCTGCACTGATGGACGGCGCTGCACCTTCAACGACCTGACCAATATCCGCCAATCGAATGGTCTGACCGCCGCGGTGCAGCAATGTGGCCTGACCAAGCACTTGTGGATTGAGTGCCTGGCCTTCTGTGTTGATGACGATGCGCTGGTTGTTGTTTTCGATATAGCCAGCACCACGCACGCCTGTGGCTTTTTCCGCAGCTTCACGCACCTGTTGCAGCGAGATGCCGTACTGAATCAGTTTGGCCGGATCAACCTGTATCTGGAACTGACGGACTTCCCCGCCGAAAACATTAACGTCAGCAACACCGGGCACTGCCATCAGGTGTGGCACGACAGTCCAGTCTGCGATGGTGCGCAGTTCCATTGGGTTCAAGGTTTCGGATGTCATGCCGAAACCGAGCACCGTGCTGGCGGAAGATGTGAGGGGCGTGATGTTGGGGACGATGCCCTGCGGGAGTCGCGTATTCAGCGTTGCCAGTCTTTCGGCCACGACCTGGCGGTTGCGATAGATATCGGTTTTTTCATTAAAAATGATGGTGACGATGGACAACCCGGGGATGGATTGTGAACGCATGGAGTCGATGCCCACCGTGCCCGCGATGCTGCTCTCGATTGGTTGCGTCACCAGTGTTTCAACGAGTTCGGCTGAAAGGCCGGGAGACTCTGTCTGGATCACTATCTGGGTCGGTGCAAATTCGGGAAATACATCCAGATTGCTGCGAGTCAGACTGAAAATGCCATAAATGATAGCCAAGCTGGCTAGGGCGATAATGACGCCATTAAACCGTATGGAGAAGCGGACAAGGGCGGACATCATGATTGATGCTTTCTCATGCTGGTGTTCTTGAAAAGTGATTGAGTGTCATCAACGGACGGTTGCGGTGTTGGCATCTTGGTTATGGCATCGCATGGCCACGCCATATGAGCCTTCACTGGAATGATGATTAAATTGGCGAATTGTGTCATTTTGGCTCCGACATCACGTGCTACGCACATGAGTCTCCACCGAAATGATGATTGAAATGAAATTTCAATCATCATTTTCATTAGTGATCTGATATTTGAATTCTTCCGAGAGCAGCAATTGTGCTCCGGTCACCACAACTTCATCGTCTGCCTGCAGGCCGTTGCTGTTGAACCAGCCGTCATTGGTTTCCTGTGCAGTGCTCACGGGAATACGCATGAAACGGTCATCGCCTGACTTGCGATAAACCCATGCCTGGCCGCCGTACCAGACAATGGCGTTTCTCGGCACAATGACGCCTTGCTCAGACGTCTGGCTTCCATTCATGCTGACACTGATCCGCATGCCGACTCTCAGGCTATCGGCAGGTGCGCGGTAATAATAGGTTTCGCCTTGTATCGCGGCATCCGCCTGCGGTGATGTCGAGATGAAATAAGCGCGTATGCTTTTGCCCGAAGAGCCCGAAGGGGTGACCAGGATGCTACTGTTATTTGCAGGCAGTGGTGTGCCGAAAGGCAGAGTCACTTGTATCAGCACGTCCTGCTGCTGCAGGATGCGCGTCATTGCAGAGTTGGCGGAGGTCTGCGTTGCCTGCGCGGCGAGTGCGTCACCCCATTGTTGTCGCATGTTGTCACGCAGGTTTCTTGCAATGCTTTCAGCGGCGTTGAGTTTAGCCTGGTCGGCTTTCAGTTGGGCCTCTGCACTGGCGACCGCACGATCCGATACATTGCGGTTGTCCCGGTTGAGTGTCGACAGGCGGTTGAATTCCTGTTGTGTGTTAATCAGTGACGCTCTGGCAATGCCGGCCTCCGCTACGGCTGTCAGGTAGCGGCTTCTCTGCTCCAACAGCTTGTCGATATTGATGACGGTGCCATAGGTGCTCAATGCACTTGCGTGACGGCTCGTATTCAGTCTGGCCGTGGTGATACCGCTTTGCTCCTGCGTGGCTTGTGGCAGGATAACGATGGTCATACCCTGTTCTGTGCTGATACGACTCGGAGTTTCGATTTCTTCTTCGATCTCGCCCTGCACAAATGCTTCATATTCATCTTTGCCGTAGAATACGAGCATCCAGAACAGCATGATGATGATAAATGCCTGCAGGGCAATGATGGTGGCTAATTTACGATTCATGATGGGACTCGCTTTGGGCTCTATTCCGTTGTGGCTTCAATACCGAGATCGTCGGGCATGGACAGGGAGGCTTCCAGAGGCTGTTGCAGGGCCTCTTCCAGTGCGTGGCTTGCGTATTGCATGCGGATTTCGCTGGCAAGCAGGTTCCGTTGGGCTTGCAGACTTTCGAGTCGGGCGCTGGTCAGTTCCAGCCGGTCAGCAAAACCCTCTTCAAACTGCTTCACTGTCAGTCCCGTCCTTTCGGCCTGAGCAGCAACCAACCGTCTTGAGTCACTTACGCTGGAAACGGTCTGCAAGTAGGCCGCACTGCGGCCTTCGAGCTCGCCGATGATCTGTATCTGGAGAGCCTTGATTTTTGCCGCTTCGATCTCGCGCTGTGCCTCGGCCTCGGCGATATTGCCCTGATTGCGGTTAAGCAGCGAAAGCAGGGTGGAAAGACCAAAAGACCATATCTTGTCGCCTTGGTCGTAGGCATATCCTGGCGACAGGATGATATCCGGGTACTGGCGTGCGATCTCCAGCCTCAGCTTGGCCTCGGCTGCATCATATCTGGCAAGGGCTGCACGAATATCCAGTCTGTTAAGCAGGGCTGATTCCCGCAATTGATCGAGCAGGTCCGGTTTGCTGGTCAGGTCCTGACTTTTGTTGTCGACTGGCGCTTCATCAGCCGTGGTTAGTTGAATCTTGCTGAGGCCCTGGAGTGAAAGCCCGGCATGACTGGCAAGCCGGGCCTTGAGTTCGGCCAATCTTGCCTTTTCGGTGTCGAGTAGCTGCCTGCTGTTCTGCAGTTGCAGTCTGGCATTTGACAACTCCAGACTGGAAGCCATGCCGGCGTGTAACCTGGCTTCAAGCATTTCGGCAATTTCCGAGCGCAGCGTGTGTTCCTGCTCCAACAGGGTGACTTGTCGCTGTGCATGTTGCCAGTCGATCCAGCTGGCATGTACACGGCTGCGTACCTTCCAGGCCGCTTGTGCAATCTCGATACGTGCCGCCTCCGACAAGCTGCCTGCACGGTCCATGCGCGCCTGGCGCTTGCCTGCAATATCGATGGGGATGTCGATTGCCAGTCCGTAGGTCCAGGGCGAGACGCCATTGTCATGTTCACTATGACGTTCAACATCGCCGGAAATGCCGGGATTCGGACGTTGGCCGGCAACTTCTGCTGCTGCCTGCGCCGCGCGCCATGTGGCTCTTGCAATATCAAGGTCTGAATGAAAATAAAGGGCGCTGTAGGTCAGTTCGTTCAGGCCCCAGTGCTGAACCGGCAGTTCAGCTTCGTCGTATCCCTGACTTTTGAGGTAGGCCTGAAATTCGCTGCCGAGCGGGTTGCGTGCGCGGAACTCGCTGGTGATGGCCGTGATATCCAAAGGTTTCGCGTTGTATGTCTGATAGGCGCAGCCGGAAAGCAGGACGCTCAGGATTGCTGCGCTCAGTCTCAAACATTGAGTTGTCTTATGCTGATATTGCAACCGTGACAAGCCTCCCCAGACCAGTCGGACCGGGCATGTCGAGTCCGGTCAGAGTTATGAATACGTGTAGTTTTAGTATGCTTGGTATGATGAATATGATTGTGCTGCCTGAAACTTAATTCAGGCTTAACTTCTCAATAGCTTTTCATCAAGCGACGATGGCGGCTTTTACCGCAATCAATGCGTCCTGGAGTGACTCCTCTGGCAGCTCATTGATGCTGGCGGCAAGCAGTTCCGCAGCCTCGGCGGTGCGTTGCGGCAGTTCGCGGCTGTCGAGTTCGGCAACCAAGCCGGCTGCGGCACCTGTGACTTTGAGTAGCGCATGACGTTCTTTCATCAGGATTTCGACTTCTGAACGCAACATGCGGATTTCTTCCTGATTGATGGTATCGGGCATAACGTGCTTTCTAAATTTTCTGAATTGAAACTGCTCCTATCTTGCTACCTATTGCCATCTATCGTCAATCAAGGTTTCCATGATTTGCCTGATTTTGGTAGTTTCCGCTGGCCCAAGAGTGCGCTACAATAACCGCCTTGTCCATGGGCGATAGCCCGGAAGTTTGTGCAAGCCAGGCGTTGAAGCAGGCTACAAACTAAAAGCAAACCTGCAAATTGCGAAAGTGGCGGAATTGGTAGACGCACTGGATTTAGGTTCCAGCGCCGCAAGGCGTGAGAGTTCGAGTCTCTCCTTTCGCACCAAATATTATGAGTTAAGGGATTCGGTACATGTCAGCAACTGTTGAAACCATAAGCAATCTTGGCCGCCGCATTACCGTTGTAGTGCCGATGCAGCCAATCATCGAGGAAGTTAATCAGCGTATTAACCGTTTGGCACGTACTGCAAAGCTTGCAGGCTTCCGCCCAGGCAAGGTGCCACGCAAGATTGTCGAGCAGCAATACGGTGCTCAGGTGCGTGACGAGGTCTTGTCAAACACGGTAGAGCGCACTTTCACCGAAGCGGTAGAAGAGAACAAGTTGCGAGTTGCCGGCTTCCCGGATATTCAGCACAAGCCGTTCGGCGATGTGGTCGAAGAGTTTGAATACACCGCCACTTTCGAGGTTTTCCCTGAAGTCGTTGTCGGCGATTTGGCCAAGGCCAAGATCGAACGCCCTTCGCTGGAGCTGGCGGATGCAGATGTCAAGAAAACCATCGACGTTCTGCTCAAGCAGCGTGCAACGTTCGAGCCGGTCAAGCGTGCGAGCAAGAAGGGTGACAAGGTTAACGTTTCCCTGAGTGCCTCGATCGATGGTCAGCAGGTGGAAAGCACTGGCGACCAGGGTATTGACCTGATTCTTGGTGAAGGCAACCGCTACCCCGAGTTTGATGACAATCTGGTCGGTGGCAAGGCTGGCAGTGAAAAGACTTTCGAGATCAGTTACCCTGCAGATCATAATCCGCAGCAACTGGCTGGCAAGACCGTGGTTTACGAAGTCAAGTTCAATGGCGTAGAACAGGCGAAGTTGCCGGAAGTTGATGCTGATTTTGCACGCAGCCTGGGTGTGGAAGATGGTGATGTGGAAAAAATGCAGGCTGAAATCAAAGCCAGCTTGGGTCAGGAAGTAGACAAGCGCGTCAAGGCCAGGTTGAAGGAGCAGGTGTTTCAGGTATTGCTGGACAATGTCGAGCTTGAGTTGCCAAGGGCGCTGATCGATGTGGAAATCAATCGCCAAATGGAAATGACCCGACGCAATCTGCAGCAGCGTGGTGTTGATGTCAGCAATGTGACGTTGGAGCCTGTCATGTTTGAAGAGCAGGCAACACGCGCAACCAAGCTGCGCCTGATCCTGTCCGAGGTGGTAATCAAGAACGAATTGCAGGCCAATCCGGAGCAGGTGCGGGCGATGGTGGATCAGTTCGGCCAAAGCTTTGAGCGTCCCGAGGAAGTCGTGCGCTGGTATTACGCCGATCCCAAGCGTCTGGATGAGCCGGCCGCGTTGGCTACCGAGGAAAATGTAGTCGATTGGGTTCTGGGTCAGGTCAAGGTCAGCAATAAAAAAGTCAAATTCGATGAACTGATGGGAAACGCCTAAAATGAGCATGCACAGCGAGTGGGAACCGAATAATCTGGGGCTGATCCCCATGGTGGTCGAGCAGAGCGGTCGAGGCGAGCGCTCCTATGATATCTATTCCCGCTTGCTGAAAGAGCGTGTTGTGTTTCTGGTCGGGCCTGTCAACGACATGACGGCCAACCTGGTGGTCGCACAATTGCTGTTTCTGGAAGCTGAAAATCCGGATAAGGATATTTCTTTCTACATCAACTCCCCGGGCGGTTCAGTGACTGCAGGCATGGCTATTTATGACACCATGCAGTTCATCAAGCCGGATGTCAGTACCTTGTGTACCGGCCAGGCGGCCAGTATGGGCGCATTGCTGTTGACTGCGGGTGCCAAGGGCAAGCGTTTCATATTGCCGAACTCGCGGGTCATGATTCATCAGCCTCTGGGTGGTTTCCAGGGGCAAGCTTCTGACATCGAAATTCATGCAAAGGAAATTCTCTATTTGCGTGAAAAACTGAACCATATCATGGCACATCACACCGGTCAGCCACTCAAGACTATTGCTACTGACACTGATCGTGACAACTTCATGAGTGCAGAACAGGCAGTGAGTTACGGTTTGGTCGACAAGGTTATTGCCAGCCGCGCTGATGCCGCATAAGATATAACCGTTAGATATTTTAGGAAGTTCTATGGCCACCAAGGCAGAAGGTGAAAAGCTGCTTTATTGCTCATTCTGTGGCAAAAGCCAGCATGAGGTAAGAAAGCTGATTGCAGGGCCATCGGTATTCATATGCGATGAATGTGTTGATTTGTGCAATGACATCATCCGTGAGGAAATTCATGGCGAAGACGGTATCAAACCCCGCGATAACAGCCTGCCTTCCCCCAAGGAGATCTGCGAAATCCTTGACCAGTATGTGATTGGTCAGACTTCAGCGAAGAAAAGCCTGGCAGTAGCCGTCTACAACCACTACAAGCGTCTTGGCCAGTCGGCACAAAAGGATGATGTTGAAATTGCCAAAAGTAATATTCTGCTGATCGGTCCGACCGGCTCCGGCAAGACGCTGCTAGCGCAAACCCTTGCACGAGTGCTGGATGTGCCTTTCGTCATTGCCGATGCGACAACGCTGACTGAAGCGGGTTATGTCGGTGAAGATGTTGAAAACATCATGCAGAAGCTGTTGCAGAAGTGTGATTACGAAGTTGAGAAAGCGCAACGCGGCATTGTCTATATCGATGAAATCGACAAGATCACGCGTAAATCCGAAAACCCGTCCATTACCCGTGACGTTTCCGGCGAGGGTGTGCAGCAGGCGCTTCTCAAGCTGATCGAAGGCACTGTCGCCTCGGTTCCGCCCCAAGGTGGGCGCAAGCATCCCAACCAGGAATTCGTGCAACTGGACACTACCAACATCCTGTTCATTTGCGGTGGCGCGTTCGATGGTCTGGATAAGCTGATACGTCAACGCTCTGAAAAGGGTGGCATCGGTTTTGGTGCTGAAGTGAAAAGCAAGGAAGATGCACGCGCTATCGGTGAAGTCCTGCGTGATGTTGAACCCGAAGATCTGATCAAGTTCGGTCTGATTCCTGAGTTTGTCGGCCGTCTACCTGCAGTTGCGACCCTTGAATCGCTGGATGAGTCAGCTTTGGTGACCATACTGGTCGAACCGAAGAATGCTCTTACCAAGCAGTACAGCAAACTGTTCCAGATGGAAGGAGTTGAACTCGAGTTCCGCGAGTCGGCCCTGCAACTGATCGCCAGAAAAGCTCTGGAACGCAAGACCGGCGCACGTGGCCTCCGTTCTATCATGGAACATGCACTGCTAGATATTATGTTCGACCTGCCATCATTGCCCAACCTGAGCAAGGTTGTTGTCGATGAAGGTGTTATACGAGGCGATACTCCGCCTATCCTGATTTATTCTGATGAGCCGCGGATGGCGGAATCTGCCAGCTAGAACTGCAGGTAGCTGGTTCAGCCTTGGTCTGAATCAGCTACTGAATGTTGTATCTGACTCGATTTTCTACTTGAAACTAGTAGTTCTGCCCCCAACTGCGTTATACACACACGGCGCAGTGCCGTGTAGTCAACACTTAAGGTACTCACATGACTGAATCTAGCTTGCCGGTTTTCTCAGCCGAATCAGGGCTGCTGCCATTGTTGCCACTGCGTGACGTTGTCGTCTATCCGCATCTGGTGATTCCGTTGTTCGTTGGGCGTGCAAAATCGGTCAAGGCCCTGGAAATCGCTTCCGAAAACAACAAGCAGATTCTGCTGGTTGCACAGAAATCACCCAATAACGACGATCCGGATGCCACCGACTTGTATGAAGTCGGTACTATTGCTACCGTCCTGCAGATGTTGAAGCTGCCCGATGGCACTGTGAAAGTGCTGGTCGAGGGTATTCGCCGCGCACGTGTGATCGAGTTCGTGGAAACCGAGGAATGCTTTGCTGCGCGGGCTGAAGATGTAGAGGATGCGGCGGACCCGGACAACGAGTCACAAGCGCTGATGCGCACAGTCTTCACGCAATTCGACCAGTACGTCAAGCTCAACAAGAAGATTCCGCCGGAAATCCTCACTTCACTGGCGACCATCGATGATGCTGGTCGACTGGCTGACACCATTACTGCGCACCTGACGCTGAAACTGGAAGAAAAGCAGAAGATCCTCGAGATGTTCAGTGTCGTGGAGCGCCTGGAGCACTTGCTCAACCTGCTGGAAGCGGAGATCGACATTTTGCAGGTGGAAAAGCGCATCCGCGGCCGGGTCAAACGTCAGATGGAAAAGAGCCAGCGCGAGTATTACCTCAATGAGCAGGTCAAGGCGATTCAGAAAGAGCTCGGTGAGCAGGATGAGAATGCCGATATCGAGGAGTTGGAAAAGCGCATCAAGGATGCACGTATGCCAAAGGAGGCTTTGGTCAAGGCCAATTCTGAATTGAAGAAGCTGAAGCTGATGTCCCCCATGTCGGCAGAAGCCTCTGTTGTACGCAATTACATCGAGACCCTGGTCAGCCTGCCATGGAAGAAGAAGACCAAGATCAGCAAGGACCTGGGTGCTGCTGAGGATATACTGGATGCCGATCACTATGGCCTGGACAAGGTCAAGGAACGTATCATTGAGTATCTCGCCGTGCAACAACGCGTTGACAAGCTGAAAGCGCCTATCCTCTGCCTGGTAGGCCCTCCTGGTGTCGGTAAAACTTCGCTCGGCCAAAGTATCGCCAAGGCAGTCAATCGCAAGTTTGTGCGCATGGCGCTCGGTGGTGTGCGAGACGAATCCGAAATTCGCGGTCACCGTAGAACCTATATCGGTTCCATGCCCGGCAAGGTGTTGCAGAGCATGACCAAGGTCGGCGTCAAAAACCCGCTGTTCCTGCTGGATGAAGTTGACAAGATGGGGCAGGACTTCCGTGGCGATCCCTCATCGGCCTTGCTGGAGGTGTTGGACCCGGAACAGAATCATACCTTCAACGACCATTATGTCGAGGTCGAGTATGATTTGTCTGACGTCATGTTCGTGGCGACAGCCAACTCCCTGAATATCCCTGAGCCGTTGCTGGATCGCATGGAGATCATCCGCCTGGCCGGCTATACAGAAGACGAGAAGGTCAATATCGCCATCCGCTACCTGTTGCCCAAGCAACTGAAGACTCACGGCCTCAAGGAGGAGGAAATCCATGTGTCGGATGCCGCGATTCGCGATATCGTGCGTTACTACACACGTGAAGCCGGTGTGCGTAGCCTTGATCGGGAAATTTCAAAAATTTGCCGCAAAGTGGTCAAGGACATCATTACGGCCAAGGCAAAAGCTGGTGGCAAGTCTGTGCGCAAAATCAATGTAACGCCAAAGACGCTGGAAAAGTATCTGGGCGTGCAGCGTTTCGACTTCGGTCTGGCGGCAGCTGAAAATCAGGTGGGCCAGGTTACCGGTCTGGCCTGGACTTCTGTTGGCGGCGAACTGCTGACGATTGAATCCGTGCTGTTGGCAGGCAAGGGCAAGGTCATTACCACCGGCAAGCTCGGTGATGTCATGCAGGAGTCAATACAGGCTGCGCTGAGTGTGGTGCGTAGCCGTGCCAAACGACTGGGTATTCCTGAAGATTTCCACGAAAAAAACGACCTGCATATTCACTTCCCTGAAGGTGCAACACCAAAGGATGGTCCGAGCGCAGGTATTGGCATCTGCACCGCACTGGTCTCTGTGTTGACCGGCATCCCGGTCAGGGCGGACGTTGCGATGACTGGCGAAATTACACTACGAGGTGAGGTTCTGCCGATTGGCGGCCTGAAGGAGAAATTGCTGGCGGCGCATCGTGGTGGAATCAAGACCGTACTGATCCCGCAGCAGAACGTCAAGGATCTGGTTGAAATTCCTGCCAACATCAAGAATCACTTGGATATTCATCCGGTCAAGTGGATTGACGAGGTGTTGGAGTATGCCCTGGAACGTATGCCTATGCCTGCAGACAGCACATTGCCTGTCGCTGAAATCAAGCCGGAAGAGGGTGTGGCTGTTAAGGCGAAGCCTGTCATTACGCATTGATTGCGGCACGAGAATGCTTGACAGGCGCTCAACCCGCTTGCTATAAAGCAAAACACAGGCTTGCACCTGTTTCTACAACAATGTCGAAAGGGGATTACACGTGAACAAATCTGAACTGATTGATCAAATCGCCAAAGCTGCTGGTATTTCCAAAGCTGCCGCGGGTCGTTCATTAGATGCAACAACAGCTGCTGTCACTAAAGCTCTGAAAAAGGGTGATCTCGTTACACTGATCGGTTTTGGCACTTTCTATGTTGGTAAGCGCGCTGCCCGTAATGGTCGTAATCCTCGTACTGGCGCAACAATTAAAATTGCAGCTGCAAATTCTCCCAAGTTTAGGGCTGGCAAAGCGTTAAAAGATGCTGTAAACTAGCGTTCTTTGTTGGTTGTGCAGGGTGCTTAGCTCAGTTGGTAGAGCGTCGCCCTTACAAGGCGAATGTCGGCGGTTCGACCCCGTCAGCACCCACCAAAAACCGACAAAGTGTAGTAACGTTATTATGAGTACGCTCCTAATAATGAAATACTAGAAATTTAGGAGTGGTAGTTCAGTTGGTTAGAATACCGGCCTGTCACGCCGGGGGTCGCGGGTTCGAGTCCCGTCCACTCCGCCAATGATATTAAAGCGAGCCTCGTGCTCGCTTTTTTCTTTTCAGCATCAGGTGCCGCTGTTTTACAGCCCATCCTCCGGCATCCTCATTCTTTCCAAACTGGTTCGCAAACATGCCATGGCAAAGAACTAGCCCTGCTTTATCCTGTCATCGTCTTGTCGAGTATGCTATATTCTTGCGTTAAACATGCCCTGGCTGTGATTGGCATCTGGGTGCTGAAACTTTAATTTTGATGTTGAAACAGAGAAAGTCTTTGTCATGTTGGAAGCAATTCGTGCGCGCACTAAAGGTTGGTTGGCTAAGGTAATTCTGGCTTTGATTACGGTCCCATTTGCATTATTTGGTATCGACCAGTATCTGCAGGGTGCGGGCTCAAATGTACCGATCGCCAAGGTGGACGGAGATGCGATCACTGTGCAGGAATTCGGTAATGCATTGCAAAACCTGCGAAATCGTTTGCAGTCCGAAGGGCAGACCGATCTGACCATTCTGGACCGTCCTGAATTGAGACAGTCAGTACTCGACAAGTTGATCAACGATCGGTTGCTTTCAGTTGAAGTCAAGCGTGCCAACTTCAGTATTAGCGATGAACAATTGAGCCAATACATTACCAGCATGCCTGAATTCAGTGTTGATGGTAAGTTTTCAGAAGAACTCTACTATCAATTGCTTACCCAGAACCGCCTGACCTTGAAGGATTTTGAATCATCCATCAGACAGGACCTTAAGGCACAGCAGGCGAGAGAAGGATTCGCCTCGCTCGCGTATATTCCAGACAGTCTTGTTGAGCAGACACTGAAAGCGGAATTGCAAGAGCGGGAGGTCAGTGTGGCGGAGATCAAAACAGCCGATTATCTCTCTGAAGTCAGCATCGAGCCGGCTCAGGTTCAGGAGTATTACGAGAAGAACAAGGACAGGTTTCAGGTCCCTGAGCAAGTACAACTCGAGTTTGTCCTGATGTCGGCCAACACCTTGCTGCCAACGATGCAGGTGACAGAAGAAGAGGTCAGAAAGTTTTTTGACGACAACGCAGACCAGTTTCAGGGTGATGAAGAACGACGTGCCAGCCACATTCTGATCGGCTTCGGTTTGAGCCCTACACCCGCAGCCAAGGAAGAGGCACGTAGCAAGGCTGAACAGATTCTTGAAGAGGTGAAAAAGAACCCTGAGCAGTTCGCTGAACTGGCAAGGAAACATTCGCAAGATCCGGGTTCTGCCCAGAATGGTGGCGATCTCGGTATGTTCGGGCGTGGTGTCATGGTGAAATCCTTTGATGATGCCGTGTTCTCCATGGCGCCTGGTGCCATTAGCGATCTGGTCGAATCCGAGTTCGGTTATCACATTATCAAATTGACTGAGATATCCGGTGAGGCCGTATCGCTTGCCAGTGTCGCACCGCAAATTCGTGGTGAATTGATCTACCAGAAAGCCTTGGCAAAATTCACGGAAAATGCCGAAGATTTCAGCAATATCGTTTATGAGCAATCGACCAGTCTGGAGCCTGCTGCCAAGGCTTTTGGCCTGGATATTCAGAAAACCCCATGGATGAGTCGTGAAGATGTCGCACGTGTATTCAAGAGTGACAGGATGCGTGATCAGGTCTTCACTGAAGAAGTTCTGAAGGATGGTCGCAATACCGAGGCTGTGGAAGTTGCGCCTAATTCCTTGATGGTCGCTCGTGTAGCAGAGTACAAACCTGCCGCTCCGAGAACCTTTGAAGAGGTACAGTCCGGTATTGAAGAGTTCCTGCGTGTGGAAGCTGCGGCCAAGATTGCCATCGCCAAGGGCGAAACAGCACTGGCAGATCTGCGTGCAGGCAAGGAAACAAAAGGCCTGGAGTGGATTCCGCCGGTGGTTGTAGACCGCAAAAATGCGCAAGGCCTGACCGACCTGACTATGAGCAATGCATTCAAGATCAAGACCGACACCTTGCCGGCTTATGCTGGTGTGGCAGATGCCAACAAGGGTTTTCTGCTGATCAAGGTCTCGGCCGTGAATGCAAACTTGCCGGAAGATGAGAATGCTCGTCAGGCTGCCAAGGTCGAGATGCAGACGGCACTAGCCGCAGAATATGTGGACTCCTATCTCAAGGCGTTGCGTGCCAAGGGTGAAGTCAGTGTGAATCAGCAACTCATGCAATCCGGAGTTGATAACTAGGGCACCGCTCAAGTTTGCAGAACAGCTGGAAATAAAAAAGGCAGCCATAGGCTGCCTTTTTTATTGGCTCTGAGCTTGTTTAGTCAACTACTGCCGCAACCGTGGTATTCATGCCGCCGTCCACATAGGTGATTTCGGCTGTGATGCCGGAAGCCAGATCACTGGACAGGAAAGCCGCTGTGTTGCCGACTTCCTCGATGGTGACATTGCGGCGCAGTGGTGCATGTTTTTCGTTGAAGCCGAGGATCTTGTCGAAGCCGGAGATGCCGGATGCTGCCAGCGTCTTGATCGGGCCGGCGGATACGGCGTTGACACGGATGCCCTTGGGGCCGAGGCTTTGCGCCATGTAGCGGACGTTGGCTTCCAGGCTGGCTTTGGCCAAGCCCATGACATTGTAGTTGGGCAGACTGCGTTCGGCGCCCAGATAGCTGATGGTCAGCATGCTGCCGTTACGACCTTCCATCATCGGCAGGGCAGCTTTCGCCAATGCAGCGAAACTATAGGAACTGACATCGTGTGCGATGCGGAAATATTCACGTGTGACGCTTTCCAGGTAATCGCCATCCAGCGCAACCTTGGGCACAAAGGCTACAGAGTGAATCAGGATGTCAAAGCCATCCCAGTGTTTGGCAAGCGCAGGGAACAGGGCGTCGATTTGCGCATCGTCAGCAACATCGCAGGGCAGGACAATACTGGAATCGAATTCAGCTGCCAGCTTGGTGACGCGATCCTGGAATTTTTCGGTTTGGTAGGTGAACGCAAGTTCGGCGCCTTCGCGCTTCATGGCTTCGGCAATGCCGTAAGCGATGGAGCGGTTACTGAGTAGACCGACGATAAGTGCGCGTTTTCCGGCTAGAAATCCCATGAGATTTTCCTTCTTTATGTATGGATACTTGAATTTAAGGCGTATGTGTTGGCTGAGCATCCAGCGTATCTGTAGGTGCTCAAGCTGTTAATTGGAGCTGCGTGGATCCAGAGCGTCCCGCAGCCCTTCTCCGAGCAAATTATACCCCAACACGGTAATCAGAATCGCCAGACCGGGGAACAGCGATAGCCACCAGGCGAATTCGATATATTCCTTGCCATCCGTCAGAATATTGCCCCAAGAGGACTGGGGTGCCTGCACGCCAAGCCCGAGGAAACTGAGGCCGGATTCGACCAGCACGGCACTGGCGACACCGAGGACGGAACTGACGATGATGGGTGTCAGGCTATTGGGCAACAGGTGTTTGAAGATCAGCCGGCCATCTCTCGCGCCTAGCGCCTCGGATGCCATGACGAACTCGCGGTTGCGAAGGCTGAGGAATTCGGCGCGAACCAACCGGGTGACGCCCATCCAGGAGGTCAGGCCGATGACGATCATGATGTTCCAGATCGACGGAGTGAGAAAGGCGATAACGGCCAGGATCAGGAAGAAGGTCGGGATCGACAGCATGACATCGACCACGCGCATGATGAACACATCAACCCAGCCCCGGTAATAGCCGGAAATGGAGCCCAGTACGATACCAATCAAGGTGGCGATGCCGACTGCGACAATGCCGACCATCAGTGACACGCGGGCGCCATAGAGCATGCGTGAAAAGACATCGCGACCGAGTCCGTCGGTCCCCATCCAGTGTGTGGAGGAAGGTGGCAGCAGGATGGATTTGACGTCTATGGCTTCGGGATCGAAAGGCGTGATTAGCGGCGCTGCAAGCGCCAGCAGCATGATGACGGCAATGATGATAAATCCGCCGAAGGCCATCGGATTGGACAGGATGCGCCTCATTGCATGACTCCCCGACGAACGCGCGGGTCAGCCCAGGCGTAGGCAAGATCGGCCAGCAGGTTGCCGATCAGGGTCAATGCTGCCCCTATGGTCAGAATGCCCATGATGACCGGGAAATCACGCATCAAAACGGCGTCATAGAACAGTTTTCCCATGCCGGGGATGGCAAAGATCGATTCGGCAATCACCGAGCCGCCGATCAGGCCGGGAATCGATAAGCCGAAAATGGTGATCAATGGCAATAACGCGTTGCGCAGCGCGTGGCCGTAAACTACTGAATTCTCGCTCAGCCCCTTGGCGCGTGCGGTCGTGATGTAATCCTGATGCAGGACATCCAGCATGCCGTTGCGGACAAACAACGAAATGCCGGCAAGCCCACTGAGGCCGGAGATGAATACCGGCAGCACCAGATGTTTCAGCGTATCGAATATCTGAGCTATCGCCCCCATGTTCTCGTAACCGATGCTGTGCAGGCCCGAGATCGGCAACCAGTTGTTGGCTACGCCGGTCCAGTACATCAGCATCAATGCCAGCCAGAATCCGGGGATGGCGAAGCCGATGAATACGAAGAGGGTGATGGCGCGGTCCGGTGCCCGGTTACGCGTCAATGCCGAGATCACTCCAAGCGGCAATGCGACGGCGATGATCAGGACCAGACTGAGCACATTGATCAGCAATGTGATCGGCAGGGCCTCTTGAATCATGCCTTTGCGCACATTGCCCTGTTCGTCGGTGGTCTGCCAGAACACTGGGCGCTGATGGCTCGCAAAGGAAGTGCCGAAATCCAGTGTGGCCATGCGTTTCAGCCACAAGCCATATTGCACGATGACAGGTTTGTCCAGGTTGTAGAGTTCGCGCAGTTTCTGTCGGGATTCTTCGCTGGCCTTGGGGTCGAAACTCGCTTCACTGGCGGTGATGTCGCCCGGTGCCAGATGCATGATAAAGAACGAGATCAGGCTGATGCCGACCAGTAGCGGTACCATCCAGAAAAGCCGGTTCAACAGGTATCGGATCATGATGTTACTGAGCGCTTATCTCAAGTCGGCGAAGGGGTTGTGGAATATACCATTCATGGGAATTGTGACCGATGCCGGCGGGCGGGGCGGGATCATCAATGCCCTTGATGCGCTTGTGGATCGCCGGCAGACCGTAACCGGCATACAGATAGACGATGGGACTGTCTTCCTGCAGCAGGCGGGCGAATTCATGATAGATTTTTGTGCGTTTTTCGATATCCAGTTCCAGACGGCCTTGTTCCAGCAGCCTGTCGACCTGCGGATTGCTGTAACCGATGAAATTGAATTGCCCCGGTGCCTGTTGTGAGGAGTGCCAGATGCTGTACTGATCAGGGTCCAGGGACAGGCTCCAGCCCAGCACCACGGCATCAAACTCGCCGGTCTTGATGAAGCGCCCGATGAAACTGGCCCATTCCAGCACGCGGATTCTGGCATCGATGCCGATCTCCTTTAGTCTGCGCTGAATCAGCACTGCACTCATCTCTCTCTGCTTGTTCTGATTGGTCAGCATCTCGAACGTCAGGGGCTTGCCATCCTTGTCCAGAATGCCGTCGCCATCATGGTCTGCATAACCTGCTTCCTTCAGCAGTGCGATGGCTTTCTGTGCGTCGTAGGAGTAGGGCTGCAATTCCGGGTTGGTCCAGCGTGTGCCGGGTTTGTAGGGCGATGAGACCGGCTCGCCGAGGCCGAGCAGTACGCCGTCGATCAGTTCCTGCTTGTTGATCGCATAATTGATGGCCTGACGCACACGGACGTCATTGAAGGGTTTGCGTTTCAGGTTGAAGCCGAGATAGGTGTAGCTGTTGCCCAGCTCCTTGTACAAGCCGATCTTTTGCGTCAGATCAGGCCTGGAAGGGAATATGCGTGCGTACTGGATCGGGTTCAGATTCATGGTGTCGATGTTGTCAGCCATCAGTTCCAGGAACTGGGACGCGGCATCAGGGATGAAGCGTGACACCAGTCGTTCGATTCTGGCCTCGCCCTGAGTGGCGAGGGGGTTTCTGACCAGCGAAATGCGCTCACCGTTACGCCATTGCTCGAGTTTGTAATAATGACTGCCGACCGGGTTGCGAGCGAATGTCGTGGTGTTGATGTCCTGACCTTCCAGCAGATGTTTCGGCAGTATCTGCAGGCCCGCCCAGGTATCCAGTGCCGGAGCATAAGGTTCCTGATAACTGACACGGAAGGTCAATGCGTCCGGTGTTTCAGCCTTGATGACCAGTTTGTAGTCGGAGCCGTATGGTGTGCGTGTGTTCTCGTCGGTCACCAACTGCCAGGTAAAAAGGACGTCGGCACTGGTCAATGGTTTACCATCTGCCCATTTCATGTCAGGCTTGAGTTTGAAGGTGATGGTTCTGTGATCGGCTGCAATCGTCCATGAATCTGCCAGCTCGCCTTCCAGTTCCAGGTTCTTGTCGTATTTGAGCAGGCTGTTGAAGATGTTGGAGGCGATGGCGGAGGCTGCGGATTCGCCGGCGATCATGGGAATCAGTCCGCTGGGTTCTCCTGTCATGGCATTGATCATGTTGCCGCCGGTGACGGCTGGATAGACTTGCTCATAATCGACGTTCGCACTTTGTTGCGGCTCACCACATCCCGCAAGCAGGCTGAAGATGGCAAGGTAAAACAAACGATTGAACGGCATGATCTGGCGCTTACTTAGAAGGTAACGTGACGATTGTCTGTGACTATTTCAGCATGAACAGACAAAAAAACATTTACTGATGACAGGTAAGTTGGATTGCGATTGTTCAATGGTTCGCCAATGCTATGAGTGTTTGGTCTTTGTTCGCAGCCTGCTTCTGTATCGATGTCCTGCCACCTGCCGGAATCACCAGTACCTGCCCGATCTTCAGCCGACTGTTTTTTAACTGATTGCTCTGCATGATCTGCTTGACGGTGACGCCATAGCGCAAGGCAATCGCATACAGGGTTTCGTTCGCTGCAACCTCGTGTCTGATAGCCTGTTTGGCATTGAGTTCCGTATGGTGGCTGGCATTCAGCAATTCAATCCGGTTTTTATCCAGTGCAGAGGGTTGGTCCTGGCTTGTGTGCTTTGCCGGAACAAGAACCAGTCTGTTTTCCGCTAATGCCTTGCTGCCGGGCAGGCTGTTGACGCTACGGAATTCAGCGGTACTGATGCCGAATTTTTGTGCGATCTTGTCGACTTTCTCTCCCCGTTTCGCATGATAGGTCTGCCAGGTGACGAGGGGTTGCTCGTAGCTGGAAAGATTGCTGAGGAAGATGTCTGCGGCTTCGACCGGCAGCAGGATTTCATGGTTATTGCCGGCTTTGGCTGTAATCACGGGACGGTTATGTTCGGGGTTGAGTGCGATGAACTCTTCATGCGGGATGCCTGCCAGGCTGGCGGCCAGTTCCGTGTCGATCTGTTGTGGTGCGGAAACTTTGGTGAAATAGGGTTCGTTGGGGATGCTTTCGATTGTCAGGCCGTAACGTTCCGGGTCGCTGATGAGATTTTTCATGGCCTGCAGTTTTGGCACGTAGTTTCTGGTCTCTTCCGATAATGCCAAGTTGGCATAGTCAGTTGGCAGTCCTTGCGCACGGTTCTTCTCCATCGCGCGTCTGACCGTGCCTTCGCCAGCGTTGTAGGCTGCCAGTGCCAGATCCCAGCTACCGAACATCAGGTGCAGTTTTTGCAGATAGTCCAGTGCTGCATGTGTAGCTGCCGTGACATTTTTGCGATGATCGGCCCACCAGTTCTGTTCCAGCCCGAAATGCTTGCCCGTCACCGGCATGAATTGCCAGATGCCGGCTGCACGGCTGCGTGACAGCGCTTGGGGATTGAACCCGCTTTCTATCATCGGCAACAAGGCGATTTCGCCGGGCATGTTGCGTTTTTCCACTTCTTCGACGATGAAATGCAGATAACGCTCGCTACGCGCAATCATGCGCTGCATATAGTCCGGGCGTGAGGCGTACCAGGTTTCGTGCTTTTGCGTCAGTGGGGAATCGAACGCTGCCAGCTGGAAACCCTCCGTGATACGCTGCCAGATGTCCTCTTCCTCGAATTGCATCAATGGCTCGAATTCCAGCACGATGCCTGCTGCATTGGTGACCTGTTCCTGTGTGTCGGTGATGGTTGCTGCCGGCTCGTCCACATGAAGTTCTGTTGCCGCAAAGCTTGGTGCGGCTGCAAGAAAAAAGGTGGCTGAAATCAGTAGCAGCTTGGCTGGCATGTGGCAGTGTCGGTCAATTAAAAGTCTGGTAGATGGTAACGAAATGCATGCATAAGCGTCAAGCAAAAGCATTTTGTTTTAAATTGTACATAACATAATGATTAATAATCATTTTTCATTTCCCGTAATATTCGGAAAACTTCGACTGGCGCTGTGTTTTTCTCCAGATTGAGCGACAGTTTGATGGTTGTGCTGTCGCTGCGCAGGAAGGGGTTGGTCGCCAGCTCCAGGCCGATGGTCGTCGGCAGGCTGGGCAGTCCTGCTGTTCGTAGCTTGATGACTTCCTGCTGGCGCTTGTGCAGTGCCATGTTGCCCGGTTCCAGTTCCAGGGCAAATGCCAGATTGTTCAGGGTGTATTCATGCGCGCAATAAACCCGGGTATCTGCCGGTAGCTGAGCCAGCCGCTGCAGGGATTGGTACATCTGTTCGGCTGTACCTTCATGCAATCGGCCACAGCCGCAGGAGAACAAGGTGTCACCACAAAACAGAAAAGGGTAATCGAAATAGGCGATGTGACCCAGTGTATGGCCTGGAAGCTCCATCACGGTAAGTTTCAGGCCGGTTTCTGTGAGTGTAATCAGTTCGCCATCAGCTACCGGGATATGGGGAAAATCGTAAGATTCCTTGGCCGGGGCATAGACTGGGGCCGGATATTTCGAGATCAGTTCGACAACGCCGTCGATATGGTCATGACAATGATGCGTTATGAGGATGGCTTCAAGTGTGAGCCCGGTTTGTTCAAGCTGCCGAATCACCGGGCCGGCGTCGCCGGGATCAACGACCACAGCATGCCTGCCGTCATTAATTAACCAAATATAGTTATCCTTGAATGCCGGGATTGGTAGAATCTCTAACATGGCATCAAATATAACAGTCTTCGCATTGCTTCGTGTCCATAAAATGGGGTTGTCTCTTGTTTCATGATCAGCAATCCTGGCTGACATCGCCGCTCGGTGCCTATCTGCAGCTTAAAGAGCAGGCGCTTTATGATGCGGCGGTGACCGATATCTTCGGCTTCAATGCAGTACAGCTCGGCATGTTGCAGATGGATTTGCTGCAGAGTTCCCGCATGCCGTTCTCGCTGAGGGCAGATGTCGCTGCTGGCGTAGTTCGGTGTCAGTCGATGCAACTGCCGTTTCAGACCAGTAGTATCGATCTTTTGTTGCTGCCGCATATGCTGGAGTTCAGCGACGATCCACATCAGACCTTGCGCGAAGCCGGGAGGGTGCTGGTCCCTGAAGGCCACATCATTATCAGCGGTTTCAATCCATTCAGCGCCTGGGGTTTGAAGCGCATGGCGGCCGGACGTAAAGGCTATCCCTGGCAGGGCACTTTTTTCTCCTTGCCCAGAATCCGGGATTGGCTCGAGTTGCTGGACCTTGAAATCGTGGAAGTGAAAATGGCCTGTTACAAATTGCCATTCAGCAATCCGACCTGGCTCAAGCGCTGCCAGTTCATGGACAGGATTGGCAACCGCTGGTGGCCGGTGGTAGGCGGCATTTATTTCATCGTGGCCAGAAAGCGCGTCCTCGGCATGCGGGTGATACGGCGGCCCGGACGTCAGCAAAATCGTTTGAAGAACTTGGTGGTGGCGCCTACACGCACGCAACCGACACAACACAATAAACAGAAAGGTAAACAGTAAGCAAGTGAGCAAGGATATTGTGGAGATACATACCGACGGTGCCTGCAAGGGTAATCCTGGCCCCGGCGGATGGGGAGCGTGGCTGGCCTATGGGGATCACGAGACCGAATTATGTGGCGGTGAGCCACTGACGACCAATAACCGTATGGAGATGATGGCCGTGATCAAGGCGCTGGAAGCACTGAAACGTGCCTGTCAGGTCAGGATTTATACGGATTCTGTTTACGTGCAGAAGGGTATGACCGAGTGGATTCATGGCTGGAAGCAGCGAGGCTGGAAAACCAGCGACAAGAAGCCGGTCAAGAACGATGACCTGTGGAAGCATCTGGACAAACTGGTGCAGTTGCATGATATCGAATGGGTCTGGGTCAAGGGACATGCGGGGCATGCCGGCAACGAGCGCGCCGACGCCCTGGCGAATAGAGGGGCGGAGCCTTTCATGAATGGCAAGCAATAACAGGATGGTCAATAATAGGAAAGCATGAACAGGAAAGCACGATGAGACAGATTTTTCTCGATACTGAAACGACCGGCCTGTCACCTTCTCAGGGGCACCGTATCATCGAAATTGCCGCAGTCGAGGCCATCAATCGCCGATTGACCAAGAATCACTTTCACGTTTACCTGAACCCGGATCGCGAGATCGACCAGGGTGCGCAGGAAGTACATGGCATTACGCTGGAGTTTCTGCAGGACAAGCCGCGATTTTCTGATGTGGCTGATGATTTTCTGCAGTTCGTCGCCGATGCGGAACTGATCATTCACAATGCACCGTTCGACGTGGGCTTTCTTAATGCAGAATTGGGCAGAATCGACAGGCCCGATCTCGAATCTGTCTGTAACAGTGTGATAGATACACTGAAGATGGCCAAGGATAGCCGTCCGGGGCAGCGTAACAATCTGGATGCACTGTGTCGCCACTTCGGTATAGATAACTCCAAGCGGACCCTGCATGGTGCTCTGCTGGATGCCGAGTTGCTGGCTGACGTCTATATGGCGATGACCCGCGGTCAGGAGACGCTGATGATGGACTTGCTGGATGATGTTGAGTCCGGCATGGAATTCAATGCCGCAGCATCAGGCAAGTCGTTGCCGGTGATTGAGGCTGGTGCCGAAGAGATAAGCGCGCATGAGGAATATCTTGCCGCACTGGAAAAGTCCGGCAAATGCGTTTGGCGTGGATAGGAGTGATTCGGGTTTTGCTTTGCCGGGGCTAAAGGGTTCAGTGCTGAAAGATTCAGCTTAGTGCATCAGCCCAGCTATTAGGCGTTTCATACAAGCGCACACGTTCCAGCTTCAGATGGTTGCCGTAGGCGTCCTGATATTCCGACTTCAGGATGCGGAACGCCTCGGCCGCCATGTTCTCGGCTGTCGGAACGCTGTTCATGATGACCGTCTTGTGGTCCGGCAGGCTCTTGAGGAAATCCAGAACGACGCTGTCGTTCTTGTAGACCAGGAAGGCATGATCCCAGACATCGACCACAGCACGCCGTGCGATGGCCTTGACGTCGGAAAAATCCATCACCATGCCGTTGTCCGAAGTATCTTCTCGCTGGATGATATCCCCGGAGAGTGTAATTTCAATCGCGTAACGATGGCCGTGCAGGTTCCTGCACTGGCTTTTGTGGCAGGGGATGCGATGGCCGGCATCAAATTCGAGGCGTGTGGTGATTTGCATGGGGATGGATTATATCAGTAGCGCCGGAAGAGGGCGATGCAAGCCGGAATCACTTGAAATCTGCTATAGATTTGCCATCGCCCTGATATGCGCGGTAGCGCTTTCTGCCAGCGCCGGCAGGTGGTAGCCGCCTTCAAGCGATGAGACGATTCGGCCGCTGGCATGACGGGCGGCGATATCCATGACGAATTCAGTCATCCAGACATAGTCTTCCCTGAGTAGCCCTAGTTGCGCCAGCGGGTCTTCCGCGTGGGCATCAAAACCGGCCGAGATGAAAATGAACTGCGGCTTGAAGCGTTCCAGTGCCGGCGCGAATTCCGCCGTCACTGCCTGACGGAAACCCTGTCCATCGGTGCCTGCCTTGAGCGGTACATTGATCATGTGATCTGTCCTGCTGCTTGCACCGGTTCCCGGATAGAAGGGGTGCTGAAAGGTGGAGCAGAGCATGACACGTGGATCTTCCTTGAAGATATCCTCCGTACCATCGCCATGGTGCACATCGAAGTCGATGACAGCCACGCGCTCGATTTTGTGCTGCTCCAGGGCATGCGCAACACCCACTGCGACATGATTGAAGATGCAGAATCCAGCGGCTCTGGCCTTGTGCGCATGATGGCCGGGCGGGCGGATGCAGCAGAAGGCATTCTTCATCTTGCCGCTCATGACCAGATCCGTTGCCAGGATATTGGCGCCGCTGGCATGCAGGGCTGCCGATAATGACATCGGACCCATGGCGGTGTCGGCGTCCAGTCTGACCAGGCCTGCCTTCGGCGACAGGTGCCGGATCTGCTCGACATAGGCCTTGCTGTGGACGCGTGTGAGTTGCTGATCAGTGGCTGCAGGTGCCTCGTAATGCTTGAGTTGCCGGTCGATGCCGGCAGTCTTTAATGCATTGTGGATAGTCGTGATGCGTGCCGGTGATTCCGGATGGGAGCCATCCATTACGTGTAACAGGGTATCCGGATGTGAGATCAGTGCTGTGCTCATGAGCCAATTTCACCAAACAAGTCCTGATAACAGGCTAATCTCAGTGGGGCGATCTGTCCAGACTCTGTCGCTTGGATCACGGCACAATCCGGTTCTTTCAGATGCCTGCAATTGTTGAAGCGGCATTTGCCCAGATACGGCCTGAACTCGATGAATGCCCTTTCCAGTTGATCGACACTCAGGTGGTGCAAACCGAACTCCTGTAAACCGGGAGAGTCGATCAGATGGCTGTTTTCATCCAGATGATAAAGATGGGCGGCGGTTGTCGTGTGCTTGCCGCTGTCTAGCACGGTGGAGACTTCCTGCGTCCTTACCTGCAGGTCAGGCAATAGCGCATTGACTATGGTCGATTTCCCCATGCCGGATTGTCCGACCAATACGCTGGTATGGCCCTTGAGCCATTGTTTCAGCGGCTCGATGTCCTGCTTGGCAGAGAGCGGCTGCACCTGGTAACCGAGCCCCTGATAGAGCTTCAGGGCTTGCATGGCATCGTCATTCTTGGCCAGATCGCATTTGTTCAGCACGATCAGTACGCCGATTCCGGCGGCTTCAGCCGCGATCAGGCAGCGATTGAGCAGCGCTTCGTAGAAGCTGGGTTGCGTGGCCAGCACGATGACGACCTGGGTGACGTTGGCCGCCAGCAGTTTGGTTTTGTAGGCATTGCTGCGGTAGAGCAGGCTACTGCGGGGATTGAAACTTTCGACCACGCCCTCATGGCTGTCCGTGAGCTTGACCTGCACGACATCGCCGCAGGCCAGGTCGTTTTTCTTGCCGCGTGTGACGCAGCTGATCTGCCGGCCATCCTCCAGTTCCACGCCGTAGCGTTTGCCGTAGGCGGCAGTGACGATGCCTTGCAGAGTCTCGCTCAATTATTTTTCAAACTTGTAGTAGGTCTTGTTCAGATAATTCGCCACATGCAGTTCTTCATCCTCGAACCATTTCAGGTCGAGCATGGTGTTGCAGTTGCGGATCTGTGCCAGCAGGCCACGCGAGCTTTTAACCATGCGATTTTCGCGTGTATAGATGGCGGAACCGTCACCGCCGAAGCGTTCGGCATGGCAGGCGATGCAATGTTTCTCGACCATGCCTTTGCCGATATTGAAGTCACCTTCGGCAAAGGGTTCGGCACCTGCCGTGAAGGATAAAAGAATCAGACTGAAGGACAGCAGTAATCTCGACATGGCAGGTTTCCTTTCGCTATCCGGTGAATTTGGCCAATTTCGAAATACGGATACTGGCTGGCGGATGTGAATCGTAGAATGCGGAATGCAGCGGATCTGGCGTCAGTGTCGAAGCATTGTCGCGATAGAGTTTCACCAGCGCCTCGACCAGATGTTTCGCTTCGGCATTCCTGGCCGCATATTCATCCGCCTCGAATTCGTTCTTGCGTGAATAGCTGGCCAGTAGTGGGCGCAACAGGAATAAGAAGACCGGACTCGCGAGCAGGAACAGCAGCAGGGCCATGTAATCGCTAGGCAGAGTGATGCCAAGACCCTCATAGAACCAGCCCTGATTCTTGAGCCAGCCGAGCAGGGCAAGGCCGAGGAAGCTGACGACGAACATCAGCACGATGCGCTTGATGACATGGTGATGCTTGAAGTGGCCGAGTTCGTGTGCCAGTACCGCTTCGATCTCGTTGCCGTCCAGACGGTCGAGCAGGGTATCGAAGAACACCACGCGCTTGCTGGAACCGAAGCCGGTGAAATACGCGTTGCCGTGGCTGCTGCGGGTAGAACCGTCCATGACAAACAGGCCCTGGGATTTGAAGCCGCACTTGGTCAGCAGTGCTTCGATGCGCTTTTTCAGCGGTTCATCAGCCAAAGGTGAAAATTTGTTGAATAATGGGGCGATGAATGTCGGGTAGACGGCCAGCATCAGCAGGTTGAATACGCTCCATACTACCCAGAGGTAAAGCCACCAGTAGTCGCCGGAACTTTGCATTAATGCCAAAGCGGCAAACAGTATCGGTGCGCCGAGCAGCAGGCCTACCAGGCTGTGTTTGACCATGTCACTGAAGAACATGGCAGGGGTCATTTTGTTGAAGCCGAATTTTTGGTCAATGACAAAGGTCTTGTAGTAGTCGAAAGGCAACTCAAGCAGAGCGCTAACCAGGAATGCGCTGAGGATGACCAGAGCACCGCGAATGATCTCGCTTTCGGTAATCATGTTGCGCCAGGCCTCGTCGATCAACATGAGTCCGCCACCAATGGTCAGCAGTGCAAGCAGGATAGCCTGCGCGATGCTCTCAGCGATGACCAGGCGGGTCTTGGCGGATGTGTAGTCAGCCGCTTTCTGGTGTGCATCAAGGCTGATGTTGCCGGCGAAAGCTGAAGGCACCTGCTCGCGGTGTGACTGGATGTAGCTGACATGGCGGCGACCCAGCCAGATACGGGTGAATGTTGTGATGACAAGCAATGCAACAAATACAGTGGTAAGGGTAGAAGCCATGGTCCGGAGGTTTTCAGTTAAACTAATAGCATTATAGAAGCTTCGTCTGGTGGAAGGTTCACCAATCGCGGTATATCACACAATTTTAATGGAAATCATGATGGCATCGAATAACGACAACCTGATCTGGCTGGATATGGAAATGAGCGGGTTATCACCTGAAAACGATCGCATACTGGAAGTCGCTGCTGTAGTGACGGATGCGGAACTCAATGTGTTGGCTGAGTCGCCGGTGCTGGTTGTGCACCAATCTGATGCAGTACTGGACGGAATGGATGCATGGAACAAGGGAACCCACGGTCGTTCCGGCCTGATCGAGAAGGTCAAGGCATCTAAGCTGGATGAGGCGGGCGCTACCGCACAGATGCTTGAATTTCTCAAGGCCCACGTGCCGGCCGGCAAGTCACCCATGTGCGGCAATTCCATCTGTCAGGACCGCCGCTTTATGGCGCGCTACATGCCTGATCTGGAGGCATACTTTCATTACCGGAACCTGGATGTCAGCGTATTCAAGGAGTTGTCCAGACGCTGGAAGCCGGCGATTTACAATGGCTTCAAGAAGGCCAGCAAGCATGAGGCACTGGCGGATATTTATGAATCAATTGAAGAGCTTAAGTACTACCGGGAGCATTTCATCAAGCTGGATTGAGTTGCTGGTTTGCCTGCGCGGACAAAAAAAGAGGGTGCGACAAGCGCACCCGAAGGGAGGAGAAGCAAAGCTTAGGAGAAGCTCGCTTATGAATAAGCATTAAGCATGCCAGAATCCGTACTTAAGCCGAGGCGTAATTTACCCTGTGTATGTGACAGAAATATGAAAAAGCCCGCATTTTATCGATGCGGGCTTTTTTGTTGGTTGCGGCGATGACATAACCGCAGGGGTCATGTCCGTCAAGTGACCGCTCCTGCATCGCGACCTTGACGCCATAACCGCAGGGGTCATGTCCGTCAAATCGGCTGCTAAGATCGTGAAGGTCTTCACCGTTAATATGGCTGCTCAAGCAGCTCATCACGCGAAGGCAGCTCGGTTTGATGCCATACCCGCTGGTAGAGCTCCATATAGGCTTGGGCGCTATGTCGCCAACCGAGATCAAGCGCCATGCCGTTACGCTGAATCTGTGGCCAGATTGTCTCATTGTGATAGTAGTGGAGTGCTCTCTCTATGGTTAGCAACAACTGGATGGCATCCGTGGCCGGCATGACGAAACCATTGGCCTTGCCGCTCTGTAATGTTTCCTCATGAGTGTCCGTGACCGAATCCGCCAGGCCACCGGTATGCGTGACGACCGGGGGCGTACCATAACGCAGGCCGTACATCTGATTGAGGCCGCAGGGTTCGAAACGGGATGGCATGATGAAAATGTCCGCACCCGCCATGATCTGATGCGACAGCGGCTCGTTATAGCCTATGGTGACGTTGACCTGTTCGGGGTAAGTGTGTGCCAGATGGCTGTATCCTTGCTCCATGTGAGGTTCGCCGCTACCCAATAGTGCGATCTGGCAACCGCTCTGCACCATGCGTTCTGCGATGGAGAGAAACATGTCCAGCCCCTTCTGGTGTGTGAGGCGACTGACCACACCAAGCAGAGGAGTCTCGGCAGACATCCTGAGCCCCAATTGCGCCTGCAAGGCAGCTTTTACTTCTTTTTTGCCCTGTAGTTGATTAACGTCGTAATTCTTTGCAAGATAGGGATCGGTGGCAGGATTCCATTCCTGGATGTCGATGCCGTTGAGTATGCCCTGCAAATCGTGCTGACGGCTTGCCAGCAGGCCTTCCATGCCGAAGCCGAACTCGCTGGTGCGGATTTCGCGCGCATAGGTCGGACTGACCGTGCTGATGGCGTCGGCATAATAGAGGCCGGCCTTGAGGAAGGAGATTTGATGGTGATACTCGACACCATGTATCTGGTAGCTTTCAGCCGGTAGCCACAGGCGCTCGACCCATTCCGCCGGAAAGCAGCCCTGAAACGCCAGGTTGTGCACGCTGATGACGGATTTTGCCGGTGACGCGTTCGGCATGTAGTGCATGTAGGCCGGGGTCAGTCCGCTTTGCCAGTCGTTGCAATGCACGATATCGGGGCGCCAGTCTGCGACCGGGCTATTACTACAGGCAAGCAGGGCGGCTATACGTGACAGTATGCCGAATCGCAGTGCATTGTCTTCCCATTCACGCCCGCTGGCATCGGAGTAAGGCCCGCCTGCTCGGTGATACAGGCCGGGGCAATCGATCACCATGACTGGCATGTTGGTGTCGGGCATGTTGCCGATCAGAAGATTGGCTGAACCGATCAGTGGCAGATGGTCGAAATGTGCAAGATGCTGCAGATTTCTGGCCTTTTCCAGCACTTGCGGGTAACCGGGGAGCAGAATGCGGATATCTGCACCAAGATCTTGTAATGCGGCTGGCAACGAGCCGCTGACATCAGCGAGGCCGCCCGTTTTAATGAGAGGGTAGGCTTCGGAAGTTACGAACAGGATACGCACTGATAAAATACCCGACTGATAAGGACGATTGTTGGACTGTTATTGTTGTATGTAAGCGATGCGGCCTGATACCCTGATTGTCATTTTTGATGTCGCTTTTAATTATTTAAAGGCCGCACCTCATGATACTGAGGTGCCATGGGTGAATCAAGCCGGGCCGGGCAAATCGAGGGGATGTTATGGGAATCAGCAGTTTTGTTGCAGTAGGTGTGGGCGCGGCGACGGGGGCCTGGCTTCGATGGGGCTTGGGCATGCTGCTGAATGCGGCGCATCCTTCCATTCCGCTGGGAACTCTGGCGGTCAATCTGATTGGCGGCTACCTGATCGGCGTCGCCATGGCAGTGTTGTCGGGAGAGCACAGCATTTCGCCTGAAGTACGCCTGCTCATTACGACTGGTTTCCTCGGTGGTCTGACAACGTTCTCCACGTTCTCAGCCGAAGCTGTGGACCTGTTGTCACGTGCACAGTACGGCTGGGCTTCCGCGCACATCCTCAGTCATTTGCTCGGGTCCTTGTTGATGACGATATTGGGTTTTCTTACCATCCATATGGCACGACAGTGGTTTGCCGGATAGTCCGTGCGTGGCATGATGAAGGAAATGTCCTGATTTGACTGGTCTTTACTGCAGAAATCGCATATAATCGCGGACTTTTCAACCTTGGCTCATCATTGCGCATAGATGAGAGCCTGCCAATCCAAAAGGAGAATGTATGCGACATTATGAAGTGGTCTTTATCGTCCACCCGGATCAAAGCGAACAAGTACCGGCGATGATCGAGCGTTATCGCACCCTGGTGACTTCCAACGGTGGCACCATGCACCGTCTCGAAGACTGGGGCCGTCGTCAACTGGCTTACCCGATCCAGAAAATCCACAAGGCACATTACGTGCTCATGAACATTGAATGTAATCAGGCTGTGCTGGATGAGCTTGAACTGGCATTCAAATTCAATGACGCCGTTCTGCGTCACCTGACCATGGCAACCAAGACTGCCGTGACTGAACCTTCCCCGATGATGAAGGAAGAAAAGTCGAAGTCAGTGCTGAGCAAGGACGCAGCAAAAGAAGCTCCAGCAGCAGAGGAAGCTTCAGCTTAATTGAATAAGCTGGTTTTGAGTGGTGAAGTCGTGCAAATCGAGCCGCTTCGCTACACACCAGCAGGTTTGCCGTTGTTGAGTTTTGCAGTGCGCCATGTTTCAGAACAGATAGAAGCTGGAATCAGGCGCAAGGTTGAATGCGAGATGGCTGTAGTCGCGATAGGTGATATCGCCAAACAGGCACAGGGCATTCAGCTGACCAGCCAGGTTAAACTGGCCGGCTTCATCGCAAAACGAAGCCTGAAAAGCACACAACTGGTATTACATTTAAATGCATTAGAGATTATTTAAAGGATTACTAACATGGCACGTGATATGTTCAAACGCCGCCGCTACTGCCGTTTTTCTGCAGAGGGCATCAAGGAAGTCGATTACAAGGATGTGGATCTGTTGAAGGATTTCATCACCGAGAATGGCAAGATCATTCCGGCACGCATTACTGGCACCAAAGCCAAGTACCAACGCCAGCTGACTGCAGCTGTCAAGCGTGCGCGTTTCCTCGCCTTACTTCCATACACTGACAAGCACTAAGAGGAGACGATCATGCAAGTTATCTTATTGGAAAAAGTCGCCAACCTCGGCAACCTGGGTGATGTGGTCAAGGTCAAGGATGGCTACGGTCGCAATTTCCTGATCCCGCAAGGCAAGGCCAAGCGTGCAACCGAAGCCAACAAGGCTGAGTTCGAAGCACGTCGTGTCGAGCTGGAAAAACAACAAGCTGCACTGCTGGACGCTGCCAAGGCACGTGGCGAAAAGCTGGCAGGTTACATGTTGCAAGTGACTCAGAAAGCTGGCGTTGATGGCCGTTTGTTTGGTTCTGTCACCAATGGCGACATCGCTGAAGCCCTGAATGCACAAGGTTTTGAAGTCAGCAAGTCTGAGATCCGCATGCCTGAAGGTCCATTGAAGACCGTGGGCGACCATCCGGTCAGCATTGCGCTGCACCATGATGTGGTTGTGGAAATCACGGTTTCTGTACTGGGCGAAACTGCTTAAGTAATGCAACAGAAATAAATAAAAAAGGCTGCTTAGGCAGCCTTTTTTATTGGGCTATAATTCACCGCTATGGCTGACGATACACTTGAATCTCTAAAACTTCCTCCGCATTCCGTCGAGGCCGAGCAATCGGTGCTGGGCGGCTTGCTACTCGAGAATGAAGCGCTGGATAAAGTCGCTGACATTCTCAGTTCCGGCGATTTTTACCGGCATGACCATCGGCTGATATTCGAACATATCGCCAAACTCATCGAACATAACAAACCGGCGGATATCGTCACGGTCGCCGAGTCGCTCGACAATGCAGCCGAACTGTCTGCCGTCGGCGGCCTGGCTTATCTGGGTGCTCTGGCACAGAACACCCCCAGTGCTGCGAATATACGCCGCTATGCAGAGATTGTCCGCGAGCGGGCGGTCATGCGCAAGCTGGTGGAAGTAGGTTCCGGCATAGCCGAGAGCGCCTATAACCCGCAAGGCCGTGACGCACAGCAACTACTGGACGAGGCAGAGTCCAGAATCTTCCAGATCGCCGAGGGTGGCAAGCGCAGCGGTGAGGGCTTCCTCGACATCAAGGTATTGCTGCCGCAGGTTGCAGACCGCATCGACCAACTGTTCCAGCGTGATAACCAGAGCGAAGTTACCGGTATCCCTACCGGTTACACCGATCTGGACTCAATGACTTCAGGTTTGCAGCCCGGCGACCTGATCATTGTCGCCGGTCGGCCTTCTATGGGTAAAACCGCGTTCTCCATCAATATTGCCGAGAACGTCGCGCTCGATACCGGGCTGCCGGTTGCCGTCTTTTCCATGGAAATGGGTGCAACCCAGCTGGCGACCCGCATGATCGGTTCGGTCGGTCGTCTGGACCAGCATCGCATGCGTACCGGTCGGCTTGAGGACGAGGACTGGGTCAGGTTGACTACGGCGCTTGGCCGCCTCAATGAAGCGCCGATCTTCATTGACGAAGGCGCCGGCCTCAACTCCTTTGACGTACGTGCACGCGCCAGACGCCTGCATCGCCAGACCGGCAAGCTGGGCCTGATCGTCATCGACTACTTGCAGTTGATGTCCGGTTCTACCGGCCGCCAGAGCGAGAACCGCGCGACCGAGATCTCCGAAATCTCCCGCTCGCTCAAATCGCTGGCCAAGGAACTGGATGTGCCGGTGATAGCGCTGTCCCAGCTCAATCGCAGTCTTGAGCAGCGGCCGGACAAGCGTCCGGTGATGTCCGACCTGCGTGAGTCCGGCGCGATCGAGCAGGATGCCGACCTGATTCTTTTTATCTATCGTGACCAGGTCTATAACCCGGATTCGCCTGACAAGGGCACCGCCGAGATTATCGTTGCCAAGCAGCGTAACGGTCCGATCGGCCGGGTCAGACTGACTTTCATTGGCGAGCATACGCGTTTCGAAAATTTCACATCCTCGGATGCCTATTAAGCCTATGCGTCCCATTTACGCCAGCATCGACCAGGGCGCGTTTCGTCATAACTTGAGTATCGTAAGGTCACTGGCACCGCAATCCAAAGTGATGGCGGTGGTCAAGGCCAATGGCTATGGTCACGGCCTGCTGGCCGCTGCCCAGGGACTGGCAGAGGCCGAAGGATTTGCGGTTCTTGGTTTGGAAGAGGCCGTTTTTCTGCGGGACGCCGGTTTCAAGCAGACCATACTCATGCTGGAAGGCGTTTTTCAGGCGGATGAGCTAAGGGAAGTCGCTCGTGCCGGCATCAGCGTCGTCGTCCACCACAACGAACAGATCGCCATGCTGGAAAATGCTGTGCTGGAGCGGCCGGTAGAGGTCTTTGCCAAGATGAACAATGGCATGAACAGGCTCGGCTTCAGGCCGGAACACTATGCGCAAGCCGTAACACGGCTGGCTGGCTGTGCGAATGTAGCGCAGATCACCCTGATGACGCACTTCGCAACAGCGGATGAGCACCCGGGTGTGGATGAGCCTTTGAAACTGTTCCATCAGGCAACGCAGGGGCTGAGCTATCCGGTTTCGCTGGCCAATTCTGCCGCCATATTCCGCCACCCGGAAACCCACGCCGACTGGATCCGCTCCGGCATCATGCTGTATGGCGCCAGCGCAGTCGCCGGTACTCCGGCGCAGTCCTATCAATTGCGTCCGGCGATGACACTCAGTAGCGCAATCATTGCAGTGCAAGATATCCGGCCGGGCGAGAGCGTCGGTTACGGCAACCGTTTTACGGCGGCCAGGAACACCCGCGTCGGAATTGTTGCCTGCGGCTATGCCGACGGCTATCCACGCCATGCGCCGAATGGCACGCCGGTGATGGTGGCTGGCCAGTTGACGCAGACCATCGGACGGGTCTCCATGGATATGCTGTTCGTCGACCTGACTGATATACCGGGTTCAGGTGTCGGTAGCCCGGTCGAGCTATGGGGTGCGCAGCTGCCGGTCGATACGGTGGCGGAGAAAGCCGGCACCATAGGCTATGAGCTGCTATGCGCGCTGTCACCCCGTGTGCCGGTGAGGGTGATCAAGCATGGCTAAGGCAAAGACGATCTACAGCTGCACTGAATGTGGCGGTCAATCGCCCAAGTGGCAGGGGCAATGTCCCAGTTGCAATGCCTGGAACACGCTGGTGGAAACCATTGCCGAAACTCCGACGGCAAACCGCTATGCGGCTTTGGCCCAAACCGCAGGCTTGCAGAAGCTGGCCGATGTCGAAGCGGCAGAGATTCCGCGTCAACCTTCCGGTATCAGCGAGTTCGACCGTGTGCTGGGCGGCGGGTTGGTGCCGGGCGGTGTGGTGCTGATTGGCGGCGATCCCGGTATCGGCAAATCCACCTTGCTCTTGCAAGCGCTGTGTCATGTCGGCACGCAGAGAAAAGCACTCTACGTCAGCGGCGAGGAATCCGCCCAGCAGATCGCCATGCGCGCCAAGCGTCTGGGACTGGATGCCAGCCCGATCGACTTGCTGGCCGAGATCCAGCTGGAAAAGATTCTGGCGACCCTGCAAAGTCACAAGCCGGAGATCGCAGTCATCGATTCGATTCAGACGGTCTATTCAGAGGCCTTGCAGTCGGCCCCGGGTTCGGTCGCGCAGGTGCGCGAGTGTTCTGCGCAACTCACCCGCGCCGCCAAACAACTGGGCATTACCGTCATCCTGGTTGGCCATGTCACCAAGGAGGGTTCGCTGGCAGGCCCGCGTGTGCTGGAACACATCGTCGATACCGTGTTGTATTTCGAAGGCGACCCCAATTCCAGCTTCCGCCTGATTCGCGCCTTCAAGAACCGTTTCGGCGCTGTCAACGAGCTCGGCGTATTCGCCATGACGGAAAAGGGTTTGCGCGAGGTCAGCAATCCTTCCGCGCTGTTTCTGTCGCATCATGCGGAGCAGGTGGCTGGTTCCTGCATTACGGTGACTCAGGAAGGCACCAGGCCTTTGTTGGTCGAGGTGCAGGCCTTGGTTGATGAAGCGCATGCGCCCAATCCCAAGCGTTTGTGTGTCGGTCTGGAGCAGAACCGGTTGGCGATGTTGCTGGCTGTGCTGCATCGGCATGCAGGCGTCGCCTGTTTCGATCAGGATGTCTTCGTCAATGCCGTTGGCGGGGTCAAGATCAGTGAGCCGGCAGTCGATTTGGTCGTACTTTGTTCTATCGTTTCTTCTTTAAAAAACAAACCACTGGATAATAAACTTATTGTATTTGGTGAAGTTGGATTGGCCGGTGAAGTGCGGCCGGTGCAACGTGGTCAAGAGCGACTGAAAGAAGCCGCCAAGCTGGGATTTACCAAAGCCATCGTACCCAAGGCCAATGCGCCGAAACAGGCGATCAAGGGTCTTGAAGTGCTGGGAGTGGAGCGCCTGGAACAGGCGCTGAACCACCTGCGCAATATCTAGGGAAACTCTGAAATTACTGGCCGAACACCTGGCCGCGTTCATTCCTGCTGTCCGGCCCCATCAGGTAGACATAATATTCCATCAGGCTGTCCGCGGTTGGCAGCTCTGCATGCACCTCACCCGGATGACTCTTCTTGCGTTGCGGTGACTGGATAGCACCGGGAATCACGGCATTGAGCCTGATCTGCGGAAATTGCTGCAATTCCAGCGACCAGGTTTGCATCAGATGTTCCAATGCCTTCTTGCTGACGCCATGCGCACCCCAATAGGCAGCGGCCTCATGGCCGGCAGAGCTGGATACAAAGACGACTGAAGCATCCTCCGACATTTTAAGTAGCGGCAGACAGGCTTTGGTCAATGCGAAGGGCGCGATGACGTTGACCTTGAACATGCGCTCGAATTCCTTGCTGGTATTGATATCCAGCGGGCCAAGCCGGCCGAAATGCGCGGCGTTGTGCAGGATGCCGTCCAAGCGCCCCAACTGCTGATAGATGCCCTCGGCCATGGCCTTGTAATCGTCTTCCGTGGCTTTTTCCAGGTCCAGCGGAAAGATCAGCGGCTCCGGCAGTCCGGTAGCCAGCATCTCGTCATAGACCGCTTCCAGCTTGTTCTGTTTGCGTCCGGCCAGTATCACCGTGGCACCTTGCTGTGCGAAGGCCAGCGCTGCCGAACGGCCCAGCCCCTGGCCGGCACCGGTGACCAGAATCACGCGGTCTTTCAGGCTGTCAGCTGCCGTCTCATGTTTTTTGAATGCTGTGTATGGCATGCAAATCTCTCACTAACTATTTTGAATAATGGCTCGTGCCGCTGCAGCACCGCTTCTGGCAGCACCTTCGATGGTAGCCGGGTAATCGCCCGCCACATAGTCGCCGGCAAGGTAAAGGTTGGGGATACCAGTATGCATCTGCGGGCGTTGCAGATCGACGCTACAGGCAAAGGTCGCGCGTTTTTCCGTAATCACCTTGTGCCAGAGCGGATTTTTCAGCGTGGACGACAGGGCAGGGAAGCTGGCAGCCAGTTCCTGGCTCAAAGTACCTGCCAGGGCATCCTGCGTCAGGTGCTGGTGCGCACCCTCTGCGCTGATGACGACAGCCAGCAAGCCAGGCTGTCCATAAAGCTGGCCGCGATCGAACACCCATTGGCCGAGCCCGCCGCTCAGCCCAATCATTGGCTGCGGTAGCTGCAACTGCTTGTCGAATTGCAGATATACCGTACAGATCGGCTGATATTGCAGGGCCTGGCATTGCTCATGGATGGGCGCCAGTTCAGGAAGCTGCTGAGTGATATCCGGCAGACGGAAGGGTGGAACCGCCAGAATCACGTGGCTGAAGGATTCGGTAGTTTCGGCTATCCTCAGCTCGAATCCTGCTGCGTCGTGTCGTACATTTTCGACATTCTGCATGCGTTTGACCTGTCCGCCCTGTGCGCAGATGTAATCGGCCAGCGGTTCGGCCATCAGTGCGGAGAAGTCCAGCCTGGGCAGTAGCGTATCGCTATCGGCCTTGGCTTTGGAAAAGCTGTCGCGCAGTACATTGAGGAACACCTGCGCGCTGGCTTTGTTCAGCGGTGTGTTCAGCGCTGCAAGACAAAGCGGTTCCCACAGGTATTGGGTGAGTTTTTCCGGCTGATTTTGCCGTGCCAGCAGGGTTGCCAAGGACTCATCCTGTTTTAGCTGGAAGCCGTTCAGCTTCATCCAGGCCATGAAACGCACCGCGCTCCAGCGTTCCTGCCATGTCAGGCCGCTGGCCTGTAACAGCCCGGCGAGGATATGTAGCGGGGCGGGCAGGGTTTTGCATGCGCGCAGTTCAAAATCCGGTTGTACGGTAAGTTGCAGCGGCAGGCGGTAAAAAGCCTGTTGCACGTCGACACCAGCCAGCTTGAGCAAGCTCAGGGTCTCGCTATAAGCACCGAGCAGGATATGCTGGCCATTGTCCAGCGTGTGACCCTGCCATGAAATGCCGCGTGCACGGCCACCGAGCTGGCGCCCGGCTTCGAACAGAGTGACTGGAATATGATGTTCGGCCAGTCTGGCGGCTGCCGCCAGCCCGGCACAGCCACCGCCGATGACAGCTACATGGGTCATGTGAGATTCCGGTCAGGTAAGCTGCCGGCCTTGCATTCATGTGCCTTCACATCCATTTTTTGGCCGTTGTGATGAGTATCCGGGCTAAACCTTGATCCAGGTCGTCCAGGCCAGCCACAGCTTGCGCAGTGGCGTCAGTGAGACTCTGGCATTGAGCACCTTCTGTGCGCCGTCTGCCTTGATTTCGCGCAGCAGTGTGCGGTAGATGGCAGTCATGATGAGGCCGGTGCGTTGCTGCTTGCGATCCTCCGCCGGCAGTGCGTTGAGCGCACGGTCGTAAAAGCCTTCCGCCCGTTCGATCTGAAAATCCAGCAGTTGCTGGATCTGCTCGGATTCGCGACCTTGCAGGATGTCTTCTTCCAGCACGCCGAAACGTGCCAGCTCATCCAGCGGCAGGTAGATGCGGTTGCGGCGGGCATCCTCGCCGACGTCGCGGATGATGTTGGTCAGTTGAAAGGCCATGCCGAGGTCATGCGCGTATTTGAGGGTGTCGCGGTTGCTGTAGCCGAAAATCGCGGCCGAAAGCAGGCCGACGACGCTGGCGACACGGTAGCAATACAGCTGCAGCTGCTTGAAATCCTGATAGCGGTTGTATTCCAGGTCCATCTCCATGCCGTCGATGATCTCGTGGAAATGCTCGGCGCTGAGGTCGTAGGCTGCAACCGCCGGCGCCAGCGCCTTGGTCACCGGGTGCTGCGGCTGCCCCTGGTACAGATTGTCGATCTCGCCGCGCCACCAGTTGAGCTTGGTGCGGGCAACCTGAAAATCGGTGCATTCATCGGCGATATCATCGACTTCGCGGCAAAAGGCATAAAGCGCAGTGATGGCTTCGCGTCTGGTCTTGGGCAGGAACAGAAAGCTGTAATAGAAGCTGGAACCGCTGGCGGCAGCTTTTTCCTGGCAATATTGCTGTGGATTCATCGCTTGCTTACCGCCCTGAATAGCATATAGGCCCAATCCCACAGCTTGAGCACAGGGCGCCGGTTGAACATGTCGCCGCGTGATTTGTGCAGTTTTTGCAGAATGCGATCGCCGCCCGCAATGATGGTGCGCATTTCCAGGCCGATACGGCCGGGCAGTACCAAGCCAAGCGGAGCGCCTGCCTGCAGCAGGTTTCGGGCACGCTTGATCTCGAATTCCATGAACAGACCCCAGGTGCCATCAGTGCGGCCTTCAGCGATCTGGCTTTCCTCGATGCGGTATTTGCGCATTTCATCCTGCGGGAAATAGATACGATCCTTTTTGTAGTCGATGGCTACGTCCTGCAGGAAATTGATGATCTGCAGTGAAGAACAGATTGCGTCTGACATGCCGATGTTGCGTGGCGTTGCCTTACCGTAAAGGTGCAGTAGCAGGCGACCGATGGGATTGGCAGAACGGCGGCAATAATCCATGACTTCTCCAAAATCCGCGTAGCGTGATTTGGTCACATCCTGGCTGAATGCATCGAGCAGATCGTAAAAAGGCTGCAGCGGCAGTTGATGCTGGTCGATGGTGTTCTGCAGACTGACAAAAAACGCTGTTTCCGGGCCGGTCTTGTCATGTATGCGATCCAGTTCCAGGCGAAAACCATCCAGCAGCGCCAGTCTTTCATCCGGCAACAAATTGCCTTCATCGGCGAAATCATCTGCCTGCCGAGCAAATGAATAAATCATGCCGATTGGTTGACGCAGGCGCATGGGCAGCAGGGCGGAAGCGACCGGGAAATTTTCGTAGTGGGTCTGGGCGAGGGCCAGTGCCTGTGAATGTTGGGTACTCATATCGGGCCTAAGTATGCCACAAATCAGACCTTCCGACCCGCACGAATGAAGGCGTTTGACTGAGTTTACGTTACAATCTCCGTGTTAAATAGCAGTGGCAAATCGCAGAGGAAATTACATGCTCGGTATTATCGGTGGCACCGGCCTCACTCAACTGGCCAACCTTAATGTCATTCGACGTCAAATCATCCGCACGCCCTATGGCGAGCCTTCAGCGCCCATGCTGTTCGGTGAGCTTGGCGGGCATGAAGTGGTTTTTCTCGCACGTCACGGCGGCGGCCACACGATACCTCCGCATGCCATCAATTACCGCGCCAACATCTGGGCGCTGCACAGTGAAGGCGTGAAATGCATACTGGCGGTGGCAACTGTAGGCTCAATCGATCCTGAACTGAATCCGGGCGATATTGCGTTGCCGGAACAGCTGATTGACTACACCCATGGCCGCAAACAGACCTATTTCGATAGTGTCGATATGCCAGTGCGGCACATTGACTTTACTGAACCTTACAGTCACAAAATGCGCTCAGTCATCATCAAGGCGGCGAATCAGGCCAATGAGCCGCTGAAGGTTGGTGGCGTCTATGCCGCGGTGCAGGGTCCGCGACTGGAAACGGCAGCAGAGGTCAACCGGCTGGAGCGAGATGGCGCCACGATGATCGGCATGACTGGCATGCCGGAAGCCGCTCTGGCACGTGAGCTGGAAATCGAATATGCGGCCATTTGCCCGGTGGCCAATCATGCTGCGGGCCGCGGCGAAAGCAAGCATGGTATCAATTACGATGAAATCGGCGTGACACTGACCGGCACCATGCTGCGCATCCGGCACTTGCTGGAAAAGGCGGTGATCCTTCATGACAGTTAGAACCATACTACGCATGGGCGACCCGGTGCTGCTACAGAAGGCCGCGCCGGTTGAAGCCTTCGACACAGCGGAATTGCATGCCCTGATCCAGGACATGCAGGACACCATGGCGCACATGGACGGTGCCGGAATCGCTGCCCCGCAGATCGGCGTCAGCCTGCGCGTCGTCATTTTCGGCGTCGGCGCCAATCCGCGATATCCGGATGCCGAGCAAGTGCCTTATACCGTGCTGATCAACCCGGTATTGAATCCTGTCGGAGAAGCCATGGAAGATGGCTGGGAAGGCTGCCTGTCCGTGCCCGGTATGCGCGGCATCGTGCCCAGGTACCAGCGCCTGCATTACACCGGCTTTGACCAGTACGGCAAACCCATAGACCGGCTGGTCAGCGGCTTTCATGCGCGGGTGGTGCAACATGAGTGCGACCATCTGGATGGCATACTCTATCCCATGCGCATTACCAACCTGGCCAATTTCGGCTATACCGATGTTTTGTTTCCCGGGCAGGAATTACAAGACGACTGAAAATTGTTCTGGTAAAATGCGCGCTTCGTTTGGGGCTTGAGTCTTGAGCTCAGTGCTTTAGTGCCAACGAAAAAGCAATCGGTTCGCAAGCTAACTGATTGTGTCAATGCAGTAAATTATGGAAGCGTGGCCGAGTGGTTGAAGGCAGCAGTCTTGAAAACTGCCAAGGGTTTACGCCCTTCGTGAGTTCGAATCTCACCGCTTCCGCCACCCGCCGCAATCTCCCGCTTTCATCGCTCCCCACTTATTCATACGGTTTGTAAGTCAGTATCACGCGCCACTCATTTCCATGCAGTCGCACGGTCTGCCATACGGCCTTTTTGATGACCTTGTCCGCCGCACCTTGCGCAAGGAATAGATAGCTGCCTTCGCCTGAAGGTGATGCCACGATGTTCTTGCCCAGCTTGAGAAGGCTTTCATAGTCGGCATACAGCGCATCGCTGAACAGCATCCTGCCGACTTCATCTTCATCGCGATCGTAGACGATCATGCCGTCCGGCTGCATCACCCATAGTTCGTAATCCTCGGGGATGCTGGTCTTTTTCAGTAGCGGTTCGATCAGTAGTGCAGGGCGAATCAGTGCGCTGACCGAACCGGCGAACTCCTGTTTCGCATCGCGGACCGGATAAGCGATGTCGACCGCCAGAAAACCCTCCACCGAGTTGAAAGCCTTGCTGAACAAGGGTTGAGGTTCGCTTAGCATGGATGCGACCTGCGGTTGGCTACGGATGTTCGCATCCTCGAAATTGCGGTAATCCGACGGCTCGATCTGGCGCAGAAAGCCCCGCCGGTCGATAAACGCGACATTGATCAGGTTGGCGTTTTCTTCGAGGATGGACGCCAGCAAGGCTCGGATTTCATCCTCGTTCTGCGGGTTGAAAACATGCTGTTTGATCTTGCCGGCCATCGAGATATCGATGCGGTCCAGGGCTGCTTGCAACTCCGGAACGAAACGCTCCAGCGAGAGTGTCAGCTGCGGGGTAACCTGCGCGTCCGCTTCCACCTTTGCCATGAACATCCACCAATTCATGTTCGGCAGCTTTTGATACCAGGCATGGCGTACACCGCCCGATTCGTATTGCAAACTACCGCTTTCGGTTTCCAGTGCCTGTGAGACACCCTCCTGCAGCGAGGGGCCGCCCTGGCTCAATGCATTCATGAAAATGAAGTCGCTGTCGCGGTCCAGCATGGTGTTGCCTTCGGCATCGACGACGAACCAGGTGTAGTCGGACGGTAGCGCAAAAGTCCGGTTAAGGGTGGTGTGCAGATCATCCAGATAGACTGAAGCGCCGATGGCGCCTGTCACCTTGCCGTCGACCATCACCGGAGCGGCGACCAGCGCCGACTTTTTGCCGGAGGAGCGGCTGTAGATGGGGAAACCCTTGACCGGGTTGCCGGCAAAAAGGCCCTGAAAATAGCCGCGGTCGCTCAGATTGAGGTTGGTGTAATCCAGCGCCAGTGAATAGTAATTGCCATCCGGCAGCACATAGAAATAAGCGCCGGGTCGGCCAGCTTCGAGTTTTGCCAGCTGCTGCTTGATGCCGGCCCAATCGCCTGATTGCGCTGCCGGGCTGGCGGCAACCTGTTCGAGCTCGGTCAGGGCATCGGCGAACAAATCATCCAGATAGCGGCTGCGCGCATCGAGCGAGGCTTCCGGCGCGCTAGTGACAGCCGGTTCGCTTTGCGCTGCATCTTCCTGGCTGCAGGCAAACAGGAGAAACGCCAAAACTATTGGAATCAATCTATTTGTTTTCAATAACATAAAATTCTTTCTTGATAACTTAAAACAATTTATGTTTTATTGCGTTTTCAGCAGTTCGCCCAGCTCGGCTTCGGGCAGGTAGTCTCGGTAGATGCGTTCAAAACTGCCGTCCTGTTTCATCTTGTCCAGCTGTATTTGCCACTTTTTTACGATTTCCGGCGGCGTGTCTCTGGAAAACGCGATGTAGAAATCGGTCTGGCTGACGGTCAGCACAGGTTCCAGATCGGCCATGCTGTAGCCTGCCTCTGCCGCGATCTCGGGGATGGTGATGTCGGTGAAGATGGAAAGCTGCACTTCACCGTTCATCAACTGGCGCACGTTCTCGGTCGGCTCCTTTGAACTGATCAGGTTGCTGAAACCTTCGCGCTTCAGGTGTTGCTCGGTGAACCAGTCGGTGGTGGTGGCAATGGCTTTCAATGCTTTCGCTTCATCCAGACTGCCGACCTTGATATCGGCGCCTTTTCTGGCGTAGAGGATAGAGCGGTTCTGACCCACCGGCCCCACCCATTGGAACTGATTTTCACGCTCCGGCGTGCGTTCCGCGCTGAACAGCACCACATTCGGATGCAGCAACGCCATGTTGTAGGCGTTCTTCCATGAGGTCAGGCGGATGTTGTCCGCATACTGCAGGCGTGCGGCGATCTCGCGCACCATGTCGGTGACGAAGCCAGTCGGCCGGCCTTGATGCAGGAAAGTGACGGGGGGATATTCCTCGGTCATCATCTGCAGAGTGCCCGGCGGAATTCCCTCCGGCAGCCACTTTGCATAAATGCTGTCAAAACTGCCGTCGCGCTTCATGGCATCCAGTGCCTGCTGCCATTTCGCCACCAGTTCCGGCGACGTGGACGGGGAGAAGACGATATAACCGAGGTCGGTGGAGACGGTAAAGACGATCTCAAGTTGCGACATGTCCGCGCCGACCTTGCGTAGCAGGGCAGGTAACACCGTATTGTTGCTGACGAATAGCTGCACCTCGCCATCCAATAACTTGCGAACAGCGGCCTCCTCATTGGGCTGGCTGTCGAGGTTGTCAAAGCCTTCCTTCTTCAGGACCTGCTCGCTGTAATAATCCGTCACTGTCGCGATTTTGCCGGCGCTCTTTGCCTCGTCCAGCGTGCGAATCTGCAGGCCGGAACCCTTGAGCGCATAGAGGCTGGTATCCATCGTGTTGATCGGCCCCACCCATTGCAGCTGCGTCTTGCGCTCGGGTGTCATCATCGTTGAGAAAAGCGCCGTATTGCTTTCATTCAACACCTGTTGATATGCCTGATCCCACGGCCTGATGTGCATATCCACCTTGCCGCCTGTGCGTTCAATCAGTGCCTCGACCACTTCGACAGCCTGGCCCTGGATTTTGCCATCAGCGGCAAAATTGAGCGGCGGAGATTCCTCTGTGAGCATGGTCAGCCGCGGGTTGATTGGATTTTCGCAGCCAGCAAGCATCAACAGCAGCAGGCAAATGATCGCAGGTGTCTTCATGGGTTGGTCCTGTCGGTTGGTTTCATCTCTATTAACTGAATCAAAACAATATCCAAATCAATACGGTACCCGGTCTTCCTTTGCCAACCAGGCATCGAAAGGCGCGGAGGATTCGGGGATGGGCAGGTGTTGGAAGCGCTCGGCCGGCAGATTTGCCGGCAACGGCTGGCCGTAGAGGGCAATAGCAATGACGGTGTCATCGAACCCGGCGCGAATCGCCTCGTCGTGCGTGGCGGCATAGATGATGCGGGGGATATGCGCCCACATGGCGGCTGCGAGGCACATGGGGCAGGGCTCGCAGCTCGCATAAAGCGTGCAATCGGTCAGATGCGGGTCACCGGTCAAGGCGGCAGCCTGGCGCAAGGCCTGCACCTCGGCGTGAGCAGTGGGATCATTGCTGTTGGTTACGCAATTGCCGGACTGGGCAAGGACCTTGTCGTCGCGCACTACCAGCGCCGCGAACGGCCCGCCACCCTTGGCGACGGAATCCACCGCAAGTGCCACACATTGCCGGAGAAACTGCCTGTCCTGTTCAATCGACATTTTCACCTCCTGATGCAGTCCGGTTAAGCGCCGCAAACGGCGCATTGCCTTTGGAAGTACACCTCCGCCAAGCCCGCATAAAGCTGCCGGAGGCTGTGCGACCGCATCATCATAGCACGCAAGGCAGCATGCAGGATGGCGTGCAAGACAATGCAAATCTGCCGCATCCGGTGGATACATTTTGTTCGCAATCTGCAATAAATTGGTTGTTTATAACCACGCTGGTGGTTATAAACAACCGTTTTTCAATAATTCACTAGAATAAAATTCTGTAACACATTGATTTTTTAGTATCACGATCACTGGCACATAAAATGCAAGACCATGCGTGCACGAGGATTTATAAATTACAAGTCTCCTGCACGCGCTATCTCCATCGTGTCTCGCTTCAAGTTCAACTGCTTGTGAGCAAAACGTCTCCTCACTGGAGACGTTTTTTTATGGCATGTCTGCAGGAAACACAGAGGGGTTCAAATGTTCGATCGCATTACCAATCGTTTGCTTTCTCCCACCACCAGTCTTTATATCATCGGCCTGATGATGTCGCTGCCGTTTGTCATCCCTTCGCAGGGCATGCCGATCGCCAGCTTCTACAGCGAATGGCTGGCTGGCGTACTCGGACTGCTGGCGCTGCTGCCTTTATTGAAGCGCAGTAGTTGGCAGCCGCTGGATATTCCGCGCATCGCGCTACTGTTTCCGGCTTTCATCGTACTGATCATGGCCCAATGGCTGCTTGGCATGCTGCATTCCGCGCAATATGCGTTGCTGGCCGCTTCCTATCTGATCTGGGCGTTTTTCCTGGCGATACTCGGCAATCATCTGCGTCGTCAGCATGGCTGGGAGCACATCATCACGACACTGGCCTGGTTCGTGCTGGCCGGTGGTCTGCTCAATGGCCTCATGGCGTTGCTGCAGCTGCCGGTGTTCAACGGCATGCTTGCCGACCTGTTGCCGCAAGCGCAAGGCTACGGTGCATTTGCCAAAGCCAGCCATTACACCAGCTACATTACGCTGGCGCTGGTTTCCGCCTTTTATCTGTATTCCCGCGGACATCTGAAAACTATCGTCGCAATTCTCGCCGTACCGGCGCTGATACTCATGCTCGCATTACCCGGCCTGCAAAGCGTCTGGGGCTATCTGCTGGCTGTCCTCCTGCTCGCCGTGCTGTTGCGCAGCAAGGTTGTCCATCAGCAGGCATGGCGCGCGCAGGTCGAGCAGGCGCAAAGCCGCCGCCTGCTGCGCATCGCCCTGGTTGCCTTGCCGCTGTTCGCGCTCGCGCAACTGCTGTTCACTTATGTAGTCGAGCCGTTACCGGCTGTGGCAGCGCAAACGCTGGATGAAAGCGTTGCCGTTTCCGGTCTTTCTGTCTATCTACACCTCTGGCGTGAAAGCTGGCAGCTGTTCCTGCAGGCGCCGTGGCTCGGCATCGGCCTCGGTCAATTGCGCTGGGAAACCTTCAATACCTTCAATGAAGGCCTGGCACAAGGACTGCCAGCCATGTTCGGCAACACACAGAACATGCTGATGCAACTGCTGGTGGAAACCGGCATTGTCGGCGTGCTATTGCTGCTGGTCGGGCTTGCGTGTTGGCTGCGGGCTATCGCCTGGCGTCATCTGGCGTTCAGCGGTTGGTGGTTGCTGGCGGTGCTGGCTGTCATCGGCATTCACGCCATGTTTGAGTTCTCGCTCTGGTTCACCTGTTTCCTCGGCATTGCCGCTTTCTTGCTGGGAGCAGGGGATGAAAGAACCTCACAAGTGCGCATCGCCTTCTCCGGCCGCGCACTGGTCGTCACCGTGCTGGTCATGGGCGCGGTGCATCTGGGCAGCATACTGATCGGTTATCAGGTCTTGCAACGCTGGTTGATGCCGGTGATGGAAGGTGAGGTGGCCGATGGCAAATTCACGCCCGATCAGGAGCAGTCCATGTTCGACCAGCTCAACTGGGTGCGCAGCAAGACCCTGCTATCGCCTTATGCAGACATCCTTTATGCACGCCTGCTTGCGCCAGACGAAACCATGCTGCAGGAGAAGATCGACATCACCCAATCGGCGCTTCAATTCATGCCGACCCGCGCTGCGGCCTATCGTTATCCGCTGCTGCTGGTTTTGAACGGCCAGCCGGATGAAGGCATCCGGCAACTGCGCAACGCGCTGGTGGTATTCCCCGGCAGCTTTACCAAACAGCTGCGTGATCTGCCGTTCCAGTATTGGCAGCTTTATGTCGAGCTGCTGCAGGAAGCCAAGCCCAAGCTCAATATCCTTGAAAAGCAGCCGACGCCTGAAGCGCAAAGCGAAGCCGTAGGCGCAGCAACTCTGAAAAGCAAAGCCGTAGGCGCAGCAACGCAGCAGGAGGCTGAAGACAGCGCAGCTTTGCAAGATGCAGGGGATGAAGAAAAGATAGAGACTCCCGCCGCCGATATCGAAGAAAGCGCAGCAGAGAATTAGCCGAATTGGTGGTTGTAAATAACCGCACTGGTTGTTTGTAACCACCAATTTGCAACCAACCACCAATGATTTTGTAACCGAATGTAACGGGAAAAACACCCATATTTGTATATGAAACAAATGCATAACGAATCAGGAAAACAACTTGGCACGCGCTTTGCATTACAGGACTCCGTACACGCAAGGGCGAGCGTCGATGGTTACAAATCGGCCGTGTACCGGGATTCCTGAATCCCCCCTGCAACAAGCCATGCCAAAAACATGGTTCAGGTGTAGTGGTTTTGGGCGGTTCGGTGGCTCCCCAGCGCCGGATCGTCCCAACCGTTTAAAACAACAACTTGTTACACAACGACTCAACTAATAGGAGAAGTCATAATGTTGAAAAACAAACAGGGGGGTTTCACCCTTCTCGAACTGCTGGTAGTGATCACACTGCTGGCCCTGCTGTCCGTTGGCGCCCTGGTGGCTTATGACGGTGTTGGTGACAACGCCAGTTCTACGGCTGCTGCCAACAACATGCAAACTGTTGACCGCACCATCCGTCAATACAATGCCGTGACCGGCAATTTCCCGAACCAGTGGGATATTCTGACTGACGCCACTAACCCGGCCGTGCCGTTTGATGGCCTTACTACTGCTGCTGCTGCTGCTTTGGACGACAATGAAGTCATTCTGCCGAAGAAAGCCCGTGAAGCATTTGGTGGCTGGAACATTGCCGGTGCTGGTGCTGTCGGCACCAAGGTACTGGATGTGCTGGCAGACTACGGTATTGATGAACTGCAAGTGGTTTCTTTGGCTACTCCTGGCACTTTGACTGGCAATGCGTTACCTAATACAGCCCACAACGAAGGCGCTAACCCTGAGGCCCTTGAAGTTGAAGAAGATAACCTTGGCGTTGAATTCAGCGCCATCTCCATCTTCCCGGCTGGTGCTGGTTGCCAAGCTGGTGGTCAAGCAATTGATACTCCATTTGACGGTGCTGCACCAGTCTCCGGTACTCAGTTGCTGCGCATCAATGCCATCAACGACTTCCTGGAAGATCGTACCTGCAACCTGATTTTGGCCATGGGCTTCGGTGGCGATGCCGGCAAGAGCATGCAGAACTCATCCGTACAGATGACTTCTTCCCCAACTTACGCTAGCCGTTCCATCAACCCAGCTGTGAACTATGGCCGTTTTGTTGGCCTGTTCCACATGGGTGCTGGTCCTGAAGATGGTGTTACTGATCTGGATGACGTAGCACCTATGGTTGCAGCTCAGCACATCACTCTGGAAAGCGAGATATTCGACAAGCCACGTCTAATCGCTATCCTGACACCAGAAGGCAAGACTCTGGACGAAGTGCTGGCTGAAGCGATTGCTTCCAACTAAATTTAATCGCAGTTTGATTAAATGACAGCGGGGCGGGATCGTTAAGGTTCCGCCCCTTTGCTGCATCTGCTGCTGGTAGTTATTCGGCAGCGCAACTGAACAAATATAAAAATAAATAAAAAATGATGATTTGAGTTTTGGAGGGGTGTTAAGCATGTTCTCGAATTTTCAGGCAAGTCCATGCACGACAAGGACCGCGTTCGGCCTTTTGCAGCGCATGGCCTTGCCTGAAGGTTCCATCGCGGCGCCTTGCAACACAATACATACGCGGCCGCTCGCACGCCACGCAACCCTGCGCGGTTTCACCCTGGTTGAATTGTTGGTGGTGATTGGCTTGCTGGCCTTGCTCTCGGTCGGCGCGCTGGTGGCCTATGACGGTGTCGGTGATGATGCCCGGCAACAAATGGTTCGCACAGAGATGGCCAGCATCAGCAAGGCACTCAAGCAATACAGGCGCGATGTCGGCGCTTATCCTGAACGCCAGCATCCGGCCGATTTCACTTTCCTGCTGACAGATAGAATCTGGGATGGTGCGGCCTACGACACACTTACCGAAGAAGAAAGATGGGACCCGGACAGCGCGCGTGGCTGGCGCGGGCCTTATCTTGATAATGCAGGCAATGGTTTTGTCAGCGTCGGCATTAATCTGGGCTTCGATGGCAGCGGTTCACCTATAGTCGGCGCTGCAGTCGCACAGCCGATGATGGCTGTGGCCGATCCGTTCGCCAGATTGCCGGATGGCATCTATTTCGTCTGGCGTCCCTGTGCCACATGCGATCCGTTCGACGGTATTAACGGGCCGGAGGAGCGTGGCCGGCCGTATTACCTGTTCGAGCTGGACCAGCCGAGAAAGGCCCGTCTGGTGAGTGCGGGTCCCAATGGGTTGCTGGAAACCGGCACACTGGCGGCGGCCAACTGCGCCGATATCTACGACACTGCCATTGGCGACGACATCATCCTCTGCCTGCAATGAGAACGACAGCGCACAATTTCGCCAACCGTCACGCTACCGGCTTCACGCTGGTGGAACTGCTGTTGATCCTGTTCATCCTCGGTTCGCTGGCCTTGCTGACGACTGCCGTTATTGACGGCGTGGACGAACAGGGCCGATATGACGATACCAAACAGCGTCTGACCCTGATCAAGCGCGCCATCGTCGGCGACCCCACGCGCACCGTCAACGGCGAGCCGGAGATCAGCGGCTTTGTGGCGGACATGGGCAGATTGCCGGCTTGCCTGCGCGAACTGCTGGATGGCAAATGCGCGGATGCCGATCCGGACCCGGCAGCTTGGGCGCTGGATGCGCAATCCGGCATATGGGCAGGTTGGCGTGGACCTTATCTGGAAATCCTGCCGGGACGTGATGGATTGTCCTTTCCTGATGGCTGGAGAACGGCCGGTGATGAGCCGAACTACGGCTGGATATTTGGCCAGCATGCCGAAGCGGACGGTACGGCATGCGCTACTGCGGCTACTTCGGCCGCTGCCGTACCGGACAGGATCATCGTGCAAAGCTGTGGTTCGGATTTTGAGGTGGGCGAGACGGCAGGGGACGAATACAGCGTGGACTATCCCACCGGCGAACTGCTCGGCCTCAATGACTGGAAGAACAACCTGGCCGGCTGGGATCTGATCGACGTGCTTTTCAATAACGCCACCGGCGCGGTGAAGACGATTACCGCCAACAGTTTGCGGTTGAAGCTGAATTACCGCGAGGATGGCGTCATCAAACCAGTAGATGCGACCGATCTGGAACGCGATGCCCAAGACTTCCTCAGCCCCGTCTTGCCAGACGCTAATCTGGTGCTGCCGCCAGCTAGCGGGCTGATTACAGTAACGGCCGGTGATGTTACCGTGCCCGTTGGTTCTGCACTGGCAGGTGAAACGCTGACCTTGGCAGAAGGCGCGCTGGTGTTTACCGCCGGCCGAATCGCAGTTGCGCCATGCGATGCTCAGTCATGCGAACTGCCGGTCAAAGCGGGCGAGGTTCTGGTACCGACCGGTTCATCGCTGAATACTTCAACTTGGACACTGACTTTGGCGGGAGGCGACATGAAGATACCGCCCGCTGTGGTCGCGCCTTATCTGACCGGCCTCGGCAACAATAACTTCTCCCTGCCCAGCGGCGTACATGCGTTGACCCTGATTTGCAACGATGTCGGTAACGCCGCCAATGACGGAAAACGCTATGACGGCACTTGCGCCGACACGCCGCTGAATTCACCGTATTTCGTCAAACTGGCGCCGCGCCAGGTGCCTCCCCTGAAACCCAACCCTCTAGTCTGGAATATTGAACAGTGAGTATGAAGTTACCACCCGCACTGGGCAGCTTATTGTCCAGGTTCGGCAAACCGAATTCCATCCTCGTCTGCGAGGCTGATGGCCTGACCTTGCGCGGGGCGGTATTGAGCCGCGTCGAAGGTCAGTTGCATGTTGATTACACGGCCAGCACCAATAGCGCCGATCTGAAGCAGGCCGTCAGTGAATTGATTGCAGAACTACGTCAGCACGGCTGGCAGGGCAAAAAAACTGTGTTGCTGACCCCGGCCGTGATGTCGGCGCTGATCGAGCTGCCGGTGCCGGCTGACAAACCGCGCCCGGCGATACAGATGCAGGAGCTGATCCGCTGGGAGCTTGAGCCGCTGATGATGCAGCAGAACGGCTACTGGACGGCCGGGCAGATTCTGCATGAGCTGGGTTATATGGATGACGCACAGATACAGGAAGTGCTGGACCGCCAGCGTGGCAAGAAGAGCGGCATCGGCGACGGTCACGGCAAGATCTACGCGTTCAGGCGCTTTGCCGAGATGGCAGTGGAGATGGAATTCATCACGCAATCGCAGATGGAAGAGTGCCTGACGCGACAAGCCTGGCTGCGTACTGATTCGGACGAAATCAGCTGCGGCTGGGTGGCACAGCTGGCGGAAAGCGAAGAAGAGGCTGGCGGTGACGGCCAGTACCCGTGGCTGGTAAGTGGCGTCAACACGGCTTTGATGCGGCACTGGGAGGCCGCCTTTGCCGCCCACAAGGTGGAGTTGACGGATCTTTACCCGATGAGCGGTGCCGCTGCCGGCTTGCTGGAGCATCCGGCCACGGCGGTGCTGATCGAGCCGCATTGCGAGCATATCTCCAGCCTGCGTATCGAAGATGGCGCGGTGACGGCAGTCCGCATGCAGCAGAGCGGTCGGCACTCGCCGGTCGATGCTTGCCTTGAGGCTTATCATGCCGTTACGCCGCCGGAACCGCCCAGGATCTTTCTGGCAGGTCACTGTGAAGCTGAAGCTACGCTGGCAGGCGATTTGCAGAGCATGACAGGCCGCGAGGTGCTGCAGTTGTCCGTGCTGGCTACCGAACTGACGCACGGCATGCAGGGTATCGCGCACGATATTCTGCTGCACGGCAAAACCAGATTCTGCGGCGCGATTGCAGTTCAGGGCCCAAAACCGCCGATCTGGAAGCAGGTTGAGGCACGGGCGATTTCTGCCGGCGTGCTGATGGTGGGGCTGATCGTGATCACCGAGCTGGCGATGCAGGTGCGCTACGAGCTGGTCGATTCACGCTATCAGAAGATATCTGCCGAGAAGAAGAACTTTGATGCGGCGGTGGCTGGTGTGCAGGCACAGATCGATGCCGTGAAAAAAGCACGGGACGAAATCAAGCTGAAGGAAACCGAGCTGGCCAAGGTCATGAACCGTTTTGATTTTTTCGCGGTGGAGCTGCCGGGCAGGGCGGTTTATATGCGCAATATGTTGGAAGAACTGGCGCGCAGCATCAACGACGATGTTGTCATCAACGTGTTGGAGGAAACGCCCAACATGGGCATTCGTATTGAGGGCTGGGCCTTGAGCGAAGCGGCCGCGCAGCGTTTCATCCAGGCTTTCAAGGATGCGATGCGCCCGTGGGGTGCCGATGTGGCCGACCCCATCGTCCGGGCACAAGCCGGCCGTCTCGGTCTACTGGGCTACGCCATGACATTCCGGCTGGTGGAATCAGATGAGTTGCTGCTGGAAGAGGAGTTGCCGGCAAATGATGAGCAAAGCGGGGTAACACCATGAATCTGAAAAAAATGAGTCTGCGTGAGCAGGTTTTGACCTTGTTCACGGTTGCCGTGTTTGTCTTTGGCGGCTACGGCATGCTGCGTTTTTATCCCATGCAGAAAAAGATCAGCGAGATGAGCAGCAGCGCCGACTCCATGGATAAGGCTGTGAAAACCGGTCGTATTCCGGATGCGCCGCCGGACGATGTGCGTTCACTCAACAAGGAACTGGAGGAATTGAGCAAGGAGCTGGAAAACGCCCAGATCATGACCCGTGAAGTGGAAAAGAAACTCTCCGGGTCGGACACCACCGCCTTGCGCCTGGCGATTTCCGAAGTGGCGCGTAATGCCATGGTGAGAATCGATGCCAACGAGGAGTTCCGCGTGACCGGCAGGGCGGAAACGACAGGTGGGCAATCCACACAACCGACCAAGACCCGAAATGTCAGCAGCAGTGACCGCAAGCGCATGGCCAGGAATGCACGCGCCAGAGCCGCACGGACTGCCCAGGCCAGCGGCGGCATGGCTTCGGCGATTCCTCGCACGACGGCGACAGTTTCGCCCAACATGGTGGCGGAGATCGTTTCGAGGATGGGCATAGGCGCCGAACTGGAACGCCCGATGCAGCGTTTGACCATGGAAGGCACTTATGCCGGCCTGATGCGCTTTTTGAAAGGGCTGGAGGAGCTGGACAAGATGGTGACAGTGGTGCAGATGACCGTGGCGCAAACCCCGAATCAACCGCCACCTGGTTATAACCAGCGCCTGACGGCAACGATGGTGATTGCGCTGTAACTATGGAAAAGATGGTTATTTGGACGATGTTGTGCAGTGATTTGCCGATGGCAGAGGGGTGGAAACTTGGCACTGGCCGCTGAACAGCTGATTGATGCAGCGGTGCGTCAGCGCTTGATAGAGGCCGAGACGCTGGCCGAGTTGCGCGTGGAAGCGAGGCGCAAACGCGTCGATCTGCTGGGTATCGTCAGCGCGCATTACCGCTTGCCGGTTTCCGCCTTTTATCAGGCCGCGGCCGAGTTACGCGAGCTACCTTTCGTCAACCCGATCAGCCTGACACCGCCTGCCAGCCTGCTCAAGCGCATTCCGCAGGCGCTGGCGCGGCGCAAACTGATCATGCCGCTGGAGGAAAAAGAGGGCGGCGTGCTGGTTGCTACCGCCGACCCCGATGACCGCGCCACATTGGACAGTCTGCAGCGTCTGTTTGGGCAGCCGATTCAGCTTGCAGTGGCGGAGCCGGAAGCCCTCAATGTGGCTATCTCACGCAATCTGTCCGCACACACTTCCGGCGCAGTGATGGCCACACCCAATACGGTCACTGATACTGACCTCGTTGAGTTGTTGAACGCTATCGTCAAGGAGGCTTTTCTGCGACGTGCCTCCGATATTCATATGATGCAGGAGGAGCATGGCCTGCGCGTGCGGTTGCGGGTAGACGGCAAGCTGCAGGATTACCATACCGATGCCGATGCCAGCGTTGCCAACGGCTTGATCTCGCGCATCAAGGTGCTTTCCAACCTGGATATCGCGGAGCAGCGCGAACCGCAGGACGGCGGCATGAGTTTTCACCTGGCGCCGCCAATCGATACCGAGTTCAACATCCGCGTGGCGACTGCGCCGACCCGTCTCGGTGAGCGTGTGACCATGCGATTGCTCGGGCAGGAAGCGGAAACGCTGACGCTGACCAAGATCGGCATGTCGGATGCGGACATGATCGAGTTCCGCAAAGCTATCCGCAAGCCTTTTGGCATGATTCTGCTGACCGGTCCGACCGGTAGCGGTAAATCGACCACGCTGTTCGCCGCCTTGCAGGAAATCAAGAGCCCGGAACTCAACATCATGACGGTGGAAGACCCGATCGAATACGTCATGGACGGCATTTCGCAAATTCAGACCGGTCACAAGATCAGTTTCGCCGGCGCCTTGCGCTCGCTGTTGCGGCATGACCCGGATGTTCTGATGGTGGGTGAGATCCGCGACGAGGAAACGGCAGATGTGGCGCTAAAGGCAGCGATGACCGGCCACCTGGTGTTCTCCACCCTGCATACCAATACGGCGGCGGCGAGTATTACGCGTCTGGCAGATATCGGCTGCGAACCTTATTTGATCGGCGCCACCATGAACGCCGTGATCGCTCAGCGCCTGGTGCGGCGACTGTGCCCACATTGCCGCAGTGCCAAAGCTGCGACCGCCGAGGAACGCGATCTGCTCGATCAGGGTAACAAGGAAACCATTATCTATGAACCAGTCGGATGCGCCGCCTGTCAGGGGCGCGGTTACCGTGGCCGCATGGGTTTGTTCGAGACCTTGTGGTTCGACGAGAACCTCTCCAAGCTGGTTTCCAAGGGCGGCAGCGAGGAAGAGCTGGAAGCCCAGGCGCTGCAATGCGGCCGCCTGAAACCTATGTGGCGCGACGGTACGATCAAGGTGCTGGCCGGCGAGATTTCACTGGCTGAATTGCAAAACGTTGCAGTGAAGCGACATTGAGCTGAACCGGAATGGCAAAATTCAAATACATTGCAGTAGATGCCCAAGGCAAGGAACGCAAGGGCGTAATCGAGGCCGAGGATTCGCGCTCGGCAACGGCTGCCTTGCGTCAGCAGTCGCTGTTCGTCGCCGAGATCGAGCAGGAGGAGGATGCATCTGCTTCCGGTCTCAGTAAGGAAGTCAAATTCGAGTTCCTGGAGAATTTTGGTTCGGTGCCAACACAGGACATCATTTTCTTCTTCAAGCAGATGTCCTTCATGCTGCGCGCCGGCCTGCCGGTGTTGCATGCGCTGGAAATGTCCAGCACTCAGGTTAGCAGCAAGAAGCTGCGCAAGATCATCCGCGAGGTGGTGCAGGATCTGGAGAACGGCATGCCGCTTTCTATGGCCATGGGCAAGCACCCCAAGACTTTTCCGGAGCTGACGGTGACGCTGATCTACGCCGGTGAGAGCGTCGGCGAACTGGAGCTGGTGATGGACCGCATCGCCGAGCACATCGACAAGAATGCCGCGCTGAAGCTGCAAACTATCAATGCCTTGATTTACCCGACGGTAGTGGTGTTGGCAGCAATCGGCGTGTTCATATTCCTGGTGGTAAAGATCATCCCGGCATTCGGCAAGTTCTTTCAAGGGCGCGGGCAGGCGCTACCACCATCGACCCAGTTCCTGCTTGACCTGTCGGCCTTCATGCTCGAATACGGTCTCTATATTCTCGGTGGAGTGCTGCTGGCAGTCGTAGGAATCAGCATCGCTTACCGCACCCCGAACGGTAAGTTGCGTATACACGATTTGTTGTTGCGCATGCCGGTGACTGGCAAGCTGCTGACCACAGCCATCATGGCACAACTGAACTGGTCGCTCGGCATGTTGCTACGTAGCGGCCTGACTGCGCTGGAAGCGTTGAAAATTTCAGGCAAGGTGGTCAAGAACCGGGTGATTTCGGACAAGTTGTATGCCGCCTCGGAGCAGATTCTCTCGGGCAAGGATCTGTCCAGCAGTTTGCGTCACCCTCGCATCCCGACCATCGTCACCGCCATGATCGCCGTTGGCGAGCGCAGCGGTACGCTGGACCAGGTGCTGGGACAGCTCGGCGCTTATTACGAGGAGCGTCTTGCCATGGGCATCAAACGCCTCAGTTCACTTATCGAACCGGCGCTGATCCTGATTATTGGCGCCATGGTCGGTTTTGTTTATTACGCCTTTTTTCAGGCGCTTTTTCAGATTGCGAAAACCTAGGATACGAAGATGACACGCTATCAGCAGTTGATGTTTCTCGCCCTGACATGCTTCAGCCCTGTTTTGTGGGCGGGCGGGGTGGTTGGTACCACCGGCCCTATCGATGTTGGCGCCATGCAGGATTACGGTTTGATGGATTATGCAGAGCCGCCTTCAGAGCGCGATCCATTCACGACCAGCGACAAGATGTATCAGCTTTCCGGTCAGCAGGGTGCTAACAGGACGGGGGGGCAGGGTTTTGTTCCGTTTCTGAGCGGCGCCAGCTTGCCCAGAATGCGAGTGCGCGGCTTTGTGCATAACAACCCCGGTGAATCCATGGCACTTCTGCAGATCGACGGGGATGACAATATCCATCTGGTGCAGAAGGGTGACGAGATCGGTATCCAGTCCCGCACCGGCCAGCCCAATGCAGTGCTCAAGATTATCAGCGTCGATCAGAAAAAGGTCGAGGTGCAATCCGGCAGCCTGCGACAGGTCATTATTGTTCAGTAAGTCAGTAGCAAATTGGAAACGGCAATCACCCTATGAAACAACATGAAATGAAATTCGACTTCCTGCATCCCATCAAGGCAGGCTATATGCCCGCATTGCTGGCCTGCACACTGATATTGCCCGGCTTGCTCCAGAGCGCAACACTGTCCGCCGAGGAGGCCGCGCCGGCTGAAAAGACTGCAATGACGGTAATCACGCCTCTGGAGCAGACCGAAACGCCATCGGCGACGGCAGAGCCTGTGGTCAATACTCCGCGCAAGCCACGGGTCAACCAGCGGGGCGACAGCCAGAATTTCCATATCCAGAAGCTGGAGTTCAAAAAGGCCAAACTGATTGACGTCATGCGCACGATCTCCGAGATTTCGGATATCAACATCGTGCCTACGCAAGAGGCCGGCGAGAAGGATGTGACGATTTATCTGCGCAATGTGACGGTGCATGAGGCGATTGACACCATCAGTCGCAGCAATGGCCTGTGGTACAGACAGGACAAGATATCCAAGGCGTATCGTGTAATGACAACCAAGGAGTTCCAGGATGATGTCGTCGTCTTTCGCGATGACGTGACGCAGATATTCAATCTGCTGCATCCCAATCCCGTGATTGTCGCGCAGGCTATTGAAGACCTTTATGGTTCACGCGTGATTCTGTCGCTCGGCGTGCAGGCAGATGACTTTAATACCGGCAGTGCAGGCGGTACTTCAGCCAGGAGCGGACAGAGTTCGCTGCGGCGATCTACCGGTAGAAGCAATAACCGGAGTTCAGCCGGTGGGAGCAGCAGAGGCGGAGCCGGTGGACGCACTCAGGCTTCTGAACTGGCGGTCACGGAAGATCTGACGCCCGAGCGCATTGCTCAGCTCGAGAAAGCGATTACTGCGTCAGATGGCAGCACAGTGGTTTCTTCGGATGACCTGAAGGGTGTGTCGCGAACCGAGCAGCCGATTTATGTGACGGTAAACCGTGAACACAACCTGATCATTGTGCGTACCAGCGATGTCGCAGTGCTGCGGGATATCGAACGCTTGGTCAAGGAGATGGACAGGCCGACCACACAAGTGCTGCTGGAGATGAAGATTCTGGAGTTGACCATAGGCGACTCTTTCAACCAGCTGTTCAATTTCGAGTATCTGTCCGGTAGCGGCAAGGAATATTTCGGTTTGGGAAATGCAGCTATCCCGACGCAGGCAGGCTCCTTCATTTACAGCTTCCTCGATTCGCAGATTTCAGCACGGCTGGAACTGCTGCAGAAAAACAACCAGATCAATACATTGAGTTCGCCGATTCTGCTGGCTTCCAACAATCGCCCGGCACGCGTGTTTGTCGGCGAGGAGCGCATTCTGGTCACCGGCGTGACCGCGACTGACCCGGTGATCAGCTCGGTTGGCACTGTGATTACGCCGGGCCGGGTGACTTATGAGACCGAACTACGCGATATTGGCAATACACTAAATATCGTGCCCAAGATTAATGCCGATGGCACGGTAACGCTTTCCATTCAGCAAGATGTTTCCAGCGTGCTGCCAGGCGCCATTTCCCTGCCGCCAATCACCATCGGCAATACGATACAGTCCTTCAATATCGATTCGGTCAAGGTGGCCAATATCGAAGGCATCGTTGTGGCCAAGGATGGCCTGACGGTCGCTATCGGTGGGCTGATCAGCAATTCGTCCTCCTATAACGAAACAAAGGTGCCGCTGCTGGGCGATATTCCGCTACTGGGCGAGTTGTTCAAGAGAAAAGATGAAACCAACACCAAGAGCGAGATGATCCTGCTCATTACACCGCGCATCATCAAGAACCCGAGCGACGGCGAAATGGTGACGGCGGATACCATGGATGAGGTGTCTGACCAGGCGTGGTAGATGATGATTGTTATTGTAGAAACGTTTTAAATAAAGGAAGCAGCATGAAGTCCATGAAATTTGCCTCGATTGCCATTCTGGCAGCCTTGCTCGGCGCCTGCTCCAACCAGCCGGTGGGTAAGTGGCAGGAGCGTTCTCAGCAAATGAAGCTCAACGCTGTGCAACATTGGGGCCTTATTGCCGCAGATGCGGTTGAGCAAACCAGACTGGCGGTCAGTAGTCAGGAGCAGATCAAGAATCGACCGCTTTTTGTAACAGATAACAAGAACACGCATTTTGACCGGGCATTCCGCAATTACATGATTACCGGCCTCGTTAATGCCGGCCTGGCAGTTTCCGACAGGAAGGAAGGCGCGGTCGAGATCAGCTATGAGTCGCAAGTAATCCGCCACGGCGCTTCTTTCGACCCCAGCGTTTTCGGCTACAAGCCGGGTATCGCCACCGGTGGCGTGGCCGGTTTCTGGGTGCTGCGCAACGCTTCTACAACCGGCATTGCCGCCGGCACGCTGGCAGCGGCTGCGGGTTATGACCTTTACAAGGTGACGGAGCCTACCGGCGTCGAATTGCTGCTGACGACTTCCATCGTCAGTGAAAATCAATATGTCATGCGCAACACCGATGCCTATTACATCGAAAAAGCCGATGCCTATCTGTTTGAGCCTTGCAAAAGCCGTTCGGCAACGGGCTGCCGGCCAAAATATCCATTGAAGTAGTACAAGCATGAAACCGGAAAGAATCTTCTGGATTTTGGTGGCGGGCCTGTGGGCCGGGCTGATCTATGCCGCTTATGTATTCGATCTGCCGGCAAAGTTCGGCTTTAACGGAGCGGATTTGCAATCAGAGCATGGTTCAGAGGTGGCTGATGCAGGCGGAGCCTGTGATGCACGGCCACCGCAAAGTGCAAGGGCATTCGATATTGATGCAGCGCCGCGCGTGAAGAAAAACCAGCATGCGGCGCAAATCGACGTTGATAATCAACACCGTTATCCGGTTCTGGCGATATTGACCAGCCCGGACGGCGAAATGGAATATCGCGGCGTCTACCTGTTGACCGGGCAAAAAACCAGTCTCGTGGTGCCGGCTGGCGATTACGGCTTTACCGTGTTGTCCGGCAGCCGCTGGTGCAACCTCGACAGCGGTTTCAGCGACGGATATGTGGTGCCATATCCTGACCAGATCCATCTTGAGCGGCAGTCTCGCTCCAGCATGAATTTGCTGTCGTTCGGCAGCACAGCCGATACCGTGATGTTTTCATTTGCCGCTCATGGCGTGGTGCAGGCCGCGAACCGCAACGAGATTCTTGAGCTTTCGCGCCAAATGGATGGACATTTCCATGTCGTCGGCAGCGTGGAGGGCAATCCGATCACCTTTCTGATTGATACGGGGGCTACCTCCGTCTCAATTCCGTACAGTCTTGCGACTGAAATCGGCCTGGACAGGAATTGCAAACCGGCGCATTTCATGACGGCAGCAGGGCGGGTGCAAGGATGCAAGGCTGTCGTACAAAATCTGACGATAGGCGGTTTCCAATTCCAGCAGATGGAAGTCAGCTTCAACAAGGGTGGCGAGATGCCGTTGCTGGGCATGAGTGTGCTCAGCCAGTTGCGGGTGCAGCAAAATGCAGACACCATGCTGATCTCGATGAATTAAGTATTGTGATGCTTCGCTAGAAGCGAATGTTCAAATCCACGCGGAAGCGATTGCCATCCTGTTCCGTTGTGATCGAATCTACCAGGAACAGGCGGTTGTTGATGTCGACGTTCTTGCTGAACCAGTAGCGCAAACCGATTTCGTGGCCTTTCATATTGGTGACGTCGCTTTGTGCGCCTTCTCCCCAGCGCACCCAGTTGGATTGGCCGTAGGCGCCATTGATGGCCAATTTTTCGATATAGGCATACATGTAATTGAGATGCCATCTGCCGCCGCCATTCGGCCTGATGGCTTTGCCACCCACGGTCGTTGAGACGGCGAATCCGCTTTTGTCATCATGGTATTGCGCGGTGACCGGATCGCTGTCGTTGCGGGAGTAGCTCTCGAAGTTGCGAATCAGGTCGCCGCCGAAGCGAATAAAATCAAGGCGATAGGCGCCGAGATCAAGCGCATGCTCGACTTGAATCGATGCGGCGCCGATCTTGTAATCACGATTGGCATTGCCATCGCTGAGATATCGAGCCTCGCCTGAACCGTTGATGTAAAAATAACCCAGGCTGTAGCGCAGCACCCAGTTGGCAGCGAGTGATTGATCGAATACCAGCTGTGCCGCTGTCAGCTGGTTGGTGAAATCGCGGTGGCCGTCCGGCAGGGCAAAGTGGCCGGCACGCACCTGGACGGCGGTATCAAACAGGTTCGGCAGTTCGCTCTGGAAATAGGCGCCGGCGATAGTGACATTATCGTTCCAGAGGACTTCGGCATCATTGTGCTGCCAGAACGGAAAACTGTTGCGCCCCAGCCAGGTCTTGACGCCATTTGACTTGCCTTCAACGAACCACTGATCCAGCGCCATGTGGAAATCATCGCGGTCGTTGCCGCTGAAATCGGCAATCGTGATATTGGAGCTCTGTTGGCCGCCTTCAGGGTTGGTTCTTGCCCGCACCTGCAGGCGAAAGTGCTCATCGAACACGTATCTTGCCCCCAGTCGGGCTCTCATGCGCAATCGGTCGCGATCGTCACGTTTCTCGCCGGATTCCTTTCTGGAATCGAAATCCTTTTCAAAACGCAGACGGGTATCGGCGAATATTTCCAGTTTTTGATCCTCGCTGGTCCAGAGCGCAGCCTGCGCTGATGAAGCAGCACCAAGCATGGCATATAAAAAAAGGTAGGTGAGGAGTTGTTGATGTGGGCGATACGGTTTCAATGATTTGATGCTTTCAACGCAATGAATGGTATTTCATGAGTTTAACAAGCGTCGAAGCTGATGCTTGTTTTCATTCGCCTGATTGCTCAGCAATGGCGGCATTTTTGCCGCAGAGTATACGTTTTTTGCTGACAAGTTGAAGGTTTGTTCTCACATCTTCAGCTTGATGTAATAATGAAACGCTAATCGCATGAATGAGGAGAACACTATGATCCCCGCACAATCACTGGATTTGAGCGGCAAGGTGGCACTGGTCACCGGTGGCGCAGTCGGCATAGGTAAGGCTTCGGTGTTGGCGCTTGGCCGGGCCGGTGCCTTTATCGGCCTGCATTATCATCGCAGCAAGGAAGCAGCTGAGGCCTTGCTTGCAGACCTCAAGGCCGAGAATATCAACGCCGTGCTGTTGCAAGGCGACCTGACGACGGAGGAGGACGCCAATCGCGTGGTGGATGACCTGGTAAAGGCGGCAGGGCGGCTGGATATCGTCGTCAATAATAGCGGCGGCCTGGTTCAGCGTGCGAAGATCGAGGAATGTCCGCTGGAAGTCTGGCGCAAATCGCTCGATATCAATGCGACCAGTGCCTTTCTGGTGACAAGGCGCGCGATTCCGCATCTGCGTGCCACGGGCAGCGGCCGTATCGTCAATCTGCTTTCATTGTCGGTGCAGACTGGCGGTGCCAACGGTGCCGGTGCCTATGCTGCCGGCAAGGGCGCGCTGATGGTCTTTACGCACACGCTGGCAAAAGAGTTGGCGCCGCATGTGCGTACCAATTCCATCATGCCGGGCACGGTGGAAACCCAGCACCACGAGATCCATTCCACTGAGGAAATGATGGAAGCCTACCGCAAGCAAACTCCGCTGGGGCGTAACACCATGGCGGAAGAAGTGGCGAGTTCGGTGCTGTTTCTGGCCAGTGACATGTCGTCGCATATCAACGGCGCGCTGATTGATATAAGTGGTGGCAGGTTCCTGCGCTAGGGAGCATTCTGAGACGAAGTGCAAATTTTCGTCAGTTTTGTGCAAATAAGTGGTGAAATGGCTTGCGGGCTAGGTTAAGATAGGCATTCCGAACAATAACTCAAGGGAAGTTTATAAATGAACAAAGCAGAACTGATTGAACAAGTCGCCAAAGAAGCAGGTATCAGCAAGGCAGCTGCAGGTAAGGCGATTGATGCATTCACTGATAGCGTTACAGCAGCGCTGAAGAGCGGCGACACTGTTACATTGATTGGTTTTGGTACATTTACTGTTTCTGCCCGTGCTGCTCGCACCGGCCGTAACCCGCAAACCGGTCAAGAGTTGAAGATTGCTGCACGCAAGGCTCCAGGCTTCCGTGCTGGCAAGGCTCTGAAGGATGCACTCAACTAAGATCGAGCCTTGAGGCTTTATTTAGTTGGATTAAAAAACGCCGGTTAACACCGGCGTTTTTTGTGCATAAAGATTTTGAGAGATCAGGAACCATTCTGATTTCAAAACCGCTTTCCTGTACTACAGTTCCCCCATCACTTCCTCTTCCAGTTTCTTCAGGCTGTGCTCTCCAAGCTTGCTACCTGCGCGACCCGAAACCACAAATATATCTTCTGCACGGTTGCCCAGCGTATTGATCTTGGCATTATGCAGATGAACCTCGTGCCTGAGGAAAATGTTTGCCAGTTTGGACAGTAATCCAGGTCGGTCATTGGCAATAATTTCTATCGTGTGGTTGCTGGTGTTGCCATCAGGCTGAATGCTGATGTTCGCCGGAATCGGCATGTGCTTGACCTGTCGACTGACCCGGCCAGTCACCGGTGCTACGCTGACGGTTTTATCAAGCAGTTTTGCAGTCAGTGAATATTCAATGAAATTTAACAAATCACGATAACTTATGGATTTATCATTATGATCCAGAATAATAAAACTGTTTAGCGCATAGCCATGCAAGGTGGTATAAACGCGCGCCTCGGCAATGTTGTAACCACTTCGTTCGAAAAATGAGCAGATGTGTGCAAACAGGTCATCCCTGCCTTTGGTGTAGATCATGGTTTGAATGCCATCGCCTGCCGGGCTTAAACGCGCACGCACGATAACATCCGGGGTATCCGCATGCGGTATCAGCATGCGTGTGTGCCATGCGATCTCCTGTGCTTCATAACGCAGAAAATATTGCTTTCCCAGATTCTCCCATAAGTCCTTGTAGCTTTCCGGATTGATGCCGTAATAGCTGAGCCTTTCCCTGGCCTGCAACTGACGTTGTCCGATCTCCATCTCGGCATCGGTGCTGTCGCCGCGCAGGAAACGCTGTGCAGCGAAGAACAGGTTCTCCAGCAGTTTTGCTTTCCATTGATTCCAAACCTTGGGGCTGGTACCGCGAATATCGGCAACAGTAAGCAGGTAAAGTGCTGTCAGCCGACGCTCGTTACCCATCAGCCTGGCAAAATGCTCGATCACGGCGGGATCTGAAAGATCGGATTTCTGGGCAACCCTGGACATGGTCAGGTGTGATTCAACCAGCCATGCAACCAGTTCGCTATCAGCTTTCGGTAGACCATGCTGCCGGCAGAATCTTCTCGCATCGACAGCGCCGAGTGTGGAATGGTCACCGTCGCGACCTTTGGCAATATCATGGAACAGCGCGCCCAGGTAAAGCAGTTGTGGAGCATCAAACTCGACAAATAGCCTGCTGCAGAGCGGGAATTCATGGTTGAAACGGGGTAACGCGAAGCGACGCAGATTGCGCAGCACGTTCAGAATATGCTCATCGACCGTGTAGACGTGGAACAGGTCATGCTGCATCTGGCCGACAATGCGGCCAAAACCCGGGATATAGCGGCCAAGAATGCCGTAGCGGTTCATCAGTCTGAGCGCGTGCGTGACGCCGACAGGCTCCTGCAATATCTTGATGAAAAGCATCCTGTTCTTGTCAGATAGCCGGAATTCCCGGTTGACCAGACTTTTGACGCGATGCAGGGTGCGCAGCAGGTTGGGGCTCATACCCTTGAGCTCCTGATGCTGTTCCAGCAGCAGGAAGCTCTCCAGTATGGCCGATGGCTCACGTTGCAGGATGCTGGTCGACTTGATTTCAAGCTGCCCATGACGCGCTTCAAAACGCGCATTGATTGGCGTCGTCGCCATATCGTCAGGCTTGATGCGCTCTTCAAGCAGCTGTAACAGGATGTCATTCATCAGGCTGATGAATTTTGCGCTGTTGTAAAAACCGTACATCAACTGCTCACTGGCGCGTCGTCGCGGAGTATTACTGAAGCCCAGTGCCTTGGCCATATCATTCTGGAAATCAAAGATCAGCCTGTCTTCGCGGCGATTGGCCAGATAGTGCAAACGAATACGCAGCATTTGCAGATGCCGCTCATGGCGACGAATCTGTCGCGCCTCGGGCTGTGAGATCAGCCCGTGCCTGACCAGCGCCCCCCAATCATGTCCAAGACCCAGACTGCGGCTGATCCACAGCACATTCTGCAAATCACGCAGGCCGCCTGGGCTTTCCTTGATGTTGGGCTCCAGATTGTATGCCGTATCGTTAAAACGGGCATGGCGCTGTTGCTGCTCCAACATCTTGGCTTGATAGAACTCGGCAGGCTTGACGATGCTGGCAAGCAGCTTTTCAAAATGCCGATAGAGGTCCTTGTCACCAATCAGATAGCGCGATTCCAGCAGATTGGTCTGCACGGTAGCATCCTTGGCTGCTTCTTCCGCACATTCCTGAAGATTCCTGACGCTATGGCCGACCGCCAGGCCGATATCCCAGAACAGGCCAATCAGTGACTCAATCGAGCGGTCGATATCAGCATTGGGTTGTTCCGGCAGCAGGATCAGCAGATCCACATCGGAATGAGGGAAGAGTTCGCCGCGTCCATAGCCGCCGACCGCAATCAGGCAGACCTCCGGACTGATTTTTGCTGCCAGCCACAAGTCCTGTAGCAGGACATCTACCAGCCGGCTGTGCTTCTTCAGCAGGCGCGAAGTGTTGGCATGCGCATCGAATTCGGCCTTGAGCGCCGCCTGCTCGCTTTGCAAACGTTGACGCCAGCTTCTGGCGAAGGTGTCCGGTTCCTGGCTGGCTTTAGTCAAACTTATGCCTGTATGACGGCAGCCGGTGCGGGTGCGTCGGCAGAAACGGTCAACACTTCATAGCCGGTTTCGGTTACCAGCACCGTATGCTCCCACTGTGCCGACAGGCTATGATCCTTGGTGACGATAGTCCAGCCGTCATTCAGCTGTTTGATATCGCGTCTGCCGGCGTTGATCATGGGCTCGATGGTGAAGATCATGCCGGCCTGCAGCTTGAGCCCGCTACCGGGCCTGCCATAGTGCAATACCTGTGGATCTTCATGGAATTTCTTGCCGATGCCGTGGCCGCAGAACTCGCGCACAACGCTGTAACCGTTTTTCTCAGCGTAGGACTGTATTGCGTGACCGATGTCGCCCAACGTGGCACCCGGCTTGACCTTGGAGATGCCAAGCCACATGCAGTCATACGTGATATCGCACAGACGTCTGGCCTGGATAGACGGTTCGCCGACACAGAACATGCGGCTGGTATCGCCGTGATAGCCATCCTTGATGACAGTAATGTCGAGATTGACGATATCGCCGTTTTTCAGGACTTTTTCGCCGGGCACACCGTGACAGATCTGGTGGTTGACCGAAGTGCAGATGGATTTGGGGTAGGGTGCATGGCCCGGTGGCGCATAATTCAGCGGGGCCGGAATGGTCTTCTGCACATTGACCATGTAGTCATGGCAGAGCTTGTCGAGTTCGCCCGTGGTGATGCCGGGTTTGACATGGGGAGTGATAAAATCCAGCACTTCCGAGGCCAGCTTGCCTGCTACGCGCATTTTTTCAATATCGGTGTTGTTCTTGATAGTAATCGCCATAATGCCTTTGATGTGGCTCCGAAAGCCTAATTTTCCTTGAATCCAGACAGGTCCTTATGGTAGCATACTGCACCCATTTGGCAGGAATCATCCTGACAGGTGGAAATCTGCACACATTCCCCGTACAGGGTGCCAGTCTCAGCTGACAAGATCCAGCTCGGCCGGTGTTGTTGGGAGTGTGGAAGCATTAACCCTTACTGGAGACTATTATGTCCGTAACTATGCGTCAAATGCTGGAAGCCGGGGTTCACTTCGGCCATCAAACCCGTTATTGGAATCCAAAAATGGCACCGTTCATCTTCGGTGACCGTAACAAGATCCATATCGTCAATCTGGAAAAATCCCTGCCCATGTTTGAAGATGCGCTGAAATATGTGCGTCAACTTGCTGCAAACAAGGGTCGCATTCTGTTCGTCGGCACCAAGCGCCAGGCTCGTGAAATCGTCAAGGAAGAAGCACAGCGCGCTGGTTGCTCCTTTGTCAATCACCGCTGGCTCGGCGGCATGCTGACCAACTTCAAGACCGTCAAGCAATCCATCAAGCGCCTCAATGAATTGGAAGCCCTGCTTCAGGACGGCGGCATGGAAAAATTCGGCAAGAAGGAAGCACTTGGCCTCAAGCGCGAAATGGAAAAGCTCGAGCGCTCCATTGGCGGCATCAAGGAAATGGGTGGTTTGCCTGATGCCATCTTCATCATCGATGTCGGTCATGAAAGTGGTGCTGTAACTGAAGCTGCCAAGCTCGGCATCCCGGTTATCGGTGTCGTTGACACCAACAACTCCCCGGACGGTATTGCTTATGTGATCCCAGGCAATGACGACTCCAGCCGCGCGATTCGACTGTACGCTCGCGGTATCGCTGACGCGGTACTGGAAGGTCGCAGCCAGGCAATCACGGAGATCGTGAAATCCGCCACTGAAGAAGAGTTTGTCGAAGTCGAAGAAGCGGCAGCGGAATAACCCTTGAATCAAGGGGCACTTGTGCCCCTTTTTTTATGCCTGACTCGTTCATTCAAGATTATTAGTTTATTAGGAGTAAAGCATGGCTGAAATTACTGCCAGCATGGTAAAAGAACTGCGTGAGCGCACTGATGCGCCGATGATGGACTGCAAGAAGGTCCTGGTTGAAGCTGAAGGCGATATGGCCAAGGCAGAAGAGTTGCTGCGTGCCCGCCTCGGTAACAAGTTGAGCAAGGCTGCCGCACGTGTTGCCGCTGAAGGTACTGTTGGTGTTTACGTCAGTGCTGATGGCAAGCAGGGCGCCATTGTCGAAGTCAATTGCGAAACTGACTTTGTTGCCAAGAATGATGATTTCCTGGCCCTGACGCGCAATCTGGCTGACGTTGTCGCCACCCAGAATCCTGCTGATGTCGCCGCACTGTCCGCTCTGAAGATCGGCGATGAAGTGATTGAGGACGCACGTGCCCAGCTGATCGGCAAGATCGGTGAGAACATCACGATCCGTCGTTTTGCCAATTTTAGTGCAAAAGGCAAACTGGCCAGCTACATTCACGGCGGCAAGATCGGTGTGGTGGTTGATCTGGTTGGTGGCGAAGAGGCGTTGGCCAAGGATATCGCGATGCATATCGCGGCTTCCAAACCGGTTGCCCTGTCCAGGGATGACGTACCTGCCGAACTGATCGAAAAAGAACGTTCAATCGCAACACAGAAAGCAGCCGAATCCGGCAAGCCTGAATTCGCGGCGAAGATGATCGAAGGCTCCGTACAGAAATTCCTCAAGGATGTTGCGCTGCTGGATCAGGTTTTCGTCAAGGATCCTGCCGGCAAGCAGACCATTGAGCAGTTGCTCAAGGCCAACAATGCCAGCATCGCCGCATTCACCATGTATGTGGTCGGTGAAGGCATCGAGAAGAAGGTCACTGACTTTGCTGCGGAAGTAGCTGCTGCCGCCAAGATTTAATTACTTGGCGCACAGCTGGCTGTGCAAAAATGTCATAATGCGAAACGTTAGCGGCACTGGCTTGTAGTGTGCTGTTAACGTTTTTGCACAACAGACTCGGGAAAACCTGAGTACGAATAAGAAGAACATTTCTCTAGAACTGCAACATAACAGGAGCGATATGTCCGATTCATCTCACATCTCATCAGGCGCTCCAGCCTATAAGCGCATTCTGCTCAAGTTGTCAGGCGAAGCCCTGATGGGCGATGACAACTATGGCATCAATCGCGCTACCATCTCGCGTATCGTCGAAGAAATCAAGGAAGTGGTCGGCCTCGGTGTGCAGGTCGCAGTCGTCATTGGCGGCGGCAACATCTTCCGCGGCATTGCGCCTGCAGCAGAAGGCATGGACCGCGCCACGGCTGATTATATGGGCATGATGGCAACAGTCATGAATGCGCTGGCTCTGCAGGATGCCATGAGACATGTCGGTCTCAAGGCGCGCGTGCAATCCGCACTCAATATCGAACAGGTCGCAGAGCCCTACATTCGTGGCAAGGCCATGCGCTACCTGGAAGAGGGCCGTGTGGTCATCTTCGGCGCAGGTACCGGCAACCCGTTCTTTACGACAGATACTGCAGCTGCCTTGCGCGGCATGGAAATGAATGTGGATATCGTGTTGAAGGCCACTAAGGTGGATGGCGTCTATACTGACGACCCGAAGACGCATCCGGATGCCATGCGCTACAAGACCATCACCTTCGATGAAGCCATCATCAAGAATCTCAAGGTCATGGACGCCACGGCACTCACCCTGTGCCGGGACCAGAACCTGCCTATCTCCGTCTTCAGCATATTCAAGCAGGGCGCACTCAAGCGCGTTGTCATGGGTGAAGACGAAGGTACAAAAGTATTGCCATAACCCCTGGCATACGATTGAAAATGTAAGGAGAAGAACGTGCTGGACGATGTAAGAAAAACTGCCGAACTGAAGATGCAGAAATCGCTGGAATCATTGAAGACGGACTTGACCAAGATCCGTACCGGCCGAGCACATACCGGCCTGCTGGATCACGTCATGGTGGAGTATTACGGTTCCATGGTCGCCGTCAATCAGGTGGCCAGCGTCAATCTGGGCGATGCCAGAACACTGAATGTGCAGCCCTATGAAAAGAATATGGTGGGCAAGGTTGAGAAGGCGATCCGCGATAGCGACCTCGGCCTTAATCCTGCCACCAACGGCGACATGATACGTGTGCCGATGCCGATGCTGACAGAAGAGCGTCGCAAGGAAATGACCAAGATCGTGCGCACTGAAGGTGAAAATGCAAAAGTCGCCATACGCAATGTCAGACGTGATGCCAATGACGCATTGAAGAAGCTGACCAAGGACAAGGAAATCAGCGAGGACGATGAGCGTCGCATGCAGGACGAAGTGCAGAGACTGACCGACAAGTTCGTCACGGAAGTCGACAAGCTGCTGCAAGCCAAGGAAGCCGAACTGATGGCCGTTTAGCCTTCGTTCGGCTCAATTCACCTGTGTATCATCCAGTTTCGGAGCGTTAATGGCATTATTCGGCAGCTCCACTAAAGCTATCCCTGTCGCCAGTGCTGTCCCAAGGCATATTGCCGTCATCATGGACGGCAATGGCCGTTGGGCGCGCAAGCGTTTCCTGCCACGCGTTGCCGGGCATAAGCGCGGCGTGGAAACTGTGCGAGAGATGGTCAAATCCTCTGCCAGCCTTGGCGTTGAATTCCTGACCCTGTTTGCCTTCAGTAGTGAAAACTGGCGCCGACCGCCGGAGGAAGTCAGTTTCCTGATGGGCTTGTTCATTGAGGCTCTGGGCAAGGAAGTCGTCAAGCTGCATGAAAATAATATCCGCATGATTGTCATTGGTGACCGCAGCCAGTTCGATGCTACGCTTTGTGCGCGAATTGATGAGGCGGAAGCGCTAACCAGGGATAACACGGGGTTGACGCTCACAATTGCCGCCAATTATGGCGGGAGATGGGATCTGATGCAGGCCATGAACCGCCTCACCAAACATGTGCCTGAAAAGTCCGGTGAATATACCGAAGACGACCTTGTCGCCCATTTGGCCATGCATTATGCGCCAGAACCCGATCTTTTCATTCGCACTGGCGGAGAAAAACGCATCAGCAATTTTCTTCTGTGGCAGCTGGCTTATACCGAACTTTATTTTACTGATACATTATGGCCTGATTTCAATCAGGCGGCATTCAATCAGGCTATCAAGTCCTATCAGGCCCGCGAACGCAGATTCGGCCGCACCAGTGAGCAACTGACGGAAACATCCTCAAACAAAGAGACCCGCAAGCATGCTTAAAGCGCGCATATTGACTTCAATTGTCCTTGCGGCAGGCTTTCTTGCAGCACTTTTCCTGCTGCCGGATTTGTACTGGGCATTGCTGATGCTGGCTTTCATTACGATCGCTTTCTGGGAGTGGAGTGGTATGTCAGGCATGATCAAGCCTTGGCGGCATATCCACACCAGCCTTGTCATGCTGATTGGAGTTGTCGTCGTGCTGGCCGATGAAATCGGTTTGGAGACACTACAACCTCAGGTGATGTTTTACAGCATTCTGGCTGCAACGCTATTCTGGCTGCTGGCAGCTCCAATCTGGCTCATGTTCCGCTTCAACATCAGGCAGTCCGTACTGCTTGCGATTATCGGTTTCGTTGTCCTGTTCCCTACCTGGCTTGCGCTGGTCAGTATGCGCGGTATTTCGCCCTGGCTTTTGCTGATGGTCATGGCAGCTGTCTGGATCGCCGATAGCGCCGCCTATTTTTCCGGCAAGCGTTTCGGCAAACACAAGCTGGCGCCGCAGATCAGTCCGGGCAAGACCTGGGAAGGTGTGCTCGGGGCATGGCTGGCAGTCACGGTCTACGGGTTAATTCTTTGTTACAGCCTGTCATTGACCTACTGGGTCATTATCGGGTTATTCGGCATCACCGTGCTCAGCATCATGGGGGATCTGCTTGAATCCCTGGTCAAGCGGCAGGCTGGCGTCAAGGATAGTGGATGTCTGCTACCCGGTCATGGTGGTGTGCTGGATCGTATTGATGGATTGACTTCCAGCCTGCCGCTGGTCATGTTCTTTATCTATTTTCCTACTTATTTTCTGGTGTTGGAGTCCTTGTATGCCTAGGCGCAGTTCAGTCACCATCCTCGGCGCTACCGGCACCATAGGCAAACAGACGCTCGATGTCATCGCACGTCACCCCGAACGATTCAGTGTCTTTGCATTGACTGCCAACAGTCGGGCGGAGGAACTGCACGCGCAATGTCTGCAATACAATCCGCGCTATGCTGTCGTGCTTGATGAATCCGCAGCCGAACGACTGGAAACCAGTCTGGGAAAGGCCGACTGCGATACAGAAGTGCTTTGCGGCCTGCCTGCCTTGGAGTTCGTAAGTGCCCATGCGGACGTTGACGTCGTCATGGCAGCGATCGTCGGGGCTGCCGGCCTCAAGCCTTCGATTGCCGCGGCAAAGGCTGGCAAGCGCATCCTGCTGGCAAACAAGGAAACCCTGGTCATGTCCGGCAGTCTGTTCATGCAGGCAGTCGAGCAGGGTGGTGCCACCTTGCTGCCGATTGATAGCGAGCATAACGCGATATTTCAGGTAATGCCGGAACAGCGCAGCAAGGATCTGGGCGCATCAGGTATACGCAAAATTCTGCTCACCGCATCAGGCGGGCCTTTCCGCAACGCTACATTGTCTGATCTGGCCAGTGTTACGCCGGAACAGGCATTGAACCATCCCAACTGGGTCATGGGACCAAAGATCACCATAGATTCCGCCACACTGATGAACAAGGGTCTGGAGGTTATCGAAGCGCATTGGCTTTTCAATGCAAGGCCCGAGCAGATTGAGGTCGTCGTGCATCCGCAAAGTGTGATTCACTCCATGGTCGAATATATCGACGGTTCGGTGCTGGCGCAGCTTGGCAACCCGGACATGCGCACCCCGATAGCTTATGCACTGGGTTTCCCGGAAAGACTGGATAGCGGCGTTTCGAGTCTGGATTTGTTCAAAATCGGCAGATTCGATTTCGAAGCGCCGGATTCAGTCAAATTCCCTTGCTTGCGCCTGGCTTTTGATTCGCTACATATGGGTGGGACAGCACCGGCGATTTTGAACGCTGCCAATGAAATCGCTGTCGATGCGTTTTTGAACCGGAAAATCGGTTTTGTTGATATCCCTGTCCTGATTGAATCTGTCATGAACCGGATGACATCGCAAGCTGCAGATACCTTGGAAATCGTGATCGAAGCAGACCAGCAGGCGCGTCAGCTGGCCAGAAACTGGATGTTCGAACACTAGATGCTGACCATTGCTGCATTTATTTTTACGCTCAGCGTGCTGATTGCCATTCATGAGTATGGTCATTTTCAGGTGGCCCGCTGGTGCGGCGTCAAGGTGCTGCGCTTTTCCATCGGTTTTGGCCGGCCACTGTTCAGAAAAACTTTCGGCAAGGACAAAACGGAATTTGTGCTGGCTGCCTTGCCGTTTGGCGGCTACGTCAAAATGCTGGACGAACGTGAAGGCCCGGTCGACGCCAGCGAAGACCTATCGCGTGCCTTTAACCGCCAGTCTGTGTGGAAACGCATTGCCATCGTGTCAGCCGGACCGGCTGCCAATCTGCTGCTCGCCGTTTTTCTTTACTGGGTGCTGTTCATGCATGGCGTCATGGGAATGAAGCCGCTGCTAGGCGAAATTCCGGTCGACAGTCCGGCTGCCCAGGCTGGGATGAAACCGGGACAACTCATACAAAAGGTCGCAGGCACGGCCACTTTCACTTGGCAGGATGTACGCTGGGCACTATTGCAGGAGTCACTTGAATCCGAAGTTATAGAAATTGAAGCGCTGGGCCAGCCCAACAATCTGCAACTGCACCATCTGAGTCTGAGTAGCATCGGGCGTGATGATTATGAAACTGATTTTCTCGGAAAACTGGGACTGAAACCATATCAACCCGTCGTTCCAGCCATTATTGGCGAAATGATCAAGAGTGGGGCAGCAGCACGCTCGGGGCTACAAAATGGCGATGAGATAATCGCTGTCAATAGTGAGGCCGTGAGGGACTGGGAGCATTTTGTCACCATTGTTCGACAACACCCGCAGCAGGAGCTTCAACTTAAGCTGCAGCGAGAAGGTCGAATGGTAAATCTCCTCATTACACCGGACAGAGCGCGGGAAGAGGGGGGCGAGATCGGCCGTATCGGTGCCATGAATCGCATGGATGATGCCTTGCTGGATGAAGTGCTGGTCAATGTCCGCTATGGCCCTCTGGAGTCGTTTGCCAAAGCCAGTGCCAAAACCTGGGATACATCCATTTTCAGCTTGAAGATGCTGGCCAGCATGATTACCGGCGATGTTTCATGGAAGGGTGTCAGCGGACCTGTGACCATCGCCAGCTATGCCGGACAAAGCGCACATATCGGCTGGAAGGCATTTATCGGATTCCTGGCGTTAATCAGCATCAGTCTCGGTGTGCTCAATCTGCTGCCCGTGCCTGTGTTGGATGGCGGGCATTTGATGTATTATATGGTGGAAATTTTCAAGGGCAGTCCCGTTTCTGAAGCGGTGATGGAAGCGGGGCAACGTGTTGGGTTGTTCTTGCTGGGGCTGTTGATGGTTCTGGCTTTTTATAATGATATTAATAGATTTTTCACAGGCTGAACTTAATGGGATTTAGGATCAAGCTCAACCGTATCTTGCCTTTGCTTGCTAGTGCCTACGTCAGTAGCGCGTGGGCGATCGAACCGTTCGTTGTGCAGGATATACGAGTCGAGGGCATTCAGCGTACCGAACCGGGTACCATCTTCAATTATCTGCCGGTCCGGGTCGGTGAGACCATGGACGATGACAAGGCCACCCAGGCAATCAAGGCACTCTACGGCACCGGCTTTTTCAAGGATGTACGCATCGAGGCTGATAACAATGTGCTGGTCGTCGTTGTGCAGGAACGTGCGGCGATTGCCTCGATCGGTTTTAATGGCAACAAGTCGTTCCCAAGTGACAAGATGCTGGAAGGCCTCAAACAGATCGGCCTGTCGGAAGGCCTGATTTTCGACCGGGCAATGCTGGATCGTGCCGAGCAGGAAATCAAGCGCCAGTATCTGGCTCAAGGCAAGTATGCAGCCACGGTCAAGACCATTATCAGCCCGCTCGAGCGCAACCGCGTAGCGATACGCTTCGATATCGAGGAAGGCGCGGTTTCCAAGATCCGTAACATCAATATCGTCGGCAACCGTGATTTCGACGATGAAATCCTGCTCGAGCAGTTCAAGTTGACGACGCCCAACTGGCTCAGTTGGTGGAGCAAGGACGATCAGTATTCCAAACAGAAACTGACGGCCGACCTTGAAGCCTTGCGTTCTTTCTACATGAACCAGGGTTATCTGGAATTCAATGTCGACTCCACCCAGGTGTCCATCACCCCGGATAAGCGTGATATCTATATCACCGTCAATATCACCGAGGGCGAGAAATATACGGTGAGCGAAATCAAGATGGCAGGGGAAATCCTGTTGCCGGAAGATGAGGCGCTTGCACTCATTTCGCTGGAACAGGGTGAGTTCTTCAACCGCCAGAAAGTGACGGAATCCAGCAAGGCTATCAGCGACCGCCTCGGTAATGACGGTTACGCTTTTGCCAACGTCAATGCCGTGCCCAATGTGGATAAGGAGAATTACACTGTAGGCTTCACCTTCTTTATTGATCCGGGCCGTCGCGTTTATGTCAGGCGTATCAATTTGACAGGTAATACACGTACCCGTGATGAAGTGCTACGGCGCGAGATGCGTCAGCTTGAGTCTGCCTGGTATGGCGCCGACAAGATCAACCGCTCGAAACAACGGTTGGATCGCCTGCAGTTCTTCGACGAAGTGAATGTCGAGACGCCAGCAGTGCCTGGTACGACGGATCAGGTTGATATCAATATCAATGTCACGGAGAAATCGACAGGTAGCGTACAGTTCGGCGCTGGTTTATCAAGTTCCGAGGGCGTGATATTCGGTGTAACCGTCAACCAGAACAACTTCCTGGGTACCGGTAACCGTGTCAGCGCACAGGTCAATACCGGTGATATCAATACAACCTATTCCCTGTCCTACACCGACCCTTACTTTACGCCGGATGGCATCAGTCGGGGCTTTGATGTCTACAGACGTGATGTGGATACAACGGATCTGGACATTTCCAGTTACAAGAGTTCATCTTATGGCGTTGGCGTCCGTTTTGGCATGCCATTGAATGAACGCGACTCGGTCAGTGCCGGTCTGACATTCGACAATACTGAAGTTGAGTTGAATAGCAGAAGCCCGCGCCGCTTTGCGCTGTATTGCGGTAATGTCAACGACAATGGCTGTAGCAATAACAGTCTGATGTTGAATCTGGGCTGGGCGCATGATACGCGGGACAATGTCCTGTTCCCGAACAGCGGTGTGCATCAGAGAATCTCGACAGAAATCGGTTTGCCAGGACTCGACCTGGAATATTACAAGCTGGAATACAAACATTCCTGGTATTGGCCGGTCAGCAATAACGTCACTTTGATGTTGAACGGTGAAATGGGGTATGCTGACAGTTATGGAGACCGGGATTTCCCATTTTTCAAGAATTTTTATGTCGGCGGCGTGAACTCGGTACGTGGCTTTGAAACCAGCTCCATCGGTCCACGTGAGATTGATCCGGTGACTGGCGAAGACTTTGCTGTCGGCGGTACAAAACGCCTGTTGGGTAGTGCAGAGCTGTATTTCCCCATACCGGGCATGAAAGACAACAAGCAGTTGCGCCTCAGCACATTCCTGGATGCTGGTTCTGTATATGCGGATGAGCAATCCATCACCATGGATGAGATGCGTTACTCGACAGGTCTTGGCATCAGCTGGTATTCGCCGTTCGGTCCGATCAAGCTGGTATTTGCCAAGGCACTGAACGAAAAGGATGGCGACCAGACACAGACATTGCAGTTCCAGCTCGGATCGCAATTCTAGGAACCACTTAATACATCAGATTTGTGATTTACATCAGGAGATATCAATTGAACAAGTTTTTAAAATCAATGCTGGTAGCCGGTTTGTTTATTTACGGTACGCAAGCCCTTGCGGCAGAACTGAAAATTGGTTATGTGCAGGTTGACAAGATTCTGCAGGAAGCGCCACAGACAGCTGAAACCGGCAAAAAGCTGGAGCGGGAATTCAGTCCTCGTACAGCTGAACTTGATCGCCTGCAGAAGCAGATTCGCGACATTGAATCGCAACTGGACAAGGACAGCCTGACCATTTCTGAAACCGAACGCAAGAACAAGGAACGCGATGTTTCCAATCTGAAGATCGACTTTCAGCGCAAGCAGCGCGAACTGCGTGAGGACATCAATCTGCGCAAGAATGAAGAGCTGGGTACCTTACAGGACCGCATCAACAAGGCTGTGACCACTGTAGCTGAAACTGAAGGCTATGATCTGATTGTCTATGGCGGAGTTGCATTTGCCAGCAAAAAAATCGATATCACTGACAAGGTGCTGAAGGCACTGGGCAAGAAATAAGGCTGACGAGTCTGCGAGTCTGTGGATAGCAAGGGATTTTCACTCGGCGATATCGTTTCCGAGTTGGGTGGCGAGCTGGTCGGCGATGCCGATATTCGAGTGTACCGACTGGCCTCACTTGCACATGCGCAGGCCGGGCAAATCAGTTTTGTCAGTAAATCCAAGTATCTATCCTTACTGAGCACTACCAGAGCCAGCGCGATCATCGTCGATCCTGCCAGCCGTGAAGCTACAACGCTGCCGAGAATTGTCACCGATAATCCCTACGCCTATTTTGCCCGGCTTTCCAGCTTGATGAACCCTGAACTGCGTTATGAGCCTGGCATAGCCTCAAGCGCCGTCGTAGACAAAACCGCCAGCATTGCTGCCAGCTGCACGATTGAAGCCAATGTTGTTATCGGCAAAAATGCCAAACTGGCGGATAATGTGGTGGTCGGGGCAGGTACGGTGATTGAATCCGGGGTCAGTATCGAGGCCAATAGCCGTATTGCCGCCAATGTCGTTATCTATCATGACTGTGTGATCGGCAAGAATTGTGTCATAGCGTCAGGGACGGTGATTGGTGCGGACGGATTTGGTTACGCCGAAGAGAATGGCCGCTGGGTCAAGATCCCGCAGGTCGGCCTGGTCATCATCGAGGATGATGTGGAGATTGGCGCCAATACGACGATAGATCGAGGTGCTCTGGATGACACGATCATAGAGCAGGGGGTCAAACTCGACAACCTGATCCAGATTGGCCATAACTGCAGGATAGGTGCACATACCGTGATTGCCGGATGCACTGGTATCGCAGGCAGCGCTCGTATAGGTAAACACTGTAAAATTGGCGGCGCAGCAATGATACTGGGCCATCTGGATATCGCGGACGGAGTGACGATTTCGCCCGGAAGCATGATTACTCGCTCACTCACCAAGCCTGACACCTACACGGCACTGATGCCATTTCAGGCGCATGAGCAGTGGTTGAGAACGGCGGCTAATATACGGCGTCTGGGAGAGTTATCAGAAAGAGTAAAGCAGTTGGAACAAGTGATCGCGCTATTTGATACAACAAAAAAAGAAAAGTAAGAATTGAGGAATTAACATGGCAGAATCAGCAGATACCAGCATGGATATCCATGAAATACTAAATCATCTTCCTCATCGATATCCGTTTGTCCTGGTGGATCGCGTGATTTCATATGAAGTTGGCAAGGAAATCACGGCCATCAAGAATGTCACAATCAATGAGCCGTTCTTTCCCGGTCATTTTCCATACCATCCCGTGATGCCGGGCGTATTGATTATCGAAGCGATGGCACAGGCAGCAGCCATTGTTTCGTTCAAGACCATGGATAGCAAACCGAGTGATGACTCGGTCTATTACTTTGCCGGTATCGACAAGGCACGCTTTAAAAAACCGGTATCTCCTGGAGATCAGCTGGTACTCAACGTAAAAATCGACCGCATATTGCGCGGCATCTGGAAGTATTCCGGTACAGCGTCCGTCGATGGTGCCGTGGTCGCCGAAGCCGAGTTCATGTGCATATTGAAAGCGATCGAATAAGCCTCCGCACCTGATTCCCTCATTTAGAAGCCTGTATGTCGCAACCACGTATTCATCCTACCGCCATTATTGACCCCAAAGCCGAGCTCGATAGCAGTGTCGAGGTCGGCCCCTACACCACCATAGGCCCCAATGTACGCATTGGCGCCGGCACGACGGTCGGTAAGCATGTGGTGATCAACGGTCCGACCACAATCGGTCGCAACAACCGCATCTTCCATTTTTCCTCATTGGGCGAAGCGCCGCAGGACAAGAAATACGCAGGCGAACCGACCATGCTGGAGATCGGTGACGGTAATACCATCCGTGAGTTCTGTACCTTCAACCGCGGTACAGCGCAGGACAAGGGCGTCACCCGTATCGGTAATGACAACTGGATTATGGCCTACGTACATATCGCTCACGATTGTGATGTCGGCAATCATACGATACTGGCCAACAACTCATCGCTGGCCGGCCATGTGGACATGCACGACTACGCCATACTCGGCGGCTTTACACTGGTGCACCAGTTCTGCAAGATCGGGGCGCATGTGATTACCGCTGTCGGCTCTGTCGTATTCAAGGATATCCCGCCTTATGTCACTGCGGCTGGCTATGATGCCAAACCGCACGGTATCAATAGCGAAGGCCTGAAGAGGCGTGGCTTCTCCCCGGAGACCATCGCGCAGATCAAGCGTGCTTACAAAACCTTGTATCGCAACGGCCTGAGCCTGGAAGAGGCCAAAGCCGAACTGAACAGCCAAATCGAGATTTGCCCTGATATCCGGTTGCTGGCCGATTTTCTGCAGATATCCACCCGCGGCATCATTCGCTAGGACGTCTTCCCATGCCTATTATTGGAATTGTTGCTGGAGAGGCTTCAGGCGATCTATTGGGCAGTCATCTGATTCGCGCCCTGAAAAAGCGTCGGCCGGACCTGGAGTTTGTCGGTATCGCCGGTCCAAAAATGATGGCCGAAGGCGCCAAAACCCTGTTCCCCATGGAACGCCTTTCCGTGCGCGGTTTTGTCGAAGTGATCCGGCACCTGCCGGGCTTGCTCAAATTGCGCAAGCAACTTGCTCAGCATTTTCTACAAAACCCGCCTGATCTTTTTATCGGCATTGATGCGCCGGACTTCAATTTTGCACTGGAGCGCAAACTGAAGCAGCATGGCATACGCACGATCCATTACGTCAGTCCGTCGATCTGGGCATGGCGCAAGGGGCGTATCAGGAAGATCAAGGCAGCTGTATCACATATGCTGGCGCTGTTTCCATTCGAGCCGGCCATTTATCAGGCAGCTGATATCCCGGTCAGCTACGTCGGCCACCCTCTGGCAGACATACTGCCACTGGAATCCAGCATGCGGGAGGCGAGAGAAGACCTTAAACTGCAAAATGCCAATCAGGTCATCGCCATGTTGCCCGGTAGCCGCCAAAGTGAAGTCAGGCAACTGGCCAGGCTTTATGTCAGAACCGCCAGACTAATGCTGAACAAACAACCCTCGCTGAAGTTTCTGATACCTTTGGTAACCAAAGAGACCCGTGAGATATTCCAACAGGCGATTTATGACGATAATGCGCAGGACCTGCCATTACAGATTCTATTCGGCCATGCGCATCTTGCCATGCAGGCGGCCGATGCCATTATCGTCGCTTCCGGAACCGCCACCCTCGAAGCTGCATTGATCAAGCGGCCGATGGTCATTACCTATCGCATGCCACGCCTGAGCTGGATGCTGCTGAAGCGTATGAATTACCTGCCTTACGTCGGCTTACCCAATATCCTCGCCAATCGCTTTGTCGTGCCTGAACTGCTCCAGCATGATGCCAACCCGGAAAAACTGGCTGAAACGACCCTGCATCTGATTGAGGACAAGAACTTGATGGCTGAGATTCGCGAAGAGTTCACGCGCATGCACCTGACACTGCGACAGAATACGGAAGAAAAGGCTGCGGATGCCATTTTGGCCTATCTGTAAGGACTCGAAGTCATGCTGATCTGTGGCGTGGATGAAGCCGGCAGAGGTCCGCTGGCCGGGGCGGTGTATGCCGCAGCAGTTATTCTCGATCCGCATTACACAATAGCAGGACTGGCCGATTCCAAGACGCTCTCGGAAAGCCGACGTGATTTTCTGGCGGTGGAAATCCGTGAGCATGCCTTGGCTTGGGCGATTGCCAGCAGCAGTGTGGAAGAGATCGATCGCCTGAATATCCTGCAGGCCAGTCTATTGGCCATGAAACGAGCCATCGAAGCACTAAGGAACAGAGAAGGGTCGCTGGTTGTTCCGCATCAGGTTCTGGTTGATGGTCTGCATTGCCCTAAAATCGATATCCCGTCACAGGCGATCGTCAAGGGCGACAGCAAGGAGCCGTCGATTGCAGCAGCTTCGATTCTGGCCAAGACCGCGCGTGATGAAGAAATGCGCGAAATGGCGTTACGCTACCCGCAATATGACTTTGCCAGACACAAGGGCTATCCGACCAAGGATCACATGCAACGACTTGCCGAGCATGGGGTGTCTGCAATACACCGTCGCAGTTATGGACCGGTCAAGAAGCTGCTTGCTGGCAGCTGAGCGCCTTACCTGATTTTCTGTCTGATCGAAACGGCGCCTCGGATCTCACCGGGACTGTAGCCGACAGCCTGATCTGCCGGATATTCCTTAGCCAGCAAGGCCTTTACGTTTGCAGAGATATCCTCCGGCTTGCCATGACATTGCAGACATAACGGTTGCGTGGGTATGGCTCGCATGTAGTGGTGCCATTCGCCACCGGCATCCTCATACACTGTAACAAGTTCCAGCGCGCCTGCGGTGCCGTCACGTTGTTGACGATCAAAGTTCTGAAGTGCGAGCCTTTCGTCTGCTTTCGGCGTTCCCAGGGTCTGGTTGCGGGGTTTCAGTGACACCCTCGAGACTAGCCTGCTGTCATTGGAATATTGTTTGGCCAGAGCGGGAGCCACTTCCTTGCATACGCTGATCGCGCTTTCCGTACCAGATGACTCGATCTGCTGCTTCAGTGTACCAGCCAACTGTTGCATGAACTCCTGGGCTACCTTGCGACTATCATCGGTATACGATGCATAAAGGTCTGCATCAGCCCACGAACTGCCAGCCATGGAACAAACCCCTAGGACAATAAACAGTGATTTCAGGTTTGAATTCAGCATTCCAAACTCCTTGCTATCGAATCAGGATTCCATTAGGCGCAATGTAGCGCAATAACCGCTAGCTTGCCAGCAGCAGAAATACGGTAGGCTGTTTCTGCAGAGATGGCGCAGTGAGTTTTTGCCATTCTGCAATCGTTCGTGTTTGTATCAGTTCGCTCTCCAGGGTCAGGTTGCAGGCCACACACAAACGTGTCTGCGGCTGGCAACTGGCCAGAATGTCATCGAACAGATGCTGGTTGCGATACGGAGTTTCGATGAATATCTGTGTCTCATTGGCCTTGGCAGAATGCTTTTCGATTTCCCTCAGCCGCTGATTGCGTGCCGATTTTTCGGCCGGCAGATATCCAAGAAAACTGAAGCGCTGCCCATCAAGGCCGGAGGCAATCAGCGCCAGCAGGATAGACGAGGGGCCGACCAGCGGTTTGACGCGGATCCCGCGGCGATGAGCCAGTGCAACCAGTTTTGCGCCGGGATCGGCAATTCCGGGACAACCGGCTTCGGACATGATGCCGATATCCTGGCCTGCCAGCAGGGGCGCAAGCAGTGCCGGGATGTCCTTGTCTTGCGTATGCTCGTTCAAGGTGCTCAGTGCCAGTTCACGTACCGGGCGCAGAGTCTTGATGCTGCCAAGAAAACGTCGGGCCGATTTTTCATTCTCGACCACGAAGTTTTCCAGTCTGCGGGCAATATTCACGACATCGACAGGCAATACCGGCTCATGGTGATCGTCACCGAGGGTGACCGGGATCAGATAGAGCGTTCCGTACGATGTCGGTGGCATCAATAAATCACCTGAACGCGGTAAGATAGTGTGGTTTGACCGTCTGCCGGCACATCGACCTTCCAGACTGCCGTATTGCTGGCAGCTTTCCTGCTCGGATGGCTGCTGTCGAGGATTTTCCAGTCGCCAGGAATCGGCTCCTGCACGGTCACTGTTACACGCTCCTTCTTGGCATTCTTCAGGACGATCTTATACGCGCTTTCGAATGCGTTGCTCCCTTTGATTGGCCTGGGTAGCTTCTTGAAATCGGTCTGTTTCTTGTCGGCCGTTACGTCGAACGCCTCGCCCAGCTTGAGGCGTACGGTTTCATTGCGAGGGGTGTGATCGATGCGGTCCTCGCCGACGAACTGGGCGTTACCGGCAGTATCCTTTTTGTAGACGCGCATGATGCCTTTCGGCAAGGGCATGCCCAGTTGTGCATTCTCCTTGTTGTCGAATTCGACAAAGACGCCGACCTTCATTTTCTGGCCGAGATCACCATAACTGGACTGGTAGTAATAGTCTGCGCCACGCAGTAGCAGTTCCTTGCGTACCGGTACATTCGTGGCAGAAAGCAGGGCGACCTGCTTGGTCTGGTTTTCTGCAATGGTGGTTGGCCGATCCAGCGTATAGAGGTGATACTCCAGCAAGGCTTCTTCCGCCATGGGCGCAGCGACAGCCATGTCCATCATTTCCATGGATCTGGATTTTACTGCCATGGGGTATTGTTCATGGACACGGTTGATGTCACCTGCAACCAGTTGCAGACGGGCATCGCGGTAGCTTGTGCCGCTGGTGTTGCTGAGCGTCACCCAGCCGGAAAGGTCCAGTTTGTCATCTGTCGCATTCAGCTCAGCCACATAGTCCGCTTTCCAGCCCAGGCCGCCTGTCAGATAGCTCAACTCCACATCCTGCCTATTGGCGGTCTTGTTGTTCAGTTGCACGACCAGCGTCGGCCGGTCGCGCAGATTGGCAGGTACGTCGTGGTAGACGATACGGCCGGGAATGCCGGTTTCGATGCGGTCGCCCATCTTCAACACTACGCCATTGTTTGCCGCCAGCACTTGCGCCTGCTCTCTGCTTTCTACGCCGGTGGCCGGGTTGATGCTGATGATATCGACCGCCTTGCCGACGAATTTTTCCAGCAGCTTCTGTGGGGTCAGCAGATCAAAATCAAAGTTCTGCTCCAGCACGGACAGGGAGCCGTTCAGGCTACGTAGCAGGGCTGTCTCCGGCCGTATCTGCGCACTGACATCACGCAGTGCCAGACTATTCAGCCCGGAAGGTAGAAGTATGCTGCGTTGATCCTTGACCAGCGCCAGATCCTGATTGTAGATCGTCACTGCCATATGCCGCTGATCATCCAGCGTGCTGCGAATCTCATCGGCCAGGGAGGTTGAAATACCGAACATGAACAGCCCGGCAAATGAACATGAAAGCATGGGGAATTTAAGCATTTTTATCTCCAGAAGTAAGTTCCAGAACTTTGTTTCGCTATATGACGTCAACGCCTTCATTCTGCAGCATGGTAATCAGTCTAATCAGTGGCAGGCCAATCAGGGCGTTAGGGTCATCTCCATACATGGCCTCGATCAGTGCAATGCCCAGGCCCTCGGACTTTGCGCTACCTGCGCAGTGATAAGGCTGTTCTTTCAGCAGATATCTCTCGATCTGATTTTCACTGAGATTTCTGAACTTCACCCGGTAGGGTACAGCATCAGCTTGCATGGAACCGGTTGCCGCATTGTACAGACATAGCGCACTGTAAAAAGTTACTTCGCGTCCACGCATCATGCGCAGTTGCCTGACGGCATTATCATGCGTCATGGGCTTACCCAACTGCATGTTATCCAGTGTAGCGACCTGATCGCAACCAATAACCAGCGAAGCCGGATGTTCATCGGCAATTTTGCGCGCCTTTACTTGTGCCAGTCGCAATGCAGTCTCCTGCGGCAGTTCGTTGTTTAGCGGGGTTTCATCAATCTCCGGTGCAATACAGGTAAACGGCAATTGCAGACGTTCCAGTAGTTCGCGACGATAGATGGAAGATGAAGCCAGAATCAGTTGAGGTGCATTCATGTTGTTGATTTGTCGACAGGGAATAAAAAAGCCGATAGCGTAAACGCTACCGGCTCGAGTTTGAAGCGTCAGGCGATCGCAATCAAGCCGGCTGGATTTCCAGCAAGGTCTCATCCGGCGTCACGCTATCGCCTTTCTTGACATGGATGGCGACTACCGTACCGGATTTCGGTGCCTGGATCTCATTTTCCATTTTCATGGCCTCAATCACCAGCACAGGATCACCGGCGCTGACCTTGCCTCCGACGGACACCTTGACGTCCACGATGGTGCCAGGCATCGCCGTGGTCACACAGCCTTCATGGGTCGGACGAGGGCGCTTGCTGCCACTGGAGGATGTCGTAACTTTCTTTTTGGCTGCGCCACTGTTACCCTCAGCCACCTCGATCTCACTCAGAGTCTCAACCAGGACTTCTTCGGCAATGCCATCAACGGATACATAGTAAGGCCGCTGGTCTTCACCGGGATGACCACTGCCGGTCAACCGGATATGGAAAGTCTCGCCGTGCAATGTGACGTTAAATTCATTTGGAGCATAACGCGCATCAGCGGATGCTGGTGTGTGCTTCTCATGCAGCGGTTCCGGCTTCAGGGTGCCCGCATTGCGTTCCTGCAGGAAAGTCTTTGCCATTTCCGGGAACATGGCATAAGTCAGCACATCTTCCTCGGTCTTGCACAAGCCTTCGGCATCCTGGCGCAGCTTGTCCATTTCATCTTCCAGCAGATCGGCAGGACGGCACTGGATGACTTCTGCTTCACCAACTGCCAGGCTTTTCACCGTCTGGTTGACTGCTGCCGGCGACTTGCCGTAATGGCCCATCAGATAGTTTTTGACTTCAGTCGTCACCGATGCATAACGAGTACCGGTCATCACGTTCAATACGGCCTGTGTACCGACGATCTGTGAAGTCGGGGTGACCAGCGGCGGAAAGCCCAGGTCCTCGCGCACGCGCGGAATCTCGGCCAGCACTTCGTCCATGCGCTCGAGTGCGCCTTGTTCCTTCAACTGGTTCGACAAGTTGGAGATCATGCCTCCCGGAACCTGGTTGACCAGCACGCGGGTATCAACGCCGGTGAAGTCGCTCTCGAACTGCCAGTACTTCTTGCGAACTTCGCGGAAGTAGGCAGTGATTTCCTGTAGCGCGCCAATATCGAGGCCGGTATCGTACTCAGTGTTTTGCAACGCGGCGACCAGGCTTTCCGTCGATGTGTGGCTGGCGCCTTCGCCGAAAGCGGAGTTGCAGGTGTCGATGATGGTGGCGCCGGCTTCAATGCCTCTCAGAAAACACATGGCAGAAAGACCGGAAGTGGCGTGGCTGTGCAGATGGATCGGCAGGCTGACGGCGGAACGCAACGCTTTCACCAGTTCAGAGGTCATCTGTGGCGTTAACAGCCCGGCCATGTCCTTGATGGCGAGCGTATCGCAACCGAAAGTCTCAAGTTCCTTCGCAAGACTGACGAAGTGGGCAATATCATGCACCGGGCTGGTCGTATAGCTGATGGCACCTTCGGCATGCTTGCCGGTAGCCTTGACTGCTTCAATCGAGACACGCAGGTTGCGCATGTCGTTCATGGCATCAAATACTCGGAATACGTCCACGCCGTTATCGGCGGATTTTTTGACGAAGGCACGCACCACATCATCGGAATAATGACGGTAGCCAAGCAGGTTCTGACCGCGCAACAGCATCTGGATGCGGGTATTGGGCAGTGCCTTGCGCAATTTCTTCAGGCGCTCCCATGGATCTTCCTTCAGATAGCGGACACAGGCGTCGAATGTAGCGCCGCCCCAGGCTTCCAGTGACCAGAAACCGATGGCATCCAGTTGCGGGCAAATGGGCAGCATGTCCTCGGTGCGCAGACGTGTCGCTATCAGGGACTGATGCCCGTCTCGTAAAACCAGATCTGAAATATTTACTTTAGCCATATTCTTAACTTGTCACTTTTAATTTAAATGGGTTGTCAGATGCCTTCATGGGCGGCAATTGCAGCCGAGATGGCAGCGGCAATCATCTCCGGCGGTATGTCGGTTGCATAGTTCGCCAGTTCCGGATGGGTTTCAACAAAGCTGGTGTCAAACTTGGCCCCTTTGAAATCCGGATGCTTCAGAATTTCCTGATAATAAGGGATCGTGGTTTTGACACCATAAACAACCATATCATCCAGTGCACGGCGACCACGCTCGATGACGCTATCCCAGTTCAGAGCCCATACTGTCAGCTTTGCACACATGGAGTCGTAATAGGGCGGAATGACATAACCACTGTACATGGCCGCATCAATACGCACGCCGGGGCCGCCCGGAGAGTAATAGCGGGTGATCTTGCCGAAACTTGGCAGAAAATCATTTTTCGGATCCTCCGCGTTGATGCGGAATTCCATGGCAAAGCCTCGATACTGCACTTCATCCTGTTTGTACTGCAGTTTCATACCGTCAGCAACACGTATCTGTTCCTGCACAATGTCGATACCAGTGATGCTTTCCGTAACAGTGTGCTCTACCTGCAGACGGGTGTTCATCTCCATGAAGTAGAAGCTGTTGTCAGAGTCGAGCAGGAACTCGACGGTACCGGCATTCTCATAACCGACAGCTTTTGCCGCTTTGACTGCAAGTTTGCCGATATATTCGCGCTGCGCCTTGCTGAGTTGCGGCGAAGGGGCGATTTCGATCAGTTTCTGGTTGCGTCGTTGGATCGAGCAGTCACGTTCGAACAGATGAATCACATTGCCGTGACTATCAGCCAACACCTGGACTTCGATGTGGCGCGGATTGACCACACATTTTTCAAGGAACACTTCCGGCTTGCCGAAAGCCTTGCTTGCCTCTGAAATCACACGGTCATAGTTGCTGAGCAGTTCTTTCTCGTTGTTACACCGACGGATACCGCGGCCACCACCACCGTTGGTTGCTTTCAGCATCACGGGGTAGCCGATCTTCTTGGCAAGGGTACGCGCCTCTTCGACATTGGCCAGATTGCCATCGCTGCCAGGCACGCAGGGGATGCCGGCGGCAATCATGGCGTTCCGTGCCTGTATCTTGTCACCCATCTGGCGAATGACCTTGGACTTGGGACCGATGAAGCGGATACCTCGGCGCGCACAAATTTCAGCGAGCTCTGGATTCTCGGAAAGAAAGCCATAGCCGGGGTGCAACGCATCGCAACCGGAAGCGACCGCCAGATTGACGATATTGTGCGCATTTAGATAGCCGATAACAGGGTCGGAACCAATGTTATAAGCCTCATCCGCTTTCTTGACGTGCAGGGCATGGCGATCGGCATCCGAATAGATGGCAACCGACTTGATGCCCATTTCCGAACAGGCGCGGACGATACGTACGGCAATTTCACCGCGATTAGCAACAAGAATTTTTTTGATCACAAACGAACCCGCATCCAAAAAGAAACCAAACTATTGTTTGGCCTGAAAAACCTGATTTTTTGACACAAAATCTCGAAGATTATATCATGCGCCCCCTATGGCTGCATCAATCAATCAGGGCACGGTGATTAACAACATTGAGTTTGCGCAGAAAGCGCTTGAAATTCATGATATAATCCCCGTTTTTCATTTTTCACGTCTTGCCGACATGCTGACCGGCACTGAAGGTCAGCTGGATTGCCGGTTACAGGGTGGCAAGGATGCAAATAATGCCCCTTATATCCGGTTGCTGGTGCAGGGGGCATTTAGTCTGATTTGTCAGCGTTGCCTGCAGCCTTTCGAGCATGAGGTTTCGATCGACACGCACTTTATATTAGTGCGAAATGAATCGGATATGCCGGCGCCGGAAGATGAAAGTGATGAAGAGGATTATCTGTTAATTCAAGCTGAAATGCCTGTGCTGGAATTGATAGAAGACGAACTGCTGTTGGCCTTGCCGATCGCACCCAGGCATGAAGAGGGTGAGTGCAGCAACGAAAGCAACACAGGCGATTACAGGAAACCTAGTCCATTTGCCAAGCTGGAACTGCTCAAGAGCAAAAAGTAGGCTGGCAAGTTTATTTAAAGAAGTACTTACAGGAGCATTATCATGGCCGTTCAACAAAACAAGAAGTCACCCTCCAAGCGTGGCATGCATCGTTCACACGATTCCCTGACCAACCCGGCGCTGGCAGTTGAGCCAACCACCGGTGAGACCCATCTGCGTCACCACGTCAGCCCCAACGGCTACTACCGTGGCCGCAAGGTCATGCCTGCCAAGGGCGAGTAATCCTTTCCAAAACCAGCATGGCGGGTAATTTTCACCCGCCATCTGTTTTTATCTTTTCTATTTCCAGAAGCTAATAGCGAACATGGATATCACTGTCGCTATCGATGTCATGGGGGGCGATCACGGCCCGCATGTCACGATACCTGCTGCGCTCGAAGCGCTCAAACAGGACGACGAACTCAACATCATTCTGGTCGGCCTGGCCGAGGCGATTGACGTCGAATTGGCCGCCAGAGGTGCGAAAGCGAGTCCCCGTCTACGCATACATCACGCCAGTGAAGTGGTGGCCATGGATGAGTCCCCGCAAAGCGCGATGAAGAACAAGAAAGATTCTTCAATGCGCGTTGCCATCAACCTGGTCAAGACCGGCGAAGCCAATGCCTGTGTCAGTGCGGGCAATACCGGTGCGCTGATGGCGACGGCGCGTTTTGTCCTGAAAACCCTGCCGGGAATCGACCGGCCGGCCATCGCCGCCATATTGCCCAATCAAAAGGGCACGACCTATATGCTGGATTTGGGTGCCAATGCCGATTGCACACCGGAGCAATTACTGCAGTTCGCCGTCATGGGCGCCATGCTGGTCTCCTGCGTCGAGCACAAGGAGCGGCCTACTGTGGGTCTGCTCAATATCGGTTCGGAAGATATCAAGGGCAATGAGGTCGTCAAGCAGGCTGGGGAGTTGCTACGTGCCAGTCACCTCAACTTCTACGGCAATGTAGAAGGTACCGATATCTACAAGGGTACGACCGATGTCGTCGTGTGCGATGGTTTTGTCGGTAACGTGGCACTGAAGACATCCGAGGGTCTGGCACAGATGATGAGCAAGTTCCTGATTGCGGAATTCAAGCGTAACTGGTTCACCAAGCTGATGGCGATCGTGGCATTGCCTGTACTCAAGTCATTCAAGCGCCGCCTGGATCCACGCCGCTATAACGGCGCCAGTTTTCTCGGCTTGCGTGGTATCGTGGTGAAGAGTCATGGTGGTGCTGATGATTTCTCTTTCCTGCACGCTATCAAGGCCGCTACCGAAGAGGCAAGAAGCGGGGTCCTGCGCAGAATCACAGAACAGCTGGAAATCGAACATATCAAGCCGGACGCTGCTTCAACACCGTCCGCAGAATCCGCAGCGAAAGAGATTGCATGAAGTATTCACGTATCGCAGGGACCGGCAGTTATCTGCCGAGTAAGGTTTTAACCAATGCTGATCTGGAAAAGATGGTGGATACCACGGATGAGTGGATCGTCACTCGTACCGGAATCCGCCAAAGACATATTGCAGCAGAAGGTGAATTCACCAGCGATCTTTCAGTAGAGGCTGCGCGCCGCGCAATGGCAGCAGCGAATGTCAATCCGAGCGATATCGATCTGATTATCGTGGCCACCACCACGCCGGATCGCGTTTTTCCAAGTACTGCCTGTCTGGTGCAGGACAAACTTGGCATCGCCAGTTGTCCGGCTTTTGACCTGCAGGCCGTCTGCAGTGGCTTTGTTTATGCCCTGGCTACAGCCGATAATTTCATCAAGAGCGGCAGTACGAAATGTGCTCTGGTCATAGGCGCTGAAACCATGTCGCGCATTACCGACTGGACGGATCGCAGCAACTGCATTCTCTGGGGCGATGGTGCCGGCGCAGTCATTTTGAAGGCCAGTGACGAACAAGGTATCCTTTCCACACACCTGCATGCCGATGGCAGCTATGCCCATCTTTTGAATGTGGCTTGCGGTGTTTCCAAAAAGGATGGCTGCGGCACCATCTACATGGAAGGCAATTCCGTATTCAAGGTCGCCGTCAACACACTGGATGCAATCGTTGATGAAACGCTGGATGCCAATGGCCTGCAGAAATCCGATGTCGACTGGCTGGTGCCGCATCAGGCCAACATCCGTATATTGCAATCCACGGCGAAAAAACTGGGGATGGGCATGGATCGCGTCGTCGTGACCGTCGATGTGCATGGCAATACCTCAGCCGCCTCCATTCCGCTAGCGCTCGATGTCGCTGTCCGTGATGGCAGAATCAAGCGCGGTGAAACCATCCTGATGGAAGCCTTCGGTGGCGGTTTTACCTGGGGTTCTGTTTTAATGAAGTATTGAGTTGCGCTTCAAATAAATTTCCACTCAATTACGCAAAAGAAACCAGAGAAACACGAGAAACCAGATGAATTTTGCTTTTTTCTTTCCCGGCCAGGGCTCTCAATCCGTAGGCATGATGCAGGGTTTGGGTGACAATGCCATTGTCAAATCCACATTTGTTGAGGCGTCTGAAATCCTCGGTCAGGATTTCTGGCAGATGGCTGCTGAACCCAATGAACTGCTGAATCAGACCGCCAATACCCAGCCACTGATGCTGGCTGCCGGAGTCGCCACCTGGCGTCTGTGGCAGTCGCGTAATGGCCAGCAACCTGGCGTCATGGCCGGGCACAGCCTGGGCGAATATACGGCACTGGTGGCTGCAGGTGTGATTAGTTACGAAGATGCGCTGCCGTTAGTGCGCTATCGCGCCGAGGTAATGCAGAACGCGGTGGCTGAAGGGGTAGGTGCCATGGCAGCGATTCTTGGCCTGGATGACGACACTGTGCGCGCCGTTTGTACCGAAGCAGCGCAGGGTGAGGTGCTGGAAGCGGTCAATTTGAATTCACCAGGCCAGGTCGTGATTGCAGGACATAAGTCTGCTGTCGAACGTGGCATGGAAGTAGCAAAAGCCAAGGGTGCAAAGCGCGCCTTGCCGTTACCGGTCAGCGTGCCATCGCATTGCGCACTGATGAAGCCAGCAGCAGCAGAACTGGCACGCTACATGGCTGCCGTTCCCATGATCGCCGGCAGTATTCCCGTACTTCACAACGCGGATGTAGCTGCTTATACTGAACCTGAGAAGATCAAGGACGCACTGGTACGTCAGCTTTACAGCCCGGTACGCTGGGTAGAGACTGTGCAGCATATCCATGCAGGCGGTGCGCTTGCCAGCGCCGAATGCGGTCCGGGCAAGGTATTGGCAGGCCTGACCAAGCGCATCGTTGCCGAACTGCCTTGCATCGCCTTGACCAGCCTAGAGGCGATGGACGAAGCTACTGCAAAGTTCGGTCAATAACAGCATATCAGCACAATAAGAATTTCAGTATTCGAGGAGAGAAGATGCTCAATGGACAAATTGCACTGGTGACCGGAGCCAGCCGCGGCATCGGGGCGGCAATTGCCCGTGAACTGGGCCAGCAGGGTGCAGTCGTTATCGGTACAGCAACATCCGCATCCGGCGCCGAACAGATTTCACAGGCTCTGCAACAAAATCAGATCAAAGGCAGCGGCATGGCGCTGGATGTCAATGATTCCGCCCAGATCGATCAACTGCTCAAGGCGGTCGCAGAACAGTTCGGCGACGTGAACATACTGGTGAACAACGCCGGTATCACCCGCGATACCTTGCTGATGCGCATGAAGGACGAAGACTGGGATGCCGTCATCAGCACCAACCTGAAGTCCGTTTACCGCATGTCCCAAGCCGTGATCCGGCCCATGATGAAGGCCCGTAGCGGCCGCATCATCAACATTTCCTCCGTCGTCGGTCACATGGGCAACGCCGGCCAAACCAACTATGCCGCTGCAAAAGCCGGCATGACAGGTTTCAGCAAATCCCTGGCAGCAGAACTCGGTAGCCGTGGAATTACGGTAAACTGTGTGGCTCCGGGTTTTATTGATACGGACATGACACGTGAACTGCCTGAAGAGCAAAGACAGGCGTTGTTGCAGCACATTCCGGCAGGCCGGCTCGGCCAGGCGGAAGAAATTGCCGCTGCGGTCGCCTTCCTGGCATCACCTGCAGCAGCTTACATCACGGGTGAAACCCTGCACGTGAACGGTGGTATGTTAATGGTTTGATGCGCCTGAACCAATGCGCATTTAAGATTTTTGAATTCCTTGGGACTTTTGTTAGAATGTCTCGAGTTTTATAAGCTTGAATATTTAAAAGGGGTATTTAGATGTCTGACATCGAACAACGCGTTAAGAAAATCGTTGCTGAGCAACTGGGTGCTAATGAGGCTGATGTGAAAAACACATCCTCCTTCGTGGATGACTTGGGTGCCGACTCATTGGATACAGTTGAGTTGGTCATGGCCCTGGAAGAGGAATTTGATTGCGAAATCCCGGATGAAGAAGCCGAAAAGATCACTAACGTACAACAAGCAATTGACTACGTTACAGCTAACTTGAAGTAAGCCCCGGCACTTTAACCCATTGAAAATTAAGAGCGCTTCAAGGCGCTCTTAACATATAGAGCATGCAAAAACGAAGAATTGTAGTCACAGGTCTGGGTGTCGTGTCGCCGGTTGGTATCGGTGCCGAGACATCCTGGTCCAATCTTGTTGCCGGCAAGTCCGGTATCACCAGAATCAGCAAGTTCGATCCAAGCAACTTCGCTTCCCAGATTGCAGGTGAAGTGAAGGGTTTCGATGTTTCGCAATATCTGCCGGCAAAAGAGGCCCGCCGTATGGATGTTTTCATCCAGTACGGCCTGGCTGCAGCGATCGAGGCAGTCAAGGATTCAGGCATCGTTGCCACTGAAGAAAACGCCGAACGTATCGGTGTTTCCATCGGTTCCGGCATCGGCGGTCTGCGTCTGATTGAAGAAACCAACGACACCTATGACGAAGGCGGTCCGCGCAAGATATCGCCGTTCTTCATCCCCGGCACCATCATCAACATGATCTCGGGCAACCTGTCCATCATGTATGGCTTCAAGGGCCCCAATGTATCCATCGTCACGGCTTGTACCACGGGCACCCATTCCATCGGTGACGCTGCGCGTATGATCGAGTACGGCGATGCAGATGTCATGATCGCTGGCGGTGCAGAAGCGGCAATCACGGAGCTGTCCGTAGGCGGCTTTGCGGCTGCTCGCGCGCTTTCCACCCGTAATGACGATCCGGCCACATCAAGCCGCCCATGGGACAAGGATCGCGACGGCTTCGTTATTGGTGAAGGTGCCGGTGTCATGGTGCTGGAAGAATACGAATCAGCCAAAAAACGTGGCGCAAAGATATATGCTGAACTGGTGGGTTACGGTATGAGTGCTGATGCCTATCACATGACTGCGCCGAACATGGACGGCCCGCGCCGCTCCATGCGTAACGCCATGCAAAACGCCGGCATAAATCCGGATCAGGTGCAGTTCATCAATGCGCATGGCACCTCCACGCCATTAGGTGACGCCAACGAAACCAATGCCATCAAGGCTGCGTTCGGCGACCATGCCAAGAATCTGGTAGTCAATTCCACCAAATCCATGACCGGGCATTTACTTGGCGGGGCAGGCGGTCTGGAATCAGTGTTTACCGTGCTATCAATTCACCATCAGGTTTCGCCACCGACAATCAACATATTCAACCAGGATCCAGAATGTGATCTCGATTTCTGCGCCAACACTGCGCGTGATATGAAGATTGAATATGCACTGAAGAACAATTTCGGTTTTGGTGGTACGAACGGCAGCTTGGTGTTCAGGAAAATCTAATTCCTTTGCAGTGAACAACTTAGCTGCCGATATTTCAAACCAGTCTTAAAAATCGTTGCTTATGCACAGTTTTGATGCATGTGACAATCTGATGTACGGTTTAACGGTTGTTTTTATGGTGTTTTTTATAACCTATTGATTAATATAATTTAATTATTTGTTCAAAATCTAATCACCATAAAAAAAAGCTAATAAGTCTGGTAACTTAGCAACGTTATTCTAAGCTCATCCACAAAACTATCCACAGGTTTTGTGGATGAGTTTTTTTGAATATCGCGAATTCGGAAAAACTCAAGTCTTTATCCCCTCAGCTACTTGCTTTAGGATGGCACCTTCATGTCCAGAAGAACAAATCAGGCTGCTTGATGACGATAACCGCAAAACCGGAATACCTGATCAATGGCGACAAGGATGGCTGTTTATCTCCGCTGGATCGTGGCTACGCCTATGGTGACGGCGTTTTTCGTACGCTGGTAGTTAACAATGGTCGTCCGCAGCATTGGACATGGCATTACGCCAGGTTGCTGCATGACTGTAATGCACTGGGCATCGTTTGCCCCAGCGCCTCCGTGTTGCAGCATGATCTTGAGCAGCTGTTTGCCGACCATTCTGGAATGGCTGTTGCAAAAATCATCGTGACACGCGGCGAGGGGGTCAGAGGGTATTCCATGCCGACGCTGGCACAACCGACCAGGGTCGTCATCAAGTCCGCTTTCCCCGAACTATCACCGGCGCACTACGAACATGGCGTGCGCTTGCATCTATGCCAATTGCGGCTTGGGTTTCAGCCGGCGCTCGCCGGCATCAAGCATCTCAATCGTCTGGAAAATGTCATGGCGCGCGCCGAATGGTCGGACAATGCCATTGCCGATGGCCTGCTGCTGGATATCGAGGACAATGCGATCGAATGCACCATGAGCAACCTTTTCGCCCGTTATGGTCGAACATTGCATACACCAGGCCTGACACGTTGCGGTGTCGCCGGCGTCACCCGGCAGCGGCTGCTGGAGATTGCTCCGGATCTGGGATATGGAGTACAGGTATCCGATATTCCCTTCAGCAAGCTGCTGGAGGCCGATGAGGTGCTGATCTGCAACAGCATATTTGGTGTCTGGCAGGTCGTGGAAGTTGGTCATAAACAATGGCCACAACAGGCACTGGCCGCTCAATTAAGAAAACTTCTACAGGAATAGCATGCGTTTAATCAACAGGTTGGTGTTTCTCATTGTGCTATTCGCAATGATGTTCGCGGGCTGGATGGCTTATTTTGCCACCACTCCCGTTACCCTGCAGGAGGAAGTGGTAGAGGTGGATATCCGGGCTGGCAGCAGCTTGCGCAGCGTCTCGGAACAACTGGCAAAGCAGGGCGTGCTATCCCAGCCAAAAAGTTTTACCTTGATGGTCAGAATGATGGGGATGGCAGGGGATGTGAAGGCCGGCAACTATCTGATAGAGAATGGCATTACGCCGTATGACCTGTTCATGACTATCACTGCTGGAAAAACCACTCAGGCCGGCATTACCTTCATCGAGGGCTGGACCTTCGCCCAGATGCGCCAGTCCATGATGCAAAACGACGCGATCCGGCATCTTTCGATTTCTTACACGAATCAGCAGATTCTCGAAAGCATCGGTGCCACTGAATCGCATCCCGAGGGGCTGTTTTTCCCTGACACCTACTATTTCAGCAAGGGCATGAGCGATCTGGAAATCCTCAAGCGTGCCTATCACGCCATGCAAACCAGGCTGAACGAGGCCTGGGCGCAAAGAGAAGCTGGCTTGCCCTACAAGACACCGTATGAAGCGCTGATCATGGCCTCCATCATCGAAAAGGAAACGGGCAGGGCCGATGAGCGCAAGACCATTGCCGGCGTATTCGTTAACCGCATGCGTATCGGCATGCGGTTGCAGACAGATCCCACCGTCATTTACGGTATGGGCGAGCGTTTCGACGGCAATATCCGCAGAAAGGATTTGCAGATCGATACGCCTTACAATACCTATACAAGAAGCGGTTTGCCGCCGACCCCGATCGCCATGCCCGGTCTGGCCTCGATTGAGGCCGCGCTGCATCCGGCCAAGACCCGGGCGCTATATTTTGTCGGCAAGGGTGATGGAAGCCACGTATTTTCAAATTCGCTGGCAGAACATAATCGGGCAGTCGTTAAATATCAGCTAAGAAGAGGTCAGGGTGCGCGGTAAATTCATTACGCTGGAAGGTATGGACGGTGCAGGCAAGAGCACGCACATCCCCACGATCATCGCAGCATTGCAGGCGAAAGGTTTGCATGTCGTCAGTACACGTGAGCCTGGTGGTACTGCCCTGGGCGAGAGTTTGCGTGATCTGTTGCTGCATCAATCCATGCACGCGGAAACGGAAGCCCTGCTCATGTTCGCCGCGCGAAGGGAACATATCGCGCAAGTGATCGCGCCGGCACTGGCAAGTGGGGCGTATGTCGTATCTGACCGCTTCTCCGATGCGAGTTTTGCCTACCAGTCCGGTGGCCGTGGCGTACCCGCCGTGAAAATCGAGCAGCTTGAAGCCTGGGTACACGCAGACTTGCAGCCGGATTTGACCATACTGTTCGACGTGCCGGTGGAAGTGAGCGTCGCCCGCCTGGCCGGCGCGCGCAGCCCGGACAAGTTTGAACAGCAGGACACTGCGTTCTTTACCCGCATCAGGAATGCCTATTTGCAGCGCGCAGAGGCGTCTCCTGGACGTTTCCGAGTCATCAATGGCAATCAACCAATCGAAAAGGTTGAACAAGCCCTGATGCAGATCATTGCGAGTCTTTGACTCCATGTCTATATATCCATGGCAATCCGCAATATTGGCCAGAATATCCAGTCAGCGTGCGCACTTATCTCATGCGCTGCTGCTGCATGGCAATAGCGGTATAGGCAAATTCGATTTTGCCCAAAGGCTTGCCCAGTCGCTTTTATGCCTTTCGCCACAATCAGACGGCGAACCCTGTGGCACCTGCGCCAGCTGCAGTTGGTATGCGCAGGGCAACCATCCGGATTTCCGGTTGCTGACACCGGAGCAGGATACGGATGCCGAGTCCGAGGTTTCAACCTCAAAGAAAACAACGAAAAAAAGCCAGCAGATCAGCGTTGTACAGGTGCGCGAACTGGCTGAATTCCTCTCCCTGTCGAGTCACCAGAGCAGTGGCCTGAGAATCGTGCTGATACATCCGGCTGAAGCACTGAATGCATCTTCCGCCAATGCCTTGCTGAAGATGCTGGAAGAACCGCCTGACGGGGTGATTTTCATTCTGGTGAGCCATCAGCTCAAACGCTTGCTGCCGACAATCATCAGTCGTTGCCACAAGATCGACATGCCTATGCCGGAAAGACCCGTCTCGCTGGCCTGGTTGCAGCAGCAAGGTTTGGCTGACGCGGCAGCTCGTCTGGACTATGCCGGTGGGGCACCGTTGAGCGTCATGCGGTCACTGGAGCAGGGTGCTAGCAACTTCAATTCCGAATTACTTCTGCAGGGACGCAGACTGGATCCCTTCAATGCTGCATCCGCTGCTGTAACACAAGGCATGGAGCTGGTCATCGATAGTTTGCAGAAATGGGCTTTTGACCTCTTGTCATGCCTGCTGACCGGCAAAGTGCGCTACCACAATCAGCATGCCGATGCTTTGCAAGCGCTGGTCAAAGGCGTAGACTTGGGCCTGTTGCTGGAATTTCAACGCAAGCTGAACGAGGCAAAGAGAAGCGCTCAGCACCCGTTGAATAATGAATTGCAACTTGAAGCAATTTTCCTCAATTACACGCAATTGTTCATGAAAAAGAATTGATCGAATACCATGTCCGCATTGCCACCTGAACAGTCGTCAGCCGCAAATTCCGCTCCCAAGCCTGGTGTGCTTTCGCTTGCCATCAAGGAAAAGGCTGCGCTTTATGCTTCCTACATGCCTTTCGTGAAGGGAGGCGGACTCTTTATCCCAACCAACAAGAGCTTCAAGATCGGTGATGAAGTCTTCATGCTGCTAAGTTTGCTGGATGACCCGACAAAACTGAAAGTCGTCGGTAACGTAATCTGGCTTACACCAGTCACCCAAGGCAATCGTCCGCAAGGCATAGGGGTGCAACTAAGTGAAAAGGATGGCGGTCTTGAAGCCAAGAACAAGATCGAAGCCTTGCTTGGCGGGGCACTTAAATCCGGCAAACCCACTCATACGATGTAATCAACCTTTAAAGTAGTTCCATGCTTGTAGATTCACACTGCCACCTCAATTTCCCTGAGCTTGCCAACAATCTGACCGACATCCGCGCCGCTATGGACGCCCATCAGGTCGGCCATGCCTTGTGCATTTCGGTCAATCTGCGCGAATACCCGCAAGTACTGGCCGTTGCCGATGCCTATGACAATTTTTATGCGACGGTTGGCGTACATCCGGACTATGAAGACGAACCGCCGCTGAGTGTCGAGCAACTGGTGGAGCTGGCCAGGAACCCGAAGGTGATCGGCATAGGGGAGACCGGTCTGGATTATTTCCGCCTGACTGGGGACCTCGAGTGGCAACGAGAGCGCTTTCGTACGCATATCCGCGCCGCGATAGCCGTCGACAAACCGTTGATCATTCATACCAGGGCTGCGGCTGACGATACCTTGCGTATCATGCGGGAAGAAAACGCCAGCCAGGTGGGCGGTGTCATGCATTGCTTCACCGAAAGCCTGGATGTGGCATTGCAGGCCATTGAAATGGGTTTTTACATCTCCTTTTCTGGCATCGTCACCTTCAAGAACGCCGCCGCCTTGAAGGAAGTCGCCAGGCAGATTCCGCTTGACCGCATTCTGGTGGAAACCGATTCCCCCTATCTGGCACCGGTTCCTTACCGCGGCAAGACCAATCAGCCAGCCTATGTAAAGTACGTGGCCGAAGAGGTCGCCAGCCTGCGTGGCATCGACTATGAAACTCTGGCAGAAGCCACGACCCGAAACTTCTTCCGCCTGTTCCGGCACGCTAAACGATGCAACTGATCGTGCTCGGTGCCGGTTCCAGCGCTGGCACCCCTGTCATAGGCTGCCGTTGCGAGACCTGTATTTCCACGGATAAACGAAACAAACGAACCCGGTGTTCAGCCGCAATTGTCCTGTCTACGGGTGAAACCATTCTGATTGATACCGGGCCGGACCTGAGACACCAAGCCTTGCGCGAGGGGCTGAGCAGAGTCGATGCAGTGCTCTATACCCACACACATGCAGACCATTTGCACGGCATCGATGACTTACGGTCATTCTGCCAGTTACAGCGGCAGCAGATCCCGCTCTACGGCAATCAGGCCACCCTGCAGCATATCGCTGACAAATTCTCCTATGTGTTGAGAGAACCAAGTGACTTCTGGGATCTGCCCGTGCTGGCTGCCAGAAGACTGGCTGCGCCGATGAAGCTTTTTGGCGTCTCAGTCACGCCGATCCCGGTCAAGCATGGCAATAGCGACATCCTGGGTTACCGCATCGGCAATATCGGCTATATCACAGATGTATCAGCCATTCCGGAAAGTTCGCTGGCTTTGCTTGAGGGCCTGGAGGTGCTGATGCTGGATTGTTTGCGGTTTAAATCGCATCCGACTCACATCAATCTGGAACAAAGTCTGGAGATTGCTGGTCGTATCAAGGCGGGTCAAACGTACCTGATACACATGACGCATGAAATTGAATTTACGGCGGTCAGTCAACGCTTGCCGCCTGATGTACGTTTGGCTTATGACGGCCTGAGAATCGACACTCGATAGAACTGCTGCACAATGCAAGCATCGGACAAAAGTGCGATAATCCGACATTATTTTTTAACGCATGACTAGAACCAGGAAAAGATATGCTACTCAGTAAAAAAACCTGCATCTCACTTGCCGTTATCGGCTCTGTTTTCATGATCAATCCGGTTGTCGCAGAACAGGAAACCAGCAAAGCCAGCACTCAGGCCAAAGCAAAAAAGACCTATACGGAAGATGAGTTTCTGAATGCATTTAGCGGAAAATCGCGCAAAGCGATTACTGAGCAACTGGGCCAGCCTGTGAAAAAGGAGCAAGGTGTCAGGCCTTCCGGCGCCAACGCCGCGATTACACAGCTGGGCGGCAAGCCAGGCGACACTTCCAAACCGGTCAATGTTGAAATGTGGTACTACACTGACATTGTTCGCTATGACGCCAAACGCACTTACAAGCAGACCGAACTGACCTTTGTAAACGACAAGGTGATGAACATCACTTTCTTCAATAACCGGTAACTGACAGCCTATCCGGGATAGGCTGTGATGATCTATCCCAGTGACGGCACCAGCACTGCAGCACCATTGATGTTTCCTGCCCGCAGGTCATTCATGGCTTCATTGGCCTGACTGAGCGGGTAAACCACGGTGTGCGTATTGACCGGAATACCCGCCGCCAGCGCAAGAAATTCGCTGCCATCCTCACGCGTCAGATTGGCGACACTTCTGATCGTTCTTTCACCCCAGAGCAAGGCATAGGGAAAAGCAGGAATATCTGTCATATGGATACCTGCGCAAACGATAGTGGCCCCTTTGGCGCTGGCCTTCAGAGCCTTGGGCACAAGTCCGCCTACCGGCGCAAATATCAAAGCAGCGTCCAGCAGTACGGGTGGCATCTCCCCCGATGACCCGGCCCATGACACTCCCAGGTTGATAGCGAACTTCCGGGTTTCAACATCATGCTCGCGCGTGAATGCATATACGCGCCAGCCCTGTGCCAGCGCCACTTGCGTCACCAGATGGGCAGCTGCACCGAATCCATAGATGCCCAGATATTTTCCATTCCCTGCAAGTTTCAGCGCACGGTGGCCAATCAGACCAGCACAGAGCAGGGGAGCGGCACTACTGTCAGTGTAGTAATCATCGATCGGGAAGCAATAGCGCTGATCGGCCACAGTCAGCTCCGCAAATCCTCCGTCAATCTGGTAACCGGTAAACCTGGCCTGATCGCACAGGTTTTCCCTGCCGCTCAGACAGAAACGGCATTGTCCGCATGTCCAGCCAAGCCAGGGAACGCCTACACGATCACCAATCAAAAACCTGTCCACATTGGCACCTTTATCAATCACCTCCCCCACGATCTCATGCCCCAGTACCAGTGGCAGTTTGGGCTGGGTCAGATCGCCATCGAGAATATGCAGATCGGTACGACATACGCCACATGCCAGTACACGCAGCAAAACCTGATCACTGGCGTGCGAGGGATCGGGAATGTCAGCGTAGCGAAGCGGGCGGTTCTGATGCTCGAGCAGCATGGCTTTCATATCAGGCTCTTAAGCTAAATGCATGGTCATTCAATTTACTACAAGCCTGTGCACGATAGAAGACATGAAATTTGCAGTCACTGAAGAGCACAAAAGTTGATAGACTCGGGATATTGATATCCGGCATTAAATCAAGGAGAAAAATCATGCACTCGATTCTCGTTCCGGTTGATGGTTCCAAGCATGCGCTGAATGCATTGAAACATGCCATTTCCATTCTGCAGGAAGGTCTGGCTTCGCAGATACACGTACTCAACGTGCAGCCTATCATTGTCCCGCTCAGTGATTTTTATGATTACGATCTCATCGAGAAAGCCCAGCACGACGAGGCGGAAAAAGCCATTCGCTCAGCCTGCAAGCTGCTTGATAAGAATGGCATCGATTACATCAAGGCGACCAGGATCGGGCCTGTAGCCACTACCATCGTTGACTATGCCAAATCAAAAAAATGCGGCCTGATTATCATGGGGACACGCGGCATGGGCTCTCTGGGCAGTCTAATCATGGGTTCCACCTCGAATCAGGTGGTGCATCTGACAAAGCTACCGGTGACACTGGTCAAGTAGGCTGGCTGCAGCAGACAATCAGGCAGCCAGACACATTATTTGAAATAGGCCTTGGCAATATACTGCGACAGCATGCGCTCGGTATTGAAGAAGGAGGCATTGAGCGCAATGGCGTGGCGCATCACCTCGGCATAGCGGTCCTGCTCATTGCAGTACATCGGCAGAATGACCATCTCCAGCTTGTTGTATAGCGCCTCGGCATCTTCATCACGGTTATCCGCACCTTGTATGCTGGCCTCCCTGTGATTGCCGATTGCCCAGCCCGTCACACCTTCGATACACCCTTCAGCCCACCATCCATCCAATATGCTCAATGAAGGCACGCCATTGACGGCTGCCTTCATGCCGCTGGTACCGGATGCCTCGAGAGGAGGCTGTGGTGTGTTAAGCCAGAGATCGACGCCAGCCGTCATCATTTTTGCCAGACCGATATCGTAATCCTCCAGATAAACCAGCTTGATCCTGCCCTTGAGTTTTTCCTTGATCTCGTAGATACGCCGAATGACTTCCTTGCCTGTAACATCCTGCGGGTGCGCCTTACCGGCATAGATCAACTGAAACGGCCCGGTGCGCTGCGCTATCTTGATCAGCTGTTCCACGTCCTGGAACAGCAATTCAGGACGTTTGTAGACCGTAGCGCGGCGGGCGAAGCCGATTGTAAATACATCGGTATCGAAATTTTCCCCGGTAAGCCTGTTGACCAGTTCAATCAGGTTTTTCTTGACCTGGTTATGCGCAATGATGACTTCCCGCTTGGAAATATTCAGCGCGTAACGCAAGCTGGCGCTGTCTGCGCGCCAGCCGGGGATGTGTTTGTCGAATAGCGCTGCAAAGGCTGGAGCCGCCCAAGTGGCGGCATGCACGCCGTTGGTAATCGAACGAATGTCGTATTTGGCAAACATCTGCTGCGCCGTATGGCTATGACTCTTGGCCACGCCATTGATGTAGTAACTGTTGCCGAGCGCAAGATAAGTCATGTTCAGCTCGCCATTCAGGCAGAACTCATGCTCACAGTCGGCGAAAACGCCCTTGTAGCCCGTGATCACCTGATGCACCAGCTCCATGGGGAATTTGTCATGGCCGGCCGGCACCGGTGTATGCGTTGTGAAGATGCACTTGGGCTTGACCATCTGCACGATCTCAGGCGAGATCATGCGTCTTGTTGAGGCGTCGTCCATATTCCAGAGCTGTCCTGCGAGCTCATAGGCCAGCTCCAGCGTAAGCAGGGCAGCATGCCCTTCGTTCATGTGGAAACGGCGAACCTCGTTGTAGCCCAGCGCCCGCAACATGCGCACACCGGCGATACCCAACACAGCCTCTTGGCATAGCCGGTAACGCATGTCTCCGCCATACAGATGGTCAGTGATCGTGCGGTCTGCAGGGCTGTTCTCTTCAAGGTCGGTATCGAGAAAATACACCGGCACGACATCATTGCCAACGCCTTTGACTTCATATCGCCAGGCCCTGACCTTGACTTCCCGCCCTTCGATCTCGATCGAACAACGCGGCTCCATCTCCTGCAACTTGTCCGCCACCTGCCAGGAAACGTCCTCCTCGCTCTGCCAGCCGTTGGCATCAAGATGCTGATGAAAGTAACCCTTGCGATGGAGCAGGGTGACAACCACCATCGGGATACCCTGATCTGCAGCAGAACGTACGGTGTCACCGGCGAGAATACCAAGACCACCTGCATAGGTCGGGATAGCTTCATCCAGCCCGATCTCCATAGTGAAATACGCTATGTGGTCTTTTCCATCCATGATTCTTACCTTTGATTATCCTCAGGTGCCGGTGAAGTCTTTCGAGTATAGATGCTTTATATCAGAACCTGATGATAGTTTATTGCTTGGCAAGGCGCTACGCGTTAGAGCCACGCAATACCTACGTGATTGATCAATATCTTTATTTTATGCAATGGATTGCCATGGATTCCCTAAGGAAGTAGCCTTAAACCATGCAAAACATGGTGAGCAGAGGATAAGCGTTAGTGGGCGCAGAGAGATTGCAGCGTAAAGTGATAGCTGCCTATCGATTGCAGCATGAGGAAGTGCTGACAGCCCTCGGCTCGGATGCGCGGCTTGGCCTGAGCGAGGAAGAGGCACGGACGCGGCTTGAAAGTCATGGCCGAAATGAACTCCCCGTCGAAAAGAAAGTTCCTGCCTGGCTCAGGCTCATTTCCCAATTCAAGGAACCGCTGGTTATCCTGTTACTGGCCGCAACGGTAATTTCTGCCGGCCTGTGGCTGTTTGAGCGTGATTCCGCATTGCCTTATGAAGCCATCGCGATTCTGGCCATTGTCCTGCTTAACGCCTTGATGGGTTATATCCAGCAGTCACGAGCAGAGCAGGCGGTGGCCGCACTGAAACAGATGGCGGCTGCACAAGCCGTTGTCATTCGTGATGGTGCAAGGAAATCCATTCCTGCTACAGAGGTGGTCGTTGGCGACATCATACTGGTTGAAGAAGGCGACACCATCCCGGCCGATGCGCGATTGATACAGTCGGCCGCGCTGCAGACTTCGGAAGCAACTCTTACTGGCGAAAGCCTGCCGGAATCCAAGGACCCTGAGCCAATCATGGAAGAAGTCTCGATCGGTGACCGCCAGAACATGATCTTCAGTGGCACGGCGGCAAGTTATGGACGGGGCAGGGCAGTGGTCACGGCCACCGGCATGCAGACACAGATGGGGCAAATCGCCGGGATGCTGAAAGATGCTCCGGCCGAAACCACACCATTGCAGAAAGAACTGGCCCGTGTTGGCAAGCTGCTAGGCGGTGTCGTCATTGCCATTGCGCTGGTAATGATCGCGACGATTCTTATTATAGGTGACGTCCAGGGAATCCCGGCCTTGTTCGATGTCCTGATACTTGGTGTGGCACTTGCAGTGGCCGCAGTTCCGGAAGGCCTGCCTGCAGTAGTGACTGCCGTACTCGCCCTGGGCGTACAGCGCATGGCAAAGAGAAATGCAATCGTGCGCCACCTTACTGCAGTTGAGACACTAGGCTCAGCCAGTGTGATTGCCTCAGACAAGACCGGCACACTGACCAGAAATGAGATGACCGTGCGTGCGGTCGTAACGGCAAGCGGGCGCGTGAACCTGGGTGGCACTGGATATTCACCTGAAGGCGAAGTCACTGTGCAGCGAGATGATATCCATGACGAAACAGTGCAGAAAATAGATGATGTTCTGCGTATCGAACTAGAGCGCGCACTCACCGTGGGAGACCGCGCTACCAATGCCGTATTGCTGCAACACAATGACCAGTGGACAGTGCAGGGTGACCCGACCGAAGGCGCACTGATAGTTGCGGCTCGCAAGGCAGGCTTACAAGACGAGATGCTCGACAGTCGCTTTCAACGCATCGGCGAGATACCTTTCTCTTCCGAGCGCAAGCTGATGACGACCATTAATACCGATATACAACGACAGGAGCATGTGGTTGTTTTCACTAAAGGCGCGCCTGACGTACTGCTTGCCCGGTGCACTCGAGAACTGTTAGGCGATGGCTCCCGCCCGTTAACTGAAGCTCGACGTGCTGAGATATTGAGGCTCAACGATGGTCTGGCGCGAGAGGCTTTGCGTGTATTGGGAGTTGCTGTACGCACCTTGTCAATCGTCGAATTTGAAGCCGGCGAGATAGGGGAACATTACGAACAGGATCTGGCATTCGCCGGCTTGATCGGCATGATAGACCCGCCGCGTGAGGAAGCAAAGGAAGCAGTCGCCCGCGCCAGGGCAGCAGGGATACGCGCCATCATGATCACCGGCGACCACCCGGTGACTGCCGCAATTATCGGTGCTGAACTTGGCATCACAGATGAGGAACGCGCTATCACTGGTGCCGAGATCGATAAAATGCCGGACGAGGTATTCAGACGCGCTATCCAGAAAGTCTCGGTTTTTGCCAGGGTCAACCCTGAGCACAAGTTGCGTATTGTCAAAGCCTTGCAGCACGATGGCGCAATCGTAGCGATGACTGGCGACGGCGTGAACGATGCGCCAGCACTCAAATCGGCCGATATCGGCGTAGCAATGGGCATCACAGGCACGGATGTGTCGAGGGAAGCTGCAGATATCGTGCTGGCGGACGACAACTTCGCCTCAATTGTCGCAGCGGTTGAAGAAGGGCGCGCCATCTTCTCGAACATCAGGAAATTCCTGCGTTACCTGCTTTCGTCAAACATGGGTGAGGTGCTGACCATGTTCTTTGGCGTATTGCTGGCGGATATTATCGGGTTGGTACCCGTCGGCACGAGCAGTGTTGTATTGCCGCTACTGGCGACGCAGATCCTTTGGGTCAACATGGTCACCGATGGAGCACCTGCGCTCGCACTGGGGATTGATCCTGCCGACCCTGATGCTATGACAGATCAGCCGCGCCCACGTGATGAAGGCGTAATCACCAGGCGCATGTGGGCTGGTATCTTCTTCATCGGAATCATTACAGCCATCGGGACGCTACTCGTACTCGACGCCTCACTACCGGGTGGCCTGATCGAAGGCACCGGCGACATGCGCTATGCGCAGACCATGGCTTTTACCACACTGGTTTTCTTCTCGTTGTTCACCGTGTTCAACGCACGCTCAGATGAGCACAGTGCGTTCGTCGGACTGTTTTCAAACACGTGGTTATGGGGAGCTGTCGTGCTTTCACTTTTGATGCAAGCTTTGGTGATCTACCTGCCGTTCCTGCAAGAAGCTTTCGGCACAACCAGTCTTACTGCTGGCGACTGGTTAATCTGTGGAATCGTTGCCAGTTCAGTACTCTGGCTTAACGAATTGCGCAAATTGGTAATCAATAAAAAAGCCTCTCCATCGTAAGGTTGGCGACTTACTTGCGCCATCATCAAACACCGATGGAAAACTTTTCCGGAAAGGGGGAGATAAAACCCGCAAAATCAGCGCACACCGGTGCGCACACCGGTGCGCGATTCGGGCGGGTTTTCTTGGGAGGGGTAAAGCTCGTTTATTCGGTCAGACAGGGCTTCTGAAAAACTTTACGTGTCCAGTTACACGTAAAGTAACGGACATTTTTGTCCATAATTAGCATCCAATGACGGAGTAAAAAACGGATTCTGCGACTTCGCATAATGTATAGCAAACCCAATAACGACAAGGCTTCTAGCCCGATTTGCCATACCGATTTTCACACCTTCGATAACCCGATTTCCCTAAAAAGTTATCCACAGGCTCCCGCAGCCAGATTCCATGCGGGTTTGAGGGTTTTCAGCCCAAATTTGAACTAAAGCACCTCCCGATAGCTGCCATCATTAGCCGCGATTTTCTGCGACGCGTCAATAGTCCTAAAATGGGACGGTTTTTCTGCGTTCTCACCAATGAGGGGTTTTTCCTGTAGACCGGCAGCCGTTCCAGTTCCACCGGACGGCACCCGCAAAGGGCGGACGCCCGACACGACGGGGGGCACCCGCGAAGCGGGGGGCGGCGTGCTTGCCTTTGCGCCTGCCACTGGTGAAACCTCGGAAATAGGGGGGTTGGCTGCGTCAGCAGCGGCGGCGCTAGCCGCCTTTCTCTCCCGTATCCAATCCCGCGCCATCCACAGGTAGTTGGCGATATACCGCAGTTCGTGAGGCATGAAGCTACGGTTCTCCGGTGTCCACAGCCTGCCACGCCAGAGCGTCCAGCCTTCCCATTCATCGCCCAAGAGTTGATAACCAGCAGCCAGCCGGACGACGCGAAAGGCGGCGTACGGGATAGCACAGGTGCCGTTCTCCCAGTTGCGAATGGTGCGCTCGGTAACGCCCAGCATGTCGGCTGCATCCACCACGTCTAGACCAGCACGACGGCGGGCGACCTGGAACTGCTCACGGTCGATCCACCGACGTTTCGCTTTCTTGGCTGGCATAGCAGCTTTGCAGGCGGGTAAATCCACCATTGCTTGGTCAGAGGGTGTTTGCGTGCTCCGAATATTTTCCCTTCACGGCAGAGCCGTTGCACATGAGCAATCCGAAGGTTGAAACGCTCGGCGAAGCTGCTCACACTCAAGCCTTTATCACCGATGCCATCATCATGCAGCGCGGAACGTCTCATGATTGGACCTCCTTTCCTGCGTAGGGGTCGAAGCCATGCGCGCGGACAAAGTCTTTATGGGTGAACGACTTCACCCAATCACCTGTGGCGGCTTCTTCTTCCTCTGGGGTCATTGGGATATGGGTAATATCCCAAAATCGGTCACAGAGCTTTTCCAGTGCCTTGGCGGTGAATCCATCGTATTCGCCAAAGTCCATGACTTCCTGCAAGGTGGTCTGGGCCAGTCTTTCCAACATCTTGACCTGGCGCATCGTCAGTTCAATGCGGACTTTCTTGCTATCGGGTGCATCGTTGGTACGGTATCGCATGTCGTTCTCCAATCAGTTGTAAAGGTTGGGCGCGAGTTGCTTGCGCCATCATCAAACACCGATGGAAAACTTTTCCGGAAAGGGGGAGATAAAACCCGCCAAATCAGCGCTCACCGGAGCGCGATTCAGGCGGGTTTTCTTGCGAGGGGTGAGACTCGTTTATGCGGTCAGACAGGGCTTCCAGAAAACTTTACGTGTCCAGTTACACGTAAAGTATGCGACATTTTTGTCGTATTTTCGCACTGCCTTTGACTTCGCATAATGTATATTATGTAAAACCATGTAACTTCAAATAACATCTACCAACTGGTAATATTGGCTCGTCAGTAATGTTAAATATCAGGAAGATTTTATGAAATGGCTACTAATTACAATAACAACCCTGCTATATAGCCCAGCAGCAGACGCAGATTTCACATACAAAAATAACAAGGGAAATTATATAAATCTTGGTGAGAATATGTTCATTGATAAGAACTCAATAACAGGTCATGGACAATTTCGATATGCAAACGTCAGATCCAATGATGTTGATTACCGTATCAAAATTAATTGTGCGACTTCCGATACATAATCTTACACTTCGTGGAATGGATCGATACCGTACCGCTGACGCCTGAACGACGCATGGTAGATATCTCCTGCCGTAAAAAATAATAGAGTCAGCAGAGAGTTATTTAGAAACAGATACGAATCAACAACAAAAGATTAACTAAGCTGTGAATACTAAAACGCCCATAAGGCCATACAGGCGTCATGGGCGCTTTGGCATTTTATTGAGACTTATCAGGACTTCTTGGATTTATCAAGCTGATCAATGATGCGAGCCGCCCGATCCCTGCCTCCTAAACCGAATGCAATTGCCAGCGCCAGAAACACCGCACCGAAGACAATGACGAATAGCGCTGTCAGGAGTTGCGTACCGATACCCAATTGCTCCAAGGCAACGAACAAGGCAAATATCTGAATCGCGTATTCTGCTGTCGTGCTGATTGCCAGCGCCCCTTCAAACTTGATGCCGTGTAGCCATGCGAAAACCAACCGGTTAACGAATCTGGCCAGCAAGGTACCGAAGATCAGGATCAGGATGGCGACAATGATCCTGGGCAAGTAATTAGCCAGTGAATTCAGCATGCCGGCCACTTCCGTCAGGCCCAACGAGTTGGCCCCTGTGATCACAAACAGCAGAATCACCAGCCAGTAGACAACCATGCTGATAACACCGCTCAGCGTAAGATCCACGCCGCTATGGCTAAGGAAATGTTCCAGGCCGGACCGGTCGGCAAACTGATCGAAACGCAGGAATCCGAGGATGCGCTTGACTATGACACATGAAGCTTTGGCACAGAGCCAGCCGAAGAACAGGATGACAATTACTGCAAGCAGTTTAGGGAAAAACGTAGCCACCTGCCCCCAGAAATCATTCAACGACATCAGAAAAATATCTATCTGGTTTTGCATGGCACCTCCTTATTGGCTTTATATTCTGGACGAAACTACTAATGATGGAGCTGTCGGTAGCGACAGCTCTCGTAGGAATCGCGCAATTTTCCCTTATATGACTTAAGGAGGCAATTAAAATGACCGTTATATTTAATTCATATTATTAATAAATATCCATATATATATGATTATATTTATTTTAATATTTTGTGTGCTTGCCAAAATACTGGCGGCATATCCAGTAATCCAGACTCAGTTTTCCTGCACCGGAAAACAAGAGCGGCAGAAACATTACCAGGAAAATAACCGGTAACTTGTAATTGCCCAGTCCATCACCCTGCTCGTCGATGATGCGATAGCCGGCCAGCAACTGGCCCAGGGAGTGCCACTCGGAGGGCCAGTGCACTGCCGCGATAGCGACAATTGTCAGGATAATGAGTGATACTGAAAAGAACCTGGTAGCCAGCCCAAGAACCAAAGCTGCAGCGCCAATCAGTTCAAACCAGGTGGCAATCTGCCAGCCGATTTCCGCCGGTAACAAATTGAACGGAAATGGAAATGTTACATGCTCGAACCAGTTGCTGCCGGTCAGTTTTGCGTACCCTGCCTCGCCGAACTCCCACGCCAGAAACAGCCTGAGAAATAATGCTGGAATGACAGGCGCCAATCTCTCGAGAATGTAGACGGCCTGAAAGTAATATCCTGAAACGAATTGCATATAACCTCCCTTTGAAATTGTCTGGATTAGTCGTCCAGACACGGGAGTCATTACAAAGTCATAAATCAGGCAATCGGCTTTTCCGAGATGGCTCCTTTAGGCCCGGCATTCACGACATGATATTTCTTGTACCGATAGTAAACACGGATACCTAACAGTACTGCCAGAATAATCGCGTAAACCAGCGGTTCACGTATGTCCTTCTTAACCAGCCACCAGAAATGCAGTACACCAAGCGCGGCAATCAGGTAAACCGCATAGTGCAGCTGCTTCCAGCGCGAGCCAAGGCGTCGCATCAGGGTGTTGTTTGAAGTTAATGCCAGAGGGATGGACAACACAAAGGCCGAGAATCCGACCAGCACATAGGGATGCTCGATGATGTGCTTGCTGATTTCGTTCCAATCGAACCAATGGTCAAGCCAGAGATAAGTTGCAAAGTGCAGGCAGGCATAAAAGAACATGAAAAGCCCAGCCATTCTGCGCAGCTGAATCGGCCAGCTGATACCGGAAACGAGGCGAACCGGCGTCAGCGCCAGCGCTACCAACAGGCAGATCAGTGCCCAGGTGCCGGTGGAGCGTTCGATAAACTCGATGGGGTTGGCCGTCAGGTTGTCATTGAACCCCAGCCAGAACAGTCTCGCCAGCGGTAACAACGCCAGCAAAAAGAGAAAAGCCTTGAGCCGGAACAATTGCTGCCTGCTGATCTGCCGCAAAGTCATGGACGCTAGAAGTTCTTGTGCAGATCCATGCCGGCGTATAACTGCCCTACTTCATCAGCATAGCCGTTGAACAACTGGGTCTTGATGCGTGGCGACAGCAGACCGCCGCCGATGCGCCGTTCGGATGACTGGCTCCAGCGCGGATGCGAGACCTTGGGATTGACGTTGGCATAGAAGCCATATTCCTTTGGCGAGGCTTTCATCCAGGTCGAGACCGGCATCTGCTCGGTAAAACGAATCCTGACGATGGACTTGCCGCCTTTGAAGCCGTATTTCCACGGCACAACGAGGCGCATGGGTGCACCATTCTGGTTGGGTAGCACTTCACCATAAAGACCAACTGCCATGATGGTCAAGGGATGCATGGCTTCATCCATGCGCAAACCTTCGGTATAAGGCCAATCCAGCACAGGGATACGCACACCGGCCATCTGCCGCGGATCGGCCAGCGAAATAAATTCGACATATTTGGCGTTGGCGGTCGGCTCGGCATATTTAATCAGGTTGGCAAGCGGCAAACCGACCCAGGGAATGACCATGGACCAGCCTTCAACACAGCGCATGCGGTAGATGCGTTCTTCCAGCGGCGCGATCTTGAAGATGTCCTCGATCGAGATCTGTTTGGGCTTTTTTACCTCGCCTTCAATCGAAACGGTCCATGGTCTCGGTTTGAACAGCCTGGCATGGACGACAGGGTCGCCTTTGTCGGTGCCGAACTCGTAGAAGTTGTTGTAGGTGGTGACGTCTTCATAGCTGGTCAGCTTCTCATCCTTGCCATAAGCTGTCTTGCTGAACCCGGCTATCTTCTGCCGCTCGTTCGCAGCCAAAACAGCTGACGGCAACATACTGGAGATGGCTCCGGCTGCAACGCTGAACCCTGCCGCCTTGAGGAATTTACGGCGATTCTCGAATACTTCCCGAGGTGTGATTTCCGAAGACGGAATATCCGGCTTTTTGGCGATATACATGCTGGCTGTCCTTTCTGTTAGGCTCTTGAGTTCCTGAAATCAGGCTGGCCCAGAACCCAAAACGTCATTGATGCGCATTGGTCGCCAGAATGACCGCAGCCTTACACTTGCCTACTGCAGATATTGTCGCCAGTCATGTGTGGTTGCCCCGCCGGCAAAGAACTCCGGATTGAGCAAGGATTCCTTGCAGTTGTAGAGCAAGGGCTCGCCCTGGGTATCCTGCAGCGAGCCGCCCGCCCTTTCCAATACACACTGGGCAGCGGCCGTATCCCATTCGGAGGTCAGCCCCAGCCTTGGGTAGAGGTCAGCAGCGCCTTCGGCGACCATGCAAATCTTCAATGAACTACCCATAGGGATTAGTTTTACCGGGGAAAGTTTCTTTTCGATGTTTTCGACGAACTGCTGCAACCGGGCATCGGCATGCGAACGGCTGCCTGCGATCGTGATGTCCTCGGGGTTCAGTTCCCGCGCCTTGATGGCGACAGCTGCATGCCCATCCTGCTGCTTGTATGCACCATTTTCATCCGCGTAATACAACAAATCCATGGCCGGTGCATAAACCACGCCGACCGTGGCTTTGCTGCCCTCGATCAGGGCGATGTTGACCGTAAACTCCCCGTTGCGCTTGATGAACTCACGCGTACCGTCCAGCGGATCGACCAGCCAGTAGCGTTGCCATTGCGAACGAGTGGGATAGGGAATATCAGCTGATTCCTCCGAAAGCACCGGAATATCAGGCGTCAGTAGCTTCAGGCCGGCCTCGATGATGCGATGCGCGGCCAGGTCGGCCTGTGTCAGCGGTGAATTGTCACTCTTGTTCTCGACGTCGATGGTGCCGGCATAGACCTGCATGATGGCCTTGCCCGCTTGCCTGGCAATATCTATTAACCGCGGCAAATGACTTTGTGTCTGATTCAATTTGATAATAACTCCAGTAAAGCCGCTTCATCGATGATCGTAACGCCCAGTTCCCGGGCTTTTTCCAGCTTGCTGCCGGCCTCGGCGCCGGCAACCACGTAATCCGTCTTGCGCGAGACACTGCCTGCCACCTTGCCGCCGGCCTCTTCAATCAAGGCCTTGGCTTCGTCACGCGACATATTGGGCAAGGTGCCGGTCAGCACCAGGGTCTTGCCGTTGAACACCCCGTCGGCAGGGGTTCCTGCGCCCTCCTCCCAGTGAATGCCGGCCGCGATCAGCGCATTGATGACTTCACGGTTATGGGCTTCACCCAGGAATTGCACGATGGAATCCGCCACAATCGGGCCAACATCAGGCACCTGCTGCAATTTCTCCGCATCAGCTTCCAGCAGACCCTGCAGACCGCCGAAATACTTGGCAAGGTCCTTGGCGGTCGCTTCACCTACGTTGCGGATGCCCAGTGCATAGATAAAGCGTGCCAGCGTGGTCTGCTTGCTTTTCTGCAATGCCTCTATGATGTTCTGCGCCGATTTTTTGGCCATGCGCTCCAGGCCCGCCAATGTCTGGCTATCCAGTTTGTAGATATCAGCCAGCGTATGCACCAGTTCGGCATCGACCAGCTGATCTACCAATTTTTCGCCCAGTCCTTCGATATCCATGGCGCGGCGCGAGGCGAAATGCAGGATCGCCTGCTTGCGCTGGGCGGAGCAGAACAATCCGCCGGTACAGCGCGCCACCGATTCGTCTTCCTGACGGATGACATGAGAGCCGCAGACTGGACAGCGATTACCGATGGCTTCCAGCAGATTGTAGGGTACGGAACCTGGCGGGCGCCGGTCCTTCACTACCCCCACCACTTCCGGAATCACATCTCCTGCCCTGCGTACGCTGACCGTGTCTCCCACACGCACATCCTTGCGGTCGATCTCGTCCTGATTATGCAAGGTGGCGTTGGTCACCGTCACACCACCGACAAAAACCGGCTTCAACCTTGCCACCGGCGTAACAGCACCGGTACGGCCGACCTGCACATCGATCGCCAGCAATTCGGTCAGGGCTTCCTGCGCCGGGAATTTGTGCGCTACCGCCCAGTGCGGCTCCCGGCTACGGAAGCCTAATTCACGTTGCAGCGCCAGCAGATTGACCTTGTAGACGACGCCGTCGATATCGTACGGCAGGCTGTCGCGCTTGGCTGCGACGTTCTGGTGGAATTGCACCAGAGGCTCAGGCCCCAGACCGACGATGCGTTCGGCACAAACGGGGAAACCGAAACACTGCAAAGCACCCAGCAGTTCGCTGTGCCGTGCAGGCACCTCCCAACCCTTGGTTTCACCAAGGCCATAAGTAAAAAAGGATAAAAGCCGCTGGGCTGCCAATCGGGAATCCAGCTGACGCACGGCACCGGCTGCACCGTTGCGCGGGTTGACCAACGTCGGCTTGCCCTGCGCGCGCTGTCTGGCGTTATATCGCTCGAAGTCGGGCCGACTCATGTAGACCTCGCCGCGCACCTCAAGCACTTCGGGCGCCGGGCCTTCAAGCCGCAATGGAATCTGTCGGATGGTGCGGATGTTCTGTGTCACATCCTCACCGACCTCGCCATCGCCACGGGTCGCGGCCTGCACCAGTAGGCCATTTTCGTAGCGCAGGCTGATGGCCAGACCATCAAACTTGAGCTCGGCGGCGTACTCAACAGGCGGGTCATTGTCGCTCAAGCCCAGTTTCTTGCGTGTTCTGGCATCGAATGCCCGTGCGCCTTCCGGCGTGATGTCAGTCTCGGTTTCAATCGAGAGCATGGGGACGCGATGGCGCACCGCAAGCAGTTCGGGAAGCGGCGCACCGCCTACGCGTTGCGTCGGCGAGTCGCTGGTGACCAGCTCCGGATGTGCTTGCTCCAGCGCCTGCAGCTCACGAAACAGGCGATCATATTCACTGTCCGGCACCGATGGCATGTCCAGCACATAATATTCATGATCGTACTGACGGATGAGTTTGCGCAATGCGGCAATCTGCTGCGCAGCTTGTTCGGGACTTTGCATTTGACTCAGGAGAACAGACGCAAGGCAGATGCGCTGCCGGGAATGATGCCGCGTGCCACCATCTTGGCGTGTATGACTTTCAGTTGCTGGCGTATCTTCTCGATCTGCATCTCGCCCAATGGACGCTGGTTGTCATCCACCAGCGTGGCGCCGAGGCTGCTTTCCATCTGACTGGCAGTCAGCACCATCTGGTTGAACACTTCCGAGCAGTTGCGCACGCGCGGGATATCCAGCTGGAAAGTCACGCCATGAATCACCGAGGTGCGCAGCATGGCTTGGCTGAAAGGATAGTTTTCGCGGTTGACGACAGAAAACAGGCGATGTCCCAGATCATTTTCACTGTGAAAACCGCCATCCTCGCCAAGGACAAGGCCATTCGCCTCTGCCAGACCGCGGAACTTGGTGCCGGTAAAAGGTCCGTTTTCACCCTGAACCAGATGGAATCCGACCATCTTGTCGACATCGATACAGAACTGGTCCAGCTCGCTGGCCTGCTGCCAGGGATCGCCATTGCTCTGCCATTCGATCTGCGCATTCAGCTTGTGACCGATACGATCCACTTCGTGCTGAAAACGATTCAATGCATTTCTCGAGATGAAACCGGAGCGGTCTGCCAATTGCACGGCACAGGTCACCTTGCTGAAGCTGCTTGCATCCTGCTCCGGCGTTATCAGTCTCCACACGCCTTCGGCGTCCAGGCCATGCAGGAACTTGGGTTTGTCGATATCGGTGACCGTCATGAGAAATTCACGCACCTTATCGCCCGTCACAGCCTGTGGCAGGTAAAGCACTGCGATCAGGTCCACGCGCGAGTCGATATCCGGGCTCAGGGTGACGACATCCCTGGCTGAGCCGGCTGCTGTTGTAGCCACTCTGGCCATTGATTCGGATGAACTCAACGGCTCATCGAAGCCGGCCTCCCTGATCAGTTCGGCCTGTTCCATGGCTTCCTGGTCGGCTGGTGATACCTGGTCGCCCAGCGCATCACTCTGCCAGACATGCTCTTCGTAGAACTTCGGTGGCTCGGTGTCGCTCGTGCCTACGGGCTCGAATTCTTCCGGCACGACAACCTTGCTTGCCTCCGTGGATTCAGGCTCAGCCGGCTGCGCTGCCATAGCGACAGCTACTTCGAATTCTTCGTAAGTCTGTTCATTGAGGACAACATCTTGTTGCTCATCAGTAGCACGACGTTCTTCATCAAAACTCAGCGCATCAAAATCATCCGCCGCCAGTTTGCTCAGGTCTTGGGATTCCTCACGCAAGATCGCTTCCGGATCGAACTGAAACTCCTCGTCCATCAGCACATCGCTGCCTGGCGCTTCAAAATGCTCGGCCGCCTCATTCCGGAGCTTGCGCTCCTGCCACCAGTTGAACGCGACGACCGCAAAAATGATGATTGCGCCCAGTACCAGCAAAGCCAGTTGTAAATCACTCATGTCTATTCACTCTTCTCCAGCCTCAGGCCATCACTTGATCATGCATGCGCATGGCGGCTTCAATATCCACTTCAACGATACGCGACACGCCGGACTCCTGCATTGTCACGCCTATCAGTTGCTGTGCCATTTCCATGGTTATTTTATTATGGCTCACAAATAAAAACTGTGTGCGCTCGGACATTTTTTTTACCAGATTGCAAAAGCGCTCCGTATTACTGTCATCCAGCGGTGCATCCACCTCGTCCATCAGGCAGAACGGCGCCGGATTGAGGCGGAACAAGGCAAACACCAATGCCAGTGCCGTAAGCGCCTTCTCACCGCCGGACAGCAGATGAATAGTACTGTTCTTTTTGCCTGGCGGCTGCGCGAAGACCTGCATGCCGGTATCCAGTATCTCCTCACCCAGCAACTCCAGTCTGGCCTGCCCGCCACCGAACAATAACGTGAACAGCTCGGCAAAATGCCGGTTGGCCTCATCAAACGTTTGTTGCATACGACTGCGGGTTTCGCGGTCGATCCGGCGGATGGCATCTTCCAGCGTCGCGATCGCCTCATTCAGATCCTGCGACTGATTATCCAGATGCTGTTTGCGTTCCCGTTCGCTATTCAATTCCTGAATCGCTGCCAGATTGACAGCGCCCAGCGCCTCGATTTCTGTTTCCAGCGTAGCGACCCGCTGCTCCAGTCCCGGCACTTTGGCCGATGCTGGCAGGTCCGCCGTCAGTTCAGCCTCGTTCAGGTTCAATGCTGCCAATTCGGTTAAACACTGCTCAAAATGCAGGCGGGCTTCCTGTTCCAGCAACCGTGATTGCTCAAGCTTGTCGCGCAAGGGATGCAGCATCTGCTCATTCTGCATGCGATTGCGTTCCTGATCCTGCAACGCTGACTCTGCCTGAACAAGATTGTTTCTGGCTTCCGCCAGGGCCGCTTCACGTTGTTGCTTGAGTGAAAGCGCACGATCCAGATTGGCCTTTAGCCCTTCCATTTTTGCTGCATCGAGAAGCTCGCTGGACTCTTTTTGACGCTGCGCCAGCGCCTGAATTTCTTCATATGTAGAATTAATATTTAACTTTATCTGATTGATATTATTAATAATTAATTTTTTACCGAGCACCTTTTCCTGAAACACATGTTCAGCATTCTGCAACTCCTGCCGGGCGCGGTTCAATGCCGTCTGCGCCTGTTCCCGCTGCTTTTGCGCATGCTCGAACTCCGACTTGCGCACAGGTTGCTGCTGCTCGGCCTGCTGCAGCTTCGTCAGCAGATCCTGCTTGTGCTGAACCGCAGTCTCGATCCTGTCCTGCAGTGTTGCCTGCTCTTCCGCAATCGCCTTGGAGCGCTCCTGCGCGTGTTGCAATTGCTGTTCCTGTCGCTGGATTTCGAGTTTGAGCTGATGCTCCTGCTGGCCGTCGTTGCGCAAATTCTGCTGCAGCTCATGCAGCGTCTGCCGCAATTGCTGCATGCCCTCCTCTGCCTGTTTCAGCTGAGCACTCAATCCGGCAACGGTTTCCTGCACCTGCGGCAGTGATGCCTGCAAGGCTTCCAATTCGCGCTGCCTCTCCAGCACGCCATGCAATGCACTCTGCGGGCTGTAGAGCGTCAGACTGCGGCGACTGTAGATATCCCCCTTGCGGCTGACCAGCAACTCTCCGGGCGCAAGCTGTTGACGCAGCTTCGCTGCCTGCACGGCATCCTCCAGCATATAAATGCCTTGCAGCCAGTCCTGCAGCACACCGCTGACCTCCGGCGCCATCTGCTCGATCACCGAGCTTAGCGGCTGGAATCCGGAGGCGACATCACCGGCTTTCCCGGCACCCCCGATCTCGGCCAGCACTACCGTGGCATGCGGGCGCGATAAATCGCCATGCAGATTGTCCCTACCGAGAATGGCATTCAGTCTGGCACCCAGCACCGCTTCCAGTGCGGTTTCCCAACCGCTGGCGATGGTAATCTTCTGCCACAGCCGTTCTGCGTTCTGCAAGCCGTGCTGCTTCAGCCAGTCGTCGATTTTCGCTTCATGGCCGATGGATTGCTGGATCTTCTGCAAGGAATGTATCTGCGCTTCGACCTGTGCAACCCGGGCTTGCCCATCCTGCTGCTGCTGACGCAACACGCGGATCACCTCGGTCTGCTCCTGTTCACGGGTTCGCGCTTCCGCAATGGCCTGCTCGGTCTTTGCCAGTTGCTGCTGCATGGCAGCCAGCGTCCGGTTGGCATCCTCGAGACCGGCCATATCCGGCAACTGCAGATTCTGCATATCTGTTTGCAGCCTTTGCAGACGATGATGCAGTTCCTCGATATTGCGGTCGGCATAGCCGAGTTGCGTGTTTTCCAGCCGCACGGCCTGCTCAATTTCAGTCAGCGCATTCTGCGCCTCGGCCAACTGTCGCTGACTGGCAGAAAACGCGGCCTCCAGTGCAGGCAGCCCGTCCTTCAATTGCGCCAGACTTTCGCTGGATTGTTGTTCTTCGGCATCCGCCTGCGCCTGCTTCTGCAATTCTTCAGCAAGACTGGCGTCCAGGTTTTTTCTCTGCGTCTCGAGTTTTTCTGATTGGGTGGCGATCTGTTGCAATTGCAGATTCAGGCGTTCGCGCGCCTCCTGCGTATGCTTGACCTGCTGTTCCAGACTCGAGACTTCTGCGTTGGTCTCGTAGTATTGCGTTTGCGCCTGCTGCACGGCCTCGTTGGCAGCAAAGTTCTGCTGACGCAAGGTTTCCAGTTGGCTCTCGGTCTTGCGCAGGTTAGCCATCTGCGCTTCGAGATCATTGACCAGCTTTTCCACCTGACGCCTGGTCTTTTCCCAGGATGCACCTGCATCGCGCTTCTTCAATAGCCAAAGCTGGCCATGCGCACGCTTGAGCGCTGTCTGCAACTGGTGGTATTGCTGGGTGACGACAGCCTGCGCTTCCAGACGGACGATCTGCTTGTCGATTTCCTGGCGGATATCCTCAACCCGCAGCAGGTTCTCGCGCGTATCCCGCAGCCGCAACTCGGTTTCGCGGCGACGCTCCTTGTATTTGGAGATGCCGGCCGCCTCCTCCAGAAACACACGCAGCTCTTCCGGCTTGGCTTCGACGATTCGCGAAATGGTGTTCTGGCCGATGATGGCGTAGGCTCGGCCGCCGAGGCCGGTGCCGAGGAACAGGTCGGCGACATCGCGACGGCGCACCGGTGTATTGTTGATGTAATAGCTGGAACCCTTGTCGCGCTCGATGACGCGCTTGACCGAGATCTCAGCGTACTGCGACCACTCGCCGCTGGCACCGCCCAAGCTATTATCGAAAATCAGTTCCACACTGGCACGGGAAATGGCCTTGCGATTGGATGAGCCATTGAAGATGACATCCTGCATGGAATCGCCACGCATCTCCTTGGCACTGGACTCTCCCAATACCCAGCGAATGGATTCCATGACATTGGATTTGCCACAGCCGTTGGGGCCGACGACACCGACTCGCTGGCCGTGCAAATGCAGAGTGGTCGCATCAACGAAGGATTTGAATCCGGCAAGTTTGAGATGGGTCAGGCGCAATTTTCAGTCGTGCTTTTGGGCGGCAAGCTTATTGTTAGTGGCTGTATAATGTCGTTTTTCGACCATTTATAGATTTATACGGTAGCCATTATGTCCAGTCAACCCAGCAAGACACTTGAAACCTTCGACAACCCGAAACCGGAGCGCGATTTTCATATCCACATGGAAATTCCGGAATTCACCTGCCTTTGTCCGAAGACCGGCCAGCCGGATTTCGCCGTGCTCTATCTGGATTACATCCCCGATCAGAAATGTGTCGAACTGAAGAGCCTGAAACTCTACATGTGGTCCTTCCGCGATGAAGGCTGTTTCCATGAAGCCGTCACCAACCGCATCCTGGACGACCTGGTCGCAGCTACGGATCCCAAGTTCATGCGCCTGACCGCCAAGTTCTACGTACGCGGCGGCGTCTTCACCAATGTCGTGGCTGAACATCGCAAGGCAGGCTGGCAACCGCAACCGCGCGTCGACCTGACCCAGTTTGACGCGCAATCCAATACCCGCGGCTAGAACAAAGACCTCCATCACTCGATCCGGCAAACTGACGATTTGAAACACGCCCCCCATCCCAACCCGATGTGGCAATTCGTTCGCGCGAATCTTGCCTATATGCTGAGTGGCAAATTGCGCTCGAAAAAGGGCTATCAGCCGCCGGGCGGGCAATTTGTGCCCGCGGATTTCGCCGGCATAGGCGTGGCGACGGCTGAAGACCCGGCCGTTGATGATAAGGTTATCGGCTTTCTGCAGGAGCTTGACATACGTCAGGTCCGGCTCGATTTCACCTATGGCGACACCGCCAATCACGTGGCGCGCTTTCTTGAGAAACTGATCGCCCATGATTTTAATATCATGCTGCATCTGGTGCAGCCGTTCGCCGCAGCAAAAGCCATGCACGAGACGGAGGCGCAGGAGGAATGGCGCAATTTCGTTGCCGACACCCTGCAACGTTTTGGCAGCCGGATCGAGATGCTCGAGATCGGCTCCACCATCAACCGTAAACGCTGGGCCGGATACACGCTGGACGGTTTTCTCAATGCCTGGGAAATTGCATACAACGAAGCCAGGGCCGTAAGCATCAAGCTCGCCGGCCCCAATGTCACCGATTTCGAGCCGCCCTACAACATAGGTATCCTCGCCATCCTGAAAAGCCGAGGCCAGTTGCCCGATATCCACACGGACAACCTGTTTTCCGAGCGCTGTACCGAACCGGAGCGCGATGACCACAAGATCCTTGGCCATCGCCTGGCGCCCTTGGGTGGCTTCCGGCTGGTCAAAAAAGCCTTCGTCCTGCAGGAGATTGGCCAGCACTTCGATGTACCGATCCTGCATTCCCCCTCTGCCTTCTGGACCCTGCCGCGCATCCACCGCATTCTGGCGAACGGCGAGCAGAAACAAGCTGATTACCTCGCCCGCTACATGCTGCTCTGCGCTGCGTCCGGCGCACTGCATCATGCCGGCTGGGGCCCGCTCATCTGCCATCGAGAGGGGTTGATCGATGATGGTATCGAGGCCTATCCGAAGCTGGAGCGCATCACGCATTATGCGAGCGTACTGGGCAAGGAGTTCAGTATCCGTCCGGCATTCCATGCCTACAAAACCTTTGCCAGACTGATCCCCGGCAGCTTCTATGAAGCCTGTCTGGATGACGCCAACGGACTGGAGGTCCACGCCTTCAGCAATGAGAATCAACTGATCCATGCCGTCTGGACGATCAATGGCCGTGCGGCCGCACTGCAGGATATCTATTCCGGGAGTGATCTGGCACAGGCGACCTGCATCACCCGCGATGGCGAAACCCTGCCGCAGCCGGTTGATTTCGCCACCGAGTCCCCGGTGTACCTGTGCTGGCCCAAGGATCAAAGCGTTACGGTCAATCCTGACGCGAGCCTGATCCCTGACCTGGCACCGCATGCGCATGCCGCCAAGACGCATTTTCTTTATCGCAAAGATGGCTGGCGCGGCGCGATACTGGCCGACGACGCTGAGGAAGCCCAGTTGCTGCGGGACAGACTGGACCCGGCGCTGATCGGCGCGCCGCCGAAAGAAACCATCCTGCGCAAGGCTCGCAACGCCATCTGGACCATTCCGGACCCGCGCGACCCGGCAAGGAAACTGGTCATCAAGCAACCGGTGCGCATGCACCCACACAAAAAGCTACTCGACCGCTTCAAGCCGTCCAAAGCCCTGCGCAGTTGGAACGGTGCCAGCGAACTGCTGCGCCGCGGCATCGAAACCGCACGACCTGTCGCCTATTTCGAGCAGATTGGCGACAACACGCTGACGAAAAATTACTACATCTGCGAATATATCGCCGCAGATTTTTCGGTACGCGATATCTTCTCCGCCTTTGCCGATGGCGCAACGGACTATCAGGGCATCGCTCCCGAAGCGATATACAGACAACTGGCCGACTATCTGCTGCTGATGCATGGCCGCGGCGCGTTCTTCCGCGACCTTTCCGGCGGCAACATCCTGGTGAACCGACTGGCAAACGACAAACTCGCTTTCTCGTTAATCGATACCGGCCGGGCGTATTTCTACCTGCGCGGCACTGCCTTGTCCAAGCGCATCTCGGATCTCACCCGTATCTGTAACAAATTGCACGGTGCCGGCCGCGACCGTTTCATGCAGATTTACATGGCAGGCATGAACCGCAAGTTCGGTTTCCTGCAGCGGATCCCGTTCCATGTGTACAACGCCAAGGTGGAGTTCAAGCGCAAGCTGAAACCCATCAAAAAATTTTTGCGGCGCTGAAACAGCGAAAATCCAAGAAGAATGATGCACTTGGAGGATAGTCAAACATGGCCGCAATCTGCACTGCTGCTATCTTTTGCAGAATACCGTTGACAACTTCGGCGGCTGTCTTTAAGATTGCGCCTCTTTTCGGGGGTATAGCTCAGCTGGGAGAGCGCTTGCATGGCATGCAAGAGGTCAGCGGTTCGATCCCGCTTACCTCCACCAAGAAATTGGTTAAAAAGAAAAGTAAGAATTTTGCTTGATTGGTACTTAAATTAAGCACGAAGATGTAGTAAAATACTGCTCGTTAAATGTTCAAGGTCCCCATCGTCTAGAGGCCTAGGACACCTCCCTTTCACGGAGGCGACCGGGGTTCGACTCCCCGTGGGGACGCCAAAACACAGAAGCCACCGCAAGGTGGCTTTTTTGTTTTATGCCAGCAATCCCAGCCCCTTCTGATTGACTCTAATCTCCCTTGCGCTGACCTCCCTACTTCGACCCCTTGCGCTCATCTTTCCAAGTCAGATCTCTGAATCATGGAACCCATTCCGTTAATCTCGGCGCTCAGTGTAAAACAATGTAAATTCACGCTTTAAACCTATGCTGCTCAGCAAGGGTTAGATAGCATACTGCCAGTATTTAGGTTCCGGCGTGGTAACTACAATCAAACTTATTGGTTGATGCTGTCGCCGAATAGCTTGTGTTTGGCGTTGTGCAGGAACCCGACGATATTCAAAATCGAGAAAATAAATGACAAAGCGTCTTTACATGGAAATTCTGCCGCGCCTGTCGCTGCTGGCACTACCGGTATTACTGGTGTCCTGCAGCCTGGTCGGACCGGATTACGTCAAACCCGATACCAATGTTCCTGCCCAGTGGGCTTATGCGCAAAACGCCAATGTCTCCGTATCGCAAGAGGATATCTCAGCATGGTGGCGTCAACTGGGTGATGACACGCTGAGCTCCTTGATCGACGACACGTTAAAGGCAAGCCCTGACCTGCGTCTTGCCCAGGCTAAATTGAGGGAGGCACGTGCCCGGCTCGACCTGACAAAGGGCAATCTGTTACCGACTCTTTCCGCCTCTGTCGATGCCAGCCGCAGCCGGGGCAGCGCAGAAATCGGCAGTGGTAGCACCAATAACCTGTTCAAGGCCGGGTTCGATGTCAGCTGGGAAGCCGACGTGTTCGGTGGTATCAGGCGCGGCGTGGAAGCGGCAGAAAACGACCTTGCGGCTAGCCAGGCCGACCTCTATAACACCCATGTCTCTCTTGCAGCAGAAACAGCGCTCAATTATGTGTTACTGCGGTCCAGCCAATCCAGGCTGGCCATCGCCATGAACAACCTGCAAACGCAAACTGAAACCCTGCAAATCACCGAATGGCGTGAACAGGCAGGACTGGCGACAGCAGTTGAAGTGGAACAGGCACGAACCAATATGGAGCAGACACGCGCCAGCATCCCGTTGCTGAATAGCAGTGCAGCTGAAGCGGAAAACCGTCTGGCGATATTGCTCGGCGAACCACCTGCCTCATTGCGTGAGCGCTTGCAGCAATCAGCCGGCTTGCCGCAATTGCCGGGCCAGGTGGCAGCCGGCATCCCGGCCGAAACATTGCGGCAACGCCCTGACATCAGGGCGGCCGAATTCCGGTTGATTGCGGAAACAGCGCGTGTCGGGCAACAAACTGCAGAGCTCTACCCAAGCTTCACACTGGGCGGAAATTTCGGCTGGCAAGCCCTGACACTGGGCGCCTTGGGCAATTCAGGCACGGTGGCCAGTGCCTTGCTGGCTGGCGTGAGCCAAACCGTGTTCGACGGCGGGCGCATACGCAGCCAGATCAACATCCAGAACGCTATCCAGGAGCAGGCGCTGGTGACTTACGAGAAAACCATCCTTACCGCCCTGGAGGAAGTCGAGAATGCCCTCGCCTCCTACGGTAACAACCGCCAGCGCCAGGACTCCCTGCGCCGGGCCGCTGTTTCAGCTGAAAATGCGGCTGTTCTGGCAAGACAGCGTTTCGAGAGCGGCCTTATCGATTTTCAGTCAGTGCTGGATACTGAGCGCACACGACTCACGGTCGAAGATTCCCTCGCCTCGAGCGAGGCTGACGGCCTGTCTTCCCTGATCACTCTTTACAAATCACTGGGCGGCGGCTGGACGGAGGATTCCTCCATCAACCAGAACCAGGACACAACAACAAGTGTAGAAAGCACAAAACCATGAGCACAACAAAGGACAAAATCCTGCTTAATATCAGCAATGCCAAGCCTTCGACCGGCAAGAAAGTCGTCCGCTACATCGTCATCGGAGTCGTGGCACTGATATTAATCAGTGCCACCATCGCATTTTTCATCAAGGGCAATACTGATAAAACCAGCTACGTAACCGAGGAAGCGACTCTCGGCAACCTGACAGTGATGGTTTCGGCCACTGGACAGTTGCAGCCGACCAATGAAGTCGAAGTTGGTAGCGAGATCTCCGGCCTGATCGAGTCCGTATATGTGGATGAGAATGATGTGGTAAAACAGGGGCAGTTTCTGGCCAGGCTCGATACCGCAAAACTCACTGACCAAGTCACCAAATCTGCTGCCGCAGTCCGCGCAGCAGAGGCCTTGGTCGCACAAACACAGGCAACCGTGGCCGAGACCGAAGCCAACCTCTCTCGCTTGCGAAACGTATATCAGCTATCTGGCGGAAAAGTACCATCGATGACTGAAATGGAAAGTGCGGAAGCCTCCGTACTCAGGGCAAAGGCCAATGTCGCGAGTGCCAGGGCCGATGTGCAGCAAGCCATTGCCTCGCTGAAATCGGATCAGACCAACCTCAACAAAGCCAGCATACGTTCACCAATCGATGGCATTGTCCTGACCAGGCAAGTTGAGCCCGGCCAGACAGTCGCTGCCTCTTTACAAACCCCTGTGCTATTCACACTTGCGGAGAACCTGACGCAGATGGAGTTGCAGGTCGACGTGGACGAAGCAGATGTGGGTAAAGTTGAAATCGGGCAGTCCACCTATTTCACGGTCGATGCATGGCCCAGCCGCCGCTACCCGGCAGAGATTACCCGCGTCGGCTTTGGCTCTCAGATCAAGGACAATGTAGTGACATACAAGACTATCCTGCAGGTCTCCAACGACGACATGACCTTGCGCCCAGGCATGACAGCAACAGCAGAGATTACGACAGCGGCGCGCGAAAATGTGTTACGCGTGCCGAATTCTGCATTGCGCTTTACACCGGCATCCACTGCAAAAGTTGAGAGTCCAGGCTTGGTAGAGAGCCTGATACCAAGGCCACGGGCAAGAAACGACCAGAAAAAGTCATCAACTGCCAATGGCAGCACGTCACAGGTCTGGGTTCTGCAAAACAACATTCCCGTGGCTGTGCAGGTTAAAACCGGCCTGAGCGATGGCCGCTACACGGAAATTGTCGCAGGCGATCTGCAACCCGGGGCTAGAGTCATCACTGAATCGCAGACTAGATAAAATGAACGATACCAGCACAGAAAACTTGCCGGATATCATCACACTCTCTGGTGTCACCAAGGTGTTTGGTGAAGGTCAGGCCGCATTTCAGGCATTGAAAGGTGTCGACCTGTCTGTCCAGCAAGGCGATTTCGTCGCTATTATGGGCCCCAGCGGCTCCGGCAAATCCACAGCGATGAATATCCTCGGCTGCCTGGATATCCCGACCTCCGGCGCCTACCTGTTCAAGGGCGTGCATGTGGAAAACATGACGCGCAACCAGCGCGCACTGCTGCGCCGCCACTACCTGGGGTTCATCTTCCAGGGCTTCAACCTGCTGGCGCGAACCTCGGCTCAGGAAAACGTGGAGCTGCCCCTGCTCTACCGCGGCGAATCGGCCGAAGATCGCCACGTGGCAGCCAAGGCGGCCCTGAAGGCGGTTGGGCTGGACGGCTGGGAACACCATACCCCCGCCGAGCTTTCTGGCGGGCAACAACAGCGTGTTGCCATTGCCCGAGCTATCGTGACCAATCCCGAAGTGCTGCTGGCGGATGAGCCAACCGGCAACCTGGATACCCAGCGCGGTGGCGAAATCATGGAGCTTCTGGTCAAAATGAATCGCGAACGCGGCATTACTGTATTGATGGTAACCCATGAAGCCGACATGGCGGCCTATGCGAAACGCATCGTTCATTTCCGCGACGGATGCATCGTTTCGGATGAAAGAAATGAGATCAAATCATGAGTTGGAACACATTATTACTAGCCCTGCGTGAAATCAAACGCAACCTGCTGCGCTCATTCCTGACGATTCTCGGCATTGTCATCGGCGTTTCAGCTGTAATCACCATGGTTACCCTTGGTAATGGTGCAACACAGGCGGTTTCAGACCAGATATCCAGTCTCGGCAGCAACCTGCTCATGTTGCGGCCAGGTCAGCGTCTCGGGCCAGCACGCGACAGCGCCGGCTCACCCAATTTCAAAATAGCGGATCTTGAGGCGATTGAGTCTCAGGTCAGCTCACTCAATGCTGTAGCCCCCAGAACCAGCAGCAGTGTCACTTTGGTCTATGGCTCGGAAAACTGGTCCTCAACTATCACCGGCAGCAACAATGCATATTTCTCTGCGGCCAACTGGCGGCTTGCCGAAGGCCGATTCTTTAATGATACGGAAGTGCACGCAGGCAAGGCTGTCTGTGTGATCGGCGCGACCGTACGCAAGGAGCTTTACGGGCAACAGAATCCCATAGGCAGCGAAATCCGCGTCAAACAATTCTCCTGCGAGGTGATAGGCCTGCTTACCGCCAAAGGTCAAGGCGCAATGGGTATGGATCAGGACGACCTGGTCGTCATGCCGCTCAGAACAGTCCAGAGACGCCTGACCGGCAATCAGGATATAGGTACCATCCTCATCTCCATGAAAGACGGCGCAAATACCGAAAAGGTCATCCAGCAAGTCAAGGAACTCATGCGCGAACGCCGCAATATATCCGAGAATGAAGATGACAATTTCAGCATCATGGACACCAAGGAAATTGCACAAACCCTATCCGGCACCATCAGCACCATGACGGGCCTGCTAGGCGCTGTGGCCGCAGTCAGCCTGCTGGTTGGCGGCATTGGCATCATGAATATCATGCTGGTCTCAGTCACGGAGCGCACGCGTGAAATTGGCATTCGGCTGGCAATAGGTGCGCTTGAGAAGGAAGTGCTGATGCAATTCCTGACTGAAGCTGTCGCGCTTTCAGCCATGGGCGGACTGATTGGTGTCTTTCTTGCTGCAATCGCGTGTTACGTGCTTTCTAGCCTGATGCATATACCTTTCCTGTTCAACCCGGCCATCAACCTGCTGGCTTTTGGCTTTTCGGCTGCTATCGGTGTGATTTTTGGCTACGTTCCTGCCAGGCGTGCAGCACAGCTAAACCCTATAGAAGCCTTGCGCCATGAGTAGAAATATCCCAGCCAATAACGGCAAGTTATGCTGAACTGGCTATTTATCCAATTAGCCAGATAGATACTTGTTTACCCAATTGAATTTTTTCTTGACATTATTTCCATAATTATGGAAATATAGAATCATGAATACACAAGATGCAGTTTCCATTCTCTCTTGCCTTGCCCAGGAAGCGCGGCTTGAAATATTCCGCCTTCTGGTGCAGAACAGCCCGGCTGGCCTGGCCGCTGGTGAAATTGCCAAGCGCCTCAATATCCCGGCCAGCACCCTTTCATTTCACCTGAAAGAATTATCACATGCCGGCTTGATCAAGTCTGAGCAATCCAGCCGCTTTATCTATTACTCAACTGACTTCCAGGCGATCAACGCATTGGTTGGCTACCTCATGGAAAACTGCTGCGGCACTGACAAGAATTGTTGCGACCCACTTATTTGACCCACTTATTTGAACCGCTTAAGGAACACATCATGAAACGTATGCATGTACATATCTCAGTGGACAACCTGGCCCAGAGCATCCAGTTCTACAGCCAACTGTTCGGCTCCATACCATCCGTTGAAAAACCGGATTATGCCAAGTGGATGCTGGATGACCCGCGCGTCAATTTTGCCATCAGCCAGCGCGGCAGCAAGCCCGGCCTGGATCACCTGGGCATCCAGGTCGACAGCGGCGAGGAACTGGCCGAGATCGAACAACGCCTGCAGGCGGCAGACATGAGCATGCTGACGCAGGAAGGCACGACCTGCTGCTATGCGAAATCGGACAAGCACTGGGTGCAGGACCCTTCCGGCATCGCCTGGGAAAGCTATCACACGCTGGACAGCGCGCCGACCTTCAATGACGCCAACGACACAGCAGCCAACAGTGCCTGCTGCGCGCCAGGCGCTGAAACCATCAACTTCATTTCCCGCAAAGCCGGCAGTTGCAAATGAGTGAGCAGGCAGCAAAAATCAGCTTTTTCGAACGCAACCTGACCTGGTGGGTATTGGGCTGTATCGTCGTCGGCATCAGCCTCGGCAAGCTGATGCCCGGCGTGTTCCAGGCCATCAGCCATCTGCAGATCGCCGAAGTGAATCTGGTGGTCGCCGTGTTGATCTGGCTCATGATCATCCCCATGCTGTTGAAGATCGATTTCGCCCGCATGGGCGAGGTGGCGCAGCACGCACGCGGTATTGGCGTGACACTGGCCATCAACTGGCTGGTCAAGCCGTTCTCGATGGCGTTGCTGGCCTGGATCTTCATCCGCCACCTGTTTGCGCCATACCTGCCGGCAGAACAGATTGACAGCTACATCGCCGGACTCATATTACTGGCAGCGGCACCATGCACGGCCATGGTCTTCGTCTGGAGCAACCTGTGCAACGGCGAACCCAAGTTCACGCTATCGCAGGTCGCGATCAACGACGTCATCATGCTGTTCGCCTTTGCGCCCATCGTCGCCCTGCTGCTTGGGCTGTCCAGCATCGTCGTGCCGTGGGATACGCTGGCGATCTCGGTCGTGCTGTTCATCGTCGTGCCGGTCGTCATCAGCCAGCTCTGGCGCAAGGCGCTGCATGGCGATCCTGAGCGGCTACAGCGCACACTGACCACCATACAACCGGTCTCCATCAGCGCCCTGCTGGTCACGCTGGTGCTGCTGTTCGCCTTCCAGGGTGAGCAGATACTGGACCAGCCGCTGATCATCCTGCTGCTGGCCATCCCCATCCTGATCCAGGTCTATTTCAATTCGGGGCTGGCTTACCTGCTCAACAGAAAACTGGGCGTGGCGCATTGCGTCGCCGGCCCTTCGGCGCTGATCGGCGCCTCCAACTTCTTCGAGCTGGCAGTCGCCACCGCCATCGCCCTGTTCGGTTTCAATTCCGGCGCAGCGCTGGCCACCGTGGTCGGCGTGCTGATCGAAGTGCCGGTCATGCTCACCGTCGTCAATATCGTCAACCGCAGCCGCAAGTGGTATGAAAATGGAAAGGAACCCGCTTGAACATCCTGTTTCTCTGCACCGGCAACTCCTGCCGCTCGATTCTGGCCGAAGCCACTTTCAACGCACTTGCCCCGGTCGGCATGCACGCCATGAGTGCCGGTAGCCAACCGGCCGGCTATGTGCATCCGCGCTCGATTGCGCTGCTGCAAAAGGAAGGTATAGCGACCGAGGGCTATTTCAGCAAATCATGGAACGACCTGCCGGTAACGCCGGATATCGTCATCACGGTCTGCGGCAATGCCGCCGGTGAGACCTGCCCGGCTTATTTGGGCAATGTGCTGCGCGCACACTGGGGCGTTGACGACCCGGCTAAGGCCACTGGTAGCGAGCAGGAGATTGATGCGGCGTTCAGAGGCGCGTATACGATCTTGCGGAAACGCATCGAGGCATTTTTCAGCCTGCCGGCTGACACATTGAAGGACAAGGCTGCACTGACACAGGCGCTGGCTGAAATCGGTCAGCGCTACGCCGACTGACGTTTCCAGGCCAAATCAACGCGCGATCGAGATGCCCAGGCGTATCTGGGTTTCACGGTCGCGGTCATATTCCAGCAAAGTTTCGCCGTAACCGGAGAACACCTGCAAGTGCACGAAACTGCCGGTGCGCGCGAAGATACGCTCGCTGATCGGATAGGACACATCCAGTTGGCCGCTGGCATAGCCTGCCGTGCCCTGACGGTAAAGGCCGCGCCACATCAGGCCATCCTCACGACCATATCTTAGATTCCAGTCCACATAACCGCGATAACGCTGGATATCGCGGTTTTCATGCTTGTCCAGATAGTGATAAATCTTGGGTGAAAAGGTCAGCCTCTTGCTGTGCGGCATATCAAAATGCCAGACGGGGGTCAGATAGGCGATATCGATCGATCTCGAATCGGCGTCGTTACGGCCGTTCGACTCGTGTTCCAGGCCCGCGCGCCATTCGGTCGGCAACGGCTGTTTATCGCTACCTGCCCATTGATAAAACAGGCCCGGACGATAGCTGGTATCGCGGAACGGGCTGGAATCCTCACCAAGATCCCACAGCGAGGTCTGCGTATAGGTGAAATAAAGATTACTCAGCAAGGGAGAGAAGCCGCCGATGATGCCTTCCGGATCGAACAAACGATATTTGAAGCTGATCTGGAATCTGGCATCGGCACCGCGATCTGAATCATGACCGACAACAAAATACATCGGCTCATGGGCGGAAAGTGCAGGCTCGTCGCCCGGCTTGGCAAGGACGATCCTGGGTGACGTGCTGGCCCCGGATTCAGCCCCTTCAGTTTCAGCAAGCGCGTATTCATCGTGTACAACATCGGACTCGACAACCGTCGCAACAGGGCCTGCAGCCTCATCCCCGGCCAGCAGCAGGAACTGGTTGGAATCGACATCAAGCAGACTGGCCTTGACCACACCCACATATTTCCTGGCGGGTACCAGTACAAAGCTGCGACGATTTGCAGTTGTTGGCTGCCCGTTTTCGCTGACCAATTCAAGCTCTTCCGTGACACCTGAACCGCTCAGCTGCAACTTCAGCGCTTGCGGCCAGGCGGCCTGCTCAGGCTTGATGACTTCCAATGTCATCTCCTGCCCCGAGTTGATGACGGTGGCGTGACTGATGACCAGCCACTCTTCGGCAGCACGACTACCGAAGGACAAGGTCATTGTCAGTAAAAACGTGGAAATCAGGCTTGGTTTTTTCATTTTCAGGCTTCTCGGCAATAGAAAGACCTCCGGTAGCACCGGAGGTTTGAGAGACAAGACTACGTATTCGGACTGTCAGACGTCAGCTGATTTTAGCTTATCGACAGATAGAGTACAGCCGTTGGACTATACGGGGCTTGAAGCGTTTCGTGTTATTTCTTCGGCAGTGCATAAACCAGCAGGCTGTCACCCTGTTTGTAGCCGAAGATGGCGTTGCCGCCTGCAGCGACTGCAACGTACTGCTTGCCATCAAGTTCGTAACTGATTGGCGGTGCATTGACGCCGGCATCGGCAGTAGCCTGCCACAGCAGCTTGCCGTTATCGGCGTCGTAAGCGTTGAAATGGCCATTGCCCTCGCCGATAAATACCAGGCCGCCTGCTGTCGCCAGCACGCCACCGAGCAACGGTTGCTCAGTCTTCTGTTGCCAGCGTATCTTGCCGTCAGACAGGCCGATGGCGCTCAACAGGCCCCAGCGTTGATCGTCGGTCGGCTCCGAAGCCGTGTAGCGAATGGCGGGCACACCATCCTTTGCCGGCGTTTCATGCAGCGTATAGCGGATGGGCGCATGGATACCGGCAACAAAAGCCTGCTGACCAGCTTGATCGACGGCGATCGGTGACCAGTTGGAACCACCGAGAATGCCAGGGAAAATGCGGGTTCCTGCAAAAGTGGGTTTGGCAAAGAGGTTTTCCTGCGGCACGAATGGCTCGGACTTCAATATCAGCTCACCAGTCTTGCGGTCATGCACATAGAACCAGCCGGTCTTGCTGGCCTGTCCGACTGCCGCCACCCTTTTGCCGCCGACCGTCACATCGAATAGCGCTGGCGGGCTGGCAACGTCGTAACCCCACAAATCATGCGGGACCTGCTGGTAATACCAGCGCAACTTGCCCGTATCCACATCGAGCGCAACCAGGGATACCGTGTAGAGATTATCGCCCGGCCGTGAAATGTCATTCATCTGCGGGGAAGGATTGCCGGTGCCGAAATACAGCAGGTTCAGCTCGGCATCGATGGCGGGGGTGCTCCAGACCGAGCCGCCGCCATAACGGGCAGCATCCGGATACTTGGACAAGGCGGACTTTTCAGCTGCAATGTCACGGTTCAGTGATATGCCATCGGAGGTCGTCTCGGCAAAGATGCCCTCCCATCCCTTTTCGGGGATGCTGTCAAACTGCCAGACCTTTTTGCCGTTATTGATATCGTAGGCGGCAAGAAAGCCCGGCCGGCCATAGAGCCCGGTCACGCCTATCACTGCACCCAGCGGCGCATCGCTGCTCGGATTATCGATATGCAGGCCATAGCCGACCCCGGTGACGCCGATCATGACCTTGCCCTTGTAGACCACCGGCGCCATCGCCATGCCGATGCCGGTGCCGCCGGTCACTTTGGCGGTGCTGTTGGGGTCGCTACTGCTCAGTTCATCCTGCGTCTCGGTCTCGACATTGGACTCGACCACGTTGATATCCCACAAAAGTTTGCCGCTTTTGGCATCCAGCGCCAGCAAACGGGCATCGACCGTGCCCATGAATACCTTGCCGTCGCTAACCGCTACACCGCGGTTTGCGGGCCCGCAACACAGCTTCCAATCAGCACGGCGCTGATGCTCATAGCGCCAGAGCTGCTTTCCTGTCCTGGCATCCAGCGCCACTACATCGTTGAACGGCAGGGAGAGATACATCACCCCATCGCTGACGATAGGCGTTGCCTGAAAGGTCTTCTTGACCCCACTGTCGTATTGCCAGGCGAGGGCCAGATTCTGCACATTGTCGCGATTGATCTGCGTTGCGGGCGAAAAACGCTGATTCGTGTAATCGCGTCCGTAACTCGGCCACTGACTGCTGACCTGATCACCGATCTGGATCGAGGTGCTCACGGACGAGCAGGCAGGCAGAACCGCAACAGTTGCGATCAATACGTAACGACGCAGCATGGATTTGTTCATGGCAGTCAGGGCTTTCAGTTCAGACAATGAATGATGAAGTATACCGCCTAGTATATTCAAAATGTAGGCAAAACGAATGACGACGTTTTCAAAATGGTCATTCTGCAGAAAACATATACGGACTGCATCAATTTTCAAATTGATGGCAAACCTCAAATACGCCCCTTCGTTTCTCGCAAACCATTGCCGCAACACAGGAAAATCATGAACAGAATATTGCCTAATATTTATCTGAATAATATTTGAATAAGTATTTATCTATACAAAAATCATTATTAATCAAATAAATATTGCAATATTCAGAACTATTGAATAGATTTTGCATCGTAATGCGTAACAATTGAAATCAACTCCACAAGCAATGATCGGGATGCCAGATACCGGCACCGTTTTCAGGGGAAATAAAGATGAATGATTCTGTGACCAAATACAAAGACGCCTATCCGATACGTACTGTATCCGCACTCACCGGCATCAATCCGATCACATTGAGGACCTGGGAGCGACGCTATCACCTGATAGAGCCGGTACGCACGCCCAAGGGGCATCGTTTGTATACCAAAGAGCACATTTCGATGCTGAGCCGCGTCGTTGAGCTGCTGGATCGAGGCATTCCCATCAGCCGCATCACTTACGCCGCCATCGCCGAGGATAACAACAGTGCCGTGACGCACGAACAGCTGTTCTGGCAGCGCATGATCGACCGCATGATCAAGGCGATCGGCAAATTCGATGAGTCAGTGGTGGAAAGCGCCTACAGCGAGGCGATGTCGCTTTACCCGATCGAAACCGTGACGAAGAAACTGCTGCTGCCGATGCTGGAAAAACTCGGACAGCGCTGGGAATCCGGTGATGGCACGGTGGCCGAGGAACATTTCTTCGGCGTCTACCTGCGCAACAAGTTGGGCGCCCGCTTCCATCACAAAAAGCGGCTGGACAACGCACCCGCCTTCGTCACCGCCTGCATTCCCGGCGAGCGTCACGAGATCGGCCTGCTGCTATTTGCCCTGAGTGCCTATGACCATGGCTATCGCTGCATCCTGCTAGGTGCAGATATCCCGTTATCCGAACTGCCACGCGCAGTGGAACAGTCAGCTGCCAGCGGCATCGTGCTATCTGCCTCCATCATCAGCGACCTCGAGACCTTTGAACAGGAACTTGCCAGCCTGGTGCAGAGCACACAGGTTCCGGTATTCGTCGGCGGCCTGGGCTCGCTGATGTACAAGAACACGATCGAAAAAGCCGGTGCCAAGGCGCTGGGTACGGATTTCGACCTCAGCTTCCGTCTGATTGCCGAAAGCATCGCGCCAGCTGGCCAGATCGAACAGAACGCATAACTCATACATGGCGGAATCAACATGCAAGTGACAAGTTTGGCAATCAACTGGGCTGAGCGAGGCCTGGTGCCGGATTACGCGTTACGGGCCGGCATCCGCCGCCTGCTGGAAAAACGCCTGAAGGAAATCGCAGCAAGCGACTGTGAGACCAGCGCCGAAATCGAATCCGGCTTCATCGCCGCCATGCGTCAGGCGCCGATTGCATTGGTGCCGGAACTTGCCAACGAGCAGCATTACGAAGTGCCGGCCGACTTCTTCCGTCACTGCCTGGGTCAGCACCGCAAATACAGCTCGTGCTACTGGAACAACAGCACACGTACGCTGGAAGAGGCGGAAGCGCTTGCCTTGCGGCTTACCTGTGAGCATGCAGACCTGCAGAACGGCCAACAGATTTTGGAACTTGGCTGCGGCTGGGGGTCCCTCACGCTGTGGATGGCAAGCTGTTATCCGCAAAGCAGAATCACCGCCGTTTCCAACTCCAGCTCGCAACGTGAGTACATCCTGCAACAGGCTAGCGTGCAGGGCCTCGCCAATATCGAAGTCATCACCTGCGACATGAACCGCTTCGAGGCTACAAAACAATACGACCGCATCGTTTCGGTCGAGATGTTTGAGCACATGCGCAACTATCAGGTGCTGTACGGCAAGGTGCATGACTGGCTGGTGCCGGGCGGCAAATTCTTCAAGCACATCTTCGTGCATCGCCTGACGCCCTATGCCTTCGTCGTGGAGGACGATGACGACTGGATGAGCCAGTTCTTCTTCTCCGGCGGCATGATGCCGAGCGACGACCTGCCCTTGCGCTTTCAGGAAAAGCTGAAGCTGCTCGACATGTGGCGCTGGGATGGCACGCATTACGAAAAGACGGCCAACGCCTGGCTGCAGAACATGGATGCCAAGGCCGCCGAGATTCAGCCCATCCTCGAAAAGACCTATGGTGCTGATGCCGCCGATATGTGGCGCATGCGCTGGCGCATCTTCTTCATGTCCTGCGCCGAACTGTTCGGCTACAAGGACGGCCAGGAATGGTGGGTCAGTCACTACCTGTTCCAGCGACCGGTAGCCTGAAATCCATGCACAACACTCTCAGGAACGTGATCGGTTTTCAGATCGGCTGGTTTGCCTGCGTGCTGGGCGCCGCCCATGCCCTGCCCTGGCTCGGGCCTTTATTAGCGCTGGCCATCATCAGCCTGCATCTGCGTCAGGCTGATCATTGGCATATGGAGCTGACCCTGATCGCCATCATCGGCATCTGCGGCAGTATTTTCGACCAGTTTCTACTCAGCCTGGGCTGGATCCAATATCCGTCGCACGCGTGGCCTGCATGGCTACTGCCGTTGTGGATGCTCTGCCTGTGGTTGCTGTTTGCCACCACGCTCAATATCAGCCTGCGCTGGATGCGTTCCAGACACATGCTGGCCATGATGTTTGGTCTGTCGGGCGGGCCGCTTGCCTATCTGGCTGGTCAGAAGCTGGGTGCGATGCAGCTGATCTCCCAAGCCAACATCCTGATCGTCCTCGCCGTGTTCTGGGGTCTGATGATGCCTGCCATGCTCAGACTAGCCGCGACATTCGACGGCTTTGCTCGACAAAAAGCCGAACAGAACATCACTGGGATACAACATGTTTGACCTGAATCTCTATCTCGACGCGCTTGGCCTCATGCTCGCTCTCGGCGTCATGGGCTGGGTCGTCAGCGTCATCAAGCGCAACGTCACGCTGGTCGACAGCCTCTGGAGCCTGTTCATCCTGCTCGCCGGCTGTGTCTACATTTTCCATGAAAACGGTTTAACTTTTAGAGATTTACTGTTGATTTCATTGTTGTTTATTTGGTCATTCAGACTTACTTTTTATCTTGCCTGGCGCAATCGCGGTGGCCATGAAGACCATCGCTACCAGACCATACGCCGCAATAACGAGCCACACTTCTGGTTGAAAAGCCTCTATATCGTGTTCGGGCTGCAGGTCGTATTGGCCTGGATCGTATCGCTGCCATTGCTGGGCGCCGCCAACTCTCCCAAGGACCTGAACTGGCTCGATGGCATCGGCCTTGTGCTGTTCCTGCTTGGTTTCGCCTGGCAGACCGTCGGCGACTGGCAACTGAGCAGATTCAAGGCGAAAGCGGAGAATCGTCACAAAGTACTGGATAGCGGGCTCTGGCGTTACAGCCGTCACCCCAACTACTTCGGTGAATTCTGCATCTGGTGGGGTTTCTACCTGATCGCACTGGCTGCCGGCGCCTGGTGGAGCATCGTCGGGCCGCTGCTGATGACTCTGCTGTTGCTGAAAGTCAGCGGTGTAGCGCTGCTGGAAAAGGATATCGGTGCACGCCGTCCGGATTATGCCGACTACATCAGGCGCACCAACGCGTTCTTCCCCGGCAAGCCCAAGTTGGAGCAGTCATCATGAAGCCCGCGTTGCAACTGCTCGCACTGTTTGGCTTGTCACTGACCAGCTCACTGGCAAGCGCCAGCGAATGGCCATTCACCGCCTATCTGGATGGTAAGGAGATCGGTCATCACCGGTTCGCCATCACCGAATCGGACAATGCAATCACCCTCACCAGCGAAGCCGATTTTCAGGTCAAGATACTTTTCATCAATGCCTATCAGTACCAGCATCGCGCCAGCGAAGTCTGGCAGAACGACTGCCTGCAAAAACTGGAGGCCCGCACCGAGGAAAATCGTGATGTTTCACTGGTCGTCGGCCGGCAGCAGAGCGGCAGTTTCAAGGTGGAAGGCCCCAAGGGGCAACTCGCATTACCCGATTGCGCCATGACTTTCGCCTACTGGAACCCGAAGATGCTGCAGCAGGACAAGCTGCTTAATCCGCAGACCGGTGAGTGGCTGGATGTCGACATCCGCCGTATCGGCCGGGAAACCATCGAGGTTCGCGGCCAACCGGTCACGGCAGAACGCTACCGGCTAACCGCACCGAAGATGAAGATCGATCTCTGGTATTCGGATAAACAGGAATGGCTGGCGCTCGAATCGACCACGCCTGAAGGCTATCTGATTTCCTACAAATTACGTTGATGCAAATTACGTTGATGCAAATCGCATTGAAACCAATTCAATTGAAGAAACCACAGCAACCATGAAAAAACTCCTGAACAGCACCTTGATCAGTCTTTGCGCACTGCTCGGCGGTTGCGCCAGCCACGGCCTGCCGCCGGTAGCCACCGTTCCGCAAGTCGATCTGCCCCGATTCATGGGCGACTGGTATGTCATCGCCTGCATCCCGACAGCCATCGAAACCCAGGCCTATAACGCCATCGAATCCTACCGGCTGGACGAGGACGGCACCATAGACACCACTTTCACCTTCCGCAAGGGCGGTTTTGACGGGCCGAAGAAAGAGTACAACCCGCGCGGCTTCGTCGTCGAGAACAGCGGCAATGCGCTATGGGGCATGCAGTTCATCTGGCCGATCAAGGCCGATTTCCGCATCGCCTGGCTGGCACCGGACTACTCCAGCACCGTCATCGCCCGTAATGCGCGCGACTATGTCTGGATCATGGCGCGCACGCCGACCATCAGCGACGAGCATTACAAGGAACTGACAACCTTCGTTGAAAGCCTGGGTTACGACCTGAAAAAATTACGCAAGGTACCGCAGCAATGGGAGCAGGCTTCATGAGTCAACCCTTGCGTTTAAGACTGCTGCGCTGGCTGGACAGCGGCATTGTGCCGGGGAACGGTGCGGCCGATGAACACCGGATCGACTGGCTGCGAGCCATGCCCTTCATCGCACTGCACATGGCCTGCTTCACGGTCATCTGGGTAGGCTGGAGCCCATTCGCTGTGCTGTTCGCAATCCTGCTCTACGTGCTGCGCATGTTCGCCATCACCGGTTTCTACCACCGCTATTTCTCGCACAAGGCTTTCCGTACCTCGCGTCTGCTGCAATTCCTGTTTGCCGTCGCCGGCAGCACGGCGGTACAGCGCGGCCCGCTGTGGTGGGCTTCGCAGCACCGCCATCACCACGCCACGTCCGAGCAGGCTGAGGATGCCCACTCGCCGGTGCAGCACGGCATTTTCTGGAGTCATATGGGCTGGTTCCTGTCCGACGCTCATTTCGCCACGCGCAATGAGCGCGTCAAGGAACTGGCACAATATCCGGAGTTGCGCTTTCTCGATCGTTTCGATGTCGTCGTGCCCATCTTCTTCGCGCTGGCCATCTTCGGACTGGGCGAGTGGCTGGCTTATGCCGCACCGCAGCTCGGCACCGATGGCTGGCAACTGCTGGTCTGGGGCTTCGTCATTTCAACCGTCGTGCTCTATCACGCTACCTTCAGCGTCAATTCCCTCGCCCATACCTGGGGCAGCCGCCGCTATGAAACACGCGACCAGAGCCGTAATAATCCACTGCTCGCCCTGCTGACGCTAGGTGAAGGCTGGCACAACAACCATCATCACTATCCAGGCTCGGCCAGACAGGGCTTTTACTGGTGGGAAATCGACCCGACCTGGTACGGACTCAAACTGCTGGCGGCCTGCGGCCTTATCTGGGACATGAAGGACATCCCGCCGAACATGCGCGAAGCACGCCGCATCAGCGAACAGGTGAATTCATGAAGATTGCCATCATCGGCAGCGGCATTGCCGGCAATACCCTGGCCCATCACCTGCACAAGCATCACGACATCACCGTGTTTGAAGCTGGCAGCCATATCGGTGGCCATACCCACACACATGACATCAAACACAAGGGCCGCCGGTATTCGGTCGATACCGGTTTCATCGTCTTCAACGACAGGACCTATCCCAATTTCATTGCACTGCTGAACGAACTCGGCGTCGGCTGGCAGGCCAGCGACATGAGTTTTAGCGTGCATTGCGAAAAAACCGGCTTCGAATACAACGGCACCAGCCTCAACACGCTGTTCGCGCAACGGCGCAACCTGTTCAAGCCATCTTTCTACCGCATGATAGGCGAGATCATGCGCTTCAATAAATCGTCGCTGGAACTGCTGGCCAAAGGCCCGGAAATCCGTCTCGGCGATTATCTGGCCCAGAACAAATACAGCCAGCACTTCATCGATTACTACATCATCCCCATGGGCTCTGCCATCTGGTCGACCGAAGCGCGACAGATGCTGGACTTCCCTGCCCGCTTCTTCGTGCGCTTCTTTCATCATCACGGCATGCTCACGGTCAACGACCGGCCGCAATGGCGTGTGATCCAGGGCGGCTCTGCCCGCTATGTAGAGGCACTGACTGCCTCATTCAGGGAGCGCATCCGCCTCGACACCCCGGTCGAACATGTCCGGCGCCTGAAGCGCTCGGTACGCGTCAAACCGTTGAACGGACCGGAAGAGACTTTCGATTGGGTCTTCTTCGCCTGCCATAGTGACCAGGCACTGGCCATGCTGCAGGACCCGAGCGCAGCTGAACGCGAAGTCCTAGGTGCAATTCCCTACCAGGAAAACAGTGTCTATCTGCATACCGACCGCAATCTGCTGCCCAGGCGCAAACTGGCCTGGGCGGCCTGGAACTACCACGTGACGGCAGAGCCGATCGACCGCGTCGCCGTCACCTACAACATGAACATCCTGCAAGGGCTTGATTCGCCAGACCCGCTGCTGGTGACACTGAATCACACACGCGGCATCAATCCGGCCCATGTCATCAAGCGCCTGACCTACCATCATCCGGTCTACACGACGGCCGGCACCAGAGCGCAGGCCAGACATGCCGAGATCAGCGGCGTCAACCGTACCGCCTATTGTGGCGCCTACTGGCGCAACGGCTTTCACGAGGATGGTGTCGTCAGCGCGCTGACTGCGCTGGAACATTTCCGCAAGGCCAACGCTGATGCATAGCGCTATCTATAGCGGCTGGGTACGCCATCGCCGCTTCGTACCGGTCGGCCACGCATTCCGCTACCGGACGTTCATGATGTATCTCGATCTGGACGAGCTGCCGCAAGTCTTTACCGGCAGCAAGTTCTGGTCATATGGACGACGCAATCTGGCATGGTTCAGACGTGCCGACTATCTGGGCGACTCGCAAACGCCGCTCCGGCAATCCGTCAGCCATCTGGTCGAGCAAAAAACCGGCCGTGCGGTGGCCGGTGCCATTCGCATGCTGACCAACCTGCGCTATTTCGGCTACTGCTTCAATCCGGTGACCTTCTACTACTGCTTTGAAGCAGACAACCGTACCCTGCAGGCCATCGTCGCCGAGATCAACAACACACCGTGGAACGAGCGTCACCGCTATGTGCTGGATTGCACTGCCACGAGCAGCGATGTGAACCACCATCGTTTCCACATGCGCAAGGATTTTCATATCTCGCCGTTCATGCCGATGGATATCGAATACGACTGGGCATTTTCCAATCCTGAGCAGCAGCTCAACGTTCACATGCGCAACCTGCAGAAGGCCGAGAGCAAGGTATTTGATGCGACGCTAAAGCTGCAAAGGCATGAAATCAGCCCGGCAGCATTGAACCGCACGCTGTTCGGCTATCCGTTCATGACCATCAAGGTCATCGCCGCCATCTACTGGCAGGCCCTGAGGCTCTGGCTCAAGCGCGTACCCTTTATCCCGCACCCGAAAACCCATCAGGAACACGAAGGAAGCTCTACATGAAGTCACCCAATCTGGTCGGTGCCACCGGACTCTTTGGTTTGCCACGCAAGCAATCCGGCTGGTTGCAGAACCTTGCTCGCAATATGGTATTAAAGCGCCTGCAAAGCTTGCAGCACGGGCATCTGTTGATCATCGAAGGTGACCAACGTCATGGCTTTGGTGCAGCAACAGCTGACGAGATTCATGTGACGATCCATGTCGAGGACTCCCGCTTTTACGGCGATATCGCCTTTGGCGGCTCGGTCGGTGCCGGCGAAGCCTGGATGCTGAGATACTGGACCTGCGACAACCTGACGGCGCTGATACGGCTGATGGTGTTGAACCAGAATGTCATGGACAGCCTGGAAGGCGGCATGGCATGGCTGGCCAGGCCGGTATTGAAGCTGCTGCACCTGATGAACCGCAATACGCAGGATGGCAGCCGCCGCAACATTGCCGCGCATTACGACCTCGGCAATGACATGTTTCAGCTGTTCCTCGACCCGACCATGATGTACTCATCGGCCATTTTCGATACGCCGGAAATGACGCTGGAGCAGGCATCAAACAGCAAGCTGGAGCGCATCTGCCGCAAGCTGGATATCAAACCGCATGATCATGTGCTGGAGATCGGCACAGGCTGGGGCGGTTTTGCCATCCATGCCGCCAGCCGATTCGGCTGCCGGGTAACGACGACCACCATCTCGCAGGCGCAGTTCGACCTTGCGAACGAGCGGGTCAAAGCAGCTGGATTGCAGAATAAAATCACCATATTATTAAAAGATTACAGAGACTTGGAAGGACAATTTGACAAACTGGTTTCAATCGAAATGTTCGAAGCCGTGGGGCATCAGTACTTCGATACCTACTTTGCCAAATGCGCCAGCCTGCTGAAACCGGAGGGCATGATGCTGTTGCAGGGCATCACCATCGCCGACCAGCGTTATGAATCGGCCAAGCAATCCGTGGACTTCATCCAGCGCTATATCTTCCCCGGCAGCTGCATCCCCTCGGTCACCGCCATGCTCAACAGCATCACCCGTGCGTCCGACCTGCGCCTGTTCAACCTGGAGGACATCGGCCCGCACTATGCGAGAACGCTGGCCGAATGGCGCATCAATTTCTTCAGGAATATCGAAAAGGTACGTGCACTGGGCTATTCGGAAGAGTTCATCCGCATGTGGGAGTTCTACCTGTGCTATTGCGAAGGCGGTTTCGAGGAACGCGCGCTGGGTGATGTTCACATGCTGCTGGTCAAGCCGGGGAATCGTGCACCGGCCTTGTTGCCGGCACTGGTACAAGACTAGGTTGCCAAGGATTTGCGGGCGACAATGCGCTGCAACATGCAGGGTTTCGGCTGCTCCTGCGGCCCCTGCTCGAAAGCCAGGACTTCCAGACGGCCGCGAACCAATTCCAGCAATTCATCGGTCTTCAGCAAAAAGTCCGGATTGTTCGGCTTGCCATAGATCTCCTGCCCCTGCATGAAGGTCTCGTAGATCAGCAGGCCATCCGGCGCCAGACTGTCGATGAATGCATCGAATAAAGGCCGGTGCAGATACCGGCAAACGACGATGGCATCGAACTGCTGGTCCGCATACGGCCAGCCGTCACGTTCAATATCAGCCACCCGCACCGTAATACCTTCGATACCCTGCAGCGCCTGCAAAGCCTCGGCATCGCGGTCGACCGCCTCCACCTGAAAGCCCTGCTGCGCCAGCCAGCGCGCATTGCGACCCTTGCCTGCTGCCACATCGAGCACCCGGCCATGCGGTCGGATATGCCCGGCATGCGCCTGCAGCCAGAGGGACGGCGGTTCGACGAGATCGGTACGCAACAAAGTGAAATGCGCCAAGTCTGTATCTCCCGGATGAAAGCTGCCGCCGTGCAGGCTTAAAAAGCCGGCACGGCGCTGCAGAAAATTGATGCTGTGGACTTCAGGCGGCATGGTTACAATAGCGGGCTGAAGTCGGCCTGACCACATTTTATGCCAGAAACAGTTCCCACCACCACGGATTCACCCGACACGCCCTCCAGCCCGGCGGCAATACGCTGGCAGGACGGCCTGCCGTTCTCGCAGCAATACGACGACGTCTATTTCTCACGTGACAACGGCCTGGCAGAGACGCGTCACGTCTTTATCCATCACAACCAACTGGATGAACGCTGGCCGGCCTTGCAGGGCGATCACTTCACCATCGCCGAAACCGGCTTCGGCACCGGACTCAATTTTCTCTGTGCCTGGCAACGATGGCTGCAACAGGCGCCCGGCCATGCCCGACTGCATTTCGTCAGCTGCGAAAAACACCCGCTGAGCCCCGCCGATCTGCAGCAGGCACTGGACCTCTGGCCGGAACTCAATGCCTTCAGCGCACAACTGATCGAGCAATACCACAGCCTGTCCGACGGCATACACAGGCTGATATTCGAACATGGACGCGTCACGTTGACACTGCTGATCGGCGATGCCAGCGAGATGCTGGCTCAGCTGCATGCCAGTGTCGATGCCTGGTTTCTCGATGGTTTTGCCCCGGCCAGGAATCCGGACATGTGGCAACCCGCGCTTTTCAGACAAATGGCGCGACTCTCGCATCGGCAGACGACCTTTGCCACCTTCACCAGTGCCGGCATGGTCAAGCGCGGACTGCAGGAAGCCGGATTCAAGGTAGAGAAAGTCGCCGGCCACGGCCGCAAACGTGAAATGCTGTGCGGGCGCTTTGAAGCGGGACGTGAGCCGATGCAGTCACGTCCGCAAAAGGCCCTGGTCATCGGTGCCGGCATCGCCGGTTGTGCCAGCAGCCATGCACTGGCCATGCGCGGCTGGCGGGTCACGCTGATCGAGCGACATGCACAGGTCGCGGCCGAAGCCTCGGGCAACCCGGCCGGCATGCTGTACCCGCGCCTGGCCATGCAGGACACGGTCATGAGCAGACTGGCACTTGGCAGCTTCCTGCATGTCTTGCGCTTGTTGAAGAATCTGGGACTTTCAGATGACGACCACCGGCAATGCGGCCTGCTACAGCTGGCTTACGACAAGCGCGAAGCCGAGCGCTGCCGCGCCGTAGCGCAACGCGGCCTGCCGGCAGACATCGTGCGCCGGGTCGATGCAAATGAAGCGAGCCGGATCGCCGGCATCCCTCTGCAACAGGATGCCCTGTATTTCCCGCACGCCGGCTGGGTCAAGCCGGGCGCACTATGCGCTGCATTCTCGCGACACCGGAACATCCGCCTGCAACTGAGCCAGCAGGTCGTGCGCATCGTCAAACATCAGGGCCTGTGGCAGGCATGGGATGGCGAAACTCTGCTGGATGAAGCGCCGATATTGATCCTGGCCACCGCGAACGACAGCCTGAGCTTTGAACCGACAGCGCATCTGCCGCTACAACCGGTACGCGGACAGATTACTGTCGCCCCGGCTTCGGCCTACAGCCGGCAACTGCAAACCGTGCTCTGCACCGACGGCTATATCAGCCCGGCCATCGACGGCCATCACTGCATGGGGGCGACCTTCTCGCCGGATGACAACGGGCTGGATATCCGTGACGAGGACCACATCAGCAACCTGGCCATGCTGAAGCGCATGTCGGCAGAACTGCAACAAAGCCTGGAAACGGCCCAACTGCAAGGTCGCGCCGCATTGCGAGTGGCGACACCCGACTACCTGCCGCTGGTCGGCGCCATCATGGACGCCGGCGAACTGGCAGCGAATCCGCCCAAGCACTACAGCCGCTCGCCCGCGCTGCCGTATCTTGAAGGCTTGTATATCAACACCGGACATGGCTCCAAGGGTATCAGCCAGGCTCCCTTGTGCGCGGAACTGCTGGCTGCCGCCATCTGTGGCGAACCACTGCCGCTGGACAGCAAGACCGTGGCCGCACTTGACCCCAACCGCTTTTTACTGCGAAAGTTAGGCCTCAAAAACCTGGTCAGGGGACTGACCAGCCACGCAGACATTTCTGAAACCGGCACGACATGACCTCCACTTCCCTGCTGCAAACCGCGTTCGAGCATCATCGCAACGGCCGACTGGCGCAAGCGGAATCCGCCTACCTGCAGTTCATCGCCTGCCAGCCGGCCCATGCCGGCGCCCAGCACCTGCTCGGCCTGCTCTACCTGCAATCCGGACGCGCCGCGCTGGCAGTCGAACAGATCGCCCGCGCAGTGAAAACCGAGCCGAACAATCCGGACTATCTCAACAACTACGGCGCCGCACTACGCGCCAACAGCCAGACCGAACTGGCCATCAACTGCTATCGCAAGGCTTTGCAGCTGAACCCGCGAGATATCGATCTGCAGAACAATCTGGGCAATGCCTATCTGGAACTGCAGCGCTTTGAGGAGGCAGCAGGCTGCTACCGCCGCGTGCTGCGTGCCTTGCCGGACAATCCGGATGTGCGCAGCTCGCTCTGCAATGCGCTGCAGTCCTACGGCTTCCAGTGCCATGACAAGGGCATGTACCTGCAGGCCGAAGCGGCCTATGAAGAAGCCATCGGCCTGAACCCTGCGGACGGTGCCAGTTACTACAATCTTGGCAATGCCCAGCGCGAACTGGGCAAGGCCGAGGAGGCACTGAAAAGTTACCGGCAGGCGCAAAAGCTGCTGCCGCACGATGCCGATGTCTACAACAATCTCGGTAACGTACTGCGCGAAACCGGCCAGTTGAAGGAGGCCGTCGCCGCCTACCAGCAGGCGCTGCAGCTGAACCCGCAGCTTTACCATGCCCGCGTACATCTGGTGCACCAAAAACAGCATTTTTGCGAATGGACTGGACTGGAGCAGGAAGTCGCCATGATTCGCGACTGGGTGAAAACCGTGCCGCAAGCGCAAATATCGCCTTTTGCCTTCCTGGCCATGCCGGGTACCACGGCAGATGAGCAAAGAATATGTGCCGACAACTGGGTCAGCAACCGTTTCTCGCAGCTTTTTGCCATCGCACAATCAGATGATTTCAGCGCCAACCGCAAACATCGCAAACTGCGCATCGGTTATCTCTCCAGCGACTTCCGCCTGCACCCGCTGGCCTTTCTCATCAGCGAGCTGATCGAATGCCATGACCGCACACAATTCGAGATCTACGCCTATTCCAATGCTGCCGACGACAAAACGCCGGAGCGCAAGCGTCTGGAAAAGGCCTTCGACCATTTCATCGACATCCGCAAGCTGTCGATTCCGCAAGCCGCCGAGCGCATCAAACAAGACCAGATCGATATCCTGGTCGACCTTACCGGCTTCACCCAGGCCAGCCGTACCGCGCTGGTAGCACTGAAGCCGGCGCCGGTCAGTATCAACTGGCTGGGCTTTCCCGGCACCATGGGAGCCTACAAAGGCAAACCCCTGTTCGACTACATCCTGACCGATGACTTCGTCATGCCAATCAGCAAGGATGTTAACTTCGCCGAAACCCCGTTGCGCCTGCCGGTCTGTTACCAACCGAACGACCGCAAGCGACCGATAGGCAAGCCGACGACCCGCGCAGAAAACGGCCTGCCGGACGACGCCTTTGTCTTCTGCAGCTTCAACCAGACTTTCAAGATACTTCCGCAAGTATTTGATATTTGGATGAATATCCTGAAAGAAAGACCTGCCAGTGTGCTCTGGTTGCTTGAATGCAATGCGGTAGCCAAAGAGAACCTGCAACGCGAGGCAGAAACGCGCGGCGTGGCTGCCGACCGCCTGATCTTTGCGCCAAGGGTGCCGATCGCCGACCACCTGGCGCGTCACCAGCTGGCCGACCTGTTCCTCGACACCCTGCCCTACAACGCCCACACCACGGCCAGCGATGCCTTATGGATGGGCCTGCCATTGCTGACCTGTACCGGCCAGACCTTTGCCAGCCGCGTGGCAGGCAGCCTGCTGCATGCATTGGGCATGGATGACTTGATTACCGACAACCTGGACGACTACCGGCAGAAGGCCCTGCAACTGTCATCGGATGCGGACTTGCTTGCATCCATCAAACAGCGCCTGCTGCAAAGCCGTGACAGCGCACCACTGTTTGAAACCGGACGCTTCGCGCAAGACCTGGAACATTGCTATCAAACGGTCTGGCAGCGTTATCTGCAAGAAGGCCAAACACAGCCTTAAACGCTTGTGTTAAAGTAATTTCCCATTAGAGCTATTAGAACAACAACACAATTAAAACAATTACCTAAGAGATCAATATGGCTGCAATCGACATTACCCCGGTACTCAAATTCATGGTGGAAAAGGGAGGATCAGACCTCTTTTTCAGTACCGGCACTTCCATCCACATGGAGATCGAGGGTGAAACCACCCCCATCAATAATCAGGCAATGGCCCCCAACATGGTGAAAGAGATCGCCTACAGCCTGATGAGCGAGGACCAGATCAAGGAATTCGAGCGCGAATACGAGATGAATTTTGCTGTCAGCCGCAAGGATATCGGCCGTTTCCGTGTCAACGTCTTCCGCCAGCGTGGCGAGGTCGGCATGGTCATCCGCCACATCAAGACCGATATCCCTTCGTTTGAAACCCTGGGTCTGCTGCCACCGGCTCAGGCAAATCCACCACGCTGGCCTCCATGATCGACTACCGCAACACCAACAGCACCGGTCATATCGTCACCATCGAGGACCCGATCGAGTTCGTTCACCCCCACAAGAAATCCGTCGTCGACCAGCGCGAAGTCGGCATCGACACCTTGTCTTTCGACAACGCGCTGAAGAACGCCATGCGTCAGGCGCCGGACGTGATCCTGATCGGCGAAGTGCGCGACATGGACGGCATGAAACAGGCCATGGCCTATGCCGAAACCGGCCACCTGTGCCTGGCGACACTGCATGCGAACAACGCCAACCAGGCGCTGGAACGCATCATCTCCTTCTTCCCGCAGGATGCAAAGGCAGGCCTGCTGCTGGGCCTGTCGCTCAATATGGTCGGCATCATCTCGCAACGCCTGATTCCCGGCACGAAGGCCAAGCGGGTCGCTGCCATGGAGGTCATGATCAACACACCTTACATCGCAGAACTGATCCAGAAGCAGAAGATCGAGGAAATCAAGGAGATCATGGCCGACAACAACGACATCGGCATGAACACCTTTGACCAGTCCCTGTTCAAGCTCTTCAGCGCCGGCAAGATCGACCAGGAAAACGCCTTGAGTTATGCGGACTCCCGTAACGATCTCTCTTTGAAAATGCGGCTGGCAGCAGAAGGCTCAAAAACCACCAGCGACGGCGGTAGCGGCGGATTCGGCACGATCATCGGCTGATCCCGCACGTGCCGGGACCGCCGGAATTTTCGCCGCGATCAGTGGTCTCTCTGAGGTTGCTCACTACATCGGGAGTCACTCATGCCTGCGCTTCTACTGGCATCACTACTGATCATTTTCAGCACGGCAGCGCATGCGCAGGTCTACAAGTGCAAAAACGCCGAGAATCAGATCATCTATTCAGACACCCCTTGCTTGCCGGGCAGTCAGGAGATCGCGACTGACATCGGCACTCTGCAACCGGGAAACGCAGATCCGGATGCCGCGGCAGGCATCATGCGCCAGCTGGATGCTGCCGTTAAATCGGCGATTGCCGCCAACGACATGACACGGGCAAACGCTCTGGCGACGACAGAAAAACACCGGGAATGGATTACAGCAGCGATCAGGGAACAGGCTCAGCAGCCGGGAAAATCACCGGCTGAACTGCAAGCGCAAAAAGCATCCTCATCCGAGTGCGCGACAGCCAAACGCAATCTGGAGGCCGAAGCCAATGCCCGAGCCAGCAACCCCGAAGTATTGAGCGCCAGAAAAAGTCTGATGTATGCCGCCTGTGGTATTGTAGAGCCGGTTATTATCGAGCGGCAGACACCAGCCACCATGCTCTATAATTACCCTTATCGTCCGCGCCCCCCTTACTGGGACCAGCAGCACCAACGACACCCGGAGAGAAAACGCGGGCCATACACAAACAAACCGGATTACAAAGAGCCAGTCACAAAAGAGCCCGGCAGGCCGGAACAGAAGAAATCAACAATCAAACTGCCCATAAAGAACCAACAGAAAAACAACACAGGTATCACAAGCAACTTGCAAGCTGATATCAGCTATCGGGGAACATCAAACGTCCGTGCCAGTCTAATACGGATAAACTACTAACTAGATCAAGAAAGGTTTTATCATGAACACAAAACTTAAAGTAAGCGCCATCGCCCTCGCATTGGCACTGGGCGGCTGCGCCAACATGACGGAAACCCAGAAAGGCACCGCCAAGGGTGCCGCCATCGGCGCCGGCGCAGGTGCCGTTGTCGGTGCAGTCGCAGGCGGTGGCAAGGGTGCTGCCATTGGCGCTGGTGTAGGTGCCGTTGGCGGTGCGATTGCCGGCAACGTCTGGTCCAAGCGTATGGAAGCGCAGAAACAGGAAATGGAGCAAGCTACTGCAGGCACTGGCGTAGCCGTGACCCAGACCGAGGACAACCGTCTGAAACTGGAAATCCCGAGCGACATCTCCTTCGATACCGGCCGTGCCGACATCAAGTCCAACTTCCGGCCGATTCTTGACAAGTTCGCGACCAGCCTGGCGCAGAATCCGGCCACCACAGTGACCATCATCGGTCACACCGACAGCACCGGCACCGATGCCATCAATAACCCGCTGTCGATCAATCGTGCCGCCAGCACACGTGATTACATCACGGCACGTGGCGTTGCGGTCAGCCGCATCAGCATCGATGGCCGCGGTTCGCGCGAGCCGGTCGCCAGCAATGATACCGTGCAAGGCCGAGCCATGAACCGTCGTGTCGAGATTTACGTGGCAGAACCTGCTCCCGCCAATTAATCGTCGGGCGTAAACACGCAACAAATAAAAAAGCCGACACATGGTCGGCTTTTTTATTATCTGCAGATCGTTCAAACCTGATGCTGATCGCTCATCCTCGAAGCCACGACTGCGGCAACAATAATCAGGGCTCCGCCGAACCATTCACGCAAAGACAAAGCCTCATTCGCCCAATAATAGGATGCGACGGCAGCCACCACCAGCTCGAACAGAAAAATCACCGCCGCGCGCGTCACCGGAATCACGGTCAGACCGAACTGCACGAGCAGGGTCGCCGCCATCAATATCAGCGCAATCAACCCCATTAACAACCAATGCTGCAGCGTCAGCACCTCCAGTGCCGGCAAGGGCATGCTCTGGAACGACAGCATGACGCCAGCCACCACAATGACGCCAAGCCAGACCGCCATCGACTTCACACGCAGACTCAAATGACTGGAACGGCGCGTGATGACGTTGGTCAGCGCGAATGCCACGCCGGAAGACAGCGCCATCCATTCCGCATCGTTGCGTGGCATGGGTAGCGCACCGGGTTGCCACAGCATAATGTAGGCACCGACCAGCGAGGTGACGATGACCAGCAGGCCATTGAGCCCTACCCGCTCCTTTAGCCAGAAATGGGCCAATATCAGTGTCCACAGCGGCGAAAGATAGAACAGCAGCATGACGCGCATGACCTCGCCGTCGATGATGGCGATGACGTAGCTGAGATTGGTCCAGCCGGCAGCCAGCGCCAGCCAGTACGCGCTCTGCGGCAATCTGAAAATCCCGCGCCAGTGTCGGGCAAAGATCAGCGCGCCGATGAGGGCTGCTATCAAGTAGGTATAGAAGCTGGAAGATACACCGGAGACGCCTGCTTCCTGCATCAGCCGGTAGGGATACCAGATGACGCCCCAGCAGGCGGCACCGAAAAGCAGGCCGGATACAGCGATTTGATGTCTATGATGTTGCATTTATGGTTTTGTACTCTTGACGCTCAATTTATAATGTCTGCATGAACCCTAATCTGAACAAGCTGCAACCCTACCCGTTTCAACGTCTGCGCGACCTGTTTGCGGGCACCACACCCAACCCGGACTACAAGCCGATCAACCTGTCGATCGGTGAACCCAAGCATGCGACACCGGCCCTGATCAAGGACGCCCTCGTCAGCAATTTGACCGGGCTGGCGAATTATCCCACGACTGCCGGCATTCCCGCGCTGCGCGAGGCGATTTCTGCCTGGCTGGCACGTCGCTACAACATTCCGGCATTGAATGCAGAAAAAGAGATCGTGCCGGTCAACGGCAGCCGCGAAGCGCTATTCGCCTTTGCCCAGGCCGTGATCGACGACAGCCGCCCTGCCCCTGTCATCATCTCGCCCAACCCGTTCTACCAGATCTACGAAGGCGCGGCCCTGCTGGCCGGGGCCGAGCCTTATTTCCTCAACAACCTGCCGGAAAACGACTTCCACATGGATTTCGACAGCGTGCCGGAATCCGTCTTGCAGCGCACGCAACTAGTCTACCTGTGTTCGCCCGGCAACCCGACCGGCAAGATCATGTCGCTGGAACAGTGGAAACAGGTCTTTGAACTCTCTGACCGCTATGGCTTTGTCATTGCCGCCGACGAATGCTATTCAGAGATCTACTTCGATGAAGCACAGCCGCCTCTGGGTGCACTGGAAGCCGCAAACAAGCTGGGCCGCGACTACACGCGGCTGGTGGTATTCAGCTCGCTGTCCAAACGTTCCAACGTGCCGGGCATGCGCTCGGGCTTCGTTGCTGGCGATGCAAAAATTCTCGAGAAATTCCTGCTTTACCGCACCTACCACGGCTGCGTCATGAACCCGGCCGTGCAGCATGCCAGTATCGCCGCATGGAACGACGAGGCACACGTCATCGAGAACCGCCGGCTCTACGATGCGAAATTCAAGGCGGTGACACCGCTCATCAAGCAGCGGCTCGATGTCGAACTGCCGGACGGCGCCTTCTATCTATGGGCGCGCACCGACATGCCGGATACTGAGTTTGCACTCAGGCTCTACCGCGAAAAGCATGTTACCGTGCTGCCGGGCAGCTATCTTGCCCGCGAGGCGCATGGCATCAACCCGGGTCAGAACTTTGTCCGGCTGGCGCTGGTCGCTTCCCTGGAAGAATGCAAGGAAGCGGCTGAACGCATTCTCAGCCTGTAATCGATGTTTTCTTCGCCGTGTCGCCAGATGACACGGCGCTTTATATTTCAATCAATGTTTTTCAGTTAGTGTTTCAAACCCAGTTTTTCAATCCGCAAAAGGAGTAGCAACATGAGTGAACGCATCATCATGCGCGTAGGCGAAGCTTTGGTCGCAGGCGGCCCTGCCGGTACCGCGGCCGAACCGGAAGTCGTCATCGGCGAAATGAATGGACCCATGGGCACTGCCTTCGCCAATCTGCTGGGCGATCAGGTCAAGGGCCACACCCGCGTGCTGGCCATCATGAACACCGACATCATGGTGCGCCCCGCCACCATCATGGTCAGCAAGGTCACGGTCAAGGATACGCGCTACACCAACATCCTGATGGGCACCGTGCAAGGCGCCATCGCCAACGGCGTACTGGATGCCGTGCGTGCCGGTGACATCCCCAAGGAAAAAGCCAACGACCTCGGCATCATCGTCTCGGTCTGGCTCAACCCGATTGTGGCCGAGCAGGACGACCTCGATCACCAGATCCTGTTCGACATCCATCGCAAGGCCACCGCGCTCGCCATCAAGAAGGCGATGAACAACGAGCCGAGCATCGACTGGCTACTGGAGAATCAGGAAAAGATCGTGCACAAGTACTTCCAGATGGGTCTGGACGGCAAGATCTGAGTCAAAATATAAGTCGAGATTTGAGCTTGACTAAAATTAAATCAGTTTATTAAGAAATTTTATTAATAAACTGATTTATATAATGAAATAGCTTCTCATTGACTGCCGCATCGAGGCAGTCAAATTCCACCGTATCATCCATGCCGCGCAACCAGGTCAGCTGGCGTTTCGCCAGTTGCCGGGTGGCGGCAATCCCCTTCTCACGCAGTTCATCCAGCCCGAATTCGCCATCCAGATACTGCCAGGCCTGGCGATAACCGACGCAACGCATGCTGGGCAGTTCGGCAGTCAATTCGGGATATTTCGCACGCAAGGCTTTCACTTCATCGATCAAGCCAGCTTCAAGCATCTGCTCAAAGCGCAATGCAATGCGGTCATGCAGCACGCTACGGTCCGACGGCACCAACGCCAGCTTCAGCAAGCGATAAGGCAAGGCCGTAGCGGCCTGCTCGGCGAATAGCTGCGTCATGGTCTTGCCGGAAAGCTCGCACACCTCCAGCGCACGCTGGATGCGCTGCGAATCCGTGGTCATCAGGCGCGCTGCCGTTTCAGGGTCGATCTCTGCCAGTTTGGCATGCATGCCAGGCCAGCCGATCAGCAGCGCCTCGGCATCGAGCCGGGCGCGCACGGCCGGGTCAGCTTGCGGCAACTCGCCCAAGCCGCCCTGCAAGGCCTTGAAATAGAGCATGGTGCCGCCCACCAACAGCGGAATCTTGCCGCGCGCCGTGATGTCCGCCATCAAACGCAAGGCGTCGGCACGGAATTGCGCGGCGGAATAGGCTTCGGTCGGGTCTATGACGTCGATCAGGTGATGCGGTGCCTGTTCGAGCGTGGCGGCATCCGGCTTGGCGGTGCCGATATCCATGTCGCGGTAGACCAGCGCCGAATCGACGCTGATGAGCTCTACTGGCAGGCGCTGCAGCAACTCCACCGCCGCGTTGGTCTTGCCGCTGGCTGTGGGGCCCATGAGGAAGATGGCGGGCGGTAAATGATTGTCTGCGGGCTTATTCATAATGCGACCACATGCGCAGCACCTTCACGACTCTTTCCTGCTCCAGCACCTGATACACCAGGCGGTGCTGGATATTGATGCGGCGCGAGCAACTGCCGGCAAGATCACCGACCAGCCGCTCGTAAGGCGGTGGGTTCTGAAAGGGATTGGATTCGAGGATGGCGAGCAAGGCCAATGCCTTGTCCTTGAGGCCTGCTGCAGCGAGGTTTTTCGCGTCCTTCTGCGCTGCCTTGGTGTAGCGCAACTGCCATTCAGGCACGGTTACCAGTCCAGCTTGTCGGCCAGCTCATCAGCAGGCGTCGCCATGCCTTCGCGCAGGGATTCGCGCATACCGGGCACGGAAAGCAGGAACAGGGTTTCCTGGATCGCCGCCCAGTCCTGCTCAGACACCAGCACCGCATTATTACGCTTGCCGGTGATCACCAGCGGCTGATGCGAAGCAGCCGCCTCGTCGATCAGGCGATAGAGGTTGGAACGGGCATTGCTGGCAGAAAGTGTTTGCATGTTTTTCTCCGTAAGACCGGCAAATGGTACGCTTTCACGTACCACTTATCAAGCCAGCTATTGTCAGGCTTATTAGTACCAGACTTATTGCCCCCGCATGAACATCTTGTCCAGCTCAGCCATCGTCACCTGAAACCAGGTCGGGCGGCCGTGGTTGCATTGGCCGGAGCGCTCGGTGGCTTCCATGTCGCGCAGCAGCGCGTTCATTTCCGGAATAGTCAGGATGCGGTTGGCGCGCACGGCGGCGTGGCAGGCCATGGTGCCCAGCAGTTCGTTGCGGCGCTCCTGCAATGCGCGGCTGGCACCGTATTCACGCAGATCGCGCAGCACGTCGCGCGCCAGTGCCACGGCATCGGCGTTCTGCAGCATGGCGGGAATGCCGCGCACCGCCAGCGTGGTGGGCGACAGGATGGCGATATCGAAACCCAGCTGTTGCAGGCTGTTATCCGCCTGCGCCAACTGTTCTTGCACGGCAGCCACTTCCAGCCTGTCGGCATTGAAGCTGACTGGCAGCAGCAAGGGCTGCATGGGCACGGTGTCCTTGTCGAGCGCGGTCTTCAGGCGCTCGTACATGATGCGCTCGTGCGCGGCGTGCATGTCCACCACCACCATGCCCTGCCGGTTCTGCGCCAGGATGTAGATACCGTGCAGCTGGCCGAGCGCGAAGCCAAGCGGATAATCCTCGGCTGGCGCTTCGGCTGCAGCGCCTTGGCTCTGCGTTTGCGTTTGAACGCTGGGCGCATCGACCGATGGTCGAATACCGCTGTAAAGGGTTTCGTAAAAACTGCCGGGTTCAGCGGCGCGCAAATCCATACCGGTCTGATAACTGGGGTAGCTTGTGTTCACCGGCGAGGCGGCAGGTTGCCCTGCGAACGGGTTGAAAGGTGCCTGTTGCGCCGTCACCGCCGCAGATTGCCCGGTCGGCACGGCCAGCGCCTTGTGCAGTGCATGGAAGATGAAGCGATGCACGGCCTGCCCGTCGCGGAAACGCACCTCGGTCTTGCTCGGGTGCACATTGACATCGACCAGGTTGGGGTCGAGTTCCAGGAACAGCGCAAAAGCCGGATGCCGCTCGTGATGCAGCACATCCTGATAAGCCTGGCGGATGGCATGCGCGATCAGCTTGTCGCGCACGAAACGGCCGTTGACATAGACGTACTGCGTATCGCGGCTGTTGCGGTTGTAGGTCGGCTTGGCGGCAACGCCCCAAAAGCGCAGACCGGCGGCAGCTTCATCGACACTAAACGATTCGCCGGTGAATTCCTTGCCCAGCACCTCATCGAAACGCCGTTCCGGTTCACCGGCGGCAAAACGGCTCAGCACTCGGCCATTGTGCTGCAGCGTAAAAGTGACATCCGGCCGCGACAAGGCCACGCGCGTGAATGCCGCCTCGCAATGGCCGAATTCGGTCGCCTCGGTCTTGAGGAACTTACGCCTTGCCGGCGTATTGAAATAGAGGTCGGAGACTTCAACGATGGTGCCGGCGTCCAGCGCCGCAGGCTCAATGCCGGAGATGGCGCTGCCTTCCGAACTGATACGCCAGGCATGTTTGTCTACGGCGGAACGGCTGACAATCTGCGTGCGCGACACCGAGGCGATACTGGCCAGTGCCTCACCACGAAAACCGAGGCTAGCGACCGCCTCCAGGTCTTCCAGCGTCTGGATCTTGCTGGTGGCGTGGCGCGTCAGGGCTAGCGCCAGTTCGTCCTGTGCGATACCCAGCCCGTTATCCGCGATGCGCAATTGCTTGACGCCACCCTGCAGCAAGGCCACCGTGATCTCGCTACTGCCTGCATCCAGGCTATTCTCCAGCAGCTCCTTCAAGGCAGAGGCCGGGCGCTCCACCACTTCGCCAGCCGCGATCTGGCTGATCAGTTGATCCGGTAAAAGCCTGATTGATACCATGCTGCCAGCCTTATAGCTCAATGGTTTCCAGATAGTCCGGAACGACGACTTCCCAATGCAACTTTTCCTCGATGTGGTGGCGCATGGCATCGGCGGCTACCGGCTCGCCGTGGACGATAAAGGTAGTGACCGGCGGTTTCTCGAAATGATGCAGCCACTCCAGGATCTCGCTGTAATCGGCATGGGCAGAAAGATTGGAGATAAAGTCCACCTCGGCATTGATCGGCACATACTCACCGTGAATCTTCACGCTCTCGGCACCATCCAGCATCGCCGCACCGCGCGTGCCTACCGCCTGATAGCCGGCAAACAGGATGGTATTGCGCGGGTCCGGGCCAAAGGCCTTGATGTGATGCACCACACGACCGCCGGAAGCCATGCCGCTTGCCGACAGGATAATGACCGGATGGCCGATCTCGTTCAGCGAACGCGACTCTTCCACGCTGTTCACCATGCGTGCGCTGTTCGCCACCATCTTGCACTGCTCTTTTGACAGTTTATGAATGTCATGATGATGCATGAAGATCGCCGTGGCATCGACCGCCATCGGACTGTTCAGGTATACGGGCACATCGGGAATCAGCCGCTGGTCCTTCAGTGACTGGATGTAATACAGCAACTCCTGTGCGCGTCCAACGGCAAACACAGGCACCACCAGCACGCCACCGCGCTGATAAGTGCGGTTGATGATCTCGGCCAGCTTGATCTCCGGGTCCTCCTTCTCATGCAGGCGGTCGCCATAAGTCGACTCCAGCACCAGGTAATCAGCCTGCCTGATGATAGCGGGTGCCAGCATCAAAGGGTCGTTCGGGCGGCCGATATCGCCGGAGAACAGGATGGATTTGCCTTCGCTGCGCATCATGACCAGCGAGGCACCGAGAATATGACCGGCAGGCGAAAGCTTTGCAGTGACACCTTCTGCGATCTCAATTTCCTGTTCGAACGGCACAGGCACCAGCAATTCCAACGCACGCTCGGCATCCTCCTGCGTGTAGAGCGGCAAGGCCGGATTGTGCTTGGAAAAACCGCGCATGTTGGCATAGCGCGCTTCTTCTTCCTGCAGATAGGCCGAATCCGGCAGCAGAATCTCGCACAAGGCCTGCGTTGCCTCGCTGCAATAGACCTTGCCGCTAAAACCGTTCTTCACCAGCAATGGTAGATAACCCGTGTGGTCGATATGCGCATGGGTCAGCACCACCACATCGATCGTCGCCGGATCGACCGGCAAGGGCTTCCAGTTTTTCAGGCGCAGCTGCTTCAAACCCTGAAACAGGCCGCAATCCACCAACACCTTGCTCTTTTCCGTAGTGACCAGATATTTGGAACCGGTGACCGTGCCGGTGGCTCCGAGAAACGTGATTTTCATGCATCATCCAGAGAGTTGGAAACAGCCTTCATTCTAACCTGCTTTCACGGCCGGTTGTCGTCAGCCGGCCACGGAACTCCATGACAGGCAACCAATCGAAGCAGCTACAATCACACAACAGCCATCTCAGGAAACCACCATGCAAGATATCAACCAGTCCATCCTCAGTATCGCCCTGCTCGCCTCCTTCGCCGATGGAAAGAAAGCCGAAGCCGAGCGTGAACAGATACGCAAGATCATGGAATCCCTGCAAAGCCAGGAAAACGAATTCGATATGGCCGAGCTCTATCAGGACGTGCTGCTCAAGCGCACGGACCTCGCCGCCGCCGCGAACCGCATCAAGGAGCACAGCCACAAGCTGCTTGCCTACGAGATGGCGGTCTGCGTCTGTGAGGCAGACGGCGTCATGACCGAGGACGAACGCCAGTTCCTGCAGGCGCTGAAAAACCAGCTTGGGTTGGATGATGTCGAATCCGAGCAATTAGCCGAAGCAGCGCACGAGATCGCCGCCGTCACACCGACAGCAGCAGGCACGGTGGTCGCCAGCATGCCCAACGTGCCGGAGGCGCAGCTCGACAAATCCATCCTCAACTACTCCATCCTCAACGGCGCGCTGGAACTGCTGCCGCAATCGTGGGCCTCGATGGCTATCATCCCGTTACAGATCAAGATGGTGTTCGAGATCGGCAAGGCACACGGCTACCAGCTGGACAAGGGCCACATCTCCGAATTCCTCACCACGGCCGGCGTCGGCATGACCTCGCAATATCTGGAACAGTTCGGCCGCAAGCTGATAGGCGGCCTGCTCGGCCAGATCGCCGGCGGCATGGGCAAGGGCATCGGCCGCGCCGCCACCGGTATGGCCTTCTCCTTTGCCACCACTTATGCGCTCGGCCAACTGGCCAAACGCTATTACGCCGGTGGCCGCCAGATGGATACCGCCGTGCTGCGCGACACCTTCCAGAACCTGCTCGGCCCGGCCAGGAACCTGCAACAGCAATACCTGCCGCAGATTCAGCAAAGGGCAAGCACGCTGGATGCCGGCAGCATCATGAACATGGTGCGCAACGGCCCGGCATAAGGGTTTCAGGGGACGGCGAGCCACGCAGGCTGCCTTTTTGCCTTATACTGCAACGGCCACGGGCGGCGAAAACCGCCCGCTTTTTTTATCAGACAAACATTATCCCAACCGAGGTAAATGCCATGAGCCGACTATTCGGACAACAACACCGCGAACTGCAGGACGCCTTCGGCACCCGCAAACTGGCCGACCGCATCGAGGAGATCGCCTGCGTCACCGAATTCGACGACGAAACCAAAGCCTTCATCGAAGCACAGGACATGTTCTTCCTCGCCTCGGTGGACCACAACGGCCGCCCCACCGTCTCCTACAAGGGCGGCAATGTCGGCCTGGTCAAGGTGATCGACAACCAGACCCTTGTCTTCCCCAACTACGACGGCAACGGCATGTACATGTCCATGGGCAACCTGGCGCAAAACAGCGAAGTCGGCCTGCTCTTCATCTCGTTCGAAAGACCGCACCGTATCCGCGTGCAAGGCACCGCCACTGTCTCGCGCGAAGACCCATTGCTGGCACAATTCCCGGGCGCCAACATGCTGGTACGCGTCAAACTCTCCGAAATGTGGCAAAACTGCCCGCGCTACATCCACCGCTACCAGAAGCTGGAAACCTCCCGCTACGTGCCGCAAGCCGAGTGCGAAACCCCGCTGGCCGGCTGGAAGCAAACCGACATCGTGCAGGACGTACTGCCCCTTGAAGATGCAGAAAGAGCCAAGGAGGCCGGCGTCATCCCCATCGAGCAATGGATGGACAAGGTAAAATCAGGCGACCCGACCGCCTGACAAAAGGCAACAAAAAGGCCGCAGATGCGGCCTCGTATATCCATCCTGAAAAACGGCGCATTTGTCATGCGCCGCTTTTTATTCCACCTCCACCCCGCTCCCGACATCCGCCAGAATCTCGCGGAACTGCTCCAGTGCTGCCTCAAGGTCATCCACGATCTCCTGCGCGATGACTTCCGGCGCCGGCAGGTTGTCAGAATCCGCCAGCGACTCATCCTTCAGCCAGAAGATATCCAGACTGGCCTTGTCGCGAGCGACCAGCTCCTCATAATCGTAGCAGCGCCAGCGGCCTTCTGCATTCTGCTCAGACCAGGTCGGCGCACGCTCGTGACGGTTTACCGGGTTGTACAGCTCCACGAACTCGTCCAGATTCTCACGCCTTAACGGGTTCGTTTTGAGAGTGAAGTGCATGTTGGTACGCAGATCATAGATCCACAGCTTCTTGGTCCATGGTGTCTCCGAAGCCGCTCGTGTCACAAGAACCAGGCCTCAATCGAATCAATCCGCGAATCTCGATTCGGCCATCCGTGATTTGGAAAGCGGAGGATTGGTGGAGAAGTATTTCTTGATGCCTTCGAGAATGGAGGCGGCCATCTTGTCCTGATAGCCGGGGTCGGTCAGGCGCCTTTCTTCTTCCGGGTTACTGATGAAGGCGGTCTCGACCAGAATCGAGGGGATATCCGGCGCTTTCAGCACGGCAAAGCCGGCCTGCTCTACGCGCGGTTTGTGCAGGCGGTTGATCTGGCCGATCTTGCCGAGCACGGCCTGGCCGAGCTTGAGGCTGTCGTTGATAGTGGCGGTTTGCGAGAGATCGAGCAGCGTGCGGGCCAGATGCGGGTCCTTGACGTTGATGCTGACGCCGCCGATGAGGTCGGATTCGTTTTCCTTTTGCGCCAGGTAGCGGGCAAAGGCACTGGTAGCGCCGCGCTCAGACAAGGCAAAGACGGAGGAGCCGTTGGCCTCCTTGCGGGTGAAGGCATCGGCGTGGATGGAGACGAAAAGATCGGCCTGCACTTTGCGCGCCTTTTGCACGCGGCTGTTGAGCGGCAGGAAGAAGTCGCCATCGCGCGTCAGCACGGCACGCATGTTGGGTTCGCGGTCGATCTGCGCTTTCAGCTTCTTGGCGATGGAGAGCGTGATGTCCTTTTCCCTGCTGCCTCTGGCACCGAGGGCGCCCGGGTCTTCGCCGCCATGCCCGGCATCCAGCACGATAGTAATCATGCGGCTGGTTAGTGGTTTGTCTGCCTGGGGCTTGTCAGCTGGCGGTACGACTTCCGGCATCGGGGCCGGTTCCGGCGTTGACGGCGGCACCGGTGTCACGCTGGCGTCCGGCGCGATGACGCCGGCGCTGGTTCCAGGAGACGCGGTCGGCGGCGCGCTTTCGGCAGGTGGGCTGCCCGAAGGTGTGCCCGCGGGGGGCAAGGCAGCTGGCGGCGCAGCGGCATCGGCCGGGTTGAGCTGCTGCAGCAAAGCCATTAGCGGATCGACCAGCGGATAGATATCCAGCACCAGACGATGGCTGTATTCACCGGCTGGCGGCAGGGAGAATAGCTCCGGGCGTATCTCGGACTTGAGATCGACCACCACGCGCACGACGCCCGGCTTGAAATTGCCGACCCGCACGGCCTTGATATAAGGGTCGCTGGAGAGAATCTTGTCGCCGAGGCTGCGCAATGCCGGGCTGATCTCGGCTTCCTGCAGGTCGATGACCAGTCGATCCGGATTCTGCAGGATGATCATGCTGTGCAGGATAGGGTCTTTGGCCTCGAAGGTGATGCGGGTGTAATCCGGCGCAGGCCAGACGCGAGTTGCGGTGATGTTGAGCGCGGCTTCTGCTACCCCGGCGAGTAGCAGGCAGGTGACGAACAGCCAGGTTCTGGCTTGATTGAGTAAAGCTCGATTGAGGATGTTCGATCTAATCATTGATTCGGTTTGCTCGGATTCGGTTTTGCCCGGTTCATTCTGTTCTCATTCCTTGCAAGCACTGCTCTGCCAGATTTGAGTTTGCACGGATTTGCAGCATTCTGCCATCGTCACTGGGCTGCAGGATGATATCCATATCCGCTTGCGGAATCAGGTCACCGGCTTTTTCCGGCCATTCCACCAGACAGATGGTTTGCGGATTGAAATAATCGCGGAACCCCGCCGCCTCCCATTCTTCCGGATCGACAAATCTATATAAGTCAAAGTGATAGATATTGAACCTCGAAATCACATAAGGTTCAACCAGTGTGTAGGTCGGGCTTTTGACCTTGCCCTGATGACCGAGGCCATGCAACAGACCGCGCACGAAGGTGGTCTTGCCGGCACCGAGGTCGCCATGCAGATAGATGGTGAGGCCGGACTGCAGATGGGCGGCCAGTTGCGCACCAGCTGACAGTGTCGCCGCTTCATCCGCCAGGTACAGTGTAAAATCCTTGCTCATATGAATCCGAACGACCTATCCGGCCTTGCCGCCGACATAAAACGCTGGGGCCTTGAGCTCGGCTTTGGCGCGGTCGGCATTACAGACACCGATTTGAGTCAGGCCGAACAGGCGCATCGTGATTGGCTGGCGAAGGGCTTTCATGGTGCTATGGATTATATGGCAAAACATGGGGATAAACGAACCCGTCCTGCCGAATTGGTGCCGGGCACCTTGCGGGTCATCTCCGTGCGCATGGACTATCTGCCGCCTGCCGCCGCCGATAGCGAGACGGTCATGACGGACGGCGAAAAGGCGTTCATCTCACGCTACGCGCTGGGACGGGATTATCACAAGGTATTGAGGGCTCGCATGCAGAAGCTATGCGACCGCATCGCGCAGGAGATCGGCGAATTCGGTTATCGCGTGTTCACCGACAGCGCGCCGGTGCTGGAGGTGGCGCTGGCGGAAAAGGCCGGCCTCGGCTGGCGCGGCAAGCACACGCTGCTACTGTCGCGCGAGGCTGGCTCCTGGTTCTTCCTCGGCGAGATATACACCGACCTGCCCTTGCCGGTTGATGTGCAAGGCCAGAACCATTGCGGCACCTGTCGTTCCTGTATCGATATCTGCCCGACGCAGGCTATCGTCGCGCCGTATGAGGTTGATGCGCGGCGCTGCATCTCTTACCTGACCATCGAGCTGAAGGACAGTATCCCGGAAGAACTGCGGCCGCTGATCGGCAACCGCATCTACGGTTGTGACGACTGCCAGCTGGCCTGTCCGTGGAACCGCTTCGGCCGGCTGACCGCAGCAGAGGATTTCCATGTGCGGCACGGGCTGGATGATGTGACGCTGGTCGAACTGTTCGGCTGGGATGAAGACACGTTCAAATCGAGAATGGCCGGCAGCGCCATCTACCGCATCGGCTATGCGCAATGGCTGCGCAACATCGCCGTCGGCCTGGGTAACGCACCGGCAACGGCTGAGGTGATCGCGGCGCTGGAGGCCCGGCAGAACGATGCCGATGCGATGGTGCGCGAGCATGTCGCCTGGGCGCTGATGCGGCACAGGCAAAAAGCCGCCAGCTGAAATTAAAAAAGCCAGTCTTTTGGACTGGCTTGCTTGATGACTCTGCTTGATGACTCTGCTTGATGACTCTGCTTGATGACTCTGCTAGCTACCTCATCAAGCAAATCCGGTCAGGACAGGATCATTTGGTGCTTTTCTTCTCCGGCGGCTGCATCATGCAGCTCTCTTTGCCGTTGTTGCCACCGAAATCGTCCGGTTCGAAATACTCCACACGCAAGCTCCAGCGGCCGCCGGATACACGTTTGGCGGTGGCCAGCGCAGTGGTCGGCTCGCCCTTGCGGCGCACGGTATCGAGGTAGTAGCTGGCGGCCAGCTGGTTGCCGAGCGACACGGCATTGCCGTAGAACTTGATGCCGTTCTCGGTTTGCGCGGTGTATTCGTAAGCGCCGAATCTGCCGGAACTTGCTACCAGGTTGAGGCGCAAAGTGACATCGACCTTGTATTTGCCGACTTTTTGGTTTTCGCCCTCACAGCTGTATTTGCCGCTGTAGTTGGGACCGGTAAAGGCAGGCTGATTGGCCTGCGCGGTTTGGTAAAAACCTGTAAACAATACAAAAACAACGATTAGATGTTTCATGAAGTCTCTTGAAGAGAAAACGTTGCGGATAAAGCGCGCATTGTATCCCGAGAATGCCACTAGAAGCATTTGTTTTTTCATCATTTTTTTGTATTGCCGCGTCACCTGCATTATGATGTGCGCTTTTGCCAAATCGCGCGATTTTTAACCCGGATCTTCCGATTCACGCCTGACTCATTGATGGATACTTCATGCTCCGCAACCAGCTTCGATCATTCGCTGTCCTCAATATCCTTCTTCTGATATCGCTAGCAGGCTGGCTTTACTGGCAGAACAGGCCGGTTCAACTGGCCGTGCCTGAACTGCCACAACAAAAGATGCAATGCGCGTCCTATGCGCCTTATTACACGCCGGGGCAAAGCCCGTTTATCAAGGGTACGCACATCAGCCCGCAGCAGATCGAGCACGACCTGGCCCTGCTGGCCGAACGTTTTGATTGCGTGCGCACGTATTCTGTCGGCCAGGGGCTGGACCATGTGCCGGAAGCCGCTGGCAAGTTGGGGCTGGAGGTGCTGCTCGGGGTATGGATCGGCTGGACCGATGCCGAGAACCAGCGCGAACTGACGCTGGGCCTCAAGCTCGCCAACCAGCACCCGGACGTGATTCGCGCCCTGATTGTGGGCAACGAGGTGTTGCTGCGCAAGGAACAGAAACCGGCCAAGCTCAAGGCTTATCTGGAACGAGCCAGAGCCTCGACCGACATACCCATCACCTATGCCGATGTCTGGGAGTTCTGGCTCAAGAACAAGGAAATAGAGGATTCGGTCGATTTCATCACAGCGCATATCCTGCCCTACTGGGAAGACGAACCGCAAGCCATCGAAGCCTCTATCAGCCATGCCGTCAACGTCATGAACCGGCTGGAGCAGACATTCGACAAACCCATTCTCATCGGCGAGACCGGCTGGCCAAGCGCCGGCCGCCACCGCAACGGCTCCGCACCCGGCAACGTCAATCAGGCGCGCTATATCCGCGAGTTTCTGCAGACAGCGCACGAAAAGGAATGGCGCTACAACCTGATCGAAGCCTTTGACCAGCCCTGGAAACGCGTGCTGGAAGGCACGGTAGGCGGTCACTGGGGAATATACGATAGCCAGTTGCAGGCTAAATTCTCGCTGACCGATGCCATCGCCGAACGCAATGACGGCTGGTGGCCATGGCTTTCGGCCTTTGCCGGCATGCTGCTGTTCGGCCTGCTCGGATTACGAGCAAAGTCAACCGGCAACACCACTCGCAATGCCTTGGCCATGCTGCCACTGGGTGCAGCTGCCGGCATCATGGTTTATCTGCAGGCAGGCTATCTTGTCGATGCCTGCCGCGACATTCTCGAATGGCTGGCGCTGGGTGGCGTGGCCCTCTTCGGCTGGGTCGGTCTGCTGGCCTTGCCGACATTGGCACTGAATCAAAGTGCCACGGCAAAACGCTGTGCAGGCCTCAGCCTCTGGCTGCTGGCAGCGACGGCGCTGATCGGCAGCGCCCTGCTGCTGTTTGATGGCCGCTACCGTGATTTCCCGCTGAGCCTCTACCTGCTCCCCGCCCTGCAATTCGGCCTGCTGGCGAAACTGGCAGGTATGGAGCACATCCCGCAGCCCAGGGCTTTTGTCCACATGCTGGTGCTGGCTGCGATCTTCAGTCTTACCCTGCTGGTACTTGAGCCGTCCAATCTGCAACTCTGGGCCTGGATCTCGCTGCTGCTGTTACTGATATCATCTGCCGTGTCCCCAAGCCGCCAACCCGATTCCGCTACCATCCAACCATGATCGCCGCCGTCAAACGCTATACACCTCCCCTGATCTTCGCGCTGGCGTTCGCTATCGTTCATGCCGCGCTATGGCTGGCAATCAATCGGGCATTACCCCTGATCGATGCACCACCCATCGTGCATGGCCTCGCATACAGCGGATTCCAGAAGGGCCAGAGTCCGCTTGAGCAGACTTACCCGACGACGGATCAACTGCTGAAAGACCTGCGCATACTGGACACCTATACCGACCGCATCAGAACCTATGGCGCAGTGGAAAACCCGGAGGTAGTGGCGCTTGCCAACGTCATCGGCATGAAAGTGACGGCGGGCGCCTGGCTGGGGCCGGAGGACGAAGCCAATCAGCGCGAGATCAAGACTCTATTGGCCAAAGCCGAGATATATCCCAACATACAGAGACTCATCATCGGCAACGAAGCGCTGTTGCGCGAGGATCTGGAAGTCGAGGAACTGATTGCCTACCTGGACCAGGTCAAGGCCAGGACCAAGCTGCCGATCTCGACCGCCGAGCCCTGGCATGTCTGGATCAAGTACCCGGAACTGGTGCGGCATGTCGATTTCATCTCCATCCACCTGCTGCCTTACCACGAGGGCGTACCGGTTGAAGAGGCCGTGGATTACGCCATGCAGCGTTACAACGAGCTGATGGACCGCTTCCCGCGCAAGAAGATTGTCATCACCGAAGTCGGCTGGCCCAGCAAGGGGCCTGCCATCGGCGCTTCGGTCGCATCGCAGGTGAACCAGGCCCGTTTCGTGCGCGAGTTTCTCGCCAGAACTGCCTACAAGAGCTACGACTACTACCTGATGGAAGCCATAGACCAGCCATGGAAGGTGGACATCGAGGGATGGGCCGGCCCCTATTGGGGCATGCTGAATGCTGAGCGCAGCCCCAAATTCTCGCTGGCCGGGGCCGTACCACGTGACGACCGCTGGATCGGCAAGGCAGCCTGGTCCACGCTGCTCGCCTTCCCGCTTATTCTCTTTATCGCCTGGCGTTTCAGTCACTGGCGTCTGGGCGGGCGCATCTCCATGGCGTTGTTGACGCAGGCCTGTATCACGACGCTGGTCATTGCCTGGAATCTGCCCGGGGATTACTACTACACGCTACGCGATTTCGTCATCCTGATTGGCCTCATCTTCGCCATGCTGATGACATCGGCGGTGCTGATGATCTATGGCGTCGAGTTCAGCGAAGTCATGTTCAAGGGCGGCTGGCGGCGCTTCTACCGGCGTGCCGAGCCTGTGCCGGCGGCGCAGGAGAAATTCGTCTCCGTGCACCTGGCCTGCTACAACGAGCCTCCGGCCATGGTCATCGCCACTATCGAGAGCCTGGCAAAACTTGAATACACCAATTTTGAAGTCATCGTCATTGATAACAACACGAAGGACGAAGCTCTGTGGAAACCGGTGGAAGCCTATATGGCAAGCCTGCCGCACAACTTCCGCTTCTACCATCTGCCGCAATGGCCGGGGTTCAAGGCCGGCGCGCTGAACTTTGCGCTGCGCGAAACCGACCCGCGCGCCGAGGTCATCGGCGTGGTCGATGCCGACTATGTCGTGACGCCGGACTGGCTGGCCGTGCTGGTGCCGCATTTCGCCGAGGAACAGGTCGCCGTGGTGCAGGCGCCGCAAGCCCACCGCGACTGGGAGAACAACTTCTTCCGCCGCATGTGCAACTGGGAGTTCGAAGGCTTCTTCCGTACCGGCATGCACCATAGACACGAACGCAACGCGCTGATCCAGCACGGCACCATGACGCTGGTACGCCGGAAATCACTGGAAGAAGTCGGTGGCTGGTCCGAATGGTGTATCTGCGAAGACACCGAGCTCGGCCTGCGCCTGCTGGAAAAAGGCATGGACCTGCGCTACGTCGACGAGACTTTCGGCCTCGGCCTGACACCGGCCAACTACAAGGCACTGAAGTCGCAACGCTTCCGCTGGGCCTTCGGTGCCATGCAGATCCTCAAACACCACCTGCCCTTGCTGATCGGCAAATCGCCGCTCAACTTCGGCCAACGCTATCACTTCCTTACCGGCTGGTTCGGCTGGCTCGGTGATGCGCTGCAGCTGTTCTTCACGCTAGGTTCCATCGGCTGGACCATCGCCATGCTGGCATTGCCCAAGGAGTTCAGCCTGCCGATGTCCATCATGCTGCTGCCCATCCTCTGCTTCCTCGCCATCAAGGCGGCCATGGGGCCGATACTCTACCGCCGCACCATGAACTGCAGCTGGGCAGACATCTTCGGCGCCTCGCTCGCCAGCCTCGGGCTGTCGCACGCTATCGCCAAGGGCATCATCATGGGCCTCATCAAGAAAGATGGTGTTTTCAAGCCTACAGCCAAGGGCAAGGGCGCCGGCGGGCGGCTCACCATCTTCGAACCGGTACACGAGGAGCTGCTGTTGCTCATCGCGCTGGTGCTGTGCGCTGTCGCCATGCTTTACAACCGCGGCGCGGAGAACCTGGATGCACAGTTATGGGTCACCATGCTCAGCCTGCAGACACTGCCCTACATCAGCGCCGTTGCTTCGCAGCTGATTGCGCAAATGCCGGACAAGCCGGTCACACAACAAGCGAGTTGATCAGGGGATTCGGCGCTCGATAAACAGGCTGCAGCCGGGCATCTGCTTGGCCTGTTTTTTCGCTGTGACCATGGCGGCAGAAACCTCATGATGGCTACCGTAAAGACAAGGCATGATCCTGGCCGCACCGATTGAGAGACTGACAATCGGATAAAACACCCTGTTACCCAAACGATCCTCGGATTGGATTCCAGACCGTTCGCGGTCAGCCCCGTCATAAAAACCTGTCGCAGCCCCCTCGAATTTTTGCATAATCTGCTGGCAACGGACTTCCCAGTCAAGGCTCTGGAACACCACGATAAAATCATCGCCGCCAACATGTCCAAGAAAATCCAGGTTGGGGTCGATTTCCTGGCTCAATAACGCACCGACGAATTGAATCACCTCATCGCCACGCCGGAATCCGTAGGCATCGTTGAATGGCTTGAAGTTGTCGAGATCGAAATAACAGGCGACGAACCCTGCATCGGCAGCAATCAACCTGTCGATGTGCTCGTTGATCGGCACATTGCCGGGCAGCATGGTCAACGGGTTGGCGTAGCGCGCTGCATCGATCTGCATCTGGGTAATCGCCCGTAGTAATGCGTGGCCGCTACCCACGCCAAGATATGCCCCGTTCTCGGCAACGATAAAACCATTGGATAAATGGTGTGGTTCCATGCGGGTAATCAGGTCGCTCAGTGCATGCAGCCCCATATCATGCTCGACGATCAGCGGCCTGTTGTCCATAAACAGGCGGCATGGCTTTTTCCCGTACAACTCACGCACATAAAGGCGCGCGAAACTATCCACGATCGAGTAGCGGCTGATCAGGCCTAGCGGCGTACCCTGCCTGACCACTGGTAGCGAATACAGATGCGGACAGGCCTCGAAGATGGCATAGACTTCGTCGTTGGTCGTCTCTGGAGCTACCGGATCAAGATACTCATGCAGGCCGCTCAGATTGCCCATCAATCTTGAGCTGGGCACCGCACTCGGAAAAATGCTGAGCCTTTTTGAAAGTATCACTTCACGTACATCCGGCGGCACCTCCGGCAACAGTTGTGGTGCCGGGCGGGCGAACAGATAGCCTTGCCCGTAGGCGATCTTGAGGTCTTTGACAATACTGAGTTGCGCCTGGCTTTCGATGCCTTCTGCGATAACCATGGCTCCCGAACATTCGGCAATGCGCTGAATTGATCTCACGAACTCGAGTTTGAGCGAATCGTTATTGATGTTCTGAATAAAATGTTTGTCGATCTTGACATAGTCCGGATGCAATTCAGACCATAGCCGAAGACTTGAAAAGCCTTCGCCCAGATCATCGATGGCAATCTCGAAACCCATCTTGCGATAATGCACGGCAGCATCCTTGATGCGCTGATAGTCGAAGTTTGGCGTACTCTCAGTCAACTCGATAACAATTGTTCTCGGATCCAGGCCCAACTTGTGGGTATAAGCCAGAATCGCGGCGATATTGCTGGCGAATTGCGTAAAAGACTCAGGACTGACATTAATGAACAGCCTGGAATGCGAGCCGAAACCACCAAAAGTCTCCAGCACCACTTCAGAACTCAATTGCTCGACAGCCGCCAGCCTGTTCGCTTCCTTCGCTGTCTGGAACAAGCACAGAGGTGAATGCAACTGGCTATCGACAGGACCTCGAATCAAACCTTCATGACCGAGCACCTCTGCATTTGCCAGATTGATGACCGGCTGAAAAACAGCATGCAGACCACGATCATCAATAATCATATCCAGCTCATCAAAAACTGAACATAAATACCTGTCGGCTATATCCATAAACTCCACATTCCCGCTGTTATCATTGTGCAGATTCAAAATATAATTTCTGGATCAACGGTCTTCACTGGCTTCGCATAATTTTTGCTATACAACATTAAACGTCAGTTGTGACAATCTCATGAAAGTCGTCACCTGCTGTTCTGAAGATCAATTGAACAATCACACCAAGGGAAAGACAGCGTGACCGAGCAAAACAACGACATGGAAACAGACAATGCTGTTTACAAGACCCTGCTCGAATCAACCAAAGCCATTCCATGGAAAATTGAGTGGAGCAGCCTGAAATTCACTTACATCGGCCCTCAGATAGAAGCCCTGCTGGGCTGGAAGCCGGAAAGCTGGATCAGCGTCGAAGACTGGGCATCCAGAATGCATCCGGAAGATCGCGAATGGGTGGTGAATTACTGCGTGGCACAATCACAGGCAGGTACCGACCATGAAGCTGATTACCGCGCACTGACCAGTAGTGGCGACTATGTCTGGATACGTGATGTCGTCCATGTCGCGCGCAAGGAAAATGGCGAAGTGGATTCGCTGATCGGCTTCATGTTCGATATCAGTGAGCGCAAGAAAACCGAGCAGGAGTTGCTGACACTACAGAAAAAACTGGAAGAACTGTCGTTCAAGGACGGGCTGACCGGCATCGCCAACCGCCGCATGTTCGATTCCATTCTCGAAACCGAATGGGCCGATGCCAGACGCAACCAGTCCCCTATCTCACTGATCATGCTCGATATCGACTATTTCAAGCAATATAACGATGAATATGGCCACATCCAGGGCGATGTCTGCCTGACAAGAGTCGCCGGCATCCTGAATTCAGCGAGTTCAAGGCCGCGCGACTTCGTTGCCCGTATCGGTGGCGAGGAGTTCGCCATCATCTTGCCGGAGACCGACGAGGCTTCTGCCAGAAAGGTGGCGGAACGCTGCAGGATAGCCATAGAGCAGGAAAAGATCCCGCATGCCAAGTCTGGCGTCAGTGATTACCTGACCCTCAGCATGGGTCTGTCCACTGCGATACCGGGGCAGTCGGATACGGCGCTCAGCCTGGTAGAACAGGCCGACAAATCGCTGTATCAGGCCAAGAATCAAGGTCGTGACCGCATCCACGACGGCAGCTGACCGGATTTCATTCCAGCGGCTGGCAACAACCTGATTCAAACATTTGCGCTGGAAAGATGCGCGGCGCCGATGACACCTGCATGGTCGCCACAGTCGGAAATACGGACATCCACCCTGCCGCGCAGCACGGGAATCAGATCCTGATCCAGCCGTTGCCGGAAAGCCTGCTGCATCAGCGGCCAGGCACTGCTCATACCACCACCAATGACAACCTGCTGGATGTCCACCACCTTGAGGATATGCGCCAGGGCCTGCGCCAGCGCGCTTGCAGCCAGCTCAAACGCTGCCTTGGCATGTGCATCACCCTGCTCCGCCAATCTGGCGACAGCATCGGCTTCCAGTGCTTGGCCAGTAGCGAATTCATAACTACGACTGACGCCGCTGGCCGAGGCATATTGCTCCATGCAACCATGATTGCCGCAACCGCATGGGCGGCCGCCCGGCTCGACGATCAGGTGACCGACTTCCATGGCAAAGCCGTGGGTGCCGGTGATCAGCTTGTGATCGATGATCAGGCCACCGCCGACACCGGTGCCCAGACCGAGAAAGATCAGGCTGGCGGCAGACTGCGGATGCAGCTTGTATTCTCCATAGGCTGCCGCATTGGCATCGTTTTCCACCACAACGGGGCGTTGTAACGCGCGGGCAAGATCGCCCGCCAGGTCGACATCGCGCAAACCCGGCAAGTTTGGAGACTGCAGTACGGTGCCACGCAGCGGATCGATGAATCCGGGAAAGCCGATACCAATCGAGATGACATCAGGATGCTGCTCCAACATTTTCTGCAAGGTCTCGACGGTAATTGCGATGATCTGTCGCCAGGCTACATCCGGCGGACTGGCGTGACAGATGGCCGAGAAATCCGCGTGGCAACGGTACTCGTCAATGACTTTCAGATCATCGACAACCGCCACACGCAGATTGGTGCCACCAACATCGACGCCGATACGTTTGCTCATGCCGTTCTATCCTCGCCGCCCCGGATCAGCCGCCCCGATCAACCAATGGCTTCGATGCCAGGGGTGACGCGAACCTTGATCTCCAGATCCTCCACCAGCGCATCGGAAGGCCACTCAAGCACCAGCGTCACCGCCTGCATGATTTTTTCGAAACCAGCCTCGGATTGCGACACACTGAAATGCGGATAGCTGGTGAAGGCACAAGGCAGGCTGCTATGGAGATAAACGGAACCGCCAAGCACTTCATCCTCCAGCATGATTTCCTTCATGCCGGAAATGCTCAATGGCTGACCGAAACCGCCGAGGATGTTCTCGCCTGAACGATAACGGCCGGCCGGGCCATCGCAGCTCGGCATGGCAAGGTTGATCTCGACCATGAAGGAACCATGCGGCAGCTTGGTAAACTTGTACTGCGTCAGCAGGGTGTCCTTGTTCAGCGTGATTTTCTTGCCGACCTTGCCGCCGTTGAGACTGGCACAAAAGTCCAGCGAAGTCTTGCCCGCCGTCGGCCGACGATAGCCGAGTTGCTTCAAGCCGACTGCCTCGTCCTTCCAGAAGTCGATGAACATGGTCTTGCGATAGGCATCGACTGCCAGATCCGCTTCGGTGATCTCATGTTTGGAGCTCATGCGCTCATGCGGATTGGAGATGCCACCGCCAGCTGCCTCATGGACCGGCTCGGCATGCACCTTGCGGTGGTAATGCTCGGCCTGGCGTGTCAGCGTGTCACAGAAGTTGTGATGCAACGCATAGGTGTCGAATTCGCAGATCGATGCCGTGCCGTCGAGCCGGGCGACCACCTGTAGCTGACCGTTCTGCAGGAAGGCCTCGTCATGGCCATCCATGTCCATATCCTGCAGGACCTTGTAAGGCCGCTCGGTAACCTTGTCCAGCATGGCTTCAAGCTTCAGCATGGCGTTGAACACTGCACGGCGCAGATGCGGCAGATAGAGGCCGCCGAACAAGCCATGCCAGTAGGCATCATTGGCCTGGCATTCGTAGAGCGCGACCAGCATCTCCGGACTTTGTTTGTTGGGCGGCAGGGAATGGAAACGCTCGGACAACTTGAGCATGCGCTTGTGCATCCAGTTCGATTCCGGATAGCGCATGAAGAAGTTACGCCAGATGCCGCCGCGCACATAAGGCTTGGTCACTTCGTAGCGATTGTTGTATTTCTCCTGCTGTACCAGATCGGCATAATGATGGGCAGCCGGCACCGGCAGCGTCCACTCGTTCATTTCGATATAGGATGCGGTCGGCAGATAGACCACGCCGCGGGTCTTGGCCATGGCGTGATATTCGCTGTAGCGCATGGGCTTGATGATGTCGGAACGCAGCACACCTTCGATGAAATTGCGCAGCCAGCCGCGTTCGTAAACCCATTCATAGGTCTCCGGCCAGATACCGAATTTCTCGATATCGTCGAAATAGATGGCCGCCGCCTGCTTGCTGTCGTCGGCCAGGCTTTCCAGATAGCCGACCACTTCTTCTGCCGGCGAGAACGGCAGCCGGTAACGCAGCGCTTCCGAGATGGGAAACAGGTCGATCTGATGGCCGTCTTCTTCCGTCGAGTAATAACCGCCCAGCGCGCTGCTGTCCTTGCCGGTACACATGAAGTGATAATCGTCGACGGTCACATAGCGGATACCGGATTCCGACAGGGCCGGTACCACGGTGGATTCCCAGACGCGCTCGGTAAGCCAGGCGCCGTGGGGTGTTTCACCAAATTGCTTGTGCAGATAGGCGGAGAGTTTCTTGATCTGCCCGACTCTATCCTTGGCCGGAATCGCCGCCAGCACCGGCTCGGTGAATCCGGCACCGAACAGTTCCGCCTGCTCGCGTGCCACCATCTCCTTCAGTAAAGCCATATCCTCCGGAAAGTGTTTCAGCATGTACTCGAGCAACCAGCCGCTAAGATGGATGGCGAACTTGAAATCCGGATACTGATGCAGCACGCGTAAGAATGGTCCGTAACAGCGAACGTGCGCATCGTCCAGCACCGATTCGAAATTACCTACGGGTTGATGTGCATGCACCCCTAACAACAAAGCGACTGTTTTAGCCACGACTCTGCTCCTCGCAGAATGTTGATGAAAATTTCATTCTTATACTTCCTGGCCTCGTCGCATGGTTCCACCCATGTCCGGATCGCCACTGCCGACACTGATTGGCTTGTTCAGAATACTTGGAGCAGGTTGCTTCAGCAGATGATAAAGATTGCCGAGATTACGGCGATAGAGCCGATCAAAACTGTCCACGCTCACGGCAGAGTTATAGTCACCGAACCACCAGAACCAGTCAGAACCCTCGCATATCGACAACTGACGTTCGCATGCGGCCTGCTCCTCGCAGCTAAGCTGACCCGATTGCATCACCTTGTCATATACCTTTTTGGCATCGCACAGCAAATCCCAGCCGAAGTTCTTCTCCGGCGAACCGATCCATGTACTGAAGCTGCCATAAACCCAGCTGCCGGCTGCCACCGTTGGCAAATCGCCCGAACTGACCGTGCCCGCTTTGCACATGTCGAGAATGTCGCTGAATGTCGTCATCTCGATAAGGGGATGTGCAGACAGGGCTTGATAGAGTTCGCTCAGGAAGTAATAACCGTTATATGGGTAATACTCCCAGGCATTCTCGCCATCCAGGATGACGCTGACCACACGATGTTCGCCCTTGGGCGTGGATTTCTGGATATGCTCAAGCGTGCTGATGAAATCCCGGACTGCATCATTCGAATGCAGTTTGGAATACTCAAAACCGATCTTGTCTGAGAGCAGGTCGTCACGAAAGAAACAGGCAATATCCTTGACGCCATCGGTGACCCGGTAAGGCTTGTAGAGATAATCCGCACGTGGCGGCAAATCGGAAGTTTGATAGGACTTGTACAGACTGTTGGCCAGCACACCTTCCCCTGTCGCCGCCCATTTCACATCATGTTGAGCCAATAAGGATAATGCCGTGTGAGAAACGCCGCCCTCAGCCGGCCACATACCTACCGGCTTTTCACCAAATCTCCTGGCATGCGAATCCTGAGCCTGCGTGATATGCGCTTCCGCCCGCAACCTGCCGCCAGGATACATGCTATTGCGAGGCAATGGAGCGTATGGCATGGCATCGCGCGTCGCCCTGAAATCCAGCAACAAAGGCAGTATCGGATGATAGTGTGGAGTTGATGAAATCTCGATCTGGCCGCTTTTCTGCAACTTCTTGTAGCGCGGAATCAGGCCGGCAATCAGTTCACCAATCAACTTGAACAGTTTCAAGCGGTCGTCCAGCGTGAACTGGAAACCCTTGGCCATCAGGCTTTGCACCAGTTTGTTTTCACGGCGGATACTCTCACCGGTCCAAGCCAGGTGGTACCAGACCAGAAGATCGGCCTTGTACTGTGCAGACAGATAATTGAAAGGCGTCACGCTCTCTGATTCCAGCGTCTTGAAGATATTGTATAGCCGCTGGTAATGCGTGAACGGCGACAACATTTTTTCATGATGGCTCTTGAAACAGCTCTGGATGATCAGCTCGCAGCGAGCGTCAGACAGATTGTTAAGATCCTTCTCTGCCAAAAGTGCCAGTAATGGATCGCGTATCTCGCTCGTCCTGAACTGTTCTGCGTAGTCTTCCAGCTGATCGAGCAGAACAGGTACAAAATTGAAAGTCACGCGCGCAGCAGGAATGGATTCGAGATGGTGGGCCATATCGGTGTAATCCTTCAGCGCGTGCAGATAAGTCCATGGCAGGACGTATTCGCCGGTAATACTGTCTCGATAATCCGGCTGGTGCATGTGCCAATAGAGATTGAGATAAAGCTTGGATGACGCAGGCATTGGTAAAACCTTTATTTCCAAAAAAACCGTTGATGCCCCCTAAGGGCGCATGCTAAAACTATCGTGCGTAATGTATCCCCTGCCCCAGCATTTCCGAGGTCACCAGGGTGATACCGTTGGGCGACACATGGAAGCGCTTGCGGTCCTCCTCCGGATTAACACCGATCTGCATGCCTTCAGGGATGCGGGTCGCCTTGTCCACAACAACGTTCTTCAGCACCACATTGCGTCCGACTTCCACCCTGGGCAGCAGGACTGCACCATCGATCTGGCTGTAACTGTGTACACGTACATCAGAGAACAGCACGGAATTGTGTACCTTGGTACCACTGATCAGACAGCCGCCGGAAACCAGGGAATCAGTCGCGCCACCGCAACGCCCCTCATCATTAAATACGAACTTGCACGGCGGCAATTGTTCCTGATGCGTCCAGATCGGCCAGGTGTGATCATAAAGATTCAATTCAGGCACCACTTTGGTCAGCTCCATATTAGCTTCCCAGTAAGCATCTACCGTACCAACATCACGCCAGTAGTAGTTGCCATTGGCCGCACCGACGCAACTGTCGGTGAATCTGTGGGAATAGACCCGGTATTTCCTGATCAGATAAGGGATGATGTCATGCCCGAAATCGTGCGTGGAATTGCGGTCATCCGCATCGCGAATCAGTTGCTCGTACAAAAACGAGGCATTGAACACATATATACCCATACTGGCGAAAGCCTGGGTCGGGTCATCCGGCAAGGGATCGGGATTGGGAGACTTCTCCTTGAAATCGACGACGCGCGAATTCTCATCCACCTTGAGCACACCAAAGGCCTTGGCTTCCTCGATCGGCACATTGATGCAGGCAATAGTCATGTCTGCCTTGTTGCGCACATGATCCGCCAGCATCTGGCCATAATCCATCTTGTAGATATGGTCGCCGGCCAGTATCAGCACATACTCCGGCGTCATCATGCGCAGAATATCGAGGTTCTGGAACACGGCATCGGCAGTACCCTTGTACCACTCCTCTTCAATACGTTGCTGCGCCGGCAACAGCTCGACGAACTCGTTGAATTCGCCGCGCAGAAAGCCCCAGCCGCGCTGTATATGCTGAATCAGGCTATGCGACTTGTACTGGGTGACAACGCCAACACGGCGGATACCGGAATTGATGCAGTTGGAAAGCGGAAAATCCACGATGCGAAACTTGCCGCCAAACGGAACTGCAGGTTTGGCTCGCCAATTGGTCAGGTCCTTCAGCCGGCTGCCTCTGCCACCCGCAAGGATCAGGGCCACCGTGTTTTTTGTTAGTGCGCTTATGAAACGGGAAGAAGTTAAATCCTGCTGCATTTTGAACTCTCCTGATTTATAGTTTGGCATTGGCGAACGCCAAAGAAGCCGCAGCAACAGGCTGTTCCGCCTTTATCTACGTCCTTGAAGCCATTATAGGCGCGATTTTTGACGAGAATCTAGTAGAATCGAGCGGTAGCCGGAAATTATCGAAAATTTAAAGAGAAGAACTTTGGCCAAGCCCAAGCAAGACATCCAGCAGCAACTCATTCTTGATGCCAGGCATCACGATCCCTTCGCTTATCTTGGACTGCATGACGCGCCAAAGGGTGAAACGACCAAACAAGTCTTCCGAACCTTCCTGCCTTATGCTGAGCGCGTCTGGCTAAAAACCGCTGAAGGCTGGGATCCGCTCACACGCATGCACGCCAACGGCATGTTCGAATGGCATGGAGACGGGCTGGTCAGGCCCTGCCTGTTACGCATCGAAGCCAATGGCTCCAGCCATGAACAACACGACCCCTATACTTTCCCTTCCAGCCTGAGCAGCGACGAGGTATACCTGTTCGGGCAAGGCCGCCTGCTACAGGCGCACCAGACCATGGGGGCACACCTGATCGCCCAGCATGGAATCGACGGGGTTCGCTTTGCTGTCTGGGCACCCAATGCAGAGCGCGTCAGCGTTATCGGCAACTTCAACCAGTGGGACGGTCGCATCCACCCGATGCGGGTACACGGTTCCAGCGGCATCTGGGAAATATTCATTCCCGGCCTGAGTGTCGGCGAACTCTACAAGTTCGAGATCCGCAATCGCGACAGCGGCCACATTCATGTCAAGACCGACCCCTACGGTTTCAGCTTCGAGCAAAGACCGGGCACTGCTGCCAAGGTCACATCATTGACGCAACACACCTGGCAGGACAAGGAATGGATACAGAAACGGTCCACCGTCGACTGGCTGCATACACCTTTCAATTTCTATGAAATGCACCTCGGCTCATGGAAACGCAATGCGCAGGGCTACTTTCTCAATTACCGTGAACTCGCTGCCGATCTGATTCCCTATGTCAAGGAAATGGGCTACACCCATATCGAGCTGCTGCCAGTCTCCGAACATCCACTGAATGAATCCTGGGGCTACCAGACCACCGGCTATTTCGGTGTCACCAACCGCTTCGGTACACCGGACGACCTGCGCTATTTTGTCGATGCCTGCCATCAGGCCGATATCGGCGTCATTCTCGACTGGGTACCGGGCCACTTTCCCAAGGATGACTGGGCACTGGCCCGCTTCGACGGCACCGCACTCTATGAACACGAAGATCCGCGCCTGGGTGAACACCAGGAATGGGGCACCTACGTCTTCAATTACGGCCGCAATGAAGTACGCAATTTCCTCCTGGCCAATGCCTATTACTGGATGAGCGAATTCCATATCGACGGCCTGCGTGTCGACGCTGTCGCCTCCATGCTCTATCTGGATTACGCACGCAAGCACGGCGAATGGCTGCCCAACCAGTACGGCGGCCGCGAGAACCTGGATGCCATCGAGTTTCTCAAACAGCTGAACGTCATGGCGCATGAGGATTTCCCCGGCGCACTGACCATCGCCGAAGAATCCACCGCCTGGCCCATGATCTCGCGCCCGGTCTATCTGGGCGGGCTGGGCTTCTCCATGAAATGGAACATGGGATGGATGAACGACACGTTGAGCTATATCGCAGAAGACCCGATCCACCGCCGCTATCACCACGACAAACTGACCTTCGGCCAGCTCTATGCCTACAGCGAGAATTTCGTACTGCCCTTCTCGCATGACGAAGTCGTGCATGGCAAACGCTCCCTGCTGGACAAAATGCCGGGCGACACCTGGCAAAAATTCGCCAATCTGCGCCTGCTGCTGACCTATCAGATGACGACGCCGGGCAAAAAGCTCAATTTTATGGGCAATGAATTCGGCCAGGGTCGTGAATGGAACGTCAACGCCAGCCTGGACTGGCATCTGCTCGACACCCATTGGCACCAGGGCGTGCAGTTGGTGTCCAGGGACCTGAATCATCTGTATCGCAACGACAAGGCACTCTATGAGCTGGACTTCGAGCCGCAGGGTTTCGAATGGGTCGATTGCTATGACTCAGACCAATCCGTCATCAGCTATATGCGCAAAGCCCGCGATGGCAGCTTTGTACTGGTGATACTGAACTTCACCCCGGTCCTGCGCGAATCCTATCGACTGGGGGTGCCTGCAGCCGGGCACTATGCGGAAATATTCAACAGTGATGCGGCCTGTTACTCTGGCAGCAACCAGGGTAATGGCGCCGGCGTCGACACCGAACCGACCCCCTGGATGCATCATCCGCAATCCATTGTTGTGACCTTGCCGCCTTTAGCTGGGGTCATTTTTAAGTTAAAATAACGGCCGTTTCGGACCTTATTCACTTAAAAAAATCAATTAAATAACCACACACTAAATGACAAACCCTACCAATTTTCCTGTCTGGCAAGCCTTGGCCGAACATCAGAAAGATGTTTTCCCGCTACACATGCGGGATATGTTTGATAAAGAACCGGAGCGTTTCCAGAAATATTCTCTGCAAGTCGGCGACATGCTGCTCGATTATTCAAAGAATCGCATCACCGACAAGACTCTCTCCCTGCTGTTCCAGCTGGCACGTGACATGAATCTGGAAGGCATGCGCGACAAGATGTTCGCCGGCGAGAAAATCAATTTCTCCGAACACCGCGCCGTATTGCATACTGCCCTGCGCAACCGCAGCAACACCCCCGTCTATGTCGACGGCAAGGATGTCATGCCCGACGTTAATCGTGTACTCGCCCAAATGCGCGATTTCAGCGAACGCGTACGTAACGGCAGCTGGAAAGGATTTACCGGCAAGAAAATTACCGATGTCGTCAATATCGGCATCGGCGGCTCCGATCTCGGCCCCCTGATGGCCTGCAATGCACTGAAGCCCTATGCCTCCGATATCAATGCGCACTTCGTCGCCAACGTCGACGGCGCGCACCTGGCCAGAACACTGGAGGTCTGCAATCCGGAAACCACACTCTTCATCGTGGCATCGAAGACCTTCACCACACAGGAAACCATGACCAATGCCCGCTCTGCGCGCGCCTGGTTCCTGGAACGTGCGAGCAAGCCTGAGGACGTTTCCATGCATTTCGTGGCACTTTCCACCAATGCCAAGGCGGTCAAGGATTTCGGCATCGATACCGCCAACATGTTCGAATTCTGGGACTGGGTCGGCGGCCGCTATTCATTGTGGTCCGCCATCGGCCTGTCCATCGCGCTCTATATCGGCATGGACAACTTCGAGGAGATGCTGGCCGGCGGCCACGAAATGGACAACCATTTCCGCACCGCGCCGCTGGAACAGAACATGCCGGTAATCATGGGCCTGATCGGTGTCTGGTATAACGACTTCTTCAATACCGAAACACACGCCATCCTGCCTTACGACCAGGGCCTGTCGCGCTTTACCGCCTATCTGCAGCAAGCCGACATGGAAAGCAACGGCAAATTCGTCGACCGCGAAGGCAAGAAGATCAATTACAGCAGCGGCCCCATCGTCTGGGGCGAAGCAGGGACCAACGGCCAGCATGCGTTCTATCAACTGATCCATCAGGGCAACAAGCTGATTCCGTGCGACTTCCTGATGCCGATCAAGAGCCATTATGCCGTCGGCGAGAATGGTGACGAACATCACAAGATCCTGTTGGCCAACATGCTGGCACAAACCAAGGCGCTGATGCAGGGCAAGACACCGCTGGAAGTGAAGCATGAGATGGAATCCCAAGGCCAGAACGATGACGAGATCCGCACCGTTCTACCGCACCGCGTGTTCGGCGGCAACCGCCCGACCAACAGCATCCTGTTCGATAAACTGACCCCAAGAACCCTGGGCAAGCTGATCGCGCTCTATGAGCACAAGATCTTTACCCAAGGCATCATCTGGCACATCAACTCCTTCGACCAGTGGGGCGTGGAGTTCGGCAAGCAGCTGGCGCAAGGCATCCTGCCGCAACTGCTGTCCAAGACTTCGGCGACCGAACTGGACAGCTCGACCAACGGCCTGATCAATCACATTCATTCGAAATAACCAATGAGCGCAGGTCTGCGCAAGACATAAAAAAGCCCCGGTTGCAAAACAACCGGGGCTTTTTATTTATCACGGATTTACTGCAGACGCAGATTGCCCAACGAAATCTGGTTCGCCATCGTAGCGCCCAGACGCTTGGCAAAGCGCGAAGCAAAGTCTTCACGCACGGTGAAATCCACGATGCGTTCTTCCTTGATCACTTCACGTGCCACGTATTCCGAACTGCCCAAACCATCGGCCAGACCCATCTTGATACTTGCCTCGCCGGTCCAGAAAAGTCCGCTGAAAGTCTCCGGTGTCTCCTTCAGGCGTTCACCGCGGCCTTCACGCACGATACCGATAAACTGCTGGTGAATTTCATCCAGCATGTTCTGTGCAAATTGCTGATGTTGCTCATTGGGCGGAGAGAACGGATCCAGAATCGCCTTGTTTTCACCGGCAGTCAGCAAACGGCGCTCCACTCCCAGCTTTTCCATCGTTCCGGTAAAACCGAAACCGTCCATCAGCACACCAATCGAACCGACGATACTGGCCTTGTCGACATAGATCTGATCTGCCGCCACAGCAATGTAATAACCGCCAGAAGCGCAAATATCCTCGACCACGGCATAAACCGGCACTTCAGGATGCAACGTGCGCAGGCGTTTGATCTCGTCGTTGATGATGCCGGACTGCACAGGACTGCCGCCCGGACTGTTTATACGCAGAATCAGGCCCTTGGTGCGCTTGTTCTCGAATGCCGCCTGCAGGCTGGAAACCACCGACTCTGCATCAACATCGGCACCAGGACCGATAATGCCCTGAATGTCGATCAGCGCGGTATGGTCAAGCTTGGCAACGGCATCCTTGCCGATCCAGTCCATGCCTATCAGTAACAATACAATCAGATAAAGAAAGGTCAGCGACTTGAAAAATACCCCCCAGCGGCGCGAACGACGCTGTTCGTCTACCGCCGCGAAGGCGAGTTTTTCCAGGGTTTTACGTTCCCAGTCGGGGCCGTTATTCGAATAATCCACCATGTTCAAACATCCCTAATTAAATAGAATCCAGTTGTATCAACACTTCACCGTCACGCTCGAGGACTGCGATCTTCTGCAAACCGCTGCCTTTACACGGCCCCATCACACAGTCGCCAGTTTCAGGCTGATAATGCGCGCCGTGTGTAGCACAGATCAAATATTCCCGGGTGATATTGAAAAAATCACCCTCGTTCCAGTCCAGTTCCACCGGCAGATGCGCACAGCGATTTACATACGCCTGCAGCTTGCCATTGTAGCGCACGACAAAGCCGGTGGTGCGCTCACCGAGTTCAGGCAGCTGAAAACGCAAACCTTGCGCTCTTTCCTGCACTTCCTCACTACGGCAGATGACACGTGTACGTTCAGGCATGTTCACGCAACCACTGATCCAGCGAAGTAAACCGGTCAAAGCAGACCAGTGGTTGATGTTTTTTCAGTTCTGACTCGGGATGTGCGCCATAGGTGACTGCCAGGCTGGTGACGCCGGCATTGCTCGCCATCTGCAGATCGTAACTGGTATCACCAATCATCAGTGTACGTTCCGGCCCTGTCACCAGCTCATCCATCAGTTCATGCAGCATCTGCGGATGCGGTTTGGAAAAGCATTCATCCACGCAACGTGTCGCATGCATGAAATCAGCAAGACCGGACTTCTCCAGTGACTTGTTAAGGCCGTTGCGACCTTTGCCTGTCGCCACGGCCAGCATGAACCCGGCTTTACTAAGGTATTCGATGGTCTCCCTCACCCCCTCGAACAAAGGCGTATCCTCATCACGCGTGTAGTAGTGATGGCGATAGCGCGCCACCAATTGCTGGTATTGAGCTGGAGTGAGTTCCCCGAACAGGGCATGGACTGCCTCGGCCAGCCCCAGACCGATGATATTGCTGGCAGCTGTAGGTTCCGGCACTGGCAAGCCTGCATCGGCGCTGGCCTCACGCATGCAATCCACGATCATCTGTGTGGAATTGGCTAAAGTACCGTCCCAGTCAAAGACGATCAGGTCATATTGCTTAGGCATGTGTATCCGTCTCAAGCTGTTTGAGGAAACGCTCCAGTTCGACTGGCAATGGCGCAGTCAGTTTCAGCTTTTCGCCGGATACGGGATGTTTCAGCTTGGTTTCTACAGAATGCAGGAACATGCGCTTCAAGCCGCGCTTCTGCATAATCTTGTTAACGGCAAAATCGCCATACTTGTCATCGCCTGCAATCGGAAAACCGAGATGCGCCAACTGCACACGCAACTGATGAGTACGCCCCGTAATCAGTTGCGCCTCAAGCAGACTGAATTCGCCGTAGTTTTTGCGCAGATAAAACACTGTCTCGGAATCCTGGCCATCCTCCTGCACCGCCACCCTGCGCTCGCCGCTAGGCAGTACATATTTATGCAATGGCAGATTCACGCGCTTCTTCTTCTCGGTCCAGTCACCATGAACCAGCATCAGATAACGCTTGTCCGTCTGGTTGTTGCGAATGGCATCATGCAATGCCACCAGTGCCGCCCTTTTCTTGGCCAGCATCAGAATACCGGAGGTCTCGCGATCCAGTCGATGCACCAGCTCCAGGAACTTGGCCTTGGGACGCTCCAGCCGCAACTGTTCGATGACGCCGCGACTGATGCCGCTGCCACCATGCACAGCGAAGCCGGCAGGCTTGTCGATCACCAACATGGCATCATCCTCGAACACGATATTCTTCTCGAATCGTGGCGCCTGTCCGGGCTTCAATTCGGCGCTGGCGGTCTTTTCGGCCATACGGATGGGCGGCACGCGCACGACATCATCCATCAGCAATTTGTAGCTGGCATCGATGCGCTTGCTGTTCACCCGTACTTCCCCGCTACGCAAAATTCGGTAGATATGGCTTTTGGGAACACCCTTGAGGATTTTGGCGAGAAAATTGTCGATGCGTTGTCCGGCACTCCCCTCGTCCACGGTATGCATGGTCACGCTTGACTTGTTTTCTGCAAGTGGCTGACTTGATTTACTTATACTTGCTTTGCTTATATTGGTCATCTCGCCTATACTACGTTTGCATTTAAGAAATTTCTGTATTAAATGCGCCAATTTTCGACTTAACCGCTCAGGCGCTTATTCGAGAATACCTTAATTGGAACAACAAATACCTTGGTTAACTCGCTCGCCAAATAAAAATAAGTAGCGAATTTGTCATAAATTTATTGCGCTCTAGCCACCGCAGATGATGTTGCCGATGCAGGCAAGGTAAGAGTTAGCTGGAATATGGAATTTTAGCCGATATTGTCGGCTTAGCCGAGAAACAGTTTCAAACAGAACCAACGCAAAGAGATTAACCACTTATCGTTTACGAGAAATTTCGTCAACTAATTCAATCTGTTATCGCAAATCGAAAACAGGTGGTTTCCAGCGACCTCACCATGGTGAGTGTGTCCAACATCGCGGAAACAGGCCTTGAAATGGCCATGTGTTAGTCAAAAGCGCTTCTGCGTGTGCAACACGTTTGCGCACCACTGCTCGTGCTAACTGGTAATGACCTGTACTGAATGTCAGGCCACCGCTTAAAATCTGAACTCTGATCTACAAATCAGGGCTGCCAGCGAATACTGCCTGCTGCCACAGCAGCAACCTCACCGCCCGCCAGGAGCGCGGGAGTCATTCAATGAAACGCATGTTATTCAATGCGACGCAGTCGGAAGAACTACGCGTCGCCATCGTCGATGGGCAAAAACTCATCGATCTCGATATCGAAACAGCCGGCAAGGAACAATGCAAAAGCAATATCTATAAAGGTGTCATCACCCGCATAGAACCTTCTCTCGAAGCTGCATTCGTCAATTACGGCACCGACCGTCACGGTTTTCTGCCCTTCAAGGAAGTCGCTCGCAGCTATTTCCTGAAGGAAGTTGAAGGCGGCCGCGCACGCATTCAGGACGTCCTGAAGGAAGGCCAGGAACTCATCGTTCAGGTCGACAAGGACGAACGCGGCAACAAGGGTGCCGCCCTCACCACCTTTATCTCTCTGGCCGGCCGCTATCTGGTCCTGATGCCAAACAATCCACGTGGTGGTGGTGTCTCCCGCCGCATCGAAGGTGAAGACCGCAACGAACTGCGCGACACCATGGCCCAGTTGGAAGTACCGAACGGCATGAGCATTATCGCCCGTACCGCCGGCATCGGTCGCAGCCTGGAAGAACTGCAATGGGACCTTAACTACCTACTGCAACTGTGGACCGCCATCGAAGGCGCATCCACCATCCAGGCCGGCGCTTTCCTCATTTATCAGGAAGGCAGCCTGGTCATCCGCGCCATCCGCGATTACTTCCAACCGGATATCGGCGAAATCCTGATCGACACACCGGACATCCACGAACAAGCCGTACAGTTCATGAACCACGTCATGCCGGGCAATGTCGCTCGCGTGAAGCTGTATCAGGACGAGATCCCGCTGTTCTCCCGCTTCCAGATCGAACACCAGATCGAAACCGCCTTCTCGCGTGAAGTGCGTCTGCCTTCCGGCGGCGCCATCGTCATCGACCACACGGAAGCCCTGGTCTCCATCGACGTCAACTCAGGTCGTTCCACCAAGGGCGCCGATATTGAACAGACCGCATTCAACACCAACCTGGAAGCGGCAGAAGAAGTTGCACGGCAACTGCGCCTGCGCGATCTGGGCGGCCTGGTCGTCATCGACTTCATCGACATGGAAAGCCAGCGTAACCAGCGCGATGTAGAAAATCGCCTGCGCGATGCCTTGCATTACGACCGCGCGCGTGTTCAGACCGGCAAGATCTCCCGTTTCGGCCTGCTCGAGCTGTCGCGTCAACGCCTGCGCCCAAGCCTCGGCGAATCCAACCATATCCCCTGCCCGCGCTGCCATGGCACCGGCCATATCCGCGGCATCGAATCGACCGCATTGCACATCCTGCGCATTACGCAGGAAGAAGCCATGAAGGAAAACAGCGCCATCATCCAGGTACAACTACCGGTTGAAGCTGCCACCTTCCTGCTGAACGAAAAACGCGCAGACATCCACAAGATCGAACAACGCATGGGTGTGGAAGTGGTGTTGATCCCCAACATCCACCTGGAAACCCCCAACTACACGATTACCCGTGTACGCCACGATGATGTCACCGAAGAAAACACCCGCGCCAGCTATCAGATGGTAGAACTGCCAAGCGAGGAAGAAATCGTCAACACCAAGCAGGAAGCCAAACCGGTCAAGGCCGAAGCTGCAGTGAAAGGCATCACGCCTGCATCTCCGGCACCTGCATCGAAGAGCCCGGTACCCAAGGCTCGTAAAGAGCCGGGGTTCGTTAGCCGCATTCTGGGCTGGCTGGGTCTGGGCGACGAGAAGAAACAGGAGTCCAGCAGCGAAACTGCCCAGCGTCGCGAAGCCCAACGTGGCAACCGCCGCACCCGCGGCGGCCGCGGTCGTGATCGCGATCGCAACGCTGAACGTCCGCAAGGCGCAGCAGCCCCAGCGGATCGTAGTGCAAACGGCGAGCGCAACAACCGCCAGCAGCAACCACAGCGCCAGCAGCAGCCCCGCAATGAGCGTCCGCAGACAGAACGTCCACAAGGCGAACAGAAACCGGCACTGGCAACTGCCACCGTGGAGACTGGTACTGAACAGCGCAGCCGTCGCAGCCGAGGCGGACGCCGTGATCGTGGCCCACGCAACGAGAATGCACCGCGCGAAGTCAATCAACAGACAGTAGCTGCCGACAGCACGGCAAACCTCGAGGCGGTTGAGAATATCAAACCAACAACACCGGTCGCAGCTGAAACTGTATCCAGCAAGCCGATTGTCGAACAGACACCGGTAGAAGTGACTGTCACTGCCCTGCCGGCCATCGAGACAAAAGTCGAGACCAGTCCGGCCGAAACCGCCAAACCTGCCAAAAAAGCAGAAAAGCCGGCCAAGGAAGAAAAAGCCAAAGCTGAAACCGTCGCAACAATGACCAGTGCAGAACCTGTAGCAGCCGTCGAAAATATCGCGAAAGCTGCGAAAACCGAGACTGTAGAAAAAACAGAGCAAGCTGAGCAAACGGAAAAGAAACCACGCGCACCTCGTCGCCGCAAGCCAGCGGAAGAAAAGCCTGTCGATCTGGCCGCGAGCGGTTTGCAACTGGTGGAAACCAAGGGCGAAGCCATCAAGGTGGAAAAAGCACCTGAAGCACCGGCCAAGCCAAAAGCCCGCAAACCTGCCGCCTGGCAGCAAAAAGGCAACGAGAAGGCAACGGATGAACCTTTGGTCATCGTTCAGACTGAAAAATAATCCAGCCTGAACCTTTCATCAGCCAGTCACAAAAAAGCCCCGAACAATCGGGGCTTTTTATTTGCACTCTGCTGGACTAGACTTTGCAGAAATCGGCTACACAGAAAACCAGAAAAGGTCAGCAGATGAATTCAAACTCCAACAAAAATACAGAAGCCCCTTTTGAAGTCATTCAGGCCATTGAACAAGGCCGCAAGATAGAAGCCATCAAGTTATTGCGGGAGCATACGGGCTTGGGGCTGAAAGAATCCAAGGAATGGATAGACACCTATGAACGTCAGCACCCCGGCAGTATCGCACCCATGCGCAAAGGCGATGGCAACATGGGGATCCCCGTCATCGCTCTCCTGATTTTTGCCTGGCTGCTATACCGCTTTCTGTTCAGCTAGCCATCTGCCAGCCCCAAACACCCCGACATGAAAAAGCAGAATGACCTTCGGCCCTATTTGTTCTCCAGTTCGGCCGGGCTGGCGGTCTGTCTGGGTATCGCCGCCATCACAAACCGCAACGAAGCCTGGGACAGTAACCTCTATTACAGTTCAGGCATCCCCATCATGGGCCTGATCATATTTGTCATTGCTTATCTGTACCCGCAAAGAGTCTGGCGCTGGACTTTGGCGATGGCTGCCGGACAATTCGCATCCGCGCTGATCAACGGCAGCTCACTATCGCTATGGCCACTGGCGCTGATTTTCATGGCTGTGATATCCATTCCGCAATTCATCGCGGGCTGGCTAGGCGCCAGGCTGGCTCAACATTATTCAATCAAGGGCTGATCCGGGATCTCGGCACCGTAGAACTTCGCCTTGAGTTTCTTCAACTGGTCACGATATTCGGCAGCTTTTTCAAACTCGAGGTTCTGCGCACTGTCGTGCATGGCTTTTTCCAGACGTTTCATCTCTTTCAGGATTTGCTTCTCGCTCAGAGCCTCATAGTTCGCCTGATCCTGTGCAGCCTTCTGTTCGCGCTTGGCTTCATCCTTGTCATAAACGCCATCGATGATATCCTTGATGCGCTTGCTGACGCCCCTAGGCACAATGCCATGCTCTGCATTGAACGCCATCTGCTTCTTGCGCCGACGCTCGGTCTCGTCTATTGCCAGTTTCATCGAACGTGTGATTCTGTTGGCATAAAAGATCACCTTGCCATTGAGGTTACGTGCAGCACGACCGGAAGTCTGAATCAGTGAACGTTCTGAACGCAGAAAGCCTTCCTTATCCGCATCCAGCACCGCCACCAGGGATACCTCCGGAATATCCAGGCCTTCACGTAACAGGTTGATACCGACCAGCACATCGAACTCGCCGAGACGCAGGTCGCGAATAATCTCAACCCGTTCCACGGTATCGATATCGGAATGCAGATATCGCACCTTGACGCCGTGTTCGGCCAGATAATCCGTCAAGTCCTCAGCCATGCGCTTGGTCAGCGTCGTCGCCAGCACCCGCTCCTGCACCGCCACTCTCAGCTTGATTTCAGACAGCAGGTCATCCACCTGCGTATCCGCCGGTTTGACGATGATCTCCGGGTCAATCAGGCCGGTCGGCCGCGCGATCATCTCCACCACCTGCTCCTGATGGGTGCGTTCATATTCGGCCGGCGTGGCTGAAATGAACACGCACTGGCGCATGATCTTCTCGAATTCCTCAAACTTGAGCGGCCGGTTATCCAGCGCCGAAGGCAGACGGAAGCCGTAATCGACGAGATTTTCTTTACGCGAACGGTCACCCTTGTACATGCCGCCTACCTGCGGCACCGTGACGTGGCTTTCATCGATAATCATCAGCGCATTCTCAGGCAGGTAATCGATCAGCGTCGGCGGCGCATCCCCTGGCATGCGGCCGGTAAGGTGGCGGCTGTAGTTCTCGATACCCTTGCAGAAGCCGATCTCATTCAGCATCTCCAGATCGAAACGTGTACGCTGTTCGATACGTTGCGCCTCGACCAGCTTGTTGTTCTTGATGAAGAAATCCACGCGATCGCGCAGTTCCTGCTTGATCGTTTCCATCGCACGCAAGGTCGCTTCACGCGCCGTCACATAATGGCTGGAAGGGAAAATGCGGAAATTATGAATCTTGTTATGGATCTGCCCGGTCAGCGGGTCGAACATCGTGATCGCTTCGATTTCGTCATCGAACAGGCTGATCCGCACCGCGGTTTCGCTCAGTTCCGACGGAAACACATCCAGCACATCGCCACGTACGCGGAACGTACCGCGCGAAAAGTCGAAATCATTGCGATCGTATTGCATGGCAATCAGCTTGTTGACGATATCGCGCTGGCTGATTTTCATGCCCTGATGAATATGCAGCACCATGCCGTGATATTCACCGGGATCGCCGATGCCGTAGATCGCCGAAACGGTTGCCACGATCACGCTGTCTTCCCGCTCCAGCAATGCCTTGGTAGCTGACAGCCGCATCTGCTCGATGTGTTCGTTGATGCTTGAATCCTTTTCGATGAACAAATCGCGCGAAGGCACATACGCTTCTGGCTGATAGTAATCGTAGTAGGAAACGAAGTATTCCACCGCGTTATTCGGGAAGAATTCGCGGAATTCGGAATACAGTTGGGCGGCCAGGGTCTTGTTCGGCGCCATGACGATGGCCGGACGGCCGATCTGCGCAATCACGTTGGCCATGGTGAAGGTCTTGCCGGAACCGGTGACGCCGAGCAGCGTCTGGTATTTCATGCCATGATTGATGCCACTCACCAGCTTTTCAATCGCCTGCGGCTGATCGCCAGCGGGCGGAAAAGGCTGGTGCAACTCATATCTGCTGTTGGGATAGGTAACGATCACATTTTTGGCCATTGAATCGAGACTGCCATTTTATCAGGGCTTGCCACTCCACTCTCTATCTTTGCAGCAAGATACATCTGCCCAGAACTTTAACCTGCCTTCCAAGTCACTTGGAAAGGGTTCTGACAAAACCCGTTTAACACTCTGGGGAATGACATGCGCTACTTTTTTGTATTGCTGGCCACCTGCAGCCTTGTGCCCTCGGCCTACGCCTATGACCGGACAAAACTGCTGGAATCCTTCTTTTCTTCCGTCATGGTACGCGGCTACAAGTTCGATGGCGGCCTGGCCTATGGCTCTGGGGTCGTCGTCGGCGAAAACAAGGTGCTGACCAATTGCCACACCTTCCGCGATACAGAAAAGGTCTGGGTGTCACGCGGTGAAGATTCCTACAAGATCATTTCCGTCCAGGCAAACCGCTGGCACGATCTCTGCCTGCTGAAAACCGAAGACATGAACGTCGACCCAGTGCCGATCGGCAGTGCTGAAACCCTGAAAAAAGGCGATGAGGTCGTGTCCATCGGTCACTCAAGCGGTGTACCCACCCCGCTCACTTCCAACGGCACGGTCAAATCCCTGTTTGAGATGGATAAGGGCAATGTCATACGCACCACGGCAAAGTTCGCGCTTGGCGCAAGCGGTAGCGGCCTGTTTGATAACGAGGGCCGGCTGGTTGGCATCAACACCTTCAAGACCGGCGGCCGCGACGCCTATTTCTATGTACTGCCGATTGAATGGCTGGCAGAACTGGAAACTCGTGAAGTCGAAACCAGGTTCCCAATCAAGGGCGATGCCTTTTGGGAAGGCATCGTGCCGGATACCATGCCCTACTTCCTGCAAATTGCGAAGCCTCAGCTGACAGAAGACTGGGGCGAACTGAGAAAAGTCGCCACGCGCTGGATCAAGGCCGAACCTGACAACAGCGACGCCTGGTTCGAACTTGGCCTGGCCAATGAAAAGCTGGGCAAAAATGTTGAAGCGGAAAAAGCCTATCGCAAATCGGTCGAACTGGATGCCGGCAACACGGACTCGCTGTTCCGCATCGGGGTCATGGCATCCGCGAAAGGAGACTTTCAGGAAGCCTATGCCATCAGCATGACGCTGAGCAACATCAACAAGAATATCGCGACCGAATACCGCAAGGCACTGGATGCCCGTCAAGCTGTTGATTTTTGATGGCTTGCCAGTTACGCCGGCTTGAATTTGTGAGTAAAATTACATTTTTTCTTGCACCTTCAACCTTTTTCAAGGATTTCGATCTTGTCGCAACCCGAACTGGTACTTTCCAAGCGCGTTCAAAGCATTAAAGAATCACCCACGCTGGCCGTCACTGCGCGTGCAGCCAAGCTCAAGGCCGAAGGCCGTGACATCATCGGCCTCGGCGCCGGCGAACCGGATTTCGACACTCCGCAACACATCAAGGACGCTGCCAAGAAAGCCATCGACAGCGGCTTTACCAAATACACACCGGTAGCCGGGATCCCCGGCCTGAAAAAGGCCGTCATCGCCAAGTTCAAGCGCGACAATGGTTTCGACTACACTGACAAGGAAGTCATCGTCGGTGTCGGCGGCAAGCAATGTATCTTCAACCTCGCGCTCGCGGTGCTGAACCCGGGCGACGAAGTCATCGTGCCTGCCCCTTACTGGGTCTCCTATGCCGACATCGCCATGGTCGCCGACGCCAAACCGGTCATCATCGAGTGCGGCATCGAACAGGATTTCAAACTGCAACCGCAACAGCTGGAAGCCGCCATCACGCCGAAAACCAAGCTGTTCATGATCAACTCACCGTCCAACCCGACCGGTTCCGTCTACACGCTGGACGAGCTGAAAGCACTGGGCGAAGTGCTGAAGAAGCACCCACAGATACTGGTCGCCACTGACGACATGTACGAACACGTCAACCTCACCGGCAACAAGTTCTACAACATCCTCAACGCGACACCGGAGCTGAAGGACCGCTGCATCGTGCTGAACGGCGTTTCCAAGGCCTATTCCATGACCGGCTGGCGTATCGGCTATGCCGCAGGTCCGGCCTACATCATCAAGGCAATGGAAATCCTGCAATCGCAATCCACTTCCAACCCGACATCCATCTCGCAGGTCGCTGCACAGGCCGCGCTGGAAGGCCCACAGGATTGCATCACGCCGATGGTCGAAGCCTTTATCGAGCGCCATGAGTTCGTCGTGCGTCGTTTCAACGAAATGCCCGGCCTGAAGTGCATCAAGGCTGGTGGCGCGTTCTACGCATTCCCCGATGCGCGCGAGGCGATCGCCAACCTGCACAAGGCCGGCAAGATTGCCAAGCCGACTGATATGGCGCTGTCCGAATACCTGCTGGAAAACGTCGGCGTAGCCGTCGTGCCGGGCTCTGCCTTCGGCGCAGAAGGTTACTTCCGCATCTCATTCGCCACTTCAATGGCGAATCTGGAAGAAGCACTGAACCGCATTCAGCGCGCCATCAGCTGAGACTCGGCTTGAGCAGCACACCAAGGCAGCCTCTGATGGCTGCCTTTTTTATTGAAATCGAAGCCGCAATGGTTTGATTTTTGCTTCGAACAAGAGCAACTTGTTAATTCATCATTCCGAATCTCATTCCTTTCATCAGGAGCGAATCATGAATGAATTCAAACAACTCAAAGGCCTGCTGTTCGACCTGGATGGTGTGCTCTATATCGGCAAACAACCGATAGACGGTGCACACGAGGCGATTGCCCGCATCCGCAACAGTCATATCCAGTGCCGTTTTGTCACCAACACCAGCACCCTCTCGCTCGCCTCGCTCAGCAGCAAGATCAAGGCGCTGGGCTTCGATATCCCGGCGGACGAAATCATCAGCGCACCGCAAGCCGCGCTGCATTACCTGCAGAAACAGGGCGACCCGGTATGCCGGCTGCTGTTGGCAGATGATGTCAAACAGGATTTCGCCGATTTCAGGCAATCGGACACGGCTGCGGAATACATCGTCGTCGGCGACATCGGCAATGCCTGGTCCTACCCCATGCTCAACGAGGTGTTCAATTGCCTGGTCAATGGCGCCAAGCTGATTGCCATCCACAAGAACCGTTTCTGGCAGACCGAACATGGCCTGCAAATGGATATCGGCGGGTTTATCGAAGCGCTGGAATATGCGAGCGGCACCAAGGCCATGATCATCGGAAAACCGTCGGCCGACTTCTTCAATGCCGCGCTGGAAGATATGCAACTAAAGGCCAGCGAGGTCGGCATGATAGGCGATGATATCGATTCGGACGTCGGCGGCGCCCAGCAGGCCGGATTGAAAGGCATCCTGGTGCGCACCGGCAAATACCGGAAAAGCTACGCAGATGCCTCGCCGATCAAACCGGACGCGGTGATCGATTCCATCCGGGATTTCCCCGGACTCCTTGGTTTGTAGGCTGAATACAGCTCAAACGCAAGGGATCCGGCCAGATACCCAGCTCTTAATCCTCATCATCACTGCCAAACAAGCCTTTCAGCTTGTCTGCCGCCTGAATACCGAGGCTGGTGCCAACACCGGGGCCGAGTATCGCCGTACCGGCAGCGGCACCAGCCATTGCGGCTTTTGTCGGGAACACCTTGGGATTCTGCGTCGTTCCGGAAACCTGCAGGGGGATTGCTGCAAGCGTCGCGCCCTTCTTGATTTCCACCTTCACCTCGCCGTCCAGTTCCTTGTTCGGCTTGATTTTGACATCACCGCTCGCCTTGAGCAGGCCGGAGACGATATCGAGATTGCGCAGGTGGTATTGCTTGCCGGCAACATTCAACACACCGGTTAGCGTATCAAACCGGGTTTGCCCTTCCATGCCACCTTTGCTGCCAAGCAAAGTAGCCGCTTTTGCCAGATCAACGCCATCCAGCACCCCATCCAGCACCTTGAACTTGAAGTCCGCATACAGATGATCCATCAGCTTTGCCGGCTCATCCGCGGATGCCTTGTAGCTGCCGTCGCCACTCAACTTGCCGCTTAACTGTGTCGATTTGCTGACCAGGCTCACCGGCTTGGCCACTTCAACGCCGGCCACATTCAACTTGCCGTTCAGCGCCCAATTCTTCTGCCAGTTCAGGACCGCATTGGTGCTGACCTTGCCCTCATAAAGCTCGATATCCAGCTTTTGAATATCCAGCCGGCTATCGACCAGCACCATCTCACCATCCAGCTTGTCGATCAGCAACGGCGTGCCCACTGGCAAAGTCCAGCTTCTTGCGGTCATGGTAATGAGTTGCCTGCCCTCCTCGGGAATCAGGTCGATCTTTACCTTGCCATCCACCGTGGCAATCTGCGCGGACTCCGGCTTGTTCTCCGGCGTCATCAGAACATCTACATTGAATTCCGGCAGCTCCATATCCGGCCAGACCAGCTTCGCCTTTTGAATACCGATCTCGCGGATCGTCACCATTGCAGGCCCGGTTTTTTCCTCACCGTCCTTGCCCAAGGCAGCAATGATATCCAGCGCCGACTTCTTCATCACAGGACGCTTAAGCTGCAGGCTCGATATCGTTTTCACGTCGGAGAACAAGGAAAACATGCTCGGTATCACCGCCACATTCTCGACCGTGAAATCCTCATCGCTACCCACCACCACGTCGCTGACATTGAGTCGCGGCGTCGGCAACACTGCCACGCGCAGGCCGCCGATCTTCACCGGCACACCCAATGCATCACTCGCCGCCTGCTCCGCCTGCGTGATATACGAACTCATCGGAATCAAAAACGGGATGACTACCAATACAATCAATACGATAAGCGCAGCGATTAAAATACGTTTATATTTTTTCAAAATTTATCCTCGTCCAATGTTGACCTCAGGCCGCCAAGTCAGTATTATTGCGCCTTCTATCGATTCCCCGATAGCTCAGTCGGTAGAGCAACGGACTGTTAATCCGTGTGTCCCTGGTTCGAGCCCAGGTCGGGGAGCCAGATATTAAAAGGCTAGCGTCTAGGCGCTGGCCTTTTTCATTTTCTGGCCGTGACAACACGTGGCAACTCCAACACGTTTGATTCACCCACCCTTATTCGATACTTCCTATGCTGCCAGCGCCTGCACAGATTTGATCTTCGCATTGAATTTGCTTCTGGCTTGCCACAGATCGTAAGACGCTTGTTCAGCCATCCACAGGTCAGCACGGCCGCCGTTTTCAACGCCCAGCCATTGCTCGAGTCTTAATGCCATTTCCGGCGAGATCGCTGCACGCCCATTGAGCACACGCGACAACGAAGGGCGAGCAACGCCCAACTGTTCAGCGGCTTCCTTAACTGTTAATCCCAATGTAGGAAGGATATCTTCCCTTAAAGTTTCGCCCGGATGAGGCGGGTTATACATTCTGCTCATTATCAATTCCTTAGTGGTAGTCCTGATAGTCTACTAATACGGCATCTTCGCCCTCAAAGGTAAAGGTCAGTCGCCAGTTACCGTTCACCGATACTGCATAATGCCCTGCCAATTCTGCAGTTAACGGATGCAATCCCCAACCTGGCACATTCATATCCGATGCAGTTTTAGCTACATCCAATCGCCTTAATTGCCTTGCCAGCTTGGGCGCATGGTCTGGTCGTATGCCTCGTTTACTACCAGTCTCAAAGAAACTTTCCAAGCCTTTATGCCGAAATGTTTTTATCATTTTGATAAACTGTAATGCGTAACGTTACACAAGTCAATCCTGATGCAACCATCGTGAACTTTCAGGCTGATGTCCGATATGTCTGAAGTTCAAATGAAATTTCAGCTAACACTGCTGGTAAATACTCCCTGATCTGCATCGCCAAACAGCCTGAGCAAATCTGCGCCCTTGAGTGACAAGGCATACCCCAGCACTCCACTGCCGATCACGACCGTTTCATAGTCTTTCACGCTGTTATCGACCAATATCCTGATGTTTTCCGGTAATGCGACCGGCGGCACGGCACCGACGACGTAACCGGTGGCTTCGGCCACTTCGCTGAATTCGGCCATGCGGCATTTGCGTTCGTCCAGATGTTTGCGCAGCACACCCCAGTCGGCGCGGCCACCGCCGGCAACGGCGAGCAGAACGAATTTGTCCGAGGCGGTCTTGAACAGCACACTGCGCACCACGGATTGCGGGTCGAGGCCACGGCCTGAGAGCAGTTCTTCCAGGTTTCTAATCGGCTTTTTATCCTCGGATAGCGGGATTTCAATCACGTCGTAGGCGATGCCTCCGCGCTCAAGCAGTTCAGTGACGGGAGAATGGATGGTTGCAGTCATAAGCGAAGTCTCCGAATCGAATTCATCAATTGATCTGGCGATATTATTACGTAATTGCCGAGTATAATCGCCAGCGTTCTGTATGCTGGCTGATTTAGCCTTTACTATAGCGTTATCTCATTCGAGTTGTTCCCAAGTGATCAGACTGGCTGAAACCCTGCAACGTTTTGCCGATGCTGCCAAGCACCGTCCGCTGACCATCGGCGAGGCGATCGATACGCTGGACGAGACGGCTTATGCCTTTATCGCGATCATTTTGATTCTGCCTTTCATGCAGCCTGTGCCTCTGGGGCCGATCACGGTGGTGGGTGGGCTGACGCTGGCGGCGCTGGGCTGGCAGCTTCTGACCGGGCACGATACGCCGGTGCTGCCGCAGAAGGTGCGCAACGCGGCGCTGAACGAGAAGACCTGGCTGGTCATGGTGAGCGTGAGCCTGAAGGTGATCAAGTTTTGTCGTTTGTTCACCCGGCCGCGTTTGCAGCACCTGGTGAACGGCACGCTAGGCCGCCGCATCAGCGGCATCATCCTGCTTGCAGGCGGATTGCTGATGGCGATTCCCTTCCCCATCCCCCTGCCACTCAACAATGCGCTGCCGGGACTGGGCATCATCTTCTACTGCATTGGCGAACTGGAAGATGACGGCTTGATGGTGTTTGTTTCCTTTTTTCTGCTGATTCTTTCGGTGATTTATTTTTCCGCGTTCTTCATTGCCTTGTGGCTATTCGGCAATGAGGCGATCAACTATTTCCGCTTCCGCTAGACTGTGACTGCCTGCCCTCAGTGCGGCTTGATGGCGATCTTCAGCACACCGTCGCGCTGGTTGGCGAAGAGGTCATAAGCGTTGACGATGTCATCCAGCCGGTATTCATGTGTGACCATGTGGCTGAGATCTACCCGGCCCGATTCCAGCACGTTCATCAGGCGGCGCATGCGCTCCTTGCCGCCCGGGCAAAGCGCCGTGACGATACGATGGTCACCCAACCCTGCAGCAAAGGCATTGAGCGGAATGGTGAGATCAGTGGAATAAACACCGAGGCTTGAGAGCGTGCCGCCGGGCTTGAGCACGCGCAAGGCTGATTCAAAAGTGGATTGCAGGCCCAGTGCTTCGATCGAAGCATCCGCTCCCCGTCCGCCGGTCAGCTTCATGACCTCATCGACCACATCGCAATCCTTGTAGTTGAGCGTGATATCGGCGCCCAGCGATTTGGCAATTTCCAGACGATGCGCGTTGCCGTCGACGGCGATGATGGTACTGGCACCGAGCAGCCGGGCGCCGGCCGTTGCACAAAGTCCGATTGGCCCCTGCGCGAAGACCACAACGATATCGCCGATCTTGATGTTAGCGTTCTCCGCCCCCTTGAAACCGGTGGACATGATGTCCGGACACATCAGCACCTGTTCGTCGCTAAGGCCGTCCGGAATCGGTGCCAGATTGGCCTGCGCATCCGGCACCAGCACATATTCGGCCTGGGTGCCGTCGATCAGGTTGCCGAAGCGCCATCCCGCTGTGGCCTTGTAGCCGTGACAGCCACATTGGCCGGATGGAATCAGGTAGCTGCCGTCCTGCGCCGGAAAGCCATCCTGACTGGCGTAGGAGGTGAAAGTCGGGCAGATGGCGCCGGCAATGACGCGCTGGCCCTCACGGTAGCCCTGCACCGCGCTGCCCAGCTTCTCAATGACACCGACCGGCTCGTGGCCCACGGTCAGCCCTTTCGCCACCGGATATTCGCCCTTGAGGATGTGTACGTCGGTGCCGCAGATGGTCGTCGTGGTGATGCGCACCAGCGCATCGTTGGGGCCGACATCCGGTATCGGTTTGTCCGTCAGCTCGATACGGCCCGCTTCAACAAATACTGCCGCTTTCATCATGTTCGCCATGTCTTTCTCCCAAGGATCAATGCTGATGGAATATGCACGTTACATGATTAGTGGCAGCTGCCGGGCGCAAGAGTTCCATACCATCAATTTTATCGAGAATTAACCTTGGCAAACCGGCAATTTCAGCCTGGTTTGGAACTGCTTACAAATGGATAAATGGCAAGAGGAGCGCGCGATTAGCGCATGCGGTGCGAGCGGATGACACCGCAGATATTGTATTGCTGGATATCGGTGTCGCTGGGCTGTTGCTCGGGTGCAGAGACAACGATCTGCGCCGGATCGAGGCCGAGTTCGGATTCCAGGCCGCGGATGTGGCGGATGATCTCGAGCGGGTCTTCACGCTGCAAGGCCATGGAAACGAACACGTAGCGGTAATGCCCCGTGCGGTAAGCCGCCAGCGCACTCTGTCCGCTATGATGGGCATCCGCCTGCAACTTTGCCTGCTGCAGAAAAGCATTGCTTTCAAAGCAGGCGCTGTCGCTTTCCTTGATGATCAGGGCCTTGCGCATCAGCTCTTGAAGCCCATGCTGAATATCTGCTGCACATGTTCGATGACATTTTCCTTGCCGAGTTGGCCGACCAGACCGGATGCCATCATCTCGTCATAGACGGACTTCTGGGCGCCACTGATGACGAGACGCGTCTTGTGGCGCCTGCAGTTGTCCTGCAGATCCCAAAGCGACTGCAGACCGGTAGCATCGATAAAGGGCACCCGCTCCATGCGCAGCACCAGCATTCCCGCATGCCCTTGCACGGCTTCCAGCGCATTCTCCATCCGCTCTGCCGCACCGAAGAAGAACGGGCCTTCCATCGTGAAAACCACGGTGCCCGGCGGCAATTCAAAATCGATATCGTCAAACTCCAGCGCAAGTTTCTCATGCTGCTGCTGCTCAATGGCGACCGATTCGGACATGCGCTTCATGAACAGCAATGCCGCCAGCATGACGCCGATATTGATGGCAATCACCAGGTCGCTGAATATGGTCAGGAAAAAGGTCAGCAACAGGACAACCTTGTCCGATTGCGGTGCGGTGCGCACCATGTGCTTGAAGCGGTGCATCTCGCTCATGTTGTAGGCCACGACGAACAGAATGGCAGAAAGCGCTGCCAGCGGTATGTGCGAAGCCAGCGGCGCCAGCACCAGCACGATGATGATCAGTGTTGCCGCATGCGCCAGGCCGGCGACCGGGCTTGTCGCACCGTTGCGGATGTTGGTTGCGGTTCGGGCGATGGCGCCGGTTGAGGCAAAACCGCCAAACAGAGGCGAAAAGATGTTGGCGACGCCCTGCCCGATCAGTTCCTGGTTGGAGTCATGCTTGGTGCGCGTCATGCCATCGGCCACCACGGCAGACAATAGCGATTCGATGGCGCCGAGCAAGGCAATGGTGAATGCCGGGCCGATCAGCTTGATGGTGTCGGACAGTGAGATGGAGGGCACTTCGAACTGCGGCAGGCTTTGTGGAATGCCGCCAAAAGCGCTGCCGATGGTCGCCACGCCTTCAAAATCGAAAATCCAGTGCAGCGTGGTAGCAACCACCATGGCGACCAGCGGTGCCGGCACGCGCTTGAGATAACGCGGTGAGAGCAAAAGCACCGCCAGCGTCAGCAGTGCGAGCATGGTCGTTGCCAGATGCAGCCCGGGAAAGGCCTCGATCAGGTGCCAGAACTGCTGATGGAAATGCTCGACCCCCGGATCCATTTCCAGTCCGAAAAAGTCTTTCCACTGTCCGACAAAGATGATGACGGCGATACCGCTGGTAAAACCGACAATGACCGGGTCAGGGATGTATTTGATGACGCCGCCAAGGCGCGTAAGCCCCATGATCAACAGAATAACGCCGGCCATCAGTGTGGCCACCTGCAGGCCCTGGATGCCGTATTTGGCCGTGACACCGGCCAGGATGACGATGAACGCGCCGGTCGGGCCGGCGATCTGCAAGCGGCTGCCGCCGAACAGTGAGGTCAACCCGCCTGCAACGATGGCGGTATACAGCCCCTGCTCCGGCTTGGCGCCTGATGCGATGGCAAAGGCCATGGCGAGCGGCAACGCTACTACGCCCACGATCACACCGGCCAGAATATTGTTCAGCCAGTGGCCTTTCGCAAGCAGGCCGGCACGTTTCGCCTCGAGAATGGCGATCATGGCAGGCAACGGAGCGTTTGTATCATGATGCGAATTATATTAACATGCAATTAACATAAATTGAATCGCCGCCATGGAAAATAGAACCGCAAGACTGACCCTGCTGATCGACCCGACCAAAAAACAGATTTTTGAAGAAGTCTGCGCCAGGCGCGACCTGACGCCTTCGCAAGTAGTGCGCCAGATGATTCGGGATTACGTGCAGCAATACGGCACTGAAGAACAGCTTGCACGCATGCCGGTCAATCTCAAATCCGAAAAGAAATGACCCTGCCGATTCAACTGCGTCCGCTGAATGCAGACGACTTCCCCCGGCTGATGAAGTTATGGCAGGCGGCAGAAACCATCGTCATACGTGAATCCGACACCGAGGAAACCTTCAGGCGCTTTCTGCAAAAGAACCCGAAAAGCAGTTTCGCGGCCTATGCCGGCGTTCGCATGGTGGGTTCGGTATTGGCCGGCCATGACGGCTGGCGCGGCTACCTCTATCACATGGCGGTCAAACCCGATTACCGCGAGCGCGGCATTGCCAGTCAGCTGGTCAACGCTGCAGTGCATCAACTGCGCGAGGAAGGCATCAGCAAGGTCCATTGCCTGGTGAAGAAGGACAACCTGATCGCCCAGCAATTCTGGGAAGCCTGCAGTTTCAGGCTGCGGGATGAACTACTGGATTATTCGATTTAATTATTCAAACTTAACTATCAGATTTAACTTTAGAGACGAGAAAGAGAAACAAGATGTCAAACATTCCACCATGCCCGCAATGCACCCTGGAAAATACTTATCAGGATGGCAGTAACTACGTCTGTGCCGATTGCGGCTACGAATGGCCGATGAACGAGGTCGCCGAGGCGGAAGAAGGTCGTCAGGTCAAGGACGCCAACGGCAATCTCCTGCAGGATGGCGATTCGGTCGTACTGATCAAGGACCTGAAGGTGAAGGGCTCATCCATCACCCTGAAGCAAGGCACCAAGATCAAGAGCATCCGTATTGTCGACGGCGACCATGAAGTGGATTGCCGCACGGACGCCGGACAAATAATGCTGAAGGCCTGCTTTCTGAAGAAAGGCTAGAAGCCTGACATCAAGATACCTGTAATCAGTATCCAAAAATCAAGGCCCGCCAGCTTTCAAGCTGATGGGCCTTTTTCATGCATTCCGATCTTGTTGCTTTGCCCTGCCGCTACTTGAATCGGCGGAATGAGCCGGTCACCACGCCCCATATCTCGAACTGCATATCACCCGATATCTCGATCGGACTGTAACTGCCGCTGGAATTCGCCGGTAGCAGCCGCGGCGCACCGCTTTTGGTCTTGCCCAGCGTCTTGATGGTGAATTCGCCATCGATCATGGCCAGTACGATATCGCCGACACTGGCGACCCTCGACCGATTGACCACGGCCTTATCGCCCGGCATCAGGCCGACATCGATCATCGAATACCCCTGGATGGTCACAAAAAAAGTGCTGTCGTTATCCTCGATGAGGAAATGATTGGGGTCGAGTCGCTGCTCGACATGGTCATCTGCCGCAGACGGCACACCAGCCGGCACCTTGGAACTGTAAAGCGGCAATTCCAGCGCAGTACTATCCGCCGCTGGATACTCAAATGCACCGACGACATCCATGTTCTCCGTCGCCCGCCTCTTCACCAAAGCTGAAACGAAATCCTTCACCGTCGCAGTCGTACTGGCCGGTACGCGGATGACTGTGGTGGGCTCACTGACACCGTGGGCAGGTTTGCGGCCGGCTCCCGGTCGTTTGCCGCCGTGGGATTTGATGGAATCGCTCATGTGACTTCTTGAATTTGTAACAAAAACAAGTCTACGTTTGAAGCCGCCAGCCGGCAAGCTATTTTTGGGAAGATGCTATAAGGTGTACCTTTGAAAAAACGAACTTGCCTGACCATCCAGACAATATATTCATAATTAATATATTTTTATATATAATGTTTACCTTCTCCAAGCAACCGAGGTCAGTATGAAAATCGTCGTCATTGGAGGCGTAGCTGCCGGCATGTCCGCCGCCGCCCGTGCAAGAAGATTGAGCGAATCCGCGAAAATTGTCGTCTTGGAACGCAGCCGCTATGTGTCGTTTGCCAACTGCGGCCTGCCCTATCATATCGGTGGCGACATTCAAGACCGCGAGCAGCTGGTGCTGCAGACTCCGCAAACACTGGCGGAATCGCTGAACCTGGATGTGCGTATCGGGCATGAAGTGGTCGCCATCAACACTGCCGAAAAGACCATCGTAGTGCGCGAACTGGATACCGGCATCAAATATTTCGAGGCCTACGACAAGCTGGTGTTAAGTCCAGGCGCAAAGCCGATCAGACCGCCTTTAGCCGGTATCGACCATCCGCGCATCTTCACGCTACGCAATATCGAGGATATGGATCTCATCAAGAGTAATGTCGATGAAGGCGTCAGCCGGGTCGTTGTCATCGGCGGCGGCTACATCGGCATCGAGATGGCGGAGAATCTGCGCCATCGGAATGTCGAAGTCATCCTTGTCGAACTGGCTGAGCAGATCCTGTCCGCCTCGCTCGATCCGGAGATGGCGCGCGACATGCAGTATCACCTGCAATACCACGGTGTGCAGCTGAAGCTGGGCACCGCGGCCAGCAGTTTCGAGGACAAGGACGGCAAGGTGCTGGTGCACCTGAATGACGGAAGCTCAGTGGAATCCGACCTGGTCATGCTGGCAGTCGGCGTGCGACCGGATGTAGGCCTGCTGAAAGATACAGGTATCGCACTGGGTCCACGCGGCGGCATTCAGGTCAACGTTCACATGCAGACCAGCGATCCGGATGTTTACGCCGCAGGAGATGCCGTAGAGGTCAAGGACACGATTACCGGCAACGATGCGCTGATCGCGCTGGCCGGGCCGGCCAATCGTCAGGGCCGCATCGCTGCCGACCATATTTTTGGCCGATACAGCACTTATCAATCGACCCAGGGCACTGCCATCGTCAAGGTGTTCGAGATGACCGGCGGTGCCACCGGTGCCACGGAAAAGACACTGAAGCAACAGAAGATCGATTTTCGCAAGGTCTACCTGCATCCATCCGGACACGCCAGCTACTATCCGGGCACAGCGCCCATGCACATCAAGCTACTGTTCGCTCCCGAGAACGGCCGGATACTCGGCGCGCAGGTCGTCGGCTATGACGGCGTGGACAAGCGCATAGACGTCTTCGCCACGGCCTTGCGCGGCAACATGACGATCTATGACCTTGAGATGCTGGAACTGGCCTATGCCCCGCCCTACGGCTCAGCCAAGGACCCGGTCAACATGGCCGGCTTCATTGCCAGCAATATGCTCAAGGGCGACATCGAGTTCTGGTATGCGGAAGATTACCCGGCGATTACGGAAGGCAGCATGATTATCGACGTGCGTGGCACCAAGGAATACGAGACCTGGCATGTCCCGGAGGCGATCAATATCCCGCTGGGCAAACTGCGCAGCCAACTAGACAAGTTACCGAAGGACCAGCCCCTGTTCCTGTATTGCCGCGTCGGTTTCCGCAGTTATCTGGCGCACCGCATTCTGGTGCAATCCGGCTTCAGCAAGGTCAAAACGCTGGCTGGCGGCTCCAAGACCTTCTGCAGCTTCCACCGCACACCGCTATGCACCGGCAGGCCGGGCATTCCTTTCGTGCCGCATGCCGAGGAGAAACTGGCGGAACAGGCGAAAGACTCTACCTGCGCCTAGTTGATTACTGACAAAACAGGCCGATTGCAGCAAGGGCACTGCTAGAAATTACCGCCCCCAGCCATTAACGGCGGCTCATCCATCAGTGCGATCTGTTCGCGCAGTTCCAAAATGCGATCCTGCCAGTAGCGTTGGGTGTTGAACCAGGGAAAAGCGACCGGAAAGGCCGGGTCCTCCCAGCGCCGCGCTATCCAGGCGGCATAGTGGATCAAACGCAGCGTGCGCAATGCTTCCACCAGATGCAGTTCGCGTAGATCGAACTCGTAAAAATCTTCATAACCGGCGAGAAAGTCATTGAGCTGAGACATCATCTCGTGACGCTCTCCCGAGAACAGCATCCAGATATCCTGAATGGCAGGCCCGTTGCGACTGTCATCGAAATCGACGAAATGAGGCCCATCGTCGGTCCACAGCACATTGCCCATATGGCAATCACCATGCAGGCGTATCGTCGCCACATCTCCTGCCCGCTCATAACAGCGCCTGACGCCGTCCAGCGCCTGGCTGACCACGCCCCGGTAAACCTCTAGCAGCTCCTGTGGAATAAAGTCGTGCGCCAGCAAATACTGGCTTGGTTCCAGACCGAAGGTTTCGATATCGATGGCCGGGCGGGTTTCAAAAGTCTTGAGTGATCCGACGGCATGAATACGTGCAATGAACCTGCCTATCCATTCCAGGTTGCCTGCACGGTCGAGCTCAGGGGTACGGCCGCCCTGCCGGGGGAACACGGCAAAACGGAAATCGGCATCAGCCTGCCGGTAATGCAGCAAGGTCCGGCCGTTGATTACATCAGGCGCCACGACAGGAATCTCGGCATCAGCCAGTTCACGCACAAAAGCATGTTCTTCCAGTATCTGCGCATCGCTCCAGCGTTGCGGTCGGTAGAACTTGGCGACGATGGGCTGGGCATCTTCCAGACCTACCTGATAGACGCGGTTCTCATAGCTGTTAAGCGCGAGCAATCTGCCATCTGTGCGCAGACCAGCGCTCTCAATGGCATTCAGAATGCAATCGGGGTCGAGGTAGAAGAACGGGGTGGCTTCGTGTGTCATCTGCGCATTTTAACGCGCAAATGATGGAAATAATAAATTAAATATAATCAATAAATTAATTAAATTAATTTATATTTTACTTTAAATATGGCTTGAGTCTTTTCATGACGCGATGAGATTCCGGATCGACATCGCTACTGAAAACATGAATCTCTTCATCGCCGGGCAGGATCAGGTACTTGTAGAAATTCCACATCGGCGGTTCCTGCGTGATTTCGGCAAGCTGTCTATAGAGCGGATTGGCGTCCGGGCCGACAACGGATGTCTGAGACATCATGGGAAAATCGACCGCATAAGTCTTGCGGCAGAACTCGCCTATCTCCTTGTTGCTGGCGAGTTCCTGCTTGAAATCGTTGGAAGGAAAACCGATGACCACAAATCCCTTGTCGCGATATTTCCGGTACATGTTCTCGAGTTTTTCGAACTGCGGCGTGAAACCGCACTTGCTCGCGGTGTTGACCAGCAGAATGGGCTGCTCACGGTAATCGCAGAGATTGAAGTCTTCATCCTGCAGGGTCTTGAACTGGTGGTTATATATGCCTTCACAATCAGCTTGTGCCATGCCGGCTCCCCAAAATGTTGCCAACAATGTCAAAAAAGCAAGTGACGCACGTTTCATTATCCGATAATCCCCAGTAAACGAAATTCAATTGTTGCGGAATTGTTATTGTGGACTCATTTTAACGTTAAACGTTCGCAAAGACAGCGTGCACAGGAAAATGATGCACAATAAAAAAGGCCACCAGGTGGCCTTTTTATCTTTACTGCATTCAGCCGCCAACCGGCCCGACTGCGAATTGCAGGTTCTGCACACTACCCCAGACCACCAGCGTGCATACCATCAGGAAGCCCCAGGCGACGACACCCGCGACCAGTATGGCGCCAAACAGCAGATAGACATGCCCCTGCTCCTTGATCTTGAATACGGTCGGGATACCGAAATAGATAAAACCTGCCGCAGCCATCATGGCCAGCGTGGTGACGGCAATGTTGACCAGCATATCCGGAACAATAAGAAAGACCGGCGCCATCCACAATGGCGTCGGTGCCACGGCAGCCAGAATGAAAGCCTGCTTGTAACTGGGATGTGAATCTGCCACCTCCGCCAATTGCCGCAGTATGGTCGCCATGACTGGCACTACCACCAATTGCACCAGAAAAAGTATCAGCGAAACCAGCACCAGCTTGTTGCCCGGCAACAGGTCAAAGAACATCAGGGTCTGCTTGGTGCCCGCAATATAGATCATGACGGACGGAATCAGCGCGAAAGGTATTACATGCAAAAGAAACAACCGGTGCATCGATGGCTGACTGGCAATCAATGCCTCCCAGCCTGCAGTTGGTTTGAAAAACAGCTTGAACAGTGTCATCGGATTCATACTTGCCACACCCCCATTGCTTGTTGTTATTCGAAAGACAGACTTTTGAATTACTCAAATGCAAGTGTTACGCGACTATCCTGAATTGCTATGCCGATAAAATCAAGCCCTATCCGAAAACATGACCTTTTTAAACCATCAGTAGATGGTGCGCGATGCCAGCCAACGCAAACAACCCTATCAAGCGCACGATACCGACCTTGAATCGAAACAGCGCGATCAATGCAATGATGGTAGCCAGCAAGGAATACACATCCAGAGACATATCCCACCCCTGCGGCCAGATCACATGATAGGCAAAATACAATGCCAGATTAAGAATGACGCCGACGATGGCTGCCGTAATGCCGGTCAAGGGTGCGCTGAACCTGAGATTGCCCTGCGTCGATTCGATAAAGGGTGCGCCAATGAAAATGAACAAAAAGGACGGCAAAAAGGTGAAAAAGGTCGCAACGCAGGCCGCGACTGCCCCTGCCAGAAACAGGCTGTCACTGCCGAATATCTGCTGCGTCCAGCCGCCGACAAAACCGACGAATGCCACCAGCATGATCAAGGGCCCGGGCGTGCTCTCGCCCAGCGCCAGGCCATCTATCATCTGAACCGGCGTCAGCCAGCCATAGGTCTGCACTGCACCTTCATTGACGTAAGGTAGCACCGCATATGCACCGCCAAAGGTCAACAGCGCCGCCTTGGTGAAGAAGACACCCATTTGCGTCAACGTTCCCTGCCAACCATTAATCAGAGCCAGAGCCAATAATGCTGCCGCCCATAGGGCAAAGCCGATTATCAGCAACAACAGGAAGCGCCTGAACCTGAATACAGTGTGCGCCGGCCTTGTTCCATCGGCGATGATGGCTTTGCGGCTTGCATGAACATCGGCATGGCTCTCGGCCGGCAGTTCGAACACCTCCGGCTTCCACAGACTGCCGGTATAACCCAGCATGGCCGCAATCAACACAACATAAGGGAAAGGCACAGAGAAGATGGCGACAGCGACAAACGCCGCTGCGGCAAATAACCAGAGCGCGCCATGTTTGAGCACACGCGAACCGATGCGATAGGCGGCAAACAGCACAATGGCGACCACCGCCGGCTTGATGCCATAGAGCGCACCGGCAATCTGCTTCAACTCGCCGAAGCTTAGATAAATCCAGGTCAATAGAATCAGAATCAACAAGGACGGCAACACGAACAAGCTGCCGGCTATGAGGCCGCCCCAGGTGCGATGCATGAGCCAGCCGATGTAGATCGCCAGTTGCTGAGCCTCGGGACCCGGCAGCAGCATGCAGTAGTTGAGAGCATGCAAAAAGCGCTTCTCCGAGATCCAGCCTTTTTTCTCGACCAGGTCGTGGTGCATGATGGCGATCTGACCAGCCGGACCGCCGAAACTGATAAATCCCAGCTTCAGCCAGTACCAGAAGGCTTCGCGCAGACTGACAGCGTGCGGCTTCGCAGTGTTCATATTTGCTCAACCGCTTTCAGAATCTGGTCATAAACGATACGGATGCGTGCCGGCACAGGGCCTCGTTGCGGGCGATAGACATAGATATCCCACGGCGGCGGTGTAAATTCCGTGAGCACAGTCACCAGCCTGCCTTCCCTGATATGTGGCTGCACCAGGCAATCCGCGATCTGGCCGAAACCCGCGCCCTGCAACACCATGCTCAATTCGGTTTCGGCATCATCCGTAACAAAGACCCGCTGATTCGGGGTCAACTGCTGGCCATCTTCGAAGTACCAAGGCCAGGCACGGCCCGAGCTATTGTCGATCAGCGCGACTGTGGGCAACTCGGACAGTGCCTCTATGCTCTCTGGCACACCCACCCTGGCAATCAACTCCGGCGTGGCGACTGCCAGAAAAGTGATCTTCGCCGCCGCCCGTGCGACAAAACTGCTATCACGCAGAAATCCGACCCTCACACCGATGTCAATCTGCTGTTCGATGACGTCGGTAATCGTATCGGACAGACGCAGGTCCAGCCTGATCTGAGGATACTGCTTGCTGATTTCAGCCAGCACATCCAGCAGAAAACGCCTGCCAATAACCGTAGGTGCTGTGATCCTGACTGTACCAGCCACGTCTGCTTCCGGCATCTCACCATTCGGCCGGAACAGTTCATCAATTTCGGCGATACTTCCTTTAGCCCTTAGCGACAATTGTTCGCCAAAGTCGGTAATGCGCATGTGCCGGGTATTACGATAGAACAGCGGCTCGCCTATCGTGTTTTCAAGTTCCTTGATGGCCCGGGTCACGGCCTGCGGCGAAACACCCAGGCGCACCGCCGCATCCTTGAAGCTGGGGCACTCCGCGGCCACACAGAAGATACGCATCATTTCCAGTCGGTTCAGCATCTGGCAATTATTCCATAAATTGGAATTCTCAAATAAACATATTTCCATTTATTGGATGTCATGAATTCAGCATACTTGCATGAGACTATTTCCCGCACCCCCCGACAGTTCATGAGGACAACATGCTGACTTTAAATATCAATGGCCAGGAACGGCAACTGGATGTACCTGAAGACATGCCCATATTATGGGCCTTGCGAGATGTCGCACAGATGACAGGCACCAAGTTCGGCTGCGGCATGGCGCAATGCGGCGCCTGCACAGTGCACCTCGACGGCCAGCCGATACGCTCCTGCGTAACGCCGGTCGCGGCGGCCGTCGGCAAGAAGCTCACCACCATCGAGCAAATGAGCAATGATCCGGTCGGCCAAGCCGTGCAATCAGCATGGCAGGAGCTGGATGTCGTGCAATGCGGCTTCTGCCAGTCCGGACAGATCATGGCCGCTACCGCCCTGCTCGCCTCAAACAAGTCGCCGACCGATGCTGACATCGATGTCGCCATGAGCGGCAACATCTGCCGTTGCGGCACCTATCCACGTATCCGCGCCGCCATCCATCAAGCGGCTGAAAAACTGGCCTGAGGAATACTCCATGGAAATCAAGAACATCTCCAGACGCACCTTCCTCAAAGCCTCGGCATTCATTGCCGGTGGATTGGTGATCGCCTTCTCCATCCCGCATGCCAAGCGCTTCATGAGTAAATCTCCGGCAGGCAGCGACGCGCAGAACTTCACCCCGAACGCCTTCCTGCATATCGGCAATGACGACACTATCACCGTGCTGCTGGCACACAGCGAGATGGGCCAGAGCATCTGGACCACCCTGCCCATGCTGATCGCCGAAGAACTGGACGTGGAACTGGATCGCATCCGCATCGAACATGCGCCGCCAGCACCGGTCTACGCACACACTGCCTATGGTCTGCAGATTACAGGCGGCTCCACTACCACCTGGTCCGAGTTTGACCGCTATCGGCAGGCCGGCGCCATGTCCCGCACCTTGCTGGTCATGGCTGCCGCGCAAAGATTGGGCGTACAACCCGGAGACTGCCGTACCGAGAACGGTATGGTGATCGTCGGCGATCAGCGTCTGACCTACGGCGAACTGGCAGACGACGCTGCCAAGTTGGAGGCGCCGGGCGAAGTCCCGTTACGCGACCCTAGTCAGTGGAAGATCATCGGCAAGGCCACCAAACGCCTCGACAGCCGCGAAAAGATCGACGGCAGCGCTATCTTCGGTCAGGACATTCAGTTCGAAGGCCTGAAAACTGCCGTCGTGGCACGCTCCCCGTATTTCAAGGGCAAGCTCAAATCGTTCGATGACTCTGCCGCCAAGCAGATTCCCGGCGTAGTCAAGGTCGTCGAGGTACCGACCGGCGTCGCCGTTGTCGCCGACAATTTCTGGGCCGCCAAGCAGGGGCGCGATGCGCTGAAGATCGAATGGGATGCTGGCTCCAATGCCAAACTCGACAGCGAACAAATGTTCGCCGATTTTCGCCAGATGGCGAGCGGTAAAGGGGCCATCGCCTCTGCCGCAGGCGTGCCTGATTCCGCATTCAATAAGGCCAGGAAGACCCTCACGGCCGAATATACCATGCCCTATCTGGCACACTCACCGATGGAACCGCTCAACTGCACCGTGAAGATTGGCAAGAACAGCTGCGACATCTGGACCGGCACCCAGGCACCCGGCCTTGAACAGGCCGCTGCCGCTGCCATCCTTGGCATGAAGCCGGAACAGGTCAATGTGCACACACCATTCCTCGGCGGTGGTTTCGGTCGTCGCGGCAACCCGGCCACCGACTTCGTCTCGGAGGCGACCCATGTCGCCAAAGCCGCCGGCATGCCGGTCAAAACCATCTGGACGCGCGAGGATGATGTCAAGGGCGGCTTCTATCGCCCGATGAACCTGCATCAGGTCAAGATCGGCCTGGATGAAGCCGGCAACCCGCTCGCCTGGCAGCATACCTGCGTCGGCCAGTCCATCATGACCGGCACACCGTTCGAGGCTTACATGATCAAGGACGGCGTCGACGCCACCTCGGTCGAAGGCGTGGCCGATTCACCCTACATCAAGGCGACACCACATCATCTGGTCGACCTGCACACACCGAAAATCGACGTGCCGGTCTTGTGGTGGCGTTCCGTCGGCCACAGCCAGAACGCCTTCGTCATGGAAAGCCTGATCGACGAAATGGCGCATGCTGCCGGCCGCGACCCGCTCGAATACCGCAGGCATCTGTTGAAGGATCATCCGCGCCACTTGGCGGCATTGAACCTGGCCGCCGAGAAGGCGCAATGGGGCAGCAAATTACCTGCCGGCGTGTTCCGCGGTCTGGCAGTCCATGAGTCGTTCGGCAGTTATGTCGCTGAAGTGGCCGAAGTCTCGGTGGTAAATGGCGAAGTCAAGATTCATCGCGTGGTTTGCGCCATCGATTGCGGGCTGGTAGTCAATCCGGAATCACTAGCGGCACAGATGGAATCCGGCATCGTCTTTGGCCTCAGCGCGGCTCTGAGCGGCAAAATCAGCCTGAAGAATGGCCAGATCGAGCAGACAAACTTCAACAACTACCCGGTTCTGCGCATGAGCCAGATGCCAAAGGTGGAAGTATATGTCGTGCCGAGCACGGACAAGATGGGCGGTGCTGGCGAGCCGGCGACCCCGCCAATCGCACCGGCCGTCACCAATGCCATCTTTGCCGCCACCGGCAAGCGCATCCGCACGCTGCCGATCGCCGATCAACTGGCCTGATTCCATGAACTCGCTAGATTGGGAAGTCCTGACCAAGGCACGCGACTGGCTAGAGAACGGCCACCGCGTTCATCTGTTCACCGTGGTGCAGACCTGGGGCTCGGCACCCCGTCTGCCCGGCGCCATCCTCGCCATCAGGGAAGATGGTCAGTTCAGCGGCTCGGTTTCCGGTGGCTGTATCGAAGACGACCTGGCAGACAAAGCCAGACAAGGCCAACTGCCGACGTCAGTCGCCATGATGGAATACGGAGTCAGCCGCGATGAAGCACAACACTTCGGCATCCCCTGTGGCGGCAGGCTGCAAACCCTCGTCGAACCACTGGCGAATATCGAGCAGTTGCAACCCTTGATTCAGCATATCGAACAGCGGCAACTGGTACAGCGCTCGATCAATATACATAGCGGCCAGATCCGGCTGGGCGAAGCGCTGGCCGGCAGTTCCGCCCGATTGGAAGGCGACTGGTTCCACACCTACTTCGGGCCCAAGTGGCGCCTGCTGATCATCGGCGCCAATCAACTGGGCAGCGCGCTGGCCAGCATAGCGCAGACTCTGGATTTCGATGTTATGGTCTGCGAACCGCGCGAAGATATCCGCGCACAGTGGCAGGTCGAGGGCACGCGCTGGGTAGAGGGCATGCCGGATGATGTCGTGCAGAACATCAGGCCCGATGCACATACCGCCATCGTCGCCGTAACGCACGACCCCAAGCTGGATGACATGGCCCTGCTCGAAGCCCTGAAATGCGATGCGTTTTATGTGGGCGCTCTGGGCTCGCGCAGAAATCAGGAGAAACGGCGAGAACGCATGCGCATGTTCGACCTCAGTGAAAGCGAGATCGCCCGTCTACATGGCCCGGTCGGCCTCGCTATCGGCAGTCGCACGCCGTCTGAAATTGCCATCGCCATCCTGGCCGAGATCATTCAGGTACGCAGCCAGCAACGCATGGCTGCAACTCAATCCGCTGAATGTGCAGAACAGCACTGTCACGCCTGAATAAAAACAAGTTAGCCACATCGACCAGGCACTTGCTGCTGGCGGCTTGAGATGTATTACCCTGACAGGTCTTCTGGGGTGTCGATATCCAGCAGAATGCCCGGATCATTACATTCAAAATGTTCTACTTCTGCTGGATATCTTTCAAACAGCATGCGGGCGCCCTGGTCCCCTTTCAGGGCCAGCAAATCAGCCGCAAACCTGGCAGCAAAACCAACCGGGTGTCCACGCTTGCCCTGATATGTTGGCACCACGATACCTCCACCGGCCTCGATATGGCTGGCGACTTCTCTTATGATTTCTGGCTGGATATAAGGCATATCGCCAAGGGCGATGACAAAGCCACGGGATTTTGGATAAAGCCTGATTGCATGACGGATGCCTGCTGCCAGACTATCTCCCATCTCCTGCTCCTGTTCGCCACATACAACCAACTGCATGCCGGCAGCGGCTAGCGTCGATTGCAACTCGACATACTGCAAACGCACGACAGCAATTGATTGCGGTAAAGCTGCCAGCAGATTTTGCGCCGAGGACAAGGCCAGCATGCGGCTGTCCGGCAATTTTTGCATCAGCTTATTTTGTGCACCGAACCGGCGCGAATGCCCTGCAGCCAGAAGTATGCCGACGACATCCATCTATGACCTGCTGTTGATATGAATCAGGAAATGAAACAATTGGCGGAGAGGGCGGGATTCGAACCCGCGACAGAGTTGCCCCTGTGCCACCTTTCCAGGGTGGTGACTTAAACCACTCATCCACCTCTCCGGTTTGGAGGCGGGATTATAGCGTAACTCTTGTGTGTGTCCAAACTTCCGTTCGAGATTTCGGAATAATTCTGCAAATCAGTCGAGCTTGCCAAGCAGAACATAGGCATCGACCTCTCCCTTGCCTTTCACTGCTATCCGGCCAAGTGATTCGAATTTGAACTTGTCCTTCAATAACAGATAAGTGGCTTCTGTCACCTGCACACTATCCGGTGCAGCATAATGTTCCATGCGGCTCGCCACATTCACCGTATCGCCCCAGAGGTCGTAGCTGAACTTGCTGTTACCGATAACGCCGGCAATCACCGGCCCACTGTTGATGCCTATGCGCATCTTCAACTCCTTGCCGCTCTTCGTGGCCACATCCTGCAGCACGGAGCGCATGTCCAACGCCATATTGGCGACCGCCTCGGCATGATCTACTCTGGCATTCGGCACACCGCCCACCACCATATAGGCATCCCCGATGGTCTTGATCTTTTCCAGACCATACCTTTCTGAAAGCTGATCGAAACGAGAGAAAACCTGATTCAGCAGACTCACCAGTTCTGACGGCGGCATACCGGCAGATATCTGTGTGAAATTGACCAGATCGGCAAACATGATGGTGACTGACTCATGGCTGTCAGCGATAGTGAGGCTTTCCGCCTTCAGTCTGCTGGCGATGGATTCCGGCAGGATGTTCAACAGCAGTTTATCCGACCTCGCCTGCTCGATGGCCAGTGCGTGCAACACACGCTCCTTCTGCGACTGGAAATAGCGCATGACGATATAGAGGATGGTCGCAGTACCGGAAAGATTCATGACAAAGAAGGTATCCTTGACATGCGTAGGAATCGGCAGAGCATTGCTGGCAAAAAGTGTATTCATCTGCCAGGAAACCGCAGCCAGCGCCAGAAAGAGCGCAAACCACGGAGTAGACTGGCGCGTCCCCAGGATCATCAACGCCCCAGCGGGCGACAGGATGGCCCAAATGGCAACGCCGCTGGAGGCCTCGAAACCACCGATGACCCATTGCATGAAAAACGGCATGACCAGCAACATGACCAACTGGGTAAAGATGAAATAGTCGAAACGCTTGAGATGATAAAAGATCAGCAGGCTGACATAGGAGACAACGATATAGACATACGGTACTGCCGCCATGAAGGCATAACCTTCACCCAACCCGGAAAGCGTAAAAATCCAGAAAACGCAGATCAGGCTTTCGGCAAAGACAAGCAATGAAAGAATCGCCCTGCCTACCAATGGCGCAGAAGGATCAGAGAATCGACCCCAGACATGGCGTGGGAATCCACCGAAAGATTTGAGCTTCAATCCCATCGTCGTTTAATCAGAAAAACGTCCATTGTTATTATTCTCACTCCCCCAGTACGTCTTACTATATCGCATGCCTATTGGATTATCCAGCTACTGAATGCCAATTATTGACACTATTATTTTCATCTCATGAGTCATGCGCCGTGGCATCAGGACGCGCTTTTAGGGTAGAATTAGGTCAGGCGGGCCTCCCCGCATTGCAAAGTAGCCAACCTGGTCAGGTCCGGAAGGAAGCAGCCACAACTGCTGAAGCAAGTGCCGGGGGTTAGGCTCGCCCCCTATTCCTCCGCAAGCAAGTGCCAAAGCTGCTTGAGACTTAAGCCATGACTTAAGAGATGATTTCAGCTAAAGTTGAGTCACTGCAAACAAGTTCTTAATCTCGCGAGTATCCAAGTATGAGTTATCAGGTTCTGGCCCGGAAATGGCGTCCAAAATCGTTTGAATCGCTAGTCGGCCAGGATCATGTCGTGCGCGCATTAAGCAATGTGCTGGATCAGCAACGTCTGCATCATGCCTACCTATTCACCGGCACACGCGGTGTAGGCAAAACCACACTGTCGCGCATACTTGCCAAATCACTGAATTGCGAAACCGGCGTCACTTCCAGACCTTGCGGTCAGTGCTCTGCCTGCGTGGCCATCGACAAGGGCAGTTTCATTGATTATGTCGAGATGGACGCCGCATCGAATCGCGGTGTCGATGACATGACAGCCCTGCTGGAAAAAGCTGTCTATGCACCCACCCAAGGCCGCTACAAGGTCTACATGCTGGACGAAGTGCATCAACTCACCGGCCATGCTTTCAACGCCATGCTGAAAACACTGGAGGAACCTCCAGCACACGTCAAATTCATTCTGGCTACCACCGACCCGCAGAAAGTGCCCGTCACCGTTCTCTCCCGCTGCCTGCAGTTCAACTTGCGCCAGATGTCCGGCACTGCCATCAGCGAACACTTGCAGCACATCCTCGGTGAGGAACAGATCACTTATGAAGCGATCGCGCTGCAATTGATTGCCCGTGCGGCCAACGGCAGCATGCGCGACGCTCTATCCTTGCTTGACCAAGCCATTGCCTACGGCGGCAATACCGTCAATGAGCAAGAGGTTCGCGCCATGCTGGGTGCGATCGACCAGAGTTATCTGTTCGACCTGCTTGATACCCTAGCCGCACAGGATGGTGCCAGCCTGATGGCCTTTGCCCAACAAATGGAACAGCGCAGCCTGTCTTTCGAAGCCGCACTGGCTGATCTGGCCACACTGCTCTACCAGATCGCGGTATATCAATCTGCGCCCGGTAGCGTGTCTCAGGACCTGCCGGAATATGCAAGATTGGTGGCGCTTGCAGGAAAACTCAGCCCGGAACAGATACAACTGTTCTATCAGATCGCCCTGCTAGGGCGCCGCGACATCGGTTTGGCCCCAGACGAATTTGCCGGCTTCAGCATGTGCCTGCTGCGCATGCTGGCCTTTCTGCCAGGTGAAGGTTCAGGTAGCGTTACCGGCAAACCTGCAGCCGCTGCGAGCTCAAATACTCCTGCCCGGGAAGCCATTATTGCCCCAGCACAAGCAGCACCAGCTTCCCAGGCATCGACACCAAAAGCCATCACCCAAGTAGCGGAAGCCACACCAACTGAAACCATTGCCGAGACTAAAGCCGAGACCAGAAACGAAAACGCCAATGCTGTCTTTAACGGCAACTGGCGTCAGCTGGTCGATCAGCTCAAACTCGGACTTGCCAGGGCACTGGCGCAGAACTGCGAACTGCTGCGTCATGATGAGCATAATTTCCATCTTTCGGTACCCGCAGCCCATAAACACCTGCTGGAACAAAGTTACCAAGAAAAACTGCGCACTGCCCTGGTTCAGCACTTCGGTACTAATATCAAGCTGCATTTTGAAGTAGGTGGTACCGGCAACACGCCTGCCGCGCAAATCAGCCAGGAAAAGGCCGAATTGCAATCCGCCGCGGAATCGGCCATCCGGGAGGACGATTTCGTCCAGGCGCTGGTTCGTGACTTCGGCGCACAAATCATTCCCTCAAGTATCAAACCAATTCAATAAACCCCATCAGGAGAAAACAAATGATGAAAGGTGGCATGGGCAACCTCATGAAGCAGGCCCAACAAATGCAGGAGAACCTCAAACGCGCGCAAGCAGAGCTGGCCACGGTTGAAGTTGAAGGCCAAGCCGGATCAGGCATGGTCAAGGTCACCATGACCTGCAGAAATGAAGTCAAACGCGTCAGCATCGATGACAGCCTGATGGGTGACGACAAGGAGATGCTGGAAGATCTGCTGGTGCTCGCATTGAACGACGCCGTCAACAAGGCGGAAGCCACCTCGCAACAACGCATGAGTGGCCTGATGCCGGCCGGCATGAAGTTGCCGTTCTGATCACCGCAATCCTCACAGGCATTCATGCACAACCCACCCGCACTTGAACAACTTGTTGAAGCCTTGCGCTGCCTGCCGGGTGTCGGACCAAAATCTGCACTGCGCATGGCCTACCATCTGCTGCAACGCGACCGTCAGGGTGCGAACCAGTTGGCCGCTTCGCTCAGCCAGGCCCTTGGCGTCATCAATCACTGCAGCCTCTGCAACAACTTCAGCGAGCAACCGGTATGCCCATTGTGCGCATCGGAAAAACGCGACTCAAGCCTGTTGTGCGTCATCGAGATGCCGACAGATCTCATGATGCTGGAACAGACGCAAGCCTATCAAGGCATGTATTTCGTGCTCATGGGCCGCCTGTCGCCACTCGATGGAGTTGGTCCCAAGGAAATCCACCTCGACAAACTGATCAAGCGTGCGCAGGACGGCCTGATACAGGAAGTCATACTCGCCACCAACTACACGGTCGAAGGCGAGGCCACCGCGCATTATGTCAGCGAATTACTGAAGGCACGCGGCCTGAAAGTCAGCCGTATCGCCAGAGGGCTACCCATGGGTGGCGAGATTGAGCATGTAGACAGCGGCACCCTGGCGCAGGCCATGATGGAGCGCCGTAGCGTCAGATAGAGTTTATAGCAGGCTGAGCAACTCGGCAGGTTCCGCAATCATGGCGTCTGCGCCCCACTCTTCCGGCTTGTCAGTCACATCGATGTAGCCGAACAGCGCAACCACGGTTTTCATACCGGCGGCCCGTCCTGCCTGCACATCGCGTTCCGCATCGCCCACATAGAGACAATCAACGGGATTGCTAGCAGTCATCTTGCAAGCCATCAACAGGGTATCTGGATGAGGTTTGGCGCGCGGCGCATCATCGCCGCAGACCAGGCAACTGACTCGCTCATGCAACTGCAAAGCCCGGATCAGAGGTTCGGAAAAACGTCGCGGCTTGTTAGTGACGATGCCCCAAGGCGTCCTTCTGCCTTCTATTTCGCCAAGCACCGCTTCGATGCCCTTGAATAACACCGGTGAACGGGTAAAGACCTGATCATAGAGGTCAAGATACTCCTGGCGCATGTCGGCAAAACGCGCATCCTCCGGGGTCAGATTGAAGCCGACGGATAACAGCCCTCTGGATCCATGTGAGGCGAATGGCCGGATCTCACTTAACGGCAAGGCTTGCAGCCCATAGCGTTCGCGTTGCAGATTGAGCGCATAGCCCAAGTCCGGTGCGGTATCGACCAGCGTTCCATCCAGATCAAAAAGTATCATGGCGGAATGCTTATTTGGTCGCGTGTAGCAGGTAATTCACCGACACATCATCATCCAGCCAGTAACGCTTGCTTAATGGGTTGTAACTCATGCCCTTGAGGCCGGCAACCATCAATCCGCTACGGCGCACATACGCTGAGAGTTCGGATGGCTTGATGAACTTCTCATATTCATGCGTGCCTTTCGGCAGCATGTTCAGCACGTATTCTGCACCGACAACTGCAAACAGGTAGGCCTTGGGATTACGGTTGATGGTGGAAAAGAACACATGGCCGCCCGGCTTCACCAGACGGGAACAGGCACTAATGATAGCCGCTGGGTCAGGCACATGTTCCAGCATTTCCATACAGGTGACGACATCGAAACTCTCAGGCTCTTCGGTAGCCAACGCCTCAACCGAGACCAGACGATAGTCAACCTTGATTCCACTCTCCAAGCTGTGCAGGCGCGCGACTTTCAGCGCTTTCTCACCCAAGTCGATGCCGGTGACATCTGCGCCTCGCTGCACCATGGATTCTGTCAGAATGCCACCGCCACAGCCGACATCAAGCACTCGCTTTCCCGTCAATTGCGCGCGCTGATCAATGAAATCCAGGCGCAATGGATTGATTTCATGGAGGGGTTTGAACTCACTGTTCTGGTCCCACCAGCGATGTGCAAGTGTGGCGAATTTCTGCAATTCTGCCGGATCGACGTTTTGTTCCTGTTTCATTTCCGTATTCAGTGTTTTCATTGATGCTGTGTCAGTCTTGAGTGCCAAACCGTGACGATTTCCTTCAATTCGGCCGGTTCGATATTGGCATAGACGCCATCCTGCCCCTTAAGTTTTTGATATTTCAACTCACCGGCAACCCAGGTATGGGTCACATGCTCACGGCCAGTCACATAAACAAGATGAGAAATCGGGTCGAAACATGGAAGCAACTCGGGATCAGCAATCCTGACTGCAGTCAGATCGGCAAACTTACCTATCTCAATAGTACCTATTTTATCATCCAGACCCAATGCACGGGCCGCATTAATCGTTGCCATTTCAAGCACAGTCCTGGCAGACAGCGCTGCTGCATTTCCAGTTATGCCCTTGGCAAGCAGTGCTGCAAGCCGCATCTCGGCAAATATATCCATACGGTTATTGCTGGCAGCACCATCGGTACCGATACCCACGCCAACGCCGCGCTGCATCAGATCAACAATTGGCGCTATGCCGCTGGCCAGCTTGAGATTGGAGGTCTGGCAGTGAGCGACATGGCAACCGAATTCCGCAAGCAACTCCATTTCCCGCTCATCAACATGCACACAATGCGCAGCAATCAGGCCAGGCCCGAGCACACCCAGTTGAGCCAGGCGTTGAATCGGACGAACCTTGTACTTTTCCAGACTTTGGGCGATTTCACCGACAGTTTCATGCAGATGGGTATGAATCCCCAGACCCAGTTGCTCCGCATAAGTCATGATCTTCTCAAAACTGCGGTTCTCAACCGTATACGGTGCATGCGGCGCCAGGCTGGTCGTCAGTAACGGATTACTACGCCAGCTGTCACGGGCTTCCAGCCCCTTGAGCAAATAATCATCGGCATCACTCGCATAGGCGGTCGGAAACTCCAGCACGACCAGACCTAGATTGGCCCTCATACCGGATTGTATGATTGCCTCCGCCGCAGCCTGCGGATAAAAATACATATCGCTGAAACAGGTGACTCCGCCTGCCAGCATCTCCGCGCAGCCCAGCAATGTACCATCCCGTACGAAACGTTCAGATAAGGCCTGTTTTTCGGCTGGCCAGATATGCTGCTCAAGCCAGGTCATCAATGGCAGGTCGTCAGCGAAACCGCGCAACAAGGACATGGCGGCGTGGGTATGCAAGTTGATCAGCCCGGGCATCAACACATGCTCCGGTAGTTGGATGCTGCTGTCAGGCCGATAGCGGCTTTCCAACTGCGCAACAGGCAGGATATCGATAATTCTGCCCGCATCAATAACGACACTGGTGTTTTCCAGCACATCGCCAGAGACGGTCGCAACCCATCTGGCAATAATGGCAAGATCGGCTTTTTTCAGGTGTTCAGTCATAGGGTTCATAAAAAAGCCCCGCTATGCGGGGCTTTTAAGTTAAAAGCGTTGATTACTCGCATGCCTTCACATCATCACGATGAGCTTCAATTTCAACACGACGATTAGGTTGCAGGCACTCAATCAGTTCCTTGCGTGGCAGTTTTTCAGAACAGATCACGAGTGGTGTGGATTCGCCAGCGCCATAGGCACGAATCAGGTTGGCGTCGATACCTTGACTGGTCAGGTAGGAAGTCACCTGTTCGGCACGGCGCTTGGACAAGGCATCGTTATACTCATTCGAGCCCAACATGTCGGTATGGCCTGTCACGAACACAACTTCGAACGGCTCACTCTTCAGTTTCGGAATAACTTCGTTGTCCAACACTGCAACACCTTCAGGTTTCAGTTTATCCTTGTCGAAACCAAACAGAACTTCAGCTGACAGTTCAAGGCGCTCAATCTTGGGTTTGCAAACCTTGGGGGCTGGAGCAGGCTCTGGTGCGGGCTCCGGTGCGACATATGGTTCAGGCTCAACAGCTGCCACCTTCTTCGGAGCGCCAAATTTCCAGATGGCACCAATATTCAAATAAGTATTACCGATGGTTTCGGTGCCGTTGAAGCCGAGATCGCCAACCGCCTTGGCATTATTTTCAGCTTCTGCGCGGCTCCAGACATGACGCAAATCAGCCTGCATGCCAAGTGCCTCAGTGAACATGAACTGTGCACCGACACCGACATTGGCCATCCATGAAGTCTTCCTGTCGCCGATATCAACGCCGTTGACATCGTAATCAATATTGTTACGAGCCAAACCCAGACCAGCCAACAGGAACGGTCTGAATCTGTCACGACTGAACATGTACAGGGCATCAACACCGAACAGTGTCTGCTTGAATTTTCCGCTGCCACCAAGAACACTCAAGTCTTCATCGGCACGTGCATGGCCTGCACCAATCTGCACATCCCAGTGTTCACTCAATTCCTTACCGATACGCAGAAAACCACCTGCATCGTTATCAGCATCCAGATCGCTGTCAGTATGCATGTAGCTGACGCCGGGAACGATGTACCAGGAACCTTCATAAGCATCACCTGCTTGAGCAGTTGCTACACCAAAACCAAAAACTCCGGCAATCGCCAGACTCATCAAATCTTTTTTCATTATTAATACTCCATTGGTGGCCATCTGATGAACAAACTATACGCAAAGCAAATGACACATGCAATGCAAAGGCCTAACACTATCAGTGCATTAGCGCCTCACGCCGGGCATTGTTGTATTTATGCAACAAACTCCTGATGGATTTCAACCGGCCCACATCCAGGTCGTTTTGTCTGTTCGATTCCGCACATACCGCTCCGCGAAATCCCAAGTAATCCGGCCGAAAATCCAGTAATTTTGCAATGTGCGCTTCCCGAAGCGATCCTGCCAGCCCCGTCAATAGTTTTTGCGCTTGAGCAACATCACAGAATGACTCAATATCCTGCGCAGCCATGCAATCCAGCAGGCTGCCGTTCTTCTTGTTTGCAGTATCCAGCATGGCGCCATCGAATCCGGCGGCCTTCAGTACTGGTATCAGACTGAAATCCGGTTGCATATCTGCCATCAACACAGCAACCAGTCGGACTTCTGCCGTTGCGAACCGTCCGACTTCACGGGCACATGCTTCCGACTGTTCGCCGCCAAAAAATCCCACCTTGACGATATCAACACCGGTAGCCATAACCTCCTGCACGGCATTCGCCAGCAAATCCGGCTGCATCGGCAAATCACCAACTGTCGCACTGGTTACGCAATTTTTTCCTGTAGCTGCGACTATTCCGGCAATATCTGTCAATTCCAGGCGCCCTAATGCACCCGCTGCAGGGTTCTTCATATCCAGGATATCGACGCCAGCACCAAGTGCCAGCTTGGCTTCATGCATATTGCTCACACTGATCAGTAGTCCGGTCACGCCATGTTCCCCAGATTCGTTTCGGCCTTGAAATTTTCCACACGCTCCACCAGCCATTGCCAGGCCTGCATCTCGCGCTCCCCTGCGGTCTTCTCAATGGCAATATTCAGATAAGCCATTTCTACATCGATCTTTTCAATCGGCAGCAGATGCAAACGGCTGACCAGAACTGCCAGTTCGATCACCGCTGCCTGAGCGCGGTTGAACCCACGGAATGGCAGGTGCTGCGCTTCATGCACGACATTGAAAACCAGTTCCGGCCTCTGGGCATCCTCGCGCACTTCAAGCAATTGCAGTTCCCGATGTGCCAGTGCCGACTCAAGCACGGCCCCATAGACCTTGTCTGCCGGTCTTGACGGCCAGTCACGACGGCCTGTCAGCGCCCCGGCAAAGACACGTACATCATCGGTCAGATTCATGACGGCACAACGATGCAGCAGGATATTGTCCAGAGTAATGGATGGCCGGAAGGGCGCCATGATGACCAAATCACCCCTCTCCCTGATACCGAAAGGCGCGATATATGGCTGACCGTCAGCATTCAGACTGGTTATGATAGTTTCATAGATAAGAGGCATGCATCCTATTCCTTCTTGGCTCGCTTCTCTTTCAGCGAGGCTGCGCGGTGGGCGACCCGCCCTTCCGCTTCCTTATGTTCCGTACTGCAGCCCCACTCAAGCGCCTCATCCTGCTTGTAGCGTTTTTTCAGCTGCCAGGCGATCTGTGCCCGCGCCAGCTCCACGCCCAGATAAAACGCATGCGAAGCATCATCATCCACCTTCAAATGCGGATATAACTTGAATGGATCGGTATCCTGATAATGTCCTTCACGGTTGTATACGTGCAAGCCGGTTTCGCTGACTTGTATGCGAAAGCTGGGATCCTTGATGGCAGCAGCAAACTCAGCAACTTCATCATCCGTGTAAGGAAAAGGCCGCCGGTCATGCAGACCAAGCAGTCCATTGCTGTAATCACGCGGTAGCCGTCGGTCTTCCCGCGCTGCATACATGATGCGCCGCGCCACGTCAGCCTCGGCAATCGCATTGACCGCATGCGGACTGACCGACGTCGCCAGTACGGCATTGATGCCGAGTTCCGTGATGATGCCGAACAGAATGGCATTAATGCCGGTCGTATCAGCATCGGTCAGCTCGGTCAGATTGCCCACACCCATCATGATCTGGATGTCGGGGTAACGTTTGCGTAGCCGCTGATATCTGACGATGGACTCGGCCAGACCGAAAGGAATCGGATCAAGGATAGCATCGGCAATGAAAGGCCTGCCCCACTTTTGCATTGCCTCAATTGCTCGGTAGAGTGACGGCATGTTGCCCGGTGAAGACGGGATCAAAACAGGCGTCGAAACCACTTCGTCCGCAATCCAAAGCGATTTTTCGTTCAGGCTGAGCAGATAATCTGCACCACTTTGCCCAGCCAGCAAGAGGTCATCCTGATTGAGCGAATCGACGCTGACCATAAAACCGGCGGCCTTGAGCGCGCGAATGGCATCGGCGAGATGTGGGAACGGGGTGTTGGGCAGGCAGCCGAGGTCGATGACATCTGCTCCCTTTTGCCGATACTGCTCCGCCCGTCGAAGGATGGCATCAACAGTCAAGTCCGGCGCTTCAACGATCTCGGCGAAGATGCTGACGTCATATCCGGACAAATCAGGCTCCTTGCCGCCACGACCGAAATATTGCGGTAAATCCTTCAGGTCTTCAGGCCCGAGTTCGACAGGAATGCCGTACTTTTCTTCCAGTTTGGTCAGATCGCCACGGCATAAGCCGGGCAGTACCATCTTGTCTGCATCGCCCGCATCCGGCAAGCGGCGCAGAATCAGTTCAGGGGTCATGAGGGCTGCAACAGATACGCCGATCTGAGCAATCCGGTATTTGAAATCCTGTGGATGCTTGTCGTCAGCCTGTATGCCTGCCAGCACTTTATGCAGACTTTTTTCGGCCAGTTTTCCGGTCAGGAAGAGGAGGTTTTCAGACATGCCAAACGGTCCTGGATGGCGGTTTGCAATTGCTGCATGTCCCCGACGACCGTGGTTTCCTCAAAGGTTTTGAGTGTTTCCATATTCTGCAGGTCGATGCGTCGCGGATAGACCTTGACGATATTTTCGCGCGGCGCTTCGGATTCAAGTTCAGGCTCGGTATCACAGGCGAAAACAATGCTCGGCAAACGAGTTTTCCCAGCCTGTGCATAGAGATTGGTCACCAGATTATCGGAGATGCCTGCGACCATTTTCGCCACCGTGTTGGAACTGGTCGGCGCGATCACCAGCGTGTGGTATTTGCCCTGATAGAACAGCTCAACCGGCACGCTGCTCGCGGTCTTGTCCTGAAAAACACGACCGACATTATGCTTGTAGCCGTACTGCTGCAGAATCTCGGCCGCAGCCTTGCTCAGGAACAGGTCGACATTCTCCAGACTGCTGATGATATCCAGGCATTCACGCAGATAATGACCGGAACCGGTCAGCGCCCAGGCCAGGCGTTTTTCCTCGTTGGCCAAGACTCAGACTCCGAAAGGATGACGCAACACTATGGTTTCATCACGCTCGGGGCCAGTGGAAACAATATCGACCGGCACACCGCATAGCGCCTCGAGGCGTTTTAAATAAACCTGTGCGTTCTCAGGCAGGTCTTCCCAGCGGCTGATGCCAAAAGTGCTCTCGCTCCAGCCGGGCAATGTCTCGTAAACCGGCTCGCAACGAGCGACATCGTCCGCACCTACAGGCAGCATGTCAACCAGCTTGCCATCCAGTTCATATCCGGTACAAATATCCAGTTCGGCAATGCCATCCAGCACATCCAGCTTGGTGATACACAAACCGGTCAAACCGTTGATCTTTGCTGAGCGGCGCAAGGCTGCAGCATCAAACCAGCCGCAACGACGCTTGCGCTTGGTTACCGTGCCGATCTCACGCCCCTTGTTCGACATCTGATAACCGGGAAGATCGATGGTCTCGATATCCAGTTCGCTGGGGAATGGGCCACCGCCGACACGTGTGGTGTAGGCTTTGGTGATACCCAGCACATAATGCAGCATCTGCGGACCCACGCCAGTACCTGCGGCAGCCTGACCGGATACACAGTTGGAAGAAGTCACATAGGGATAGGTACCGTGGTCGACATCAAGCAGTGTACCTTGTGCCCCTTCGAACAGAAGCCTTTCTCCTGCATCATTTGCGGCATAAAGCTCTGCCGAAATATCTGCCACCATGGGGCGAAGCTCTTCCACCTGCGCCATACATTTAGCCAATTGCGCATCATAATCTGCAGGTTCGGCATTTAGGTAATTGACCAGCACGAAATTGTGATAATCAAATACTTCCTTCAATTTTTCAGCAAAACGCTCCGGATAGAACAGGTCATAGACGCGTAAGGCACGGCGCGCCACCTTGTCTTCGTAAGTGGGGCCTATGCCCTTGCCTGTCGTGCCGATCTTCTTGTCGACACCCCTCGCAGCTTCACGCGCCTTGTCCAGCTTGATATGGCAGTCGAGAATCAAAGGGCAACCCGGGCTGACCTTCAGGCGATTGCGAACCTGAATGCCCTCTTTCTCCAGACCCTTGATTTCATCCAGCAGATGGCTGACATCCAGCACCACACCATTGCCGATATAGCATTTGATACCATCACGAACGATACCGGAAGGTACGAGGTTAAGTTTGTATTCGCGCTGTGCTGCGCCCTGACCAATGACCAGCGTGTGGCCGGCGTTATGGCCGCCCTGAAACCGCACGACGCCTTGCGCATGATCGGTCAGCCAATCAACGATCTTACCCTTGCCTTCATCTCCCCATTGGGTACCAATCACTACTACGTTTTTCACCATGATTTACCTGATACTTTTCTAATTTAATTCAGTAGTTCCGGTGCCGCGACCACCTGCCACTGCGTTCCCTGTTTTTCCAGTTTCCGGTCACAACCAAGCTCCGCCCTGTGCTGCTCATGTCCCGGCAGCTCTTGAATGACAATCTGTCCATCAGCACGCAAGGCCTCGATTGCCTGCTGCAATCCGGAATCGACATCGCAGGGAGCGAATATCGCCCTGGTTTTCTCTGCCGGCGGCAAAGCCGTGACTACGCCCCGCAGGTCCAGACTGAAGCCGGTTGCCGGCCTGGCGCGACCAAAGGCCTGGCCGACTTCGTCATAACGTCCACCCAGAGCGAGTGGGCCTGCATATCCCTGTGCGTAGGCTGCAAATACAATCCCACTGTGATAGTGATAGCCGCGCAGCTCAGACAGATCGAAACAGACATCTACCCCCAAATCGGCCAGTTGCACTCCAACGTGGCGCAAATCGTTCAATGCCTGACGTATCTCCGGGTGAGCAGGTAGCACCTGCCCAGCCTGCTCCAGTATCTCGATACCACCGTTAAGCCGGGTCAAACTGCACAATGCATCACGAGTTGTAACATCAAGACCGGCACTCAATTCCTTGACCGCCGATTGATCCTTGCTCTGCAAGGCAGCGTACAAGGCCTGTTCAAGCTTGTCGGAAAGCTTGTTCTGATTTACCAGGCAGCCAAAAATACCGACGTGACTGAAGTCGATATGCAGCGACTGCACACCCATCGCCTGCAAGGACTTGACCATCAGACGCTGGATCTCAACATCGCTCTCCACTCCGGCATGTCCAAAGAGCTCCGCACCCACCTGCAATGGCTCTCGCGTCTGTGCCAAACCATCCGGATTGGTTTTCAGCACACTGCCGGCATAGCACAAACGGGTAACACCCTGACGGTTCAGCATATGCGCATCGATTCTCGCAGCTTGCGGAGTGGTGTCAGCTCGCACACCCATAAGACGCCCTGTCAGCTGATCGACGACCTTGAAGGTCGCCAGATCGAGATCATGCCCGACACCTGTAATCAGTGACTCCAGATACTCCAACATGGGTGGAATCACATATTCATAGCCATGCACGCTGAACAGATCCAGCAGGCGACGGCGTAGTGTCTCTATGCGGGCGGCCTCTGCAGGCAGCACGTCTTCAATATATTCCGGGAGTAGCCAATTACGCATAGAAAAGCAGATTATCAGTTATCAGATGGTTGGAGAATAGTCGATGAAGCCTTATTTGACCACCAGCACGACCAGCAGGCCAATCGCCATGGATAGCAGGCCGGCAAAGCGCAACTGACCATCATTCAGTTCGATCATGCGCCGGAAGGTATCACGCCAAACCTGAGGTGCCACCAGTGGCAGCACCCCTTCCAGCACCAGCATCAGGCCGAACGCCATGATCAGTGTTGTGGTCATGCCAGCCTCTTGGTACTACTTGCGGCCTGATGAATCACGCATGTACTTGAAGAAGTCGGAATTCGGCTCCAGTACCAGTACGTCACTCTTCTCGCTGAAGCTGTTGCGATAGGCTTCAAGACTACGATAGAAGGCATAGAACTCGGGGTTCTTGCTATAGGCCCGCGCGTAGATCTCGGAAGCCTTGGCATCGCCGGCACCCTTGACACGCTGCGCTTCCATGAATGCTTCAGCGATAATGATTTCACGCTGCTTGTCAGCATCCGCACGAATCTTCTCTGCTGCACCGGCACCTTCAGAACGCAGTTCATTGGCTACCCGCTTACGCTCGGCTTCCATACGCTGATAGACCGACTCGCTGACTTCCTGCGGCAAATCCACACGACGCAGACGCACATCCAGCACCTGTATCCCGATCTGACGTGAATCGCGGTCTGCGCGTTCGCGCAGGATATCCATGATCTTGGAACGCTCCCCTGAAACCACGTCGTTAATTGTGCGCTTACCAAATTCGGCACGCAGACCATCATTCACGGTCTGGGACAGACGACGCTCTGCCTGCAGCTCATCGCCACGTACAGATACATAATATTTCTCGGGATCGATAATACGCCATTTGACGAAAGAATCGACCAGCACGTTTTTCTTCTCACTGGTAATGAAGCGATCAGTATCGGCAGAATCCAGAGTCAGGATACGATTGTCGAAATAACGAACGTTATCAACCAGCGGCACCTTGAAATACAGACCTGGTTCCTTCTTGACGGCCACTATCTTGCCGAGACGGAAGACCAGCGCATGTTCACGCTGATCCACCGTAAATGCCGAGAAACTGACCAGCAGCAAAGTCACAACCAGGCCAAGCAGCACGGTACCAAGATTTTTCAACAGGGGATTACTCATCATTTATTCTCGCAATTCCTTATCTGGTTTCGCGTTCACGGCTGCGGAATGCATCACGTGTGCGCTGGGCTTCAAGTTCAACCTGGGCTGCGGATTGAGCAGAAACCGGTGCGCTGCCCTGTTGCGGCAACGTCGTCGCGCCCGTCGCTGAAAGCAGCTTGTCCAGCGGCAGATAAAGCAGGCTGTTGCCACCCTTCTGGTCTACGACCACCTTGCTGACACTGGAGAGAATCTGCTCCTGTGCGTCAAGGTAGAGACGTTGACGTGTCACTTCCGGTGCACGCTGATACTGCGTCAGGATCTGTTCGAAGCGGCTGGCATTACCTGTAGCCTCGCTTTCAATCCGCGCCTTGTAACCTGCAGCCTCTTCCAGCAAGCGCGAAGCGGTACCTCTGGCCTTGGGAATGATGTCATTGGCATAAGCCTGACCTTCATTTTTCTGACGTTCAAGATCCTGTCCGGCCTTCACTGCATCATCGAAGGCTGCTTGCACCTGCTCAGGTGGTTGTGCATTCTGCATGGTCACACTGACGACGTTGATGCCGGTCTTGTAGCGATCGAGAATACCCTGCATCAGGTCTCGCGCAAGCACGGCAATTTCTTCGCGGCCTTCATACAACACAAAATCCATCTTGGATTTACCTACAATCTCACGGATAGCGGTCTCTGCCACACCGCGCACATAACTTTCGGTATTACGGTTGTTAAACAGGGTCTCTTCAACATCCTTCAGGTTGTATTGGACAGCAAACTGCAAATCGATGATATTTTCATCGTCAGTGAGCATCAATGACTCGCGCAATTCCTTGCTGCGGGCGGAGCTGCCCTCTGCTGTCCGATAGCCGACTTCGATGGTACGCACCTGCTGCATATTGACGACCGTAACACTTTCAATCGGATACGGTATGTGCCAACGCGGACCGGGCATGGTGGTTTCCACATGCTTGCCAAACTGCAGCACCACGCCACGGGAACCCTGATCCACAATATAGAAGCCGGTAGCAAGCCAGATCAGCGCGATCAGACCGACAATCGGCAAAACCGGGGCAGTGCCTGCATTGCCGCCCGGCGCCGAATCGCCACCCTTGCCGGATCTGCCGAACAAACCATTGAATTTACGTCCAAGATCACGCAGGACTTCGTCCAAATCAGGCGGGCCGCCACTGTTGCGGTTACCCCAACCGGGATCATTTGCCATACATTACTCCAAAACCATTAATTAATTTACTCAACACGAGCGACATTCTCAGACGCCTTGGTACCTGCGGCGTCAGTAAATTCTGACATTTTTTTTGCGATCGATTGCTGGTGCTCGATCATGACCATCTTGACCAGATCAATTCCTGCACCAGTCATTGCGGAAATTCTTACTGTACGGATTCTACCATATTCATCACGCTCAAGCCCCGCCTCCATGCCCAGACGATCAATCTGGTTGAGCACCAGCACTTGCCGGACATCTGCCGCTCCGATCTCATTCAGCACCAGATTAACCTGAGCTATCTGCTCATCCCGATTGGGACTGGCAGCATCTACAACATGCAGAAGCAGATCGGCCTGCACTGCCTCTTCAAGCGTCGCGCCGAAAGCCTCAACCAAGGCATGCGGCAGGTGCTTGATGAAACCCACCGTGTCAGACAGCACGATAGGACCGCATTCAGGAATGTAAAGTTTGCGAGAAGTCGTATCCAGTGTTGCAAACAGCTGGTCCGCCGCATATACGCCCGACTGTGTCAGGCGATTGAACAATGTTGATTTGCCGGCATTGGTATAGCCAACCAGCGAAACCGACAACACATTGGAACGCTTGCGCGCACGACGCTGCAATCCTCGGGTCTTTTTGAGTTTGAGAAGCTTCTCGCGCAGCGATTTTATGCGGACCCGCAACATGCGCCTGTCCAGCTCAAGTTGCGTCTCACCTGGACCACCGCGCATGCCGATACCGCCTTTTTGACGCTCAAGGTGGGTCCAGCCTTTTACCAGCCGTGTCGACAAATGCTCCAGCAAAGCCAGCTCAACCTGCAGCTTGCCCTCATGACTTTTGGCACGCAATGCAAAAATATCCAGGATCAGGCCGGTACGATCGACCACCCTGCACTCGAGCAGCTGCTCAAGATTTCGCTGCTGCGACGGGCTGAGGTCATGATTGAACACCGCCACACGCGCTTCAGTGGACTTGATGGTTTCTGCCAGCTCTTCCGCCTTGCCGGAACCGATGAAATACTTGGCATCCGGCTTGGGCCGACGCCCCTCTACTGTGGCCTTGATCTCCATTCCGGCGCTAATTGCGAGCTGACGCAGCTCCTGCAAACTTTCTGCGTAGTCCGCTTCACCGAAATCCTGACTAACCAGAACCGCGCTATCGCCGCCACTGGGACGATCAAACATGCTTATCCAACATATGTACCAATATGTGCGAAATCCCGGTCAGCAGCACTTACTGCTCAGCGTGTGCAGAGGTCAAAGATACAGCGCGCGCCGGCACAATCGTAGAGATGGCGTGCTTGTAAACCATTTGCGTCACGGTGTTCTTCAGCAGGATGACATACTGATCAAATGAATCGACCTGCCCTTGCAGCTTGATGCCATTGACGAGGTAGATGGAGACGGGAACATGCTCCTTGCGGAGAGCATTCAAAAACGGGTCTTGTAGCGTCTGCCCTTTTGCGTTCATTTATATGTCCTTTTCTTGGAGGTCTTGTAGGTAAGACACAGTTTCTATATTAGGTGGAATTAAATTAAATTCAAGTGATTAAACGTAATCGATTGACCTGAACCCCTATTGTTTCGTTCTCGTTACTGTGAAATTTTTTCAGAAAAATTTCACAGTCCCTCATGAATGCGGGCCAGCACCTCATTCTTGCCAAGCAAGGCCATCACCGCATCAATGCTTGGAGACTGCGCACCACCGGTAAGCAACACGCGTAGTGGCATAGCCACCTTGGGGAACTTGAGTCCATTCGATTGCACGGCATGATCAATTGCCGCATGAATCTGTTCGGACGTCCAGTCGATGCCGGCCAACTGTTCAGTCAAGGCCTGAATAACCGGCACGATCTCAAGTGTCAGATGTTTCTCCCTGGCCGCAGCATCCATGACCGGCTTGTGATAAAAATACGCAATTGCATCCGCCAATTCATTGAGCGTATGCACACGCTCGCGATAAAGCTCGATCACCGACCGCAGTTCCGGGTGCTCGCTGACCGCTACTCCACGATCCTCCAGACGCTGCCGGATATCGGCTGCAAGATGCGCCAGGTCAGCCTGCTTGATGTAATGCGCATTCAGCCAGCGCAGTTTTTCCGTATTGAACTGTGCCGCAGAAGGCGTGATGTGATCCAGATCAAACCACTGACAAAACTGCCTGCCGTCAAACACCTCGTCGTCGCCATGCGACCAGCCAAGCCTAGCCAGATAGTTAAGCACGGCTTCCGGCAGATAACCATCCCCATGGTATTGCATGACACTGACGGCACCATGACGCTTGGACAGTTTCTGCCCGTCGTCGCCAAGGATCATGGAAAGATGGGCGTATTGCGGCACATTGGCACCCAACGCTCTGAGCAGATTGATCTGACGTGGGGTGTTATTAACGTGGTCGTCACCGCGCAGCACATGCGTGATATTCATGTCCCAATCATCCACGACCACACAGAAGTTGTAGGTCGGTGTACCGTCCGCACGGGCAATGATCAGATCATCCAGTTCCGTATTGGAAATCTCGATGCGCCCCTTGACCAGATCATCCCACGCCACCGTACCGCTGGGTGGATTCCTGAAGCGCACGACCGGCGGAATATTCTCCGGCTTCGGGGGCAAAATCTTACCCTCTTCCGGCCGCCAGCGGCCATCGTAACGCGGCTTCAAACCTGCCTGCATTTGCTGTTCACGCATGGCATCCAGTTCTTCCCTGCTGCTGTAACAATAATAGGCAGTACCCTCATCCAGCATCTGCCTGATGATCTCTTTGTAGCGATCCATGCGTTGCATCTGGTAAAAAGGACCTTCATCCCAATCCAGGCCCAGCCACTGCATACCATCCAGAATGGCTTGCACGGCTTCCGGTGTTGAACGTTCAACATCGGTATCTTCGATGCGCAAAATGAACTGGCCGTGATGCTTGCGGGCGTAAGCCCAGGAAAACAGCGCCGTACGGGCGCCGCCAATGTGAAGAAATCCTGTGGGGCTGGGAGCGAAACGTGTACGTATGGTCATAAATCAGCAGTTAAAAAGCAAAAATCGATTTTACCATGCGAACCCTTGCTGACGCCGCACATAGTCAGAATATCGACAGCCGCATACAGAGTTGCCTATTTTTTGACACAATCACTAGTCAACGCTGGCAAATGTCCCCTGGTTTTTAATTAAATTTATTTAAAAATCATACATTTGTAATTAATATTACCAGCCTGGGCCAATGGTATGAATTTCGCTACTCAATAACTATCTATTTTCGAACTGGGTGGTATGCATGAAATCATTACTCGGCAAACTGATTGGAAAAAATACAAAGACAAATGCAGCAGACTTGTCCTGGTTGAACGACCTGACCAAGCTTGACGACATTACAGCCATCGAGAATTCAACCCGGAAGCTGAAAGACTGTTTCACCGACGACGCGATTAATGAGGCCGATCGATTACGTATGTTATTGGCCACGGACACGGAAAACCGTCAGCGCGTACTGAAAATTACCCGGCAATTTGTAGACTTCGAGAATATTCGGCCGGAACTGGAAAACCACACCGCCAGTACAATGTACTTTTATCATCGGCAGATTTTCGTCGGTTATCGCAGTTTCATCGACCGCTTTCTGGATACCGGCGGTGACATTATCTTCACCTATAACAGACTGCCAGTGATTCTTGGCAGAGCCCTCAAGGCTGCCTATTCCATGGCCAGATGGCGCTATTACCGGCAACAATCAGTCGCCGATATGACATGGTCGGAGATTTTCGATTTATACCGTATTCTGGAACAAGAGTCCCTGCTGGATATCACGGTCAACCTGTACAAGGATGAAGCGGAAACCCATCTGGCAGCGTCTTTCATCCAAGCTTGTATGCTGGACAGCCTGAGCAGTTCTAGCTTGAGCAAACAAAAAGTGGAAAAAACGGCCTTGCTGCTGGAGAAACTGATTCCATGGAGTCAGGTCAGCAAGCATTACGACGAGCACAAACATCTCTTTTACGTTGACCTGACCCAGGATCAAGGCGCCAAGCGTATCCGCCTGTTCGAACCGCATACCAGCTGCCGGTATTGGGGCATCGAACAGCTCTCAGCCAGAATAGATGCTGATATCGAAGCACTGGACAGGGACCTTCCGCATGACCTGGAGTCAATTGGCAGTAGCAGTGAATTGCTGGAGATACTTACTCTGTTGCGATTGGAATGGTCCAGACATGCCTATACACGCCAGCGGCGCTCTGAAGAGCGGCAAAAGGTCATCAAGCATGTGATTGTCAGCTATGGTTTTCAGGATGTCTGCAATCAACTGAAATCTGCCACGAAAAATCTGTATCTGGCGCCGCAGGAACAATCTGAAAACAGCCTTGATGACAGAATGGCAATACACAACCGCATCAGAACTGCACCATCGGTACTTTACGAAAATCTGACCAAAGAGCGCTGGATGATCAGCGACGAGAGTAGCAGCGGTTATGGCGTCATTTTCAGCGACGAACCGCCATCCACGCTCAAGCTCGGAAAACTGGTTGGCCTGGCCGTTGAAGATCAGCCAGAACGGCTGATTATCGGCAATATCAGAAGCATCAATAAACCGGCCAAGGGCGACAATCATATCGGCATCAAAATCCTTGGCAGACAGGCCACTTGGGTACAACTTTGCCATGCCGGCCTTAAAACCGAAAACTCCAGTGGCATCGATGACGCATCAGACCAAGTGCTTAAATTCCCTGCGATTTTCCTGTCGGCAGAACCCGACCACTCAGACAGCCCGACGTTTCTGTTGCCGAGAATCGAGTATCTGGAGCACGGAATTTATCAGCTGTTCCTGCAAAGTCAGAAATCGCTGGTGCAACTTGGCTCTCCAATAGAGTCCAGAGATGACTGGATTCAGGTCAGGATCAATTATCTGGAACGATAGACCAGCCGATTTGCAAATAGCAGGAGACTCACAAACCGACCGGAGGTTTGGCACGCTAATATTGATCTTGCCAGCCGCCACCCAATGCCTTGAAAAGATCGACGCTTGCGATCAGTCGAGCCTGGCGGCTCTGGATGTAGGCAATCGCCGCATCGTTATAAACCCGTTGGGAATCCAGCACATCAATATAGGCTGAATAACCTGATTTATATCGGTTATCAGAGATATCCAGGGCTTTTTTCGCGGCCTGCCTGCTGCTATCGAGCAGCACTTCACGCTCCGCATTCTGCCGCACAGTCACCAGCGCATCATTCACTTCCTGAAAAGCCGTACGTACACTTGCCTCATACGCCGCCAGTGTTTGTTTTTGCTGCGCAGTTGCCTGGTCCACCTTGGCAGAGAGACGACCGGCATTGAAAATGGGCAGATTCAACCCAAGCCCACCGCTCCAGATACGAGCAGCTGATTTCAGCACATCGCTCAGTTCCGCACTCTCCCCGCCATAAGTGGCTGTAAGCGAGATTGTGGGAAACAGTGCCGCCTTTGCGACGCCAATATTGGCATTCTGCGCTACCAGCTCCTGCTCGGCCTGCCGCACATCAGGTCGTGCCTCGAGCAGGTTGGAGGGCAAACCGGCTGGTGGCAATGGCGGCAGCGGCAATTGACTGATATCGCCTGCTGGCAAACTCAAATCAAGCTTACCTGTCAGCACAGCCAGCTGATGCTGGCTGACTGCACGCAGTCTTTTCAGCTCAACAATCTGCGCTGCCAGATTGGAGCTGGCAACCTCTGCCTGATACACGTCCAGCGCCGAAGAAACTCCGCCTTCGAGACGTTTTCTGGTCAATGCCAGACTTTCATCCCGCGTTCTCAGACTATCTTCCGACAGGGTGATTTGTGATTCCAGGCTGCGCAGTTGCAGATAATTACTGACCACCAGACCTGACAAAGACAATGCAACCGTATCTCTCGCATAACGGGAGGCCATTGTCTGGGCTCTGGCCGACTCCTTGGCACGGCGTAACTTGCCCCAGAAATCCAGTTCATATGAAGCTCCCAGGCGAATGGTGTAATTTTCACGTATCGGATTCGCACCGTTCAGCGGATTGGCGCCACGCTGCGTAATGCGTGAACGGCTACCAGCAGCATCAAGATCAACTTGCGGGAACAGGGCTGCCCCTACCTCACGCAAAAAGGCATCGGCCTCTTCGATGCGCGCTACTGCAATCTTGATATCTGTATTGTTTTCCAACGCCTGAGCAACCAGATCATTCAGAACCGGGTCCTGATACAGTTCCCACCATGGACTCTCGGCAGATATTGGTGCCTGATCTGCTGCTGCGACATCATCACTACTGAATATCGCAGGCAGAGAAAACGTCGGGCGCTGATAATCCGGCCCCATCAACATGCACCCCGGCAGTAATGCAGTCAGCAACAGGCCACCGATGATTTTCATTCCTGGCTTCATGCCATTTCCTTTTCGGTATTTCCTAGCTGCTCATTGTGTCTGGCAATCTGCCCATGCTTGCGAGTCAGCCAGACAAAGAACAGCGGTATAAAGATTGTTGCAATAAAAGTCGCCATCAACATGCCACCGAAGACACCAGTACCCATTGAGCGACGCGCTGCAGAACCGGCTCCGGTAGCAATCACCAGTGGCACGATACCCAGCACGAATGCCATGGAAGTCATGACGATCGGGCGGAAACGCAGTCTTGCAGCTTCAATTGCGGCATCTGCGACACTCATGCCCTCCTCCAGCTTCTGCGTTGCAAACTCCACAATCAGAATGGCGTTTTTCGCCGCCAGCCCAATCAGCGTAATCAGGCCGATCTGAAAGTAGATATCGTTCGGCATGCCTCTGAAGAAAATGGCCAGCAAGGCTCCACACAAAGCAAAAGGCACGGCCATGATCACGGCCAACGGCAGTGACCAGGTCTCGAACTGCGCAGCCAGAATCAGAAATACCATGATGATGGCGAAGGAAAAGGCGAATATCGCTGCCGAGCCAGTGCGTTTTTCCTGATAAGCCTGCCCGGTCCATGCCAGTTGATAATCGTCCGGCAAACTCTGGGCAGCAATCCGCTCCACCAGATTTATCGCCTCACCCGAACTTACACCGGGGGCTCCACTGCCAAGTACCTTGGCCGCCATGAGGCCGTTATACCGTTCCAGCTGCTCTGCGCCGACGATATTGTGCACCTTGCTCAGCGCAGACATTGGCACCATCATGCCGCTGTCCGATCGCACATAGACCTTGCCCAGATCATCCGGCTTCATGCGGAACTCCGGCTCCGCCTGCAATTGCACGCGGTAGGTACGGCCCGAGCGATTAAAATCGTTGACGTAAAGCGAGCCCATCGTGGTCTGCAAGGTTGCATAAATGTCAGCGATCGGTACACCTTGCGACAACGCCTTGGCCTCATCCACTTCGATATAGAGCTGCGGCACAGTCGGGCGGAAGAAAGTGTTGATGCCGGTCAGCATAGGCTCTTTCATCAGCGCATCGACAAAACTGTTGGTCACACTGGATAAACGCGCTGCATCGGAATCACCGCGTGCCTGAATGTACAGCTCAAAACCGCCAGAGCTACCCAGCCCGCGAATCGCTGGAGGATTGAATGCAAAAGCCAGGCCATCGGGTTGGCTCATGCCCAGCCCGAACAATTTCTTGACGACATCATCTGCCGTCGCCGTACGTTCATCCCAGTCTTTCAGGCGGACAAACATGGTGCCGGCACTAGTCTTGTTACCCCCGCCAATCAGGTCCATACCATTGATGATGAACTGGGTTGCGACCGCCGGATCCTTGGCGATCTCGGCGCGCACCGCTTCCGTGGTCTTGGCGGTGCGATTAAGCGTTGCACCATCCGGCAGAACAAACGCAGTAATCACATAACCCTGATCTTCAGGTGGAACAAAACTGCCAGGCACGGCTTTTAGCAAATAGACGACCACCCCGATAATGCCAACGAAAGCGATCGTGCCGATGATCATGTGTCGTAGCGTGAGGCCAACGATGCCGGTATAGAAATGCGTCAATCCCTCAAAAAAGCGGTTAAAAGGCGCAAAAAACCTTGATTCGCCATGGACATGCTTGAGCAACAAAGCGCACAAAGCAGGTGTCAGAGTCAGGGCGACGACGCCGGACAACACGACGGCAACCGCAACTGTCACGGCAAACTGCCGGTATAGTTCACCGGCAATACCTCCTAAAAAAGCCACCGGCACAAACACAGCGCAGAGAACCAGCACAATCGCTACAACAGCGCTGGAGACCTGTTGCATGGATTTAATTGCCGCATTAAGTGGCGACAATTTCTCTTCCTTCATCAAACGCTCAACATTCTCCAGTACCACAATCGCATCATCGACGACGATACCGATAGAGAGCACCATGGCAAAAAGCGTCAGCGTATTGATGGAGAATCCGAACATCCACAGACCGGCAAAGGTACCAATCAGTGAAATTGGCACGGCGATAATTGGAATCAAGGTTGCGCGTCCGCTTTGCAGGAACAGGAATACCACCAGGATCACCAGGATCATGGCCTCACCCAGGGTTTTAAGCACTTCTCCGATAGAGGACTTCACAAAGTCACTCGTGTCATAAGGAACGGCGTAATCCATGCCAGCAGGGAATCGTTTCTTCAGTTCCTCCATCTTGCTCTTGATTGCATCAGCGGTATCCAGCGCATTGGCTCCGGTCTGCAGGAAAGTACCTATCGCGACGCCAGGTTTGCCGTTCAATGTAGTCCGGATGTTGTAATTCTGGGAGCCCAGCTCAACGCGGGCGACATCTTTCAGATACAACACACCACGCGGCCCATCGGCCCGCAAAATGATGTTGCCGAATTCCGCCGGGTCGAGCAACCGGCCCTTCGCCGTCACGGTATAAACTATCTGCTGATCGCTGGGTGAAGGATCCTGACCGATCTTGCCGGCTGCATACTGCGCATTCTGTGCCTGAATGGCGCTCGAAATATCCGAAGTTGTCACCCCGAGCTGTGCCATCTTGTCGGGGCGCAACCAGATACGCATGGAGTAATCCTGCGCACCGAACACGGTCGCATCCCCAACGCCCTGAATACGCTTCAATTCGTCCAGCACATTTAGTGTGGCATAGTTGCTAAGATAAAGCGGATCGAAGGTTCCATCCGGTGAAGTCAGCATGGCCACCAGCAGGAGATCGTTGGAACGTTTCTGCACCACAAGGCCATTGCGGCGGACATCGTCCGGCAATCTGGGCAAGGCAATATTGACCCGGTTACTAACGTTAAAAGTTGCCTGGTCCGCATCAGTACCGACCTCAAATGTGGCGGTAATTGTCAGAGTGCCGCTGGAGTCAGCACTGGAATTGAAGTACAGCAGATTCTCGACACCACTCAATTGCTCTTCGATGGGTGCCGCCACCGTCCTGGACAGGGTTTCTGCACTGGCCCCGGGATAGGAGGCTGTGATCATCACGGTCGGTGGCGCAATCTGTGGGTATTGCGCAATCGGCAGCTTCATCGCCGCTGCCAGACCTGCCAGCACAATGACGATGGAAAGCACCGAAGCGAAAATCGGTCGTGTAATAAAAAATCTGGTCATGATAGCTCCGGCTTAAGCCTGTTTGGTAGACAAAAGCCCGGAAGACTTCTCTGGCGCCGCTTCTGTTGCATTCGGCGCCGGAGCACCTCCAGATTTTTCTCCAGCGATATTGGGAGCAACGACAGCACCCGGACGCAATTTGATAATGTTATCAATAATGACCTTGTCGCCGGCATTCAGCCCTTCCAGCACAATCCAGTCCTTGCCGACCCAATCGCCCACCACAACCGGGCGTACCGTCGCCTCATTTTTCTCGTTGACGACATAGACGAACCTGCCCTGATCGGAGCTGCTGATAGCGGTCTGTGGCAAGAGGAAAACACCATCGCGCTGGCCGGTCGTGACTCTGGCACGGACAAATTGGCCAGGAAGCAATACCTGCTCATTGTTCTCGAACGTAGCCCTTAATTGCTGCGTGCCCAACAACGGATCGATCTGGCTGGCGGCAAAATTCAATTTACCCTTTTGCTGGTATTCAGTGCCATCAGGCAGAATCAAAGTAACGTGTTTGACATTCTGCTCGGTCAAACGACCACCCAATTGTGCAAGCTCATTATCGGAGAAGCTGAAACGCACCCAAATTGGCGACAACTGCACAATTGTTGTCAGCAAGCTGGTGTTGGCTGAGATCAAGGCACCCTCGGAATACTGGAAACGACCTGAGATGCCGCTCACAGGGGCAGTGACCGTGGTGTAAGAAAGATTGAGTTCCGCTTCGCGCAGATTGGCCTGCGCCTGTTGCAAACCTGCTCTGGCGACAGCTTCATCAGAGACCGCATTATCATACTCGCGCTGACTGATTGACTGACTTGCCAGCAAGCCCTTGAGTCGCTCCTGTTCACGCTTGGCCTGATCTATCAGCGCCTGCTGCTGTGCCAATTGCGCACGTGCCTGAGCCAGGGCAATTTCATAAGGCACAGGGTCGATCAGAAACATTGGCTGGCCAGCCTTGACCGGAGCTCCCTCTTCATAGAGACGCTTCAGCAGGATACCTCCTACGCGCGCCCTTATCTCGACCTCTTTTGCACCTTCAGTCTGGGCGACTGCCTCAGCACTAATTGGAGCGGTAGCAGACTGCACTTCGACAACGGTCACCGGCATTGCCATCATGCCGCCCGGCGCCTGCCCATCCGGAGCATCACCTTTGCCGCATGCTGCCAGAGTAACCAGCATGATGGTCAAAACCACCGTATTAATCATCACATATCGATATCGGTGGAAATTTTGGCTGGAAAAATCAAGGCTGCGCATCGTGTAGCTCCGGTTATTAATTGGTATTGTTGCAGATATCACTTGCTTACATTCAAGAGTGACTGTAAATTATATACAGTCAGGGATGTATGTAAATACCCAATTCAATATTTTTTATGAGAGCACCAGCACATGGTTCGAAAAACCAAAGAAGATGCCGAATTAACCCGCCAGAGCATTATCCATGCCGCTCGCGAAGTATTTCTGGTGCGTGGCGTCAGCCGCACTACCATGGAACACATCGCGACCCAGGCCAATGTCACCCGGGGAGCCGTCTACTGGCATTTCAAGAACAAGACCGAGTTGTTTCATGCAATGCGTGAACAGGTATTTCTGCCACTGATCGACCGCATGGATGACACGTTGTTGGTAGAGGGCTCAGAACCACCTCTCACCCGCATCGAAAACTTTCTCTACAGCACCATACAAACACTTGAAGATAGCATTGAGACGCGACAGATTTATGAAATCATGATGATCAAATGCGAGTATGTCGACGAACTCGCAGATGTTCTGCAACAAATACTTTCCAACTGCTCAGGCATTACAGAAAAAGTAGCCCTCGTTTATGGACGCGCAAAGAGCAAGGGACACCTGAGAGATGGCTTGGACCCAGATCAATTGGCGCAGGACACCAATCTGTTCTTTACCGGCTTGCTTCACATGTGGGTCAAGGACATCCATGGCAGCCGATTCCGACATCAGGCCAGAGCATTGATTCAATCCCATATCGCATTAAGAAAAAAATAATGCACCATGTTGAGCGCCAATAGCGCCCTGATTCAGGGCGCTTTTTTTATCTGCACTATCCACATCTGAATGAATTAAATTATCTGTCTGTTTTATATCATATTAATTTACATACAAAAATCTGGCTTGATGATTGCTTCGTGTCGTTGGCGACAAAAACCAACCTCCAGAGAAACGATTTGAATTAATGCTCAGAATTCAGAAACAGAAGCAGTATCCAGATGAGGCCAGTCACTTCATTCGTGACTGGCTAGAGAACAGAGAACACATACTCAACTCCCTGTTGCACAATCTTGATGGCATGGCCTATTGCTGTCTGCTGGATACAAGATGGACCATGCTTTACATCAGTGAAGGATGCCTCGCCCTCACCGGTTATCAGCCGGAAGATTTGATGCAGCATGGACTCATCAGCTACGAAGAAATCACTTTTGCCGACGATCGCCAGCATGTTCGAGACTCAATTCTTGACGCCATCAGTCTTAATCAGTCGTTCGACATTGAATACCGTATTATCAATAGCGTCGGCGAAGTACGCTGGGTATCGGAACGCGGAAAAGGCATCTCCAATCACAACGGTGATGTAGAAGCAGTGGAAGGATTTATCCAGGACATTACCGTAAGGAAACAGAGTGAACAGGCCATACTGGAAGCCGAGAAACGCTATCGCAGTATTTTTGAGAATACCGTGGAAGGGATTTTCCAGACCACGGAAGGTGGCCGATACCTGAGCGCCAACCCTGCCCTTGCCAGGCTATATGGTTACTCGACACCCAATGAATTGATCAGCAATCTCAATGATATTGAAAATCAGCTCTATGTCGACAGGAACAAACGCAAGGAATTTTCCGAATTGATGAAATTGAGAGGACGCGTCACCAACTTCGAGTCGCAAGTATATCGTCGTGATGGCAGCGTTATCTGGATTTCCGAGAATGCACGGTCAGTGAAAGATTCTCACGGCAACCTGCTCTATTACGAAGGAACTGTCGAGGACATCACCGAACGCAAGGAAAATTCGGCCATCATTGAATATCAGGCAACACATGACGATCTTACAGGCTTGCCGAACCGCACCTTGCTCAAGGACCGCCTGCACCAGGCGATCCTCAATGCAGAAAGATCCCAAAGCCAGTTAGCCGTCGTCTTCGTCGATCTGGATCAATTCAAGGACATCAACGACAGCATGGGACATCACGTAGGCGATCAATTACTGATCTCCATGGCAGAACGCCTATCCAGCTGTGTACGTGACAGCGACACAGTCGCCCGACCCGGCGGTGACGAATTTGTGCTGCTACTACCCGACCTGCATTGTATCGAGACATTAAGTCATACCCTGCAACGTATCCTGAGCACGGTATCTCAGCCCTGCTATATAGAACCAAGGGAATTCGTCGTAACCTGTAGCCTGGGGATCAGCATGTTCCCTCAGGATGGCCATGATATCGACACCCTGCTGAAACACGCTGACAATGCCATGTACAAGGCCAAACAGGCTGGCAAAAACAATTTCCAGTTTTATACCCGCGAATTGAATGCCATGCTGCTGGAGCGCCTGGAGCTGGAATATCACTTGCGGCATGCCATCAAAAACAACGAGTTCGAGTTGTATTTTCAACCCAAGATGTGCATCCATTCAGGAAAAATCACCGGTCTGGAAGCACTGTTACGCTGGCACAGCTCGATGCAGGGCATGGTGTCCCCAAAGAAATTCATTCCGATTGCGGAAGAAAGCGTACTGATCGAGCAGATTGGTGAATGGGTACTGGAAGAAGCTTGTCGGCAATCGGTCTATCTACATCAGAAAACCGGTCACATCCTGCCGATCGCCATCAATATCTCGCCACGACAGTTCTACAAGCCGGATTTTCCTGAAATCATAGAGAAGGCCATCTCACGATCCAAGCTTAATCCGTTCCTGATTGAACTGGAAATCACGGAAGGCACCATAGTCCGCCAACCATCCAGGTTTATCGACATTCTAAAGCGCCTCAAGTCGGTCGGCATCAAACTGGCGATTGATGATTTCGGCACCGGTTATTCGAGCATGAGTTATCTGAAAAACTTTCCGATCGACCATCTCAAGATTGATCAGAGCTTCGTCAAGAACCTCGAGGATGATATAACGAACCAGGCAATATTGAGAGCCATTGTGGCCTTGGGCAAGAATCTTGGGTTGAAAGTAATCGCCGAAGGTGTGGAAACCGAAAGCCAGAAAAGCTTTCTGGCCGCCATTGGCTGCGACCAGATGCAAGGCTATCTATTCGGCAAGCCCATGAATATGAAAGATCTGCTTGAATTCATAAAAGACAAATCGTGACAAGAGCCGCTTACAGCACAGGGCATTACCATCAATTTACTCAAATTAGGCACAGGAGTTAAACAGCTTGTTAAAAAGCATTGATATCGCTATGATATCAATATGATTTTGATGAAAAGGAGTGCGCGTGGATATTCTCACAGGTGAGATTTACGGCAAACAAAACTCCAACAAATTCGTGATGTACAACGTGGTGAAGGTCAGCAAGAGCATCGTCACCCTGCAGAATATCGACAATCCCCTCAGCCTGTTTGAAACCACTGCGCAAAAGCTGGAAAGCGCTGGCTATGTTCGTATCAGCCAGACGCCCTACATCAATACCCAAGTAGCCAGTGCCAAAAAGAAGAAAGTCAGCCGAAAACCTCTGCGCTGCCCTTATACACTGGATTTCATCGAAGACCGGGCAGATAGCGAAAAGCCTAAACCTGAGCTCTTTTCAGCAATCTCCGAAAACGCGGACATTGCCCAAGTGATTACATGACAGGTAACTCAAGCAGACGACCCAGGCACCCTCAGAACTAGACCTGAGGCGGGCCAGCCCACAGATCATGGCCATCCGCATCGGTGATCTGTACTTCAACCAGATCGCCAGCCTGCAAACCTTCTGCATCAGCCAGATAGACCACACCATCGATCTCCGGCGCATCCGCCATGGTACGTGCGATCGCCTGGTCGCCGTCGACCTCATCGACCAGTACGGTTTCGATACGGCCAATCTTCTGATTCAGCTTGGCAGCGCTGATCGCCTCCTGCAGCTCCATGAAACGGGCAAGACGTTCCTGCTTGACCTCCTCCTGCACCTGGTCCGGCAGACTGTTTGCTGCAGCCCCATCTACTGCAGAATAGGCAAAACAGCCAACCCGATCCAGTTGCGCTTCCTCAAGGAAATCCAGCAGCTGCTGAAAATCCTCTTCGGTTTCACCGGGGAAGCCGGCAATAAAGGTGCTGCGAATCGCGATATCAGGACATATCTCGCGCCAGGCCCTGATGCGCGCCAGATTATTCTCACTGCTGGCCGGGCGCTTCATGGCCTTGAGTATGCGTGGGCTGGCATGTTGAAACGGCACATCCAGATACGGCAGCACCAAACCATCCGCCATCAGCGGAATAACTTCATCGACGTGCGGATACGGATAAACATAATGCAGCCTGACCCAAACACCCAGTTCGCTTAGCGCTTTCACCAGTTCGGTCATGCGGGTCCTGATCGGCCGTCCGTTCCAGAAACCACTGCGATATTTCATATCGACGCCATAGGCGCTGGTATCCTGCGAAATCACGAGTAATTCACTGACACCTGCATTCACCAGATTTTCCGCCTCGTTCATCACCTCGCCGACGGGGCGGCTAACCAGGTCCCCGCGCATGGATGGAATAATGCAGAAACTGCAACGGTGGTTGCAGCCTTCGGAAATCTTCAGATAGGCATAATGCTTGGGCGTCAGACGCACGCCCTGCGGCGGCACAAGGTCAGTGTAGGGGTCATGCGGCTTCGGCAGATTCTCGTGCACTGCACTCATCACTTCTTCCAGCGCATGCGGCCCGGTCACTGCCAGAACGCTGGGATGTGCGGCCTGCACCACGCCGGATTTTGCACCCAGGCAACCCGTGACAATCACCTTGCCATTCTTGTTCAGCGCCTCTCCGATCGCATCCAGCGACTCCTCTACCGCACTATCGATAAATCCACAGGTATTGACCACAACCAGGTCAGAACCTTCGTAGCTGCCTGAAATCTCATAGCCTTCTGCGCGCAATTGCGTAAGAATGCGTTCAGCGTCCGAGGACGCTTTGGGGCAACCCAGTGAAACAAAACCCACTTTTGGCACTGATGAACTCATATTTTCCGGTCTGTAAAATTAATCATGTACATTGTTGCGATCGCCTGGCTCTACGTCACCCTGCTCATGGCCTTTACCGAATCCAGCATCACTGCCGGCATTCTGACTTTCCTGTTTTACGGCCTGCTGCCCTGCGCACTTTTCATCTGGATCGTGGGAACGCCGCAACGGCGGCGCAATCGTCTGAGAGCTGCACAACGCGCCGACGAACAGCAGACATCACTCCAGAACCAGCTTGATCAGCCAGATGGAAGCGATCCCCAGCGCGATTAGTACGACCTGCTGCACAGTGGCTTTCAGCTCAGTTCGTTTATGCAGGCTTGGAATCAGGTCGGCCACTGCCACATAGATCATGCTTGCCGCGGCCAATCCAAGTATGGTCGGAATCCAGCTGGCGACGACTTGCAACGCGAAGTAAGCCACCAGCCCGCCAATGACCGCAGCGAAACTGGAAAACAGGTTGAACAGCAGGGCCTGCTTTTTTGTATAGCCGGAATGCAGCAGAATGAGAAAATCACCAACTTCCTGAGGAATCTCATGCGCAATGATCGCCAGCGCGGTCACCGCGCCGAGCTTGATGTCTATCATGAAGGCGGCGGCGATCAGAATGCCGTCGACGAAATTGTGGAACGTATCCCCTACCATGATCATCATGCCGCTACGTCCCTGATCGTGCCCATGACTGTGAGCATGGCCATGAGCGTGTCCAGGAGCATGGTCATGATGCGCATGCGCGCCTGCTTCCTCATGCGGCGCATGGACTTCGCATTCATCGCCATGACAGTGCCGCCAGAGCAGCAGTTTTTCCAGTACGAAAAACAGCAATATGCCGAGCAGCACCGTCGCCGCCATCATTTCGATACTGCTGGTCTCACTGAACGCATGTGGCAGAATCTCGAGAAACACGGCACCCAGCATTGCACCGATAGCATAACTGACCAGCATCGGTATCCAGGCGATACGGGCGTTGAGGGCAAGCGCGGCAGCACTGGTCACACTCAGCCCGGCACCCAGCAGGCAGGCACCCAATATCCAGGCAAGCGTAGATAATTCAGAAATTGTCATGAAAGGAATCGCAGAAAAACCAGCATTATAAACGAGCTGCCAGCAGGACGTTATGTTGTGACATGCTTTCAAACCCGCCTGGCATCAATTACTCAAGCCAGATCAATGAGGCCATGCGACCTGTCTTGCCGTCACGGCGAAAGGAAAAGAATCGACTGGCGTCCGTGTAAGTACAGAAATCCTGATCTATCCCGCCACCATAGATCTCCGTGACGCCCATACGTCCGAGCCGCAATTGCGCAAGCCTGTACATATTGCCCAGCCACTTGTCGTCACCGGCAGGTATAAAAGCCTCCCTTGCTTCGCCCTGTTGCGCAATGAATTCCTGGCGTACTTCCTCACCTACCTCAAACGCCTGCGGCCCGATGGCAGGGCCCAGCCAGACCATCAGGCTGTCAGGCGGTACCTGCATGGCATCAATCGTGGCCTCGATGACACCGTCACAGAGTCCGCGCCAGCCTGCATGCGTTGCCGCAACCACCGTGCCTTCATGATTACAGAACAGGAGTGGCAGGCAATCCGCAGTCATCACGGCACAGACGGCACCTTTCGATTTTGAAAAAGCGGCATCGGCATCCGGTACGCAGGAAGTTGCATCTGCATCAATCACAGTAACGCCATGCACCTGATTCAGCCAGACCGGTTCGGTCGGCACATAAACGTTGAGCAACTGGCGATTTCTGGCAACATTCAGCGGATTGTCTTCCACATGCATACCCAGATTCAGGGTGTCATAGGGAGCGACACTAACGCCACCCGCCCTCGTCGTCTGGATGGCTCGGACGTTAGCTGGTGCCGGCCAGCGCGGAATGATCAGGTCGGATTCACTCAACATCGTCTTCTTCCTCTATCTCGTCGAACTCGCCTACTTCATCATCTTCTTCATCGAAATAATCGAAGACAAGCTCTTCTTCGGATTCAGGAATATCCTCGGCACGCATCGCCTCCAGCAGCGCCTTCATATCTGCCGGCAACTCGATCTGCCATTGCATGGGTTCACCGGTTTCCGGATGTATCAGCCCAAGTTTGATGGCATGCAGCGCCTGCCGCTTGAAACCAGCGAGCGCATCGATCAGCGTCTGCGTCATGGCGCGATGCGGCACTATACCGCGCAAGCCATAAACCGGATCACCCACCAGGGGAGCCTTCAGGTATTGCATATGGACACGGATCTGGTGCGTGCGGCCCGTCTCCAGCATGCAGCGCACATAGGTGTGCACGGCAAAGCGTTCCAGCACTTCGTAATGGGTCACCGAAGGCTTACCCATCTTGCTGACAGCCATCTTGGTCCTGTTATGCGGATGCCGGCCAATCGGCTGGTCCACCTTGCCGTTGCGCCAGATATTACCCCAGACGATAGCCCGGTACTCGCGCTTCACCGTGCGCGCCTGCAACTGCTTCACCAGACTGTTCTGTGCCGCGATGGTCTTGGCGACTACCAGCAGGCCACTGGTATCCTTGTCCAGACGGTGCACGATACCCGCGCGCGGCAATTCCTTCAGCTGCGGCAAATAATAAAGCAGCGCATTGAGCAGCGTCCCTTCCCAATTACCTGCAGCAGGATGCACGACCATACCTGCAGGTTTGTTGATGACCAGCAGATGATCGTCTTCATAGACAATATCCAGTGCAATCTCTTCAGCCTTGAATGCATTGGCTTGCGGCGACTCCTGCGGAACTATTTGCACCCTTTCCCCGCCCCACACCTTGAGCTTGGAAGTCGTCGCCTTGTCATCGATGGTTACCAAGCCTTCCTTGATCCAGGCCTGCAGACGCGAGCGTGACTGGTCCGGCAACAATTGCTGCAGGGCCTGATCCAGGCGCAATCCGCCCAGGTTTTGTGGAATCTCGAGAGTGATAGGAGCGGTTTGTGTCATCGGTTATAATCAGTGCCAATCAATTGGTCTTGCAAATGGATGTTACTAAATGAAGCATAGTTTAGCGGTAATTACAGCGCTTATCTTTACAATATTGCTCGGCGGTTGCAGCATTTTCGGTGCGCCAACCGTGCTGGACGAGACCAAGGGCTGGAATCTGGAACGCCTCTACAGCGAAGCTGAAACCAAGATGCGCGAACGCGACTGGGACAAAGCCATCAGCTATTACCAGATCCTGGAATCACGCTACCCACACGGCCGCCATGCCATGCAGGCACAACTTGAAGTCGCCTACGCCTACTTCAAGAAAAACGAACCGGTGCTCTGTATTGCAGCAGCCGACCGCTTTATCAAGATGCACCCCAACCATCCGAACATCGACTATGCGTATTACCTGAAGGGTATCGCCACCTTCAATGACCGCGGAATTGTCGAAAAACTCACCCGCCAGGGTGTCAGCGACCGCGATCCAAAATCGCTGCGTGCCTCATTCTTTGCACTGAAGGAACTGGTTACCCGCTATCCGGAAAGCCGTTATGCCAAGGATGCGACACTGCGCATGACCTACCTGGTCAATCAGCTGGCCGATCACGAACTGCACGTGGCGCGCTACTACATGAAACGCAAGGCCTATGTTGCGGCCCTCAATCGCGCCCAGTTCGTGATCGAGAACTATCCAGACTCGACTGCCAAGGAAGAAGCCCTGGTCATCATGATCAGCGCCTATGATCTGCTGGAAATGGAAGACCTGAAGCAGGACAGCCTGCGGGTATTGCAGGCCAACTTCCCCGAAAGTGAAATGCTTGGCACAGGTGTGCCAAAAGACGAGCGTGTCTGGTGGAAATTCTGGGAGAGTCTGTACTCCAAGTAATCGCTGCAGTTTCAGGCCAATTCAAGCCTGTTCAGACCAATACTTGATGAACTGATACCGAAGTGGCGGCTATGCCGCCTGTCCTGCGACTTCCTTACCTGCCCTGCTTGCGCTTCTTTTCTTCCACGTCTTTCTTTGCCTTCAGCGTCGCGCGTTCAGCAACTTTACGTCTACGCATGCTGACGATACCTTCGCCGCTCTTGGGCTTCTCAGCTTCTGCATAAGGATTGTTACCCTGTTTGAACTGCACGCGCAACGGCGTACCTGACAGGCGGAAGACCTTGCGGAAGACACCTTCCAGGAAACGTTTGTAGCTATCCTTGATACCTTCCACATGATTACCGTGGATTACCACAATAGGCGGATTGCTGCCGCCTTGGTGCGCATAGCGTAACTTGGGCCGTATACCCTTGCTGATAGGCGGCTGGTGCTGCGTCGTGGCATCAATTAGCACACGTGTCAGCTGCGGCGTCGACAGTTTCGCCATGGCAGCCTTATAAGCCTCATCCACCGATACAAACAACTCCGGCAGGCCTTTTTTCCTCAAAGCCGAAATATAGTGGAATTTGGCGAAATCGAGGAATTTGAGTTTGCGATCAATTTCACGCTTGACCCAGTCCCGCTCATCTTCCTTCAGGCCATCCCACTTGTTGATCGCCACCACCAGCGCCCTGCCGCTATCCAGAATGTAGGCCGCGACGTGCGCATCCTGCTCGGTAATACCTTCCTGCGCATCCACCACCAGAATGGCCACATTGGCCTCTTCAATCGCCTGCATGGTCTTGACCACGGAGAACTTCTCAATCGATTCAAACACCTTGCCGCGCTTACGCACACCGGCGGTGTCGATAATCTTGTAATGCTTTTCACCTCGCTGCAAATCGATCTCAATGGAGTCACGTGTCGTACCAGGCTGGTCAAAGGCAATCACACGCTCCTCCCCCAGCAAGGCGTTTACCAGCGTCGACTTCCCTACATTCGGCCGACCTACAATCGCAATCCTGGGGATTCTGTTGGCATCGGCATCCTCTTCCTGCTCCGGTTCTGGAAAAGGCTCCAGCGCCAGTTCGACCAGATCTTTCACCCCTTCGCCATGGGCGGAAGAGACCGCGAGCGGATCGCCCAGACCAAGTTCATAGAACTCGGCTGAAACCACCGCACGTTGCATGCCTTCCGTCTTGTTGACCGCCAGTAGCACCGGCCGCTGGCTTCTGCGCAACCTGTCTGCAATCACCTTGTCCTGCGGTGCCAGGCCGCTACGGCCGTCAACGATAAAAATCACCACATCGGCTTCATCAATGGCTAGTAACGTCTGTCTGGCCATCTCCTGCAGAATACCGGTATCCGCCAAGGGTTCGAAGCCACCGGTATCGACCACCAGATAAGGCTTGCTGGCTCCGAGGCCTCGACCATAATGGCGGTCGCGGGTCAGGCCAGGCAAGTCCGCCACGAGCGCGTCGCGTGTGCGCGTCATACGATTGAAAAGAGTAGATTTGCCGACATTGGGTCGGCCTACCAGTACGATGGTCGGTAGCATCTTGAGAGTGGAAACCTACTGTAATGAAATGGCGTACAGGCCGCCATTACGAGTTTGTGCGAGCAGAACACCGGCATTGAGTTCAGTCATCTGCGGCATGATGGCACTGTCATCGGTTTTGACCCGTGCAGCAAATGACCCGTCCTCGCGTTGCATAAAGTGCACATACCCCTGCAAATCACCCACGGCGATCAGCTCGCCCATCGGCAGTGGAGCAGTGATCTGCCGATAACGCAGATCACCCTGACGCCAGAAGGTCTTGCCGCTGGCAAACTCCATGGAATAGACCGCACCTTGTGCGTGCGACAGATAGAGCCGGCCTGACTCAGCATTGATGCCAGTATAGCTCGAGATATCCCGGCTCCAGCCGATTCTGCCGGTCGCGCGATCTATGGCGGCGACTTTGCCCTGATAAGCAACTGCGAATACAGCTGAACCATCGACTACAGGCAGACTGGTGATATCGGCGATGCGCTCGATTTCGGTAGTACCCTTGGGTTGCGCTACGGAAGCTTCCCACAGGTTGTTGCCGTCATCAGCCTTGATGGCCACCAGTTTGCCGCCGGCATAACCCGCATACACCACACCGTCAGCGACGACGATACCGGCGCTGCTGCGCAATGTCAGTGCCGGCGTACTGCGCTGGAACACCCACTTGCGGGAGCCATCGACGGCATTCAAACCAAAGATGCGGCCGTCACCGGCACGGACAACGACGATATCCAGATGCACACGCGGTGCACTCAGCACCTCGCTGCTGACCTTGGATTTCCAGAGCAGCTTGCCTTGCTGGTCGTAAGCCATCACATAGCCAGTCGGCGTACCAACCAGCACCAGATTGGCGCCCAGTCCCACACCCGCAGAGAATCTCTCATCAGCGCGAACGCGCCAGACTTCCTTGCCGTTAGCCGCATCCAGCTTGAGCAACTCACCCTCCGCGCTGGCGGCATAGACGGCATTGCTGTCGACCGCGGGGCTAAAGTCATAAGTTTCCGCACTGCCGACTTTGCTGCTCCATAGCAGTTTGGGTGTGGCTGTAGGCTGAAAATCGACCAGCGGCGCCGGCGGATTCAGTTCCTCTCGCCCGAACACGCGTTCGGAAATATCGGTCTTCAGATCGGTCAGCGAAGCACAGCCTGCCAACAGTACTGCTGACAATACGAAGAGTCTTGCGAATGATGACTGCAAGCGCAAACTTATTCTCCCAAGGCTTCCAGCTTGTGCTGGGTATAACGTGCATAACGGCTACCGAACTCGAAGCTGCTGATGGCGGCCTGATATGCGGCCTTGGCTTCTTCCGGCTTGCCTTGCGCGACCAGCACGTCACCCTTCAGGTCGGAAAACAGGCCGTCGAAACTTGATTCATGCTTTTCATTGAGCAGCTTCAGTGCACCTTCATAGTCCTGCTGTTCGAACAGAATGCCTGCCAGCTGCAATTGTGCCAAGGTCTTGACCGAGGATTCAGTGGCATTCTTGTATGCCCATTCAGACTGTGTCTTGGCACTATCGATATCCTTGGCGTTGTAACTGGTCTTGGCTGCCAGCAGTGCTGCCCGTGCCGCGTAAGGCGTTGACGGGTACTGATCGATGATTTCACCGGCAATGGTCTGTATGGTCTTCACATCGCTTGGACTGGTATCGCCCAGCAACATGAATTTGCTGGAGGCGGCTTCAGACTGCTGTTTCTGGTACTGATTCCAGCCCTGATATCCAACGACGGTGATGACAACCACTGCCACGACAGCCAAGACCTTGTTGCCATTGGTCTGCCACCATGTTTTCAATGCGTCCAACTGATCCTGTTCTTCTAAATCGAGTGCCATTCTGATTTCCTGAAACTTTCGTATTTAAGCGGCCAATGCTCTTCGGCCGGGTATGGATTGCAACAAATTACGGGTGTATTCCTCTGCGGGCGCATCATAGATACTTTCCACACTACCCTGCTCTATCAGCTTGCCCTGGTACATCACCGCCACTTCATCCGCGATGTGTCTGACCACACGCAGATCATGACTGATGAACAGGTAACTCAGGGCCATCTCCTGCTGCAACTCTTTCAGCAACAACAGGATTTGCGCCTGTATCGATACATCGAGCGCAGATACAGGTTCATCACAGACAACCACCCTGGGCTCCAGCACCAGCGCACGGGCAATGCCGATACGTTGCCGCTGGCCGCCGGAGAACTGATGCGGGTACTTCTGCATATCGGCTTCGCTCAAACCAACACGCTGCAGCATCCTGACCACCTTGTCATGCCGTTCCTCCTGAGTGCCGAGCTGATGGATCAGCAGCCCCTCGCCAACGATCTGCCCCACACGCATGCGCGGGTTCAGAGACGCAAAAGGATCCTGAAACACCATCTGCAGAAAGCGGCGTTGTTCGCGCAGGGCGGAACCTGACAGTTTGGCCAGATCACGGCCTTGGAAAAGCACCTCGCCACCATCCAGGGGCAGCAATTGTAACAGACAACGTGCAAGGGTGGATTTTCCGCTGCCTGACTCACCTACGACGGCCAAGGTTGATCCCTGCTTCAAATCCAGGCTGACATCATTCAGCGCCTTGACCTGGGTGGCACCCAAGCCGAACCGACCGCTACGCTGCTTGTAGGATTTGGTCAGATGACGGGCGCTGAGAATGATCTCGCTCATGCTGCGGCCCCCTCGTTCAGCCAGGCGTAATCAATGGGTTTCAGCGGACGTTTGCCATCAGCATCCGGCACACAGGCCAGCAAAGCCTGCGTATAAGGATGCTGCGGATTATGCAGCACTTCAGCCACTGGTCCGGACTCGACGATCTCGCCACGGAACATGACAACCACATCATCCGCAATATCCGCTACCACGCCAAAATCATGGGTTATAAACAGCATCGCCATGTTCATGCGAGTCTTGAGTTCATTCAGTAGCGCAAGAATCTGCGCCTGCACCGTCACATCCAGCGCCGTGGTCGGCTCGTCTGCAATCAGCATGGCAGGCTCGCAGGCGATACTCATGGCGATCATGACCCGCTGGCGCTGTCCGCCAGAAAGTTCGTCCGGATAGCTGCTGGCCCGGCCGGCAGGTATGCCGACCTGCTCGAGTAGCGCTGCAATCCTGGCTTTCAGTGCCTGGCCGCCAAGACCCTGATGCACAATCAGCGTCTCGCTGATCTGCTTGCCGATAGTCAGTACCGGATTGAGTGAAGTCATCGGCTCCTGAAAGATCATGCCGATACGGCCGCCGCGGATTTTACGCAACTCATCGTTGCTGATGCCAACCAGATCCTGTCCCTGAAAAATGACCTTGCCCTGCGCCAGTCGCAACTGTGATGAAAGCAGACCCATGACAGAAAGTGCCGTCAGGCTCTTGCCGCTACCGGATTCGCCAACGACACAGGTCGTCTTGCCAGACTCAAGCGTGAAAGAGACGTTGTTCACCAGCAGTTTGTCCGGTGCATTCTGCGGTGTTACCGTCAATCCTTCAATCCTGAGCAGTTCGGTCATGTTTGCAGTATCTCGATGGCCTGTTGTATGGATAATCTCTGTTGTTCACCTGCCTGCAACATCGGCTTCAACGTCACCTGATTCGCCAGCACTTCATCTTCACCCAGAATCAGCGCATATCTTGCCTGCGAGCGATCTGCTTTCTTCATCTGCGATTTGAAACTGCCGCCACCGCCATGCTGAATGACTGCCAGCCCGGCATTCCTCAATTCCTCGGCGATGTGTAGCGCCTGTTTTTCAGCCGCCTCGCCGACATTCACCAGATAAACGTCCGGCGACTGATTTGCCGTCACGCCATATTCCTGCATCAGCAGGAACACACGCTCAAGGCCAATGCCGAAACCACATGCCGGCATGGGATCGCCGCCCAATCTTTCCACCAGCGAATCGTAACGGCCGCCACCGGCTATCGTGCCCTGACTGCCCAGCCGGGTCGTCACCCATTCGAATACGGTACGGTTGTAATAATCCAGACCGCGCACCAGCCGGTGATTCAACTGATATGCTACCCCGGCATCATCCAGCATACGGCACAAGCTATGATAGTGCTCGCGGCTTTCGGTTCCCAGCGTGTCCATTAGGCGCGGCGCGGCTTCGATCATGGCCTGCATCCGCGGGTTCTTGCTGTCGAGTATCCGTAGCGGATTGCTGTACAGCCGGCGCTTGGCGTCCTCGTCCAGCAGTTCTGCATGTTGCTCGAAATAGGCGATCAGGGTTTTACGGTATTCGGCACGCTCGTCCGCATCACCGATGGTATTGAGGTGCAGCTCGACATCACTGATGCCGAGTTCGCGCCACAGTCGCGCCAGCATGATGATCTGTTCCGCATCGACATCCGGCCCGTCAAATCCGAACGCCTCCACGCCTATCTGATGGAATTGGCGCTGGCGACCTTTCTGCACGTTCTCGTGCCTGAACATCGGCCCCATGTACCACAGACGCTGCGGACCGTTATAAGTCAGACTGTGCTCAACCACGGCACGCACGCAACCTGCGGTACCTTCCGGTCGCAGGGTCAACTTGTCATCATTGAGTTCATCGGTCCAGGAGTACATCTCCTTTTCCACGATATCGGTATGCTCTCCGACGCTACGCACGAAAAGATCCGTCGTTTCGACGATCGGCATGCGGATGTTGCGATAACCATACTGCGCCAATACGCGTTTTGCCGTGTCTTCAAGCAACTGCCAGAGCGGTGTGTGCTCAGGCAGGATGTCGTAAAAACCCTTGATGCTTTGGAACTTGATCCCTTGGAACTTGGTGGTTTGAGGTTTGGTGCTCTGCAATTTTGCGCTCTGTGATTTCGAATTTTGTGATTGATTCGTCATGCTGTCTGGATTCTGCTTCAAGTAAATTCGAACAGAAATCAGACAGCACGGATCGGAATGGTTTTGGCCTGATCCGGCAGCTTGAACTCCTGCCGCAACTTGCCGCCTTCGGCGTAATTCTTCTGCACGTAATCTTCCACGATGGCCTGGAACTCTTCCGCAATGGCATCGCCTTTCAGCGTCACGGTCTTTTCGCCGTCGACAAATACCGGCGCTACCGGAATCTCACCCGTACCCGGCAAGCTGATACCGATATTGGCCAGTTTGGATTCACCCGGTCCATTGACTACACAGCCCATGACGGCAACGCTCATGGTCTCGACGCCAGGATACTGCTTGCGCCAGACCGGCATCTGATCGCGCAGATAACGCTGAATCTTTTGCGCCAGTTCCTGGAAAAAGGTCGAGGTCGTCCGACCGCAACCGGGGCAGGCAGTAACCAGCGGCGTGAAGGAACGGATGCCCATGGTCTGCAGGATCTCCTGTGCAACGACCACTTCCTTGGTTCTGGATTCGTTCGGCTCGGGTGTCAGCGAAACACGGATGGTGTCGCCGATGCCTTCCTGCAGCAACAGCGATAGCGCAGCGGTGGAAGCCACGATCCCCTTGGAACCCATACCGGCTTCGGTCAAACCCAGATGTAGCGGATATTCGCAACGGGAAGCCAGGTCGCGATAGACCAGCAGCAGGTCCTGCACATTGCTCACCTTGCAGGAGATGATGATATGGTCACTGGCCAAGCCCAGCGCCTCAGCCTGCGCCGCACTTTCCAGCGCCGACTGGATCAGCGCTTCACGCATCAGCACATCGGAAGACATGGGTTCGGCACGCTTGGCATTTTCATCCATCATGCGCACCATCTTGGCCTGATCCAGACTGCCCCAGTTGACGCCGATACGCACCGGCTTGTCATAACGGATGGCGGTTTCTATCATGGCCGCGAACTGCTCGTCGCGCTTGGAGCCTTTGCCGACATTGCCCGGATTGATCCGGTATTTGGCCAACGCCTGCGCGCAATCCGGGTACTGGGCCAGCAACTTGTGGCCGTTGTAATGAAAGTCACCGACCAGCGGCACATCGCAGCCCATGGCATCGAGCTTTTCGCGTATCTTGCCAACCTGTGCAGCAGCTTCAGGGGAATTGACGGTAATGCGTACCACCTCGGAACCGGCCTGCCACAATTCATAGACCTGGCGTACCGTGGAATCGACATCGGCGGTATCGGTATTGGTCATGGATTGCACCACCACCGGCGAATCGCCACCGACAGGCACATGACCGATCAGCACACGATGGCAGTTGCGGCGCTTGATTTTTCCTGTGTATTCCACCGCTACTCCAGCTTCAGCCTTGCCACACGCTCATGCGTAACAGAGGCAAGATCTACAGGTTGGTTATTAAAAATCAGCGTGGTGCTTGGCGCATTGCCGATCACCACCTGCAATGGCGGCTCACCCTGCACGCTCTCTTCGATACCGGCGACCATGATCTTGTCGAAAATATTCTTGTTGTTGCGGTCTGTAATACTGACCCAGCTGCGCTCCGTCGCCCGGAGTTTGACTACCGCCATGCCGGCTGCAGGCGCAACTCGCTGAATCTCAACGACAGGCGTATCACTAGCCGGGGCAGCAGCGTCTTCTCCATTCGACGGCTCTGCAGGAACTGCTGCTTCCGCAGGAGCAGGCGGATCACCCAGCTCTACAGGCAAAACCTCGGCATTGGCAGCTGCAGCCTCCAGCTCGGTTTCCGAAAGAACGCTCCGGACTTCATTGGAAGGTTTTGGCATGTAATCAACATAAATCACCCAGGCAGTAACCAGCAGCACGATCAACACGCTGGCAAAAACATAGAGCAACCACGGACTCTTGTCATTGCCTGGAATACGGATATTTTCTGACTGTATGGAAATCGGACGTGCCTGTTCAGATGCCGAAAAATTACGATAGGCTTCCAGCAAGGGTTCCGCATCCAACTCAAGCATGCGCGCATAATTGCGAATAAAACCGCGCGTGATAGTGGGCTCAGGCAGAGCGGAAAAATCATCACTCTCCAATGCAAGCACTTGACGACGACTTAAGCGAAGATAGCTGCAGATATCGTCAATATCAAGATTTTTAGCTTCACGCGCAGACTTCAGGTTTTCGCCGACAGAGATGGCTGGCGAAGTTTCTACAACGCTCTGTTCGTTAGAATCATTCATGCTTACTGCCCAGAAAGTAATGCTTTTGTTTGTTCAGAATCAGGATAATTGCGTCGCAACTCCAGGGCATAACTCGCTTCTGCATCCCTGTCGCCAAGCTGCCGTTCGACACGTATTGCCAGCCACAGAACCTCCGCGGACGGACTGCCAATCAATGGCGTCCGCAGGTACTCACGTGCCAAGCCGTATTTCTTGCGATTGAAGTTGATCATTGCCAACTCGTAGGAAGCGCGATGCATCAAAGGCTGCACCTGCAGTGCATTCTGGAAATAGACCTCTGCATTATCGACATCCTGCTTCCGTAGCGAGCAGACGCCGGCATTGAGATAGGCAATATCCTTGGTCGTGTAGAGCGGGTTTTTTACCGCTGCCATGAACTGCGTGATGGATTCATCGATACGATTGCGCGAGCAGAGGAAGGTGCCGTAATTGTTGCGCGATTCTGCATTGCTTGGCTCCAGGCTGATGGCGCGCTTGAAACTGGCGTCAGCCTTGGCATCTTCGCCCAGTGCCGCATAGACCATACCCAGACCATTGTGTGCCATCGCATAACTGGGATCGATCTTGCTGGCTTCCGTGAATTCTTCCAGCGCAATCGCAATCTGGTTCTGGGAAAAATAACCTGCCCCCAGCTCCGTATGGATGCGTGCACTGTCGCGTTTCTGGGTATCCGCCCTGTCGTTGGTTGATTGACTGGCACAGCCTGCGAGCAACAATAAGGCAAACACCACAAACAACTTCTTCATGCAACAATCTCCAGAGGGATACGACGCGAACTTCGTTTGGTTTTGTCCTGCACTTTACCAGCCAGCTGCCCACAGGCGGCATCAATGTCTTCACCACGGGTTTTCCTGGTCGTTACCACATAACCAGCCTGCATCAAGACATCCCGGAAGCGACGAATATTATCGGGTCTGGAAGTCTGATAGCCACTGTTGGGGAATGGATTGAAGGGAATCAGGTTGAATTTGCACGGCACATCCCTGACCGTCTCCAGCAGCTGCCGGGCATGCTCAACCGAGTCATTGACACCATCGAGCATCACGTACTCGAAAGTCACAAAATCGCGAGGCGCCTTCACCAGATAACGCTGGCAGGCTGCCATCAATTCTTTCAAGGGGTATTTCTTGTTGATCGGCACGATCTCATCACGCAAGGCATCGTTCGGCGCATGGAGGGAAACAGCCAACGCGACCGGGCAATCCTCCTTCAGCTTGTCCATGGCCGGCACCAGACCGGATGTGGACAAGGTCACACGACGGCGACTGAGGCCATAGGCCGAATCATCCAGCATGATCTGCATGGCAGTCACGACATTGTCGTAATTGGCCAGTGGTTCGCCCATGCCCATCATGACGACGTTACTGATGATACGCTCGCCGGGCGGCAACATATCGTAGCCATCGGCGTGACGCAGGGAGCAATTGGCCAGCCAGAGCTGACCGATGATTTCCGAAACCTTGAGATTGCGGTTGAACCCCTGGCGGCCGGTCGAACAGAAAGTACACTCGAGCGCACAACCCACCTGGGATGAAACACACAATGTGCCGCGATCATCTTCCGGGATGAAAACGGTTTCCACGCCATTGCCAACGTCAGTGGCTATCAGCCACTTGCGCGTGCCATCGTCAGAAACCTGTTCCATTTGCACCTCGGGCGGCGCGATGCTTGCCTCTGCGGCAAGTTTCTCACGCAGCGATTTGGCGATGTCCGTCATCTGCGCGAAATCATTCACGCCGAAGTGATGCATCCAGCGCATCAGCTGCTTGGCACGAAAGGGCTTCTCGCCGATACCCTTGAAATACTCGGCGAGTTGAGCCTGGTTGAAATCGAGCAGATTGACGGTCATTAAGACTTATTTACCGAAGAAGTAGGCAATTTCGATCGCGGCATTTTCTGCGGAATCGCTGCCATGCACTGCGTTGGCATCGATGCTTTCAGCGAAATCGGCACGAATGGTACCAGCAGCAGCTTCCTTGGGGTTGGTTGCACCCATCAACTCACGGTTCTTCGCAACCGCATTTTCACCTTCCAGAACCTGGATCATGACAGGACCGGAAATCATGAACTTGACCAGGTCATTGAAGAAAGGACGCTCTTTATGCACTGCGTAAAAGCCTTCTGCTTCGGCCTGGGACAATTGCGCCATCTTGGCAGCAACGATTTTCAAACCATTGGTTTCGAAACGTGAATAGATCTTGCCGATCACGTTCTTGGCAACTGCGTCTGGTTTGATGATGGATAAAGTGCGTTCTACAGCCATGTTAACTCCGATAAATTGATGAAACAGATGAAAAAATATGACACTAATTTTCGTGCATCTTATAAGGTTTGCAAAGTCCGTTAAAATACCATTTTAACGGCCTGAAATAAACCTTTACGGATGATTTAAGCGCGAATTCAGCGCCTATCCGGCACATGCATTACGCTGACGACGCGCTTCGTAAAGACAAATACCGCTAGCCACCGAGACATTCAGGCTTTCGACCGAACCGAACATGGGAATGCTGACCAGCGCGTCACAGGTTTCGGCGGTCAGACGACGCAAGCCGCTACCTTCCGCCCCCAGTACCAGCGCAACCGGCCCGCTCAGTTCCATGCTGAAGAGGTCATGTTCCGCTTCGGCCGCTGCACCGACCAGCATGACGCCGGCTTCCTTCAATTCCCGCATCGTGCGCGCCAGATTGGTGACTGCGATAAACGGCACAGTCTCCGCCGCACCGGAAGCTACCTTGCGCACGGTGGCATTGAGGCCGACGGCACGATCCTTTGGCGCAATCACGGCGTGCACTCCCATCGCGTCAGCAACGCGCAGGCATGCACCGAGATTGTGCGGATCCTCGACACCGTCCAGAATCAGGAAGAATGGCGGTTCCTTGAGGTCCGACTCCAGAATGTCATGGATGTCCTTGTACGGAATCGGTGCATCGATCACGCGGGCGATCACGCCCTGATGCCGGCCGTTGATGCCAGCCAACCCGTCCAGACGCGATCTCTCGACCTGCATGCACCTGACACCGGCACTATCGGCCATGCTCAACAGGTCCTTCATCCGGGCATCGACACGGTCGCGGTCGATCAGAATCTCCTGCACGCTGGTGGCATGCTGCCTCAATCGGCTCAATACGGCATGAAAGCCGAACAAAATACGGGTATCGCTCATTTACTATTAACGCCTTGATGTCTATTTTCTGGTGGATTTTCTTGCCTGACTTGCCGGCTTTTTCCTGCTGCTCTTGCTTTTGGCGGGGGTACTTTTTGCGGGTGCGCCCTTGGTTGGTGTTTTCTTGCTTACAGCTTTGCGGCTTCCGGTCTTCTGGCCTGCTGTACTTTTTCCAGCAGCATCACGCGGCTTTCTGCCTGTCACTATGGGCGCTGCAATTTCCGAAACTGATCGGCCGGCCCGGGTCTTGCCTGGCCTCCCAGCCTGCACAACTTTTGCCTCGCCATCAGCAACTGCTCCCGATACCGCCAGCGGCACAGCCAGGACAAAGTCTATTTTACTGGTTTCCAGGTCGACCCGGCTGATTTTTACGCGCAGCCTGTCGCCCAAGCGATAACGAACGCCCGTGCGTTCGCCTGCCATCTCGTGCCGCGCCTTGTCGTAATTGAAGTAATCGTTACCCAACTCGGTCACATGCAACAGGCCCTCGACATAGACGCCATCCAGCGCCACGAACAGGCCGAAACTGGTGACACCGGCCACTGTACCGTCAAACTCTTCGCCTATTCTGTCCTGCATGTAGTAACACTTGAGCCAGGCTTCGACATCACGCGTCGCATCATCCGCGCGGCGCTCCGTGATCGAGCAATGCTGCCCCAGTTCCTGCCAGTCGCCAGCCTTGTATTTCTCTCCATGCAGCACGGCCTTGATGGCACGATGGATCAGGAGGTCAGGATAGCGCCGGATTGGCGATGTAAAGTGGGTATAGGACTCATACGCCAGGCCGAAGTGGCCGATATTGTCCGGGCTGTAGACCGCCTGTTGCATCGATCTCAGCAGCACGGTCTGTAGCAGTTGTTCATCCGGCCGGCCACGGAACTGCTCCAGCAATTTGCCGTAATCCTTGGCATGCGGACTATCGCCGCCGCCAACACCAAAACCGAACTCGCCCATGAAAGTACGCAAGGCTTCGAGTTTTTCCGGCGTCGGCCCCTCATGGATGCGATACAACGCAGGATGCTCGTGCTCCTTGAGAAAATCCGACGCGCAAACATTGGCTGCCAGCATGCATTCCTCGATGATGCGATGCGCCTCATTGCGAACCACGGCCTCAATCCGCTCAATCTTGCCGTTATCATTGAAGATCATCATGGTTTCACTGCTATCGAACTCGATAGCACCGCGTTTTGCGCGCGCCTTGACCATGACCTGATAAAGCGCATAGAGATGCTGCACGTGCGGCATCAGCCAGGCATGCTCCTTGGCCGTTTCACCCTGAGGATTGATCAGCATGTCATAGACCTTGGTATAGGTCATCCGGGCCTTGGACAGCATGACGGAAGGGAAGAACTGATAACGTTTGACATTACCGAAAGCATCCACCTGCATGTCACAGACCATGCACAGGCGATCGACTTCAGGGTTGAGCGAACAAAGGCCGTTGGAAAGCGCTTCCGGCAGCATGGGAATTACACGCCGCGGGAAATAGACCGAATTGCCACGCTCGTAGGCATCCTTGTCCAGCGCATCTCCGGGCTTGACGTAGTGGCTGACATCGGCAATCGCCACCACCAGGCGCCAGCCCTTGCCCTGCGGTTCGCAATAGACCGCATCATCAAAGTCACGCGCAGTTTCGCCGTCTATCGTAATCAGAGGCAGATCGCGCAAATCGATGCGCCCTTTCCAGTCCTTTTCCTGCACCTGCCTTGAGTAGCTTTCAGCCTGACGCAAAGCCTCGGCAGAAAACTCATGGGGCAACTGATGTTTGCGCAATGCAATCTCGATTTCCATACCGGCATCGGCATAATTGCCGAGAATCTCGACCACCTTGCCCATGGGCTTGGCATGCGGCGACGGCTGATCCGTCAATTCCACCATCACCACCTGACCATCCTTGGCCTTCATGTCCAGATGGTAGGGAATCAGGATGTCCTGGTTCACACGCTTGTCTTCGGGCGCCACGATGGAGAAACCGTTGCCGCGCATGATACGGCCAACCAGACGCGTACTCTTGCGCTCCAGGACCTCGACAATCTTGCCCTCCGGCCGCCCTCTCCTGTCCAGACCGGATTGACGCACCATGACACGGTCACCATGCATCACCTGGGTCATTTCCCTGGGCGAAAGAAACAGGTCTGCCCCGCCGGCTTTCTCCTTATCATCCGGCACGAGGAAACCGAAACCATCAGCATGCCCCTGTACCGTACCGGAAATCAGATGCAGCTTCTCGGCGATGCATAATGCACCCTTGCGGTTACGGATCACCTGACCGTCCCGCTCCATGGCATTGAGGCGACGATTGAAAATTTCGCGCTCTTCATCATGGATTGTCAGGAGGCGGTACAACTCTTCCACTGAGAGGGGAACACCCTGCTCCGTCATCGTCTGCAGGATAAATTCCCTGCTTGGCAACGGATGCTCATAATTCCCGGCCTCTCTTTCTGCATAGGGATCGTGACGTCGCGAACCGTTTTTTGACAAATCTGCTTTGTCAGTCTTCTTTTTTGTACTAAAAGTCTTTTTTCTCGTTGACAAAATATGTCTTTCCTATAGAATTTGCGCTCTTCGTTTCACCCCATCGAGAAATGCCCAGATGGCGGAATTGGTAGACGCGCTAGGTTCAGGTCCTAGTGGTGGCAACACTGTGGAGGTTCGAGTCCTCTTCTGGGCACCAGATACACACCTAGTTTCAAAGACTTAATCCCGTTGTTCGTAATTTCACTGATGCAGCTTTCTTACGGGATCAAGACTGCCCCGTCCAAAGCTTCAGCTGAAGCTATTTTACGACACATCATCACAATCACAACGCCTTTAATTTATTCATTCCCCTCGATATCGAAGCCAGCATTCGTTTCAGGTACGATTTTTGCATGTAACTCGGTGTGGAAATTTCAGTATCACGGAAAAAATCATGAAGCAGGCATTGGAATCGACTAACGTATCCCTGATCACCATCTATGAGATAGGCAAGATACTCAGTTCCTCACTGGAACTGCAAAAAACCCTGCGTCAGGTACTGAATGTCATCGCCTCGCACTTGAACATGGAGCGCGGTATGGTCTGCGCCAGCGCATCGCCGGACAGCCTCCGGATTATCGCGGCGGTCGGGTTCAGCCCGGAAGAAATGCAGCGCGGTCAGTTTTACGCCGGCGAGGGCGTCACCGGTCGCATATTCCAGATGGGCATCCCGGCGGTGATTCCGGATGTTTCAAAAGAACCGCTGTTCCTCAACCGCACCGGCGTCATGCGACGCGCGGAGAATGAAGCCATCTCCTTTCTAGGCGTGCCCATCAAACTTGGCCGCGAATGCATAGGGGTACTGGCCTTCGAACGCAAGCACAGCGAGAAGATACGCGGCTTTCAGGACGACCTGCAGCTACTGACCATGGTCGCCAACCTGATTGGCCAAAGCATGCGACTCAACCAGCAGGTGGCGACCGACCGCGAACAATTACTGCAGGAGAAATCGCGCCTGCAAAAGGAACTGGCGGGCAAATACAGCCTTGAAAACGTCATCGGCAACTCCAAACGCATGCAGGAAGTCTTTGCCGACGTACACATGGCGGCGCCCGGCAAGAGCACCATCCTGCTGCGTGGTGAGTCCGGCACCGGCAAGGAAGTCATCGCCCGCTCGATCCATTTCCTTTCCTCACGCAAGGACAAGCCCTTCATCAAGGTCAACTGCACTGCCCTGACCGAGTCCCTGCTGGAATCCGAATTGTTCGGCCATGAAAAAGGCGCTTTCACCGGCGCCCTGCAGGAAAGGAAAGGCCGTTTCGAGCAGGCACATGGCGGCACCTTGTTCCTGGATGAGATCGGCGATATTTCACCTGCATTCCAGGTCAAGCTGCTGCGGGTGCTGCAGGAACGCGAATTCGAGCGTGTCGGCGGCAACAAGACCATCAAGGTCGATGTGCGCCTGATCTGCGCCACCAACCGCAATCTGGAAGAAGCCGTCAGCAGCGGCGATTTCCGTTCCGACCTGTATTTCCGCATCAACGTCATCTCCATCTTCCTGCCTCCATTAAGGGAAAGACGCGACGACATCCCATTGCTGGTGGAGAACATCCTGGCCCGCTACAACCGCGAGAACAGCGCCAGAATCGGCATCACACCCGAAGCCATGCATGTACTCTCAAACTGCCACTGGCCCGGCAATGTACGCGAGCTGGAAAATTGCGTGGAACGCTTTGCCACCATGGCGCGCAGCAATCTGGTACGCGAGGTCGATATCCCCTGCCAGACCAATCAGTGCCTGTCATCGGCTCTGTGGAAATACCAGCCAAAAGGCCAGGTCATCCCCATCGCGCCAGTCGCTACGGAGCCAGAGCATCACGAACATCACACTGAGGCCGAGGACATCATCGACATGCCGGAACACATGTCGGAACGCGACCAACTGATCAGCGCTATGGAGAAGAGTGGCTGGGTGCAAGCCAAGGCTGCCCGCCTGCTAAACCTGACACCTCGCCAGATGGGTTATGCGCTGAAGAAATATCATATCGAAGTGAAGAAATTCTAGACTTCGTCATCGTCCTGTCCCCCATTCCAACCCAATAATTACCGACAATCCTGCCATGTGTTATTTGCGACAAAAGCCCATGGCTTTGTCGCAATGGTGACAAAGCCACCCAACTCCAAAACATAGACGCAAGCTACTGATTTTAATGATTTTTAAATTTTAATCTTCGATGGCACGCGACTTGCTGATATCCCAGTAAATCATTCTTACCGAGGGCATCAGCATGGAAAACGCACTGCAAGACGCGGCACCGGGCCAGAGCCGGCTCAAGCCACTGGACGGTATCAAGGTCGAAATCGCGGGACAGACATCTTCCGGTTGCGGTTCTACCGGCGGCGAAGGCAAGGCGAGCTGCGGCTCCTCGGCCGGACCCGACGACATGCCGGCGGAAATCTGGGACAAGGTCAAGAACCACCCCTGTTATTCCGAAGAGGCCCATCACCATTTTGCCCGCATGCATGTAGCGGTAGCCCCCGCCTGCAACATCCAGTGCAACTACTGCAACCGCAAGTACGATTGCTCCAACGAATCACGTCCCGGTGTCGTCAGCCAGAAGCTGACACCGGAACAGGCCGTCAAGAAAGTGCTGGCTGTCGCCAGCGAGATTCCGCAGATGACGGTGCTTGGCATTGCCGGTCCCGGCGACTCGCTCGCCAACCCGATGAAGACCTTCGACACCATGCGCATGCTTCACGAGACCGCACCGGACATCAAGCTCTGTATTTCAACCAATGGCCTGGCACTGCCAGAGCAGGTCGACGAGATCTGCAAATACAACATCGACCACGTCACGATCACCATCAACATGGTTGACCCGGAGGTCGGCGCCAAGATCTACCCCTGGATCTTCTGGAACCACAAGCGTATCACCGGTGTGGAAGCCTCCCGCATCCTGCACGAACAGCAGATGAAGGGGCTGGAGATGCTGACCGAACGCGGCGTGCTGACCAAGATCAACTCGGTGCTGATCCCCGGCATCAACGACGAACACCTGATCGAAGTCAATCGCGAAGTGAAGAAACGCGGCGCTTTCCTGCACAACATCATGCCGCTGATCTCCGAACCCGAACACGGCACCGTATTCGGACTGACCGGCCAGCGCGGCCCCTCTGCCCAGGAACTGAAAGAAGTGCAGGATGCCTGCATGGGCGGCGCCAACCTCATGCGCCACTGCCGCCAGTGCCGTGCAGATGCTGTCGGCCTGCTGGGCGAAGACCGTTCGGACGAATTCACGCTGGACAAGATCGAGGACATGGAAATCGTCTACGACCTGGAAAAACGCCGCGCCTATCAGGAAAAAGTCGAGGCTGAGCGTGTTTCGCAACACCAGGCCAAGGTTGATGCACTGGCCGCAGCGCTGGACCTGGAGAACGTTGACCCAAGCATGAAGGTGCTGGTCGCGGTTGCCACTGAAGGTCACGGCAAGGTCAACCAGCATTTCGGCCATGCCACCGAATTCCAGATCTTCGAAGTGAGCAAGGATGAAGCCCTGTTCGTCGGCCACAGACGCGTCGACCTCTACTGCCAGGGCGGATTCGGCGAGGACGAACAACTGCCGTCCATCGTCAACGCCATCAACGACTGCCACGCCGTACTGGTAGCCAAGATCGGTGCCTGCCCACGCGACGAACTGAAGGCAGCCGGCATCGAGCCGGTAGATGAATACGCCCACGAGTTCATCGAAAAAGCTGCCCTGTCATGGTTCAACAATTACCGTCAGCGCATCGCCAACGGCGAGATCAAGCACCAGGCGCGCGGTGACGCGGCAATCCGTCAGGGCGCATTCAAGGCGGCGTAAAAGCCTCAGCCACAGAGCTCACAGAAAAACCATTAACAACTTGGTTTTTTCCTCTGTGTTCTCTGTGCCCTCTGTGGCTAAAAGCAGTTAGGTTTTTGAGTTCAATCACTAGGAGAAATACCATGGCATACAAAATTGTCGGTTCACAGTGTACGGGTTGCTCAGCTTGCGAGCCCGAATGCCCAAACCAGGCCATTTACGAGAAGAACGGCGTGTTCTTCATCAAGCCGGAAAAATGCACCGAGTGCATCGGCCACTTCGATGAGGCACAGTGCGTAGCCGCCTGCCCGGTGGATAACACCTGCATCATCGACACCGCTTATCCGCGTTACGAGGCCTGAGGCGATCATGGAAATCTCCATCACGCCCAAGGCGGAAAAATTCATCGGCCGCATGATCCGCTTTAACGGCGGCACTCCGGATCACGGCTTCCGCCTGGTAGTTGCTCCCGGTGGTTGCTCCGGCCTCAGTTCGGAATTCACGGTAGAAGCTGCGCCGCTCGATGGCGATGCCATCGTCGAAGCCAACGGCCTCAAACTGTTCCTGCCGGCCGAATCGCGCATCCTGCTGGATGGCGCCACCATCGACTTCAAGGACACACCGATGGAATCCGGCCTGACATTCATCACCCCTAACAGCGGCAGTTGCGGATGCAGCAGCAGCGGTGGCGAGCATGCTCATGGCGAACATGCCGGACCAGCCACCGTGAGCGTAGCCAGTATCCAGCGCAAGCACTGACATGGAAGGCGAGGCGCTAGAAAACGCATGGTTTGCTGACCGTTACCGGACTCTTCCCCCGGTCGCGGAGGAGCAACTACGCCTCGCCAGCCATGCCTATTCGGATGACGCCAGGGCCGAGATGCACCTGACCCTGGCCAAAGCCGTAGCGCCCAACCATCCTGTCGTCCAGGTCGGCGAATACCGTTACTACTTCTACAAGAATCGCCTGCCGGAAGCGCTCAGGGTCGCCGAGACCTGTTTGCGCACGGTCGCGACTGAATTGAAGATTCCCTGCAACTGGCAGGAAATGACGCCGTCACAGGCCAATTTCCGCAGCGATGAAGCAGCTCACCGTTTCTACCTGTTTGTGCTGAAAGCCTATGCCTACCTGCTGTTGCGCCTCAATCGCCTGGTCGAGGGCGCCATCGCTGCCGAAAAACTGCTGGAGCTAGACCCTGACAACAAGGTCGGTGGCCAGCTGCTGCTGGATGTGCTGGAGCGGATCGGCAAGGATGACTACGATGACTGACATTCCCGCCGTTGACTGGCAAGGCCAGCCCATCGATTGCTCCGCCTGCGAGCATCAGGACTGTCTTGCACTCGGCACCTGCGGCCCGCTGCGTTCCTGCGTGAACGACCGCTATGCCAAGCGCATAGACCGCTTCTTCGGCACCAACCCGGGGCTCGCCAAACAGTACATTACCCACTCTTATTTCGAGGTGCGTGCGGTGGCGGCCAAATACCTGGACCTGTTCCAGCTGAACCGCCTGATCAACGATCAGGACGAAACCGTGCGGGCCAGCGTTTCCCTGCGACTGCCGGCCAAACTACTGACCAAACTGATACATGACCCAGACCGCGAAGTGCGGGTGCGCGTCGCATCAAGGCTGGAACCGGCCGATCTATCCGGCATGCTGCATGACCCGGACTATTACGTGCGTGTGGTCATCGCCCGCCGCATTGCGCCAGGCATGCTGTTTCACCTGGCGCGCGATGCGGATTCCGCCGTGCGCCGCGAAGTTGCCGCCAGAATCGGTGTGGAATGGCTGACCAAACTGGCCGACGACAGTGATGACGAAGTCCGGCTGACGGCGATACGCCGCATGCCTGCCAACCTGCTACCGCCCTATCGCTTCGACAGCGACTGGCGCGTACGTTACGAAGCGGTGCAGCGCCTGCCAACCGAGTACCTGAAATCCATGACTACGGACGAAGACACCACCGTTGCGGATCTCGCCCGCGAACGCCTTGAACTGGAAACCAGCCTGGAAAACAGAAAGGATGCATATGACCAACATCAGTCGCGACAGTGATGTAGTCGAACTGGTCAACCCGCCAAAGTTCAACTACGGAGAGAAGGTCTACTCGAAAAAGTACGTGCGCAACGATGGCACATTTCCCGGCCGTGAGGTCGGCGACATCATCGTCAACAAGGGCGATGTCGGCTATGTCACCAGCATCGGCACTTTTCTGCAGCAGTTCTACATTTACGGCGTCGATTTTTACGAGCTGGGATACCGCGTAGGCATGCGCGGCAAGGAACTGGAATGGTTCGAGGAAACCGTTGAGGAACAAACCCACAACGATGAGCCAGTCCATAGCAATGAGCTAAGCAATAGCAATGAGCCAACCCAGAGCGAGGAGCAAAACCATGGCTGAACCGAAAGAACCCAGGTATCAGTGGGGACAACCCGTGAAAACGGCTGCTGACATACTGAACGACGGCAGTTACCCGGATGTACCGGTCGACACATTGCTGGCTGCCGAAGGCTCAGATGGCGAGATCGTCAATGTCGGCGTCATCGAAGAAACCGGCGATCCAATTTATTTGGTCGAATTCCCCGACGGCAAGGTCATCGGCGTACTGGAAGAAGAGCTGCTGCCTGGCTGACACCATCATGAACAGCCCAGCCCTTCAGGATTACGACGACCCGGTCTGCCCCCACCCCAACGAGGTGGACCGCAAGCGCATCGAAAAGACGCTGGCTGAGCGCGAACGCTACAAATACGTCGCGCCACAGGTGCTGCCGGCCGAAGAAGGCTACATCGTGCGCAGCCCTTGCTGCTCGCGCACCGTGGACCCGGAAGGCGGCGAGATCGACATCGCCCGCATCGAATTCCAGTCCGGCGGTTTCTGGCGGTTATATCGCAAGGATGACGATGCCAGCCGCTGGCGCGCCCATTCGGAATACCTCAGCTTGGCCATGTTGCTTGCACGACTGATCGCCGATCCCAAGCGGGAGTTCTGGCGATGAACATGCTCTATTTCGACAACAACGCCACCACCCGCGTGCTGCCCGAGGTCGTGGAAGCCATGCTGCCATGGTTCTGCGAGCAGTATGGCAACCCTTCCAGCAGTCACCCTTTCGGCGAGAACGCCAAACAGGCGTTGATCAAGGCACGTGCTGTGGTCGCCGGTTTCCTCAATGCCAGCCCGGGCGAAATCATTTTCACCAGCGGTGCGACAGAATCCAGCCACATGGCCATACTCGGCGCACTGGCCATCAAGCCGCAGCGCAAACGCATCGTGACCAGCGCGGTAGAACATTCAGCCACCTTGCGCCTGCTGACGCATCTGGCAACAGACGGCATCGAAGTCGTACAGGTGCCGGTCAGTGCTTCCGGCACGCTCGACATGGCCGCCTTGCGCGCGGCGGTGACGGAAGATACAGCGCTGGTGACGCTGATGCATGCCAACAACGAGACCGGCATCATTTTCCCGGTCGCCGAGGCAGCGGCAATCGCCAAGGCACAAGGCGCACTATTCCACACGGATGCCGCGCAAACCGCAGGCAAGATCACGCTCGACTGCAAGCAACTGGATTGCGACCTGCTCTCCTTTTCCGGCCACAAGCTACACGCACCGAAAGGCACCGGCGTACTTTTCGTGCGCAAGGGCATCGCACTGCCGCCCATGTTCTACGGTCATCAGGAACGTAACCGCCGCGGCGGCACGGAAAACCTGGCGGGCATCATCGGGCTGGCCACTGCCTGCCGCATGGCGCAGGAGTATTTGGCACAAGCAGATAAAAGACGCGGTGCCTTGCGCGACCTGCTGGAGGCGCAATTGCAGGAAAGGCTGCCTTTCATCCGCATCAACGGCAGCGGGCCGCGCGTACCCAATACCAGCAGCATCCGCTTTGCCGGACTGCACGGTGAGGAACTGTTGCACCGCCTGGGGCAAGCCGGCGTCATGGCTTCGCAGGGCAGCGCCTGCACCGCAGGCGGCACCGAGCCTTCGCATGTCCTGCTGGCCATGGGCCTGGATCGTGACGAAGCACTCTCTACCGTACGTTTCTCGCTATCGCGGGAAACGACGGAAGCCGATATCGACCTGGCCGTGATTACGGTGACGGAAATCATCAAGGCCATGACCGGCGGACTGCCGGCTGCGGCGTAAGCAGTTAATCAAACTGAAAGGAAACATCGTGAAAGTCATGATCAGGCGTAACGAAAAGGGCGAACTCTCCGCTTATGTACCGAAGAAGGACCTGGAAGAGCCCATCGTCAAAGTAGAAAAGCCCGACATGTGGGGCGGACTGGTGACACTGGCCAATGGCTGGCAACTGGCGCTGCCCGAGATGGCGGCCGACACACGCCTGCCGATTACAGTCGAAGCACGCCGCTTGAGCGAATAGGAGTCCATCATGTGCATATCAACAGAAACCCTGAGCGAAATTGAAACGGCATTGATCGAGTTCAACAAGCTGACCAATAACCCATTGCCGCTGCTCAAGGATTGTTTTCCCGGCCTGAGTTTCGTGCGACTGTCGGCCCGCGACATGGACGAACCGCCGTTCCGCGCGCTGGAGAATTTCAACCTTTACCTGCTGGATACGCGTGAGCATTGTGTGCAGATCACCAGCGACCCGAGTGTAGCCAGCGGCATCGTCGTCGCCCAACGGTAAGTACCATGGCTGATAGCACTGGAACCAAGAACGCTGTGACAGATAGCACTGTGACCGACACCTGGATACCACTGTCGGACCCGGACTATACCGAAGCTGAATTCGCTGCCTCGGCCATGGCGCTCGGCCGCACGCAGCAAAGCAACGGCCCGCTGACCGAGGCCTTTGAGTCGGCGTTCGCAGCCTATGCCGGCCGGCGCCATGCGATTGCCGTCAGTAGTAGCACCGTCGGCATGCTGCTGGTGCTGAAAGCCGCAGGCATCGGCCCGGGAGATGAGGTGATCACGCCCGGCTACAGCTGGTTCCAGACAGCCCAGGCCATACACTGGGCAGGAGCGACCCCGGTGTTGAGCGAGATCGACTACTGGTCGCAAACCCTCTCTGCGGAAAAGGCTGCCACCAAGGTCACGCCACAAACTCGCGCCATCATCGGCGTCAACGTCAACGGCCACCCGGCAGACTGGGAAAAGCTGCGCACGCTGGCAGACCAATCCGGCACACTGCTGATCGAGGATGCCACCGAATCCATCGGTTCGCGCTATCAGGGCAAACCGGTCGGCAGCTTCGGCGATGTCGCGATCTTCGACTTCTCCCAACCTTCGGCCTTGTGCTGCGGCCAGGCGGCGATGATCGTCACCGACGACGACACACTGGCATTGAAGATACGCCACTTTCGCTACCGCCGCCGTCATGAACGTGCCTCTCTCACCGCCTCATTGCGGCCGCCGCTCGATGTCGGCATCACCGAACATGCCGCGGCATTGGGGCTGGTGCAGCTCAAACGCCTGCCGGAGATTCTCGCCCGGCGCAAACAGGTCGAAGCCTGGTACGAGGCACAGATTTCCAGCTTTGAGGGCATCAAGCCGCCGTATATCGCCCCCGGTGTCGATGAAGTGCACTGGATGCTCTATGCCGTACATCTCGGCACGCGCTTCTCCGCCAGCAGCCTGGATGCGCTGGTGGAAGACCTCGACACCGAACTGGTGGAAGCCACCGCCTATTGCCGACCGCTGCACCTGCAACGCGCCTATATCGAGCAATACGGCTACCGCAAGGGCCACTTCTTCGTCACCGAAAAAGTGGCCGACCGCGCCATCGCCCTGCCATTCCACAGCCACATCACGGAAGACCAGGTAGCTTTCATCGTCAAGACAGCGAAGGACGCATCGATCAACGTCGGCGCCGGCGCCGCGATCTATTAACCAAAGACAACCCAAGCACAGGAACCAACAACCATGAGCACCGCACACCTGAAGGAAATCGCCGACAGCATCGCTGCCGGAACCGCCATCCCCTACCTCGGCCCCGAAGTGCTTAACCTGGAACCGGGAAGCGCCGTGCCCTCCACGCCGGCCGACCTGGTGCAGCAGCTGACCAGCAAGGTCAGCGTGCCGCACAAGATCCGCAACAACCTGACTGCTGCCGCCCAGTTCATCGAAAACTTCAAGCATCGCAAGACCGTCGTCCACCTGATGAACGAAGCCTTTGCGCCGGGTGCACAGCCCAATGCCCTGCACCAGTACCTGAACGGCCTGAAGAAAAAACCGCAACTGATCGTCGACACCTGGTACGACGACGCCATGGCCAAAACCCTGTTCGGCCGTAGCAACTGGGGCCAGATTCAGGGCGTATCGCAATCTGAGCACCTTGGCACCTGGGTAAATTACTTCAACGACAAGGGCGAACAGATCGAAGCCGTCGAGGCCGACAGCTGGGACCTGATCCTGTACAAGCCGCTGGGCTCCATCATTCCGGCCAAGAACTTCATCATTTCCGATTCCGACTATGTCGAAGTGCTGACCGAGATCGACATCCAGACCCCTATCCCGCAACGCGTACAGGAACTGCGTAACGGCGCCAACTTCCTCTTTCTCGGCTGCCGCTTCAACAACCAGCTCACGCGCAGCTATGCACGGCAGATCATGAAGCGTTCCAGCGACAAACACTGGGCGGTGATCGAAGGCCCGCTTACGCGTATGGAAGAAAAATTCCTCGAAGAGCAACAGATCACCCGCATCGACCTGCCGCTGGCGCAGTTCGTCGAATGGCTGCAAACCGGCAAGATGAGCAAGTCGCTGGTTGCGGCGTAAGAAACGGAGAAAACCATGCCGATTTACGACTTTCACTGCAACAGCTGCAACAAGACCGTGGAACTGCTCGCCAAGTCCGACAGCACGCCCGCCTGCCCGCAATGCGGCAATACCATGGAGAAACTGGTCTCGCGCCCGGCAGCACCCGGCAAGACTGCTTCCATACTCGCTGCCGGTCGCGCCCGGGCCGCGAAGGAAGGCCATTTCAGCAATTACAAGCCGTCCGAACGGCCGAAAATCAAATAAATAAAGCCAGATAATAATTAAAGCCCAGGTAACTCATCAGGCTCAAGGAATTCGCATGGCACGTCATTACACGGTATATCTTAATCGCGACCGCTTTCCAAAGCGGGCAGGATTGCAAGCGGCAATCAAGGCCCTGGGGTTCAAACTGACGCTGGAAGAAGACTACGTGCCCTTTATCAGCTCCGGCTATCTACCCTGCACACTGAATGGCGAGGATGCCGGTTTTACCCTGCGCTTTCATACGACGGACGGAATAAACGGAAGAGATGGTGCCGCCACCCTGCAATGGAGCGGCGACCCACGGGAACAGGCCAGCGCTATCATGGTTGCAGCTGCGCTGGCACATGAGTTCGGCGCACTGGTGCATGATGCGGACGGGCGTGAATCCAGTATCGAAGCAATGCTGGCGGAAGCTGAAAAAATCTTTGCCGAGCTAAATTGATTTAAGCCAAGCGGCCAAGGCAGAGCGACCAAGGCAGACTAATCAGGGCAAATCGAATCCGCACAGACTGATTCGATGTCTAGCGAAACTCGAAGTATTCATGGCGCAGGTTCAATTCGGGAATGCCATGCTTACGCATTTGTTCCTGTACCTTGCTGAGCAGCCCCTTCGGCCCGCAGAAGCTGATCTCGACTTCTGCCGGTTCTGTTTCACCGGCAATTTCGGAGAAACGCTGACGAAAAGCCTGACTGGCCGGGCCATCCGGAACCGGCACCAGTTCAGCACCCCGTTGCTGCGCCATCTCACTCATTAACTCCACAGCAGGAAAATCCCGTCCAGGGGTGTAAAAGTAAAACAGGGTCACCCTGTTGAAATGGTTCGCCTCATCCTTGAGCCATGCCACGAATGGCGAAATCCCCACGCCGCCGCCAATCCAGACTTCGCGCTTTGCCGACTGCAAACGCTTGAAGCGTCCATACGGTGCATAAATGTCGGCGCGCATGCCGACTTTGGTGTTGGCGACCAGCCTCCCTGTATAGTCACCAAGAATCCGGATGAGGAAATCCACCCGGCCATCGGCGCTTTTTGCGCTAGCGATCGTGAACGGATGCGGCTCGCGCAGCCCGTCTGCTTTCATGCGCAGAAAACCGAACTGTCCCGGCTCGAAATCGATGGCCTTGCCAACCGGCGCAAGCTGCATGTGCACCGCACTCGCGCCCGGAGCAATGCCCGCCACCTCATACTCCGCATGGTTGGAAACAAAGCGGTAAAGCAGCAGTTTGTAGGCCGCAGCCGTCACACCCAGAATCGAAACGAATGCAAGCCAGAGTCCGGCCGGGCTGGTCAAGGTAATCGGCGATTTGAAACTCAGCCAATGCACGATGACAATCAGGAACAGCGGGCCGGAAAGCTTGTGCCACCAGCGCCAGACGTTATAGGGAATATTGCGGTTCAGCGCCAGCATGACGATAAACACCAGCGCGACATAACTCAGTTGCCGCGCCAGCCTGGTCAGGTCGGGCGCCAGCGTGATGATGGCGGCGACTTCCCATTCCTTGATTCCGGCCTTGAACAAAAAATGGAAACTGGCAAAGACCAGTGCCCAGATACCCAGCCATTTGTGGGCCTGGTAGACGCGGTCGAGGCCGCCGAAGCATGTTTCGATAAAGCCCCAACGCGCACCCAGCAACGCCGATACAGCCATCAGGCTCAATGCCGCGACCCCGGCGGAGAGACTGATCGCAGCAGTCGTAAAGCGATCCGCAGAGGGAATTTCTGCGGCTGTCAGCATGAAGCTGACAACCACAACAAACAGAACAAGCTGCCATGACTTGAGTTGCATGATACGACTCCTTTTTTATGACTTCAGGCTCTATCGAATCTCACAGGTTCGGGACGTGTCTGTCGAATGACAACAGTACCCGCGAGCTTGTCGTGCCAGCCCTGCTTTCTCTTGTCAAAGGCCACCCACAGAATACCGAGGCCAAGCGGGATGCTGGCAAGAAAATAGCCGAAGTAACGCCCAACCAACTGCCCGGTGCTTGGTGCCTCGCCGGTCTCAGCGTCGACGATTCTGGCCGATATGGCCATCTTGCCCGGCGTTGCCTGGCGGTATACCCAGAAGGCGATGACCGCCACTGCAGGGAGCACCCATGAAATCAGAAAATCCGCCGGCCCGGCCACCAAACCGGTCTGCGCAGCATCCAGATAAGACCAGCCATAAACGGAAATCAGCAGCGGAAAAGTAACGATGACGATCAAAATGGAATCAATGATGCAGGCCCCGGTTCGCATCCAGAAACCTGCATATTCAATGTCTTCCTGTGGCAGTTGTTGTTGGTCTTGTTGCTGCATTTTTTACTCCCTTTTTTATTGTTTTGAATCTTCAGCCATTTTCGTGCAGATGCAGCGCCAGCCAAAGCGCGCCTTGCGATGCACCCAGCACCGTGTGCGGCACACCGGCAGGCAAAAACAGGTAATCCCCCGCCCTGAGCTCGTGACGCACACCTGCCACCTCCAGCACCGCCTCACCCTCTACCAATAACACCCATTCATCCTGTGTTTGCACATATTCAGCCGGTGTAATGGCTGCAGAACTGATAATACGCTCGACAACGAGGTTCCTGTGGCTTAGCAGGGTCTCGAAGCACTCACCTTCTGCAGGCGGTGCGGCGTCGGCGAACAGGTTCCCTGATTTCATGATGAAAGACGTATCAGCAGGAATGGCAACATAAGGTGTTCTCGGTGATTTATCACGACTCCATATTCAGCGCATCAGTATCCGGGCACAGACTTCCTGTATCTTAACGCTGCCAGAAGGACAATGTGCATGTCCTGACCCAGGAAAACAGGAATTACCAGAAAATTATTGCTATGGCTTCAGGGCTTATCTTTGTTATATTTCTACCGGTCAATCACTTTTCGCACCCATCCCCAATCAAAACCAACTACAACATGGGCGGGATTTTCCATAGGTTACTGTGAGATTGTTGTAATGAAAAAACTGCTTGTTACCCTGACAATGGCTTTTGCCAGCACCAGCGCCATGGCCGATCTGCTGCAACTTTCATCCAACGAGAAGGAAGTGGCATACGCCGAGAAGGACACCATCAGGAAATCCGGCGACATCGTTTCCATGTGGTCGCTCTATGACCTGAAAAACACCAAGTATCTCGCCAGAAAACCTTACCAATCCATCAAATACCAGATGGAATACCAATGCAGGAAACAACAGGTCCGCATCCGCGGCTGGAAGTATTACAGCGGCAAAATGGGCGAAGGCGAGCTGATCTACAAGGACGCATTCACCGACATCTGGACCCCGATCGAAGGTGTGGAACCGGAATGGCAATTCGCCTGCAATAAGGGTTGATCAATACCACCTGAGATCCTCCATCTCATCAGGTTTGCCAGTGCCCCTCACTCCAACCGCTGCTCACATTCTGCCTCAGGCAGCCTCAGCGACAGCCTTGCGCCTGCGGTACACGATCAACGCCACCAGCATGACACATGCAAGCGCAATGGCCGCCGGAAACAGCACGGTAGTTATCGAATAACGCTCCAATGCCATCACAACAAGGCTGTTACGCGCTGCAAACAGTGCAAAGAACGGCAGTGATTCCGAATGCGGATTGGCGTACACCTTCCTGACTGTCGGCCCGAAACCAAGCAGATCAACGACCGTCAGCACCATCACCGCCCAAAATGGATCGGAAGTCAGGAACCAGAGCGGCAAGGATGAAATGGCCAGGACAAAGAACAGCCAATCTGTCCTTGTGATTCCGACATCAGCCCGTTTCATGCAGGCCAGTACGGCAATCGATAGCGTAATGACGCCAGAAACCCCGATAGGCCAGGCACCAACGCCACCATGCGCCTCCAGCTGGGCCAGAAACACAATGAATGTCGTCGTCCCCCATATCAGCCAGGAAAACACATGCGGCCTTGTTGTGCCCTGAAGAATGCCGCACACATACGGATAAAACGCCGCAAAGGTAAGCGCTATGGCAATGGCACTGAAGGTTTCCTTATAAAACATGGGTTTCTATCAAGACGGTCATTGAACGAACTGGGTTAGGTCAGAAATGAATATATGCCTGTTTAACAATGATAAGAGATTGAGCACGGCACGAGAAACCGTAGCCTGCGCTGACCCGGTATATTTCAGGAGAACGACAAGATCGGCTGGATCGACATCAGCCCTGATAAACACATGTCCGGTTGCTCCCCTCGCCTTTGGCTTGATATAGCGCCTGATCGGCCTGGTTGAGCAACATGTCGATATTGGCGTCTTTTTCGGTGAACGTTGTTACACCAAACGAGGCGGTGAAATGTAACGGCAGCCCGTCGTTGAGTGTTACGTGTGCGGTCTCGATTGCGGTGCGCAGGCGCTCAGCGGCTTCCCAGGCCTGTTCGCTTCCTGTTTCCGGCAGCAAAACAGCAAATTCCTCGCCGCCGATGCGGCCGACAATATCGACATCGCGCAGTGTGGCCTGGCAGATAGACGATAGTTTTTGCAGCACGATGTCGCCGACCTTGTGGCCATAGGTGTCGTTGACATGTTTGAAGTGGTCGATATCCAGCATCAGAATGGACAATTCGCGGTTGTAGCGCAAGGCACGCGATAGTTCGATCTCGGCTTGCTCGAGAAAATAGCGGCGATTGGCGAGGCCGGTCAGGTAGTCGGAATACGCGCGGCGTTCCAGCTCTTCATAGGCATAACGGTTTTCGATGGCAATACCGGCCAGCGAAGCGGCGAAGCCGATACGTTCGATATCCAGCGATCGCGGGATTCTCGGCTCGTCGTGATAAATGGCGAACGTTCCCAGCACCTTGCCGCGTGAGGAAAGGATAGGCTCCGACCAGCAGGCCCGTAGCCCGGCCTTTGCTGCCAGTTTGGAATAGGGTTTCCAGTATTCGTGCGTCTGGATGTCTTCGACAATGACGCGCTGGCCAAGATAGGCGGCCGTGCCGCAAGAGCCGACGCCGGGGCCGATTTCGACGCCATTGATGGCCTCGTTGTAAAACGCAGGCAGGTCCGGGGAGGCGCCGGTCAGCAGATGCTTGCCCTCCGCATCCAACAGCAACACGCTGCAACGCGCAGTTTTATCCTCGGATTGAATCTGTCGCACGATAGCATTCAACACCTCGGTCAGTTCGGCACCCTTGGCGACCATTTCGAGCATGGCGTCGTGCGCCTGCTTGCGTTGCTCGCTCACCCAACGATCGGTGATGTCAGTAAAGTTGACCAACTGTCGCTTGCCAACCCAAGTGGTGCGGGTGACCACGCGCAGCACGGCGCCATCCTTGCAGGTGACGTTGGCTTCCAGGTCCGGCAGCGTGGCGCCGGTATGTCGGGTCAGTGCAACTTCCTTGATCCAGGGATCGACGACCATCTCCCGGTAGCGTTGGTCTGGATAAGCCAATCGATACCAGGCTTCAATATCCGGCAAGTCGTCGAGCGTATAGCCGAACAGATGCGTAAATTGGCGGTTGACATACTCGATCTGGTTCTTGCTGTTAGACCAGCCGATGGCTATGGGGGATGAATCCAGAATATCTTCAAGCTGGATGCGTCGTTCTGCGTGTTCGTGGAGATCGTGCTCCAGCGCGGTTTGCCTCAATCTGGCGAGGCCGCTGGCGGCCAGCATTTTCGCCATTTCGACCATGACGACCATGAGTTTCTGCAGTTGATCCTTATCTACGACTGGGATGGCCGCGATGGACTTCAGATAGGCCTCCTCGTCGAAGCCGAATTTCCGCGCATGTTCGCGGAAAAACTCCATATCCGGCGGCGTATGCAGCACCTGTCCCAAAAACAGGGTCGCCAACTGCCGCCCTTCGATCACCACCGGCGTGGCGTAATCCATTAACCCGTGCTCGCAAAGCCCGCCTGCAACCCTGCCTTCGCGCAGGTCGTGCATGATGGCAATGTTGCTGTCGCGACAGCTTTCGGCTGCCGCGGGATTAGCCCGGTGAAACGCTGTGCAGGCATTCTCCCCGGCGGCCAGGCACAACAACTCCCCGTCCGCATCCACTACACCGTTGGGGATACCCGTCGCCTCGAAGAAGCTTTCGAGCATGCGTGCAAACGCAGGGACATCAATGAGGTCACTGAAGCGGTATTGGGGTGCGGTAACTGTTGATTTTTCTGAAGACATCACGGCTCCGGTACATCGTCTCTAGAAACAGCATTTAAAAAAACACATCTTCGAAGAACGCCTTCGCCAGCCCCTCTTGAATGATTAGGAACTTTCCCCACCCTGAACGACATCGAGATAGCAAGATCGAGTTCTCGCGGATCCAACCTGAAAACGCGAAAACCCCATGCATCATATTACGACTTATGCAATCGAACCAGCAAAGGAATGTTAACGGAGTATGCCTTGAAAACACCGAAACGGCGGCTTGACAGAGAATTTTGGCAATACCATGAAGCGGGAGGCGTTTGGCGCCCCCTATTGTTACTGATTATTACTGATAGCCAAGCAATGAAATCAAAACCGGATCAAACGCCATCCGGGAGTTTGGAGGCCATCATCGCCCTGCGGTCGATCTTGCGCCCATCGACAATGAACGTTCCATCGCCAACAGCGTGAATCATGCGCCTCTCCTTGCGCGTAGTATCGATGTGCGCTGCAACCGCCTCCAGCACGACAATGTTGTGCTTCTCGACGATATCGGTGACCTTGCACTCGATGTTGGCAAGGCATTCCTTGATCAAGGGCGGAGTGACGACCTTGCCTGGCACAGTCGTGAGATTGAATTGGGCAAACTTGTCTGTATCAACCCCGGAGCACGTCCCTATGCCAACGACCTTATCCAGCATGTCTACTGAGGGTATGGCAATGACGCACTCCCTGTTCTCTCGCAACGCCGCGAAAGAGTGATTCCATTCACCCGTGACAATGGCGAATACCGGCGTGAAATCCATCACCATGGTCCAGGAGATCGTCATGATGTTGGCTTTCTGCCCGTCGTGGGTCGTCACCAACACCACCGGCCCAGGTTCTATCAGGGTGAAGGCTTTGCTCAATTCCAGCTGGCGCATAAGAGCTCCTAGTGATATTCCCTTGTTCGGTGATTACCGCTATTGGGGATATTGGAGGCAGACCACGATCATTGTCAAAACTTACCGCACAAATCGCGGCCTGGCCTGGATGGCACTGACACCAATCAATCGCGATGCCAGTGCGTTTGTTTCCGTCATTCCACCATGGTGGCCTTCAGGCTTTCCATAAAACCCGTTACATCGGATTTTTCCTGCTCGGCCACTTTGAATTTTTCCAGCGTGGCGTGCAAATAGGTCATGAATAGCTTCCAATCCTCATCGCTGATTCTCATGCCTTTGTGCGATGTCACCATATCCCTGCCGCTGTAAAAGAGCGGGCCGCCGGCGCGATCTACAATAAAGTCGACAACAAGCTGTTTTTCGCGCCGAATGCCGTCGGCACCGCGATGCGCCCAGAAACGCCCGAGTTTTGGGTCTGCGGCAAGACGTTGGACCAGGTCATCCACCACTGCCGCTATTGCATCATAACCGCCAAGCCTTACATAAAGTGATTCCTGCTTTTTTGTGTTGCCGGCGTTAACAGTGTCATTCATCGCCATGCGCAATATGCAGCCATCCGCATTGTTTGTATCTGCATGCGCCGGTAGCGAACCTGAAAAAACCAATGCGGCGAACAGGTATGGGTAGCTTTTTTGCCAGAATTTCTGATTGCTGTTCATTTATGTTCCTTTCATTTAATCACACGGTTTGTGGTGATATGAAAGTTACCGGCGACTCGCCACATGGTCTGTATCAATTGATACGGATGTGTAAAAAAACGTGTGGCTTAGCCCGGAAATGAAATGAGCTTTTGAAGGCTGGAAGCATCAAGGATTGCCAATGACCCCCGTTGCGTGCGCACCAAACCGTTTGCCACAAACTCCCGGAGCAACCGTGCAATAACCTCCCGGGTTGTGCCGAGGTGATGCGCGATCTGCTGCTGGGTCATTTGCAAAAGGCCTTGAGACGATGCGTGTAGAAGTATGAAATTCGCCAAGCGCTGCTTTTGATGGCTGGAGTGCATTTGTTCCAGCTCTGTCATCAAGCGAAAAACCAGCGTGGACAGCGCATGTACGGTCATGTTCTGAATCGTGGATTCCTGCTCGAAAAGTCTTCGATAGATCGCCCCGGGAATAAGGGTAATCACGGTGTTGTCTTCTGCCTGCACCCATGCCGGATACAGCAAATCATTAAACAGGCAGTTCAGCGCCAGTACGCAGGTCTCGCCCGGATTAATAAAATAGAGCGTTGCCTCCGTGCCATTTGGCGCCAGCGTAAAAACGCGCAACCTGCCGGAAACCACAACATAAGCGCCTGAAACGACCTGCCCTTTATTCAGGGCGATGGTGGAGCGGCTACACTCTTTGCGGATAACACCTTGGGAAAGCAGGATTTTGCCTCTGCCGCTAAGCTTGCGAAAAGGCTCAAAGCGCTCCAGCTCGTCCAAGATGTTCATTGATCGCTCTCCTCAGCGGCGCTTGAAGAATGCTTCCCCCGGGGTTGCCGTTGTCACCTCGGTGATCGTATCGTAAGGCAAACCGACCCTATCGTGGGCTCGTTTAACGGCTTCGGCATCCGGTGCCATATTCAGGCAAAAAGCCCGTCCATCATTGTATCCAACATGAATCTCGATGGGCACAACCCCCTCCTCAACACAGGCTTTTTCATAACTGGCGAAAAAGGTCTCGAACTCCTCCCTGGAAAGGCTTTCAGGAAAAGTCTTGGTTTTACGGTCATGGGTATCGAGAAAAAAGCGCATCTGCTGCATAGCTGTCTCCTTTGTTCTGCTACGAAATTGGTAGCGACATTGAAGGTACAGAAGAAGCTATGCCGGATATGTAACAACTGATACAGAGGGAAATTCAGCTTGCAAGCAACAACAGAGGATGACCACGATTTATGAGGAGATTGCTAAATGAAAAATTGTGGTCTGAGCTAACCCGCATTTCACGGACGGTTTAATTGGATACATCTGTTTGCTGCTCAAATTGCACTGGGCTAAGGTAGCCCAACGTCTGATGCCTGC
>PHCX01000005.1 GCA_002842435.1 Betaproteobacteria bacterium HGW-Betaproteobacteria-1 | reverse complement strand
GCAGGCATCAGACGTTGGGCTACCTTAGCCCAGTGCAATTTGAGCAGCAAACAGATGTATCCAATTAAACCGTCCGTGAAATGCGGGTTAGCTCAGACCCCATTGATTTGTTCAGAGCCGAATCCTAAGCCAAGCCTGATATCTGTGGATATATCCGATGCCGTTTGACCATTATTAACACCAATCAAAAAGTCTGTACCCTTGAATGCAATGACAATTTGATCGCCTTTTTGGTATGCGCTAGCTGAGAATCCATTACTGAGCGGATCATTTTCCATATTCGATACTGATTCAGGTAGTTTCACCCAACCTGTAGTAGCAATATTTACAGTATTAACATCTCCTCTAGCATCGTTATAAACTTCAGCAGCCAGAAGAGCATAAATTTCATCTTGTATGCGATTACCCATTGCTATCTCCCTTTACAAACTTTTAATCCGATTAAAATTTGACTTACGCTTTGGATCAATACGCTTTACCCAAGGTCTATAGGTAGGCTTACCATTTACTTCTTTACTGGCTTTCTTTTCTAACGACAAATACTTGATGCCTGGTGGTGGGATACCTTCGTACAGCATATTGACGTCATAAATAGATTCCGGTACTTGCTCAAAAGGAATTCTTATCCAAGCATTGTTTTCCCAACGATAGGCAACAAATGGAGGTTCTGGCTGCTGATACAAGTAATATTCTCGCTGAGTCGGAAATATTCCAATGATGTATAAATTTCCTTGATCTACATTGATCACCCGAGCTCTTAAATGCTCATGCCAGGTAATAGGCTGATCACTGAAATCAGGCAGGTTCATCGTGAGCCAAGTTTCTCTGGCAATACACGCAACTTGTTCCTTGCCTGTGTAGCCGCTGCTGCATTTTTTCTTTTGCGTCACGACAATGACGCGGCCATCATTGAGTTTGACTTCTTCCTGCCACTCCCTGAACTCGCCTTGTTTGGGAGATGCAGAGGCACAGCCTGTTATCAGTAATATAAAAATCAACAATAGGAGCTTCACGCAGCTTTCCTCCACCCATTTCTTATAGATAGATAAGTCAACATCGTAAAAAGAGACGAAGTCATCTTTGATTTTGATCACTCCCTGAAGATTACTTTCCATCACATACGCCTCATTTATGTTTTCAGTTTTTGATGTACAGCTTATTACAGCATCGCAATCTAGCCCGCCCAGACAGATCAAGAGAAGTTCTTCCAGTTACCCGCATCCACTCATGGCTCTGTCCTTTCTTCGGCTCTCAAGCCAGGCGATATATTGGCCTGATGGTTATTTACTGGAAGTGTTTCATCAGCGACAGCTTCTTTCCCCAACAGCAAATCAATGGAGTCTGACCCCATTGATTACTAATGCTGCATTTCCGATAGCATTGTTGTTTTGTTTTAAAAAATCCCAAACGACTGAAATGTTTGCCATATCAAACTCCCAAGCCTTTCTTTAACCCAAAAAATAATATTGCAAACAATGTAAAACCAAAGAAAATGTTTGCTCCTATCCTAAAAACTACATATAAGTAACCTACTAATTTTCTGGAACTCGTTATGTTGCTATTGATTTTGGTGTAGAAAAAAGTGTCTCTTTTCACCATACCTGTATTAGTCATAGGTAAATATTTTTTGCCCAATTCATACTTTTCATAAAAATATCTACTAAGAATAAAATAAGTCACCATTATAAAAATACCTGCATTACCTATTCGCATCAGCGAAATTTTATGGACTTGATAGTCAATAAAATTCAAATAAAGAAAAGCTGTGAAAATACCACCAACAAGCATATAAACTACGGCATGTGCTTTAGCCAATATCGCAAAAATCTTGTTAATCGTATCTACCACATAACTCTCCTCATTTCGTTATTACAAAAGGGGGCTAACTACTTTCTCTTTATTTCAAATCAATGGGGTCACAAATCAATGCAAATCAATGGGGTCAGACTCCATTGAAACCAATACCCTTGAATTCATTTGATCTCCTATCTCCGCCTCGCGCACTTGGCTGGGCTCTACGATTAAGCTGTAACTCAATCTTGGTCTTAAAATAATCACTTCCCAATACCCATGCTTTATTGGCACATCGTCGGACTTCATCTATGGTTTTCTGGTCTATATGGGCTTCAAATAACGCTCGGTAATGTGCTTGCCTAGTTTCCTCTGCATTACTCAAGGCATTGTATAAATAATGAGATGTCACTAGCTGATCACCATGTCCCAGTGCATTATGTCTGTAGCTGGACCAGGGATATTCAGCAGGATGCTGTACCATGCCAGCCCTTACAGGGTTGAGTTCAATGCAGCGAATAAATGGGGGCGGAGTCACTTAAAGTTCTCGACATTCGGTTCATCACATACACCTCTTTTACGTTTCCGGTTCTTGATGTGCGACGGCTTTCAGCAGCGTAATCTAGCCCACCCATGACAGGTCAATAGGAGTTTCTCCCGCCCGCCCGACGGTTCATCAGCACCCGCTTGCTTCCCAAGTGACAAAAAATGGAGGCGAAAATGTCCAGGATGATGGCGGGCGGGCAGATTCGGCGTGCTGATTGAGCACATTCAGAAAACGAGAAAAAAGCGCCGTTCGCCGGAACAGGAATCCGGCCGGCGCTGATCAGCGTATGAAGATGTGGGATTTCTGTTGCTCAGCCCCGCACGTACATGATTTTCATCGTGCCGCCGTCGCAGGTTCCTACCTGTTTGCCTTCCTCTTCGGCATCAATCGGCACAACCTTCAGCGTATAACTTGGCACACCTTTGGCATCGATCTTGGCGGCGATTTCTTCTTTGAGTTCTTCGCAAGGCTTGATTGCAGCTTGAGCAGATGCACAAAACGCCAGCATTGATAAGATCAGCATGGTCTTTTTCATTGAATTTCCCCTGAGTTTTGCCTGTATCGGCGCGTTTATCATACACCTTTAACAAAATTTCGACCTTTCCGACCATTCTAAAAAGGCCGGATACTGTCAAAATTCAGCACCTTACAGAGTTACGCCTGACAAATTGATAAACAAGGCAATCACACCGCCATGCTGCAACAACCTGCTCTACATCCTTGCCAATTCCGTTCAGCTCAGCTCAACTCAACCCATATCTTGTCCAGCCGCTTGGCCGATACCGGGAATGGCGTCTTTAATTCCTGCGCAAAGAGTGAAACTCTCAGCTCTTCCAGCAACCAGCGGAAATCTGCCAGCGCCGGTTCGATTTCCTCCCCGGCCTTGCGCTTTGCCTCCACCCGTTCGCTCCAGCGTAGCCAAAGCCTTGCCAATTCCTGTGCATGGCGCGTGTCGCGTTCCACGCTGTTCGGATATTTTTCCAGGCGCAGCTTCAGCGCTTTCAGGTAGCGCGGCAGATGCTGCAATCTTTCCCATGGCGTCTGGCTGAAAAAATGCGCGGGCAGCAATAGCGCCAGTTGCGCCTCGGCTTCTTTCTTGATGCGCGACATTGCATTCGGCAGGCTGTTCAGTTTTTGGGTCAGCTCCTGATATTCCACGGCGATCGATTGCGCCAGGCGTGCGCTGGCCTCGGCCACGGCAGGCAGACGGGTTCTCGCCCGCTGCTTGAGCGTCATGAACTCGGCATTGGTGCGCGGCAAATCGTCTTCGCCGATAAAGGCGCGGTCGGCGATGGCCGTCAGCAAGTCTTCACGCAAGGCATCCGGCGAGATCAGGTTACGCAGCAGCAAGGCGTACTGGTTGAAACCGGGCAGGCCTTTTTCCAGCTGCTTCATCTGTTCTTTCAACTCAAACCGCATCAGGCGCCTGACGCCGGCGCGATGGGCTTGATTAGCTGCTGCGGCCGTGTCGAACAGCTTGATGGAAACGCTGTCTTTTTGATCCTCCAGTGCGGGATATCCGGTCAGTTGGCGGCGCTCTCCATTGGATTCCTGACGATTAAAACTCAGCGTTTTCGGCAGGTCACCAAAATCCCATTGTTTCAGGCCGGTCTTTTCGATATCCGGCGATGCACTGCGGAAGGTCAGTTGAGCGGCCTGCCCCAGCTGTTGCCGGAGCGCATTCCAGTTGCGACCCATGCCCAACTCGCGATTCTTGTCATCCACCACGCGGAAGTTCATGCACAGGTGCTCAGGCAATTCCCCCTGCCAGTCGTCCACACCGAGTTTCAGCCCGGTACGTTGCTGGATATAACCGGCCAGCTTAGGCAACAAAGCCCCTTCGGCAACAGGATTCGCTTGCAAAAAGGCCGTGACGAAATCCGGCACCGGCACGCAAACGCGGCGATAAGTCTTGGGCAGCGCCTTGATCAGCCAGGTCAGCTTGTCACGTATCATGCCCGGCACCAGCCACTCCGCCTGCGTGGCATCCAGCTGGTTGAGCAGTGCCAGCGGTATGGTGGCCGTCACACCGTCGAGCGGATGGCCCGGTTCGAAGCGGTATTTGAGTTCGACCTCGGTGCCATCCAGCAACAGCTTCTCCGGGAACTGCTGCTCGGTGACCGCATCCGCACCGTGGCGCATCAGGTCATCGCGTGTCAGGTACAGCAGCCGTGGTTGGCCCTCCTCCGCAGTCTTGCGCCAGGTCTCGAAACTGACGCCGTTGAATATGTCCTGGCCGATACGCTTGTCGTAAAAACTGAAAAGCACATGTTCATCGACCAGCACGTCCTGCCTTCTGGCCTTGTGTTCCAGCGCTTCGATTTCCGCGATTAGCTGCTTGTTTACGGCAAAAAACGGAGCTTTGGTATCGAACTCCATATTGGCCAGCGCTTCGCGGATGAAAATCTCCCGCGCCTCAACCGGATTGATGGGGCCGTAATGCACGCGACGTTTCGGCACGATGGTCAGGCCGTAAAGGCTGACACGTTCCCAGGCAATGACCTGTGCCATTTTCCTGTCCCAGCGCGGGTCGGAATAGTGGCTTTCGGTCAGGCCATGAGCGAGCGGCTCGATCCAGTCCGGCTCGATCTTCGCCACGCAACGCGCATAGAGTTTGCTCGTATCCATCAGCTCGGCCGCCATCACCCACTTGGGCCGCGACTTCTTCAGCACCGAGCCGGGGGCGATGGTGAAACGGATGCCACGCGCCCCGAGATAAGTCTCCGCCTCGCCATCCTTGAAACCGATATTGCCCAGCAAGCCTGCCAGCAAGGCGCGATGGATCTGCGCATAATCGGCTTCCTTCTCGTTCAGCCGGAATTCCATCTCATCGACGATCTCGCAGAGCTGGTGATAGAGCTCACGCCATTCCTTCAAGCGCAGGAAGGAAAGGAAGTTCTGATGGCACTGGTTGAGCAGATCCTTGTTCGATTTCTTGTTTTTCAGGGCATCTTCATAAAACGCCCAGAGCTTGAGGAAACTCATGAAATCCGACTGCTCATCGGCGAATTTCCTGTGGGCCTGATCAGCTGCTTCGCGCTTGTCCATCGGCCGCTCGCGCGGATCCTGGATGGTCAGCGCACTGGCGATGATGAGAATCTCGCGCAGACAGTGTTCACGTTTGGCCGCCAGGATCATGCGCGCCATGCGCGGGTCCAGCGGCAGACGGGCCAACTGCTTGCCGACCTCGGTGATCTGACGCTGCTGATCGACGGCGCCCAGTTCCTGCAACAGCTGGTAACCATCGTTGATCAGCCTTGAACTTGGCGCTTCGATAAACGGAAAATCGGCAACATCACCCAAGCGCAGCGCCGCCATGCGCAGGATGACAGCAGCCAGCGAGGATCGCAGGATCTCGGGGTCGGTGTAGGCCGGACGCGCCTTGAAATCCTCTTCCGAATAGAGCCGCACACAGATACCGTTGGACACCCGGCCGCAGCGGCCGGCCCGCTGATTGGCGGCGGCCTGTGAAATCTTCTCGATCTGCAGCTGCTCGACCTTGGCGCGCGGACTGTATCGATTGACCCGCGCCAGACCGGCATCGATCACATATTTGATGCCGGGTACGGTCAGCGAAGTCTCGGCCACATTGGTGGCGAGCACGATGCGCGTGGTGCCGGAACGGCGGAATATCTTCTGCTGATCCTCGATAGAAAGCCGGGCGAACAAGGGCAGCACCTCGATATGCCGCAGCTTGGCCGAGCGGCCCTGGTATTTGCGCAGATGGTCGGCAACATCGCGAATCTCGCGCTCGCCCGGCAGGAACACGAGAATGTCGCCATCGCCCAACCGCAGCAGGTCATCGGCCGCATCGAGGATCGCCTCCTCGATCGCCTCTTCCTCTTCATCCTCCTGCAGCCAGCGTGACTCGATCCGCGACTTTCTCTTCACCCCCATCAGGTCCTGGCCCAGCAGCTCCAGATCTTCCTCATCATCGGGTACATCGATCTCTTTCGCCATGAAACCGGGTTTTCCCAGCGGGCGATAACGGATCTCCACTGGATAGGTGCGGCCGGAGACTTCGATCACCGGCGCATCATTGAAGTGTCTGGAAAAACGATCTGCATCGATGGTCGCGGAGGTGACGATGACCTTGAGATCCGGGCGTTTGGGCAATAGCTGTTTCAGGTAGCCGAGCAGAAAATCGATATTCAGGCTGCGCTCGTGCGCCTCGTCGATGATGATGGTGTCGTAGGCGTTGAGGAAACGGTCGCCCTGCGTTTCCGCCAGCAGGATACCGTCCGTCATCAGCTTGATATAGCTGGATTCCGACAGCTTGTCGTTGAACCTGACCTTGTAACCGACCGCCTGCCCCAGCGGCGACTGCAGTTCCTGCGCGATACGTGAGGCGACCGAGCGGGCGGCAATGCGGCGTGGCTGCGTGTGACCGATCAGGCCGGCGGCGCCGCGGCCCAGTTCAAGGCAGATCTTGGGCAATTGCGTGGTCTTGCCGGAACCGGTCTCGCCGCAGACGATGACCACCTGATGCCTGGAAATCGCCGCGGCAATCTCTTCACGCTTGCCGCTGACCGGCAACTCTTCAGGATAGTCTGGTCGCGGCAGCGCGGCACGTCTGGCTGCCAGCCGGGCAGACGAATCGCGCACCCTGGCCGCGATATCGCTGAGACTGCGTTCCGCCGGCTTGTTCTGTTGCAGCAGACTGCGCGCCTGCTGCAATCTGCGGCCGAGCACGTAGCGGTCAGCCAGCATGCAGCCGGCAAGTTGCGCCTGAAGCTGGGCAATCATGCGGTTGGAGGAATCTTTGGAGGTCGTGGTCAAAACAGAATGGCAATCAACATGGCGGTCGCGATTTTAACACGCAGCTTGCCAACGCCCGCAGCATGCATGGCTGGCTGGCAACGTGACGAGCTAGACGACGGATTACAGATAAATCCACTGATTCAGCAGCCAGCGCGCCTCTGTCATCACTTCGCTGGCCGACAAGCCGACCGGGCCGCTGCCGCGCTCCATCAGGCCATCGGCAGCGGCGCCGTGCAGGTAGGTGGCGAGTTGCACCGCTTCCTCTGCCGGCAGCCCTTGGGCAATCAGGGCGCCCATGATGCCGGCCAGCGTATCGCCCATGCCGGCGCTGGCCAGCCCCGGATTACCGCTGTGATTGATGAACCAGCGCCCATCCGGCAGCGCGATGACGCTACCGCAACCCTTGAGCAATGTGATGGCCTGATACTGGCGGGCGATGTCGAGCGCACTGCGGATGCGGTCGCTCTGGATATCATGCACCGTGCAGGCGAGCATGCGCGCCGCCTCGCCGGGATGCGGCGTGACGATGGTTGCTACCGTTCTTTGCAACAACAATTTGTGCAGGGACGGATCAGCCGCCAGCAGGTTGAGCGCATCGGCATCCAGCAACAAGGGCACAGACAAAGCCAAAGCCCGCGCCAGAATTGAACGCGCGGTTTCATCAGTCCCCATGCCCGGCCCAAGCACCAGGCAATCGAGTTTCTCCAGTTGCAGCACCTCATCCGCCGGGCGCAGCATCAGCTCCGGCATCATGCTGTCGTAGGTCGGTGCGGCGGCATCCAGCAATCCGAGATAGACGCGGCCGGCCCCCATGAGCAGACCGGCCCGGGCAGCCAGTACCGCTGCGCCTGTCATCCGCAGCGCGCCGCCGATGACGCCAAGATTGCCGAAATTACCCTTGTTGGAATTCTTCAAACGAGGAGCCAGCATCTTGCTGACGCTTTCCTGCTCCAGCAGGCGGCCTGCAACTTCAGCATCCGCTTCAAGTTCAAGCCGGTCGAGCACCACTTCTCCGGCATGGTCCGGGCCGTCCAGCGTGAACAATCCGGGCTTCAGCCCAAGGAAAGTCATCGTCCATTGCGCCTTGACCGCGCAACCCAGCACCCTGCCGGTATCAGCGCAAATCCCGCTCGGCACATCGATGGTCAGCACCGGCACGCCGAGCTGGTTGACAGTTGCGATCAGTTCCGCCGGTCGGCCAGCTATCGGCCTTTGCAGACCGATACCGAACAGGCCGTCGATCACCAGGCCCCACGCTCCCTTTTGAAGGTGATTCAGTGGAATGTGATCCAGCACCTTGCCGCCCGCATCAAGCCAGTTGCGATAAGCCGCGGCCGCATCCGCCGGCAACTTTTCAGCATCACCGCAGAACACCAGCGTCACCGGATAAATCTCCTGCAGAAGACGCGCGGCGACAAAGGCATCGCCGCCGTTATTGCCGGGACCAGCCAGTACCAGTATTGAGGCTTGCACTTCAGGCAGGATATCCTGCACGAACCGGCTGATGGCGACACCTGCTCTTTGCATCAGGGGCTGCTCGCCATGCTTTTGTTCGATTGCCCTGATCTCGGCTGTCGTAAAAAGTGATCGGTAGAGTTTCATGGTCATTAGTTCAATTTCAGTAGATGAATCTGCTGCGCAGATCCTCCAGATTGAGTTCTTGCAGAATCTGCTCCAACCGCAGTTGTGCGTTCTTGCGCGGGCTGTTTTTATAGCGCGCGACAATGAGTTCGTTCTTCATCGAGTGCTCCCAGCCGACCAGCTCGGTCACCGTAACTTGATAACCATGCGCTTCCAACTGCAGGCAACGCAGCACATTGGTGATCTGGCTGCCGAACTCGCGGGTATGGATCGGGTGACGCCATATCTCGGACAGCGGCGTCTTGCCGAAAGACTCGTTCTTGTGTCGCCGTAACACCTCCGCCACCTCGGCCTGACAGCATGGCACCAGCACCATGAACTGCGCCTCTTTTTCCAGACCGAAGCGTATCGCGTCATCGGTCGCCGTGTTACAGGCATGCAGGGCGGTGACAATATCGACCTTTTCCGGCAGCGCTTTCGACTGGATCGACTCCTCCACGCTCAAATGCAGAAACTGCATGCGTTCGAAGCCGAGCTGCTGCGCCAGTTCACGCGACTTTTCCACCAGTTCGGCACGGGTCTCGATGCCGATCACCTGTCCACCGGCGCGCTGTTTCATGAACAGATCATAGAGGATGAAACCCAGATAAGACTTGCCGGCGCCGTGATCGACCAGCACGGCGTGCTCGTTCTCTGCCATCACTTCCTCCAGCAGGGGCTCGATAAAGTGATAGAGGTGATACACCTGCTTGAGCTTGCGCCGGGTATCCTGATTGAGCTTGCCGTCGCGCGTGAGGATGTGCAGCGCCTTCAGCAATTCGATGGACTGATTGGGTTTGATTTCGGGAATTAGTGACATGACGATAGTTTAACCGAGGCATGACAGGCTGGCACGGTGTTAAAATCAGAACATAGAGCAATTCGGCTAATGGTGCCTTGGGAGTCAGTTCCGATTTCATGACTGGATGTTTTCCTTTCAAAATCGAAAAAGACGCGAAGGCAAGGCGAAGACAGTACGAGTAGCACTAACCGCAAGGGTCATGTCCGTCAGGACGGCCGCTAAAGCGGCTCGTCTTGACGCCACAAGCCGCAACCGACAAAGTATTTTTCGATTTTCAAGAGGAAAACAATGGCGATTCAGTGGTATCCGGGCCATATGACCCAGGCGCGCAAAAAGGCCGCCGAAACCATGGAATTCATCGATGTCGTCATCGAGGTGCTGGATGCACGCGTGCCGGAGGCCAGCCATAACCCGATGATTGAGGACATGCGCCTGTTTCGTCAGCGACCCAACCTGAAGATCCTCAACAAGGCCGATCTGGCCGACCCGGAGACAACCCAGCTCTGGCTAAACTATTTCAACCAGCAGGAAGGCGTCAAGGCAGTCGCGCTGTCTTGCAAGAAGCCGGGGGATGCAAAGAAGATACCCGCGCTGTGCCAGGCGCTGGCACCTCATCGTGGCACGCATCTCAAGCCCTTGCGCATGATGATCATGGGCATTCCCAATGTCGGCAAATCGACGCTGATGAACGCCCTGCTCAACCGCCGCATCGCCAAGGTTGGCGACGAACCTGCCGTAACCAAATCGCAGCAGCGCTTCGAGCTCAGTGAGGTCATGACCATTACCGATACGCCGGGCATGATGTGGCCTAAAATCAAATATGAATCAGATGGTTACATGCTGGCAGCGAGTCATGCGATTGGCCGTAATGCAGTGATTGATGAAGATGTTGCATTGTTTCTGGCGAAGATCATGTTGGAACGCTACCCTGCACTACTGAATGCACGCTACAAGATTGATGTAACGGGCATGGATGACGTCGATCTGCTGGAAGCAGTCGCCAAACGCAGGGGATTCCTCATCAAGGGCGGTCATGTCGATATGGAAAAGACCGCGATGGCATTCCTGGTGGATTACCGCAGTGGTGCACTTGGCCGCGTGAGTCTGGAGTCGCCGGAATCTCGTCGCCTCATGATTGAGAAGAATACAGTTCAAGAAGCTTTGCAGGACGAGCCTGCACCATCTGATTATTTAGATTAACGCATGAGCGTTCCAAAAAGCATCGGTAAATACGTGGTCATCCGCGAGCTTGGCCGCGGCGCAACCAGCGTTGTATATCTGGGCCATGACCCCTTCAGCGACCGCGAAGTGGCGATTAAAGTGTTCAACCCGGCTGGTTTTGCCAACGAAGAGCAGCGCAAGAAATTCAGCAAGTTGTTCGTCACAGAAGCAGCCATGGTGGGCAAGTTGAATCATCCACACATCGTCAGTATTTACGATGCCGTTGTCGACGGTGACATGGATTACATCGTGATGGAGCTGATCAGCGGCAATGGCCTTGATGCCTACACCACGCCAGACAAGCTCTTGCCGATCCCAACCGTGATGCAGATCATTTTCAAGTGCTGTACTGCGCTGGATTATGCCTACCAGCAAGGCGTCATTCATCGTGATATCAAGCCCGCCAATATCATGTACGACGATGCAGGCAAGATCAAAATCACCGACTTTGGTGCTGCACTTATGCTGAATAACGAGCAAACACAGCTGGCTGGCGTGGGGTCACCGGCCTACATGTCTCCCGAGCAGGTCAAGGAGGACACCCTGACACACCAGGCGGACATCTATTCCTTGGGTGTTGTGTTGTACAAGATGTTGACCGGACGCTTTCCTTTCGACGCGGACAACACCTTTGCTTTGATGCACAAGATCGTCAACGAAGATCCTATCAATATTCGCAGCATCCGCGCTGACATTCCTGCCTCACTGGCAGATATCGTGCATAAGGCGATTGAGCGTTCACAAAGCAAACGCTACAAGCAGTGGTCGGAATTTGGTGCTGACCTTGCGGCATGTGCGCTACCGAATGCCGGCATCAAGAACAGCATCGCAGACTCCGATAAATTCAATACGCTGAAGAATTTCGATTTCTTTGAAGATTTCAATGAGGTCGAACTGTGGGAAGTGCTGCATATCAGCGAGTGGGGCAAAGTCCCTACTGGCCGCATCTTGATTAAAGAAGGTGAGATCGGCAAGAACTTCTACCTGATTGTAGAGGGTGATGTGTATGTCACAAAAATGGACAAGTGGCTGACTGAACTGAAAAAAGGTGATTGCTTTGGTGAGATGGCATATATCGACAAGAATCAATCCAAACGCACCGCCACTATCGTAGCAGCCACTCCAGTGACCTTGATCAAAATAGAATCCAGTGCGCTGGTTCAGGCTTCCGATAATCTGCAACTCAAGTTTAACCGCGCATTCTTGAAAATTCTGGCAAGACGACTGTCTGCATCCAATATAGAACTGGCCACACTGGCCCGCTAGTGTAATTGCTTGGTTACTCGCACTGCTTTAATGATCGCTCAACATCACTGCAATACACTTTTTTGGTACTGCCCTGTTTAACGCTTTCCTTGAAAGATTCCCAAGTCAGATGCTCAGCTTGCTGAGCATCGCCGGATTCAGCTGAACCATTTGTAGTTTTGGCACTGCTTATGGTTTGTTCCTCATTACCCTGCCTGGGCTGAGGTTTTGGTTTGGGCTGAGCTGGCTTATTTTGTGTTGGCTTCTCTTTCACTAATGTTTTTGGCACTAACACCTCTGGTTCGAGTGCCTGTTGCCCAGTAGCCTCAGGCGTAATGCTTACATCGGGGGCAGCTTGTTCCGCCACAACTTCAATCGTACCATCAGAAACAAAGAGTCCATTGGCAAGTGCCACTGTTAGTGCAATCAGCACCACCAATACAGCAGCAACGGGCCACCACCGCTTGCCTGCTGCCCGCATGGCCATGCTATGCAATTCGGATGCATTACCATCATCGGCAAGATTGCTCGCCATCATGCCGGCTTGATGAGTGGCACCTATCGAATAGACTTCATGCTCACGTACATGTTTATCCTGCTTCACCCCTGAATAAGTAAATAACTCGGTAATTTCCTTACTTAGGCGAGAAGTAATCTCATAGTAGGAGCGAGAAACCAATATCTGATTGGGCTCGGCAAAACTCATGACACGCTGCGCGACATTGATACCGTCACCGATGATATTAGGCCGTCCATTGATATCCTTGACTACCCGTACTGGCCCCAAATTGATGCCTATACGCACAAGCAGATTTTCAGTGGCCTTTTTATTCAGCGCATCAATACCGTCGCGTATCGTCATGGCGATAAATAATGCTTCTTCCGGCGCACCCAATAGGGCAATGGCTGCGCCATCTCCCGTATCGAGCAGGATACGGTCGTTCTGCGCAACACTTTTGATGGCCTCATTAATCAGGCGATTGAATTGCTTCTTCTGTGCAATCTGCTCTGCATCTGTACATTTGGTATATCCAACGATATCCAGAAATATCACTGTACATATGGAGGTCTTGTTTAAGCGTTCATTCATCTTTAGCTTCGATTCAATTAGCCTTGATTCAAGAGCTTCAATTCAAAATCCTTCGAAATCAAGACTACCTTCCCCAACGCAGGGCGGCTGTCTGCACTGGGCTATCCCAATGTTGTTTGATTTCATCATCGAGCACACATACTGTCACAGATGCACCCGCCATATCCAGCGCCGTCGTGTAATTGCCTACCAGTGAGCGGGCGACCGTCAGGCCATGCGCAGCCAGCAACTTGCTGGCACTGTGGTAAAGCATGTAGAGCTGCATCAATGGTGTTGCACCAAAACCGTTAATCATCAGCAGCACTTCACTGCCTTCCACCGGCTTCAGGTCGTGCAGAATGGCTGTCACCAGATCATTGACAATATCATCTGCCGGCCGCATGGCTTCGCGCCGGCGGCCTGGTTCGCCATGAATGCCGACGCCCATTTCCAGTTCGTTGTCGCCGATATCGAAGGTCGGCCGGCCGGCGGCCGGCACCGTGCAACTGCTGAGCGCCACGCCCATCGAGGCCGTACGCTGATTGACACGTTCGCCCAGCGCCTTGCAATGCGCCAGGTCGGCACCGGTTTCCGCCAGGCTGCCGACCACCTTCTCGACAATGACGGTGCCGGCCACTCCGCGGCGGCCGGTGGTATAGGTCGAATTCTCGACTGCCACGTCATCGCTGGTCAGCACGGTCGCATGCTCGCAGCTGATCATCTCGGCCGCCATCTCGAAATTCATGACATCGCCGGCATAATTCTTGACGATGAACAACACACCCTTGCCGCATTCCACCGCCTCGGCAGCGGCCATCATCTGGTCCGGCGTCGGCGACGTGAATACATGGCCGGGGCAGGCCGCGTCCAGCATGCCGTGACCGATGAAACCTGTGTGCAAGGGCTCGTGACCGGAACCGCCGCCGGAGATGAGCGCGACCTTGTTCTTCGCCTTGTGCGCCCGCGTGAGGAAATGCGGGTCCAGATTCAGGCTGACCAGGTCGCCATGCGCGGCGGCAAAGCCGGACAGGCTCTCCACCAACAGGTTTTCTACATCATTGACGAAAATCTTCATGTTCTCCCCTCCAAGCGTGATTACGCCCTGATTATTGTGCTTAAGATAATTATGTTTGCGCCAGCAGATCGCAGACGGCAGAGATCATCACCTGCGAGCTCTTGGCGCCGGCATCGATATGGCCAATGGCGCGCTCGCCGAGGAATGCGGCACGTCCCTTGGTTGCCAGCATATCGCGTGTGGACAGCATGCCCTGCTCGGCACTGGCCTTGATGGCGGTCAGCAGCGCCGGCATATCGGCACCGGCCTCGACCTGCTGCCTGAAGGTCTGTGCGACCGGGATCAGCACGTCCAGCATGGTCTTCTCGCCCAGATCGGATTTACCGCGCTGCTTGATTGATTCCACCCCATCGGCAAAAGCGGCCGCGATAGTTGCCAGGCTTTCTTCCTGCTGTGTTTTCAGGGTCTTGGACATGGCGATAAAGAAACTGGCGAACAGCGGCCCTGAAGCACCGCCTATGGTGGACAGCAACTTCATGCCTATGCGTTGCAGCGCGACATCTGCAGGCAATGCAGACAGCTCTTCCCGCATGGCGGCGATCGTCGTGACACCGCGTTTGATATTGATGAAATGATCGCCATCGCCGATGGCACGATCCAGCGATTCGATTTCGGACTCATGTGCATGTATGGCAATGCTGATGGCATCTACCGCTTGCAGGATAAATTCAGTTTTCATGACCGGATTTCAGTTAATTAAAACGAGTTGAGATGATAACGAAATTTGAGGCCTCGAGTTCAAATGTACGTGCCACGCACTGCCGGCGCCCGTGGAAACTCAGGATTTTGGTCGATAGCCCTTGCAATACTCGGCAAACCCTTCAGCTGTCAGTGGCCGGCTGAAATAGTAGCCTTGAATCTCGTCGCACCCGGCTTGCTTCAGGAATGCCAGTTGCTCGCTGGTCTCCACGCCCTCGGCAATGGTTTTTACATTCAGGCTCTGTGCCAGGCTAATGATCGCTTCCACAATTGCACGGTTCTCGGGATCGGTCATGATGTCATTCACAAATGACCGGTCTATCTTCAGTTTGGAGACCTTGAAGCGCTTGAGATAGCTCAAGGAGGAATAACCTGTGCCGAAATCATCGATAGACATCCTGACGCCCAGCTCAGCAAGCGTATCCATCATGGCAATGACTGCCAGCGGGTCATCCATGGAAACGCTCTCGGTCAGCTCCAGCTCCAGATATTCGGGCTTCAGGCCCGCCTCATCAAGCAGCCTGACGATCAATTCCGGCAGTTGAGGATGCCTGAACTGGACTGCCGAAAGATTCACCGCAATATTCATCAGTGTTATGCCTGCATCATGCCATTGCTTCAATTGAAGTATGGATTGCCGCAACGCCCACTCGCCTATTTTGTAGATATCCCCGGTATCCTCTGCAACCCGGACAAATTCATTGGGCGGCACCCAGCCAAACTCCGGGTGATGCCAGCGCAGTAGAGCCTCTGCGCCAACGATGCTGCCGTCATGCAATGATATCAGCGGTTGAAAATTCAAGGACAGCTGATGCTGCTCGATCGCATAATGCAATGCAGTCGTCAGCTGCATGGTGCGTATCGAATCCTCCTGCATCTTGAGCGTAAAAAAATGATAGTTGTTGCGCCCCGACTGTTTGGCGCGATACATGGCAATATCTGCCGACTTGAGCAGGTCATCAAAATCCCGTCCATCATCAGGATAAACAGAGATGCCTATCGAAGGCGTAATCGATATTTCATGATGATTGACGCGATACGGCTCGGCAACCGAACTCATCAGCTTCTCTGCAACACGCGTTGCGCCATCAACATTGGTATCCAGTAACAAGAGCACGAACTCGTCCCCTCCTATGCGGGCCACGGTGTCCTGCTCACGGACTATCGCCAGCAAACGTTGTGCGACCTGAATCAGCAGTTCGTCGCCGACGCCATGCCCAAGGGAGTCATTCACGTTCTTGAAGCGGTCCAGATCAAAAAACATGAGACTCAAATGCTGCTGGTTACGCTGGGCAATATTGATTGCCTGATTGACTCGATCCATCAGCAAGGTCCGGTTCGGCAATCCGGTCAGCACATCGTACTGGGCAAGATGTCGAATGCGTGCCTCTGCATCCTTCTGCTCCGAAATATCGCGCAATGTGGTGTAGAACGCCTGCTTGCCATTCAACGTAATGGTGACCATGCTGACCTCCACGGGGAAAACATCCCCATCCAGTCGCTTGCTCGTCCATTCGAAGCGGGAGCGGCCATGAACTCTGGTGATTCCCAGCATCTCCTGCATTTTTTCCCTGCTTAACATGCCATCCGCCTGCCGCGCCGGAGCAAACACCCAGATCGGGTTATGCAGCATCTGCTCCTGCGTGCAGTCCATCATGACGAGCGCGGCAGGATTGCATTCAATGACCTCCTGCTCATTCATCACCAGCAGGCCATCCAGACTCTGATCAAACAGCAGGTGGAATTTGGATTCACTTTCCGACAACTGTGTTTCGGCAAACTTGCGCCTGAGTTCCTTATCAAAATTATCCAGGGCATAACTGATATCAAAAGCCATTTCAAGCAGCAAATGTTTTACCGGCGCATCAAACGCATGTTTCTCGGCAGAATAGAGATTGAGCGTACCCACCACCGCACCAGCCCGACTGATGGGAATAGCGGCTGATGAGCCCCAGTTACCACTACTACGCCCCTGCCAGCTGGCGGTAACCGGGGTTGCTACGTAGTCCTGACACCAGTAAGGTTGATTCTGCCGGATTGCCCGGCCCGTTGGGCCTTGCCCATAGGGGTTGTCGGCATCACTGGAAATCTTGATATCCTGCAGATAGCCGATGTCATCGCCATAACTGGCTACCGGTTCCACCATATTGGTCTTGGGGTCGATAATACCCACCCAGGCCATTCTCATGCCACCATAGGTAACGCAGACCTCGCAGATCTTCTTGAACAGCGCCTGCTCAGTGGTGAAGCGGACGATGGCCTTGTTACATGCAGAAAGAGCCGCATAAAGATGGGTCAGGCGCTGGATCTTGGCCTCCGCGGCCTTTTGCTGGGTGATGTCCTGTACCGTGGCAAACAGATAATCCACGGTGCCATCGGGTTTGCGTATGCACTTGGTATCGACGATGGCAACCAATATCGTTCCATTCTTGTGGAAAAAGCGTCTTTCCATGATAAAGCCGGACGTTTGCCCTTCCAGAATACGGTTGAACTCACGCTCATAGGCATCCACGTCATCCGAATTACTCAGGTCGAGACAAGTTTTACCGTTCAGCTCCTCGCGGCTGTAACCGGTGATGGCACACAGATGATCATTGAAGTTGACCAGCTTTTTATCTACCGGGGAAACAATCGCCATGCCGACGAACGGCATTTCGAAAAACTGCTGCAACAAACGTTCAGACTTGGTTTTGTGCGCAAGCGCAAGCAGACGCTGCAGCCTTAACTGCTGTCGCCACAACACCAAAAGGCCAAGACTGATAGCAATCACAAAAATAAAGGCGACGCTGCTGACCAGTAGCGTCATATCCCACATGGGGGCAAGCACTTCATCACGATTGATTTTGGAAACAATGCGCCAATCGGTACCGGCAACCGGATGGTATGCAGCAAGGACATCCGTCTTGTTATAGTCCAGGCCGCGCAAACTTCCCGGCTTGTCCTTTTGTAGTGCAATAGCGGCAGGCAGGCTTTCGTCGGAAAGCGGCAATACAAGAGTCAATGCCGTACCATTCAGCCGTTGCAGCTCGCTCAGGTACAGCACCTTGTCACCGTCACGCCTGACCAGCATGCTCTCTGCCGATTCACTGACACTCGGCCAGGTCCGGATAGTGGGGTAAAGATACTGCTCGGGCGACACCCGAAGAACCACAGCAGCAATCACTTGCGGATTATCTGTACCGACACTTCTTATCGGCACGACCCAATCCAGATGAATATCCTGGCTGGCTGACCTGTACAGATTGGTACGTTCTACCTGACCGCTTTCGATTGCGCGCTTCACCACCTCGGCAAGTTCCGGCGGAACCTCGGTCTGCTCCCCTTCCGCGATCAGCAACCTGAGGTCTCTATCCAACAACAGCAAAGTGCTGTAATGGTAGTTGATGCGCAAGCTTTCCAGCTTGCCCAGCACATAGGCGCTATGCTGATTATCGGGATCATTGCCCCCTACAAGATTGCCCACACCCCGAACAAACTGCGTACTGCTATGAGCCAGCACCTTGCTGTCGGCCGTACGCTCATCCATCCAGTGTTCAATCTGCTCGGCTTTGAATTTCGCAACAATGGCGAGGTTCTCCAATGCGTCCTGCTCCACCTGCGGCCCATGAGACTTCATGATGGCAAAGCCGATCAGCGGCACGATGAGGATGAGCGCAACGAACAGCGCAATGATGCCGGCAGTTCTTGCCGGACTGGCCTGCTCGATCAATTCATGGTTCGGGATATTGCGATCATCGGAGAATCTGAGCAGCAGATACAAAAGGCCGGAAGTGACAAAAACAAACAACAGGCCCTTCAGCAGCTCGAACCTGGCGAGATTAGAAGAGTCCTGAAAGGTAAAACCAATTAGATAGGTGGATATCAGAATCCACAAGGTGGCGAAAGCACAGTAAAGCAGGGTGATGCGGACAGCACCCAGGTTTTTCAAACTGAAATGAACACGTTGCATTGGCATTTTTGTTATTCAGTCATTCTCATGCGTCATTCAATCGTTATCCGCTACCGTGCCGGCAAATTGAAAAGCCTCTGCCAGATTACTCTTTGAAAGCTGTAACAGGCAATTTAAATGCAGGGTTCAAGAATCGTCCTGCAATGCTTCAAATGCGGCTGGTTAAAGCCTGCGCCATTGTGGAATCAAGGCAGCCTGCCCGTAATACATGCCATCCCCATCGACCAGATTCCAGACCGTGGCGTTCACTATCATGAACTTACTCCCATCCCTGGCGATACGCACACCGCTGTAGTCATCAACATATCCATACGCTGCCACCCGCTCGAGAAAACCGGCGCGTTCCTCTTGCAGCATGGGTTCGGCCGAATGCCGCGACGGCAAACGCGTGATCTCGTCCCAGTTCATACCGAACAATCGCATGGCAGCGCGGTTCGCGTAATTGAACACAGGTTCCGGCCTGGTGTCGTGCGACAGCACGGCAAAATCCGCCTCGAACAACCGGTGCACAATATCGCCCATTTCGCCCTGCAACAGCTGACGACCGGTCCAATGCGCATAGCTGCTACAAATCAACGCGCTCTGCCGCAGCAGGAATTCCGCGGCCGGAAGTTGCATGTCATCCATCACCAGTAATGCTCCACTGTGATTTGCCCCGGCTCCTTGCGGCGATGCTTGCGCAAGCCCCGGTCTATCAATATCTGCATCGTGTCTTCGATCATTTGCGGGTTGCCGCAGAGCATGACCTGACTATCTGCCGCATTCAATGCCAGGCCTGCCCGTGCCTCCAACTGCCCATCGGCGATAGCCTGTGGAATGCGGCCATTGATAGCGAAACTGACCACCTCGCGGCTGACAAAGGGAATGAAAACGAACTGCTTGCCGTGTTTCTGTTGCACGGCCGCAATTCTCTGTTGATGACTCAGCTCGGAAAGCGTACGCACGGCATAGACCAGCACCACACGCTCGAAACGCAGCCAGGGTTCTGCAGTGTCCAGGATGGAAAGAAACGGCCCGACCCCGGTACCTGTCGCCATCAGCCACAGATGGCGCCCGGCAGGCACTTCGTCCATGATCATGAAACCGTTGGCACGCGGGGCGACCAACAGCTCGTCACCGGGCTTCAGCCGGCTGAGTGCAGGGGTCAATTCACCATCCGGCACCTCGATATAATAGATCTCCAGCGGCCTCGCCTGCGGCGCGTTGCACAGGGAATACGGCCGGCCAACGACCTTGCCGTCGATCTCGAGCCCGATCTTGACGAACTGTCCGGCCTGAAACGACTCGATGTCGGACTCGACAAAAAGACTGTGCAATTTCGAGCTCCATTGCTGGTGTTCAACTATCACGCCCTTGTTCCATGCAGCCATTGCCTCGCCTCTCGCTCTGCCCGAATATCATTCACAGTAGTCAAAAGATTCGCAAAATGCAACGTGACAGCCCCACCCTCCAGCGGCTAAACTTGCACGCTGCTCAGGTCTGGTTACACATGCTTTCAACACTCAATTCCCCGCAGCGTGAAGCTGTAAAATATCTCGATGGTCCTTTGCTGGTTCTGGCCGGCGCCGGTAGTGGCAAGACCCGCGTCATCACACAGAAGATCGCCTATCTGGTCCAAAAGTGCGGCTACGCGCCGAAAGAGATCGCCGCCATCACCTTCACCAACAAGGCCGCGCGCGAAATGCAGGAACGCGTCGGCCACCTGCTGGAAGGAAAATCGGGCAAGGGCCTGACCATCGCCACCTTCCACTCGCTCGGCCTGCAGATGCTGCGGCAGGAAGCGCAACTGCTGGGCTACAAGCCGCAGTTTTCCATCCTGGATTCGTCCGACAGCTTCAAGATCCTGGCCGACATCCTCGCCACCACCGACAAGCAGTTGCTGCGCAAGACGCAATGGCAGATATCCAGCTGGAAGAACGCCTTCATCAACCCGGACCAGGCCAAAGTAACGGCCGACGAAGAGCTGTCCGTAGCTGCCGCGCGCGTCTACCAGCTTTACCAGCAGACACTGAAAGCCTATCAGGCAGTGGATTTCGACGACCTGATCAAACTGCCGGTGGAATTGTTCGAGCAGCACCCGGAAGCGCTGGAGCGCTGGCAGCGCAAGCTGAAATACCTGCTGATCGACGAATACCAGGACACCAACGCCTGCCAGTACAAACTGGTGAAACTGCTGACCGGGGTCGAAGGACGCTTCACGGCGGTGGGCGACGACGACCAGGCCATCTACGGCTGGCGTGGCGCCGATGTCGAGAACCTGCGCCAGCTGACGCAGGATTTCTCGCGCCTCAAGGTCATCAAGCTGGAGCAGAACTACCGCTCCACCGTGCGCATCCTGCGCGCCGCCAACCAGGTCATCGCCAACAACCCCAAGCTGTTCGACAAGAAACTGTGGAGCGAGCACGGCACCGGCGAGCCGATCCAGGTCAGCGCCGCCAAGGACGAAATGCACGAGGCGGAATCCGTGGTCATGAAACTGATGGCGCACAAGTTCGAACACCGCACCAAATACCTGGATTACGCCATCCTCTACCGCGGCAACCATCAGGCGCGGCTGTTCGAGGAAAAACTGCGCGAGCACAAGATCCCATATACGGTTTCCGGCGGCCAGTCCTTCTTCGACAAGGCCGAGATCAAGGACCTGGTCAGCTATCTGCGCCTGGTTGCCAACGAGGATGACGACCCGGCCTTCATCCGTGCTGCCACCACACCGAAGAAAGGCATCGGCAACACCACGCTGGAACGGTTGGGCGAATATGCCAGGCAGCATCACCTTTCGCTGTTTGCCGCCGCCTTCGAAGCCGAATTCCAGCGCGAGGTCGGCCACAAGCAGCTGGATGACCTGCTCAATTTCTGCCAGTTCATCAACCGCGTGCAGGAGCGTGCCGCAAAAGAGCCAGCAGGCGAACTGCTGAACGAGATGCTGGAGGCTATCCAGTACGAGCCTTTCCTCTATGACACGGAAGACCCGCGCGCGGCCGAGAGCAAGTGGAAGAACGTCATGGATTTCGTCGGCTGGCTGACCAAGAAAGGCGAAGAGGACGAACGCAACCTGCTGGAGCTGACTCAGATGGTGTCACTGATGAGCATGCTGGAAGGCCGCGAGAACGGCGAACCCGATGCGGTCAAGCTCTCCACGCTGCATGCCGCCAAGGGCCTGGAGTTCGGTCACGTGTTCCTGGTCGGTGTCGAGGAAGGCATCCTGCCCCATCGCGAGAGCGTCGATAACGGCAAGATCGAGGAGGAACGCCGGCTGATGTATGTCGGCATCACCCGTGCGCAGAAATCACTACACATCTCCTGGTGCAAAAAACGCAAACGCGCCGGCGAGACTGAAGTCTGCGAAGCCAGCCGTTTTATCGAGGAACTGCCGCAGGACGACATCCGGCATTTCGGCAACCCGTCCGCCGACCCTGCAGCCAGCAAGGAACACGGGCGCGAACGCATGGCACAGATCCGCGCCATGCTGGGCAAGGCCTGAACCTGATTCGGCTCAGGCTTTTACAGCTGACAACCAGATTACCGACTCAGCAAACTTCAGGCTTGACCCGAATGGGCATAACGGCCACCACACGCCTGATACCAGCGCTCGAATTCTTCGGCGGCAAGCGGTTTGGATAATAGATAGCCCTGCGCCATATCACAGCCTGCACTTTGTAGAAAATCGTAGGCTGCCCTGTGTTCCACCCCTTCGGCAATCACCTTCATGCCCATCTTGTGTGCCAGGGTCACCGCTGCCTCGACGATGTTGACTGCGCCTTTTTCGGCTGGCAAATCACGTACAAAGCACTGGTCGATCTTGATGATGGAAATGGGAAGCAGGTGCAAATACTGCAATGAGGAATAGCCGGTACCAAAATCATCGACCGAGATGATGATCTTCGCGTTGGACAGCGTTGCCAGTTCATGAATCGTATGCGCCATATCCATCATCAGCGCCCCCTCAGTCACCTCCAGTTCAATGGAGGCACCATCAAGTTCATACTCTTGCAACAGCCGCAGTATCAGGTCGGCAAAGCCCGGCTGCAACAGGTTTCTTGATGAAATGTTGATGGCTACGGCAATATCGATCCCGCACTTTTTCCACTGTGCCAGTTGCCGCATGGATTGTTCGAGCGCAAAGTCCGTCACCAGGCTGATCAGCGTGCTTTGCTCCGCGCGCGGAATGAAAGTGCCGGGCGGAATGTTGCCCAGCTCAGGGTGACTCCAGCGCATCAGCGCTTCCACGCCATGCACCTCTCCGGACCTGATATCGACCTTGGGCTGATAATGCATGGACAGCTGCCCATCGCCCAGCGCGTCTTTCAGACTGCCGATGATGGCCAGATTATCCTGCTTGACCGAACGGAATACAGGTTTATAAGCCACCTTGTCCTGCACCCTTTCGACCGCCACTGCCAACGCCTCTTCTGCCTTGCGCAGGCAATCTTCAGGGCTGTCCATATCCCGGCTACAGATGGCATAGCCCATGCGCACATCAATATGAATCGGAATGCCATTAATGGAAAACGGCGTGCGAAAGGCATCCACAAGGCGGTCCAGCAAAGCGTCCTGTTCCTGCTCATCGATCTCCAGCAACACGCTAACCTGAGCCGAGTTGATACGATAAACAGGCGATTCGATTTGCACTGCACTTACAACCCTCTGCGGAATCTGCCTGACCACTTCCTCGACCACGGCTTCGCCAAAAGACGACCTCAGCTCCATCTCGTTCTCGAGAAAGATCACCACTAGCAGTAACAGAGAACTCGACGGCTTGTCTTCATCGATTTTTGACAAGCGCCCGATCAGGGCATTGCGGTTCGGCAGCTGTGTCACCAGATCATGTTCCGAAGCCCACTTGAGCCGCTCGACGTAAGACCGGGTCATCTGGCTCGCTGCACCACTGAGAAAACCGATCAATACAAAGAAACCGGTGCGGTAAAGCCAGTTGGCTGTTAACTGCATCTCCCCGGTGACCACATCGATCGGCATGAACGGCCCCAGCACAAAGCCTGCGAACAGACCGAACAGCACACCGCCGGTCATGCCGAACAGAAAACCGGACAGCAGAATCGGCACATACATGGAATGGGAATAAACGAACTTGATACCGCCGGTCATATAAACCAGCAGGTAGACGCCGAGTGCAAAAACAATCAGCAGAATGGCGGCAAAGATGCGTAGCAGATGACGGTGACGGTAAAGCCATTGATATTGTTGTTTCGCTTCCATCTTGCAATCCCCCGTAAACCAGCAAGTAGCTGCGTATGCAATAGCACATGAAGCAGTTCCGTTATCGCATTACGCTAGCCCGATCTCCTGCATCAATTCCCTGAATGTCCGGCATGCTTATTGCCTTTTGCCCCGTTCCAGCCGGTCTTCCAGTTCCCCGATATAAGCCGCCAGCGAATTGGTCGATTCTTCCATGCTGGCACGCAAGGTATTGTCAAGCTGGTCGACCCGTGCATGCAGCCTGGCTTCGAAGCTATCCTGCTGGTTTCGCTGCTGTTGTATTGCTGCTTCAAAAACGTTGCGCAGTTCAGTCAGACGTGAGGCCTCCGCTTTTTCCGCAAGTTCCCGGCTTGCCTGCAGTTCACGCGCGTGGCGTCGCACTTCAAGCAAGGCAGCTGTCTGCACATAGATGGCGAAAAGGATGAACAGGACTGTCACAACAACCATCAGCCCCAGCATAAGCAGACCGAATGGCAATTGGGCCGACACAATGCCGAACGACAGCTCGGCCGGCGCGACGAAAACACCCCAATTCAACATGGTGAAAGCCGCTATCAGGAGGATGAGCAGCAGTAGCAAAAAAGTAGGTAGTCTCATATCAATGTATTCCAAACAGGCAGTGCCGATAACAGTACATGATAAACCTCATGCAGTCTCAACCATGGAAGAATTCCCTATGGCAGCAAATTGAATGCCATTTCGGCCGGATTCCTTGACCGCATACATGGCCTGATCGGCACGACGCAGGATGTCTTCGGCACTCTGCTCATCCGACCTGAACAGGCACACGCCTATACTGGCTGTGCAGACGTGATCAATCGTGGACGCATATCGCTGCGCACTCCTGATCTGGAAATAATACGGCTCTGACAATGCGGCATGGATCTTCTCGGCGATGACAACGACCTGATTGCGTGATCTTTCTCCATCGACATCCAGATTCTGGATCATGACGACGAACTCATCACCGCCCAGACGCGCCACGGTATCCACTTCACGCACACAATTTTGCAGCCGCCGGGCGACCTCAACCAGCAACAGGTCACCGGCTTCGTGACCATGGCCGTCATTCAGCGGTTTGAAGTTGTCGAGATCGATGAACAGCAAGGCACCATAGAGATTGCTGCGCTTGCTGGCGGCAATGGCAAGATCCAGCCGGTCGAACAACAGGCGCCGGTTGGGCAACCCACTCAGCTCATCGTGAGATGCCTGCTGACTCATCTCCTTCTCTCTATGCTTGTAATCGGTGATATCCGTCGATATCCCGCACAGTGCGTAGATATTGCCTTTATCGTCTCGCAACGGCAATTTCACCGAGAGGAATGTCCTGGGCTGACCATCATTCAACCCGATAATGGTTTCTTCCTTCCGTAGCGTCCGGCCTTCCTCCAGTACTTGCCTGTCGTTCTCGTGGATTTGCACCCTGGATTCAGTATCGAGGAACTGCTCGTCAGTCCGGCCTACAATCTCCTCCAGTGCTGTGTTGAACATTTCACGTACACAGCGATTAGCGAACAGATAACGTCCCTCGGTATCTTTCATGAAAATGTGAGCATTGACGTTATCCAGTATCGTGGTCAGCTTTGCTTCGCTACTCTTCAATTCCCCTTCACGCCTGTCAAGTACTGCCAGTAACCGATTAAAGCTCTCGATCAGTCGACCGATCTCGTCATCATGTTCAACATTCAGGGTCTGCAACGGCAGGTTCTGGTCCGTCAACATGGTCAATTTACTGATGGCCTGATGTACCGGCTGTAACTGACGGTGCATGACCCGCCAGGTCAGCACCCCGACCAGCAAGGTCATCAGGATGGCAGCCAGTTCATTACGCCGCTCCAGCTTGTGGAAAGGTGCCAGAGCCTCATCTGTCGGCAGCGCGACGACAACGTACCAGTCGGCGACAGCCAGTTGTCTGGACGAAGCCAGCACCTCGATGCCGTGCGGACTGATGGTGATGCCAGTCTCCTCAGCACCCGAAATATAGCGGTCGATCAGCGCATTGACACCAGGTTCCGGCAATTTCTCCATAATGCGGCCGCGATCAGAGCTGGTAATAATCGTGCGGTTGCCGGCATTGACCAGCAGTATGTAGCCAGACTTGCCATAGGGATTCTGCGTGACCTGATCGAGAAAATTCGCCTTCTGTAATTCGGTGATGCCAGCCAGGGCACCCACCACTTCACCTTGTGCGTTCAGTATGGGTACTGCCATGCCGAATACCGGTGCAGACAATGCACGTCCCATCACCGGACTGCCGACGCTCGGCTTGCCGTATTTGAGAGCATCTGCAACGTAATCACGGTCCTGATAATTGATACCGATGCGCTGCGCGCTTTCCGGCAGGGACATCAGTGTGTCACCACTGGCATCGGTAACAAAAATGCCGGCATTGAACAAGTGCAAAAAAGCAGGCTGGTCTTCCAGCGTCTGCTGCAAGACCGCAGTATCCTGCATGAGCGGGGCAAGTCCGCCGGCGATTTGCGACATGATGGTCAGCCGGTCTGACAGTTCATGATTGATTTCCACTGCGATGTAACCAGCGACTGATCGCTGCTGGTCGCCAGCGACGCGCAACAGGTCCTCTTGCAGAATCTGGCGTATATAAAAACTGAAAGCCCAGATGCCGACTGTGAACACAGCCAGAGCAAGTACCGTGACCCGTGTCTGCAAAGACAAGGCAAGGAAATTTTTCTTTTTTGCGTTCATTCTGCCCCGCTGCTACTCATGGCATCGTCCCCTGACCAGCGAACCCATTACCGGACAAAATCGATCGAATCTGACCGGTCTGTACCCATTAAACACGTTTTTATCAATGGATGCGAGTATCTGCTGCGTTGAATCAGAGACTCATGAAAATGAGGCAGGTCGCTGTCTAGCCTGCCTCGGTCAGCATCCTTGCCACCGCACGTTTGAACGGTGCAATCCGATTGCCGATACGCAGGCTGGCAGCCCGCAGGAAACGGGCGGGCGGCGACTCATCACTATAGAGCTTGGCAATGGCGTGGGTGGCAACAAACAGCGGATGCGTAGCGCGGCGATGCGCACGCTCGTAGCGGGTCAGCAGGCTGTTTGAGGCGATATCCTCAGCACGCGCGTGGGCTGTGATGATCTGTTTTGCCAGGGTATCGGCGCCGCGCAGACCGAAATTGAAGCCATGCGCCGTGACCGGATGCATGCCAACGGCGGCATCGCCGATCAGGGCAAAACGCTGCTTGATGAAACGGCGGGGATAGACCGTCACCAGCGGGTAGGCGTGACGTGTCGACACCAGACGCATGGCACCGAGACGCTGCTGGAAGCGCTGTTCCATCTCGCGGTTGAAAGCTTCTTCCGTCATCTCCATCAGCTCGCCTATCTCCTTGGCCGGCATGGTCACCACTACCGATGACCGCTGGCCGTTCATCGGCAGCAGGGCCAGAGTCTGGCCATAATCGAACCACTCCCAGGCCACATGCTGGTGCGGCACCTCGTGTTCCATCGCGCAGACCATCATGACCCGGCCAAAGTCGTGCATGGAAGCGGCGATGCCCATCGCGCGCCGCGTCTCGGAAAACCGGCTGTCGGCAGCGACCAGCAATTGCGCCGTCATGGTCTTGCCATTGTCCAGCGTGATATGCGCGGCATCGGCATCCGTCCGCACACTGCCGATCTGCACACCGGTCATCAACGTAATGGCAGGAGATGACTTCACTGCCTCATAAGCCGCTTTTCGAATCAGGCAGTTGGAGACGAGATAACCCAGTTCTTCCTTGCGGCTATCACGATGGTCGATCTGCATGGCATAGAGCGAGAGGCCGTTCAACACCTTGGCATCACGCAGCGGGGAAATCGCCTCCTGTGCAATACGGCCCCACACCCCCAGTTCGCGCAACAGTTTGGCGGAATGATGGGTCAGCGCAATCTCGCGGCCGTCAAACGCGGGTTCTGCCAGCGCCGCTTCTGCCTGCCGCTCCAGAATCGCGATCCGCAATCCACTCTCGGCCAGCGCACGGGCAAAGCAAAGCCCGCTGGGGCCGGCGCCGACAATGGCGATATCGAAATGCATCTTGTGCTGTTTGGTCAAAGCCACTCTCCATGACACACAGAGGTCAAAGCATAATCCTATGCCTTGCGCCAATGCCGTCATTTGACTTTCATCAAGTATTTGCCTGAATTCGCTGTATTTTCAGCCAATTCTGCCAAAGAAGTGCTGATTAAATGAACGCTTCCGCGAGCATATTTATGCCGGCCCGGGAGACCCGCCTGTTAAAATACGGCCATGCCACTCATTACACTAGAAAACGCTTCCCTGGCCTATGGCCATCATCCCCTGCTCGACCATGCCGGCTTCCAGCTTGATCCCGGCGAACGTGTCGGCCTCATTGGCCGCAATGGCGCCGGCAAGTCCAGTCTGCTGAAAGTCATTTCCGGCGACAACAAACTCGACGACGGCACGGTCTGGCGCTCACCCGGCATACGCATCGCCTATGTGCCGCAGGAGCCGGTGCTGAACCCGGCGGCTACGGTGTATGAAGCTGTGGCCGAAGGCCTGGGCGATCTGCAGGCGATCCTTGTTGAATATCATCATGTCTCACATGCCATGGGCGAAGCCGATGCCGATCTGGATGCCTTGATGAAGCGCATGCAGGACTTGCAGCATGAACTGGAAGCAAGACAGGGATGGCAATCGCAAAGCAGGATCGAAACCGTACTGAGCCGCTTGCATCTGGATGCCGACCAGCCCATCGCCAACCTCTCGGGAGGCTGGCGCAAACGCGTGGCACTGGCACGTGCGCTGGTGACCGAACCGGAAGTCCTGTTGCTGGACGAGCCGACCAACCACCTGGACCTGGAAGCCATCGAATGGCTGGAAGACCTGCTGCTCGGCTTCAACGGCAGCGTGCTGTTCATCACCCACGACCGGCGCTTCCTCAACCGCCTGGCAACCCGCATCACCGAACTGGACCGCGGCCGGCTGACCGACTTCGTCGGCACTTACGCCAACTATCAGCTCAAGAAGGAAGAACTGCTGGCCGTGGAAGCTACCCATGCCGCCAAGTTCGACAAGGTGCTGGCACAGGAAGAGGCCTGGATACGTCAGGGCATCAAGGCGCGCCGCACCCGCAACGAGGGTCGCGTGCGACAACTGGAAAGACTGCGGCTGGAACGTGCCGCGCGGCGTGAACGTCAGGGTAACGTCAAACTCACGCTGGACAGCGGCGAGCGCTCCGGCAAACTGGTGGCCGAACTGGAGCACGTCAGCAAACGCTATGGCGACAAAATCATCGTCAGGGATTTCAGCACGCGTATCCTGCGTGGCGACCGCATCGGCCTGCTGGGGCCGAACGGTATTGGCAAGACGACGCTGTTAAGGATGATACTGGGCCAGGAAGAAGCCGACAGCGGCACGATCGTGCGCGGTACCAACCTCAATATCGCCTATTTCGACCAGATGCGCGAACAACTGAACGAGGAAGCGACCCTGGCGGACACCATCAGCCCAGGCTCGGAATTCGTGCAGATCGGCAACGAACGCAAGCATGTCATCAGCTATCTGGAAGACTTTCTGTTCCCGCCGCAACGCTCGCGCTCACCGGTCAAATCGCTGTCCGGCGGCGAACGCAACCGCCTGTTGCTGGCCCGCCTGTTTGCCCGTCCGGCCAACGTGCTGGTACTGGACGAACCGACCAACGACCTCGATATCGACACGCTGGAGCTGCTGGAAAGCCTGCTACAGGATTTCGACGGCACCCTGTTCCTCGTCAGCCATGACCGTGCTTTTCTGGAAAACACCGTGACGCAGGTCTTTGCATTTGAAGGCAATGGCATCATCACCGAGTTCGGCGGCGGTTATGACGACTGGCAACGCTTCAACGCACAGCGTGCCGCCGAAAAAGCCGAAGCGGCAAGCAGAACTGCTACGGCAAAACCGGTAACGACTCCGGCAGTCAACAAGAGCCTATCGGCCAAGCTCAGTTACAAGGAGCAGAAGGAGTTGGAAGCCCTGCCGGGCATGATTGAACAACTGGAGCAGGAACAGGCCGGCATTCATGCCACCCTGAGCAATGCGGACATTTATCGCGAGAATCCCGAGCTGGTAAAATCCAGTCAGTTGCGTCTGGCCCAAATCGAAGAAGCACTGATGCAGGCACTGGAGCGCTGGGAAGAGCTGGAGAGCCGTCGTACCTGAATTGAAATGAATTGAATTTTTTTACAGCCAGGTTCTCTTAACTGTCATAGTTCAGTCATGAGCAGGCATATGCGATACCTCATCCATACAGCAAGTCTGATGTTTCTGTTGTTCGCACTTTCCGGCTGCAACGCCGTCAAGGTCAGCTATAACAATGCCCAGGAACTGACCTACTGGTGGCTCAACAGCTATGTGCATTTCACTGCCGAGCAGAAACCGGTCATCAAGGCTGAGCTGGCCGCACTGCATGACTGGCACCGCTTTAACGAAATTCCCGTCTATATCAAGCTGCTGGAAACCACTCAAAAAAAAGTTCTGCGCGATACCAGCAGCAAGGAAGTCTGCAGCGTGGTGGAAGATATACGCGAACGCATGCGCATATTGAACCTGCAGACCGAACCCATCGTCGAAAAACTGGCGCCCAGCTTGAGCCACGAACAACTGGAACACATGCAGCGCCACTTCGACCGCAACAATGCCAAATGGCGCAAGGACTGGCTCGATGGCTCACAGAAGGAGCGTGACGAGCACAGGCTGAAACTTGCCATCAAGCGTGCGGAAATGTTTTACGGCAGAATCAACGATGCACAGCGCAAAATCCTGCAGGAAAATATCCACATCTCGACCTTCAATGCGGATACCAGCCATGACGAACGGTTGCGGCGACAGGCCGATGCCATCGCGACATTGAAAAAAATCATAGATATGGAACTGGAAGAGCCGGACATCAAGCTGGAAATCGCCGCCTATTTCGACCGGCTGCAAAACGGCGACGACCTGGCCTACAAGAACTATATGGACCGGCTCACCGCCGACAGCTGCGATGGTTTTGCCAAACTGCACAACAGCACCAGCGCAAAACAGAGGCAATATGCCGCCGACAAGCTGGGCGGCTATATCCAGGACCTGGAAGCGTTAAAAAGTTCAGCCCAGATCCAGTAATATTCCCTGCTACCTTACCAGGGAATTTCCTTGCCATCATAGGCAACAAAGCGACCGCCGTTCTCCAGCGTCAAGGCCTCGATCACACGGCGCATGCCGGCCACGCTCTCCGGCGCATCGATCAAGCCATTGGGGCCGCCCATATCGGTACGCACCCAGCCCGGATGCAGAATGGTCGAGGCGATACCCTTGGGCTTCAGGTCTATCGCCAGACTCTTCATGACCATGTTGGCCGCTGTCTTGGTACTGCGATAGATATAGCTGCCGCCGCTGGTATTGTCATCGATGCTGCCCATCTTGCTGGACACGGTGACGATCTTCTTCTGATCGCTGGCAGCGACATGGCCGACGAACGCCTCCGCCATCTTCATCGGCGCCATGCTGTTGATATGGAAGGCTTCGGCCCAGGCCTCATAATTCACATTGCCGAAATCGCTTTGCGGATAGACACCAGCATTATTGATCAGCAGATCAATCGCCCTGCCCTGCAATATCAGCGCCAGCGCGTCGATCTCCTCGAAATCCGCCACATCCAGTTGATGGATCTCGAGCAGATCTCCCGAACGCTCGGCCAGTGCCTGCAGTTCTTTCGCTTCATCCGGCCAGCGGCAGCAGGCAATCACCTGCCAGCCTGCCTCGGCATACTGTTTGGCAAATTCCAGACCGAGGCCGCGATTGGCTCCGGTGATCAATACTGTAGCTTGTGACATAGTTCCCTCTGTTAAATCCAAAATGAGCTAAATCTGAAAATGAAGACCTGAATTTATTATTATCCTGCCTGCTGTCGCCTTCCTGCTATCAAAACAACAGCAAATAAATCATCAACCCAAAATACAGACATGCGAATATGGCCACTATGCCATAAACCAGCCTCAGACTTTTACCGATTTTAACCAGTTCGAATTTGATTGCATCCAGCTGCCTGCTCACAACTTCATTATTCTCCATACCGTGCTCCTGATGTTGTTGATTTACACTACAAATGCTCATGCTTTGTCAGATATCCTGCTCAAATGGTTTCAAACATAAAAAATCTGTCGCAGCGGGCGACCGACGCCTTGGCGCTGGAGCACTTTCCCGCCACTTATGCACTGGCCCGCAGTCTGCAACGCCGCATCCATTTCAAGATCGGGCCGACCAACTCCGGCAAGACCTATGATGCGCTGATGGCGCTGCAGCAGGCAGATTCGGGTGTCTATCTGGCACCGTTGCGATTGCTGGCAATGGAGATCCGTGACCGCCTGATGGAAGCCGGAGTTCCATGCAATCTGGTAACCGGCGAGGAACGCGTCATGGTGGCCGGCGCCAGACATACCGCGTCCACCGTTGAGATGATGAACCCGCATCAGGAGGTCGAAGTGGCGGTCATCGACGAGATCCAGATGCTGCAGGATGCGCATCGCGGCCATGCATGGACAGCCGCCATCGTCGGCGCCCCGGCGCGGGAAGTCTACCTGTGCGGCTCGCATGCCGTCATGGACGCCTGCACCCGCCTGCTCGACGCTCTGGAAGAGCCTTATGTCATCAGCCACCTGGAGCGCAAGACGCCTCTGGTGCTGGAAGAACTGGCGCTGTGCGGCGACCGATACAACCGCTGGCGCCTGAAAGGCAAGCTGCAAAAAGGCGATGCCGTCATCGCCTTCACCCGCAAGGACGTACTGACACTGGCCGCACGTATCCGCCAATGGGGCTTCGGCGTCGCCACTATCTACGGTGCATTGTCGCCGGAAGTGCGCCGCACCGAGGCCAAGCGCTTCAATAGTGGAGAGGCGGATATTCTGGTGGCGACCGATGCCATCGGCATGGGTCTCAATCTGCCGATTCGCCGCGTGATATTTTCCACCGTGGAAAAATTCGACGGCGTTGCCAACCGCCGGCTCAATCCGACCGAAGCCAGACAGATCGCCGGCCGTGCCGGACGTTACGGCCTCTATCCGACCGGCTTCGTCAACGCCTTTGAACAGGACGAACTGCTGCATCTGGAACACGCGCTCTATGCTTCGGATATCTCGGACCTGCAGCGATTGCCAATCTCGCCGTTCTTCGGCCATGTCGAGGTGCTTTCCGGCATGTTGCATACGAACAAGCTGGGTGAGCTGTTGTCATTCTTCGCGGAACGGGTCCGGCTCAAGAGCAGCATGTTCCTGACTGCCGACATGTCGGCCCATATCCAGCTTGGTCTGTGGATAGACCAAATTGCACCTGATCTGTCGCTGCGCGAGAAATTCATCCTGTCCTGTGCCCCGGTCTCGCTGGACAAGCCTCATGAAAGCGATTATTTCCTCGCCTGCGTGCAAAGCGTCTGCAGCGGCAAGGCCAGAAGCCTGCCGCCGGAACAGGACTGGCTCAGATCGAGCAGTCCCAAGCATCTGGAAGAGGCAGAGGCACTGAGTCAGGACATCAGCCTCTACGCCTGGCTGTCCGGCAAGTTCCCGCATGTCTTTCATGAGGCGGATGCCGTGCCGGCTTTCAGAAGCCAGGTCAGTCGCTACATCGAGCGTGCGCTACTGACCCAAGCCGGTTATGGCAGCATTTCAAAAGAGCTGCTTTACCAGTACTGAAGCACGCGCAAAAGCATTAATTTCAGCCACAGAGGACACAGAGTTCACAGAGAAAACCAAAAAACTGGAGCTACCCTGTTGGTGCTTCTATCTGAAATCACAGGTGATGCTTTTACTCTGTGATCTCTGTGATCTCTGTGATCTCTGTGATCTCTGTGATCTCTGTGATCTCTGTGATCTCTGTGATCTCTGTGATCTCTGTGGCTAATTGCCTTTTTCAATCCTGATTTCCTCATCTGCAAACCAATATAACAACACACCACATAGATACATTTGTACAAACTATATTTGTATCAATGTAATTTTAATGACATAATCCTCTCCCATGAATGCTTCCATCGGACATGCGCCACCGCTTCAGGAAACCGGTCATGATCAGCTGGCCTCCTCCACGCTGAAGGATTTCCGCATCATCTTCAATTCGGTCAAAAAACACTTCAGGCAAATTGAAGAACAGTGCGGCATCAGCAGTTCGCAACTGTGGGTGTTGTGGGAACTGCACAAGACGCCGGGGCTGAAAGTATCCGAGCTGGCGGGCAAGCTGGCCATCCATCAATCCACAACCAGCAACCTGATTGAAAAAACTGCAAGAAAAGCCCTGATCAACAAGAAGCGCGAGGATCAGGACCAGCGGGTAGTCAGGCTATACCTGACCGAGGCCGGCCAGGAAATCGTCAAGAAGGCACCCGGCTCGCCGCGCGGCGTCCTGACCGAAGCCATCGACCAGTTATCGATAGAGGATCTGGTGCAACTGCAGAACAGCCTTGAAAAGCTGATTGGCAAGATGAAAATCAAGGATGAAGCGGATGCAATGAAGCCGCTGTCTTCACATTAAGGAGGTGTTGAGTAAATGAGCGAGCGGGATAAAGTGCAAGGCGCCCGGAACGCAACAGCCGAGATAGTATGCGTTATACAGCGAGGTTGTGAGTACCGCGCAACGCAGCAATTTGCCAGCGTAGCCATTTAATCGACACTTCCTCAAGACTGTCACGCCGGTTCTGCCGGCAATGCATGTTGACCCTGCAGAAAGGAGAAACATTGGCATCAGCAACATCCGAGAAACATCAAAAAACCGTAGCCCTGTTCGGTGAAGTACTTGCCGACATCTTCCCGGACCAGAGCGTACTAGGCGGCGCGCCGTTCAATGTCGCTCGTCACTTGCAGGCTTTTGGGCTGCATCCTGTCATGATCAGCCGCACCGGCAACGATGTATTGCGCGACGACCTGCTGCGAGAAATGGACAGGCTGGGCATGGATAAAACCGGCATCCAGTGCGACCCCGCCCACCCGACCGGCCAGGTGCAGGTGCACATGAAAGATGGCGGACACAGCTTCGAGATTCTGCCGGATCAGGCCTACGACCACATTCACGCCGGCGTCACCCACATGATGATCATGTCGCTGAAGCCGGAACTGGTGTATTTCGGTACGCTGGCACAAAGAGGCATGGAATCGCGTCTGGCACTGGACAAGTTCCTGGCGGACAGCAAATGTCCGCGCTTTCTGGACATCAACCTGCGCAGCCCCTGGTACAACAAACACACGGTACGCCGCTCGCTGCTGCGTTCGGATATCGTCAAGATGAATGAGGACGAGCTGGAAATCGTCTCCGGTTACTTCAAGATCAACGGCAAAACGTCACTGCTGAAAGCCGAGGCCTTGCTGGACCAGTTCGAGCTTAGCTGCCTGCTGATTACCTGCGGCGAAAATGGGGCTTGGCTGATCAACCGCCAGCATGAGGTATTCAGCACCTCCCCTGCTGAAAATACACAGACGGTGATCGACACGGTCGGCGCCGGCGATGCCTTCGCTGCGGTTTTCATCATCGGCCTGCTCAACCAGTGGGAAATGCCGGTTGCCATGCAGCGGGCCAATCAATTCGCTGCCACCTTGTGTAGCATTCGAGGCGGCGCTCCGCAGAACCAGGACTTTTACACGCCATTCAAACAGGCATGGCATCTTTAGAAGGAGAGCAATCTTTAACCCGATATGCAAAACACAAGACAACAGCAAAAATCCGAAAACCCCATCTATATCCTGATGATCAGCATGCATGGCCTCATCCGTGGTCATGACATGGAACTTGGCCGCGATGCCGACACAGGAGGCCAGACCACTTATGTCGTCGAACTGAGCAAAGCCCTGGCCCGGCACCATGAAGTGGAAAAGGTCGACCTGCTGACACGCCTGATCGAAGACCCGAATGTCAGTCTGGACTATGCCCAGCCGGAAGAAGACCTCGGTGACGGCGCCCGTATCGTACGCCTGCCCTACGGGCCCAGGCGCTATCTGCGCAAGGAACTGTTGTGGCCGCATCTCAACCAGGTTGTCGACAAATCCCTGCACTTCCTGCGTCAGCAGGGCCGTCTGCCGGACCTGATCCATACCCACTATGCCGATGCCGGCTACGTCGGACAGCAGCTTTCCCTGCTGCTCGGCATCCCGCAGGTGCACACCGGCCATTCACTAGGCCGACCAAAACTGGAGCGCATGCTGGCCAGCGGGCGCAAGGCGCATGTGCTGGAAAAGCAGTTCAATTTCGAACGCCGCATCAATGCCGAAGAAGAGATCATCAAGAACGCATCGCTCATCGTCACCAGCACCCAGCAGGAGATAGATCAGCAGTACGGCCTCTATACCAACTTCAACCATTCGCGCTTCCGCGTCATACCGCCCGGCACGGACACCTCCAGGTTCTCGCCGCCGCTGCGCAAAAAGATCGAGCCTGCGACACAACAGCTGGTGGACAAATTCCTCGCAGAGCCGGAAAAGCCGCTGATATTCTCCATCAGCCGGCCGGATGCCAGAAAAAACATCAAGGGTCTGGTCAAGGCCTATGGCCAGAATCCGGAACTGCAGGAAGCTGCCAACCTGCTGATCGTCGCCGGCACCCGCAACGATATCCGCGAACTGGAAGAGTCCGAACAGAAGATCATGAGCGAACTGCTGTTCGATATCGACCGATATGACCTGTGGGGCAAGGTCGCCCTGCCCAAGCATGTCACGCAGGAAGAAGTCCCTGAGTTCTACCGTCTGGCTGCCCGCCGCCGTGGCGTCTTCGTCAATCCTGCCTTTACCGAGCCGTTCGGCCTGACGCTGATCGAGGCCGCTGCCAGCGGCCTGCCATTTGTCGCACCGGACGACGGCGGCCCGCGCGACATCCTCGCCAACTGCCGCAATGGGCTGGTGGTCGACACACTGCACAGCGATGAGATCGGCAAGTCTCTGCTGCACATTTTGCAGGACAGGAAACGCTGGCGCCAATGGGCCAATAACGGCATCGCCGGCGTCTGGCGGCACTACAGCTGGACGGCCCATGTCGAAAAATACATGAAGGAAATCCGCAGGCTGCTGCGTCGTGACAAGAAGCGCCTGCGCCGCCAGCACGCGATTATCCAGCATGGCGAAAAATCCTATATGCCGCTGGTGAAAAAGGCACTGATCAGCGACATCGACAACACCCTGCTCGGCGACAGGCGTTCGCTAAAGCAACTGACGGCATGGTTGAAAACGCAGCGCAGCAAGCTGGCTTTCGGCATAGCCACCGGCCGCACGATCGAAAGCGCGGTCGCCATTCTCAAGAAAAACCAGGTCAATATCCCGGACGTGCTGATCACCTCGGTCGGCTCGGAGATCCATTACGGCAAGAACCTGGTGCCCGATCTCGGTTGGGCAGCGCACATTCGTCACCAGTGGCGCCGTGAGGCGCTTGCCGAGGCGCTGGCCAGATTTCCGGGACTCACGCTGCAGGCGCCGGAGAACCAGCGCGAATTCAAGCTGAGTTATCTGGCTACACCGGACAACATGCCGCCCCTCAATGAGCTCTATGAATATCTGCATGACCTGAAACTGCACGCACAACTGATCTATTCGCATGAGGAGTTCCTAGATGTGCTGCCGGTCAGGGCCTCCAAGGGCCATGCCATCCGTTATCTGGCCTACAAATGGGGATTGCCGCTGGAGAATTTCCTGGTCGCCGGGGATTCCGGCAACGACACCGAGATGCTGGTCGGCGACACCCGCGCCATCGTTGTCGGCAATCACAGTCCGGAACTGGCAATTTTGCGCGACCAGGAACAGATCTACTTCGCACAGGGTCACAATGCTGCAGGCATCATCGAAGGCCTGCAGCACTACGGCATGGATATCGACTCAGAATCGCAGATTTCCGGAACAGGGGAGCTCACGCATGTATGAACAGGTTTCACATTCACTGCTGAATGACATCCTGATCAAGCTGGAACGCGACATCAAGGACAAGAACCTGCAGCATTTCTATATCCGTCTTGGTGCGAACTTCTACGCCATCTATTCACTTTTCCACCAGCTTTACGGCCATCGCCCCGACTTCAAGCAACAGATGCAGCGACTGGTCACCAGCCTCACCTGCGCCTACATCAAGCGGCCGCAACAGCTTCGCAAGCTGGATCTGGCGCGGGAAAAGGATCACAACTGGTTCCTCAGCCAGAAATGGATCGGCTACGCGCTCTATTGCAAGGAATTCTCCGGCGATCTGGCCGGACTACAGAAACATCTGGGGTATCTGCAGGATCTCGGCATCAATCTGCTGCACGTGATGCCGATTCTGGACTGCCCGAAAGGCAAAAGCGACGGCGGCTACGCCGTACGCGATTTCAAAAAGATCAACCCTGAAGTCGGCACCACGCGTGAGCTCGACAGCCTGGTCAAGAACATGAAGAAGCGCGACATGCTGCTGGCGCTGGATGTCGTGGTCAACCACACCTCCAATGAACATGAATGGGCCATGAAGGCGCGCGAAGGCGACAAGGCCTATCAGGATTACTACCACGTATTCGACAACCGCGACCTGCCGGACATGTATGAGGAGACCATGCCCGAGGTCTTTCCGGAAACATCCCCCGGAAATTTCACCTGGGACGAACAGATGGGCAAGTGGGTGATGACGGTCTTCAACGACTACCAGTGGGATCTGAACTACAGCAATCCCGCAGTCCTTATCGAGATGGTGGAAATCATCCTGCACTGGGCCAATCATGGCGCCGACATCATCCGGCTGGATGCCGTCGCCTTTCTCTGGAAAAAGATCGGCAGCACCTGCCAGAACGAACGCGAAGCCCACCTGATCCTGCAACTGATGAAAGACTGCTGCCAGGTGACGGCGCCGGGCGTGCTGTTCATCGCCGAGGCCATTGTTGCGCCAGTCGAGGTCATCAAGTATTTCGGCGAGGATGCCATCAATGCCAAGGAATGCGAGATCGCCTACAACGCCACCTTCATGGCGCTGTTGTGGGACGCCGTCGCCACCAAGAAGGCCGGCCTGCTCAATCTCGGCATCAGGAGCATCCCGGACAAACTGGAACGCGCGACCTGGCTCAATTACGTGCGCTGCCATGATGATATCGGCCTCGGCTTCGACGACAACGACATCCGTCTGGCGGGTTACGACCCCAAACTGCACCGCAAATTCCTGGTCGATTACTACACCGGCCAGCACAAGGTCTCACCCGCTCGCGGCGTCGCCTTCGGCATCAACAAGAAGAACGGCGATGCCCGCATTGCCGGTTCGTTGGCCTCGCTGGCCGGCCTGGAATCCGCTATCGAGAACAACGACCCGGTAGCCATCCAGGAGGCGATCGACACCATCCTGCTGCTGCACAGCGCCATCATGGCCTTCGGCGGCATCCCGCTGCTCTATTACGGCGATGCCATCGGCACGTTGAATGACATTTCCTATCTGGAGGATGAACACAAGCAGCACGACACCCGCTGGGTCCATCGGCCCAAGCTGAACTGGACCAAGGCAGCACGCAGGAATACGCATGGCACGATTGAAAACCGCATCTTCACGTCGCTGAAAAAGATGATCGCCGTGCGCAAGGAGATCCCCGCCTTCGCCGATCACAACAATCGCGAACTGCTGGATACGGATAATCCGCATCTGTTCGTATTTTCACGTTTCGACTACATCAACACACAATCCCGCGTGCTGGTGATCTGCAATTTCGACAATCGTCCACAAAATCTGGACATCACCAACCTATGCAAACGCGGCTTCTTCCAGCACGGCAGCGTGCGCGATCACTACAGCGGCAATGAGATCAGCATCGACCGCCAGCAACTGGAAATCCCGGCGCTCGGCTTCTACTGGCTGCAGACCTGATTACAAGCATCAGCAACCAGTCTTCCAATATCGCAACAGGAGTACTCATGGAAAATCTACTCGTCACCTTCGGTTTGAGTGACCCGCAGGCCCTTTGGGCACTGATCAAGACCATGCTGCGCATACTGCTGATCATGACCATAGCTGCCATCCTGATGAAAATCAGCAGCAAACTCATCATCAAACTGAAACAGCACCTGAAAGTCCGCGCAGAGGGCGATGCCGAAGAACTGAAACGCATTGATACGCTGGGCCGGGTGTTCCGTTATATCGCCACCATACTCATCGCCGTCATCGCCATCGTCGAGGTATTGCATGAGCTCGGCATTTCGATCGCTCCCATCCTCGCCGCCGCCGGCGTCGTCGGTGTCGCTGTCGGCTTCGGCGCGCAAAGCCTGATCAAGGACTATTTCAACGGTTTTTTCATCCTGCTGGAGAACCAGATCCGCCAGGGTGATGTGGTCGACGCCGGTGGTAAAGCTGGCTTTGTCGAGGAAGTGACGCTACGCTTCATCAAGATGCGCGACTATGACGGCAATGTGCATTACGTGCCCAACGGCATTATCACCACCGTCACCAACATGAGCCGCGGCTTCGCCCAATCCGTGATCGATGTCGGCGTCGCCTATCGTGAGAATGTCGATGAAGTGATGCAGATCATGCACCAAGTGGGCGAAGGCATGCGCACCGATGAGGAATTCCAGTTCAAGATCCTGGACAATATGGAAATGGCCGGTGTCGACAGACTCGGCGATTCAGCCGTGACCATCCGCTGCCGCTTCAAGGTCCAGGCGCTGGAACAATGGGGCGTCAGGCGCGAGTTCCTCAAACGCATCAAGGCCGAGTTCGACAAACGCGGTATCGAGATCCCCTACCCGCATCTCACCATCTACCCCGGCCAGAACAAGGACGGCACAGCTCCGGCACTCAACATCAACCAACCTGGGAAATCCACCGCCGAACCAGCCGGCAGCAACTGAAAGAAAACCGGGAATTCCGGCCAATAGCGACGTTTATTCAGCCGGCTTGGGCTCGTACATCACCCAGCAATTCTTGCCTATGTCCTTGGCATCGTACATTGCCGTGTCGGCATGGCTGATCAGGCTATCGCCATCCAGTCCATGCAAGGGAAAAATGGCGATGCCGATACTGGCCGTAATCTGGGGTTGCTGCCCCTCGAGCTCGAAAGGCTCGTTCATCACCTTCAGTATCTTGTCGGCAATTGTTTCGACACTGGACTGATTCTCCAGGGCACTGAGAATAATGATGAACTCATCGCCGCCCAGCCGGGCCAGGGTATCGGATTTGCGAATGCAGTTGGCAAGCCTGTTACTGACATCCACCAGCAGATCGTCGCCGGCCTGATGTCCCAGCGCGTCGTTGATCTCCTTGAAGCCATCCAGGTCAACAAACAGCACTGCAAACAACTGCCGTGCACGCGTAGCCCGCTTGATCTCCTGTGACATGCGGTCGAAGAACATCCTCCGGTTCGGCAGACCTGTCAGCGTGTCGAAATTGGCTTGACGCCAGATCAGTTCCTCCGCCTCCTTGCGCTTGGAAATATCGGTATGGGTGCCCACCATGCGAATCGGCTTGCCGGCATTGTCGCGCTCGACGACCAACCCCCTGGCCAGCACCCACAGCCAACTGCCGTCCTTGCAACGAACGCGATACTCAATTCGGAAACTCTCCAACTTGCCATCAAGATGATCCTGCAGATTGGCCATGGTCTGCTTGATATCTTCCGGATGCATGATGGCACGCCATGATTGATAGTGGTTCGGGAACTCATCTTCCTCATAACCCAGCATGGCCTTCCAGCGCTTGCTGAAAAACACCTCGTCAGTGCCAATTTTCCAGTCCCATACGCCATCACCCGCGCCCTCCAGTGCAAAGCTCCAACGCTGTTCACTATCGCGCAAAGTCTTGTAGATACGGTCAAGTTCGGCCAACAACTGCTTCAACCAGTTGCGTTCATGACGCAATTCCAGCAAGGCCATGACCTGATTGGCGAGGATCTTGAGGATATCTATCTCCTCATCCGTCAACACCCTGGACATCCTGTCCATGATACAAAAGGTACCGATCGCAAGATTTTCGGAATTCAGCAGCGGCACACCAGCATAAAAGCCCAAGTTGGGCGACCCCATCACCAGCGGATTTTTGGCGAAGCGTTTGTCCTTTTTCACATCCTCGATGATCAACGGATCCGTCTGCTTGATCGCATGCGTACAAAAGGAGATATCACGCGCCGTCTCTTTTACATTCAGCCCAATGGCAGCCTTGAACCACTGCCGGTGCGCATCAAGAATCGTCACCGTTGAAATTGGCACCTTGAATATCATGGCTGCCAGCCTCACGATATCGTCAAAATCCGCCTCTGGCGCAGTATCCAGAATCTCAAGCTCGCGGACGGCCTGCAGGCGCTTTGCTTCCTTTTCTTTCCAGCTAGCATTCATTAGTCAAGACCCTGGTTCGGATAGGCAGGAACGCATATTCAAATCATAAGACTATCCGCACAACATTAAGTTGAGCTTAATTCTTAAGCTCAAACAAAACAATCGCTCATTAAGAAAATTCACACAACCTGCCGACAATAAACAGCATCCAAGAACTCAGGGTTCAGCGTCCGGATGCTGCGGATTTGAGCACTTCACGCTCCACCTGCACACTCTTCTCGCCGTCACTAAGCCAGACCTGACCATCCTGTATCGTGCATTGCAGGTTCATGGTGCGCTGAGTCAGGCCAGCCAGCGCAGCAGTGCTCTCCATTGGCAGATTGATCACAGTCAGGTTCTTCTGCCGTTCGAACTGCGATTTGTTCTGGGCAAACCACATCTCGGCAACACGGCCGCCATAACTGTAGACAATGACCTGATTGGCCCTGCCGCAAGCTTTTCGAATCAGACGCTCGTCAGGAATGCCGACATCGATCCACAACTCGATTGCCCCGGTCAGGTCACGCTGCCACAGATCCGCCTCATCATCGTCAGTCATGCCCTGACCGAATTCCAGATACTCAGCGGCATGCAAGGCAAAAACCAGCAGTCGCACCATCATGCGCTCGTCGGTCTCGGAGGGATGCTGCGCCATGGTCAGCGCATGGTCCTGATAATAGTGCCGGTCCATATCCGCGATCTGCAGATTGGCCTTGAAAACAGTTGCCTTGATTGCCATGGATTCTTTCTTGTTATTTACTCAAGGCCTCGATCGCCTTCTTGTCTTTGGTTTGCGCCCGTTTCAGCTTGTCTATTTCGGCCACCATCTCCTCCAGCAGCGCCAAGGCCGCCAGTAATGAAACTTCAGCTGCCTCCGCCTTCTTGAACATGGAAGCCTCCTTCAATGCCTGCAAGGAAGCACGCAATTCAATGAGTCTTGTTTTCATGATGTTTCCTGATTTACCTGTAGTGATTTTCTCGCTGCACAGCGCCTATAAAGACCGCTATCGGATTACTCATCCGCGGTCATGCCGAATTCGATAGGCACCTTGACATAGAACACGTCCACCTCCTCATCGCGCAAACGCTGGAACAGACGCTCAATATCAGCCGTACTTAACGCCATCATGACCATGATGGGCTGGTCGGCCAGTTCAAAAAAGCGTGCAGAATGCATCTTGCCGTCATGTCCAAAACCCTGCGCTGCAGCAATCAAGGTAGCGCCGGACAACCCCAGCCTGCGCGCCTCCTGCAACAACCATTCGCCCAATGGCAAATTGCCGTGATGACGATCCTGCTGCGTGAAAAATGTGAGCTGATAACCCTGCATGCCGATCTCCTTGTCAACCAATCAGGATGATGATGTTTCTGCAAACTGCCAATCGATAAGAGTTTACTGCCATGACAGCCGCATGGACAGAGTTGCAGGAAGGTCAGTAGAGTATCAAAGGAAGGTCGTCGTGATCAGATAGCCGGTATAACCGGTGTATGCCATCAACAAGAGGAGCGCTTCCGGCCGGTTGATGCGGCCCATCTGGCGGAATCCATAACCGAAAATGAACAGCAATACTGTAAGAATGGCCATCACCAGCACATCGCGACTCAGCACTTCCGGTGCGACCGCCATCGGGGAAATCATGCCGGCAATACCGACCACCGCCAGCGTATTGAACAGGTTGGATCCGAGAATGTTGCCCAGTGCGATATCGTGCTCGCCCTTGCGCGCGGCGATGATCGAGGATGCAAGTTCCGGCAGTGAAGTACCGATGGCGACAATAGTCAGGCCGATGATCAGGTCACTGACACCAAAGGCCTGCGCGATCTCAACCGCACCCCAGACCAGCAGGCGCGAACTGACCACCAGCAGCAGCAGGCCGACCACCAGCCAGATGATCGCCCAGCGCAGGGTCATGGCATGGGTGACCAGTTCCTGCTCGATTTCATCACCCAGCGCATCGGTTTTCTTCCGCATGCCTTCGTAAATACTCCAGGTCATCAGGCCGGCGAACACGATGAGCAGAACGACCGCATCCATCCTGCTGATTTCCCCATCCCACAACTGCCATGCGGCCAGCGCCGTCACCGCCAGCAACACCGGCAGTTCCTTGCGCAACACCTGCGAATGTACGGCAATCGGACTGATGAGAGCAGTCAAACCGATAATCAGCGCAATGTTGGTGATATTGGAACCATAAGCATTACCAAGCGCGATGCCGGGATTACCTTGCATCGCAGCCAACGCCGACACCGCCATTTCCGGGGCTGAAGTACCGAAGCCGACGATGACCATGCCGATCAGCAGGGATGGCATACCGAAGTGACGTGCGGTGAACGCGGCCCCCTCGACGAAGCGGTCGGCGCTCCACACCAGCAGCATCAAACCGAACAAAATCGCAATAATCGGCAAAGTCATATCGTTAGAATTCCATCCATCATCAAGAACCACGCAAGCCGGTGGCGTTTATTTATTTCCGGGACTGACAGTCGCCCCGCTTCTGCATCCATGCCTGAACTGCGGCCGTCAGATTCCGCCATATATCCATGAACATAAAACCGGACAAGACTGCTGATACGCCGCGTATTCTAATCGCGGTCAGAACTTTCTTAACTTATCCGGTGCAAATATTTTTGCAATCTCGGACATTGCCTGACGCCGTGTTGCATCGACGACTGCAGGCTCCATTCAGTGCGGAAGTGATGCTCAAAACCACAGGGCAGGCTGCGAAAGCCTGCCGGGGCCGTGATCTTGAGGCGCAGCAATTTCATGCCTGCACGGCCTTGAGTTCGATGCGGTTACCCGCATCGTCAAACGCCTGCATCAGCCGGCCAGCGGCCAGTGCCTCGAACACCCAGGCCTTGATGTGCTCGTAGTCGTTGGCGCCCAGCTCAAAATCGTTGTCCGGGTGCAGTTCCGCCTGCCGGGTTTGTGCCGCTGTCATAAAGCGCTGTACCGAAAACGGTGTGCCGCCCAGTTGACTGCGATAGGCCTCCAGCCACTGCGCGATCAGATTCTTGCGCCCGCAGTGCTCTCCAGCGCATCCAGCAAGTTGTCGGTGTCAGGCAAATGGGCGGCCAGGCTTTGTTCAGCGGGAGTGTGTAAGGGTTCTGCTGCCACGGTTTTCTCTTTCTCAGCTTGAATGCCCGGCAAAGGCACGCGCGACAGATCCAGCTCGCCCTTGAATGCCTGCTGGCTTAACGCACCATAGAGCGCTTCGAGATCGGTGAGGCCTTGCTGGTAGCGGGATTTGATGCCTTCGACTTTTTCTACAATCACGGCGAACTGACTTTGCATTTCGACCGGCGGGCATGGCACATCAAGCGTCATGAATTTCTTCATGGAAATATTCAGCATCGAATCATGGCCACCACTGGCCAGATTTCTTACGACATCTCGATAGCGCTTATTTTTCAGTAGTAGATTGAAAAAAATCGGGTTAATCAATTCTTGATTGAGAGTCATAACCCATAACTTATCAGGCAGAAATAGCTGGTTGTAGTCCTGAGGAACAATGCAGCAGGCAGCCACTAGCTCTACCGTGTTTGCACGACTAAACAGAAAATCACCACGCTTAACAAACCGAAGTGCCTTTGTTATCTGCGTAGGGTCAACGACTTTAAACTCGGTCGGATCAAACGTGCCCTTTGTTACTGCACTAATTTTCAACACTCCAACTTCGTCAGGGCTCAAGAAGGCTCTATCTTCACCCCCGTAACTCGTACCTGAAGAAATATCTAGAACGGCCTTTTCGCAGGGTTGAACATCCCACCCCTTCTCATTCCTCACCGGGTCGCCAAACATCTCCAGAAAAACGCTTTTAAGCAGGTCATCGAGTTGTTGCAGGTGTTGCTTGCGCTGTGCGACCAGTCCTTCCACTTTGCCGAGCAGATGGGCGATGCGGATTTGGTCGTCCAGCGGGGGTAGAGGGATCTTGAAGTCTTTTACGTACTTTTGATTGATGTGAGGTTGAGCACCACCAAATGCATCGCCAAGCATTTTCTGGCGCTGAGATTTTAAGTAAAAATACAAATACTTTGGATGATGCTCTTTTGAGGGAAGAATGCCTGTTACAGACTGATTTGCAGATGCCTCTATCGAGAGATAACCAACCTGCCCCGTCGTGGCTCCAGTCAGCGCCACCAGAACGGTATCTTTGGGCATCAGTTTCGCTGAGGAGTTGGCTAGGCCAAGTTTCGTAATGAATTTAGAGGGCGCAGTAATAACACCTTCGTTCAATGAGCCCGAGTTTAGCCACGGAACGTCTCCATCCCAATATTCAGGTTTAGTAGTAGATGGCGTGCCGCCAGTAATTACTTCTGCAAACTCGGCAACTGCCTTAATTACAGTGCCATTCATCCCACCATTCCCTTCAGCTCCAGCAATTCGCGCACGATTCCGCTTTGCACCTTGGCGAGGTCTGCTTCATCCACGTCGCCCACCTCGGCCTGAATCAGCCGATCCAGAATCACGCCCGGCGCGTCGTAATAAACTTCCTCAAACACATCGGTTTTGTAACGGGAGAGCGAGAGGTCGAAGTTGTTTTTCTCGTCCGCGATCTCGGCGCGCGGCACCATGAAGCATTTCGCCGTGCGATCAGTATCGGCGGCGGCATTGCGGGCGTGGTACTTGGCGACGATGTCTTGCAGATCACCAAAGCCCTCCTGCTTGCTGCGCTTATCGTCCAGCGAATAGCCGTCGGCGGCCATTTCGTAGAACCAGACGTTTTCGGTGGCGGGTTGGGTCACCTTGTCCTTCGGCCCCCATACCTTGGTGAACAGCAGGATGGCGGTGCTGACCCCGGCATAGGGTTTGAACACGCCGCTGGGCAGGGTGATGACGGCCTTGAGGTCGCAGCGTTCCACCAGCAACTGGCGCAGGGTTTTGAACGCCCCGCCTGAACCGAACAGCACGCCTTGCGGCACGATCACGCAGGCGGTGCCGCCCTTCTTGAGTAAGCGGTAGATATTCTCGACAAACAGCAGCTCGGTCTTGGTGGTGCCCAGTTGCAGGTTTTCGTTGATGTCGCCTTTGTCGATGCTGCCGGTAAAGGGCGGGTTGGCCATCACGATGTCGTATTCAGACTCTTCGGTGTAGCTCTTGCTGAGGGTGTCCTTGTAGTCGATGTGCGGCTCGTCGATGCCGTGCATCATCAGGTTCATCAGCCCCAGGCGCACCATGGTGGCGTCGATGTCGTAACCGTAGAGTGATTGTTGCAGGATAGCCTGGCGTTTTGCATCAAAGGCGGCGGCAACGGAAGTGCGCACGAAACCATCTTCATCAGGCGTGAGATTCGCTGTGCCGGCCGTGATGGCTAGTTGCGTGACGATGTACTGGTAGGCACCTAGCAGAAAGCCGCCAGAGCCACAGGCTGGGTCCGCGATCTTGTGACCCAGCTGCGGCTGCACCAGATCGGCCATCAGCTTGATGATGTGGCGCGGGGTGCGGAACTGACCGTTCTTGCCGGCGGTGGCGATCTCGGACAGCAGCCTTTCATAGACATCGCCCTGAATGTCCTGAAAGGCTTGGCCATTCTCGCGCGAGTCGCGCTCCATTACCTCGAAGATGTCGTCGATGGTCTTTACCGCCTCCACCAGCAGCGACGGCTTGGGGATAATGAACACGGCATTTTTCATGTGGTGAGTGAAGTTGGATTCCGCACCGTTCAGGTCCTTGAGGAAGGGGAAGACCTTGCCCTGCACGTGCTGCAGCATCTCTTCAGCCTGCATGCGCTTGAATTCGCTCCAGCGCAGGGTGCGCTTGTCGATGGCGAATTTTTCCGGCTCCGGCTGGCTGCGGTATTCGAGCGGAATCCAGCTGCCTTCGAACTTGGAGGTGTAAGTCTCGCCCGTCCATTCAGCATCGGCCTGCCGCTTCTGGTCCAGCTCATCGAGCCGCTTCATGAACAGCAGGTAGGTGATCTGCTCGATGGCGGTGAGCGGATTGCTGATGCCGCCGCTCCAGAATTTGTTCCATAGTTGGTCGATCTTGCTTTTGAGTTCGGGGTTGTTTTGTAGCATGGGATGCCCTGTTATTTAGGCAGCCAACCGTTCGGTCAGCTGCAGGATTTCGTTGATTTCGGCCGGACTGAATACACCGCGTATACCTTGCGGGTGAATGACTGTGAAGGGGGCGTTGATCAGGTCTTTCTTCTCTACCTTTTCGCGCTCGATGATGAAGTTCTTCAGCAGGTTGAGGAATTCCATTTGCCGGCTGCTGAGCGTGGTATGAGCGCGGATGAAGTGATCAAAAGCTGCGCTGACTTCGTCCGGGAAACTTTTGAGTACTTCAATGCCGAGGATATGGCGAATGAACTGGATAAAGCGCGCCTTGCGGTTCTTGTAGACCTGGCGCAGCAGTTCTTCGGTGATGTGTGGATGTTCTTCGTGCAAGAGTTCGGCCAGTTCATTGGCCTCCATCGCGCTTACCGCCTCGCCGTTCTTGATCTTTTGCAGCACCAGGTTGTACTCGGTCAGCTCGGCAATCAAGGCCTCTACCATTTCGCGGTAGCGGGTGATGCTGACCGCCTCGTGCTGCGGGCCGAATTCTACCCATTCTTTCTTATGTAACTCATCTGCCAGATTGAGGTGGGTTTGCTCCGGGCCAGGGTTTTGTTCGCGGAACTTCATCAAGGGGCCGAGTCTGGCGACCAGTTCGTCGAAGGCATCTTCGTCGGCCTTGGCCCAGTAATGACTCGTTTGCGCGGCGCGAATCAGGGTTTCTTCCTGCTTCACAAAACTGACGGAGAGCGGCAGTTCGCTGATCTGTTCGACGATGCCCGCCTTGAGGGTTTCGGCTTGCTCCTTGTCTTCGTTCAGTACGGCCAGCGAGTATTCGAGCAGGTCACGCTCGAAGCGCATGGCCTTGAAATCCGCCTCGGAGACAGTGCGGAACAACGGCTTGATTTCAGCGCGCAGGAATTCCAACCGGTCGTGGCTAAGGCTGATCCAGAAATTTTCGTCTTCCAGCCGCGCCAGCGCGGCTGCGGCTTCCTTGATCACTACCGATTCTTTCGGTAGTGAGGCAATCTGCCGGCGCAACTTGACGATTTCACGCGCGGCGATGTCGGCATTGCCGCTATCGTTGGCCTTCTCGATCTTGTCGAGCCGCAGGCCGACCAGCCGGACTGGCAGCGGCAATTGCGGCTTGAGCTCCTTGCCTTTTGGGTTGAGCTTGAAGTACTCGAAGTTGTCCCAGCAGTCGAGGATCAGGAACACGTCTTTCTCAAGGCACCAGGGCTTGGGTTTGCTGGTTTCCAGCAAGCGCGTGCCGCGCCCGACCATCTGCCAGAACTTGGTATAGGAGTAGACCGGTTTGGCGAATACGAGGTTAACGATTTCACGCACATCGATGCCGGTGTCGAGCATGTCTACGCTGATGGCGATGCGCGGCATGTCGTTGTTGGTGAACTGATCGAGCAGGCCGCCTTTGCCGTAGACGCGTGGATCATCCGACACCAGCACCTTGGCCAGCTCGCCGTGATACTGCGGGTAGAGTTTGTCGAAGATTTCTTCCATGCGCCGGGCATGGGCCTTGGTGGCGCAGAAGAAGATGGTTTTGCCCGGCAGCACGCCGTTGGCGTCCTTGATGGCTTCTTCCATGAACTCGCGGACAATCAGGGTGTTGGTACCCTTGTTGACCACCTGCTTTTCGAGCTGTGTGCCTTCGAAGTTGATCTCCTCAACCTCTTTGCCCTGCAAGATCAGCTTCTTCTGGTCTTCCAGGGAAATCGTGCGCTTGCTGATGCCCTCCATCTGGAACTTGGTCTGAATCTTCATGACCTGGAAGTTGCAGAGGTAAGGAGGCACATTGTTCACGGCCTCTTCAAATGTGTAGGCAAAGGTCGGCAAGCCATCTTCGCAATGGAAAAGCTGGAAGGTGTTGTGATCGATGATGTCGGTCGGCGTGGCCGTCAAACCCAGGGTGATGGTTTTAAAATAGTCGAGTACTTCGCCGTAGGTGTTGTAAATCGAGCGGTGGCTCTCATCGACGACGATGAAATCGAAGAAGTGCGGCGACAACTGCTGCGTCTCGTCCCGAATGATGTTGAGCATCGTGGGATAGGTGGCAACGTAAATACGGCGATCCGTGGCAATCAGCTTTTCACCTACATTCGGCCAGCGTGGTTCATTGGGCATGTGTTCTTTGAAAGCTGCAAGCGCCTGCTCTCGTAATGCTATGCGATCAACCAGAAATAACACCCTCTCAGCGTGGCCTGCGCGCATCAGGGCATCGACCATGGCAATGCAGGTGCGGGTCTTGCCGGTACCAGTGGCCATCACTAGCAGAAAATCGCACTTTTTTTGCTCAATGCCTTCGAGCACTGAACGAATTGCGCGTATTTGGTAGTCTCGCCCGGCAATTGAGGTATTGATGAATTCTTGCGTTAGCGGCTTGCGATTGCGGCGGATGTAGGCAAAGCGTTCCAGATCGTCGCGCGTTGGAAAGCCGATGACCTTACGCGGCGGGGCATTCTCCAGATCCCAGAAATAGGTTTCGTGGCCATTGGTGTAGAAGCAGAAAGGCAATTCACCACCCGATTGCTGCTGGATGTTGTAGCAATACTGTTTCGCCTGCTCACGGCCAATGGCAGCATCGCGGCTGGTCTTTTTGGCCTCGATCACCGCCAGCGGCTTGCGGTCTTTACCCAGCAGGACGTAATCACTGAATTGGTGCCCCTCATAAGGCGTGCGTGGCTCTGCTACACCTTCAGGCAAGGGGGTGAGGATGTCGAACTCTTCGACGACCTGGGTGTGGTCTTTGACATTCCAGCCAGCCTGAGCGAGTTGCTGGTCAATCAACTCTGACCGGGTTTGTGCCTCGGATTTGGTCATGAGGTACCGATCTCCCTTTCAGTTGCCCGATCTGTGTGGCTGGGCAAGGATAGCTTGCCCAACAGGTTGTGGTGTCTGCTCCCACTTGGCTGCACGGCCTTTGCCCGTTGGCGTGATCAACCCTTCAGCTTTCATGGCACGCAAGACGACGCGCACCATGTCGCGACTGATGCCGGGGCAGGCTTCTTCGATTTCCGAAATCGAAAACGGCAGGTTTCTCTTGAGGATTTCGGCGCGCACCCGGTCGCCCTTGGCGCCGCGGCCGCGTTCAATGGTACCGACACGATCCTCGAATTCCTTGTAGGCGCGCAGCAGTGCGCCCCAGAAGTAGTCCAGCCACGGAGCAATATCGTGGGTGCCGTCATGCCAGCCTTGCGAGCTGGCTTCCAGTGTTTCGTAATAGCTTTCTTTCGATTCTTCGAAGATGCGCTCCAGGCTGATAAAGCGGCCCACGGCGTAGTCGAAGTGATAGAGCAACTGCAAGGTGAGCAGCCGCGCCATGCGGCCATTGCCATCCGAAAATGGGTGGATGCAGAGAAAATCGAGGATAACCAGCGGCACCAGCACCAACGGGTCGGCCAAGTGTTGATCCAGTGCAGTGCGGTAGCGCGCAATCAGGTCAGTCATCGCCATGGGCGTGAGATGCGCCGCCACGGGCCGGAAGCGAATGCGCGAGCTGCCATCTGGGTGGCGCTCGACGATGTCGTTGTTAGTAGCTTTCCAGTGCCCGCCCGGCTGTGGCATGTAGCGATACAGAATGCCGTGGAGCTGCAGGACGGTGCCCTCTGAAAACGGCATCTGCTCACCGCTTTCGTGGATCAGGCCGAGCGCGTCACGGTAGCCTGCCACCTCTTGCTCGGAGCGGCTTTGCGGTGTGGCATTTTTAAGCACCAGGGATTTCAGGCGGTGTGCCGCGACCACCACACCCTCCAGGCGGTTGGATGACTCGGTGGACTCCACCACGGCCACCTGCCGCAAGTCGCTCAACACTTCAGGCGACTGCGCTACGTACAACTGCTGCTTGCCCCTGTACTCGCCCAGAGCGCGCAGCGTCGCCAGTTGCTGGGCGTCAAAGCGCAGCTTGGCGAGGTAATCGGGCAAGAGTGAGTGCATGAATGATCTCAGGGGCCGCAAATGGGGTAATCGTACCTTGAATTGGGGTAAATAACCACTCCATTGCCCCGATAAATGAATGATTACCCTGTTTAGCCGAACTTGGCTTCTCCATCCTCCAGCGCCTGCCGATGGTCCGCGACAAGTTAGAAACATTGCAGTAACTGGCCGACGGCCACCTCAACCACAACCAGGACGCCATCCACTTGGGCTAAGTCGGTGACCTCAGGTGGATGAACCAGGCATTGGATGACCTGCTGGCGATTTTCGAAGGCCAAGCCATAGGATACGGGCAATAAAAAACCCCAACCGTTTCCGGTTGGGGTTTGCGGGATTGGTGGAGCCGGCGGGATTGCTCGGCTTTCGCGTTGCTTCCGCGAAAACCTCGGCCTGCACTCAGGCCCGCTGCACTGCGTTCCGCGTCCAGCCGACACATGGTCGGCTAGTCGAACCCGCTGCGGGTTCGCTTCCCGTATTGATCAAACAAAAAGGGCCACTCTTTCGAGTGACCCTTTTGTGTTTGGTGGAGCCGGCGGGAATCGAACCCGCGTCCGCAAGTCCTCCACAGACAGTTCTACATACTTAGCTGTGTTGTTTGATTTAACCGCACATCCACCAACGAGCAAGCGAATGTGAAGCGAGTCACCTTGGATTTAATGTTGTATCAAGTAACCCGATACAACACGAGTCTCTCTATATGACGCTGCTGTGGTTGCCCACCCGACCGAGAGACCCTTCGGTGCAGCGTCCAGCCGGGATTAAGCGGCTAGAGCGTAAGTTTCGTCGTTTGCGACTATACTTTTTCAGATGGATTTACGAGGAAACCTGAACCCTCGGTATGCCCTGCACTGCTTTGCAACCCACGTCGAAACCGGGTCGGCCCCTGAAAGTTTCTCACGTTTGTAACGTAGCGAATCTATGACTTAACAATACTGCATTAAGTTCAGTCATATTTGAAATTATACCCGATTAAGCCGCAACAACCTCATTTGTTACGGACAAGCAGATACGGCCACTGCACTTAAATATCGGCTACGCCAAATTTGTCAGCACTACAAACGTCAGGCAATCTTGTTGTGTCTTTTCATGATCTGACCCTGTTCACGCTTCCAGTCTTTTTCACGTTCAGCATCACGCTTGTCGTACTGTTTCTTGCCCTTGGCGAGGCCGATCTGAATCTTGATACGCCCACGCACATAGTGCATATCCAGCGGCACCAACGTATAGCCGGCACGCTCCACCTTGCCGATGAGCTTGGCAATTTCTTCGTTGTGCAGCAGCAGTTTACGCGTGCGGATGGCATCCGGCCGGATATGCGTGGAAGCGGCACCCAAGGGCGTGATATGGCAGCCGATCAGGTAGATCTCGCCACGCTGGATGATGACGTAGGCTTCCTTCAGATTCACGCGGTTGTCGCGGATGGCCTTGACCTCCCACCCTTCAAGGACAATACCGGCTTCGTATTTCTCCTCGATAAAGTAGTCGTGAAAGGCTTTTTTGTTTTGGGCGATGCTCATGTCAGGTCAGATAGACTAAAATTGGCATTTTACTCTAGTTGGTTTCCAAGATTGGTTGCGAATGGCGCAGGTTGAAAAAACAGTGCTGGTTGGTCACTCGGCAGCACGCATGTACGCATTGGTCGATGAAGTAGAACAATATCCCGATTTCCTGCCCTGGTGTGGCGGCGTAGACCTGCTGAAACGCGATGAGAAATTCACCAGCGCCACCCTGCATATCGATTACCACGGCATCAAGCAGAATTTCACCACCGAGAATGAAAAGGTCTATCCCAGCCTGATGGATATCAAACTGGTGCATGGTCCCTTCCGTCATCTGGAGGGGGTCTGGCGCTTTATCCCACTGGCCGAGGATGCATGTAAAATCGAATTCAGGCTGAACTACGAGTTTTCCAATGCCTTTCTGGAAAAGCTCATCTCACCCGTGTTCAGCCACATTGCGAATACATTTGTTGATGCGTTTGTCGAGCGCGCAGATAAGGTTTATTGATGACTGAAGACACCAGCCACAAAAACATCATGGTGGAAGTGGCCTATGCCCTGCCCAAGCAGCAATTGATCATCCCGGTCAACGTTGCGGATGGCACAACAGCGGAAGCTGCAGTAATCGCTTCCGGCATCATCGAGAAATTTCCGGAAATCGATCTTGCCACCAACAAGCTCGGCATCTTCGGCAAGCTGGTCAAATCGGATACGGTGTTACGCCATCTGGATCGGGTGGAGATCTACCGGCCGCTGATCGCAGACCCAAAAGAGGTGCGGCGACAACGCGCTGCCGAGGGCAAGGTCATGAAGAAGGGTGGCGGCTCCGCCGAAGGCGAAGCCTGACCATAGGCAGCTATGGCTACCACTATTGCCCTGCCGCTCTTGCTTAGTCACAAAATTCGGCAATTTCCTTGCGCGCCTGTTCTGCACCCTTGGCTAGGGCCTCATCATCCAGATATTCACGCTCGCCCTGCTCGGTCATGCGGCTGATTCTGCCGCCCTGAGTGTATGTCTGCAGATTGGCCCGTGCAGTTGAGCAATTCTGTGCTCGAATCTTCTTGTTCTCTTCCTCCACCCGCTGTTTTTCCTTGAGTTGTTCAGGGGTCTCCTGCGGTTTGGCTTCGGCATTCCCGGGCTGTGCCGGCGTCGCAGGCTTTGTCTCGGTATCAGCCGCATCGGCTGCAGGCTTGGCCGCAGCAGGTTTCCTGCTGCCCAGAGACTCATAAGGTACAGCTCCCTGCGGCGGAGTATCCGAGTATCGCGTGACGCCGTCCTTGTCCTTCCACTTGTAGATGGCGGCATTCGCCATCTGCGGCGCTGCCAGCATCAAAGCCAAGGTTAACAGAGCGAATTTGTTCATTACGGTATCTTTCCTGAAGCCGGTTGATTTATGTGAACATTAAGTCGCTTCATGACTGCCGTCAATGCATAAGACCAATCCTGTTTAACGCATTGACTTGAATGATTAACTCAAGTTTGAGATTTACCAGAATTCGTCAAGTCGGTATAATTAGCTTTTGCCGGAAAGATATTCCATGCGTCTGTTGCAAACTGCTCTTACTTTTGATGATGTACTGCTGGTCCCAGCTCATTCGAATGTACTCCCGCGCGAAGTTGATCTCGCCACCCAATTTACCCGCTCTATCCGCCTGAACATACCATTGGCATCAGCTGCCATGGATACCGTGACGGAAGCGCCACTGGCGATTGCCCTGGCTCAGGAAGGCGGTATCGGCATTATTCACAAGAACATGGTGATCGCCGATCAGGCCTACCATGTCTCCCGCGTCAAGCGTTTTGAATCCGGCGTCGTGCATGACCCCGTGACCATACACCCGCAAATGACGGTACGCGACGTGTTGGCACTGACCCAGAAATACAGAATCTCAGGCCTGCCTGTTGTCGATGACGGCAAGGTGGTCGGCATTGTCACCAACCGCGATCTGCGGTTCGAATCCAACCTGGATCAATCCATCGTCCACATCATGACCCCACGCGACCGTCTGGTCACCGTGCGCGAAGGCGCCAGCCGCGAAGAAGCCATGCAGTTGATGCACAAACACCGTCTGGAGCGCGTGCTGGTCATCAACGACGCCTTTGAACTGAAGGGTCTGATTACCGTCAAGGATATCCAGAAATCCAGCGACCACCCGAATGCCTGCAAAGACAACCAGGGCCGCCTGCGCGTAGGCGCTGCAGTCGGCGTCGGCGAAGGCACTGAAGACCGTGTAGCTGCACTGGCCGCTGCCGGTGTCGACGTTATTGTCGTCGATACGGCTCATGGCCACTCCCAAGGCGTGCTGGACCGCGTCAACTGGGTCAAGAAGAGCTTCCCGCAGATTGAAGTCATCGGCGGCAATATTGCCACGGCCGACGCTGCCAAGGCACTGGTCGATGCCGGCGCTGACGGCGTCAAGGTCGGTATCGGCCCCGGCTCCATCTGCACCACCCGTATCGTGGCTGGTGTCGGCGTCCCGCAGATCAGTGCCATCAGCAATGTGGAAGAAGCCCTGCGCGGCACCGGAGTGCCATTCATCGCCGACGGTGGTATCCGCTTCTCCGGCGATATCTCCAAGGCGATTGCGGCAGGCGCGTACTCCGTCATGCTGGGCGGCATGTTTGCCGGCACTGAAGAAGCCCCGGGCGATGTTGAACTGTATCAGGGCCGTTCCTACAAGTCCTATCGCGGCATGGGCTCCATCGGCGCGATGCAAAAGGGTTCCAGCGACCGCTACTTCCAGGACAACAACGGCAATGCCGACAAGCTGGTACCTGAAGGTATCGAAGGCCGTGTGCCTTACAAGGGTTCCGTGCTGGCTGTCATCCACCAACTGATGGGCGGTCTGCGCGCATCCATGGGTTATGTCGGCTGCAGCACCATTGATGAAATGCGCAATCGCGCCGAGTTCGTGCAGATCACGTCTGCCGGCATGCGCGAATCTCATGTGCATGATGTGCAAATCACCAAAGAAGCGCCTAATTACCGTATCGATTAGGAGTAAATCATGGCTGCTCAGAACAATCGTTATGTATTTGAATCAGCCATACTCGGTGCGCTTCTTTTCGTCGGTCTTCTGGGTGCAGCCTTTCTGCTTTCGAAAAGCATTGTTGATATCAAGATGATGGAGCGCACGGTAGAGGTCAAAGGCCTCTCCGAGCGCGAAGTCCCGGCCGATATCGCCATCTGGCCCATCAGTTTCAGCATGGCCGACAATGATCTGGTGAATCTCTACCAGACAATAGAGGAAAAGAACGGCAAGGTGGTCGAATTCCTCAAGGCGCAGGGTTTCAAGGACAGCGAAATCACCATCTCGACGCCTGCCGTGGTCGACAAGCTGGCGCGTGAATACGATTCATCCTACGTCTCAAAATTCCGCTATACGGCAAGCTCGACCATTACCGTGTATTCCAGCCAGGTTGATCTGGCACGCGAAAGCATGATCCGGGTGGTCGATCTCGGACGCGAAGGGATTGCGATTGCCGGTGACAGCTACAGCACGCAATTCATCTACAGCAAGCTGAATGACATCAAGCCAGAGATGATCGAGGAAGCGACCAAGAACGCGCGCCAAGCGGCAGACAAGTTCGCCAAGGACTCCGACAGCACGTTGGGCAAGATCAAGCGTGCCAATCAGGGCACTTTCAGTATCGAAAACCGTGACTCAAGCACCGCGCACATCAAGAAGGTGCGTGTGGTCTCCACGGTCGAATACTACCTTTCCGACTAGTTGCATATATTCATATCACTATTAATTTCACTACTGCCGCTCCGGCGGCATTTTTTATTATTGGCTTTCCCATGACCCAGAAAATTCTCATCCTTGATTTCGGTTCCCAATACACGCAACTGATCGCCCGCCGCGTGCGCGAGGCCAATGTCTATTGCGAGCTCCACTCCTGGGATGTGGATGACAAGTTTATCCGCGACTTTGCACCGACCGGCATCATTCTTTCCGGCGGGCCGAATTCCGTATATGAGGAAGAAACCCCCAAGGCGTCACAGGCGGTATTCGAGCTTGGCGTACCGGTGCTGGGCATTTGCTACGGCATGCAGACCATGGCGGCACAGCTGGGCGGCAAGGTGGAAAACGCCACTCACCGCGAATTCGGCTATGCCGAGATTCGCGCGCGCGGCCACTCCGCCCTGTTCCGCGACATTGAGGACAGAAGCAACAGCGAAGGCCACGGCCTGCTCGACGTCTGGATGAGCCATGGCGACAAGGTCACCGAACTGCCGGCAGGTTTCAAGATCATCGCCAGCAATGAGTCCACGCCGATCGCCGGCATGGCCGACGAATCACGCCGTTACTACGCCGTGCAGTTCCATCCGGAAGTGACGCACACCAAGCAGGGCAAGGCCATTCTCAGCCGCTTCGTGCACGAGATCTGCGGCTGCGACCGCTCCTGGAACATGCCGGATTATGTCGAGACTGCAGTAGCCCGCATTCGCGCCGAAGTCGGCAGCGACCAGGTCATCCTCGGCTTGTCCGGCGGCGTCGATTCCTCCGTTGCTGCTGCGCTGATCCACCGCGCTATCGGCGACCAGTTGACTTGCGTCTTTGTCGATAACGGTCTCTTGCGCCTGAACGAAGCCGAGCAGGTCATGGAAACCTTCGCCAGGAACCTCGGCGTCAAGGTCATCCATGTCGATGCCAGCGCCAAGTTCCTCGGCGATCTGGCCGGCGTCGCAGACCCGGAAGCCAAACGCAAGATCATCGGCCGCGAATTCGTGCATGTGTTCCAGGAAGAATCCGCCAAACTGCCGCAAGCCAAATGGCTGGCACAAGGCACCATCTATCCGGACGTCATCGAATCGGCCGGTGCCAAGACCAAGAAGGCACACACCATCAAGAGCCACCACAACGTCGGCGGCCTGCCCGAGACCCTGCACCTGAAGCTGCTGGAACCCTTGCGCGAACTGTTTAAGGACGAAGTTCGCGAACTCGGTGTCGCGCTCGGCCTGCCGCACGACATGGTCTATCGCCACCCCTTCCCCGGCCCTGGCCTTGGTGTACGTATCCTTGGCGAAGTAAAGAAGGAATATGCCGACCTGCTGCGTCGCGCCGATGCGATTTTTATCGAGGAACTGCGCAATGCCGGCTGGTACGAAAAAACCTCGCAGGCCTTTGCCGTGTTCCTGCCAGTCAAATCGGTCGGCGTCATGGGCGATGGCCGCACCTACGATTACGTCGTCGCCCTGCGCGCCGTGGTGACCAGCGACTTCATGACCGCGCATTGGGCCGAACTGCCCTACGACCTGCTGGGCAAGGTCTCCAACCGCATCATCAACGAAGTGCGTGGCATCAACCGCGTGGTCTACGACATCTCCGGCAAACCGCCGGCGACCATCGAGTGGGAATAGAAAAATACCCGCTTCTTGAATATCCGCCATCGTCTCAAGCGTCTTGCCGGTATGAGACGTCGCATGTGATTTATTGACGCTGACCTTGATCGCAAGATTGGCCACCCCATGCCCAAAAGCCAAGGGTGAGCCAGTTGCGCCTCCTCAGAACACGGCCGGACACTCCAGATCGATGACATGAGCGCAATGCTCATGCTGCAGACGCAGCTCTCGGCAGCAATGATTTGTAGCCCATAAATCACAGAGAATGCTGGAAGCCGGCTATAGATTTCCTCTTTAGCACAACCGATCCATACCTTTACAAACCAGGGTGGGTAGCTCACCCGAGCATGAATGTCTCCATTGCAGAGCCATATCCGGCAGCTGTCGCTACCACAGCACATCAATCACCTGCCTATGTATGCCAGCGCACCGAACATTCCACTGCAGTCCGGGATACTCGCTGCTATGTCGAGGTGTAGGACACCGCGATTCACACGAGGAGCATCACATGACTCAGAAAATGCGTTTATCAATGGTCAAGGGTGACCATAATTTGTCGTTACGACCGACCACCTCAACTACTGGAAAATTCATGGGAGTCGCAGTTGCTGGCCTGCTGTTGCTTGGCGGGTGCGCCTCAGCGCCTCAGCCACCTACGTCGGATCTGCAAGCCGCCGAACAGGCAATTGCAAATGCCGAACGCGCGCGAGTCGCTGATTATGCCTCCGTTGAACTGAGCGAGGCGCGCGACAAGCTCACTGCCGCCCGCAGCGCGGTGCAGAATGAACAAATGGGCCTTGCCCAGCGCCTCGCCCAAGAGGCACGCGTCGACGCTGAACTCGCTTCCGCCCGGGCCGAAGTGGCCAAGGCTCGAGTGATCAACGAGCAGATGCTAAAAGGCACCGAGACACTGAAGCAGGAAATGCAGCGCAGTACAGGAGATCGATAATGAAAACACCAATCCGCAACGCTAGAACGCTGATAGCCACCACCGTGGCATCTGTGATCCTGATCGCATGCTCCGCAACGCCAATCCAGCCGAAGGCTGCCGACAATGCTCGCAGCAAGCTCACACAACTACAGTCTGACCCGCAGCTTGCATCCCGGGCACCGGTCGCCATCAAGGAAGCGGAAGCCGCCGTGCGTGCAGCCGAGGCACCGCAGGCGAACAAAGAAATAAGCGAACACCTGGTGTACATCGCTGATCGCAAGGTTGATACTGCCCAGGCACTGGCGGAAAGCCGCCTGCTAGTAGAGCAGCGTGCGATGTTGAGCCAACAACGTGAGCGCGCGCGTCTCGATTCCCGCACACAGGAAGCCGACAGCGCTCGCAGGGAGGCCGAATCTGCACGCATGGAAACATTGGCTGCGCAGCAGGAAATCGACAGCGCCCGTAGCAAGGCAGATTCAGCGCGTATGGATACTTTGGCAGCGCAAGAGGAGACAGCCGAATTACAACGCCAGATCGCAGAGCTCAATGCCAAAACCACCGAGCGTGGGCTGGTTGTGACACTGGGCGACGTGCTGTTTGACACCGGCAAGGCTGAGATCAAGAGCGGCGCGGCCACAAATCTTGCCAAGCTTGCCGCCTTCCTCAACCGTTATCAGAATCGCTCCGTGCTTATCGAGGGTCACACCGACAGCGTCGGCAGCGAGGAATACAATCTGGGATTGTCGCAGCGTCGTGCAGATTCTGTGAAAGCCTGGCTGATGAGCCAGGGGGTTGCTTCCATGCGCCTCGTCACATCAGGCAAGGGTGAAAGTTCTCCGGTCGCTGGCAACGATAGCGCCTCCGGGCGCCAGTTGAACCGCCGCGTCGAAGTCATCATCGAAAATAACGGCACGACCTCGCGATGATCGTGCATGCTGGGCTGGTGCGAGAGCACAAGCAGGTCTGCGGATGCCAAGCTCGGAGAGCAAGCAACCGCTCCTTCTTGACTGACACTCAGGTGCAGCCTGGCTTCGATGGTAGCGACGCAATGAACTAGATAAAGTCAGCGAAATTGCAGGCTCTTTTAGTCTTTTTCAGGATCGGGCAGACATAAAGGACATCTGGCCGTTGCGATAGATGGCAGTTTGGTCTATTTCTCCCGCTCAGAATTGCGACGCCCTGAAATGCACTGATCTGGCCATTGGAGACGATGTGCCGATTTCTTTTCACCTTGATGTTCTAAACTCCTACCAAAAGCATACAATTCATTGTGACCGAATAAACCGGTAAAGGCTGATGGCCTGCAAGCATGCGGGCTGCCTTTTCGGTAAATAGCAGGCATAAGGCCAGAACTGCGCTGAGCACCCACAGTTCGAACAAGGAGCATGCCATAAGCATCAAATCGTTCGGATTTTCGGCACGCATACGGAATACGCTACGTCACGACCGGGATACCATGTTGCTACGCGCGGAGCTGTTCAGTATCGAGCAACTGAAGCGTCACGCGATCACGCTGGCGGGCCAGCACAGGATCGATCCGCGTCCAGGCCCTGATCGGTTGCTGCCACGGCTGGCAGACAATGCACGGGTTCTGCTGGCAGCATATGACGTCGTCACCGCCGTCGCCAGCGATGGGCAACGGATCGTGCCGGCAGAGGCTTGGCTGCTCGATAACTTCTACCTGATCGAACAGCAGATCACCGTGGCGCGCCGGAATTTGCCGCGCGGCTACAGCCGGCAGTTGCCTCGTCTGGCAGATGGTCCGTCCGCCGGTTTCCCCCGCATTTACGACCTGGCGCTGGAGCTGATCTCGCATATGGATGGTCGTGTCGACAGCGACAATACCACCCAATTCATCGCAGCCTACCAGACCGCTGAACCACTGAGATTGGGCGAGCTGTGGGCGTTCCCGATCATGCTGCAGTTGGCGATACTGGAGAATCTGCGCCGCGTCGGCGTACGCATCGCCCAGCGTCGCGAAGAGCGCGATGCGGCCATCACCTGGGCAGACCGCATGCTCTCGACGGCCGAAACCGAGCCGAAACGGCTGATCCAGTTACTGGCCGAGTTCGCCAATGCCGATGTGCCACTGACCGCGCCGTTCGTGGAGGAGTTTTACGGTCGACTCCAGGCGCAGGGGCCGGCCATGGCCTTCGTGCAAACCTGGGTCGAGCAAAAGCTGCTCGAACAGGGAGTGACCGCAACCGAATTGTCCGAAGCGGACGGCCGTATCGCCGCAGCTAACCAGATATCCATCGCCAACAGCATCGGCAGCCTGCGTTTCATCGGCGCCACTGACTGGAAGCAGTTTGTCGAGTCGCTCAGCATCGTCGAACAGGCCTTGCGCGAAGACCCGTCGGCGATACACGCCAGCCAGGATTTCGCCACCCGCGACCGCTACCGGCATATCATCGAGGACGTGGCGCGACGCAGTGCATCCAGTGAAATGGAGGTGGCGCGCGAAGCCATTGCGCTTGCACGGGTGGCCGCGGCACAACGAGGCATGCATGACCGCAGCGCACATGTCGGCTACTACCTTGTAGACCATGGCCGCCCGCAACTGGAGCGTGCGGTTGACGGGCGGCCATCGTGGAAATCCCGTATCGGCCGCGTGAGCCGGTATCTCTGCCTGCCCCTTTATCTCGGCCCCATCCTGCTGCTCACGCTACTGACGACAGCAGCCGTGCTGTCTGCGCTCGGCGGGTTCGATCCGGCTGACGAACGGCTCTGGCTGCTTGCGTTTCCGCTCATCATTGCTGCCTCGGCGTTGGCTGTCCCGCTGGTGAACCTGGCGGTCACGTTGTTCGTACCGCCGCGTGCGTTACCCCGCATGGATTTTTCCATGGGGATTCCGGACAGCCATCGCACCATGGTGATCGTCCCCACCCTGCTGGCGAGCCAGCAGGACGTCGATGACCTGCTCGAAGCCATGGAGATCCGCTATCTCGGCAATCGCGACGCCAATCTGTTCTTTGCCCTGCTGACGGATTTCCGCGACGCGTCAGAACAGACGCTGCCGGACGACGCGGCCTTGCTCGCCTATGCACGCACCGCAGTGGAGACGCTCAACGCGACTTACCGCGACGATCGCCCGTGCATCTTCTATCTGTTCCACCGGCCACGAGTGTGGAATCCGTTCGAACGGGTGTGGATGGGTTATGAGCGCAAGCGCGGCAAACTGGAGCAGTTCAACGCCCGGCTCAGGGGCGAAGCGCAAACTGCGTTCTCGGACATTGTCGGCGATCAGTCACTGCTCGCTTCGATCCGCTACGTCATCACCCTCGATACCGACACCCAGCTGCCGCGCGACGCGGCACGTACCCTGGTCGGCAACCTCGCGCACCCGCTCAACCGGCCGGTCTACGATACCGCCAAGGGACGCGTCGTCGAAGGCTACGCAATCCTGCAGCCACGCGCCTCAATCAGCCTGACCAGTGCCGGCCAGTCGCGCTTTACCAAGCTGTTCGCCGGCGACTCGGGCATCGACCCCTACACGCGCGAAGTCTCGGACGTCTACCAGGATGTGTTTGGGGAAGGCTCGTTCATCGGCAAGGGCATCTACGACGTCGATGCGTTCCGCCAGGCCGTCGACGGGCGCTTTCCGGAAAACCTCATCCTCAGTCACGACCTGCTGGAAAGCGGCTATGCGCGCTCGGCGCTAGTGACCGATGTCGACCTCATCGAAGAGCATCCGGCCAGTTATACCATCGAGGCCAGCCGTCGCCATCGCTGGATACGCGGAGACTGGCAGCTGGCCGGCTGGCTGCTGCCGCGCGTGCCGGGACCACCCGGCCAGAATGGAGAAAAGGGAAAGCGACAGGCGAACCCGCTCTCGGCCTTGTCGCTGTGGAAGCTTCTCGACAACCTGCGGCGCAGCCTGGTGGCACCATCGCTGCTTGCCTTGCTGGCCGGGGGATGGCTCTGGGGCCCGGAACCCGTGTGGGTGTGGCCCCTGCTGGTCTTGGTGGTGGTGTTCCTGCCCACCCTGCTGTCCAGCGTGATCGAACTCATCCGCAAACCTGAAGAACGCGACTGGCTGGTGCACCTGAGCCTTACCAGCAAATCGGCGGGACGTCCGCTCACGCTCGCCTTTCTGACCCTGATCTTTTTGCCCTACGACACACTGATAAGCCTGGGGGCCATCATGCGCTCGGGGATACGCATGTTGTTCACGAGACGCGGGCTGTTGCTGTGGCAACTGCCCGCTTACGCACACCGCAACGCATGCCGCACGCTAGCCGATTTTGCCGTGGAGATGTGGACCGCACCTGTTCTGACAGTGACCCTGGGCGTGACACTGGCCTGGACCCAGCCCCCGGCGGAATGGCTTCTTTCTGCACCCCTCCTGTTGCTGTGGCTGGTATCGCCCATCGTCGGCTGGTGGATCAGCCAGCCTCTGGTGTCGCCCACCCCGGACCTGAGTGGGGATCAACAAGCGTTCCTGCGGGCATCAGCCCGGCGAACCTGGCGCTACTTTGCAGAGTTCGTCGGCCCGGATGACAACTGGCTGCCGCCCGACAACTTCCAGGAATACCCGACGCCGGCCATCGCCTCGCGCACCTCGCCCACCAACATCGGCATGTCGCTGCTGGCAGACCTGGCTGCGGTCGATTTCGGTTATCTCACGGTCAGGGAATGCCTGCAGCGCATCGACAACACACTGGCCTCAATGGAAAAGCTGGAACGCTACCGTGGCCATTTCTACAACTGGTACGACACCCGCACCCTGCAACCGCTCCACCCGCAATACGTCTCGTCGGTAGACAGCGGCAACCTGGCCGGCTGCCTGCTCACACTGCAAGCGGGCCTGGCCGAACTGAGACATCAGCCGGTGCTGCCAGCCAGCGCGCTGCGGGGCCTGCAAGACACCTTGCAGGTACTGGCCAAGCAGTTGCCTGCCAACCCCGCCCCCGAGCTCGGAAAAAAGGTTGGCCTGTTACAGGACACCCTGCGCACATTCACACTGGATCGACCACCGCAGACATTGGCTGCTGCCACCAGCATGCTGGACGAGATTCACCGCATCGGCGGTGAACTGGTTGCCTGGCTACCGGCGGATGTCGATACCGATAGCGAACTGGCTTACTGGGCGCAGGCATTCGACCAGCAATCCCGCGCCCTGCGAGAGGAGCTTGAATTCCTGGCACCCGAGTCGCAGCGCTTCAGCGCCATTCCGACATGGATTAAGTTAGGCGGCACAGGCGCGCAAACGCAACTCGACACTATTGATGACCTGATGAATCGTTGCCGCGCACTGGCGGTAATGGATTTCGAATTTCTATACGATGCCGCATGTGGTCTCTTGACCATCGGCTACGACGTCAGCGAACGACGCCGCGATCCATCATGCTACGATCTCCTGGCATCGGAAGCACGTCTGGCCAGTTTCCTGCTCATCGCGCAGGGACAAGTGCCGCAGAAGCACTGGTTCTCGCTCGGCCGACTACTGACCAGTCACGGTGGTGATGTCAGCCTGATTTCGTGGAGCGGGTCGATGTTCGAATACCTGATGCCGCAGCTGATCATGCCGAGCTATCCGAACACCCTGCTGGAGCAGACCTGCAAGGCCGCAGTGTCGCGCCAGATCGAATACGGCCGGCAACGCGAGGTGCCGTGGGGGATTTCCGAGTCATGCTACAACGCCACCGACATACACCAGGTCTACCAATACCGAGCATTCGGCGTGCCCGGCCTCGGCTTCAAGCGCGGACTGGGAGACGACCTGGTCATTGCTCCTTATGCCAGCGCACTAGCACTGACCGTGATGCCGCGCGAAGCATGCCGCAACCTGCAGACGCTGGCCAAGCAGGGATTTCTTGGTGCCTTTGGCTTCTACGAAGCGATCGATTACACGCCAACACGGGTGCCTCGCGGCAAGCCGCACGCCATCGTGCGGTCGTTCATGGCACACCATCAGGGTATGAGCCTGCTGGCTTTTGCGCATGTATTACTCAACCAGCCGATGCAGCGCCGTTTCATGTCCGACCCGCTGGCGCGGGCAACCGAACTGCTGCTGCAGGAGCGAGTGCCGAAGAAGGGCGCCACCCTGCACCCGCACGCAGCCGAAGTCAGCGCCGCCGCACGCCCCCCCAGCGCGGACGTCGGTTCGATCATGCGCGTATTTAGTGACGCGAACACGCCGATCCCTGAAGTTCACCTGTTGTCGAACGGACGCTACCATGTCATGGCGACCCATGCCGGCGGCAGCGCCAGCCGCTGGCGCGACCTCGCCATCACCCGTTGGCGCGAGGACGCCACCGCCGATGGCTGGGGCACCTTCATTTACCTGCGAGATCGCGACACGGGACGGTTCTGGTCGACCGCCCATCAACCGACCCTGCGCCGCGCCGATCACTACGAGGCGATTTTTGTGCAGGCACGCGCCGAATACCGGCGACGCGATCAGTCAATCGAGGCGCATACCGAGATCAGCGTGTCCCCCGAGGACGATGTCGAAATCCGCCGCATTACGCTCACCAACCAATCGGCGCGGCACCGTCACATTGAGTTGACGAGCTACGCGGAAGTGGTGCTGGCGCCGTTGAATGCCGATCTGGCGCACCGCTCATTCAGCAACCTGTTCGTGCAGACTGAAATCCTGCCCGAGAGGCAGGCGATCCTCTGCACCCGGCGCCCCCGTACACCGGGCGAGCAGGTGCCCTGGATGTTCCATCTGCTGGCCGCGCCGGGCACTGTGGCCGACGAACCGTCCTACGAAACCGACCGTGCCCGCTTCATCGGACGTGGTCGCACAGCAACCAACCCGCTGGTACTGGAAAGCCGCGACAGCCTGCGGTTATCGAACACCGAGGGATCGGTACTCGATCCCATCGTAGCGATCCGCCGCACGCTCACCCTGTCGCCCGACGAATCTGCGTGCGTGCAGATCATCTCCGGCATTGCGGACACGCGCGAAGCCGCATTGGCCCTGATCGAGAAATATTGCGACCGCCACTTCGTCGAACGCGCGTTCGAAATGGCCTGGTTCCAGAGCCAGGAAGTGCTGCGCCATCTCAGCATCACCGAAGCCGATGCCCAGATTTTTGGTCGCCTGGCCAGTTCGGTCATTTACGGCAATGCCCTGCGCCGGGCTACACCCGGCATCATCGCCCGCAACCAGTTGGGGCAGTCCGGGCTGTGGCGTTTTGGTATCTCGGGCGATCTGCCGATCGTCAAACTGCGCATCGGCGACATCAATCGCATCGATCTGGTCAAGCAGGTGTTGCAGGCGCACGCCTACTGGCGCATGAAAGGTCTGGTTACCGATCTGGTGATTGTCAATGAGGACTTTTCAGGCTACCGCGCGGTGCTGCAGGACCTGATCATGGGGCTGATCAATGCCGGTCCCGAAGCGCAGGTGATCGACAAGCCTGGCGGCGTCTTCGTGCGCCGTGCCGAAGAGCTGTCCGAGGACGAGCGGGTGCTGCTGCAGACGGTCGCGCGCATCGTTTTCAGCGACAACGCTGAAAACCTGATCGAGCAAGTGGAACGCCGCGTGTCGGCAGAGCGTGCGTCAGACCGCCTGGAACCCTCGCAGCAAGCGCCCGCCGAACCGGTGTACCCACTGGCGGCGCGCGAGCGCATTTTCTGCAACGGCCTCGGTGGCTTCACGCCCGACGGACACGAATATGTCATCACCCTTGAACCCGGCCAGATCACGCCAGCTCCATGGGTCAACGTGATCGCCAGCCCGCACATCGGCACAGTCGTCAGCGAAAGCGGCAGCGCGTATACCTGGGCGGAAAACGCGCATGAGTTCCGGCTCACCCCTTGGCACAACGACCCAGTCTCCGACAGCAGTGGCGAGGCGCTCTATATCCGCGACGAGGAAACGGGAGCGTTCTGGTCGCCGACGCCGCTACCAGCCCGCGGCAAATCAGGCTATGTATGCCGGCACGGCTTCGGCTACAGCGTGTTCGAGCACTATGAAGCCGGCATCGGCTCGGAGCTCCATACCTACGTCGCCATGGACGCCGCGGTCAAATTTGTAGTGGTCAAGCTGCACAACCAGTCGCTGCGCACGCGCAGTCTGTCGCTGACCGGGTATTGGGAACTGGTGCTCGGCGAGTGGCGCCACGCCAACCAGATGCACATCGTCACCGAAACGGACCCGCAAACCGGGGCGCTGTTTGCCCGCAATGCCTATGGCCGCGAATGCGCCAATCGGGTGGTGTTTGCACAGGTCAGCGAGCGCGAACGCTCGGTGAGCGGAAACCGCACCGAGTTCATCGGTCGCAATGGCTCGCTTGCAAGCCCGGCGGCAATGCGTCGCAAACGCCTGTCGGGCCGGACCGGGGCCGGCCTCGATCCGTGCGCCGCAATCCAGGCCGGAGTCGAACTGGCCGCAGGACAAACGCGTGAGATCGTTTTCGTCTTCGGCGCGGCCAGCAATGCCGACGAAGCGCGACATTTCATCCAGCGTTTCAGCGGGCGCGCGGGCGCGCGGCAGGCACTGGAAGCGGTGTGGGAGCACTGGAACCGCACTTTGGGCGCGGTGAATGTGGACACGCCAGACCCTGCGCTCAACGTGCTGGCCAACGGCTGGTTGGTCTATCAAACGCTTTCGTGCAGACTGTGGGGACGCAGCGGCTACTACCAGTCCGGCGGTGCTTACGGCTTCCGCGACCAATTGCAGGACACCATGGCGCTGGTTCATGCGACACCGTGGCTCGCCCGCGAGCAGCTGATCCTGCACGCCGGGCGCCAGTTTCTCAAGGGCGACGTGCAACACTGGTGGCACCCGCCCAACGGGCAAGGCGTACGCACCCATTTCTCCGATGACTATCTGTGGCTACCCTATGCAACCTGTCGCTATGTGCGGGCGACCGGCGATACCGGCGTACTCGATGAGTCCATCCATTTTCTGGAGGGCCGTGAGCTGTATACGGAAGAGGAGGCCTACTATGACCAGCCGCAGCGTTCACCAGAAGCTGCCAGTCTCTATGAGCACTGCGTGCGTGCCATCAAGCACGGTCTGCGCTTCGGCGCCCACAACCTGCCACTGATGGGCTGCGGCGACTGGAACGACGGCATGAATCTGGTCGGTAAGGAGGGCCGTGGCGAAAGCGTGTGGCTGGCATGGTTCCTGGTCGAGAACCTTGAGTTGTTCGCGGGCCTGGCGCGTGGGCGGGGCGATGCGGCCTTTGCCGACATGTGCAGCGGCCAGGCAACGCTGCTGCGCACCAACATAGAAACCCAGGCCTGGGATGGCGCGTGGTACAGACGCGCGTATTTCGACGACGGCACCCCGCTCGGCTCGGCCAGCAACGACGAATGCCAAATCGATTCGATCAGCCAGAGCTGGGCGGTCATCTCCAAGGGCGGCGATCCGGTACGCACACGGCAGGCGATGGCCGCGGTGGACCAGCGACTGGTGCGGCGCGACAAACAGATCATCCAGCTGCTCGACCCGCCCTTCGACAAATCAGCACTGGAGCCCGGCTACATCAAGGGCTACATCCCCGGTGTACGCGAGAACGGCGGCCAATATACCCATGCCGCGATCTGGACCACGATGGCGTTTGCCATGATGGGCGACACCGAACGCGCGTGGGAATTCTTCGCCATGCTCAATCCGGTCCATCACGGCAGCACGCCGGAGGCGATCGAACGCTACAAGGTCGAGCCCTACGTCATGTGCGCGGACATCTATGGCGTGGCGCCGCACACCGGCCGCGGCGGCTGGACTTGGTACACAGGGGCGGCAGGCTGGATGTACCGGCTGACCGTGGAAACCCTGCTCGGCCTGCAACTGGAAGTGGACCATCTACGCATTGCGCCCTGTGTCCCTGCCGACTGGGATTCCTACAAAATCCACTACCGCTATCGCGACACCGTCTACCACATCACCGTCAGGCGCGTCGGCGAACCTTCGGGGCAGGCCATCCGCGTAAGGGTAGACGGCGCCGAACGTCCCGATACCCGTATTCCGCTGATCGACGACCGTCGGGAACATTTCGTCGAGGTGGACTTGGACTAAGGGCATCTTATATACTTGGAGACCGCTGGTATGTCGTATTTGGTGCCGAGGAAAAACCACGAAAGACATCAGGCTTTCAATCCACTGAAGTTTTGCTGCAAACCACAGGGCTATGCAGGCGCTTGCCCGGCACGCACTTCAGCGTTGAATCCGCAATCTATTAAATTGCCTCTAGCGCTGAAGGGTGTTTTTCATGGTGCGATACGTATGACCGCCATACCCCGCCGTTATTGGCTTTTCGAGGCTTGTTTACCATTGAGTGGGAATAGCGAGCATTTTGTAGCATTCGCCGTCCAAACCTCGTTCACCGCAACCCTGAAAGAATCAATATGAGCCGTGCTTTTGTCAATGAAGATAACGTCGGTCAGGCGGGTGCCGAGCTGGCGGAACGCCCGGTCAGCCCGCACCCTAATTATGTGACTCCGACCGGCGCACTGGAATTGCAGACTTGGGAAGAAGAGCTGGTCGCCAAGCTGGATGAATTGAAGAAATCTTCCGACGACACCTTCACCAAGGAAAGAATCGCCGAAGTCGAGCGCGACCTGCGCTATGTGCGAGCCAGACTGGACTCTGTCATTCTGATTGACCCGGCGACACAGGGACACGACACGGTGCTGTTCGGTGCCACAGTCGAAATCGAGGACGACGAAGGCGAGCGCCAGTGCTTTCACATCGTCGGCGAAGATGAAGCCGATGCTCAACTCAATAAAGTCAGCTGGATTTCACCGCTGGCAAAAGCGTTGATTGGTCACAAGATAGGTGACACTGTCGTCTGGCAGCGCCCGGCCGGCAACATATCCCTGGAAATTCTGGATATCCATTACGAATCATGAATATAGAACAAGCCATCAGAGAGCGTCGCGCCGTCAAGGCATATGACCCGCAACACGGCATGACCGAAGATGAGATCAGCAAGCTGATGTCGCTTGCCATGCTCTCCCCCACTGCCTTCAACATCCAGAACTGGCGCTTTGTGCTGGTACAGGATGCCGCATTAAGACAGGAAATCCGCAAGGTCAGCTGGAATCAGGCACAGGTCACCGATGCTTCTCTGTTGATCGTGCTGACAGCGGACCTCAAGGCCTGGGAGAAACAACCGGAACGCTACTGGCGCAATGCAGCCAAGCCGGTGCAGGATTTCTTGATTCCGGCCATTGGCCAGTATTACGGCGGCCGTGAACAGGTGCAGCGCGACGAGGCGATGCGATCCTGCGGTATGGCAGCAATGACCATCATGCTGGCAGCGAGGGAAATGGGTTATGACACCTGCCCGATGGACGGCTTCGACTTTGATGCCGTTGCCAGATTACTGAACCTGCCTGCCGATCACATCCCGGCCATGTTTGTCGTCGTCGGCAAGGCGCTGCAGCCTGCGATGCCACGCGGCGGTCAGTTGCCGATGGAAGAAGTCGTCATTCGTAACAAATTTGATTAACTCCATTTAAGCCACAGAGTTCACAGAGCACACAGAGAGAACCAAGTCCTGATTCTCTGGGATCTCAGTGCACTCTGTGGCCAGATTTTTTAAGGATTCATTTTGCTTATAGCTAACAATATCACCATGCAGTTTGGCGCCAAGCCATTGTTCGAGAACATCTCCGTCAAATTCGGCGAAGGCAATCGCTACGGCCTGATCGGCGCCAACGGCTGTGGCAAGTCCACCTTCATGAAAATTCTGGCTGGCGTGCTGGAACCCTCTGCCGGCAACGTCACGATCGACAGCAACGAACGCATGGCCTGGCTAAAACAGGATCAGTTCGCCTATGAAGACCAGCGCGTGCTGGATGTCGTCATGATGGGCCATGAACAAATGTGGGCCGCCAATGTAGAGAAGAACGCCATCTACATGAATCCGGAAGCGACCGAAGACGACTACATGAAGGCCGCCGAACTGGAAGGTGTCTATGCAGAATACGACGGCTATACGGCTGAAGCACGCGCCGGCGAACTGTTGCTGGGTGTTGGTATCCCTATCGAGCAACACAATGGTCCAATGAGTGCCATCGCGCCCGGCTGGAAACTACGTGTGCTGCTGGTACAGGCCTTGTTTGCCAATCCGGACATCCTGCTGCTGGACGAACCGACCAACAACCTCGACATCAACACTATCCGCTGGCTGGAAGACGTGCTGAACAACCGCGATTGCAGCATGATCATCATTTCGCATGACCGGCACTTTTTGAATCAGGTCTGTACGCACACCTGCGACATGGATTACGGCAAATTGACAGTCTATCCGGGCAACTACGATGACTTCATGGAGGCCTCAACACAGGCACGTGCACAGCAAGCCAAGGACAATGCCAAAGCCAAACAGCAGATTGCCGATTTACAGGACTTTGTACGCCGGTTCTCGGCCAATGCGTCCAAAGCCAAGCAGGCGACCAGCCGCGCCAAGCAGATCGACAAGATCAAGGTAGAAGACATCAAGCCTTCAAGCCGTCAGTACCCGTTCATCCGTTTTGAATTCGATGACAGGGAAAAACTGCATCGCAATGCTGTCGAAGTGGAGAAACTCAGTCACGGTTTCGATCACCCTTTGTTCAATGACTTCAGCATGATGGTGGAAGCTGGCGAAAAGATTGCCATCATCGGTGAAAACGGTGTCGGTAAAACCACGCTATTACGCTGCCTGGCCGGCGATCTGACAGCGAATCACGGCAAGGTCAAATGGGCGGAAAAAGCCAAGCTCGGCTATTTCGCACAAGACCATGAATACGAATTCGAGAATGGCGAAACTTTGTTTGAGTGGATGACACGCTTCACCCAGGCTGGTGATGACGACCAGGTTGTACGCAGCATGCTGGGCCGGCTTTTATTCTCTGGCGAGGACACTAAAAAATCAGTGAAAGTGCTTTCTGGTGGTGAAAAAGGCCGCATGTTATATGGCAAGCTGATGCTGGCAAAAACCAATGTATTGCTCATGGATGAACCGACCAACCACATGGACATGGAATCGATCGAGGCATTGAACACTGCCCTGGACAAATACAAAGGCACGCTGTTCTTCGTCAGCCATGACCGTGAATTCGTCAGCTCCATCGCCACCCGCATTCTGGAAATCAAACCGGATGGCATCATCGATTACCGCGGCAACTATGAGGAATACCTGGAAAGCCAGGACATTTAAACTGGCGTTACGCTCCGGGTAGTCATCCAAAGAGAACTCATGACGCTGATGCAAGGTCGGCTGCGAACCAAGCTGACCTTGCATCAGCTTGTTTACATTAAGGATCATGTCTGCAGACAGCCCCCCCCCTGATGTAAGCAGTATCATGCTGCAATTGAACAACTGAAATAACTGACCGTAAACGCGCTCCCAATTCGCCACTTCTACCTTGCATTCCTGATTCTGATGATGCAATCCGCTGTCGTCCATGCCGAAAGCAGCATCTGGTACCGTAGCGACGACCCTTTCGCAACCTGACGGCCGCGGCAAATTCCGCGACGGAGACCACGCGTACCATGTCCCTGCTATTGGGGGCGATTACTTCCGTCTCGCTACTGGTCGGCGGCATCGGCATCATGAATATCATGCTGGTATCAGTCACCGAGCGAACACGGGAGATTGGCATCCGTATGGCGATCGGCGCCCGTGAATACGACATTCTGCTGCAATTCCTGCTGGAGGCCATCATGATCTCGCTAGTCGGATGCCTGATCGGGCTGACGTTCGGCATCAGCGGTGCATTGCTGATCAACCAGCTATCACAAACTGCAATCGTCATCTCAAGCCAATCCGTGATCCTGGCTTTCAGCGTGGCAGCAACAGTGGGAATTTTCTTTGGCTTTTACCCTGCTCGCAAGACTGCACGCTTAAACCCGATCGAAACCCTGCGCTATCAGTAAATACTTAGCTCCGGCGTTGACCAGCCGGGTTGCAGTCATTCCAGGCCCAACGAGGATTTGATGACAAATTTTGCAACAAAACCCACCAGTCCCAGCGTCAGCCCGAGAAACAGCACAAAAGTCCCGAACTTGCCGGCATTTGACTCCCATGCCAGGTGTCCGACTATCAACAGCATCATCAACATGAGGCCACCGACACCATAAGTCATACCAAATTCGGTCAGCTGCGATTCCGTCATACCAAATATCGTATTTTGCATTAATGTTTACTTATGCAAGAGAAGGCGCTAGTCTGCTGTTGCTTTCTTGCACACTCAAGGGCTAATCCACGCTTTATTGACCTATATCAAGTGCAGGCCGAAACGGCAGCCCTAAAATCCGTTCTGACTTAATTGTTAATTGTCCATATAGGAGCCAGGGAAATGAAAAAAACACTATTGGCAGCTGCTTTGGCTGCTGCATTCTTACCTAACTTTGCCTTTGCTGAAGAAGGTGACTGGGTAGTACGTCTGAGAGCCGTCAACGTATCTCCCAATGAGTCCAGCAAGCTGGGACAAACCGTAAACAAGAACGTTGCCCCGGTAATGACTCCTAGTGCCGATCTTAAAGTAGACGACAACGTTATTCCCGAACTCGATATTTCCTATTACATCACCAAGAACATCGCAGCTGAACTGATTCTGGCCCTCGGCACCAAGCATGACGTCAAGATCAGTGGTGACAGTGCTGGCGTAATCGGCGACCAGAATCTGGGTGAAGTCAACCTGCTGCCCCCAACACTGACCTTGCAATGGCACTTCCGTCCGGATCAAACATTTGACCCATACATTGGCGCCGGCGTTAACTACACCCATATGCTGGATCGCAACCTGAAGTTCAAGAGTGGCGCCACAGCTGGCGACAAGATCAAGATCGACAGCGACAGCTGGGGTCTGGTTGCCCAAGCCGGTTTCGACATCAACCTTAAAGATGGCTGGATGATCAATGCCGACGTTAAATATGTCCAAATCGACACCGACGTTAAAATGAAAGGCCCTGTTACTGGCGGCAACTGGACCAAGATCGACTCTCTCGATATCGACCCATGGGTTATCGGCATCGGCATCGGCAAGCGCTTCTAATCAAGTTTGCAAGCTACGGTAAGTAGCTGCTTAAAAAGTCTCCACATTAGCCTCTGCAGATATCTGTAGAGGCTTTTTTTTGCCTGCAGAAAATGGATTCCAGTTAAAAAGGGCTAAATAAAAACGGCGCCCCGCTGAATGACGGGACGCCGCTAATCTGAAATAGAAACTGAATTAGATGATCTTGGAGAACCGGGTGCGATTTCTGTCCGCCTGCAAATAACGATCAAACACCATGGCCACCGCTCTAACAAAAAACCAGCCAGTGCCTGTGACTTGTATGCCCGTATCATCGATTTCGACCAGACCGTCATTCACCAGCTGTTCCAGCTTGGCGAGCTCATCTGCAAAATAGTGTTTGAAGTCGATCAGATAGGCCAGGTTGATGGACTCATACAACACCTGGCCCTGGCACATGAGCGCCATGATAACGGCACGCCGCACAAGGTCATCCCGCGTCAGCGGCAATCCGCGTACAACAGGCAGGCGACCCTGATCCAGATAGTCGTAATACTCCTCAAGCGTCTTGGCATTCTGGCTATATGTCGCGCCGACACGGCCGATTGCAGAAACACCGAGGCTGATCTGGTCGCAATCCGGCTGCGTGCTGTACCCCTGGAAATTCCGATGCAACCTGCCCTGTCTTTTGGCAATGGCCAACGCATCATCAGGCAAGGCAAAATGGTCCATGCCGACATAGACGTAACCATTGCTCAAAAAGCCGGCAATAGCATTTGACAGCATGCTGAGCTTATCCGCCGCAGTTGGCAAATCTGCCTCATGTATACGTCGTTGTGGCTTAAAGCGTTCGGGAAGATGCGCATAAGCATAAAGCGCAATGCGGTCCGGCCTGAGGCTGGCAACCTGCTCCAACGTGCGCCGGAAAGATTTGGCAGTCTGCTTCGGCAACCCGTAAATCAGATCAATATTGATGGATTCAAATCCAAGTCTGCGGGCAGCTGCTACCAGATCGAACACCTGCTCTGCAGGTTGCACCCGATGCACCGCCTTTTGCACTTCGTGATCGAAATCCTGCACACCAAAGCTCAAGCGATTAAAACCGATTTCTGCCAGACGTGCGAGACGCGCCTCAGTCACCGTGCGCGGATCAATCTCGATTGAATATTCCCCATTGGGCTCCAGAATGAAATTGCGACGCAACATGTCCATCAGTTCCGCCAGTTCAGAATCACTGAAGAAGGTAGGAGTCCCCCCCCCCAGATGCAACTGGCTGATAGTTTGCTTCTCACCCAGCTTTTCCATGTACAAATCCAGCTCACGGTTGAGATAACGCAGATACTCAGCCGCACGTTCGTGATGCTTGGTAACAATCTTGTTGCAGGCACAATAAAAACAGAGGGAGTCGCAGAACGGAATATGCACATAGATTGAAAGCGGTAGCGCCAGGCCACCGACCTTGCGCTGCTCCAGCGCCAGCATGAAGTCCTCCTCACCAAAGGCTTCGACAAAGCGGTCGGCAGTAGGATATGAGGTATATCTTGGACCCGGCACATCGAATCTTCGTAAGATCTCTGGCGTCAATTCAGGCAACGTTTCTGGTGGCTGATTAATGGTATCTGCAATCATGTCGGCATTCCGGTCATTTTTCGTGACTGTGCCTGCTTTCATGATTTTCTGTATTGATGCAGGTCAAGTATCTGCAAAGAACTGTCAGGTGTGATTTTGCCTGTAATTGTAAATTTCCACTCAAACGCCTACCAACAAACCGTTAAAACCGGTAAGCTAGACAGGTCTTAACTCAGGCAACCGCCATGCTATTAGAAACTTACAAAGTCGCCTGTTCAAATTGCAACCTGCGCGAACTCTGCATGCCCATAGGCCTGAGCCAGGAAGAGTTGCAAAAACTTGATGACGTTGTAGCCACCAGGCGCAAAGTCAGCCAGGGAGAAACTCTTTATCGCAATGGGGACTCCTTCACTTCGCTCTATGCCATACGCACTGGATTTTTCAAGACTTGCGTCTCCAGTCAGGATGGCCGTGAACAAGTAACCGGTTTCCAGATGGCTGGCGAAATTATCGGCCTGGATGGCATTACCAGTGATCATCACAACTGCAATGCTGTGGCGCTGGAAGATGCAGAAGTCTGCGTCATGCCGTTTGCCAATGTAGAAGAAATGTCGCGCGAATTTCCGGTGTTGCAGCGCCATGTGCACAAGATCATGAGCCGCGAAATCGTCCGCGACCAGGGCGTGATGATGCTATTGGGCAATATGCGGGCAGAAGAGCGCCTGTCCGCATTCCTGCTGAATCTGGTGCAGAGACTGAATGCCAGAGGATTCTCAAGATCTGAACTGGTGCTACGCATGACGCGCGAAGAGATTGGCAGCTATCTTGGCATGAAGCTAGAAACTGTCAGCCGCACGTTTTCAAAGTTCAGTGACGAGGGAATCATCGAAGTGAAGCAACGCTGGGTGAAAATACTGAAACCCGATGCGCTGAAGAGGATTTTTGATCCGGATAGCTTCTGTTAAGGTTGCGTATCCTCTGCCGGAGTTACTGCATGATTCCGGCCTTCTACTGCAGGTAAAAGCTCTTTCGTTTCCAACCGTTTATTGATCTCAATGCCCTTGCGATAGTAATCATCAACCACAGGGTCAGGCGTTTTCAACGCCAGACTCAGCGTGATGAAGGAAGCGATGATGACTGCAATCGGCCCGCTCAATATCAGCCAGACATAGCCGTACTTCCACCACTGTTTTGTGTCCTGCCCGTTTACCTGCATATTCGCTGCCATATCCATCCTCAACTTTCATCCGTACGTCCGTCACTCAAACCCTTATCTTGGAACCAGGAACACCGATTTTTCTTCCAGCACCTTATCACTTCCCAGCATTTCCACATCAAACCAGACACGATGCGAACCCGGTTCAAGATTGCCGTCAGGTATCTGCAGATACAACGTGATCCACTTCGACTGAGCAGGTTCAAGAATCACACTACCCGCCGCATCAAGATCAGGTGATTTAAGTAGCAAGCCATCCTCACCCCGTGCTTCAATCCGATAGGACTGCGTATTCTCGGTAGCATTCATCAACTGCATGCGATAGACATTCTCCAGCAAGCCACCTTCGACGATACGCGACATCACACCGCGATCCCGAACCACGTCAGCCATAAACGGCGTACGCACAGCCAAACTGGTCAACAAGCCAATCACCAGCAAGGCCAGTATGCTGAAATATATCAGCACCCTCGGCCGCAACACTCGGCGCAGTATCTCGCTACTGGTCCAGTGATTGTGCATGCCGTTTTCCGTCGTATAACGAATCAGACCGCGCGGATAACCCACCTTGTCCATGACCGTATCACAAACATCTGCACAGGCACCACATCCGATACATTCATACTGCAGGCCCTTGCGGATGTCGATGCCGGTGGGGCAAACCTGCACGCAAAGATTACAATCGATACAGGAACCCAGCCCCAGGCTTTTCGCATCGTCCTTGCGCGAACGGCTGCCTCGTGGCTCGCCACGTTCATCGTCATAGGTGACGATCAGGGTGTCCTTGTCGAACATGGCACTCTGGAAACGCGCATACGGGCACATATACTTGCACACCTGCTCACGCATGAAACCGGCATTGCCATAAGTGGCAAATCCGTAAAAGAACACCCAGAAGGTTTCCCACGGCCCCATCTGCAACACCATCCAGTTTTGCAACAATTCGCGTATGGGTGTGAAATAACCAACGAAAGTGAAACCTGTCCATAAAGCGAACAGACCCCACACCAGATGCTTGAGTGATTTCTTGGTGACCTTCTCCGCCGTCATTCCACTCTTGTCGAGTTTCATGCGGGCAGCGCGGTCGCCCTCGATGACCTTCTCAAACCAGAGAAAAATCTCGGTATAAACCGTTTGCGGACAGGTATATCCGCACCACAAACGCCCTGCCACTGCTGTGAACAGAAACAGCGAGAGCGCCGAGATGATGAGAATGGCAGTCAGGTAGATCAGGTCCTGCGGATACAGAACCAGATCAAAGATATAGAAACGCCTGGCCTCCAGATTGAACAGCACGGCCTGACGTTCCCCCCATTGCAGCCAGGGCACGCCATAAAAGACGATCTGAGTAATCCAGATCATCACCCAGCGCCATTTGCTGAATATCCCGGAAACGCTGCGCGGGTAAATCTTCTCCTGCGCAGCGTAAAGTGACACCATTACCTCATCCGGGGTTTCCTCCCGTTTGGCACCTGCCGCATTCTCTGCCATACCGCTCCTGCCAATCTACTATTACTTGTTGGATAAGCCCCAGACATATGCGGTCAACACATGGATCTGTGCTTCGCTCAACTTGTCGGCCTGGGCCGGCATCTGGTTCATCTTGCCATTATTAATCATGGCAATGATGTTCTTCTCGCCGGCACCATGCAACCAGATGCCGTCAGTCAGATTGGGTGCGCCCATCATCTGGTTACCCTTGCCTTCCGGACCGTGGCAGGCAGCACAGACCATGAACTTCTCCTTGCCCAACTCGGCGCGTGCAGCGTCGTGTTGACTGTTGGAGAGACTCAAGACATAGTTCGCCACATTCTTGACGTCATCTTCACTGCCGACCATGGATGCCATCGGCGGCATCATGCCGACACGGCCATTGGTCAGGGTCGCCTTGATGGTTTCCGGCTCACCCCCATGCAGCCAGTCATTGTCGGTCAGGTTAGGGAAGCCCTTGCTGCCGCCCGCATCCGACCCATGACACTGCGCACAGTTGTTAAGAAACAGGCGGCCACCGATTGCCATGGCCTGCTCGTCTGCAGCGACCTCTTCCACCGACATGGCGGTAAATTTGTCATATAGTGGTTTGGTCACTTCCTCGGCCTTGGCCATCTCAGCTTCAAACTGGCCAACTTGCGTCCATCCCAGTTTGCCCTGATAGGAACCCATGCCAGGATAGATGATGAGATAGGCAACCGAGAAGACGATGGTGATGATGAACATCCACACCCACCAACGCGGCAACGGGTTGTTCATTTCACGCAAGTCGCCATCCCATACATGACCAGTACTCATATCCTCCGTAGGCTGAACCTTGGTTTTGTTGGTTACCCACAGCAGAATTGCGCAACCAAGGATGCCCAGTACTGTGATTACCGAGATAAACAACGGCCAGAAACTGCTGGTGAATTCAAAATCACTCATTTTTTATTCCTCAATCCTGTTCAAAAGGCAGATTGGCCGCTTCTTTAAAATCCACTTCACGTCGACGTGACCAAGCCCAGACCACGATACCGATGAAGACGATAAAGCTTGCGACGGTTGCGATGATGCGTAATGTATTGATATCCATCGAATTCACCCCGCTATTTTAATGTTCTGCCCAGGCCCTGCAGGTAAGCGATCAGGGCATCCATTTCGGTCTTGCCTTCAACCTCGGCCTTGGCATTGGCGATCTGTTCGTCGCTGTAAGGCACACCAACCTTGCGCAATGCCCGCATTCTTGGAGCCAGGCCATCGGCATCGACCAGATTTTTCTCCAGCCAGGGGTAATATGGCATATTGGATTCCGGTACCACATCGCGCGGATTGATCAAGTGGATACGATGCCATTCATCGCTGTACTTGCCGCCGACACGATGCAGGTCAGGGCCGGTACGCTTACTGCCCCACTGGAACGGATGGTCATAAACAAACTCACCCGCCACCGAGTAATGACCGTAGCGCAAGGCCTCAGCACGGAACGGCCGGATCATCTGCGAATGGCAGTTATAGCAGCCTTCACGGATGTAGATATCACGGCCAGCCAGTTGCACCGGAGTGTAGGGTTCCAAGCCCTTGATCGGTTCCGTCATCGTCTTCTGGAAGAACAGTGGAACGATTTCCACCAGGCCACCGAAGGAGACGACGACCAGAATCAACACGATCATCAGGAAATTGTTGGTTTCAATCTTTTCGTGAGAGAAACCTGGTTTTTTATTGTGGTCAGCCATTTTCTTTATTCCTTAAGCATGAGCCGCAACGGGCGGAACAGGGACATTGACGGATTGACCATTTGATGTGGTCTTCAGCACATTCCACAGCATTACCAGCATACCGCCAAGGTAAAGCAGGCCGCCGAGCAGGCGCAGGGCATAGAATGGATAGGTCGCTTTCACACTCTCAACGAAAGTGTAGGTCAGCGTGCCATCAGCATTAACACCGCGCCACATCAAACCTTGCATCACACCTGATATCCACATGGCGGAGATATAGAGCACGATACCGATGGTTGCCATCCAGAAGTGCAGTTCAATCGCTTTGACGCTATACATCTGCTTCTGACCGAACAGGCGAGGAATCATGTAGTAAAGCGCACCCATCGAAACCATACCAACCCAGCCCAAGGCACCGGAGTGCACGTGACCGACAGTCCAGTCAGTGTAATGCGACAACGCGTTCACGGTCTTGATCGCCATCATCGGGCCTTCAAAGGTACTCATGCCGTAGAAGGAAAGCGAAACGATCAGGAAGCGCAGGATAGGATCGCTACGCAGCTTGTGCCAGGCGCCGGACATGGTCATCATGCCGTTGATCATGCCGCCCCAGCTTGGCGCCAGCAGAATCAGCGAGAACACCATACCCAGGGATTGGGTCCAGTCAGGCAATGCGGTGTAATGCAAATGGTGTGGACCTGCCCACATATAAGTGAAGATCAGCGCCCAGAAGTGCACGATAGACAAGCGATAGGAATAGATCGGACGCTCAACCTGCTTTGGTACGAAGTAGTACATGATGCCGAGGAAGCCGGCAGTCAGGAAGAAACCTACCGCATTGTGACCGTACCACCATTGCACCATGGCATCCTGCACGCCGGCATAGGCGGAGTAGGATTTCATGAAGTCTGCCGGAATCGCCGCACTATTGACGATATGCAGCAAGGCTACAGCAATGATGAAAGCGCCAAAGAACCAGTTGGCTACATAGATGTGCTTGACCTTGCGCTTACCTATGGTGCCGAAGAAGACAATGGCGTAAGAGACCCAGACCACTGCGATCAGGATATCAATCGGCCATTCCAGCTCGGCATACTCTTTGGCCTGCGTAAAGCCCAGAGGCAGCGAGACTGCCGCCGCCACAATGACCAGTTGCCAGGCCCAGAACGTGAACGACGCCAATGAGCCGCCGAACAATCGGGTCTGGCAAGTACGTTGCACCACATAATATGACGTGGCAAACAAGGTACTGCCGCCAAAAGCGAAGATCACTGCATTGGTATGTAACGGTCGCAATCGGCCGAAACTGGTCCACGGTAATCCCAGGTTCAGTTCCGGGATATACAACTGGGCTGCAATGATCACGCCTACCAGCATGCCCACCACACCCCAGATGACCGCCATAATTGAAAATTGCCGTACAACGGTATCGTTGTACATCACTGCTTCAGAGCTATTTAGACTCATATCACTACCCCAAGTTGACGATTCTGTGAGACATTTTGTCGCAGAGCGAAACTAAAGCATTTGATATAGGTCAATCGTCATGCAGAATTCGCTCACCCTCTTGCTCGATATCTTCGAATTGATCGTTATAAATCGCCCACCAGAGACCTGCGAGTATGGCGAGCACAAGAATCACGGACAGTGGAATCAGCAAAAATAGAATGTCCATGCTTATCTCCTTATTTTGGCGAGCCTTGCCGCGTTCATGATGACCAGCAAGGAACTCAGGGCCATGCCAAGCCCGGCTATCCAGGCATTGATCCAGCCAGTGACAGCCAATGGGATGCAGACCGCGTTATAGACTGCCGCCCATAAAAGATTCTGCCGCACGATGTACATAGTACGCCTTGCATGCAAAAGTAAAAGTGAAACCGTCTGCAACTGGGCACCAAGGATAACGAAATCTGACTGCGATTGTGCCAACGGCGCTGCCTGCCCCAGAGTAATGGACACCTGCGCACCGGCCAACACCGGTCCGTCATTGAGCCCGTCACCAACCATGGCGACACGATGTCCGGCCTGCTGCAGCTTTTGTATATGCGTCAATTTATCCTGCGGCGTACTATCCGCAGAAATCTGCTCTATACCCAGTGAGCTGGCTACACGCTGCACCGCAGCCCGGCGATCACCGGAAAGTATCTCGACGGCCATGCCGGCGTCACGCAATTGCGCAATGCTGACGGCCGCATCTTCACGAATGTCCTCATCCAGATCGAAACTTGCCAGCCAGCCACGCGCGTCAGCCAGATGTACCTGCATATGGGCCTGTTCAGGAAAATCAACTTCACAAAACCGCGCAGAACCCAATCTGACAGCCCCATGCGGGGTTTCTGCCATCAGGCCCTGCCCCGAAACCTCCTTCACCGTATCCACTGCCTGACGACCATGCGGACAACTCTCTGCCAATGCACGCGATACCGGATGCAGGGAATGCTGCGCAATCGCTGCCGCCAGTTGCAGGGCATCATCGGCAGACCAGCCATTCCGAACCTGGATGCTGCTGACTTTCATGCGGTCATTGGTCAGTGTGCCGGTCTTGTCGAACACCACCGTATCGATGCCTGCCATCATCTCCAGCGCCTGCAAACGGCGTGTCAACACCCCGCGCTTGGCCAAAGCACCGGCAGAAGCCAGCATGGCGGCAGGCGTCGCGAGCGACAGGGCACATGGACAGGTGACCACCAGCACCGCGACCGCCGCCATCAGGCCGCGCGCCGGATCTATCGGCCACCAGTAAACAACAGCGCCCAATGCCGCCAGCAGCACCAGCAGCAGGAATGGCCGGGCGATACGGTCCGCAAGTATGGCAAGCCGCGGCTTGTCGGTCGCAGCCTTTTCCATCAGCGTAACAATTTGCGCATAACGCGTATCCTGTCCGACCTTACCGACCCGCATCAGGATAGCGGAAGACAGGTTATGACTGCCGGCAATCAGTTCGGAGTGTAGTGTCTTTTTTACCGGGCGCGATTCGCCAGTGAGCAGTGCTTCGTCTGCCTGCGTCTCGCCATCGATCAGTTCACCGTCTGCCGGGAACGCCTCACCCGGCAAAATACGCAGTACATCGCCCTGACGGATACGCCGGCTGGATATGCGCTCGAAGCTACCGTCCGACATCTGGCGCTCAACGCTTTCAGGCAGGCGTCGCATCAAGTCATCGAGTGCACCGGCCGTCCTGTTGCGCAAACGCGTTTCCAGCCAGCGGCCGGTCAGCAGGAAAAAGACGAACATGGTGATGGAGTCGAAATAGACCTCTTCCGCCCACCAGCCCTGCGGCCAGAACGTCGCGATCGAACTGACAAAAAACATGATGATGATGCCGAGTGAAACCGGCAGATCCATACTGATCTGCTGATGGCGGATATCGCGCCAGGCATTTTCAAAGAAAGGACCGCAGGAGAACAGCATGACGGGCAGCGTCAGTACCCAGGAGGCCCAACGCAACAGATGCAGGATATCCGGCGTCATGTCGCCCGGCTCGGCAACATAGACCGGCGCGGCATACATCATGACCTGCATCATGCAAAATCCGGCGACCAGCCAGCGCCAGAGTGCCAGGCGCTGCACCTTTTTACGGCTGGCCAGGGCATCCGCATCCGATGCCGGCATGGCACCATAGCCGGCACGATTGACCGCCGTCACCCAGTCCGAAGGCCTGGTCTGACTGGCTGACCATTTGATTGCAGCACGTCCGGTGACGCCATTGACTTCTGCCTGCAAAACCCCGGGCACGGACTTCAGGGCGCGCTCGACAGTATTGGCGCAGGCGGCGCAATGCATACCCTCGATCACCAGATGCGAATCCCACAATGATGAATCTGCGGTATCTTGGCGACTGAACGTCGGCCACTCGATGGGGTCATCCAGCACAGCATGACTGACATTGTCAGCTGCCGCGTTTATAGCTGATTGATAGGAGGAACTGGCGTTCTTGAATGTCATCTCTTGCATCCTGAAAGCCTAAGTTATTCGCTGCAACCGGTGCTTGATGTAAATCAACTGTCCACCAATTGACAATCCTCCGGCCACCGCTACCCCAGTTGCTTATACTTGTATCTGTAGCTACATTTTGAACTACGCCGGATAATCGAAGACTACTACTTATAAGGAGTTGAATCACCATGTATCGCTATCTCGCCATCATGCTGCTACTCACCCTACCGGGGATCGCCATTGCCGACGACCATCAGGATCCTCAGATGTCGCGCGGCGAAATGCTTTACAGAAACCACTGCATCGAATGCCACAACCAGCAGATACACTGGCGAGACGGCAGAATCGCGGCAGACCTGAATGGCCTGAAAAAAGAGGTCGAGCGCTGGCAGGATGCCATCGGTGTGAAATGGACAGAAGAAGAAGTAAACGAAGTCAGCCGCTACCTCAATTCAACTTATTATTTCTACTAGCCACACTTCATCACTGGAATGCAATGAATCGTAAAAAGTCAGCCGCCAAAAAGGAAACCATCGACTGGCATGCACTCAGTGCGGAAGAAACACTGCAAAGGCAGAATAGCCGGATTGAAGGTCTGTCACATGAAGAATCAAGGATCCGTCTGGACCTGCATGGCGAGAACAGCCTGCCTGATTCCAAACGCCGCCCGTCCTGGCTCAGCTTTCTTCTGCAATTCCATAATCCGCTGATTTATGTGCTGCTCGCTGCCGGCATCACCACACTATTGATTGAGAACTATATTGATGCCGGTGTCATTTTCGGCGTGGTACTGATCAACGCACTGATCGGCTTCATCCAGGAAGGCAAGGCGGAGAAGGCACTGGAAGCGGTTCGTTCGATGCTGGCCAGCCGTGCAACGGTAATGCGCGGAGGTGAACGGCACAATATCGACGCGCAACACCTGGTACCCGGCGATGTCGTGCTGCTGGAATCCGGCGACAAGATCCCCGCCGACCTGCGACTTATCCGCGTCAAGAACCTGCACATTACCGAAGCCGTACTCACCGGAGAATCGGTTCCGGTCAAAAAACATACCGAAATGGTAGCGCCGAGCGCCGCCATCGGTGATCGCGGTTCCATGGCCTACTCCGGCACCCAGGTCGCTTTCGGGCAAGCACATGGCATCGTTGTCGCTACTGGCACACAGACCGAGATCGGTCGCATCGGCAGCATGGTCGGCGATATACAGTCCCTATCCACACCACTAACCCGACGCCTCGATCAGTTTGCACGCAGGATTACAATTTTCATCCTGGCCGTCAGCCTGGTCACCTTCCTCTATGGCCACTATTTCGCCGACATGAGTGGTGTCGACATATTCATTGCGGTCATCGGTCTCGCTGTTGCCGCCATTCCTGAAGGCCTGCCAGCTATCGTCACTATAGTGCTCGCCATCGGTACCCGTATCATGGCCAGAAACCGGGCAATCATCAGACGTCTGCCCGCGGTCGAGACTCTGGGGTCGGTAACGGTCATCTGTAGCGACAAAACCGGCACGCTGACCCGCAACGAAATGACCACGGTACGACTCATGCTGCCAACTGACACGATCAGCGTCAGCGTCAGCGGCACCGGCTACGCACCTGACGGCGGCTTTCACCTGAACGAAACCGCTATCAATCCTGAAACACATGAGCCCTTGCTGGCCCTCGCCCGTTGCGCGCTGTTGTGCAATGACGCCCACCTGAAACATGACGAAGCCGGTGAATGGAATCTGGTCGGAGATCCGACAGAAGGCGCGCTGCTGACGTTCGCCATCAAGGCCGGACTGGACCCTGTTGACACCGGCAAACAATTCCCGCGTCAGGACGATATCCCTTTTGAATCCGAGCATCGCTACATGGCAACACTGCATCATAACCATGAAAAGGGTGTGTTTCTGCTGCTTAAGGGCGCGCCAGAGCGGGTGCTCGAACTCTGCAGCAGTGAAGCCGGAGGCAAACCACTCAACAACAAGGACTGGCAGGCACGCATCGAAGAAGCCGCCGAAGCCGGTGAACGGGTCCTCGCCTTGGCTATCCGCAAGATGCCGGCCGATACCACCGCGATTAGCACCAACGACATCACAACTGATTTCGAGTTGCTGGGCATGGTCGGTCTCATAGACCCGCCGCGTGAAGAGGCTATCACGGCTGTCGCCGAATGCCAGCAGGCGGGAATACGCGTCAAGATGATCACCGGCGACCATGCCATTACTGCCGCTGCCATCGGCCGCCAGTTGGGACTTCTTGCAGACAACCCGTTGACTGGGGAAGTGATCGAGACCCTGAGTGATGAGGAACTGAAAAAGCGCGCCATGAGCACGGACGTGATTGCCCGTGCCAGTCCGGAACACAAACTGCGTCTGGTGGCTGCATTGCAGTCCATGGGACACCTGGTAGCCATGACCGGCGACGGGGTCAACGACGCACCAGCACTGAAAGCTGCCGATATCGGTGTTGCCATGGGTCAGAAAGGCACCGATGCCGCACGTGAAGCCTCGGACCTGGTGCTGACCGACGACAACTTCGCCACGATTGCCAAGGCAGTGCGCGAAGGCCGTGTAGTCTTCGACAACATCAAGAAATCACTGATCTTCATCCTGCCCACCAACGGCGGACAGGCAGGAGTCATCATGATTGCGATCTTTGGAGGTTTGGCCCTGCCGGTGACTGCCGGTCAAATCCTCTGGGTCAATATGGTGACTGCCGTCACACTGGCGCTGGCGCTGGCTTTTGAACCAGCCGAAAAAGGTGTCATGCATCATGTGCCGCGCCCACCCGGCCAGCCATTGATAACCCGACCACTGGCCATGCGCGTGCTTTTTGTCAGCCTCCTGATGGTCGCTGTCACCTTCATCATGTTCGAATGGGAACAGGCACGTGGTAGCTCGATTGAAATGTCGCGGACAGCAGCGGTCAACATGCTGGTGGTCGGGGAAATGTTCTACCTGTTCCATGCGCGCCACTTCACTGCATCGGCATTCAGTTTCGAAACCCTGACCGGCAACCGGATGGCCCTGCTGGTGACCGGCATTCTCATCCTTCTACAACTGGCCTTTACCTATGCCGCGCCCATGCAGCATCTGTTCCGTAGCACACCATTAGACATGCTGTCGTGGCTCATGATTCTGGGGTTGGGGGCTCTGCTGTTCCTTGCCATAGAGGCGGAAAAGGCGTTCTTGCGCACGCGCAAGATTGAACGGATGTAAAAAAGCCGGAGCAGCTGAAACTGAGTCTGCCGGATTGAACCAGCAGCAATAAAAGATGGCGGAGAGGGAGGGATTCGAACCCTCGATACGCTTGCACGTATGCCTGATTTCGAGTCAGGTACATTCAACCACTCTGCCACCTCTCCGCGTGACGCTATTTTAACATTGCTCAGGCCAATCTCGACCTTTTCCAGCTAGACAAATTTGCCAAAGTTGGTGAAACTGGCAGAATGCTCCGGTTAACCATCATCCTCGCAGTTCTTCTGCTAACCGCTTGCCAAGAGCCTGTCAAGCCTTTGCCCGATCCGAGGGAAAGCAAGGAAATCGTAGTCGTCACACATAACGGACCGAACACCTACTACATTGATGGCAATGATCAAATTGCCGGCCTCGAATACGACCTTGCCACAAAGTTTGCCGAGAGTCTGGGCCCCGAATACAGCGTCAGATTCGTCCTGGTCAACAACATCACCGAGGTCATCCCCACCCTGCTCAAGGGTGAAGCGCATTTCGCCGCAGCCGACCTCAGCATCACGCACTTGCGCAAGCATCTGGTACAGTTTTCCGTACCGTATCAAAACGTACAACAGCACATCGTCTATAACACTGAGATCAACAAGGCACCAAAGAAAATCGAAGACCTGATCGGCAAGAACATCGCAGTGCCGGCAGGCACCAGTTATGCCGAACGTCTGGCGGAGAAAACACAGAATTACCCCAAACTGGAATGGCAGGCACTGGAAAAAGTCAGTGCCGACGAGCTGATGGAACAGGTCGCCGAAGGCCTGCTGGATTACACCGTGTCCGACGGTCACCTGGTTGCCATGCTGCGCAATTTCTACCCCAATCTCGGCATCGGCCTCGCGCTCGGCAAGGAAGAACATATCGCCTGGGCTTTTCCCAAGACCGGCAATCGCTGGCTCTATGAACAAGCCAACATCTATTTTGCCCGTATTCAGCAAGATGGCACGCTGCGTAATCTGATCGACCGCTATTACGGTCATTCGCAACGGCTGGACACGCCGGACGTGACCACATTTCTCAAGCGTACTCGCACGCTGTTGCCGCTGTATATCGATCTGTTCAAGGAAGCCCAGGAGATGACGGGACTCGACTGGCGCCTGCTGGCTGCCGTCAGCTATCGCGAATCGCACTGGGACAGGCTCAACACCTCGCCAACCAATGTCCGCGGCCTGATGATGCTGACCGAAGCCACTGCCGACATGCTGGGCGTCACTGACAGACTGGATGCCAGACAGGCCATCATGGGCGGCGCACGCTATATCATCATGCTCAGGGACACCGTCCCCAAACGGGTGCCGGAGCCTGACCGCACATGGATGGCGCTGGCTGCCTACAATATCGGCTATGCTCATCTGGAAGATGCGCGAGTACTGGCGCAGCGCATGAAACTGAATCCGGACAGCTGGGCCGATGTCAAAAAGACCTTGCCATTGCTGAACAAGGTCGAGTACTACTCTACCGTCAAATACGGTTTTGCCCGTGGTGGCGCGCCGGTGATTTTCGTCGAGTCGATCCGCACCTACCACAAGATACTGGAGAAATACGAACCACCACACAGCCCTCTGTTACCCAGTTTTGATCTGGCCCGGATTTTTACTCAATCCACGCTGGTGCAATAACTGTATCCTGCACTAGCCGCTTTATAATTCTCAGCGACACGCTTAAAGAACGGATTCAAATGGAACACAACATCTCGTTGATCACGACGATAGCCGCCGGCCTCGGCTTAGCGCTGATTTTCGGCTTTATCGCAGAAAAAATTCGTCTGCCGGCACTGGTCGGCTACCTGCTCGCCGGCATCATGCTTAGCCCTGCGACCCCGGGTTTTGTCGCCGACGTCGGCATTGCCAGCCAACTCGCCGAAATCGGCGTCATGTTGCTGATGTTCGGCGTCGGCCTGCATTTCTCCATCGACGACCTGCTTTCGGTCAAGCGTATCGCCCTGCCCGGCGCCATCGTCCAGATGACACTGGCAACGGTGCTCGGTATGGGTATCGCCCACTGGTGGGGCTGGAGTCTGGGAGAAGGCCTGATCTTCGGCCTCGCGCTTTCCTGCGCCAGCACGGTGGTATTGCTGAAAGCGCTGGAATCGCGTGGCATACTGGAGAGCATGAACGGCAAGATCGCCGTAGGCTGGCTGGTGGTGGAAGACCTCGTCACTGTGCTGGTACTGGTGCTGATGCCTCCGCTGGCCGGCATGCTGGGCGGCGAACAGCAGTCCAATGGCACGCCCTTGTGGCAGACCATCGGTTTCACGTTACTGCAAGTCACCGCCTTCATCGCCCTCATGCTGGTCGCCGGTCGCCGCATCATGCCGTGGCTGCTGTGGCATATCGCCAAGACCGGCTCACGCGAACTGTTCACGCTATCCGTCATCGTTGCCGCCATCGGTATCGCCTATGGTGCCACTGCACTGTTCAATGTCTCATTTGCGCTGGGTGCATTCTTTGCCGGCATGGTCATGCGTGAATCCGAGTTCAGCCATCGTGCGGCAGAAGAATCTCTGCCTTTCCGTGACGCCTTCGCCGTGCTGTTCTTTGTCTCCGTCGGCATGCTGTTCGAACCTTCAGTTCTATTGGAAGAACCGCTGCATGTAGTAGCAGTAGTCGGCATCATTATCATCGGCAAATCCATCGCAGCAATGGCTCTGGTACTGGCCTTCCGTTACCCGCTCAACACTGCGCTGACTGTTGCTGCCAGTCTGGCGCAGATCGGTGAATTCTCCTTCATTCTGGCTGGTCTCGGCCTTACCCTGGGCATACTGCCATCCGAAGGCCTGAGTCTGGTACTGGCCGGTGCGCTGATTTCCATCGCTCTGAATCCGTTGGTCTTTGCCTCGGTTTCACCTGTCAGCAAATGGCTGCTGGAACGCTCAGCCACCGCCCGCCGTTTCAACAGCCGGGTCGATCCCTATGCCGAACTGCCGATGAGTACCGAGCGCAAATATCTGGAAGGTCAGGTCGTATTGGTCGGCTTCGGCCGTGTCGGCCGCCGCATCGCCGACGCCCTGGAAGAGCGCGGCATCCCCTATGTGGTAGCGGAACAGAACAGGGAGATCGTCGAAAGCCTGCGCAAGAAGGATATCCCGGCCGTCTCCGGCGATGCTTCCGACCCTGTCGTGCTGGTACAGGCGCATATCGCACAGGCGGCCATGCTGGTGGTAGCGACACCGGATTCCATCAATGTGCGGCAGATGGTCGATACGGCGCGCACGCTGAATCCTGAGATCGAGATCGTACTACGCACGCATAATGAGGATGAATCGGTACTGCTGCGCAAGGAAAACCTGGGAACCGTATTCTACGGCGAAGAGGAATTGGCGCGTGGCATGACCAACCACGTGATGCAACGCTTCGCGCCCAAGGCTGCTGCCTGACGCATATTGGGCCAGCGAAAGCTCAGTCAGCGCTCTGCTGGGCACCGATAATCATCGTGTCGCAAGGCAACCAATGCAGCAGTTTGGAAGCCGAACTGCCGAGCAAACCTGCCATGAGGCTGTTCTGACCGCGGCTGCCGATAACTGCCAGATCGATATTATGTTTGCGCACGTACTGTGTCATTACAGCCTCCAGGGCACCGCCTTCCACATGCAGCGTAATGCGCGCCCGGTCTGGGGCGCTCAAACCGATGACATCATAAAACTCGTTTGCCCTGGCCTGGAAGCCGGCATCTGCCTGCAATTGCTTCGGCATGTCACTCGCCAGTTCTGCCAAGCTTTGTTTGACGGCATGGAACAGCACGATCTGATTATCAGGAAACAGCTTGAGTGCAGTATGCAAGGCAAGGGAAGATGCACGCGAAAAGTCGCTGGCCACCAGCACCCTGCGATAAGGCCCGTGCGGACGCTTGCGCACCACCAGCACCGGCTGGCTCGTCAGTCGCACCAGCTTTTCCACCGTCGTGCCCAGTATGAATCGGCCAAAGGGTTCGCTGCGCGCCATGCCGGTGACGAGCAGATCGCAGGCGTCCTGATTGGCAACTTCAGCGATGCTGGCGGCAGGTTCGCCCTTGACTACCCTGACACTGACAGGCACTGCGGCCGTCACCAGATCCTCGCGCAACTGCTGTTGCACGATCTGCATGTTCGCTTCATCTGCCCCATAAGCCCAGTTCAGGACCATATCCGGCGACTGCGTGCTTTCAGCCACATTCACCGCCAGTAATTCTGCCTGCCATTCCTTGGCAAGCTGCGCAGCGCGATCCAATGCCCGATCGCAACGCGCGCTGAGATCGGTCGCCAGCAACACACGCCTGGCCGGAAGGCTGCTCTGTTTGGTCTTTTCCATACTTCCCTGCTCCATTGAACTCAAAGACCGACCACCATGATGTCACGGTCACTGGTCGTCGCCACATATTCAGTCACGCTGCCCAGCAGCATCTGCCCGATACCGGATTTTCCATAGCGCCCCATGACGATCAGGTCACTAGCCTCTTGATCTACCATTTCCAGGATGACTTCCGGCGCATTGCCATATTCCAGCCGACTGACAAGGGGTTTCGAATGCATTGTCAGCCCTTGCATGAAACTATCCATCTCACGCTCTGCCCCTTGCCGGCAAGTGAGCCGGTATTCAGTCATCTCAGCCTCTGAAATACCGGCAAAGCGCAACTTGCTTTCGAATGGCAATGCAGAAACATGAAGCAATGTGATCTCGGCCTGCGGCGCCAGTTTCATCGCAGCTTCAACGGCGGCGCTGGAACAAGGCGAAAAGTCCACCGGCACCAACACGCGGCGATATGGAGTGTTGGCAGGCTGCCTGACGACCAGCATGGGCTGTTGGCTACCGCCGAGCAAACGCTCGAGCATGGAACCCTGCACCCAGTCGCGCACTGCACTGGCATGGGCACCGACAACAATCAGGCTGTCAGTTTCCTTGCCCTGCTGAATGATGACCGCATGCGGCCTTCCGATCTCAAGGCTGGACTCCACATTCAGGTCCGCCGCAGTTTGCAGTTTGGTTGCCTGCTCTATCAGTTTTTGCTGCATTGCCTCACGCAAGCGCGCACTGACACCCTTTGATACCAGATGCTTGAGTTCATCCAGCAAGGTCCCCGAGAGGACATGCAGCAGCCGCAATTCCTTCACGCCTGCCGACTCCAGCAGCAGCACGCGTTGCGCCGCGTTCTCGCTACGTTCAGAAAAGTCGGTCGCCAGCAAAATACGTGAAAAATCGGTCATGTTTTTATTCCTTCGGGCTATCTTCAAACAGAGTCTTGGCGGCGAAATCGGCGGCGTCCTCGAACGGCTGTAGCACACGCGTAACACCGGCTCGCTTCAACCGGCCGACATCGCCGGCCAGATGCGCCGTCATGGCTACCTTGCCCTGATAGCCATGATGGCGCAAAGCCTTGTAAAGCGAAAGGTTGAGATTGAGGTCGGCGATAGTGCTGACCACCCAGGCAGTTGAAGATAGAGGGAGTGTTTCTACCAGCACCGGATCTTCTGCATCGCCGAACCTGACAGGCACATCGCGGTGCTGATATGAACGTGCTACGGTCGGGTCGAAATCGACGCCAAGCACGTGGTAACCCTGCGCCTGCAATTCATTCGCGAGACGGCTGCCAAAACGACCCATGCCGAATATCACCACATCAGGTTCCGTTTCCAGCTTGCGGCTCCCCTCGAAGGCCATTTCACGGAACGGTTTCTTGCGTTCGAACACAGTCAGCCAGGGTTTGCAGAAATCGTACAGCGGCTGCGAGTAGAGAATCATATAGGTCGAGGCCGTGATAGTGACCAGACCAACCAGCGTGATAAGCCCTACCGCATTGAGGTCGATATGACCCATGCTGACACCGAGCGCCGCGAAGACGATCGAGAACTCGCTGATCTGCGCCACCGTCAGCCCTGCCAGAAACCCGGTACGTTTGCGGTAGCCCATGTAACCCATGATCGCCAGCACAATGAGCGGATTGCCTATCAGCACGAACAGCGAGAGCGCCGCCGCCTCCGGAATGTTGGTGCCAAGTGAACCCAGTTCCAGTTTGGCGCCAAGATCGATAAAAAAGAACAACAGCAGGAAATCCCGCAACGAAGTCAGGCGCGAACTGATGGCCTCACGATAATTGGTGGATGCCAGTGAAAAACCGGCGAGAAAGGCACCGACCTCCTTGCTGAAACCAGCAGCATCGCCGAGAGTGGCCAGCGCAGCGCCCCAGGCGATGGCGAACACCAGCAGCAGTTCGCCGGATTTGGCCAGCAGGTGCAGCAAGTGCGGCAACACATAGCGCATCATCAGTGCAAGTACAGCTAGCACGGCAGTCATCTTCAAAACCAGCATCATCGCCACCATGCCGACGCCGCCCTCGCCCGTGCCCAGACCATAGGCGCTCATCAGCACCATGGCGATGACCACGGCGATATCCTGCACGATGAGAAAACCCATGGAAATACGCCCGTGCAGGGAATCGATCTCGCGCTTGTCGGAAAGCAGCTTGACGATGATGATGGTGCTGGAGAAGGTCAGCGCGATCGCGACATAGAGCGCCGTGATATGCGAGATACCGATACCGCGCGCCAGCAGATAACCGAAGAATACGGTAAACGCCAGTTGTCCCAGACCGGTCGCCAGCGCTACCGGCCCGAGATTGCGCACCAGATGCAGATCGAGCTTGAGGCCGACGACAAACAGCAGGATGGTGATGCCCAGTTCCGCCAACAAACCGATCTCGCTGTGCGCATGCACCAGCCCAAAACCGGAAGGACCGGCCAGCATACCGACCAGTATGAAAGCCACGATCAGTGGCTGACGCAAGCGAACGGCAATCGCGCCAATCACTGCTGCCAACAACAGCAACAGGGCAAGTTCCTGATAACCCGACATTAGCGCCTCGCTGACATTCGCTTACTCCCTTGCCGAAGCAGGCTCAAGGAACGATACGTTCGATTCCGCCCATATATGGTTGCAATGCGGCCGGAATCGTCACACTGCCATCGGCCTGCTGGTGGTTCTCCAATATCGCCACCAGCGTGCGGCCGACCGCAAGACCGGAACCGTTGAGTGTGTGTAGCAGCTCCGGTTTACCGTTCTCATTGCGGAAACGCGCCTGCAGGCGACGTGCTTGGAAGGCCTCGCAATTGGAAACCGAAGAGATCTCGCGGTAGGTATTCTGCGCTGGCAGCCAGACTTCGAGGTCGTAGGTCTTGGCAGCGCCGAAGCCCATGTCACCGGTACAAAGGGAAACAACACGGTACGGCAGTTCGAGCGTCTGCAGGATATGCTCGGCGTGCCCGACCATCTCTTCCAGCGCTTCGTAGCTTTTCTCCGGATGCACGATCTGCACCATCTCGACCTTGTCGAACTGATGCTGGCGGATCATGCCCTTGGTGTCCTTGCCGTAGGAGCCGGCCTCGGAGCGGAAGCAGGGTGTATGTGCCGTCAGTTTGATGGGCAGAGATTCCAGCGGCACGATCTCGTCGCGCACGGTGTTGGTCAAGGTAACTTCCGACGTTGGAATCAAATATAACTTGCTGTCATTGTGCGCCAAAGAGAAGAGATCTTCCTCGAACTTCGGCAACTGCCCAGTGCCGAACAGCGTCTCGGCATTGACCAGATAAGGTGTGTAGCACTCGGTGTAGCCATGCCTCTCGGTCTGTGTATCCAGCATGAACTGCGCGAGCGCACGGTGCAGGCGCGCAATCTGCCCCTTCATCAGGGTAAAGCGCGCACCGGAAAGCTTGGCGCCGGTATCGAAATCCAGCCCGAGCGGCGTACCGACGTCGGTGTGGTCCTTGATCTCAAAGTCGAAGCTACGCGGCGTACCGACGCGGCGCACCTCAACATTGTCTTCTTCCGACTTGCCGGCAGGCACACTGGCGTGCGGCAGGTTGGGCACGTTCAGCAGCAATTGCTGCAATTCGGCTTGAATCTCGGCCAGCCTGGCTTCATCAGCTTTCAGCTGCTCGCCCAGGCCCGCCACCTCGGCCATGATGGCCGCCACATCCTCGCCCTTGGACTTGGCGATACCGATCTGTTTGGAGGTAGTATTGCGCTTGGCCTGCAGATCCTGCGTACGGGTCTGCACCAGCTTGCGCTCGTTTTCCAGACGCGTGAATGTATCTGCATCGAACTCGAAACCGCGTTTTTTCAACGTGGCCACAACGCCATCGAGGTCGTTACGTAATGCTTGTATATCTAACATGAAAGTCCTTAATTACTGATTTGCCACAGAGGACACAGAGTTCACAGAGAACTTCAAAACGAGACCAGGATCCGAACTTTTCAAAGAATTGAACGAGTTTTTGGTCAATAGGGTTTTCTCTGTGCTCTCTGTGTCCTCTGTGGCTGTATTGTTGTACCGCTCGTTATTTTTTACCGTTCACCTTCTTGGCCTGACGGTCCAATTCGCGCAGGTGTGCGAGTTTTTCCCCGATTTTACCCTCCAAACCTCTGGGCGTGGGCTCATAAAAGCTGACAGGCGGCATTTCGTCCGGCAGATAAGTCTCGCCAGCGGCATAAGCGCCGGGCTCATGATGGGCGTAACGGTATTCCTTGCCGTAATCCAGCGCTTTCATCAGTTTGGTCGGCGCATTGCGCAGATGCAAGGGCACAGGTCGCGACTTGTCGGACGCGACGAAGGCCTTGGCTTGGTTGTAGGCCATATAGGCGGCATTGCTCTTGGGCGCGACGGCCAGATAGATGACGGCGTTGGATAGCGCCAGCTCGCCTTCCGGCGAACCGAGACGCTCGTAGATCTGGCAGGCTTCCAGCGCCATGGTCTGCGCGCGCGGGTCAGCGATGCCGATATCCTCGACCGCCATGCGGATGATACGGCGACCGAGATAGAGCGGGTCGGCACCACCGTCCAGCATGCGCAGAAACCAGTAGAGAGCAGCATCAGGATTGGAACCGCGCACCGATTTATGCAGTGCGGATATCTGGTCGTAGAAGGCCTCACCGCCCTTGTCGAAACGGCGCAACTTGCTCGCCATGGTCGATTGCAGGAAAACCTCGTCGATTTCGCCGACACCGGCAGTCATGGCCGCATTGAACAGGCCTTCGAGGAAATTGAGCAAACGGCGGGCGTCACCGTCAGCATAAGCCAACACCTGCTCGCGCACCTCCGCCGTCATCGACGGCGCTTGCATCACATCCTGCGCGCGTTGCAGTAACTGCCCCAGCTCATCCTCGGACAGGGCATTCAGCACGAACACCTGCGCCCGGCTCAAGAGCGCGCTATTGACCTCAAATGAAGGGTTCTCGGTCGTCGCGCCGATGAAGGTGATGAGGCCGCTTTCGACGAACGGCAGGAAAGCGTCCTGCTGGCCCTTGTTGAAACGGTGCACCTCATCGACGAACAGGATGGTCTTGCGGCCGGACTGCTGTAGCGTGTGCTCGGCGCGCTCGACTGCCTCGCGGATATCCTTGATACCGGACAGTACAGCAGAAATGGGGATGAATTCAGCATCGGCCGTGTTGGCGATGAGCCGCGCCAGCGTGGTCTTGCCCACACCCGGCGGGCCCCACAGGATCATGGAAGGCAGCTTGCCGGAGCTGAAAGCCAGCTTCAACGGTTTGCCATCGCCCAGCAGATGCGACTGTCCCACCACCTCTTCCAGCGATTTCGGCCGCAATTTTTCGGCCAAAGGCGCCTGCGGGCTCACAGGTTCGAACAGGTCACTCAATGGATACTCTTTCGCAATTCAAGGTCGTCGATCTCCGGCACATCGAACGCCGCTGGCGGCATGCCGGCCTGGTGACGCTCCCAAGCCATGCGGTAGGCGCGTTCGATATGCTTCACGGTCAGCTTGGTGTTGTACATGGGTGCAGTATACCGTTTGGCCCGCAATTTCTCCCGCATGGCGGCATATTCGGCCGGATGCGTGGCGTAATGGACGGCGAGGTGCTCGTATTCGTCAAAATCCCGCGTCACCAGCTCCGGCATCTCCAGCGCATGCAGAATGATGGAAGAGCCACGCGCCGAAGCTACCTCGCCGTGGATAGTCAGTAACGGCAATCCTTGCCACAAGGCTTCTGCCGCCGTAGTGTGGGCGTTGTGCCAATAGGTGTCCAGAAACAGGTCGGCCAGCTGATAGCGCGGCAAATGCTGCTCCAGCGACACGCGCCCGGTAAACACCAGACGCGATTTATCCACATCACACATCTCGGCCTCACGCTCGAGATTGTCCTGCACATCCAGTCCCTTGCCCAAGAGCCACAGTACGCTGTTTGGCACCGCCTTCAATATCCTCATCCAGCACTCGAAAATCTGCGGCTCGATCTTGTAGCTGTTGTTCAAACAACAAAAAACAAAGGCGTCCTCCGGCAAATTGAAATCGGTCCGTGTGAGTTTTGTAGGCGCATTGTTCGCTTCATTGTCATAGGGATAAAGTGTGTGCGGCAGGCGAATCACCTGCTCGTGCCACTCCTGCTGTTTCCCGTCCGGACAGATCGTCTTGTCGATCAATGCGTAATCGATGAAATCCGCGCCCATGGTGCCGGGAAAACCAAGATATTGCATCTGGACAGGCGCCGGACGCATTGCCATGACTTCCGTGCGGCAGAACGCGCTGTAACCGGCGAGGTCTATCAATATGTCAACTTCATCCGCATGAATCAATTTGGCAATATCAGCTGCATGCATCGCCGATACATCACGAAACACATCGACGGTATTCTCGATTTCAGTCCGATAGCGATCAGTCTGCTTTGCGTTGTACAGGGAATACCCGTAGATTTTGAACCTCGATCTGTCGTGCGTTCCATAAATCTGCCGGCCCAGAATCGCTGTTGCATGTTCGCGAAAATCCGGGGAAAGATAACCGATACGAATTACGACATGGTCTGCGCGGTGAAATTGAAAAGGCTCAAGTGCATAACGCCATGCAAAATCCGACACCACACTGCCAGTGTTTCGCATCAGCTTGAGTCTATCTACGGCGGGGATATCCAAAGAAAGCAATCTGAAAGCATTCTCAATACCGGACAAAGCACGATTCCGGTAAGGCTTGTCCTGAATGGCATGGTGGAGTTTTTGCAGATAATCGCCCCGGTACTGCCAATAACAGGATGTCTGTTCGGTATAGCGAGCCTCGTACTCCAGAATTTCGCCATCAAGATAGATGCTGATGGAAGCGGGCAGGTGTCTGGTCTCCGGCAGATAATCACGTATGACGCCCGGCTGCATGATCCTTGCCGATGACAGCGCCGCCAGCGATTCCTGACGTCTGGAAAGGCCGCCCAGTGCAATCCCCTTTTTCATCATCAGGTGGGCGTGACGTGGTCGCTGAATCAGGCCTTCCTCACAATAATCCAGCGCCTCCTGATACTCGAAATTGGCAATCAGTGTATCGACCAGGTTATATAGGGTGCCAAACACTTCCGGCAATCTGACATGCGCCTGACGGTTGTGGACAAGCGCCTCGCGTTTGCGTCCCATTCGATACAACAAGGTCCCGTAATTGAGATTGGCTGTTCTCTGCCTGGCATCTAGCTGCAACACAGCAGCATAAACATCCAGAGCTTCTTCGCCACGATTCAGACGATCCAGCGCCACCGCCAGATTGGCTCGCGCATTGACATCATGCGGAGCAAGCTCGATTACTCGCGCCATCAGGCGATATGCCGCTTCATGATCACCCAACGCCTCGCGAGCAGAGGCTGAGGCCTGAAGGTAGTCAATATTATTCTGGTCAGTACTCAATGCTGCATTAAAGGCAACCGAGGCCGCCTGTTTCTTATGCAGCATGCGTGCAGTCGTACCAAGCAGAAAAAGCAGATAGCCATCTTTCTCTGCCAGTTTGCCCAGTTCAAAAAGGCAGGTACGCTCAGCTTCCTTGTATTGGGCAAGTTGAAGGTAATGCTGGATTTTGCGGTAGACTTCTTCCGACACACTCATCGTTCAATCAGGGAGTTGAATATACGTCATGGAGACGATACACATCATTGCACCATTCATCAACGCAAATGGCGACGACTGGTGCGCAATCGACATGTATCTACGACTTCACGACAATGCGGAGGTTTTTCTGTGGTGCGAGCAAATGCCGCACACAGATCTTGCGGTTTACCCAATCAGAAACATCAAGGCCTATCAGGAGGTAGCGCCGAGTGGCGGATCACTCTATATATATGGTTCAAGCACGACCATCGGCAGCTGGTATGACCAGGTAAAATTCAAGCGCATAGTACTTATGCATAACCAGTTTGATCAGGATGCATTTTACCGGAGCATGCATCGGCTTGTTCTGGATGGAAAACGCGAAGTCGAAATCAACTATATCTCAGAGATGATCAGGGATACGATAGGCCTGCCGGGGGAGATTCATTACCCGCTGCCAAACCCTGCAAAATTCAAGCCTGTAGTCCGACAAGAAAGAAAAAGAAACCTGCCCTTTACCGTAGGCCGCATCGGGGCAGACAGCATCGGCAAGCACCATTATCATGATATCGATATCTACCGCGAACTCGCGCAAAACGATATCCAAGTGAAAATTTTTGGTGGCACCTGTCTTGCTACCTGGCTGGGCAATCAGGCGAATATTGAGTTACTTCCTGCAGTTCCGCATCACAAGGTTCCTGCGACACATGCATTGCTCGACTGCTTCTATTACAGGACTTCAGCTCATAACAAGGATGCGTTCTCCATCGAAGTTGCTGAAGCCATTGCCAGTAAATTACCCATCGTCTGCTTCAACGATGGAGGTCACACTGAAATTGTCTCCGGATATGAAAAAGGCTTCCTGTTCGAAACCGAACAGGAAGCCTTAAATCTGATTCTCGGACTCAGAGCAGCAAATACTGAAGAACCCTAGAGTCCAATTTCATTGCCATACAGTACGGCACCAGCACCATCTTCTGCCTGAATACCGTAGGCATTGTAAACACCAGTACCCGTTACTGTAGGTGAGCCATGCTCAAAACTCACACCATTAATCGTGTAATTAATTGTAGCGGTTTCAGCCTTGGCACCTGACAATGCACCAGCACCATTGAATGTGCAACCGCTCCCACATATCGAACCAGTTGAGGCTCCGGAAATACTCAAGTCACCAGCAGAGGTCAAACTCCCTGAGCCATAAAATGTTTCGGTATCTGTTGCTAAAGTAGAATTGTTTTTCGCCGAAATATCGAATGAGTTAGATACCGTGTAATCGCCGAAATAGACGTCGAGGTAACCGTATTCGAATTTACCCTCGTTCAAGCCAGCGATGGCGGAACTCTTGTCAAAATCCAAGATGTAATAACCAAGCGCATTCTGGGCACTATATTCAGCAATCACATGCGCCAAAGTCACCGGAGTGTCGCCCAATCCTGTCGACCGGCCTTCATCGTCATATTGCTCATTCACGGCAAAGATGGTGCTGTCCTCGCGCTCCTGTTCCGATTCATTCTTGCCAGTTTCAGGATTGCCTCCATCAGGCCCCTTGGCCTGCACACCGGACTCTTCTTCACTATATTGCGGCTTCTTGCCTTCTTCGGCCTCTGCGCTCTGCCCCTTGAACAGAATCAGATCGCCGAATTCGTTCTCGATATAGATCGAACCGCCTATGACCCGCGTCCGTAGTTTTTGACCACGGTGCTCAGCCAGGAATTCGGACCCGCGGATGCCGATGGTCGCCACAGGGGTCGCCACACGATAGGCTGGGCGGTTGTTGCGGCCGACGATGCCAGTGATCGCACGCAAACCGCCTTCCACCAGGCGAAAAAATCCACGCTCGCTACCGTCCTGTTTGCCGTCGTAATTGTAGTTTTCCACCACAAACTCGGTGTTGGGCTGCAGGGACATATAACCACCATCCGTGAACCTGACCTGCACACGACCATCAGCGGTCTTGATGGTGTCACCTGAATTGATATCAGCACCCTTGCTCAGCGGCCGTGCCGCACCGTTGACATTGATTGCCGTCACTCCCCCGATAGCAAACTCGACGCGGCCGGCTGCAGCAAAGGAAGTGACCGGGAACGCGGCAGAAATCGCCAACGCAACCAGTGCCTGAGAGTTGAGTCTAAAAGATTTTTCGTTATTCATGATTGAGCTCCTCGTAACCTGCGCAAACGGCAACGGGCTACCAATTGAAATCTTTACGGAAATTAACTGACAACACTGTCCGATCAAAATCAAACAGCCCTATATTGGAATCATTGTCCAGATAACTGAGCTGCGGACGGATGGTCCAGCCGGGCATGGGCAGATAACGCAGGCCAATGGCAAAATCGAACTGATCATCATTGCGCGTCTTCAGGAAAGCCGGATCCCGCTCATCATGCTCACGTAGTTCGTAACTGGCATTGGCATAAGCCACCAGTTTGTAATGCAGCACAGACTGAACTGCTACACGTGCTCCATAAATGTCGTGACTCAGAAAATCGAATGTCGAATCGTCTACATCCTCTTTCCCATAATAACCCGTGACAAAAACGACCGGTGCCTTGTCACCTGTGAAGGCATGCCCCCAACCAACGCCACCCAATGTCCTCTGGGCATCGCGCACTTTCGTATCAGGGTAATTCAAATCTGCGGTATTGGCATAAACCGTGAGTTGATTCTGGTCGTCGATTTGACGTTGCCACTGGAGCGCAACGCCGTGAGACTCTCTAAAACGGTCACTGTCTACGTTAAAATTGTTGCGTTGCAATGCCACAGTATAAGTATCGATAAATTTCTTGTAAGTCAGACCGAGGCTAAAGTCGACATAGCTCGGATCGAAGTCGCTCTCATTCCAGTTGCTACGGGCACTACCCTGCGCAGAGCCGAACAAACTCAGATTCTTCGATAATGGCGCACGAAAAGATGCGCCAGCGGACAAGCTGAGATATTTACTCGATTGTTCACGAGAGGCATCATTTAGCGTCAGATCAATCAAACCCAAGCCGGGAATAAATGCGGAAACTGTGGAGTTTGATGTAGCACTATTGATGTTGCTGTCAAAACCCCAACCACCGTCGATGTAGGCAGCAAAAGTGGTAGTCTGACCGGTCGCCTTATCCACCGACAACATGTTACGTTCAATCAACTGCGCCAGATCCGCATCGGGATTCTGACTGAGAATATTCTGGAATTCAGCACGAGCATTTTCCGCTTCGCCTCCTCTGAAGTAACCCTTGGCAATCATGGCACGGGCATTCATGTTATTTGGTTGCTGGGCCAACACGCGCTCCAGCGCGAAAACGCCGCGCGAGACTTGACCACTCTCGATGGCTGCCACGCCTAGCAGATAATCGTAGTCGACCTCACCGGCACGTTCTGATTCCAGTGGTTCCAACAATTCGTAGGCTGGCTTGAAGTTCTTTTGTTTGATGAGTTCGGCGGCTTGGTCAAGCGTTTCGTCGGCCAGCGCCATTAGTGAGAAGGTTGTGAGCAGACAAGCAAGAACCAGCGTCTGAAGACGTTGCATCAGCATTTAAATCATCCCCGATTTATTTTTTATGCATATTTATTGCTAACTATACATAAATACAGGAGATTTTCACATGAAATTAAAGGAAAACGGCCAATCTGTTGCAATTTTGCAACAGATTGGCCGTAAAATTTTCGATTCAAATGATTCGGGCTGCTTATTCGCCGACGATATCGGCACCTGCCGGCGGCTTGAACATGAAGATATGCTGACCAAGACCGGGATTGGTTTCCACCGATGAAAAACGAATCGCGGTGAGATTGCCGTAGCTATCCTGCAGCTCCATTCTTTCCAAGCCCAGCTTGCCGAAACCAAGCCTGACCTGATCAAAGCCGCTATCGGCTTCTTTCGGGGTGGCTGTCACCCATTCCAGGCCATCACTGGACTTCATATCCTGTAGCGTAAAATTCTTTTCCACCTCCTTGCTGCCTGCCAGCAATGCGGCCGGACTGGAACCGATGGCCAGGCTCATGTTGCGTACTGTCACCTGATTCAGTTCCGGGTCATAGAGCCAGATGCGCGTACCGTCGCCGACGATCTCCTGCTCATAGGGCTGGCGGTAATCCCAGCGAAATTTTCCGGGACGCAATATCTGCATGGTGCCACTGACCTCCTGCACCTTCTGGCCGCGATTGTCGGTCACCACTTGCTCGAACTGCGCGCGCAGCGAAGTGGTCTTGTCGAAGAACTGCGTCAGGCGTTGCGTGCCGGCCGCATGGGCTGCCAGCGGCAGCAGAAAAAACAAGGTAATAACAAGTTGGCGCATGGAGTTTCCGTCAAATTCATTCTGATTTGGGAGCAAGCACTTCGCGATTGCCATTGCTCTGCATGGCAGAAACCAGACCAGCCCGCTCCATATCCTCGATCAGGCGGGCGGCACGGTTATAGCCGATGCGAAGTTGCCGCTGCACGGAGGAGATCGAAGCGCGGCGCGTCTTCAAAACAATAGCGACTGCATCATCATAAAGCGGATCAGCCTCACCGCCGCCTTCGCCGGCACTGAATCCATTCTCGCCGTTCTCTTCCGTTGCTCCGGTAAGAATGCCTTCGATGTAATTTGGTTCACCCAGCGTCTTCAGATAATCGACCACGCGATGCACTTCCTGGTCGGAAACAAAGGCACCGTGAATGCGCTGCGGGTTGCTCGTGCCCGGCGGCTGGTAAAGCATGTCGCCCTGCCCGAGCAACGCCTCGGCACCCATCTGGTCAAGAATGGTGCGTGAATCGATCTTGCTCGAAACCTGGAAGGCGATGCGGGTCGGAATATTGGCCTTGATCAGGCCGGTGATGACGTCGACCGACGGCCGCTGCGTCGCCAGCACCAGATGGATGCCACAAGCGCGTGCCTTCTGCGCCAGGCGTGCGATCAATTCCTCGACCTTCTTGCCGACCACCATCATGAGGTCGGCCAGTTCGTCAATAACGACGACGATGGTCGGCATTTCATCCAAAGGCTCCGGTTCGTCCGGTGTCAGCGAGAACGGATTGGGCATCCGGTTCTCGGCTTTTTCCGCCTCGCGGATCTTCTGGTTGTAACCGGCCAGGTTGCGCACGCCCAGCACCGACATCAACTTGTAGCGTCGTTCCATCTCGGCCACACACCATGTCAGCGCACTGGCAGCCTGTCGCATATCGGTGACCACCGGTGCCAACAGATGCGGAATGCCTTCATAAACCGAGAGTTCGAGCATCTTGGGATCGACCAGAATCAGGCGCACCTGACTGGGTTCGGCCTTGTAAACCAGACTCAGGATCATGGCATTGATGGCGACCGATTTACCGGAACCGGTGGTCCCTGCCACCAGTACATGCGGCATCTTGGCCAGGTCGGCGACCACCGGCTTGCCTGCGATATCCTTGCCGAGCGCGATGGCCAGCGGCGAATGCATGTCGTGATAGACCTGCGAACCGAGAATCTCCGAAAGAAAGACGATCTGCCGCTTGGGGTTGGGAATCTCCAGCCCCATGCAGGTCTTGCCCGGAATCGTCTCCACCAGACGTACGCTAACCACCGACAGAGCACGCGCCAGGTCCTTGACCAGATTGGTCACCTGACTGCCCTTCACACCTGGCGCAGGCTCAAGTTCGTAGCGGGTGATGACCGGACCGGGCAAGGCGGTCAGCACCTTGACCTCGATACCGAAATCCATCAACTTGCGTTCGATCAGACGCGAGGTGAATTCCAATGTCTCGGCCGATTGCACCTCGATCTCGCCCTTGGCTTCATCCAGCAGATGTAGCGGCGGCAAGGAGGTATCCGGCATGCCTTCGAACAGCGAAACCTGACGCTCCTTCTGCACGCGCTCGCTCTTGGGGATTTCCAGCGCCGGTGTGACGATTTCTACCGGCGGGCGGTCTTCCGTACGTTTGCGTTCGCTCGCCACATATTCGGTACGCAACTGCTCAGCCAGTTTGCCGGCTTTTCTATCCTGCCAGGCCTGGAACTGGTCAATTGCTGTGTGATATGTCCACTCCAGCGCAGCGCCCAGTTTTTCCGTCATCATGATCCAGGACCAGCCGGTGAACAGGCTGAAGCCGACGGCGAACAGCAGCAACAGCGTCAGACTGGAACCGGCAAACCCGAGCAGGCCCTGCAAAAAACCATCAAACACCGTGCCGATCAAACCTCCCCTGGCCGGCGACAAGGGCAGATCAGCCGGCAGACTCATGAGATGGCCAGCCTCCAGGGTAGCTGATGCCAACAACAGCATGCCGAAACCAGCGATATTGATGATCAGCATCGGCTGCTCGTTGGTGGCCGCCTCCAGCTTGAGATAAACCAGCCACATTGCATAAAAGCTAAGAACGACAAACCACCAGGCCGAGAAGCCGAACAGATAGAGCAGGATGTCTGAGAACCAGGCTCCCAGTGCGCCACCGGCATTGTGAATAATGGCGCTATCGCTGGCGCTATGTGACCATGAAGGATCATCGCGATGATAGGTGAACAGAATCAAAGCGAGAAATATACCGGTCGTCACCAGCACCAGCCACCATGCCTCTCGCACCAGACGGGCTTTTTTCGGGTTGACTTCAGACGCCGCCGGTTTGATGAGGCGCCCATTCACTGCATTCGCTTTTTTCTGAAAAAACAAGATGATCGAGCCCAGCACAAGTTATTGAACGAATCGATTATAGCAGTATCAATGCCACTGACTAATAACTGTGGCAGAGTAAAATCCGCGTAAAATAAAACCTCTGATTGATCACAGGTACGATTGCAGAATATGACGCTTACCGAACTTCGATATGTGGTGGCTGTAGCCCGCGAACGCCATTTCGGCCGCGCCGCCGATGCCTGCTTTGTCAGCCAGCCTACTTTGAGTGTCGGCATCAAGAAACTGGAAGAGGAGCTGGGCGTCGCCATTTTCGAGCGCGGTTCCAATGAGATCAGCCTGACCCACGTCGGTGAACAGATCGTTGCACAGGCTGCGCGTATCCTGGAAGAAGCCGCCGGCATCAAGATCATCGCCCAACAGAGCGGCGACCCGCTGAGTCATCCGCTGCGGCTGGGCGCTATCTATACTGTCGGGCCTTATTTGCTACCGCAGATCATCCCCATCCTGCGCGAGCGTGCTCCCGACATGCAGCTCATCATCCAGGAAAGCTACACCGGCGATCTGCGCGAGCAACTGAAACGTGGCAGGCTGGACGTCATCATCATCTCGCTGCCTTTCGAGGAGCCGGGCGTGATTACACAGCCTCTTTACGATGAGCCATTCCAACTCGCGATGCCGGCCAATCATGCCTGGGCGAAACAAAAGAGTATCGATCCGGCGAAACTGGTCGACGAAACCATCCTGTTGCTGGGAGCCGGGCACTGTTTCCGCGACCAGGTGCTGAAGGTCTGCCCGCAACTCGGCAACACGCAAACTGCCAGCGGCATCCAACAGACACTGGAAGGCAGCTCGCTGGAAACCATCCGCTACATGGTCACCTCCGGCGTCGGCATGACCATCCTGCCCAGCACTGCATGCGTTCCAACCCGCGAAGAGAACCGCATGCTGGCTTTCCGCCCTTTCAACCAGCCGGCACCGATGCGGCGAGTCGCACTGGCATGGCGCAAGAGTTTCCCCCGTCCCGAGGCGATCGAAGCGGTCAGGCAGGCCATTCTTAATGCCAACCTGACCGGTGTTCAGTCGCTGGATTTGCCACCCTCTGAAAGCAATCATTCGCCATGATTGCCGCCTCGGAAAGATAGTCAAAATTTATTAAATAAATTTATACAATCAATTTGTGCTATGAGATAAGTGAACCTATGATGAATCCATAGTGTCACTCTGTAAATTGCATATCACCAACCAAGGAGAACAAAATGGATAACGGCATCAACGAAAAAGATCGCAAAAAAATTGCAGAAGGTTTGTCCCACCTATTGGCTGACAGCTACTCCCTGTATCTGAAGACACATTATTTTCACTGGAACGTCACCGGGCCGATGTTCAACTCCCTGCACCTGATGTTCGAAACCCAGTACAACGAACTGGCACTTGCAGTTGATGCCATCGCAGAACGCATACGCTCGCTGGATTTTTATGCACCGGGAACTTACCGCGAATTTTCCAAGCTTACCTCGATTCCCGAGAGCGAATCCGTGCCCAAGGCCCAGGACATGATCAAGGAACTGGTCGCCGGCCATGAAGCCGTCTGCCGCACCGCGCGCTCCGTTTTCCCGGCGGCTGACAAGGCAGGTGACGAAGCGACCGCAGACCTCCTGACCCAACGCCTGCAGATCCATGAGAAGACGGCTTGGATGCTCAGGAGTCTGCTAGAAAAATAGGCTCTGTCTTCTGGCGGAAGCTAACATCGCAACGCGTTGTTAAACGCAGTGGCCGAAGCCAAAAAACTGCATGGATGTTACGCAGCTTGCTTGAGAAATAAACAGCCAAGCAGACTTTATCTGCATTCGCTACCCAGCCCTCGACGCAGTCTTGCGCCGGGGGCTTTGCACTTTTCTTGCTGAAAACTCTGCAGTCACCACCACCACGTTGCACTGTTTAAGCTGGTAAAATGAACGGTATTTCCAGTCTCGGGAGAAGCAAAGCTCCGACAGCCAATAAACTGCCGCATTGCACTTCTGGCTTGCTGCCGGGACCAAACTGATTTCGATATTTCCAGGAGTTACACACGTCATGTCCACCAAGCACGCCCATCTTTTGATACTGGGCTCCGGCCCTGCAGGCTATACCGCCGCCGTCTATGCCGCGCGCGCCAACCTCAACCCGGTACTGATCACCGGCATCGCTCAGGGCGGTCAACTGATGACCACGACTGAGGTCGACAACTGGCCGGCCGATGCAGACGGCGTCATGGGTCCGGATCTGATGGCGCGCTTCCAGAAACATGCCGAGCGATTCAACACGGAAATGATCTTCGATCACATACACACCACGCACCTGAACGAGAAGCCGATCCGTCTGGTTGGCGACTCCGGTGAATATACCTGTGATGCACTGATCATCGCCACCGGCGCATCTGCCAAATATCTGGGTCTGCCTTCCGAAGAGAAATTCTCCGGCAAGGGTGTTTCGGCCTGCGCCACCTGCGACGGTTTCTTCTATCGCAACCAGGAAGTTGCCGTCATCGGCGGCGGCAATACTGCGGTTGAAGAAGCGCTGTATCTTGCCAACATCGCCAGCAAGGTGACCCTGGTGCACAGACGTGACAAGTTCAAGGCTGAGGCGATCCTGGTCGACAAACTGATGGAGCGCGTGAAGGAAGGCAAGATCGTGCTGGAAACCTTCCAGACCCTGGACGAGGTGCTGGGCGACGATTCCGGTGTCACCGGCATGCGCCTGAAACACGCCAGCACCGGCGAAACCAAAGAGATCGCACTCAAGGGCGTGTTCATTGCCATCGGTCATAAACCGAACACCGATATCTTTGAAGGCCAGTTGGAAATGGAAGGTGGCTACATCGTCACCAAGGCCGGCCGCGAAGGCAACTTTACCGCCACCAGTGTACCCGGCGTGTTTGCCGCGGGCGATGTGCAGGACCACATCTACCGCCAGGCCGTCACCAGTGCAGGCACTGGCTGCATGGCGGCTCTGGACGCCGAGCGCTATCTCGACCAGCTGAAATAAAGAGACTTTGACTGCACCGTGTTGCCGTAGGCAATCCGGCTGCCAAAATCAGGGAAGCGTTGTATAAAAGCGTGCGGAGGGGGCAGAATACAGCCTGCTTTGTGCGCTTTTTCATGTTTACTGGCATTCCTAATCCACCATGGCTGAAGACCTCGACAAGGAAGATGAAATCCAGCTGTTTCTAGAAGCAGTCAAAGGCGCGCGCCCGTTGAATGTCAAACGTGTACTGCATAAACCACCTGCGCCGAAACCTATCCCAAAACAGTTTATCCGTGACGAGCGTCAGGCGCTGGCTGACTCCTTAAGTGATGGCTATATTCCTGCGCACGAACTGGAAAGTGGCGAAGAGCTCCTGTACCTGCGCGACGGTCATTCCCCCGACATTCTAAGCAAACTACGTCGGGGTCACTGGGTGGTTCAGGCTGCCATCGATTTACATGGCCTGGTCGCCGATGAGGCCAGACTCTATGTAGCTGACTTTCTGGCAGAATGCAAAAAGCGCGGGATTCGCTGCGTCCGTATCATTCACGGCAAGGGGTTGGGTTCGAGGAATCGAGAGCCGGTACTCAAGCACAAGTTGCGCAACTGGCTCATGCAAAAAGATGAGGTCATTGCCTATGCCCAGGCCAGACAGCAAGATGGCGGCAGTGGCGCCGTCATCGTATTGCTCAAGGCATCCTGAACCCAGGCCAGGCTAACCCCGAGTCAAATCAAGCAAAGCCAAATTTAAATCTGGTATTTCTGGATAAGGCAAACCGCCTCGGCCGCAATACCCTCTCCACGACCGGTGAAACCGAGCTTCTCCGTTGTGGTTGCCTTGACATTGATCGAGTCCCGCAACAGGTTGCAATCAGAGGAAATATTCATGCACATCTGCTCGATGTAGGGTGACAGTTTGGGCGCTTGTGCCATGATAGTCGCATCAATATTCATGACGTCGTAGTGCTTGCTGTGCAGAAGCTTGTATACCTGCCGCAGCAGCTCTCGTGAATCAATCCCCTTGTATTGCGGATCCGTATCCGGAAAATGCCGGCCGATGTCACCGAGTGATGCCGCGCCGAGCAATGCATCGCAGATGGCGTGTAAAAGGACATCGGCATCCGAATGACCCAGCAGGCCTTTTTCATAGGGAATTTCCACACCACCGATAATGCAGGCGCGCCCTTCCACCAACTGATGCACATCGAATCCATGTCCCACTCGAATCATTATTACTCTCCTTCAGGTTTTTCCGCATTCAAAATGGCCGCCACCAGCGCCAGATCGCGGGCATAGGTAATCTTGAGATTACGCAGGTCGCCCAGCACCAGTTTCGGTTTGTGTCCCAAGGCTTCGATTGCCTGCGCTTCATCGGTTGGTGCTGCGCTGCTAGCCTGCAAGGCTTTTTTCAGCATGGCATAACGAAACATTTGCGGAGTCTGCGCCTGCCAGAGGCTTTCCCTGGGCTCGGTTCTTGCAACTCGCTGCGCTGCATCAGCGCGCTTCAATGTATCAGCCAACGGAATCGCCAGCAAGCCACCGACCGGGTCGTCCTGCAAATCATCCAGCAAACGATTCAGCAGTTCGTGCGTCAGGCCAGGTCGTGCTGCATCATGTACCAGCACCCAGTCATCATCAGCCGCGTCGTTCATTTGCGCAAGACCATTAAGCACGGTAGCTGCGCGCGTTTCCCCGCCGCAACGATGCACGGTGACCTTTTGATCGAGCACGATACCAAGTTTTTGCCACTCGGCATCTTCGGCACTCAACACGAGATTGACTGAATCGATGCGAGGATTTTCAGTGAACAACTTGAGGGAATGTGCCACCAGCGGCATACCGAGAAGTGGCAGATACTGCTTGGGGATACCAGAACCCATGCGGCTGCCGGAGCCGGCAGCCGGGATCAGAACATGAAATTTGACCATGCACGATTTTAGCATGCATGGCCAGGCAGAAAACCGAATCTGAACTGCGCGGTCAATCGTCGCCGGCGGCACTTCCGGTTGGTGTAGAAGAGATTTTGTGTATGGCGAGATCAGCACCCATGTATTCATCCTCGGCATTCAGTCGGATACCGGCAAATGCCTTGAGTCCGCCATAGACGACGATCCCGCCAATCAGGGCAACGGTCACGCCGAGCAGAGTACCGGCGACCTGTGCCATCAAGGTCACGCCGCCTACACCACCGAGACTGACCGCGCCAAAGATGCCCGCGGCAATGCCGCCCCAGGCACCGCACAAACCGTGTAAAGGCCAGACACCCAGCACATCGTCGATCTTCCAGCGGTTCTGGGTCAGTGTGAACGCCCAGACAAACAAACCGCCTGCAATCAGACCGGTCACCAGCGCGCCAAGTGGATGCATCAAATCTGACCCGGCACAGACAGCGACCAGGCCGGCCAGTGGGCCGTTATGAACAAAACCCGGGTCGTTTCTGCCGGCGAGCAAGGCAGCAAGCGTGCCGCCCACCATGGCCATCAGCGAGTTGACCGCCACGAGGCCGGTGATGCCTTCTATTGCCTGTGCGGACATGACGTTGAAGCCGAACCAGCCCACCGTAAGTATCCAGGCACCCAATGCCAGGAAGGGAATGTTGGAAGGCGGAAACGCGTGCAAGCGGCCATCCTTGCTGTAGCGACCAATACGCGCGCCCAGCAGCACCACTGCCGCCAGTGCAATCCAGCCGCCCATGGCATGAACCACCACTGAGCCGGCAAAATCATGGAACGGAGCACCAAAACTGGTCTCTATCAGTTCCTGAATGCCAAAGTTGCCATTCCAGACGATGCCTTCATAGAAGGGATAGACAAAACCGACCAATGCAAAAGTTGCAGCCAGTTGCGGATTGAATTTGGCACGTTCGGCGATGCCACCGGAAACAATCGCCGGAATCGCCGCAGCGAAAGTCAGTAAAAAGAAGAACTTGACGAGGTCATAACCATTCTTGCCGGAAAGTGCCTCAGCGCCTTGAAAGAAATCGACGCCATAAGCAATACTGTAGCCGATAAAGAAATAGGCAATGGTAGACATGGAAAAATCCACCATGATCTTCACCAGGGCATTCACCTGATTCTTTTTGCGTACCGTACCGACTTCCAGAAAAGCAAAACCGGCATGCATGGCAAGCACCATGATCGCGCCCAATAATATAAATAAGACATCTCCTGCTGATTGCAATGCTTCCATTTTTGCATCTCCTCCGGAATTTTATGTGTGCCGGAATAGAGCAAAAAGTGCGCCAATATTGCAATATATTGTTTTTAATGAAATTTAACTTAAACACTCACCGGAGAAAGCACAGAATTAGTGCGCACTAAAGTGCATTGCACAAAATTAGTGCAATTATCATTCTTCTGAAAACTTTCTGTTGTCAAAAGCGGGCAGAAAAAGCGATGATGTCCCTATAACATCGGGTTTTCTGGCAATTAAACTACACCGGGACTTGCTTGGAATGCACACACTTTATTTGACTTACGAAGAAAAACTGCTGGACATGATGATTGCTTACAGCAATGTGGAGTCCTCATTACGCTTCTCTTTGACGCACGGCAGTCGTTACTTGCCGTTCGACGAAGGTGAACGTCAGGCCATGCTGGAACGGCGCGCGTTTGCTCTGGCAAGACTTGCCATAAACAAGGTGATGGGCATGCAAACCCGGATCAACACGCCCTGATTCCCATCTCACCAACCTCCAGCGCTTAATCACTCCATATCCTGCTTTTGGTCGTTTCTCTTTTTGAAATAGCTGAGGATGGTCGTCAGAATCCAGAGCAGCGCCTTGAAGGTGTTGACCACCGGTATCAGGCTCCAGAACATGTTACCCATGATCTGTCGGCAGAACATGTTCTTGAAGTTCACTGTCTTGTAGATCGTGGATAGTGAACAGATGCCCAAAGACACAAAATAGATGATGATGTACTCGGTTGGTATCACTGACAATCTCCCGGTTTATGCTCTGTTTTTCTTGATTTTAATGGACTTCTAAAAATTACAGTGCCGTGATTATTGAATGGCGCTGACTGCCGCCGCCGCAACCACGCCATCCTCCGCCGAACTGGCACCGCTGATGCCGATCGCGCCGATGATCCTGTCATTCAGTACGATAGGCACCCCGCCCTCCACTGGTACCGCACCGGGTAAACCCAGGATGGAAGTACGTCCGCCCACTACTGCATCCTCAAACACTTTAGTCGGACGCCTGAAATTACTGGCAGAACGCGCCTTGGCGATCGCAACTTCGACACTGGCTGTTTGCGTATCATCGGCCTTTTCGAAATAAACCAGATGACCGGCAGTATCGACAATGGCGACCGACACTCTCAGATTCAGTCGATTGGCTTCCCGAGCGGCAACTTCGGCAACGCGCTTCGCCTGCTGCAGATGAATGCCTGAGCCATAGCTTAAAGCCTGATCTGCGCTCACATGGCTGATAAAACCAAGCATGCCCAATGACAAAATCAATCTACTGAATATTTTCATGATCTTCTCCCCAATATCTGCCATTAACCACAGCGGCTTTTCATACATTGAAAATTACCACAAATAAAATTTGATCAAGCATCTGCTCACCGACTCTATGACCATCATGCTGCAGCACAAATTCAAGTTTCTGTTCTTGTTGGCACCATTCTTATGCGCGACCATTCATGCCACTCCGCAAAATAATCATCCATTGGAAGCCGAACTCTGGAAACATCGGGTGCTGATCATCAGCATACTTCCGGCCGGCCACTCCATACTTGCAAACATCAGGTCAGCCTGCAGAACATTTCCAGTTGATCGACGGCATGCCGATGCGACGGAACCGGCAGCAATAATCCGATTTACATGGCTGCCGGTTTTATGCAACATGACATCAAACCGATATTGTCATCCATCAGGGAACCAGCATGTTCGAATCCGCAGAACTGGGGCATCAAATTGCCAAGGACGTCTATAAAAAGGAGGTGGCAAAACTTCGTGAAGCATTGCTGGATGTGCAATTCGACCTGGCGGAAAGCAAGCGTTTCCCGGTCATCATCCTGATCGGTGGCGTCGACGGCGCAGGCAAGGGCGAAGTCGCCAACCTGCTCAACGAATGGATGGACCCGCGCCGCATCACCACCTGCGCCTTCGGCCCGCCAACCGAGGAAGAAGCCTCCCGGCCGCCGATGTGGCGGTTCTGGCGCCAGCTGCCACCCAAGGGCGAGATCGGCATCTTTTTCGGCTCCTGGTATACCGCGCCCATCATCAGCCGCGCCTACGGCGAAAGCAAGGATGAAGAACTAGACAATGCGCTGGAAGACATTGTGCGCTTCGAGCGCATGCTGACCGACGAAGGTGCCCTGCTCATCAAGTTCTGGTTCCACCTTTCCAAGGAAAAGCAGAAAACCCGTATCCACGATCTGCAGAAAAACCCTAAAACCAGCTGGCGTGTAACCGAGCGCGATTTGCATCACCTCAAACTGTATGACAAGTTCCGCCAGATCAGCGGGCATGTCATCCGCGAAACCAGCACCGCCAATGCGCCATGGATCATCATCGAAGGATATGACGCCAATTACCGCAACCTGACTGCCGGCAGCTACATCCGGGATGCCATCAGAAAGCAGCTGGATAACAAAACAAACGGTAACAGCAAGAGTATTGCCGCCCCCATCCTGCAGCCGATCGACCACCTGCATATCCTCAACACACTGGATCTGAGCAAGTCTCTCGACAAGGATGATTACACTAAACAGCTGGAAAAATATCAGCGCAAGATCAACTTGCTGACCCGGCACCCGAAGTTCAAGGATATGTCGCTGGTCATCGTCTTCGAAGGCGCCGACGCCGCCGGCAAAGGCGGCAGTATCCGCCGCATCACGCATGCGATCGATGCGCGTTTCTACAAGGTGATCCCGATTGCCGCACCCACTGATGAAGAGCGCGCGCAGCCATACCTATGGCGCTTCTGGCGTCATATTCCGGGCAAGGGCCGCAGCACGATCTTTGACCGCTCATGGTATGGCCGCGTACTGGTAGAGCGGGTTGAAGGCTATTGCAGCGAACAGGACTGGATGCGCGCCTATGCAGAGATCAACGACTTCGAGTCACAACTGATCGAGCATGACACGCTAATCGTCAAATTCTGGCTGCAGATCAGCCAGGAAGAACAACTGAAACGCTTCGAGGAGCGCCAGGAAATTTCATTCAAGCACTACAAAATCACCGAAGAGGATTGGCGCAATCGGGATAAATGGGATGCCTACCAGATTGCCGCCAGTGACATGGTGGATCGCACCAGCACCGGTCACGCACCGTGGACGCTGGTCGAAGCCAATGACAAGAACTATGCTCGCATCAAGATTCTGAAAACGCTGTGCGATGCACTGGAAGACAGGCTTGGAAAAGTCGATTGAGTCATGTTTGATTAAACCCTAGCTGGCTGAATCAAGGCGTCTTGCACCAAACGTAACTCGCACTAAACGTAACTCGTGGTGGCCGGGGACTGTCCTATGCGACTCGCAGCATCAGGGTCGCCGATCCAGAAATAATAGAACTCGCGGACCACGGCAAAAAACAGCCGCCGGGTGTCATGCTTCTCGAATAGCGGTACGGTGGCGTCCACAGCGATCCGGTAATGCCTGTTCGACTTCTGTGGCGCATCGCGCAAGCGGATCAGCAAAATCTTCACCAGTTTGACCCGCGTATCAACCAGCGCCTGCTCCGCGCCAGCCTGTCGCAATGCCAGTGAATAGGCCTTGATTGGCCAATTTTCCACCGTATCGAACTTGGCCTTGTCCAGGGTCTGCCACAAAGATTTGATATCCAGATCGACCGGTTGCCAGTCAATCGGATTCACATTGAATTCGGCATCAGCGGTCAGCGCTGCGATGGATTTGAAATCCCTGATCCAGAAATGAAAATATTCGCGAGCGACTGCCAAGCTGAACGGCCAATCCAGTTTACCGGTTTCATTCAGAACCTTCTCGACAGCCTGCCGGTACGCTGCACCTTCATGCGCCACGCCGCGCATTACCGGAAAAAGCCGGTTCAGAAACTTCTGGCGCTTGTCGAGGGCAACCTGATCCGCGCCCTTGATTTTCAAAAGATTCAGGTAGGCGCTCAATGCCTCCTGTTCACGGTCTTCCGTCATAGTTTCATTCGCCATCAAAGGTGAAACTTCAGCCACGCCACTTGAAGCCATGCATTTCCATCCTCAATCCAATTCAACCCGGGTGCGGGTACGTCACTGTATATATAACCAGGCGAACTGGCCGTTCGACATTTGTACAGTCTACAACTTGATTCAGAAATATAACTTGATAATCATCAACTGCCTCCAATAATATCGGACATTCTTCCGGATCATCAAAGTTTTTCACGGAAATTTCACAAATCGCAGAAACAGGGTTATCTCTTGGAAATATCACTCATTGTTCTCATGCTGTTTATCGCCTGGTTCTGGTTTGACAGCATCACCAGCCGGGAAAAAGCCATCCAAACCGGACGTGAACTGGCACAACGCTGGAACCTGCAATTGCTGGATGAAACCGTGTCCTGCAGCAAGATCCGGCTCGGGCGCAACAGCCGCGGGCAGGCAAGGGTCATGCGCACCTACGAATTTGAAGTCAGCACTGACGGAAGCGACCGGCTGCCTTGCCATCTGGTGCTGCTGGGCAAACAACTGCAATCCTGGCACATCCCACCCTACCTGCAACCTCTGTACTGAACTGTTTCATGTACCGTGGCCGCTTTGCTCCCTCCCCCACTGGCCCGCTGCATTTCGGCTCACTGGTAGCAGCTGTCGCCAGCTATCTGGAGGCGAAACAACAACAGGGTGAATGGCTGTTGCGCATGGAAGACCTGGATACGCCGCGCAACATGCCGGGCGCTGCCGATGCCATACTGCGCAGCCTGGAAGCTTTCGGTTTCGAATGGGACGGGCCGGTGGTCTATCAGAGTGATCGCAACGACTTGTATTCGGAAATGCTATCAAATCTGCAAGAAAGTGGACGGCTCTACCCTTGCGGCTGTACGCGCAAGGAGATTGCCGATTCCGCCATTCACGGCATCGAAGGAGTAATTTACCCGGGCACTTGCCGCAACGGCTTGCCGCCCGGCAAAGCCGCCCGCGCTTGGCGCGTCAGAACCGAAGACCGCACTATCGGGTTTGATGACGCGATCCAGGGCCATATCAGCCAAAATCTGGCGCGGGATATCGGTGATTTCGTGCTGAAACGGGCAGATGGTTTTTATGCCTATCAACTGGCCGTCGTGGTCGATGATGCGCATCAAGGCATCACGCATGTGGTTCGCGGTGCTGACCTGCTGGATTCGACCCCACGGCAAATATATCTGCAGCAATTACTGGGGCTGCCGCAGATAGGTTATGCCCATATCCCTGTTGTGCTCAATGAGCAGGGTGATAAGCTCAGCAAACAGACACAGGCACAACCGATCAACCCCAGGAAGGCCACGACGGAAATCTTCCGCGCGCTGCAATTCCTCGGTCAAAACCCGCCCGCAGAACTCGAAATGGGCGCACATGAGAACCTCTGGCAATGGGCGCATGCGGAATGGTCCTTTAACCGCATTCCCAATCAACTCGCCGTACGATACCAGTCCTGAAGACCTGCCAGCCATGTCTCATGGCTAACACACTAGCGCAAAAAAATTAATCGCGCCTGTCTTTATTAAAATCTTATTGATAATGATTCGCGTTTATATTAAGATTCACCCATCATTAACAAACTTCAATCACTCCCATCATGCAAAAGCCTCCGTTCAAGTTACTGCCGATTTCGGCCATGATCACCGCAATGTGCCTGCAAGCCCCTTTCAGCCATGCCCAAGAAGAAGTCTTAACGCTGAAAGAGGTCGAAGTGTCGGCAGAAAGCCTCAGCGATACACAACCGGTCAAGGGCTACAATGCCACCAGCAGCAGGACTGCAACCAAGACCGACACAGATTTGATCGATGTGCCGCAAGCCGTATCCGTCATCACACAGGAATTGATCAAGGACATGTCCCTGCAGAGCATAACGGAAGTTGTCCAGTATGTGCCTGGCGTTCAAGCCTCACAAGGTGAGGGCAACCGGGATGCAGTCAATTTCCGCGGTGCCGGCGTCACCACCGGTGACTTCTACGTCGACGGTGTCCGCGATGATGTACAAACCTATCGGGACTTCTACAATACCGACCGCATCGAGGTCCTGAAGGGGCCAAACGCCATGATCTTCGGGCGGGGCGGCGCCGGCGGGGTCATCAATCGCGTCAGCAAGGAAGCCGGCTGGGATCCTGTTCGCGAACTGTCCGTCAGTTATGGTGCATACAACCAGAAGAGGACCACCATCGATATCGGCCAGGGATTGAACGAGAGCGTGGCCTTCCGCCTCAATGCAGTATACGAGGACAGCGACAGCTACCGGGATGGTGTCGGCATCGAACGTTACGGCATCACACCGACTTTCACTTTCAATCTATCGGAACAGACCAAAATCGTACTGAGCGCCGAGTACTTCGAAGACAAGCGCATTGGCGACCGCGGACAGCCATCGGTCAACGGTGCTGCCAACAGCAGCCTGAAGAACCGTCCGCTAGACCTCGGCAATACTGACCAGTTCTTCGGCAATGCACGCCTGAGTCCGAACGAAACTGAAACTACAGCATTCAACGCCATGATCGAACATGATTTCGATAACGGCATCACCCTGCGCAACCGCACACGCTACGCGGATTACGACAAGTATTACCAGAACGTCTTTGCCAGCAGTGCGCTGCGCAATGACGGCACTATCGGGGTCAGCGCATATCGCGATGAAACCGATCGCGAAAACCTGATCAATCAAACCGACCTCACCTATGACCTGCAATTGGGCAGCGTGCAACACAAACTGCTGGCCGGCATGGAGATCGGCAAGCAGGATACGGACAATGCACGCCTGACTCCGGCGGGCGGCGAGAGCCTGGGCAACGTAACGCTCGCCGACCCGATTTTCCGCGGCCCAGTCGATTTCGACACCTACTCCCGCAATCGCAAGAGCGAAGCCGAATTCACAGCTTTCTATCTGCAGGACCAAATCGTGCTGTCGCCGATGTGGGAACTTGTCCTGGGCCTCCGCCACGACAAGTTTGAGGTGGATCACACCAACTTGTTGTCAGGCGAAAATATTGATACCACCGACAACAAGCTATCCCCCAGAGCAGGCCTGATCTTCAAGCCACTACAAAATCTGTCCTTGTATGCCAGCTACAGCAAAACCTTTGCCCCACGCGCAGGTGACCAACTGTCAGATCTGACATTGGCCAGCAGCGACTTTGCTCCAGAAAAATTCATCAACCACGAAATCGGCGCCAAATACGACATCACCCACGATTTCAGCGTTACCGCAGCCATCTACAAACTGGAACGCGATAACGTTGCCGTTGCCAACCCGCTCGATCCGCTAGAGACCATACTGGTCGACGGTCAGGAAACCAAGGGGTTCGAGCTGGGGCTGTCCGGCAAGGTCACCAGCAAGTGGAGCGTGTTCGGCGGCTATGCCTATCAGGATGGCGAAATCAGCAAGGATCAGGGCACTACCATTCTCAAGGGCGCTGATCTGGCACAAACGCCGGAACATACTTTCTCGCTGTGGAACCGCTACGACTTCAACGAGACCTGGGGCACCGCCATCGGCGTAATCAGCCGCTCCGACATGTATGCTGCCGTTCCGACCACCACGACCAGCACTACATTAGCGGGCTACACCCGTTACGATGCTGCGATCTATGGCAAACTCAGTGAAAACCTGCGTCTGCAAGTCAATCTGGAAAACCTGACGAACAAGGAATATGCACTGAGCGCACATAACAATAATAATATTGTTCCGGGATCACCTTTTACCGGTCGCGCCACATTGACTTACAATTTCTGACACCATCAAACTCAAAAAAGCCCATGCATGCATGGGCTTTTTTATTGGCAAACCATGCTCTTCCACACATGCAAATGTTAATATCAAGCATTCAATTTGATTCTGTCAGTTCATGTCTGCTCCGCAAAAAGATAGCGATATTCTCTACCGTTTCACCTTCGACCAAACGCCGATACGCGGCAACACCGTCCACCTGAATCAGAGCTTTGCCATCGCCCTGCAAAATCACGATTACACGCCCGCACTCAGGGTTGCCTTGGGCGAACTGATGGCAGCCGGCATGCTACTTGCCGCCACACTGAAAATGAATGGCGCGCTGGTGCTGCAAATACAAGGCAAGGGGCCGCTGAAGTTGCTGGTTGTCGAGTGTAGCCGCCAGCAGGATCAATCCGACCTGACATTGAGAGCCACCGCCAAATTCAGCGATGAACTGACGGAGGGCAGCTTGCAGGAAATGATAGGCGATGGTCATTTCGTCATCACACTGGACCCCAAGGACGGCGGTCAGGGCTATCAGGGCGTCGTGCCGCTGGAAGGCGGCAGCATCAGCGAAATACTTGAAAACTACATGCGTCGCTCGGAGCAGATCGAAACCAGCATCTGGCTAGCCTGTGATGGTCAAAGTGCAGCCGGCATGCTGTTACAGAAACTGCCGGATCAACAGGAAACGGATCCGGATGCATGGAACAGAACCAACATGCTGGCTGACACGGTACAGAACCAGGAGCTACTGCAACTGTCCACCATAGAGTTACTCAACCGGCTTTTCCACGAGGAGGAGGTCCGGCTTTACGAGGGTCAGGCCGTACGGTTCCTTTGTACCTGCTCTCGTGATAATGTGAGCAACATGCTCAGAATGATGGGCGAGGAAGAAATTAAAAGTATTATCGAGGAGCGTGGCGAACTTGAAGTGCATTGTGATTTCTGCAACCAGTGTTACCGATTCGACAAGATCGATTCCGAACAACTGTTTGTCAGCGAAATCACCATACCGGGTACACAAAGTCGCCACTGAAGCAAAACCACCGACTGCTGATTAATGCCTTTCAACTTTTCGCGCTGGATACCCAAGCGCAAACATATTCTGGAGTCACGCTGGCTCGCTCCGTTCAGCGAACATCTGCACGACAGGCACCTGTGGCGTTTTGAACGTTATGCCACGGCACGCGGCGCAGCCATCGGGGTTTTCTTCGGCTTCCTGATCCCTTTCGGCCAGATCATATTTGCCGCCGTCGCTGCGGTCATGTTCCGCGCAAATCTGGCAGTTGCCGTTGCCAGCACACTGGTCACCAACCCATTTACCTTCCCGCCCATCTACTGGCTGGCCTACAAACTGGGGCTGTTTGTGACCGGAGGCAACCCGGAGTCGAGGCACGCCGACATTATTGCCGATTCCGTCGCCATTAACCCGAATGATGTCGTCACCAACAGCGGCTGGCTGGGATGGATGGATGGTGCCATAGCATTTCTGCGCGATGCCGGCCTGCCGTTCATTATCGGGCTCGTGATCATGGCAGTAGTCGGTTCAATTCTGGCCTATAGCCTGACGCACGCTATCTGGCAACTGCGCAGCACCTTCCGCCGTCAACGCATGGAACGAAACCGCAAAAAACGAGCAGAACGGCAGTAGTATCAATCAGCCAGAGTCTGCCGCACACGCTCGAACAGGCAAACCGCCGCCGCTGCCGCCGCATTGAGCGACTCCACCTTGCCCGGCATCGGTATCGTAACCTGTGTAGTCGCCGCACCAATGACCGCCTGACTCAACCCGGCGCCTTCATTGCCGATCACAAAAGCCACCTTGCCTGACAATGCCTGATCATAAAGAGATGCGCCATGCATGGTAGTCGCCAGAGTTTGACCATCGAAGTTACGAATAGCGGTCGGCAGATCGACCTGCTCCACGATGGGCAACACGAAATGCGCACCCTGTCCGCCACGCAAGGCCCGTGGCGACCAGGCCTCAGTACAGCCTTCAGAAAGATAAACCACATCGACACCGGCAGCTGCCGCGTTGCGCAACAGACTACCCAGATTGCCCGGATCCTGAATGCTCTCCAGCATCAGCACGAAGTCCGGCTGCTCGGGAGGCATCAATGCCGGGGTTTTTACCAGCGCAAGTATGCCGGTCGGCGTCGTCACCGGAGAAATAGCGCCGAACATCGATGCCGGCATGGTGATGGTCCGGATTTCAACCAGCTGATCCAACAGATGCATCACATCGAGGGCGATATCGCCTTCGGAGATGACCAGCAGCTCAGGTTCGCCAAAAGTCTGCAAATAGGCCTCCAGCAGATGCGCTCCATCGAGCAGAAGCTTGCCGGCGGATCGCCGTTCACGCGCCGAGCTGCTGATTGCCTTGAGTTGCTTGAAAAGCGGATTGTCACGCGAGCTGATATGTTGGTAGGCCATAATGGTATGCAAATGAGATTTGCTGCAATTTTAACTTGGCAATCCCGCTTGCGTGCATTTATTCAACCGTCGGCCCCGCCATCGTATTTTATCGCTACATGCCAATGGTAGAATTCCACCTGATGGCAGCGAATGGCAACTGCCTCAATACCGAAATGGCACGTGTCAGGCAATCACACTGAAACCGAAAGGATCGCCGATGAAATCCCGCATACTGATACTCGCGACAACATTATTAAGTGCAAGCCCGGCAATGGCTGCCGACCCGCAATTAAAACCAGGGCAATGGGAAACCACTGTCCATATGCAGATGGCCGGCATGCCGCAGCTCACCGCAGAACAGATCGCCCAGATGAAGCAGCTGGGAATCGATACGTCCATTCTGAGCGGCCAGCCGACCGTTATGCAGCAATGCATCACGCCGGAGCAGGCCTCCTTGCAAAAACCGATCGAGCCCTCGGCCAATCCGGACGACCAGTGCAGCATTAAAAACTACAAGAAATCAGGCAAAAACGTCAGTGGCGACATGGTGTGCACCGGCGACCTCAAGGCCCAGGGTCGCTTTGAAATGACCATCGACAGCAACACCAGTTACAAGGGCAAATGGGCAATGAAGGGCGTGACCAGGGAAGGCCAGCCGATCGATCAGACCACGGATATCAGTGCACGATGGATCAAGGCCAAGTGCGATCCCGGCATTGCGACAGCACCCTGATGCCCATGCAACTGGAACGCATACTGCACGCGCAGGGATTCGGCTCCCGCAAGGCCTGCCGCATCATGATCCGGCATGGCGAGGTTGAGGTAAATGGCGAGGCCTGTGACGATCCATTCGTCGAACTCGATGTACAGAATCTGACCTTTTCCGTACACGGGGAGCCCTGGCAATATCACGAACGTGCGTATCTGATACTCAACAAGCCTGCGAACTACGAATGCTCGCACAAGACCCAGCATCACCCGACCATTTACAGCTTGTTACCACATCCACTGGTTGCGCGCGGAGTACAATGCATAGGTCGACTGGATGAAGACACGACCGGCCTGATCCTGTTATCGGATGACGGCCAGTTCATCCACCGCATGAGCTCTCCCAAATGGAAAGTGCCCAAGGTCTATGAAGTCACCGCCAAGCACACGATAGACGCAGTCCAGATCAAGGCCCTGCTGGAAGGCGTACAACTGGTCGATGAACCAACCCCAATCGTTGCACTGGCCTGTACTCAGATCAGCGAAAAGGTGATTCATCTGACGCTGGCAGAAGGCAAGTATCACCAGGTAAAACGCATGCTGGCCGCGATCAGCAACCGTGTCGAAGCCCTGAAACGTATTCGTATCGGCGCACTGGACCTGCCGGCAGACCTGGCTGAAGGCGAATGGCGTTGGCTGACGGAAAGCGAGCTGCAGCAATTGAATGCGGCCGAGAAAATAACGAACCTGTCATGAAAATTTCGTTCAATATCGAACGAATCAGGAATAAATTGGAACCTGGCGGCGATTGCCGCCCATCTGGAGTCTGTTGTTAATGAAACTGATCTACCAATATTTTTTCCGCGGACTGCTGGCCGCCCTGCCCTTGGGGCTCACCATCTACCTGCTCTACCTTTTCCTGACATGGACAGAAGGTGTCGCCATGTGGTGGGTACGCCCTATCATCGGTGATTTCTACATTCCCGGCATGGGCCTCGCCATGGGCATCGGCGGCATCGTACTGCTGGGCTTCATCATTTCCAACGAACGTGCGCTCAAACTGCTCTCCCTGCTGGAAGTGCCCTTCACCAGCCTGCCAGTCATCAAGAGCGTTTACTCCTCACTGAAGAATTTTGCCGAGTATTTCGACCCCAACAAAAAAGGCCCGTCACAACAGGTCGTCACCGTCCGCATCCCAGGGCAGGATATGGAAATAGTCGGACTGGTCACGCGTCAAAGCCTTGCAGGTCTGCCGGAAGGCTTCTTGCATGGCGACCGTGTGGCAGTCTATCTGCCGATGGGCTATATGATCGGCGGCTACACCATCTTCGTACCAAGGGAGTGGCTACAACCGATCAACATGTCGGTAGAAGAAGCCATGCGTTCATCATTGTTTGCCTGGATGGCCAATAATGATGAAAAATAACAGGCGTTAATGGCACCTGACCGGTATACAGAAAGCTGAAAAAAAAGAAACCGCCCTAGCGGGCGGTTTGAGGGGTTCGCTTGGAGAAGCGTATAAATTGTTACAAGGGGAGATGAACAATTGAAAGCAATTCTAAGGCAATGATGTAATTAAAATATTTCAGTGCCCAGCTGAATTGTAAGTAAACGTTACGCAATTCGTTTTTACATCCTGCAAAAGCAAATTAAATCCGGTTATTGTGGCTTTAACTGCCAATCCCCGTATAATGCAGATTCCCTGCGCCATACCAATCAGCGTAGCGGTCATTTTTTCTTACCCGATCTTTCGATCCATTATTTCGATCATACAGATCCCTTATTCGTTTGCCTCGATTGGTTTTGCTTGCTGAGCATAAGGCTGGCTTATAAAACCCTTTGGGAGTTTACACATTGTCTACAGAAGTTACTTTTGCCAGCTTGAACCTGGCTGAGCCTATCATGCGTGCCATCAATGACGCTGGTTACACCACCCCCACCCCGATCCAGGCCAAGGCCATTCCGCAAGTACTGAGCGGTGGCGACCTGCTCGCCGGCGCACAGACCGGCACCGGCAAAACCGCAGGCTTCACCCTGCCTTTGCTGCATCTGCTGCACAACAAACCCACAACCAACAAAGCTGGCCAACCGCGCTGCCTGATCCTGACACCTACACGCGAACTGGCTGCCCAGGTTGAAGAGTCGGTACAGACCTACGGCAAATACCTGCCGCTAAAATCCATGGTGATGTTTGGCGGCGTCAATATCAACCCGCAAATCACACGCCTGAAGAAGCCGCTGGATATTCTGGTGGCTACTCCGGGCCGCCTGCTCGACCACGTCGGGCAAAAGACCGTTGACTTGTCGGCGATCGAGATCCTGGTGCTGGATGAGGCCGACCGCATGCTGGACATGGGTTTCATACGCGACATCAAGAAGATACTGGCCTTGCTGCCGAAACACCGCCAGAACCTGCTGTTCTCCGCCACTTTCTCGGACGAGATCAAGGAACTGGCCGACGGCCTGCTGAACAATCCGGGCTTCGTCGAAGTGGCCCGCCGCAACACCGCTTCAGAACTGGTCGAGCAAACCGTACATCTGGTCAACCAGAGCCATAAGCGCGACCTCATGAGCCATTTGATCAAACACCATGACTGGAAACAAGTACTGGTGTTCACCCGGACCAAGCACGGTGCCAACCGCCTTGCGGAAAAACTGGTGAAGGATGGCATTGAAGCCGCCGCGATCCACGGTAACAAGAGTCAGGGTGCACGCACCAAGGCGCTTGCTCAGTTCAAGGATGGCAGCATGCGTGTACTGGTGGCGACCGACATCGCCGCCCGCGGCTTGGATATCGACCAGTTACCACAGGTCGTGAATTTCGAATTGCCCAATGTAGCGGAAGATTATGTACACCGTATCGGCCGTACCGGCCGTGCCGGCAGCACAGGTGCTGCCGTATCGCTGGTCGACCATGAAGAAATCAAACTGCTTAAAGGTATCGAGCGCCTAATCAAACGTGAGATTCCCCGCGTAGAAGTCGAAGGTTTTGTCGCACCAAGTAAAATCGAGCCGGAAGCGCCGCGGCCGCCAAGACCGCAGCAACGACGCCCCCAAGGCCAGGGACAACGTAGCAACGCCGGCGGCCAGGAACAGCGTCGCCAGAATGGCCGGGGGCGTGACCAGGATCGTGCTCTGAACCACAATCAAGCACGTGGCGCAGCCAGGAGTGACGATCAGGCAGGCAACAGAGCTCAGTCCCAGAAACAGAACACCAGCAAGCCAAACGGTGGCAACAAACATATGTCGGAGGCTGCTCGCCACCAGGCCATGCCACAGCCGGCACTGTTTGCACCAAAACCGGTACACAGAGGCGGCAATCGCGGGCGCTAGCACTTGAGCGAAAAGCTTAAAATCTGGGTCGATGCGGATGCCTGCCCGGTCGTCATCAAGGAAATACTGTTCAGGGCGGCAGAACGCACGCAGATTGAAACCATTCTGGTCGCCAACAAGCTGTTGCGCGTGCCGCCTTCGCCCTGGCTGCGAGCTATGCAGGTGCCGGGCGGCTTCGATGTCGCCGATGATGAAATCGTCAAGCAGATAGAGCCGGGCGATCTGGTGATTACCGCCGATATCCCGCTGGCGGCGCAGGTGATTGCCAAAGGCGGGCATGCGCTGAATCCGCGCGGCGAATTCTACAGCGCCAGCAATATCCAGGAGCGCCTGGCCATGCGCAATTTCATGGAAGAACTGCGCGGTAGCGGTGTCGACATCTCCGGGCCATCCACATTCAGCCAGAGCGACCGCCAGTCATTCGCGGCGGAACTGGACCGGTTTCTCACGCGTCTGAGCAAAACCCCATCATCACAAAGCCGACCATGAAAACCAGACTGCTGTTTGTTTTTGCCCTGTTCCTCTCCGCCTGCAGTTATACGCCGGAGGGCGTAGAACCGGTAAGCGGCTTCGAAGCCGACAAATACCTCGGTACCTGGTACGAGATCGCTCGCCTCGACCACTCCTTCGAGCGCAATCTTGAACGTGTCACCGCCACCTACAGCAAGCGCGAGGATGGTAGCATCAAGGTCATTAACCGAGGGTTTGATACAAAAAAACAGGAATGGAAGGAAGCTGAAGGCAAGGCCTATTTCGTCGAGGGGCCGGATATCGGCAAGCTCAAGGTGTCTTTCTTCGGACCGTTCTATGGCGGCTACAACATCATCGCGCTGGACAAGGTCTACTACAATTATTCGCTAGTCGCTGGCCCCGACCGTAACTATCTGTGGATTCTGGCCCGTACGCCTCAACTGTCCTACCCGGTCAAACAGGAGCTGATCGCGCAGGCCCGGCATCTCGGCTTCGATACCGACAAACTGATCTATGTCGATCAATCCAGTGACCCGGTCGACTACGAAGCCGGCCGTCACGTCCGGCAATAGCGAGGCAACATGGCCTGGACATTACTCATACTGGCCGGTCTGTTCGAGATCGGCTTCACCACGTTTCTCAAGCTGTCTGAGGGTTTCAGCCGCTTCTGGCCATCCGCCGGCTTCCTGATCTGTGCCGTCATCAGCTTCTGGCTGCTGACCAGAGCCACCGCTGTGATTCCGATGGGTACAGCTTATGCCGTCTGGACCGGTATAGGCGCCTTTGGCACGGCTCTGGTCGGTATCCTCTGGTTCAGCGACCCGGCTACGACCTGGCGTCTGGTGTTTCTCGTGCTGTTGATCGGTTCGATTATCGGCCTGAAACTGGTATCGTAACGAAATGAATCTCGAATCCTGGGAACTGCTGAGTTATATCGTCACCGTCTTCGGCCTGCCGATGGCGATCTTTGCCTTCATCGTCGAGCAACGCAAGGAACGCGAGAACGAGGACGAAGAGGTCTACCAGTTGCTGACCGCCGATTACACCGACTTCCTCAAACTGGTGATGGCCAATCCCGACCTCAAGCTACGCTCGCAAACCATGACGCAGGATCTGACCGAAGAGCAGCAGGAACGCGTACTGGTCATCTACGAGATACTTATTTCCCTGTTTGAACGTGCCTACCTGCTGAGCTACGACGAGAAGATGACGCGCAAACAGCAAAGACGCTGGCTGTCATGGGAAGACTTCATGCGCGAATGGTGCGAACGCGAGGATTTCCGTCGGCTGCTGCCTCGCCTGTTGCAAGGGGAAGACCCGGATTTTGCCGCCCATATCCTGAAACTTGCAAATCAGGCCGCGATACAGGCAAACCATCCGGCCGGATCCTGACCGGCCATTCAACCGGTCATCTGACCGGCGTCACCTGATAGCCCGCACTGCGCAAACGCGCCAGCAAGCCGCCATCGCCCGGCAAATGGGCAGCACCGACGGCAACAAACACACTGTTCTCATTCGCTTGCAGCACAATGCGTTCTGCCATCCGCACATTACGTTCATCCAGCAGTTTTTTCAGGATACGCGCCCATAACTCCTCGGGCAGCATATCTCCGCTGGTACGCGCGTTGACTTCAATGATCCTGTCCAGATCGCCAGACAGATAGGTTTTCACCAGCTCCTCAAAATTACGTTCGCGCTGCTGGGGACTACGTTTCAGCACAGCACGCAACATCACCAGTTGGTCTTCGATACTGAAGCTGTCCAGCACCCCGAAATGCTCCTCTACACTTTCCAGTGCGCGCACTGTCTTGGACTTGCCATGTGCCAGCGACATCAACATCGCATCCTGGGAATATGGCGTCTGCGGCTTGGGCAGGTCAAAAATGGCCGCCAGCAGCCATGGCTTCATGGTTGTCGCAATATCGGTATGCATGGAATGAAAATCGGCCAGCTTGATGACCTCGACGAATTCCTGCTCGGTCAGCATGTGGTCGAGTCGGCCCTCCTTCATCAGATAAACCGATGGATCCTGCGGCGGCTGCAATTCCATCAGGAACACGTCACTATCCAGCAGCGCTTTCATGACCGATGGCGGAAAATCGGTGACACGCCTGTCGTCCGAATGCATGGTACCGAACAGATAACTGGTCTTGCCGCCGGGCGCCTCCAACTTCCACAGCAGACCCTTGTCCTGCGCCTGGGCAACCGCCATGAAACCGAGCAGCAATACGAAAAAAAGGCCTCGAACGAGGCCGGCAAACGCACAAGAAGAAGCACGCATGGCGATTCCTATTTGTTGTGAGTGGATCGATTCGACTTTTTCGACAGGGCTTTTGGGCTTCTGGTTCTGCCGCCGCCGGAATTTATCTGGACGACCGGTTTTTTTGTTCGCGCACTGACCGCCGCAGGTTTCGTCGCTGACGATTTTATTGCCACAGGCTTCACAGCGAGCGGCTGCCAAGCCGGCACCAGATGCTTCTTGCCGCTGCCGATCAGGTCTTCGCGCCCCATGCGTTTCAGCGCCTCGCGCAACATGGGCCAGTTGTTGGGGTCGTGATAGCGGATAAACGCCTTATGCAAGCGACGCACGCCGCCTGCCCGCGGAATCGGCACATCTTCACTGCTATCCGTGACCTTGCGCAAGGGATTCTTGCCCGAGTGATACATGGCCGTCGCCATCGCCATCGGTGTCGGCGTAAAGGTCTGCACCTGATCCAGCTTGAAGTTGTTGCGCTTCAGCCACAAGGCCAGGTTGAGCATGTCCTCGTCCGTGGTACCGGGATGTGCCGCGATGAAATACGGAATCAGGTATTGCTCCTTGCCTGCCTCCTTGCTGAAACGCTCGAACATCTCCTTGAACTTGTCATAGGCACCCATGCCCGGTTTCATCATCTTCGACAGCACGTTATCTTCCGAATGTTCCGGCGCGATCTTCAGGTAACCGCCGACATGGTGCTGTACCAGTTCCTTGACATATTCAGGCGAAGTCACAGCCAAGTCATAGCGCAGGCCGGAGCCTATCAGGATTTTCTTCACGCCCTTGATATCGCGCGCCTTGCGGTACAACTGAATCAACGCTGAATGATCGGTATTGAGGTTCTCACAAATTCCGGGAAAAACGCAGGACAGCTTGCGGCAGGCCTTCTCGATGGCCTCCGATTTGCAGGCCATGCGATACATGTTGGCAGTCGGCCCGCCCAGATCGGAAATGACCCCGGTGAAGCCGTCGACCTTGTCGCGAATCTCCTCGATCTCATGCAGGATGGATGCCTCCGAACGGCTCTGGATGATGCGGCCCTCATGCTCGGTGATGGAGCAGAAGGTACAGCCGCCGAAGCAGCCGCGCATGATGTTGACCGAGAAGCGGATCATCTCCCAGGCCGGGATCTTGGCGTTGCCATAGGCCGGATGCGGCTTGCGCGCATACGGCAGGTCGTAGACATAATCCATTTCTTTGGTGGTGAGTGGGATCGGCGGCGGATTGAGCCACACCTCGCGGTCGCCATGACGCTGAACAAGAGCTCGCGCATTGCCCGGATTGGCCTCCAGATGCAACACGCGTGAAGCGTGCGCATAAAGTACCGGGTCTTTTATCACCTCTTCATACGCCGGCAGGCGCACGACCTGCATTGCACGGTCGGCCTTGGGCTTGCGCACGATCTGGATCACGTTGGTTCCGGCTTCCGCCTCTGCGGCCTGAGCCGAGACACTGGCACAGGAAGCGCCGGTTTTTTCCAATGCCGGCTCCATGGCATAAGGATCCACCGGCGTATCGATCTTGCCCGGCCGATCCAGATTGGTCGAGGCCACTTCCGACCAGCCCTCAGGCAAATGCTTGCGCAAGAAGGCCGTGCCGCGAATATCGGTGATCTCGCCGACCTTCTCGCCCTTCGCCATGCGATGGGTCAGCTCCACCAACGCCCGTTCGGCATTGCCGTAGAGCAGGATATCGGCCTTGGAATCGACCAGCACCGAACGTCGCACCTTGTCCGACCAGTAGTCATAATGGGCGATACGGCGCAGCGAAGCCTCGATACTGCCGATCACCAGCGGCACATCGGGATAAGCTTCACGACAGCGCTGCGAATAGACCAGCACCGCACGATCCGGGCGTTTGCCGCCCTCGGCATTCGGTGTATAGGCATCATCCGAGCGAATCTTGCGGTCAGCCGTATAGCGGTTGACCATGGAATCCATATTGCCGGCCGTGATACCGAAATACAGGTTGGGCTTGCCCAGCGCCTTGAACGGCTCGGCCGACTGCCAATCCGGCTGCGCTATGATACCGACACGAAAGCCCTGCGCTTCCAACAGACGCCCGACCAGGGCCATGCCAAAACTCGGGTGATCGATATAGGCGTCGCCGGTCACCAGAATGATGTCGCAACTGTCCCAGCCCAAGGCATCCATTTCGGCGCGGCTCATGGGCAGGACGGAAGCTGTACCGAAACGTTTTGCCCAATACGGCCGGTAGCTGTTGATGTGTCTGAGGCTTTGCATAAGTTGACTATTTTACTCTGGATTCGGAATTGCTCAAAACCTGATTTGGCGGGGTTTTGACAGCTTTTGTCAGATTCATGAATAAAATTTGTTTGCACATGGTGGTTATGGAACAATAAGCCACCTTGAACACCCAAGCCTGCCGCAAGTTGTGCCTAATCTGAAGAAAATCCCGACACTCTGGCGCTTTTTACTGCCAGTACTACTGCTACTGGCTTTCGCAGCCAGCATGCTGATGTGGCGGCAAACCACACAACACCTCACGGCTATCGAGCACGGGGCGCAAGAACATGCCCATATGCTCACACGCCTGCTGATAGTTACCGACACGCTCATCTCCCAGCGTGTCGACTCTGCCATGGTGCTGCTGAAGGAGCGCAGCCTGGCACAGGGACAGCCCGAACTGGATGGTGAGCTCAAGCTGGGCCAGCTTGAATTGCCCAACCTGAAATTCGGCGACTCCGAGGTTGCAGAATCAGACACCCTGGTCGACGGCATCACGGCACTGTTTGGCGGCACCGCCACCATTTTCGTCAGATCCGGCAACGACTTTTACCGCGTCTCGACCAATGTCTTGCAGGATGATGGCAGTCGTGCCATTGGCACTCAACTGGCACCAGACGGCAAGGCTATTCAAGCTATTCATCAAGGCAAAGTGTTTCGGGGACTGGTAAAGATTCTCGGGCAATCCTATCTCGCACGCTATGAACCAATTTTAGATGAGCACAATCAGCTGATCGGGGTCTGGTATGTCGGCTACAGGGTCGATATGCCGGCAATACGCGATGCCGTGGAGAATTCGCGTTACCTGAGCAGCGGATTTGCAGCCGTACTGGATGATAACCAGCACACGATATTCACCTCCAGGCATGCGCCCACCGAAATCATCGACCAGTTCCTGCAGACACCTCCCGCCGACTGGAAACTCGTCGAGGAAAAACTGGAGAACTGGGGCTTCCGCATCGTCGTCGCCTACCCGTTATCCGAAGCCTACACATCAGGCTGGGCCAACTCCGTGCTGATCATCAGCGAAGCGACGCTACTGGGCATATTGCTACTGGCCGTCATTCTTTGGCAACTCAGGCGCCTGGTGCTGGAGCCGATCGGTAGCGACCCCGCCCTAGCCATCGAAGTGGTAAAGAAAATCGCGGAAGGCAATCTGGAACAGGACAAGCTGACGGCAAAGCCCGGCACCCTCATGGCCAGCGTGCTCACCATGCGCGAGAAACTGCAAAAAACCTTGCAGACTCTGCAGAAAAATGCGGATGACATGAAGCTCTCAGCCAGCGTATTCGAACACGCGAATGATGGCATTTTCATTACGGATGCAGACTCACATATCGTAGAAGTAAACCCCGCCTTCAGCCGGATCAGCGGTTACAGCCGGGAAGAAGCCGTAGGCAAGACACCGGCAGAACTGAATTTCGCCAGCAACGAACCACAGTTTTTCGAGGAGCTCTGGCAGGGCACAGCCAGTGACGGCGACTGGATGGGTGAAAGTCACAACCTGCGCAAGAATGGTGAAGCCTACACCGCCTCGCTCGACCTCTTCGTGGTGCGCGACGCACAACAACGCGTGAGTCACTATGTCGGCGTCTTTTCAGACATCACGGCCGAGATGCTGCATCGGGAAAATCTCGAGCACATGGCCTACCACGATCCGCTGACACAACTACCCAACCGCACACTATTGGCCGACCGCCTGCAACAGGCACTGGCCCACGCCCAGCGCATGGATGAGATTCTTGCTGTCTGCTATTTCGACCTGGATGACTTCAAGGAAATCAATGACCGGCATGGACATATAACAGGCGACAATCTGCTGGTACAGTTCGCTGGCCGCATGCGCAGCTGTCTGCGCGAATCCGACACCATCGCCCGCATGGGAGGAGATGAGTTCGTGTTGTTGTTGTGCGGACTGAAGTCCATCGAGGAATGCAATTTCGCACTGGGCCGGCTGCTGTTGACGATCAATGCCCCTTTCCATCTGGGGGACATCACTGCCAGTGTATCAGCCAGCATCGGCTACACCGTCTTCCCATTCGACAACTCGACACCGGACACGCTGTTACGCCATGCCGATCATGCCATGTACCAGGCAAAACTGAATGGTGGCCGCTGCCATCACCTGTTCGACGCAGAACATGATCGCTATACACGCGGCCAGCGCCAGCAACGCGAACGTATCGAAAGCGCCCTGCAGGCCGGGGAGTTTTCACTCTATTACCAGCCCAAGGTCAATATGCAGCATGGTCAGGTCGTGGGCATGGAAGCACTGATCCGCTGGAGGCATCCCGAATCCGGCCTGCGTCTGCCTAATGAGTTCCTGCCACAGGTCGAACATACCGACTTCATTATCGAACTCGGCGAATGGGTGATATGCGAGGCATTGAGTCAGCTACAGCAATGGCAACACCATGACCTGCATGTGCCGGTCAGCGTCAACATCGCTGCACGCCACCTGATGCAAAAGAACTTCACCGAAAGGCTGGCTGAACTGCTGAACCTGTATCCAGATGTCAGCCCGGAGAAACTGCAACTGGAAATCACTGAAACTGCCGTAATCGAGGATATTTCCGGCGTCACGCAGACCATAGAAAATTGCAAGAAGCTCGGTGTCAGCTTTGCTCTGGATGACTTCGGCGTCGGCTATTCCTCGCTGACCTATCTCAGACGCCTGCCGATCGACGTCATCAAGATCGATCAATCCTTTGTGCGCGACATGCTGCATGACAACGACGACCGCGCCGTGATTGCCGGCATTATCAGCCTCAGCCGGGAGTTCGGCCGCAGCGTGGTAGCCGAAGGTCTGGAAACGGCAGAACATGGCGTACAGCTGTTGCGCATGGGCTGCAACATCGCACAAGGTCACGGCATCAGCTGCCCGTTGCCAGCCAGGGAAATCGAGCAATGGCTGACAACCTACGAACCAGACAAGAACTGGGAGCAGGCTGGCTGGCAATTGATGCAACATCGTGGCTGACCTGATTACTGCATTTGCACCTTCCCAAGCGGCAACAGCTGATGTAATTTTCTGCTGATGAGCCAGAGATACCTTCAACTGCCGGGCGGTCGCATCCAGGTTCTGGGCCGGGATTTCAACTTCCCTGCAGTCGAGAATGCCCTGGATGAACCCAACGGCCTGCTGGCAATAGGCGGCAATCTCTCTGCCGAACGTCTGCTCAGCGCTTACCGTCACGGCATCTTCCCCTGGTTTAGCGAAGGGCAACCCATTCTATGGTGGAGCCCGGACCCGCGCATGGTGCTCTACCCGGAAGAACTCAAAATCTCCCGCTCCATGCAAAAACGCCTGAAACAACCGGATTACGAAGTGCGCTTCAATACGGCATTCCGCGAAGTCATGCAGGCCTGTTCCAGGGTAGTGCGTCCCGATCAGGACGGCACCTGGATCACCGATGAAATGATAGATGCCTACTGCGTGTTGCATGCGACAGGCCACGCCTTGAGTGCCGAAACCTGGATCGATGGCGAACTGGTTGGCGGCCTCTATGGCGTGCGGATCGGCCGGATGTTCTACGGTGAATCCATGTTCCACCTGGTCAGCAATGGGTCAAAGATCGCCTTTATCCGGCTGGTGCAGGAACTCCGGCAGCAGAAATGCGGACTCATTGATTGCCAGATGCACACGGCCCATCTCGCTTCGCTGGGTGCACGCGAGATCCCGCGAAAAGAATTTTGTCTGCAACTGGCGAAATTGATAGAGTGAACATCATCGCTGATACATGCGCAATACGGGAACAGTGAAAGCAGGACTGTCATGACCCTACCTAACGACGCGGCACTGCAAAAAATCCAGTTTTATGTCACAGCGCCCTACAGCTGCGGTTACATTCATGGCCGGCTGGCGCAGTCGCTGATCGCCGCGCCGCATCACCTGATCGATGCCCGGACATACAGCGGGCTGATTCAGCTGGGTTTCAGACGCAGCGGAAAATTCGCTTACCGCCCCCATTGCGAAGATTGCAACGCCTGCATCCCGGTACGCATTCCCGTCGCCGAATTCTCTGCCAGTCGCAATCAGCGCCGCGCCGAAAAACAGCACCGGAACCTGAGCGCAACCGTCATGCCAGTGGGCTACAGTGAAGCACATTTCAAGCTCTATCAGACCTACCAACTTGCCCGGCATAGCGAGGACAACGCAGAACAGGATACGGTCGAGCAATATCGCAATTTTCTCGTGCAGAGCAACGTGGAGACCATGCTGGTCGAGTTCCGGCTGAACGGCGTACTGAAAATGGTCAGCGTCGTGGATCTCGTGACTGACGGCATTTCGGCGGTCTATACCTTCTATGAAGCAGCTGATACCAACTGCAGCTATGGCACCTACAGCATCTTATGGCTGGTGAACTGGGCACAGCAGTTGGGCAAACCTTATCTCTATCTCGGTTACTGGATCAGTGAGAGCCGGAAAATGGCCTACAAACAGAATTTTTCGCCGCTGGAGGCATTGAGGGATGGTGAATGGAGACCGATCGAGGACTTGCATCAAAAATAATTGCAGGGATTTTGAACTAGCCGCATCGAAATACATCTTATGCAGTGTCATCTCCCTGCAAGCGGCGTTTCAATGTGGATAACACTCTGCATCGAAGCGCCGTTTTTGCATCCGAATTCCCCGCACTGTGCTGTAACTCGGGCATCAATTCAGCCATATCTGCGTGATACAATCGCCTTTTGATCACAGGTTGCTCAGGTTTGAATTCCTCGGGTTTGAAAAAACTGGTTATTTTCGGCGTTGGCCTGATCGGCGGCTCACTGGCCCTGGCACTCAGACGCAGCATTCAGAATCTGCATATCGTCGGTATCGACCGCAATGCCGATAGCCTGCAAACCGCCATCGATCTCGGCGTCATCGACGAAATGAATCCGCCGGCCCAGTTGGCCATGCAGGATGCCGACATCATCATCATCGCCGCGCCCGTTGCGCAGACTCCCAACATTCTCAAATCCATCGCGCCCCACCTCGGCCCGAACACCGTGATTACCGATGTAGGCAGCACAAAATCCGATGTCATTGACTATGCTGCCGCCATCCTCGGCGACCAGTTTACCCAGTTCGTTCCTGGACATCCGATTGCCGGTGCCGAAAAAAGCGGCGTCACGGCAGCACGGGCAGATCTGTTCGACGGCAAGAATATCGTGCTGACTCCAACGGAAAAAACCACCCCGGAATCCAGTTGCAAGGTCAGTGAAATGTGGAAGCAAGCCGGCGCTCGAGTTACCGAAATGTCAGCCGGTCATCATGACGAGATCTTTGCCGCAGTCAGCCATTTGCCGCATCTGCTGGCATTCGCTCTGGTCGACGACCTCGCATCACGACCGAACGCCGAAGAACTGTTCGCCTTTGCGGCGGGCGGCTTCAGGGATTTCAGCAGGATCGCCGGCAGTTCTCCCGAAATGTGGCGCGACATCAGCCTGGCCAATCGTGAAGCCCTGCTCTCGGAGATCGACGCCTATCAAGCCTCCCTGCAGAAGCTGCGCGACCTGCTCGAGCAGCGCGATGCACAGGGTCTGCGCGACATGTTCGAAAACGCCAGCCAGAAGCGCAACGCCTGGGGCGCAATCCTGACAAACAAACCTCGTCAGGCATGACCCGGATGCAGACTCTCAAACTCAGGCCCATGAGCCGTGCGGCAGGCGAAATCACACTCCCCGGCTCCAAAAGCATTTCCAACCGCACACTGCTGCTGGCGGCACTGGCCGAAGGAACAACCAACATTCACGCCCTGCTGTCGTCCGATGACGTCGATCGCATGCTGGATGCCTTGAAACTGCTGGGCGTCACGCTTGAACAGACGGCTGAGCACGACTGGCGAGTCAAAGGTACCGCCGGAGAAATCCCCAACCGTCAGGCCGATCTGTTCATGGGCAACGCAGGCACCGCCATCCGCCCACTGACTGCCGCACTGGCGCTAGTGGGCGGCGACTACAAATTGTCCGGCGTACCGCGCATGCACGAGCGCCCTATCGGCGACCTGGTCGACGCGCTACGTCAGGCCGGCGCCGACATCGAATATCTGGGCAATGCCGGTTTTCCACCGCTCAAGATATCACCCGCCGCAATCGATGTCAGCCAGGCAATACGTATACGCGGCGACGTTTCCAGCCAGTTCCTCACCGCCCTGCTCATGGCCCTGCCACTCACCGGCAAAGCCGCAGAGATCGAGGTCATCGGCGAACTCATCTCCAAACCCTATATCGAGATTACGCTCAACCTGATGCAACGTTTCGGCATCCGCGTGCAAAGGGATGGCTGGCAGCGTTTCAGCATTCCGGCCAACAGTGTTTACCAGAGCCCGGGCAATATCTACGTCGAGGGTGACGCTTCTTCGGCCTCCTATTTCCTTGCCGCAGGCGCCATCGGCAAAGGCCCGGTGCGGGTTTACGGCATCGGCAAAAACAGCATTCAGGGCGATGTCCGCTTCTGCGAAGCACTGGAGCTGATGGGCGCAAGGATTACATACGGCGACAACTGGATAGAAGCCAGTGCGCCTGCCGGCAAATTGAAAGCCATCGACCTGGACTGCAACCATATCCCCGATGCGGCCATGACACTGGCAACAGCAGCGCTGTTCGCCGACGGCCCAAGTCGGCTGCGCAACATCGCCAGCTGGCGCGTGAAAGAAACCGACCGTCTCAGCGCCATGGCCACGGAACTGCGCAAGGTCGGTGCCATCGTCGAGGAAGGCGCCGATTATCTGGTGATCACACCACCGGAAACACTGATAGCGGATGCTGCCATCGACACCTACGACGACCACCGCATGGCGATGTGTTTCTCGCTGGTCGCCCTCGGCAACACACCGATCACCATCAACGAACCCGAATGCGTGGCCAAGACTTTTCCGGACTATTTCGAACGCTTCGCGACGATTACTCATGACTGATCGATCAAACACAATGGCTGGAGAAGGGGGAAACCTTTCACAAACCCACCCTTCACCCTTCACCCTTCACCCTTCACAGGTCCCCGTCATCGCCATCGACGGCCCCTCCGCCTCCGGCAAGGGAACTGTCGCACAGCGCGTCGCCAAGGCGCTGGGCTATCATTACCTGGATTCCGGCGCGCTGTACCGGCTGGTCGCGCTGGCTGCAAAAAGCCGCAATATCTCCTGGCAAGATGCCAGGGCGCTGGCAGAAATGGCGGCAACACTGGATATCCGCTTCGAGGGTGAGCAAATTCTGCTGGACGGCAAGGATGTCAGCGACGAGGTACGCTCGGAAGAAATGGGCAAGGGTGCTTCCGAGGTCGCGGTTCATCCGGAACTCAGGGCGGCACTGCTGGATCTGCAACACAGCTTCCGCCAGGCGCCCGGACTGGTTGCCGATGGCAGGGATATGTCCACCGTGGTTTTCCCCGATGCGAAGACCAAAATATTCCTTACCGCCAGCGCCGAAACAAGGGCGGAGCGCAGATATAAGCAGTTGATGCAAAAAGGAAAGCATGCTAACCTGCACGACATTCTGCATGATTTGCAGCAACGTGACGCCAGAGACAGTCAACGCTCCGCCGCCCCCTTGCAACAATGCAAAGATGCACGGCTGCTGGAAACCAGCCAGCTGACTATTGAAGAGGCCGTCCGCTTTGTTCTCGATGCTGCCGGCGAGCATCAACGATAGAGAATCTGGATATTGCTATTTGTATAGCAACATCAACGTGTTAGAATAATTGCAGTGGCGCTGTAAATCCCCAAGGTTTATGGCTTTTTTTAATTTTCCCCGCCGCCAGGTGGGATACTACTAGGTATTTTTTAATGGCTAACGTTTCCACAAACCCATCTTCCTCTATGGAAAGCTTCGCAGCATTATTCGAGGAGAGCCTTGCTCGCCAGGAAATGCGCTCCGGTGAAGTGATCACCGCTGAAGTTATTTCCGTAGATTCCGATTTCGTTATCGTCAATGCAGGCCTGAAGTCCGAAAGCGTGATCAACGCCGCTGAATTCCGTGACGACCAGGGCAATATCGAAGTCAATGTCGGCGACTTTGTTAAAGTCGCTATCGAAAAACTGGAAGATGGCTACGGTTCCACCGTTTTGTCCCGCGACAAGGCGAAGAAGATGCAGGCATGGCTCGATCTGGAAGAAGCCATGAACGAAGCCCGCATCATCAAGGGCCTGATCAGCGGCCGCGTCAAGGGCGGCCTGACCGTTATGGTCAATGGCATCCGCGCATTCCTGCCAGGTTCCCTGGTTGATATGCGTCCAGTCAAGGACACCACCCCATTCGAAAACAAGGAATGGGATTTCAAGGTTATCAAGCTTGACCGCAAGCGCAACAACGTCGTCGTTTCCCGTCGCGCAGTCCTGGAAGAAACCATGGGCGCCGACCGCGAAGCACTGCTGGATTCACTGAAAGAAGGCGCAGTGGTCAAGGGCATCGTCAAGAACATCACCGACTACGGTGCATTCGTTGACCTGGGCGGTATCGATGGCCTGCTGCACATCACCGACCTGGCATGGCGCCGCGTCAAGCACCCATCCGAAGTGCTGACCGTTGGTGAAGAAGTCGAAGCCAAGATCCTCAAGTTCGATCAAGAGAAGAACCGCGTTTCCCTCGGCATCAAGCAACTGGGCGATGACCCATGGGTTGCATTGAGCCGTCGTTATCCAGTCAGCACCCGCCTGTTCGGCAAGGTGACCAACCTGACCGACTACGGCGCATTCGTTGAAATCGAACCAGGCATCGAAGGTCTGGTTCACGTTTCCGAAATGGACTGGACCAACAAGAACGTACATCCGGCCAAGATCGCTCAATTGGGCGACGAAGTTGAAGTCATGATTCTGGAAATCGACGAAGATCGTCGTCGTCTGTCCCTCGGCATGAAGCAATGCCAGGCCAACCCATGGGATGACTTTGCAGCCACCCACAAGAAGGGTGACAAGGTCAGCGGCCAGATCAAGTCCATCACCGATTTCGGTGTGTTCATCGGCTTGCCAGGCGGTATCGACGGCCTGATCCATCTGTCCGACCTGTCATGGAACCAGACCGGCGAAGAAGCCATCCGCAACTTCAAGAAGGGTGACGAAGTTTCTGCTGTTGTTCTGGCTATCGATGTCGAGAAAGAACGTATCTCCCTCGGCGTCAAGCAAATGGACAGCGATCCGTTCAATGCTTACACCGCCATCAATGACAAGGGCGCTATCGTTACCGGTACCGTCAAGAGCATCGATGACAAGGGTGCCGTGATTGCTCTGGAAGACGAAGTCGAAGGCTACCTGCGTGCAGCCGACATCTCCAAGGAGAAGGTCACTGACGTTGCCGCCGTGCTGAAGGAAGGTCAAGAGATCGAAGCACGTATCATCAACGTCGATCGCAAGAACCGCACCATCGGCTTGTCCATCAAAGCCAAGGATCAACCGGAAGCCGCCGATACAGCGCAGAAGTTCGATGCTGACTCCGGCAATGCAGGCACCACCAGTCTGGGCGCCCTGTTGAAGGCTAAGCTTGACGGCAAAAACAAAGAATAAGGCAATCAAGCCATGACAAAATCAGAGCTGATTGCCAACTTGGCAGCGCGCTTTCCGCAGCTGGTGGTCAAGGATGCAGAACTTTCTGTCAAAGCCATCCTTGACTCCATGTCGGACAAGCTTGCCGCTGGTGAGCGCATCGAGATTCGTGGTTTCGGTAGTTTCAGTCTGAATTACCGTCCGCCACGTCTCGGTCGCAACCCGAAAACCGGCACCAAGGTGCAAGTACCCGAAAAGTACGTACCGCACTTCAAGGCAGGCAAGGAGTTGCGTGAGCGTGTGGATTTAGCCGAGTAGTCTTTAACTGACAGAGCTATTCATATAGTTCGACAAGCGGCAGAGCTTCAATCAAGATTGAGCCTCTGCCGTTTTTTTCGCCCTGCATTAGGGAGTTACATCCGGGTTAGGTAAAATAGCGCCATGAGATATTTCCTTGCCATTCTACTTGTCATCTTGTGCCTGCTGCTGCTCGGCTTTGCCATCAAGAATGTCGAACCGGTGGAGTTGCAATACTACCTGGGCTTCCGCTGGAAAGCGCCTTTATCTCTGATGCTGCTGACGAGCCTGCTGGCAGGCGTCATCATCGGCATGCTCATTTGCCTCAAGCCCATTATCAGCCAACGCAGACGACTGCTGTCCCTGGAGCACGAGCTGAAAACCCTGGATACCAATAAAAAATCATGACGGAATTCGAATACTGGTGGCTGCTTGCGCTGCCGCTCTTCTTCACGCTGGGCTGGCTTGCTGCCCGCGTCGATATCAAACAGCTGTTATCAGAATCCACTGCGCTGCCCGCCGCCTATTTCAAGGGCCTCAATTTCCTTATCAGCGACCAGCATGACAAGGCGATCGAAGCCTTCGTCGAGGCCGTGGAAGCCAATGCCGAATCGCTGGAACTGCACTTTGCCCTCGGCAGCCTGTTCCGCCGTCGCGGCGAGGTCGACCGCGCCATCAACCTGCACCTCAGCCTGCTGGAACGCCGTGAACTGGCCGAACCACAGAAGCTGGCGATCCGCGCCGAGCTGGCACAGGATTACCTGAAAGCTGGCCTGTTCGACCGTGCCGAAGAACTGTTCAAATCGCTGGATGACAGCCGTTACGAACAACCCGCCCTGCGCGCCCTGCTCGAAATCTATGTGCGCGAACGCGAATGGCACAAGGCAGTGCAAACCGCCACCGAGCTGGAGCGCCTTTCTGGCATCCCCTTCCGCAAGGAGATCGCGCAATACCATTGCGAACAAGCCGTGCAGGCGCTGCTCGGCAATGACCGCGAAACCGCAAGAAAACATCTGGATGAGGCGCTGGACGCCAACAAGAACTGCGTACGCGCCAATGTCATGCTGGGCGAGATGGAAGCGCTGGCCGGCGACCACGAGGCCGCCATTGCCATCTGGAAGCGCATCGAATTCCAGCAGCCGGATTATCTGGGCCTGATCGCCGCCAAGATGCTGGCCAGCTACCGCACGCTTAACAGGACCAATGAGGGCCTGGAATTACTCAAGACCTATCTGCAGACCTACAAACTCTATAGCCTGCTCAACGTGCTGTATGAAGCGACCATCGCCCAGCAGGATGCCGAGAACGCCGCCAAGCTGGCGCGTGACGAACTGGTGAAGAAACCCAGCCTGCAGACGCTGGACCTGCTGTTGCAGGCACGCCTGCTACAGGACGAAGCACCGCAGGATGCGCATGTTATCCAGCAGACCGTACGCTATGCCATCGGCAACCGCAGCGCCTACGTCTGCAGCCAATGCGGCTTCCGCGCCAAACATTACCACTGGCAATGCCCGGCCTGTAACGCCTGGGAATCCCTGCCATCCGAACCGAGCGAGTCCGTAGCATGAGTCAGCAGTCCAACAATCAAGAACCAAGAATCGTCGTCGCGCTGGATTACGCCGACGCCGCCTCCGCCCTGCAACTGGTCGAGCGACTCGACCCATCGCTGTGCCGCCTCAAGGTCGGCAAGGAACTGTTCACCGCCGCCGGCCCGCAACTGGTGGAAAAACTCATCGCAAAGGACTTCGGCGTATTTCTCGACCTGAAATTCCACGATATCCCCACCACCGTGCAAAAAGCCTGCGAAGCTGCCAGCCGTCTCGGCGTCTGGATGCTCAACGTGCATGCCTCCGGCGGCACGGCCATGATGCAGGCTGCGCGTGAAGGTGTGGCGAAAAGCGGCCGCCAGCCACTGCTGATTGCCGTCACAGTGTTGACCAGCATGAACCAGACTGCGCTGAATGAAATCGGGGTGGAAGGTGAATTGCAGAACCAGGTGCTACGCCTTGCCGGCTTGACCAAACAAGCTGGCCTCGACGGCGTCGTCTGCTCCGCGCAGGAAGCGCAACTGTTGAAGAAACAACTGGGCGAAGATTTCTGTCTGGTGACGCCGGGCATACGCCCGAAAACCGCCAGCCTGGATGATCAATCCCGTGTCGTCACCCCCTCACAGGCCGTCGCCTGGGGTGCAGATTATCTGGTCATCGGCCGCCCTATCACGCAGGCAGCCGACCCGCTACAGGCGCTGCAAGCTATCCATCAGGAATTGCAAAACCTTTAATTCGCTGTCAGAACTTTCAGTTCCTCTGTCACCATGTCGGCCAGCTTCTCGGCCGTGCGCCTCGTCGTGTTCTGGTCAGACCACGAGCTTTCCAACTGCGCGGCCCGCGCCATCACCACTTCCGCCGTCTTGATATCCACCAGCAGAATACGCGGATAGACAAAGAGATAAGTCGGTTTCAGCGCCACACCGATCAGTAAATAATCCGCACCACCACCCTCAGCCATCTTTGCCGCATTCGGCACATTATCGAAAAGATAAGTTGGGGACTGGTTCGCCACCGCATTCTTCAAGGCCTCGTTCACCGGCACCAGCTCAACACCGTTATCTGCCAAGCGCTGCTTGTAGGTAGATGAAAGATACGCAATGCGCTCCAATTCTTCCGGCGCATTCGGCAAATCCGTCATGTCGTTCAGCTGATAATCCAGCACCATCACCTTGGCAATCGGTTCAGCCTGTGCCGGTAGCGCGAACATCGCTGTAGTGCAAACGGTGAATATGAGTCGGGTAATCAAACTTTTCATGGGACATCCTTTCATCAATTGTCGCCAGCCGCTCCGCCCATTGCACAACGCAAGACAAACAATATACTAATTAATATAATGATAGATGCCCGCACCCGTAGTAAGTTCAAATGCATATGGATAAATTCTGATACGATTTAAAAAAATCAAGAGATTAGAAATCTCTACATGAGAAGCAATGCTCATAAATCCAGATATCACGAAGAAGGTGATAGCTCTATGACAAAGATGATGATGTTTTACGTACCGGAGGACAAAGACCTTCTCGCGGCCTACGGCGAATTGAGCTTACGTCATGAACACCTCACTCATATCTTACGCATGACCATCAAGACACTGGCGCGGTTAGAAGTATCTGAGGCGTTAGACGCTACCGCAAACGATACTACAGCTCATCTTCGTGACCGAATCAAGAAACTGGCCAGGCAGAGGCTCGGTGAGGGTGAAACGCTGCTAAAACTGCAAGCAATTCTCGAACGATGCAAACGCGCAACTGAAAAGAGAAATGATCTGATTCATAGCATTTGGGGTAAAGAGCTTGACGGAGAAACCTTCCGTCAAAGAAAGGACCATTGTTGGCAAGCCCTTCCAACCGTCGAAGAGTTACAGATCCTAGGAGAAGAAATTCGCGTTCTAACCGTATCTCTCAATGAAGCTCGACTAACGGGCTTCTTAGCCGAGGAACTCGCTAAAAGATCTCATCCTCAATGAACGTCTTTTGAGACTGGTGACACCCAACCCATAATTCCACGAAGCGCCGTCAATCGGTAGCAGCCAACTAACCAAGTAGGGTAGGCAAGAACGGAGCGTTGCCCACCGCAACTGCTGCGACGATAGCTTTACTACTCCGCCCACTTCCCATACCCCCTGAACTGCTCAAACACCTCAGCCATTTCCTGCGGACTCAATAAAACCGGCTCACCCACCTGCAGCGCACGCAGGTATTGCTCACACAGCGCCTCGACTTCCACTGCCACATCGAAAGCCTCCTTCAAATCCCCGCCCAGGGCGATCATGCCGTGGTTGGCGAGCAGGCAGGCGCGGTGGCCTTCCAATGCCTTTAATGCAGCCTCTGACAGCGCTGGCGTGCCGAACAGAGCATAGGGCGCACAGCGGATGGTGTTGCCGCCGGTGACGGCGATCATGTAATGGAAGGGCGGCACATCCTTGCGCAGGCAGGCGAGCGTGGTGGCGAACATGGAATGGGTGTGGATGACGGCGCCAATCTCCGGCCGTTGCTTGAGGATGTTGAGGTGGAAATGCCATTCGCTGGAGGGTTTGCGCGCACCTTGCGATTCGCCCTCCCACTCGCCTTCCATGTTCATGAACACCATATCACTCGCCAGCATGGCTTCCACATCCATGCCGGACGGCGTAATCAAGAGACCACCCTCCACCCGCACACTGGCGTTGCCCGAGGCTCCGCGATTGAGGCCGCATTGCACAAGCCGCTGCATAGTGGCGAGCAGCTGTTCGCGTTCTGCTTTCATGGATGCAGGTTTCATGGGTTTGACTCCTTGATCATGCGCTGCAATTCGCCCGGTGGGCAGATGCCGCGTTCGGTGATGATGCCGGTCATCAGCCGCGCCGGGGTGACGTCGAAAGCCGGGTTGGCGGCGGCGCTGCCGGCCGGGATCACCCGCACGGTCTGCATGCTGCCATCAGCTGCCATGCCGGTCATATAGGCCACTTCGTCCGCATCGCGCTCCTCGATCGGGATCTCGCGCAGGCCATCCGTCATGCTCCAGTCGATGGTGGGCGTCGGCACGGCGGCATAGAACGGCACACGATTGTCGAATGCCGCCAGCGCTTTCAGGTAGGTGCCGATCTTGTTGCAGACGTCACCGCTGGCGGTCACACGGTCGGCACCGACGATAACGCAATCGACTTGCCCGTGCTGCATCAGGTGACCTCCGGCGTTGTCGCTAATCACCGTGTGCGGCACGCCATGCTGCTGAAGTTCCCAAGCCGTGAGGCTGGCGCCCTGGTTGCGCGGGCGGGTCTCATCCACCCAGACATGCAGCGGGAGACCGGCATCGTGCGCGGCGTAGATCGGCGACAGCGCGGTGCCCCAATCCACGGTCGCCAGCCAGCCGGCGTTGCAGTGAGTGAGAATATTGAGCGGGCGCTTTAGTGTTTCTGCCATAGGCCGCAGCATGGCAAGCCCATGCTGGCCGATGGCCTGATTGATGGCGACATCCTCGTCACAGATGGCAGCGGCCTCGCGCCAAGCGGATGCGCTGCGCTCACTCTCTGGCAATGCCAGCAATACCTGCAACATGCGATCCACCGCCCAGGCCAGATTGACCGCAGTCGGCCGGCTGGTCAGCAGTTCATGTGCGGCCTGCTTGAGCGCCGGTTCGCCTGCGTCTGCATTGGCCGCCAGCGCCATGCCGTAAGCGGCTGCGGCACCGATCAATGGCGCGCCGCGCACCTGCATGGTTTTGATGGCGTTGACCATGCCTGCCACGTTATCCACACGCAGGGTTTGGAAACGGTGCGGCAACTGCGTCTGGTCGATAATGGCGACCATTTGGCTGCCGTTTACCTGCCCGCCAGCTTCCGGCCAGATGGTTCGATAATGCTCCCCTGCGACTTTCATGCTGTATTTACCTTGCGTCCGGCCTTGCATTCATGATCGGAATTTGCTGCCGCAAGCACATCCACAACAGTGACCTCATGCCTCTTATGGGAATCCACAGAAACTGTGGATAACTTTGTGGATTGATGTTGCGTCAAAATGTAAGCTACCATTCCATAACGATTTTTTGCCATCGCCTATTTTTTAATCTCGTGTTTTAATATATACAAATCAATGACTTACTGTATGTTATTGGATTATTAACATTTTTTAACATTACTTAATGTGACTTGTGAGCTGGTGTGCATAAGTGGGTCAGTTTTGGCAATGCCTGCAGGGCGTTAAAGCCAGCGATATCAATGATTTCAGAGATATTTTCCCGGCGCAGGTCTGCCAGCACCTGTGCAATACGCGGCAATTGTTCGGGGCTGTTGCGCGCTCCATGCCCCAGCCATTCCGGCGCCATGTCAGGCGCATCGGTCTCCAGCACGATGGCCTCCAGCGGTAGATGTTCGGCCAGATGGCGCAGCTTGGTGGCGCGCGGATAAGTCATGGCGCCACCGAAACCCAGCTTGAAACCCAGCTTGATGAATTCCTGCGCCTGTTGCTCGCTGCCGTTGAAGGCGTGCGCAATACCGCCGCGCACCTTGTATATACGCAGATATTTGAGGATGGTGTCGATCGAGCGCCGCACATGCAGGATCACCGGCAGATCAAAAGCCTTGGCCAGCTTGAGCTGTTCGACGAAATAGAACTCCTGCATTTCGCGGTTGTAGCCCTCGACAAAGAAATCAAGGCCGATCTCGCCGACCGCTACGACATGCGGATTGTCCAGCAGCGACTTCAAGGCCTGCAAATCATCAGGCGTGGAGCGTTCGACGTACATGGGGTGGATGCCCAGCGCACAGGCACACTCTGCATGCTGCTGCGGCAAGCGCAGCACTGGCGCAAAGTTATCTCGATATACAGCCGGCACCACCATCATGCCGACGCCTGCAGCTATCGCACCGGCGATGACCGCTTGGCGGTCGGCATCGAATTCTGCGGCATCCAGATGGCAATGGGTATCGATCAGCATGGCTCAGCGCCTGCGTTTTGCCCGCACGCGGATATCCACGCCCAGTTTGTCCATGTCCAGAATCTCCAGTTCTATGCGTTGCGTCATCTCGGTCATGGACGGCAGGCCGAACATACCGCGCGCTGCACTGCCCATCAGCACCGGCGCAAAATAGAACAGGTATTCGTCGATCAGGTCGGCCTGCTGTAGCGCGCCGTTCATGCCCTCGCCGGCTTCCACCAGCACCTCGTTGATCTCCAGCGAGGCGAGGTGCTGCATCAGCTTCTGCAGGTCTACCCGACCATCGGCGTCCGGCAGGCAGGCCAGTTCCGCACCGGCAGCCTGCAACGCCTGTGCCTTGTTTTCGATGTCAGCCGCGTAAACCACCAGCGTATTGCCACCCTCCAGTAATTTCGCGTCCGGCGAAATGTGCAGACGGCTGTCGACGACGACGCGCAAGGGCTGTTTGCCGGATTTGATCTCGACCAGGTCCGGCCGGCGCACGTTCATCTGCGGGTTGTCGTATAGCACGGTACCGATGCCGGTGAGAATGGCGCAGGAACGTGCACGCCAGTGCTGCACATCGGCACGCGCTTCCTCGCCGGTGATCCACTGACTGACGCCGTTGGCCAACGCAGTACGACCGTCGAGGCTGGCGGCGACCTTGCAGCGCACGAACGGCAGGCCGCGCGTCATGCGCGAAATGAAACCGGGGTTCAGTGCCTGCGCCTCATGCTCGAACAGACCGCAATGGACTTCAATGCCGTGCTGCCGCAGCTTTTCCAGACCGCTGCCGGCGACTTTGGCATTGGGGTCCTGCATGGCGACAAACACACGTTTGACGCCGGCTGCGATCAGCGCATCGGCACAGGGCGGCGTGCGACCGTGATGGCTGCAGGGCTCCAGCGTCACGTAGGCATCGGCGCCTCTGGCCTTTTCGCCCGCTTCGCGCAGGGCATGCACTTCGGCATGCGGCTCGCCGGTACGCAAATGTGCGCCTCGGCCGACGATGACGCTATCCCTGACAATGACGCAACCGACGCGCGGATTGGGCATGCAGGTGTACAAGCCCTGTGCGGCCAGCGCCAGCGCTTCTTCCATGTAGTGATAATCGTGTTCGTTCAACATGCGGATACTCTATATGTCTGGTTGTACGGATCTGCTTGTACAGATCAATGGTGGCGATGCGCAACGCAGCAATTCGCCCGCATAGCCATTTAATCAGCGCTTCCCTAATGCTGCGCGATGCGGCTGCGGATCAGTTTGTCGTTGTCATCGAAATACAGCCTGAGGCCATGTTCGCGCCAGAGGCAATAACCGAGTTCGTATTCGATCTGGCCGTGATCTTCCCAAGTCGGCCTTCCCAACAGGATGGTGGCTATATTGCGTGGCATGCCGCGCAGGAGGACGCGCTGTTTGAGGTCGAAAGCCATGTCGCCACGATAGCAGGGTTTGTCATCACTGGGCTGGGCGGTGATCCATTGCACCTGATCGAAGCGGCTGTCGCCGAAGACAAAATAGTCCTTCATGGCCCACCAGCCGAAGAACATGACGGAGATGATGAAGATCAGAATGAAGGAGATCAGGCTGAGGATTTTGATCGCTTTCATGATGGTCGCCGGAAATCAGACTAGGCTCAGTCGGCCTCGGCCTTGTCGGTGCTGCGCCGTTGCGGCGCTTCCTTGTGGTTTTCCTGCTCGCGCTTGTCGAGGTCGCGGATGACGTCATGGAAATCGTCGACATCCTGGAAGCTGCGATAGACTGAAGCGAAGCGGATATAGGCTACCTTGTCCATCAGCCGCAGTTCCTGCATGACGATCTCGCCCAGACTGCGCGCCATGATCTCGCGCTCACCCTGCCCCAGTATCTTCTGCACGATATGCTCGATGGCACGGTCGACATACTCGGTCGGCACCGGACGCTTGTGCAGCGCGCGGGTGAAGGAGAGGCGCAGCTTGTCGCGGCTGAACTCCTCGCGACTGCCGTTCTGCTTGACCACCTGCGGCAAGTGCAGCTCGGCGGTCTCGTAGGTAGTGAAACGCTTGTCGCAATCAGCGCAACGTCTGCGGCGGCGGATGGAATTGCCCTCTTCATTGACCCTTGAGTCGATGACCTGAGTATCGTCGGCACCGCAAAATGGACATTTCATATCAGACCCTGCTCCCTGCTTGCTTCCAATTGCGTCAGTAATTCAGTCTTGCGCTGGCGCTTGACCTCCAGCCAGTGACTGCCATGCAGTGCACCTTCCATCGCATAGAGCAGATTCAGGCTGGGCTTGATACCAAGCGCCTCAATCAACAGCCAAGCGCGCACCGAGCCCATCGCCTGCAGATCGGCGAAGGTACGCAGACCGACCTGTTGCAGCCAGCCTGCGCTGACCTTGCCAAGATTGGGCACATCCGCCAGCGGTATATCTGCCTCTGGCAGGCCGTGCTCAAGACCGCAGGCAGGACAGCCCATGCTGCTCCGGATAGCCTAGTGGCCGTAAACCGGGAAACGTGAGGTCAATGCCTGCACCTTTTCACGGGTGGCGGCGATGACATCTTCGTTCTCCGGATTATCCAGAATATCGGCTATCAGGTTGGCGACCTGCTTCGCTTCTTCTTCCCTGAAACCGCGCGTGGTGATGGCCGGCGAACCGATACGGATACCGGAAGTGACGAACGGGCTTTCCGGATCGTTGGGAATCGAGTTCTTGTTGACCGTGATGTGCGCCTGACCCAGCAGCGCATCGGCCGCCTTTCCGGTCAGCCCCTTGGGACGCAGGTCAACGAGGAACACATGCGATTCGGTACGACCGGAAATGATGCGCAAGCCGCGGGTAGCCAGCGTTTCTGCCATCACTTTCGCATTCTTCAGCACCTGCTCCTGATAAACCTTGAATTCGGGCTGAAAGGCTTCGAGGAAGGCCACGGCCTTACCGGCGATGACATGCATCAGCGGGCCACCCTGCAGGCTCGGGAACACGCTGGAGTTCAGTGACTTCTCATATTCCGCCTTGGCCAGAATGATACCGCCGCGAGGACCGCGCAAAGTCTTGTGCGTGGTGGATGTGACGAAGTCGGCATGCGGCACCGGGTTCGGATAAACGCCGGCGGCAATCAGGCCGGAGTAATGCGCCATATCGACCATGAAATAGGCACCGACGCGCTTGGCAATCTGCGCCATGCGCTCCCAGTCGAAACGCAGGGCGTAGGCACTGGCACCGCCGATCAGCAGCTTGGGCTTGGACTCGATGGCGATACGTTCCATTTCGTCGTAATCGATCTCCTCGTTCTGGTCGAGGCCGTAGGCGACGATATTGAACAACTTGCCGGACAGGTTGGCCGGAGAACCGTGGGTCAGGTGACCGCCGTGACCGAGGTTCATGCCCATGACGGTATCGCCCGGCTTCAGGATGGAAAAATAGACCGCCTGATTGGCCTGTGAACCGGAATGCGGCTGCACGTTGGCGTATTCGGCACCGAACAGGCGCTTGACGCGGTCGATGGCGATCTGCTCGATCTGGTCGACAAATTCACAACCGCCATAGAAACGCTTGCCCGGATAACCTTCGGCATATTTGTTGGTCAGCTGCGAGCCCTGAGCTTCCATCACCGCAGGGCTGGTGTAATTTTCAGACGCGATCAATTCGATATGGTCATCCTGACGATGACGCTCGTTTTCAACGTGTTGCCACAATTCAGGATCGACAACGCTCAGGGTTTTTGCTCTGCTAAACATCGGTAATTATCCAAAGGCTTAAAAATGGGTTGATTTTATCATGTTAAGGAGCCCGGGCGCAGACATCCTGCCTCGAATTCGCAATGCCACCCGCAACAAAAACTGGTGGTTATAGACAGCCAACTGGTTGCAGACAACCACCACAATTCAGCAATAATTTTTGCAACCAAATGATTTAATTAGATAAAATTATATGGCATAGAGTTTGCAGATTAATGCTGGAAGTGCTGATCTCCCAACACTCTCCTCCGATCCCCTGTCAGTGATTTGCAAGGATCCCTGACAGGGTTCTTTTTTTGACCCGTCTGCCTGTTGCAAGCCGCGCTATAATCAATCGACAAAATTCATAGCGATCGATTGCCATGTCCAAGTTATTCAGCCCGCTCAAAATCCGCGAAACCACCTTCAAGAACCGCATTTTCGTCTCGCCCATGTGCCAGTATTCAGCCACCGACGGCATAGCCAACGACTGGCATCTGGTGAATTACGGCAGCCGCGCTGTCGGCGGTGCTTCGCTGGTCATCGTCGAGGCCACCGGCGTCTGCCCGGAAGGTCGTATCACGCCTTTCTGCCTCGGCCTGTGGTCGGACGAACAGCGCGACGCGCTGAAACCCATAGTCGATTTCATCAAGCGACAAGGCTCCATCGCCGGCATCCAGATCGCCCATGCCGGCCGCAAGGCTTCCTGCGATACGCCGTGGAACGGCAGCCACTACCTGACGCCCGCCCATGGCGGCTGGCAGACAGTCGCCCCATCCGCTATCGCCGTCACCCCACAGCACGCGACACCGCACGCGTTGACACTGGCAGAGATCGACGTCATTTTCGAGCAGTTCATGGCCTCCACCCGCCGTGCGCTGGAAGCCGGCTTCGAGGTGCTGGAACTGCACTGCGCCCACGGTTATCTATTGAATTCTTTCCTGTCGCCGCTATCCAACCAGCGTGACGACGAATATGGCGGCAGTCTGGAAAACCGATGCCGTCTGGCCTTGCGCCTGGCACGCGCCATGCGCGATTTCTGGCCGCAGGACAAACCCATGTTCGCGCGTATCTCCGCCACCGACTGGGTGGAAGGCGGCTGGGACATCGAACAATCGGTACAGCTGGCGAAATGGATGAAAGAGATCGGCGTCGACCTGATCGACTGTTCGAGTGGCGGCCTGATTCTGGATGCCAAAATCCCGGTCGGGCCCGGCTACCAGACACCATTTGCTACCGCCATCCGCCAGCAGGCAGGCATCGCCACCGGCGCAGTCGGCATGATCACGACGCCGAGCCAGGCCGAGCATATCCTCGCCACCGGACAGGCGGACGCTGTGCTGCTGGCGCGCGAACTCCTGCGCGACCCCTACTGGCCGCTACGCGCCGCGCGCGAGTTGCGCACGGATGTGGAATGGCCGCTGCAATACGTGAGAGCCAGGCTTTAATCAACTGACTGAGACTATCTGATTGAAAAAGGATACAAAATGAAATGGACTGACAGCCAGCGCATCGCCGAGGCGCTATACGACAAGTTTCCGGATATCGACCCGAAGACCATCCGTTTCACCGACCTGTTCGAATGGGTACAGGAGCTGGAAGGCTTTGAGGACGACCCGAACAAGTGCGGCGAGAAGATACTGGAAGCGATTCAGCTGGCCTGGATGGATGAGGCCGAATAGCCTGTCAGCGGCTCCTTGAGTTGCGCAACACTTACCGCTCACCCTGGTGGTTGCAGGGCCGACACGCACAGACCATTTATCCCGCCAGCTGGATGCCCGTGCCTGCCGTCAGCTACAGGCGCGAGGTCTGGCAGACGCCGGACGATGACTTCATCGAGCTGGACTGGCTGCAGCAGGAAAAACCGGTCAAACCCGAACAGCCGCTGGTCGTGTTGTTTCATGGCTTGGAAGGCAGTTCGCAGTCGCATTACGCAAAACGCATCATGGCTGCCGTGGGCAGAAAAGGCTGGCGCGGCGTAGTGGTTCACTTCCGCGGCTGCGGCGGCAAGGCCAACCTGCAACCGCGCAGCTACCATTGTGGCGATTCGACCGAAATCGACTGGATACTACAGCGCTTTCGCCAGCAGGAGCATGGTGAAATTTACGCCGTCGGCGTTTCGCTGGGCGGCAATGTATTACTGAAATGGCTGGGCGAGCGGCAGGCACAGGCAAGCAACTTCATCAGCAAGGCTGCAGCGATCTCGACTTCGCTGGACCTGCCCGTGACCGGCAAGGTGCTGGGGCAGGGTTTCAACCGACTTTACAGCCGAATCTTCCTGAAAACCCTGCAACCGAAGGCGCTGGACCTGATCCGCAAGCATCGCCTGGATTTCGATTACAGCCGCATACAACAAGCCGACAACCTGTGGGATTATGACAACCTGTTTACCGCGCCGCTGCATGGCTTTCATGGTGCGGACGACTACTGGCAGCAATCCAGCTGCCGACCGTATCTGCGCGACATCCGCCTGCCGACGCTGCTGATCAATGCCCGCAACGACCCGTTTCTGCCGGAGCATCATCTGCCCACGCAGGACGAAGTCTCAAGCCTGGTCAGCCTGGATTTTCCCGCGCATGGCGGCCACGCCGGTTTTGCCGTGACGGATTCCCATGATTGGCTGGCTGAGCGATTATTACGTTTTCTTTACACTGACCAAAATACTTAAGGTAATACCCATGCAAATTCCGGCAGAAATCTTCAAGGCCTACGACATCCGCGGCATCGTCAGCAAGACCCTCACCCCCGAGATCGTCGAGGCCATCGGTCAGGCACTGGGCTCGGAAGCCACCGCGCGGCGCCAGACGCAAATCTGCATCGGCTATGACGGCCGGCTCTCCGGCCCCGAACTCGCCGCTGCCCTGTCGCGCGGCATCCGCAAGACCGGTATCCATGTCATCAACCTCGGCATGGTAGCCACGCCCATGGTCTATTTCGCCGCCTACCATCTGGGGACGAACTGCGGCGTCATGGTCACCGGCAGCCACAACCCGCCGGACTACAACGGCCTGAAAATGGTGTTGGCCGGCGAGACGCTTTCCGGCGCCACGATTCAAGGCCTGCGCCAGCGTATCCTCGACAAGCAGCTGTTCGAAGGCCAGGGCAGTGAGAGCAGTTACGACATTGCGGCGGATTACATTGCAAAAATCAAAGCCGACGTCCAGCTAAATCGGCAGATGAAGATTGCCGTCGACTGCGGCAACGGGGTCGCCGGCGCCTATGCAAAGAAACTTTACGAAGCCCTCGGCTGCGAAGTCGAGGAGCTGTACTGCGAGGTCGACGGTCATTTTCCCAACCATCATCCGGACCCTTCGGTGCCGGAAAATCTCGCCGACCTGATCGCCGCGCTGAAGAACGGCGACGCCGAAATCGGCCTGGCCTTTGACGGCGATGGCGACCGCCTCGGTGTGGTCACCAAGGACGGCAACATCATCTACCCGGACCGCCAGTTGCTGCTGTTCGCCGCCGAAGTGCTGAAGCAGAATCCGGCCGCCACCATCATCTACGACGTCAAATCCACCCGCCATCTGGCGCCCTGGATCCAGGCCCGCGGCGGCCAGCCGGTGATCTGGAAAACCGGCCATTCGCTGGTCAAGGCCAAGATCAAGGAAACCGGCGCGGCACTGGCCGGCGAGATGAGCGGCCACGTGTTCTTCAATGACAGCCGTGACGGCCGGAAGCGCTGGTACGGCTTCGACGATGGCCTCTATGCCGGCGCCCGCCTGCTGGAAATCCTCAGTCAGGTCGACGATGCCTCCGCTGCGCTGAACAGTTTGCCAGACAGCGTCAGCACACCGGAGCAGCACATCCAAATGCAGGAAGGCGAGCCGCACAAGCTGATCGCCGCATTGCAGAAATCGGCGACTTTCGAAGGGGCGAACGAGGTCATCACCATCGACGGCCTGCGCGTCGAATATGCGGACGGTTTCGGTTTGATGCGTCCTTCCAACACCACTCCGGTGATCGTGCTGCGTTTTGAGGCGGACAATGTGGATGCGCTGCAACGCATCCAGGCGCAGTTCCGTACCATCATCCTGGCGGCGGCACCTGCTGCCGTACTGCCGTTCTGATCAAGCTGACCGGCAAACCATGAGCTCAGGCAAAATCACACTGGCGGTAATCTGGATCGCGCTGGCCGCCGTCCTGTTCTATCTGGCCGACAGCGCACTCAACCCGAACAAGCTGCATCTGCTCGGCGAAGACCGCACCGTGGTACTGCAGCGCGGACTGGACGGGCATTACCGCGCCGAAGCGCTGATCAATGGCATCAAGGTCAATGTCATGGTGGATACCGGCGCTACCGGTGTCGCCATCTCGCAGCAGGTAGCCGACCGGCTCAACCTGCAGAGCCGCACCGCGGTCAGGACACAGACGGCCAACGGCGAGAGCATAGGCTACATGACACGACTGGATTCCATCCGCATCGGCGGCGTGGAAGCGCGGGATGTCTCGGCCATGATCGCACCGGGACTCGGCGGCGATGTGCTGCTCGGCATGTCCTTTCTCGGCCGCATGGATGTACGCCTGTATCAGGGCAGCATGACCATCAGGCAAGTCGAACACTAAAGGGAACCCCGAAAAACCTGCTACGCGCCTCGATTGCTGCGTTACGCGGTACTCGCCCCCTCGCCTATCTACATGATATGTCTCGGGTTCTCCGTTCCGTGCGCCTTGTGGCGTCAAGGTCGCGACGCAGGAGCGGGCACTTGACGGACATGACCCTTGCGGTTGCACTCAAGTCGCTCGCTACGGTTTTACGGGGTCCCCTAAAATCACAAAAAAACGGCCAGCATGGCTGGCCGTATCACTTGCTACACAACGAGCTATCAGGTTATCACAGTCGGCTGGTCTCGGCCGGTTCTTTCCTTCAATTCGGATAGTTGCAGGGCGATGCGAATCATCTCCGCCAGCGCGACCTGTGCGTCGAGGTCATGCTTGGCGATATCCGGCTCGAATGCCTCCAGATAGATGCGCAGCGTCGCGCCTTCGGTGCCGGTACCGGACAGGCGGAAGACGATACGCGAACCGTCCGCGAACAGAATACGGATACCCTGGGCAGTACTAACGCTCCCATCGATGGGGTCGGTATAGCTGAAATCATCGCAACTCTTGACCGTGTAAGAACCGAACGCCTTGCCCGGCAAGTTGGCAAAACTGGCACGCAGGTGCTGCATGATGCCGTTGGCCGCCTCAGTCGGCAGGCCTTCGTAATCATGACGTGAATAGACGTTGCGGCCGAAGCGCGCCCAATGCCGCTTGAGCAGCGTCTCCACCGACTGCCGCTTGATGGCCAGGATATTGAGCCAGAACAGTACTGCCCACAGGCCGTCCTTTTCCCGTACATGATCGGAACCGGTACCAAAGCTCTCTTCTCCGCACAAGGTCACCTTGCCGGCATCCATCAGGTTGCCGAAGAATTTCCAGCCGGTCGGCGTTTCGTAGCAGGGAATGCCCAACTCCTCCGCCACGCGGTCGGCCGCCGCACTGGTCGGCATCGAACGGGCGATACCGGCGATGCCCTTGGCATAACCCGGCACCAGGCTGGCATTCGCCGCGAGAATCGCAAGACTGTCCGACGGCGTCACGAAAAAGTGCTCACCCAGAATCATGTTGCGGTCACCGTCGCCGTCGGAAGCAGCACCGAAATCCGGTGCATTGTCGCCGTAGAGTATCTCCACCAGCTCATGCGCATAAGTCAGGTTGGGGTCTGGATGTCCCTGGCCGAAATCCTCAAGCGGCACGGCATTCATCAGGCTATCCTCCGGCGCATTGAGCCGATTGACCAGAATTTCCCGCGCATAAGGGCCAGTCACCGCGTGCATGGCATCGAACTTCATGCGGAAGCCGCTGTTGAGCAGCAAACGGATCGCCGGAAAATCGAAGATCGAGGCCATCAGTTCGGCATAATCGGCGACGCTGTCGATCACTTCGACCTGCATGCCGCCGAGCTCGAAGGTGCCGAGCACATCGAGCGGCAGGTCCGGCGCCTCCTTGATCTTGTAGCTACTGATCTGCTTGCTGTTGGCGAAGATAGCATCAGTGATCTTCTCCGGTGCCGGCCCACCGTTGCCGGTGTTGTACTTGATGCCGAAATCGCCATCCGGCCCGCCCGGGTTGTGGCTGGCAGACAGGATGATGCCGCCGAAAGTCTGGTATTTGCGGATGACACAGGAGGCAGCCGGCGTCGACAGGATGCCGCCCTGTCCCACCAGCACGCGGCCGAAGCCATTGGCCGCTGCCATCTTCAGGATGATCTGAATCGCCTGCCGGTTGTAATAGCGTCCATCGCCGCCCAGAGCCAGCGTAGCGCCCTTGGGGGCCGCTATCGTGTCAAAAATGCTCTGGACGAAATTTTCCAGGTAATGCGACTGCTGAAAAACGCTTACTCGCTTGCGCAAGCCTGAGGTGCCGGGCTTCTGGTCACTGTAGGGCTGGGTGGAAATAGTGTGGGTTGTCATTCTGCTATGCTTTCAAGACTGTGTTTCCAAAACTGAAAAAATGCATGTTTCCGGGTTGACACTGAAGGGCTTTCACCTGATAATTGCGCCCCTTAGGGAGATTAGCTCAGTTGGTAGAGCAGCGGACTCTTAATCCGTTTGTCCGGGGTTCGACCCCCCGATCTCCCACCAAATTGATTCAAATTGATTATAGAACGGCTCACAACAATGTGGGCCGTTTTTGTTTGGTGCGCCGAATTGGGCAAGGTAATTAATTTACCACTCCCCATTCTTTACACTTAATATTCTACTCAAACAGTAAATGTGCTTCCGACCCGAGAAAGAAGTCGTCCTGCTTATTTAGTTTAGCCAGCGCCATCCAATTCAAGAGTTGTTTAAGTGGCTATTTCCCAAGTTATTCTGATTATCTCCTGCATTACCTCGTTCGCAATGACCGCGGTTATCTGGGTAATTGCCAAAACATACCCGAAAAATATTCACGGCCTCAAGGAATGGGCCTGGGCATCATTGCTTGTCGCGTTGTCTCTCTGCCTGTTTCTTGTCAGAGACCACATACCACCTCTGATCGGCATCCTGATGCCTAACCTGATCATTCTGCTCGCATTCATGCTGATGAATGCAGGAACCAGGAGATTTGCCGGCCATGCACAACGAGATATCCGCTTTCTCCTGAGTGTTTTTGTCGGTCTCTATATTGGTCTTTTTTACTGGTACACCATCGTGGAGCCAGATATAGCCATACGCATGACAATTTTTTCCTTGTTTACGCTCATCGTAACCGTGGATCAGTTTGTCTTTACCTACTTGAGGTTGCCGCAAAGCATAGGCAGGAATCTATTATTGTTATCCCTGTTTGGCCTGATTTCAGCCAGGATCTTCAGAATCATCACCCTGACTTCAGGAATCGACCATCCAAATGAGATCTTTGATGCCAGCATCAGCCAGCTTGTGCTTGTAGCCACACCCGCCGTCATGATTCCGCTCGCGACCGTAAGCTATCTGATGTTGGCATCCGAGCGCCTTAACCAGGAGCTGAGGCATGCGGTCCGTCACGATGGACTGACAGGCTGCCTGAACAAGAATGCAGGTACACAGGTGCTTGAAAATGAAATCGCACGCTCGAAACGTTATCGCAGCCCGTTATCCATCCTGTTCATGGATATCGACGATTTCAAGAAAATCAACGACACCTATGGGCATTTGGTCGGAGATCAGGTACTGGCAACCTTTGCCAGTGAAACCAGGAAATGTATGCGTAGCAATGATTCTCTGGTCAGATTCGGTGGCGACGAATTCATTGCCATTCTGCCGAACACAACATTGGCAGGTGCCGTCAAGCTTTCCGAACACGTACGCCTGCAAGGTAAACTGCATAAAACCATCCAGTGGTCGGTCAGCATAGGTGCAGCTGAATGGAACGGTCAGGAGGACAGCCTGGACCAGTTGCTTGCCCGGGCAGATCACGCGGCCTACCAATCAAAGAAAACGGGCAGGCAACCGCCTGTGCCATCAGAAGAACAGTAAGCACTAATCGCCTTCGAGGCTGATCCGAAGGATTGCAATACTGGCCGACAGCGATTGAAGTCCGCTGAAGATGGTGTAATGATTCGAAACTTCAAGTTTGAAAATCGCGCGCCAGTCACAAGAAAGTTGGCCACACATGTTTGGAATCCACATGACCAAACCGATCATCGCCACCAGCCTGCTGCTCTTCGCTGCTGTTCACGGCAGCACACTTGCGGCCGACAGCGAACCTTCCATGCTGCACACCATGTTGCCCGGCCACTACGCCATCGTCGGCCAGATGCCGGACGGTGGCGAGGCCTACACCGGCAGTGCACAGATCACGCTGAACGAAGGCGTACTGGAACTCACCCGCACCATTGGTACGCAAACTGTCAGCGGCACCGGCACAGTGGAGCATGCGAAAATCGGGGAGGCGGAAGTGGTGCGCTTGCGCTGGCCCGGCCATAACGCAACCTGCCTGCACCGGCTCGACCTCGACAATTACAGCAGACTGAGTTGCTACTGGACGCCGGATGGCCAGCCCCCGAAACAACCGGGGTTGGAAGCCTACTTCCCGACTGCCAACTGGCCTCAAGCCGCCACAGACAAGGAACCTGCCAGCTCAGCCAACGAGATCATGCCCGGCCTGCAGCTGACGGATGAAACCGGCTGCTATGTGACTGACGGCGACTTTGTGACACCGACCATCGTGCTGATGACCGGCGCCTACAACCGGCCGTCGCTCGACAATGGCGAAGTACTGGGCATTATCAACACAGCCATCGCCGCCGGCTGCAGGATCGACGAGGCGGACGAGATGGGCATGTCGCCCCTGAACGCAGCCATTCTCTACAACGAACCCGAGCTGGTGGCGCTGTTCCTGCGCAACGGTGCCGACCCCTACCTGAAGATATCCAGCGCAAAACCATCGATCGATCAGCTGAATTCGTTCGAGTTCCTCGAACTACTGGGCAAGAGCATGCCAACAATCGACAGGGCGATTAGCAAGCGAGAACTGTGGCGCTACAGGGAAGAATAAAACGCGGTTTGATCAGAATCCCGCCTGATTCTGTTATTGATTCCGGCAGGAAAAGGGCTTGGTCAAATCACAAATACAGCACCTTACTGATTGTTCAGAATGCAGATTCGTGCATTCAGCACCATGTTTTCCAGCACCAGTCGCACCAGCGTCGCCGCCATGATCAGTTCGCGGTCACTAGTGTCCATCTGCTCCCAGCCCTGCACCATCTCGGCGACATTGAGGCAGGCCAGTTTGCGCAGATCATCCGCATCGAAGGGCAGGCCCGTATAATCGATCGGGTCTTCCCTTTCGACTTCCGCCAGCAATTCGTAGAGTTGTTCGGGTTTCATGTTTTCAGTATGGCACGGTATGGAAGCTGACCGGAAGCCTGACAGGTTTGCTTTTTTCCACCCGCTTTTGCCAGAATGTTCACGCAAGGCATTGTGAACGTTACAATGCCATTGAACCTCAAACTCCAGAGTATGGAGCGCATTGCACTTTGTCCTAACATGGTATCAACTGCACTTTCATCAATCGATTGGAGAACATCATGTCCAGCCACACCTACAAGATCATCGAACTCGTTGGCACATCGACAACAGGCACTGACGATGCAATCAATAACGCCATTGCCAAGGCAGGAAAAACCATCAAGCACCTGGACTGGTTCGAGGTGGTCGAGACGCGCGGTCATATCGTCGACAACAAGGTCGCGCACTATCAGGTCGTCATGAAAGTCGGTTTCAGAATCGAGGATTGAAACAGCAGATTCTGCCGCCATATACAATCTGCAGCACATGACGGAACTGGTCATTAACGCCAGGGTCCGAATCGTTCGGAATTCCGGTAAAGAATTCCTGTACAAGTGCGCAGCGCGTCTATACTGTTTTTGATATCATTGCGCGCATTCCGGATTGACCGGTTTATTGCAGTTTTCTAATTTGGAGAGTTTTGAATGAAACGGATTTTTCTGTTTTTAATCACCAACATTGCCATCATGCTGGTGCTCGGCATCATCATCACGGTGTTCGGTCTGGGCAATGTGCTGGATGAGCAAGGCATCGGACTCGATCTGGGCTCGTTGCTGATATTGTCAGCCGTGATCGGTATGACCGGTTCGTTCATCTCGCTCGCGATGTCGAAGTTTCTGGCCAAGCAAAGCACCGGCGCGCAGGTGATCGAAAATCCACGAACCGAGGTGGAACAATGGCTGGTCGGCACAGTACAGAGGCAGGCGCAGGCTGCCGGCATCGGCATGCCGGAAGTGGCCATCTATGATTCGCCGGACATGAACGCCTTCGCCACCGGCATGTTCCGCGACAGCGCACTGGTCGCCGTCAGTACCGGCCTGTTGCGCAGCATGAAACGTGAAGAGGTGGAAGCCGTGCTTGCGCACGAAGTGAGTCACGTTGCCAATGGCGACATGGTAACGCTGGCGCTGATCCAGGGTGTGGTGAACACCTTTGTCTTCTTCCTGTCCCGCGTCATCGGCCATATCGTCGATCGCGTGGTGTTCAAGACCGAGCGCGGCCATGGCCCGGCCTACTGGATCACAGCCATCATCGCCCAGGTGGTACTGGGCATTCTCGCCAGCGCCATCGTCATGTGGTTCAGCCGTCAGCGCGAGTACCGTGCCGACGCTGGCGGTGCCACACTGGCCGGTAAAGCCAGCATGATCGCCGCACTGGAGCGCCTGCAACAATCGGTCGACCAGCCGCATCTGCCGGAGCAGATGGAAGCCTTCGGTATTTCCGGTGGCATGGGCAGTGGCATCAAACGCCTGTTCATGAGCCACCCGCCATTAAGCGAGCGTATTGAAGTGTTGAAAAGCCTGTAAGCTTTCCAGAGGTCCGATAGAAAGAAAAAGGCACACCGTTACGGTGTGCCTTTTTTATATGGCCATTTTTATATAACCATATCTACCTGAATTACGGCAATTTTGCGTTTCAGGGGCGGCATTTGTAGATATCGAACGTACGCTCACCGAACCTGGCCGACTCCTTGCGTACCAGCGTATCGGCACCTTCGTCCACTGCGCTGTTACGGGCCAGTTGCAGCAGATTCGCTTCCACCGCCTCGACACTGCGCGTGACAAAACCGACCTTGGTCAGCACGCTGACCGTGACCTTGCCGCGGGACTCGCAGGATACGACCTGATTGGTATCCGCCAGCGACACGCGGTCCGAGCCCGGACGCACTTCGACCATTTTACTGGCACAAGCGCTCAGCATCGGCATTGCCGCTGTGACCAGCGCAAATAACATGAAGTTTCTGAAATCGATTCGATTGATTTGCATGATATTTCCTGACAGTCCGGATTATTCGCTATTAGTTTACGCCAGTTTCAATCAGGCCAATTGAAACTCGATACGCTATCAAATTTCAACATGACATTTGATTTGAAACAATATCCAATCATCATCGCTACAGATAGAATGAAACTGTTAATCACAGGAGAAACAAGATGTCCTTAAGTCACGTAGTTGTATGGCTAGACCATCAGGAAGCGCATGTCATTCAGTTCAATGCGGACACCCATGAAAACTCGACCATCACTACCAGATCCAAGCACGGTCATGTCCACCAGAAAGCCGGTGTGGTCGGTAGTGGTCATGCGGCGGCTGACCAGAATTATCTGCACGAGGTAGCCGCAGCAGTTGCCGGCTGTGGTGAGATACTGATTGTCGGCCCCGGCACAGGCAAACTGGAACTGATCAAGCACATGAACAGGCACGACCCCGCCATTGCAGAAAAAGTCGTCGGCGTCGAAACCGTCGACCATCCGAGCGACGGCCAGTTGCTGGCCTATGCCAAGAAGTATTTCCTGCGCGTTGATAACATGAAAGCTCAATAGAAACCGGTCAGGACTCCAGAAGGAAGGATAGCAGGAGTCGCTGCCGGCTCATCAATTGGCGATGCCGGAAAACCTGATCACTTATCAGCTGACCATCCGATTGAAGGAAGACGCACGGATCGCAATCGGCAGATTCGGTACCTGCTTCTTTCCCGCTGGTGATTACGTCTACACCGGCAGCGCCCGCCGCAACTTGGAGGCGCGCATTGCACGTCACTGCAGCAAGGACAAAAAGCTCAGATGGCATATCGATTACCTGCTTGCCGCACCGGAGACCAGCATCATCCATATCGCACGTTTCACACAAGCCGAATGCACAATCAACCGGCAGCAGGCCGGCCGCATCCTGATCAAGGGTCTTGGCGCATCCGATTGCCATGCTGGTTGCGGTAGCCATCTCAAGTATCTGGGCAGAACAGGCAACCATGACTGAACAAAACCAAGCCACCGAACTCGAGGTACATTGGCCAGCCATGCTTAAGCTGCATGGTGCGGACGAACTCATCTACCTGCAGGATCATGCCGCCTGGTTGTCGGACGGCCATCTGCAGGCGATGCATCTGACCGCGGAAGACACCCTGATCGATTCCGCCGGTCTATGCTTCCATATAGCAAAAAACAAGAGTGAAAGATTCATGGCCACTGGCGAGCGCCTGAACCTGCCACAGGTGACACAGCTGGTGCGCATGCACGCAGCGCAGGATGGTGCCTGCTGCGTTGCCAAACTGCATGCAAGCTCGATTGCCGACGCCATCGGCATGCTTCAGCCCTGAGGTATCATCTAAAGCATGATCAGAACTCATACAGCTCAATGAGCCGCACCCAACCTAACCAAGATGACCAATAACCCACTCATCACCGGCCTGATGTCAGCCAGGGCCTATCCGCACGAAACGGCCACGATAGAACTGATCGAGACCCATATTTCCTGGGTGCTACTGACCGGCGACTATGTCTACAAAATCAAGAAACCGGTCAATTTCGGCTTTCTCGATTTTTCGACGCTGGAAAAACGCCGGTTCTACTGCCAGGAAGAACTGCGCCTCAACCAGCGCTTCAGCCGCAATATCTATCTTGAAGTGGTGGCGGTCAGCGGCAGTCCATCACAACCGCAGATGAACGGCACAGGGCCTGCGATCGAATATGCGGTCCGCATGCGTCAGTTCGAAGCCGGCAGCCTGCTTTCCGAACGTGCAGAACAGGGACTGCTCGACAGCGACGATATCGACGGCATCGCAAAGGTCGTCAGCGCCTTTCACCAGACTACGCTGACTGCAGAGGCCGGCTCCGAATATGGTGAGCCACAAACCATCCGCCACTGGTGCGAGGAGAACTTCGACCACATCGCCCCGCTGCTACATGACACGAAGACAGAGATGCCGCAAGTGGAGCGCCTGCAAGCCTGGGTTGCGAACGAGTGGCAAGAGAAAGCCGAGCAAATGCGGCAACGCAAGCAACAAGGCTTTGTGCGTGAGTGCCACGGCGACCTGCACCTCGGCAACATTGCACTGATTGAAGGCAACATCACCCCCTTCGACTGCATCGAGTTCAATCCCATGCTGCGCTGGATCGATGTCATGAGCGAGATCGCCTTTGTACTGATGGACCTCGACTATCGCGGCTTCGAGCCTTTCAGCTGGCGCCTGCTCAACGCCTATCTGCAACAGACCGGCGACTATCCGGGGCTGGGCATATTGCGCTATTACCTGGTCTACCGCGCACTGGTGCGGGCAAAAGTCGCCCTGCTAAGTGAACATCAATTGGGTAATGTCACCGAACGACAGCATAAACACGCGGAATATGCCGGGCATATTGCCCTGGCCGGACGCTACACACAGCCTGCCCAACCTGTGCTGCTGCTGACGCACGGCTTTTCCGGCTCGGGCAAATCGTTTCATGCCGGGCGATTGGCGGAGGAGATCGGCGCCATCCATCTGCGCTCGGATATCGAACGCAAACGCCTGTTCGGTTTCGCCGCGCTGGACAACACAGGCTCGGCCGCGCAGGACGGCATCTACACGGCAAATGCTGGCGAACAGACCTATCAACATCTGGCTGACATGGCAGCCATCGCCTTGCAATCCGGCTTTCATGTCATCGTCGATGCGACTTTCCTCAAGCGCACACAGCGCGACCTCTTCCTGAAGATGGCGCAATCCCTATCCCTGCCTGTACGCATCCTGGATTTCACGGCTTCCGTCGCCACCCTGCAGCAACGCATCACACGGCGACGGCATTTGCAAAACGACGCCTCGGAAGCCACTGCAGAAATCCTGCAGCAGCAACTGACCAGCGCCGATGCCTTCGGCACCGATGAACTCAAACACACCATCATTATTGATACCGAACGACAAGATACTCATGCCGCATTGTTGCTGGAAATAACCAATCTGCTGCATCAAGAAAATTGACGCTGACTGATGGCATGCATTTGGCACTAAACTTGTCTGGTTCCGGCTTGTCTGTAAGATAGGTCTTTTAGGCAGGCTGCAGCTAGCTGCGTGCAGGACAACAACATAGCCCCCATATTTCTAATTCAAAGCAAGTACTGATGCAAAAACAATCGATTATCAAGGAACACCTGTTCAACTGGCTGGAATCCATAGGCTTGCAACTGACGCCCATGATGACCACCGGCATCATCCTGCTGGTCATCGCGCTGACCGCACTGGTCGTCCATATCATCCTGCATCTGGGCGTACTGAGGGCACTCAAGCGTCTTGCACAGCATGCGCAACTCCAGTGGCAGGAAGCCCTGTTCAAATCCGGCCTGTTCAAGCGAGCGGCGCTCACCTTGCAAGGCGTCATCCTCTACACACAGGCAAGGATCTGGCTGGACTCGGACTCCGCGGCCCTGCCCATCATAGAGACAGTTACCGAATTATGGATTTTGCTGTTTGCGCTGTTAACGTTGTTTTCCCTGCTGGACACGCTGCAAGACTTCTCCCGCTTCAGCGAAAAAGCCCGGAACCTGCCGTTGCGCGGCATCTTCCAGGGCATCAAACTGGTCACTGCCGTCATCGCGCTGATACTGGCCATCGCCCTGCTCATTGGCAAATCTCCGCTGCTGCTGTTCAGCGGCCTGGGAGCCATGACCGCCGTGCTGCTGCTGGTGTTCAAGGACCCGATCCTGGGTTTTGTCGCCGGCATCCAACTTTCCGCCAACAACATGCTGGCTGTCAACGACTGGCTGGAGATGCCGAAATACGGTGCTGATGGCGATGTCATCGACATTAGCCTGACCACGGTCAAGGTGCGAAACTGGGACAAGACCATCACCACCATCCCGACCTATGCGCTGATCTCGGATTCGTTCAAGAACTGGCGCGGCATGCAGGAAACCGGCGGCCGCCGCATCAAACGTGCAGTTTTCATTGATGCCACCAGCGTGCACTTTCTGAGCGAGGAAGACATTGCCCGCCTGCGCAAACTGCAATTGCTCAGCGCACATATCGAGACCAAACTAAAAGAAATCGCCGAAGACAACCGGGCGAGGAGTATCGATCCGTCCTCGCCTGCCAATGGCCGCAGGCTGACCAACCTCGGGGTGTTCCGTGCCTACCTGACGGCCTACCTCAAGACCAGTAACAAGATCCACAAGGAGCTGACACAGATGGTGCGGCAACTCGACCCGGGCGAAAACGGTATTCCACTCGAGGTCTACGCTTTCGCCAACGACACCGACTGGGTAGCGTATGAAGGCATCCAGTCCGATATTTTCGATCACATTTTTGCCGTGTTGCCTGAATTCGGGCTGCGCGTCTACCAGAACCCGACGGGGCATGACATGCGCCAGCTGGTAGCCGGCCTAAATATGCCGCAAGCCAGCTAAGCTTGTTGCGCACTCCTGCAGGACCAGGCTACTTGTGCTCAGGCAGAATGGGCCTATGATGTAATCTGGTTTGCAAATGTTTCAGGAACACGCTGGACACCGGTTCAGCAGAGAGGACTTGATACATGAAGAAACTGGCTTGGCTGTTACTGCTGTTTTTGTTCTCTTTCTCCGCACAGGCGGCCGACGTTCATGTGCTGAGTGTCAAGGGCGCCATCAGCCCTGCCAGCGCCGATTATCTGCTGCGAGGCATCGCCAAATCGGCAGACGCGCAGGCGAAACTGATCATCATCGAGATGGACACGCCCGGCGGCCTGGACACCTCCATGCGTGACATCATCAAGGCCATCCTAGCCTCGCCCATACCGGTCGTCACTTATGTCGCCCCTGAAGGTGCGCGCGCCGCAAGCGCCGGCACCTACATCCTCTATGCCAGCCATATCGCCGCCATGGCGCCGGCCACCAACCTCGGCGCGGCAACACCTGTGGAACTGGCGCCCGCCGGCGGCAGCGAGAAACCTGTCCTGCCCAAAGACCCGAAGACGGCAACCGATGGCGAAGACTCAGCCGCCAGCCCGACCATCCAGGATGCCAAGACGAAAAAGGCCGTGCACGATGCTGCCGCCTACATCCGCAGCCTGGCCGAACTGCGCGGACGCAACGCCGACTGGGCGGAGAACGCCGTGCGCGAAGCAGTGAGCCTGTCGGCCGAAGCGGCGCTCAAGGCCAATGTGATCGATGTCATTGCCAGCGACATCGACGACCTCTTGCAACAAATCAATGGCCGCACGGTGAAGATGGTCAACGGCGAGATTACGCTGGATACGCGGGACCTCAATGTGATCCGCATCGAGCCCGACTGGCGCACCGAGCTGTTGGCCGTCATCGGCAATCCGGGCTTTGCCTATATCCTGCTGCTGCTCGGCATCTACGGCATCATCTATGAATTTTCCAATCCCGGCATGCTGTTCCCGGGCGTCATCGGCAGCATCTGCCTGCTGCTGGCACTGTTCGCACTACAGCTGATGCCGATCAGTTATGTCGGACTGGCGTTGATCATCCTGGGGGTCATCCTCATGATATCCGAGGCGGTGGCGCCCAGTTTCGGCGCGCTGGGGCTGGGCGGACTGGCCGCCTTCATCATCGGCTCCATCATGCTGATCGACACGGACATTCCGGGCTACGGCATTTCCTGGGCCCTGATCGCCCCAGTAGCTGTAACTACCGCTGCCTTTTCCTTTACCGTTGTCGGACTGGCACTACGCGCGCGCAAGCGTCCGGTGGTCACCGGCGCAGAGCAGATGATCGGTGCCGAGGGGGAAATTCTGGAACTCAAGGACGACGAAATCTGGGCTCGCGTGCATAGCGAACTGTGGCGCGTACATAGCCATGAACCGCTAAGCCCCGGCATGAAAGTGAAAGTCACGGCACGACGGGATCTGGTATTGGAAGTAACACCGATTAACGAGAAGTAAGGAGAACAACATGTTTGAATTAGGCGGTTTGACAGCCATCGTAGTGATATTGACGCTGGTCGCATCCACTTTCCGCATTCTGCGTGAATACGAGCGTGGCGTGGTATTCATGCTGGGGCGATTCTGGAAGGTCAAGGGCCCTGGCCTTATCATCCTCATTCCGGGCGTCCAGCAAATGGTGCGCGTCGATTTGCGTACCGTCGTCTTCGACGTGCCCAGTCAGGACGTGATTTCACGCGACAACGTTTCGGTAAAGGTGAATGCGGTGGTCTATTTCCGGGTTGTAGACCCGGCCAAGGCCATCCTGCAGGTGGAAAACTACATGAATGCCACCAGCCAGCTATCGCAGACCACCTTGCGTTCGGTGCTCGGCAAACACGAGCTGGATGAAATGCTGGCCGAACGCGAGACACTCAACTTCGATATCCAGCAGGTGCTGGATGCGCAGACCGACACCTGGGGTATCAAAGTCTCCAACGTCGAGATCAAGCATGTGGATATCGATGAGTCCATGGTCCGTGCCATAGCCAAGCAGGCGGAGGCAGAACGCGAACGGCGCGCCAAGGTGATCCATGCCGAAGGCGAGTTGCAGGCCTCCGAGAAGCTTCTAGCAGCGGCCGAAGTGCTGGCCGGCAAACCGCAGGCCATGCAATTGCGCTACCTGCAGACCCTGAGCGGCATCGCCAGCGATAGAAGCAACACCATCATCTTCCCGGTACCCGGCGATTTCATGGACCTGCTGACGCAACGGAAGACGCCGCCTGCGGAAAAATAGTTGCCGCCAATAAAACAGCGGAACTGGCAGCAGTTTTAGGCGTTAAACAACCACCAGCCGAGCCATACCATCAGCACCTGCACCATCAGCGCCGGAATGAATTTCAGGGCGAACGCCCTGCCGCCACTGACGAAAGCCATCACCAGTTTGGAGAGGGCATTGGCACTGAAGGCCACGAGTATCGGTATCACAGCGTCCTCCGGGCTCAACTTGCCGGTCGAAACCAGTGACGCGGCCGATATGGATGGTGCGTGCGCATCGGCCAGACCAGCTGTCCCGGACAGAATCACAAGCCCAGCCTGACCAAGCCAGTCCTGCAACATGGCAGAGACGACCAGCACAAGGCCAATGGTGACAGCCAGGATCAATGCCATCTTGACGCTGACCAACTGCCCGAACTGCTTGATTTCCTCGATTCTATGGTTGAAGGAGTTCCAGGTAAACAGGAGGCCATAGACGGCTATCGACAGACCGCCGAATGCCAAAGGCGCAGCCAATGCCGTCAGAGTTGACGGACTGATCGCCAGAGTCAGAAGCGTCAGTTGAATAATGGTCGCCAGATTTGAGAATATCGCCCCTGATACCGCGGCATCCAGCAGCGATGGACTCTCCCTTGATCGCTCGCCCATGGCCCCAATGGTCGCGGTACTCGAAACAAAACCGGAAACCAGACCGGTCAGCGGCAAACCCAGCCGGCCACCAAGCAGACGCAAGGCGATATGACCCACCGCGCTGATCAGCATGACCAGAATGACGATCAGCCAGAGATTGCGCGGATTGATCGCATCGTAGGGTCCAAGGAACTCATTCGGTACCAAGGGCAGCACAATCAAAGTCGCCGCTGCCAGAATCAGAAAATCGTTCAGTTCATTGCGGGTGACAACTACCTTGACGAAACCATGCAGCGGCTCCTTGGCTGCCAGCAATATGGCCACCCCGACCGCAAGTCCGGCTGCGATCGCCGGTTGGCTCATCGCCAGACCACCCAGAATCACGGTCAATAGCAAAGTGATTTCGGTGGTCATACCGGGGTCTTCATTTTTCTTGGTGAAATAGGCCGTCACGGAGAACCCGGCGACACAGACCAGCGCCACGACCAGCAGCCAGAAATCAAAGGTGATACTGACCGCCCCCAGCAGTGCGGCGATGGTAAAGGTGCGCACACCGGCGATGGCTGTGCCGTCCTCATAGTCCTGCTGATTGTGCTCGCGCTCGGCCCCGATCAGCAGGCCGATACCCAGCGCCACCATGAAGTTGAGCAGTAATGTGGTGTCGATTTCCATAGCGTTTCAGTTTGTCAGCCTGAGGGCCAATTGCAAAAGCCGGTCCGCTTCAGGCAGGTGGATAACCGGCGTTGCTCATGGCATCGGCCAGCACTTGCCGGTCTTTTTCACTGTCGACTTTCACGGTTCTGCTGGCAAGATCACACTCGATCACTGCACTCTCGTCCACTTGCTTCAATGCTTTGCTGATAGTATCTACACATCCGCCGCAGCTCATTTTTGGTATCTGAAAAATATGCATCATGTACTCCTGTTGTTAGGAAAGTGCTGATTCATATGAAATGATAAGGCGCTTCGCGTCATTTTGAAGCAAAAAGAGACACGCCATGCAAAATAAAGACGACCATCACACAACCTCGCTCGACCTGTCGATCAGCGGCATGAGTTGTGCCTCCTGCGTCGCCCAGGTTGAAAAGTCTCTAAACAAGCTGCCGGAAGTTGCCTCGGCGACAGTCAATCTGGCAACCGAGCGCGCCCACGTCGAACTGCGAAAGGAAATTGCCACCGAACGCATCGTACAGGCCGTGGCGGATGCGGGCTATGGTGCAGAGCTTGTAGCACTGCATGCACGTCCCAGGCCAGAAGCACAAACCGGCGGCTGGCATGTGGCTTTCGCCATCGTCCTCAGCCTGCCACTGGTCGTACCGATGTTTCTCAACCTGCTCGGCATGCATGTCATGCTGCCCGGCTGGTTGCAATGGCTACTGGCGACGCCGATACAGTTCTGGCTGGGGGGGCGTTTTTACCGTGCCGGCTGGAAAGCCGTGCGCAACCGGTCAGGCAACATGGACCTGCTGGTGGCCATCGGCACCTCGGCGGCCTACGGCCTTTCCATTTACATGCTGTTCAGGGGCGATCTGCATCTTTATTTTGAAGCCTCCGCCGCCGTCATCACGCTGGTCTTGCTGGGCAAGTGGCTGGAAGGCCGTGCCAAGCGCCAAACCAGCGAAGCGATTCGCGCATTGCAGGCGCTGAACCCGGAAACCGCACGCGTGCGCCGTCAGGACAAGGAAATCGAGATCGCACTGGAAGAAGTCATGGTCGATGATCTGGTCGTTATACGCCCGGGCGAACGCATCCCGGTCGATGGCCTCGTGATCGAAGGCAGAAGCCATGTGGATGAAGCTCTGATCACTGGCGAGAGCGATGCCGTCAACAAGGAAACCGGCAGCCGGGTCACCGGTGGCGCCGTGAATCTGGATGGCGTGCTGCTGGTGCGCACCACTGCCATCGGTGCAGAAACCACGCTGGCCCGCATCATCCGCCTGGTGGAAGACGCACAGATCGCCAAACCCGAGATCCAGCGGCTAGTCGACAAGGTCAGCGCGGTTTTTGTACCCGTGGTGCTGGTCATTGCGCTGGTGGCATTCCTGGCCTGGACCGGCTTCACTGGCGATTGGGAAAAAGCCACCCTCAATGCCGTATCAGTACTGGTCATCGCCTGCCCTTGTGCACTGGGCCTTGCCACGCCAACTGCCATCATGGCCGGCACCGGCGTTGCCGCCCGCTACGGTATCCTGATCAAGGATGCCAATGCACTGGAACTGGCGCACAAGATCGATGAAGTGGTGTTCGACAAAACCGGCACGCTGACGGAAGGCAAACCTGCGTTGACGGCCTTGCATGCGATCAATGGAGATGAGACCAATCTGCTGGCCATGGCTGCCGCTATCGAACATGGCAGCGCACACCCGCTGGCAAGAGCGGTCATCGATCATGCAAAGAAACAGGGTATTGCCTACTCCCCGGCGACTGAACTGCGCGACCTGCCGGGGCTTGGCCTGCAGGCCGAGATCGACGGCCGGCAAGTCTACCTGGGCAATCAGCGCTGGATGCTGCAACTGGGCATTCCCGCCATCGAACTGGATGAACAGGTCAAGGCTATCGAAAGCGATGGTCGCACCATCTCCTGGCTGGCGAACGAGCAAGACGCTCAATTGCGTCTGATCGGCGTGCTGGCATTCGGCGATGAAATCAAACCCAGCGCCAGACTGGCGATACAACGTTTGCATGGATTGAAGCTTCACACCGTGTTGCTGACCGGGGACAACCGTCGCAGTGCCGAACGCGTGGCCGGGCAATTGGGCATCGAGAAGATACTCGCGGAGCAATCGCCGGAGACCAAGGCCACCGCCGTCGCGGCGCTGAGAAAACAGGACCGTACCGTCGCCATGGTCGGTGACGGCATCAATGACGCCCCGGCATTGGCAATGGCAGATGTCAGCTTCGCCATGTCGAGCGGCACCGATGTCGCCATGCATTCGGCCGACGTCACGCTGATGCGCTCGGACCCGAGCCTGGTCGCGGATACCATCGACATCTCGCGGCGAACCTACAGCAAGATCAAGCAGAACCTGTTCTGGGCCTTCATCTACAACCTGATCGGCATCCCGCTGGCAGCGTTCGGCCTGCTCAACCCGGTCATCGCAGGCGCCGCGATGGCGCTGAGCTCGGTCAGTGTCGTCACCAACGCGCTGATGTTGCGCAACTGGAAACCGAAATAACCGCTACAATTGCAGGGTTATCTGCCGGAATATCCTGCCTATGCGCCTGCCGTTATTGTTGGTCCTGCTGATTCCGGCCATCGCCAGTGCCGACTCCAGCCTGCACGAACATGAAGTCATCAAGCTGTTTGCCTTCAAAACCCGCCTGGGCGATGACAGCTACCGCGATACGCTGCAACTGCGCTATTACCATCCGGTTCGATCCAATGATATGCATCAGGCGACATTGCGAGTGGATGCCGGCTTCTATAACAACAACGAACATGCCCTGCCGGATTTCGCGCTGACCGACCTGCATCTGGCCAACGTCAGGTTCACGCTTTCGGCCAAGGGCGCGCATCTTGCCGAACACTGGCAAAGTACTTTCGGTTTACGCACTATCCTGCCGGTCGGTTCCAGCAACCAGCTGGTACTCGCTCCCCAGGTCGGTGCCATTTACCAGCCGGAAGCCGGTACACATGCCTACTTCAGCGATTTCTCGCCACTGGTTCGATACCTGCATGGCATGGATCCCAAGGATGACAGCGCAGAACGCCTGCGCAAGATTGAGTTTTATCCGACCCTGGGCTTTCAGCTCAATAGCAAAACCAGGCTGCGGCTATGGGATGAATACAGTATCAACTACAACACACGTGACGGACGCTGGTTTGTGCCGGTCGACGTCATGCTGATCCGCGACCTGACCGAGCATCAGCATCTGACCATCGGCTTCAGCAAGGCCATCAGCAAAAGCTACACACAATACGACTGGTCACTTTACGGCAGCCTCAATTTTTATTTCTGAACATCAGGACTCGAATATCCGCGGTACGACGAATGAAATGCTCAACTCTCGGGAACCAGGAATTCTGGTGTATTCTGACTGTAAATACCGGATGTAAGACATGCACAAGCTCGCTCGCCTGATTCTGTTGCTGACACTGCTGCCCACTTTTTCCGTAACTGCAGCGGAGCGTGTGGTTCGCGTCGGCATCTATGAGAACCCGCCAAAACTCATGCAAGGAAAAGATGGATTGCCAAGCGGCATCCTCGGCGATCTGCTGCAGGAAATCGCACAGGCCGAGCACTGGAAAATCTCGGCAGTGCCTTGCGAATGGGAAGATTGCCTGAATGGCATCAAGGACGGGCGCATCGATTTGATGCCTGACGTCGCCTACACCGACAGCAGGAACATCAATCTGGATTTCCATCAGATACCTGCCCTGCACAGCTGGTCGCAAATCTACCGCCGCCGGAATGTCGAGATCGAATCCATGCACGACCTGGCCGGCAAACGCATCGCTATCCTGGAGGGCTCGATTCAGGAAGAGTACCTGACTACCCTGCTCTCAGGATTCGATATCAGGAGTGAGTTCGTTCCTGTCAGCAATTTCGAACAGGGCTTTCGTCTGGTAGCCGATGGCGGTGCAGACGTTATAGCCGTCAATCATCATTTCGGTGCATTCTACAGCGGCGATCACAATCTGGTCGGCAGTCACCTGATGTTCCAGCCATCCAAACTGTTCTATGTTACAGCCAAAGGAGAAAATGCAGACTTGCTAACAGCGATCGATGGCAGATTGCAGGCATGGAAAAACCAGCCGGGCTCCCCTTATTTCCAAGCGCTGGAACGCTGGGGAACGCCGTATCCGGAACCGTTGGTGCCTCGCACTTTCTGGTGGGGTTTGACCGGACTGCTGGCAGCCCTGTTGCTGGCATCCGGCTTTGTCATCCTGCTGAGGGAAGAGGTACGAAAACGTACCGCCCAACTTCGGCTCAGTGAAGACAAGATGAAAACCATACTGAACAGTGTGGATGCCTATATTTACATCAAGGACAAGGAGCTGCGTTACCAGTATGTCAACCAGAAAGTCTGTGATCTGACCGGGCGTACCAGCGAAGAAATTCTGGGTCTCAGCGATGATGAACTGTTTGATGCCGAAACTGCGGCACAGTTACATGAAAACGATCTGGATATCCTTGAGAATGGCAAGCGGCAGGTTCAGGAAGAAATCAATCGCAGCCAGAACGGCAACCAAAAAAGAGTATTCCTCACATCCAAAATTCCGCTCATTGCACCAGATAACACGATCTATGGCCTCTGCGGCATTTCCACTGACATCACCGAACAGCGCCAGTTTATTGAAGAAATCCATCAGCTGGCATTTTTCGACACCCTGACCCACTTGCCAAATCGCCGGCAACTGATCGACCAGCTGGAAAAAATGCTAGTTAGCCAACAACCCCTGGCAGGAGGCGCTGCCTTGCTATTTATCAACCTGGATAACTTCAAGGAATTCAACGATACCCATGGCTATGGAGCAGGCGACCAATTGCTCAGGCAAGTGGCACAGAGACTACAGAACCTGGCCTCCAGTAACGATTTTCTGGCCCGGCTGGGAAGCGACGAATTTGCATTCATCTGCAGAACTGGCAACCATGAAGTAGCCTGGGTACAACACCATGCCGAGGATACAGCCAATCACATCATGGGCATTATTGCAGACGAAGAATACAAGATCGACAGTTTGCGATACAAGGCCAGCGCCTGCGTTGGCATCGCGCTGCTAAGTCACCAGCAACTGACGGTCGAAGCTGCGCTAAAACATGCTGACCTGGCGCTTTATGAAGCAAAATCGAACGGCCGCAACAAAATGAGTCTGTTCCAACCCGATATGGAAGCGGTAATGACCGCCAGAGCGATACTGGAACTGGAGCTCAGGCAAGCAATTGAGCAACAGCAGTTCGTCCTCCACTATCAGCCGCAAGTCGATGCAAACCAACAGCTATTGGGCTACGAGGCATTGGTGCGCTGGCAACACCCGCAGCGCGGCCTTGTGCCGCCCAACAGCTTTATCGGCCTGGCCGAAGTTACCGGCCTGATTGAGCCGCTGGGCGACTGGATACTGCGTACTGCCTGCAGCCAAATCAAGGCGTGGAATCAAAAGCCGGAAACCAGTCATCTCATCCTCTCGGTCAACATCAGTGCCCATCAACTGCACAACCCGAGGTTTGTCGAAAATGTGGTGCAAATTCTGCAAGAAACCGGCGCCAACCCGGAAAGATTGGAACTGGAACTGACAGAAAGCCAGTTAGTCAGCGATGTAGAAAGCACTCTGGAAAAAATGAAGGCGCTCAAGGTTTACGGCATCCGACTGTCGATTGATGATTTCGGCACCGGTTACTCCTCACTCAACTACCTGAAACGCTTCCCGCTTGATCAACTGAAAATCGACCAGTCCTTCATCCGCGATCTCGCGATCGACCCCAACGACATGTTCATTGTCAAGGCCATCATCGAAATGGGGCAAAGCCTGAATCTCTCAGTGCTGGCGGAGGGAGTCGAAACTGAAGCACAATGCGAAGCTCTGCAGAAACTCGGCTGCTTCCAGTTCCAGGGACATCTGTTCGGCAAGCCTGCCGCCATTCAAGCACTCGGCTCAAAAATTCCAGCTGGCAAACAAATGCCACAGGATGAAAAGCCGTTAACGCATTAAGTTTCAATCCATTTTAGAACAGGCATTTGAGACAGGCGTAGACCACAGCGATAGTTCATATGCCTTGCAGCCACATTAACAAAACTAGATTCCTGCATCGGATATGGAGCTGATCTCCGGGAAGAACCTCGACATCAGCGGGCCGCAATGCTCCCTCACTTTCGCTTCCAGATAATCCTCAGGTATCTGGCGCAATACATGGAATCTCTCCGGATTCCTGAAGGCATGGGAATGCTGGGGCTGTACGCAATATCTGGGCAGACCGGCAAAATCAGCAATCTCAAATGCCTTTTTCGTGATCTCCTCGGTTCTGACTATCAACAGCCTGTCTTCCGGCACTTTGGCCAGAACCTGGTTATTGTGGCTGGCCCAATAGGAAAGGTAGCCATCCAGCGTATACAGGCCCTTTTCTTTCAGCGCCTGTTCTTGTGGAGGATGTGCAAGGGTGCCGGACCGGAAACGGTGTTCCCTGAGTTTGATCCAGTTGCCACTGGGCTGCCGGCGTAGCGAATCATCAATAAAGGAGTTCAGCCAGGAGTAGCAATCCCGGATCGTCAGCAAGAAGAGTGCATCAGGAAATTCCTGCAACAACTGATCCAGCAGAAAAAAGTTAAGTTGGGAGGAATCGACATCCAGGCAAAGCCGTTTGTCCCGCTGTCTTATGAAGGATACCAAATCCGCCGCAGAGATATGGCCGGCAGAAATCTCGAGAATCTTGCGAATAACCTCTTCATCGTCCGCCTCATGCCGTGATTTGACTGTGTCATCAAACATGGTGTCGATTGAATGGGTACCTGTCTTCGCGGCGCCAACACAATAGAGCCTGCATTTGCGCGAATAGCTCAATCGCGTGTATGCATGGATTGTTCTGGACTTCATTTCTCTCAGCAACTGGACAGCGGTCATCGGTAAAGCCTCCTGAATAAAATTAAGGAAATGAATGCGAACATCGCGTTCATTCGGGCTCCCCGATCTCTGCCAGCTATACTTCTGAAAATATAGTTCAGAGTTGAATCTGATTCGTTACTTTTCAGCGCTTTGCATTACACGCTTTTAATTGTTTTAATCCGATGGCATTTATAACACGACTCGCCAAATGTTTACAGCAAGCCGTTTTCTAAAGTAAAGTTTGGCCATAACAAAAACAAAATCTCATTTCAGCAATTTTCCTACTGTCTATACTTTTCGGGGCAACTTGAAACCTTGGTGCCGTACTGCGCATAGCGCAGTCTCGACGCACACCTACCCTGGTTTTGCTAAGCCTTGAAAGGATAACAGCCACCAGCAGTCACCTGATCTCCTTGAGCCTCTACAGGCTCGTTGAACATTCCCTATCCAGGACAATAAGCATTCTTTGATCCTTAAGAAGGCTTGCCTGTTTAACTCTGTAATTCATCGGGATATACACAATATGACAACAGCTTCTTCAAACAACGTGGTGTGGCATCAAAGCCAGGTCGATCAAGATCTGAGGGTGAAACTATTTGGTCAGTTACCGTTAACCATATGGTTAACGGGATTAAGTGCTTCAGGGAAATCCACCCTGGCTTTTGCCTTGGAACACAAACTTATTCATGCTCAAAAACCATGTTACGTCCTGGATGGAGATAACATCCGGCATGGCCTTAACAAGGATCTTGGGTTTTCACAGAACGACCGCAAGGAGAATATCCGCAGAATCGCTGAAGTCGCCAAACTGATGAATGACGCCGGCCTGATTGTAATCACAGCATTTATTTCACCATTCAGGTCTGACCGTGAAATTGCCAAATCCATTATTGGCGCGGATCAATTTAAAGAGGTTTACGTGAACACTTCCATTCAGGATTGCGAGGCCAGGGATCCAAAAGGTTTGTATGCAAAAGCGCGCGCTGGCTCAATCAAGGATTTCACGGGAATCAGCGCTCCATATGAAGCCCCGGACAATCCAGACTTGGCACTTAATACAGCAGAATTTCCCCTGGAGCAGAACTTAAGCAGATTACTCAAGCTGGCCCTGGTTCCCGTCCAGGCAGAAAGCTGCTTTATGCATAAAGCCTCCTGAATAAATAAAAAGCCAGCATATAGCTGGCTTTTTATTTCAAATCTCAAATTTTGGTCGGGGTGGGGAGATTCGAACTCCCGACCCCTTGCACCCCATGCAAGTACGCTACCAGGCTGCGCTACACCCCGAACCGATGTCCCGCTTACGCGAAAACAAGAGCAGAATTATAGCGGAAAAGGTCTGGCTAAGACAGCCGGGATTGGCTTTTTAAGTGAGCTTATCGAAGTTTAATGAAAGATTGCCACAACTGAAGGAAAGCACAATCAGGCGCGCAGCAATTGCAGCAGCTCGCGCAACTCTCCACGCAGTGCAGCGACATCAATCCCCGGAACTGCACCTTGTGACGCAACACTGCTGACAGGTAAAACATCATGTTCGGCCGCAGCTACATGGTGCTCATCAAGACGATTGCGAGCGCCGCTAATGGTAAATCCCTGCTCATAGAGCAGTTCGCGGATACGACGAATCAACAGGACTTCATGATGCTGGTAGTAACGCCGGTTGCCGCGGCGTTTGACAGGCTTGAGCTGGGTGAACTCCTGTTCCCAGTAGCGCAGAACATGAGGCTTGACCCCGCACAACTCGCTGACTTCACCGATGGTAAAGTAGCGTTTGGCCGGGATCGGCGGCAGTTGAACGTTAAGCGTGCGCTCCTGCATATGCCTCTTCTACCTTGCTTTTAAGCTTTTGACTGGCGTGGAATGTCACAACACGACGGGCAGTGATCGGGATTTCCTCACCGGTCTTTGGATTGCGGCCCGGCCGTTCAGACTTTTGGCGTAATTCAAAGTTGCCGAAACCGGAAAGTTTGACACTGTCACCAAGTTCCAAAGCGGTACGGATTTCCTCAAAAAATGCTTCCACCATATCCTTGGCTTCGCGCTTGTTCAGGCCGACTTGCTCGAAGAGCAGATCGGCCAGATCGGCCTTAGTCAATGTCATACAAAACCTTTCAACTACTTGCTTGATTACTGATATTTAGTGCGGACTTGCAAATCTTGTTATTTATCGCAGTTCTGCGTGGTGTTTTTTAGCGATGGCATCCAGCAGTTTTGCCATGACTTCATCGGCTTCCACGTCGGTCAAGGTTTTTTGAGTATCTTGCATAAGCACCAGAAATGCAAGGCTTTTTTTACCTTCAGCGATACCCTTGCCGCGATAAACATCGAACAATGCGACGTCACTGAGCAAGGAAATTCCAGTTGCACGCATGGTATCCAGCAGTTCCTGTACCGTCACCTTTTCATCAACAACGACAGCAAGGTCACGACGCACCGGCGGGAACTTGCCCACTTCGCTGTATTGCACCAGCTTACGCGCCAGCAGAGGTGCCATATCAAGCTCGAACAACATGACACCGCGCGGCAACTGATAATGCTGCTGCCACTTCGGATGCAATTTGCCCAGCCAGCCGACCGCTTCGCCATTCAGCATCACGCGCGCCGATTGCCCCGGATGCAGCGCCGGATGCTCTGCCGCTACATAGGTGGCCGCGTCATGCGTCAGATTGTCGACATCGGCCTTGATGTCGTAAAAATCGACTTCGCGCTCATCCTGCGCCCACTGTTCTGGCGCAGCATCGCCATAAGCCAGGCCGGATATACGCTGCGTCTCGGTAAAGCCATCGGCAACTGCCGCGTAACCGGCACCGATCTCGAAAAGCCGCACGCGGTCCTGCTTGCGATTGAGGTTATAAACCAGCGCATCCAACAGACCACCCCACAACCCAGAGCGCATCACGCTCATGTCGCTGGCAATCGGATTCTTCAACCTGATAGGCGCATCGTTGCCGAGCAGATCCCGCTCCCAGCTTTCATCGACAAAACTGTAGCTGACGATCTCCTGATAACCGCTGGCGGCCAACGTATCGCGCAATACGGATCTATGCAAACGGGTTTCCGGACTGGGCAGCATATTGAGAGCCGCACGCGGCGCAGTGGCCGGAATGCTGTCATAGCCATGCAGACGCGCAACTTCTTCGATCAGATCTTCTTCTATTGCAATGTCGAAGCGATAGCTCGGCGGTATGACAGTGAAGCCCACATCTGACTGCTGAAAATCGAAACCCAGCTTGCTGAAGATTTCCGCTACATCATCAGCATCCAGTTGAATGCCAAGCACGCTGCACAGGCGGTTCATTCTTAATTTCACAGGCGCGCGTTGCGGCAAGGCGTTCAGCACCTCGGTCACCGGGCCGGCTTCACCGCCGCAGATTTCCAGGATCAGGCCGGTGGCACGCTCAAGCGCCTGCAAAGTATTGGCAAAATCCACACCTCGCTCGAAACGATAGGAGGAATCAGTGGAGAACCCCAGTCGACGCGCGCGACCGACGATGACGGCGGGCGAGAAGAATGCGCATTCCAGGAAAATATCGGTCGTTGCATCGGCAACGGCGGTCGATGCCCCACCCATGATACCGGCCAGCGCGATTGCACCATCATCATCGGCAATCACCAGCATGTCGGCATCCAGCTCGACCGTCTGCTCGTTCAGCAATGCGAGTATTTCACCCTGATTGGCGTAGCGCACCTCGATATTGCCGCGCAGTTTGGCAGCATCAAAGGCATGCATGGGCTGCCCTTGTTCCAGCAGCACATAATTGGTGATATCGACCACGGCACTGATGCTGCGCAAGCCACTACGTTCCAGGCAGCGCACCATCCAGTCCGGTGTAGTGGCATGGGCATTGACGCCACGAATCAGACGCCCGCTATACAAGGGGCAGGCAGTACTTTCCTTGACGGTGACGGTCTGCTGCGCCTGATGACCGGCATTTGTCTCGACGATAGGCGGCAGATGCAAATCGGCCCCGGTAATGGCAGCCACATCGCGTGCCACGCCCAGTATGCTGAGGCAGTCGCAACGATTGGGCGTCAGCTTGAGCGTGATGGCCTTGTCATCCAGATCCAGCAATTCGCGAATGTCCTGCCCGACCCGCGTATCTGCCGGCAGCTCCAGCAAACCGCTGCTTTCTTCGGACAAACCAAGTTCCTTGGCGGAGCACATCATGCCGAAGGACTCGATACCTCTGACCTTGGCCTGCTTGATACTGAAACCCGGCAGTTCGGCACCGACCAGCGCGCAAGGGGCTTTCAGGCCGACGCGTGCATTCGGCGCACCGCAGACGATCTGCAGCGGCTCAGCTGCGCCTGTATCGACACGCAATAGCTGCAATCGATCAGCATCCGGGTGCTTTTCGGCACTGACAATCTCGCCGACCACCACCTTGCTGAAGGCGGCAGCGACCGGTTCCATTTCCTCGACTTCCAGGCCGGTCATGGTCAGTGCATGACTCAAGGCCTCGCTGTCGATGGCGGGATTAACGAATTGGCGTAACCAGTTTTCAGAGAATTGCATAACTTACCCAAACTGCTGCAAAAAGCGCAGATCGTTATTGAAGAACAGACGCAGGTCATTGACGCCATAGCGCAGCATGGTCAGGCGCTCGACGCCGAGGCCGAAGGCAAAGCCGCGATATTTCTCGCTGTCGATGCCGACATGGCGAAACACTTCCGGATGCACCATGCCGCAACCGCCGATTTCCAGCCAGCCGCCGTTCCAGCTCATGTCCATCTCGGCCGAGGGTTCGGTAAACGGGAAGAAGGACGGACGGAAACGCACCTGCAGATCATCGCGCTCGAAGAAGCGTTGCAGAAAATCCTGCACCACGCCCTTGAGGTTGGCGAAACTGACTTCTTCATCGACCCACAGGCCTTCAACCTGATGGAACATGGGGGAATGCGTGGCATCGGAATCGACGCGATAAACCCGGCCCGGCGCAATGATCTTCAAAGGCGGTCCGCTTTTATCCTTAAGCGCATTCTGCATGTAATGCACCTGCACCGGCGACGTATGCGTGCGCAACACGTGCTTGTCGTCGATGTAGAAAGTGTCGTGCATGGCACGTGCCGGATGGTCCTCCGGAATATTGAGCGCAGTGAAATTGTAGAAATCGGTTTCGATCTCCGGGCCTTCTGCCACTTCAAAACCGATGGAATGGAATATCTGCTCGAGGCGGTTCATGGTCAGCGTGACCGGATGCAGGCCGCCCTTACCCTGGCTGCGTGCCGGCAAAGTGACATCGATCGACTCACTTGCCAACTGCCTAGCCTGTTCTGCATTCAGAATAGCATCGCGTCGCGCTTTCAGCGCATCTTCCACTCCCTGCTTGACGACATTGATGGCAGCACCGGCAGCAGGACGCTCCTCGGCGCTCAGCTTGCCCAGGCCTTTCAACTGCTCGGTCAGCAGACCACTCTTACCCAGGTAGCGGGATTTGGCCTGCTCCAGATCCTGTATGGTGTCGCATGCAGCAAAGTCGCGCTGCGCCTGCGGGAGTATTTGTTCCAGATTTTGCATCGTCTTTTTTGTCCTGGACTTGATTCACTCAGCCCTGAATTATGCCGTAAAAAAAGGAGGCACACGGCCTCCTTTTCTGTCAGCTTGAATTTAAGCAGCAGCGAGACCGGATTTCGCCAGTTCTACGAACTTGGCAAAAGCCGGCTTATCGAATACTGCCAAATCAGCCAGCACCTTGCGATCGACTTCGATCGCGGATTTCTTCAGACCGTTCATGAAACGGCTGTATGTCAAACCGAATTCGCGTGAACCGGCATTGATACGAGCGATCCACAGTGCACGGAATTGACGCTTCTTCTGACGACGATCACGGTAGGCATATTGACCAGCCTTCATGACCGCCTGTTTGGCTACACGGTATACGTTCTTGCGACGACCGCGATAACCCTTGGCGGCGTTCAGAATTTTCTTGTGACGTGCGCGGGCAATGACACCACGTTTTACTCTAGGCATGTTCTATCTCCTTATTGAGTTGGCATCATGGCGCGTACGCGCTTGACGTCTGTGGATGAAATGATTGCCGTACCGCGTAGCTTGCGTTTCTGCTTGGTAGTCTTCTTGGTCAGGATATGGCGCAGGTGCGAATGGGTACGCTTGACCTTGCCGTTACCCAGGAACTTGAAGCGCTTTTTGGCGCCGCTCTTGGTCTTCATCTTTGGCATTTTGTTCTCCTTTGAGAGTAGTTAAGAGTGCCTGGGCATGCCATTTAGCCGTATCACTCAGAATTCCTTTTGTTTCATTGCAGCCTGATGCCGCATCGAAACCATTTACCACTTTGTTCTTACTGATTACTTCGGTTTCTTGTGTGGTGCCAGCACCATCACCATCTGCCGACCTTCCATCTTGGGGAACTGCTCAACCACTGCATATTCCTGCAGGTCAGCTTCCACCCGTTTCAGCAAGGCCAGACCCAATTCCTGATGGGTGATTTCACGACCGCGGAAACGCAGCGTGATCTTGGCCTTGTCGCCCTCCTGCAGGAACCGGATCAGATTCCGCAGCTTGACGTTGTAATCGCCTTCATCCGTACCCGGACGAAACTTGACTTCCTTGACCTGAACCTGCTTTTGCTTAAGACGCGCCTCGTGCTGCTTCTTGCTTTCGGCATACTTGAATTTACCGTAATCCATCAAACGGCAAACCGGCGGGGCGGCCTGCGGGGCGATTTCAACCAGGTCGATATCAGCCTCTTCAGCTTTTGCAAAGGCCTCGGCCAATGTCACGATACCGAGCGGTTCACCATCCACGCCTACCAAACGAATCTGCGGAGCAGTAATGTCACCGTTGATTCGTACTTCCTTGTCTTGAGCTATAGCAAATTCTCCAAAAATTAAATAATTAGGCCGCGCTACCTCTGGCTTTAACCTCGCCGGCCAGTCGCTCAATCAGCGCCTGTATCGGCATCGAACCCAGGTCTTCACCCTTTCTGGTACGCACGGCCACCTGCTTACTTTGCATTTCGCGCTCACCTGCAACCAGCAGATAAGGCAGCTTCTGTAAGCTATGTTCGCGTATTTTATAGGTTATTTTCTCATTCCTCAAGTCGCATTCGGCGCGAATGCCGTTTTTCTTCAGTTCGGCGACCACTTCCTTGACATAATCTGCCTGTGCATCCGTGATGTTCAAGACCATTGCTTGCACCGGTGCCAGCCACAGCGGCATGGCGCCAGCATAATGCTCAATCAGAATCCCGATGAAACGCTCCATCGAACCAACAATCGCGCGGTGCAACATGACCGGGCTCTTGCGGCTGTTGTCCTCCGCCACATACTCGGCACCCAGCCTGACCGGCAGGTTGAAATCCAGCTGAATGGTACCGACCTGCCACAGGCGACCCAGACTGTCTTTCAGCGTGAACTCGATCTTGGGGCCGTAGAACGCACCTTCGCCCGGCTGCAGATCATATTGCAGATTATTCTGCTCCAGCGCGGCGGCCAGCGCCTGCTCCGCCTGATCCCAGGTTTCATCAGAGCCGACACGCTTTTCCGGACGGGTAGACAGCTTGACCAATACATCACTGAAACCGAAGTCGTTGTATACCTCATACAGCATGGCAATGAAGTCGGCGACTTCCGCCTCGATCTGCTCCTCGGTACAGAAGATGTGCGCGTCATCCTGCGTGAAACCGCGCACGCGCATCAGGCCGTGCAAGGCACCGGACGGTTCGTTGCGATGGCAGGAACCGAACTCGGCCAGGCGCAAGGGCAAATCGCGATAGCTGTGCAAACCGCTGTTGAAAATCTGCACATGACCCGGACAGTTCATCGGCTTCACCGCGTAATCACGGTTTTCGGACGCCGTGGTGAACATGTTCTCGCGGTAGTTTTCCCAGTGGCCGGATTTCTCCCACAGGGAGCGGTCCATGATGGTCGGTGTGCGCACTTCCTGATAATCGTATTCGACGAACTTGGCACGCATGTACTGTTCGATTTCCTGCCACAGCGACCAGCCGCGCGGATGCCAGAACACCATGCCTGGCGCCTCATCCTGCATATGGAAGAAATCGAGCTGCTTGCCCAGTTTGCGATGGTCTCGTTTCTCGGCTTCTTCCAGCATATGCAGATACTGCTCGAGGTCTTCCTTCTTCGTCCAGGCAGTACCGTAGATGCGTTGCAGCATCTCGTTATTGGAATCGCCTCGCCAGTAGGCACCTGCCAGCTTCATCAGCTTGAAGGCCTTGAGCTTGCCGGTGGATGGCACATGTGGGCCACGGCAGAGGTCGGTGAAATTGCCCTCAGTGTAGAGCGAAACATCTTCGTTTGCCGGAATCGATGCGATGATCTCGGCCTTGTAATGCTCGCCTATGGATTTGAAGTAGGCCACAGCCTCATCGCGCGGCAATACCTTGCGGCTGACCGGCTCGTCCTTCTTCGCCAGTTCGACCATCTTCTTCTCGATGACCTGCAGGTCTTCCGGAGTAAATGGGCGATGATAGGAAAAGTCGTAGTAGAAACCGTTCTCGATGACGGGACCGATGGTCACCTGCGCTTCCGGGAACAGCTCTTTCACTGCATATGCCAGCAAATGCGCAGTGGAGTGACGGATGATTTCGAGACCTTCAGGGCTCTTGTCGGTGATGATGGCCAGATCCGCATCCGACTCGATCAGGTAACTGGTGTCCACCACCTTGCCATTGACCTTGCCTGCCAGCGCAGCCTTGGCCAGACCAGCACCGATGCTCATCGCCACATCGGCGACGGTAACCGGCTGATCGAAATTGCGCTCGGAACCATCTGGCAAACGGATAACTGGCATGCTGTCCTGTCTCATCGTTAAGACCCTGAAACGACAAAAGCCGATGAACGGCTTTTGTGGGTTTTGGATCTGAATTTGGTAGGCGCGATTGGACTCGAACCAACGACCCCCACCATGTCAAGGTGGTGCTCTAACCAGCTGAGCTACGCGCCTGCTTTGTTCAAAAAGCAAAGAGGTGCGCATTCTAGCGCATTGCTGCTACGGAAGCAAACAAAAAGCACGGACACTGGCAGTATAATCTCGCCCTACACATTCAATTACCCATCATGCACACCACCATCACCTGCGACACAATCACCAATCATCAGCTCGAAGCGCTGGCTGAACACGGTTACACCATTATCGACAACTACCTGCCGCCACCAATGATAGCGGCCTTGCAGCAACAGGCGATCAGACTACGCGATGCCGGCATCATGCATCAGGCCAGCATCGGCAAGGACGAGACAAACAGAATCATCAGCGAAGTCCGGGGCGATTCCATCTACTGGCTTGATGACGCAGGGCAGACGCCAGAACAGACCGATTACCTGCACACAATGCAGGCACTGCAGGAACAGCTCAATCACTGTTTCTTTCTCGGCCTGTTCGAATTCGAATGCCATTTCGCCGTATATGATCCCGGTGCGGTCTACCTGAAACATCTTGACCAGTTCAAGGGGCAGCAGGAACGTCAGATCACTGCAGTGCTGTATCTCAACGACGACTGGCAGCAGGATGACGGCGGCGCATTGCGGCTTTACCTGAATGAAAGTGAGAACGCAGTCTTTGTCGATATCGCTCCTCTGGGTGGTCGGCTCGCCCTGTTCCTGTCCGGCAGGTTCTACCATGAAGTCCTGCCCGCACAGCGCACACGCATCAGCCTGACCGGCTGGTTCAGGACAAGGTCACTGGAGTCGAGATGACAGCCATCAAGATGACAGACAGTAAAACCATACTCGACAGCATGTTTGATGCAGAGAGTTTCCGCACTGTCGGCCATGAGCTGATAGACCTGCTGGCGGAAGAACTGCAACGTAGCCTGAGCGCGCAGCGTCCGGTATTGAACTGGCGTCAACCGTCGACCGAGGACAAGTCTTGGCAAGCGCCACTGCCTCAGCAAGCAACACTGGATCTGAAGGCTCTGCTGAAAAAACTGGAAGCTGACATCCTGCCGGGCAACCTGGCTATCCATCACCCGCAGAACCTGGGGCATCAGGTTGCGACACCACTGCCTGTCGCCGCCTTGTGCGACTTGGTGGCTTCACTGACCAACCAGGCCATGGCGGTCTACGAGACCGGACCCAGCGCCACCATGCTGGAACGCCAGGTCATACGCTGGCTGAGCACGCTGATCGGCTGGCAAATGCAGGAAGTCAACGGCGTCCTCACCTCGGGCGGCGCCCAGGCAAACCTGACGGCGCTGCTGGCAGCACGCCAGCACGCCACCGGCAGCAACATCTGGAAGCACGGCGTTGCTGCACAGCGTCCTTTACGCATCCTTGCTTCGGAGCACAGCCATTATTCGATCTCACGCGCGGCCGGCATCATGGGTCTGGGCACCGATGCGGTCATCCGGATTCATACCGACTCGCAGGGGCGCATGCTACCTGCAGGCATTGCACGCGCCCATCAGGATTGCCTGAGCAAGCAGGAAACGGTAATGGCAGTGGTTGCCAACGCTGCCTGTACCGCCACCGGCAGCGTCGACCCCTTGCAGGAAATCGGCGAATACTGCCGGGCACACAAACTCTGGCTGCATGTGGATGGTGCACACGGCGCATCTGCCCTGCTATCGGCCCGGCATCGTGACCTGCTGCAAGGCTTGGAGCATGCAGATTCCGTCATCTGGGACGGCCACAAACTGCTCTACATGCCGGCCACCGTATCGGCCGTACTCTTCAGGTCAGCGCAAGACAGCTATCTGGCCTTTGCACAGGATGCTTCCTACCTGTTCCAGGGCAAAAATCACGAAGTCGAAACCTACAACGTCAGCTACCGCACACTGGAATGCACCAAACGCATGATGGCCCTGAAGTTGTGGACGGCATTCTCGCTCTACGGGGTTGAAGGTATGGCGACCCTGGTCGATGAAGCATTCGCCAAGGCGCAGATGTTTGCCGGAATGCTGCAGGTACATCCTGATTTTGAGCTGCTGATGATGCCGCAAACCAATATCGTCTGCTTCCGTCATCTGACAAAAGGTGTGTCAGGCGAAGAGTCGAACCGACATCAGGCCGATTTGAGGAAAAGAATCGTCGAAAGCGGCCAGTTCCACCTGACCCAGGTCGAACTGCATGGCAAGTTATGGCTGCGCACGACACTGATGAATCCGTTTACACAGAAAGAACATCTGCAGGCTTTGATGGATTGTATCGTTAGCGCCTGAAAGAGCTTTCTGACGCCAGCAACTGGCCGTAACCCGTCTGGTAATCGGGATAGCGCAGACTAAAGCCACTATCGAGCATGCGCCGATTACTCAAACGCTTGCCACCTGCAATCGGTGGTATCGCTACTGCCGTCATATCCACACCCTGTTTTCCTGCCAGCCATTGCAGCACTTCATACTGCGGCACCGGTTGGCTGTCCGTCACCAGGTAAACCTGTGCCAACACCTCGCCCATGTCTACCTTTGTCACACAATGCGCGATGAACGCAGCGGCATCATCCCGATGAATCCGATTGGTCCAGCTGTTGTTTGATGGCCATGCCTGTGGAGTCATGGCCAGATGCAGCAAGCGTGTCCTGCCGGGTCCATAGATGCCGGAAAGTCTCAGTATGGTGTGAGGGATATCGAACGTATTCAGCAGGGACTCCGCTTCCTGCAACCGCTGACCGCCAAAGTCGGAAGGCTGTGCCGGACTGTTCTCATCCAGCCAGTCATCGGTCTGCCGGCCATAAACCCGCGTACTGGAAACGAAAAAGACATGGCGCAAGGACTTGCATGGTTTCAACACGGCCAATACATTGCGCAGGCCTTCGACATAATGCGCCTTGTAACTCTCGTCGGTCTGCGCATCGGCAGCAACGCAATACAGCAGAATTTCCGGCTTAACGGTGGCCAATTGCTGCAGACTGGCGGCATCAGTGATGTCGGCCTGGATCAACTTGGCCCCCGCCACTAACGACGCCCGACTACGTCTGAGCCCGGTCACTGCAAAACTCTGCTGATTCAAAAGGTCGGCAACAGCGCCACCCAGATCGCCGCAACCGACGATCAGGACTGGGGTGACCATGAACCCTGCAGGTATTTTTCCAGCCAGAATAGCGCGATGATGGTTTTTCCGTCCGTGATCTCGCCCGTCTGCACCATGCGCAGGCAGTCCTGGTAATGCGCTTCGAATATCTGCAGCGCCTCGTCGGCATCACGTTGATGTTGCCCCGCCGTCAGACCACGTGCCAGATAGATGTGGATGATTTCGTCGGAATATCCGATACAGGGATGCTGCGCGGCCAGATAGATCCATTCGCTGGCCGTATAACCGGTCTCCTCCTGCAGTTCACGCTGGCCGGTAAAAAGCGGATCCTCGTTCGGGTCGATTTTGCCGGCAGGCAATTCAATAAAAACCTGCCGAAGCGGATAGCGGAACTGCCGTTCCAGTACCAGCCGACCGTCTTCCAGCATGGGGATGACCAGCACCGCACCCGGATGCATGATGTATTCTCGCTCGCCTTCACGACCGCTGGGCAGCAAGACCCGGTCACGTTTGACCCGCATGAAACGGGTGTGCGGAATATCCTGCGAAGACAAACAACGCTCCGTCAGTTCATCGGAACTGTCCAGGTCTCCGTCGACCAGTGCAGCAGGTTTACTGCTTGCTGAACTGCTCATTGGCAATCAACCATTGATCATTGATCCTCTGCAGGGACAACGTCTTCAATCCGACATCGCGATGATTGGCAGCCTGATATGTCTGCGTGAAGGTCACGGTAGCCTTGTCCTCATCCTGCAACTCCATCTGCAGGCTGGATATATCGATCTGCAGATCCTTTGCCGTTTTGATCCTGTCGGCCCGCTGCTGACGCCATGCTGCATGACTGCGCAATCCACCCGTGAAATCGGCCTTGTAGAAAGCCAGGTAATCGCTGACGCGTTGCTGTTGCCAGGCCAGGCGCCAGGCTTCGAGACGCTCACTGATGACGGCCTCGTCATTGACACTATTGATCACTGGCTGCGGAACTACATCTTTTTGCGCAATTGGTTCTATCGGCAAAGGTGCGGCATCTTGAACCCGGCCCTCGGTGGATGACTGCGCATCCGATCCTGTTGCTACGGGCGCCGCAGCAATTGAATCCGGCTCCAGTACTGTGGCCTTGTCTATCGGCTTGAAACCGAGTTTGGCCTGCTGCGTCCTGGCAGATTGCACGATCTCGAGATCCTTGCCTTTGGCTGTCGCCGCGGCATCGATGATCTGCTGATAGGTGTTATGCGCCAGCGCCAGTTTGCCGCTCTGCTGATTGACCTGGCCCTGTTTCAACTTCACTGCAAGGTTGTTTGGCTGCAAACGAGACGCCTGTTCGAGTTTGGAGGTGGCGACATCCCAGCGGTTGTCATGAATGGCAGCATCGGCATCCACCATCAGGGTATTGAATTCCGCGTCTGGCAGAATGTCGTTGACGCTGCAGGCCTGCAGGCCGAAGGCGAGACATGCCGCAATGGCAAGAGATTGAATTTGTGCGTATACGTTTTTCATGGTCAGAGTTGACTCCCTGCAAAGGTTATCGGCTCTGGCGTGGCACCCCTGCCCGCTTTTTTAGCTACGTTGCCAGAAATATTTGTAAACAAAGCCCGGAAAGGCAAACACAACAAAAAGACTGGCTGTGACGGCATAGAACTCCCAGTTCTGATCTGCCACCTGCCCCATGGTTGCACGCTCAGTATAAAAGGCAACAGCGCCCATGACAAAGTACAGCACGACCAGCTCGAGCAGACACCAGCCGAAATTTTTAGGGTGCTGCTTCAACGGAATCACATAGAACAGCCGATTGGAAAACCAGGGCAGATTGGCGACCAGGAAGATCAGCAACAACAGTACGGAATTCGTCATAGTATGAGCCGGTTAGATACTGTTGAAAATGGCATAAGCGGAGATACCCATCAGAATCTGCGGCATCAGACCCAGCACCAGCAAGGCCAGCGCATTAACGCTGAGCATCACGCGCATGCCATTTGACGCCACTATCGGGCTCTTGTCCTCGGGTTCATCGAAGTACATGAGCTTGACCACACGCAAATAATAGAAAGCGCCGACCGCCGCCATCAATACGGCGAAGATGACGACCCCAACAAAGCCGGCCTCCAGCGCCGCCTGCAGCACGGTGAACTTGGCGTAGAAACCAAGGGTCGGCGGTACACCCGCCATCGAGAACATGACGATCATCATGAGAAAGGCGTTCCATGGGCTGCGCTGATTGAGCCCTTTGAGATCGTCCAGATTCTCGGCTTCAAAACCCTGACGCGACAGCAGCAGGATCATGCCGAAGCCGGCCAGCGTCATCAGCACATAGGCTGAAACATAGAACATGGAAGACGCGAAGCCATTCAGGCTGGCGCTCATGATGCCAAACAGCAGGAAGCCAATATGCGAGATGGTTGAATAGGCCAGCATGCGCTTGAGGTTGGTTTGTGCGATTGCCGTCACATTACCGATGATGATGGAGAGCACGGCCATGATGACCAGCATGCCCTGCCAGTCGACCGCCAGCACGTACAAGCCCTGCACCAACAGGCGGATGACCATGGCGAAGGCGGCCAGCTTGGGGACGGAACCGATCAGCATGGTCATCGCCGTTGGCGCACCATGATAAACGTCAGGCACCCACATCTGGAACGGCACGGCACCCAGCTTGAAAGCAAGGCCGGCAACGATGAACACCAAGCCCAGAATCAGCATGGAATAGGTCGGCGCGCCCTGCGTCAGGGAATTGCCGACCTGGATGATGTCCAGGCTGCCGGTCGCGCCGTACATCATGGACATGCCGTAGAGCAACATGCCGGAAGCCAGCGCACCCAGCACGAAATACTTCATCGCCGCTTCGGTCGCGCGCGGATTGTCGCGATCCAGCGCCACCAGCGCATAGAGGCAGAGCGACAGCAGTTCCAAGCCCATATACAGGGTCAGGAAATTCTGGCCGGAGACCATGATCATCATGCCAACCATGGAGAACAGCACCAGCGCGTAATACTCGCCGCGGAACATACCGCGCAGCGTCAGGTAATGCCGGGTATAGACAAACATGATGGCGGTGCCGATATAGATCATGACCTTCAACACATCCGACATCGGGTCATCGACGAACATGCCGGTAAAGGCGTAGCTGACCGCTGGCGTATGCGTCAGGATCGTAATGGCGGCAGCACCGGCCAGTGTCAGCTGTGAAAAGACATAGATCAGCACACGATTGGACGGCTTGAGGAACAGGTCCAGCAGCAGGATGAACATCGCCATGCCGAGTACGAATATCTCGGGTAGAGCGGAGATCAAGTCAGGAAGAATTTCGTTCATGGGTTTATCTCAATCTCAGAATCCGGCAGGCAGCTTGCTATGCGCCATGTGTGACAGCAACTGTGTAACGGTGGCATTGGTCATTTCCGTGATAGGCGCAGGATACAAGCCGAAGCCCAGCACCAGCACTGCCAGCACGCCCAGTATCAGGAACTCACGCTTGTTGATGTCTTTCAGCTCAGCCACATGTGCATTGGCAACTTCGCCAAAGAACACACGCTTGACCATCCACAGGGTATACGCCGCACCGAAGATCAGCGTCAACGCGGCAAGGAAGGCGTACCAGAAGTTGACCTGCATCGAACCGAGGATGACCAGGAACTCGCCGACGAAGCCGGAAGTGCCGGGCAGGCCGGCATTGGCCATGGCGAACAGCACGGCAAAGGCGGCAAAGGTCGGCATGGTATTGACCACGCCGCCATAGGCGGAAATCTCGCGGGAATGCACGCGGTCATACAGCACGCCAACACAGAGGAACATGGCGGCCGAAATGAAACCGTGTGAAATCATCTGCACAATGGCGCCTTCCAGACCGAGCGGATTGAAAATGAACATGCCGAGCGTGACGAAGCCCATGTGCGAAATGGAGGAATAAGCGATCAGCTTCTTCATGTCCCTCTGAGCCAGCGCGACAAAGGCGATGTAGACGATGGAAATCAGCGACAACGTGATCATGAAACCGGCCAGGTAGTGCGAAGCGTCAGGCGCGATCGGCATGGCGAAGCGCAGGAAACTGTAGGCGCCCAGCTTCAGCATGATGGCCGCCAGCACGACGGAACCGCCGGTCGGCGCCTCGACGTGCGCATCCGGCAGCCAGGTGTGCACCGGCCACATCGGGATCTTGACGGCGAAAGCCATGAAGAAGGCGAAGAAGATCAGGATCTGCACCGGCAACGCCAGCGGCAACTGATAATAATCGGTCAGTGAGAAACTGTCGGTCTGGTGATAAAGATAGATGAAAGCCACCAGCATCAGCAGTGAGCCGAGCAGCGTGTAAAGGAAGAACTTGATGGTGGCGTAAACGCGGTTCGGTCCGCCCCAGATCCCGATGACAAGGAACATCGGGATCAGCATCGCTTCCCAGAACACGTAATAGAGAATGGTATCCAGCGCGCTGAAAACACCGATCATGAGACCGGACATGATGAGGAAGGACGCCATGTACTGCGCCACCCGCTTCTCGATGACTTCCCAGCCGGCGACAACGACGACCATGGTCATGAAACTGGTCAGCAGGATCAGCGGCACCGAGATGCCGTCGACACCAAGGTGGTAATGGATGTTGAAGGCCGGAATCCAACTCAACCTTTCCTGGAACTGGAAGCCGCCATTGGCGAAATCGAAACCGGTATAGAGCGGCAATGTCGCCAGGAAACCGGCAATCGAACCGGCCAGCGCCAGCCAGCGCGCAAGACAGGCACGCCGGTCGTCACCGGTGAACAGCACCAGGATACCGGCCAGTATGGGCACCCAGATAGCAAGACTGATAATAGGAAGTTCGGTCATCATTTTCTTTTTATACCTTCATGAAGAAGGTCAGCAGGAGGAACGCGCCAATGATCATGGCGAAAGCATAGTGATAGATCAGGCCGGACTGCAGCTGGCGGATGATGCCGGACAGACGGCCGATCAGTCTGGCCGTGCCGTTGACCACGGCACCGTCAATCAGTTTTACATCGCCGATCTGCCACAACCTGTTGCCGAGCCAGCGTGAACCGGCAGCAAAGAACTTGTCGTTGAAGCTGTCGAAACCGTACTTGTTATCGAGGATGCGATAGATCAGGTCGAAACGCTGCTTGATGGCGGCAGGGATATCCGGCCGCTTCATATAGAAGAACCATGAGAGCGCGACGCCGGACAGTGCCAGCCAGAACGGCCAGGTTTGCAAACCGTGCAGGGCCATCGCCGCAGCACCGTGAAAATGGCTGGCAAGCACGCTCATGGCCGGGTGCGCAGCCTGATCGACATGGATCACGCCCTTGAAGAAGTCGCCGAACAACATGGGTTCGATGGCGATATAGCCGATGACCACCGAAGGAATCGCCAACAGAACAAGCGGTAAGGTCACCACCCATTTCTGCTCGTGCGGTTTCTCGTGCGGCGCCAGACCATGATGCTCGTCATGACCGTGTGCATCGTCATGTGCTGCATCGTGGTGAGCCGCTTCCATCCAGCGCTCCTTACCGTGGAACACAAGGAAATACATGCGGAAGGAATAGAAAGCGGTAACGAAGACGCCAGTCAGCACGGCAAAATAGGCAAAGCCACTGCCGGCGATGTCGGAGAATTTCACCGCTTCGATAATGGAATCCTTGGAATAGAAGCCGGAGAACAGCGGCGTGCCAATCAGGGCCAGCGAGCCGATCAGCGAAGTGATCCAGGTGATGGGCATGTACTTGCGCAAACCGCCCATGTTGCGGATGTCCTGGTCGTGGTGCATGGCCATGATGACGGAACCGGCTGCAAGGAACAGCAGCGCCTTGAAGAAAGCATGCGTCATCAGGTGGAACATCGCCACCGAGTAGGCGGAAGCGCCAAGAGCAACCGTCATGTAGCCCAGTTGCGACAGCGTGGAATAGGCAACGACGCGCTTGATATCATTCTGGATGATACCGAGAAAGCCCATGAACAGCGCCGTGATGGCACCAATGATAAGCACGAAGGACAGTGCCGTGGTCGACAGTTCATACAGCGGAGACATACGCGCCACCATGAAGATACCGGCCGTGACCATGGTCGCCGCGTGAATCAGGGCAGAAATCGGCGTCGGGCCTTCCATCGAATCCGGTAGCCAGACATGTAGCGGCACCTGCGCCGATTTGCCCATGGCGCCAATGAACAGCAGGATGCAGATCACGGTCATCAGCGACCAGTCCACGCCAGGAATCACTTGTACCGTATTCCCCGCCATTTGCGGCGCCACCGAAAACACGGCGGCATAGTCCAGGCTGCCGAGGAAAAAGAGCACCATGCCGATGCCAAGCAGGAAGCCGAAGTCACCGACCCGGTTAACGAGGAAAGCCTTCAGGTTGGCATAGATGGCCGTCGGCCGCTTGTACCAGAAACCGATCAGCAGATAGGACACCAGGCCCACCGCTTCCCAGCCGAAGAACAGCTGCATGAAGTTGTTGCTCATGACCAGCATCAGCATGGAGAAGGTGAACAGCGAAATGTAGCTGAAGAAACGGCTGTAACCCGGGTCTTCTTCCATGTAACCGATAGTGTAGATGTGCACCATGAGCGAAACAAAAGTCACCACCACCATCATGGTGGCCGACAGCTTGTCGATGAGGAAACCGACCTCGAACGTGGTACCACCGCTGATCAGCCAGGTATAGACCGAGCCGTTGAATACATGGCCGTCGAGCACATGCTTGAAGACATAGGCGGAAAGTACGAACGAAGCCGCAACGCCAAGGATGGTGAGCCAGTGCGCAGAAGCGCGTGGCAGCTGACGGCCGAACAGGCCGACGATTGCCGCTGCCATCAGCGGCAGAGTTGGGATCAGCAGGTAAATGGTTTGCATCGTCATCTCGTTCTAACCTTTCAATTGATCGAGATCATCGACGTTAATTGTCTTCATGTTGCGGAACAGCAACACCAGAATCGCCAGACCGATAGCGGATTCGGCAGCAGCCACCGTCAGGATGAAGAAAACGAATACCTGACCTGCCAGATCATTCAGATAATGAGAGAAGGCAATGAAATTCAGATTCACTGCCAGCAGCATCAACTCGATGGCCATCAATAACACGATGACGTTCTTGCGATTGAGGAAAATGCCGACCACGCTGATTGCGAACAGCAAGGAACCGAGTACCAGATAATGAGACAGACCGACCATCAGGCTTGATCCTTAGTATTGTTGGCCGCATCGTCTGCCGGCGGCTCCTTGAATGAAGGCATGCTGACCATGCGCACGCGGTCGGCACGCTTGACCTTGACCTGGTCGGCCGGGTTGATGAACTTGCTGTCCTTGCGGTCGCGCAATGTCAGTGCAATCGCCGCGACAATCGCCACCAGCAGCACGACGGCAGCCAGTTCAAACGTCAGCAGATAGTCGGAATACAGCACACGTCCCAGTTCTGCCGTGTTGCTGTAATCGGCCGGTTTGGGTGGTGGTGCGCCGACACGGTCGACGCCGAAATTCTTGCTGCCGAGAATCATCACCATCTCCGCAGCCATCAGCACGCCGATGAAACCGGCCATCGGCAGATAGTCCCAGAACCCTTCTCGCAAGCGGTCCAGATTGATATCCAGCATCATGACAACGAACAGGAACAGCACCATGACGGCGCCGACATAGACCAGCACCAGCACGATGGCGAGGAACTCGGCTTCCAGCAACAGCCAGATGCCGGCTGCGGTAAAGAAAGCCAGCACCAGAAACAGCGCGGCATGCACGGGGTTGCGTGCTGTGATCACACGCAGGCCGGCGAACAGCAGAATCGCCGCGAATGTGTAGAACACGAAGTCCTGAAAAACCATACCCTCAAACATATTTGCTCAAGCCTTGTTCACTGATGTTGCACTATCTGAATTTCGCGTCTTCTGCGCGATCGGCAGCGATCTGCTGCTCGTACTTGTCGCCCACTTCCAGCAGCATGACCTTGGTATATAACAGGTCGCCACGTTTTTCACCGTGATAGTCGAAGATGCGGGTCTCGACGATGGAATCGACCGGACAGGATTCTTCACACATACCGCAGAAGATGCACTTGGTCAGGTCGATGTCATAACGCGTGGTACGGCGGGTATTGTCCTCACGCTGCTCGGACTCAATGGTGATGGCCATGGCCGGACATACGGCCTCGCACAGCTTACAGGCAATGCAACGTTCCTCGCCATTTGGATAACGGCGCAGGGCATGAAGCCCGCGGAAGCGCGGTGACATCGGTGTGCGCTCTTCCGGATATTGCACCGTGATCTTGCGCGCGAAGAAATAACGCCCGGTCAGCGCCATGCCTTTCAGCAGTTCGACCAGCATCAGGCTGGATAATACGGATTTAATCTTGTTCAACATGATCTGTTATCCCGCCCTAGTGGAAAAGATGCGCCCAGGGCGTCTGCATCATGGCACCGATAACGATGATCCAGACCAGCGTAATCGGAATGAACACTTTCCAGCCCAGACGCATGATCTGGTCATAACGATAGCGCGGGAAGGTCGCACGGAACCACAGGAAAAAAAAGATCAGGAAAGCCACCTTGGCCAGCAACCAGAGGAAGCTGTCCGGCAGAAACGGTACCGGTGACAACCAACCGCCAAGGAACATCAACGCAGCCAGCATGCAGACCAGGATGATGTTGGCGTATTCGGCTAGGAAGAACACGGCAAAGGCCATGCCGGAATATTCCACATGGAAACCTGCAACGATCTCGGATTCGCCTTCGGCAACGTCGAACGGCGCGCGATTCGTCTCGGCGACGGCGCTGATGAAATAGACAAGGAACAAGGGCAGTAGCGGTAGCCAGTACCATTGCCAGAAACCGCCTTGCTGCGCCATCACGATCTTGCCCAGATTGAGGCTGCCGGCTGCCATCAGCACACCGACCAGCGCGAAACCCATGGCGATTTCATAGGAGACGATCTGCGCCGCGGAACGCAAGGAACCGAGAAATGCATATTTGGAATTGGAAGCCCAACCGGCGATGATGACGCCATAAACACCGACCGAAGTCATGGCCAGAATATAGAGCAATGCGGCATCGATGTCGGCAAGCACCATATTGAGGTCGAACGGCACCACCGCCCAGGCGGCGAATGCCGGCGCGATCGCCAGTACCGGCCCCAGCAGGAACAGGAACTTGTTGGAGGCGGACGGAATGATGATCTCTTTGGTGAACAGCTTGAGACCGTCGGCAATCGGCTGCAACAAACCGAAATAACCGACACGGTTCGGGCCGATACGCACCTGCATGAAACCGATCACCTTGCGCTCGGCCAATGTCAGGTAGGCAATGGCGCCCATCAGCGGAGCGACGATGGCAACAATCTTGATCAGCGTCCAGGCCGTCAGTGACACTTCAGGCCAGTAGCTACCGAATAATTGTGCGAAAAAATCCATCATGCTGTTACCGCCGCTTCAGCTTCAATTTTCTCAACCGTGACATCGCCCATCAGTTCGCCCAGGCTGGCAGTCAGTTTATTTGCTGCCTGGATACGGACGCAGCCCATGGCAACGTGAGTATCGGCACGCACGATCAACTCGGCACTCCCCTCACCTTGCCTGACCAGCACCTGGTCACCTTCAGCCAGTCCGAGCTTGGTCATCATCTTCGGATGGATGCGCGCCTTCGGCTTGAGGTTGTATTTGGTTTTCTGCAGTGAAGGCGCACGCCGCACAATAGGGTCAGCCTGATACTGCGGCACTTCGCCGATGCGCTGCAACCCGTCGGATTTGATGTTGACCTCGATCTCGACCAGTTCCTTCAGGTTATTGTTGAGACTACGCCAGACCACCGCAGAAGGCTTCTCTCCACCGAAGATGGCAGTCTTCACTTCCTCACTGCTGTCAAAATCAAAACCGCTCAGACCCAGGGTATTGCCCAGTACGCGCAGCACCTTCCAGCCCGGGCGACATTCGCCCAACGGACGCGTTACAGCGCTGAAGCTCTGTACACGGCCCTCGATACTCATGACAGAACCGGAAGTTTCGGTAAATGGCGCGATTGGCAACAAAATGTCGGCATCTTCCAGCGCCTCCGACTTGTACATGGTCAGGGCAACGACGCATTCCGCCTGCTGCATGGCCTGATGCGCTGCAGCACCGTTATGGCAATCCAGCTCAGGCTCCAAGTTGACCAGCAGGTAGGCCTTGCGCGGCACTTCCAGCATGGCACGTGCATGCATACCCTGCGGGCCCGGCATGACACCGACCAGATGCATGCCGGTGTTATTGGCACCAGCCGGCATCAGGCCGAAGGTTGCACCGCAAAGGCCGGCGATGGCCTCGGCCAGACTGTACATTTCAGTGAACCGAGGATCGTTGAGTGCGATATTGCCAATGAAAATACCGGTCTTCGGCGACACCAGGTCATAGGCATCACCCATACCGGCCAGGCTTTCGGCAATCGCCTGCGTGTTCTCGCGCACCTTGATCTCTTCCAGCAGCTTATTGAGCGAAGCCGGCAGACAGAGAGACAGGCGCTGCAGGCCGGACATGGCTTTCAGCACCTGTGCCAGCACGTTGACGATGTCATTGGGACGTACGATGATTTTGTGCTTGACCGGCATCAGCGGGTCATTGTCCAGCGGACTGATCTTGGACAGCTCCGCGCCATTTGCCACCGCCTTGCGGAAACGCGTGCTGAGCAATGGATGCTCATTTCGCAGGTTGGAACCGATGATGAGGATGCGATCCAGCTCCTCGATGTCCGGGATGTTGCAGCCCATCCAAGGTGCACCCAGACGCTTGCCGTCCAGACGAAAATCGGTCTGGCGCACACGGTAATCAATATTGCCGCAACCCAGGCCTTCTGCCAGTTTCTTCGCCAGGTAACCTTCTTCCATCGTACTATTGGACGACACCAGCACACCCAGCGCATCACCGCCATATTGGTTGGTGATGTCCTTCAACTGGCCGGCTGCGAATTCCAGCGCGGTCTTCCAGTCGGTCTCCTGCCATTCGCCCTTGTGCTTGATCATCGGCACCTTGAGACGTTCCGGGCTGTTCAATCCTTCATAGGAGAAACGATCACGATCCGATAGCCAGCACTCGTTGATGCTTTCCTTTTCGCGCGGCAGCACGCGCATGACCCTGTTGTCCTTGACCTGTACCTCGACATGCGAACCGAGGCCGTCATGCATGGCGATCGATGGCCTGCGGGTCAGCTCCCAGCTGCGCGCCGTGTAACGGAACGGCTTGCTGGTCAGCGCGCCGACCGGACAGAGATCGATGATATTGCCGGAGAGTTCGGAATCGACGCTCTTGTCGACATACGCCGTGATTTCAGCGTGTTCGCCACGGTTGACCAGACCCAGTTCCATCATGCCGCCCACTTCCTTGAGGAAGCGTACGCAACGGGTGCACTGGATGCAGCGCGTCATGTCGGTCGACACCAACGGGCCGATGTTCTTGTTCAGCACCACGCGCTTTTCTTCGGTATAGCGTGAAGCCGGTGCGCCATAGGCCATTGCGATGTCCTGCAGATCGCATTCACCGCCCTGGTCGCAGATCGGGCAATCGAGCGGGTGGTTGATCAGCAGGAACTCCATGACGCTCTGCTGTGCCTCGATGGCGGCCTTGGAGCGTGTGAATATCTTCATACCGTCCGCAACCGGGGTGGCGCAGGCCGGCAATGGCTTGTTGAATTTTTCCACCTGCACCAGGCACATGCGGCAGTTGGCAGCGACCGACAATTTCTTGTGGTAGCAGAAACGCGGAATCTCGACGCCCAGTTTGTCCGCTGCGTCGATGATGGTCGTACCGTGCTCGACCTCTACCTGTTTTCCGTCAATTTCAATCTTCAACATAGTGATGTTCCATTCAACTGCCTGGCGATCGACCGGCTTTTACCCGGCTTTGCCGTCCAGCATGCTTTTGCCATGCCGGATGTAATATTCAAATTCGGGGCGGAAGTGCTTGACGAAACTGAGCACCGGCGTCGCAGCCGCATCACCCAGTGCGCAGATCGTGCGGCCAGAGATATTGCTGCTGACATCCGTCAGCAAATCCAGGTCTTCCATGCGGCCCTGACCGTCGACGATGCGCTTGACGACACGATAGAGCCAGCCCGTCCCTTCGCGGCATGGCGTGCACTGGCCGCAGGATTCCTCATAGAAGAAATAGGAAAGCCGCTTCAGCGCCTTCACCATGCAGGTAGTCTCATCCATGACGATCATGGAGCCGGCACCAAGGCTGGAACCGGCTTTTGACAGCCCGTCGTAGTCCATGGTCGCGCCCATGATGGCTGCGGCCGGCATCACTGCAGTAGAAGGGCCGCCAGGAATCACCGCCTTCAGCTGACGGCCTTTCCAGACGCCACCGGCCATCGCCAGCAACTCAGGGAACGGCGTGCCCATCTTCACTTCGTAGTTGCCCGGCTTTTCGACATGACCGGAAACCGAGAATATCTTCGAACCGCCGGAGTTGGCGACACCCAGGTCCTGAAATGCCTGGCCACCGTGCTGCATGATCCAGGGAATCGACGTAAAGGATTCAGTGTTGTTGACCGTAGTCGGGCTGCCGAACACGCCGTAACTGGCTGGGAAAGGCGGCTTGAAGCGCGGCTGCCCTTTTTTGCCTTCGATCGACTCGATCAGCGCAGTCTCTTCACCGCAGATATAGGCACCATAGCCGTGAACTGCGTAAAGATCGAAACTGAAATCGGTACCGAACAGCTTCTCGCCGATGAAGCCTGCCTTGCGAGCCTCGGCCAGCGCCTGCTCGAAAGTCTCGTAGTCTTCCCAGATCTCGCCGTGGATATAGTTGTAACCGACGCGTGTACCCAGCGTGTAGGCGGCAATAGCCATGCCCTCGATCAACTGGTGCGGGTTGTAACGGATGATGTCGCGGTCCTTGAACGTACCGGGCTCACCCTCGTCCGTGTTGCATACCAGGTACTTGATGCCATCGTAGTAGCGCGGCATGAAACTCCATTTGAGGCCGGTCGGGAAACCTGCACCTCCGCGTCCGCGCAGACCGGAGAGCTTGACCTGGCTGATGATGTCGGTGGGCTTGACCTTTTCCGTCACGATACGCTTCAGTTGTTCGTAGCCGCCCAGCTTGATATAGGTTTCAAGGCCACCGGGATTGGATTCGGTGATGGTACGCAGACAGACCAGAGTCTGTTGATCCAGATTGTGGGCCAAAGGCTTTATCATTTCAGCCCCTCCAGAATCTCGTCCACCTTGGATGGCGTCAGGGATTCATGCATTTTGGTGTTGTTCACATGGAACAGCGGTGCTCCACCGCAAGCCCCCATGCACTCGCCCTCCTTCAGCGTAAACTTGCCGTCCGGCGTGGTTTCGTTAAAACCGACACCAAGTTTGCATTGCAGGTGATCGACGATCTGGTCGGCATCGCGCAGCATGCAGGAGATATTGGTGCAGACCGTGATCTTGTACTTGCCCACCGGCTCCAGGTCGTACATGTTGTAAAAGGTCGCCACTTCCAGTGCCGCAATGGCCGGGATACCCAGATAATCCGCGACAAAGGCAATGATCTCTTTCGACAGCCAGCCCTTTTCCGCCTGCGCGATACGCAATGCAGACATCACCGCGGCCTGCCGTCTATCAGACGGATATTTGGTCAGTTCGTAATCAATCTTGGCTATGGATTCTGGGGATAACATATTCGCTTATCTATCTATCTCGCCAAACACGATGTCCTGCGTACCGATGATGGCGACCAGGTCGGCAATCATGTGGCCACGCGTCATTTCATCCAGCGCTGCCAGATGTGGGAAGCCAGGCGCACGGATCTTCAGGCGATACGGTTTGTTGGCGCCATCGGAAATCAGGTAGATGCCGAACTCGCCCTTCGGGTGTTCGACGGCCGCATAGGCTTCACCTGCCGGCACATGGAAACCTTCGGTGAACAGTTTGAAGTGGTGGATCATGGACTCCATGTCCTGCTTCATGTCTTCGCGCGAAGGTGGCGCGATCTTGTGATTGTCACTGATGACCGGACCGGGATTCTTGCGCAACCAGTCCACACATTGCTTGATAATGCGGTTGGACTGACGGAACTCTTCGATACGCACCAGGTAACGGTCGTAGCAGTCACCATTGACACCGACCGGGATGTCGAAATCCATCCTGTCATAGACTTCATAAGGCTGCTGCTTGCGCAAATCCCACTCGATACCGGAACCGCGCAGCATCGGGCCGCTCAAGCCCAGCGCCAGTGCACGCTCAGGCGACACCACGCCGATACCGACCGTACGTTGCTTCCAGATGCGGTTATCGGTCAGCAGGGTCTCGTATTCGTCTACATATTTCGGGAATCGATTGGTGAAATCCTCGATGAAATCCAGCAGGGAACCCTGGCGGTTCTCATTCATGCGATTGATGTCGGCCGCACTATGCACAGTGGATTTCTCGTATTGCGGCATGCGGTCCGGCAAGTCGCGGTAGACGCCGCCCGGCCGGTAATAAGCCGCATGCATGCGCGCACCGGAGACCGCCTCATAGCAGTCGAACAGATCTTCGCGCTCGCGGAAGGCGTATAGGAATACCGTCATCGCGCCGACATCCAGCGCATGCGCGCCCAGCCACAGCAGGTGATTCAGCACGCGCGTGATTTCGTCGAACATGACGCGGATATACTGCGCACGTAGCGGCACTTCCAGGCCCAGCAACTTTTCAATCGCCATGACATAAGCGTGTTCGTTGGACATCATGGAAACGTAATCGAGACGATCCATGTAAGGCACGGACTGCAGATAGGTGCGGTTCTCCGCCAGCTTCTCGGTTGCGCGATGCAACAGGCCGATATGCGGGTCGGCACGTTGAATCACTTCGCCGTCCAGCTCCAGCACCAGACGCAGCACACCGTGCGCCGCCGGGTGTTGCGGCCCAAAGTTCATTGTGTAATTTCTAATCTCAGCCACGGCATTCGCCCTTCAAGTACCGGCTCATCGGAGTGCATTCACAATGCACTTCAGTGGAGGCTAATGCCTGCCCAGCAGGCGTTATGCCGGAGCTAAAGTTCATCGTATAGTTGCGAATCTCAGCCATGATGGAACCCTTCGTCGCGAATAATCCGCGGCACGTTATTACGCAACTCAATGGATACCGGCTGGTAGATCACACGCTGCTGGTCCGGATCGTAACGCATCTCGACGTTACCAATCATTGGGAAGTCCTTGCGGAATGGATGGCCGACAAAACCATAGTCGGTCAGCAGACGGCGCAGGTCCGGATGATCCTCGAACATGATGCCGAACAGGTCAAAAGCTTCGCGCTCGAACCAGTTGGCAGCAGGCCATAAATTCACCAGCGTCGGCAGCACCGGGAAGTCTTCGTCCTCGGCATAGACACGCAAACGCAGACGCTGGTTAAGGCTGATGGAAAGGAAGTGATAAACCACGGCGAAACGCGGACCGTTCCAGGTGCCATCGCCATATTCGGCATAGTCCACGCCACACAGGTCGATCAGCTGCTCGAATTTGAGTGCCGGAGCATCGCGCAGAGTCTGGCATACCGCCAGCAAATCTGCCGCTTTGACTTCAATCGTGATCTCACCGACATGCACGCTGAGCTTGGACAGCTTTTCGCCCAAGGCCAGCTTGATTTCTTCCGATAATTTTTCCAGACGCGCGCTCATCAATATTCTTTCTGTTTACCGCGCAATCGTATTGGTACGCTTGATCTTGTTCTGCAACTGAATGATGCCGTAGAGCAGGGCTTCAGCCGTTGGCGGACAACCCGGCACATAGACGTCGACCGGCACGATGCGATCACAGCCGCGGACAACTGCATAGGAATAGTGATAGTAGCCGCCGCCATTGGCGCAGGAACCCATGGAAATGACCCAACGTGGTTCGGCCATCTGGTCGTAGACTTTGCGCAAGGCCGGCGCCATTTTGTTGACCAATGTGCCCGCCACGATCATGACATCCGATTGCCTTGGACTTGGCCTGAAGACGATACCGAAGCGGTCGAGGTCGTAACGTGCAGCACCGGCATGCATCATCTCAACCGCGCAACAGGCGAGACCGAAAGTCATCGGCCAGAGGGAACCGGTACGGGTGTAGTTGATGACCGTATCCAGCGAGGTCGTTACAAAGCCTTTTTCAAGTATGCCTTCGATGCTCATGCTTTATGCCATCACTCCCATTCAAGGGCGCCCTTCATCCACTCGTAGATAAACCCGACCACCAACACACCGAGAAATACCATCATGGCGATAAAGCCGGATATGCCGATTTCCTGAATGACAACTGCCCAGGGAAAGAGAAAAGCAATTTCAAGGTCGAAGAGAATGAACAGGATGGCGACGAGGTAATAGCGCACATCGAACTTCATGCGCGCATCTTCAAACGCTTCGAAACCACATTCATAAGGGGAGTTTTTTTCTGCGTCAGGACGACTGGGAGAGACCAGCTTGCCGAGCACGATAGGGGCAACGCCGACTGCGAGCCCGACGGCGATGAACAACAGGATTGGAAAATAATTTTCCAGCAAGTTAAAGCCCCAATTCTACTGCTCGTCCGGCCAAATGCCTGACCGGCAAAAGCAAACTAAAGATTATTCTGGTGCCGTCGGAGAGACTCGAACTCTCATGACTTTCGTCACCACCCCCTCAAGATGGCGTGTCTACCAATTTCACCACGACGGCAACTTTGCGGGCTTGTCACCCGTGCAAGCTGTTTTGTTATTCTGGCACTACATCTGCTGCGCTAGACTCGGCAGAAGCCTTGTCGCTCTCAGCAGGAACATCCTTGGTTGGCGCTGTGACCGAATTTGTTTGCGCCTTCACAACACTGCCAGCCTCACCGCGATGACCGGAGATATAAGCCAGCGACAGGCTGGCGGCAAAAAATATGACGACGCAGATTGCTGTCGCACGGCTCATGAAATTGGACGAACCGCTCACACCGAACAGACTACCGGAAGCGCCGCTACCGAAAGCGGCACCCATATCAGCCCCCTTGCCATGCTGCAGCAGAACGAGACCAATCACGCCCATTGCTGACAACACATGCACTACCAACGCTAAAGTTTCCATAATTCCCTAATCTCCCGCCCATCAGCCAGCATGAGTGCTGATTTCCGATGCTGCGCGACATATCGCAATAAATTCACTTGCATTCAACGAGCAACGCCCGATCAATCCGCCATCTATATCCGGCATAGCCAGCAATTGTGACGCATTTGAAGGATTTACGCTACCCCCATAGAGGATACGCACCCGGTTTGCGACATCCGCATCACGCTCGGCAATCTGCCTGCGAATGAAGGTATGCATGGCTTGCGCCTGCTCCGGAGTCGCTGTCCTGCCGGTGCCGATTGCCCAAGAAGGCTCGTAAGCGATCACCGCCCGCAACTGCACCGCCTTGGACAACACCTCCAAACCAAGCGTATTCAGGATCGCAATCATCTGACTGGCAACGACCGCTTCGGAAACCCCGGACTCACGCTCTTCCAGCGTTTCACCGACACAGAATATCGGCGTCAATCCCGCCTTCAGCGCCATACCGAAGCTGGCAGCGGCCGAGGTATTGGTTTCGTGGATCAGCACCCTGCGCTCGGAGTGCCCGATAAGCACATAGGTGCAACCGAAATCCGCCAGCATTCTGGCCGAGACTGCGCCCGTATAGGCGCCATACTCATGCGGACTGACATTCTGCCCACCCCAGGCAACATTGGTTCCCTGCAAAAGCGCCTGCGCCTGTGACAGATAGGGGGCCGGAACACAAACGGCGAAATCCGCATCACTCAAATCACGCAAACCGGACGTGACTTCGGTAATCAAGGCCTGGTTCTGCGCCAAGCTACCATGCATTTTCCAGTTGCCGACGACCAGCTTACGACGCATTTTTTTACTCATAAATTTTGCCGGATTTTACCGTGCAGCATGCCCCACGGTCAATGAATTAAGCACGTACAAAAAGCTAATCAATCGCCTGCCAGTGCTTGATGCGAAGCTGCAGGGTTTCATTGCCGTTATACATATTGCCTTGCAACTCGTAGACCAGCGCCACCGGCGATGGCAACAACTCCTGCTGCTGAAAAAAGATGGCGTCGTATTGCCTGCCACCCTTGAGCAGACTGAGCTTGAGATGGCGTTCGCCGACGATACGCTGGTTTTGCACCTCGAACACATCAAAGAAATCCGGCGGCGGGAAACCCTGGCCCCAGACCTGTTGCTGCAATAGCACGGCAGTTCGCAGATGCATCTCTTCATTGCTGAGTGCGCCATCCACTTCGATCACCGCATCCAGATCGGCAGGCGACAGACTTTCCGTCGCCACATCTTCGAACACTTGCACAAAACGCTCGAAATCCCTTTCCATGATGGTCAGGCCTGCCGCCATGGCATGACCGCCAAACTTCATGATGAGATCAGGCTCGCGCTTGGCGACCAGATCCAGCGCATCGCGCATATGCAGGGTTCTGATCGAGCGGCCGGAACCCTTGAGCATTCCGTCACCCGCAGGCGCGAAGGCAATCACCGGCCGATGATGCCGCTCCTTGATTCTCGAAGCCAGAATGCCGATGACGCCCTGATGCCAGTCCGGATGATAAAGACTCAAACTGTAGCGCTCTGCCGGATCGAACTCGTCGAGGGCAATCCCTGCCAGTTCCTGCATCTCCGCCTCAATCGAACGCCGCGCCTGATTCAGCTCATGCAGTTGCTGCGCCATGCGCAAAGCCTCAGACTCGTTGTCCGTCAGCAGGCAGGCTATGCCGAGTGACATGTCATCCAGACGTCCGGCCGCATTCAAACGCGGCCCCACGCTAAATCCCAAGTCTTGCGCCGTGACCTTTTCCAATTGTCGCCCGGCAACCCTGAGCAATGCATTAATACCCGGGCAAGCCCTACCCGCCCGTATGCGTCTCAGACCCTGCTCAACCAGAATGCGGTTGTTCTCATCCAGCCGCACCAGGTCGGCCACCGTTCCCAGCGCCACAATATCCAGCAAGCCGGTCAGATTGGGCTCAGCCCTGTTTTCGAAAGCGCCGCGACTACGCAATTCCGCGCGCAAAGCCAGCATGGCATAAAAAATCACACCGACACCAGCCAGATGCTTGCTGGGGAAATCACAGCCATGCTGGTTCGGATTGATCATGCAGGCCGCTGCCGGCGTGCGTTCACCCGGCAGGTGATGATCAGTGATCAACACCTGCATGCCCAGCGCGTTGGCGGCATCAACGCCTTCCACGCTGGCGATACCATTATCGACGGTAATGATGACGTCTGGCTTGCGCGTAGCCGCCAGCGCGACGATTTCCGGTGTCAGGCCATAGCCATACTCGAAACGGTTGGGCACCAGGAAATCCACCTGCCCGCCCATGCTGCGCAAACCGCGGACGGCAACTGCCGTCGCCGTCGCGCCATCGGCATCATAATCGCCGACCACCAGCAGACGCTTGTTGTCGGCAATGGCATCCGCCAGCAGTTGCGCCATGCGCTGGTTGTGAGTCAGGCGATCCGGCGGAATCAGACCAGCCAGCGAAACATCCAGCTGAGCGGGTGACCGGATGCCACGAGCGGCCAGTATCCTCGCCAGCGTCCTCGGCAGACCGGATGCCAGCAAGCAGTCCATGGCCTGCTCCTCAAATTCACGGGTAACAACGGTCGTCATTCATGCCTCAAAGTAGGTGTTCAATGGGAGGCGCTTGCGCCAGAATTTAAGAAGGTCGCGCCGATGCAAAGTTGCGTTCAACATCTTGCCGTTAACGGCAAAACTCAGCTGCAGGCATCGCAACTTTCCTCGCCTGAGCGCATCCGCTGCGGGCCGGAACCAGTTTTCATCGATACTTGCGGATTCCTCCAGCTGCACCCAGGTTTGCGAATGACTGTCTATGGCAGAAAAGTCGTCTGGCAAATCGGTACATTCGATTTCCCCCAACCGGCCCAATCCTCTCAACAATGGCATGGCACCATAAGCCCGGACCGACATCGCAGCTCCCTTTTGCGGCAGCTTGCCGCCACCCCAGAACCACAAGCTGTTACATGTAGCATGCCCCATACTTTCCCTGCACTGATTGACAGGATGGGAATGCAGCAACATCTGGATCTCATTGCCCAGTTGATGCCAGCGCGCTGCGCCAGAGCCCCGCGGCAGAAAGGTACGGATATCGCGATCAACCGCCAGCCCCGGATGATGGGAGACCATGGCAGGCGATTCCGCCAGATGCAGATACCAATGACCGGAAGCTCCGGCCATGAAACGCAGCCCATCAGAGACAAAATGCCGGTTCAGGGAATCAAGCAGGTTCGAAGTTTCATCCGCTGTCAGCACCATCGGCACCGGCGCAGAAAGTGAAAAGGAATCGCGCTGCAACACCAGATGCACAGGATCAGCAAACAGAAAATAGCCATCTCCGGCAGCCTCTGCCGGTTTGTCCTCGCCAGGATTTTTCTCACCCAGATAAGCGATGGCTGCAATCGGCAGAGCATCGACTTCTTCGTTACGAGAGCGCACATCAATACCGGCCTGACGACAAAGCAGGCTTTCCATACTGTCGTTCAATTCTTCCAGATGCGCCTTTGCCAGCAGTCCGGCAAGCGCGGAATCACTGTCGAGCAGAAAAGCCTGCGCAAGTAGGGTTTGCGGGATAAAGAGGTGGAGGTGCACAGCAGACTTTAATTAATGGATTGACTGAATATACCATCTATCCTGCCGGATTTCAGGCCGGTACTTGATACCTGCAATCATTCATGGAAACGGAAAATTCATGCCGGATTCATAAAATTGTCACTTTCGCTCGAACTATATGACCGCTAAGATAGCCTATTGAAATAGTCACGCATCTGAATGGACACCCAAGTTTCATATGATGAACCTTATCTTGTGGCGGCACGCCGAAGCTCATGACACCAGCCCGGATATCGAGCGCGAACTGACCAGCCGGGGCCGAAAACAGGCTGAAAGAATGGCGGCATGGCTCAAGCCGCAGCTACCGGACGACACGCTGGTATTGGTCAGCCCGGCTGCACGTACCCAGCAGACCGCGCAAGCACTTACGGAAGATTTCACCACGCTGGAAACATTGGCACCGGGAGCTTCGGCAGACCAGCTATTGGCTGCCGCAAACTGGCCGCGGGCAAACGGAACCGTGCTGATCGTCGGTCATCAACCCACACTCGGTATGGCAGCCGCCAAGGCACTGACCGGAAAAACCGATTACTGGAGCGTCAGGAAAGGTGCAATATGGTGGCTGACCAGTCGCGTACGCGGCGATGAGCGGCAGACGGTACTGCGTGCAGTGCTGTCTCCGGACATGCTGAACTCGCATTGAAGCAGATACAGTGCAGGTAATCATTGAACATCAACCAATAACCGGAGGATCCATTTGAGAACGATACTGATCGCCAATCCCAAGGGTGGCAGCGGAAAAACGACCATCTCGACCAATCTTGCCGGTTACTTTGCCAACCGCGGCAGGCACGTCGTCCTGTCGGATATGGACAGGCAAAAATCGGCGACTGCCTGGCTCAATCGCCGCGATGAGTCCCTGCCACTGATTCACGGTCTGGATGGCCGCGGCAAACACGCGGACAGCATGAGCGCAGAGTGGACGATCATCGATGCACCCGCCGGCATTCATGGCGACAAGCTGAGCGAGGCCGTCAAGAAAGCGGACTGGGTCGTCGTGCCGATCCAGCCTTCGGCCTTCGATATCGGCGCCACCGACGACTTTCTCGACATCCTGCGAGCCGAAAAAGCCGTCCGCAAGGAACGTACCTTTGTCGCCATGGTCGGCATGCGTGTGGACCCTCGCACCAAAAGCGCCATCAAACTGCAGGAGTTTCTGGACAATGCCGGCTTTCCGGTGATGACCAATCTGCGTGACGGCCAAATCTACATGCAAGCCGCCGAGCAGGGCATGAGCATCTTCGACATGCGGCCATCCCTGGTCAGGCGTGACATCCAGCAATGGACTCCCCTGCTGCACTGGCTGGTCAGTGCCGACCAAGATGCAGAATGAGATAGAGCTCAAGCTCCGTATCAGCCCCAAAGACGTTCTGCGCCTGCGACGCCATGCCGCCATCAGGCAGCATCTGACAGACAAGCCGATTACGCGCAGACTGGTCAGCGTCTACTACGACACGCCTGACCTGCAACTGCTGAAAAAGAAGATCAGCCTGCGGGTCCGGCGCATGTCCGGAGGATGGTTCCAGGCAGTAAAAGGCAGCGGCCACTCATTGGCAGGTCTGCACCAGCGCATGGAATGGGAAGACATCATCGCCCACGGCCATCCGGATTTCACAAAAATCACCGAACCCTCGCTGGCGAAAATCTTTGCCGACCAAAACCTGCGCGACACCCTGCGGCCGATATTCCTGACAGACGTCAAGCGCACGGAGTGGCAACTGACTTACGAAGACGGTACTGCGATCGAAGTCGCACTCGATCTGGGCCAGCTTGAGGTTGGCACACAATCGGAACCGATCAGCGAAGTGGAACTGGAACTGAAAAAGGGCGAAGCCTGGCGACTGTTCGAACTGGCCGCCCTGTTGCAGCAAACCATCCCCCTCCAGATTGAAAACATCAGCAAGGCCGAACGCGGCTATCGTCACTTCAGGCCAGCGACGCCGGCTGCATCGCACGCCCAGGCCGTCAGGCTGCCGGCCAAGTCCTCCAGCGCCAGCGCATTCCAAATGATCGGGCTGGAGTGCCTGCGCCAGATGCAGGCCAATCAGGAACTGGTGATGCAGGCCGACGTGGAAGCGACGCATCAGATGCACATTGCCGTGCGTCGCCTGAAGGTCGCATTCCAGCTATTCGGCTTCAAAAACCCGGCAATACGCGCCGAACTCGACTGGCTAAATCAAATGCTGGGCAACGCGCGGAATTGGGATGTGCTGTCTACAGAGATATTGCCGCAACTGCTGCCGCAGGCGCCGGAACACGAGGTAATGCAGGCTCTGGTTGAAAAAAAACGGCGCGCCAGCTACCAGAAACTGAAAAAGACATTTGAAAGTCAGCGCTATCAAGCCTTGCTGCTGAGTCTGGGCACGGAACTCACAAAAAAAATGAAAAAAGGTCGCCATTCTGCCAGAACGCTGTTGCAGCAAAGGCTGCAAGGTATTGTCCAGAAGCTACCCTGGGAACAAGCCAAGCTCGGCACACTCAGTCATGATCAGTTTCACCGCACCAGAATCCGCCTCAAGCGCCTGCGTTACATGCAGGAATTCTTCGACCTGTCGGGATTCAGGCGGCTTCCCATCAAATCCGTCATCCGCTTGCAGAAGCAAATGGGAACGTTGAATGACCTGCGTGTCGGCAAACAACTGCTGACCAGCATCACCAGAAACCTGCCTGCCGACATCAAGCAGACCATGACAGAGAAAATCAGCAGCCGGTCAAACCAGCTCACGCAAATCGCCAAGCTGCGGATACAGTCCTGCTGGGAAAAGCTGCGCCAGAAAAAATCTGGACATAACTGATGCCGTGAACTCAAAAATCCTCTAAACTTCCCAGCATTAAAACGTCATAGAGAACCGCCATGAATCTGGAAAAAGTAATCTTTGGATTTTTCATCGTCCTCGCTTTGACACTCAATTTTGGCTACTTTATCGGCGACATGGACAACCCGGCCCATCACCATGTCTACGAGCTCTACGCCGCAATCATTGTCAACCTGATCGCCACCGTACTGAAATTCGGCGATCGCACCCAGATCGGCGCCGTCCACCTGGCCACCAGCCTGGTGGCCGACCTCCAGTTGATTACAGCGGCAGTTCTGTTCGCCGCCGTCAGTGGCACTCCAAGTGAGGCCACCATGATCAACCATGTCGTTTCACTGTCAGGCGGTGCATTGCTGGCAAATATCATTTCAGTCATCCTGCTGATGGCTGAAACCATTACCCTGCGTCGCTAAATGTTGACGGCCGCACAACGGTCGCAACAGCCGGGATACTGAATTTGAACAACATTACCTTTCTGATTCTGCGGCGCATGCGTGCGCCGCTGATTGCCGTGATCGCCAGTTTCGGCATCGCGGTGGCCGGCCTGACCTTCATGCCCGGTATCGAAATTGACGGCAAAACCACGTATCTGTCACTGTTCGAGTCGTTTTACATCATCAGCTATACCGCCACCACCATCGGCTTTGGCGAAGTACCTCACCCTTTCAGCACCGCACAACGCCTATGGATGACGCTCTCCATCTACATGACGGTCATCCCCTGGTTCTATGCCATCGGCAAGATCATTTCACTGTTTCAGGATTCCGGCCTGCGTCAGGCGTTCACCACTTCAAGATTCGCACGGGAAGTGCAAAACCTGCACGAACCCTTTTATATCATCTGCGGTTATGGCGAAACCGGCAGCCTGCTGGTCAGCGCGCTGGATCGCAAACAAATACGCATAGTGGTGATTGAAAACCAACAGGATCGCGTCAATGAACTGGAACTGGAAGATTACCAGTTCGATATCCCGGTGCTTTGCGCTGACGCACAGATGCCCGATGTCCTCATCAGGGCCGGCGTGCGCCACCCGATGTGTGCCGGCGTTGCTGCGCTGACCGACTACGACCAAGTGAACCTTGCAGTCGCAATTGGCGTCAAGCTGATGAATCCGGACCTTATGGTGCTGGCACGTGCCGACAACAAGGAGACGGCAGCCAATATGGCCTCCTTCGGCACCGATCACATCATCAATCCTTACACACTATTCGGCGACCATCTGGCGATGGAAGTCCATGCGCTGGGTACCTATCTATTACATGAATGGCTGACCGGCGTACCCGGTCACAGTCTACCCTCGCCTGCCTGCCCTCCTATCGGCAGATGGATAGTCTGCGGTTATGGCCGCTTCGGCAAATCCGTGGTCGAGAATCTGCAACGTGAGCAGATCACGACCACTATCGTCGAGGCAGACCCCGAATTGACCGGTTGTGAAAACTGCATCATCGGTAGCGGCGCAGAAGCCAGAACGTTGGAAGAAGCAGGTGTCAGGGATGCTGTCGGCATTGTTGCCGGCACCGACAACGACATCAACAACCTGTCCATCGTCATGACTGCGCGCGAAATGAACCCGGAACTGTTCGTCGTCATCCGCAAAAACAGGCGCTACAATGAACCCCTGTTCGAGCACTTCAACGCCGACATCAGAATGCAACCCAGCGACATCATCGCGCACGAATGCCTGGCTCACATGATCTCGCCACTACTGGCACAGTTCCTGTCCATGGTGCGCAACCAGACCAACGCCTGGGCCAACCAGCTCATCAGCAAACTGGTCGGCATCGTCGGTGAGAACGTCCCCGAAACCTGGGCTATCACTATCGACCGCTATCACGCTCCAGCCGTCTACAACTTCCTGTCCTGGGGAAAATCCATCACGCTGGACACCTTGATGCGCGACCCCAGCGACCGCGACAGCAAACTTGATCTCGTAGCATTGCTGCTGCTACGCGACAATCGACCCATACTGCAGCCGGAGACCGACATGCTGCTCCTGCCGGGCGACCAGATACTGCTCTGCGGACAGCCCGGCGCAAAAGATGCCTTGCCACTCACTTTAAGCAAATACAAGGCGCTGAGCTATATCCTCGATGGCACCGAAATTCCAGACGGCTTCATCTGGCGCTGGGCAAGCGCCCAAATGCAGGCAAGGAAGACCCGCAAGGAAAACGCATAAAAAAAACCGCTGAAATTCTCAGCGGTTTTTTTATTCCGGCTTCAAAAACCAGTTTTATCAGTAATAGTGTCTGTCTCTGGAGCCGTGACGGTGATGTTTGTCGTTACCCTTCTTCCACGACCCACCCTTGTCATTCCTGTAGTGGATATTCATGGCGTAAGGCTGGGCGCGATAGCCCGCTACCGGATGACCCGGCACGACATAGGTCGGCGAAGTATAGCCATGCTGGTGATAGATGATATTGGACACTCCATGACTGGCATTCACACTGACGCGCACTGGAATGGTCCTGCCCGGATCATGGTCCAGCATTGTCGTGTAATCGCGGCCGTTGTAATGATAGCTGACCAGATAACCCGCATTGATAGTCTGCCAGTTATCCGTCACCACACAACGCTCGATCGGGCGATTGCTGTAAGTCGTCGTCTGACTGTTGCCGATACGGTCACCCACCACCGCACCGACACCGGCGCCTACTGCAGCACCGGCGACACGGCCATTACCCTTGCCGATCTGACTGCCGAGCAAGCCGCCGGCAACACCGCCAATAATGGCGCCTATAGGCGAGCGATCGTTACTGCTGACGCTTTCTCGTACATATTCGGTATGACAACTCTGAACCGGCTGATTGATCCGCTCGTATTGAGGTGTCACGGACAGCACGCGGGCCTGATCGAAGTACTCATCATTGGCCATGGCCGGAAGGGAAACACTAGCTGCCATCAAGGCGGACACGATGATCTCTTTACGCATTTTTATTCCTCGCTTTCAAGTATCCCTGCAAAATACTGCAGGTCACTCTCTAACGCCGGCTAAATGCGGCCTGATGACGGGACTTTGTAACAAGTTTGTAACTCATGATTTTCATGAGCTACGACACATTCAGTTCAAAAACCCGGTTAATCAACGTAATACGGCGAGCACATGCCAATACTGGCATCCCGCGTAATATCGCCGTCAAACAATTTTACGGACAGATTACCGTTAATCTGTGCGGCAAAAGGCACCAGCAAGCCATCGATATAGGCCTGGGCATTGGCGATGGAATCGAACTCGTAAAATCCGCCCACTGTATTGGTATTGATGCCGCTCAACCAGGTTTTCGACTTCAGGCCGCTGAAGCTGTTCATCTGCACATTGACTGGCGCCCAGTCGATCTCACTGAAATGCATGGAAACCTGGAATTCGGCATAGAGAAAGACCTTTTTAATGTCCATTTTTCTCTCCGGCCAGCATGTCCTCAATGACTCTCAAGCCGAAACCGACACCAAAACCGCTGATGTCACTGGCAACGGCACCCAGCCCGCCTTTGCGGTTGACGGCAGAAAGATCGACGTGCAACCACGGCACATCACCCTCTATGAACCTGGCCAGGAACCTGGCTGCCAGCACATGGTCGGCCTCTGAATCCAACGTACACTGCTTGACGTCGGCGACCACGCTTTCGATATCCTCATCGTAATCCTCATCAAACGGGAAAGCGCAGACACGTTCACCGGTCTCCGCCCCTGCACCCACCGCCTTGCACAGCAGTTCCGGCCTGTTACCGAGCACTCCGCTGTAACGCGTACCCACGGCTGCCACCATGCTGCCGGTCAGGGTGGCGAAATCCATGATGAACTCAGGTTTTGCCCGCGAGGCCAGCGTCAGCGTATCCGCAAGGACCATACGACCCTCGGCGTCGGTATGCACGACCTCTATCGTCGTGCCATTCAGTGCGGTCACCACATCATTCTGCTTGTAGGCTTTGGGGCCTATATGGTTCTGCGCGATCGGCAGCCAGCAGTCGATCCTGACCGGTAGCCTGCTTTCAGTCGCAGCCAGCAATATGCCCAGCGCCACCGCCGAACCATTCATGTCCTCATGCATGCCGTTCATGTAACGTGCAGGCTTCAGGTTGTGGCCGCCGGTATCGAAACAAATCCCCTTACCGACCAGTGCGACATGTTTTTTTGCCGATTTCGGGCTGTAGCTCAGATGCACGATGGCCGCATCCTGCGGCTCAGAACCCTGGCCGACAGCGACAAAGGCCCCCGCGCCCAGCTTCTGCAACTTCTTCATGTCGTATTCTTCCTGCTGCCAGCCCTGCGCTTTCGCCAGTTTGGCGATCCTGTCCCGATAGACTTGCGGTGTCAGTTCATTCGGCGGCAGCATGGTGAGTGAGCGGCACAGGGTATTACCAGCCACCCGTGCCTCGATGCGCGCGGCATCATCCAGTTTCACGCCAAGCAGCTTGATGGATTTCAACGGCTTGCTCTTGTCTTTCTGCGACTTGCGCGTCGGCAGGACCTGCGCATTGACCAGCGCCACGTAATACGCATCACGCGCTGCCGCCTGACGGAAGGCTTCATCGCCGAAAACCGCAATGACAAGCTGAGCTGGCTTTTCATCCAGCAATGTCTTGACTGCCTTTCGCAAACTGGTGTGCCGCTTGAATGTGCTGTGTTTTGCGTCCAAGGCCAGCCAACTGGCCAGTGCGCCATTCGGCAGGTCCATCGTCAGTGCGGTTTTCTGCAGGTCGGCATACTTGCCGTGACTACGTTTCAGTTTGGCTTCCAGCGCGGCAGCAAACGGCAGGTTCGACGGTCTTTCAGGCGGCATGACGAAAAGAATATGCGTACTTTTATCCAGCAATTTTTCGTCGGCTGGAATGAGGTTTTGTTCAAGCTGTAGGGACATAAGCTGCCTTTTAATTTTTACTTAGATTTGAGTAGCATAGCGCACGACTTTCAAGCCGGAGAAACGGTGCCAAACTTGACCAATAGCGGCAAAAACGCCAATATAGCGACTTTCTGGACCGCGCTCGCACGTTAAATTGCGCATATATTTTTAAGGTTAGACCAAACCACCCGAATAACCTTGCCCTGCATCATTAAAATATAAAAATTTTGGTATTCCGGTTTGATGCAGCTTTCTGACTGATTATACCCATCGCAACTGAAGAAAAGTTTCCTGGAGACTCCTACATGGCATTAACCCCCGATATCGACCAGCAAGAAACCCAAGAATGGCTCGAATCACTCGACTCCGTTCTGGAAAATGAAGGTGCGGAACGTGCCCATTTCCTGCTTGAGACTATGGTTGATAAGGCGCGACGTTCCGGTGCCTATTTGCCTTATAACGCGACCACCGCGTACGTAAACACCATTCCATCCCATCTGCAGCAGAAACTGCCGGGCGACCCTGGCATGGAACGCAAGATCCGCGCGCTAGTGCGCTGGAACGCCATCATGACGGTGTTGCGCGCCAACGAGAAATCGCCGGGCGTCGGCGGTCACATCGCCAGCTTCCAGTCTGCAGCCACGCTTTACGATGTCGGCCTCAATCACTTCTTCCGTGCCGCCAACGAAAACTTCGGCGGCGATTGCGTTTACTTCCAGGGCCACTCTTCCCCTGGCATCTACGCGCGCGCCTTCCTCGAAGGCCGCATTAGCGAAGAACAACTGGACAACTTCCGGCAGGAAACCGGCGGCAACGGCCTGCCCTCCTATCCGCACCCATGGTTGATGCCGGATTTCTGGCAGTTCCCTACAGTTTCCATGGGCCTGGGCCCATTGCAGGGCATCTATCAGGCACGCTTCCTCAAATACCTGCATAACCGCGGCATCGCCGACACTTCCGACCGCAAGGTCTGGGTATTCTGCGGCGACGGCGAGATGGACGAGCCTGAATCATTGGGCGCGATTTCCCTTGCTTCACGTGAAAAACTCGACAACCTGGTCTTCGTCATCAACTGCAACCTGCAGCGTCTGGACGGTCCGGTGCGCGGCAACGGCAAGATCATCCAGGAACTCGAAGCCGACTTCCGCGGCTCCGGCTGGAACGTGCTGAAAGTCATCTGGGGTTCCTACTGGGATCCATTGCTGGCCATGGACAAGGACGGCCTGCTGAAGAAACGTATGGAAGAATGCCTGGACGGCGAATACCAGAACTTCAAGCAGAAGGGCGGCGCCTATACACGCGAGCACTTCTTCGGCAAATACCCCGAATTGAAGGAAATGGTTGCCGCCATGTCGGATGAAGACATCTGGCGCCTCAATCGTGGCGGCCACGACCCGCACAAGGTCTATGCAGCCTACCACGCAGCGGTCAACCACAAGGGCCAGCCATCAGTCATCCTGGCGAAGACGGTCAAGGGCTATGGCATGGGCGCAGCCGGCGAAGGCCAGAACACCACGCACCAGCAGAAGAGCATGGATATTGCCTCGCTGAAGGCATTCCGCGACCGCTTTGACTTGCCGATCAGCGACGAGGAAGTCGAGAACCTGTCCTTCTACCGTCCGGCTGAAGACAGCCCGGAAATGCAATACCTGCGCGAGCGCCGCGAAGCCATGGGTGGTTTCGTTCCATCCCGCCGCCGCAAGGGCAACGAACTGACCGTGCCTGCACTTTCCGCCTTCGAGAACATGCTGGGTGCCACCGGTGATCGTGAAATCTCCACCACCATGGCTTTCGTGCGCATCCTTTCCACACTGGTGCGTGACAAGCAGATCGGCAAGTATGTCGTACCTATCGTGCCTGATGAAGCCCGCACCTTCGGTATGGAAGGCATGTTCCGCCAGCTTGGCATCTACTCATCCGTCGGCCAGTTGTACGAGCCGCAGGATGCCGACCAGGTCATGTTCTACAAGGAACAGAAGGACGGCCAGATTCTGGAGGAAGGCATCAACGAAGCCGGCTCCTTCTCCTCATGGATCGCCGCAGCGACCTCCTACAGCGTCAGCGGTGTGCAGATGATTCCGTTCTACATCTTCTACTCGATGTTCGGTTTCCAGCGCATCGGCGACCTTGCATGGGCAGCGGGCGACTCGCGTGCTCGCGGCTTCCTGCTCGGCGCGACTGCCGGTCGTACCACGCTGAACGGTGAAGGATTGCAGCACGAGGATGGTCACAGCCACCTGATGTCCGCAACCATCCCCAACTGCGTCTCCTATGATCCGACCTTCGCCTATGAGCTGGCCGTCATCATTCAGGAAGGCCTGCGTCGCATGGTGCAGAATCAGGAGGACGTCTACTACTACATCACCCTGATGAACGAGAACTACAGCCATCCGGAAATGCCCAAGGGCGCCGAAGCCGGCATCCTCAAGGGCATGTACCAGTTCAGCAAATCCAAGGCCAAGGGCCCGAAAGCCCAATTGCTGGGCAGCGGTGTCATCCTGCGCGAAGTCATCGCGGCCGCGGAACTGCTGGAAAAAGACTGGGGTGTGGCCGCCGACATCTGGAGCGTCACCAGCTTTACCGAGCTGCGTCGCGAAGGCCTCGATGTCGAACGCTGGAACCTGCTCAATCCGGACAAGAAGCAAAAGGAAACCTATGTCGGCCAGTGCCTGAACAAGGCCGAGGGACCGGTCATCGCCTCCACCGACTACATGAAGTCGTTTGCCGACCAGATCCGCAACTTCATCCCGCAGCGTTATGTCGTGCTGGGTACGGACGGTTTCGGCCGTTCGGATTCACGTGAAGCCCTGCGCAGCTTCTTCGAGGTCGATCGCCACTACGTCGTGCTGGCGACATTGAAGGCACTGGCAGATGAAGGCAAGCTGCCTGCAAGCAAGGCCGCCGAAGCCATCAAGAAATACAAGATCAATGTTACCCGTCCGAATCCAGTGACGGTTTAACTCAGGAGACGATCAGAAAATGGCAATGAAAGAAGTACTCGTCCCTGATATTGGGAATTTCGACAGTGTTGATGTCATTGAGGTGCTGGTAAAAGCCGGCGACAGCGTGAACAAGGACGACTCCCTGATCACGCTTGAATCCGACAAGGCATCGATGGACATCCCCGCGCCCTTCAGCGGCACGGTCAAGGAAGTCAAGATCAAGGTCGGCGACAAGGCGGCTCAGGGTACCCTCATCCTGACGCTGGAAAGCAGCGATGCCGACAGCCCGCCAGCAGCAAAGCCGGCAGAGGAAGCCAAGTCTGCAGCGCCGGCCAAGGTCGAGGAAGCACCAAAAGCCGTGATTCCTGAACCCAGTCGCCCGTCGCCGGAACCACCCAAGGTGATTCAGCCTGCTGCCACACCGAACCCGATAGGCGCCAGCCCCATCGTCGCCTCCAGCAAGGCCTCTCACGCCAGCCCATCCGTGCGCAAGTTCGCCCGCGAGCTTGGCGTGAACCTCGCCCTAGTACAGGGCACCGGTCCGAAAAACCGTATCATGCAAAGCGACGTGCAAGCCTTCGTCAAGGGCGAACTGGCCAAGCCACGCACCGAGAATATGGGGGCCGGTGCAGGCGCCGCGCTTTCCGCACTGCCGATGCCGGTCATCGATTTCAGCCAGTTCGGCGAAATCGAAACCAAGCCGCTGTCTCGCATCAAGAAACTGTCCGGTGCCAACCTGCACCGCAACTGGGTCACGGCACCGCATGTCACCCAGTTCGACGAAGCCGATATCACCGATCTGGAAGATTTCCGCAAGTCCATGCAGGCCGAGGCCGAGAAACGCGGCGTCAAACTGACCATGCTCGCCTTCCTGATCAAGGCCTCGGTCAACGCGCTAAAGGCCTACCCGAACTTCAATGCCTCGCTTTCCGCCGACGGCGACAGCCTGATCATGAAGAACTACTACAACATCGGCTTCGCCTGCGATACGCCCGACGGCCTGGTCGTGCCTGTCGTCCGCGACGTGCACCAGAAGGATGTGCTGGATATTGCGCGTGACCTCGGCGAACTGTCAGCCAAGGCCCGTGAGCGCAAACTCAAGATCGAAGAGATGCAGGGCGGCTGCTTCACCATTTCCAGTTTGGGCGGTATCGGCGGCACCATGTTCACGCCTATCATCAACTGCCCGGAAGTCGCGATTCTCGGCGTATCCCGCTCGTCCATGCAACCGTCTCTCCTATGACCATCGCGTGATCGATGGCGCCGACGGTGCCCGCTTCACCAGCCACATGCGCATGATGTTGTCCGACGTGCGCAGGTTGTTACTTTAGTAGCTGACAGATTGACTGCTCGTTGAAATCCAAAGAATGATCAAAAAGCAGACTAAACCGGTGTTTTGGCAGGCCCGCGTTTTTCTGCTAACTGGATTAATGCTGCTAATAGGCGGGCTTTATCTTGCTCAACATTTCTTTGAAACTATTAAGAGTGGAGCAGCATATATTTTTATCGTCTTTCTGCCTGCTCCAATGATTTTATTTGGCTTATACGCCTTAGTTAGTGGTGTTCGTCAAAGAAAGTCATCAAAAGAAGATGGTATTGCAGTCATAGCACCAAGCGGTGAATATCTAAATTATAGGGACAATCAGAACACTAAGTCTTACCCACTAAAAAAAGAAAATCAGGCAGAAGGCAATTTACAACCAAAAAATAAGCAACTCGGTTGTGGATCAGTGATGCTTTACTCATTTTTCATCTTTGGCATATTAGTAATGCTAATAATCGCTGTTGCTACAGCAGTTATTGACATCGATAAAGGCGTTACCCACTTCTGTAGAAGAGGTAGAGCTTGTCCTGACATTTATCTTAAGGATTCACCAACCAGCTTTTATATATCCTTAGTCTTGCGGACGGTTACAGTCTTGATCATTCCTGCCAGTATTGGACTTGTCGTAAAAAAATGGCTGGAACAAAAGTAGAAAATTTAGAGCGAATCAATATAGCGTGATTCGCAGCATGAAAATTTTAATCACTTATAGAATGTTTACATGAGCAAATTAATGGAAATTTTAGTGCCGGACATCGGCAATTTCGATAGCGTTGATGTCATTGAAGTGCTGGTCAAGGCGGGCGATGTCATCGCCAAGGAAGATCCGCTGATCACGCTGGAATCCGACAAGGCTTCGATGGATATCCCGTCCTCGCACGCCGGCACAGTGAAGGAAATCAAGGTCAAGGTGGGTGACAAGGTCGCCAAAGGCTCGCTGATCCTGTTGCTGGATGCCGAAGCCGGTGCAGCGGCTAGCGCCGAAACACCGGCAGCCAAGCCGACAGCAGCGGCACCTGCCGCGCCCAAAGCAGAACCAGCACCTGCCGCTCCAGCACCTGCCCCGGCTGTCGCCAGCGGCGACAACGACCTCAGCACAGAAGTTGTCGTGCTCGGCTCCGGCCCCGGCGGCTACACGGCCGCCTTCCGCGCTGCCGACCTCGGCAAGCAGGTCGTGCTGATTGAACGCTATTCCACACTGGGCGGCGTCTGCCTCAATGTCGGCTGCATTCCGTCCAAGGCCCTGCTGCACACAGCCAAGGTCATCACCGAGGCAGAAGAAACCAGCCACCACGGCGTCAGCTTCGGCGCACCGAAGATCGACCTGGAACAATTACGTAACTGGAAGGCCAACGACGTCGTCGGCAAGCTGACAGGCGGTCTCGGCCAGATGGCCAAGCAGCGCGGCGTCACAGTCGTGCAGGGTGTAGGCAAATTCACCAGCCCCAACCAGATCGCAGTAACGGCTGAAGACGGCAAGGTCATCAAGGTCGGTTTCGAACACGCCATCATCGCCGCCGGTTCGCAGGCGACCAAATTCCCGGGCGTTCCCGAGGACGAGCGCATCATGGATTCCACCGGTGCACTGGCACTGGCCGATATTCCAAAACGCATGCTGGTCATCGGCGGCGGCATCATCGGTCTGGAAATGGGTACGGTTTACGATGCCTTGGGCAGCAAGGTCAGCGTAGTCGAATTCATGGACGGCCTGATTCCCGGGTGCGACCGCGACCTGATCCGTCCGCTGCAAAAGCGTATGGAAAAGCGTTTCGAAAAGATCATGCTGTCGACCAAGGTCGCCAAGATGGAAGCCAAAAAAGACGGCATCCATGTCAGTTTTGAAGGTGAGAATGCGCCTACCGGTGTCGAGGTCTATGACCGCGTACTTGTCGCCATCGGCCGCCGCCCCAACGGCAAGAACATCGGTGCCGAAAACGCCGGCGTTACCGTCGATGATCGCGGCTTCATTGCCGTAGACAAACAGATGCGCACCAATGTGCCGCACATCTTCGCCATCGGCGATATCGTCGGCCAGCCTATGCTGGCACACAAGGCCACGCACGAAGGCAAGGTAGCTGCAGAAGTGATTGCCGGCCACAAGGTCGAATTCCAGGCCATGTGCATCCCTTCAGTGGCTTATACCGACCCCGAAGTGGCTTGGGCCGGTGTCACCGAGACGGAAGCCAAGGAAAAGGGCATCGCCATCGAAAAAGCCTCGTTCCCCTGGGCTGCCAGCGGCCGCGCACTCTCTATTGCACGTTCTGAAGGCGCAACCAAGCTGATTTTCGACAAGGAAACTCAGCGCGTGATCGGTGCCGGCATCGTCGGTGTCAATGCAGGTGAACTGCTGGCTGAAGCGGTACTCGCAATCGAGATGGGTGCGGACGCACATGATCTGGGACTCACCATCCACGCGCACCCGACGCTATCGGAAACCGTTTGCTTTGCTGCGGAAATGAAAGAAGGAACGATTACCGATCTTTACATCAAGAAAAGGTAATCGCTGAACACGCCTCGGCGATTGCCGGCTGGCGAGTGTCGGAAAACAGAAACCCCGGACGCCTTATGCGCCCGGGGTTTCTGTTTTTGGAGCCTCGGTACTTGTAGCGGCTGGTGCTGCGCTGGCTGCTGCTGCAGGCTTTTTGGCTACTGGCTTTTTAGCGGCAGGTTTTTTAACTGCCGGCTTTTTGGCTGCTGCAGGTTTGGCGCTGGCCGGTTTCGCACCAGCTGGCTTACTGGCAGCAGTCTTGGCAGCTGCAGTTTTAGCAGTGCCGGTTTTCGCCGCAGTCGTTTTTGCGGCCGGTTTTTTGGCGGCTGGCTTTCTGGCGGTGCTTGCCTTTTTGGCAGCCGGCTTGGCGGCAGCTGACTCCGTTTTGGCAGTAGCAGTAGCCGATACGGGCTTGTCCTTGTCACCAACACTGCTGATTACCTTGGTCAATACTTTTTTCCCCGCGACAACAACAGCGGCCAGTGCAACTTTCTTCAGGATGTTCTTAAAAAAACCCATGATGCCTCCTATTGGCAATTGACTAGTTTCAGCTCGCTACCCGGAAACTCCGGCTGCAGCCCTTCAAGTTCAGACACCAGCTCTGATGACATATTGCTGATGTAAAGACTCGACCGGCCCTGTTCCTGATTACGAACGCCCTTTACTGCTGTACTCACACCTTTGCTTTTTAAATCTTCCAACAGTTTAGTCGCTAATTGCTCATCCTTGAACACCCCTAGCGAAATTACATTGGCGGACTGCTGATCCTGAACCACCACCATATCGGTCACACCCAGTGCGCGCAGCTCATCCATCCTGGCCTGTGCAGCCTGAACACTACCAGCACGCGGAATATAAACCCAGTACCGCGTCGCCTCTTCCGCAGAACGCTGCACGACCTTGACCTCCAGTGCGTGGCGGGTCAAATAATTCTGTGCGCTGGCCAGCTTGGCGCGTGAGAATGTTCCCCATTCATAGCAACCATACTGCGGCACCTGACTGTTTTCTGCAACTGTTGCCGGTTCGCGCTTCGGCAACGCTTCGATCTCCTCCGGACTCAACAGGCGGATCTTTTCCGGATTCAGGGGCGTTTCTGCAATCTGCAATTCCACTTCAGGCTGACTGGCCACATTGAAATAGGCCAGCAACGCCACATTGAAAAACAGCAGGAACCACAATAACCACTTCATCGAATCTCTCGTCCTATCAACAGCAAACCGCGCAACACCAAATCCTCAACAACCACTATATCACTGATGACCGCACTGCTCCGCAAGCTCTCCAGCAGCAGACCGGCATCGCCGCCGCTAATCATACAATGAATGGAACTGTCTGTAAGTCGCTGTAAACGCAAGCTCATATGTTCGATGGCACCCGTCATCGCCAGCAGTGCACCGGTATAAACGGCATCAGCCGTGTTGGTCGGCAGCTCGGCATATTGGCCCTGCCCCTGGATTGCGTGGCCAACACCATGCGTACGTTGCAGCAGCACCTGCTGCATGGCATGCAGACCGGGCAAAATCACGCCGCCGGCAAATCGACAACGTTCCGTGTCCATATCATGCAGCAGCGCATCCATGGTCAGTGCCGTACCGGCATTGACCACCAGGCAGTGCTGGCTGGTGTAAAGCCGGGCACCAATCATCGCCGCCCAGCGGTCGGAACCCAGACTTTCGGGCTGTTGATACTCGTTGGTGACGCCATAACCTTCGGCTGTCGCCGCTATCCAATGCTGTCTCGCCACACCGGCCAGCATGGCCTTCAACCTGGCGGCGATTTCGTCGCCCGCAACATTGGAGATCACCGCCAGCGCACACCCCGCCCATTCCTGCGGGCTGTTGCCGAGCTCCGTATTATCGATGACGCCACGCGCCATGATAGCGTTCGTCTCATTGAAAATCGCCCACTTGGTGCGTGTGTTACCGGTATCGATGGTCAATATCATGAAGTCACTCCACGCAGGCTGATCTCTCCCGCAGAAAAACGCTGCACGCCACCCGCTGTTTCCACCAGCAGGATGCCATCCTCTGCCACGCCACGCGCCACACCCTGTGTTTCTCGCCCATCTGGCAAGAGCATGCGTATGGTTTGATTCTGATAGGCATGATAGCCGGTCCATTCCTCATGCATGGCACTGAAGCCCTGCTGTTCGAATGTGCTCAAGGCATCGGCCAGATGCCGCAACATCAGCCCCAGCAAAAGACTTGGATCACGCCAATGTTCGCTCAGCGCCGCGATATCGATTGCGGGCTGGTCGATATGCTGTTTCACCTGCTCGGGCAGACGCAGATTGATACCGATGCCGATGACCGCCGCACTTGGCCCTTCCATGTCGCCCTGCAGTTCGATCAGGATGCCGGCCAGCTTGTGATGCCGACCCTGGTGATGCACTACCAGATCATTGGGCCATTTCAACTGCATCTCGCTCAAGCCCAGGCTACGCATGGCGCGTATCAACGCCACACCGACCGCCAGACTCAAGCCGGAAAGCGCAGCCGCGCCGGACTGAAAGCGCCACAACAGCGAAAATGTCAGGCTGGCACCCAAGCCCGCCTGCCAGGTTCGCCCTCTGCGGCCGCGCCCCTTGGTCTGCAACGAGGCCGCGACACAACTGGCGTGGGGCGCATTCTGCGCGGCCAGCTTCATCAGGTAGCTGTTGGTCGATTCCAGATGGTCGTGCACCTCCAGCTTGAACCAGGCGCGCTGTTCACCTATCGCTTCCAGCACCGCTTCGCGTTCCAGCAACTGGATCGGTTCCGGCAAACGATAGCCCCTGCCGCGCACAGAGAATATCTGCACGCCGAGTGCTTCCGCCTCGCGCAGGGCATTCCATACCGTCGTACGCGATACCTTGAAATGCTGTGCGATATCCTCCCCGGAGTGGAATCGGCCGTCTGCCAGCATGCGTAGGATAGGGAAAGTGAGCGTATTCATTTTGCTTTATGAGTCTCATGGATATTAGCACAGCGCGAGAAGTCCTTAACCCCGCCCGTAGCGTGTAAAATACGCAAATTAAATTTGCCGTGAATACCATGTCTTCAGAAAAAACACCGAACGCCCCTGCCGCCAACTTCATCCGCAACATCGTCGAACACGATCTGGAGCAAGGCGCTTATAAAACCCGCCGCTGGGGCGGCAGCCCGGGCGATGCCACGCACCATGCCAAGGGCGGGCCGGATCCGGCGAAGATCCGCACGCGCTTCCCGCCGGAACCGAACGGCTACCTGCACATCGGCCACGCCAAGAGCGTGTTCCTGAATTTCGGCCTGGCACGCGATTACGACGGCGTCTGCCACATGCGTTTCGACGACACCAACCCGGAGAAGGAAGAACAGGAATACGTCGACAGCATCACCGACATGGTGCAATGGCTGGGTTTCGGCTGGGACAAATTCGGCACGTCACACCTCTATTTCGCCAGCAACTATTTCGACTTCATGTACCACGCCGCGGAAACCCTGATAGAAGCAGGCCATGCCTACGTCGACCAGCAGAGCGCCGACGAGATGCGCGCCAACCGCGGCACCCTGACCGAGCCAGGCAAGAACTCGCCCTACCGCGACCGCAGCCCGGCAGAGAACCTCGCCCTGTTCCGCGAGATGCGCGACGGCAAGCACGCTGACGGCAGCATGATCCTGCGCGCCAAGATCGACATGGCCTCGCCCAACATCAACCTGCGCGACCCAGCCATCTACCGCATCCGCCGCGCCACGCACCACAATACCGGCGACAAATGGTGCATCTACCCGATGTACACCTTCGCCCACCCGATCGAGGATGCACTGGAACAGGTCACCCACTCCATCTGTACGCTGGAATTCGAAGATCAGCGCCCGTTCTACGACTGGGTGCTGGAACGTCTGGCCACGCCGACCGAGGACGTCGGCGGAAACAAACAGCCTGGTTTGTTGGCGCATCCATTGCCCAAACAGTACGAGTTCGCCCGCCTCAACCTGACCTATGTCGTGCTCTCCAAGCGCAAGCTGATCGATCTGGTCGAGAACAAGCACGTCTCCGGCTGGGATGACCCGCGCCTGCCGACACTGGCCGGCGCCCGCCGCCGCGGCTACACGCCCGAAGGCTTCAAGCTGTTCACCGACCGCATCGGCGTCTCCAAGGCCGACTCCTGGATCGAATACACCATCCTTGAAGACTGCATGCGTGAAGTGCTCAACACGTCCGCCGAGCGCCGCATCGCCGTGCTCGACCCCATCAAGCTGGTCATCGACAACTATCCAGAAGGTCAAAGCGAAGACTGCCACGCCCCCAACCACCCGCAAAAGCCGGAACTCGGCAAACGCGTGGTGCCGCTGACCAGGGAACTCTGGATCGAGCGTGAAGACTTCATGGAAGCCCCGAGCAAAGGCTATTTCCGCCTGTTCCCGGATAACATGGTGCGCCTGCGCTACGGCTACGTGGTCAAATGCACCGGCTTCGAGAAAGATGCAGATGGCATCGTGACCACGGTGCACTGTGAATACCTGCCGGATACCAAGTCCGGCACGCCGGGCGCGGATTCAGTCAAGGTAAAAGGCAACATCCACTGGGTTTCCTCCGCACATGCCTACGCCGCCGAAGTGCGCCTCTATGACCGATTGTTCAAGGAGGCCAACCCAGGTGCCGGCGACCGCGACTACCTGGATGACCTCAACCCGGATTCAGTCAAAACCATCACTGCACAGCTGGAACCGGCGCTAAAAGATGCAAAACCGGAGGAGGCTTTCCAGTTCGAGCGCCATGGCTATTTTGTGGCTGATAGAAAAGACAGCGTGGCGGGCAAACCAGTGTTCAACCGAACCGTGACGCTAAGGGATGCTTGGCAGAAATAATGGTTATTAGGACTCAAGGAGTTAGCAATGATAATCAGTAGGCTGCAGTTAAAAAATTGGAAGAACTTCAGGAAGGTTGATGTCAACTTACGAGACCGTGTGTACTTAATAGGCCCTAATGCTTCTGGTAAATCTAATTTTTTCGATGCCTTAAGATTTCTTAGGGATATCGCCAAGACAGAGGGTGGTGGACTTCAAAAAGCAGTTAAAGAAAGAGGAGGTATAAAAAAATTACGCTCATTGTTGGCCAGAAAAGATCCTGAAATCTCCATATCAGTTGAATTATCAGAAAGTGCAGATACCAATCCTAAATGGCGCTATTGCCTATCATTTAGAAGTGAGGGAATTGGGGCGCAAAGGGTTGTTATCAGTAAAGAATCTGTTGAAAAATTTGATGACTATGGGAACTTAACAAGTATCCTTTTTAGGCCAGACTCTTCTGACCGCCATGATAGAGATCAATTAACTCAAACACGTCTAGAACAAATAAGTGCCAATAAGGAGTTTCGTGAAATTTCTGATTTCTTTGGTAACTTTACTTATTTACATCTTGTACCTCAACTATTGAAATATGCTGATCAATTAGCAAGTTATCGATTAGAAAATGACCCTTTTGGGCAGGCATTTCTCGAAAGAGTTGCGAGAACAACTCAAAAAACCAGAGATTCAAGACTCAGAAAAATTGAGTCTGCGCTAAAAACATGTGTCCCGAACATGAGCCAATTAAGATTCGTTAAAGATGATATTAATGGCACACCTCATCTCGAAGCTCTTTATGAACACTGGAGACCTGATGCCGGCTGGCAAAGAGAAGATCAATTCTCTGATGGCACTCTTCGATTATTAGCACTGATGTGGAGCCTATTGGACGGAGACTCGTTACTTATGTTGGAAGAGCCAGAACTATCTCTTAATGTTGAGATAGTTCGGAGAATTCACCCACTTATCGTACAAATTCAACGTCAAGCAAAATATAGAAGACAAATTTTAATTACAACTCATAGTCAGGCGCTTCTAGAAAACAAAAGCATCGATCCAAACGAAGTTATACGACTTGAGCCGACTGCTGACGGCACGATTGCTTTGAGAGTTAACGAGGAAGATCAGAAAATGATTAATTCTGGCTATTCAATAGCAGAAATAATGCTTCCTAAAGCAAAGCCCAAAAATATTAATCAATTCACTTTGTTTTAGAAAATGCCCAATACATTTGTCGCTTTAGTTGGTGAAGATGAACTATGTATGGCAGTTCTAAAAAAACTGATTAATCAATTTAACCCAACCCTGTGCATACACTACGAATTTGTAACTAGAGGGTATGGGAATATTAAAAATAATATTTCTCGGTATGTTCAAGCCAGCAACAATATCTCTCATATTATCCTCACAGACTTAGATCAATATCCATGTCCATTAAGCCTAATTCACGATTGGAATATTCCTAACACTAAAAGAGAAAACTTTATTTTCAGGATTGCAGTAAAAGAAGTTGAGGCATGGCTATTGGCTGACAGAGTTGGGTTTGCGAACTTTTTAAAAGTAAACCCTCAAGTAATACCTCCGTATCCAGAAGAGATTGTTGATCCGAAACAACACTTACTTAAGATAGCGAGTCGCAGTAGAGTTTCAGGATTAGCCAGAGATTTATTACCAACTAAAAACTCAACAGCGATTATAGGCCCTCTTTATAATGAAAGACTTACGAAATTTGTTAGTGATACTTGGAATGCGGTTACGGCTGCAGAAAACTCAAATAGCTTATTAAGAGCGATTAAACATATTCAAGAAATTAATACGATTTAATTTAAGTTTTGTGTAGCAAAACAATGCCAAAAATAATCGATTTCTCAAAAACCTATCGCCTCCTCAACCACGGCCCCACCGTCCTCGTCACCTCCGCGCACGGCGAACACCGCAACATCATGGCTGCCGCCTGGAACATGCCGCTGGATTTCGATCCACCCAAGGTCGCCATCGTCATCGACAAGAACACCTATACGCGGGAACTGATGGAAGCCTCCGGCACTTTTGCCATCAATGTGCCGTGCCGCGTGCAGGCGGAGATGGTGGTGCGGGTGGGCAATTGCAGCGGGCGCGAGTTGCTGGGCAAATCTCCGGACAACAAACTCGCCGCTTTCGATATCCCGACCTTCCCGGCCAGCCGGATATCGGCGCCGCTAGTCGCAGGCTGTGTCGCCTGGCTGGAATGCCGCATCATCCCCGAACCGCACATCCAGAACACCTATGATCTGTTCCTCGCTGAAGTAATAGCCGCACAGGCGGACGAGCGCGTGTTTTCTGACGGCCGCTGGCATTTCGAGGGGCACGATGAACTGCGCACCATCCACCATGTAGCAGGCGGTGCTTTCATGTCCATAGGAGATGCGTTTAAGATAGGCGCATGACCAGCCGCAAGACATCATTGAGCAAACAGGGTAAAAAGCCCCGCAAGCCGTCGCGCCTGAAGCACAGCAAGAAGGTCGGCCTACCGCCCGGCGCGCTGGTGCACGTGGGTGAGATCAAGACCGCGCAGCCGCATGTCACCGTTTTCGACTACACACCGGATTCGATTAGTGAGTTGTCACTCACTGCCGAAGAGGCACTGACACTGGCGCCGAATGTGGCGGGCATACGCTGGCTCAACGTCTATGGCCTGCACGATGCTGCGCTGATCGCCCGCATCGGCGAGAACTTCGGCCTGCATGCGCTGGTGCTGGAGGACATCCTCAACACCAACCAGCGGCCCAAGGTCGACAGCTTCGAAGACAACCTGTTTATCGTCACGCGTTTCTTCCAGTATCACTCCGAAGAACGGGACATCACGTCCGATCAGGTCAGTATCATCCTCGGCAGGAATTTCGTGCTGACCTTCCAGGAGCGCCATGTTGGCGCCTTTGACCCGATACGCGAGCGCCTGCGCACAGCCGGCAGCCATCTGCGTCAATCCGGGCCGGATTACCTGACCTATTCCCTGCTTGATATGATCGTTGACCGCTATTTCATCGTGCTGGAACAGCTAAGCGATGATTGCGAGGAACTGGAAGAGGCGCTGATACGCAAGCCAACCAACGCGACGCTGAAGAGCATCCACAGCCTGAAACGTGAAAGCATGGAGCTGCGCCGCAATGTCTGGCCGCTACGGGAAGTGGTGAGTCACCTGATCCGCAACGAGCAGGGTTTTTTTACGACAACCACGGTGCTTTATCTGCGCGATGTGCATGACCACACGATGTATTTCATCGAATCGCTGGAGGCCATCCGCGACATGCTGAGCGGCATGATGGATATTTACCTTTCCAGCGTCAGCAACCGCGTGAACCTGGAGCTGCGTGCCCTGACCGTGGTCGCCATGCTGTTCATGCCGGCCACGCTGATCGCCGGCATCTTCGGCATGAACTTCGAATTCATCCCCTGGTTCCATCACCCTTATGGCTTCTGGTTCGCGCTGGGGATCATGGTCGGCATCGCATTCATCATGGCGCTGATCTTCTGGCGCCGGCAGTGGCTTTCGCGGCCGGACATCAGCCAATAGCCCGGCAGCTCAAACCGCCTTCAGCAATGCGCTGTATTTCGCACGTATCTTCGCCACCTTGGGCGCTGCCACCGCCATACAGTATGGCTGACGCGGATTATTGGCATAGTAGTACTGGTGATAATCCTCGGCCGGATAGAAGGTCGATGCGCTCGTCACTTCGGTGACTACCGGGTCCGGCCACCAGTTCTCGGCATCGACCTTGGCGATCATCTGCTCGGCAATGGTCTTTTGCTCGTCATCCATATAGAAAATCGCTGATCGATACTGCGTGCCGATGTCGTTACCCTGGCGGTTTGGTGTGGTCGGGTCGTGCGCCGTGAAGAAGACTTCCAGCAACTGCTCGAAGCTGATGGTGGCAGGGTCGAAATGGATCTCGATGGCTTCGGCATGCCCGGTCGTGCCGGTGCAGACCTGCTTGTAGGTCGGATCGCTGGCAAAACCGCCGGTGTAGCCGGAAACCACCTTACGCACGCCGGCCAGTTGCGTGAAAACCGGTTCCAGGCACCAAAAGCAGCCGCCAGCCAATATCGCGATATTTTCTTTCATGAAACTGTCCTATTATCTGTCGATGATGATTAAGATATTCATCTGGCCGGAAAGTGCAATCCTTACCTGACTTTAATATGTGTGCCCAATGTCGCTGAACGCCCTCTATGTTGATTTCAATTCCTACTTTGCTTCGGTAGAGCAGTTGTTGCGCCCGGAACTCAGGGGCAAGCCGATTGCTGTACTGCCTGTCGTCGCGGAAACCACCTGTTGCATTGCGGCGAGTTATGAAGCCAAGGCTTTTGGCGTCAAGACTGGTACCCGCGTCAGCGATGCACGCAAGATGTGCCCGGACATCATCCTGGTGGAAGCACGTCCCTCTTTATACATTGAATACCATCACAAACTGATTGCGGTGGTTGAATCCTGCACGCACGTCGAAAGAACGCTGTCTATCGATGAAATGGTCTGCAGGCTGACCGGCAGCCAGTGCCAGAAAGAAAATGCGCTGGCGCTGGCACAACGCATCAAACAGCGCATCGCCAGGGAGGTTGGGCCCGAGATTCGCTGCTCCATCGGCATTGCGCCCAACACCTACCTGTCCAAGGTCGCTTCCAATATGCAGAAACCCGATGGCTGCGTCGTTATCGAGCAGCACGAACTGCCGGAAAAACTCTATTCACTGGAATTGCGCGATCTCAACGGTATCGGCAGGAAAATGGAAGAGCGACTGCTGAAGAAAGGCATTACCAGCGTGCAGATGCTCTATGCACTGAACCGTCAGCAACTGCGTTCCGCCTGGGGCAGCGTCGACGGCGAACGCATGTACGACAAACTGCGCGGCATCGAATTGCCGGAAAACAAATTCGACCGCAGTAGCCTGGGGCATTCGCATGTACTGCCCCCAGAGTTGCGCTCCCGCGATGCCGCACTTTCTGTATTGCACCGCCTGCTGCAAAAAGCCTGCCTCAGATTGCGCAGCTATCAGCTGCTGACCAGCAGGATACAAATCCGCGTGAAGTTTCTCAACCGGCCGACCTGGGTCGCCGAGAGCGACTGCTCAGCGACCGATGACACCATGCACCTCACACACGCACTTGAATTGCTATGGAAAAAGTACCCGACTGGTAAAAACATCACGCCTTATGCAGTCGGTGTCTCTTTTTCCGATCTGGCAGAGCCTTCCGCCAGCGTCATGGATCTATTCCAGTCATCTGAGACCCCTACGCAAAGTCGCTTGAATAGCGTTCTGGACAAGCTGAATATGCGATACGGCAAAAATACGGTATATTTTGGTGGTGCCCATAGCGCGTTGAACTATGCGCCCATGCGCATTGCGTTTAATCATATTCCCGATATCAAGATCGAGGATGACCAGCCAAGCGAAGGATCTGCATGACTCGTATCGCAGTCTTTAACCAGAAAGGTGGCGTAGGAAAAACCACCACCGTCCTCAATCTTGCTGCTGCCATTTACCGTCGTAACAAACAGTCACTCATCATCGACATGGACCCACAGGGCCACCTGTCGCAAATTCATCCAGATCCCAACCTCACAGCTCACCTGAGCCTGTTCGGCTTTTATCAGGACAACAAATCACTGTCCTCAATCGCGATTGACTGGGATGACATCGGAAAGCTCATCTGTTCACACAAGGAGTTGATCAAGGTCGATTCGATTTTCGGCAAGGGCCCGGCCATACTGAACCGCCTGAAGCAGGGGCTGGATGCCTATGAAAAAGATAACGGCCCGACAAGCACGCTGATCGATTGCTGCCCCTACCTGGGCGTGCTTTCACTTAGTGCCATTTTCGCTGCCGACCTCGTGCTCATCCCGATTGCCTCCGACTTCCTGTCGCTACAGGGAGCACAAAAAGTGGAGCACACCCTCAAGGCACTCGAACCTGTATTGAAGAAACGTGTCGACCGGCGCTATCTGATGACCTGCTATGACAGAAGGCGTGGCATGACCTTTGAAGTGCATGATCAGGCGAAGGATTACTTCGGTGAGGAGGTTTGTAAAACAGTGATTTCAGAGAATGTTGCGGTGGCAGAAAGTCCGCAATACAAACAGAATGTCTTTCAATACAGCAACAACAGCAGTGGTGCACATGATTACACGGCCCTGCTGGATGAACTGATCAACGAACAGCTAATCAGCCTGAATAAGCCTTTGAGCTGAAACTCAGCGACCGCTCACAATCAGGGCCAGCACTTCTTCATAGCTTGAATTCGCCGGACGCTCAGGGGATACCACGCGCGTATCCAGAATCTCGCAATTACGATACATCTGCTGCAATTTCCTTGTCGCTTCCTCTTCGGTACGTCCGTAAATCTGCAGATTATCGACGATTGCTCCGTTGCGGCTACGGATTTGATACACGTACTTGGTCATTAATGGCGCATGCATAATAAGCTTTTCCATGAATCTGTTAAGCCTAAATATAGAACGAGTCAATGAGAAATACAAGCTATCTTGTTGTATTTAATAGATATGCCTATATATGCCCCGCAGGCACGATATAGACACCACATATTGCGGCATTCGATGTGATCTGGATAAGCAGAAATGAAAAAACCCACTACTTTCGTAGTGGGTTTTTCGTATAAGGAGCTTGGCGGTGACCTACTTTCGCATGCGAGAAGCAAACTATCATTGGCGCGGATTCGTTTCACGGCCCTGTTCGGGATGGGAAGGGGTGG
>PHCX01000001.1 GCA_002842435.1 Betaproteobacteria bacterium HGW-Betaproteobacteria-1 | reverse complement strand
CCTGTTCGACAAGGGTGGCAAGACCTATGCATGGCACCATGACCGCAACGGTTTTGCATACACCTTCGAAGCCAACACCGGTACGCTGGTATCCGCTGAGAAAGTGCATCCGTTCGTCAACTGGGCAACTCACGTTGACCTGAAGTCCGGTATCCCACATAAGGTAGGTACTGCTTCTACTCACCAAGACTACAACGCCAAGGGTATCTGCCCGGCTGCTTTGGGTACCAAAGACCAACAGCCTGCAGCTTACAGCCCACGCACTGGCTTGATCTACTCACCACTGAACCACGTATGTATGACATACGAGCCAGTTGAGTCCAAGTACATTGCTGGTCAACCATGGGTTGGCGCTACCTTGACCATGTTCCCTGGTCCTGACGGTGTGATGGGTGGCTTCGCTGCTTACAATCCGATGACCAACAAGAGCGTTTGGTACAACAAGGAGAAATTCTCTGCTTGGGGTGGTGCTCTGACAACGGCTTCCGACCTGGTGTTCTACGGCACTCTGGACCGCTGGTTCAAGGCTGTTGATGCTCAGTCCGGTAAGGAACTCTGGAAATTCCAGGTTGGTTCCGGCGTGATCGGCAATGCATTCACCTATGGTCACAAGGGTAAACAATACGTTGGCGTACTGTCCGGTATCGGCGGTTGGGCTGGCGTTGCGATGAACCTTGGTATGACTAACCCGACAGACGCCCTGGGCGCTGCTGGTGGTTATGCAGAACTGACCAAGTACAACGCTGCTCCTGGCGGCGGTGCACTGAACGTGTTTGCTCTGTAATTGAGTCGCAAGACTTGCTGCAGAACTAACCGTTAGTTAGTGTGTCCTATAAACACCCCGTCTCGACGGGGTGTTTTTTTATTAGAAAACCATGATAATGAAGTTGCATCAATAAAAGACCGCTAACGACGACGAGGATGAAATAATGATAGCCAAATTAAAGTACTTTCCGCTTTTCCTGATGATGTTCAGTCTCGCTATACCAGCAAGTGCGGAAGAGACAAGGCCAGTCAATGAGTTCAATGTGGAGATGGATATTGGTCGTGGTGGCGAACCTCGCCGTGTGCCGAAAGACAACGAATTCAAGGTTTGTGCAGAAGCAGACAACCTGCCGTTTTCCAACCTGCAGCGCGAAGGTTTTGAAAACCGTATTGCAGCCTTGATTGCCGAAGACCTTGGCAAGGAATTGTCCTTCCAGTTCTGGCACCATATGCTGGGTTACTATCGTAATACCCTCAATGCATTTCGCTGTGATGTCATCATCGGTACCGTTGCTTACAACGATATGTTGATGACTACCAAGCCTTATTACCGTTCAACTTATGCTTTTGTTTACCGCAAGGATAGCGGTTACAACATTACCGATTGGGATTCCCCTGATTTGCGCAAGGCCAAGGCGATTGGCGTTGTCGACAAAACTCCTGTAGCCAGTGCGCTGAATGACAAGGATCTGATGGAAAATGCCAAGCCATACCGTATTTTCCGAGATCTGACCATGCCGCCAAGTCTGTTGATCGATGATCTGGTAAAGGGTGAAATTGACGTTGCCATCGTCTGGGGTCCGATCGCAGGTTATTATGCCAAGCAGTCCAGTGTGCCTTTGGTCGTAGTACCGACTCCAGAATACGAGGGTATGCCGGATCAGGCCAAGCTGCAATTCAATATTGCCATGGGCGTGCGCAAGAGAGACAAGGAACGTCAAGCCATGATTCAGGAGGTTCTGGATCGTCGTCAGGCCGATATTTTGAAAATTCTTGATGAATATGGCATTCCTCATGTTCCTGTAGTGGACGAACGTGCAGAAAAAGCTAAAAAACGGGGTGCCGTAATTCCCAAAAACGAGTAATATTTCATAGTTTTGGAAGACGGCAGCGTCAACCGACTAAATTGAAATTCGTTACATTGATAAAGCTGGCTGAAAAGAATACGTTCAGTCAGCTTTATGCCTGTATTAAAACGAGGAGATGATATGTTTAGCAATAAAGCAGTAAAGGCAACTTTGTTTGGTTCCCTGTTGGTACTTGCAGGCTTGATGCCATTACAGGCAAGTGCAGCATGTGAGTTTGTTTCTACAAAAGATGGCAGCCCTTTGCCAATCAAGATTGCTGAAGACGATACACCGGAAGCAAAGGAGTTTCTCACTACTTGTGTTAACCCTTATACCAAGCTCTATGTGGCAGATCCCGAGCAGGCCAAAAAAGGCAAGAGAAAATTCGGTTATTACTCCTGTACCCAATGTCACGGTGGTAATGCAGGTGGTCAGACTGGCCCGAGCATCATTGATGATCGCTGGCAATATGCCAAGCATGACACGGACAAGGGTCTGTTCGAAACCATCGCCGGTGGTACCAACATGGGTATGATGGGTTGGCACAAGCAAGTTACCAATAACCCTGAAATGGTGCCTACCGATGATATTCTGAAGATCATCGGTTGGTTGCGTGCTTCATATCAAGGTAGCGGCGATAAGCCCTGGTTGAAGTAATATACTTTCAGCTTTTATTAAACGGCCATTGTGTATGCAATGGCCGTTTTTTTATGTGCTTGAATCACTTTGAGGTAAAATCTGATGAGCAATGTAAATGAGGAGAAATGCCATGGTTACAACTAGATCCGGAATTATCGGTTTGACTTTCTTATTCGTCTTGGCAGGTTGTGGCCAAGGTTCGGATGCGCCGGAAGGCGAAACCAAGGCTGCTGCATCCACAGATAGTGGCGCGCAATGTGCATTCGAGTCCACCAAGGACGGCAGCCCGTTGCCGATCAAAGCGGTTGCAACGGATACTCCACAGGCCAAGGAATTCCTGAAGACTTGTATTAACCCTTATACCAAGCTGTATGTGGCTGACCCGGAAGCGGCGAAAGAAGGTAAAAAGAAATTCGGCTATTATTCCTGTACCCAGTGCCATGGCGGTAATGCCGGCGGGCAGACTGGTCCGAGCATCATCGATGAACGTTGGCAGTATGCCAAACATGTGACCGACAAGGGTCTATTCGAAACCATCGCTGGCGGTACCAACTTGGGTATGATGGGCTGGCATCAGCAGGTGGCGAACAATCCGGAAATGGTGCCAACCGACGATATCCTGAAGATCATCGGCTGGCTGCGCGCATCCTACCAGGGCGGTGGTGCTACTCCCTGGTTGGATTAAAAATTTTTGAATCGAAGCTAGAATTGGATTAAGTATCAATGGCAAGAAAAAAAACAGAAGCAGACCTGCATCATGTGGTGATTGTGGGTGGCGGCGCAGGTGGATTGGAGCTTGCTACACGCCTGGGAAGGACGCTTGGCCGCAAGGGCAAGGCTGCCATTACGCTGATCGACCGTACCCGCACACATGTCTGGAAGCCGTTGTTGCATGAAATCGCAGCAGGTAGCATGAACCCGGACAAGCATGAGCTGGAGTATCTGGCGCAAGCGCACTGGAATCATTTCCGTTTCCGTCTCGGCAGTATGGATGGGCTGGATCGAGCCAAGCAGGAAGTTTATGTGGCGCCATTCTATGACGAAGATGGCAATGAGATGATACCGCGTCGTACATTCAAGTATGACACTCTGATTATTGCAGTTGGCAGTACCACCAATGATTTTGGCATTCTCGGTGCCAGGGATCATTCGATTGCGCTGGATACCCAGGAACAGGCCGAACGTTTTCACCGTCGTTTGCACAATGCCCTGGTGCGCGCGCAGACACAGGTCGAACCGGTCGGTGCAGGCCAGTTGGAAGTAGTGATCGTCGGCGCAGGTGCGACAGGTGTTGAACTTGCTGCAGAGTTGCATAACACGACGCGTGAGTTGACCGCTTATGGCCTGGATAAGATCAATCCGGACCGGGATGTCAGGATATCGTTGATTGAAGCCAGTGACCGGATATTGCCTGCATTGCCGCCAAAGTTGTCCAATTCGGTCGAGATGGAACTGCGTAAACTCAAGGTCCACCTGTATATGGGTGAGCGTGTGACCGAGGTGACGGAGAAAGGCATTTATACGCATACTGGCCGCTTCATTCCGTCGGAACTGGTCGTCTGGGCTGCCGGCATCAAGGCACCGGATTTTCTAGGTAGCCTTGATGGCCTGGAAACCAATCGCATCAATCAGTTGCTCGTTCACAGGACATTGCAGACGACACTGGATGCCAATATCTTTGCATTCGGCGATTGCGCAGCCTGCCCAAGGCCAGGTTATGACGAGAATGTGCCGCCACGTGCACAGGCTGCACACCAGCAGGCTTCGATGCTGGTCAAGACGGTCAAGTGCCGCATTGCTGGCAAGCCGATTCCCGAGTATACCTATCGGGATTATGGCTCACTGGTGAATCTGGGTCGTTATACGACGGTTGGTAATCTGATGGGAGCCATCACCGGTGGCAGTATGTTTGTGGAAGGCCTGATTGCCCGTTTCATGTATCAGTCGCTGTACAAAATGCACTTGATGGCACTGCATGGATTCTTTACGGTCTTCCTGCAGTCCCTGGCCAGATTGATTACGCGCAGGACAGAAGCGCACGTCAAACTGCATTGATTGATGATGGTGTAAGCAAAAAGCCCACGTTAGTGGGCTTTTTGCTTCATACCGACCTGCGCCGGTAGTCTGGGTGAGATTACAGGCTTAGAGAACTTCGGCGGCGAAATCCGCCAGCCTTGAACGTTCGCCGCGTACCAGTGTGATATGCCCGTTATGACCCCAGCCCTTGAACCGGTCGACGACATAAGTCAGACCGGAGCTGCCTTCGGTCAGGTATGGGGTGTCGATTTGTGCGATATTGCCCAGGCAGACCACCTTGGTGCCCGGACCGGCGCGCGTGATCAGGGTCTTCATCTGTTTCGGGGTCAGGTTCTGCGCTTCATCAATGATGAGGAACTTGTGCAGGAAGGTGCGGCCACGCATGAAATTCAGCGACTTGACCTTGATGCGCGTGCGAATCAGATCCTGTGTCGCTGCACGGCCCCACTCGCCGGCATCCTCGTCCGATTTGTTGAGCACGTCGAGATTGTCTTCCAGCGCGCCCATCCATGGCGCCATTTTCTCTTCCTCGGTGCCTGGCAGGAAGCCGATGTCCTCGCCGACCGGAACCGTGACGCGTGTCATGATGATCTCGCTGTAGATCTTTTTATCCAGTGTCTGTGTCAGCGCTGATGCGAGCGTCAGCAATGTCTTGCCGGTGCCTGCCTGCCCCAATAGCGTAACGAAATCCACTTCAGGATCCATCAGCAGATTGAGCGCGAAATTCTGCTCGCGGTTGCGTGCCGTGATGCCCCAGATATTGTGCTTGGCCTGAGTGTAATCCTTGACCACCTCGAGTACGGCAGTGTTGCCTTCAACCTTGCGTACAATTGCGTGGAAGGGCTGCTCATATTCGTAATAGACGAATTCATTGACGATCATGTTCTTGCAGATCGGCCCGGTCAGCCGATAGAACATTCTGCCTGCATCCTGCCAGGATTCCATTGCCTTGCTGTGCTTATCCCAGAAGTCCGCCGGCAGTTCCCGCATGCCGCTGTACAGCAGCTCGGTATCTTCCAGTACCTTGTCGTTGAAATAATCCTCAGCCGGTACGCCGATTGCACGCGCCTTGATGCGGATGTTGATGTCCTTGCTGACAAGGATGACCGGACGGTCAGGGTATTTTTTCTGCAAATCCCAGACCACGCCCAGGATCTGATTGTCAGCCTTGCCGCCGGCCAACATCGGCAGCTCGACGCTAATGGCATGGGTCTGTAAAAACAGGCGGCCGCTGATATGCTTGTTGCCGTTGATTGCCAGCGGGCATCCATCTTCCAGGCAAGTCGTCAACTCACCGCCAACGATCTCTTCCAGATTGCGGCTGGCCTGACGTGCATTTCTGGCGACTTCGGTCATGCCTTTCTTGTTGTTATCGAGTTCTTCCAGCGTGACCATGGGCAGATAGATGTCATGTTCCTCAAACCGGAACAGGCTGGACGGATCATGCATCAGGACATTAGTGTCCAGGACAAACAGTTTGTTGCTGGCCTCACGCTTCTTATTCATGTTGTCTGAATTTCCTGATTTAGAGTGATTGGATATAGTGAAGCACTTCTTTGGCGTGACCATCGACTTTCACCTTGCGCCATTCATGTACCAGAACGCCGTTGCGATCGATGACGAAAGTACTGCGTTCAATACCGCGTACCTGCTTGCCGTACATGTTCTTCATCTTGATGACATCGAAAAGCTTGCAGGCGATTTCTTCGGTATCCGAGAGCAGGTCGAATGGAAAGGAGAACTTGGTCTTGAAGTTCTCATGGGATTTCAGGTTGTCGCGGGAGATGCCGTATATCTCGGAACCTGCTGCCTGAAAATCGGCGTAGGCGTCTCTGAACTGCTGACCTTGTGAAGTACAACCGGGGGTGGAGTCTTTTGGGTAAAAGTAGATAACCAGTATCTTGCCGAGATGCTCTGAAAGTTTGAACGTCCTGTTACCAGTGGAGGGTAATTCGAAGTCTGGAACTTGTTGGTTTAGCATAATCTCAATCGCGTTGTTTGCATCTCCATTGTTGTTAAAAAATGCGCATTAGGCAAGCGTCGCGGAGTGGATTTTAAAGATTATTTTCTTCGATTTCGGCAGATTTTATCCTGCGTGGCAATATCAACTCGACCAGTGTACCTCCCTCGGGGCGGTCACTGTAAGTGATTTTAGTTGAAAGCGCGTCGCAGACCTTGAATACGAATGGGATGCCGAGACCGGTACCGAAGCGTTTGGTGGTTGGGCCGGGGCTGAGTCTGGTTGGTTCCGGCGAGAACGGCATGCCTGGCCCCTGATCCGCTATTGTGACTTTCAAATTGTCAGCACTGATTCTGGTTGTGATCTCCAGTTTGCTGTTGTTCGGAGCGGCGTCGATGGCGTTCAGTAGCAGATTATAGAGAGCCTGTTCGAGCAGGTGTTCGTCAGTATGGATATGGTCGTCTTTTTTTTCCAGCTTCGGCAGCACGAGCTGTATGGATTTTTCGCGCAGCTTCTGTTGCAGCGGAACTAGTGAGCCTTGAATGATCTGGCTGAGCCTGGCCTGGCTGGGTTGTGGTCGCAAGGGGTGAAGGTAGGCCAGCAATGCTCCGGTCCAGCGCTCCAGCCGGTCCACCGTGCTGATGATGTCGTGTAAAGCTTCGCGGGTGTCTGCATCCAGTTCGTTGCTGTCGGCCACCTGTGCTGTTGCGCGAATGCTGGCCAGCGGATTGCGGATATTGTGTGCCAGCATTGGAACCAGCAGGCCTTGTGCCGCCTGTTTCTCGGTACGTACCAGTGCTTCCTGACTAATCGCCAGTTCATCAGCCATATGGTTGATGGCGACAGACAGGGTGACCAGTTCTTCTGCACCGCTTTCAGGAGCTTTGTGCGTCAGCTTGCCTGCGCTGATTTGTGTAGTGGCAGTGACCAGACCTGCAATCGGTTTGACAATCGCACGTTTGAGAAAGAAGCGTGAGAATAGCAGTAATAATGATGCAAGCAGGATAGGGATAATCAGTAGCGCGGTTGAAGTGCGCTTGGACTCGGTCAGTCTTTGTTGTAACTCTTTCTGTTTGAGGCTGAGCAGGCCCTCTGTGCGTGCTGAGATCGATTCGTAGCGTTCGAAAATATCCGATTCCAGATCGGTGTTTAGTTTTTTCTCAAGAGCGCTGCTGGAGAATACCAGCTGCCGGTCAAAGATCGGGCGAGTCTTGAGCAGGAAGTCTTCATAGCTGGCATGCAGCTCGCTGATGGCGGTCAATTCCTCCTCGCCCTCGGCCAGTTCGCGCAACATGAAGAAGTGTTGTTCTATCGAAGCGGTGTAGGCGTTGTACTCGTCTTCAGCTTCTATGTCATTGAGAAAATACGCATCGAACAACTCCTTCATCTGGCGGTAAAGATCGCCACGCGTTTGCTGAATCTCCTGGACGAGCTGATTGATGCGTTGGGATTCGCGGGAGGATTCATCCCACAGGTGAATGCCGATGCTGCCGGCCGCGCCGGCAAGGATCACCAGCAGAATAAAGGCCAGCTCGTGAATGAGCAGCAGTTCTTTCAGTGATCTGGGCTTGGACATTAAATGCTATTCCAGCTTGAATGAAACCGGAACCTGGATATTGAATACGCTGCTTTTCAGGATATCCGGCGGTGGTGGGAAAGGGGCTGCCTTTGCGACCATTTCCAGTGCCTGCTTATCCAGTATTTCATAGCCGCTGGAGCGTTCGATCCTTGATTCCAGTACGACACCCCTGTCGTTCAGCTTCAGGTCTACCAGAACCTCGCCCTGCCAGCCACGCATCTGCGCGACCCTGGGGTATTTTTTGTGCTGAGCGATGGCCCTTGCCAGCCTTTCCGCATAACCCCGGCGTGCGGCATCGAGGTCGGCCTGACTAGGGCCGGGTGGTGGCGGCGGAGGGGGTGGTGGTGCGGTAATGACCGGAGTGACATCGGCTGCAGGTGCCACGGACATCACGGGTGCCGATATGGGCTCATCAACAACTTCAGGTGCCGAGGTTGTCGGCTCGAAGGTCTCTATCGGTGTGGGTTTCTTCACCGGTACAACCTTGGGTTCGATCTTTGGAACCACTTTGGGCTTGGGCGGCTCTGGCAGCGGTGGGGGTTCGATTGCCGGACTCTCAACCGGCTCCGGTGCCTTGGGCGCTTCTATCTGGATGTTCAGTACTTCGAGTGGCGGCTCAGTGGTGTCAGTCTGGAAGTTGGGCAGATAAAGAGCGGCAGACAGATGCAGCACGACGGAAATGACCACTGCCCATGCCAAAGTTTGACTTGGCGCTGCATGCACGGGCTGATAGGAACGATAAGAGATGGCGGCAGTGTTCACAAAAAATTGGTGGCAGTCGGTTTATTACAGCGCAACAGTCAAAGCCTGCGATTATACATTATTGATTCTGCAGGCCTAACCCCGGAGGCGAATACGCTTTACTCCCACTCAAGTCCGGGGTAGGTGTTGTTCACATTGCGGCGATTAACTATATCAAATAGTACCCACTTGTCTTTTTCAGAGGCTGCAGCGGTATTCATGGCGCTTTCCATCATTTCGCCCTTACTGATGCTGGCTCGGATATCGCGGAGCAATACGCTCAGGTAGCGATGCTGGTTGTTCAGTGCTGCCTTCAGGTCGGTCACGACCGGGCCGTGGCCGGGAACCGTCTGGCTGGCCTGCAGGTTACCCAGACTTTCTGTCACCGCTATCCAGCCTTTGAGGTCGCCGTCAATCGAGGGTGTGCGTTCGACAAAAAGCAGATCGCCGGACCATAGCGTGCTGGTTTTGCTGTCGATAACAGTCAGGTCGGTATTGGTATGAGCGACTGGGTGGGCTTGCAGTGTGAGTTGGCGATCCCCCAGATCCAGCGTGCTTGCATCTGTCACGGTGAGAGTGGGTTTGACCATTTCGCTGCCGGCAAAAGCCTCTCCCATCCACTCCTGATGTATGCGGCTGTAGGCATCCTTGCGCGAATCCATCGCGCCAGCCAGTTTGTGATGGCCGACGAATTGCGGCTTGTCTTCAAGAAAGGCAGCGTTGCCATAGATATGGTCGGGATGTACATGGGTGTTGATCACATACAGCACCGGTAGGTCGCTGACCTGGCGTATGGCTTCGCGAAAGCGTTGGCCGACCTTGAATGTACCGCCGCTATCGATGACGGCGATGCCCTTGCTGCCGACAATGAAGCCGATATTGCATATGTCGCCATGATAGCCTTCTGCCAGGTCCTCGTGCAGCCCATGATGCACATAGATGCCATCCGCAACTTTTTCCAGTTTCAGCGGTTGGGCGTGGAGAGGTGTGGTGAAGATGAGTAGTCCGAATACTGCGGCAACAATTTGCAGCATGTGAATTATTCCTTTGTAAATATCAAATTTTTCATGAAAGTTTGATCTACTGTTCCCGGGTAGCGTGGAACTTGCATGAGATATCGGCGTCGATAACGTTACAATACAGCTTCATTCATAACAATTAAAAGATTCAAATTCGAACCGGGCTGCAGTTGAAGTCCGATTAACAATTAGTCAGGAAAAAACAATGAATAATTCCATTGCTCGATATACCAAAACTGCTGTCATTCTGCACTGGCTCATCGCCTTCGGCATCCTTTTCATGCTTGCCCTGGGCTGGTTCATGACGGACCTGCCGCGGGAGGGTGCAAAATCGAGTTCTTATGACCTATTCAATCTTGGTGTCTACACTTGGCAATTGGCTGAAGAAGTGACGCCAAGAACCTTTTATTTCAATCTGCACAAATCGATTGGTGTGACCTTGTTGGCGCTGATTGCCTTCCGTCTCTACTGGCGCCTGACCCATCAGCCGCCGGCATTGCTCAGTTCACTTAAAGTCTGGGAGAAGAAGCTGGCGGAGACTGCGCACACGCTGCTTTATGTACTGATGGTTGCCATGCCGGTCAGCGGATTGCTGATGGCTTTGTATAGCAAGTATGGCGTCAAATGGTTTGGTCTTGCCTTTCTGCCCGGGATGGACAACAAAGCGGTACGTGAGGCCTTTTTGGTGGTGCATGAATGGATCGGTGTGGCATTGGCGCTACTCATCCTGTTGCATATCGTCGGCGCACTCAAGCATAAATTCATCAACAAGGATGAAACGTTGAAACGCATGTCTTTGCATTAAGCCGTTAATATACCGGGTTGAAAAATAAAGGGGCTTGATGCCCCTTTATTTTTAGCTCTTTACATCGATCTCATGTGTGAAGGACTTGCCTTCATTGTCTGTCGCCTTGACCTTCAGGGTGCCTGGCTGTTTCGGTACAAAATCAAATTTCAGATACGGATCCTCGCTGGTGCCGACATTCAGGTCGACGTCAAAAACCGGCTTGTCATTGTAGGTAAAGGTGGCCTTGTTAATGAAGAAGGCAGGCAGAAAGCCCTGGGAAACCAGGTCACGCTGCAAGCCGGTTCTCATCGGGTGTTTGATGATGAAGGTGGCGGGTGTCGATGCACCGAAGCTGACAGGTGATTCTACGTTCATTTTGATTTTGCCTGCCGATGCACGCACCGCCGACTCATCCGCATCAATGATGCCGCCGCAACCTCCAGCTGCACGGATGGGAACGGCCGCCATGTAAAGTTTGCCATCGGCCGTCTCGCCAACTGCGCGTACGAAGGAGTCGGTTTCCAGACGTATGCGTGTGGAGAGATTGAACTTGCCCAGTTCCTCGGTCAGGTTATAGGTGGCTGCCAGTTGTATCGGGTTGGCGTCCACAATGACATAGATTTTCTTGATGGCCTTGGCATGGCCTTTGTCCTGGTCCAGGGCAATGCTGAATGGCACCTGCGCGCCGCTTTCGGCACGCTTGGGAGCTGTCAGCTGAATGAAATCGGCCTCTTCAATCGGACGATCGGCGAAGAACGCCTCCTTGATCACGGGCCAGATTTTGGGATCGGCCTCAGCCAGTGCATTGCCGCTAAATGACAACATCAAGCCGGCCAACGCCAAGTAGCCTGTTTTCGATATGGATTGCAACATGGTGTTCTCCTCAATGTTTGCAAGGCATTGTAGCGACTTGCTTAATATTTGATATTGACGGGAAAAGCGGATATAAGTTCGTCAGCCCGGTATGAGCTGATTACTTAAACTTGAAATGATTTTAATCTTGTTTTGAGCGTTGTGTGCGATTTTGCACGCACACAACGCTCAAGTTCATGTTTTTCAGATCAGAACTGGTAGCTGGCGTTGAGTCCGAACAGCCAGTTGGTGGTAGGTGCTGGTTCGTAGTAGTTGCCGTTCAGGTCGCCGACGCGCACGGAGCCGACATATTCCTTGTCGAACAGGTTTTCTACACGAACGAATTCGCTGAATTTCCAATCACCTTTCTTCTGATTGAAGCCGCCGCGCCAAGAGGCGATGGCGTAGCCGCTGGCCTTGCCGTATTCAGGTTTGAATGCGACATTGGTTTTGCTGTTGCCCCTGACTTCAATCGCAGTGGAGAAGCCGCTGGGCTGGTGACGCCATGACAGTTCGCCGAACAGCGTGTGTTTGTAGGTGCCGGGGATGTCTGCGCCAGAACCTATGATCTCTGCTCCGGAGTTCAGCGCGCTTACAGCAGATGCCGGATCACAGAGTACCTGGCCGGTACTGAATGGCCGGCAGGCTTCGAATTCGGAGGTGAATTCTGCATCGAGATAGGTGTAAGCCAGGTAGGCATTGAACCCATGTGCCAACTGACTATCAATAGAGAGCTCAAAGCCCTTGCGTTCGCTGTCCTTGACGTTCTGGTAGACCGTGCGTCCGCCGGACTGTTGTAGAACAACGATTTCATCCTTGGTGTCGATGAAGAAGAATGAGCCGTTGATCAGCGTGGAGTTGCCTACCATCCATTTTGCGCCGACTTCATATTGATCGCTTTTTGCCGGTTTGAGGTCGAGATTGAAGCCACCGGTGCTGGTATAGGCCATTTCGACGAACGTCGGTGTTTCGAAGCTTTGTCCCGCATTCGCATACAGGTTCAGGGTGTCGGTGGCCTTGAAGATGGCGCCAATGACCGGCGTGGTTTCGCGGAAGGTGACTTTTCCGCTATCGTCAGGGTTGGCGTTCTGGTAGCCAGAGTCCAGCAGGAATTTGTCATCATTCTCGAATTTGACCTTGCTGTGACGGACGCCGGCACTCAAATTCCAGCGCGGTGTGAGGTCGATGGCTGCCTGCATGTACTGGTCGAAGTTGTTGACCTTGTTGGTCTCGTTACGGCGCAGATTGCCCTTGACTCCACATGTCACCGCCTGGCCGCCGACGATGCTTCCGCAGTCAGTGCCGAAAGGCACACTACCCAGTGCCGCGTTCGCGACAAAATTCTCGTAACCCTTACGGTCGTCCTTCATGCGGTCGTAATTGGTACCGATCGTGAAGTTGTAAGGCATGTCTGCAAGCAGGCCTTTGTGTGCCCAGCGCAGGTCGATACCGCCGAAATCGCGGTCTATGGTGGCAACGCCGCCGCCACTGAGGTCGTTGCGTTGGCCGTTAACCGAGATGGACTGGAATTGCTCGTTATCACGCTGGCCGTAATAAGTCATGAAGCGCAGTGTGTCGTTCTCGGTCAGCATGTGTTCCAGCGTGGCGCCGATTTGCTCATGGCTACGGGTGACTCGAGTGTCGAATTTCAAAGAATTCGGATTGGCCTGTCGGCGGTCGTCCTTCAGTTGTTGAGCATTCAGGCCCTGCGGGTCTTCATTATCCGGCTGATCCAGCGCGGTGGCGACGACAGTCAGTTTGGTGGCTTCGCCAAGATTGAAGCTGAACTTGCCATGTACAGTATCGCGGCGGGTTTCAGACTGGTCACGATAGCCATCGCTACGATAGGTGCTGGTATTGACGATATAGTTGAATCCGTCATTGTCACCGCCGAAGGTGATGCTGCCACGGCGTGTGTCATAGCTGCCGAAAGTGATGCCGCCGGAGAGCGTCGGGTCATCTGGACCGTCTTCAGTAAAAATCTGCACGACACCACCTGAGGAGTTGCCGTATAGCGCCGAAAACGGTCCGCGCAGGTATTCAACGCGTTTTGCCGTATCCAGATTGAAGGTGCCGGTCTGGCCTTGGCCGTCCGGCATGGTCATGGGGATGCCGTCTGCATAAAGGCGCACGCCACGCACACCGAAAGCGGAGCGGGAGCCGAAGCCACGTATCTGGATGGCGAGATCCTGCGCCGGGTTGTTGCGGTTATTGACGACGACTCCAGGTACGCGTGCTGCGGATTCGGAGAGATTGACCTGCAACTGGCCTTCGCGGACGGTTTCGCCTTCCACTGAATCAATCGACATCGGCAGGTCAAAGCTGTTCTGTTCGATGCGGGTACCGGTGACGACAACCGGCGCGAGGCGCAGGCCGTTATGCAGTTCGATCTCTTCGGCGCTGAACTGCTCTTCTGCGCTAGCGAAAGATGTAAAGCCGAGGCTGATACAACCTGCCAGCAACAGTTGGCCGGGCAGGATGCGGAATGTAAATGGATGGTTCATGATGAGCGAGTTCTTGGTTTTTTAAGATGATCTGAACAATAGTCTTACTTGTGCAGAAAAGACATCATGATTTTCATGATATTTCGTGATAATTGACCTGCATCAAATCAGGCCTTCCAGTATCTGGACCTGCACCGGCATGCCTGCTTCGATGTCGCCGACCGTTTCATCCAGCACGATGAAGCAATTGGCTTCCGACATCGAGCGCAGGATGCCAGAACCCTGATTGCCGGTTGGTCTGACTTTCCATTCGCCATCCTGATCGAGATACAGGGTGCCCCGCTGGAATTCGGTACGTCCGGGCAGTTTCTTGATGCTGCCCGTGCAAATGGCTTTCAGCAGAGGAGATGGTGCCGGTGCAGGTTGCCCCATCAGCACCAGTAGCGCCTCGCGGACGAACTGATAGAAGGTCACCATGACCGAGACCGGGTTGCCGGGCAGGCCGAAGTAATGGGCATCGCCGACCTTGCCATAGGCCAGCGGCCGTCCGGGTTTCATGGCGATTTTCCAGAAGACGACCTGCCCGAGTTTTTCCAGCAGCTGTTTCATGAAATCGGCCTCGCCGACCGAGACGCCACCGCTGGTGAGGATGACGTCAGCGCAGGAAGAGGCCTCGATCAATGCCTGCTCAAGCAATTCAGGTTCATCACGTACCACGCCCATATCGATGACCTCGACGCCGAGGCGGGTGAGCATGCCGTAGAGCGTGTAGCGATTGCTGTCATAAACCTGTCCGGCCTGTAGCTGCTGACCGACGCTGGCGAGTTCGTCGCCGGTGGAGAAAAAGGCGACGCGCAACTTGCGGTAAACCTTGACTTCACCGACACCGAGCGAGGCTATCAGGCCAAGGTCGGCGGCGCGCATCAGATGGCCGTCTGGCAATACGACCTGACCCTGTTTCAGGTCCTCGCCGGCATAGCGCGTATTCATGCCGCGTTTGGGGCCATCCGTGAATCGTATGCTGCCGCCTTCAACCGTGACCCGTTCCTGCACCACCACCGTATCTGCGCCCTCTGGCATGACGGCACCGGTCATGATGCGCACGCATTGGCCTTTTTTGATGCTGCCTTCATAGGCTTTGCCGGCGAAAGCGGTGCCGATGATCTTCAGCGAGGTTTCGCCTGAGCTGGCCATGTCGTCGGCATTGAAGGCATAGCCGTCCATGGCGGAGTTGTTGTGGTTGGGAACGTTGCAAGGGGAGTGGATATCCTCTGCCAATACTCGGCCCAGCGAGCTGCGTATCGGTACGCTTTCCCTGGTGGTCACCGGTTTGAGAAACTCCTTGATGTATTTGCGTGCCTGCACGACGGCCATCGAATTCGGGTCGTAATCGTCAAGACAGCTGGGGTTGTTGATCAGGTCGGAAAGGGATTTTTCATTCATGGTCGTAACTCAGAGGGATGCAAGCTTTGGTCTGTTTTCCAGCCAGTTCAGGATGAAGCTGGCGATTTCTTCCGGGTCATTCAGGTTCAGTACCGGCAGGTGTGTGGCAACGGCAGCATCGCTGGCAACGGCAATGACGTGATGATCGTGTGTTGAGATCAGCGGTTTTTTCATGTCCGGGCGATGTATTTCGATTTTCGGGATGGGTTCGCTTTTGAAGCCTTCCACCAGAATCAGGTCGACCAGATCGGCATCGATATGCGGCAGAAGTTCGGCAAGCCCGGGTTCTTCCGGCTGCTGGTCGCGGATGCGTGAAAGCTCCGTCATCAAGGCCCAGCGATGGCGTGAGCCGAGCAGCATCTGCACCGCGCCGGATTCGCGCAGGCGGTAACTGTCCTTGCCCGGGTGGTCGATATCAAAGCTGTGATGTGCGTGTTTGATCACCGATATGCGCAAGCCGTGCGCATTCAGTACAGGGATCAGGCTGGTCAGCAGCGTGGTTTTGCCGATGCCGCTGCCGTAGGCGCAAAAACCCAGTAAGGGCACTTTGCTGGAAATCTGTCTGTTGGCTGCCAATGTTTTACCTGTTCTGATCCTGCAGTGATTCGAGTTCTTCAAGGGTGTTGATGTTGGCGAAAGCCTGGGGTTGGTCGTCGAACGCCACTTCCACCACCTTGAGCGTGCCGTACCAGGCATCTATTTTACGCCCGCCGCTTTGCAGGTAGCTTTGCAGGTGGTTCTTCAGGCCGGTGCGGCACAGGCAGAACACCGGGTGTGCCTGTGCGCCGGTTTTTGCAACGGCCAGGTCCGCATCGGTTTGCTGCAATGCCTGCATCAGCCGGCTGGCCAAGTCGGACGGCAGGAAAGGCGAGTCGCAGGGCACGGTGAGGACAAACGGTTGGCTGGCCGCGCTCATGCCCCGGTGCAGCCCGGCGAGTGGTCCGGCAAAACCCTCGATTTCGTCTGGAATCACAGGATAGCCATAAACTTCATACTGACCGATCTCGCGATTGGCATTGACCAGGATTTCATCGACCTGCGGACGGAGTCTTTCCAGCACATGCGCTACCATCGGTTTGCCGGCGAACGCTATCAGCCCTTTGTCCACGCCGCCCATCCTGCGCGCCAGCCCTCCCGCCAGTACGACCCCGGTGATGCTCATGCGCCGGCCTTGTCGGAAAAGCGGAAGCGTTCTGCGCCGGTGAAAATCAGGAAGTGTTTGCCCTGCGAGCGGCCGATCATGGTCATGCCGATCTTGTTGGCGATCTCCCAGCCCATGCGCGTCAGTCCGGAGCGCGAGACCAGAAAAGGCACGCGCATCTGCGCGGCCTTGATCACCATCTCGCTGGTGAGGCGGCCGGTGGTATAGAAAATCTTGTCATCGCCCACGACATTGTCCAGCCACATTATGCCGGCAATCGCATCCACGGCGTTGTGGCGGCCGACATCCTCGACGTAGTAAAGAATCTCGCTGCCCTTGGCCAGCGCGCAGCCATGCAGTGCACCGGCCTTCTTGTAGAGGCTGTCGTAGAGACGCACATTGTCCAGCAGTGCATACAAGGTCGATTCCTGCAGCACCGCACCTTGCGGCAAGTGAATGTTGTCGATGTCTTCCATCAGGTCGCCGAACACGGTGCCTTGTCCGCAGCCGGTGGTGACGGTGCGCTTGCCAAGGCGCTCTGTGGCTTGCAGGCCATGGCGCGTGGTGACCGCCACGGCGTCGACCTCCCAGTCGACATGGACTTCGGCGATTTCGGCTATGCTGCCAATCAGGCGCTGGTTGCGCAGATAGCCGATGGCCAAGGCTTCGGGTGCGGCGCCCAGTGTCATTAGCGTGACGATTTCCTGCTTGTCGACATACAGCGTCAGCGGCGCTTCTCCGGCGATCTCGGTTTCCACCTGTTCGCCGTGTTCATTGATGGCGGTTACGCCAAAGGTCAGCGGGCGTGAGGCTTGTGATGTGATGGGGCGCTGGAATGTCATGAAGGATGCCGATACGGATGGACGATTAGCCGCCCGTGTGCGACATGAAGCGTATCACGGCTGGCTCAGCCCGCCGCAGGTCGAAATCATGGCCTTTGGGCTTGATCTGCATGGAATCCAGGATGGCTTGGATCAAAGGCGCATCGTCATCCGGATGTGCCCTCAGCAGTGGCATGAGGTCGATCTTGTCTTCGTGGCCGAGGCAGAGGAAAAGCTCGCCCTTGCAGCTGATGCGCACACGATTGCAGGATTCGCAGAAATTGTGGCTATGCGGTGAAATGAAACCGACGCGGGTCTGTGTGCCGGGGATGCGCCAGTATTTTGCCGGCCCGCCGGTGGTTTCCGCGCTGCTGACCAGGGTGTGATGCTGTTGCAGCAGCTTTAGCGTGGCATCGTTGCTGACATAGGTTGTATCGCGCTGGTGATTGACTTCACCCAGCGGCATTTCCTCGATGTAGGCGATATCCAGTTGCTGTGCTATGGCGAATTCCAGTAATGACAGGGCTTCGTCATCGTTGATGCCGCGCATCAGCACCGTGTTGAGCTTGATGTTTTCAAAGCCTGCCTGCTTCGCTGCTGCGATCCCGCGTAGTACTTTCTCCAGCTCACCGACGCGGGTGATCTTGCGGAAGCGCTCGGCATCGAGGCTGTCCAGGCTGATGTTGATGCGTTTGACACCGGCCTTTTTCAAAGCCGCTGCCTGCGATTCCAGCTGCGATCCGTTGGTAGTGACCACTAACTCACGCAGTCCTTGAAGCTGGCCGATCTGCTCAAACAGCCACAAGGCATTTTTTCTGACCAGCGGTTCGCCGCCGGTGATGCGGACTTTGCTTACGCCCAGATCAACGAAGACTTTTACCAGCCTTGTGCATTCTTCCAGCGACAGTACCTCGTCGCGCGGCAGAAAGGTCATGTCTTCCGACATGCAATAGACGCAGCGGAAATCGCAGCGGTCAGTGATCGAAAGGCGAATGTAATCGACTTTTCGACCAAACTGGTCACGCAGTGTGGGTTGTGAATGGGTTGCAGCTGACATTGGGAAGTTGGTTGACCTTGCGCCAGCGGGCGCAGTAATTAGCTAAGACATTCAATTTTAAGTCTTTCACCAAGCATTAACAATGCTGCCCGGAGTAGGGTTATAGTAATAACCATCAGATATTGGCAATACAATCCTATGACAGCAAAAAACATCAAAATTCACCTGCCCTATGGCAAGGTTTCCGCCATCGGCCCGGGCAAGGCCGACCTGCTTGAAGCGATTGCAGAAAGCGGTTCGATTTCAGCGGCGGCGCGGCAGATGGGCATGTCCTACAAGCGTGCCTGGGATCTGGTCGATACCATGAACAAAAGTTTTCGTGAGCCGCTGGTGCATACGGCGACAGGCGGCAGTCACGGCGGCGGCGCTCAGATGACCGAGTTCGGGCATGAGGTATTGCGGTGCTATCGCGAGATTGAACTCAAATCCTACCAAGCGGTAGAGACTGAGTTGAGAACCTTGACGGGGCTTCTGGCGCCGCGTCAGTAAAGACTCACTGCTGTTGATTCTTTAGAGTTTCAACCGCAATCCTCCACCGGCGGCAGTTGCTGCAACTCCTCGTCGGTGAACAGGCGCGAGCGGATGATGAAATGCCGGCCTGTTCCCTGTTCCAGAGAGAACTGACCGCCGTGGCCGGCAATCGCATCCAGCGTCAGGTGGGTGTGCTCCCAGTATTCGAACTGGAACTTGGCCATGTAAAAGGGTACGCCATGCACGACGCCCAGCTTGACATCTGAAGCGCCTACCAGAAATTCACCCTCTTTCAGGCACATGGGCGCGCTGCCCTCGCAACAACCGCCGGACTGGTGGAACATGAGATTGCCATGCCTGGCCTTGAGCTCGTCAATCAATGCTTTTGCTGCGGGCGTTGCCACGATGCGTGATGCTGGCATGTGATGCTCCTCAAAATCGCCACGCGCAAGTCGTAGCGCGAAAACGGATAAAAAAGCGGACGCGAAGGTTGTATTAAACCATCGCGTCCGCCCATGTTACCTGAACTGACAGGCTGTACTTACAACAAGGCTTCTGGCGGTGAGCGGCAGGAATCGTGCAATATTGCGATTTGCCGCTACCGCCACCAGTTCGGGGTCGCCTAGAAGAAGCCCAGCGCGTTCGGGCTGTAGCTCACCAGCAGGTTCTTGGTCTGTTGGTAGTGATCCAGCATCATGAGGTGGTTCTCGCGACCGATACCTGATTGCTTGTAACCGCCGAACGCAGCGTGTGCCGGGTAGAGGTGGTAGCAGTTGGTCCATACGCGACCGGCCTGGATGCCACGGCCCATGCGGAAGGCACGGGCCCCGTCACGGCTCCAGACGCCAGCACCGAGGCCGTACATGGTGTCGTTGGCGATGGCCAGTGCTTCGGCTTCGTCCTTGAAGGTTGTCACGGATAATACCGGGCCGAAGATCTCCTCCTGGAAAATGCGCATCTTGTTGTGACCCTTGAATACAGTCGGCTCGATGTAGTAACCCTCGCTGAGGTCGCCTTGCAGTTTCGTTTGCACGCCGCCGGTCAGCAGTTCTGCACCTTCTTCCTTGCCCAGCTTGATGTAGGACATGATGATCTCGACCTGTTCGCTCGAAGCCTGGGCGCCGATCATGGTGGAGCCGTCCAGCGGGTTACCCTGCTTGATGGCCTTGACGCGCTTCAACGCACGCTCCATGAACTTGTCGTATATGGATTCCTGGATCAGGGCGCGGCTTGGGCAGGTACAGACTTCTCCCTGGTTCAGCGCAAACAGTGCGAAACCTTCCAGGCACTTGTCGAAGTAGGCGTCGTCGGCATCCATGATGTCTTCGAAGAAGATGTTGGGCGACTTGCCACCGAGTTCCAGTGTTGACGGGATCAGGTTCTGCGATGCGTATTGCATGATCAGGCGGCCGACCGAAGTAGAGCCGGTGAAGGCGATCTTGGCGATACGCGGGCTGGTTGCCAGTGGCTTGCCGACTTCTACACCGTGACCGTTGACGATGTTGAGCACACCCGGCGGCAGCAAGTGACCTATCAGTTCCATGACGACTAGGATAGAGGCCGGGGTTTGCTCAGCCGGCTTCATGACGATGACATTACCTGCGGCCAGCGCCGGTGCCAGTTTCCAGGCGGCCATCAGGATAGGGAAGTTCCAGGGGATGATCTGGCCGACGACGCCCAGCGGCTCATGAAAATGGTAGGCCATGGTTTCGTGGTCGATCTCGCTGATGCCGCCTTCCTGTGCGCGGATGGCACCGGCGAAATAGCGGAAATGGTCGATCGCCAGCGGGATGTCGGCATTCATGGTTTCGCGGATCGGCTTGCCGTTGTCGATGGTTTCGGCGATGGCAATCTTTTCCAGGTTCGTTTCCATGATATCGGCGATTTTCAGCAGGATATTGGCACGGGCTGTGGTTGAGGTCTTGCCCCAGGCTTCCCTGGCAGCATGAGCGGCATCCAGTGCCAGATTAACGTCCTTCTCGCTAGAGCGTGCGATTTGGCAGAATGCTTTACCGGTAATCGGGCTGATGTTGTCGAAGTACTGGCCATCGACAGGAGCGACCCATTTGCCACCGATAAAATTGTCATATTTGGCTTTGTAGGGGATGGCTACGCCAAGATTCTTCAAGCTTTCAAGACTCATTACTTAACTCCTCTGAAAATGGATTTACTGACATCAACCACTTGAACCCAAATGGTTTGGTGCGGGATCGTTGATTAAATGAGCGGGCGGATTAAGAGTACTGTGCAATGTGGTGATTTGCCCGCTCAGTCATTTAATCTGCGAATCCTTAGCGTGAGGTATATATAGCAGATAGCGTGCCTGTTCTTGGTGACTGCTTAGTTACTGATTAATTGAATTATTTTTTCGATGTCATTGTGTTTCGGTTGTGATGCGCGCAGAATGAGACACTTTCCATGCTCAAATTGAGACAGTTGAGACAGTTATGAGCCGGTCCAATTACCTTCATCAAATTCGCAATGCGCGTGAGCAGCTTCAGGATCGTGGCGAGTTGCCGGACGGCTTGTTGCCGGAGCCCATCCAGCGTTCATGGGAGCGTTGTATCGAGACCGGGCTGGCCGTCAATCTGCGGCCGGAAACCGAGCCTGCCGCCACCCATCAGCTGAATGAATTGCGTGAACGCAACTCGCGATTGCTGACGCAGGCGCAGCCGGAGATGGAAAGTCTCTATTCGCATATCGCCAATACGCAGAGTATGGTGATCCTGAGCGATGCTGATGGCACTATCATCCATGCGATGGGTGACCAGGATTTCATGAGCAAGGCCCAGCGCGTGGCTTTGCAGCCCGGCGTTTCCTGGCGAGAGGACATCTCCGGCACCAATGCCATCGGTACGGCATTGATCGAGAAAAACCCCATATTCGTCATGGGTGGCGAACACTATTTTGAAGAGAACGCTTTTCTCAATTGCTCCGCTTCGCCGATTCTTGATCCTCATGGCAGTGTGATAGGTGTCCTGGACCTTTCCGGTGACCATCGCCAGCCACAAGAACATACGATGGCTTTAGTGCGTATGTCTGCTTTGATGATTGAGAACCGCCTGTTCAATGCCGGTTTTGCCACCGATGTCACCATACGTTTCCACACGCGGCCGGAGTTTATCGGGACCCTGTGGGAAGGAATCGCGGTGTTCTCGCCGGACGGCAAACTGCTGGCAATCAACCGCACCGGCGCTTTCCAGCTTGGGCTGGATGAGCAGAAGATAAGCGGTATCGAGTTCGACAGCCTGTTTGAAGTCAACCTGGCCAAATTTCTTGATGTGGCCAGACGCTCGCTTTCGAGCAAATCCATGCTGGTGCTGAAGAACGGTCTGCGTTTGCATGCCAAGGCCGATCCGGGCATGCATACCTTGGCCACAGCGATTTCGATGCCAAGCAATGGGCAGGACAGATATCAGCCGACGGTCGAGCAACTGCAAGCGGTAGAGATGCCGCTCGACCGGCTGGATACCGGTGACAGCATGCTTCGCAAGACACTGACGCGGGCAAGCAAGGCACTGGGGCATGATATTCCGGTGCTGATTGAGGGCGAGACCGGCACTGGCAAGGAGTTACTGGCCAAGGCGATTCATGAGTCGGGTCAACGCAAGCATGGCGCTTTCGTAGCCATCAACTGCGCATCCATACCGGAAGGCTTGATCGAGTCGGAACTGTTCGGCCATGAGGAGGGTGCTTTTACCGGCGCACGCCGTCGTGGTGCGGTCGGTCGTATCCAGCAGGCGCATGGCGGCACGCTGTTCCTCGATGAAGTGGGCGAGATGCCGCTGGCCCTGCAGGCGCGGTTGCTGCGCGTGATCCAGGAGCGCGAGATCGTGCCTTTGGGCAGCAACAAGCGCATTGAGGTCGATATTTCCATTATCGCGGCGACCAATCAGCGTCTGCGCACACGAGTGCAGCAGGGCGAGTTTCGGGAAGACCTTTATTATCGACTCAACGGGTTACGCCTGACTCTGCCGCCATTGCGCGAGAGGAGTGATTTGCAGGCGCTGATTCAACGCATACTGGAAGAAAATCTGGGCAGAAATGACGTCGTCATTCAGCCTGAAGTGCTGGACCTGTTGCAGCGACACCCATGGCGCGGCAATGTGCGACAGTTGTTCAACGTCTTGCGCTCGGCGCTGGTTTTCATGGAAGACCATGAGCTTGGTATCCAGCATCTGCCGGAAGACTTTTTTGAAGAACTGGATGATGGTAGTCCTGTGCCGCAAGTTTCTGCCATGGAGATGAACGAAGCCAGCCTGCCAGATACCGAGGCCGCTTTGATCAGGCGTGTACTGGCTGCACATCATGGCAATATGACGGCGGCCGCTCGTCAGCTCGGTATCAGCCGGGCAACGATTTACCGCAAATCCAAGCGTTTGAATCTTGTTTAGTTAATGGGCAACTGGTTGGGTTCAAGCCAGTGTGGCCTGATGTTCCCTGACGGCTTCAGTGACCATGGCGTGTAATCCGCTACCCTGTTTTTCCAGCACATGGGTGACCAGTTGCTGCCGCATTTTCAGGGCCCAGAAATTTTTGATATGGGCAGCGATGCTTTTCTTGGCGAGTTCGACATCCGGATAGGATTCGAAGAAATCGCCAATCTGGTTGGCCATGACAATAAGACGTTCGATATTCATTTCACTTCCTTGTGCAGTATTCTTTCCGGGCAGCTGTATATGACATGCTGGCTTTGCCGCGCAAAGCCGACCAGCGTAATGCCGCAGTTCTGTGCAATCTTGATGGCGAGGCCGGTGGGTGCGGACATGGCGACCAGGATGGGGATGCCTGCGCTGGCGACCTTTTGTACCATCTCGTAACTGGCGCGGCTGGTGGTCAACACGAAGCCGGCTGAATGTTTGCCAGTGCTTGCCCTAACCTTGGCTCTGGCGCCTATCAGCTTGTCCAGCGCATTGTGCCGCCCGACATCCTCCCGCAGGATTTCAATCTCACCCGCAGGATTCACCCAGGCACTGGCATGGGTGCCGCCGGTCAGTGCCTGCAATTGCTGTTGTTTGCTGATGGCCTTGTAGGCTTTCTCAATCGAGGATGAAGGGATGCGCTCGGCCATCCGTACCACGTTCATCGGAGCGCGCATGACCTGATCGAGGCTTTCGGCCCCGCATAAACCACAACCGGTTTTGCCCGCCATGCTCCGGCGTCTTTGCTTCAGGTTCTGGAACTGCTCAGTAGCCAATTCGATATGCAATTCCATACCCTTGGCGTGATGCAGAATCTCGATACCGTAAATCTCGGACGGCTGGTTAATGATGCCCTCTGTGAGGGAAAACCCCAGTGCAAAATCTTCCAGGTCCTGCGGTGTCGCCAGCATCACCGCATGGGAGATGCCGTTATAGACCAGCGCCACCGGCACTTCTTCGGCAACGTTATCCTCAAACGCATGGGCGTGCCCATCTTCCCATTTGAGTACCGGATAATGGGAGGATGTCGCTTCAGTCATGGTGACATCGGCCGGTGCTTTCATGATCGACTATTCCACCTGCGCGCTGTTCGGGAGTTTGCCGGCGAAGACTTTCTGTTCCTTGCTGAAAGCCTGGTACTCACGCTGCCATTCGGAAGGCTGCGAAACGCGGTTGACCTGCACGGCTGTCACCTTATATTCGGGACAGTTGGTCGCCCAGTCCGAATTGTCGGTGGTGATGACGTTGGCGCCTGATTCCGGATGATGGAACGTGGTGTAGACGACACCGGGCTGCACGCGCTCGCTGATGGTGGCGCGCAACACGGTTTCGCCGGCACGGCTGGCGATGCCGACCCAGTCGCCATCCTTGATGCCGCGATCTTCGGCATCGTGCGGATGGATCTCGATGCGGTCTTCCGGGTGCCAGGCGACATTGTCGGTACGACGTGTCTGCGCGCCGACGTTGTACTGCGTCAGGATGCGGCCGGTAGTCAGGATCAAGGGATATTTCTGCGTGACGCGTTCCGTGGTCGGCACGTATTGCGTGATGAAGAACTTGCCCTTGCCACGCACGAATTCGTCGATGTGCATGATCGGTGTGCCTGTCGGATGCTCCTCGTTGCAGGGCCACTGGATGCTGCCTAGTTTGTCCAGTTTCTCGAAGCTGACACCACGGAATGTCGGTGTCAGCGCAGCGATCTCGCCCATAATCTCGGATGCATGCTTGTATGGCATCGGGTAGCCCAGCGCATTCGACAGCATGGCGGTGATTTCCCAGTCCTCATGGCCGTTTTTCGGAGTCATCACGCGTCTGACCGGCGAGATACGGCGTTCGGCATTGGTGAAAGTGCCGTTCTTCTCGAGGAAGGAGGCACCCGGGAAGAACACATGGGCGTACATCGCGGTCTCGTTGAGGAACAGATCCTGTACGATGACGCATTCCATGGATTCCAGCGCATGGGTCACATGTTGCGTGTTGGGGTCGGACTGGGCGATATCCTCGCCGTTGCAGTAGAGTGCCTTGAAGCTGCCTTCGCCCGCCATATCCAGCATGTTGGGGATGCGCAGGCCCGGTTCCTTGCTCAATGGCCGGCCCCATGCGGCTTCGAACAGTGCGCGTGTGGCATCGTCGGCGACATGGCGGTAGCCCGGGAATTCATGCGGCATGGAGCCCATGTCGCAGGAACCCTGCACGTTGTTCTGGCCGCGCAGCGGATTGACTCCGACGCCTTCGCGGCCGATATTGCCGGTAGCCATGGCGAGGTTGGCGATGCCCATGACGGTAGTTGAGCCCTGACTGTGCTCGGTCACTCCCAGGCCGTAATAGATGGCGGCATTGCCACCGGTGGCGTAAAGCCTGGCGGCGGCACGCAGGGTTTCTGGTGCAATGCCGAGGTCATCCGCCAGCGCTTCCGGCGAATTTTCCGGTCTGGCGACGAAGTCGCGCCACATCTCGAATGAATCCCACTCGCAGCGTTCCTTGACGAAACGCTCGTTTACCAGGCCTTCGGTGACGATGACATGCGCTAATGCCGAGATCAGTGCGACATTGGTGCCCGGACGCAACTTCAGGTGGTAATCGGCCTTGACGTGGGGCGACGATACCAAGTCGATCCCGCGCGGGTCGGCGACGATCAGTTTTGCACCTTCGCGCAATCTGCGCTTCATCTGCGAGGCGAACACCGGATGGCCGTCGGTCGGGTTGGCGCCGATGACTATGATGACGTCGGAATGCATGACCGAGTCGAAGGTTTGTGTGCCGGCCGATTCCCCCAGGGTCTGTTTCAGGCCGTAGCCGGTAGGGGAGTGACAGACGCGGGCGCAGGTGTCGACGTTATTGCTGCCGAAAACCGCGCGCACCAGTTTCTGCACCACATAGACTTCTTCATTGGTGCAGCGCGACGAGGTGATAGCGCCGATGGCGTCAGTGCCGTATTGCTTCTTGATGCGCGTGATCTCGCTGGCGGCGTAATTGATCGCCTCCTCCCAGGAGACTTCCTGCCATGGGTCCTTGATGCTCTTGCGGATCATCGGCGTGGTGATGCGGTCCTTGTGTGTGGCATAACCCCAGGAAAAACGGCCCTTGACGCAGGAATGACCATGATTGGCGCCGCCATCCTTGTTCGGCACCATGCGAATGACTTCCTCGCCCTTCATCTCGGCGTCGAACGAGCAGCCGACGCCGCAATAGGCGCAGGTGGTGGTGACGCTGTGTTCCGGCACGCCATGCTGGATCACGGTCTTTTCCATCAGTGTGGCGGTCGGGCAGGCCTGCACGCAGGCGCCGCAGGAGACGCATTCGGAGTCTATGAATTTCTCGATGCCTGAAGCGACCTTGGAGTCGAAGCCGCGACCCTGGATCGTGAGAGCAAAGGTGCCCTGGGTTTCCTCGCAGGCACGCACGCAACGCGAGCAGACGATGCACTTGGCCGGATCAAAGCTGAAGTAGGGGTTTGAGGTGTCTTTTTCCGATTTCAGGTGGTTTTCGCCGTCATAACCATAACGCACTTCGCGCAAGCCAACGGCACCGGTCATGTCTTGCAGCTCACAATCGCCGTTGGCGGCGCAGGTCAGGCAGTCGAGCGGGTGGTCGGAGATGTAGAGCTCCATGGTGCCGCGACGGATGTCGGCAAGTTTCGGTGTCTGGGTATGCACCTTCATGCCTTCGTCTACCGGCGTGGTACAGGAGGCGGGGTAGCCGCGGCGGCCTTCGATCTCCACCAGGCAGAGGCGGCAGGAGCCGAAGGGTTCCAGGCTGTCGGTTGCACAGAGTTTGGGTACGGTGATGCCGGCCATCATCGCGGCGCGCATGACCGAAGTACCCTTGGGCACGCTGATCTCTTGGCCGTCAATTTCCAGGCTGATGTGGGTGTCGCTGTGCTTGAGCGGGGTACCGAAATCGATAGGTTTGTTCATGATGCGGTCTCCTCGGCGTTATGCAGCCGTTTTACTGGCGTCCACGCCAAAATCTTCAGGAAAATGGTTGAGTGCACTGAGTACCGGGTAGGGTGTCATGCCACCCAGCGCGCAAAGTGAGCCGTTCAGCAGGGTGTCACTCAGGTCTCTGACCAGTTCTATGTGTCTGGTTGGCTGATTGCCGGTGATGATCTTGTCCATGACTTCCATGCCGCGCGTGGAGCCGATGCGGCAGGGCGTGCACTTGCCACAGGATTCGACGGCGCAGAACTCGAAGGCGTAACGGGCCATCTTGGCCATGTCCACGGTGTCGTCGAAGACGACGATGCCGCCGTGACCGAGCACCGCCCAGAGTTCGCTGAACTTCTCGTAATCCAGTGGTGTATCGAATTGCGATTCGGGCAGATAGGCGCCAAGCGGACCGCCGACCTGCACGGCGCGGATCGGACGGCCGCTGGCGGAGCCGCCGCCGAAGTCATAGAGCAGTTCGCGCAGCGTGATGCCGAAGGCTTTCTCTACCAGGCCGCCGTGCTTGATATTGCCGGCCAATTGGATCGGCAAAGTACCGCGCGAGCGGCCCATGCCGTAGTCCTTGTAAAAGGTCGCACCCTTGTCGAGAATGATGGGCACGCTGGCGAGACTGATGACGTTGTTGACCACGGTCGGCTTGCCGAACAGGCCTTCAATCGCCGGCAATGGCGGCTTGAAGCGCACCAGTCCGCGCTTGCCTTCCAGGCTTTCCAGCAGCGAGGTTTCTTCACCGCAGACATAGGCACCTGCTGCGCGCCTGACTTCCAGGTCGAAACTGCGGCCGCTATCAAGGATGTTGTCGCCAAGGTAGCCGTTTTTGCAGGCGCAATCGATGGCTTCGTTCAGCGTCAGCAGCGCATCCGGATATTCCGAGCGCAGATAGATATAGCCCTTTGTTGCGCCTACTGCGAGTCCGGCGATGGTCATGCCCTCAATCAGCACGAAGGGGTCGCCTTCCATGATCATGCGGTCGGAGAAGGTGCCGGAATCGCCTTCATCTGCATTGCAGACGATGTATTTCTGCTCGGCTTCGCAGCCGAGGACGGTGTTCCATTTGATGCCGGTCGGGAAAGCTGCGCCGCCGCGGCCGCGCAGGCCGGATTCAGTGACTTCCTGCACGATGTCGGCAGGTGCCATGGAAAGTGCGCGGCTTAGTCCGCGGTAACCGTCATGCGCGATGTAGTCCTCAAGACTGACCGGATCGGTGATGCCGACGCGGGCAAAGGTCAGGCGTTCCTGATTTTTCAGCCAGGGCAATTCGTCGGTGATGCCGAGCAGCAGGTGATGCTGGCAGCCATAGAGGAAATTGCAGTCGAACAGTTCGGCGACATTTTCCGGAGCGACCGGACCGTAGGCCACGCGGCCGTGTTCGGTCGCCACCTCGATCATGGGTTCCAGCCAGTGCATGCCTCTGGAACCGTTTCTGACGATTTCGACCGATGCGCCGCGGCGAGCTGCCTCTACCGCTATCTGCATGGCGACCTGGTCTGCACCCATGGAAAGTGCAGCGGAATCTCGGGGGATGTAAACCTTGATGCTCATTTTGAATCTCTCGCGGCTTGTATCAGGCTGTTGAGTTTTTCGGGGCTGACGCGCCCATGGATTTTTTCATTCAGCATGACGGAAGGGGACAGGGAGCAGTTGCCAAGGCAATAGACCGGTTCCAGGGTAACGGCTTGGTCGGCGCTGGTCTCGTGGTAGTCGATTTGCAACCTGGATTTTGCGCAGGCTTCAAGTTCGGCTGAGCCCATGGCCTGGCAGGATTCGGCGCGACATATCTGCAACACGTGGCGACCGGGCGGCTGGGAGCGGAAATGGTGATAGAAGCTCACCACGCCATGTACCTCGGCAACGGACAGGTTCAGTGCCTTGCCGATAGGGCTGTAACTCTCTTCCGGAATGTAGCCGATGTCGTCCTGTATCGCATGCAGCAAAGGCAGCAGGCCGCCGGGTGTGGCCCTGTATTGGTCAATGTGGGTTTGGATACTGGAAAAATTGGTCGCTTCCAAAATATGCTCTTTCTGACTATCTCGCAAAACAATCGATATATCTTACCAAATATTACGTATGTTATATCCTAATAAATATAGCGAAAATCATTATTTGGTTTTGTCCAAAAGCGCTATATTTACGGATGTAGAGCGTTTGCGCCGGATATTCGGGTTCTAACAATGAGAAAGATGATCAAAGGGTAGTAATGAAGCATCACGAGAAAAATTTGAGTACGGTGTATCAATCAGTGATGAATTGGCTGTTCTGGATGCTGCTAGCGCTGGCAGTGCCGGTGCAGGCGGCCGATGGCGCGGTAGTGCGACTGGCAACGACGACCAGTACCGCCAATTCTGGATTGCTCGATTATCTCCTGCCGCAATTCGAGGGTCAGTGCAGTTGCAAGGTGCATGTGATCTCGGTCGGTACCGGAAAGGCGCTGAAACTGGGTGAGGATGGCAATGTGGATGTCGTGCTGGTGCATGCGCGTGAGCTGGAAGATGCTTTTGTCGCAGCCGGACATGGCGTCGAGAGGCGTGATGTCATGTACAACGATTTTGTCCTGATCGGTCCGGAGCAGGACCCGGCGCGAGTGGCAGGCGGCAGCGATATCGTTGTCGCCATGAAAAAGATCGCGGGCAGCCAGTCAAGGTTCGTTTCGCGCGGTGACAATTCCGGCACCGAGCAGATGGAAAAATCCTACTGGACTCAGGCGGGAATCTCCCTGGTGGAGATCGGCAAGGCCAATTGGTATGTTTCCGCCGGCCAGGGCATGGGTGAAGTGCTGATGATGGCCGGCGAGATGCGCGCCTACACATTGACCGACCGCGGTACCTATATCAGCTACCGCGAACGCATCGGTCTGCCGATTCTGGTCGAGGGTGATGAGCGCATGTTCAATCCCTACGGCATCATTGCCGTCAGCCCAAAGAAATATCCGGATATCAACCATGCCGGGGCCATGCAGTTGGTCAACTGGATCACTTCGGAGCAGGGGCGGCAGATGATTGCCTCGTTCCGTGTCAATGGCGAGCAGTTGTTCATGCCATCGGCTCGCAAATAGAAAGTTCTAATCAAGCTATGGATTTGCTGGAAACGACTTATGCCGCACTGCGCCTGCTATGGAGCGGCGACCGGACGCTGTGGGGCATTATCTGGATATCGGTCAAGGTCTGCTTTCTGGCGCTGGTGCTGGCGACGCCGCCTGCTGTGCTGCTGGGTTTTGTGCTTGGCAGTTTCAGGTTTCCGGGCCGGCGCATTCTGATTGTGCTGGTGCAGACGTTGCTGGCGTTGCCGACGGTGGTGATCGGTCTCATCCTCTATATGCTGCTTTCGCGGCAAGGGCCGTTTGGCGGCATGCATCTGCTGTTCACACAGGAGGCCATGATCATCGGCCAGGCCATTCTGGCTTTCCCGATCCTCGCGGCGCTGACGCTCTCTGCTGTGCAGGGTGTCGATCAGCGTGTGTCGGAAACTGCACGCACGCTGGGAGCGGACAGATGGCGCACGATGCTGACTATGTTGCTGGAAGTGCGTTTTGCCGTGATGGCAGCCATGGTCAGCGGCTTCGGTCGCGTGATTTCGGAAATCGGTTGCGCCATGATGGTTGGCGGCAATATCGCCAACGTCACCCGCAACATCACCACCGCGATTGCGCTTGAAACCAGCAAGGGCGAATTTGTGCAGGGCATCGCGCTGGGGATTGTGCTGGTGATGGTCGCGCTGGGAATCAATTTTGGTCTGGCGCTGATGCAGGGCCGTGGAGGGCAGCAATGAGTTCCAATCAGGTGCTGCTGAAGCTGCAGGCTTTAAGAAAACATTACGATTCGCGCCAGATACTGGATATCGAGTCGCTGGAACTGGAGCGGGGACGTACTTACCTGATTACCGGCAGCAATGGCGCAGGCAAAACGACCCTGCTACGAGTGCTGGCGGGACTGGAGTCGGCCGAGATAGGGGCGTTCAGCTTTGATGCAATGCAGGTGCCGACAGACGAGATTTCACAGAATCTGGCCCCGCGCGTGATTTACCTGCATCAGCATCCCTATCTGTTCAATACTTCGGTGGCATCGAATATCGGGTTCGGCCTGAAAGCACGGGGGGTGCCGCATGGCAGGCAGAAGCAGTTGATCAAGGAGGCATTGTCCTGGGCCGGGGTCGAGCATGTTTCCCATGTCGCGCCGCAAAAGCTGTCAGGTGGTGAAAAGCAGCGTGTGGCGCTGGCCCGGGCCAAGGTGCTCAATCCGGATATATTGCTGCTGGACGAACCGACGGCCAATCTGGATGAAGCTGCGCGACTGCAGGTGGTACATCTGATCCGCCAGATGTGCGACAACAATCATTGTGTCGTCATCGCCACGCACGATCCGGAGCTGATCGCGCTACCGGGTATGGTCAAATGGCACTTGCACCAAGCGCGGATTCTGACAGCGTAATGAATCGTCAGCTGTTGCGCTGATAGAGGCGGAAACTTTCGCGTCGCTCAGCCGCGCGTTTGCCTTCCCAGATCAGGCGCCAGTCATCACCCGGTTCGATAGAGGGCTTGCCCCGTTCATCCTGCAGCAGATAAAGGCTGCATTCAATCCCGCGTTTCGGCGTGTGCAACTGAATATCGGCGTAGTAATCAAGCAGTGCAGTCTGGGCGCCGCCGAGATTGGGACTTTGCAGGCAGTCATAGCTGGCGGGAACTGCAGCAGCAATGCCCCGCATGACGCCGGCATAACTTCTGGCCGAATCGATCCAGGGCAGCCACAGACACATCAGCAGGCTCCAGACCATGGTACAGCCCACCGCCCAATCGGTCACCGCTGCGCGGTTTGAATGCCGCGAGTTGTTGATGACCAGTAGCCAGATGATGCTTATGGCAATGGCAAAAACAAATCCAACCCAGCCAAATAACGGCTCACTGACGCCAGAAAGGAACTGCATGCGTTCGTTCAATTTGGCCGGCCAGCCTGCCTGCATGGCAAACCAACCGAGCCAGATCAGAAAGGCCATGGTGCCGAACAGCATCAGGCCGAACCAGTTAAGCAGGCCGGCAGCACCACGCTTCAGTGTCTCGACGCTGCCGCCGGCAATGGCTGCCAGCGGCAGCAGGAAAGCCAGCGCATTGGTTTCGTTGGGATTGTTGCTTGTACCGATCAGGATGAGGCTGACCAGAAAGAAAGTGATGGGCAGCTGGAATTTCGGGTCGTTCAACAGGCTGCTACGGTAGTACCACAGGCCCCACATGGCCAGAGGTAGTGCAGGCAAGGCGTACCAGCTCAAGGTTTTGAGGTAATACCAGTAATTGATTCCATTGATACCGGCGATGCTGTTCTGCCACCAGTCGAGCAGGATTTCCGGTGCATAGATCCAGCTCAAAGTTGGCCAGATGAGCAGCCAGGGTGCGGAGAACAGGATGGCGATGGCAACCACGATAAGAAAACTCCTGCTGCGCCAAGCTGGGAACAGCAGCGGCAGGATGGCGGTGGTTGCCGCCAGTATGAGGGCAGGGATCAGCCCGATGGCAAGAAAGCTGATGCCGAGCCCGCTGCCAAGTAGTACGGAGGCGCGGTAGGGCCGTCTTTTTGCAAGTGCCAGCGCATAGAAGCCCATGGCGGTACCGGCAAGCCCGGCAACCTCGGGTTTCAGCAAGTGTGCCGTCAGCACCAGGCCAAGAGAACCCAGAAAGATGAAGGTGGTCTGGCGGCCGGTCCCATAGCCCCACAGTTCGCGACCTATCATGCCTACCATGAGCAGGGTAATCGCCATCCAGAGGCCGGTAGCCAGTCGCGCGGCATCATGGGTTTCGAGTATGGGGGAGAGCGCCTTGGCTGTGCCGGTGGCGGTCAGATAATAAAGCGGAGGATATTCCATGTGCTGCTGACCGGCAGCAATGGGGGTCAGCAGGTTGTTGCCCTGCAACATGGATTTGATGATGCTGGCGCTTTGTGATTCATCCGGTTTCCACGGTTCATGGCCGATCAGGCCCATGCAGATCCAGATGATGCTCAGTACAATCAGCAGCCGGGTTTTCGCACGCTCGCCGATACGCGCGCGTGGCGTCGCCATATTGCCCTGCCAGTCATGTTCCAGTTCAAAAGCCATTTTTATCCGTTATTTTTGAACAGTGTCCATTGGTATTTTAAAAACAAAAAGGCAGCCATAGCTGCCTTTTTATCAAAAACGTACCAACAATTACATGCCGTACTTTTGACGGAATTTCTCAACGCGACCTGCAGTGTCCAGAATCTTCTGCTTGCCGGTGTAGTACGGATGACACAGTGAGCAGACTTCAACGTTGAAGTCTTTGCCAATGGTTGTACGCGTCTTGAACTTGTTGCCGCAGCTGCAAGTTACGTTTACTTCAGGGTAATTCGGATGGATATCGGCCTTCATGCTGATGTCTCTTTCAAATGCTGTCGCAGAAAACCCGTGATTATCAATGAAATGAACGAGTTTTTCAACAACTAATTAATGTTGGTGATGTATTTCAATGCTGCTAATTGCAGAAATCCTGCTTTATCTTCAAGCCCACTTAGGCCGGCCGCGGTGCATGTGAGCGCCGGTGCGGGAGTCCGGCCTCGACCTCAAACCGCGATAGACTAACCTCGGCGCATGGCGTCGAAGAACTCCGCGTTGTTCTTGGTCGATTTGATCTTGTCCAGCAGGAATTCCATCGCTTCGAGGTCGTCCATTGGGTACAACAGTTTGCGCAGTACCCAGATCTTTTGCAGGATGTCCTTCGGAATCAGCAGTTCTTCGCGGCGGGTGCCCGACTTGTTGACGTTAATGGCCGGATAGATGCGTTTTTCGGCCATGCGGCGGTCAAGATGGATTTCCATGTTGCCGGTGCCCTTGAATTCTTCGTAAATGACATCATCCATACGCGAACCGGTATCTACCAGCGCAGTGGCGATGATGGTCAGTGAACCGCCTTCCTCGATGTTGCGCGCAGCGCCGAAGAAGCGTTTCGGGCGTTGCAGCGCGTTGGCGTCGACACCGCCAGTCAGCACTTTGCCGGATGCGGGGACCACGGTGTTGTAAGCACGTGCCAGACGGGTGATGGAGTCAAGCAGGATGACGACATCCTTTTTATGCTCAACCAGGCGCTTGGCCTTTTCCAGTACCATTTCGGCGACCTGTACGTGGCGTGTGGCAGGTTCGTCGAAGGTGGAGGCGACAACTTCACCTTTCACCGAGCGGGTCATTTCCGTTACTTCTTCAGGACGTTCGTCGATCAATAGCACGATCAGCACGACGTCCGGATGGTTGGAAGTGATGGCGTGCGCGATGTGTTGCATCATGACTGTCTTGCCGCTTTTAGGGCTGGCTACCAGCAGGCCGCGCTGGCCTTTGCCGATTGGGGCAATCATGTCGATGACGCGGCCAGTGATGTTTTCTTCACCTTTGATATCACGTTCGAGGATGAGCGGTTCGGTAGGGAAAAGAGGTGTCAGGTTTTCAAACAGGATCTTGTGCTTGGTGTTTTCCGGCAGTTCGCCGTTGACGCTGTCAACCTTAACCAGGGCGAAATACCGTTCGCCTTCTTTCGGGGTCCTGATTTCGCCCTGTATGCTGTCCCCGGTGTGCAGATTGAAGCGTCTGATCTGGGAGGGCGATACATAGATGTCATCAGGGCCGGCCAGATAAGAAGTGTCGGGCGAGCGCAGGAATCCGAAGCCGTCCTGCAGTACTTCCAGCGTTCCGTCGCCGAATATGCTGTCCCCTTTTTTTGCCTTGTTCTTGAGCAGGGCAAAGATGAGATCCTGTTTGCGCATGCGGCTGGCATTTTCGATTTCGTTGGAAATCGCCATTTCAACCAGTTCGGTCACGGGAAGGTGCTTTAAATCAGATAAATGCATAGGGAAAAGCTCGCTGAAAATCGAAACTGCATCGGGAAAGGGAAAGGCTGGAAGACTTAGTACCTGATTCCTTGTTTTGTTATTGGTTCTGCGAAAACGAAAGAATCAGGTCAAACAGTAACTTGATTAGATATTGCTGTCAATGAATGCGGTCAGTTGTGATTTGGACAGAGCGCCAACCTTGGTGGCTTCGACGTTGCCGTTCTTGAACAGCATCAGGGTCGGGATACCACGAATGCCATATTTTGGCGGCGTGTTCTGGTTCTCGTCGATATTCAGCTTGGCGACTTTCAGACGACCTGCGTATTCCTTGGAGATCTCATCAAGGATGGGGGCAATCATTTTGCAGGGACCGCACCACTCAGCCCAGTAGTCAACCAGAACCGGGATTTGTGATTGCAGGACTTCCTGTTCGAAAGCGTCATCGCTGACGTGGGTAATATGTTCGCTCATGTGAACCTCTGTGAAATTGATACGGAATTTAGGTGGTGGAAATTACTATTTCGCTATCCTAGCGAAAAATGTGCTTTGAGTGAAGCTTCATATAGTGCAAAGCTCAAGTTTCACGATATGGGGTGAAGCCCGCTAACAGTGAAAGTTGAATCAGGCACTTGATGGTAGCTAGAGTACGCTGAACTGAAAACGCTCAAAACTTCTGGTGCGTTCTACCAGTTTGGTGATCATGATGCGGGAAATATTGCCATTCTTGTCCAGTTCGAGAACGCGCGCCGGCGCATACATGCCGCATCGCGTGATGATGGAAGCCGGCTGATTAATGGCAGGCATGGCCGGCAATATAAGGACTGGCTCGTACATGCCGCTGTTGACGACACGTGCGCCGGCAGCCTTGGCGCTGGGTGAGATTTGTTGAGTCCCGATATCGAGGTGGTCCTGTTCGCCGTTGGTCGCCCAGCGTAAAACTGCAACCGACCAGTTCTTTTCAGTATCACTCCTGATGCTCAGCAGGTCGCCAATTCTCACCTGAGCGGACATGGAAGGAAGCTTTCTCAATGCCGTACCGTTGGCGCTGACATTGATCACCTGCCAGTTCGAGGCCTGGATCGGCGGCTTGGCTACAGGGGCGCGTTCCATCAGGCTTGAGTCCTCAGCGGATTCAGGCGCCTGGTAATGCTGTTCGTTGTTGATGAAGTAATGCGCGGCAATGAGGCCGACACCCAGTTGTGAACGACTGTTTTTGTTTGAACGTTTATATATACGCTTGGGCGACACACCCCAATGTTTGATCAGGTAAACCAGCATGTCCTGGTATTTGGAATCCAGCACGGCCTCGGGTAGTCCGGAGTTTCTGGAGATGTTGCCTGATTGCAGCATCTGCAGGTGTTGATGTACCAGACGCGCGAGATCGACCGTGATAAACAGGATGTCCGTGCTGTCGTCGGTTTGTTCGACATTCTTGACGTAAGGTACGGGCGGCTTGTCTGAGTCGAGAGCAATGACGAAAATGCCGGCCGGGTTTTCCAGAACGCCAAGTCCCTGCAGTTGGGTGTGGTTGGCAAAGCGTGCGATATAGTCTGCGACCAGCTCCATGTCCTGCGGTGCCATATGTTGCGGGTCGGCAAGCGACATCAGCAGTATCTGTTTGTACAGCAGGTTGATGCTGGTGGATTGCTCATCGGTTTGTAGTTCGATCTCGTGCAATGATTCTTGTGCCGCATGGAAATACAGTTGATGCCAGTCGCGCCAGATGCTGCCGGATACGCTGAAATAGGTTTCGTAATAAACCATGGAGAGCTGGCGTAGAGATTCCATGGCGCGATAAATCGTGAGTGCGATAGATTTGTCGCTGGGGCTGAACAGCTGGTTCAGTTGATCGGTCAGGGCCAGTTTGTAGCCGTAAGAAAGTTCCAGCCAAAGCGATTCAGCTGCAGCGGCGTAGGTTTTGGCTTCTTTTGATAGCGGTAGGGAGGCGTTGCAGTAAGTATTGGCAAGGTTGTCTGCCAGGCGGGTGATATGCTCCCGGTAGATTTCCAGTGCCTTGAAGCGTTGCTCGGCAGAGACTTTTTGACGATTAAGAATTTCCATTTCGTCATGCAGTGCAGATGCGGCCTCCAGCGGAGCTGAGGGTAGTCTGGCCAGAAAATCGAGGATTTTCTGCGGGCGCGTTTCTGCGTTGATCAGCGGTTTGTCATCGAGGGCCGGAACTGTAAGATTTGGAAGCATTCAAACTACTCCGTACATAATGCAGAGATGTTAATAACTCTTGCGTAGTTTGTCACGATAGACTTGAGTGTATACCCGCGCAACAGGCAGTTGGATATCTTTAACGTGATGTTCAAGGGGTGATGTGTTGATTCGACTATTAAAATTATGGGTTTTGCTGGGGATTCTGTTGTTTGCTTCCGCCGCGCATGCGAGCAAGTCTTTTGTGTTGACTGATCTCAGTGGTGTCAATCATCGCCTGTCTGACTATCGTGGCAAATGGGTGGTAGTGAATTACTGGGCGACCTGGTGCCCGCCTTGCCTGGAGGAAGTGCCGGATCTTGTGAATCTCTACGATGGTCGCAAAGATCAAGACCTGATGGTGTTCGGCGTGGTGTTTGAATACAAAAACCTGGAAGAGGTCGAGAGGTTTGCGGATGACATGTTGATGTCATATCCCATTGTGCTGGGAAATGAGCGTATTGTCAGTGAGATCGGCTCAGCTGCTGTATTGCCGACCACTTACATCTTTAATCCGCAGGGGCAGCTGGTAAAGGTCAGGCGCGGGTTGATTAACCGACAATACATCGAGGAGCTGATGGCGGACTCAACCCGCTAGCAGCCCCTCGATGGCATTCAGTTTGGCGTGGGGATGCTGTTACCGGCGGCATCCAGCACATTGAGCTGATTTTCTTCGGCGAAATGCATGAGCTGCGCATAGCCCTCCGGATTCACATCCTTCAGTTTCAGATTCACCGCCAGGCAGCGTACGCCATTCAGCACTTTCGGTTTGAGGTAAGGCGAATAGCGCAGCTTCTTGTCCGGGCCGAAACTGGCATAGGTGCTGCACATGCGGTCCACCCAGTCGCTGGGGCGGAACGGCTTGCCGGCGCGGGTCAAGCCTTCAATGATGATTTCATTGCTGATGCTGTTTTTGGAGTCGGTGTTCATATAGCCTGTTGATATAAAGTAGTGAAGGAATTATAGCATTCAAGCAATATGCATGCCGAATGCCTAGTTGATGTACTCGAAAACCTTCACTACCTTTTCCACACCGCGAACACTACGCGCGATATCGACTGCATCTTCGGCTTCCTCCCTGGTCACCATGCCCATCAGGTACACGATGGAGTTCTCGGTGACGACTTTGACGTAATTGGCAGGGAAACGATTTTCCTTGAGCATCATGGATTTGACCTTGGACGTGATATAGGTGTCGTTTGCGCTGGTGCCCAGACCGCTTCTCTCACTGATGGCAAGTTCGTTTGTCACGGTTTTGACATTTTCGACACTGAGTGCAGCACGCTCGGCCTTGGCCTTGATTTCTTCGCTGATGGCTTCGCCGGTCAGCAATACATTGAGGTTGAAGCTGGTGACACTGACATTGATATTGGCAGCGCCGATATTGTCGACAATCATTTTCTTGGCTTTCAGTTCGATTGCCTGATCCTCGATATAGATGCCGCTGGTGCGACGATCAGCGGCCATGACCCCGCCGGCAACGGCGCCACCGGCAACGACCGGGACACAGGCTGCCAGTTGCATGGAAAGCAGGGCTGCAGCGATCAGTTTGGCACTTGAGGGCAGATAGGGCTTGTTCATTCGTTAACTCCTAGTAAAAGACAATCAATGGCATCGCACAGGCAATGCAATATCAGGACAAAAGCCTCCTGAACTCTGGAGGCGCTGTCGTGCGGTACTCCAATATGTATATCATGTTCCCCCAAGGTCTCAATGACTCTGCCGCCATCGCCGCCGGTGATGGCGATGATGCACAGGCCGCGTTCCTGCGCGGCGCTTATTGCTTTGATGATGTTGGCGGAAGTGCCGCGTGCGCTGATTACCAGCAGCACATCGCCTTCCATGCCGAGTGCGGATATCTGCTTTGAATAGACTTGTTCGAAATGGTTCTCGTCTGCGATGGAGGTCAGGGTCGTATTGTCGGCACTGAGTGCGATTGCGGCCAATCCTGGCCGCTCCATTTCGAAGCGGTTCAGCATCAGTGAGGCAAAATACTGGGCACTTGCCGCCGCGCCACCGTTGCCGCAGGCCAGTATCTTCTGTTCTTTCAGCAAGGCTTCGACGATGATTTCTGCCGCATTGGCGATCGGTGCGGCCAGTAATCCGGCCAGTTCCAGCTTGAACTGACCGCTTTCTTCGAAATGCGTGCTGATTCTGTTTTGCAGTGTCATGCTCATGGGGTGTCTTTGTTCATCAACTGGCATCGAATGCGTTCGGGATCCATTCAATGACATCTTCGCTGGGTTTGCTCATCAAAATGACATCAAAGCGGCAGCTGCGAGAGCCATGTTGCTGCAGATACTGCTCTGCCGTCCTGATGATTTTTTGCTGCTTGGCCGGGGTGATGCTCATGGCGGCACCGCCGAAGCCGCTATTGCTACGCAAGCGAACCTCGACAAACACCAAGGTCTTGCCATCCTGCATGACAAGATCGATCTCGCCATAGCGGGACTGATAGTTTTTTGTCAGCAGTTTCAACCCCTTTTGTTGCAGGTAGATGGCAGCGATATGTTCGGCTTCACTGCCCAGTGTATTCAAGGCATCAGCTCCAGCACCACACCATCGCCGGTGAAGCGGCCAACGGCCAGGGTGCGTGTGATTTCGCCATTGGCGCCGACTTGAATCCTGCCAGTGAGGCCGCGTATGGAGGCAGGTTGTCCCGGTCTGGCGGCGATTGCGGCCAGCACCTGGTAGGCATCGACGCCGAGTGCGAACCAGCGTTGCATCATGCCTTCCGGCAGATTGGCTGCAGTATCCATGTAAGGGCTGAAGTTCGCATCCTGCATGTTCAGTATCCATGGCAGGTCTATGAATCTGACCGCCAGCAGTGACGCATCTTCCGGCTCGTAATTGACGCCGGTATAAATGTGGGAGAAACCATAGGCGGGAATCGTGATGTCGAGATGACCGCGTATCTGGCGCGCCAGTTCGGGGCTGGTAGCCAGCAGTATCATGTCCGTCGAGTGTGCCGGCAGTTGTGCCTGCAGATTTTCTGGTGTCGTATTCTCATCGACGGTTATCCGTTGCACAAGTTGACCGCCTTCTGCCTGCCAGGCAGCTGCGAAGGCTTCACTCATGCGTTCGGCGATGCCGCTTCCGGCGGTAATGATGACGGCTCTTTGCATGCCGGCGTCACGCGTCATTTTTGCGATCTGTGCGGCTTCGGTATCGATTGAAAGTCCGAGACTGTAGAGGTTTTTCAGGTCAAAACTGGAATCGGCCTGGTTCAGCGCCAATGTCGGCACGCTGAGTTTGCCGGTCGACAATGCAGTGACCTCATCGCGTGCCAGCGGGCCGACGATGAAGTTCGCACCGTCCTTGACTGCTTGCTCGTAGACGGCGTTGATCATGTCCTTGTCGCCGGAAGTGGGATAGATGATGACCTCGCTGGTGTCATGGGCGGCATTCCTGGCTGCCATGAAACCTTGTTGGATGGCATCGGCGGCCGGGTAGAAATCCGGACTGCCAAACGGCAGCAAGAGGGCGATCTTGTATTTATTGGTGGCACCGGCCGCCGCAGGGTCATCCGTCATCGGCTGCGCGGATTTGGGGCTGAGTTCGAGAATCAGGTCGGTGTAGGCATTGTGGTCGGGATAGACCTTTTGCCAGTTGGCGATACTGGCAGGCACGTCTGTGCTGTCTTGCACGGCAAGGGCCAGGTCTATCCAGCCCTGGATGCCGGTGTTGAAGCTTTCGCCGCGCATTTCGATCAGCTGAGATCTGTCGAGAGCAGTCAATGACTGCCAGATGACCTGCTGGTTCTGCCGAAGCTGTTGGGCATCAACTTCGCTGGCGGTCAGCCACTGGTTTTCCGCGAGGATGCGTTGCTCCAGGGCACGCAGTGGATCCGCCTGCCAGTCATAGGCTAGGGCGAGGCTTGCGTGTAAACTTGCAACTGCTGTTGGCAATAGTGAGGCATCGGTCGCAGCCCCGCTGACCTGTATGGGCAACAGCAGGCGAAAGGTCTTGTCCGCATCCTTCTCGGCGGCGGCGATGGCACCTTCGAGTATCTTGGCATAGGTCTCCTGTGCCGGAATTCTCAACAGCGCGATTTTTGCACAGGCCACATCGTTCTGTTTCAGGCAGTTGAGGCCTTCGATAAAAGTGACTTCAGCCTTGTTGCCGGTGGATGGGGGAGTGTTGCTGACCGCTGCGACAGCCTGAGTGGCGCTGAGGTAAATGAGGCATGGCAGGCAGAACAACCAGAAGAAAGAGGACGATAGACGTTGAATCATAGCGGCACATTATATGTTGTAGCTACGCCGATTGGAAACCTTCAGGACATTACACTGCGCGCGCTGGAAGTATTGAAGGCCGTCGACGTGATTGCCGCGGAGGACACGCGCCATACTTCGGGTCTGCTTTCGCACTATGCTATCCGTAAAAAGCTGGTGGCCGTGCATGAGCACAACGAACATCAATCGGCCGAGCAGCTGCTTGCACGCTTGCGGGCGGGCGAATCGGTGGCGCTGGTGACTGATGCCGGTACGCCGGGGATCAGCGACCCGGGTGCGGTGGTGGTCGATATCGTGCGTCAGGCTGGTATTGTCGTAGTGCCGGTACCCGGTGCCAGTGCGGTGATCGCGGCATTGTCTGCTTCCGGCATACGCCAGAATGGCTTCAGTTTCATCGGATTTTTGCCGGCCAGCGGCAGTCAGCGGCGCAAGATGCTCGAATCGCTGAAAGCGCAAAAGACCACATTGGTCTTTTATGAGGCGCCGCATCGAGTAGTGGAAAGTGTTGGGGATATGGCGGCGGTGCTTGGCGGCGAGCGCAAGCTGACGATTGCCCGCGAGCTGACCAAGACTTTCGAGACCTTCCATAGCTGCCATCTGGATGAGGCCGTGGCCTGGTTACAGGCAGACCCCAATCAGCAGCGCGGAGAATTCGTGTTGCTGGTTGAATCCCTGCCGGAAGCAGCATCGGCTGAAATTGCACCGGAAGTCGATCGCGTGCTCAGATTGCTGATGGCAGAGCTGCCGCTCAAGCAGGCGGTAAAATTGGCGGCGGAGATCAGCGGCGAGAAGAAAAACGCCCTCTATGAATATGGCTTGAAAATCAAAGATAACCTGAAGAATTAAAGGTAACCAGGAATTAAAGGCAATCATGACACAAACCCTGAACATTACCCGCCCGGACGACTGGCATTTGCACCTGAGAGATGGCGAGGCGCTGGAGGCAGTTTTACCTGATACAGCCCGGCAGTTTGCACGGGCCATTGTCATGCCAAACCTGCGGCCGCCAGTGACGACGACTGAAATGGCCGAGGCCTATCGCCAGCGCATACTGGATGCCTTGCCTGCCGGCATGCGATTCGAGCCGCTGATGACTTTGTACCTGACCGATAACACCTCGGCCGAGGATATCGTCAAGGCCAAGCAAAGCGGTATCGTGCACGGCGTCAAACTCTATCCTGCCGGTGCCACCACCAATTCCGATTCCGGCGTCACCAACCTTGGGCATTGCGTCAAGGCGCTGGAGGCCATGGAGGAATGCGGCATGCCTCTGCTGGTGCATGCCGAGGTGACGGATGCGGATGTAGATGTTTTTGACCGCGAGAAAGTGTTCATCGAGCGTAACATGATCCCGCTGTTGCAGCGCTTTCCTGCCTTGCGTGTGGTGTTTGAGCACATTACGACCAGGGACGCTGCCGATTTTGTCAGTGCTGCACCGGCGCACATCGGGGCGACGATCACCGTGCATCACCTGTTGATGAACCGCAATGCCATGTTCGCTGGCGGTATCCGGCCGCATCACTATTGTCTGCCGGTGTTGAAGCGCGAAGAACATCGCCAGGCGCTAATTCAGGCTGCCATTTCCGGCAATCCGAAATTCTTTCTTGGCACGGACAGTGCGCCGCACCTGAAGTCAGCCAAGGAGACCGCCTGCGGCTGTGCCGGCATGTATACGGCGCATGCCGCGATCGAGTTGTATGCCGAAGTGTTCGAGGCCGCTGGTGCGCTGGACAGGTTGGAAGCTTTCGCCAGTTTTTATGGCGCAGATTTTTATGGATTGCCAAGAAATACCGAGCGGATCACTTTGGTCAGGCAAGCTTGGACGGTTCCCGAAACCATCCCGATGGCCGATGGCGAATTGGTGCCGTTACGTGCAGGCCAGGAAGTTGGCTGGAAGCTGCAGGATGATTGATTGAAGTGCTTGGGCGAAAAATGGGATTAGCTCAGAATCAATTTTCAATAACTTTTCTAAACTAGCGAGCATTGGACGCACTCTTTTGTCGCATCAGTCCAGCCAATTTGTTGGCTGTAGATTGGTGGCGGTGCCCTTAACGGGTGCAATGCGCTAAGTTGACGGCATGCTAATCTTCGTACGGTAGCGTGTGCGATGGCGTGTGGGTGAAAGCGCGTCAGTGGTAGAATGCGCCTTGAAGCTGGCCAGACAGTCGCCGCTCACGCAAGTGAGGGGAGGAAAGTCCGGGCTCCGCAGAGCAGGATGACGGCTAACGGCCGTACGCCGTGAGGCGAGGAATAGGGCCACAGAGACGAGCGTATTAAGTTACGGTGAAACGCGGTAACCTCCATCCGGAGCAAGACCAAATAGGCTGGTATTGGCGTGGCTCGCGCTGCCAGCGGGTAGGTTGCTTGAGCGCATGAGCAATTGTGCGCCTAGATGAATGACTGTCGCTCGCCGTAAGGTGGGAACAGAACCCGGCTTATCGGCCAGCTTCACTCTTAATACTTTGCCTGGCACTTTCGCGCGGACGCATGACTCCGTGATTTGAATGTGCTGTTCTGTCAGTCAGATATCCGCTGTTGGGATGTCCTATGCAGACATAGTGCCTGTTTTGCCGGCATTGAATTTTATGTAGCTTCTTTCACAGCTTTGATCCGCGCCTCAGCGCTTTCTCGTTGCGCAACTTTTCCCACCAAAGAAAAATTCAAGCACATCCCCAAGAGTCCTAATAAAGCACATTCACTTAATTTTCTATCTTGTTAATTATTAAGGAATTATTTTTTATCACAAAAATCCGCTAAGTCATTGTCCTGTAAAGGAAAAATCACAAAAAAGGGCTTGCATCGCCCATTTTTTTTATCTATAGTGGGTAGCAGTGGAGAAAAGTGGGTTTTTGTGGGAAGTTGTCATCTATCTGTCGTGCTCATCTCATGACGTTTTAGTTTGGCATTAATGCTTCAGTTGTCTGGTCGGCAACTTTCCACGCTTTAATAAGAGGGGTGGCGAACTTCATGTTTCGCGGTGCAACATCATTGAATCTGGATGCCAAAGGCAGGCTGGCTGTGCCGAGCAAGCATCGTGATGCCTTGCAGACGCAGTGCGCCGGCCATCTGGTGTTGACTGCGCACCCTCATCGTTGCCTGTTGTTATACCCTCAACCTGCCTGGGAGCCCATCCAGTCCAAGGTCATGTCACTTTCCAGTTTCGATAAGCAATCCAGTGCTTTGCAGCGCCTACTGGTCGGTTATGCCGAGGACCTGGAGTTGGATAGTGCCGGGCGTCTGCTGGTCTCACCTGCTCTGCGCGATTTTGCCGGCCTGGAAAAGCAGGCCATGCTGGTCGGTCAGGGTAGTCACTTCGAATTATGGAATATAGAAGCATGGCGCGCTCAGCTGGAGCGAGTCATGTCCGGCGACGAGATGTCGCTACCCACCGAGCTGGAGGGCTTTTCGCTGTGAGCGTTGGCCCGAGCCAGCCTCACAAACCCTCAGCCTCTCAGTTACCCGAATCGCCTCCACAGGTTACGGACTTGAACGCCAACACACATATCACGGTTCTGCTCGATGAAGCTGTCGATGCGCTTGCTATCAAGCCATCCGGCATCTACGTCGACGGTACCTTCGGTCGTGGCGGGCACAGCCGCAAGATACTGGAGCGATTGGGTGCGGAAGGCCACCTGATTGCGCTGGACCGCGACCTGGCAGCGATCGATGCTGCAGCATCGATTCAGGATGTTCGCTTCCAGATTATTCACAGTCATTTCTCGGCGATCAGGCAGGCGTTGGCTGATGCAGGGGTGCAGCAGGTGGATGGCATTCTGCTGGATATCGGTATTTCTTCACCGCAGATCGATGAGGGTGAGCGTGGTTTCAGTTTCAGGTTTGATGGTCCGCTCGATATGCGCATGGATCAAAGTCGCGGCAGAACAGCGGCTGAATTCATCGCAGAGGCAACAGAGCAACAACTTATGGGGGTAATAAAAGATTATGGTGAAGAACGGTTTGCTAAGCAGATTGCAAGGGCGATTGTTGCAACACGCACTGGGGGGGGCGCCATCACCACTACCGGACAACTTGCCAAGATCGTGGCAGGGGCGGTCCCAAAAATCGAGCCTGGCCAAGACCCGGCGACGCGCACATTTCAAGCTTTACGGATTTTCGTCAATCAGGAGCTTGAGGAGTTGTCGCTAGCCCTGCCGCAATGCAGGGATTTGCTGAAAGCTGGCGGACGGCTTGCCGTCATCAGTTTTCATTCGCTGGAAGACCGCATCGTCAAGCGTTTCATCCGCGGCGAGCAGGACCGTGATGACCTGCCGGCCAATTTCCCGGTGCGTGCAAAAGACCTGCCGCAACCGAGGATGCAGGCGGTGGGCAAGGCGATCAAGCCGAGCGTCGCAGAAGTGAGGCGCAATCCTCGCTCACGCAGCGCGGTGCTGCGTGTGGCGGAAAGAACGGCAGTGCAATGACCAGGCTCAATCTCATCCTGTTCGGGGTTTTGATGATGACGTCATTGGGCGTGGTCAGTGCGCAGCATCAGGCGCGCAAGTTGTATTTTGAATTGCAGCAGGCGCAGGACGCTGCCAAGCAGTATGAGATCGAGTGGGGCCAGTTGCAGCTGGAACAGAGCACCTGGGCCATGCATTCGAGAATAGAAAGTATCGCGAGCAAGCATCTGAATATGGAAGTTCCGGACAGCAAGAGAATCCAGGTAGTACCGCTGCAGCGACAAGTGAATGTGTTGCCGGCTGAGGAGCGCGCGCAGTGATCAATACTGTCACTGTGAATCGTCCGCCCATGGGCCGCCAGCAGGCAATCCAGCTGCCGGTCTGGCGTCGCCGCCTGTTGCTGGCGCTGGTGTTGGCCGGATTCACTGTGCTGATCGGTCGCAGTGTTTATCTGCAGAGCACGCACAAGCAGTTTCTGCAGCAGAAGGGTGATGCACGCTACAGTCGGAATCTGACGCTGCCGGCACATCGCGGCATGATCACGGACCGCAATGGTGAGCCGCTGGCGATCAGTACGCCGGTGGAGTCGATCTGGGCCAATCCGCCTAACCTGGAAATGAACAGGGAGCAGACGCAGAAGCTTGCCAAGCTGCTGGACCTGAAAGCGGACAACATCACCAAGAAGCTGGAGAACAACCCGCGCGAGTTCGTCTATCTGAAGCGCCGTATTCCTCCGGAACTGGCCAGGCAGGTGATGAGCCTGAAAATCCCGGGCATCTACATGCAGCGTGAGTACCGGCGCTATTACCCTGCCGGCGAGATTGCGGCACATCTGGTCGGTTTCACCGGCGTCGATGAGATCGGCCGCGAGGGCTTTGAGCTGGCTGCGCAGGATTTGCTATCCGGCAAGGAAGGCAGTCGCCGTGTCATCAAGGACCGGCAGGGCCGCATCGTCGAGGATCTGGAGGCGGTGAAAGTGCCGCAGGATGGCAAGGATCTGGTGCTTGCCATCGATCGGCGCGTGCAGTATCTGGCGCATCGCGAGTTGGTCAAGGCGGTCGAGCAGCACAAGGCCAAGGCCGGTGCGGTGGTGGTGCTGGACGCGAAAAGCGGCGAGGTGCTGGCGATGACCAATGTGCCCAGTTATAACCCGAACAATCCGGTCAACCTGGCAGGACGTGCGCGCAATCGCGCGATCGTCGATATATTCGAACCGGGCTCCACCTTGAAGCCATTCACCGTCGCCGCGGCACTGGAGTCGGGCACCGTGACCACGCAAACACAGATCCATACTTCGCCCGGCTGGTTCAGGGTAGGTAATGCCACTGTGCGCGATGTGCATCCGCAGGGAACTATCGATGCGGCGACTGTGATCCAGAAATCATCCAATGTCGGCTCGGCCAAGATGGCACTGGGTCTGGAGCCGAAATACCTGTGGAATGTGTTCAACCAGGTCGGTTTCGGCCAACTGGCGAATATCGGCTTTCCCGGCGAGGCGTCGGGCAGGTTGCGTGATTACAAGACCTGGCGGCCGATCGAGCAGGCCACCATGTCCTATGGTCACGGCATCAGCATGACGCTGCTGCAGCTGGCCCGAGCCTATACCGTGTTCGCCAACGACGGTGAAGTGCGTCCGGTCTCGCTATTGAAACAGAAGGACCTGCAAGTCGGTCAGCAGGTGTTCTCTGCCAAGACGGCGCAGGACATGCTGCACATGATGGAGCTGGCCGTGTTGCCCGGTGGTACGGCACCGCGCGCGCAGATTGCGGGCTACCGTGTCGCCGGCAAGACCGGTACAGCACACAAGCTCGGCGTCGGCGGATATCAGGCTGATAAATATGTGTCCTCCTTTGTCGGCATGGCGCCGGCATCCAATCCGCGTCTGATCATGGCGGTGATGATCGATGAACCGACGGCTGGCCAGTATTACGGTGGTGCCGTGGCGGCACCGGTATTCAGCGCCGTGATGTCCGGCGCGTTGCGCATGCTGGCGATCCCGCAAGACGCCCCCAATGACAACATCGTGATCCCGCCGGAACAGGCGCCGGAAGTGAAGGAGATGGTATGAGCGACATCCTCTCCTTGTTGCATGCGCAATGCGTTCATCCCGGCAGCATCACGGCAGACAGCCGCAAGGTACAGCCCGGCAGCCTGTTTCTGGCCTACCCGGGCGAAAGACATGACGGTCGCACTTTCATCGGCCAGGCATTGGCGCAGGGTGCCGCTGCCGTGGTCTGGGAGAGCGAAGGTTTTGACTGGCATACGGACTGGCAAGTCCCCAATTTTCCCGTCCGGCGCTTGCGTGAGCAATGCGGAACTATCGCCGACAGTTTTTACCAACGACCATCGGAAAAGCTCTGGATGATCGGGGTCACAGGTACCAACGGCAAAACCTCCTGCAGCCACTGGCTGGCGCAGACCTTGAGCTTGCTTGGCCGCAAGACGGCACTGGTGGGCACGCTCGGCAATGGCTTCCCCGGTGCGCTTTCGCACGCCATCAACACGACTCCGGATCCAATCCTGTTGCACGGCATGTTGGCTGATTATCTGCAGCAGGGTGCACAGGCGGTTGCCATGGAAGTCTCCTCGCATGGCCTAGAGCAGGGGCGCGTCGGTGGTGTGCATTTCGATGTGGCCGTGCTGACCAATCTCTCGCGCGATCATCTGGATTATCACGGCGATATGCAGGCGTACGCCGCTGCCAAGAAGAAACTGTTCGATTGGGAGGGGCTGAGCTGCTCGGTGCTGAATATCGATGATGCCTTCGGCCTGCAATTGGCACATGAACTGGCGGCAGCCGGCAAGCCGTTGCTGACCTACGGCTTTGCCGAAGATGCGATGGTGCGCGGCTATGACCTTACATTCACGACGCAGGGCTTGTCCATGCAGGTCGCGACAGATAGCGGCCATGCCGTACTCTCGGCGGCCGTAATCGGCAGTTTCAACGCCTCCAATCTGTTGGCAGTGCTGGCGACCCTGCTCAGTTCCGGCGTGAAGCTGCATGATGCAGTGGCTGCCATTGTCCAGATCAAGCCTGTGGCCGGGCGCATGCAGCAGTTGGGTGGCGGTAGCAAGCCGCTGGTGGTGATTGACTATGCCCATACGCCGGATGCGCTGGAAAAGGTACTTCACGCGCTACGCGCTCAATCGGCTGGAAAGCTGATTTGTGTGTTCGGTTGCGGTGGTAATCGCGATTCGGGCAAGCGGCCGCTGATGGGCGAAGTCGCCTCCCGGCTGGCAGACAAAGTGATCGTGACCTCCGACAACCCGCGCGATGAATCGCCGCAGGCCATCATCAAGGCGATCGAGGCGGGCATGCATGGTGATTACGAGATCGAGCCGGACCGGGCACAGGCGATCGCCCTGGCTATCGGGCAAGCCGGTGCCGGAGACATGGTGCTGGTGGCAGGCAAGGGGCATGAGGATTATCAGGAGATCGCCGGTGTGAAACATCCATTCAGCGACCAGTCCGTGGTTAGCGAAAAATTGAAGGAGTGGCAGTCATGATGCGCTTGTCAGAAGCAGCAGTAGCGACCAAAGGCCAGGTCCTTGGGGGGGATGTGCAGTTTACCTGCGTGACTACGGATAGTCGCGGCGATAACGCCGGGCAACTGTTCGTTGCCTTGCATGGTGAGCGTGTCGACGGCCACGATTTCGCTGTGTCAGCGATTGGCAATGGTGCTGCGGCAGCAATGATCTCGCATGCAGTGGACAGCCTCCCTTCAGCCTTGCTGGTGAAGGATACGCGCCGGGCGCTGGGCGATCTGGCGGGCCACTGGCGCAGCAAATTCAGTATTCCGCTGGCGGCGATTACCGGTAGTAACGGCAAGACCACAGTCAAAGAGATGCTGGCCGGCATCTTGCGTGCAGCAGCCGGCAGCCAGGACCTGGTGCTGGCGACTGAAGGGAATCTGAACAACGACATCGGTCTGCCATTGACGCTGCTGAAGCTGCGTCAGCAACACCGCTATGCTGTCGCGGAAATGGGCATGAATCATTTCGGCGAGATCAGCTACCTGACACACATCGGCCGGCCGACTGTGGCGCTGATCAACAATGCGACTACTGCTCATCTTGGCGGGCTCGGCTCGGTGGATGGCATTGCCAGAGCCAAGGGCGAGATATTCGAAGGTTTGGCAGAAAACGGCACGGCCGTCATCAATGCGGATGACGCTTTTGCGCCGCTCTGGAGATCGCTGGCAGGTAACCGCGCGATTCTGACTTTCGGTCTGAGCAAGGATGCCGATATCAGTGCCAGCTTCAAACTGCACACCGACAGCAGCGAGTTGCAACTGAGAACACCGCTGGGCGAGGCTGCGGTCGATTTGCCGGTCGCCGGTCAACACAATATCGCCAATGCCCTGGCGGCAGCGGCTGCTGCGGTTGCCATGGGGGTAACTCTCCCTTACATCGTTACCGGATTGCAGTCGTTCGCCGGCGTCAAGGGCAGGCTGCAACAGAAACGCGGCATCAACGGCGCATTGGTCATCGACGACAGCTATAACGCCAATCCGGCATCCGTCAAGGCGGCGATCGATGTGCTGGTGGCAAGGCCGGGCGAGAAGCTGCTGGTACTCGGCGATATGGGTGAACTGGGCGGCGATGCCGATGAACTGCACGCGGAGATCGGTGCTTACGCGAAGAAGGCCGGCGTCGATGCGCTCTATGTACTGGGTGAATTGAGCCTGGAAATGGTGAAGGGGTTTGGCGCAGGTGCGCGGCATTTTGAAACCCCCGCCGCACTCTGCCAGGTCCTGGAAAAAAGCATGCACGAAACCAGCACTGTGCTGGTAAAAGGCTCGCGTTTCATGCGCATGGAGCGGGTCGTCGATTTGATCACAGAGAATAATTCCGGAGGAGACCCCCATGCTGCTTGAGCTTGCACAATGGCTGGCACAGGACATACGCGCATTCAATGTGTTCAATTACATCACCTTGCGCGCGGTGCTGGCGACGCTGACTGCACTCATTATTTCCTTTGTCGTCGGGCCGCGGCTGATCCGCAAGCTAACCGAATACAAGGTCGGTCAGTCTGTGCGCGACGACGGTCCGCAGACCCATCTGGTCAAGGCCGGCACGCCGACCATGGGCGGTGCCTTGATTCTGGTTGCCATCGCTGTTTCAACACTGCTATGGGCGGATCTGAGCAACCGCTTCGTCTGGGTCGTGCTGGTGACGACGCTGGGCTTTGGCATCATCGGCTGGGTCGATGACTGGCGCAAGGTGGTGCACCGCAATCCCAAGGGGCTGGCGGCACGCGAAAAATATTTCTGGCAGTCGCTGATCGGTTTCGGCGTTGCCATCTACCTGTTCAATACAGCTACGGTACCGGCCGAGACCGAACTGATCGTGCCTTTCTTCAAGAACCTGGCTCTGCCGCTGGGCGCGGTCAGCTTCATCGTGCTGACCTACTTTGTCGTCGTCGGCACCAGCAATGCGGTCAACCTGACTGACGGCCTCGACGGTCTGGCCATCTTGCCGACCGTGATGGTGGCGAGCGCACTGGCGATCTTCGCCTACGTTGCCGGCCATCTGTATTTCTCCAAATACCTGGGTGTGCCCTACGTGCCGGGCGCAGGTGAACTGGCCGTGTTCTGTGCCGCCATCGGTGGCGCCGGTCTGGGCTTTCTCTGGTTTAACGCCTATCCGGCCGAAGTGTTCATGGGAGATGTCGGCGCGCTGGCATTGGGTGCTGCGCTGGGTGTGGTTGCCGTCATTGTACGGCAGGAGATCGTGCTCTTCATCATGGGCGGCGTGTTCGTCGTCGAGACCATTTCCGTGATGCTGCAGGTCGCGTCGTTCAAGCTTACAGGCAAGCGCATTTTCCGCATGGCGCCGCTACACCACCACTATGAGCTGAAGGGCTGGAAAGAAACGCAAGTCGTCGTGCGTTTCTGGATCATCACCATGATGCTGGTGCTGATCGGGTTGGCGACATTGAAGATCAGGTAAGGATAAAGATGCCATTGGCGTTCAAGGACAAAAAGGTGCTGGTGCTGGGACTGGGTGATACCGGTCTTTCGGCATTGCGCTGGCTGCAAGGCCAGGGCGCGGTGCTGTCCGTCGCCGATACACGCGAAGCGCCGCCATCACTACCGGTTGTCTTGGAGCAGATGCCGATGGTCACGGCGCATCTCGGTGCTTTGGATGCGGAATTGCTGGCTAGCCAGGATTTGCTGGTGCTCAGCCCAGGCGTGCCGCTGGCTGACCATGCGATACAGCAGGCAGTGGCAAATGGCGTCGAGGCTATTGGCGATGTCGAACTGTTCGCACGTTACCGTTCTGCCGAAAGCAAGTTGTTGGCAGTGACCGGTGCCAACGGCAAGAGCACAGTTACCACACTGGTGGGCGAGATGTGCAGGGCCGCAGGTCTTAGTACGGTCGTGGCCGGCAATATCGGGGTGCCGGTGCTGGATACTTTGTCGGATGGAGCGCCGGATATCTATGTGCTGGAACTTTCCAGTTTCCAGCTGGAGACTACGCATACACTCAAGACGGATGCGGCCACCGTGCTCAATCTGAGTGAAGATCACATGGACCGTTACAACGGCATGGCGGATTATGCTGCGGCCAAGGCGCGCATATTCCAGTCGGGCGGCGTGCAGGTGCTGAATCGTCAGGATGAATGGAGCGCCGCTATGGCGCTGGCCGGGCATCCGGTTGTGACCTTCGGCAGTGATGCCGCGCCAAGTGCATCAGATTTCGGCTTGCAGCACGAAGGCGGCAAGACCTGGCTGATGCAGGGAACAAACCGTCTGATCGAAACTGGCGAATTGAAGATCGCCGGCCTACATAATGCCGTCAACGCGCTGGCGGCGCTGGCCTTGTGCCGCGCCATCGGACTCGAATATGCACCGCTGCTGAATGCACTGCGCAGTTTCAAGGGTTTGCCGCATCGGGTCGAATGGGTGGCCGATATCGACGGTATTGCCTTCTACGACGATTCCAAAGGTACCAATATCGGCGCAACATGCGCCGCGCTCAGCGGGCTGCCGCAAAAGGTCGTGCTGATCGCCGGCGGCGATGGCAAAGGCCAGGATTTCACGCAACTGGCGGCTGCGGTGCAGCAACATGCGCGCAGCGTCGTGCTGATCGGCCGTGATGCTCCCCGGATAGCCGATGCACTGGCTGCCACCGGCGTGGCCCTGCTCCATGCCGATACGCTGGAAGCGGCAGTCAGCAAGGCGTTCGAGGCTGCCCAAGCGGGCGATGCGGTTCTGTTGTCGCCCGCCTGCGCCAGTTTCGACATGTTCCGTAATTATGCGCATCGTGCTGAAGTGTTCTGCGCAGCCGTCCACGCGCTGGCTGACCGCCGGCAGGAGGTGGCCGGATGATGCAGATGCTGAGCAGCCGCATGCGCTACAACACGCCGGTCTACGACCAGGGGTTGCTGTGGGTGACCCTGATACTGCTCGGCATCGGGCTGGTCATGGTCTATTCGTCTTCCATCGCGCTGGCCGAAGCGGACCGCGCGACCGGGCATCAGTCCACCTATTACCTGATCCGTCACAGCATCTATCTGGTCATCAGCCTGAGCGCGGCAGCCATCACTTTCCAGATCCCGACGCAGTTGTGGCAGAAGATGGCGCCCTACCTGTTCCTGGTCGGCATGGTGACGCTGGCGCTGGTGCTGATACCGGGCATAGGCCGCGAGGTGAACGGCAGCCGGCGCTGGATCTCCCTGTTTGTCGTCACCATACAGCCGTCAGAATTCATGAAGCTGCTGGTGGCGGTCTATGTCGCGGATTACACACTGCGCAAGGCCGCGGTGATGGACAGTTTCACCAAGGGGTTCTTCCCGATGCTGCTGGTCATGTTCGTCGTCGGCAGCCTGCTGCTGATGGAGCCGGATTTTGGCGCATTTGCCGTCATTGCCAGTATCACTATCTCCATCCTCTGGTTGGGCGGCATCAATATCCGCATCTTCGCCGGCATGATCGCGTTGCTGGTGGTGGGCTTCGTCCTGCTGATCTGGAGTTCGCCATATCGCCTGCAGCGCATCATAGGCTTCATGGATCCATGGGCCGATCCATACGGCAAGGGCTATCAGCTGTCACATGCCCTGATCGCCTTCGGCCGCGGCGAATGGTTCGGCGTCGGCCTCGGTGCCAGTGTCGAGAAGCTCCTGTATCTGCCGGAAGCGCATACCGACTTCCTGCTGGCCGTGATCGCCGAGGAACTGGGCTTTGTCGGTGTGTTGACCATCATTGGCCTGTTTTCCTGGCTGGTAATCCGTGCCTTTGCCATCGGCCGCGAAGCCATCGGCAACGAACGTTATTTCTCGGCCCTGCTGGCACAGGGCATCGGCGTCTGGATCGGCGTGCAAGCCATCATCAATATCGGGGTCAATATGGGCCTGTTGCCGACCAAGGGCCTGACTTTGCCGCTGTTGTCCTTCGGCGGTAGCGGCATTCTCGCCAACTGCATCGCGCTGGCGGTGCTGATGCGGATTGATTTTGAAAATCGCCGGATTCAGAAGGGCTTGCCGGTATGAGCAGAACCTTACTCATCATGGCAGCAGGCACCGGCGGACATGTCATGCCGGGGTTGGCCGTGGCCGAAGTCATGCGAAGCCGAGGATGGCAGGTGCACTGGCTGGCAACCCGGCACGGCATGGAAAACCATCTGGTGCCGTCCAGCGGCATTCCAATGACCCGACTCAATTTCTCCGGACTGCGCGGCAAGGGCGTGCTGCACAGTGTGACGGGTGTCTTCAAACTGTTGGCGGCGACCTGGAAGGCCTGGCGTTTGATGGGGCGTTTGCGTCCGTCGGTGGTGCTCGGCATGGGTGGTTACGTCACGGTGCCCGGTGGCTGGGCTGCGCGTCTGCGCCACTTGCCACTGGCGTTGGTCAACGCAGATGCCGCTTTGCTGATGTCGAACCGCGCACTGGCGCGGGTGGCCGATCGCATCATGTTCGGTTTTGAAAGCGGGACGCATAACCCCGGCGCTCTTGCGGACAAGTCTGTGGTGACCGGCAACCCGATTCGCAAGAAGATCGCGGCAGTCGAACCGCCTGAGTCGCGCTATCGCCAGCGTAGTGGTGCCCTGCGGCTACTGGTCGTCGGCGGTAGCCTAGGTGCGCGGCCATTGAACGAAATCTTGCCGGCTGCCCTGGCCTTGATACCGGAAGCGGCAAGGCCGGTGGTGGTGCATCAGTCTGGCGCACAGCACATCGAAACCTTGCAGGCAGCGTACAAGGCCGCCGGGGTTGAGGCCAGTGTGCTGCCCTTCATCGAGGATATGGCAGCCGCCTATGCCGATGCCGATGTGCTGGTATGCCGCGCCGGCGCCATTACCGTCAGCGAGATCGCCGTGGCCGGAGTCGCCAGCATCCTGGTGCCATTGATGGTTTCCACGACTTCGCATCAGCGTGATAACGCGCAATGGATGGCGGCACATGGCGCTGCGATTCATCTGCCGCAGGCCGAGATGACACCACGGAAGCTCGCCGAATTGTTACAGCAGTTGACGCGCGAGCGTCTGCTGGAACTGGCGCAGGCAGCACGCAAGCTGGGCAAGCCGCATGCGACAGCTGCGATAGCGGACCAGCTCGAGGCCATCGCGCTACCGGCAGAAGCAGGAGACCGATCATGAAACATAGAGTGAAGAACGTCCATTTTGTCGGTATCGGCGGTTCCGGCATGTGCGGCATTGCCGAGGTGCTGTTGAATCTCGGCTTCAGTGTCAGCGGCTCAGACCTGTCCAGCAACAGCGTGACGCAGCGTCTGAAGAAGCTGGGCGCCATGATTTTTCAGGGACATGCACGCGAGAATCTGGAAAAGGCCGACGTCGTCGTCGTCTCCTCCGCTGTCAACGAGAGCAATCCCGAGGTGATGGAAGCGCGCAGCCGTACCATCCCCGTAGTGCCCCGTGCCGTCATGCTGGCCGAACTGATGCGTTTCCGTCAGGGCATCGCGGTGGCCGGCACGCATGGCAAGACCACGACCACCAGCCTGATCGCCAGCATCCTGGCCGAGGCCGGCATGGACCCGACCTACGTCATCGGCGGCCGGTTGGAATCGGCCAACACCAATGCGCGGCTGGGCGCCGGCGAATACATCGTGGCGGAGGCGGATGAATCGGACGCCTCCTTCCTGCACCTGACGCCGGTGATCTCGGTGGTGACCAACATCGACGCTGATCACATGGACACCTATGGTCACGACTTCGAGAAATTGAAGGGCGCTTTCGTCGAGTTCCTGCAGCAGTTGCCGTTCTACGGCATGGCTGTGGTCTGCATCGACGACGCCAACGTGCGGGCAATTTTGCCGCAGGTTTCCAAGCCGGTCATGCCCTATGGCTTTTCCGAGGATGCGCGTATCCGCGCTACCGATGTGGTGGCAGACGGCGGCCGCATGCATTTCAAGGTGTCGCGCATCAACGGCGTGACGACGACGTTCGATGTCACGCTCAATCTGCCCGGCCGCCATTACGTGCAGAACGCGCTGGCGGCGATCGCCGTGGCGAGCGAGCTCAACGTGCCGGATGTCGCCATCGTCAAGGCGCTGGCTGAATTCAAGGGGGTTGGTCGTCGCTTCGAGCGTTATGGCGAGATTCCGGCACGGGATGGCGGCAAATTTACCCTGATTGACGACTATGGCCATCACCCGGTCGAGATGAAGGCGGTCATTGCTGCCGCACGCGGCGCGTTCCCGGACAGGCGGCTGGTGCTGGCTTTTCAGCCGCACCGATACACGCGGACGCGGGATTGTTTCGAGGATTTCGTCGAAGTGCTGTCATCGGTCGACGCGCTGATTCTGACCGAGGTCTATCCGGCGGGTGAGCCGCCCATCGTGGCTGCCGACGGCCGTTCGCTGGTGAGGGCGGTACGCGTGGCCGACAAGGTCGAGCCGCGTTTTGTCGAATCACCGGTTGATTTGCCGGAAGCGATTCTTGGCATGGCGCACGACGATGACGTGGTCATCGTCATGGGCGCCGGTTCCATCGGTCAGGTAGCGGCCAATACCCGGGAGCTGGCAGGGTGATGACGCAGATGCAGACACAAGGGCGCCTGCTACGGGACGAGCCGTTGGCCCGTTACACCAGCTGGCGCGTCGGCGGCCGGGCCGAACGCTTTTACATCCCGGCCGGACTCGACGACCTGCGCGACTATTTGCGCGGACTGCCGCAGGATGAGCCGGTGTATTTCATCGGCCTCGGTTCCAACCTGCTGGTGCGCGACGGCGGCGTGCTCGGCAGCGTGGTGTTGATGCATAACGTGCTGACTGGTCTCAGCATGGATGGCGAACAGGTCTATGCCGAAGCCGGCGTGACCTGCGCCAAGCTGGCCCGCTTTACGGCACGCCAGCACCGGCACGGCGCCGAATTCATGGCCGGCATACCGGGCACCGTAGGCGGTGCGCTGGCGATGAATGCCGGTTGTCACGGCGGTGAGACCTGGGATGTGGTGACGCAGGTGCAGACCATAGACCGGCGCGGTGAATTGCACCTGCGTAACAGAAATGAATTCGTCACCGGCTATCGCCATGTCGAGCTGCCGGCTGGCGAAGAGTGGTTTGTCGCCGCCTGGTTTGAGCTGCCGGCAGGTGAAGCCAGCGAAGCAGAGCAGAAGATCAAAAGCCTGCTGGCAAAGCGACTGGCGACTCAGCCCTTGAATCAGCCGAATGCCGGTTCGACCTTCCGCAACCCACCCGGCGATTTCGCCGCACGGCTGATAGAAGCGAGCGGACTCAAGGGCTATCGCATCGGCGGCGCACAGGTTTCGGAGAAACATGCCAACTTCATCGTCAATCTGGGCGATGCGACGGCAGACGATATCGAGCGGCTGATCGCCCATATGCAGGAAACGGTGCAACGCGAATACGGTATCGCGCTGCAGCGGGAAGTCAGGATTATTGGAGTAAGGCAATGAGTCACAGAGATTTATGTGAAAGGTTTTCCTCTGTGAACTCTGTGTCCTCTGTGGCTAAGTCAGGTTTTGGAAAATGATGAAAGATTTTGGAAAAGTCGCAGTCCTGTTGGGTGGTCGCTCCGGCGAACGCGAGGTCTCGCTGAACAGCGGCGGCGCAGTATTGGCTGCATTGTTGCGGGGTGGCGTTGATGCGCATGCCTTTGATCCGGCCGAGCGTCCGCTGCACGAGTTGGAGAGCTATGACCGGGTGTTTATCGCCCTGCACGGCCGCTACGGCGAGGACGGCACGATTCAGGGTGCGCTCGAACTGATGGGCATTCCCTATACCGGCAGCGGTGTTATGGCTTCTAGCGTCGGCATGGACAAGTGGCGTACCAAATTGTTGTGGCGTGCAGCCGGTTTGCCGACACCCGATTTTGCCCTGATCGATGCGACCAGCGATTTCGCCGCGGTCGAGCGCCAGCTGGGCCTGCCGCTGTTCGTCAAGCCGGCTAACGAAGGCTCCAGCATCGGTATCAGCAAGGTCAAGCAGGCAGGGCAATTGCAACCAGCCTGGGAGCTGGCTGCGAAGTCCGACCCATTGGTGATTGCCGAGCAGTTCGTCGGCGGTGGTGAATATACGGTCGGGATTCTGGGAGACACCGTGCTGCCTGTGATTCGCATCGTGCCGGCCAACGAGTTCTACGACTATGAGGCCAAGTATCTGCGCGACGACACTCAGTACCTGTGTCCATGTGGTCTGGCAGCAGAAAAGGAAGCACAGATCCAGGCGGAGGCATTGCAGGCATTCCGCACCATAGGTGGCCGGGGCTGGGGGCGAGTGGACTTTCTGATGGATGAGGCAGGCAAGCATTACTTCCTCGAAGTGAACACTTCGCCCGGCATGACCGATCACAGTCTGGTGCCGATGGCGGCGAAGGCCAGAGGCATCAGTTTCGATCAGTTGGTGCTGGAGATATTGGAGATGGCGCGTGTGGGATAAACCACAAGTCCTGAACTGGATCGCCAACCTGCTGTTCGGGCTGGCTACCGTGCTCATGCTTTACGGCGTGATCTATGTGGTCGTGCATCTGCCGATCTTCCCGCTGCGTGAGGTGCGGGTGGAGGGCAGCCTGAACCATGTGACGCGCGAACAGTTGAAGCTGATCGTGAGCCGGCATTTGCAGGGCAATTTCTTCACGCTGGATCTGGTGAAGGCACGCGATGCATTCGAGAAGCTGCCCTGGGCGCGTAGCGTCAGTCTGCGCCGTCGTTGGCCGGACCGGTTGGAGGTGGTGGTGGACGAGCATCAGGAACTGGCGCGCTGGGGCAACATCGCCTTGGTCAATAGCTATGGCGAGTTGTTTCATGCGGCTTCTGATGAGGATTTGCCGGTGTTCTACGGGCCGGGCGAAGGCGTGGCTGAAGTGGCGAAAAAATACGGGGAGTACAGCGGTTTGTTGGCAGGAACCGGCATGAAAGTGACGCAACTGGTGCTGACGCCGAGACGCGCATGGCAGATACAGACGGATAACGGCATCGTCATCGAGCTGGGGCGAGAGGATATGGAAAACCGGCTTGCCAAGTTTGCTAGTGTCTATCAGCAGACCTTGAGCAAGCTGGGCGTGTCATTTGCCTACGCGGATTTGAGATACCCGAATGGTTTCGCCGTCAGGCGGCCGGTACGGGCAACGGCAGGCAGGACAGGCGCCGCCTGAAGCAAGGCGGGACTGCAGGGGATGAATGGAGAGAGGTATGAGTAAAGTGAGAGAAGATAAAAATCTGATAGTGGGCCTGGATATCGGCACGTCGAAGATCGTCGCGATTGTGGCTGAACTGCAGCCCGAGGGGACGCTCAAGGTCATCGGCCTCGGGCAGCACACTTCACGCGGCCTGAAGAAGGGCGTGGTAATCAACATCGATTCGACCATGCAGGCCATCCAGCGTGCATTGGAAGAGGCCGAGCTGATGGCGGATTGCAAGATCAGCTCGGTGTTTACGGGCATTGCCGGTAGCCACATCAAGAGCCTGAATTCGCACGGCATGGTCAAGATCAAGGATGCCGAAGTGATGCAGGCCGATGTCGATCGCGTTGTGGATACAGCACGTGCCATCGCCTTGCCGTCGGATCAGCAGATCCTGCATATCCTCACCCAGGAATTCATTATCGACGGCCAGGAGGATGTGCGTGAGCCCCTGGGCATGAGCGGCATGAAACTGGAAGTGAAGGTGCATATCGTTACCGGCGCTGTCGCTGCCGCACAAAACATTGTCAAGTGCATCAGACGCTGCGGTCTGGAGGTCTCGGACCTGATTCTGCAGCCGCTGGCTTCCAGCATGGCGGTGCTGACCGAGGACGAGAAGGAACTGGGTGTCTGCCTGGTCGATATCGGCGGCGGCACCACTGACATTGCCGTGTTCAAACAGGGCGCTATCCGTCATACGGCAGTGGTGCCGATCGCCGGCGATCAGGTCACCAATGATATCGCCGTGGCCTTCCGTACGCCGACGCAGGCCGCAGAGGAAATCAAGATCAAGCACGGCTGCGCTCTCAGGCAACTGGCCGATCCGCGTGAAGTGGTCGAGGTGCCGGGTGTCGACGGTCGTGAGCCGCGCCAGCTTTCCGTGCAAACACTGGCCGAAGTCATCGAACCGCGCATAGTTGAGCTCTATGAGTTGGTACTGAGCGAACTGCGCCGTAGCGGCATGGAAGAGATGATCGCCTCCGGCATCGTCATCACCGGTGGCTCATCCATGATGCGCGGCATGGTGGAACTGGGCGAGGAGATATTCCACATGCCGGTACGTCTGGGCATGCCGCGCTATGTCGGCGGCCTGTCGGAGGTGGTCGGCAATCCACGCTATGCGACCGGCGTCGGCCTGGTGCTGATGGGCAAGCAGCAGGTCGAGCGGCATTTGCAGAATCAAATGGAGTCCGGCTCGTTCGCCGACATCCTGAGCCGCATGAAGAGCTGGTTCAAAGGGAATTTTTAAGGTTCTGCAGGAGTGATCCGGCAGGGTATGAAGTTGTTTGGGCAGAAGTAGTTAGTAACATCGACAAGGAGAAAAGCAATGTTTGAAATTATGGACAGGGACTCGCAAGAGGCCGTAATTAAAGTAATAGGCGTGGGTGGTTGCGGTGGCAACGCAGTCGCGCACATGATTGAAAAGAACGTCGGCGGCGTGGAATTCATCTGCGCCAACACCGACATGCAGGCACTGAAGAAGAGCCAGGCCAAGACCGTACTGCAGATCGGTACGGACATTACCAAGGGTCTGGGTGCCGGCGCACGTCCGGAAATCGGCCGTGAAGCCGCGCTGGAAGACCGTGAACGCATTGCCGAAATCATCGACGGCGCCGACATGCTCTTCATCACGGCAGGCATGGGTGGTGGTACCGGTACCGGTGCCGCGCCTATCATCGCTGAAGTGGCGAAGGAAATGGGTATCCTGACTGTGGCTGTCGTTACCAAGCCATTCGCATTTGAAGGCAAACGCACCAAGGTGGCGGTCGAAGGTCTGGAAGAACTTTCCAAGCATGTCGATTCTCTCATCATCATCCCGAACGAGAAGCTGATGGAAGTGCTGGGTGAGGATGTGCCTTTCCTGCAGGCGTTCGAAGCGGCCAATGACGTGTTGCACAACGCCGTTTCCGGTATCGCCGAAATCATCAATTGCCCTGGTCTGGTCAACGTCGACTTCGCCGACGTGCGCACCGTCATGTCCGAGATGGGTATGGCGATGATGGGTTCCGCCATGGCGAGCGGTGCCGACCGTGCCCGCATCGCGGCAGAGCAGGCAGTGGCAAGCCCGCTGCTGGAAGACGTCAACCTGGCCAATGCCCGTGGCGTTCTGGTCAACATCACGGCCAGCACATCGTTCAAGATGAAGGAATACTACGATGTCATGAACACCATCAAGGCCTTCACTGCGGATGATGCGACCGTGATCGTCGGTAATGTGTTCGATGAATCCATCGGTGATGGTCTGCGTGTCACCATGGTGGCCACCGGCCTCAACGGTGTTGCCGGCCGCCGTCAACAAAAACCCGAGCTGCGCGTGATGACCCAGGTGCGTGACGGTACGACCGGTCAGGCTGTGTTTGTCGGCGGCAGCGGTGTCAACATGGTGGCATCCGACGATGATACGCCAGCCGTGTTCTCCTCCAATGGACGCCGTGCCACAGTTGAAGCGATGAAGCAATCGGGCGTGGAAGAATATGACATCCCGGCGTTCCTGCGCAAACAGGCTGACTAGTAGATAATTGTCAATATAGTCAATTGCTTAATTGTGGTGTCGGTGTGTCTCCGGCTAGGGAAACTGCGGTGGATGTGCTAATATTTCAGTCAAATTGACGAGGTTGGAAGACGTGGTAAAGCAACGTACATTAAAGAAAGCTATCAGCGCCACAGGTGTCGGGCTGCATACAGGCGACAAGGTTACCCTGACCTTGAGTCCTGCCGCGCCTGATACCGGCATTGTTTTCCGGCGAACCGATCTGCCCGGAACTCCGGAAATCAAGGTCCGGCCTGACCTCGTCAACGACACGCGCCTGTGCTCCGCACTGGAGGACAACGGTGCGCGCGTCGCCACTGTGGAACATCTGCTCTCGGCCCTTGCCGGCTTGGGTATCGACAACATCCTGATCAGCATGGACGCGAGTGAAGTGCCGATCATGGATGGCAGTTCCGGTCCTTTTGTCTACCTGCTGCAATCGGCAGGCATCATCGAACAGCCGGCTGCCAAGAAGTTCATTCGGATCAAGAAGAAGGTCGAAGTGGTCGATGGCGACAAGTGGGTGCGCTTCGAGCCCTATTTCGGTTTCAAGATCGATTTCACCATCGATTTCAATCATCCCGTGTTCGAGCATAGCGGCAAGCGCGTGACCATCGATTTCGCCGATAACTCCTATATCCGCGAGATCAGCCGCGCCCGTACTTTCGGCTTCATGCATGAGGTCGAGTATCTGCGTTCCAACGGTTTGGCGCGCGGTGGTAGTCTGGATAACGCCATTGTGCTGGACGAATACCGTGTGTTGAACGGCGATGGCCTGCGTTACGAGGACGAGTTTGCCAAGCACAAGGTGCTGGATGCCATCGGCGACCTCTACGTGCTGGGTCATCCGCTGATCGGTGCGTTCAGCGCCTACAAGTCCGGCCACGCGCTCAATAACCAGTTGCTGCGGACTTTGCTGGCGGATGCCGAGGCCTGGGAGTTCACGACCTTCGAAAATATCGAAGAAGCGCCGGGCGCATTTCAGTTGCAGATTCCCGTGGCGCCGGTGCTGCAATACGTATGATGAATTGAGCGTCCGCGATGCTGGTCTTACGCTTGTTGCTGGCGCTCGCATTCATCGCCATTGTGGTTTCGCTGGGGATCTATTTTCTGTCAGGTGACAAGCGCTATCTGCGTTTTTCCTGGCAGGTCATCAAGTTCACTATCGTATTGCTGTTTGTTGCGGCCGTACTTTTCGCTGCGGGACGCATTATCCTTTTATAAGCTGTAGGCTGCGGTGTATTCTTGCACTATCGGCACTCTCCCCGACTTTTGGTGTCGACACGGATGCAAATGAGTAAATCAATCAAATTCTCCTGGATGTTTCTGGCCCTGTTCATGCTGCTTGGCAGCAAGGCGCATGCACAGTCGGTCGGCGGTCTGCTGACTGCAGCACAGACTGCCTATAACAAGCAGGATCTGCCTCGCCTGCAGGCCTATGCGCAGCAGATGAAAGCGCAGGGTGACATACTGGCGCCCTATGCCGATTACTGGATCATGCTGCTGCAACTTTCCACTGCCAGTAATCAGAACGTGCAAAACTTTCTCCAGCGCTACGAGGAATTCCCTTTTGCTGACCGTGTACGCGGTGAGTGGCTGAAAAAGCTGGGCAAGAACAAGGAATGGCAGACTTATTTTGCCGAGTTGCCCAATTTCAAGCGTGATGACGCTGCCGTCAGCTGCTACACCATGCAGGGGCAGGCCAACATGGGCTTCGGTATCGATGCCGACCGCCTGCGCAATTTCTGGCTGGTTTCAACCGATCTGCCGAGCAACTGCACCTTGCTGTTCGACGAGATGTTCCAGTCCGGCAAACTGACCGAAGAGGATGCCTGGGGTCGTTTCCGACTGGCGATGCAGGATGGCAAGATCAGCGTGGCCAAGGCCGTGAGCCGCTATATCAAAGTGATCGATGCCAACAACATCGGCTTGATAGACCGTGTCTACAAGAATCCGCAGCAGGTGCTGCAAAAACAATCCATATCCTACAAATCGCGTTTCGGTCGTGCGCTGAATATCTACGCCATGGACCGCGTGGCGCGTACACAGCCGCCGCTGGCGCTGGATATTTGGCAGGCCAATCGCGCACAGTTCAATGCGGAAGAGCAGGCTTACATGTGGGGCCGCCTGGCATTGCATGCCGCGCGCAAGCATGACCCGCAAGCTGCAAAATGGTGGCTGCTGGCCGAGGGCGCCCAGCTCGATAACGAGCAGATGACCTGGCGTGTGCGTACTGCTTTGCGCGTGAAGAATTGGCGGGAAGTGCTGTACGGCATTGAGGCCATGCCGCAGGCTGAACAACAGGTGGCGGCCTGGCGCTACTGGAAGGCACGCGCATTGAAAGAGATGAATCAGGTGCCACAGGCCAATGCCATTTTGGTGCCGCTATCACTCGAGCACAACTATTATGGGCTGCTCGCGACCGAAGAATTGGGCGATGTCATGGCGAGCCCTGGCATCGTCTACAAGGCCAGTAACGAAGAGCTGAAGCTGATGGAGAGTAGGCCTGCCATTCAGCGCGCCTTGGCCTTGAATGAACAGGGTTTCCGCTGGGAGGCCAGAGCCGAATGGGCGGCGGCAACGCGTGATCTGGATGACAGGCAACTGATCGTCGCGGCAGAGGTGGCTTTCCGTAACGACTGGATCGACGTTGCCATCAATACTTCTGAAAAGACCCGGCTGACGCATGACTTTGCCTTGCGCTATCCGACCCCGTATCGCGATATGATGCAAGCTTATGTGAAGGAAAACGCGCTGGATGAGGCTTGGGTCTATGGCCTGATCCGGCAGGAAAGCCGCTTCATCGGAGTTGCCAGATCCAGTGCCGGAGCATCCGGCCTGATGCAAGTGATGCCGGCCACCGCCAAATGGATCGCCAAGCGTCTGGGCATGACAGGCTATCAGCCCGGCATGATCACCGAACTGGATACCAATATGAAGTTCGGCACACATTACATGAGATACACACTGGACCGCATGGACGGGCAGGCGCTGATGGCGACCGCGGCTTATAATGCAGGACCGAGCCGGCCCAGGCGCTGGGCCGGACAGGAAGCGATGGAGGGTTCGATTTATGCGGATACCATCCCGTTCACCGAAACGCGGGATTACGTGAAAAAGGTCATGGCCAACGCGTATTATTATGCACAGCAGATGGGCCATCGCAGCCTGCCGCTGACCCAGCGGCTGGGAACCGTGCCCGGTAATGCTGGCGTAGCAGAGACTGAGGGAAGCGCTGATTAAATGAGCGAGCGGGATGAAGTGCAACCGCGAGGGTTGTGTCCGTCCAGACGGCTGCCAAGACCGTAAAGGTCTTCTCCGTTAAGTCGGCTGCTAAAGCAGCTCACCTTAACGCGAAGGCAGCTCGACTTGACGCCATAAGCCCGGCAACGCAGCAATTCGCCCGCGTAGCCGTTTATCAGCGCTTCCTGAGCAGACAGAATAAAAACGACTGAGGATATCGATGTTGATCAATCAAGTATGTGTGTTAGGGGGTTCAGGGTTCGTCGGCAGTGCCATCGTGCACAAGCTGAGTGCAGCAGGTTATGCGGTCAAGGTGCTGAGCCGCCAACGCGAGCGCGCCAAGCACCTGACCTTGTTGCCTAACGTGCAGGTGGCCGAATGCAATGTGCTGAGCGATGCAGAACTCAGCATGCACATGCAAAGTTGCGATGCCGTCATCAACCTGATCGGCATCCTGCACGAGAGCAAGCAGTTCAGCTTCGATGCCATGCATCGCGAGTTGCCGGCGCGTGTCGCAACATTGTGCAAGAAGCTCGGCATCAAGCGCCTGTTGCACATGAGCGCCCTGCAGACCAGCGCAGAAGCCCCCAGCGCCTACCTGCGCTCCAAGGCGGCGGGTGAGGCCGCAGTGATGGCGCATGCCGCCAACCTTCATGTCACCATCTTCCAGCCATCCATAGTCTTTGGCCGTGGCGACAGCTTCCTCAATCTGCTGGCGACTATCGTCAAAATCATGCCCGTTGTGGCGTTGGCCAAGCCGGATGCCAAGTTCCAGCCGATCTGGGTGGAAGATGTGGCGGAAGCCTTCGTCAACAGCCTGGAAAATGTGGAAACCTACGGCAAGACCTATCAGCTCGGCGGCCCCAGGGTCTATACCCTGCGTGAACTGGTCGAATTCGTCATCTTTGTGCTCGGCAAGAAGCGCAAGATCGTCGGTCTCAACGACACGCTTTCCTACTGGCAGGCTTATGCCATGGAAAAAATGCCAATCAAGCTGATGACGCGAGACAATGTGCATTCCATGGAGATCGATAGCGTTTGTCAGGGGCCACTGGCACCGGAGCTTGGCCTCAAGCCGGCGGCGATCGAAGCCATCGTGCCGGAATACCTTGCCAACGATACGCCGCGCGCGGCTTACGAGCGCTTCCGCAGCATGGCCGGCCGTTAGCCGGTTGGCTTGAACGGGTGGCGAGGCAGAGCATGGAAATCTATCAGGTAGGCGGGGCAGTGCGCGATGCGCTGCTCGGGCTGCCGGTCAAGGACCGCGACTTCGTCGTGGTCGGTGCCACGCCGGAACAGATGGTAGCGCTGAGTTACCGTCCGGTCGGCAAGGATTTCCCGGTCTTTCTCCACCCCGAATCGCAGGAAGAGTATGCGCTCGCTCGCACCGAGCGCAAGACCGCCAAAGGCTACAAAGGTTTTCAGGTATTCGCCTCGCCCGATGTCACGCTGGAAGAAGACCTTGCGCGGCGTGACCTCACCATCAATGCCATCGCCCAAGCCGAAGACGGCACGCTGATCGACCCCTACCACGGCCAGGCCGATATCCGGAACAGAGTCCTGCGCCACGTCAGCGATGCCTTTATCGAAGATCCGGTGCGTATCCTGCGTGCCGCCAGATTTGCCGCCCGTTTCACCGAATTCACTGTCGCGCCGGAAACCATGCAGCTTATGCAGCATATGGTCGAGGATGGTGAAGTCGATGCGCTGGTGCCGGAACGCGTCTGGCAGGAACTTGCAAAAGGCCTGATGGAAGCCAAACCATCGCGAATGTTCGAAGTGTTGCGCGAATGCGGCGCACTGAAACGCATCATGCCGGAACTCGACCGCCTGTGGGGCGTGCCGCAACCGCCGCAACACCATCCGGAAATCGACACTGGCGTACACGTCATGATGGTGGTCGATTACGCTGCCGCGCAGGGCTATTCGCTGCCTGTGCGCTTCTCTGCGCTGACGCACGATCTCGGCAAGGGCACCACGCCGCAAGACGTGCTGCCGCGCCACATCGGTCACGAAGAACGCAGCGTTCACCTGCTCAAGGACGTGTGCAAGCGCTTACGTGTGCCGAACGACTGCAAGGAGCTCGCTCACGTCGTCGCCAGATTCCACGGCAAGGTCTATCGCGTGGACGAAATGCGGTCAGCCACCAAAGTGCAGTTTTTGCAGGACACTGACGCCATCCGTCAGCCACAAAGATTCAGGGAATTCCTGCTCGCTTGCGAATGCGACTTTCGCGGCAGAACCGGCTTTGAGGATAAGCTGATACCGCATACCGAAGTCTGGTTGAAGTTGCTGGATGCAGTGATGCAGGTCGATGCCGGTGCGGTGGCCCGGCAATATCAGGAGCCGGAGAAGATCAGGGAAGCGGTGTTTCAGGTTAGGGTGGAGGCAGTCAGGAATTATTTAGGTCGTTGAAAGCACTCAATTTTATGCAGTTAAGTAGTGATCACTCTGATTCCCAGCTGATTTTTGAGACGGCTTCACGCACTTGATTGAACTCACGCGTACAACGTTCAGCGCGATCATCACTTAGCTTGGATGATGAGCGGAGTTTGCCAAACAGCTCTGAATTGCTACCGTAAGCAAGACATATTAGATTGTAGTAGCGCTGCTCTGTAATTGGATGCTCATCCATATATCGTGAGTGACCAGTAAGAATTTTGGTTAAGATATCCTGACGAAACGACCAAGTATAGGCAAGATTCCCGTACACCATATCTCTTAATCGCTCTGGATCTGAGGATGAAAACTCATACATCATTACATAGGCAAATCGATCCGCAGCATCTTCTTCACTTCCTAACAATGGCACGTTTTTGAGATGAATTACTGCATGGCCTATTTCATGTAGCAATACTCCAGCCAGAATCCCAGTCTTCATGTTGGCTTTAATGGGAATCGGTGCATCGCCGTAGGTTTGCTCAATAGCCTTGTCACCGTTATCAAGGTATTCATAACAGAGAGTAATTATTTTTGTTGATGGTGAGTAAAACGCATTAATTGTGCCGCATTCGCGGGTTTCGATCTTGAGTTGTGGAGAAAATTTGTATGCAATTGTTCCGAAGGCTTTGGCAATATCCTCACGTTGCATAATCTGATATAGGTTTGGATAGTTTGTACTTGTGTGTGCCACGAAGTGATCAGCAGGGTTAATGTGTTCCGGAGCTTCTGTTGGCTCAGAGAGAGTGTGCTGGGTAACTTTATAAAATTTACGATTTATATAAATGTTTTCAGGTTGCCTGTTACTGTTGAAACGGATATTTACCATGTTGTTATCTATGAAAAACAAAGCGCTAATACGAGTAACTAGACAGCTACTAATTTCAAGTTCTTTGTTGTCGAGTATGAGCTTTGGCTGACCTGCAATGAAACTGAACGTACGTGAATCATCAAATTCCCACTTCCCTTTCACTACCTCACCTATTTTTTGGCACATATCGTTAGCAAATATGCTTGTGGGAAATAAAAGATAAGCGATGAAAAAATGAAGCGAAATTATTTTTTTGTAATTGACGATCATAGATGGATATTTATTTAAGTGATTTGATGTTTGATTACGTAGTCTACAAGAACGTAAAGTTGTAGTCTTGGTTTACCACATACAAACTTATACCTATAAGCCTGTATAAGTCTCCAGTTTCCGGCGAGTTTTGAAGAAGAATCTTATGTGAATAAAGCGAGATCGTAGAATGAATTTCTCACCAATCATAAATCAAATAATCGGTGTTCTTTTATATCTGATACCAATCGCGATTCTAGCGGGGGTTATCAAGTCTCCTTGGTTCAAAGGTGTTGTTGGCGAGTTCATTGTCAATTTGTCAGCAAAATTCCTACTAGATAATAAAAAATACCATCTGATCAAGAATGTGACTCTACAAACTGAAGATGGAAGCACGCAGATTGATCACATCATCGTCTCGGAGTTTGGCGTTTTCGTAGTTGAAACTAAAAACATTAAAGGGTGGATATTCGGTAGCCCCAACCAAAAGACATGGACTCAAAAGATTTATAAGCACTCAAGCAAATTTCAAAACCCATTACATCAGAACTATAAGCATGTAAAAACACTAGAGTCCGTGTTGGGCCTGAATGAGCAACACGTGCATTCTGTAGTTGTTTTTGTTGGTGATAGCACATTCAAAACATCAATGCCTGTAAATGTGACTTACGGTGCAGGCTATGTGAGTTATATCAAATCAAAGAAAACGCCAGTTCTTACTGACTCACAAGTAATCGAAATCGCGAACAAAATAGAACAAGGAAGGCTGACGCCATCATTTAAGACAAATCGTGAGCATGTTAGACATGTAAAAAACATCGTTGCTAAAAAAGAAAATAACGATGTTCCAAGCTGCCCAAAATGTGGTGGCTCGATGGTATTGCGGGAAACTAAGAAAGGTCAGAATATCGGTAAGCAATTTTGGGGTTGTACAAACTTCCCGCAATGCCGAGGAATCATGAATGTCTTATAGCGGTTACACCCGCTGACCTGAAAAGCCGTTGCGCAAGTCAAGTAGGGTGGGCAAGTGCCTTTTGTTTGTGCCCACAGATTAGACCGTATTCACGATTATTGCCCGCGTCGGCAGACAATAAAGCCGCCTGCTTGCCCTGCTCACCCTGCTTGCCCGAACCAAAATTTGCTGAGAACGAAGAATAATTAGGACAATTCCATACTGTGTGTGAGTTACATCTTTGCGTTTTTCGCGTTTTGTGATTCAATACGCGCCTCTCGCATGGGCGGTTAGCTCAGTGGTAGAGCACTGCCTTCACACGGCAGGGGTCACTGGTTCGAACCCAGTACTGCCCACCATGTCATTCAAAGCCCCGATTAGTCGGGGCTTTTTGTTTTCAGTTGCGCAACACTTATCGTCGCAGCCTTTTATTCCTAGCAGAACATTCCCAGTAAAGTAGGGTGGGCAAGTGTCTTTTTGCTTGCCCATCGATTAGACCGTATTCACGACCATTGTTCGCGTGGGCAGACACTAAAGCCATCTGCTCATCCTGCTCGACTCTAGTCTCACTGCACACATACTAAAAGGTAGCTAACATATTTATAAGTATTTGATTAATTTGTTAATTTTATCTATTGGTGGTATTCTTTAAGTGACTAATTTCTGCCCGAAAAACTCTGGGAAAATACATTTAGGGAGTACAAAGTGGACAAAAAGGTAAAAGATTTTAACGAGGCTCTACATGAGTTAAGGGAGCAACTTAAACCGTATTTTGCAGAATTTGAAGAAAAATGCGCTTTGGATAAGAAGAATCAGATCGAAATGTTAGTAAAGAAGTTAGAGCTCAATGATATGGACATAAATAAAACATGGCCTAATCCAAGATATGGGGTGGATATACTTGAATATCATTACGCAATTAGTTTTATAGATTTCAAGGATAAGAATTATTGGAATGCACCAAGTCCGGTTAAGCTAAACGAAGAAAAAATACAAAAAATAATTAAATGCTCGAAGTTCATGGCTAGAGAGAGCCTAGATGCTTATGTGACAAAATTACAGGAAAAAATTGGAGAAAAAGTATCTAGTGCATTAATTCGTGGCGACCTCTGGGAGCATAGTGTGTTAGAGGTGAAAACGGTTTCAGGAAAGGAAATCATGTTTAGAACCCAAAAAATTGTTAACTCTTCAAAATACGGCAAAGCGTTTTATCAGTTTCCAACTAGGCGTGTGTCTCGATAGTTACCTACAAGAGTGTCTAGGAGCCCCCCCCAATTGCATTGTGCAAACTCCATCGGTTTTCTCTTAAAGCGCTCATTGCAAGCTTTATGATTTAAAGACAAAACCGCCGGTCTCGCCCGGCTGGCGCAGCCTCTGATTCCTAGCAGAACATTCCCAACTGTAATTGTGCAAACTCCATCGGTTTGCGCTTGAAGCCGCTCTTGGCGTATTGGTGCCAGCGGCCGATGACGAAGCTCATGATGAGGTTGGCTTGCGCTTCCGGCAGTATCTTCTTGCCTGAGTCGGTCACGGCGATCTTCAGGCTTTGCTTGATGGTGATTTCCAGCCGGTCCAGCATCTGGTTGACGCGTTGTTGCAGGGCTTCGTTTTCGTTGACCAGTGCATCGCCAATCAGTACGCGCGTCATGCCCGGGTTCTTTTCCGCGAACATCAGCAGCACGCCGACCGTGCGACGCACCTGAGCGGTGCCGTCGGTTTCTTCTGTGGTGATCTTGTTGATGAGGCCGAACAGGGTTTGTTCGATGAAGTCGATCAGGCCTTCGAACATCTGCGCCTTGCCGGCAAAGTGGCGGTAGAGTGCGGCTTCGGAGACGCTCAGTTTTGCCGCCAGTGCTGCTGTGGTGATCTTTTCGCGCTTGGGGTTTTCCAGCATCTTGGCCAGAGTTTCGAGGATTTGCTGTTTGCGTTCGCCTGCCATGTTTTTTCCTTTGCTGCTATTACTTGTTAATTTGTACTTGTTAATTTGGTGCTTGTTGATCTTGTGACGGGTAATGCTTTTTCAGGATTATAACCGAACGTGAGTAAGGGCTAACACGCTCGGGATGCGGTAATGGACGTAGTTGGGCTTGTGTAGCCGGCGGCTGATCCAGACGGTTTTCATGCCCATGCGCTTTGCCGTTCTCAGTGCTGGCAGGCTGTCCTCCAGCATGACACAGTCGCTGCCCTTGGCGCCTATGCTGCGTAACATGCGGGCAAAGCCGCGCACGGAGGGTTTGGGGTGGAAGCGGCTGCATTCGACGCTGAATACCTCCTCGAACAGGTCGTCGACGCCGAGCAGGTAGAGCACACGGTAGGCGTAATGTTGCGGCGCGTTGGTAAATACCACCTTACGTCCGGGCAGGCTCTGCAGCCAGTGGCGCAGGCGTTTGCGTTGAATCACCATCTGCGGCAGTTCGGGGAATTGGTGGGTCTCGTTGAGAAAGTGGTGCGGGCTGACGCCGTGATGGCGGGTCAGGCCTTTCAACGTGGCGCCGTAGACATGCCAGTAGTGGCGGCGCAGCGCGTGAGCGTCTTCTTCGTCCAGTTGCAGGTGATCCATGATGTATTGCGTCATGGCCTGGTTCATGACCGGGAAGATATGCGTGTCGGCATCGTGCAGGGTGTTGTCTAGATCGAACACCCAGACGCGACTCACCTTTTCCAGCTCCAGTTCGATGGCGAGACAAGGCGACGACGAGCGACCGACGCGGACAGTGCTGTAGCACGGCAAGGAGGGAGCGAGGAAGTCAACGCAGTATCGCCGCTGAAATGGAGACTGGAATTATTTGGCCTTGATCAGCGTGCCTACGCCTTCGTCGGTCAGCACTTCGAGCAGTAGCGCATGTTCGACGCGTCCGTCGATGATGTGTACGGATTTGACGCCGCTGCGTGCAGCATCCAGCGCCGAGCTGATCTTGGGCAGCATGCCGCCGGACAGTGTTCCGTCTTCGACCATTTCATCCACCTGCTTCGGCGTCAGGCCGGTCAGCAGGTTGCCATCCTTGTCCAGCACGCCCGGCGTATTGGTCAGCAGGATGAGTTTTTCCGCGCCGAGGATCTCGGCCAGCTTGCCGGCGACGACGTCGGCATTGATGTTGTAGGTTTCGCCATCCGGTCCGACGCCGATCGGCGCGATGACCGGGATGAAGTCACCTGTATCGAGGAAGGAGATGAGGCTGGGGTCGATGGCAGTGATGTCGCCGACGCTGCCGATATCAATGAATTCTCCCGGCAGTTCCTTGTTCTCCATCAGCAGTTTTCTGGCGCGAATGAAGTTGCCATCCTGTCCGGTCAGGCCGACAGCCTTGCCGCCGTGGCGGTTGATCAGGTTGACGATGTCCTTGTTGACCTGACCGCCCAGTACCATTTCCACCACGTCCATGGTTTCCTCATCGGTGACGCGCATGCCCTGGATGAAGGTGCCCTTTTTGCCGAGTCGGTCGAGCAGTTCGTTGATCTGCGGGCCGCCACCGTGAACGACGACCGGGTTCATGCCAACCAGTTTCAGCAGCACGACATCGCGCGCGAAGCAGTCCTGCAAGGCCGGGTCGGTCATGGCGTTGCCGCCGTACTTGATGACGATGGTCTTGTCGAAGAAGCGCTTGATGTAGGGCAGGGCTTCAGCGAGGGTTTTTGCCTTCTGGGCGGCGGTGGTTTTAGTGAGCATTGATTCTCTCGATGAGTGAACGAATTTGCAGCTATTTTACCTTGAAAAAAAGCCTGAGGCGGTTCCGAAATTATGCTAAGTTTTCATGAAGGTGCCCGGTTCAAGTCGCAATGCTAAATTCACGAAAGAGGAAGCCATGCCGAGTGATATTGAAATAGCCCAGAAAGCCCAGCTGAAGAAAGTTAGCGAGATTGCCGCCGACTTGGGTTTGACTGAAGAATCCGTCGAGTTGTATGGGCGTTTCAAGGCCAAGATCGACACCCGGCTCAATCCACATTTGCAACAGCGACCGGAGGGCAAACTGATTCTGGTGACGGCGATCAGCCCCAGCCCGGCAGGCGAAGGCAAAACGACGACGACGGTGGGTCTGGGAGACGCCCTCAATCGTATCGGCAAGAAAGCCATCGTCTGCTTGCGTGAGCCTTCCATGGGGCCGGTGTTCGGCATGAAAGGCGGCGCTGCCGGTGGCGGGCATGCGCAGGTGGTGCCGATGGAAGACATCAATCTGCATTTCACCGGCGATTTTGCCGCCATCGCCCTCGCACACAATCTGCTTGCCGCACTCATCGATAATCACATCCACCAGGGTAACGAACTGCAGATCGACCCGCGTCAGGTGACCTGGAAACGCGTGATGGACATGAACGACCGCGCGCTACGGCAGATCGTCGTCGGTCTCGGTGGCAAGGTCAATGGTCAGGCACGGGAGGACGGTTTCGATATCGTCGTCGCTTCCGAGGTGATGGCGATCTTCTGTCTGACGGAATCGCTGAAAGATCTCAAGCAGCGGCTGGGCAATATCGTCATCGGCTATACCTACGATGGCAAGCCGGTGCAGGCGCGCGACCTGAAGGCGCACGGCGCCATGACCGTATTGCTGAAAGATGCCATCCGGCCCAATTTGGTACAGACGCTGGAACATACGCCAGCCATCGTCCACGGCGGCCCTTTTGCCAACATCGCCCACGGTTGCAATTCGGTGATCGCTACCAAGCTCGGTTTGAAACTGGCCGATTATGTCGTGACCGAGGCTGGTTTTGGTGCTGACCTCGGTGCCGAAAAATTCATCGACATCAAATGCCGCAAATCCGGTTTGCGGCCATCCGCCTGTGTCGTCGTCGCAACCATCCGCGCGCTGAAATACCACGGCGGTGTCGAGGTTCCGCAACTGGAGATCGAGAATCTGGAGGCGCTGGAGCAAGGGCTGGCCAATCTGCGCAAGCATGTGGAGAACGTCACCCGGCATTACGGCCTGTCTTGCGTGGTGGCCATCAATCGCTTCAATGCCGACACCGATGCCGAGATCGCGCTGGTGCGCCAGCATCTGGCAGAGCAGGGCGTCAATGTCGTCCTCGCCGAACACTGGGCAAAAGGCGGTGCAGGCGCTGAATATCTGGCGCATGAGGTGGTTCGACTGGTCGAAAGCGACAAGAGCAGCATGCAGTTCGTCTATGAAGATGGCGACCCGTTATGGGAGAAAGTGCGCAAGGTCGCCACCCGGATTTATGGCGCAGCGGATGTGCATGCGCCGAGGCGATTGCGTGTGCAGATCGACCAGTTGCAGGCCGATGGCTATGGTTATTATCCGATCTGTGTGGCGAAGACGCAGTATTCGTTTTCGACCGATGCCAGTGCAAGGGGTGCCGTGCAGGGGCATGTGATTACGATTCGGGCGGTGCGCTTGTGCGCCGGCGCGGAATTTATCGTCATGATCTGCGACGACATCATGACCATGCCCGGCCTGCCGAAGGTGCCTTGTGCCACGCGCATCGATATTGATGATGAGGGGCTGGTCAGCGGACTCTATTAAGTCGGTTCAGACGGCTTTTTCGCAACCCTGAATCAGCATCTGTACGAACTGGCGGATGTTCACTTCGTTCTGCAATGTGATTGAGGTGAACTCGACCGCCGCCAGATGTTTGCCTTTGTGCTCGCTGGTGCGAACCACCTTGCCGTAGATGTCGCCGGCGTGATAACCGATCAATGAGAGATCGATGCTGAGCTTGATGTCATCCAGCACTTTGATTTTCTGGTCGAATTCGGCCTGGATGCCGAAGTAGCTGATGTCGCGTATTGTGCCTTGCAGTACCTGGTCCGATACGATTTTGTGCTCGATCTGCTGGTAGGTGAAAGGCATGCGTACCTTGACCCGCTGACTTCTGCGCGCTTCGCGCCTCGGTACGGTCAGGTTCAGGGAAGGAATGGCCAGGATCTCATGCACCTGCACAGGATCCGCTTTGCCCTTGACGAAGATTTCAATGGGGACGCCGGTCTTGATGAAGCTGCCGGCCTGTTTGAAAGTTTCCTGGCCGATCAGGATTTGGCCGCGCAAACTGAAAGACTCGATGCGCGAGGCGAGGTTGACGCTGTCGCCGATCACCGTGTATTCGGAATGAAGTTTTGAACCGAGCCTGCCAGCCATGGCCTTGCCGGTGTTGATACCGATGCCCATGTAGAGCGACGGCAATTGCAGGCGGTTGTTGGTGGCATTGATATCGTCCATCGCCAGTTGCATCCTGACGGCGCAAGTCAGGGTTCTCTGCAAATCATCTGCATGCGGCTTGGGGGTGCCAAATGTCGCCATGATGGAATCGCCCATGAATTTATCCACCATACCGTCATGCTGGATCACAATCTCGCTCATGGCGGAGAGATAGCGGTTCAGCATCTTGATGACCACTTTTGGAGGATACTCGGAGGAGACGGTGGTAAATCCGCGCAAGTCCGCAAAAAGCGTACTGACTTTCAACTGCTGAAACTTTGCAGTGTCTATATCCTGCCCGGATGTTGCGGGTTTATTCATGGGGACTGCTTTGCGTGGTTAGAGTAATGTAATGATTCTAAACTTTAATGCAGGGATGAAAAGCTTGATTGATGATGTGCGCGAATAAAAAAAGCGGCCTTGCGGCCGCTAAACGAGGAGGAATGGTGATTATTTGATGGTGAGTTTCTTGGCGGAGCTGACGGTCTTTTTCGGTAGTATCAGCTCCAGCACGCCGTCCTTGTATTGCGCTTCAGCCTTGGCTTCGTCGATCTCGTTTTCCAGTGCAAAGCTGCGTGACACGCTGCCGAAATAACGTTCGCTGCGCAGCACCCGGGTGCCTTCCTTCACTTCATTTTCCTTGCGGACTTCGGCGCTGATGCTGACCTGGTTGCCATCGATCGTCACATGGATATTTTCTTTGGTCACGCCGGGAATCTCGGCGTGTACTGTGTAATTCTGTTCGTGTTCTTCGACGTCAATTTTCATCTGCGGCTGAGTGCTGTTTTCAATGCGAACCGGACGGAAGAAACCACGGAACACTTCATCAAACGGGTCGAAATTTGTAACGCTAAACGGGTCGTTACGCGTGATGTTGGCCATTTGTATTTCCTTTCAATCAAGTCAGTTGAATTCAGGACTACGAAAACCTTGCTGGCTAATTTGCCTGCTTGATTAGGAGATTGGGCTGGCTTGAAAAAATTCAAGGGGCCTGCAAGCCCCTTGAGAAATTTTTTTGATGCGCCGCTAAATCTGCTTCCAGAACACCTTTGAGCGGCGCTGCAGGTTGTAGAGGTTTTGCCGTTGTGGCGGCAGGCTGCTGACGTCCTTTTCAACAAAGCCGCGCTCCAGAAACCAGTGTTCGGTACGGGTGGTGAGAACGAATATGGATTGCAGGCCGGATTCCTTCGCCTCCTGCTCGCAATATTTCAGCAGCCTGTCGCCGCGCCCGCCGCGGCGGAATCCCGGATGAACAGCCATGCAGGCAAGTTCGGCGGTTTTCTGCTGCGGAAACGGATAGAGCGCGGCGCAGCCGATGATGCGGCCATCGTGCTCCATGACATGGAAATGGCTGATTTCCATCTCCAGCCGTTCGCGCCCGCGCCGGACCAGCACGCCCTCGGTTTCCAGCGGTTCTATCAGTTGCAGGATGCCGCCGACATCGCCGATCTCGGCCTGGCGCATGGCTTCCAGCGGCTCTTCGGTAACCATGGTGCCGATACCGTCGTGCGTGAACAGTTCCTGCAGAATGGCGCCGTCGACATGGCGGCTGATCAGGTGCGTGCGCGCGACACCGTTGTCCGAGGCCTTGATGGCGGCAGGCAGGAAATATTTTTCGTCTTCGGTGATGTTCTGGTCGCCTTTTTCCTTGATGTGCCGCAGCAGATTTTCCGCCTTGTGCGCGGTCATTTCCCGCAACAATTCGCCGCGCGCGTTGTGCACGCCTTGCGTATCGATCAGGAAGATCAGCTTGTCTGCGTCCAGCGCAATCGCCGCGTTCACGGCCACGTCTTCCAGCGTCAGGTTGAACACCTCTCCGGTCGGTGAATAGCCCATGGGGGAGAGCAGCACCAGCTCGCCGTCATCCAGTCTTTTCTGAATGCCGGAGGCATCAACCCGGCGCACCGTGCCGGTATGCTGTAAATCGACGCCATTGAGTACGCCCAGTGGTTTTGCCGTGACAAAGTTGCCGCTGGCTACCCGGATGTCCGAACCGGCCATGGGCGAATTGACCAATCCCATCGAAAGCAGGGCTTCGATTTCGACGCGCACGGCGCCATTGGCCTCTTTCACAGCCTGCATGGCCTCGTCATCGGTGACGCGCAGGCCGTCTACCATGTGCGTTTCGATGCGGTTCTTTTTCAGGCGCGATTCGATCTGCGGGCGCGAACCATGCACCAGTACCAGCCGGACTTCCAGGCTGGCGAGCAGGTTGAGATCGTGGGACAACGCAACAAACTGGCCGTCATCGACCACCTCGCCACCAAAGGCGATGACAAAGGTGCGGCCGCCAAAGGCATGGATGTAGGGTGCGGCAGAACGGAACCAGCGCACGAATTCCTGCGGCCTTTGTAGCTGTATCTGTGTGGATGTCTGGGCGGCAGGAGCGCTGGCCGCTTCCGACTGCGAATAGAGAAAGGCGGGAGTGCAGTCGAGAGCGGTACAAAGCCGCCTCAGCATGGTTTCGGAAACGCCCTGTACGCCTCGCTCAATGCGCGACAGGTTGCCGCTGTCGGTATCGACCTGTTGGGCGAGTGTCTGCAAGGTGAGTCCCAGCGTTTTGCGCCGCTTGCGAATTGCGTTTCCGATGGACATAGGGTAACCAAATATGCGTTAAAAGCATATTTTTATATAAATGTATGAAAATTGCAATTAATTAAAATCGCCCCACCGGGTCTGCAGGGATGAGATTGCAGTGAGCGCAGCAGTTTCAGTGCGCAGAATGCGATTGCCCAGCCGGATGGGGGTAAAGTTGTGAGTGGTGGCAAGACTGATTTCGTCTTCAGTCAGGCCGCCCTCGGCGCCGATCAGCAGCTGGATGTCGCCTGATGGCTTTGTCAGTTCATTGAGACTTTGCGGGGCGCCGGGCGAAAGGATGATGCGGAGCTCGGCGGTCTCGGATTGTCCCAGCCATTGCGCCAGCGAGGTGGCCGGCCTGACTTCCGGCACGATGGAGCGCCCGCATTGTTCGCAAGCGGAGATGACCACATTCTGCCAGTGTTCACGGCGTTTCTCGGCGCGCTCGCCGGAGAGTTTGACCACGCTGCGCTGGCTGGAGATGGGTTGGATCGCGGTGACGCCCAGTTCCACCGCCTTCTGTATGGTGAAGTCCATGCGGTCACCAGAGGAAATGGCCTGGATCAGCGTGATGTTGAGGGGTGATTCGCAGGTGTTGTCGCTGACGGATTTCACCTTGGCGCTGACTTCGCTCTTGCTCATGTAGGTCAATTCGCACAGGTAGTCGTTGCCGTCCCCGTTGAACAATACGGCGCTGTCTCCAACTTTCATGCGTAACGCGCGGCTGGCGTGCACGGCGGCGTTATCCGAAAGCCTGATGAGAGCGCCGGGAGCAAGTTTTTCAGGTGAGTAGAATCGGGGCATGGGGTGTCTGTCCAAGGTTTTCAAGCCGGGCGGCAGTGTTAAAATGAACCCTAATTCTAATTGAAGGAGTCGTTCAGATGGCAAGCCTTAACCCACCGATTTGTGATTTTGGCTGGAAGGCGCCTGATTTCAGGCTGCTCGGCGTCGATGGCAAATACTGGACGCTGGAGGATATTCGCGGCCCCAAAGGCACGCTGGTGATGTTTATCTGTAATCATTGTCCGTATGTAAAGGCAATCCGTGAACGCCTGGTGGCAGACCTGCTTGAACTCAAGGAATTGGGTATCAACTCGATTGCCATCTCTTCAAATGACTGGGTCAACTACCCGGAAGATTCCTACGAAAACATGCAGGTCATGGCGCAGGAGTTCGATTTTTCTTTCCCCTATGTGCTGGATGAAACGCAGGAAGTGGCCAAGGCTTATGGCGCGGTCTGCACGCCGGACTTTTTCGGTTTCAATGCGGATCTGGAGTTGCAGTATCGCGGCCGCTTCGATGACCAGCGCCGCGAGATGACCCCGACCCCGAATCCAACGCGGGATTTGTTCAAGGCCATGAAGTTGATCGCGGAAAGCGGCCAGGGCCCGCGTGAACAGATTTCATCCATCGGTTGCTCCATTAAATGGCGCGAAGATGCGGCCTGATTCGGGTATCTTCACAAGCCTGTGTGACAGGCTTGCAGTTGCTGAAAATCGCTAACTAGGCAATAATTACGCACTAAACCCCCGACCATAACAAAGAAATAGCGGCAAGCATTAATGTCGGCGATATCCTGTACTGAGGGGGATTCCAAGAATTTGAGCGGGGCTGATTGTCTGACACCAAGTGTCGGCAGACAGACTTTTCTCTATTAAACCCGGTTTGAAAGATGAGGGAGATTGAAATGGCAACTCGTACCGATTTATGTAACGCCATCCGTGCACTGTCCATGGATGCGGTCCAGAAGGCAAATTCTGGCCACCCAGGCGCCCCTATGGGCATGGCAGAAATTGCCGAAGTGGTATGGAACCACAACCTGAGCCACAACCCGAAGAACCCGCATTGGGCTAACCGTGACCGTTTCGTTCTGTCCAACGGCCATGGCTCCATGTTGATCTACTCCCTGCTGCACTTGACCGGCTACGATGTCTCCATCGACGACATCAAGACTTTCCGTCAACTGCATTCCAAGTGTGCAGGTCACCCTGAATACAGTTATGCACCTGGCGTAGAAACCACCACCGGTCCGCTGGGCCAAGGTATTGCCAACGGCGTTGGTTTTGCCATGGCAGAAAAGCTGCTGGCTAGCCAGTTCAACAAGCCAGGCCATGACATTGTCGACCATTACACTTACGTGTTCCTCGGCGACGGTTGCATGATGGAAGGTGTTTCCCACGAAGCCTGCGCGCTGGCCGGTACCTGGGGTCTGGGCAAACTGGTTGCATTCTGGGACGATAACGGCATCTCGATCGACGGTCACATCGAAGGCTGGTACACCGATGACACCGCCAAGCGTTTCGAAGCCTACGGCTGGCACGTTCAATCCGTAGATGGTCACGATTCTGCTGCTATCCAGGCTGCAGTTGATGCTGCCAAGAAGGTTACCGACAAGCCATCCCTGATCTGCTGCAAGACCATTATCGGCAAGGGCTCCCCAAACAAGTCCGGCTCTCATGATTGCCACGGTTCTGCACTGGGTGATGACGAAGTTGCTGTAACTCGTGCAGCCATCGGTTGGCCACACGCACCATTCGAAATTCCTGCTGACGTTTACGAAGGCTGGGATGCCAAGGCCAAGGGTGCCAAGGCTGAAGCTGACTGGAATGCCAAGTTCGATGCGTATGCCAAGGCTTTCCCTGCAGAAGCTGCAGAATTCAAGCGCCGTATGGCCGGCGAACTGCCAGCCAACTGGAAGCAAGCGACCGATGCCATGATCGCTGCAACCAACGAAAAGGCTGAAGGTGTTGCTTCCCGCAAGGCTTCACAAAACGTGATTGGTGCCCTGGCACCGACACTGCCGGAATTCCTCGGCGGTTCTGCTGACCTGACCGGTTCCAACCTGACCAGCACCGGCAGCTTCAAGCACGTGAGCGGCAAGGAGCCAGGCAACTACATTTCCTACGGTGTCCGTGAATTCGGTATGGCTGCCATCATGAACGGTATGGCACTGCATGGCGGTCTGTTGCCATTCGGTGGTACTTTCCACATGTTCTCCGACTACATGAAGAACGGCATGCGCATGTCCGCGCTGATGAAGCAACGTGTAGTTTACGTACTGACCCATGACTCCATCGGTCAGGGCGAAGACGGCCCAACCCACCAACCAGTGGAAAACACTTCCGGCCTGCGTTACATCCCACGCATGAACGTATGGCGTCCAGGTAGCGCGACTGAAACTGCCGTGGCTTGGGTTGCTGCAGTTGAGCGCAATGATGGTCCGACCAGCCTGGTGCTGTCCCGTCAGAACCTGCCTGGCATCAAGCATGACACTGCTCACTTCGACCTGATCCGCAAGGGCGGTTATGTGTTCTCTGACGTGGCTGGCAAGGCTGATGTCATCATCATCGCCAACGGCTCCGAACTGGATCTGGCTGTCAAGGCTGCTGCCGAACTGAACGCTGCCGGCACCAAGGTGCGCGTGGTTTCAATGCCATCCACCAACGTGTTCGATGCACAGGATCAGGCTTACCGCGACAGCGTACTGACCCCGGGCGTCAAGCGTGTGGCAGTTGAAGCAGCTCACCCTGATTTCTGGCGCAAGTATGTCGGTCTGGAAGGTGCAGTCGTCGGTATTGATACCTTCGGCGAATCCGCTCCAGGCGGTGTGCTGATGAAGCACTTCGGCTTCACTGTTGAAAATGTCGTAGCTACGGTGAAATCTGTCCTGTAATTTTTAAGGACACTATGAAAAGAGCCTCTTTTGAGGCTCTTTTCTTTTCTGCTGCATAACGTCCGCTTAATCACAGGATAAGAATCTTTTAGCCTGCGATGGCAGCACCACTGTTTGGGATGCTGTAAAATCAGGACTGTAAAGCGTATTGAATTTATTCAACATTTTTAGAGAACCCCGGAGTAACTCAAGCGATATTGTGTTTTGGGTGCTCATCAGAAAACGTTCAGGCTAGGAAAACTTATCATGGCTATTCGAGTTGCAATCAATGGATTTGGTCGTATCGGCCGCATGGCTTTTCGTGCCGCGGTCAAGGATTTCAGGAATATTGAAGTGGTCGCCATCAACGACTTGCTGGAGCCAGACTATCTGGCTTACATGTTGAAGCATGATTCCGTGCACGGACGTTTTAACGGCGAGGTAGCCGTGGATGGCAATCATCTGGTGGTCAATGGCAAGAAAATCCGCCTGACAGCAGAAAAAGATCCGGCCAATCTCAAATGGGACGAAGTGGGCGTTGATGTAGTCGTTGAGTGTACTGGTTTCTTCCTGACCGAAGAAACCTGCCAGAAGCATATTGCGGCCGGCGCAAAGAAAGTCGTGCAGTCCGCACCATCCAAGGACGATACGCCAATGTTTGTCTATGGCGTGAATCATACTGATTACAAGGGTGAGGCCATTGTTTCTGCTGCATCCTGCACCACCAACGGTCTGGCACCGGTCGCCAAGGTGTTGCATGACAACTTTGGCATCAAGCGCGGCCTGATGACGACGGTGCATGCTGCCACCGCCACCCAGAAAACGGTCGATGGTCCTTCCAACAAGGATTGGCGCGGTGGACGCGGCATTCTGGAAAACATCATTCCATCATCCACCGGCGCAGCCAAGGCGGTCGGCAAGGTGATTCCATCATTGAACAAGAAGCTGACCGGCATGGCATTCCGTATTCCGGTTTCAGATGTTTCCGTGGTTGATCTGACAGTTGAACTGGAAAAGGAAACTACTTACGAGCAGATCGTTGCTGCGATGAAAGCAGCTTCGCAAAGCGGTCCGTTGAAGGGCGTACTTGGCTTTACCGATGAAAAAGTGGTGTCCACTGACTTCCGTGGTGATACCTGCCCATCGATTTTTGACGCGGGTGCCGGCATCCAGCTGGACCCGACATTCGTCAAAGTCGTTGCCTGGTATGACAACGAGTATGGGTACACCTGCAATATGATGCGTCTGGTTGAGCACATCGCCTGATTTGGCAACGGCGCGTGGGAATCGCGGTGTTGCGCTAGTGCTTCATCCCGCTCGCTTGCCAACTCAGTCCGAGCTTGGCATATGAATTCATTTAGGGAGTAGAGATGTCCGTAATCAAAATGACCGACCTCGATTTGCGAGGCAAGCGCGTATTTATCCGTTCTGATCTTAACGTCCCGGTCAAGGATGGCAAGGTGACTTCTGATGCCCGCATCACCGCTTCCTTGCCGACCATTGAATTTGCGCTGAAGGCGGGGGCAAAAGTCATGGTGACATCCCATCTGGGTCGTCCGGAAGAGGGCGTGTTTTCTGCGGAAAATTCGTTGCAGCCAGTAGCCGATGTGATGGCTGCCAAACTGGGTAAGCCGGTACGATTGGTCAGGGACTGGGTGGACGGTGGTTTTGAGGTGGCTGAAGGTGAGCTGGTATTGCTGGAAAACTGCCGGTTCAATAAAGGCGAAAAGAAGAGCCTCGATGAAACGTCACAGAAATACGCCAGGCTCTGTGATGTGTTCGTGATGGATGCTTTCGGCACTGCGCACCGTGCCGAGGCTTCGACCCACGGTATTGCCAGATATGCGCCAGTGGCGGCGGCAGGCATGCTGCTGGTGGAGGAACTGGATGCGCTGACCAAGGCTTTGCTCAATCCGGCTCGCCCGATGGTGGCGATTGTCGGCGGCAGCAAGGTTTCGACCAAGCTGACCGTGCTGGAAAGTCTGGCAGAGAAGGTTGACCAGATGGTGGTTGGTGGAGGTATCGCCAACACTTTTCTCAAGGCGGCAGGTCATGAAATCGGCAAGTCCCTGTGCGAAGACGAACTGGTGCCAACTGCAAAGATGTTGATGGAGAAAATGTCCCAACGTGGTGCGGCAGTGCCGATCGCCGTCGATGTGGTCTGCGGCAAGCAGTTCGACCCGAATGAGCCGGCAGTCTTGAAGGATGCGGCTGACGTGGCTGCCGACGACATGATTTTCGATATTGGTCCGAAATCTGCTAAAGAATTAGCGGATATCATCATGCAAGCTGGTACAGTGGTCTGGAATGGTCCGGTCGGTGTGTTCGAATTCGACCAGTTTGGCGCCGGAACCAAGACGATTGCCGAAGCCATTGCCAAAACCACTGCGTTTACGCTGGCAGGCGGTGGTGACACCATCGCTGCAATTCAGAAATATGACATTTACGACCAGGTGTCCTATATTTCTACAGCAGGGGGCGCGTTCCTCGAGTTTCTGGAAGGCAAGACCTTGCCGGCCGTAGAAATTTTGGAGCAGCGTGCCAAAGGCTGAGTCCTTTTCAAGTCGTAATCCGAAGGGGCTCGTCAGAGCCCCTTTTTTATTATCTATTGGCGGTCAGGAAATCACTTGAGCATACGCAAAACCAAAATTGTCGCCACACTCGGCCCGGCTTCCAACAGCGAGGAAATCATCGCGCGCATGATCGTCGCCGGTGTCGATGTCGTACGGCTCAACTTCTCGCATGGCAGTGCCGAAGAGCATATACAGCGAGCGGCGCTGGTGCGATCGATTGCCGTCAAGCTGGGTCGCCCGGTCGGCGTGCTATGTGACCTGCAGGGCCCCAAGATCCGCATCGGCAAATTCGAGTTGGGTAGCATCAGTCTGCAGACCGGCGACAAATTCATACTGGATGCCGAATGTGTCCTGGGTAACCAGCAGCGGGTCGGTCTCGATTACAAGACCCTGCCGCAGGAGGTCGAGCCCGGGGCCGTGCTGCTGCTGGACGACGGGCGCGTGGTCATGTCGGTGGATCGGGTGGAGAAGTCCAGCGTTTATTGCACCGTAATTACCGGTGGCGTGCTGTCCAACAACAAGGGCATCAACCGGCAGGGCGGAGGGCTTTCGGCTGCGGCGCTGACCGACAAGGACAAACAGGATATCAAGACTGCGGTGGCACTGGAGGCGGATTTCATCGCGCTTTCCTTTCCGCGCAGCGGCAAGGACGTGCTGGAGGCAAGGAAGCTGGTCAGGAAAGCCGGCGGTACTGCCAGCATCGTAGCCAAGATCGAGCGTGCGGAAGCGATCGAGGCGCTGGAGGAGATCATCGATGCTTCCGATGTGATCATGGTGGCGCGTGGGGATCTGGGTGTGGAAGTCGGCGATGCAGCCGTGCCGGGACTGCAGAAACGCATGATCCGCATGGCACGGGCCCGGAACAAGGTGGTGATCACGGCAACCCAGATGATGGAGTCCATGATCAACAATCCGATTCCGACCCGGGCTGAGGTCTCCGATGTGGCCAACGCTGTGCTGGATGGCACCGATGCAGTGATGCTGTCGGCTGAAAGCGCCATCGGGCAGTATCCGCTACAAGCGGTATCGGCCATGCATCGCGTCTGCCTCGAGGCGGAACGGGAGTATCTCGCCCAGGATAACGCTCAACGCAATCCTGCGGAATTCCAGCGCGTGGATGAAGCCATCGCGATGGCCGCCATTTATACCGCCAGGCATCTCAAGGTCAAGGCGATTGCGGCACTGACCCAGTCCGGTGCCTCTGCCCAGTGGCTTTCGCGCGGTGACGCCGAAGTGCCGATTTACGCCTTGTCGCCGGAGAAGACCGCCAGACGCAAGCTGACGCTGTATCGCGGTGTTTATCCGTTCCCGATCGATCAATCCGACAAGGATAGGGACATGATCTTGCGTGAGATGGAGAATACGCTGCTGCGTCATGCCGTGATTCAGCAGGGTGATCTGGTACTGATGACTTTTGGTGAGCCGATCGGTGAGGCGGGAGATACCAATACCATGCGTATCATCAAGGTCGGCAAGGGGCCGATCATGGCAAATACTGATAAAAGGGTATGAGTTAGGGCCATTGTGCAATAAAATAAGCCTCCCTAAGTGAGACCAGTAAATCCATGCAGCCTCTACTCAAAAGTCATATTCCCAGCCTTAAACTCTTGAATCAGGGCAAGGTGCGAGACATTTATGATGTCGATGCCCGTACCATGCTGCTGGTGGCGACAGACCGGCTTTCTGCCTTCGATGTGGTACTGCCGACGCCGATCAAGGACAAGGGTGCCATCCTGACCCAGATTGCCAATTTCTGGTTCGAGAAACTGAACCATATCGTGCCGAATCACCTGACCGGAATAGATCCGCAATCGCTGGTGCAGGATGCTGCCGAAAAGGCTCAGCTCGGCAAACGCGCAATCGTTGTGAAGAAGCTGAAGCCTTTGCCGATTGAAGCCATCGTACGCGGCTATCTGGTGGGTTCCGGCTGGAAGGAATACAAGGCCAGTGGCACGGTCTGTGGCATTCCGTTGCCGGCAGGCCTGCAGGAAGCCTCCGTGTTGCCGGAGCCGATATTCACCCCGTCCAGCAAGGCCGAGGTCGGCGATCACGATATCAACATCACCCATCGGCAGGCTGCCGAGCTCCTGGGCCAGGATCTTGCAAAGACCGTCGCGAATGTCAGTATCCGGCTTTACAAGGAAGCGGCGCAATACGCCCTGACCCGCGGCATTATCATTGCCGATACCAAGTTCGAATTCGGTCTGGATGACAGCGGACAGCTCTATCTGATCGATGAGGTGCTGACCCCGGATTCCTCACGTTTCTGGCCAGCGGACCAGTATGCGGTCGGTAGCAATCCGCCCAGCTATGACAAGCAGTATGTGCGTGACTGGTTGGAATCTACCGGCTGGGACAAGACGCCACCGGGTCCGGAGTTGCCGGCAGATGTGGCAGAAAAAACCAGCGAGAAATATCGTGAAGCGTTTTTCAAGCTGACAGGAACTGAATTTACCCCAGATTGAAATTAAATCTGCGACTGCAACAGATCGCACAACACCTGAAGTCGGAGCTGGCGCTCTACCAGCGAGTGTTGCGGCATCCACAAACCCCGAAAATGGCCAAGGTGCTGTTATGGCTGGCAGTGGCCTATGTGCTGCTGCCTTTTGACCTGATTCCGGATTTCATTCCACTCATTGGCCAGCTGGATGATTTGATTGTGGTGCCCGGATTGATATATTTAGCGCTGAAAATCATTCCTGAAGCGCTGATCGAGGAATGCAGGATGCAAGTCAAGGAAAGCAGTGAGCTATGAGCGATATACAAAAATTGGTAGATGGTTATCGGCGTTTTCATGAACACTATTTTGCCGCGGAAGGGCAGGAGCTCTTTGCCGAACTGGCCATGGGTCAGAGCCCCTGTACGCTTGTGATCGCCTGTTCGGATTCACGAGTGGATCCGGCACTTGTGATGGATTGCAAGCCAGGCGACCTGTTTGTTGTACGTAATGTGGCGAATCTGGTACCACCTTATGAAAAAGGCGGCGGTTATCATGGCGTCAGCGCGGCATTGGAGTTTGCCGTCTGCGCATTGGGCGTGGAAGACATCATCGTGCAGGGGCATCGGCAATGTGGCGGTATCCGGGCCTTGTTTGAAGGTGTGCCAGAGGGGATGGATGGTGAGTTCATTAAACCCTGGGTAGATATGGCCAAACGTGCGGCCGAGCGTGTGCGGGCAGAGCATCCGCAGGCAGGTGATGATGAAAATTTGTGTAATTGCGAGATGGCGGGCATTCTGGTTTCGCTTGAGAATCTGCGCACTTTCCCGTTCATACAGAAACGTATGCAGCAAAACTTGCTCAAGTTGCATGGCTGGTATTTCGATATCGTCAGTGGTGAGATGCATGCCTACAATGCGGACAATCTCAAGTTCGAGCCCCTGATTGCCTGATTTTGCGCGTTTGATTCGCGTATAATCACGTATTTTTCGCAGGAAACAGCAATATGTCACTCAATCTGGTGCCTTCCGGCAAATCCTTGCCGGATGATTTCAACGTCATCATCGAAATTCCCATGCAGGGCGATCCTGTCAAGTACGAAGTGGACAAGGATAGCGGCGCGATCTTTGTCGATCGCTTCATGGGAACAGCCATGCAGTATCCGACCAACTACGGTTATATCCCTCACACGCTGTCTGAAGATGGCGACCCGGTCGATGTGCTGGTGCTGACCCCGGTGCCATTGCTGCCCGGCGTTGTGGTGCGTTGCCGTCCGCTTGGCGTGCTGAAAATGACGGATGAAGCCGGTCCGGATGCCAAGGTATTTGCCGTGCCGGTTGAGAAGGTGTGCGGACTGTATAACCACCTCAAGACCTACAAGGACGTCTCCGAGTGGCGTCTCAACATCATTGCCCACTTCTTTGAGCACTACAAGGATCTGGACAAGGGCAAGTGGGTCAAGATCGACGGTTGGGAAGGTATCGACGAAGCTTGCAAGGAAATTCTCTCCGGTGTTGAAAGATACAACAAGGCGAAAGTGAAACCGGCATTCTGATCGGTCGCGCAGTAGCATGAAACGCAAATAAAAAGGGCGGCCAAATGGCCGCCATTTTTATTTCTGCAATTTTATTTTTTGCAGGGATTACAGCAGCGGCACGATCAGCAGTGCCACGATATTGATGATCTTGATCAGCGGGTTGACCGCAGGGCCGGCCGTATCCTTGTAAGGATCACCCACAGTATCGCCCGTGACCGCGGCCTTGTGTGCTTCCGAGCCCTTGCCGCCGAAATGGCCGTCCTCGATGTATTTCTTGGCATTGTCCCAGGCACCGCCGCCGGTACACATGGAGATGGCGACGAACAGGCCGGTGACGATGGTGCCCATCAGCAAGCCGCCGAGCGCAACCGGGCCCAGCAACAGGCCGACGGCGATTGGTACGGCAACCGGTAATAGCGATGGGATCATCATTTCCTTGATGGCGGCGGTGGTCAGCATGTCGACGGCCTTGCCGTATTCAGGCTTGCCTGTGCCTTCCATGATGCCGGGAATCTCGCGGAACTGGCGACGCACTTCTTCCACCACTGCACCGGCGGCGCGGCCGACTGCTTCCATGGCCATGGCGCCGAAGAGGAAGGGGATGAGGCCGCCGATGAAGAGGCCGATAATCACCATCGGGTCGCTCAAGTCAAAACTGGAAGCCAGTCCTACACTTTCCAGCTTGTGCGTGTAGTCCGCGAACAGGACCAGTGCGGCGAGACCGGCTGAGCCGATGGCGTAGCCTTTGGTAACGGCCTTGGTGGTGTTGCCGACAGCATCCAGCGGGTCGGTGACATCACGCACGCTGCTCGGCAGTTCAGCCATTTCGGCGATGCCGCCGGCGTTGTCCGTGATCGGACCGTAAGCGTCCAGCGCGACGATGATGCCGGCCATGCTCAACATGGCGGTTGCAGCGACGGCTACCCCATAAAGCCCGGCCAGTTCGTAGGAGGCAAAAATGGCAACGCAGACAGACAGTACGGGCCAGGCGGTTGATTTCATCGAAATGCCGATACCGGCGATGATATTGGTGGCATGGCCGGTAGTGGATGCCTGTGCAATGTGCTGTACCGGTTTGTAATCGGTACCTGTGTAATACTCGGTGATCCAGACCAGCGCGGCAGTCAGAATCAGGCCGATGGCACTTGCACCCCACAAGGCGTTTGCGCTGACCAGTTCACCGCCGGTGGTGACCCCCTCCGGGAAGATATAGGCGGTGATGAAATAAAATGCGACCAGTGAAAGCAGGCCGGCGACAGCCAGCCCCTTGTAGAGCGCGGGCATGACGTTCTTCATGTCCGGTTTGGCTTTGACGAAGAAGCAGCCGATGATGGAAGCGACAATCGAGGCCGCGCCGAGCAACAGGGGGTAAACGATGCCATTGGCACCGGCACCGGTAATCATCAGGCTGCCCAGCACCATGGTAGCGATGATGGTGACGGCATAGGTCTCGAACAGGTCGGCGGCCATGCCGGCGCAGTCGCCGACATTGTCGCCGACGTTGTCGGCAATCACTGCCGGATTGCGCGGGTCATCTTCCGGAATCCCGGCTTCAACCTTGCCGACCAAGTCGGCGCCTACATCCGCACCCTTGGTGAAGATGCCGCCACCCAGACGGGCGAAGATGGAGATCAGCGAGGAACCGAACGCCAAGCCGATGAGCGGATTGAGGTTTTCCGTCGCCTCCGCGCCGAGATAGACATAGAAGCCGGTGACGCCCAGCAAGCCAAGTCCGACCACCAGCATGCCGGTAATGGCGCCGCCCTTGAAGGCGACATCCAGCGCTGGCACGATGCCGCCAGTGGCGGCTTGCGCGGTGCGGACGTTGGCCTTGACCGAAACGTTCATGCCGATGAAGCCGCAGGCACCGGATAGGACCGCGCCGACGACGAAGCCCAATGCCGTATCAAGGCCGAGGAAGATGCCAATCAGGATGGTGAGTACCACGCCGACCATGGCGATGGTTTTGTATTGACGCGCCAGATAGGCGGCGGCACCTTGTTGAATCGCACCTGCAATTTCTTGCATGCGTGCGTTGCCGGCAGGCAGTGAAAATATCCATTTACTCATGACTGCGCCGTAGATTACGGCGAGTAACGCGCTTGCAATTGCTAATATCAGTCCAGCAGACATCGACTTCTCCCTCTTCTTTTTAAATGAATTGAGAACCTCGGGCGTTGCTTCTTGTTTTGTGTGTGACGATATTTCAAATGACGATTGCGGTGGCGATGCTATGCCGATTGCGCCGAGTATTCTCCTAAAGACCAACGAACGAATATTGCTGCGAGGCCATTATTTCATTTTTATCAGGTGCTCACAATGACCAAATCTTCGCACATGCGAGGGGGCTTGGAGCCTGTGGCTAGAACATGCCCCAAAGCATCTTGAATCCGACCAGGTAAAGCAGAGCGGCAAATGCCCGCTTGAGTGTGATGGCGGGCAGTCGTTGTGAGATTCTGGCACCCAGTGGGGCAGTCAATGCACTCATGAGGGCAATGCCGATCACGGCGGGAATATAGATATACCCCAGACTATGTGGCGGTAACTGCGGTGCATTCCAGCCGTTGAGCATGAAGCCTAGCGTACCTGATACAGCTATCGGCAGTCCGATGGCCGCGGAGGTGCCTATGGCTTTTTTGACGGCGATGTTGCAATAGATCAGAAAAGGGACGGATAGCGAGCCGCCACCGATACCGACCAGACTGGAAACGATGCCGATGAATGCGCCGCTCAACGTCATGCCCGGAAGTCCGGGAAGTTTTCGTTTGGGGTTCGGGCTGATGTTCAGAATCAGTTGGGTGGCGATGATAAAGACGAAGACAGCGAAAATAGCCTTGAGCCAGACGGTTTGAAGGCTGGCGGTCAATAGCGAGCCGAGCAGGGTGCCCAATACAATGCCGGCTGCAATGCGGTGCACGACCGGCCAGTTGACATTGGCCTTGTGGTGGTGCGCACGCGCAGAGGAGATGGAAGTGAATATGATGGTGGCCAGAGAAGTACCCAGTGCCATGTGCATGACATGTTGTTCAGGAAAAGCCATGCTCGTGAACACCAGACTCAGAATAGGCACGATGATGAGTCCGCCGCCGACACCGAACAGGCCGGAAAGTATCCCTGCCAGCGCGCCGGCGAGCAGATAGAGGGCAAGGCCCAGAGGATTGTCCGCAATCATTGAAAACTGCTCCCGAACCTACTTGTCGTTCGAGCGGGAGGAGAGCTTTTTCAGCATCCGCGCCAGTGCCTGATTGTCATCGAGTTGAGAAGCCAGTTTTTCAAGCTCGGTGGCGGCGAAAGGACTGAGTTTGCGACTAACTTTAAGGGGCTTGGGCGGACTAGATTGGACTTGCACTTGAACCCGAATTGAAGTAACTTCTAGGCCGTGCTTTTGTAAGTTAGTCAAGAGACTAGGCAACAAAAGCTTAACTTTTGCAGCTACTGCACCATTGCTGGCGTAAACCGTCAGTCGCTTGTGACTGATGTCGCCGGCTTGTGTGTAAGGTTTGAGTGTTTCGGGTACGACCGCATCCCATAATTTCTGGCATGCGGTCAATTTCTGTGCTTTTTCTGAAATCTGCGCCAGATCGGTGTTGTTTCGAAGAAAAGCATTAAGGCGCTGCATACCGAAACCCTCCCAAAAGGGGAATTGATTGAATATTATTTATGTGTCAAACAACATGGCGAAAGCGAAAACGCTGTCCATGTTGCACATCGTCATGATTTTACTCGCCGTCTCGGCCATTTCTATTGCTCTTACTCTCGCCATTATCGTGCCGCGGGAAGATGGCCGCAACAATCCGGTCAAATCGTTGCTGCCGTCACAGCTTCAATTCAGCCTGCATCACCCGCAAAAACACCTGGATGCGCTGGCGCTGCAGCTTGGTGAAATGCGTGCGCGCGTGATGCGACTCGACACCTTGAGCGCAAGACTGGCCAAGATGGCAGGCATACAGGAGGCCGAGCTGGAAAGTGTTCAGCCTCCCGGCTCCGGTGGGCCGCTGGTCGGTGCGGAAGATTTCACCGAAGCGCAGCTTGAGGCTGACATTGCAGAACTATCAGCTTTGATCGAGGTGAAAAGCGATCGGCTCAATATGCTGGAGGTCATGCTGTTGCAGCAGACCATGCAGCAAAGCATGTTGCCGGATGCCAGGCCGGTCGATGTCGGCTACAACTCTTCCAGTTTCGGCAGACGCGTGGACCCCTTCACTGGTCGTACGGCATTTCATGAAGGCCTGGATTTTACTGCAGCAGTCGGCACCCCCATCTATGCAGCTGCTGGTGGCGTTGTAACGGTCTCCGAGCAGATGCCCGACTATGGTAAAATCGTCAAGATCAGCCATGGTTCCGGGATGGAAACGCGCTATGCCCATGCTTCAGAACTGCTGGTGAAGGTAGGCGAAGTCGTGAAAAAGGGTCAGTTGATTGCCAGAGTCGGCAGTACCGGACGATCTACAGGGCCGCATCTGCATTTTGAGGTTCGCCGTGACGGAGCGCCGCTTGACCCTCGCAAGTTTTTGCAGCAATCAGCTGCAAAGGTCGCTGAGTTGCAAAACTGAAATTTGTATTTTGAAACCGATGTATTTTTATCTCTAACGGCGCGTTATATCCAACCAGCCATGTCAACCTAAGGGGTTTCCGCTAACGCGGAAAGTCGAAGTCAATTCATGTTATCCACGTTGTTCAAAAAAGTTTTTGGTAGTCGCAATGAGCGGCTGATCAAGCAGCTCACACAAAAGGTCGCCGCTATAAATGCGCTGGAACCAGCGATGCAGGCGCTGAGCGATGAAGCGCTCAAGGTCAAAACCGAGGAGTTCAAACAGCGCTATCAGGCCGGTGAGAGTCTCGACAAGTTGCTGCCGGAAGCGTTTGCAGTCGTCCGCGAAGGTGGGCGTAGGGTACTGGAAATGCGGCATTTCGATGTGCAGCTGATCGGTGGCATGGTGCTGCATTCAGGCAAAATTGCAGAAATGCGCACGGGTGAAGGCAAGACGCTGGTGGCGACGCTACCGGCTTATCTGAATGCATTGACCGGCAAGGGCGTACATGTTGTTACGGTCAATGATTACCTGGCCAAGCGCGATGCTGAATGGATGTCACGCCTATACAACTTCCTCGGCTTGACTGTCGGCATCAATCTCTCACAGATGCCCCATGATGAAAAACAGAAAGCTTATGCCGCAGATATCACCTACGGCACCAATAATGAATTCGGTTTCGATTACCTGCGTGACAACATGGTGCACACCGCTGCAGAGCGTGTGCAGCGCTCGTTAAGTTATGCGCTGATTGATGAAGTTGACTCGATTCTGATTGACGAGGCCCGTACGCCGCTGATCATTTCCGGTCAAGCGGACGACAGCGTCGAGCTTTACACGCAAATCAACAGCCTTGCCGCCAAGCTGGTGCGCCAGGAGTCTGAGGATGGTGAAGGCGATTACTGGGTGGACGAGAAATCGCATCAGGTCGTGATGTCCGAGCAGGGGCATGAACATGCAGAATCTGTGCTGGCTGAAGCTGGTCTGCTGGCTGAGGGTTCCAGCCTGTATGACGCCGGCAATATCAGTCTGGTGCATCATCTCTATGCTGCCTTGCGTGCGCAATCGCTTTATCATCGCGATCAGCATTATGTGGTGCGTGACGGCGAGATCGTCATCGTCGATGAGTTTACCGGCCGCATGATGGCCGGTCGCCGCTGGTCCGATGGCCTGCATCAGGCGGTCGAGGCGAAGGAAGGTGTCGCCATTCAGAAAGAGAATCAGACGCTGGCTTCCATCACATTCCAGAACTACTTCCGCATGTATGAAAAGCTGTCCGGTATGACCGGTACGGCAGATACCGAAGCCTACGAGTTCAATCAGATTTACGGTCTGGAAACCATCGTCATTCCGACGCACAGGCCGATGCAGCGTATCGACCAGATGGACAAGGTCTACCGCACTGCCGCAGAAAAATACCAGGCCGTGATCGAGGATATACAGGAATGTCAGAAGCGTGGCCAACCGGTGCTGGTTGGTACCACTTCAATCGAAAATTCCGAGTTGATTGCCAATGTGCTGACCAAGGCCAAGCTGGAACACCAGGTGTTGAACGCCAAGCAGCATGAGCGTGAGGCGCATATCATTGCGCAGGCGGGCCGTCCTGGCATGATCACGATCGCCACCAACATGGCCGGTCGTGGTACCGATATTGTGCTCGGCGGCAACCCCGAGCCTGAGATCAATAGCGTCCGTCAGGATGAGAAGTTGTTGGATGCGGAGAAGGAAAGTCGTATCGCTGCCGTCAAGGCCGAGTGGCAGAAGCAGCATGATGCGGTGATCGCTGCCGGCGGCTTGCATATTGTCGGTACTGAGCGTCATGAATCCCGTCGCGTCGACAATCAGTTGCGCGGACGTTCCGGCCGGCAGGGTGACCCCGGTTCCAGCCGCTTCTATCTGTCGCTGGAAGACCAGCTGTTGCGCATCTTCGCATCGGATCGCGTATCCGCCATCATGGAACGCCTGAAGATGCCGGAAGGCGAGGCGATCGAGCATCCCTGGGTGACACGCGCCATCGAGAATGCACAGCGCAAGGTGGAAGGTCGCAACTTCGATATCCGCAAGCAATTGCTCGAATATGATGATGTCGCCAATGACCAGCGCCGGGTCATTTACCAGCAACGTAACGAGTTGCTGGAAGCGGTCGATATCAAGGAAACGATAGAGGCAATGCGCAATGATGTGCTGAGCGAGACCATCGCCACATACATTCCGCCCGAAAGTGTTGAGGAGCAATGGGATGTTCCTGCACTGGAACGCGCCCTGTCCAGTGACTTCGGTCTTGATCTGCCCTTGCAGAAGATGTTGGAGGACAACCCGGACCTGCATGAGGAAACTTTGCGTGAGCGGGTTTTTGATGCGGCTGCCGAGGCTTATGCTGCCAAGGAAGAGTTGGCAAGTGCCGATGTGATGCGTCAGTTCGAACGTGCGGTGATGCTGCAGAGTATCGATAATCACTGGCGTGAGCATCTGGCCGCGCTGGATCATTTGCGCCAGGGCATCCATCTGCGCTCTTATGCCCAGAAGAACCCGAAACAGGAATACAAGCGTGAGGCTTTCAATCTGTTCAGTGCCTTGCTGGATACCGTCAAGCGTGAGGTGACGCAGGTCACCATGATGGTCAAGGTGAGAACCGAGGCCGATGTGGAAGCAGTGGAGAAACCGGCCGAGGTTGAAAATGTGCAGTATCAGCATGCCAGTTACGACGAGGCATTGGGCGCTGCTGAAGGAGATGAAGCCGATGCTGGCGCGCCGGCTCAGCCTTTTGAGCGCCAAGGTATCAAGGTCGGTCGCAACGATCCTTGTCCATGTGGCTCGGGCAAGAAATACAAGCAATGTCACGGCAAGTTGAGCTGATCATGACGGAATCCATCGAGAGTATTGTTTCGCCCTGTATCGGTGTTTGTGCCATGAATCAGACCAGCGGGCTGTGTGAAGGCTGTTTCCGCAGCATTGAGGAAATTCGCAACTGGTGGGATATGAGCACAGAAGAGCGCGCAGAGGTCATGGCCAAGCTGGACGAGAGACAGGCAACATTGCTGAATTTCGATTAGCGTCCTGCAATTGGGTCAGTGAATCAACAAAAAAGCCGGGTTAGCCCGGCTTTCTTGTTTTGGTCGACTGGTGAAAGGTGCGGGTTATTTGATGCAAACGGTGCGTACCTGTTTCATGTCGGTGTGGCCCTGCAGGACTTTTTCGATACCGTCCTGCTTCAGCGTACGCATGCCGTCTTCAAGTGCCGTGGCGAACATCTCGGCGACGCGGGCATGTTCCTGGATATTCCGTTTCATGGTGTCGGTACCTTCCAGCAGTTCGTGCAGGCCGACGCGGCCCTTGTATCCGGAGCTGTTACATTTTTCGCAGCCCGTAGCCTTGTACAAGGTCAGCTGCCCCTTCTCATTGCCGAAGCTTTTCACCCACTGCTGATAGATGGCCTTGTAAGCTCCTTCAGGGTCTTTTTTCCAACTGCTGGTATTTTTCAACTCCTCGCAATACTCATTCAGCATGCTCTTGATTTCATTGGCGTCCGGCGTATACGGCTTTTTGCATTCGCACAGGCGTTTACCCAGACGTTGGGCCAGGACGCCAATCAGCGCATCGGCGAAGTTGAACGGATCCATGCCCATGTCGAGCAGGCGGATGATGGATTCTGGTGCGCTGTTAGTGTGCAGGGTGGCGAATACCAGGTGGCCGGTAAGCGAGGCTTCGATACCGGTAGAGACGGTTTCCTTGTCGCGCATTTCACCGACCATGATGACATCGGGGTCGGCGCGCAGGAAAGCTTTCATGACCATGGCGAAATCGAGGCCGGCTTTTTTGTTGACCTGCACCTGACGCAGGCCCTTCTGGGTGATTTCCACCGGATCCTCGGCGGTCCAGATTTTGGTTTCCGGTGTATTGATATAGCCCAGCGCCGAATGCAGGGTGGTGGTCTTGCCGGAACCGGTCGGACCGCAGACGAAGAACAGTCCATAGGGTTTGGTTATCAGTTGCTTGATTTTGGCCAGGTTGTGTTCTGACAGGCCGAGCTTGTCGAGCGGAATCGGTTTGCCCGCTGCCAAGATACGCATGACGATATCTTCCATGCCGCCAGCGGTGGGAATAGTGGCGACACGCAGTTCGATGTCGAGCGGGCCGAATTTCTTGAACTTGATCTTGCCGTCTTGCGGCTTGCGGCGTTCGGAGATATCCAGGTCGCACATGATTTTGATACGGGCTATAAGTGAATTGCGATAACTGGGTGGAATCTCGATGTAATTCATTAGTGAGCCATCCTTGCGGAAACGCACTTCAGTCTTGCCTTTTTCCGGGTAGGGTTCGATATGGATATCCGAAGCGCCCTGATTGTAGGCATCGATAATGATCTTGTTCACCAGTTTGACCAGCTCGTTATCGCTGGCAGCTGAGACGTCCTCTGTTGCCTGGCCGTAATCTTCATCCTCATCGCCCATGGTCGACAAGATGTCGTCGATGTCGCCAGCCATGGCGCTGGCACCATAGAACTGGCTGACCGTGTTGTTGAAATCCCGGTTCAGGCAGACGCGATAGCTGATCTTGTTGTGGCGCGGGAAGATGTTGGTGACGATGCGCGAGCTTTTTACCTTTTCCGGATCAGGTGCAATGATGATCAGGCCGTCTTCTCTGGTCTCATCAATCGGTATCCAGCCGTTGTTCATTACATAGTCCGGCTTCAGGTTTTTAAGCAGATCCATGGGCTTGATGCGATCGACCTTGAAGCTTTCCAGCGGCACACCAAAGAATGTTGATAGCGATTTGCCGATGTCTGCCGGTTTGACCTGGAATTCTTCTATCAGTATTTCTTCCAGATCCTTGCCCTTCTTGCGTGCTGAGCGTTGCGCCAGTTCCAGTTCCGCGCTGGAGATAATGCCCTCGCTCACCAGCAGATCGTATTTGCTCTTGATAGCCCCGATCGGTGTTTTGCGCTGATTCAGGGCAATCGCCAGGGTGTTCGCCAGCTCCGGCGCCCCCTCTTCCGCCATGGGTGAGAAGGGCAGGCCGGACATGCTGTTGATGATTTGCACCACGCCCATCAGGCTACTGTCATCAGTGTTGATGATCGGGAAAACCAGCATCTGTCTGGTGCGGAAGCCGGTTTTTTTGTCGACCTCCTTCAGGAAGCGGATTTCCGGATTGATTTTTGCCAGCTCATCGTCATCATAGACATCGGCGATATTGAGCATAGCCTTGTGGAAGGCTACATAGCCGGCGATGCTCTGCGGATTGATGGCGAGTTTGAGTTCCTTGAATTCCTTGAGGCCGGTCTTGACCTTGGAAACGATGGACTTGTTGTCTTCACTGATGACGTAAAGCGTGATGCGTTCGGCCTCGAACAGGGCGCGGATATCTTGGCTGACTTCCAGAATGATCTCGTCGATATTGCGTGTTGCGTGAATCTTGTTGGTGACGGCCTGCAGTTTCTTGGTAAAGGCAAGCTTGTTGCCCATTTCGGCCAGGCTGGCGGCGTCTCTGGTTTCGCTTGATGCGGGATTGTTCATTGTGGAAGGGCCTTTTAGCGCGGGGTGTTTTTATTGTGATTTTCCAATGGGTTAAGACTATCACAGGAAGTCTGAATGTCAATTCGCTATTGGATTTTCTATGCAGCAGGGTGAATGCGGTAAAATTGCCTATCCGAGTTTTTTGAAAGCTGATATGCCGGTCAATCTTACTGCGCCAGAGGCGCAATCGCTGCTTCCTGTCAAAGGCGTCAAGCTGGGCGCTACTGAAGCGAATGTACGTAAATTTGATCGCAAGGATGTGCTGGTCATGCAACTGGCTCCCGGCAGCAAGGTGGCCGGCGTTTTTACGCAGAACCGCTTTTGCGCTGCGCCGGTGACGCTGTGCAAGGATCATCTGGCGACAGGCAATGAGATCCGTGCCTTGCTGGTGAATACCGGAAACGCCAATGCCGGTACCGGGGAACCTGGCATGCAGCATGCGCTGCAGACCTGCGAGGCGCTGGCTACATTGCTGGAGTGCAAGCCTGAGCAGATACTGCCGTTCTCCACCGGCGTCATCATGGAGCCGCTGCCCGCAGATCGCATCATTCAAGGGTTGCCGCGTTGTATCGAGGACCTGCATGAAGATCGCTGGCTGCGTGCGGCCGAGACCATCATGACGACGGATATCGTCGCCAAGGGCGCTTCGCGCCAGATCACGATCGACGGCAAGACCCTGACCATCACCGGAATCTCCAAGGGCTCCGGCATGATTCATCCGAACATGGCGACCATGCTCGGCTATATTGCGACGGATGCTGCGGTCAGCCAGGTGGCGCTGGAAAGCATCATCCGCCATGCGGTGAATCGTTCCTTCAATTGCATCACGGTAGATGGCGATACTTCGACCAATGATTCGCTGATACTGATTGCTACCGGCCAGAGCCAACTGCCGCAAATCTCCGAGACGGATGCCGGTTTCGAGGTCTTGCGTGCGGCGATCACCGAAGTGGCGATCGAGCTGGCGCAAGCCATCGTGCGCGACGGCGAGGGGGCTACCAAATTCATGACCGTGCAGGTGAACGGCGGCCGTGACGAGGCGGAATGCCGCAAGATCGCCTATGCCATCGCCCATTCACCGTTGATCAAGACCGCCTTTTTCGCTTCCGACCCGAATCTGGGCCGTATTCTGGCGGCCATCGGTTATGCCGGCGTGGAGGATCTGGATGTCAATGCGCTGAGGCTTTATCTGGGTGAATGTCTGGTGGCGGAACATGGTGGCCGGGCAGAGAGTTACGAAGAAGCGCAAGGTGCTGCCGTCATGCAGGAGCCGGAGATCACGGTGCGCGTGGAACTCGACCGCGGCCCGGCCGATGTGACGATCTGGACTTGCGATTTCTCCTATGATTACGTACGGATCAACGCGGATTACCGCTCATAGCCATGGCGGAATTCGAGCATCTGCTGGGCAAGGCTGAGGCAATACTGGACCGGCTGGAAAGCCTGCTGCCGGCACCGCTGCCGGTTCCAGACTGGTCGGCTACGGCCTGGCGCTGGCAGCACATGCATGGCTGTGGTTATCTGCAGGCAGTCGCACATCCGCACCGCATCGGCCTTGATGATTTGCATCATCTGGGCGACCAGAAGGCGATTATCGTCAGGAACACCGAGCAGTTCCTGCAAGGCTTGCCGGCCAACAACGTGTTACTGACCGGCGCGCGGGGCACCGGCAAATCCTCGCTGGTGAAAGCCTTGCTGACCGAATTCAGCGGTCAGGGCTTGCGTCTGGTGGAGGTCGAGAAACAGGATCTGCATGCCTTGCCGGAAATCGTCGAACTTATCAGGGGTCGCCCGGAGCGCTTCATCGTGTTCTGCGACGACCTTTCGTTCGAAGCCGGTGAGTCTGGCTACAAGGCGCTGAAGGTGGTGCTGGATGGCACGCTGGCAGCAACATCCGACAATGTGCTGGTCTATGCGACTTCCAACCGCCGCCACCTGTTGCCGGAGTACATGAACGAAAATCTCGAGACGCAGTACATCGGCGACGAGATTCGGCCCGGCGACAGCACGGAAGAAAAGATATCGCTCTCCGAACGCTTCGGCCTCTGGTTGTCGTTCTATGCCTTCGATCAGGAAGAATACCTGCAGATCGCCCGCGCCTGGCTCGCCGATCATGGCGAGTCGCATTGGGATGAAGATGTGCGGCGTGCCGCCCTGCAGTTCTCGCTGGAACGCGGGGCGCGTAGCGGCAGGGTGGCTTACCAGTTCGCGCGCGATTACGCCGGCAGGCTTGGTCTTGCGCAGGTAAAGAAAAAATAGGCGATGTCAGTTGGCAAGGTTATCCATGCAGCCGTTGCCGTGCTGCAACGGCCTGATGGTCAGGTACTGCTGGGGCAGCGCCCGGAGGGCAAGCCTTGGGCCGGCTGGTGGGAGTTCCCGGGCGGCAAGATTGAAGAGGGTGAAACTGCCTTGCAGGCGCTGCAGCGGGAACTGCATGAAGAGCTGGGGACGGAAGCCATCGAGGCAACGCCCTGGCTGACACGCAGTTTCGAGTACCCGGAAAAAACCGTGAAACTGCATTTCTTCATGGTCAGGCTATGGTCGGCAGAACCGCATGGCAAGGAAGGTCAGCAGCTGAGCTGGCAGTATCCGGACCGGCTGACGGTCGAACCGATGTTGCCGGCCAATACACCGGTACTGAGGGCGCTGATATTGCCGACACGTTATGCCATCAGCAATCTTGCAGAAACCACGGAAGCCGTTTTCCTTGAGCAGTTGCAACGGGCACTCGATAACGGCCTGCAGCTGATCCAGGTGCGGGAGAAGCAACTGGCGGCAGATGTGCTGCGGTCATTCGCACGGCGCATCATTGAAATGTGCCGCCCCTATTCCGCGAAAGTGCTGCTCAATACGCATACCGAGCTGGCGGCAGAGCTGGGGGCGGACGGCGTGCACCTGACATCGGGACAATTGATGGACATGGCGCAGCGGCCGGACAACATGTGGGTCGGTGCCTCCTGTCACAATCGCACTGAATTGGACAAGGCGGCAAGCCTTGGTCTGGACTTTGTCACTCTGTCTCCGGTGTTGCCTACCCGTAGTCATCCGGAAGCGGCCTGTCTGGGTTGGCGGCAGTTTGAAGCGACCATTCTGGATTATCCGCTACCGGTGTTCGCCATGGGGGGCATGCAGCCTGTCGATCTTGCAACTGCCTGGCAGCATGGTGCGCACGGTATTGCCATGCAAAGAGGAGTCTGGACATCATGAAGTTGTGGAAACCGCTGGTGCTCGGACTGATGGCACTGCTCTGCATGGCGGGCTGTGCGGAAAAATCACTCATCTCGATCGAGTGCCCCGAGATAAGCCGTGGCTGCACGGTGGAGGGGCTGACCGTCATGACCAGCCAGCAGCCGCAGATACTCAAGCCTTTCGAGTTGAGGGTGGAATCGGATGAGGCCGGGCTGGCGGATATCACAGAGGTCTATGCCAGTTTTGCCATGGAAGGCATGGACATGGGGCTTAATCGCTATCGCCTCATCAGAAAATCCGAGGGACTATGGGTGGCAGAAGTCACGTTGCCTTTGTGCGTGCGCGGGCGCGCTGATTGGCTGATGCAACTGGAGACCAAAACCCGTTTCGGCAGCAAGCAATATCTGCTGGGTTTCCATACCAGTTAACCTGGCATTGTTTTTTTGGCGGGATTTTGCCTTGAATCTGGTATTAATTGGCGCTGGTCTTGATCGGCATCGTGACGTCGATGCTCTTTTCTTCGCCTGCATCCGTCCTGAAATGCAGCGTGAATTTCGCTTCCTTGCCGGCGTCCAGCGGCTGCTTGAGGTTGAATAGCATCAGGTGAAAACCGCCGGGTGCAAGGCTGACGGTTTTGCCGGCGGGCAGTGCCAGTTCTTCCAGCATGCGCATCTTCATCACATCATTTTCCATTGTCATGCTGTGGATCTCGACACTGCCGGCGAGATCGCATTCCGCGCGGATCAGTGCTGCGCCCTGCTTGCTGCTCAGGTTCATGTAGGCGGCTGCCACTTTCTGGCCGGGTGCTGTGGCTCGGGCCCAGGCATCGTTGATGGTGATGTCATTATCGGCCTGTGCGCAGGCGGCGAGTACGAAGAAAAGCGTGAAACAGAGGCTGCGGAAAATCTTCATGATGACGGTCTTCTTTCAATGGTTAATGGTCAGCAAGCTCGCTGTCGAGGTCTTCCGGCTTGGCCTGTTCCGGGATGCGGTAATTCTCACTCGCCCATTGACCGAGATCGATCAGTTTGCAACGTTCGGAACAGAAGGGGCGGTATTTGTTCTCCGTACTGTATTCCGATAATTCCTTGCATTGCGGACAAGCGACCAGACGTTTTCTATCGGTTGCCATAGCCAATTCTTTCTATAGATTACATAAGGTCAGTGCGAAAGGCACATCAAAATCGCAGGATCTTGGCCGCTGATTGGATTCCAGGCTGTTGAAGCGGATGTTGATGGCGTACTTGTTGGCACTGACTTCGGGGAAACAGTTGAGGTCGTCTGCGACCTCGATGCGTACCATCTGCGCCGGCTTTGCGCCGCCCAGCATCTGCTGAAAGACGCCGCCGCTGGCAACCAGATGGGTTCTGGCACCGCTGCCGCGAAGAATATGCAGGATGATGCGCACGGCGGAATGAATGGACTTCAGTGGTTGCAACCAGTTGTGCAGATCCTGGTTGCGTCTGTCAGCATCCAGACCCAGCCAGAAATGATAGGAAGGTACGTCGAACTCGCAGACGCCGCCGGGGATGGCGGCACGCTGCTTGATGCTCATCAGCCATTCGTTCTCGCGCAGGCTCTGGCCCAGTTTGGAGGCGTTTGAGCGCAAGGCCAAGGCAGTGGTTTCGATTTCTTCAATCACTTCGTTAAGCAGCGACTCGGAAATGGTCGGATGGCCGCGCAGGCTGTTCATGACGAGTTTTTGCCGATCCAGTTCCTGCAGCAGGTCGGCCTTGAGTTCGGCGCGGTCGATGACATCCAGAATCTGGAACAGCGAGATCAGTGCGCAGTGATGATTGAATTCACTGTCACCATCAATATGGTGCATGACTTTGAGGAACAGGTCTTCGATACGCAAGAGCGTCCGGATACGTTCATTGAAGGGGTAATCGTAACTGGGCACGGACTTTATGCGGCGGCGTATGTGTAGGGAAAAGGTTGCAGCCGATTATGGGATTTATTCATTAACTATGCAAGCCTGCATATAATCTTTATGAATATCTTCAACTTTCTGGCGCAAATTTGTCAGGCTTTCGTTGTTGCTGATGATGTCATCGGCTTTGCGCAAACGTTCAGCTCTCGGCATTTGTGCACGCATGATGGCCTCGACTTCGGTCGGGCTTAATCCGCTGCGCGCAGTGGTGCGGCTGATTTGCAGATTTTCATCGCAATCGATCAACAACGTGCGGTTCACCAGTTTCCGGTAACGCTCGCTTTCAAACAGCAGAGGTACGGCGATCACCTGATAAGGTGCTTCGGAATGCTGCTGGATAGCCTGCAGTACGGCTTCGTAAATCGCCGGATGCAGAATCGACTCGAGTTGCAGGCGCGCTTCCTTGTCGGCAAATACTTTTTTTCTCAATGCCGCGCGGTCCAGGCTCTGGTCTGCGAGCATGTAAGTATTGCCAAACTGCGCGATGATTTTTTTCAGGACGGGATGGCCGCTTGCCGTCAGTTCATGTGCAATCGCGTCAGTATCAATCACCGGCACTCCCAGTTCCCTGAAGACGCGCGCAGCTTCACTTTTGCCGCTGCCGATACCACCTGTTAGTCCAACCAGAAACATGGGGCGCTTCAACCTGCTAGGTACAGGCGCGCGAGTTGCGGGCCCCAAAACAGGGCGGCGATACCGCCTAGTGCCAGATATGGGCCGAAGGGTATTGGTACTTCACGCCCTCGCTTGGCAAGGATCATCAAACAGATGCCGATGACGGAACCGACGACTGATGAAAGCAGGATAACGGCGGGCAATAGCTGCCAGCCGAACCAGGCGCCGATGGCTGCCAGCAGCTTGAAATCGCCGTATCCCATACCTTCCTTGCCGGTGACGAGCTTGAACAGCCAGTAGATGCTCCAAAGCACCAGATAGCCGGCCATTGCGCCGATGACGGCCGATTGCAGGTCGGTGAAACCGCCGCCGATGTTGAACAGCAGTCCGAGCCAGAGCAAAGGCAGCGTGATGTCATCCGGCAGCAGCTGTGTGTCGAAGTCGATGAAAGTCAGTGCAATCAATGCAAAGGCAAAGATAAGTGCCGCTACGGCCATGCCCGATACGCCAAATTTCCAGGCGATGATGCCAGCCAGAATGCCGGTGATCGTCTCGATCAGAGGGTAACGGATGCTGATGGGTGTTTTGCAGCCGGAACATTTACCGCGGAGAAACAGATAACTGACGACCGGGATGTTTTCCAGCGCCGTGATTTTATGACCGCAGTTGGGGCAGGCGGATCGCGGCACGACCAGGTTGTATTGGGTGCCGGTTTCCTCGGTTGGGGGGGCGTCCGGATTCTGCAATTCCTGGCATTGGCGCAGCCAGTCCTGTTCCATCATCTTTGGTAAGCGGTGTATCACCACATTAAGAAAGCTGCCGATCATCAGGCCGAAAATGGTAACAAAAGCGATATAAACAGCTGGACTTGCATTGAAAGCACTCAGCAATGGATCGAAAACATCAAACATGAACAAGCCCCCGATAAAGTTGATGCATCATCCCACCGATATAAATTCATGGCAACTTGCTGTAACCAGTAGCGGCTTCGTGCGTTAGGTGACTTGGGGCTATTGAAATATCGCGAATCGTCGCCAACTAGGAGTCAGTTGAGAAAAGAGGTGCACAATGAACACGGAATACGAGAACCTGAAAAATCTGATAGACGGCCAGATCAAGTCCGGCTGGAATGAACCTGTCGTCTGCCGGGTCGAGGTTGACTTGTCCGGCTGGCTGGAACAGCTTACCGGCAGAACCAACTGGGAAGTACTGGATGAGCAGGAAGACGACGGCTATGTCAGCTTTGCATTACGCCAGGGTAAGCGGGAGGCCGAAGTGACGTTGTATCACAATGGCTATGCGGTGGTCGATGTCGACGGCCAGCAGGTGTTTGACGGTACACTGACGACCGGTACCAGCAAATGCGCGCATCTGAGTTATTACAACGCGGAGAGTGGTGAGCCGATCACGCTGAATTGATGATTGGCGGTTTGCGCGATCCTAGTGATTGCGTTCAACCGCGAACGTCGCCAGTTCCATCAGGGCCTGGCGATAGTTTGAAGGGTCAAGATGGGCAATTGCCTCTTGACCCTTTTTCGCTTCCTCGCCGGCAATGCGGCGCACTTCGGTCAAGGCATCCGTAGCGATGACGGCATCAAGGACGGCAGGTAGATCATCCAGCCCACCCTGTTCGATGGCGCGACGGATGGTGGCTTTTTGCTGCTCGTTGCCGCGTCGCATGGCGATCAGTAGCGGCATGGTAGGCTTGCCTTCAGCCAGGTCGTCGCCCAGGTTCTTGCCGATGTCGGCACTTTCGCCACTCAAATCAAGTACGTCATCAATCAGTTGGAATGCCGTGCCGAGGCGCATGCCGTATTCGGCCATGGCCTGCTCGTCCTGCGTAGAGGCGTTGCAGATGACCGCGCCGAGGCGCGTGGCTGCCTCAAACAGCTTGGCGGTTTTGTAATGAATCACCTTGAGATAGGCTTCGTCCGTCACGTCTGCATCATGTACATTGAGCAATTGCAGCACTTCGCCTTCGGCGATGATGTTGGTGGCTTCTGCCAGAATCTCCATCACGCGCATGTTCTGTACATTCACCATCATCTGGAAGGCACGCGAATAGACAAAGTCGCCGACCAGCACGCTGGCCGCATTACCGAACAAGGTATTGGCCGTCGCCTGACCGCGACGCATGGCGGATTCGTCAACGACGTCATCGTGTAGCAGTGTGGCGGTGTGGATGAATTCGACGACGGCAGCCAACTGGTGATGAACCGGTGTCACCTTGCCGAAAGCGCCTGCCGACAGTAGCACGAGCGCCGGCCGCAGACGTTTGCCGCCGCTGTTGATAATGTAATCAGCAACCTGGTTGACCAGTACGACTTCGGAATGCAGGGAGCGGCGAATGACTGCATCGACAGCGACCATGTCATCTTTGATGCAGGATTGGATAAAATCTAGGGACACGTGATTTCTCGGCGAATTTTTAGTGGTGCTGTTAGTGATGCTCTTATAAATATGGCGTGGTTGAAGCGTGCGTGAATTCTAGCATATCAACCTGCCGCTCAATGCTGATTCACCGGGCGCTGGTATACTTGCCGTATGTGTGCGTGAACGCTAGAACAAAAGCGATAAATGGCTTTGCATTCTCTGGTGTTTTACGTATAATGCGCGATTCATTTGAAAGCGTAGCGAACGAGGCTTAATCATGTATGCAGTCATCAAAACCGGCGGTAAACAGTACCGTGTAGCCGCTGGCGATAAGCTAAAGGTTGAAAAATTGGCAGGTGAAGTCGGCAGCGACATCACTCTGGACCAGGTATTAATGGTAGCTGATGGTGATAATGTGACCATCGGTGCCCCCCTGATTGACGGTGCAAGTGTGCAGGCCAAGGTGCTTGCTCACGGTCGTGGCGACAAGGTCATGATCTTCAAATTCCGTCGTCGTAAACATTACCGCAAGACTCAAGGTCACCGTCAGGATTTCACTGAAATCGAAATCGGTGCAATCGGGGCCGCTGCGAAGAAGCCGGCAAAAGCCTCCAAAGCCAAAGCGGCAGCAGCTGAGTAAAGGAATAGAACATGGCACATAAAAAAGCAGGTGGTAGTTCCCGTAACGGTCGCGATTCCCATTCACAACGACTGGGCGTAAAGGCCTTTGGTGAACAAGTGGTTTCTGCAGGCAGCATCATCGTTCGTCAACGTGGTACTCGTATGCATGCCGGTGAAAACGTCGGTATGGGCAAGGATCACACCTTGTTCGCCAAGGTTGATGGCAAGGTAACATTCTGCGTCAAGGGTGCTTTGCGTCGCAAGCTGGTCAATATCGTTCCGGTTTAAGCACGTAGAAGCTGCGCAAAAGCCCTATCGGTCAGATAGGGCTTTTTTGTTTATGCTGTTCGGAGAAGTATGGATTTTTCAGTTTGAGAGGTCTGTGCATGAAAACAGTACAATGCAGTACAACAAGGATTGAGCGCTATGCTGGCCCATGCCGGCAATTGCCGCCATTTTTAATATGAAATTCATCGACGAAGCAACAATCAAGGTCTACGCCGGCGACGGCGGCAACGGCGCCGCGACGTTTCGTCGTGAAAAATATGAGCCCATGGGTGGCCCCAGTGGGGGTGATGGCGGTCGAGGTGGTTCGATATTCGTAGTCGCCGATCTGAACATCAACACGCTGGTGGACTACCGGTATACACGTACATTCCGTGCGCAGCGTGGCGAGAATGGTCGCAGTTCGGATTGCTATGGTGCCAAGGGTGAGGACATGGTGTTGCGTGTCCCGGTTGGCACGGTCATTAGCGATAAGTCCACGGGTCAGATGTTGGTCGATTTGGCCGAGAACGGCCAGAAAGTGCTGCTGGCAAAAGGCGGGAACGGCGGCCTGGGCAATATCCACTTCAAGACCAGTACCAACCGCGCGCCACGGCAATGTACGCCAGGTGAGCCGGGTGAAGAGTTCGAGCTTTATATGGAGCTCAAGGTGCTGGCCGATGTTGGCCTGCTGGGCATGCCTAACGCCGGCAAATCGACCTTTATCCGTTCAGTCTCGGCTGCCAAACCGAAAGTGGCGGATTATCCGTTTACTACGCTGCATCCGAATCTGGGCGTGGTGCGCGTGGATACCAATCGCAGCTTCGTGATTGCCGACATTCCAGGTCTGATCGAAGGTGCAGCCGAAGGTGCCGGCCTTGGTCATCGTTTCCTGCGTCATTTGGCTCGAACACGCCTCTTGCTGCACATCGTCGATATTGCGCCTTATGACGAATCGGTTGACCCGGTGCAGGAAGCTCGGGCGATCGTCGAGGAATTAAAGAAGTATGACGAAGAACTTTATAATAAACCGCGTTGGCTGATCCTGAATAAAGTCGACATGCTGGAAGACCCGGATGCGACGATCAAGCAGTTCATTCGGGATTATGACTGGGACGGCCCTTGTTTCGCCATTTCTGCCATCAGTGGCACCGGCACCAAGGAGCTGATTTACGCCATCATGGAGCATCTGGACAATACAAAGCGAATAGAAGAAGAGTCCACACAAAATGAACTCCCTACTGACTGATGCACAGACGCTGGTCGTAAAGGTCGGCTCCAGCCTGGTGACCAATGATGGTCAGGGCTTGGATCGGGCTGCGATTTCGGCCTGGGTGACACAAATTTCCCAGTTGGTGAAACAGAAGCGCGAGGTCGTGCTGGTTTCCAGCGGTGCGGTGGCGGAAGGCATGCAAAGACTGGGCTGGAAGAAGCGTCCGACCAATATCAATGAATTGCAGGCTGCTGCGGCCGTTGGCCAAATGGGTCTGGTGCAGATGTATGAGTCGTGTTTTTCGCAGCACGGGCTGCACACGGCACAAGTGCTGCTGACACATGAGGACCTGGCCGACCGCAAACGTTATCTCAACGCGCGCAGTACGCTGCGCACCCTGCTTGACCTCAACGTCATTCCCATCATCAACGAGAACGATACCGTCGTCACCGATGAAATCCGTTTTGGCGATAACGATACCCTGGCTTCGCTGGTGGCCAACCTGATCGAAGCCGATGTGCTGGTCATCCTGACCGATCAGTCCGGCCTGTATTCAGCTGACCCACGCAAGCATGCCGATGCTGTGTTCGTCGAACGCGAGACTGCGGGTAATCCTGCACTGGAAAAAATGGCGGGTGGTGCTGGTAGCGCTATCGGCAGCGGCGGCATGCTGACCAAGGTGTTGGCCGCCAAGCGCGCCGCCCGTAGCGGTGCCGGTACCATCATTGCCTCTGGCCGTGAGTCTGACGTTCTGCTCAGACTGGCAGCCGGTGAACGCATAGGCACGCATCTGCATGCCGAACAGATCAAGACCCTGGCCAGAAAACAATGGCTGGCCGACCACTTGCGGGTGGCTGGCAAGGTCATGCTGGATGCGGGAGCAAGCAAGGCGCTGCTGCAGGATGGCAAGAGCCTGTTGCCGATAGGCGTGGTCAAGGTCGAAGGCAGCTTCGATCGCGGTGACGTGGTTGCCTGTGTCGACCCTGATGGCAAGGAGATCGCCCGCGGCCTGGTCAATTATAATGCCGCTGAAACAGCACGCATTCTGCGCAAGCCAAGCAGTGAGATAGAAAAGACACTTGGCTATATCGATGAACCTGAGTTGATACACCGTGACAATCTTGTAGTCTTGGCATAAAGGACGAAACATGACCGACAAAAAACCATTAGTCGCCATCATCATGGGCTCGGACAGTGACTGGCCGGTGATGAAAGCCGCGGCACAGATGCTGGCAGATCTCGGCGTTGCCTATGAGGCCAGAGTGGTTTCGGCTCATCGAACACCAGACCTGATGTTTGAGTTTGCCGAGAGCGCAGCAGCCAACGGCTACAGGGTGATCATAGCCGGCGCTGGCGGCGCGGCCCATTTGCCGGGTATGGTGGCCTCCAAGACGACATTGCCGGTACTCGGTGTGCCGGTGCCGTCCAAACATCTGAATGGACAGGATTCCCTGCTCTCGATCGTACAGATGCCCAAGGGTATCCCGGTCGCGACCTTCGCCATCGGCGAGGCCGGTGCCGCCAATGCCGGATTGTTTGCAGCATCCATACTGGCCAATGATGACAAGGCCCTGGCTCAGAAGCTGGCGGCATTTAGATCGGCGCAGACGGAAAAGGTCATGTCCATGACGCTTTCCGAGCAGCCTTGATAAACAAGTCTGATCTTTTCGTAACAAGTCCAGGTTTTAAGAATTTTTCGTGGAGTTATCTTGAGTAAAAACGCCATTTTGCCTCCCGCCATGCTCGGCATGCTGGGCGGTGGCCAGCTAGGCCGGTTCTTTGTCATTGCCGCTCATGAGATGGGCTACAAGGTCACCGTGCTGGACCCGGATAAAAACAGCCCTGCCGGCAGGATTGCCGATGTGCATTTGTGTGCCGCATACGATGACGCCGCAGCACTGAAGCAGCTGGCAGAGACTTGTGCGGCCGTAACGACCGAGTTCGAGAATGTACCCGCTACCACGCTGGAACAGCTGACGCAGCATTGCACGGTGAGGCCAAGTGCTTCAGCCGTGGCGATTGCCCAGCATCGAGTCTCGGAGAAGACGTTTTTCCGTGATGCGGGATTGCCGGTCGGTGCATTTGTCGTTATCAATACAGAAAATGACTTGCCTGCTGATGACAGTTCAATCTATCCGGCCGTGCTCAAAGTGGCGCGCTTCGGTTACGACGGCAAAGGTCAGGCCCGTGTGAAAAGCCGGCAGGAAGCGCAGCAGGCGTTTGCCCAGTTCAAGCAAGAGACCTGCGTGCTGGAGCAGATGCTGGCGCTGGATTATGAAGTTTCGGTGGTGCTGGCGCGCGATGCGCAGGGCAAGGTTTCCGCATTCCCATTGGCGGAGAACAGCCATTTGAACGGCATACTGGACGTGACCATCGCACCGGCAAGGGCGACGGAAGTGATCAAGGCCAAGGCGCAGGCGCTGGCCATTACGATTGCAGAAAAACTGGATTATGTCGGTGTGCTCGGTGTCGAGTTTTTTGTTTCCGGCGGCAAGCTGCTGGTCAATGAGATGGCGCCGCGTCCGCACAACTCAGGCCACTACACCATCGACGCCTGTGTCACCAACCAGTTCGAGCAGCAAGTGCGCGCGCTGACCGGCCTGCCGCTGGGTGACAGTCATTTGCATAGCCATGCCGTGATGGTGAACATTCTTGGCGATGTCTGGAAAGGTGCCGAACCGGCGTGGGATAAATCCTTTGCCCATCCGAACCTCAAGCTGCATCTTTACGGCAAACATGAAGCACGCCCGGGCCGCAAGATGGGGCACTTCACCGTGCTGGGCCGTGATACGGAAAGTACCCTGAATCAGGCACGTATCGCACGTGCCGAACTGGGCATAGGCTAAAGCCATTTCATAAAGACCGCTTGTTGTTTCCCTGAAATTTCCGGTACGGTCGATCTGTTTTTTTGAGCGGTGTTGCCGGGACGTTTAACAGCCCTGGTTTTATCCTGCGTACGAATCTTCCCCATCTGCATCAGGCCATGCCTGCCGCCAAAGTGCATTATTGGATGCGCTCAGGTGGTTGCGCTCGTTTGGTTGTATATAACCAATGTGTTGGTTGTATACAACCAGACTTTGTCGTTTCATCCGAACAATCCCGCATATATAACTTAATAAAAACATTGTGTTATTCCATCGTAATGGGAATGGCGCGGTTTTTGCTGAGTGCTTTAGTCTGTTAAAACGTTTGGCCGTGAGCTACTGCACGGTTTTATTGGGCGTATGCATGAGGGAGTAACTTCTGGGGAGATGCCGCTCATCATGTCGGAGGAATGGCAGTTGAGTAACATATCAATTCAGAGGGACTTGCAAACAGGTGCCATGAGCACCGCTGTTCTGGGTGGGGAGTCTTTAATTACCGAGTTATACCGGGCGCACAATGTCTGGTTATTCGGATGGCTACGCAAGAAGCTCGGTTGCGGGTCGGATGCGGAAGACCTGACCCATGACACTTTCTGCCGCATCATGCAAAAGGGAGATATTGGCGATATCCATGAGCCGCGTGCGTACCTGACTACCACGGCCACGCGGCTGATGATCGACCTGGTACGAAGGCGCAACATTGAACAGGTCTATCTGGAAGCGCTAGCCTTAGTTCAAACAGAAGCTTATGACCACTCTCCAGAACACTACCGCGAAGCTGTCGAGACCTTGAATGCAATCGCGCAAATGCTGGAAGGCGTGCCGGAAAAAGCCCGCCGCGCATTCTTGCTGAGCCGCCTTGAAAATATGGCCTATGCCGAAATCGCCATGAGCATGAATATCTCCGTCAGCATGGTGAAGAAATATATTGCGCAGGTCATGGTGCATTGCTGCATGGCCTCTTACGCGCAATCATGACTGACGCGCAGCCCTGATAAATAATGGATTTCAAGCCGAGCCCCGAGGTTATTGAGCGCGCCGCATACTGGCATGTGCGATTGCATGCCGAAGATGTGGCTGACGCTGACCGCGCAGAGTTCGAGCGCTGGCGCAACCAGCACGAGGCGCATGCGGAAGCCTATGCGCAGCTGCAAGCGATGCTGGCCAAATTCGACGGCCTGCAGCCGGCACCGGCGATGAAGGCGCTGGAGGTTGCCCTGCAATCGGCACCGACAGGGGGCAGGCGCAGAAAATCACTTGCCGGGTCGGTTGCGCTGGGTATCGTGCTGGTTGCAGCTGGCGCGTTGGCCGTGCAAACCGATAAGGCGCGCTACATGCTGGCGGATTATCGTACCGAGGTCGGGCAGCAGCAAGTGGTCGAGCTGGCGGATGACAGTCGGATTATCCTGAACACCTACACAGCCATGGACGTGGATTTCAGCGAGACGGAAAGACGCATTACCCTGCATCAGGGCGAGATTCTGGTTGAAGTCGCGGGGGATGCCGCCAAGCCTTTTATTGTGGAAACCGCCCACGGCACGGCCAGGGCGCTGGGTACGCAATTTATAGTCAAGCGTGTCGGAGACGCCACCGATGTTGCCGTGGTCGAATCGGTCGTCGAGGCATGCAGCGCTCCGCGCATCTTCAATAAAGCCGAAAAACAATGTGTGCGTCTGCACGCAGCCGAAGGCACGCAAATCACCAAAGACAGCATTCTTGCTTCACGGCCAGTCGATCTTGAATCCGCGACCGGGTGGACTGCGGGCTTCCTGGCAGTAGACGACCAGCGCTTGGCCGAAGTGCTGGCCGAACTTCAGCGTTATCGCAAGGGAAGTATCCGCTTCAACCCGGACGACATCGCCGATATGCGCGTCTCCGGTGTGCTGCCGCTGAAAGACACCGACCGTGCGTTGGAAATGCTGGCAGAACTCCTGCCTATCCGCATCGACCATTCTTCTGCCGAATCGGTGGATATCCACCCGCGTTGATGGACTTCTGCCGGTTGCTGAAACAGCCGCAGGCAAAGATCGCGCAAAAATTTTCAGTCACAGACTGTCCCTTCCGGATTCTCGTTCGTCATAGCAAATAAGAACGAAAAAACCAAATGGACATTCCTGATGAAAAGCACACGAAAAGCCTCCATATCACCAACCCTCGGCAAGGCAGTGGCTGCGGCCATCGCTACCGGGCTACTCGCCGTTAATGTACACGCGCAGGCTGATAGCGCTGCTGAGTCGTCAAGCTACGCTTCGCAAACAAAAACCTACGATATTCCTGCCGGCTCTTTAACGCAGGCATTGAACCGCTTCGCCAAAACCTCAGGCATACCGCTAGCCTTTGAGCCTGCCATGGTGGAAGGCAAGGAAACCCGGGGCCTCAAAGGTAGATTTGGCATCATGGATGGCTTCTCTGAATTGCTCAAAGGTTCCGGGCTGGAAGCCGTCAGCGACCAGCACGGTGGCTATTTCCTCGATAAGGTGCGGCCGCTGCCGGCATCGAATGGATCACTGCCCGACCTCGGTGAAACCATCGCCACCGATGTCGTCAATGTCCGTGCCTCGCGCTTCAAGCAGATCGGCCCCATGCCCGGCCTCAATCTGACGCGGGAAGAAATCCCCGGCAACGTACAAAGCATTACGGCCGAGGAAATCAAGGAATCCAAAGCCATGACCATGGCCGAACTGCTCAACTCCCGGTTGCAGTCCGTCAACGTCAATGACTATCAGGGCAACCCCTTCCAGATGGACATCACCTACCGCGGCTTTACCGCCGGCCCGCAGATCGGTACCCCGCAAGGGCTATCGGTTTTCATGGACGGCATCCGCGTTAACGAACCGTTCGGCGATGTAGTGAACTGGGACCTGATCCCCATGAACGCGCTGGCAGGTATCGACGTCTTTCCCGGCTCCAACCCCGTGTTCGGACTCAATACCCTGGGCGGGGCCATTGCCGTGCGCACCAAGAACGGCTTCGATGACCCCGGTACGGATATCCAGGTGCTTGGCGGCTCCTTCGGCCGCAAGCAGGTCATGCTTTCCACCGGCGGCAACAATGGCCGCGTAGGGGGCTTCTTCGCCCTCAACCGCTTCGAGGAGGACGGCTGGCGAAACAACTCCCCAAGCGAGGTCATGCAGGCATTCGGCAAGGCCAGCCTGCGCACCGATAACCTGGATCTTCACGGCAGCATCACTTATGCGGGGAACGACCTTATCGGTAACGGCCTGGTACCGAAGGAAATGTACGATCAGGACAAGGAAAGCGTCTTCACCTCGCCCGACAAAACCAAGAACGAATTGCTGCAATACCAGATTGCCGGTGCTTTTCAGGTCAATGATAACTTCAGCATCACCGGCCAGGTCTACCGCCGCAAGAGCGATCGCAAGGCGGTGACGGGGGATATCAATCGGGATTTCGCTGACTCTGATGGCTTTGGAAAGAATAGTTTTGCTACGCGTCGCCCGAAACCCGGTGAGAAACCGGTATGCGCCTTCGCCAGCACCAATTCTTACCGAATTCCGGACTATTACGTAGCGCCTTCCATATTCAGTGGGTTCAGCATGACGATGCTGAACGCGCTGGATTATTCTGCGGGAAACACGAGCTACGATCTTGATGGCGACGGCGATTACGATGTCGCGGACGCCATCGCCGATGGTTCGCTGGATCCTTCCACGCTTAACCAGACGCTCAATGCCGAGGCGCAATTTCTTGCAGCAGCCACAGCCTTTGAACAGTACATGTTCAATGGGGAGCAAGGCAGTTTTGGCACTGGTGCAGGCTACGCAAGCAATACGCTTAATGGAAATTTCGAACCGTCCGCTATTTATACCGGCATGCTTCCGGATCGTGGCGGTTCATGGTTAAACAATCTGGTGAATCAGGATGCGCCAGCTTATTTCACGGATACGGGGGATCCTTTCGCGGCATATGCCCTGATAGCGGCAGCGCCCCTGAATGGGCCGGATTGTGGTGCAGGTACTTTGGGAAGTGATGTGCAGATGGTCGGTGGCCAGATCCGGGTGTTGGATTCCGACGGTAACTTCATCAAGCGCAATGGCGCTTTTGAGCCCAAAGGTACCGGTGCCGGTTATGAAGACGGCACCCCCAATGCAGTGCTCTCCAGCGTAGACATCGGCCAGATCATTCGCGGCGGTTCCATGCAGTTCAACTGGGATAGTGGGCGCCACAAGTTCATGCTGGGCACTTCCCAGGACTACGCCACCAATACCTACACCAATTCCCAGATACTGGCGCTGCTCAACGCCGACCGCAAGGCCTATGCGGCTCCGGACGAGATCGGCGCGGAGTTTGCCGGTGCACGCTTCCCGGTACACAACAATGATTTCAATGGTAGCAGCAAGACACGTAGCGCCTATTTGAGCGAGACATTTACCCCCGTTGAGCGCCTGCATGTCTCGGCCAGTGCGCGTTACAACTACACACGGGTAATGACCAATATGCGGGTACGCAGAAATACCCGGGATATCAGTTTGTCTCAGGGAACTGCTTCCTGGATGCAATACTTGCTGTGCGACGGTGCGACGCTTGCAGACTGCAATCAGGACTTGCTGAACAACCCGGTACCCGACCCTGACTATATTGCGGGCGGATCCTATGGCGGTTCCGAATACTACGACCCGTGGGAAAAGGAAGTCGCCACCTATCACAAGGTCAATCCGTCGTTCGGGGTGAGCTGGTCGCCGCATGACACGCTCAACCTGTACGGCAATTGGAATCAGGGCACCAGGACGCCGTCCGCTATTGAATTGGGTTGCGCTTTCGACGATACAGTAGTTACTACCAATCCATTGACTGGAAACAAGATCAATCCTATGCCGCGCAGCCTGGTTAGCGGACGCGCCTGTACGCTGCCTACTGCATTGTCCGGCGATCCTTACTTGCCGCAAGTGGTGGCGCGTACGCTGGAGTTCGGTGCGCGCGGCAAACTGGCCAACGGCTGGGACTGGAATGCCAGCGTCTATAACACCAACCTGAATGACGATATCTACTTCGTCGCCTACACCGCCACCCAGAGTTTCTTCGACACCATCGGCAAGACTCGCCGGCGTGGGGTGGAGATGGGTCTGGGCGGCAAGGAAGGCAAGTGGGATTTCAAGGCCAACTATTCGTTGACGGATGCTACCTTTGAGGCCATGACGAAGATTGCCAACGCCGACAACAGTTCGGTCAATCATGTCTCCACCAAAGATCCGGACTGGAACATGATGACTGTCGAGCCGGGCGACCGCATGCCGGGCATTCCACTGCACAACATCAACCTCAATCTGGGTTACCAGGCCACCGACAAATGGCGCATCGGGCTCACCATGGTGGCGCATAGCTGGTCGTACGCCCGCGGTAATGAGAACAACGAGCATCGAGGAGGGACTACGCAAAGCATCATCAAGTCTGATCCAGGCAATACAAACCAAACGATTACAGTCACTCGCCGCTTTAACGGCGATGGCAAGACGCCTGGCTACGCGGTGTTCAACCTCAACACCAGCTATGACTTCGGCAACGGCTGGCTTGCCAACCTGACAGTCAACAACCTGCTGGACAAGGAGTATTTCAGCGCCTCACGCCTCGACATCAACCCGTTCTCGCCGTCCATCAACGGCGCAATTGGAGCTAGCGGATTCAACTACAACTCCAACGATTGGCAGTCCACCACCTTCGTCGCGCCGGGGGCGCCACGTGCGGCTTGGATCACCGTGAAATATGACTTCAATGCGGATAAGCGGCGATGAGGCTGGGTAAATTGTCCGTGGGAGATTGCAATACGGAAAATTCTTCTGTGCAGGACATCAGGGAACTGTTTTGGATTGCAGTCATACAGGTAACAAGAACGAATTTTTAGAGGTTCCAAGCTGGACAGATCATGGATATCGATCCGACACACGCCATCAACATGTTGCAGAAACTTGGATGCACGTGCGACGCGCTGAACCATGTGGCCGAAGTGCCGGAAGACGTGGTGGAAGCGTTGCACAGCGCCTGGGAAAGCATGCAGCATGGCGATCTGCAAAGCTGGGAGATAGAACTTATTGTCTCGCGTATGCAAAAAGCAGTATTGGCCGGCAAGACGCAGGCGCACTGAATCAACACAAACAAGTTACATATTCAAGCCGAGGAAAAACCTTATGGATGCAGTTCCCGATATTGTCGATGCCGTACTTATCTTTCTCGCCCTGTTGTCGCTGCTGATCTGGACAGTCGGCATTGCCAAGTTCGTCGCTTTTTACCGCAACGCGGGCGATGATCGCCAGTTTCTGCAGGCTTTCGCCAAGGCAACTCACGTGCAGGAACTGCTGGGCGTCATGCAATCGGCCAAGGGTCGGCTGGCGCGCGTCTGTCAGTCCGGCCTGGATGAGTTGGCTTCGTGGCAGCGTCTGGCGGTTCAGGTTCCTACCGACGACAAACGCGAAATGTTGCTGCATGCGCTCAAGCAGCAATCGCATATCGAGCAGGCGCGGATGGAGAACGGCCTTTCCGTTCTTGCCAGTGTCGGTTCTACAGCGCCTTTCATCGGTTTGTTCGGCACTGTCTGGGGCATCATGAATGCGCTCAAGAATATCTCTGCCGCCGGCTCAGCCGGCCTTGATGTCGTGGCCGGGCCTATCGGCGAGGCGTTGATCGCTACCGCCATCGGCATTGCGACAGCCGTGCCAGCCGTGTTGGCTTATAACTACTTCCTGCGCAAAGTGCGCCTGTCGGCCGCCACCATGGACAACTTCGCTTCTGCCTTTCACCACTTGGTACTCAAGTCGGGTGCAAGGCGCGAGCCTTGAGGGCAAACAAAATCGAGGGAACAAAGTGAAAAGCTTTCATGGGGAATCAGGGCAAAGCAGAAGCTGTGAATAACCTGCTGCATTGGAAAGTTGAGCTGTCTCAGAACTCTCCCCTCTACCCCTCCGGCTTGCCGGAGGTCTTTTTACACTAGCAAGTCTGCTTTACGCTTTAGACAGAGAAAGAACTCAATATGGCAATGACCCCGGGCGGTGATGACAACATGATGAGCGAGATTAACGTGACGCCCCTGGTGGATGTCATGTTGGTACTGCTCACCGTTTTTATCGTAACGGCACCGTTGCTGATGAATGCCGTCCCCGTGAACCTCCCCAGAGCGACCGCCGATCTCTCCACCACCCAGTTGGAATCGGCACGTGTCAGCGTCACTGGGGACGGCACCCTTTACTTTAACGATATCGGCGTTTCGCAGAGCGAACTCGATGCCCGACTGCGGCGGGTTGCAGGCAACGCGGATGCAACCGTCGAGATATTCGCCGACGAGAAGGTCGAGTACGGCATCGTCGCCAAGGTCATGGCCGCCACCCAGCGTGCGGGCATCAGCCGGTTTACCTTTGTCATGCTGCCGGAAGCTGTGCGATAGATACGAGTCTGCGATCAATATGGGCCTGCAATTAATATGGATCGGGTAGTCAATTGAAATGACGGCAAGCATTCCGGATTTCTCCGCGCAGCAGAAGCTCGCTTCAGAACGCCTGTTCCCGGCCTTCTGCCTGGCTTTGGCGCTGCATGCCGGGTTGTTTCTGTTGCTGCCATTGCTTGAACATGCATCCGCACCGGCACAGGTGCGGATTGCAGTGCAGATGGCGCAGATGCGTGAAGCCGAGACACCGGCCCAGCCCGAGCTGCCGCAACCCGAGACTCCTCCGCAACCTGTTACGCCTCCCAAACCTGTAGCCAAGCCGGAGAAGGTCAATAAGCCGATACTAGCCACCAGGAACGAAATGTCACCGGCTCAATTGGAAGTGCCGGTATTCGAAGAGCAGACCGAGACGACCGAAGAAAAGGCTGCAACTCCATCCCCGCCGCCAGTCCTGGCATCCTCGGAATCGGCAGATGCTCCGCCGCCATCCGAGGTGAGCAGTCAATCGGGGGTGCCGGGTGAGCCGGACCCTAATGCTCAATTCGAGGTGGCCAATCAGGACGAAGCCTGGAAAGGTTACGGCCAGTTGTTGCATGACATGATCTCGAAAAACAAAACCTATCCGCAAATCGCCATCCGCCGTAATTTGCAGGGTACGGCACTGGTCAGCGCACGGTTTAGCAAGGGCCGCTTGGTAGAGATCGTGTTACTTGAACCCGGTAGCGGACACAAGGTGTTGGACGATGCGGCGCTGGCGATGTTGAAAAAAGCAATCGATGCCTTGCCTGTGCGGGGCGATTTGTCCAGAAAGTCCTTTACTGTAGTGGTGCCGGTGGATTTCAAACTGGAAAGTTGAAACCAGCCGCTCACTGTTGCCGCATCATCCTGCTGCAGAGATATCAGTCTCAATCCCAATCCCCAGTTGGTTGTATACAGCCATTGAATTGGTTGTACACAACCAAATTTCATAAATGGCAGTCCTGCTATTTTTATAAAGTCTAATTTAATCAGCATCTTGAATAATTTTTGAATTCAGGCACATTTTTTGCAAAGAATTCTTTAAGAGCTTGTCCCGACAGTCAGTGGAAATCCGCAGTTGCTGCAGAGCAATAGCCTTGCAGGGTTTTCAGCTGGCGTCTCGCATAAAGCAAAACACCACGGATATTTTCGATGTTGGTTTGTATAGGGTAATCATCATGTACTGGTATGGATTGGATTTGCGCTGGGCCTACACTAATCTGTTGCCCGGAATTTATCGGCATACACACTGTGTGCATACCGCTAACGATGTGTTGCACGATGCTTTATTGCGCTTTGCGCTGACCAAAAACCGCGACAATATTGAAAAGCCGCATGCTTATCTGCGTACGGTCGTGCGTAATGTGCTGGCAGACACTTATCATGAGATGTCGCGCTTTGTTCCGCTTATATCCGATGAAACAGAAATTCATGGGACAGGGCAGGGTATCGAGAACATGCCGGAGCAATATCTGGCCCCTTCCCCCGAGCACCTTGCCGACTTACAGCAGCGGCTACAAGCCTTGCAGCGCATTATCGATTGCCTGCCGCCACGTTGTCGCGAGGTGTTCCGGCTTTTCCGTATCGAAGGCCTTGGCCAGCAGGAGATAGCGGATCACCTCGGTATTTCGCTCAATATGGTGGAGCGGCATATCATGCGGGCACTGATCGATTTGCGGGCAAGCCGCGATTTGTTGCTCTCCTGATTCCATCACATCCGGTTTCAAAACCTTATGTCACCTGCCTCCAAACGTTTGCGAGAAGAAGCTGCGCGCTGGTTTATGCGTATGCAGCATGCTGCGCCCGATCATCCCGACCGTGGCCGGTTCGAAGCATGGTTGATGTCCGACCCTGCCCATGCCAGCGAATATGAAGCGTTTGCGGAGACGTGGGACGACTTCGACTCTACCCATAGGATGCAATCACTGGCAGATGCGCTTGAGCGCAAGAGCGCTGCATTGAAAGAAAAGTATCGCAAGACGATTGCGCGCGGATTAGTGGGTTTATTCCTGTTCGTGAGCTGTGGCCTGCTTGGGCAAGTGGCGTGGCGTGAATGGACACAGCCCTGGTATGTGCAGGCAAGCGTTACCGGTATCGGCGAGACCGGCCATCAACTGCTGGCGGATGGTACGGAGCTGATTATGAATGCCGACACCAGTGTCGATATCGCCTATTTCCGCAACAAGCGATTGCTTACGCTCAAGCGTGGCGAGGTCATCCTCGATGTGAGCAAGGATCCTTCACGCCCATTCATCGTCGATAGTGGCCTTGCCAGTGTCACCGTGCTGGGAACCAACTTTGCCGTCAACCGGCTCAGTAGCAAGGTGCGGGTGAGCGTCAAGCATGGCCGCGTCAGGGTTGAATCCCGGGATGCCAACGAAAAAGTTCTCTTTGCGCCCATGATACTGAATGACGGCGAAGTGGCTGAAGTGCATGCAGGCAAGGAGCCGAGACGCAGTAATCGCAATGCCGATGATGCCTTTGCTTTCCAACTGGGAACTATTGTGTTCGAGCAGGCAAGCATGGGCGAGGTTGCCGAAACACTGTCGAGATATCGCGAAAAACCAATCGTCGCTGTAGATCAAAATACACAGCACGTGACGGCCGTGGTACAGATAGCGGACATTGAAAGCTTCCTGCAGGTGCTGCCGAAAATTGCCGAGGTTCGCGTCAGTGAAACCAAAGAGGGCACGCAACTATTGCGGCGGTAATGCAAACAGAATCAAGGATTATTCGACAGTCTGGATGTTTAACCAGGATTGAACCTCGACGCCATTCCTCGTCATGTTTTTGTCTCCACCATATACCAGCGTCGGCTTGGTAGACAATCCGCCAGCATAGCTGGCCCATGTACTAAGCCCATTCAGGAAATCCGGGCTGAATGTCTGACTCGACTTGATTTCCACCGGTTGCAATTTTTCACCTTGTTCGATTAGTACATCAATTTCATTACCGGTGTTGTTTCTCCAGAAATACAGGTTGGACGGTAATCCATGGTGATATCTTCGCTTCAATAGTTCGCCGATCACAAAGTTTTCAAAGAGTGCGCCGCGCGAGGAATGTATCGAAAGATGTTCTGGGTTCTTGATTCCCAAAAGGAAGGCGGCCAAGCCTGTGTCATAAAAGTATAGTTTTGGCGTCTTCACCAGGCGTTTGCCAAAATTTCGATGATGCGGCTGCAGCAGGAATACAACGTAACTCGCTTCCAAAACCGATAACCAACTGCGCACCGTGCCATGTGTAATGCCACAATCGTTTGCCAAGTTCGACAGATTGAGCAATTGCCCGCAGCGAGCGGCGCACAACTTAATGAAGCGCTGGAACAGGTTCAAATTATGGACCGAGATAATCTGCCGCACATCGCGTTCGAGATAGGTCATCACATAGTTGGCTAACCATCGTTCCGGGTCGAGGTCTCGATCGTAGATAGGCGGGTACATGCCACGCCACAACAGCTCATCTAGATTTCCTATGGGGATTGACCCCTGCTGAAGTTCCTGAAGGGAAAAAGGCAGAAGTTGAATCATGCCGACACGGCCTGCCAGTGTCTGGGTAATGTTAGTTAGCAAGCCGAACTGCTGCGATCCTGTAAGTATGAACATGCCCATGCGCTTCTCGGCGTCGACAATTGTCTGAAGGTATGAGAACAATGCCGGGCAGCGCTGTGCTTCATCCAGGATGGCCCCGTTGGGAAAGCGCGCCAGAAAACCGCGCGGGTCTTCTTCAGCAAATGCTCGCTCGTCAGGATCTTCCAGCGATACATACCGTTTATCGGGAAAGGTCGCTTGTGCAAGCGTAGTTTTTCCCGCCTGGCGTGGACCTGTGATGGCTAATACCGGATAGCCCAGTGCCAATGTCTGAAGGATGGAAGTAGCTTGACGCGGGATCATATATTACAAATTGATAATTTAATTCTCAAATTGTAATAACAAATCTCCCCAAGTCAAGTTGTTTACAACCTTTGGTGATTCTGACATCCATAAATCTATGGTCACCCCGATCTTTGTATGACCGATTTGTTTTGAAGTAAAGTCGGCTTGCTTAAATCTGTCCGGAGTTATTGTGGGAAAGTAGCTTCACGCTACATGGTGAGAGCCGCGTCAGGCAAATCTCTAAATAGCCGCAGTCTGTAGGGTGGAATTCATTGCCTACCCTACAGACTCAATTCTTAAGGCCTGGCCATACAGTCAGTCTGGAATGCATATGTTGGATTGCAATATCTGTCTCCCCCCCCCCTGTGCTCCTAAGCTCTTTTGTTGCCAGTCTCTTCTTTTTGTGAGTTCTGCGTGCTCTGTGGCTTGAATATTAATTGGCTGGAGCTCTCACGCCCACAACTGATGACCGCACATCGCAGCCTGAGTCTTCATCCCTGAAAGAACAAAAAAGGTACATCCCTCATATCACATCGGGAAAAACTCCCATGATTTTTCGGGAGTAAGTATCGCAAAATTGCATCAGGGTATTGCCACCCCAAACCGTCAGAGTTGTATCAGTAATGCAAGTCCAATAAAACCAAGAGGGATGGCAATGAGGAAAGCAAAAAAGCGTTTCACTGAAGGGGATGTAGTTAATGCAGAGCAGAAGTTCGGAAGAAGTAGTGGCGTGGGGAATGCGTATAAACAAGCGCAACATGCGAATGGCAGGCACGGCTTTTACTATAAGGATTCCAGATACGCAGTAGGCCTGCTGACATTGGCTTTGTCGTTCAATGTCATTGGCGGGCAACTGGATATCAGTGTTCCTCCTCCTGAGGCTACCGGTTTTCATGATGCGGTAGAAGTCGATCTGCCGTCACAACCACTTGCAGATTCACTCAAGCAATTTGCCACGGCTGCAGATTTGAGTCTGGCATTCGATAGCAGCCTGGCAAAAGGTAAAACTGCGCCTGCAGTCAAGGGCAAAATGACCCGCGATGAAGCATTGAACAGCATTCTGGCAGGGAGCGGGTTGAATGCGGATCTGGCAGGTTCGACGGCCGTCATCACGGGTCTGCCCGACCTCGGCGAAACCATCGCCACCGATGTCGTCAATGTCCGCGCCTCGCGCTTCAAGCAGATCGGCCCCATGCCCGGCCTGAATCTGACGCGGGAAGAAATCCCCGGTAACGTGCAAAGCATTACGGCCGAAGAAATCCGCGATTCGCATGCCGTTACCATGGCTGAACTCATGAACGGCCGCCTGCAATCGGTTAACGTTAACGACTATCAGGGCAACCCCTTCCAGATGGACGTGACTTATCGCGGCTTCACCGCGAGTCCGCAGATCGGTACCCCGCAGGGGCTATCAGTCTTCATGGACGGTATCCGTGTTAATGAACCCTTCGGCGATGTTGTCAACTGGGACCTAATCCCCATGAACGCACTGGCCGGTATCGACGTCTTTCCCGGTTCCAACCCAGTGTTCGGCCTCAACACCTTGGGCGGCGCAATCGCTGTCAGAACCAAGAATGGCTTCGACGACCCCGGCACGGATATCAGCGTACTAGCTGGCTCCTTCGGCCGCAAACAGGCTATGTTATCCACGGGCGGAAGCAGGGGTAAAGTTGCCGGCTTCTTCGCTCTAAATCATTTCGAGGAAAAGGGTTGGCGCAACGACTCCCCCAGCGAGGTACGCCAGGTTTTCGGCAAGGGCAGCTTTCGTACAGATAATGTTGACCTGCATGGCAGCGTGACCTACGTCGAGAATAACCTCATCGGCAACGGCCTTATTCCTATCGAGATGTACAAGGAGGACTCTGAAAGCGTGTTCACCTCGCCAGACCAGACGAAGAATCAGCTGCTGCAATTCCAGATTGCTGGTGCTTTTCAGGTCAATGACAACTTCAGCGTTACCGGCCAGGCTTATCACCGCAAGAGTGATCGGCATGCAGTCACTGGCGATGTTAACCGGGATTTTGCAGAGTATGGCGGGGTTGCCACGCGTCGACCAAGAGCTAATGAGAACCTTGTGTGCGCTTATTCAAGCACTAATTCATATGGCATCCCGGATTATTACGTTGTAGATGAAGGCTTTGGCGCCGGGTCTGGCCTTGGGTTAAGTAATGTGGCGATATCGATAATAAACGGTGTTTACAGTGATCTGGCAACGGCAATGGTTACCGATGGGGATTTTGATGGCAATGTGGATGTTGACCCGTCCACCTTCAATCAGGCCTTGCCGCCGGAAGCACTTGAGATGATTACAGCCGGGAGAAAAATTGAGTCTGGGATGTTTCACGGTGATGGACCCAATGGCTCTGAGCCAGGGCCTACTTACGTTAGCACATCAGCAAATGGATTAGGGAATGCTTCAGTTGTCTATGATGCAATTTCAACAAGCAGTTGGATTAATACTGTGACATCGGGGAATTTTTATTGGACAGATGCCGTTGATCCAACCATTACGCATTATTTGGTATTTGCAGAGCCTATTAATGGCACTAGCTGTGGTGCGGATGGTCTTGATCCGAGTACTGAGCAGCTTGTTAATGGACAAATTCAGATACTGGATGCCAATGGTGAAACTATAAAGCGAAATGGCGCGACAGGCACAAACAGAGCTGGCCCTGGGTACATTGAAGGTACTCCTACGGCAGTTATCAGTAATGTGCAGATTGACCAGATTGTGAAGGGCGGTTCCGCGCAGTTCAATTGGGACAGTGGCCGGCACAAGTTCATGGTTGGCGGTGGGTTGGATCATGCCACAAACAATTACAGCAATTGGCAGATGCTGGGCATGCTGAATGCCAATCGGAAGGCCTATCTCGCTCCAGATGAAATAGGGACAGAATTTTCTGCTGCCCAAGTTCCTATATACAACAACGAGTTTAATGGCAGTAGTAACACACGAAGTCTCTATTTTAGTGAAACCTTTACTCCTGTTGACTCGCTGCACATTTCAACCAGTGCACGCTATAACTACACAAAAGTAATGACCAATATGCGGGTGCGTCACTACACCGATACCAGAGATTTAATGAGTTATTACTCGGAATATATGCAGTACTTGCTATGTGCTGGCGCAGGTCTGGATTCATGCGACAGCTATCTGCTGGAAAATCCACTGATTGATAGCGAATTGACAGCGGGTGTTTTCGATCCTTATGAGAAAGAGATGGCGACTTTCCACAAGCTAAATCCATCGTTCGGAGTGAGTTGGTCGCCAGTCGAGCATTTTAATTTTTATGCTAATTGGAATCAGGGCACACGTACCCCGTCCGCAATCGAACTGGGGTGTGCGTTCGATGATACGCCAGTTTTCAGTGGAACTCTTTCAGATGGAACCAATGTTTACCGCCCTGCCAGTCTATATCACAAACGTGCTTGTACCCTTCCTACCACGCTGTCTGGCGACCCTTATCTGCCGCAGATCGTAGCCCGTACTATGGAGTTGGGTGCCCGTGGCAAGCTGGTTAACGGTTGGGACTGGAATGCCAGCATTTATCGCACAAATCTATTCGACGATATCTATTTCGTCAGCTATACCTCCACCATGAGTTTCTTTGACACTATTGGCAGGACGCGTCGTCAGGGTCTGGAGCTTGGTCTGTCAGGCAGAGAAGGGAAATTCGATTTTAAAGCGAATTATGCGCTGACCGATGCGACTTTCCTGAGCACGGTAAAAGTCGCCAATGCGGACAATAGCTCCGTTAATCACGACCCAAACTTACCTGATATGGATCTGATGACGATAAATCCTGGCAATCGAATGCCGGGTATTCCATTGCATAACATTAATCTTAATCTGGGCTATCAGGCGACTGACAAGTGGCATCTTGGTCTCAACATGGTGGCACACAGTTCTTCCTATGCGCGTGGTAATGAGAACAACAAGCACCGTGGCGGTGTAGTGCAATCCTGGGTAACTGGAGGGCTAAATCCATATACCGTAACTAGGCGTTTTATCGGCGATGGAAAAACCCCAGGGTATGCGGTATTTAACTTTAACACCACATACAACTTTGGCAACGGCTGGATCGCCAACCTGACTATCAACAATCTTCTGAATAAAGAGTATTACAGCGCTTCTCGGTTGGACATCAATCCATTCTCGCCATCGATCAATGGTGTGACTGGTGCGAGTGGCTTCAACTACAACTCTAATGATTGGAATTCAACCACTTTTGTTGCGCCTGGAGCACCAAGAGCAGCATGGATTACATTGAAATATGATTTTGAGGCAGATAAACGATAAGGGTTTGTCATTTCCTGGATTTTTGGCATTTCTTTTCATTAATTTATGTAAGGAAAGGCAAATAAGAAGAAGTTTGAGAGCTGGGCAATACAAGCGGGTAAGGCATTGTGACTGCCCGTGCGATGAATTTGGCGACCATCGTTCAGTAGAGACTTGCAGGACGCTACATGCGACGGAAGTCAGATTGGTGTTGCGGGCAGCCACAAATGCCTGCTTATTGTAACGCAAAGGAAAACATCATGAAAAACATGGTACTTAAGGCAGCAGTGTTGGGTGCGTTGGGTCTGGTTTCTGTGCAGGCGGCAGCGACCGGGTTGGTAAATATTCCAGATACCGGTTTTGCGGTTGGCTCTGATACATCACCTTACACATTGTGCAATACCACTGGAAACTTTGGATCTGATGACGATGCTTTGGCGTTTCCTACCACTTCATCTAATAATACTTGCGCAGTGTTTCCTGCGAATCAGAATACAGCACCAGAGTCTGGCTACAGCCTGATAGCTAGTTCTACTCGCAATATCATTCTGAACGATAGTGCGCATACCAATAATACGAATGTCACAGTTGGCTCTGTAGTAGATCGTATTTGGCGTAACTCTTCTACTAACGAGTGTATATACGGTGCAAGAGTAACAATGAGTAATGTGGACTATGATCTTAATACGGCTGGAACACAGTATATTGAGTTCAACGATGTTGTGCGTTCAGGGTTTAGTGGCAGATCCGTATCTGCTGGTTATTATCGCTATACCAGTGCTCCTGTTGCAGACGGGGTTGTCTATCGTATTGGTCGTACCAATGTTTCCGTACAGCATCGTGCTGACTTGTCTGATGAGTCAGCTCCAGCTAGCGGGTATGTCGCGCAGCCTTTGACATCACCTACACCTGCCAATACTCCAATCAATGGAGTCGAGGCCTGGGATGATACGACGCTGCCAGTTCCCGATGCAGATGAGCAGAGTGCGACGTTGGGTAGTGATTACGTCGATTTCACGACTGATCTGAATTATCTGGATGATGATGGCGGAAATAGTAGAAATTCATCATATTTGTATGTGAAAAGTACCTGTTCTTCCTCCACTGCAAGTACATCTGCAGGAGCTCTTTCCTTCCGGCAGACAGCACAGGAAGAGTCGCCATGGATCACGATCAACATTACAGGGTATGTACCTAATTAATTTGACCGTTGTTCAGTTGATCTAGCAAAGAAGGCGGGGGCTTCGGCCCCCGCTACCGCGCATTTTGATGTGTGTGGATGGCTTTGGCAGCTCTTAAGACGGAAGGCTTATTGAATTAGATGTTTGTGGATCCCATCGAACAGTTGATGCAGCAGTTTTGGCGATACGACAATGCAGGAAAGTTGTCGGAAGCGTGTTTCGTGCTGAAGAAAATCCTGAAGCGATCGCCGCTGCATGCTGAGGCGCTGTATCTCACGGGCATGACCTATTTGCGTGCGCAGGAGCACGCCAAGGGTGTAGATTATCTGCGGCGCTCGCTGTCGTTGCGGCCTGATCACGCCGAAGCGCATTACAACCTCGGCGTGGCGTTGGGCAAGCTGAATCGCAATGATGAAGCCTTGGAATGCCACCGTAAGGCAGTGGCGTGCAGGCCGGATTACTGGAAGGCGCATATACGCACAGGCGAATTGCTGAACCTGTTGCAGCGCCATGATGAGGCGTTGTCACAGTGCTTGCAAACCATCTCGATCAAGCCGGATTGCGCGGACGCCTATTTCGGTATGGGCGTGGCGCATGCGGCGCTGGAATGCCCGGAAGATGCGGTCATTGCGTATCGTCAGGCAGTACGGCTCGACCCATGGCATGCGGATGCACATAACAATCTGGGGTTTACGCTGGGTGCCTTGAAGCGCTTCGACGAAGCGATTCTCGCCTTTCATTCGGCCATCGCCATCAGGCCGGACCATATGGATTCGCATATCGGTCTCGCTCGTGTCCTCGCCAATCTGAAGCGGTATGACGAGGCGATTGCGGCTTATCTCAAAGCCTATTCGGTGCGACCGGATGCCGAATGTGCGTATGAACTTGGGCGCCTGTTGCATGAGTTGAGACGCTATGGTGAGGCGGCCGATTACTACCGTAAAGCGACGGCTACGAAGCCGGATTATGTGAAGGCGCTCGACGGACTGGGGAATGTCCTTGCCGACCTCAAGCGGCACGACGAGGCTGTGGCTGTGTTCAAGAAAATTCTTGCGCTCGACCCGGGCGATATTCCTGCGCTCGTCAATCTGGGTAACACGCTGTATGAGCACAGGCAGTTTGACGAGGCTATCGAGTACTTCCAGCGTGTATTTGCAATCGATCCGGACAACGTAGCGGCGCATAACGGTTTGGGTAGCGTGCTGGTCGAACTGAATCGCATCGACGAGGCAATTACGCACTTCAACCGCGCACTGGAACTCGATGCCGGCTACGAAGGTGCCGTGTACAACCTTGGGGTGGCATTGGAGCGGCAGTTCCGCTACGACGAGGCGCTGGAAAAGTATGCGCAGGCAGCGGCGCTCAAGCCTGATTTCGCGGAAGCCTGCTGGAATAGTGGGTTGGTGCATCTGTTGCACGGGCGTTTCAGCATCGGCTGGCCGGATTACGAATATCGCCGTCAGTTGAAGGGGGCCGCACCTCTGCCTGTAACGCCCTATCCACGTTGGGATGGCACGGCGGAGATCGACGGCAAGAAGCTGTTGATCCAGGCCGAGCAAGGGTTTGGCGATGCGATACAGGCAGCGCGTTACATCCCTTTATTGGAACATCTCGGCGTTGAATGCTGGATGCAATGCCTCAAGCCCATGACCGGAATCATCCGCAGAAGCTTTCCGCATGTTCATGTGGTTGATGTAGGCGAAATGCCGGACGGCCTCGATTTTCATGTTCCCGTCATGAGCCTGCCGGGTGCTATGAAAACGGACTCGGAAGAGGATATTCCAGCCTCAGTGCTTTATCTTGTGGCCGACCCGGAGCGGGTGGCCTATTGGAAGCGGCAACTGCCGGAGGGCTTTGGGAAGCGGGTGGGGCTTGTGTGGCGAGGCAATCTGCAGCACGGCAACGATCACAACCGCTCGTCCCGATTGAACGACTGCCTGCCGTTGGTCACCAGCAACACTGAAGTGTTGTTCGTCACTCTGCAAAAGGATTTGACGGCGGAAGAGCAGGCGTTGCTGCAAGACCTGCCGAATGTGAAAGCACTCGACGCCGAGCTGATCGACTTCGACGAATCGGCCGCCGTGATGTGCAATCTGGATATCGTGATCAGCATCGACTCGGCCCCGGCGCATCTTGCCGGTGCACTTGGCATTCCCATCTGGATTTTACTGCCGCTTCATGGCGAGTGGCGCTGGATGCTGGGTAGAACCGATTCCCCATGGTATCCCAGCGCAACATTGTTTAGACAACGTTCTTTTGGGAACTGGCAAGAGCTTGTCAGCCGGGTCAGTACGCAACTTAATTCATTGTGAGGTGGTTATATGTATAAGGCAATTCATCGACGGCAGATTGGTTTTACCTTGCTGGAGCTATTGGTGGTGATGGTCATCATCGGCCTGCTTGCAGGTTATGTCGGCCCAAGATATTTCTCGCAAATCGGCAAGTCTGAGGTAAAGGCGGCGCGTGCGCAGATTGCGGCACTCGGCAAGGCACTGGATCAGTATCGTCTGGAAACCGGACATTATCCGACAACGGAGCAAGGGCTGATGGCTCTCAATGTGGCGCCATCAGGGGAAACGAAGTGGGGCGGACCGTATCTGGAAAAAGCCGTGCCGGATGACCCTTGGGGTAAGGCATACCAGTACAGAAGCCCGGGTGAATATGGAGATTATGACTTGTGGTCCTACGGTAAGGATGGTCGGCCGGGCGGGCAGGACGAGTCCGTCGATATTGCGAGCTGGCAGTAAAGTTTGATGAGGTTCGATTTAAAAGTCGCGTTTGGTGAAGAGATAGCGGCCATGTCTTTTGAGGCCTTGGATGCGATGCAGGCTCAGGCAATGGCGGAAGCTCAGGGATATACGGTGCTGGCGATACGTGAGGGATCCGTACGTGCCGGGTTTTCATCGTTTAACCGTAACAAATTCAATCTCATGTTGTTCAGTCAGGAACTGCTTGCGCTGCTGGATTCCGGATTGAGTCTGGTTGAATCCGTGGAAGGGCTGGCGGAAAAAGAACACAACGAAGAGTCGCGTATGGTCCTGAGGCAGGTGATGACGGGGTTGTATGAAGGTTTGCCGCTATCCGGGGCGATGGAGCGGTCGCCGACAGTTTTCCCGCCATTATATGTGGCGATGATACGCGCCAGTGAACGTACTGGAGACATGGTGCATGCGCTGGGGCGTTACGTGAATTATCAATCGCAGATCGATGCGGTGCGCAAGAAGATTGTGACGGCATCGATTTACCCGGTATTGCTGATTGTGGTCGGCGGATTGGTGATGCTGTTTTTGTTGGGTTATGTGGTGCCGCGGTTCAGCACGATATATGAGAGTTCTGGGGCCAATCTTCCCTGGATGTCGCGCATGCTGCTTTCCTGGGGGCAATTGATGCAGCAGAACAGTAGCGAAGTGATGCTGGTGTTTGTATTGACGGTAGTAGGGGGTGTGTATGTTGCGACGCGTTCAGCAGTACGACGTGCGGTAGCGGATTGGTTATGGGGGCTACCGGTTTTCGGGGAAACTTTGCGAATCTATCAGTTGGCCCGTTTTTACCGCACGTTGGGCATGCTGTTGCGAGGCGGGATTCCGTTAGTGTCTGGGATCCGGATGGTATCCCCGTTGTTGCAGCCTTTATTGCGTCAGCATTTGACGTTAGTGGAACAGGATGTGCGTGAAGGAAAACCGTTGTCGCTTTCGATGGAGCAGCATGCCCTGACGACACCGATAGCGTTGCGTATGTTGCGTGTGGGCGAAAGGACCGGGCGCATGGGGGAGATGATGGAACGCATCGGCATGTTTTATGACGATGAAATTGCACGTGCCGTGGATTGGTTTACTCGTCTGTTGGAGCCCTTGCTGATGGTGGTGATCGGCTTGGTTATCGGTGTGGTGGTGACATTGATGTATATGCCGATATTTGAACTGGCGGGAAGTGTGCAATGAACTCGATCTCGGACCGGATCGCACCCAGGTTGGGTGCAAAGCAGATTGCCGAGGCCAGGCTGCTTGCGCAGCAAAGTGGCAGGCATATGCTGGATGTACTTGAAGAACTCACCGAGCTTTTGCCGGATCAATTTATTCTGTCATTGGGCGATCTGCTGCATTACCCAGTCATGGATATGCATGATCTGCATGCATTGACTCCCGATTTTGAATTGTTGAAATTCGCTGAAGCCGCGAAGCATGAGTGCGTGGCGATGCGCGATGCCGAAGGCGTTTTGAAACTGGTATTTTGTAACCCGTTCGATGCGAATCTGCAGGGCCGAGTCGGCGTGCTGGTTTCTGAGCCAATGACATGGATGCTGGCGCATCGCAAGGATATTGCTGCATTGCTTGCCCGTCATGAAGAAGGGGTTCGGGCAATGGATGGTTTTCTTCCCGAGCATGCAGGATTGCAGAATCATTCAGATGGCATTGAAGACCTTTCGCTACAGTCCATCAGTGAAGATTCCAGCCCCGTAGTACGTCTGGTGCGTTCAACTTTGTATGACGCCCTGAAAACAGGTGCCAGCGATATACATATGGAGACTGATACTCGCGGGCTGACAATCAAATACCGAATTGATGGTGTATTGAGCATGGTTGGCAGCATGAATGGGCTGGAGCAGGCGGAGCAGGCTATTTCACGCATAAAGGTGATGTCCGAGCTGGATATTGCCGAACGTCGCATACCGCAGGACGGACGCTTCAAAGTGCTGGTGCAGGGGCGAGAAGTGGATTTTCGCGTATCCATTATGCCAAGTGTATTTGGTGAGGATGCCGTATTGCGCATTCTGGATCGCAAGGCCGTCAGCGGTGAAGATAAGGGATTGAGCCTGGATACGCTTGGTTTCGAGTCCGGGATCATGGAACGGTTTCGACTGTTGGCAGAAGAGCCTTACGGAATGTTGCTCGTCACCGGTCCGACAGGTTCAGGTAAGACCACAACGCTGTACGGCATTATTTCGGAAATCAATAGTGGACAGGACAAGATCATCACTATCGAAGACCCAGTGGAATACCAGTTACCCGGCGTGCTGCAGATCCCGGTCAATGAGAAAAAAGGTCTTACTTTTGCGCGCGGCCTGCGCTCTATCTTACGGCATGACCCGGACAAGATCATGGTTGGTGAAATACGCGATTCCGAGACGGCACAAATCGCCGTGCAGTCAGCGCTCACTGGCCATCTGGTCTTGACAACCGTGCATGCTAACAATGTGTTCGATGTTATAGGCCGTTTCACCAACATGGAGGTTGACCCCTATAGTTTTGTTTCCGCAATCAACGGCATCATGGCGCAAAGACTTGTACGCATAATCTGTCCGCATTGTTCAGTAGCTGACACGCCAGACGCGGCATTACTCAGAAAATCCGGCATCTCTCCTGAAATGGAAGGCGAGTATCGCTTCCGCATCGGGCAAGGTTGTGGTCAATGTCACGGCACCGGCTATAAGGGGCGCAAGGCAATCGCTGAGCTGTTGTGTTTTACCGATGAGATTCGCGAATTGATTGTGACAAAAGAACCAATACGACGCATCAAGGAAGCCGCTCGTGCCAACGGCACGCAATCCATGCGCGAGGCGGCGTTGGAACTCGTGCGTCGCGGAGAAACCACCTTGCAGGAGATCAACCGTGTTACCTCTTTGGCGTGAACAGGTAAACGTGTTCTTGCATCCCCGGCATGTGGTGTTGCTACGTACTTCGCGCGGCCCCATGAGGAGAGTTGTTCGTAAGCAGATATTGACGTGTGCTTCAGATGCCGTAGGCCGGTTTTGGGATGCACCGGTTTCGATGCTGGATAAGGCTTTGCAACAAGATGATTGGCGCAAGGCGAATTTGCAGATCGTGCTTTCCAATCATTTTGTGAATTATTCCTTGATCTCCGGTGCTGAGCGCTTGACTGGCCTGCGGGAAAAGGAGGCGTATCTGCGTCACCGGTTCGTTGAAATTTATGGTGAGGCTGCCAAGTTGTGGGATTTGAGACTGAGCGGAAATGAACCGGAATTGCCGGCTTTGGCCAGCGGAGTTGAGCAGGGCCTCCTTCAGTCTTTGCAGGAAAGTCTTGCCCGGCATGACTTGATTGCAACCGGTATATACCCGCATCTGATGGTGGCGCTCAACCAGATGCGTCGCCAGATGGGGCATGGCACTGCGTGGATTGTTGTGTTGGAATCCGGGCGCACTTGTTTTTTGCTGCTGGAGAAAGGCCGTTTATGCATGGTGCGGAATCATGCGGCAGACGTTGTCGATATCGCCCAGTTGGCTCCCATGCTTGAGCGCGAATCCCTGATATTGGGTGACGAGACTGACGACAGGCCGATATGGCTTTATTGGCCAGAGTCGACAGAATTGCCGTTCTTGGCTGGACGGAATATCAAGCGAACCTCACAGCGGCTGCCGGATGGCGTTGCCGGCGGCGATGATCCTCTGTATCGCCTGGCCTTGTGGGCGTGACATTAATTGACGGAAGAATATAGCAAATGCGGCATATCGATTTGAATCATGCACGCCCCATGTCATCGGATATGTGGCTGCAACGTGTTTTGCTGGGTTTAGGGTGTGTGGCTGCCATTGGAATTGTGCTGGCGCTGAATGAGGTCGATATGCGTACTCGTATGCTTGAGGATGACGTGAGCCGATTACAGAACCCTCAAGCAGGTAGCCGTCGTGTATCGCAGGCCGAAGTGCTTGCCAAAACCGGAGAGATCGCTGCAGTCAGGGCTGTTGCTGAAGAGTTGGCTTTGCCATGGGAAGCTTTGTTTCAGACGCTGGAGCGATCAGATCGCCCAGAAGTTAAATTGCTGACGCTGGAGCCTGACGTCAAGCGACGGAAAATTCGCCTGACTGCCGAGACGCAGGATGCGGATGAAATGCTGGGGTATATTGAAACTCTGAGCAAGCAGCCGATGTTGCGCGATGTTTTTGTCACCAGTCATGAGCGTACTCATGACGATGTGGCGAATATCCGTTTTGTAGTCGAGGCTAACTGGGTGAATCAATCATGAAAGCCTCGATTCGTCCCGTCGCAAATGCACAAGCAGGAAAAATGGGCGAAGTGGTTTCCGGCCTGAAATCACAATACAAGCGTTTTTATCAATTGGGCTGGCAGGGGATACTCGGGCTGGCTATTTTGGTGGGGGCGATAGTGCTGGGGCTGCCGGTATTGCTGCCGGCAATCTTGCATTTGCAGCAGCTTGAACAGGATTTCGCGCAATTGCAGGCTGCGGTCAAGCAGCACGCAACTCTTGCCGATGATCGTTCTCCTCAAGCCGCCCTGAACAGTTTTTATGAGTTCCTGCCGCCGGAGAAGAAGGCCAATCAGCAGATAGCCGTGATTCTTAACGCTGCCGATGCTTATAGTCTCCAGCTTGATCAGGTCGAGTACGTCCTGAAACGTGACTCAACCCTCGGGTTGAGCCGCTATCTGATCACCATGCCTTTACGAGGCCGGTATACCGATATCCGCTATTTTGTGATTGAGTTGATGAACCGGATGCCATCAGCCGCTGTTAATGAACTCAGTTTTCGGCGGGAAGATATCAAGGCAGAACAAATAGAGGCGCGATTAAGGCTGACGGTTTATCTGCGGAGGCAGCCATGACGGTGGCTGGGCGCAAGAGAAATTTCTGGGTATGGGGTGGGCTGGCATCGACGCTGGCAGCAGTTGCCTGGTTGGAAGTAACGGACGCTGGTATGGATGAGGCTGAAGTAATGCCATCTTCGCGTGTTCCCGGGCAGGCTGTGTCCCTATCGGAAAACAGTTCGGACAATCATCTGGATTTTCATCCTAGGCCGCAAATCATGAGCGAGCCGGGAGAAATTTTTGCCGTCGATATCCCTGAAGAAATACAAATGAGCGATTTGCCACCGCCAGAACCGACCATGCCTCAATTGCCTTTTGTTTATGCAGGCAAGCTGATCGATGACGGTGAGTATGTTGTATTCCTATCGCACGGTAAACGTAATTTGATAGTGCGGAACGGTGATGTGATAGACGATGTGTGGCAGGTAGCGTCCATTGCGTCTTCTGACATGCAGTTCAAGTACCTTCCGTTAAAAACTCAAACCTCATTGGTTATTGGAGAGATGAATTAATGTTATTTGTGGATCGTTTGTTTTTTCAAGGCCAATTGCAGATGAGTGGAAGGTACGGGCGTATTCTGTGCTGTGCTGGAGTCGCGGTGACCATGGTTATGATGACATCCTGTACTTCCCAACCGAGACAGGTCTTGCAAGGAGATGAAGGCTTTCGCGAGGGGCAAGCGCTGATTGCGCAAGGGCGTGTCGAGGACGGGTTGATGCGTATGACGGAGATACAGGCGCAGTATCCGGATAATCTGGAGTACCGCAACCATCTCTCTCGTCAGCGAGATCTGCATCTTGCAAAGTTGCTACGCGATGCGGATGCATTACGGCAACAGCAGCAATGGGATGCAGCCGAATCCCAGTATCGCCGTGTGCTTGATATGGACATGCAAAATCAGCGTGCGAAGGATGGTCTCAAGTTAGCGGCGACGGGACTGCGCCATCAGAAATTGATTGAGCAGGCAGAGCAGATGTATCTCGGTGACGATACAGACGGCGCCTTGACCATGGTACGTTCGGTGCTGGCGGAGAATGCAACTGATGGCAAGGCTCGTGCCTTATATGAACGGATTGAGCGCAAGAAACTGGAAAAGGTCATGGCTCCCGCTCGTCTTCGTGCTGAATTCAGGAAACCGATCACGCTGGAATTCAAGGATACGTCCTTGAAGGCTTTGTTCGAGTTTATCTCCAAAGCTGCAAACATCAATTTCACATTTGATAGGGAACTCAGGCAGGAACAGAAGACCAGCATTTTTGTTCGAGACACTTCTATCGATGAAGCATTGAGGATCATACTCATGACCAATCAGCTGGAAAAGAAGGTGTTGAACGATAACACCTTGTTGATTTATCCGGTCAGTCGCCGTCAGGAGTATCAGGAACTGTTTGTCCGCAGCTTTTATTTAAGTAATACAGATGCCAAGCGTGCGCTTGCATTGGTTAAAACTGTCCTGAAAACCCAGGATGTCTATATAGATGAGCAATTGAATACGCTGGTGATGAGAGATACGCCAGAAGCCATCTTGATGGCGGAAAAACTGATTGCATCGCAGGATTTGGCTGAGCCGGAGGTGATGCTGGAAGTTGAGGTAATGGAGGTTAGCCGCAAAAGTCTTGAATCAATCGGTATTCAGTATCCGACCCGGATCGGCGTTGGTGTGCATGGTGCCAGCGATATTAGCAAAAGCCCGGGTAAGTTGACCTTGAGCGAGCTCAAGCATTTTGATTCTGACATGGGGGTATTCACTATTACTGATCCGGTGTTGGCGTTGAATCTGCTAGGGCAGGACACGGATACAAATTTACTGGCAAACCCACATATCCGTGTCAAAAACCGGGAGAAAGCCAGAATCCATATTGGCGACAAAATTCCTGTTATTACGAGTACGGCCAATTCAACAGGTTTTGTATCGGAATCGGTTACTTATCTTGATGTCGGGGTCAAACTGGACGTTGAGCCGACTATCTTATTGCAGGATGAAGTGTCCATTCGCGTGGCACTGGAGGTGAGTAATCAGACCGACCAGGTGAAAACCAGTTCGGGGACACTTACCTATTCGCTAGGGACACGTAACGCCAGTACCGTCTTACGACTCAGGGATGGAGAGACTCAGGTTCTGGCCGGTCTATTCCGGGATGACACGCAGGACACAATCAATAAAGTGCCTGGGCTTTCAAGCTTGCCTTTATTGGGCAAGCTCTTTACCGATAGAAGTAGCGATAAGCGCAAAAAGGAAATTGTGCTGCTCATTACGCCACGCATCCTGAGCAATATCTCACCGCAAGATACCGCCTACACTGTATTCCCGGCTGGGACGGACAGTACCCAGGGAAAAGCTGCCAGGAGCGGTCGTCAAAGCGGTTACTCTCAACCTCAGGCCAGGCAGGAGCCAGTCGTACAGACACCAGAGGAAACGCAGACTGCACGTGCCCGTAGCGACAAGTCATTTGCCGATATGGTCATTGAGTCGCAGCCTTGATTGGTGCATCGTGATGCCGAGAAGATTTTCTGGGTTTACGCTGATCGAATTGCTTGTGACACTGGTGATTCTTGCCCTGCTGGCTACCGCCGCAACACCGATGATGCAGTTGACCACAAAGCGATCCAAGGAGCAGGAGCTACGCCGTGCCTTGTGGCAAATACGGGATGCTATCGATGCCTATAAACAGGCATCAGATGATGGGCTAATTTCCCTCTCCAAAGAGAGATCCGGTTATCCGACTTCACTTTTTGAATTGGTGAGTGGTGTTGAAAATTCCAAGGACTCGAAGCATCGCCGGATCATATTTTTACGACGTATTCCGCGTGATCCATTCTATCCTGATCCGAATGTCCCGCCAGATAAGACCTGGGGTAAACGTAGCTACCGGGGATCGTTTCAGGAGGGATTTTCGATTAACGAAGGGGCGAGTGATGATACTGACGACGTCTATGATGTTTATTCATTGTCCAGCGGTGTCGGACTCAACGGTGTGCCCTACCGGGAATGGTAGCGATGAAAAGAGCTTGTAAGACAGGATTCACCCTAGTGGAAGTGCTGGTGGTGATGGCAATAGTGGCTACTTTGCTTAGCTTAGTGGCTCCGCGGTATTTTGCGACTTCAGAGCGATCCAAAGAGACGATCTTGAGACATGACTTGGCTGTTATGCGGGACGCGATTGATAAATATTTTAGCGATACTGGTGCATACCCAAATAACCTTGATGATCTGGTGAGCCGTCAATATCTGCGAGCAATACCGGAAGATCCGATAACAGAAAGCAGTATGACTTGGGTCGTTGTTCCGCCTGCGGATATTGATACCAAAGGGGCTGTGTACGATGTATTCAGCGGTGCCGAGGGTATCGCAATGGATGGAAGCAGTTACGCAGAATGGTGAGTGCAGGCCGGAAATTTTTTGGTGGTTTCACTTATCTTGGACTTTTGATTGCGGTCGCGCTTATCGGTATGTCTCTGGCAGGTGCAGGCACTATGTGGAGTTCCATGCGTAAGCGCGATAATGAACAGGAATTGCTGCGAATCGGGAGCAAGTTCCGTGAAGCAATCGGCAATTATTACAACCGTACGCCTGGAGTAATCAAGCAATATCCTCCCGATTTACAGACTTTATTGCATGATAATCGCTTCCCAATGCCGCAACGTTACTTGCGACAGATATACGCCGATCCTTTCACTGGCATGCGAAATTGGGGAATACTCGAGGCTCCGAGTGGGGGGGTCATGGGCGTATACAGTCTCGCAGGCGGTAAGCCGCAAAAGGTGGCAAATTTTCGTGAGGCGGACAAAATGTTTGAAAACAAGGATCTTTACGAAGAATGGATTTTTGTTTATTTGCCCATGGATGAAATACTTGAGCGGCAAAGTCGCGAGTGACGTAATGCAGCCTGTATGTCTTGTATCCCGGGTTTTGCTATGCGGTGGCAAACGTTGCAGATATTCACTTGCCAACAATCAGATTCAATAATAAGGAAACAATGTATGTATCTTGAATTTCTGCGTCTGGGCAACGTGTTCATCATTTTGATGGTGGCATTGACCGGCTGTACTTCACCTCAAACACGCATGCCCTCCGTGGATTCGGATAGTGCCAAGGTGGAAGCACGAAAACAGCGTGAAATGGTGATTGAGGAATATATCCAGGCTTACCGGCGTTTGCAGAATGTTGCTTCCAGAATTGTGGTGAGTGGGGCGGATTTGTGTGCCGATCAGGTCGGGCCCTATTACGGTTTTACGGTGTGGAATAACGAAAATTTCGACAAGGAATGGCACGATGTTGTCGAATCGAAATTCGGGTTGAGTGCGTCCGTCAGTGTTTCTTCCGTTGCAGTAGACTCTCCGGCAGCGGCGGCAGGACTGGCAGAGGGCGATACCTTGGTCTCGATTAATGGCTGGGAAGCCCCGGCCGGCAAGGGTGCTTCCGTCAAGGTGCTTGAGAATCTGTCGGTGCAGGGTAAGGCCGGGGTGCCGGTTGAACTGGTTGTGCGGCGTGGTATGGAAGAGCGCAAGTTTTCCATTTTGCATAGTCAGGCTTGTGATTTCCGCGTGCACCTGTCGCCTGACGACGTGAAGAATGCCTATGCCGACGGCAAGAACGTTGTGATCTATAAGGGCATGATGGATTTTTTCCGTAGTGACGAGGAGGTGGCGCTAGTGGTCAGCCATGAACTGGCGCATAACGCCATGAGGCATGTCGATGCCAAGCAGAAAAATGCCATGGTTGGCGGTTTGCTGGGCTTGGTATTGGATGTGGCTGCAGCCGCCGGAGGCGTCAATACCGGTGGTGATTTCAGCAAGATCGGCTCAAATGCTGGTGCAAGCGTCTATTCTGTTGAGTTTGAACAAGAGGCGGATTATGTCGGCCTTTATTTCATGGCGAAAGCAGGATATCCAATTGATGACGCCCCCAATTTCTGGCGCAGGATGGCAACGGCAAACTCCAGGGCAATCACAATGAAGTCTTCACATCCGACGACTCCTGAGCGTTTTGTTGCAATTGAAAATGCGGTTATCGAAATACAGCAGAAAATCGAGAATGGGCAGTCATTGAGACCGGAGTTGAAAAGTGCAAAGCAGGGCGATTGAACTGGCTAGTATGACTTGCGGCTGGAAGTGTGCCGGTTTGACGGGAGTGGCTAATAACAACAATTGCAGGTAATAAATTGTAGGTAATAAAAAAGCCGAACATGATGTTCGGCTTTTTTATTACTGTCTTTACTACAGCTTGGTGGCTTAAGCCATTGCCTTGATGGCAGCGCTCAGACGGCTCTTGTGACGAGCGGCCTTGTTCTTGTGAATGATCTTCTTGTCAGCGATACGGTCGATGACGCTGACATTGGCAGTAAAAGCTGCGGTTGCAGCTGCTTTATCGCCAGCTTCAACTGCCTTCACGACCTTCTTGATCGCTGTGCGTAGTGTAGAGCGCAGGCTTGAGTTGTGCGCATTTACTGCTACTGCTTGACGGGCACGTTTTCTTGCTTGTGCGGTATTTGCCATAATTGTTCCTAGTTTCCAGTTAATTCAGTGACCAGTTGACTGAAATTCAGCGCTAACTGGGGTATCAAAATGCGAAGCCGTGCATCTTATCTTTTTTTATTGCGGATTGCAAGACGAAATAGAGGGCAGGCAGATGGGCATGCTAAAATCCCGCATTCTTAAAATTCAATTGAATCAAGCCTCAATGCAATTCTTGAAGACAATGGCCGTATGAATCTGCTGAAAGCACTCGCTGCGGTCGGCAGTATGACATTTTTATCGCGCATATTGGGCTTTGTGCGTGATCTGCTCATTGCCCGGGTGTTTGGCGCCGGCATCTATACCGACGCCTTCTTTGTGGCATTCAAGATTCCCAATCTGCTGCGTCGCTTGTTCGCCGAAGGGGCGTTCTCACAGGCATTTGTGCCGATTCTGGCCGAATACAAGAACCAGCGCGGGCAGGAAGAAACGCAGTCACTGGTCAACCATGTTGCAACGCTGCTTGGTCTGGCATTGGTCGTGGTGACGCTGATCGGCATCGTTGCCGCTCCCCTGATCGTCTATATCAGTGCGCCCGGCTTCGCCAGTGACCCGGAAAAGTTCGGTCTGACCATCGATCTGTTGCGCATCATTTTTCCTTATATCCTGTTTATTTCCCTGGTGTCGCTGGCTGGCGGCCTGCTCAACACTTACGGAAAATTCACCGTCCCGGCCTTTACGCCGGTCTGGCTCAACGTGGCGTTCATCGTCGCTGCGCTGGCTTTTGCCGATGATTTCAATCCGCCGGTCAAGGTGTTGGCCTGGGCCGTGTTTGTCGGCGGCGTGCTGCAACTGATGTTCCAGATTCCCTTTCTGGTCAGGATCGGCATGCTGCCGCGTTTCAGCCTCAATTTGCAGGATGAAGGCGTATGGCGCATTTTGAAGTTGATGGGGCCGGCTGTGTTCGGGGTGTCGATTGCGCAGATTTCCCTGTTGATCAATACGATATTCGCCTCTTTCCTGGTGGCGGGCAGCGTTTCATGGCTGTATTACGCAGACCGCCTGATGGAATTTCCGACCGGCCTGCTGGGGGTGGCGCTGGGGACCATACTGCTGCCCAGCCTGTCGAAGTCGTTCGCCGATAAATCGGATGGCGAATACTCACAGTTGCTGGATTGGGGGCTGCGCCTGACATTTATTCTGGCCTTGCCTGCTGCAGCGGCGCTGGCGGTGTTGTCCGTTCCCTTGATCACCAGCCTGTTCCATTACGGCGCTTTTACCGACCATGACGTCTGGATGACACGTCAGGCGCTGATTGCCTACAGCCTGGGTCTGCTTGGGCTGATTCTGGTCAAGGTGTTGGCGCCCGCCTTCTACTCGCGGCAGAACATCAAGACGCCGGTGAAAATCGCGGTATTCACGCTGGTGGCGACCCAGTTCATGAACCTTGTCTTCGTTTTTGGCCTTGACCTGCGGCATGCCGGGTTGGCGCTGGCCATCGGTCTGGGCGCCTGTATCAATGCAGGGCTGCTTTATTATCATTTGCGCAAGGCCGATGTCTACAAACCGCAGGCCGGCTGGCTGATGTTCATGAGCAAGCTGCTGCTGGCCCTGCTGGCGATGTCGGCTGCGCTTTATTTCGCCAGCGGCGCCGATGCGACATGGCTGGATTACAGCTTCGTCCATAAATTCGGTCACCTGTCGGGCCTGGTAGTGCTCGGTGTTTCCGTCTATTTCCTCAGCTTGTGGTTGATGGGTATCCGCCTCAAAGACTTCATGCGCCGTACACAGATCTGATATGCGTATATTCCGCCATTTTCACCAGGCTGACGGCTGCCCTCTGGCGCTTGCCATCGGCAATTTCGACGGCATGCATCTGGGGCATCAGGCCATGATGGACAAGCTCATTGGAACCGCACAAAGCCAAGGGCTGAAAGCGGCGGTGATGACGTTTGAGCCGCATCCGCGCGAGTTCTTCACGCCGGGCAATGCGCCGACACGCCTGAGTTCCCTGCGCGAGAAACTCGAACTGTTTGCCGAAGCGGGCGTCGAGTATGCCTATGTCTGCCATTTCAACCGGCGGTTCGCCGAGGTCAGCGCTGAGGATTTCATGCAGAGGATTCTGCGCCAGGCGATGAACGTCAAGGCGGTGCTGGTCGGTGAGGATTTCCGTTTCGGTGCAGGCCGGCGCGGTGCGCAGGCGGATTTCGTCAGTGCGGGCTTCCGGATCATCAGTCTGCCGGATGTCGTGCTGGATCAGCGTCGTGTTTCCAGCACGGCGGTGCGCGAGGCTTTGGCCCAGGGCGACCTAGGGCGTGCGGAAAAGCTGCTGGGGCGCCCCTACACCATCAGCGGCAAGGTCGTGCATGGCGACAAAGTGGGCCGAACCTGGGGTTATCCGACGGCAAATATCCACATGTTGCACGATAGGCCGCCGCTTTTCGGGGTCTATGCGGTAAAATTGGAAGGTTTGGCGGAGTCGCCTCTGCCCGGCGTTGCCAGCCTCGGTGTGCGACCCACCGTAAAACAAGGCGGCAAGCCTACACTGGAAGTACACCTGTTTGATTTTCAACAGGATATTTATGGCAAGCATGTACGCGTGCATTTTCTGCACAAGATCCGCGACGAGATGAAGTTTGCCGACATTGAAACCCTGAAAACCTGGATAGCCAGCGACGCGCAAAAAGCGCGCGAATATTTTAAGTACGCCACATGACCGACGAAAAAAACGCCAAATACAAACTGAATCTACCTGAAACCGCTTTCCCCATGCGGGGCGACCTGGCCAAGCGTGAGCCGCAATGGCTGAAGGCCTGGCAACAGAAGAAGCTGTATGAACGCATTCGCACAGCGCGCAAGGGTGCGCCCAAATTCATCCTGCACGATGGCCCGCCCTATGCCAACGGCGATATTCACATCGGCCATGCGGTCAACAAGATCCTGAAGGACATCATCATCAAGTCCAAGACACTGTCGGGCTTCGATGCGCCTTATGTACCGGGCTGGGATTGCCACGGCCTGCCGATCGAGCTGGTGGTGGAAAAGAATCACGGCAAGAATATCGATCCGGCAAAATTCCGCGAGCTGTGTCGCGAATATGCCAAACAGCAGGTGGAACGGCAGAAGGCCGATTTCATCCGCCTCGGTGTGCTTGGCGACTGGGATCATCCTTACCTGACCATGGATTTCAGGACCGAGGCCGACATCATGCGTGCGCTCGGCGACATCTACAAAAACGGTTATCTGTATCAGGGCTCCAAGCCTGTGCACTGGTGCGTGGACTGCGGCTCCGCGCTGGCGGAAGCGGAAGTCGAGTATGAAGATGTGAATTCCCCTGCGATCGATGTGGGGTTCAAGGTTGCTGATAACGCAGCGTTGAGCAAGGCATTTGGAGTTGAAGTCAATGATGATGCTTATGCCGTGATCTGGACAACGACCCCGTGGACGCTGCCAGCTAACCAAGCGGTTAGCGTGCACCCTGAGCTGGATTATGATCTGGTTCAAACCAGTAAGGGTTTACTGGTGTTGGTGCATGAGTTGGTTGAATCCACGCTCAAGCGCTACGGCGAAGAGGAAACCAAGGTGTTCGGCTCCTGCAAGGGGGCTGCACTGAAGGGCCTGCTACTGCAACACCCATTCGATAACCGTCAGGTGCCTGTCATCACAGGCGAACACGTGACCACCGATGCCGGTACTGGTCTGGTGCATACCGCCGCCGCACACGGCAATGATGACTGGCTGGTTATGCGTGCCAATTACCCTGAAGAAAAACCACGTGTGTTGATCGGTGGCGATGGCAAGTTCTTCACCAGCAATCTGGTGGAGCTTGAGGCGATCCGTGGCCTGACGCGTCAGGAAGCCAACAAGGTGATTCTGAACGTGATGCAGGAGAACGATACGTTGTTGGCAAGTGCGCGCTTGCAGCACAGCTTCCCGCATTGCTGGCGTCACAAGACGCCACTGATGCAGCTGGCGACGCACCAATGGTTTATCGGTATGAATTCGCAAGATGTGTCTGGAAAAAGTCTGCGTGAACATGCGAACAAGGCGGTGGATGACACCGAGTTTTTCCCATCCTGGGGCCGTGCGCGTCTGGAAGCCATGATCAGGAACCGCCCCGACTGGTGTGTATCGCGTCAGCGCAACTGGGGTGTGCCGATGCCGCTGTTCGTCCACAGGGAAACCGGCGAGCCGCATCCGCAGACGCTGGAATTGCTGGAAAAGGTCGCGTTGCAGGTCGAGCAGCAGGGTATCGAAGCCTGGTTCTCGCTGGATGGCGCAGCTTTCCTTACCGAACATGCACCGGACAACGCCACAGAATATAAGAAAGTCACCGATACGCTGGATGTCTGGTTCGATTCGGGCGCGACGCATGCCGCTGTGTTGAAGCGCCGCGCCGAACTCAAGTATCCCGCTGATTTGTATCTGGAAGGTTCCGACCAGCATCGTGGCTGGTTCCAGTCCTCCCTGCTGACCGGTTGCGCTATTGACGGCCGTGCACCTTACGATGCGCTGCTGACTCATGGCTTTGTCGTCGATGGTTCTGGTCACAAGATGAGCAAATCCAAGGGCAACGTCGTCGCGCCGCAGAAGGTCATGGATACCTACGGAGCCGACATCCTGCGCCTGTGGGTAGCTTCGACCGATTACTCCGGCGAGTTGACCATCTCTGACGAGATATTGAAGCGTGTGGCCGAGGGCTATCGCCGCATCCGCAATACCTTGCGCTTCCTGCTCGCCAATCTGGCGGATTTCGATGCGAACAAGGACCTGCTGCCGGTTGACCAGTGGCTGGAGATCGACCGTTATGCGCTGGTGTTGACGCAGGATATGCAGAGCCGGATCCTCGCCGATTACGATCGCTACGAGTTCCACCTGGCTGTGCAGAAGTTTGTCAGCTTCTGCTCGGAAGACCTCGGTGGCTTCTATCTGGATATCCTCAAGGACAGGCTCTATACCAGTGGCGAAACCTCGCATGCCCGTCGCGCCGCGCAGAGCGCGCTGCATCACATCACGCAGGCCATGATGCGCCTGATGGCACCTATCCTCAGTTTCACGGCGGATGAGATCTGGCAGACGCTGGGCATGGATGCAGATGCGACCGTGTTCGAGGATGTCTGGTATGAACTGCCGGTCAGTGGCTTGAGCGAGGCCGAAATCGCGCAATGGCAAGCCGTCCTTGAAGTGCGAGCGCTCGCCAACAAGGCAATTGAGGAACAGCGTGCACAGGGGCTGGTTGGTTCTTCCTTGCAGTCTGAACTCGATATTTACGCATCAGGCGCGACCCATCAGGCGCTTGCCCGGTTGGGCGACGATTTGCGCTTTGTGTTGATTGTTTCGCGCGCGACCTTGCATGAGATGCCGGATGGCGATGTGCGCATCGAAGTCTCGCCCAGTGCGCATGCCAAATGCGAGCGCTGCTGGCACTACCGGGCCGATGTCGGTGCCGATGCCGCGCATCCGACCATCTGCGGTCGTTGCGTGAGCAATTTGTTCGGTGCAGGTGAAGCCAGAAGTCATGCTTAAGTGGCTGGGACTCAGCGCGATTGTCATTGCGTTCGATCTTTACACCAAGCATCTGGTGTTGCAGGCTTTCACCCTTGGCGAGCATCTCTATATCACCAGCTTTTTCGATCTGGTGCGTTATCACAACGAGGGCGCGGCCTTCAGTTTTCTGGCGGGAGCCGGCGGCTGGCAGCGCATTTTCTTCAGTGCCATTGCCATCGTTGCGTCGGTTGTGATTGTTTATTTGCTGAGAAAACACAAGGCAGAGAAACTTTTCTGTTTTGCGCTGGCCCTAGTTTTAGGCGGCGCCCTCGGCAATCTGTATGACCGGCTGACCTTGGGTTATGTGGTGGACTTTCTCTTGTTCCATTATCAGGGTTGGTATTGGCCTGCATTCAATGTGGCGGATTCCGCCATCAGTTGTGGTGTCGTATTGTTATTGTTGGATAGTTTCAGAAAGCCCCGTACATAAGCTTGAAATAAACAGAGGGCGATCGCCAATGCCTGTAGCTGCAGGCAAGGCAAGGAGCAGAGTATGGATAAAGTGATCAAGAGCGATGACGAGTGGCGCGAGCAACTCAGTCCCCTACAGTATGAAGTCACCCGCAGGGCAGCGACTGAAAGGGCAGGCACCGGCGAATATACCTATCACAAGAAACACGGGATATATACTTGCGTTTGCTGTAATACGCCGCTGTTCGAGTCGGATGCCAAATTCGATTCAGGTTGCGGCTGGCCCAGTTATTTCCGGGCGATTGACAAGAATAATGTGCGGGAAAAGATCGACAGCTCGCATCACATGATCCGTACCGAGGTCATCTGCAATGTCTGCGATGCGCATCTGGGGCATGTTTTCAATGATGGTCCGCAGCCGACCGGTTTGCGTTATTGCATCAATTCAGCCGCGCTTAAATTCGAACCTCTGTAGACCGGCGAAAATAAAGGTCAACTTTCCAGTCGTGATGTTGTCGGACTAGTTCAGGCAATTAACGAAAGGTAAGTTATGACTCGAATTAAAGTGATACTGACGGCTGGTCTTTTGGCATTCTCGGCATCAGCACTTGCAGACACCTCAGGCAATTACGACCCCAAGCCCGGACAGTGGTCGACGGTAGTCGCAATCTTCGATAACAACAATAACCACTACCTACTCAAGACATCTGTGAATGATAATTTGGCTGAATGCTCAGATAGGCTACATCGATTTAGTCAGAACCTGCATGCAGCTAACGGCATGGTCTGGACGAGCTACGCTAAAGACGTAGTCAAATTTGAAGCAAGCCCGGGGACAACCGATGTACAGGTCAAGGTGCTTGATGTGCGCTGCGTGCTCGAGCCTTATGATCCGGAGCTGGTAAAGAAATACTAGGTACTGGTTGGACATCGAAATTAAAAAGCCCGCATTAGCGGGCTTTTTAATTTGTTACTGCTCTGCTTGTCAGATCTCTATTAATCTACTTCACTTGAAAGTTCAGGTATTGCCTACTCAGGTTATTCTTTTCGTCTATAGCCGATATGGAAATTGAATGTGTGCCAATTTTGGCGCCAGTGGAATCCCAGCTCAGGAGTATTTCTCCAGTGCTGCTTCGCACGTTTGAGCCACCATCAACATAAGCGCTCATTGCTTTGACACCGACATTATCTGTTGCAGTGGCTGTGATGGTTAGCACGGAGCCTTGGGCAATTACTGTGTTAGGCGGTGGGTAAACAATACTGATGACAGGTGCAGTGGTGTCATTTTCACTCACTAATACCTCAAATTCAAAGGCGCCTATATCGTACGTGGCACCTTGAGGCCGAGTGATATTGGCATAATCCCAATGAACGCCTGAAATTACTTTACCTTTATCAATCATTGAACTGTCTGTTGATAGGCCATAATCTTTGGCGGTTTTTTCGCTGCTGGCCGAAATGAAAGCAGGGTTTTGACTAACACTATTTTCCTCTAATCCAGTCGAATTGAAAAAGCTCTCAACCGTGCTGAACATGCTACCCAGATACAACTGGATAGCACCAGTTTCACGGAAATAGTTATTGTGATCACTTGTGTTGTTAGCAATAGATGAGCCGTTTGGGGCGGCGATTGCCATGTCATATCTGCTAGTGCCATGGCTGATGATATTGTTATAGACCTCGTTGTCAGTCAGTGTGGCGTCTGTTCTTGGCATGCCACCCAGCTCGATTCCGGCATATACCCCAGTGCCAAAAATCGTGTTGTTATAAATCCGTGTTTTATCTGAGGCAGATAGGTAAATACCGCGATGTTGATTGTTGGCAATCACGTTGTTGTAGATCAATCCATTGTTACTGACTTCGAAGAATATCGCTGAATCAACAGGACCGTTATCGTGGATATAGTTATTGCGGATGACGATAGGTTTACCGCTGTTGGCATAGTCGAACCAAATGCCAGAACCATTGTTATACGAGATTTCGTTATATTCCACGACGCCATAGGCTTTGGTTGTGGCTTTCAGTCCGCCTGCATGCCATAGGGGGTTGAATCCACGGGTGTTGTTATTCTTCATTTGCACATTAGATACTTTGAAGTCATAGCTTCCTGGCGCAACGATTCCAGAGTTTCCATTATTGCTACTGACGGAGTCTATCGCCTGTGCCCCGGTTTGAAGATAGCCCATGCTGATCCCGATGAAATCGGTATATTGGATATCGCAACGCTCAAGCACTGAGTTAGAGCTAAGTTCAACGGCTGCGCCCATCTGACTGAAAGCGGAAGAACTGCTATGTCGGAAGGCGAAGCCCTTCAGATGCACGTAAGGCACACTCATAAACATCAAGCGTCGTTTTGTACTTACTTCCACCATTTTGGTATTTGGGTCTGAGCCATCGGCCAACCAAACGTAGAGTGCCTTGTTATAAGGGTCATAATAAAAACTGTTGGCGACCATGCTGCTGAGGCCAGTACCAACTGGGTTTTTATAATGGAAAGAGGTGTAGTGTGCGGCAGGCATGCCGATTTGTTGCAGAGAGTGACTGTCATTGCCACCTACGAAGACTTGCTGGCTGTTATGCGCCCAATCGGCCTTCTTCCATATCTTGCCGCTATGTAGAACCCACCCTGTGACATGATCTGAACCTCTTATGATCGGCACTTCATCCTGATAGGCGTGAATTTTCAGCATTTTGTCAGCAGTGCCGCCACCGCGATTCACGTTCACTTCCTCGCGATAGACACCACCACGTACATAAATAGTATCGCCACTCACTACTTTGTTGATGGCTTTTTGTATGGTTTTAAGGGGCGTGGTTAACGTGGTTCCGCCGGCAGCATCGTTACCTTGTGTATCGACATAGTAAGTGGCAGACCAAGCATACGGCGAGACTAGAATGAGTAGCGCGCTGAGAGATAAGGACCGCTGTATGGGCTTGCGAATAATATTAAAAAGATGCGTACAAACTAAAACAATTAATTCTTTCATGACCGCTTTCCCCTAACTAAATGAGGGGCTATGCGGACAAAGTTACCAAGACCAATAAATCAACGTTGAGCGAGTATCAGTGTTTATATCTATGTAGCTGACATTCCTTTTTATTTTTACATCAATCAAAAAAGTTTTTGATGTAACTCTCCGGTATCAATTAAAGGTGGTGGTGCCGCTGTCATAGCATAGGCCCTTAGGCCGGTGACTTTGCGTCTTTGCCTTTCGGTAAATTTGCCCTTTACAACCTAAATATAAATCGAACACTACGCCATAAAACTACATAACAATGTTGGCTTGTCTATTGTTTAGTACGCTATCAAACTTAGACTTCCTCAATATGACACTAAAAAAGTCTGTCAGTACTACTCGAATAGGATTCTCTAAAGTTACAAAAAACTTGGCAGATTATTCAGTTATTTTAAGGAGCATCTGGTTTTATTTAACTTTTGTTAGCTGATGCGATTGCGTTGGAAATAAAAAGCCCGCATTGTGCGGGCTTTTTATTTGGGGCGGTTTTGCAACTTGTGTGGTTGCAAGTTATTGCTTTTGAATCATGCTAAATCGAAGCGATCCGCATTCATCACCTTGGCCCAGGCCTTGACGAAGTCCTGCACAAACTTCTCCTTCGCATCGTCCTGTGCATAGACTTCGGCATAGGAACGCAGGATGGAGTTGGAGCCGAACACCAGGTCGGCCCGGGTGGCTGTCCACTTCACCGCGCCGGTCTTGCGCTCGCGGATCTCGTACAGGTTGCTGCCAGCCGGCTTCCAGGTGTAGGCCATGTCGGTCAGGTTGACGAAGAAGTCGTTGGTCAAAGCGCCGACGCGGTCAGTAAAGACGCCGTGTTTGCTGCCGCCGTGGTTGGTGCCCAGCACGCGCATGCCGCCGACCAATACGGTCATCTCGTGTGCGGTCAGGCCCAGTAGTTGCGTGCGGTCCAGCATCAATTCCTCGGCGGTGACGACGTAGTCCTTCTTCAGCCAGTTGCGGTAGGCGTCGGCTACCGGTTCCAGCACCTCGAACGATTCGACGTCGGTCATTTCCTGCGTCGCATCGCCGCGGCCGGGTGCAAACGGTACGCTGACTTCAAAGCCTGCGGCTTTGGCGGCTTGTTCGATACCGACGTTGCCGGCCAGTACGATGACATCGGCAACGCTGGCGCCGGTTTCGGTGGCAATCTTTTCATACACAGTCAGCACCTTGGCGAGACGTGCAGGTTCGTTGCCTTCCCAGTCCTTCTGCGGGGCGAGACGGATGCGCGCACCATTGGCGCCGCCGCGCATGTCCGAACCGCGGAAGGTTCTTGCGCTATCCCAGGCAGTGGCGACCATGTCACCGATGCCGAGTCCGCTGGCGGCGATTCTTGCCTTGACTGCAGCTACATCATAGTCTGTGCGGCCGGCAGGCACCGGATCCTGCCAGATCAGGTCTTCCTGCGGAACGTCCGGGCCGATATAGCGTGATTTCGGCCCCAGGTCACGGTGGGTCAGTTTGAACCAGGCGCGGGCGAAGGTTTCAGAGAAGTAAGCCTGATCCTTGTGGAAGCGCTCGGCGATCTTGCGATATTCCGGATCAAAGCGCATCGCCATATCGGCATCGGTCATGATCGGGTTATGGCGGATGGCCGGATCCTCGACATCCACCGGCTTGTCCTCTTCCCTGATGTTGATTGGTTCCCACTGCCAAGCCCCGGCAGGGGATTTCTGCAGCCACCAGTCGTAGCCGAGCAGCAGGTTAAAATAGCCGTTGTCCCATTTGGTCGGGTGCGTGGTCCACGCGCCTTCAATGCCACTGGTGACGGTGTCGCGGCCGATGCCGCGGCTGGTATGGTTCATCCAGCCGAAGCCCTGTTCTTCCAGTTCGGCGCCTTCCGGTGCCGGGCCGAGATTGGCAGCACTGCCGTTGCCGTGACACTTGCCCACGGTGTGGCCGCCAGCGGTCAGGGCGACTGTTTCCTCGTCGTTCATCGCCATGCGGGCGAAGGTTACGCGTATGTCATTGGCGGTCTTCAGCGGATCGGGCTTGCCGTCGACGCCTTCCGGGTTGACGTAGATCAGGCCCATCATGACGGCAGCCAATGGATTCTCGAGGTCGCGCTCTCCGGAATAGCGCGAACCCTCACTGCCGCTGGGTGCCAGCCATTCCTTTTCCGAGCCCCAATAGGTGTCCTTTTCCGGGTGCCAGATATCTTCGCGGCCGAAACCAAAGCCGAAGGTCTTGAGGCCCATGGATTCATAGGCAATAGTACCGGCGAGGACGATCAGATCGGCCCAGCTGATCTTGTTGCCGTACTTCTTCTTGATCGGCCACAGCAGACGGCGCGCCTTGTCCAGATTGACGTTGTCCGGCCAGCTGCTGATTGGCGCGAAACGCTGGTTGCCGGTGCCGGCGCCACCACGGCCGTCGGCGATACGATAGGTGCCGGCGGCGTGCCAGGCCATGCGGATCATCAGGCCGCCGTAGTGGCCCCAATCCGCCGGCCACCATTCCTGGCTGTCGGTCATCAGGGCATGCAGGTCCTTCTTCAATGCATCTACATCAAGTTTCTTCAGTTCTTCGCGGTAATTGAAGCCTGCGCCCAGTGGATTGGTCTTGCTGTCGTGCTGATGCAGGATATCGAGGTTAAGAGCCTTGGGCCACCATTCCATCTGGGACGAGCTGGCGGAGGTGTTGGCGCCGTGCATGACCGGACATTTGCCGGCGGGGGGTGATTCTTTTTCCATGGACGAATTCCTTCTTGGTTGGGTGATTGTTCAGTGACCAATGCCGTAACTGGCAAGATACTCCAGCAGATACGGATTGGTAATATGTTGAAGCGCGTAGTGCATACATCCTCCGTGTGGCATCAGGTGTGACTATCATAGGCTGGAATTCTTAATTGATTAAATCAATTATTAATATTAATTCGATAGTAATTATTAATTGATGTATTGCTCAGAGATGCATCATGCCTATGAAACTTATCAGCACCTTGCTGGTTACTGGCTGTTGAAGAGTAACTGATGTATTGCGCTGCAATGGTGAACCTCTGTATCCGCGGGCATACTAAGCACTAGTGATAGCCAAAGAGGAATTGCGTATGACCAACCACAAACCTGTAGCACGCAGCCTGCGAAGTCTGGTATTGGTGAGCGGCCTATCGTTTCCCATGCTTGCGTATTCTGTAGCGGCATTGGCCGATCCGGCATGCGCGCAGGAAATTCGCCAGCAAGGCGAGCAGAATGTCGTGGTGCGTCTGGCGGTGTATGAATTCGAAACGGGAAAATATGATCTGGCGATGCTGCTTGGCGAGCAGGCGCCGGAAGTCAAACGCATCAGTTTTTCCGGCAGGGAGTCTGCTTGTGCTTATCAGCCGTTGGCACTGGAGCAGGGCGGTGACTGGGGCTGGCATATGGTCTGGCGGGAGCCTGACAAGGGTCTGTTTTATGCGCGCATGGATGGTGAGGCCTGGGTGTCCTCACCAAAGAAGGGGATTACAGACCAGCCTGTGATGATGGTCGAGTTCAAGTCGAATGGTCAGCAGTTGGATATAACCTGGCAGGATGAATTTGGCCAGCAGTTCAGCCGGCGTTCAGCAGATGAGGGGCGAAGCTGGGATTAATCCTTGGATTTTGATTCGTTATCCGGCTTATGCGCGATGTGCAGTGCCGCCTTGCACAGCAGGTGGGCGCTGACCGGCGCAGTGATGAAGAGGAAAAGCGTGGCCGCGATCTCATGCAGGCTAATGCCGGGGTCGGTGACGCTGAAGTAGATTGCAGAAGCCACGACCATGGCGCCGACGCCCAGCGTCGTCGTTTTGGTCGGCCCATGCAGCCGCATGAAGAAATCCGGCAGGCGCGCGAGGCCGATAGAGCCGAGCAGGGTAAAGCTGGCGCCGACCAGTACCAGCAAGGCAACCAGGGTTTCGGTCCAGATGCTCATTCTATGATGTTCCCCCGCAACAGATATTTGGAAAGCGCCACCGTGCCGACAAAGCCCATGATGGCAATCAGCAGCGCGGATTCGAAATAAGCCGAATTGCTGGTGTTGATGCCAAGCAGTACCAGCAGGGCGATGGTGTTGATGTAGAGCGTATCGAGTGCAAGGATGCGGTCGGTGGCATCCGGGCCGCGCACCATACGATACAAGCTTAGTACCATGGCCAGCGCGATCATGGCAAAGGCGATCTGGATGACAGCGTTCAGCATGAGAATATCTCCTTCAACGGTTGCTCGTAGCGCGCCTTGATGGCGCGTATCGTCGCTTCGCGATCATCCACATTGAGCGCATGCACCTGCAGCACCCAGCGTGTACGGTCGATATCGATGGATACGGTGCCCGGCGTCAGCGAGACGATGCTGGCGAGCAAGGTGCCGACGAACGGGTCCTGCATGTCCAGCGGCACTTCGATGAAAGCCGGTTTGATGCGCTTGGTCGGACCCAGCACCAGTTTGGCGACATCGATACTGGCCAGCAGGATATCGTAGATGACGATGCCGAAAAGCCGTATGGCTGGCAGCAGTTTGACCGTGGGCGGATGTTCGGGCCAGAAGCGGCGGGTGAGCAGCGGCAGACCGATCGCCAGGATCATTGCCAGGACGGCATGGGCCAGCGAGGATGCATTGTTGAGCGCCATCCAGAGCAGAAAGATGGCGATGGAGAGGGCCGGATGCGGGAAGAAACGTCTCATGGTCTGGTCATCCTCGGTATCGCGGCTGGGTCTGGAATCACCGCGTCGATGTATTGCGATGGTTCATGCAGCTGTGCAGCGGTGCGCTGGGTGAAATCCGAAACCGGTCGGGCAAGGATCACGAGCAGCATGGAAACCGCAATCAGGCCGAAGGTCGCCAGATACTGGCGCCAGCTTTTGACCTCTGCTGGTGCTATCAGCTCTGGATGGGCCTCGTCTTCCGGCGGCGCTTCCCAGAACAGGCGGCTGCCAGCCTTGGCCAGCGCGACCGTGGTCAGCAGGCCGGAGACAAGAATCACGGCCCAGATGGCCGCGGCCATGGAGCTTTGGCTTACCGCAGAGAGCAGCATCAGTTTGCCGACGAAGCCGGAAAACGGCGGCAGGCCGGCGGCAGTCGCTGCCAGCAGCAAAAAGCCGATCTGCAGGCTGATACTGGTGACTTTTTGTGCCCGAAGCAGGCCGTCGCCAGCAGGTCCGCGTGCGTCACGAATGAGGCCGGCCAGCATGAAGAAGGCGGCGCCAACAATGGCGGATTGCACCAGATAATACAGTGCGGCTGCCGTGGCCAGGCTATCGCTCAACGACGGCACAATCAGCAGTACGCCAGCGGAACCAAGAACCAGCCAGGCGACCAGTGCCTGCAGGCTCTTTGCCGTGAGGATGCCAAGCGCGGCGAAAACGATGGTGGCCAATGCGGCGATCACCAGCCAGTCGCCGACCAGTCCGGTGGTGGCCGGTGCAGCATCAAGGGCGATCATTTGTACCCGTAGCACGGCGACGATACCGACCTTGGTCATGATAGCGAACAGCGCCGCGACTGCCGGGCCGGCTGCGGCATAGGCATGCGGCAGCCAGAATGAAAGCGGCAGTACGGCGGCTTTCAGCAGGAAGACAGTAATCAGCAGCGCACCGGCGACCCGGACCAGCGCGGCCTTCTCGGCAGGGATGTTTTGCAGTTGTAGTGCGATGTCCGCCAGATTGAGGGTGCCTAGCGTGCCGTAGATCATGCCGAGGGCAATCAGGAACACGGCGGACCCAGCGAGGTTGAGCGTGACATAGGCAAAGCCTGCGCGGCTCTTGTTGAGGCCGCCGCTATGCGCCAGCAGGATATAGGAGGCAAGCAGCATGACCTCGAAGAAGACGAACAGGTTGAAGACGTCACCGGTCAGGAAGGCACCGTTGATGCCCACCAGTTGTAACTGGAAGATGGCATGGAAATGCCGGCCTTTCTGGTCGAAGCCGGCGCTGGCATAGAGCAGGGCAGCCGCTGCCAGTATCGAGGTCACCATGACGCCCAGCGCTGCCAGCCGGTCGGCGACCAGCGTGATGCCGAACGGCGGCGTCCAGTCGCCGAGTGCATAGCTTAAGGGGCTGCCGCTGTCGGTCAGCCATAACAGATGGGCGGAAGCGGTCAGTAGCAGGATGGCAGACAGAGCGCTGATGCCGCGTTGCAGGCATGCCCTGCGGTTGCCCAGCATCAACAGCAACATGCTGCTGACGAAAGGAATCAGTATCGGCAGAATCGGACTATGGCTCATGATGCTGTGGTTCATAATACTTGGTTCATGACTGTTGTTCTTTTTGTCTGGCTGCTGGCGGCTGGTTGCCGATGGCAGCTTTGCTGGTGTCGTCATCCGGAATTTCCGGCATGTCGACATGGTCACCGCCGGATTCGGACAGGCCGCGCAAGGCGAGGGTGACGATATAGGCTGTCATGCCGAAGCCGATGACGATGGCCGTCAGCACCAGCGCCTGCGGAATCGGGTCGGTGTAGTGGTTGGCCTCGGCGCTGATGATGGGCGGCGCGTTGACGACCAGGCGCCCGCTGGCAAACAGGAAAAGATTGACCGCATAGGATAGCAGCGTGAGGCCGAGAATCACCGGGAAGGTTCGGGCGCGCAGCATCAGATAGACGCCGCAGCTGGAGAGCAGACCGATCGCAATGGCGAGCATGGCTTCCATCAGGCGTTTTCCTTTCTGTAATGCAGGCGACCCAGTTCGGTCAGTATCAGCAGCACGGTGGCTACCACCACCAGATAAACCCCGAGATCGAAAATGATGACCGAGGCGAGTTCGATTTCACCCAGCAGCGGAATGTCGAAGTGCCCATGCGCGCTGGTGAGGAATGGCCTTGCGAAGAACCAGCTGACGAGACCGATGCCAGCGGCAAAGGCCAGCCCCAGGCCGAGGAACGGCGGGTAGTATTTCGGCAGGCGCTGTTCGGCGAAGGAGAAGCCGCCCGCCAGCGATTGCAGGATGAGGGCGACACCGGTGACCAGGCCGGCGACAAAACCGCCGCCCGGCAGGTTGTGCCCGCGCAGGAAGATATAGACGGCGACGGCCAGCGCCAGCGGCAGCAGCGGTCGCATCAGCATTTTGAGGAACAGCGGATGAGCTTCTTCGGCCCACAGACGGCCAACGGCATCCTTTGCCGGCGGAGTCAGACGCAACTGGTCAAGCAGTGCATGAGCACCCAGTGCAGCCATGGCCAGCACGGCGATCTCGCCCAGCGTATCGAAGCCGCGGAAGTCGACCAGGATCACGTTCACGACATTGCTGCCGCCCCCGCCCGGCACCGATTGCTCAAGGTAGTAGCCAGAAATGGTGCTGAACGAGCTGGTAAGCAGGGCGTAGGTGATGAAGGCCATGCCGCAACCAATACCAACTGCAAGTACGATGTCGCGGCCGATTCGCGAGCGGGAGGATTCCTTGGGCGATCTTTGCGGCAGGTAATACAAGGCCAGCAACATGAGGACGATGGTGACGACTTCGACCGAGAGCTGGGTCAGGGCGAGGTCGGGTGCCGAGAAGCGTACAAAGGTCAGGGAGACGACCAGGCCGACGATGCCGATCAGAACCACGGCCAGCAGACGGCGGTGATGTAGCAGGGTGGTACCCAGCGTACCCAGCATTAGCGCAGCCAGCGCGATCATGCTGGCAATATCCAGGGGCATTCTGGATTCATTCTGCGGCAGGCTGCCGCCAGTGCTGTACGCCCAGCCGGCGTAGACCAGCACGAAGCTACAGAGCAGGGCGACATAGCGTTGCAGCGAGCCATTGTCGAGGACACGCAATATGCGCTCGGCCTGTTCCACCAGGTAGCGGTGCAGGCGCTCGAAACCGGTGCGGCTGTTGAGCGAAGGCAGCTTGTGGTGCCATTCGATCAGGTGACGACGCATGGCGTAGATGCCGACGCCGCCAGCCAGTGCGATCAGGCTCATGACAAAAGCCAGGTTGAAACCGTGCCAGATCTTGAGGTCATAGGCCGGCAACGGGGCTTGCAGGACAGCGCCGGCAGCGGATGCCAGCAGGCTGCCGACCGCCCAGGCAGGGAACATGCCGACCACCAGGCACAGTAGTACCAGAATCTCGACCGGCACCCGCATCCAGCGCGGCGGTTCGTGCGGCTGGCGCGGCAGGTCGATGGGCTCGCCGTTGAAGAACACATCGTGGATGAAGCGCACGGAGTAGGCAACGGCCAGTATGCCGGCGATTGTGGCAAAAATCGGCAATATCAGATGGGCGCCGTCAAAGCCGGTGAACAGCACCGCCTCGGTAAAGAACATCTCCTTGCTGAGGAAGCCGTTGAGCAAGGGCACGCCTGCCATTGAAGCGGCTGCCACCATGGCCAGCGTCGCCGTGATCGGCATCAGCTTGAACAAGCCGTTGACGCGTCGCATGTCGCGGGTGCCGCATTCGTGGTCGATGATGCCGGCTGCCATGAAGAGGGAAGCCTTGAAGATGGCGTGATTGATGATGTGAAATACCCCTGCAATCACTGACATCGGCGTGCTGAGCCCGAACAGCAGGGTGATCAGCCCCAGGTGGCTGATGGTGGAATAGGCCAGCAGGCCCTTGAAGTCGTCGCGGTACATGGCCATGTAGGCGCCATAGACCAGCGTGATGGCACCTATGACGCTGACGCTGATGACCCAGGCATCGGTGCCGGAAAGTACAGGATAAAGTCTTGCCAGCAGGAAGACGCCTGCCTTGACCATGGTCGCCGAGTGCAGATAGGCGGAAACCGGGGTAGGCGCGGCCATCGCATTCGGCAACCAGAAATGAAACGGGAACTGCGCGGATTTGGTAAAGGCTCCGAGTAGCACCAGGGTCAGGATCACCGGGTAGAGCGGGTCGGCCTTGATCAGGTCTGCCGCTGCGATGACCGCGCTCAGTTCATAACTGCCTGCGACCTGGCCGAGCAGGATGATGCCTGCCAGCAATGCGAGGCCACCACCACCGGTGACGGCCAGGGCCATGCGCGCGGCAATGCGTGATTCGTAGGCTTCGGATTTGTAGGCAATGAGCAGGAAGGAGGAGAGGCTGGTGATCTCCCAGAATACCACCATCAAAAGCAGATTCTCTGACAGCACGATGCCGAGCATGGCCGACATGAACAGCAGCAGGAAGGCGAAAAAGCGACCGAGCTTGTCGTAAACCGGCAGGTAGTAGTGTGCGTAGAGCACGACCAGTATGCCGATACCGAGAATCAGGATGGAGAACAGCATGCCCAGCCCGTCAAGACGGAAGCCGAGGTTGAAGCCGAAAGCCGGCAGCCAGTCCAGGTGCATGACCACGGTTTGCCCGCCGATCACGCTGGAGAACAGCGGGATGAGCAGTGCCAGTGCCAGTGCCATGACGGCACCGGTAGCAATCGTGGTTGCCTTGCGGCCATAGGGTTCCGCCATCAATGGCATGGCAACGCCGCCAAAGGCGACCATCAATGCCAAAGGCAGCAGCAGGGCTGGTGACAGATGTTCAATCATGCGAGTTATTATTCAAGGAAGGCATAAGTGACCGGCTTGTTCAGTTTCTTATAGTCAATTGGCAGGGCTGAGTGGTTCAAAAACATCAGAAAAAATTCCGGAGCAGACTGTCTGGCGCCGGAAATTGAATGCGAAAAAATTATAGCATGGCAAATGCAGCTCCCCGATGATTGCAGCTACTTGAAATATGTGCAGAATCCCTCATGTAGATAGCAACATAATCTGACAAGTGAAGAGGACAACATGCGCTTCGACAAACTGACTACAAAATTCCAGGAAGCGATTGCGGAGGCCCAGAGCATCGCCGTCGGCAACGACAACCCGAGTATTGAGGCACAGCATCTGCTGCAGGCGCTTTTGCAACAGGAAGACGGCAGCACTTCGTCCCTGCTGGGCCATGCCGGCGTCAACCTGCTGCCGCTGCGCGCGGCATTGCAGCAGTCGATCAAGGACCTGCCCAGAATCGAGAGCAATGCCGGCGAGGTGTCGATCTCGCGCGACCTCAACAATCTGCTCAATCTGACTGACAAAAACGCGCAGCAACGTGGCGACACTTATATCGCCAGCGAGATGTTCCTGCTGGCCTTGGCTGACGACAAGGGTGCGACCGGCAAGCTGCTGAAGCAGCATGGCTTGAGCAAGACTGCGCTGGAAAAGGCGATTGAAGCCGTGCGCGGCGGTTCGCAGGTAGACAGTTCAGAAGCCGAAGGTCAGCGCGAGGCGCTGAAGAAATATACGCTGGACCTCACTGAGCGTGCCCGCATGGGCAAGCTGGATCCGGTGATCGGCCGTGATGATGAAGTTCGCCGTGTGATTCAGGTGCTGCAACGCCGCACCAAGAACAACCCGGTGCTGATCGGCGAGCCCGGCGTCGGCAAGACCGCCATCGTCGAAGGGCTGGCGCAGCGCATCGTTAATGGCGAAGTGCCGGACACGCTGAAGAACAAGAAGGTGCTGTCACTGGATATGGCTGCTCTATTGGCTGGCGCCAAATATCGTGGTGAATTCGAGGAGCGCCTGAAATCCGTGCTGAAGGAACTGGCGCAGGACGAAGGTCGCACCATTGTATTCATCGATGAGATCCATACCATGGTCGGCGCCGGCAAAGCCGAAGGTGCCATGGATGCCGGCAACATGCTGAAACCGGCGTTGGCCCGCGGTGAGTTGCATTGCGTCGGCGCCACCACGCTGGACGAATACCGTAAATACATCGAGAAGGATGCCGCGCTGGAACGCCGTTTCCAGAAAGTGCTGGTGGACGAGCCGACCGTCGAGGCGACCATCGCTATCCTGCGCGGCCTGCAGGAGAAATACGAACTGCATCATGGTGTCGAGATTACCGACCCGGCTATCGTCGCTGCCGCCGAGCTGTCGCACCGCTACATCACAGACCGCTTCCTGCCGGACAAGGCCATCGACCTCATCGATGAGGCCGCTTCACGCATCAAGATGGAGATCGATTCCAAACCGGAAGTCATGGACAAGCTCGACCGTCGCCTGATTCAGCTCAAGATCGAGCGCGAGGCGGTGAAGAAGGAAAAGGACGAAGGTTCGCAGAAGCGTTTCGCCCTGATCGAAGAGGAAATCGGGCGCCTGGAAAAAGAATACGCCGACCTCGAGGAAATCTGGAAGTCGGAGAAGGCGCAAGTACAGGGCAGCCAGCACATCAAGGAAGAGATCGAGAAGATCAGGCTGCAGATGGAAGAGGCCACGCGCAAGGGCGAATGGCAGAAGGTTTCTGAGCTGCAGTACGGCAAGCTGCCGGAGCTTGAAGCGCAATTGAAACAGGCGGCGAGCGCTGAGGCCTCGACCGAGCAGCCCCGTCACAGGATGTTGCGTACCGAAGTCGGTGCCGAGGAGATCGCCGAAGTTGTTTCGCGTGCGACCGGTATCCCGGTCTCCAAGATGATGCAGGGCGAGCGTGACAAGTTGCTGACCATGGAAGACAAGCTGCATGAACGTGTGGTCGGCCAGGATGAGGCCGTGCGTCTGGTGTCGGATGCGATCCGCCGTTCGCGCTCTGGCCTTTCCGATCCCAACCGGCCTTATGGTTCCTTCCTGTTCCTCGGCCCGACCGGCGTCGGCAAGACCGAGTTGTGCAAATCGCTGGCGAACTTTTTGTTTGATTCCGAGGATCACCTGATTCGTATCGACATGAGCGAATTCATGGAGAAGCATTCGGTCGCCCGCCTTATCGGCGCGCCTCCGGGCTATGTCGGCTACGAGGAAGGCGGTTACCTGACCGAAGCCGTACGCCGCAAGCCGTATAGCGTTATCCTGCTGGACGAGGTGGAGAAGGCACACCCGGATGTGTTCAATGTGCTGTTGCAGGTACTGGACGATGGTCGCCTGACCGATGGACAGGGCCGTACCGTGGACTTCAAGAACACTGTCATCATCATGACCTCCAATCTCGGTTCACACATGATCCAGACCATGGCTGGTGACGATTACCAGGTCATCAAGCTGGCAGTGATGGGTGAGGTGAAGACGCACTTTCGTCCGGAATTCATCAACCGTATCGACGAAGTGGTGGTGTTCCACGCACTGGGTGAAGCGCATGTGAAATCCATCGCCAGCATCCAGATGAAGAACCTCTCTGCACGTCTGGCGCAGATGGAGATGACGCTGGAAGTCAGCGATGCGGCTTTGGCCGAGATTGCCAATGCCGGTTTCGATCCGATCTATGGGGCAAGGCCGCTGAAACGTGCGATCCAGTCCGAGATCGAGAATCCGTTGGCAAAGGAAATTCTCAACGGGAATTTTGTCGCCAAGGATACGGTCAAAGTGGATTACAAGGGTGGCAAGATGTTGTTCAGCAAGGCCTGAGCCGTGAATTAAAGGAGAGTGGAATGCGCAGACTGTTATTCGGATTGCTCGGTGGTTTTGCCGTGCTGGCATCAGGCTGCGCAACCACCGCCTATCAGGAGCCGCAGATTCAGCGCATCTCGGCCGAAGAACTGGCGCAGCTGATGCCGCCGCCGGTCGCTACGCTCAGCCTGGAGGAGATCGTCACGATGTCCAAGGCGGGCGCAACTCCTGACACCATCATTGCCAAGATCAAGGAGACCAACTCCCAGTACGAACTGACACCATCGCAGGCCGTGGATCTGTCCCGGCAGGGCGTCAATGCCAAGGTGCTGGATTATATTCACAGTAGTCGTGAGCAGGTGTTGCGTGACAGCATGGCGGAAGAGATCAACAAGCGCGAACTGGAAAACCGCAAGGAACAGGATCGGCTGAAACGCGAATACCAGCTGCGCTATCAACCTTACTACCATCCCTATTTCGGTTACAGCTATTCGCCTTGGGGGCGCTACCGCTATTACGGCCCCGGCTATTACTGGTGGTAGGTAGTGGTTACCCTGAAACCTTAATGCAAGCCACAGAGGGCACAGAGGCCACAGAGCACACAGAGCACACAGAGCACACAGAGCACACAGAGGCAAAGCGAACAGTGGCCCGAGAGACCAAAGTCATCACGACTGACTCTCTGGTTTTCTCTGTGATCTCTGTGCCCTCTGTGGCTAACCGCGTTTTTCAGGCTTAATCAGGTTCCTGCGACAGATCCCGGTTCGCAGCCTGCCAGCGCATCTTCCTCGAGTAGGCATGTCTTGCCTGCAGACGCATATCGGTCAGGATGATCTCCAGCGTTTCCCCCAATACCATGACAATCCCCAGAATCGGGATCACCAGCATGAGGCCGGCGATGCCGGCAATCGCTTCGCCGATCAAGAACATCATCAGGGTCAGCAGCGGATGGATGCGCAGGCTCTTGCCGACAATCAGCGGCAGGAAAACCAGGTCATCCAGTGCGCGCAACATGATGAACAGGCCGATGATGCTGTAGACCAGCGGCAGGTTGCCGGGGAAGTCGGTGGCGACCACCATCATGACGATGGCGAAGCCGAGCAGCGGCCCGAGGTAGGGAATCCAGTTCAGCACTGCGACAATGATGCCGAGTAATAATGGCGAGTTCAGCCCCAGCAGCCAGAGGCCGCAAGCCATGATCAGCGTGTCCAGTACCGTGATCTTCATTAGGCCGACGAAATAGATGCGCGCGGTGCGATCGACTGCATGCATCAGGTACAGGGTCTTCTCGAAAAAGGCATTGGGCACGGCTCCGCCCAGCATTTTGCGCAGACGTGCGTGATCCTTCAGCAGGAAAAAGGTGATGATCGGTGTCAGCAGCAGCGAGGGCAACCAGGCGGCAAAACTGAGGATGAATGCGCCCAGATACTTGTCGGAAAAATGCATGGAAAAGTCGCGGAACTGCAGATAGAGATCGTCATCGAAGCGAGCATTCTGCAGAAAGCTGAACTGGCTCCGGAACGACTGCAGCAGATTTTCCAGCAGAGCGCCACCTCCAGTCAGATAATGTGCCAGACTGGACTGCCATTCATCCGCGTTGGCGATTGCCAACGGATAGAAGGAAAGCACGGCGACCGACATCACCAGCAGGAACAGGCCGCTCAGGCTGACAGCGGCGACATTGCTGCTGAAGCCGGCCAGCAGCATTCTTTTCGATAGCGGCAGCAGCATGTAATAGAGGATGAGTGCCAGCAAAAACGGCACGACCAGCCACAGCACCTTTTTGAAGACGAACAGCAGCAGACAGGTGACGGTCAGGATGCCGATCCAGGTCAGCGGTCCGGGCACGTTGCGCAGATTTGAAATCCCGGGGCCGGTGTGTTGCGCGGCTTCGATCTTGCGGCTGGCATCGCGCAGCTGGCAGTGAGAGGAAATCTTGCTGGCGATGGCGGGGTTGGTGTGCAGCAGCCAGAGGAAATCGGCGCGGAACAATACGGCAATGACAGAATCCTCGGCTGCGCGCGCCTGGGCGATGCGCGGCTGGTTTTCGAGCAATGCGCGTTCGCCGAAGAACTGGCCCGGCGTGATTTCAGCCAGCGTCTCGCCGCTGTCCTGCTGGGTGATTACGACCTTGCCCGAAAGTAGGAAATAAATGGCCTGCCCTTCTTCATCCTGATCGAAGATGACCTCGTTGCGGACGTAATCGCGCTGATGCAGCAGGTCGTCCAATGTGTGCAATTCATGCGTACTGAGATCGGCAAGCAGTGGTACCTGGCGTAACAAGGTCAGGTGGGCTGGTTCCATACCGCGGCGAAAGTAACGCAATAGCATGTTTTTTCTTCGTTTTTATACAATGGACAATGACATCATATTCCCGGAAGTGAAGCGGCGACAAGTTGTGCCTGGATACTTGCTCACGGCACTTGCTGTGGATGTCAGCCGCTAGCCATGAAATCTGTCGCAATCTTCTGTCGCGCTATAATCTGATTTTACGTATTCATGATTATCGCCATGCGTCAGCTCACTCATCAGATCAGCCTCAGAACCAACGGCCGTCGCCTCTATGACATCACCTCCGAGGTAACGCAATGGGCCAGCCAGAGCGGCATGCAGACTGGCCTGCTGACACTGTATATCCAGCACACTTCCGCCAGCCTGCTGATCAACGAAAACTACGATTCGGATGTGCTGGTGGATATGGAAGCCTTCTTCGCCCGGCTGGTGCCTGACGGCGATGCCTTGTTCATTCATACAGTGGAAGGTCCGGACGATATGCCGGCCCATGTGCGCAGTGCGCTGACCCAGACCAGTTTGTCGATTCCCTTTTTGCAGGGGCGAGTAGCGCTGGGCCAATGGCAGGGCATTTTTCTTTATGAGCATCGATTGATGGCGCATTCACGCCGCGTGTTGTTGCATCTGATAGGCGATTGAATCCATATCCGTATCAGCCGGCTATGCAAGTGAATGCCGGGTGAAGTGAAGCTGCGACAGGTGATAGTAGTCAGCCGAATGACGCGCAAGGCGATGGCTTGTACATCAATCTGCCGCAGCGTATGCTTTATTCGCCCGATGGCGGGTATTTACAGGCGGCTGACCTGATAGGGCCGGGCAATCCGGACTGGCCGTGGAGCTACGAAGTACTGACCGGTTTCGAAGTTGTGGCGCGGGACGTTACATTGTCCCGCAAGTAAGTAGAGATCTTTGCATGGCAGGAGGCGGTAATGGATGATTCGCTCAGCAAGACGCGACGAGGACTGTTAAAAGCCGGCATGGCGCTGGTCCTGGGAGGGCTCGGTGGCCGGCCGGCATTCGCAGCACTGGCGGCGGACAGCGTGCCGGTGCGCGAGCTTGCATTCATGAACTTGCATACCGGCGAGAGCCTGAGTACCGTTTACTGGGCAGATGGTTTTTATGTGCCGCAGGGATTGGCGGAGATCAATCATATCCTGCGCGATCACCGCAACGATCAGGCTGGTTCGATCGCCCCAAGACTGCTGGATATGCTGTATCAGTTGCATGCCGGATTCGATACCACCATGCCGTTTCAGGTCTATTCAGGGTATCGCTCCCCATCCAGCAACGGCTTGCTGCGAGAGGCTGATCCTGGCGTGGCGAAGCGCAGTCTGCACATGGAGGGCATGGCCATCGACCTCTGCATGGAAGGCGTTGCCCTCGACGATTTGCGCCGCGCCGCAATGGAAATGCGTGCCGGTGGTGTCGGCTATTACCCGGATTCGCATTTCGTGCATCTGGATATCGGTCGCGTGCGTAACTGGTAGGCCGTGATGACGAGAAAGACACTGCATGCAAGCTGAATTCTGGCTGGAGCGTTGGGAGCGCGGTGAAATCGGCTTCCATCTGGACGACATCAATCCCTATCTGCGGCAATACTGGCCGCAGCTGCAGGTTCCTGCCGGCAGCCGTGTGCTCTTGCCGCTTTGCGGCAAGAGCCTGGATATGCTGTGGCTGCGTGATCAGGGCTATCGTGTGACCGGCATCGAACTGAGCCGGCTGGCGGTCGAGGCTTTCTTTCAGGAAGCCGGTCTGATGCCGGAAATCAGTGTGATAGGTGAGCTGCAGCATTATGCCGCTGGTGATATTGAAATATTTTGCGGCGATTTTTTTGCGCTGACCGCAGCCGGGGTGCCGGACTTGGCCGCCGTGTATGATCGCGCCTCGCTGATTGCATTGCCGCCGGATTTGCGCTCGCGTTATGTTCCTCATCTGGCTGCGCTGGCCGGCAAGTCGACCGTCAGTCTGTTGGTTACCATGGACTATCCGCAGGTAGAGATGCCGGGTCCGCCTTTTGCGGTGAGCGAAGCCGAGGTGCGCCAGTTGTACGACGGTTTGGCGCAGGTGCAACCATTGGCCGTGTTCGACGTGCTGGCGCAGAACGAGCGTTTTCGCCAGCGTGGACTGACGCGCATGCACGAGCATGTCTATCGGCTTCAGTTCAGCTGACAGGCTGCTGGTCTTTTATCATTCAACCACCAACAAAATTCGGGGACTGATTCATGCAGGCAAATGTGATCAATGTCGACAAGGCTTACGTCACGCTGGTGCAGGTACACGTCAGGTCGGCGCATCTGCAGTCTTTCATTACGGCTACGCGCATCAATCACGAGGCCTCGGTCCAAGAGCCGGGCAATCTGCGTTTCGACGTGTTGCAGTCGGTCGAGGATCCGACCCGTTTCACACTGGTGGAGGCATACGTGAATGAGGCTGCCGCTGCAGCTCATAAGGAGACGGCGCATTATCTGGCTTGGCGAGATGCAGTTGCCGACTGGATGGCCAGCCCGCGGCAGGGGCTGCGTTACGATGGCCTGTATCTGAAGTAGCGACTGATTTCTCAATAAGTGATTGATTTTTTAAATAAGTAATGCCAGCCATGAAAATTCCAGATTTTTCCATCTCCGCCATTCCCGGCATCGTCTTTGGAGACGGTATGCGCCGTCGATTGCCTGAGCTGGCGAAGAGTTTCGGCCATTCGGTGCTGCTGGTGACCGGCGCGGCCTCGTTCCAGCGTTCTCCGGCCTGGCCGGAACTGCTCGTCGGCTTGCAGCAGCGCGGCGTGACGTTCGAACATATGACGGTCAGTGGCGAGCCTTCGCCGCAACTGGTGGATGAGGCGGCACGGCGCTTTCGCAGCGCCGCCATCGATGTCGTCATCGGCATCGGCGGCGGTAGTGTGCTCGATGCTGCCAAGGCCATCGCCGGCTTGTTGCGGGTTGAGAACAGTGTCATGGATTTTCTGGAAGGTGTTGGCCCGGAGCTGCCTTATCAAGGGCCGGCGGTGCCGTTCATCGCCGTGCCGACCACCGCCGGTACCGGCTCAGAAGCGACCAAGAATGCTGTGCTGTCGCAACAGGGCGAAGGCGGTTTCAAGAAATCCTTCCGGCATGACACCCTGGTGGCACGTTATGCAGTGCTCGATCCGGAGCTGCTGTCGACCTGCCCGGCCGCGTTGGTTGCGGCGGACGGCATGGATGCCTTCACCCAGTTGCTGGAATCCTATGTTTCCACCCGTGCCAATCCGTTCACCGATGCGCTGGCCATGTCCGGTATCCGCGCCGTGCGCGACAGCCTGGTTGGCTGGTACCGGCAGGAGGGTGATGTCGCCGAACATCGCGCCAACATGGCGTATGCCGCGCTGCTTTCCGGCATCACGCTGGCTCAGGTTGGACTGGGTTCGGTACACGGCCTGGCAGCGCCGCTCGGCGCCTTTTTCCCGATTCCGCATGGCGTGGTCTGCGGCACGCTGGTAGCGGAATGCACGCGCGCCAATATCCACTTGTTGCAGACACGCGAGCCTGACAGCCCGGCCCTGTGGCGCTACGCCCATGTCGGCAAGGTGCTGGCAAACGATATGAAACTGGACGAACAGCAGGGTCTGGACGTGCTGGTGCAGGTACTGGAAGACTGGACGCAACAGATGGGATTGGCGCGGCTCGGTGAATACGGCATGGAAGCGGGTGATATTGCGCATGTGGTGGAAAATTGCCGCGGTAGCAGCATGAAGACCAACCCTCTGGTGCTCACGGATGACGAGGTTGCCGCCATTCTGCAGGCGAGGCTTTAGAAACGCCTCATGGCCACTCAGACGGTGATTTTTTAGCTGGCTAGTTCAGGAAACCTTTCTTGCTCAGCGCCTTGCGCAGCCCTTCCTCGACCAGTCGGTAGCCCTCGGCATTCGGATGTATCGGGTCCGACTTCAACGCATTTTTAGCCAGTACATCGGAGAAGATATCCTCAACCAGCGGCGTGTCGGTCTCCTTTGCCAGTTGCCGGTAGAGTTCGTGATCCGACAGGCTGCCGACGGCGGCGCCGAACGGGCTGAATGCCGGAATCGCCAGCAGCAGTGGCTGAATGTTGTTCGCCCTGGCTTCGCTGAGGATGGTTCTCAGGTTGTTGATGGTTTCCTGCTGCGGCACGCGCCGGATGAAATCGTTGCCGCCCAGTTCCACGATCAGCAGGTCAACCTCATGTCTATCCAGCAAGCCCGGCAGGCGTTGCAAGCCGCCGGCGGAGGTGTCGCCCGGCACGCCGGCGTTGATGATGTTCCAGTCGGTATTGGCGGCCAGCAGGCTAGGGTAGTCTTCGCCCTCGGCCGCACCGGTGCCATGACTCAGGCTGTCACCCAGGATCAGGACGTTCGCACCTTTGGGTAGCGGCGGAAATTGCGGCTCGTTGCTGCAGGCGGCCAGTGTCAGCAGTGCGATCAGCAGCAGGTGTTTCAACATTGCAATCAAGATTCCATTTCTCCAAATAACTATCTGACCACGCTCCAGCTCAGCGGGTCGAACGGCTGGCTACGACGGCGCAACTCAAAGTAGAGGCCGGGACTTTCGTTGCCGCCGGTATTGCCGACGGCGGCGATGGTGTCGCCGCCTTTGACGTCGTCACCCAGGTTCTTCAGCAATGACTGGTTGTTGCCGTAGAGACTCATGTAGCCATCGCCATGATCGATGATGATCAGGTTGCCGAAACCGCGCAGCCAGTCGGCGAAGACGACGCTGCCCTTGGCAACCGATTTCACTTCGGCACCTTCAGGCGCGCGAATGAACAAACCCTTCCAGGAAAGACCGGTGTCTTTTCTGGCAGCGCCGTAACGGTTGGTCACGTCACCGCGTACCGGCAGGTTGAGCTTGCCCTTGAGTGACGAGAAGTTGCTGCCGTCATATTTGCTGGTGGGCAGTGCCTGATTGCTGGCGACGGTGCCTGACTTGCCGTCAGTTGGTTTTTTCTGTGCGGCTTGCGATTGTTTGCGCTTGGCTTCAGCCTGTTCGCGGGCGATCTTGGCCAGACGTTCGACCAGACTGGAAAGCCGTTTTTCATCACGTTTCAGCTTGTTGATCTCGTTGCGCTGGGCGGCGATCTTTGAGGAAAGCTTCTTCAGCACTTTGCTGCGTTCGGTTTTTTTCGCTTGCAGGGATTTGCGCTCTTCCACCTGCGCCAATTTGAGCTGTTCGATCTCCTGCAGCGCCTGCGTGGTCTGCTGATTGATGGTTTCGATCTGCTTGAGGTTGTCCTGCATGCCGCCTATCAGTTCGGCACGCGCCTTGGAAACATAAGAGTAGTAGTGCAGCTGCCGGGCGATGACGTTGGGATCCTGCTGCTGCAGCATGATCTGTAGATGATTCTGCTGGCCGTGAAGATATTGCTGATAGAGCTGTTTGCCCAATAACGTTTGCTGCGTATCCAGGGTCTGTGTCAGGCTGGCCTGTTGTTTTTCCAGTGATTGCAGCGTTTCGCGGTTCTTTCTTTCCTGCTGCGTCAGTTCATGCAGCTTGCGATTGGCCTCGCTGATGGCTTTTTCGCTGTCCTTCAGCTCGTCTGCAGCATCGCGGTGTGCTTCGCGTGAGGAGTTCAGTTCCTTGTTCAGCGCCTCGATCTTCTTGTGCAAGGCGTTCAGCTCGGCTTTGGATTTATCCGTCTTGGTGTTGGCTGCAGCCGGTTGTGCCAGCATCAGTGCAGTCAGGAACAGTGCGACCAGAACCAGGGACGGCAGGTGTGCGTAGCGTCTGGCCAGTGGATGTCGGATACCGAATGCCTGCATGTTCAATCAGGCGCTGAACTCGACCAATGGCTTGCCGGTCATTTCGGTCGGCTGCGGTACCCCCATCATTTTCAGCAGCGTCGGTGCGATGTCGGACAATGCTCCGCTTTCTGCCAGTTTTGCCTTGCGGCCGATATAGACCAATGGCACCAGGTTGGTGGTGTGCTGGGTATGCGGCTGGTGATTGATGTTGTCCATCATCATTTCGACATTGCCGTGGTCGGCAGTGATGATGACCTCGGCACCGACCTGCTGTGCCGCGGCGACGATGCGGCCGATGGAGGTGTCCACAGCTTCCACAGCCTTGATGGCAGCCTGCAGGATGCCGGAGTGGCCGACCATGTCGCAGTTGGCGTAATTACAGATGATGGCCTGATACTGTTTGCTGAGGATAGCCTCTTCCAAGCGGTCTGTGACCTCATGGGCGCTCATTTCCGGCTGCAGGTCATAGGTTGCGACCTGCGGCGATGGCACCAGGATGCGGTCCTCGCCCTCAAACACCAATTCCTCGCCGCCGTTGAAGAAGAAGGTTACGTGCGGATATTTCTCGGTCTCGGCAATCCGCAGCTGCTTCATGCCCAGGCCGGCGACATATTCGCCGAAGGTGTTGCTGACTTCGAACGGCGGGAAGATCGGCACGGCTGCCGCCTCGTTCTTGTCGTGCAGGGTCAGTGTGAAGTAGCCGGCCAGCTTGCGCACATGGCGACGGTGAAAGCCGTCGAAGTTTTCTGCCAGTAGAGCATGTGTCAATTGGCGTGCCCGGTCGGAGCGGAAATTCATCTGCACGATAATGTCGCCGTCTTCCAGATGCGCTGGCGCTTCGCCGGGAGGGGCAATGACGGTGGCCTTGACGAACTCGTCATGCTCATCGCGGGCATAGGCGTCCTGCAGGCCTTCACTGGCAGTGCTGGCGCGATATTCGCTGATGCCTTCGGTAATCAGGTCGTAGGCGGCTTCCACGCGCGGCCAGCGTTTGTCGCGATCCATGGCGTAGAAGCGGCCGCAGATCGAGGCGATCTTGCCGGCGCCGAGTTCTGCCAGTTTGTTTTCCAGTTTTTTGATATAGGGAGCGGCGCTGACCGGCGGCGTATCGCGGCCATCGAGGAAGGCGTGCACGTAGACTTTCTGCAAGCCGCGCTTGACGGCCATTTCGACCATGGCATGGATATGATCCTGATGACTGTGGACACCGCCATCGGATAGCAGGCCAAAGATATGCAGGGCCTTGCCGCTTGTTTTTAGTTGGTCGATGGCCTTGACCAGAGCAGGAATTTGGAAGAATTCACCGGATTTGATCGATTGATTGATGCGTTCAAAATCCTGATACACCACACGTCCTGCGCCTATGTTCAGGTGGCCGACTTCGGAGTTGCCCATCTGGCCGTCGGGTAGGCCGACATAATGTTCCGAGGCGTTGATCAGCGTATGCGGATAAGTTGCCCACAGCTTGTCCCAGTTGGGTTTGCGGGCGAGCGCGATGGCATTGTCGGCGGATTCTTCCCGGTAGCCGAAACCATCGAGAATCAAGAGAATCACAGGAGTAGGGTTCATGATGTCGGACTTGCGCTTTTCAGGTAACAAAGTGATTGTATTATCCCAGATAATCCATTAGGGCGTGAGATGAAGGCGAGGCGGATTGCGAGGCAGTTTTGTGGCTTGGGAGAAGTCCATAGCTTGGTCTATGGACGCCGAGCAAGCCGCGAAAATGATCGCAAGCTGACCGCCAGCACTCGCGCAGGTGCAACGTGCCGCCTAATGGATTATCTGGGATTATATTCTCAGCCAGGGAAAGACCGTGAATCCCGGCTTGAATTCAACGTTTTTTGTCCAATATAGTCGATAATGTCGGACTGTTTGCTAGTTAATTGAAGAGGTGTGGTGTGGAGTTCATTACAAATAATGCATTACTGATTGGTCTGGCCATAGGTTCAGGTCTCATGTTGATCTGGCCGATGCTGCGTGGTGGTTCTGGCGGTGCTGCCAATCTGGCGCCGAGCGAGGCCGTGATTCTGATCAATCGTAGCAATCCTCTGGTGCTCGATGTGCGTGAAGATGCCGAGTTCGCTGCCGGTCATATTACCGATGCCAGACATATTCCGCTGGCCAAGTTGGGCGAGCGCATCAAGGAGCTGGAAAAATACAAGGACAAGCCGATCCTGGTCAATTGCCAGGCCGGTGTCCGTTCGCTCAAGGCCTGCGATATCCTGCGCAAGCACGAGTTCACCAAGCTGCATAATCTGGATGGTGGGCTTAATGCCTGGGTCGCAGCCAAACTGCCGGTCGTGAAGGGCTGATTGTGGCCAATGTCGTCATGTATACCAGTGCCTACTGCCCATATTGCATGAATGCAGAGCGCTTGCTGGCGAACAAGGGGGTGGCCGTCAACAAGATTCGCGTCGATCTGGAACCGGAGCAGCGTGTCATCATGATGGAAAAGACCGGCCGTCGGACCGTTCCGCAGATTTATATTGATGACCGCCATATCGGCGGCTTTGATGATCTGCGCGCGCTGGACCTGGCTGGTGGGCTTGATCCCTTGCTGGCTCAATAGGGAAAGTCTCCTCATCTGGCGTTTGAATAATCCTGCAGATTCAAAAGCGCATCATAAAAAGATAGAATAACGGATTGATTTTTTCTGCGGCTCACCTGGATTTCACCGGAGCCGCTTAACTCAGCACCCAAGGTGCGCATATTAGGAAGTGTCATGGCAGAAGAGAACCAAACAGCAGCACAGGAACAACAGGAAGCCGTTTTCGGTATCGAGAAGGTCTACGTCAAGGATATGTCCCTGGAGATACCAAATGCCCCAGAGGTCTTCCTGCAGCGCGAAACGCCACAGGTCGGTATCGAGCTGAGTAACTCCGCCAAGAAGCTGGAAGAAGGTCTGTTCGACGTGACCATTACCGTCACTGTTACCTCCAAGATTGAAGACAAGACCGTATTTCTGGTTGAAGTCGCCCAAGCTGGCATTTTCCAGGCACGCAACATTCCGGAAGAGAACCTGGAAGGTTTGCTGGCAGTGACTTGCCCGAACATCCTGTTCCCATATGCTCGCGAAGCCGTTTCCGATTTGGTCGTGCGTGCAGGTTTCCCGCCGGTCTTACTCAACCCGATCAATTTCGAAGCGCTCTACCTGCAACAGAAGCAGCAGCAAGCCGCTGCAGCTGAAGCTCAAGGCGCCAGCACACACTAAAAGTGGCTGCCTTCAAGAGATTTGCGGTTGGTTTGACTCTGGTGCTGATGCCGATACTGGCATCAGCCATGGATTTTCGCTCGATCGCTGTACCCAAGGCGGTGTTGTTTGATGCGCCCTCGGCGCAGGCCAAAAAGCTCTATCTGTTGTGGCAGGGTTATCCGGTCGAAATCATCGTCAACCTCGGCGACTGGGTGAAGGTGCGCGATAATCAGGGCACATTGACCTGGGTGGAAGCCAAAAACCTCAGCCCCGACCGTACCGTGATCGTGATGAAGGACCTTGTGTCCATGCACCAGTCTGCTGATGCCAATTCCTCTGTCGTCTCGCAGTTGCAAAAGGATGTCGTGCTGGATTACATCGAAACTGCAGCCGGTGGTTGGGTCAAGGTCAAGCATCGTGACGGCTTGACGGGCTATGTTCAGACTACCAGCGTTTGGGGCTTGTGATCGTTTGTCATTGCGGTGCAGGATTAACACAAGTGCCTCTGCCAATTCCAAGTGGCTTTACCCAATGATAGCTAAACCGGACAAGAGTTTGCGTTGAAAAAAATAGTCGTTCTCGGAGCGGGCGCGTGGGGTACGGCGCTTGCCTTACAACTCAGTCAGCGCCATCAGGTTGCGCTCTGGGTGCGCGATGCGGAGCGTGCAGCCGAAATGCGGGCTGCCGGTCGCAACCTTCAGTATCTTGGCGATTTCCCGTTTAATCAGAATCTCACGGTCGAACACGATCTGGCAGCGTCATTGCGTGAAGCCGACCTGATAGTTTCCGTCGTTCCAAGCGCCGGTTTCCGTCAGATGCTGCGAGATATCAAAAGCATCGGCTGCGAGGTGCCGCTGGTCTGGGCTTCCAAGGGGCTGGAGCCGGTAAGCGCCAAGCTGCCCTATGAAGTCGCGCAGGAAGAGCTGGGTGATGGTCAGCGCTGGGGCGTGCTTTCCGGCCCCAGTTTCGCAGTCGAGCTGGCGCGTGGCCTGCCTACTGCCGTCACCATTGCTTCCGGCAGCGAGTCTCTGGCCGCTGAAGCCGGTACGTTGGTACATGGCGGTAACCTGCGTGTCTATACCAGCCGCGACGTAATCGGCGTCTCGGTCGGCGGTGCCATCAAGAATGTCATGGCGATTGCAGCCGGCATCAGTGACGGCATGCAGTTCGGCAGCAATGCCCGTGCCGCGCTGATTACTCGCGGCCTGGCGGAAATGACGCGTTTCGGTATCGCACTTGGCGGCAACAAGGAAACCTTCATGGGCCTGACCGGAGCAGGGGACTTGATCCTGACCTGTACGGGTGAGTATTCGCGCAACCGTGAGGTTGGCCTGCGCCTGGCCATGGGGCAAGCGCTCGATGAAATCCTGCAGCAGTTGGGCCATGTGGCTGAAGGCGTGCACACCGCACGCGAGGTTTACAAGCGGGCTGCGGAACTGGCTGTGGAGATGCCTATCACTTGCGAAGTGAATCAGGTCTTGTCGCATGGACTATCACCGCGTGTTGCAGTGGAAAATTTGTTGAGTCGGGAACAGAAGCCGGAATCGGTTTAGTGACTGATAAGAATCAGGAACGATAGGCAATAATAAAGGCACCCACGGGTGCCTTTATTATTTATTCTACTTCGATCGATTTAAAGCATTCGCTCTAAATTCATTTGCAACTGAGCGGTTTGCAATCTAACGGTTACAAACGTACATCGTTACTTCAAAGCCGAAACGCATTTCAGTAGCAGCTGGTTTTGTCCACATGATAAATCTCCTGATAGTTGTTATTCCAACAATGGTTTGTTGGTATGACTGCATTGTGTGCTGATCACTTTGGTGTTGATACCGTGTATACCATGAATCTCGTCTCATGATTTTCATTAGGGAATTCTCGCATTCCTTGAAATCTGCGGCTACCTGGGGCATTGGGTTGGATCAGCCATGCCTGAATGTGCGTCCGGATATGATATCCATGTGACATTAATAAGGCAGTGATGTGAAAAATTTTGGTATGATGGCACCGCCGCTAACGGGCTGTTTATTAATGCAATGATGAATATTTGATAGCAGGACTTTCATGAAGCTCAAGAATTTCACCGAGATCGAACGCGCAACCAAGAAGGGGACGCGCGAGTCGTCCAGACTGGGCATAGGCCTGCTCTTTATTGTCAGTATCATGCTCTACACTGCGCTCGCCAATGGCGGTGTCGGACCGCAAAGCACCATGCTGGTCGTGGCAGCCATGATCGGCGGCTATATGGCGATGAACATCGGTGCCAACGATGTCGCCAACAACGTCGGCCCGGCGGTCGGCTCCAGAGCCATCACGATGGGCGGTGCCATTGTCATTGCCGCCGTTTTTGAAATGATGGGTGCGTTGATTGCCGGTGGTGATGTGGTCTCCACTGTTCGCGGCGGTATTATCGATCCGGCCGCCATTGCCGATAGTAACCATTTTGTTTTGATGATGATCTCGGCCCTGCTGGCCGGGGCACTGTGGCTCAATTTCGCCACCGCGATCGGCGCGCCGGTCTCCACCACCCACTCCATTGTTGGCGCGGTTTTGGGTGCTGGCATTGCCGCTGGGGGCATGGCTGCCGCCAACTGGGGCACCATGGGTGGCATTGCTGCCAGTTGGGTGGTTTCTCCGGTGATGGGTGGCCTGGTCGCTGCCGGTTTTCTGTTCTGGATCAAACGCGCCATCACTTATCAGCCCGACATGGTTGCCGCAGCACAGCGCACAGTTCCCATTCTCATCGGCATCATGGCCTTCTCATTTACCACCTACCTGATACTTAAAGGTCTGAGCAAAATCTGGAAGCTCGACTTTCTGACTGCCAGCATGATCGGCGCGGTTATCGGTTTGATAACCTGGCGTTACATGGGCAAATCCGTGCAGCGTCGCTTGCATCAGTTTGATAACACCAAGGAGAGCATCAACTCCATGTTCACCGTGCCGCTGATCTTTGCAGCGGCATTACTGAGTTTTGCCCATGGCGCCAATGACGTTGCCAATGCCATCGGTCCACTGGCCGCAATTGCCGACACCGTCGCCAAGGGTGGTGTCACTGATAAGGCTGGCATCCCGTTTTGGGTCATGATGGTGGGGGCCATCGGTATCGCCATTGGCCTCGCGTTGTACGGCCCCAAACTGATACGTACCGTCGGCGGTGAAATCACCGAACTCGATCAGATGCGTGCATTCTGTATCGCCATGGCCGCCGCGCTGACGGTTATTATCGCTTCTCAGTTAGGCCTGCCAGTAAGTTCGACGCATATTGCCCTGGGTGGTATTTTCGGCGTCGGCTTCCTGCGCGAATTCATCAAAACCAACTACTCGCAAATGGTGGACGAGATCAAACAGCATCACTTGGGTGCCGACAAGGAAGAGGTCGAGGCTTTCTTGAACCGCTTTGCCAAGGCCAAGATTAAAGAAAAACAGGAAATGCTGGATCAGCTGAAAGCGCATACCGCCCAGGCAGAACTCTCCAAAGCCGAGCGCAAACGCATGCGCAAGCTGTATAAACATGAACTGGTCAAACGTACTGCCGTCTTCAAAATCATTGCCGCATGGCTGATTACCGTCCCCGCCTCAGCCTTGATGGCCGCCATGATCTACTACATGATTTTCGGAGTGATGTACGCGTGATGCGTTTGTAGACATTCAACGGGAAAGGCTGATTTATGGTCAAACGACGTTGAAGAGAATTTTCTCAGTAAATCAGTCTTGCTTGCGCACAATGAGAGCTTTCATGCGCAAGAAATAAAAAAGGGTTAACCAACAATGGTTAACCCTTTTTGTATATGGTGCGCCCGAAGAGATTCGAACTCCTGACCCCTTGGTTCGTAGTGGCAAAATAAATCGAATTATTTTCATTAAATTCAGCCACTTGCATCGCTTGCTATCATATTGCCCCCGCTCTCGCTCTATGGGGCACAATTAAATCAACTTTCAGTTCTATATCAACTGTTACTTATAAATTTGATAATCTGCTCATATCCCATGATTAGAGTTAATAGAAAAATGGCCACTGTTAACCACAACATCATTTTTTGGGATCTTGCGTTTGAGTGGGCAAGTCGCTCATTTGAGCCTGCTGTAATGATGTTACTCGTTCGAGATGCTATAGCGCTGATCTGTTTTTCAGTTATTAATATGTGGGAGGCAGCATCTTCCAAACGCTGTTTTATGATTTGGAACAAAAAACTATATTCCCCGCGCCATTTTTCAACAGAGTGGAATCTATAGACGTTATGCATGAAATAGTTTTCATCCTGGCAATAGTTCTTTAGGTCTAATGCGAAGGGGATAGCATTTCTTTGAAAATTCACTAAGTTCTTATCCAGACTTCTTATTTCTTCAAGGTTAAGCAGTTCATTGTCAATATCCAGTGAGCCGTATTGGTCTCGTGTTCTACCCATATCTGCTACAAAATCATCGGCCATAACTGCGAGAGCCCATGTACAGAGGCTTTGATCTAAATCATCTAAATACCCAAGAATCTTGTCTTTCCGGTCTTCTCCAAATGCTTCAATATCAGATTTATCAAGCACTTCTTCGATGTTGCCATATAACGTAGCCTTAGCTGGGTGTTTAGGTTTTTTGGGTTCGAATTTTAGGAAGAAGTTACTAAGCGATTCTGCTTTCCATCGGTCGTGTCTGTATTCTAAGTTAAGCATTTCAAGAAAATGAGGCTCACTAAATGAAGCTTTAGTCCTCAGGAAGTCTTTTTCTTGGTTGAAAAGGAGTAATTCGCACGTAGGTGCCAAGCTGCCTGCTTCCCCAAGGCTGAAATGCCCAGGAAAGTATTCATTCATCCAACTTGTACACAATGAGCGGAGGTAGTCCCGCATCACGGATACTGCCTGATGTTTTTGTTGTGCTACTGAGATTAACCTCACTAAATGGGGGTCAACTTGCTCTGCATACGTGGTGAAATGCTCACTGTAAGGTTGTTTTAGAGAGCTTGCTAATTCATCCTCCAATATAAACTTGCAGCAAAGTAGTGTGGTGCAAGGAAAAGGTTGGAGTACAGATGCACAAATTGCTGAGATACCCTCTGGTAATGGTGCCTGCAGTTGATGTGGGGTGAATCTCTTTTTATCTGAGCTGATAATATAGCCCAAATTCAGCCAACCACCTGCTGATGACCCTAACCTCATATCATTTATCTTTTCAACGAAATCAGGATTTAAAGAGGTGCCATTCTCTGTCCATCCTAGTTTCCTTGCTCCCTCTGAGAGATTATTGATCAGGGAGGGAGTAAAAGCATCGATGACCCAAATTGCAGAGACGCGTACTGATTCTCCATCTGGTAGTGACGTCGATAAGTTATCTTGAGGGTCTTTCTTCGTGTGGTGGTAGTCGAGACTGCTTTGAATATTGTCCATCGCTTGATATCTAATCTAAGTCGGTTCTACTCGTTTGTAGGCATACGTTCCAGGGCATGAGATTTCAATTTCTCTTCCTTTGCCACCCATTAATGCTTTTACTTTTGGATTCCCGTAGTAAGGTGGTGAGCCTTCCAATTCTCCCTCAGCTTTGCCTGCTATTGATGTGATCAAAGCCGTTTGCCAAGACCATGAGTTACGTTTCACCCAGAAGCCGGCTCGATTGCCATTTGCCATGTACATTTGATAGATGTTTTTAACGGAGTCGTTCACGTTAATTCCTCAGTCAGTTAGTAAGGGATGTCATCTTCAAAATCGACTCCTCTTTCGAATTCAGGCTCAAACGATTCTATTGAAGGCACTTGTGCTTGTGGTTGTGGAATAGGAAATTTCTCTCTGAACAATTTGAGAAAGTGCTCTCTGTCATTCAGTCTGATCATAATTGGGTTCTCACATTTAGATGCTTTACCAAAGAACACTGCATGTCTCTCTTGTAAGTTAGGCAGAGAATCCGCGTATTCACTTCCGATATAGTTAGCTAAGAAATCCTTTCCAGTGTCGTCAAATGTCCGCATAGCAAAAATTGTATTGCACTGGTTCAAAATCGTCTTAGTTACATTGGCAGTTCTCTGAGAAATAACTAAACAACCCAATCCGAATTTTCTTCCTTGGAGAATTGCTCTAGCAGTAGCATTGGTTGCTGATTTATCACCATCACTGACTACCGTATTCCATTCCGGTATTAATGAATGGGCTTCCTCATAGACAACACAAACTCTTGCTTTGCCCACTTCAACCTTACCTAGTCCTTGGCATGCCTTCAAAGCCGCCTCTGTGAAAATAGAGGTAATTTCCGTCGCACTCAGGCTTGCCATAGCCGCTCCTCCTTTGCCAAAGTACTGGCCGTATTGTCGCCATACTTCGTACTGGGAAGGGTTGAAAACGAGCAGATTTTTTCCAGAATGGTTGTGAATGAAATTCTGGACCAATTTTTCCACTGCTTCACTGAATTCTGGTCTGTTTCCCCCTTGCTCAGGAATCGCGTTGAGATTTTCTTTGCCTTTAGCTCCTGTTGTGCTTATCAGGTCTAAGTACAATTGATCATTAGACGTAACGTGGCAGAAGTCTTTTAGGATTTCTGCATATTCATCAGTTAGGTCCATACAGATTACTTTGATGCCCTGGCTGAGCATTCTTTCAATAAGCTCAAATGATAGTGAAGATTTTCCTATACCCAGTATTCCTATGATTGCAGCGTTATGGGTAACAAGTTCGTGAACGCTTTTTATGTGCGCCGCGTAGTTGCTTCTCGGAAAGTAGCCGATTGCTTCCGGATCTCGCTCTGGTTGTTCTTCTTCAACAGCAAAAACTGGCGAATTTAATTGAGGCAGCCATTTTACAAGTTCAAAGTGCTTCCTCTCTGGGATCCATTGCCCTATTTTCTGGGCCTCAACTTTGGTAATCCCATTCATATTCTTTTTATAAACCTGCTCTTCGTCTGTTTTTCCTCCTACGATCTGATAAATAACGGGCCGCCCATAAATCAAGGTCTTAACCAATTGCCCCTCCTCAATCGTCCGATCCCCAATCTCTTCGAAGACGAGGCGATTAAGAGTAGTGTTCGTGCCTACGATGCCCTTTAGTAGTGGAGCATTCCCGAGCATTTCAGTAGTTTCTTTTGGTAGAGAGTCGATATTCTCGTGGTTGTAGCTTGAGATACTTTGGTCAGGCAAAGGGTAGCTACTTAACTTGGCAGCAGGTGTTAAACCATCAATCTCTACACAACGACGTAAGATTCCTTCGTCCCTGCCGACATAATCTAGGGCAATTCCAATTTTATCCTTCGTAGTGCTATCTTTAATAAGGACGGTTGCTCCAAATGGCGTTTCTCTTCCAGGAGCTTCCCGAAACAGGATTACATTGGGCTTCTGAAAAGCAACAATCTGTCCATAAATCTGCTCTACATCCCCGTCCTTCCATATCCAATAAATTCTTTTACCTGACTTGATAAGATGTTCTATTGGAGAAGTTGCTACAGTCAATGCCCATGCAATAGCAATCCAAAATACCTCTGTGGCTGATTGCCGATGGTAGGTGTAAATAAAGAACCACATGATTACTGAATAAATTGCTTGTGGATGACCGAGACTTCCAATAGTCACCCGAACACTTTCTGAGAAGTGTTTTACAGAGTCAGTTTGTGAATCTTTCGTAATTATTTGTACGAAGGATGCCAGTAAGAGGCTCGCACAATAGATAAAGCAGAATCCGAAAAAGATTTGTTCTGTAGGAACCCAGTTGGAGCTCCATAAATAAATCAGAGCGATTAAAGCAGGAGCAGAATAAGCAATTACATCAATAGGCTTTATGAAGAATGGTGTAAGTAATCTGTCGCCTACTATTATGGTGAACAGCGCTGTATAGAACCAGTACCCTTTATCTGTTGCTGGTGGAATTATCTGATTCAGGGCCAGATAACTCATAAGAAGAATTAACGATATTTCTATTATTAGAATTAAGACACGCGTTCTTTGATTGACCAATCCATCCATTTTCACCGCCCCCGATTTTTTTTATATTCCCAATCTAGCCCAATTTCATCTGCAGAAGGTTGACATATTTTAGGTCAGAGGCAAAATGATCATGTTACAGCGCTCTTTAACAAATCACCTGCAAATTATCTAGGTAAAATATTTGCCTTGAATAAAACTACGCACAATTTACATACATCATACTCACTGAACACAGCCAAATACATTACATATATAGATCATAAATCTCGACATTCAAAAATCTGACGAACCTATACACAAATCGAAACCAGCTAATCAGTTCAAACTTACTCAAAGTCAGCACTCATTCATACATATCTCAGACCATTCAAAATTCATCTCATAGACGACACGATCAAATCCAAACTTACTCAAATAGACACTAGCATTTAATCTCAAAGCATCTCTGCATAGGCTTTAATACAGGCCAAGTTGCGTCCTGATTTTTTGTAGCTGGTTTGTTGCGCGTGTGACTTTTATCAATTTTTTGAAAGAGGTCTAACATGAACAGCAACAAAAAAGGCGATAGTGTTTCGCCTGACAATATAAATCCGTCTGTAGATAACGAAGTTTTTTCATCGTCCGCCGAGTCCGGCGATGTGCCCGCACCGAGCGGCAACGCCCGCTCGGGCGGACACAGCGTCGGTGAGGCGGAATTGGATACCTCGCTTACTAACAGAGTATCCAATAAATACAATCCTGATTACTTCCAACCTTTGCGCTGGGGGATTGATAGCCTGTACGTCTCTTTTGCAGGGGAATTACATCCTGATCAGGAATTGAGACTGGAGCGTTTGAAGAAGTCGGCTCAGTCTGACCAACTCAGAGAGCAGGCTTTGTCTCAAATAGAGCTGAATCAGCATATCTTCGAGGTGAAAGACAAGGCGACTGGCATGTTCGCCTTCATACTCGAAGATAACTGTTTTCGTATACAGCTATCGAGAGCAAGGGCTAAAAGCCTGCCTATGGCTTACGTCAAAATCTCCAGTGAGTATCTGACGCACAAGTCTCCTGATTCGATTGTGGATGATCTTCGGCAAACCTTGGGTTTTCTGGGGGCGGTGGATTACACGCCGAATATCAGCCGGATCGATCTCTTTGTCGATTTCGCATCGAGCGAAGAGATGGAGTCATGGGGGCGTCATGCATGGGTCAGCCGTTCCGGTGACGTCGATCAATATTCGGTGGGTGGCGTATTTTCTGGGTGGGCGATTGGTCTGGGCGGGGCAATGGTTGCCCGCCTTTACGACAAGCTGCTGGAGATCGTCAGTAGCAACAAGGGCTATCTTGTGCCGTTATGGAATAAAGCTGGCTGGAATGGTCAGCATCGTGTCTGGGGCATGGAATTCCAGTTCAATCGCGAGATTCTGCGCCAGTTGGGTATCAAGACTTATCCGGACGCGGTCGCTAATCTGAACGGGCTATGGGATTATGCTTGCACTGAATGGCTGCGTCTGACACTGCCCAGCGAGACTGACCAAAACCGTTCCAGATGGCCGTTGCATCCACTTTGGGGCTATATCAGTGCAATCGACTTCGATACGCAAGGCGGTTCGCTGAGCCGCGAGTTTTTAGCGCAGCGAGTGCCATCCGATCAGCGCCTGTTTGATCATGCCTTTAGTGTGCTCACGTCATTCATGGCACGAGAAAAAATCACTGACTTCTATCAGGGCATGGAAGCGCTCAATACGGCGCTTTATCACTATCTCAATAATCGCGCGATGAATGCCGGCGCCTCCTTTGACGATTTCGTCGATGAGCGGGTGGCGGTCAAGGCCAAGCGTTACAACTCCATCTTGAACAAAGCCGAAGCCGATGAGTTGGATGCGGCTGAAGCCTATCGCAAGTTATCGGACGGTGAATGATGGAGACATGGAACCTTGAACAAGCGGCGATGTTTCTTAAACTTCATCCTGAAGAATTGCGCAGACGGGCAAAGGCGGGGGCTGTTCCTGCTGCCAAGGTCGGCAAATGCTGGGTGTTTATGCCCGAGGACCTTGAAGTCTATGTGCGTTCTCTTTATGCTGATCACTGGCAAGCGTTGCGAGTTCGGCTGGGAAAGGAGACTGACCCATGTCACTCATTAAACGCGGTAATGCCTGGTGGGTCGATTTCGTCGCCCCCAACGGGGAACGAATACGACGTTCTACTGGGACTGGGCAAGAAGACCTCGCGCAAGAATATCATGACAGGCTGAAAGTCGAGTTATGGCGTGTTCATCGTCTCGGCGAGCGAATGCGCCATACTTGGAATGAAGCGGTTGTGAGATGGCTGAAAGAGCAAAGTCACAAGGCCACGATTGAGACAGATAAGATTCATCTGCGCTGGCTTGATCGTTTCCTCAAGGACAAGTATCTGGACGCCGTCAATCGGGATTTGATCGACAAGATCACCGATGCAAAGATTGCCGAGGGGGTTAGCAATGCAACGGTCAATCGCTTGCTGGAAGTCTTGAGAGCGATTTTGCGTCGATGTGTGAACGAGTGGGAGTGGCTGGATAGAGCGCCTTTTATCAAGATGCTCAAAGAGCCTACCCGCCGAATTCGCTATTTGACACAAAATGAAGCTCAACGACTGATAGCGGCCTTACCTGAGCACTTGGCAGACATGGCGGCATTTAGCCTTGCTACTGGATTAAGGCGAGCGAATGTCACAGGTTTGCAGTGGTCGCAGATTGATTTAACCCGAAGGCTGGCATGGATTCATCCAGACCAAGCCAAGGCAAGAAAGGCAATTGCGGTTCCGTTAAATGCGGAAGCGGTATTGCTGATCAGGAAACAAATTGGGAAACATCCCCATTTTGTTTTCAGCTACAAGGGTAAGCCGATATTTCAAGTCAGTACCAAGGCTTGGTATAAAGGCTTAAAGACGGCGGGTATCGAAGATTTCCGCTGGCATGATCTGCGGCATACTTGGGCAAGTTGGCACGTGCAAAATGGCACACCATTATTTGCCTTACAAGAACTAGGGGGTTGGGAAAGTCCAGAGATGGTGCGGCGTTACGCGCATATGTCTGCGGATCACCTAGCACCTTATGCTGATAGGCTCTGTGAATTAAGGGTAGTTAGTGGAACGAATCACGACACAATTGTGGCACAAAGTCAGAAATGACAAAGGGCTAGCCGAAGCTAACCCTTTGAAATTTTGGTGCGCCCGAAGAGATTCGAACTCCTGACCCCTTGGTTCGTAGCCAAGTACTCTATCCAGCTGAGCTACGGGCGCTTAAGAGAGCAGAATTATACGCTAAAACTGCAATCTGGTGTATCTATATTATGGCGGAGAGCGAGGGATTCGAACCCTCGATACAGGTTTAAGCCCGTATGCTTCCTTAGCAGGGAAGTGCCTTCGACCACTCGGCCAGCTCTCCGCACGAGGGCGTAACAATACTTGAATACGCCTTAAAAATCAAACCAAATCAGCTGATGCCAGCTTCTTCCAGTTCAAATGCCTTGTGCAGAACGCGAACTGCCAGTTCCATGTATTTTTCGTCGATGACGACAGCGATTTTGATCTCGGATGTGGAGATCATCTGGATGTTGATGCCTTCTTCTGCCAGAGTGCGGAACATCTGACTGGCAACGCCTACATGAGAGCGCATGCCGACACCGACGATGGAGACCTTGGCGATCTTGTCGTCACCGGAGATTTCGCGGGCACCGATGTGTGCTTGTATGTTGCGCAGGATTTCCAGCGCCTTGTTCAGCTCGTTCTTGTGAACGGTGAAGGTGAAGTCGGTGGTGCCGTCTGCGCCGGTGTTCTGGATGATGATATCGACGTCGATGTTGGCATCGGCGATCGGGCCCAGGATCTGGTAGGCAATGCCGGGGCGGTCGGGAACGCCGAGCACGGTGACTTTGGCTTCGTCGCGGTTGAATGCGATGCCGGAGATGATAGGTTGTTCCATGTTTTTGTCTTCCTCAAACGTGATCAGCGTGCCGTCGCCTTCTTCTTCAAAGCTGGAGAGCACGCGTAATTTGACTTTGTATTTGCCGGCGAATTCGACCGAGCGGATCTGCAGTACCTTGGAGCCTTGGCTGGCGAGTTCCAGCATTTCCTCGAAGGTGATGGATTTCAGGCGACGAGCTTCCGGCACGATGCGCGGGTCAGTGGTGTAGACGCCATCGACATCGGTGTAGATCTGGCATTCGTCAGCCTGTAGCGCTGCAGCCAAGGCGACGCCGGTGGTATCGGAACCGCCACGGCCGAGGGTGGTGATGTTGCCTTGTTCGTCCACACCCTGGAAGCCGGCAACGACGACGACATAGCCGGCGTTGAGGTCCTTGCGGATGCGGTCGCCATCGATCTTCAGGATGCGGGCCTTGTTGAAGTGGCTGTCAGTGACGATGCGCACTTGTGAGCCGGTGTAGCTCTTGGCCTTGATGCCGAGATCCATCAGCGCCATGGAGGTGAGGCCGATGGTGACCTGTTCGCCGGTGGAGACCATGACGTCCAGTTCGCGCGGATCCGGTGTGGCCATGATTTCCTTGGCCAGCGAGATCAGGCGATTGGTTTCGCCCGACATGGCCGAAACCACGACGACGATCTGGTGGCCGAGAGCCTTGTAGCGCGCTACACGGCTTGCCAGTGCCTTGATGCGCTCCGGGTTGGCGACCGAAGTGCCGCCGTATTTTTGTACAATTAACGCCATGATAGTCCTTAAAAAAACTAGCCACAGAGGACACAGAGTTCACAGAGAAAACCAAAGACTTTGTTTTTTCTGAACAATCTCAACCTTGCCGATTAACACTGGACCTTGACTGGATACATGAGGGTTTCCCCCTGTGTCCTCTGTGGCTTAAATCAAACTTTTCCCTTTACCCAATTCACTACACTTGCCAACGCTTCAGGCAGTTTGCTGGCATCTGTGCCACCAGCCATCGCCATGTCTGGCCGTCCGCCGCCCTTGCCGCCGACTTGCGTGGCGACATGGTTGACCAGGTCGCCTGCCTTGATCCTGTTGGTGACATCCTGGCTGACCGAAGCCACCAGGCTGACCTTGTCGCCTTCGGTGACGGCCAGCACGAGGGCGCAGCTGCCAAGTTTATCCTTCAGTTTATCGGCCACTTCGCGCAGGCCTTTGGCGTCCACGCCTTCCAGCCTAGCGGCTAGAATCTTGATGCCGCTGACTTCTACAGTCTGGGCGGCAAGGTCGTCGCCCTGGCTGGAAGCCAGTTTGGATTTGATGCGTGCCAGTTCCTTGCGGGTTGCTGATAAATCGGAAGTAATACTTTCAATTTTAACTTTAAGTAGCTTTACATCAGTGCTGTTGATGCCTAATTCAAAACTTATTTGATGAACTTCTTGTTCAAGTATTTGTACATATTTCAGCGCGTTTTGGCCGGTTATGGCTTCTACCCGTCGCACGCCAGCGGCTACGCCGGATTCGGATATGATTTTGAACAGGCCAATGTCACCGGTACGGTTGACATGGGTGCCGCCGCACAGTTCGCGTGAACTGCCGATATCCAGCACGCGCACCTTGTCGCCGTATTTTTCGCCGAACAACATCATGGCGCCGGTTTTTTGCGCGTCTTCAATTGGCAGTACGCGCGATTGGGTTGGTGTGTTGGCAAGGATTTCGTTGTTCACCAACTGCTCGACCAGACGGATCTGTACATCGGTCATCGGTGCGTTGTGCACGAAGTCGAAGCGCGTTTTGTCGGTGTCGACCAACGAGCCTTTCTGCTGTACATGGTCGCCCAGCACTTCACGCAGGGCCTTGTGCATCAGGTGCGTGGCCGAGTGGTTGCGCATGGTACGTGTGCGGGCCTCCATGTTGACGCGGGCGCTGATGACATCGCCGACTTTCAGCGTGCCGGTCTTCAGCACGCCATGGTGGCCGAATACATCGGCCTGGATTTTCTGTGTGTCTTCCACTGCAAAAATCCCATCGCTGCCGCGCAGTTCGCCACTGTCGCCGATCTGGCCGCCGGATTCGGCATAGAACGGGGTGTCGTCCAGTACGACCACGCCCTGCTCGCCTTCGTTTAACTGGCTGACGCTGCTGCCATCCTTGTAGAGGGCGAGCACGGTTCCGTCGGTTTCCAGGGTTTCGTAGCCGTGGAAGGTGGTGGGCTGACCGTCGTATTCCAGGTTGGCGGCCATCTTGAACTTGCCGGCGGCGCGGGCCTGTTCTTTTTGGCGTGCCATGGCGGTATCAAAGCCGGCGGAATCGACGGATACGTGACGTTCGCGACAGATATCGGCGGTGAGGTCGAGCGGGAAGCCGTAGGTATCGTGCAGCTTGAATGCGGTCTCGCCATCGAACACATTGTTGCCGTGCTTCTTCATGTCAGCCAGTTCGGCTTCCAGAATTGCCATGCCGTGCTCAATGGTCTCGAAGAAGCGTTCTTCCTCCTGACGCAGCACATCCATGACGCGCTGGCGGTTTTCAGTCAGGTCGGGATAGGCTTCGCCCATTTCGGTGACCAGGTCCGGTACCATCTTGTGGAAAAAGGCCTTGCGCACGCCCAGTTTGTAGCCGTGGCGGATGGCGCGGCGGATGATGCGGCGCAGCACATAGCCGCGGCCTTCGTTGCCGGGGATGACGCCGTCGGCAATGAGGAAGGAACAGGCGCGGATGTGGTCGGCCAATACTTTCAACGACGGGCTGTCCATGTCGCTGCATTTGGTCTCGCGCGCGGCGGCCTTTATCAGGTTCTGGAACAGGTCGATCTCGTAATTGGCGTGTACACCCTGCAGTACGGCGGCGATACGCTCCAGCCCCATGCCGGTATCGACCGAGGGCTTGGGCAGTGGGTGCATGACACCGGCTTCATCGCGGTTGTATTGCATGAAGACGTTGTTCCAGATTTCGATGAAGCGGTCGCCGTCTTCGTCCGGGCTGCCAGGAGGGCCGCCGGGGATGTGTGCGCCGTGATCGTAGAAGATTTCGGTGCAGGGGCCGCAGGGGCCGGTATCGCCCATCATCCAGAAGTTGTCGGAGGCATAGCGCGCACCCTTGTTGTCACCGATGCGCACGATCTTGTCCGCCGGTACGCCGATCTCTTTGGTCCAGATGTCGTAGGCTTCATCGTCCTCGGCATAGACCGTGACCATGAGTTTGTCCTTGGGGATCTTGAACACGACGGTCAGCAGTTCCCAGGCGTAGGTGATGGCGTCGCGCTTGAAGTAATCGCCGAAGCTGAAGTTGCCGAGCATCTCGAAGAAGGTATGGTGACGTGCGGTATAGCCGACGTTCTCGAGGTCGTTGTGCTTGCCGCCGGCGCGTACGCACTTCTGGCTCGACGCGGCGCGGGTATAGTGACGCTTGTCAAAACCGAGGAAGACATCCTTGAACTGGTTCATGCCGGCATTGGTAAAGAGCAAGGTGGGGTCGCCGGCCGGTACCAGTGAACTGGAAGCCACGACGTGGTGGCCCTTGGAGGCGAAAAAATCCAGGAATGCCTGGCGTATCTCTTTACTGCTTGGATGACTCTTCATGTTGTCTTTCAAAACGCTGTTTCTTTAAACTATTGTTTTAAATCGTTTCATCAGGGCTGCCATTCAGCACTTTCTTGATGATGTCAAAACTGAATCCGCGTCCTTGCAGAAACCGGGCCTGTTTGGCCCAGGCTTCGCGGGTTTTCGGGATTTCTCCGAATTTCTTTTGCCATACAGCGCGGGCATTGCCGAGTTCATCGTCCTTCAGTTCGGTCACGGCTTTCTCGATCAGCTCTTCCGCGACGCCATGTTCGCGCAGTTCATGCGCCACACGCACACTGCCGAACCTGGATTTTCGAGCATGCACGATCTGCTCGGTATAACGCTCCTCTGACAGCCAGCCGCGTTTCTGGAAATCCTCGATCAGGGCCAGCAGGTCGTCGCCTTCTTCGACGTAGCCGCTGAGCTTGTGCTCAAGTTCCTTGCGGGAGTATTCGCGCCGGGCGAGATAGGCCAGCGCCCGGGCGCGTAAGGAAATGACCGGCTTGTTGCCGTCTGGCTTATTCGTCAGCTTCCTCTCCTGGCTCTACGGTCATCTTGGCATTGGCCACTTTGGAGTTTTCGCGAATCTTGGCGTCGATTTCGTTGGCGATTTCCGGATGCTCACGCAGGTATTCGCGTGCGTTGTCCTTGCCCTGGCCGATCTTCTCGCCCTTGTAGCTGTACCAGGCACCGGCTTTCTCGACCAGCTTGAGGTTGGCGCCCATTTCGATGATTTCGCCTTCGCGCGAAATGCCTTCGCCGTAGAGGATGTCGAATTCAGCCTGTTTGAATGGAGGGGCGACCTTGTTCTTGACGATCTTGACGCGGGTTTCGGAGCCGATGACTTCGTCGCCCTTCTTGATGGCGCCGGTGCGGCGGATATCAAGGCGGACTGAAGCGTAGAACTTCAGTGCGTTACCGCCGGTAGTGGTTTCCGGGTTGCCGAACATGACGCCGATCTTCATGCGGATCTGGTTGATGAAGATGACCATGGTGTTGGTGCGCTTGATGTTGCCGGTCAGCTTGCGCAGTGCCTGGGACATCAGGCGTGCCTGCAAGCCCATGTGCGAGTCGCCCATTTCACCTTCGATTTCAGCCTTGGGCACCAGCGCGGCAACGGAGTCGACGACAACGATGTCGACAGAGCCGGAACGTACCAGCATGTCGGCGATTTCCAGTGCCTGTTCGCCGGTGTCTGGTTGTGAAATCAGGAGGTCGGAGACATTGACGCCGAGCTTGGCGGCGTATTGCGGATCGAGTGCATGTTCCGCATCGATAAAGGCGGCGGTGCCACCCAGTTTCTGCATCTGTGCAATGACAGACAGGGTCAGTGTGGTTTTGCCTGAGGATTCAGGACCGTAAATCTCGATGACACGGCCGCGCGGCAAGCCGCCGATGCCGAGTGCAATATCCAGACCGAGTGAGCCGGTAGAAACTGCCTGAATGTCGCCAGCTACGTCGGTGTCGCCCATGCGCATGATGGAGCCTTTACCGAATTGTTTCTCAATCTGCGAGAGTGCAGCTGCCAGGGCTTTGCTTCTGTTCTCATCCATCTGATGTTGTCCTTTGTTTTGTGGATACCGCTAAAAATTCATTCCTGGAGTGCATGGCTGCGTTTCGCGCGGCTGCTCAAATCATGCATTTCTAGCGGCACCCAGATGCATGTAATAAAGCGCACAATTATTTCATAAATCAAGGGTTAAAGTAAGGCTCATCAGCCGTTCAAACACGGTTTTTACCGACTCTTTTCGCACCGTTTCACGATCGCCACTGAATCGATAGGTGCTGCATAATTTGAGGCCATCTGCCGTGACCCAGGCAAAGCACACCATGCCGACCGGTTTCTCGGCGGAACCGCCGTCAGGGCCGGCAATGCCGGTGATGGCGGCAGCGATATCGGCATGGCTGCGATTGAGTGCACCGGTCGCCATTTCCAGCGCGGTTTCTTCGCTGACTGCGCCATATTGCTCCAGTGTCTGCGGATTGACTGCCAGCATATCAATCTTGGCCCGGTTGCTGTAAGTGACAAAGCTGGCATCGAACCAGGCCGAGCTGCCGGGTATCGCCGTGACAAACTGCGCGGCCATGCCGCCAGTACAGGATTCAGCCATCGCCAGTGTCCAGCCACGCTGTTGCAGGGCCTGGCCGAGCGTGGCACTCAGTTTCAGAAGGACGTCATCATCCATTGCATTGCCTTGAGTGCAACGATGGCATAGATCGCCGCCAGCAGGTCATCGAACATGACGCCAAAACCGCCCTTGAATCGGGCATCGCACTGGCGGATGGGAAACGGTTTCCAGATATCAAACAGGCGGAACAGCAGGAAGGCCGTCAGCCACCATTGCCAGGCCAACGGCGTGAATTCCAGTACCAGCAGCATGGCGACGATCTCGTCCCAGACGATGCTGCTGTGGTCGGAAACGCCGAGATTCCTGCCAGCCACTTCGCAGAGCGGGATGCCGAGCACAAATAGCACGGCGATAGTCGTGTAATGCACCAGTTCCGGCGCTTGCATGAGGATGGCAAACAAGGGCAGGGCAACCAGTGTACCGAAAGTGCCGGGAGCGAACCTGCTCAGGCCGCTACCGAAGCCCAGTGCGAAGAAATGAGCCGGCCGCTGTAAGAGAAAAGTCAGTCCGGGCCAGGCTGGTTTGTTATTGTCTGAAGTGGTCAAAGCCGCTTGCTCCTGTCTCAATGATGTTGCCTTGACGGTCGTGCACAAGCAGGCCGGGTTCGGCGCGAGTTTTGCCGATACAGCTCAAGGCCAAGCCGAGTTCCTGCGCGATCAGCAGGATGCGGTCGTGCGCGTCCGCCGGTGCGGTAAAGCATAGTTCATAGTCATCGCCGCCTGCCAGCAGCATATTCAACACCGATGGATTGATCAGATGACGCTGCATTGTCACCGAACGGGGAATGTCATCCAGGCATAGTTCCGCACCGAGGCTGGAAGCATTCAGTATATGCCCGAGATCAGCCAGCAGGCCGTCGGAAATGTCGATTGCGCTATGGGCGATGTTGCTCAGGGCCAAGCCCAGCGCAACTCGGGGCTGGGGTTGCAGCAAGGCGGGCAGCGTTATCGCCAGCTCATCATCGGTGAGTGGGTATTTACTCAGCAAGTGGTTGAGCGCCAGTGCTGCATCGCCCAATTGTCCGGAGACCCAGATTTCGTCGCCGGCTTTGGCGCCATCGCGGCGAAGTGCCTGGCCGGTGGGTAGCTGCCCCATGATTTGCACGCTGATACAGAGCGGTCCGCGTGTGGTGTCGCCGCCAATCAGGTCGACCTTGAATCTTTCCGCGCAGGCAAAAAAGCCTTCGGCAAAAGCGGCGATCCAGTCTTCATCGGCAGCCGGTAGCGCAATCGCCAGCGTCGCCCATTTGGGCTCTGCGCCCATGGCGGCCATGTCCGAGATATTGACCGCCAGCGATTTCCAGCCAAGTTGCCGGGGATCGGTATCGGCAAGAAAGTGAGTGCCTGCTACCAGCATGTCGACTGAAATGGCGAGTTCATGGCCTGAATCTACAGTGACTAGCGCGGCATCGTCACCGACGCCGAGATTGGTATGCGAGGTCGGGCGTGTGAAATATTGCCGGATCAGATCGAATTCGGACGCCATCAGCTGTTCGGTTTTGCAGCGGATTTTGGGCGGAATGCCTTGACCACGGATTCGTCGGTTTCGATATAAGGCCCACCGATCAGGTCGAGGCAGTAGGGCACGGCGGCGAAGATGCCATGCACCTTGGCCTGCCCCTGTTCGTCTTTCAGGCCTTCGAGTGTCTGCGCGATGGATTTCGGTTGCCCCGGCAGATTGATGATCAGGCATTGCTTGCGCACGACCGCGACTTGTCTGGACAGGATGGCAGTCGGCACGAAATTGAGGCTGATCTGGCGCATCTGTTCGCCGAAGCCCGGCATTTCCTTGTCGGCAACGGCCAATGTCGCTTCCGGCGTGACATCCCGCAATGCGGGACCGGTGCCGCCTGTGGTCAGTACCAGGCCGCAGGCTTCCTGGTCGACGAGGTCGATCAGGGTTGATTCGATTTCCGTCTGTTCGTCCGGAATCACACGGACAACGGTTTCCCACGGCGATGTCAGCGCACGGTCCAGCCATTCCTTCAGTGCGGGGATGCCCTTGTCTTCGTAGACGCCGGTAGCGGCGCGGTCGCTGATGGAAACGAGGCCGATGCGGATGTTTTGTTGTGTCATATGGATACTTTGCGGATATTGGTTGTCTGTTGAGCAGGAGCAGATTGAGGTTAAATCATATCATCTGCCGGTCTTGCCGATAATTCGACCTGCACATGCAATCTCTACTGTCGTTTATGACATACCATTTTGAAGAATGATGAGGACAAAATGCGCTTATTCTCTATCGTGTTGATTGCGTGCGGTTTTCTTGGCCTGAATCTTTCGGCACAGGCCGCCGATACCGACAATCCCTATGCAGACAATTACAAGGCGCTGGAAATGCGGGCGAAAATCCTGCCTCCGGAACAGCCGGAACCGCAGATATACAAGGGTTCGGACAACAAGGAGGCCGACTATCAGCGTATGCTGGAAAAGGGTTTCGATCTGCTGGGTTATTCCAGTTTCGAGGCTGGTGATGTCCCGGCCGAAAAGCTGATGGAGCATGCCAAGGCGGTCAATGCGCATCTGGTACTAGTGACAAGTCAGCGCAGCGGCGATGTGCCGGCCAGTATCAAGATTGATCAGCTGCGGAAAAAGGCACGCGAGCAGAACACTGATACCGTCGATCTCGATATGCTGGATCAGTCATCGGTGCGTTATGCCTATCATGCCTCCTACTGGGTGAAGCTGGCGCCTCCGTTGATAGGCTTGCATGTCAGGCCGCCGACCGAGGATGAACGGGAGCAGGGGCTGATCGTGGTAGCGGTAATCAACAACTCCCCTGCCGAAAAAGCCTCTTTGCAGGTGCTGGATGTCATCCGGAGTATTGGCGACGAGGTGCTGGAGAAGCCGGAAGCACTTGCCAAAGCCGCCAAGCGCTATGCAGGGCAGACCGTCGAGGTGGAGTTCAAGCGGCATGGCGACATCATGAAAACCAGCATGACTTTGAATCGCGCTTATTAAACTTGGGTAGAATGACAAGCCACAGTGCAGCTTCATGCGGTGGCTTTTTCGAGCTCGGTTTCGGTTGAGACGCAGTCGACAGGCGGCATCAAGCAGCCAGCCGGCAACAAGGGAAAATCAAGAACAAGATGACGATAGAAGCCATACTGGAAAGTTACAGTGGAGAACCGGGACGAGAGGCGAGGTTTCTGGCCGCGCTTGCTGCTGAAATCCGCCCGCCGCGGCTGAGCGGCATCGACCATGCGACGCATGCGCTGCAGGCATTGTGTTATGTGCTGAACAACGATACGGACAAGGCGGCATTGCTACGTAACGCGATTCTGACCTTGCTGGCCGAGCACAAGCCGGTCTCGCTGTTTGTCGAGTCCGGTATCCAGCCCAGTACCGGTTTTTTCTCTGAATTGTGGCGCAAGCTCGGGCACAAGCTGCTGCCGGCAGCTGTCGATACGCGTTATCTGAAAGATTTGTTTGCCCTGATTTTCCCAAGAGCCAGTGATGAGCAATGGGTGGTTGCCGTGCCGAACACGGTGTGGGAGCAGTTGATCGAGGCCTTGCGTTTTCATGAGGCGCCATTGGAGCAGCGTGCAGCCTGTGCCGAGAATTTCCTCGATGCCATCGAAGTGCTTTCCTACCGTATATCCGCACTTGGTCTCGAGCCCGAGCTGCTTCGTAGCAGGCCTGAGCTGGAAGATCATCAGTCGCCGTTCATCATGCAGAATGTGGAACTGCGCAGTTTCCTTGCCAGTGTCGATCAGGGCGGTGACATCCGGCAGATTCTGGTGATGCTGGACCAGTGCCGCAACGTGATTGCCAAGGTGCGCAGCAGCAGTTCGCAATCCGGCACCAGCATCAACCTCACCTATCTGTTGCAGCGCATCTCGCAGAAGGTTCGTCGTCTGGAAACCATGCTGAACATTATTGTCAGCCTGCGCGCCGGCGAGATGCCGGGTACTGAATATGCAGAACTGTTCAAGACCCTGGTGCAGGGTGAATGCCACAAGAACAATGTGCGCCAGCATCTGCGCGAGAACATGGAGCTGATGGCCTTGCGCGTCACCGAGAACGCCAGCCGCGCCGGTGAACATTACATTACCGAGACGCGTAGCGAATATTACGCGCTGATGCGTTCCGCCATGGGCGCCGGCCTGATTGTCGGCGTCATGGCCATGATCAAGATCATGACCGCCAACCAGCACCATGCACCGCTGACCGAGGCTATCCTGTTCAGCTTGAATTACGGTCTGGGTTTTGTCCTCATCCACATACTGCACTTCACGGTGGCGACCAAGCAACCGGCGATGACGGCGGCTGCGATTGCTGCCAGTATCGACGACAGCGACGGCAAGAATCGCAACATGGACAATCTGGTCAGCATCATCGCGCAGACCGTGCGTAGCCAGACCATCGCCATCATCGGTAACGTCTCGCTGGCGGTGCCGACCGCCATGCTGATAGCCGGCCTGTTCTATCTGGTGGCCGGTGAGCATTTCGTTTCACCGGAGAAGGCCCATCATTTGCTGGAGGAGATCGATCCTTTGCACAGCGGCGCGCTGTTCTACGCCGGCATCGCCGGTGTCTGTCTGTTCCTTTCCGGACTGATCGCCGGTTACCACGACAACATGGCGATCTATAACAAGATCCCGCAGCGTTTGCGCGCCTTGGGCTGGCTGCAATTCATATTGGGTGAAGCGCGGCTGGACAAGGTCGTGCGTTACGTGGAAAACAATCTGGGTGCGCTGGCAGGTAATTTCTACTTCGGCTGTCTGCTCGGTGGCATGGCTGCTGTCGGCGTGCTACTCGGCTTGCCGGTCGATATCCGCCATATCGCGTTTTCATCCGCATTTGTTGGCTTTTCTTTTGTCGGGCTCGAGTTTGATATTACGTTGGGTGTGGCGCTCTATGCTGCGCTGGCTGTGATGCTGATCGGCACGATGAATCTGCTGGTGAGTTTCGGTCTGGCGTTATACGTTGCCATGAAGTCGCGCAAGGTCAGCTTTGTGCAGTGGCGCCGCCTGGCCGTTGCGCTGGCAAAACGGCTTTATCGCAATCCGCGTGAATTCTTCATGCCGCCCAGAATGGAGCAGGAGGCCGCGTCAGTGCTGCAAGAGGAAAAACCGGATTAGTCTTCGGGCGTGAAATCTCCGGACTCTTCCGGATGGCTGTCAGTCTCGACGATCTCTCGCAGTATTTTGAATAGTTCGCGGCTGCTCTTGGGCGGTTTGTTGGCGAGGACTTCGCGCTTGTGGTTGCGTATCAGCGTGCGTATCTGCTGGCTGTCGGCATGCGGGTGGTCGCGCATGAATTCGGCCAGGCTGTTTTCATCTTCCAGCAGGCGGCTGCGCAGGCGTTCGAGCTGGTGAAAATGCGCGTTCTCCTCCGTATGCTTGCCTTCCCAGCGCTTGAGCTGGTCGATGATTGGCACGGTATCCACTTCGCGCATCAGGCTACCAAGGTACTGGTGCTGACGCCGCAGGGCGCCGTTCGAGGTGATGCGTTTGGCTTCCTTGACGGCATCCAGCAGTCTTTCCGGCAGATCCAGCTTGGCTAGCTTGTCACTGGGTAGTTTGGTGAGCTTGACGCCAAGATCCTGCAAGGCATCCATTTCGGCCTTGCGTCTGGTTTTACTGATGGGTTCTTGAGATTCTTCTGACATGCTGGCAATGCTGAGTTGAGTGGTGATGTATGATAACAGCTTTTGCCTTTGCCATTTTCAGAGGCTGATTCTGGCAGTCTTTTTAAATTTTTGACGGTATTTTTCCGAGTATTCATCCATGAGTGAACCCCGCTTTAGTTATTCCCTGGAACAGTTGCAGGACATGAGTGCGCGCGTGTTGCAGTTTGCCAAGGCCGCAGGTGCAAGCGCTGCCGAGACTGATATCAGTTTGGGCATCGGGCAGAACGTCAGCGTGCGCTTGGGTGAAACGGAAACCATCGAATACAACCGCGACAAAGGGGTATCGGTGTCGGTCTATTTCGGCCAGCAACGCGGCCATGCCAGTACCTCTGACCTGTCGGAGCAGGCCTTGGCCGATACTGTGGCCGCGGCTTGCAATATCGCCCGTTATACCGCACAGGACCCATATTGCGGGCTGGCGGATGCCAGCCTGATGGCGACCGAATTTCCTGATCTCGATCTTTACCATCCATGGGATATCTCGGTGGAAGAGGCGATCGAACTGGCCAAACGCTGCGAGGCGGCTGCCCGTGCCGTTGATCCGCGCATCAGCAATTCAGAAGGGGCAAGCGTCTCCAATTCCGAAAGCCTGTCGGTCTATGCCAACAGCCATGGCTTCTGTGCCGGTTATCCAACCTCGCGTCACGGCATCAGTGCTTCTGTCATCGCCGAAGAAGGCCAGAGCATGCAACGCGATTACTGGTATACAACGGCACGTGCGGCGTCGGATATGGAATCACCCGAGCATGTCGGTCAGAAAGCCGGCGAGCGTACTGTCAGGCGGCTGGGTTGCCGCAAGCTGAAGACGGCGCAAGTGCCGGTATTGTTCGAGGCGCCGCTGGCTGCAGGCCTGATCTCCAGTCTGGTCGGTGCGGTGTCCGGTGGCAATCTTTATCGCAAATCCTCGTTTCTGCTCGACAGCTTGGGCAAATCGGTCATTTCCCCTATCGTGGATATTGAAGAACAGCCGCATTTGTCCAAGGGGCTCGCCAGTAGCGCCTTCGATGCCGAAGGGGTGGCGACCAAGCCGCGCATGCTGATTGAACAAGGGGTCTTGCAGGGCTATCTGCTTTCCAGTTATTCGGCACGCAAACTGGGTATGAGCAGCACCGGCAATGCCGGCGGCAACCATAATCTGATTGTGCGGCATGCCCAAGGTCTGGTACACCAGCAGAGTTTTGAGCAGCTGCTTAAAACCATGGGCAGCGGTTTGCTGGTGACGGAGTTGCTGGGACAAGGGCTGAATATGGTCACCGGTGATTATTCACGCGGCGCAGCCGGCTTCTGGGTGGAGAATGGCGTGATTGCCTATCCGGTGGAGGAGATCACCATTGCCGGCAATATGAAAGAGATGCTGATGCAGATTGTTGCGCTGGGGAGTGATGTGCTGGCGCAGAGTTCGCGTCAGGTTGGTTCTATCCTGATTGAGCGCATGACAGTTGCCGGTGAGTAGGCGGTTGAGTATGCGATATTGAGGTCAAACAAAAAGCCCTGAAATCTCAGGGCTTTTTGTTTGACGGATGTCTACAAGAATATCAGTAGTCGTACTCATCATTCTGAACAGGTGGATTACCATCATGAATCTGGCTTTGGCGGCGCTGGTAGTAGGCGTCGCGCATGAAGGCGTAAGGATCCAGTGCTGCCTCATCCAGCAGGTCGCTACCTGGCAGTAGTTGTGCGCGTTTGTCCAGGAACTTCAGTGCATAGGCACTATTTCTGGTTGCAGGATCATCAACATAACCCAATGGATCAAACGCTGCGCTATCGACAATCAGGCCGGTAGTGTCGCGAACGTTTGATGGGCCAAGGAATGGCAGGACAATGTAGGGGCCGCTACCTACACCCCAGTATCCCAAGGTTTGACCGAAGTCTTCATTGCGTTTTTCAATGCCATCCATGGAAGCTACATCCACCAGACCGACGATGCCGAAAGTGGAGTTGATGACGAAACGGCCGGCGCCTTCAGCTGCCTTGTCGAACTTGAATTGCAGCAGGTCGTTGATGACGGAAACGAAAGTGCTCAGGTTGCCGAAGAAGTTGTTGACACCGCTACGCACCGGGCTCGGCAACACAGCCTTGTAGGCACCGGCGACCGGTTTGATCACCGCCTTGTCGGCGACGTCGTTGAATTTGTAGATGCCGCGATTGATACCTTCGAGCGGATCATTGTTGGCCGTTGATGCGCACCCCGAGAGCATCAATGCCAGGAAAGCGGTGATAAATATGCTTTTAGTTTGTATCTGCATTCGGTAACCCGTTTGTATTTAATTATTATTGCCAAGATATTACAGAATAAGCTCTTGATTAGAGCGAACTTTAACTGACGAGTCCGTCCTTGTCTACTGTTTTGACATACGCCGACAGACTGTTGCCCAAGCATGATTGGCCTTGTCTATGCCGACGCGGCTGATGCTTGCTTGTAGAGGGCAAGCGCCTCAGCACGCTGTATCGCGTGATCGACGACCGGCATCGGGTAATCCTTGCCGATGGCAATGCCGAGTTGTTGCTGGCGAAGCGTCGGCATCAGCCATGGCGCATGGATTTCCTTTTGATTGCAGGCGGCAAGTTCAGGGATGTATTTTCGGATGAATTTGCCTTCTGCGTCGAATTTTTCCGACTGGGTGACGGGGTTGAAGATGCGGAACCAGGGTTGCGCATCGCAACCAGTGGAGGCGGCCCACTGCCAGCCGCCATTGTTGGCGCTGAAGTCGAAATCCAGCAGTTTTTCCGCAAAGTAGCGTTCACCCCAGCGCCAGTCGATCAGCAGGTCCTTTACCAGAAAGCTGGCCGTCACCATGCGCAAGCGGTTGTGCATCCAGCCGGTCTGGGTCAGCTGGCGCATGGCCGCATCGACCAGCGGATAGCCGGTACGGCCCTCGCACCATGCCTGGAACAGCATCTTGTCGTTGGGGAACGGCAGTCTGTCGAATTCGGCCTTGTAGGCGTGGCCTTCATCGATGTGCGGATGGTGGTGCAGGATATGGAAATAGAAGTCACGCCAGATCAGTTCGCTCAGCCAGGTTTCGGCGCCGGCGCCGCCCATATGCCATGCCGTGCGTGCCAGTTGCCGGATGGAGATAGTGCCGAAACGCAGATGCACGGAAAGATAAGACGGGCCTTTGACGGCAGGAAAGTCGCGTGCTGCCTGATACATGGGCATGCGTTCGATGAAGTCTTCAAGCAATCGTTGCGCCCCGGACATGCCGGTCGGCAGTTTCATGCTGCCGAGGTTGGTCCGCACGAAGCCCATGGATTCCAGTTCCGGCAGAGTCGTGGTAGTGAGCCGCGCAAGGTGCTTTGCGTAGTGGTCGACCGGAAAGGGTTGCAGGTAGAAGTTGTCAAGTTTCTTCAGCCAGGCGTTCTTGTAGGGGGTAAACACACCGTAGGGTTTGCCGGCCTGGGTCAGGACTTCGTCCCGCTCAAAGATCACCTGATCCTTGAAACTGTGAAATGCGATGCCGGCCTGGCTCAGAGTATGGGCGACCGAGGCATCGCGCCGTATGGCTGCCGGCTCGTAATCGTGGTTGGCATAAACCGCAGCGACATCCAGTTCCTTCGCCAGTCGGGGAATTTCAATGCTGGCGGCGCCATGACGCACAATCAGGTCTGCGCCTTGCTTCTGCAGTGCCTGTTTCAGTTCGCGCACACTTTCCCAGATGAATTCGACACGCCGGTCGGCCTTGTCCGCTAATCGGTCGAGGATTCCGGTATCGAATATGAATGCGCAATAGACCTCTTGCGAGGATTTCAGTGCCTGATAGAGTGCGGCATGATCGTAATCGCGCAAATCGCGACGGAACCATACCAGTGCACGTTGGGTGGAGACGGACATCAAAAGGGTTTGTCAGAATGTAACCCCCTGATGATACGTAAGTCCGTCTCGGGTGGCTATGTCATCCTCTTGCGCCAAACATGTATTTTCCGGCTGGCAATGATGGTGCCGCAACTTGCTCTATCGTTATTTCAGGCATCTTTTCTGATTCGCTTGCCTCGGTGTCCAGCAAACCAAGCTGCTGACGCAGTTGCAGGCTGAGCAGTATCAGGTCGGTATCGTCCGAAGCATCGACCTTCTCGAAGATGGTTTCACTGTAATCCGCGTCCTTGAGCAGTTTGGCCGGGTTGACTGTGCCGATGATCTTGCGTGCCTCGACTGTGAATTTAGACAAGGTGATGAAACTTTGATTATCCATAGTGATTATCCTCATGCGTTCCGAGTTGGCGTGCCCTGAGTTAGTGCAAATTCAGAGAAAAATTCAGCCTAATGAGCAAAGTTCCGGTCATTCTGCTGCTTGTTGGTGCGCTGGCGGTACTCTGCACAGGCATTCAGTGAATAATTAGCACTTAATGTGCCAACTTTAGAGGAACGCTATTCGCGGTGATAAGGATGGTTCTGAATCACCGTCCAGGCGCGGTAAAGCTGCTCCGCCAGTACGACGCGCACCATGCCGTGCGGCATGGTCAGTTTGGAAAGGCTCCAGAGCCAGTCGGCTTTCTGTTTGAGCGAGGCATGCAGGCCGTCAGCGCCGCCGATGACCAGCGCGACGTCGCGACCACCGGCCAGCCAGTTTTCCATGCGCTGTGCCAGTTGGGTGGTGGTGACTTCCTGACCATGTTCATCCAGAACTATCAGGAGGTCCTTGCCGGCCGCCTCCAGGATTCTGGCAGCTTCGGCTTCCTGTACGACTTCGGAGTTTTTGCCGGAGGCACGTTTGTCCGGCTTGATTTCGACGATCTCGACACTGGCTTCGCGTGGCATGCGCTTCAGGTATTCGGCGCAGGCCTTTTCTACCCAGTCAGGCATTTTGTGACCGACTGAGAGTATCCTTAATTTCAATGCTGGAAACGGTGAAGCGGAAGGTCAGGCAGCAGACTTCTTGCTGGCGGTGCGGCGGGTTTCCGTCTCGCCCCATAACTGCTCGAGGTTGTAGTAGGCGCGTGCGCTTGGGATCATGATGTGGACGACGATGTCGCCAAGGTCGACCAGCACCCATTCGCCGTCCTTCTCGCCCTCGGTGCCGCGCAGGTCGGCGCCTTTTTCCTTCAGCTTTTCGCGGACGTTGTCGGCAATCGCCTTGGCCTGACGCGTCGAGTTGGCGCTGGCAACGATCATGTAGGAGGTCATGGAAGTCAGGTTGCGCACATCCATGACGGTGATATCAAAAGCTTTGATGTCTTCCAGCGCGTCAATGACGGCCAGCTTCATTTCTTCAAGATTGAGCATTAAGTTGGGGTCTGCTTTCAGGCGGCCTGATTGGATACTTGCACCGGGATGGCGTTGCGCTGATCCTTGATGCGGTTGTCGCTGTCGACGTAGACCAGCTGTGGCTTGAATTTTTCAAGCTCGATCTCATTGTAGCTGGCGTAGGTGGCGATAATCAGCAGGTCGTTCGGGCTGGCCTTGCGGGCGGCAGCACCGTTGACCGAGATGGTGCCAGAGTTGCGCTCGGCACGGATCGCGTAGGTGGTGAATCTTTCGCCATTGTTGATGTTGTAGATTTCGATCTGCTGGAACTCGCGGATGTCCGCAGCTTCCAGCAAGGCCTCATCAATGGCGCAGGAGCCCTCATAGTCCAGCTCCGAATGCGTCACGCGCACGCGGTGCAACTTGGATTTGAGCATAGTTCTTTGCATGGACTACCTTGTTGATTTAAAAGGACGCTTATTATAGTCAGTTCGGGGCGCCGGTGCAAAATTGCGATGCTGAAAATGCCTGGTGCCGGTCATGGTGTCAAACTGTAAATTTCTTTGCTGAGGCCGTGCAAGCGCGCTTGGCGTCAATATTCATAATAGTGCCGCACAGGTTTCTGACGATAACCAGAAGCCTCAATATACGCTTTTTCAGAACCAATTGGCCATGCTTACTGCAGCGGTTTGTTGGTGATAAAGTGCTTTCCTTGAATAATAAAAAAATGGATAAGCCTTCATCATGATCAAGAACGAACGCACTTGGCTGATTGCTTGGGCGACCCTGCAGGGTTTCTGTCTGCTGATGCTGCACAATCTGGTGGTTTCGCTGGATAAGCCGGGAGAATGGTTCGTCGTCACCTGGCCTTTATATACACTGGCGCTGGTTTTTCCGCTTTCCATGCAGATGCTTTCGGCCTATCGGGAGCGGATAGCCTTGTGGCTGCTGAGCGGCGGTTATGCGCTGCTGGTTGCAGCCTGCGCCGCCTATGCAGGCAAGGTTGGCTGGGTTGATGGACTGTCGCGCACGCATGTTTCAGGCGCCACCTTCCTGATTGGCGGCATCATCTTCACCAGCTGGTTCGTGCTGATTCCATTCGCGGAGCACAGGCTCAAGCTGGCTAGTTGGAGCCGCGACTACGCCTTGTTGTGTTCAGTAGCCTGGCGCAATGTATTCAAGCTGGCCTCTGCAGGCTTGTTCGTTGGCATTTTCTGGATATTGCTGGGTTTGTGGGCGGGCCTGTTCAAGGTGCTCGGCGTGAGTTTTTTCGTGGATCTGTTCACCAGCCGCCATTTTGTTTATCCGGTCACGGCCATCGCATTTGGCTTGGGCTTGTCGCTTTACTCGGCAAAGGAGGAAGCCTTGCTTGGCTTGTACCGGGCCACGCTGAACCTGCTCGGCTGGCTGCTGCCGCTGGTGTCCGGCATCATCCTGCTGTTCCTGCTGTTCCTGCTGATGCTGCCGGTCAAGGGCGTCGCACTGCTGTGGAAGACTGGTTACGCCACGGCGCTGATGCTGAGCCTGCAGGGCTTGATGGTGTTCCTGTTCAATGCCGCCTGGCAGGATGGTGTGCACGGTATCAAGTTCCCCGGCTGGATACGCAAGCTGGTCACGCTGGCATTACTGGTGCTGCCGGTGTTGTCCGCGTTCTGTGTTTATTCCTTGTGGTTGCGGGTCGAACAGTATGGCTGGACGGCAGACCGGGTATGGGCGGCGATTCTGATTGGCCTGTTGGCGGTTTATGCGCTTGGTTATGCGCTCTCCGTGCTGAGGTTAAAAGCCGAATGGATGCAGACGGCGAGCAAGGTCAACATCTATGCGGCCTGGATCGTGGTGCTGGTGCTGCTGCTAACGGCAACCCCCGTGCTCGATCCGGCAAGAATCAGCGTCAGCAGTCAGCTGGATAAATTGCTTTCGAAGAAGGTCGATGTGCAATCCTTCGATTTTGAATATCTGCGCTTCGACGGCGGCCTGCATGGGCAGCGCGCGCTAAAATATCTAACTGAACTGACCGGCCATCCGCAGGCAGAAGACATCCAACTGAAGGCCAAGGCGAGCCTGGAAGCCAAGCACAGAACTTATGGACGCCGCATGCATGTGGAGCGTGATCGTGAGGCTTGGCAAAGGAAACTGGATGTTTATCCTCAAGGCCGTTCATTGACGACGGATTTTGTCGAATTTCTCTGGCAACTGACGGAAGGCGACAAGTTCTGGATCAATTGTCTGCGCAACCAGCAGAGCTGTACGGTGCTGCTGGTCGACCTGAATCGTGACGGGCAGGACGAGGTGGTGATCTTCGGTGGTTATGGCGGCAATGTATTTACCCGGATGGACGGGAAATGGCAGTCAGTCGGTTTTATGCGTCACAGGCCTGGATCTGGCAAGGGTGAGGCTGGCGTACACCGGGCGCCGGATGATGCCAGTACCCGCAGGATGATTGCAAACGGCGAATTCAGCGTGGAGGATAGTGACTGGCGGGAGCTGCAGGTGGGCGAATGGCGTTATGGTATTCAGCCCTGAGCTTTCGCTCTAATTCATGAGCGGGGCATTAGTCCAGGCTGAATTCGAGGTTGTCGATCAGGCGGGTTTTGCCCAGCTTCGCTGCAGCAAGCACGACCAGCTGGCGCTCGGTTTTTTCTGCGGACAGTAGTGTTAGCGCGGAACGAATCGAGATATAGTCGACGATCCAGCCCAGCTGGGTCAGGTACTGTGCGGTTTGCGCTTCAATAGCGGTAAAGTCCTGCTCGCCTTTTCTGGCTGCTTCAACCACCAGCTGCAGCGCACGCTGCAACCTTGGTGCTTCCAGGCGCTGTGCGGCTGACAGGTAGCCGTTGCGCGAGCTCATGGCGAGGCCATCGTCATCGCGCCGGGTAGCGACGCCGATAATCTCGATCGGCAGATTCAGTTGTTTCACCAGTTCGCGAATAATGAACAACTGCTGGAAATCCTTCTTGCCGAACACCGCGACCTGCGGCTGCACCATATTGAACAGTTTCAGCACGACCGTGGCGACACCAGCGAAATGACCGGGACGCGCGGCGCCGCAGAGTTCATTGGCGATCGGCGGCGGATTCACGGTGATGGTCTGCTCGGTCGGATACATTTCCGTTTCGCCCGGGGCGAACACCACATCCACTCCGGCTGCTTGCAGTTTTTCGCAATCCGCGTCCAGCGTGCGCGGATAGCTCGCGAGGTCTTCATTGGCACCGAATTGCAGCGGGTTGACGAAAATGCTGACCACCACGCACTGGCCGTGCTGTCTGGCGGCCTCGACTAGCTGCAAATGGCCGGCGTGCAGATTGCCCATGGTGGGTACGAAGGCAATGGCGTTTTCTTTTGCCAGTCGCTGCCGCAAACCGGCAACCGTGGTGATAATTTCCATGCGAGTTTGGCTCAGTAGCTGTGTTCGGCGGTCGGGAAGCTGCCGTCCTTGACCGCCCGGACGTAAGCGGCAACTGCCGACTGGATGCTGTCCGCGCCCAGCATGAAGTTGCGCGAGAACCGCGGCGATTTGCCGGCATAGATGCCGAGCATGTCCTGCAGCACCAGCACTTGGCCGTCGCAATCCGGTCCGGCGCCGATGCCGATGGTCGGGATGCCGATGGCCGCCGTGATTTTCCGCGCCAGCGCCGCCGGTACCATCTCCAGCACCAGCAACCCGGCGCCAGCATCGGCCAATGCTTTCGCGTCGCTCAGCAGCTGTGCGGCAGTGGCATCATCTCGGCCCTGCACGCGGTAGCCGCCAAGCTGGTGGACGGATTGCGGGGTCAGGCCCAGATGACCGCAGACCGGGATGCCGCGTTGGGTCAAAAAGCGTACGGTTTCCGCCATCACCGCACCGCCTTCCAGTTTCACCATTTGCGCGCCGCTCGCCATCAGTCGGGTGGCGTTGCGCAATGCTTGTTCCGGGTTCTGCTGGTAGCTGCCGAAGGGCATGTCGCTGACGATGTAGGCGGTCTTCGCGCCTTGGGCGACGCAGCGGGTGTGATACTGCATGTCATGCAAGGTGACGGCCAGCGTGCTGTTGGCGCCTTGCAGCACCATGCCGAGCGAGTCGCCGACCAGCAGTACATCGACGCCGGCGTTCTCCAGCAATGCGGCAAAGCTCGCGTCATAGCAGGTCAGCACGGCGATTTTTTCGCCCTGTCGTTTCATGTTCTGCAGCGTGGTCAGGGTGGTGGCAGCCATCTGCTACTCCATACTGGGGTTGAAAAACTCACGCCGGCTGCGAATCTGTAGCGCGCGGTTGATCAGCATGTCGAGCGAAGCTTCATCGGCGGTGATGTTTAGCTTCTCGTTGTTGACGATGAGGATGGGCGAGGTGTCGTACTGGTGGAAGAATTCGCTATAGGCTTCGGCCAGTCTCGCCAGATATTCGCGCGGAATTTCCTGTTCATAATTGACGTTGCGCTGGGCGATGCGTTCCTGCAATGCATCGACCGGGGTCTGCAGGTAGATGACCAGGTCCGGCGTCGAGGCTTTCAGCTGCAGGTGCTTGTAGATCTGCCGGTAAAGCGCGAACTCCTCGTCATCCAGATTGAGGCGGGCGAAGATCGGGTCTTTTTCCAGGAAAAAATCGGCGATGGTGGCAGAGGCGAACATATCGCGCTGGGTCAGGTCGCCCAGTTGGCCGGCACGCTGGAACAGGAAGAACAGCTGCGTCGGCAGGGCATAGCGTTGTACATCCTGATAAAAGCGCGGCAGGAAGGGGTTGGCTTCGGCGTTCTCCAGCAGCAGGGTCGCCGAGTAGCGGTCAGCCAGTTTGCGTGCAAGTGTGGTCTTGCCGCTGCCGATCGGGCCTTCGATGACGATATGCGGATATCTGTCGGTTAAGTCGGTCTTGATGATAGTCATTACAGGATACTCATAGCCTGATCGCGCCACACCTTCATGGGATTACTCTTGTCACGCCCTGGTCCGGGCAGGCCGCAGCCAGTTGGGCCACGGTCTGGTTTGCCAGCTCCGGTTCCGGGATGACCAGATCCGGTGCAATTTCCGCTAATGGTAACAGTACAAAGCCACGCATGTGCATTCTCGGGTGCGGCAGGGTCAGATCCTCGGTTTGCATGCGCAGGTCGTCGTAGAGCAGCAGGTCGAGGTCCAGCTGACGGGGCGCGTTAGGAAAAGGCCGCACCCTGCCATGCAGGTTCTCAATCGCCAGCAGGTAGCGCAATAGTTTTTCCGGGTCGAGCCTGGTTTTCAGTTCCACTACCGCATTGACGAAGTCGGGCTGGTCTTCGTAGCCGAGCGGTGCAGTGCGGTAAAGCGAGGATATCTTGACCACTTCGGTGTTGGGCATGGCATCCAACTCATCAAACGCCTTGAGTACCTGATGTGCGGGTGAATGCAGATTGCTGCCCAAGGCAACGTAGGCACGACTCATGCTGCCGGCTCGGATGAGGACTGGCTGCCGCCCGCTGGTTTGCTACGTTTGCGGCGACGGCGTTTTTTCGGCTGAGTGTCGGGCAGCAGCATGGCGGCACGTGCTTCGCCATCGGCATGGGCAAAATCCGTCCACCATTGGCCGAGTTCGGCCGGTACTTCGCCGGATTCGCAGCGCAGCAGCAAAAAGTCATAAGCCGCACGGAAACGCGGATGCTCGATCAGCGAATACGGCCGCTTGCCGCCACGCTGCTCGAATCGTGGCTGCATGCCCCAGATCTCGCGCATGGTGCTGCTGTAGCGTTTGTGGATGGCAAGTTTTTCAGCCTGGATGTCGCAGACCTCGGTCATTGCCATGTGCAGCGCCGGGATCGGCCGCTCGCCTTGTGCCTGGATGCGGTTCCAGGCGGTCAGCACTTCATGCCAGAGCAGCGTGGCGAAGAGGAAGCTGGGCGATACCGGTTTTTCCGACAGCACGCGCTCGTCGGTGTTCTTCAGTGCCAGGTTGACGAAACGTTCGCCCACCGGTTGCTCCACGACCACATCGAGCAAGGGCAGCAGACCGTGATGCAGACCATGCTTGCGCAATTCGCGCGCGCTTTCCATGGCATGGCCGGAAAGGAACAGCTTCAGCATCTCATCGAACAGGCGCGACTCCGGCACATCCTTCAGCAAGTCGGCCATTTTCGGGATGGGGGCGGCAGTGGCCTTGTCCAGCTTCAGGCCGAGTTTGGCCGACAGGCGCACAGCCCGCAGCATGCGCACCGGGTCTTCGCGGTAGCGGGTTTCCGGATTGCCGATGATGCGCAGCACGCCGGCCTTGATGTCGGCGACGCCGTTGTGGAAGTCCAGCACCTGTTCGCTGGCCGGGTCGTAGTACAGCGCATTGGCGGTAAAGTCACGGCGCAGCGCATCTTCTTCCTGGTTGCCGAATACATTGTCGCGCAGGATGCGGCCGCTCTCGGCGGTCTTGGCGTGGTCGCTCTCGGCCAGATGGCTGCCGCGGAAAGTGGAAACTTCGATGGTTTCGCTACCGAACATCACATGCACCAGGCGGAAGCGGCGGCCGATGATGCGCGAGCGGCGGAAGATGCGGTTGACCTGCTCCGGCGTGGCGTTGGTGGCGATGTCGAAATCCTTGGGCGCGTGATTCAACAGCAGGTCGCGCACGGCGCCGCCGACGATATAGGCCTCGAAGCCGGCTTTTTGTAAGCCTTCGGTGGTCTTCAGTGCGGCGGAACTGAGCAGTTTGCGGTCTATGCCGTGGATGCGACGAGGGATGATCTGCGCGTTCTGGTGGGGATTGTCGGCTGGCTTTTTGCCAGTTTTTTTCTTGCCGGGGTTGAATACCCGTTGCAGCAATTTTTTTATCATCAGAGGTAAGACCTGAATCCATTCAGCTAAGTGACCGGATTATAACGTAAAGCCAGTGTTTCGGCTTTACGTTATGCCTTCCTCAAAAAAGCCGTCAGGCAGTCTGGTCCAGAAACACGCGTACATTCTTCGGGCTGACAAAAACGGTGTCACCTTCGCCGACAGCCAGCTCCTTGAACTTCTCGCGCGTCAGTTCCGCTTCGACGATATCGGTGTGGTCGGCGCGTTGCAGTTCCAGTCGTACCAGCGGGCCGAGCGAGTGGACGTAGCTGATGACCGCTTCAAACGCCGGTTGCTCGCCGCGTGTCTTTTGGATATCGATGTCATGCGGGCGTACATAGGCCGAGGCCGGGCTGTCTTCCGTATCCTGGTGTCCTTCCAGCGCTACTTCGATGTCTCCAATCTGAGCGCGACCGGCATGTACGCGGCTGTGAAACAGGTTGACGTTGCCGAGGAACTTGTAGACGAAAGGTGAGGCCGGGTGGTCGTAAACATCCTGTGGCGTGCCGATCTGCTCGACATTGCCCTGGTTCATGACGACGATGCGGTCGGCGACTTCCAGTGCTTCCTCCTGGTCGTGCGTGACGAATACGCTGGTGATGTGCAGTTCGTCGTGCAAGCGGCGCAGCCAGCGGCGCAGATCCTTGCGCACCTTGGCATCGAGCGCGCCGAACGGTTCGTCCAGCAGCAGCACCTTGGGTTCGACCGCCAGCGCGCGAGCCAGTGCGATACGCTGGCGTTGGCCGCCGGAAAGCTGTGGCGGGTAGCGGTCCGCCAGCCAGTCCAGTTGCACCAGGTTCAGCAGTTCGTGCACGCGCCTGTGGATTTCGGCCTCGGTCGGGCGGGTTTTCTTCGGGCGCACGCGCAGGCCAAAGGCGACGTTCTCGAATACGGTCATGTGGCGGAACAGCGCGTAGTGCTGGAACACGAAGCCGACCTGGCGCTCGCGCACGTCGCGGTCCGTGGCTTCCTCGCCGTGGAACAGGATGCTGCCTCTGTCGCTGTTTTCCAGCCCGGCAATGATGCGCAACAGCGTGGTCTTGCCGCAACCGGATGGGCCGAGCAGGGCGACCAGTTCGCCGCTGGGCACTTCTACGCTGACGTTGTTGAGGGCATTGAAATTGCCGAACTGCTTGGTGATGTTTCTGATTTCGATACTCATGGTTTACCTCGTTATTGCTCTGAGAGTTTTTCTTCGTTGCTGGCGTCGCGCTCGATCTTCCATTCGATAAAGCTTTTCAGCGCCACCGTGACCAGCGCCAGGAAGGCCAGCAACGAGGCGACGGCGAACGCGGCCGCATAGTTGTATTCGTTGTAGAGGATCTCCACGTGCAGCGGCATGGTGTTGGTCAGGCCTCGGATATGGCCGGAAACCACCGACACGGCGCCGAACTCGCCCATGGCGCGGGCGTTGGTCAGGATTACGCCGTAGAGCAGGCCCCACTTGACGTTGGGCAGCGTGATGCGCCAGAGGATCTGCCAGCCGGAAGCGCCGAGCACCAGCCCGGCCTCTTCTTCCTCCTTGCCCTGCGCCTGCATCAGCGGGATCAGTTCGCGCGCAACGAAAGGAAAGGTGACGAAGATGGTGGCCAGCACGATGCCGGGCACGGCGAAGATCACCTTGTAATCGTTTTCGATCAGCCAGGCGCCGAACCAGCCCTGCAAGCCGAAGACCAGCACATAGATCAGACCGGCGATGACCGGCGAGACGGCGAACGGCAGGTCGATCAGCGTGATGAGGATGCTCTTGCCCTTGAACTCGAACTTGGCGATGGCCCAGGCGGCCGCCACACCGAACACCAGGTTGAGCGGCACGGCGATAGCGGCGGCCAGCAGGGTCAGCTTGATGGCTGCGACCGCGTCGGGTTCGACCAATGCGGCGAAATAGGTTTCTACGCCCTTGCGCAATGCCTCGGTAAAGACGGCAGCCAAGGGGATGAACAGGAACACGCTCAGGAACGCCAGCGTAATGCCGATCAGCGTCCAGCGTATCCACGCAGGTTCGGAAGTGGCGCGATTGTGTGCCACCCTGCTCTGGTAATTTGAATATTGTGAGACTGCGATGCTCGACATAGTGAATTTCCGTTTCTTCTGATTCTGGTCAATCCGCTGTTCAGCGTGCGGACCCGTTACGGCGACTGCTCCACCATTGCAGGCCGTTGATGGCCAGCAGCAGGGCGAAGGAGATCACCAGCATGACCACCGCCACCGCGGTGGCACCGGCGTAATCGTATTGCTCCAGCTTGGTGATGATGATGAGCGGCGTGATCTCCGACACCATGGGCATGTTGCCGGCGATGAAGATAACCGAGCCGTATTCGCCCACGGCGCGGGCGAAAGCGAGGGCAAAGCCGGTCAGCAGCGCCGGGTAGAGTGCCGGCAAAATCACGCGGCTGAAGGTCTGCCAGCGGTTGGCGCCGAGGCTGGCGGCGGCTTCTTCGGCCTCGGCTTCCAGGTCTTCCAGTACCGGCTGCACGGTGCGGACGACGAAGGGCAGGCCGATGAAGGTCAGCGCGACCACTACACCTAGTGGCGTGAACGCCACCTTGATGCCGAGCGGCTCCAGCCAGCTGCCGAGCCAGCCGTTACCGGCAAAGATGGCGGTCAGCGCGATACCTGCCACCGCCGTGGGCAATGCAAAAGGCAGGTCAACCAATGCATCGACAATCTTCTTTCCGGGGAAACTGTAACGCACCAGCACCCAAGCCGTCAGCAGGCCGAACACGGCGTTGATGCCGGCACCGATCAGCGATGCGCCGAAGGTTAGCTGGTATGAGGCGACGACACGAGGGGTCGTCACCGTTTCCCAGAATTCGGCAAAGCTCAGTTCCGTGGTCTTGATGAAGGCGGCCGAGAGCGGGATCAGCACGATCAGGCTGAGGTAGAGAATCGTATAACCCAGCGAGAGGTTGAACCCAGGCAGGACGTTCTTCTGTTTACGCTTTCTGAGTGGCGGATGGTTGGCTGTAATGACTTGCGTCATCGGGAGACCTCTTTAAATTCTCTGGTTAGGCTGAATGCGGCTGCTAATTTAACAGTCGGTCATATTGATTAAAAATAATATGTTAGAATATTTATATGCCAATTAATTATAAAAAAAGATGGGCTTGCACTTCATGTGCAAGTAGCAAGCCCGAAGGGAGGAGATGAGTAATGCTGATGCTGCAAAATCAAGCCGCCACTTGCGTGGTGGGATTGAAAACGGTTGATGGCTGTTGCGATCTGGCGCTTGCCGGATGTCCTAAAAAGTAGCCTTGTAATAATCTGCTGCCCGATTGCAATGCGATATCGAACTGTCGCTGCGTTTCGATGCCTTCAATCACCGGCTCTGCGCCAAAATCACGTATCAGTTCAAGCAGTTTTGGCAGTGCCTTACGCAGGTTTTCGTTGTCGCTGGCCTGCTGAATGATGGCGTGATCCAACTTGACGAAATCGGGCGACAGCTTCCACAGCCGGTTCAGGCTGGATTGGTCATGGCCGAAGTGGTCGATCGCGATTTTGTAATGTCGCTCGCGGTAATTCTCGACAGCTTCGATGAGTTGAGCATTCTGGGTGATGGCGCTTTCATTGATCTCAATGACGACACGGTCGGTCGGGATCGAATTGGCATGCAGGATTCTCTCAAAAACCTTGCCATGTGCATTTACGCTCAATAATAGCTGCGGGTGCACGTTCAAAAACAGCAGACCGTGGTCGGCATGAATCTGCCTGAAATTCAGCAGATGCAAGGTGCGGCATATGCGATCGAATTTCACCAGACGGCCTGACTGGTCGGCGAAGCTGAAAGCGAACTGCGGGTCTACTGGTTGCTGGCCGACGAGTGATGGGCGCAAAAGTGCTTCATAGCCGAACACTTCGCCTGCCTCTCTATCGTAAATAGGCTGGAATGCGCTTTCCAGATGAATGCCAAGAAACTTGCTGGTGAACTCCCCGTTCAGCGGTTCATCAAGGCCGTATTCATCCAGATCCAGATAAAGCGCCTCCTGCAGTTGCTTTCTGAGGGTTTCGATATGGGTTTGGGTAGGTTCTACAGTGGTCATGATGGGTGTTGTCCCTATTTCACGTAGATCTGGTCAAATACGCCGCCATCGGCAAAGTGCACCTTCTGAGCATTGGCCCAGCTGCCGAAGACTTCATCAATGGTGAACAGCGTCAAGGGTTTGAATTTGTCCTTGTATTTGTCGGCGGCAGCTTCTGCGCGCGGCCGCAGTGAGTGCTTGACTGCAATGGCTTGTGCCTCATCGGAGTAATGGAAATCCAGATAGGCTTGAGACACCTTGCGGCTGTTACGCTTGTCGGCAACCTTGTCCACCAGAGAGATCGGGTTTTCTGCCAGCACGCTGATGCCTGGATACACCACTTCAAACTGATCGCCGCCCAGTTCATTGATTATCAATGACACTTCATTCTCAAAGGTCAGTAGAACGTCGCCGATTCCGCGTTGCACGAAGGATGTAGTCGCACCTCGGCCGCCCGCGTCCAGGATCGGAACATTCTTGAAAAACCTGTGGATATAATCCTTGGCGTCTGCGTCAGAGCCGCCCTTCTTGATGACGCTGCCCCAGGCTGCCAGGTAGCTGTAGCGGCCATTGCCGGAAGTCTTGGGGTTGGGCAGGATGATGCCGACGCCCGGCCTGACCAGATCATTCCAGTCCCGGATATTTTTGGGGTTGCCCTTGCGCACCAGGAACACGGTAGTGGAAGCTGTCGGCGCGCTATTTGAAGCCAGGCGTTTTTGCCAGTCCTTGGGAATAAGCTTGCCACGCTCATGCAGGATGTCGATGTCCAGCGACTGGTTCATGGTGATGACATCAGCCTGCAAGCCGTCAATCACCGATCTGGCCTGTTTCGATGAGCCGCCATGCGATTGTTTGATGGTGATAGTTTCGCCGGTTTTGTCCTTCCAATATTTGACGAATGCCGGATTCAGGTCCTTGTAGAACTCACGGCTGACGTCGTAGGAAACGTTAAGTATGCTGGTTTCAGCGAAAACGCTGCTTGCAAAAAACAGGCTGGCTAAAACGACGATAAATTTGAACATCACGAACTCCAAAGATTAATGCAATATTGATGTGCGAACTTTAGTCAAGCAATTTAATAATGTAAAAGAATATTATTAAATATATATATATTTAAATAGAATATAAAAATATGCCATAAATTATGGGTGCCTTATCTTTTGTTGAATGATTTGCTGGTGTATATTGGTGCGAAGTGTTGAGTGTCTTTATTGTGATAAGCAGTTGGCATTCCACTTACTGAAGGTAATTTAATTTGCTGTTGGCGAGAGCTGACCGGACAACCGGAAGCCAGTGTGTCGAAAGACCGCTGGCTTTTTTGTTTTTAACGGATATGTAACAGATGGATAGAGCGCAATGAAGGATGAATCGGTTCTACCAAATCGGGATACAAAAGATGATCTTGGCGTGAGCAGGATCGTGGCTGAATTGAAGGCATTGAGGTTGTCTGCACTGGCTGGCCGCAATCGGACAGCCAACCCGCCAAAACTGCCTTCCAGAAAAATTCTGACATCCATCGTCGATGGCCTCGGTGCGGCGCTTTTCCCCAACCGGCTTGGTCTGCCCGATCTGCAGGAAGATGGCTTGGACTACTTTGTCGGTCATACGCTGGATACCGCGCTAAGAAATCTACTGACACAGGTCGGGCTGGAATTGAAATTTGCACTTGATAATGATTCCGCTGTTAAGCAAGCACACAGTGCGTGTGAGATTGTGCGGCAGTTTGCAACGACTTTGCCAAAAGTGCGGCAATTGATTGATAGCGATATCAGTGCTGCCTATGAAGGAGATCCGGCGGCACGAAGCGTTGATGAGGTGCTGGTTTGCTATCCGGGTATTAATGCCATCCTGCATTACCGGTTGGCCCATGAGCTGCACCTGTTGGGGTTGCCACTGATTGCCCGCATGATTTCCGAATTGGCGCATTCCGCCACTGGGATCGATATTCATCCCGGTGCCACGATTGACGAAGCTTTCTTTATTGATCACGGCACAGGTGTCGTTATTGGGGAAACTGCCATTATCGGCAAGCATGTGCGTATCTATCAGGCAGTCACCTTGGGCGCCAAGCGTTTCCCCACCGATGAGAATGGTGCCTTGATCAAGGGTAATGCGCGGCATCCAGTCGTCGAGGATCATGTGGTGATTTATGCCGGAGCAACAATATTGGGCCGCATTACTATCGGTCGTGGTTCGGCAATCGGCGGCAATGTCTGGCTGACGCACAGCGTTCCACCCGGCAGTAATGTCACTCAGGCAAAAATGAACGCTGCGCCGCTTGATGCCGTGTCGGCAGCACAATCGATTACTCCCGAAGCATTCAGAAAAAAATATCAAGCTTGACTCTCAGAGATACAGTTAATTATCTGTTTCAACATTTCAAACTCCAGGAGATTTACGAATGGCCGAATTAAATCAATCACATACTGCATTGGGTGATGTCGCCGCAAGAACCCTTTCCAATGCAACTAAAACGGTACCGATGCTCAGTACCATCACGCCACGCTGGCTGGTGCATCTGCTGCAATGGGTGCCGGTTGAAGCGGGTATTTACCGCGTCAACAAAGCCAAGGATCCAAACAAGATTGAAGTGGATTGCTCAAACAAAGATGAGCGCGAACTTCCGGCAACTTTTGTGGATTACGAAGAGTGGGGCAGGGAATATGTGTTGAATGCAGTCAACACCGTTGTGGATGTACATACCCGCGTTTCTGACCTTTACAGCAGCCCGCACAATCAGATCAAGGAACAATTGCGCCTGACAATCGAAACGGTGAAGGAGCGCCAGGAAAGCGAGTTGATCAACAATCAGGAATATGGATTGCTGCATAACATTGCGGCGTCACAAAGAGTGAAGTCGCGCACCGGCTCGCCTACGCCGGATGACCTGGATGAACTGTTGACAAAAGTATGGAAGGAGCCGGCATTCTTCTTGGCACATCCGCAGGCAATTGCTGCTTTCGGTCGCGAGTGCACGCGCCGCGGCGTGCCACCTCCGACGGTTTCACTGTTTGGTTCGCAATTTATCACCTGGCGCGGCATTCCGATTATCCCTTGCGACAAGTTGCGCGTTACTGGTGGTAAAACCAATATATTGTTGTTGCGTACCGGCGAAAGCCGTCAGGGCGTGGTTGGCTTGTATCAACCCAATCTGCCGGGTCAGCAAAGCATGGGATTGTCCGTGCGCTTCATGGGGATCAACCACAAGGCCATCGCATCCTACCTTGTTTCGCTTTATTGTTCACTGGCCGTCCTGACGGAAGATGCCATCGCCGTACTGGAGAGTGTCGAGGTAGGCAACTACTATGACTACAAGTAATACAATGCTTCCCGGTTTTGCCGATCTGTCATCCTTTGAGCCGGAAGCCATCCTGGCAGCCATGCCAGGCGAGCATCCTAAAATGACGGCTGCCTTGGAAACTGGCCGTCATGCCGAAGCTACTGGTCATCTGGACGTCAAGGCGCTTGAACAGATCGTCAATGAACTGTATGCGGAAGGTTTTCCGAATCCTGCAAAAATTGGCCAGTCGTTCAACATGGAGCCGGATCTGCTGGCTACCGATTCGTTTCCGGATCCACATGTACAAGCGACAGGCAGTCAACAGGACTTTCCCGGATTGAGCGATTCGCCGGCTTCGTTTCTGTCCTCGTCCTCAACCCGCCAGATACCCGCTGTGCAGCCTGATCCTGAGAATCTTCGTGCCGCGCAATTACAGTACATGTCAGACGCCTCGGAACCGTTGGTACTCGGCTCATTGCCGGCAGGTGCCGAGATTCCCTATGCGAGTGAACTGAAAGGTCTGTTGGCGGAGATTGGCAATGACACAGGTTCAAGTTCCGCAGCCAGTGCAATGCCGGCTAAGGCCGGTCAGTTTTATTTTATTGATGCGGCTGATATTTCTGTGAGCCAATTTGCGCCGTCCGCGCATCCGCCGTTTGATATCAATCTCGTGCGCAGGGATTTCCCCATTCTGAATGAACAGGTAAACGGCAGGCCGCTGATCTGGTTCGACAATGCGGCGACTACACAAAAACCGCAGGTGGTGATTGATCGCATCAGCTATTTTTATCAGCACGAGAATTCCAATATTCATCGTGCTGCCCACGAACTGGCGGCACGTGCAACCGATGCCTATGAAGAGGCGCGTGAATCGGTCAGGCGTTTCATCAATGCCCCTTCCTCGGATAATGTCATCTTTGTGCGCGGTACGACTGAAGCCATCAATCTGGTCGCCAAAAGCTGGGGGAAGAAACATCTGGGTGAAGGGGACGAAATCCTCATTTCCCATTTGGAGCATCATGCCAACATTGTTCCGTGGCAGCAGCTTTGCCAGGAGACCGGTGCCAACCTGAAGGTCGCTCCGGTGGATGATACTGGCCAGATATTGCTCGATGAATATCAGAAGCTCGTGACCTCACGAACAAAACTGGTGTCGTTTACCCAGGTTTCCAACGCCCTGGGTACCGTAACCCCGGCCGCGGAAATGATTCAGATCGCGCATCAGGCCGGTGCCAGGGTCTTGCTCGATGGGGCACAGTCGGTCTCGCATATGAGGGTAGATGTACAAGCCTTGAATCCCGATTTTTTTGTGTTCTCAGGACACAAGGTGTTTGGACCGACGGGTATTGGTGCGCTTTATGGCAAGGCCGATGTGTTGAAAGACATGCCGGTCTGGCAAGGGGGCGGCAACATGATCCAGGATGTCACTTTTGAAAAAACCGTGTATCACGAAGCCCCCAACAAGTTTGAGGCCGGCACCGGCAATATCGCCGATGCGGTGGGTTTGGGCGCGGCGCTTGAATATGTCGAGCGTATCGGCATTGAAAATATCGCACGCTATGAACATGAATTGCTGGTCTATGCCATCGCAGCGCTGGAAAAAGTGCCGGGCTTGCATCTGTTCGGGACCGCGAAAGAGAAAGCCAGCGTGCTGTCATTCAATCTTGACGGTTACAAGAGTGAAGAGGTGGGGGCTGCATTGAATGAACAAGGTATCGCCGTACGGTCCGGCCATCATTGCGCGCAACCAATCCTGCGACGTTTCGGGCAGGAAACCACCGTTAGACCTTCATTGGCCTTCTACAACACTTACGCAGAAATAGATGTGCTGTGTAATGCCTTGCATCGTTTGGCGTCTGCCAAACATTTCAACTGAGTTTTAAGTTATTCAGAGTCAAAAAAATCCGGCAACCCTAGGGTTGCCGGTGTCTATTCAGACGAGTGAGGAGATAGTTCTGAAATATTGCGCGTTGACGCAGCCTTTTGTATTGGATGAAAAGGCTATTTGTTTGGTTGAGGCGTCAGTCGCAGATAGGGATTGACAGCCTTGAATCCTTTGGGGAATTTGGTCTTGAGTACTTCCGGATCCGTGATGGAAGGCACGATGACCACATCATCCCCATCTTTCCAGTCGGCCGGTGTTGCCACGCTGTGGCTGTCCGTCAATTGCAGCGAATCGATGACCCGCAGAACCTCATTGAAATTGCGGCCGGTGCTGGCAGGGTAGGTGAATGTCAGACGAATTTTCTTGGCCGGGTCGATCACGAACACGGAGCGCACTGTTGCCGTCGTGCTGGCATTGGGATGGATCAGGTCATACAGTGTCGCCACTTTTTTGTCGGCATCTGCCAGGATGGGAAAATTGACCACAGCGGACTGCGTTTCATTGATGTCCTTGATCCAGCCCAAGTGTGACTCAACCGGGTCTACGGACAGTGCGATGGCCTTGACGCTGCGTTTTTTGAATTCATCTGCCAGTTTGGCGGTAGCACCAAGTTCAGTGGTGCACACCGGCGTATAGTCTGCAGGGTGTGAAAATAGCACGCCCCAGCTGTTTCCCAGCCATTCGTGGAAATGAATCGGGCCGATGCTGGATTCTTGAGTAAAATCTGGCGCGGTGTCGCCCAGGCGTAACGTCGTCATAAAACCTCCCTTAAGTTAATAATGATGAATATTGCAGATATGTTGCAGTGAGTGATGCTGCTAAATATCCAGCTGCAGCACGCGTGCTGCGTTCTGGTACAGCACCTTGTCCAGCACTTCTTCCTTGAAGCCCAGGTTGATGAAGTCTTCCACGGTCTGCCCCATGGCGCGGAACGGGTAGGAGGTGGCGAACAGCAACTGATCGCGCAGGAAGCCGTTGGCCGCTTCGACGTACAGGTTGCCGCCGGGCAGGAAAATGTACATGTCAGGTACCAGATGGACATTCTCGTGGCGGAAGGCAACGCCGATGATTTCGTTCACATACGGCCAGAAGCCGTGGTAGCAGATGATGGGCAGCGTGGGGAAATCGCGCGCGACATTGCCGACAGCCACCGGGTTGGTGTATTCCAGGCTGGGAGAAGTCGGCCCGGACATCAGGAACAGGGGGATGCCCAGTTGCGCGCAGGCGTCGTAGACCGGGTAGTTGGAGCGGTCGTCCGCTTGCAGCGGCGGCGTGCCGAAGCCAGGTTCGATATTGATGCCGACCAGCTTCAGTTCCTTGATGGCGCTCTCGATGCCGGCCAGGGCGTCCGGGCGTTGCGGGTCAACCGAACCCACACCGATCAGTTCCGGGTACGGTGCGGTGAGCTCGGCAATGGTTTCATTGGTGATTCGCAAGGATGGCGTATCGCGCCCTACCACCACTGCGGCGGTGATGCCGACCTCGCGCACTTCTTCGACGAATGCTTCGATGGTGCTGGAGCGGGTGAAATGGGTGTCGTCTTTCGAGCCGGTGCGGCGGTTCAGCCATTTGGCGGTTTCGAATTCCCTGGTGCCGGGGGTGGCGCCGTAAAAATCGTGCAGAAACGACGGCCTGCTCCTCAAATCTATAATTTTTCTTGTCATGTTGGTTCCTGTGATTAATTCAGTTGTGAGGCAATGCGCCCGTAAGCTAGTCGTGCCGCTTTGCGCACGTCCGTGTCGGGGTCGTCCAGCACCACTTCCAGCCCTGCGGCGGCGGCCGGGTTGGCGATTTCGCCCAAGGCCAGCGCCACTTCCTTGCGCAGGTTGCTCATGGTGTGGGTGAGCGACTCGACCAGCGGGGTCACCGCGCGGTCATCCTTGAGCCGGCCCAGGCTGCGTGCGGCCTTCAGCCTGACCTGCCAGAAGCTGTCCTGCAATGCGGCAATCAGCGCCGGCACCAGCTCGCGCAGGCCCAGCTTGCCGGCCACGGTGGCGGCTTCCTCGCGTACCAGCCAGTCGGTATCGGTCAGCGCTTTTTCCAGGGCTGGCAGGGTGGCGGCATCGCTGGCGAAGCCCAATGCGCCGATGGCTGCGCGTCGCACCTCGGCATCGCTGTCGCTTCCCGCCAGCGCCACAAGCTGCGGCAGGGCGGCGGACGTTTTTAGCCAGCCCAGCACTGCTACGGCTTCGCGGCGCACGCTGGCATGTGTGTCGGCTAATGCGTAGATGGCAGGCGCCTCGGCGGCGGGCAACCGCAGTTCGCGCAGGGCACGGAAAATGGCGGTACGGACTTCGGCGTCGGAATGGGTGGCGTGTTGCAGCAGCAACGTGCCGATGGCAGCGTTCTTCACTGCGCTCAATGATAAGGCAGCGGCTTCGCGTACTTCCCTGGCCTCATCCTGCAACGCGCCCAAGAGGCCAGTCACGACCTCTGGGCTGTCTTGTGCTTCCAGCTGTCGAGCAGCTTCCAACCGTACTTCTGCAGCCGGGTCGGCAAGCGCGCTGACCAGATACGACTCAGCTTCCTCCGGATCAATCTCGTCCAGCAGGTCGATCAGTGCGATGCGGCGCACGGTGGCGTCCGCATCAATTAGACGTGTGGCAAGTGGTAGTGGCAGCAATGACAGTAGTTCGGTATTCATGGCACTCACCGCAGCAGGTAGGGAATATCGACGCGTATGGCCTGGGTCGGACAGTCCTTCTCGCAGGGCAGGCAATACCAGCATTCGTCGTATTTCATGGTGGCCTTGCCGGTAGCCGGGTCTATCGCCAGTACATCCAGCGGGCAGACGTCGATGCAGACAGTACAGCCCTTGTCGGCGATACAGCTTTCGAGATTGACTTTGACGGGAAAGTCGATGGTGTGGGTCATGGTTTTCCTTATTCGGGAACGGTTTCTGGCCGTATGCGCAGGTGTTGATAGATGAATTTTTCGGCTTCTTGCGGCTCCACCAGGTAGGGTTCCAGCGCGCGCTTGAACAGTGTCATGCGGCCATCCGCGCCCTTCTTGACTTGGACGTGAACGCGCCACTCGTCGTTGACCTGCTCCGGGTAATCCTGGCGCTGGTGGTACAGACCCCAGCGGCTTTCGGTGCGGAACAGCGAGGCGCGCGCGGCCATTTCGGCGCAATCGAGGATGAAGCGGACTTCCGCCGCGCGCATCAGCTCGTGCGGGTTGGAAGCAACAATGTTCTGGATGTCGGCGCGGATTTCCTCGAAGCGCGCCAGGCCGATTTCCATACGCTTGGTCACCTTGGGCGGTTGCAGGTAATCGTTCACCAGGCGGCGCAGCTTGTATTCCACCTGCGATGGTGGCAGGCCGTGTTCGCGCGCCAATGGGGCAAAAATGCGTTGGCGTTCGGCTTCGACCTGAACCTCATCCACCTCGCCCAGTTGAGTCGCGGCACAGTATTCCGCCGCCGATTCGCCCGCCAGGCGACCATAGACGAAGGCGCCCAGCATGTAGTTGTGCGGCACGCAGGCCAGGTCGCCGGCGGCATAGAGGCCGGGCACTGTGGTTTCGGCGCGCTCGTTGACCCACACGCCGGAAGCGCTGTGGCCGCTGCACAGGCCGATTTCGGAAATGTGCATTTCCACCATGTCCTTGCGGTAGTCGGTGCCGCGCCCTTCATGGAAGCGGCCGCGGCTGGGGCGTTCGTTGCCGTGCAGGATGGTTTCGATGTTGGTGATGGTCTCTTCGGCCAAGTGATTGACCTTGAGGAACACCGGGCCCTTGCCACCCGCCAGTTCCTCGTAGAACTCCTGCATCATCTGCCCGCTCCAGTAGTCGGATTCGATGAAGCGTTCGCCCTTGGCATTTGCGGTGTAACCGCCCATCGGGCCGGTGACGTAGGCGCAGGCGGGGCCGTTGTAATCCTTGATCAGCGGGTTGATCTGGAAGCACTCGATGCCCGACAGTTCCGCCCCGGCATGGTAGGCCATGCTGTAGCCATCGCCGGCATTGGTGGGGTTTTCATAGGTGCCGAACAGATAGCCGGAAGCTGGCAAACCCAGCCGGCCGGCCGCGCCGGTAGACAGTATCACCGCCTTGGCGCGAATGACGTTGTATTCCCCGCTGCGACAGTCGAAAGACAGCGCGCCCGCCACCTTGCCCTCGCCATCGAGCAGGATGCGGGTGGCTACCAGTCTATTGGTGATGATGACGCGGTTCTGTTTCAGCTTGCGGTATAGCACTTTCTTGACGTCGTGGCCTTCGGGCATGGGCAGCACGTAAGTGCCGACGTGGTGGACTTTCCTGACTGCATAATCTCCGTTTTCATCCTTCTCAAACTTGACACCCCAGCTATCCAGTTCCTCGATCATCGCGTAGCTGTTGTTGGCGTAGGCAAACAGGGTTTTCTGGTTGACGATACCGTCGTTGGCCACGGTGATTTCGCGCACATACTGTTCGGGCGTGGCGTAGCCGGGGATGACGGCGTTGTTGAGGCCATCCATACCCATGGAGATGGCACCGCTGCGCTTGACGTTGGCTTTTTCCAGCAGCATCACCTTCAAATTCGGGTTCTTCTGTCTGGCCTTGATGGCGGCCATGGGGCCGGCGGTGCCGCCGCCGATGACCAGTACATCTACTGTAGTGACTTGTGTCATGAATATTCCTTGGGAGTAAGAGTTTGCGTCGCTGCTCAGCGCGGGATGGCCATCTCGACCTTGTTGGCTTTCACTAGAGCCAGGACCTCTGAGCCGACTTCAAAACCGTATTCCGCAATGGAACGTGTGGAGATGGTGGCAGTGACGGTGCCATGCTCGGTCTCGACCAGAACACTGGACAGCACTGGGTCATCGGAGAGGATGGCGGAGATTTTTCCCTTGAACTGATTCTTTGACACGACTTCCTCTATACCCATTACTCGCGATAGCACCAGCCCTTCCAGCTTGGCGAATTCGGCAGTGCCGCGTTCGCGGCGGCGCGGCAGGTTAATTTTCTGGTCCAGTGTGATGGCGCCATGCTCGATCAGCACTACCCGGTCGGCGAGCGCGATGGCCTCGGGAACGTCGTGCGTCACCAGCAAGGCGGTAAAGCCTTTATCCAGCCACAGCCGCTCGATCAGACGCTGCATTTCGATGCGGGTCAGCGCATCCAGTGCGCCTAGCGGCTCGTCCAGCAGCAACAAGCGTGGTTCATGTACCAAGGCGCGGGCCAGGGCCACGCGCTGGCGCTGACCGCCGGACAGTGCGGCAGGCCACTCATGGGCACGGTCGGCAAGACCAACCTGTTTTAGTGCATTCTGTGCCGCACTGCGCCAGTCGCCCTCCAGCCCCAGGCCGACGTTCTCGATGACCGTGCGCCACGGCAGCAGACGCGAATCCTGGAACATGATGCGCACATCCGGGTTGATGCCCTGCAGCGGCTTGCCGTCCAGATCGAGGTGCCCGCTGCTGGCCTGATCGAGGCCTGCCAGCAGTCGCAACAACGTGCTCTTGCCACAACCGCTGTGGCCGACGATTGCGACAAATTCGCCCGGCCTGATTGACAGATCGAGATCACGCAGCACATGACGCACGCCAAACTGCTTGTTGATGTTCTCGGCATGGACTCCCACGCCACGACGACCGGTACTGGCAGTCTCGAGCTCGTTTATTTCAGTGATGTTGATATCCATTTGAATCTCCGCGTTATGCAACACGATAGCCAGCGTGCCACTTGAGCCAGCGACGCTCCAGTTGGGTAGCAAGTTGATCCGACACGATACCCAGCAGCGCATAAATGGTGATGCCCAGCACGACTACGTCGGTTTGCAGAAATTCGCGGGCATTCATGGTCATGTAGCCGATACCTTCACTGGAAGCGATGGTTTCCGCCACCACCAGAAACAGCCACATGTATCCCAGAGACAGACGAAGACCGACCAGAATCGATGGTAGTGCGCCTGGCAGGATGACCTGCCGGAACAGGCCCCAGCGTGAGAGGCCATAGACGCCGCCCATCTCGATCAGACCCTTGTCCACCGAACGCAGGCCGTGATAGGTGTTGATGTAAAGCGGGAAGAACACCGACAGCGAGACCAGGAAAATCTTGCCGCCCTCGTCGATGCCGAACCAAAGGATCACCAGCGGGATGATGGCTAGTAAGGGGATGTTGCGTATCATCTGGATGGTGGAATCCAACAGGCTTTCACCCAAACGCGACAGGCCGGTAATCAGTCCCAGCACAAAACCGATACTGCCGCCGATGGCCAGCCCGGTCAGTGCCCGACGGGTACTGACGAGCAAGTGCTGCCATAGCTCTCCGGAAGACGCCACGGCTATCCCCGCCTTCACCACATCCAGCGGGGCCGGCATGGTACGCGAGGTGATCCAGCCGATCTGTGCCAGCGTTTGCCAGCTTACCAGTATGGTGATGGGCAGCAGCCACGGTAGCACACGCTCCGCATCGAATCTCCAGGTTTTAGTCGCCACGCTGATCTCCTTAACTCTGTGATACCTTGGGCAGATCATCGGGGCGGTGCTCGTTGGCCACCAATTCGCCGAACGGGCTGACATACGCAGCCCCTACTGGCTTGTGCTGGGTGACCGGCAGTAGCGGGAACAGCAGCTCCGCAACGCGATAGGCCTCTTCGAGATGCGGATAGCCGGACAGGACGAAGGTTTCGATGCCGATATCGCGATATTCCAGCAGGCGGTCGGCGACTTCCTGCGGGCTGCCAACCAGTGCCGTGCCGGCGCCGCCACGAACCAAGCCAACCCCCGCCCATAGGTTGGGCGCGATCTCCAGGTTCTCGCGTTTGCCGTTATGCAGGCGACTCATCCGTGCCTGGCCAACGGAGTCAAAGTGCGCGAAGGATTGGTTGGCGGCAGTGATGGAGGCATCATCCACGTAGCGAATGAGGTCGTTGGCGGCGCTCCAAGCCTCTTCAGCGGTTTCGCGCACGATGACATGTATGCGCAGACCGAACTTCACTGTGCGCCCTTGCGCTGCTGCACGCTGCTTTACGTCGTCGATTTTTTCCTTGACGGCGGCTACCGGCTCGCCCCAGGACAGGTAGTGCTCAATCTGCTTGGCCACCAGATCGTGCGCGGCGTTGGAGGAGCCGCCGAAGTACAGCGGCGGGTGCGGTTGTTGGATGGTTGGGAATACTTGGCGGGCGCCCTTGACCTTGATGTGTTTGCCGTCAAAATCCACGGTCTTGCCAGCCAGCAGGTCACGCCAGACCGTCAGAAATTCATCAGCGGCCACGTAGCGTTCGTCGTGGTCGAGGAAGATGCCGTCTGCGGCGAGTTCGCTGGGGTCGCCACCGGTCACCACGTTGATCAGCAGCCTTCCATCGGACAGGCGATCAAATGTCGCCGCCATGCGCGCCGCCGCAGTTGGCGATATGATCCCGGGGCGCAGCGCGATCAGGAATTTCAGGTTGCGTGTCAGTGGGGCCAGGGTCGCTGCGACGGTCCAGCCGTCTTCGCAGGAGCGTCCAGTCGGTACCAGTACGCCGCCATAGCCCAGTTCATCGGCAGCCTGAGCGATCTGCTTCAGGTAGGCATGATTGACAGCGCGAGCGCCCTTGCTGGTCGCAAGATAATGGCTGTCGCCGTGTGTAGGCAGAAACCAGAAAATATTCATTGTGTGTCTTCCTTATGTTGTTTAGTGATGCGCGAGCCTGGCAAGACGCTATCCCGGATGTTTAAGCAGCCTTTACCAGGAGCGTTTCATCGGCGTTGTTTGACAAAGGCTTGTTGAACATTCGGGCTGGAAAGGAGCCGGGTTTTCCAGCCCCATCTGCCTTACTTATTCGCGGTTTTGATCTTGGGTGTCCAAACCACTTCCTTGACGATCAGCTTTTTTGGAATCAGTTTGAGTTCGGTGAAAGTGTCGGCAATGCGCTGCTGTTCAGCGACAACAGCGTCGTTCAGGTACTGCACACCATAGCCGGCACGCCCCAGGGCGAGTTCCGTGGTTTCGACATCCAGACCTGCGTGCGGTGCAAGGGCAACTGCCGCTTCATGGGGGGATTTCAATACCCATTCATCGACCTTCCTTATCTCGTCGAACACGGCAGCAATCACATCCGGGCGGCGGTTGCCATAAGTCTTCTCAGTCAGGTAAAACTGGTGGTTGCTGACGATACCCTTGCCATCTGCAATCACGCGCGCACCGATCTGTTTCTCGGCCGCCGCCAGGAACGGATCCCAGATCACCCACGCATCAACGCTGCCGCGCTCGAAGGCTGCACGTGCATCGGCAGGCTTGAGATAGGACACCTTGATGTCGGAGTATTTAAGCCCGGATTTTTCCAAGGCCTTCACCAGCAAATAGTGCACGTTGGAGCCCTTGTTGAGAGCAACATTCTTGCCTTTCAGGTCTGCTACAGTCTTAATGGCGGAACTCTTGGGGACAATGATCGCTTCGCCAGCGGGTGCCGGCGGCTCAAAGCCGATGTAGTTCAGATTGGCGCCGGCAGCTTGTGCGAACACCGGTGGTGTTTCGCCAGTGGTGCCGAAATCGACGCTGCCGACATTCAGGCCCTCCAGCAATTGTGGTCCTGCAGGGAACTCCGCCCAAGTTACCTTCACTCCCAGTGGGGCGAGGCGTTTTTCCAGCGCGCCAGTTGCCTTCAGCAGGATCAGCGTGCCGTATTTCTGGTAACCGATGCGCAGTACGTTGTCATTCGGATCCGCAGCCCAAGAGGGGGATGCGAAGTTGAGTGTAGCCGCCGCGGCCAGCAGGCCAAACCAGCGGAAACGGGATGGTGCAGATTTCATGGCATATCCTTTCAATCGTGTTTTTGGGCAAAAACAACCCCTACCGTCATGCCGACGGAAAATTAACTTATTGATTAATTTGAGTTAGTGGAAAATCAACATCGAAGGCTCGTCAATTGCCCGGTAGCGGCAGGCAGCGTACTGCCGGCCTCCAGGTGTGCCGACCACTCCAGGCTATCGCTGAAGCGCTGCAAGCCATCTTCCAGGCGCAGGACGATTTCGTCGTCCAGGTCCAGCGAACCGTCATCTCGCGTACGCACCTGGCTGTCGGTGGCATACACGCCGTTGAGCACGAAGCGCGCCCCCAGTGCCGAAAGCACCGGCTTCAGTGCATAGTCCATGGCCAGCATATGGGCGGGACTGCCGCCGGTAACGATAGGCAGCACGACCTTTCCGGCAAAACCGTATTGCGGAAGAATGTCCAGAAAGGCTTTCAACACGCCGGAATAGGCCGCCTTGTATACAGGCGTCGCGATAATGATGCCGGAAGCGGCCTCCACCAGTTTGGCCGCCGCCTGCAGTGCCGGTGACTTGGTGTTTGCGAACAACAGGTCTTCTGCAGGCAAGTCCCGCACCGAGATGGCTGTCGTTGAGATGCCATCTTCATGCAGCCAGCGGGTGGCTTCCGCCAGCAGCCGCGAAGAGCGCGACTGTGCGGATGGACTGCCGGCGATAGTGATAATATTCATGACTTTCTCTCTGAACTTAAAGTGACTAGATTTTGGCTAAAGCCACATCGGTTGATTTCACTAAAGCGAGTACTTCGCTACCTGGTGCCAGCCCTAATTCCTGCACGGAGCGACTGGTAATCACCGCCGTCACGATGCCCGCCGGTGTCTCGACATCGACTTCGGACACGACTGGCCCGCTGATAATTTCCTTGATGCGTCCTTTGAACTGGTTGCGTACGTTGACAGCGTGAATTGCCATGTTGTTGTTCCTTTCAATATGAAATAGCGCGCAGGGTAAATGATGAACCCCATCCTGCACTGAATCTTCTGAATGCCAGGTTGGCCGCCTTCTTGTTAAATCTCTCTGCCAGCTTGCCGCGCAGCTCATACGCCGAGCGGCGGCTGTAAATGATGGGTAACCCTAGTCGCGTGGCTTTCAGCGTGGAGCTGTACAGCATGTTGTGACTGAGCTGGTCGGTCACCATTACCACCAACTGGACCCGTGACGGGATTTCCCTCCGCGTATGTGCCGGCTTGCGACCACCCCAGTGCACAACATCCTCCAGACCATATTCGGCCAATTCGCGCCGAATCTTGTCGATATGGTCGCCGCCGATTACCAAAGTCGTCATGGTCTGGATTCCTGTTGTGCCGCCGTTACTTGATGTAAATCTGGTCGAACGTCCCACCGTCTGAGAAGTGTTCCTTCTGCGCCTTCTGCCAACCGCCGAACACATCGTCGATTTTGAACAGGTTCACCTTGGGGAACTGCTTCGCGTATTTCTCGACATATTTCGGGCTGGTCGGGCGGTAGTAGTGCTTGCCGGCGATGTCCTGGCCTTCATCGGAATACAGGTATTCCAGATAGCCTTGAGCGACTGCACGGGTTTTGCGCTTGTCGGCGACCTTGTCGACCAGCGTTACAGGCGGTTCTGCCAGAATCGACACCGAGGGGACGACGATCTCGAATTTGTCCGGGCCAAGTTCTTTCAACGCCAGGAAGGCTTCGTTTTCCCAAGAGATGAAGACGTCGCCGATACCGCGTTCAACGAAAGTGGTGGTTGACCCGCGCGCGCCGGAATCCAGTACCGGTACGTTGGCGAAGATTTTCTTGACGAATTCCTTGGCTTTTTGCTGATCACCGCCGTTACGCTTTAACTCATAACCCCAGGCCGCCAGGTAGTTCCAGCGTGCGCCGCCGGAGGTTTTTGGGTTGGGTGTAATCACGGAAACGCCGGGCTTGGCCAGATCATCCCAATCCTTGATCTTCTTCGGGTTGCCCTTGCGAACCAGCAGCACGATGGTGGAGGTGTACGGCGCGCTGTTGTTGGGCAGTCGGGCTTGCCAATCCTTGGGAATCAGTTTGGCTTTTTCGTGTATGGCGTCGATGTCGTAGGCCAGTGCCAATGTAACGACGTCTGCCTGCAGGCCGTCGATGACAGCGCGCGCCTGCTTGCCGGCACCGCCGTGGGATTGCTTGACGGTGACGTTGTCGCCGGTCTTGGTTTTCCAGTGCGCGGCGAAGGCCTTGTTGAAATCGACATAAAGCTCGCGCGTCGGGTCGTAGGAGACATTGAGCAGTGTCACATCGGCAGCAGAGGCGCCGAGCGGTAGTGCCAGGGCTAACGCCCCGGCAAGTAACAGTTTGGAGAATGTGTGTGTCATGATTTTCCTTTTGATTTAGTCTTAAAAAGCGACCTGCAGACGACTGAAGAGGGCTTTTTCGTCTTCACGGTCATCGACGCCGTCGATACCGCTGTCAAACGAGGTGTGGTCGTAGCTCGTGGCGATCTTCACATTGTCGTTCAAATACCAGTTGAGGCCGAGGGACCATGATTCTGCTTTCTTTGTGGTGCTGGCAGCATTGGCATAGCCGCCGCTGAATGCATCCTTGTCGACTTCCAGCTCGTGATAGCGCGCGGCGACTTCCCATGCACCCCAGCCGCCATTTGCCCAGTCGAATTTGGATTTCGGCTTGATAACGCCAAATCCATTGTCTTCACCGGTCAATACCCAGCTACCTGCTATTTGCCATGCATCATGGTCTAGTGTGGTGCTGTCGGTTGCGTTCTTGATGTCAATTGAACTGCGTATGTATTCAGTCAGCAGACCGAATGGACCGTGGTAGTAGTAAGCTTGCGGTGATAAGCGGCTCTTGTTGCCGTCGCTGGTGGTAGTACCGGCATACTGGAAGAAAGTATTTAAACCGGGCGTTCTGTATTTGACGGACTGATGCTCAGTATCGCCTTTTTGATCGCCCCAGGTGCCTGCCAGACCGAGGCCCAAACCGGCTAGGACGCTGTCACCACCCTTGAACGGTTCGACGAAGATGCGTGCGGCGAATTCCTTACTGTTGGTACTGTCATCGTCATTTGCGCTTTGTCCGCCATCATGGATGCCGTTGAATACGCCGATGTCGTAATTGATCTTGTCATCAAAAAATTTACCGTGGACCTTGATGCCCAGATCACGATTGGGTGCAATTGAATCAGAAACGTACGAGCGCTCTGCAAATCGAAGTGCTGCGCCGCCCTGTAAACGCTCCAAACTGAGAGGCACCTTGAATTTGCCGGCTTGTATCTGGAACCATGGCTGGAAGCGTGCATTGATATATGCATCCAGGACTGTGGCTTCCTTGTGCTTGGCAAACTCGGTGTTGATGTCGAAGTCAAAAATTTTGAACAGAGTTCCCTGGATGCGGGGTTCTACTCTGCGTAGCGCGGTTTCATTGTTGAAGTGAGGGTCGTCGTCACCAAAGTAGTTGCGATGGTCGACTTGGAGCAAGCCGCGAAGTTTGATGCTGTGCGCGCCATCTGCAGAGCTGATTGAGAAGCCGCTGCTACCGGCCTTGACGACAGGAGCAGCCTTCTTGTCGGCGACTGCTTTTTCTTCCGCGATCTCGCTCTTCCGGTCGAGCACGCGGATCTTTTGGTCCAACTCCTGCACCAGTGCGCGCAGGGCTTCCAGTTCGCTGCTGTCGTTGGCAAACGCGTTGCCGGAAAAAGCCAGTGCGCCGCTGCCGATGAGTGTGGCGGCGATCAGGCCGTGTATCTGTGTTGCTTTAAAAGTCATGATGAACCCCTTTAAGTTATTCGCCTCCGGTAGTCCGGTCGGTTCATCGATTTTCTGAATTAATGGTTAGCCGCTGCCTTTGCAGTAGGGATATTGAGCGCACCAGGTTTGAGTTTTTGCGTGGCTTGTTCTGCAGCCTGGCCGAAGCGGACTTTCTCGCGACGTTCGATCTGTGTCACGCGGTTGTCGTGCACGGTAATCTCGACGGAGCCGAAACGCAGCTGCTCGATGGCTTGTAGCACTTCACGAATCACTTCGTCGCTGATCCGGTTTGACTGGTGGACTGACATGGCTTGCCTTTCTTGCAATGCGTGAGAACGAAGCGAACTTTAGCAAGCCAAATTAATAATTAAAAATAATTTGTTTTAATATATAAATAACTAAAAAGAATATATGGGGGTGGCGAATGCCGTAAATGAAAAAGGCGCCATTGGAGACGCCTGGGTGAATGTTTGGACCTGAAAAACATTTATGCCACAGAGGACACAGAGAAAAAACATGGAGTTTGCCGGAATCCCGATTTATAACTGTCGGCCGATTCTCTCAATACCAAGTGATCCGCTTTGCCTCTGTGTGCTCTGTGCCCTCTGTGGCTAATGTATCGGTTTCAAGTCTGAAAATCACCTGCTCTCGTTTTTCCAGAGGACGTCGGGTACGTCAGCCTGTTTGTTGATGACGCGGCACATGACGAACAGCAGGTCGGAAAGCCGGTTGAGATATTGCAGCGAAACTGGCGTCACGGTTTCTTCCCGGCTGAGACGGGTGAGCTGACGTTCGGCACGGCGGCAGACGGTACGCGCCAGATGGCAATAAGCGGCAGCGCGTGTGCCGCCGGGCAGGATGAATTCCTTCAGCGGTTTGAGTTGCTCGTTCAGTTTGTCCAGGGTTTCTTCCAGCGCGCTGATGCGCTCGGCTTTGACCATGGCATGGCCGGGAATGCAGATCTCGCCGCCGAGGTCGAACAGGTCGTGCTGCACGCGGGTCAGGGTGTCGTGAAGGCCAGCGGAAAGCGGTTCGGTCAGCAGGATGCCGATGATGGCGTTGAGTTCATCGACATCGCCCATGGCTTCGACACGCAGGCTGTCCTTGTTGGTACGGCTGCCATCACCGAGGCCGGTAGTGCCGTCGTCGCCGGTGCGGGTGTAGATTTTGCTGAGTCTGTTGGCCATGATGATCCTTCAATGAAGTAACTATTTTATAGAGTCGATGGCATCAAGACCATGACATCCGGTCGGCAGTTCAGCTAAACTCGTCTTCATTTTGATTCTTCCGGCGAAGTCATTTCTCTGTGACCCAAAACGCGTCAACCTTGCTTAAAACTGCCCCCATCGGCGTTTTTGATTCCGGTATCGGCGGTGTCTCGGTATTGAAGCACATCCGGCAGTTGCTACCGTATGAAGATCTGCTCTACTGCGCGGATTCCAGGCATGCGCCCTATGGCAATAAATCCCCTGAATTCATTCGTGAGCGTTCGCATGCGCTTACCCGCTTTTTGATCGGGCAGGGCGCCAAAGCCATTGTCGTTGCCTGCAATACCGCGACTGCCGGCGCAATTGCGAGCTTGCGCGAGCATTATTCGCTGCCCATCATCGGTATGGAGCCCGCGGTGAAACCGGCGGCGGCGGCGAGCAAAAACGGTGTGATCGGCGTGCTGGCAACCATAGGCACGCTGAAAAGCGCCCAGTTTGCTGCACTGCTGGAAAGTTACGGCAGGAACGTACAGGTGGTGACGCAGGCATGTCCTGGCCTTGTGGAGTGCGTGGAGCGCGGCGAACTGGATAGTGATGCGACCGGGGAGTTGGTCGCTCAGTATCTGCAGCCGCTATTGGCGGCCGGGGCCGATACCATCGTGCTGGGCTGTACGCATTATCCGTTCTTGCGGCAGGTCATTGTCCAGCAGCTGCCGTCTGCAATCACCTTGATCGATACGGGTGAGGCGGTGGCGAGACAGGTGCAAAGGCGCTTGCAGGAAGCCGGACTGCTGAATGATGCTACAGGGGAAGCGAAAAATACGTTCTGGATCAACCGGGCGACGGCTGCGGAATTCGAGCAGACCTTGAAAGTGATTGAGGTGTTGTGGGGAAGTGGCGGGGCGGAATCTGATTTTTACCGCCTGCCGGAAAGCGCCAGCTAAAGCGCCCAGCGCAAGTCAAGAGAGCGCAAGTATGAGTGTTTGACTGATTGCGCGGCTAGTGGTGAGCCACCACTTCGCCGGCTTTCAGTTTGTATCGGGTGCCGCAGTAGGGGCACATGGCATGGCCGCTGGTCGTGATATCCAGAAAGACGCGCGGGTGCGAGCACCACAACGCGACTTCCTTGGTCGGGCAATGCAAAGGCAGATCCTTCGCACTCACTTCGATTTCTTTTGTCTGTTCAGCCATGCTCTTTTTCCATGCCCGGATTCCGTTTTTCAAAATCCGATTTATACGTAGGTCAGCCAATCCTGATGTTTGGCAGAACGGCCCTTGACCACATCGAAATAGACGGATTGCAGTTTCTCGGTGATCGGACCGCGGCCGCCATTGCCGATCTTGCGGTTGTCCAGTTCGCGGATGGGCGTGACTTCTGCGGCGGTGCCGGTGAAGAAAGCCTCGTCAGCGGAATAGACTTCATCGCGCGTGATGCGTTTTTCGACCACTTGCAGACCCATCTCTTCAGCCAGCTCGACGATGGTGTCACGAGTGATGCCTTCCAGCGCGCTGCTCAGGTCCGGAGTCAGCAACTTGCCCTTGCGTACCAGGAAGATGTTTTCGCCGGAACCTTCAGCCACAAAGCCGTCGACATCCAGCAGCAGAGCCTCGTCATAACCGTCCTGGATGGCTTCCTGGTGGGCCTGGATGGAATTCATGTAATTGCCGCTAGCCTTGGCCTTGCACATGGTGACGTTGACATGGTGGCGCGAGAAAGACGAAGTCTTGACTCGGATGCCTTTAACCAGCGCTTCGTCGCCCATGTAGGCGCCCCAGCTCCAGGCAGCAACGATGACATGGGTGGACAGTGTCCTGGCGGAAATGCCCATGGCTTCAGCGCCATAGAAAGCCATCGGACGAATGTAAGCGGATTCCAGCTTGTTGTCGCGCACGGAAGCCTTTTGGGCTTCCATCAGCGTTTCCTTGTCGTAGGGCATCTTCATGCCGAGGATGTGCGCGGAACGGAAGAAGCGGTCGGTGTGGTCCTTCAAGCGGAAGATGGCCGTGCCTTTATCCGTCTTGTAGGCACGTACGCCCTCGAACACACCTAGGCCATAGTGCAGGCTGTGAGTCAGTACGTGGGTTGTGGCATCGCGCCACGGAACCATCTTGCCGTCATACCAGATAAAACCATCGCGGTCAGCCATGGATTGAACAATAGCCATCTTCAAATTTCCTAGCGAGCAAAACTCTAATTGTAATCGTAACCAAGGGGCATTGAATAGCGGGATTTCGCTAGTTTTGCTCGATTCTCAGGCTAAATTTCTGGTGTTGTGCTCAGATGCAGCTACTGTTTACTCCATCAGGTAAAGCCATGCCGAAATTGATCATGACTGCAGCGTCTGGATTGTTTGCTATCTGTTCTGTGTTGGGTTCGCAATCGGTCAGGTTGCCCTGCTCTTCTGCGCCGCCAGCTGCGGTTGGCGCCAGGTTCAGTACGAACAATTGTTCGCCGGCCAGCGCATTGAACTGCGGATTTGCGTCCACCAGGCCGGCGGCGTTGCGCGGCAAGGTACCGGCTATGCCGGTCGTACCATTATCGCTGGCCGGCGGAGTTGGTGGCAGTGCGGCGATGGTGAAGTTGCTACCGGTATAGCCGGTCAACAGGTAGTTGGAATTGGTCAACAGCGTGCCTTGGGTGATGGCATAGTTGCCGAGTGTTTCACCCGGGTTGCGTGTGAGCAATCCGCTGAATGCGTCCAGCAGGCTGTCGCCAGTTGCCAAACCCATATCTCCCACGCTGAAAGTAAAGACTGGGTCAACCTGGCCGATGACCTTACTTTGACCGGAATCGACGATAACCGAGATCGGGCGCTGGTCGATGTCGCCGGTAGCGCTGGAATTGACTGTCCCGACCTGATACCCATAAACAGGTTTGCCGCCTTTGGAAGCGGTGATGTCGAATACGCCGGTAACCGCTTTACCGGTGCCGGCGTTCTTGTCGTTAAAACTGGCGCTTGTGATTGCCCCGAGTGTGACGCTGTCGCCGTCGATGGCGCCGGAAACATAGGCGACGCTCAGGCCTGCGGTGGTCGCGGTTGTGCTGCCATCGTAGATCTTGCTGGCGACGCTGCCGCTCATGTTGGCATTGACGGCAGGGGCGACAGAGTAGATGAAGCCGTCGTTGGCGCCCAGGATCGTGTCCCCGAAGCTGGCGTTGTACTGCTTGAAGTCGTGTGCGCTCAGCATGCTGGTGCTGCGTGTATCCAGTGCCGGATTGGTGGAGTAGACCAGCCAGCGTCCGCCGGGCGTGCTCAACGAACGGTTGCCGGAGGTGATGAAGTTCCCCGCTGCCACTAGTCGGATGGCATCACCACCATTGCTTGCGCTGATGTTGCCGGCCAGCGTCAGGTTGCCGCTCAGCGTTTGCGCCAACAGCGATCCGACTGTGCTTGCATTCAGTCTCATCGCGTTCTGGTCAACGATGCTGACGTTGTTGCCATTGCTGATGGTGACGGCGTTGAAGTTGTTGCCGGCATTGCTGAGTGCGATGTTGCCGGCACCTGCCGCCAGCGTGGTTGTGCCGGCAACAGTGACGGCGCCGTTTTGTGTGATATCGCCGCTGGTACGGAGGTTAAGTGTGCCGCCCACGGCCGATGCGCCGAGTTCAAGCGCATTCGCATCGCGCAGGCTGACGTTGCGGCCGGCGTTGATGAGAACGCGACCAAAGTCATTGCCAAGGTTGTTGGCCGTGATGTCGCGCACGATGTTCATAGAGAGGTCGTGATCGTTGGCATCGACCGGCCCGGTGAAGGTCAAATTGGTGTTGGCATTGCTCGTGGTGAAAGTGGTTGCCGCACCGAGTTTGACTGCATCGCCGTAACTTTGCGAGCCCGTGGTTTTTACACTGCCGCCGTTGATGATGGTGCTGCCACCGGCATTGGTCGTGAGGGAGCCGAATGCCAAAGTATTGCCGACGGCGCCCTCGAAGGTGGTGTCGCCGTTGCTGTTGATCGCGAGCGTGCGATTGCCGCCGCTGGCATCCAGCGTGCCATCGAACAGGATGTTGCCGCCGTTACCGGCCCCGGCATTGCCGCCCATGGCTGCCATGGTGCTGTTGGCCGAAAGCAGGGTGTTGCCTGCCAGCGTAATGTTTCCGCCATTGCCGGAGATGCCGCCGTTGCCGTTGCCACCCGTGGTCGTAATGCTGCGTGTGGTGATGGTTGAATTGCCGTTGGCGGCCGTCAATGCAACATCGCCGCCGTTGCCGCCATCCGTGCCGGTGCCGTTACGGCTGGTGCCGGCGGTAGTGATGGCAACTGTATTCAGTGTGCTCGCACTGTCCAGGGTCACATTGCCGGCATGGTTGCCGCTGGAGTTTGTATTGGCGTTGCCGCCGCTGGCGACGATGGTGCCTACACTGATGGCTCCTGAATTGCTGCTGATATCGATGTCGCTGCCGACGCCGTTGTTGCCGCCGGTTGTAGTGATGCTGCCGGTGCTGACTCCGCTGCCGCTGATGGCGACATTGCCGCCGGTTGTGACGCTGCCACTTGTGCTGCTGCTGCCGGTGCGCAGCGTGATATTTCCGGTTGTGACACTGCCGTCAGCGGTGATATCCATCTGCCCGGCAGCGCCACCATTGGCAGCGGCACCGGTTGCGGCATTGCCGCCGCTGGCTGTCAGGGTTGTTGTCGTGACATTGCCATCCGCAGCCAATGTGATGCTGGAGGCATTGCCGCCGGCTTGGCCGGCGCCCACGCCACGGCTACCGCTGGCGGCGATGGTGGTGGTCGTGATATTGCCGCCGGCATCGAGGCTGATGGTACCGGCGTTCCTACCGGCAAAGTTGGTGCTGGTAGCGCCGCCATTGCTGCCGAGAGCGCCGGTGGTGATATTGCCGCTGGCATCAAGCTGGATATTGCCGCCATTGGCATTGGTGCCGCCGGAGGTGGTGATAGAGCCGGTGCTGATGACCTGTGCCTGCAACTCGACACCAGCCGCCGCGCCGCCGCTGGCGGTCGCATGGCCGTTGCCGCCGCGCGAAGTCAGGGCCTGGTTGTTGGTCGTGATGTTGCCGCCGGCGACCAGTTTGATCAGGCCGGCATCGCCGCCGGTCTGGCTGTTGTTGGTGGCGTTGCTGCCGACTGCCGTAACAGCGCGGATATTGATGTTGTTGCCGGTGTTGATTTCAACCTTGCCTGCATGTCTGCCGGAAAAATTGCTAAGACGGGTGCCGCCCGAGGCGGCGATGCCGCCTGCCGTGGTGTAGTTGCCGGAGGCAGTGATACTGACATCGCTGCCATCGCCGCCGGAGCCGCCGGTGGCGGTAATGGTGCCGGTGCTGATGTTGCCGTTGCTTGCGTTCAGCTGGATGCTGCCGATACTGCCGCTGACATTGGTGGCGGCGGAATTGCCGGTTCTGGTATTGAGGGCGCCGGTGGCGAGATTGCCATTGCTGGCAGTGATGTTGATGTTGCCGGCATTGCCACCCTCGCCGGATGAGGCGTTGCCACCGTTGGCGGTGATGGTGCCGGTCCCGCTCACGCTGGCACCCTTGATAGTGATCGTGCCACCATGATTGCCCGGATTGCCGGCAGATGCTGCACCACCGGTTGCAGTGACGGCAGCGGCGCCAAGGTTGATGGCGCCGCTTGCGCTGATGTTGATATCGCCTGCGTTCTGGCCGGTGGCACCACTGCTGGTGATGCTGCCCGCCGAACGTGTGATGCTGGCGCCTGAAAGTGTGATGCCGCCTGCCCTTGATCTGATATTGTTGCCGATTGCCAGCGTGCCGTTGCCGCTGTTGTCCGCGTCGGCTTTCAAATTGATGGAGCCCGTGCCGGAGGTGATGATGGCGGCATTGACGTTGAGGTTGTTGTTGGCTTCCAGCCGGATGCTGTTGTTGGTCATGGTCAGCGTGCTGGCTACCGTGATGTTGTTGGTCGCTTGCAGGAACAGTTCGGAGAAGTTGACGATGTCCGCGATTTGTAGGGTGGTCGTGCCTGTGACCGGCGCATCTGCAAAAGCGATGTCCGGCGTGCCATCGGCATTGTTGGGGGGCGACGGCTGGGTGCTGCTATTGAGTACGATGTTTTCCGGATCAAGCAGCACCTTGCCGCCGATGCCGTTGGCGGCACCGACGTCGACCTTGCCGCTGAATTCCAGCTGCCGTTTGCCGGAAACCTCGACAAAGCCGCCATTGCCGGCGTCGGCGCCGCCCCGGGCTGAAATGCTGCCGTAATAGCGCGTGGTATCGTCGGCCCAGACGATGGCTTTGCCGCCATCGCCCTTGCTAATGGCGTCAACACGCATGCCGGCACCCTGTGAGACATAGGCGGTTCTGGCGTTCTGGATTTCCGCATTGCTGCCTTGATAATCACCGCCAAGCAGGATCTCACCACCACCGGCATGCCCCGAGGCATCCAGGCTGGCGTTGGATAACAGTGCAACCTGTTCGCCGCTGACAACGATCTGCCCACCCTTGCTACCTGTCATGACGCCTTTGGCCTCAAGCTGGCCGCTGACGGCGACTTTGCTGCCGCTGCCGCCTTCCAGCCTTATGCTGCCGTTGCGTTCCACCATGCTGTTGGCCTGTACCACGCCCGATACATTTATTGCGGCATTACGGGCGTTACTGGCAATTTGTACCTGCCCGCCATTTGCACTGATAAGGCCGGCTTGCTCAATTGCAGCATTCAGGGCATCGCCCGACAGGTTCACCTTTACGAGGCCGTCGCCAAACATGTCAAGTACAGCCGACTGGCCGGAGCCAAGCACTACGCTACCTTGGTTGGCTACCAATGTGCCGCTGTTCTCGACGCGTTCGCCCAGCAGTGCGATAAAGCCTCCGTCGCCGGTCCGGATCACTCCCTGGTTGACGACAGAGGCATCGGATTCAGAGAAAAAATGCAAGCGGTCAGCCAGGAAGTCCTGGTCGCTGATGCGCATGGTAGTGGCGACCAGGCTGCCGACGTCGACTTGTGCGCCTGGTCCGAACAGGATGCCATTGGGATTGCTGAGATACAGGCTACCGGTTGCGGTCAGTTTTCCGTAGATTTTTGAAGGGTCGGAGCCCAGTACGCGGAAGAGGGCGGAGCCATGCTTCGGTTGGTACAGGTTGACGGCTTCGTGGGCGGCAATGCCGAAGGATTGCCAGTTCACAATCGTTTTTTGCGAGGTCTGGTCGATGCGCAGGTTATTGCCCTGACGCTGGAATGATGCACTGCCGGCAGCGACCTGTTCGCCGGCCGGTAGCGCGAATGCTGCCCCGGAGTTCATTGCAGCAGCCACGGAGAATGCCAGAAGCAGGCTGATTCTCGCCGCGGGTTTCAGTTTGAACCCGGCTTGATCATCTTCAAATTTTGCTTTGTGCATTCTCATATTTGTCAATTTGTTGCTATAGGCTGTTTGCATGTAGCCTGTTTGCATGACTCCGGTTATCTGGTTGGCTTTTCTCAAAATGCCATCTGTACCTGACCCCATGCGCGGGTTTCGCGTTCCGCTCCGCTACCATCGATGTCACGCTTCTGATGCGAGAGCGCCAGGCCCAGATACCAGCGCTGAGCGAAAGTGGCGTCTACTCCCAAACCGGCATGTGTCGATTTCACATGGTTGTCTTCGCTAAGGGCCGAGTGATTGATAATTCCGCGGCCGGCGTCATAAAAGACATATGGGCTCAATGTAGTAGCTCGCAAAAAGCTTGCCAGTAAATTTTCCTGGGCGAGCCTGGCCCGTAATTCGAGCCCGGCAATCAGGCCGCGGTCTGCTGAGGTGGGTAGTTCGGCAAATGCACGCCAGCGATTGATGCCGCCGATGGAAAGTTTTTCGGCGCTGTCCAGGTTCTTGTTGGTGCCTTGATATTCGGCATGCATGATCAGGTTGATGCGTTGGGAGACAGGCTGGATGCGCGATGCGAACAGGTTGTATTTGATGAACTCGCCTGCGGTTTCGGCACCGGTGTCGTCAAGACCCTGGGCGACATCATTGCGGAAATCGACGTGGCCGGCTTTTATGTTGATGCCCAATTGGCTGAATCCGCTGGACTTTCTGTCGCGCCTGTCAGCATATAAACTGAAATCCAAAGCGTCTATATTTCGACGGTTTTTCAACAGAAATGTCGCTACATCGTCGTTTACTTCCTTGTGGGAAATGTGGGCTCTGGCCGTCAGGTTCTGATGTCTTGAGCGAACCAGAGGTTGGTCCAGTCCGATACTGACGTATTCGCTGTCTCCTGAAGCCTTCAGGGCGGAGAACTCCCCACCCAGCCGATAATCCACATAGCTGTAGTTGAGGCTGAGTAGTGTGCCTGATGCGTGCACAGGCAGCAGGTAACCCAACTGGATGCCTTGCTGACGTTCATGATTGGATGACAACAGATTGAGCGTTGCCTGGTCTCCCCTGCCGGCCAGGTTGTTGAGGAACAGCGTGCCATTGAGCACTTCGCGTCCGGTGTAACGGTTGCCAAAAGTGTTGGCAGAAAGAATGCCCCGCCAGCGCGGTTCCTTTTCCAGCGAGATTGTCGCATCGCTGGTACCGGTCCTTGCTCCCGGGTTGAGTTGCGCTACGGCCTTGATACCGGGAAGCGAGTTGAGTATGGTGACGTTGCGTATCAAATTGTTTTCGCGGATGGTGTCAGCTGTTTGCAGCTGCCGTTTGGCGATCGATTTGAGAAATGCTTCGTCCAGTCCTTCGGCTGGGCTGAACTCCAGTTCGCCGAGCTGGCCTTCGATAATGGCGATTTCTATGGTGTTGTTGCTGATTTCCTGTTCCGGCAAATAAGCCTGGGCAAGCAGAAAGCCTTGTTTCCGGTAGTGCAATGTCAATATGTCAACCGCCTGATTCAAGTCCTTGATGCTGAGCTGCCGGCCGGTGAAATGGCTTATGAGGCTGGCCAGTTGGTGATCGGCAATGGATGTATTGCCTGAGAAAATAAAAGCGTCGACCTGGATCAGGATGGCCTCTTCGCCTGAAGGCTGCTGTATGGCCGGCCTAGCCTTGTCCTCAACGCCGGGAACCTCGATTTGCGGGAATTCCTGTTGTGGTTCCGCTTTGGGGATGTTGGCCGGATCTGGCAGCACTGGTCCGGCAAAGGATGTTTGAGCGGCCAGGCATGCGCAAATTGACAAGCAGGCAACAATGGTTCTCAAGCCCTGTTTATGGCGTTTTTGTGTGAAATTCAGGAACATGGCTGATGGGTAGTCATTGGATTTTACAGTTAATTTTTCTGTGAATCATACTTAACTTTCTGGATTATTTGAGTTTTTCTCTGAATTATTGATATGGCTTGAATGTGTTTTTAGAAATCATGAATCGATTCTGCTTGCAGAATTCATGCCACCCGAGGCGTGCTAGAATCCTTATGAGCACCGGTTTTAATTTCAAGGTTAAAAATCAAGGCTAAATCGTGACCAGATATTTTGCTTATTTCCTGACGGCCCTTATGGTTGTCCTGCTTTCAGCCTGCAGCCCCTCCAATGAAGAATCCACGCTTTTCGGGACGGACATCGCGGGTGCGGATTTCGCAACAGGCTTCAAGCTGACTGATCACCATGGTGAAGTCAGGCAGCTTTCGGATTATCAGGGCAAGGTGGTTGCGCTGTTTTTCGGTTTCACGCATTGTCCGGACATCTGTCCGACGACGATGGCGGATCTGGCAGCTGCCATGAAATTGATGGGCGGGAACAGTGATGAGGTGCAGGTATTGTTTGTCACGGTCGATCCCGAGCGGGATACGCCGGAGGTGCTGGCGCAGTTCGTGCCGTCTTTCGATAGCCGGTTTATCGGCCTGACCGGAACCGTTGAGGAAATTGACCAGGTTGCGAAGGCGTTCAAGATTTTTTATGCCAGACAGCAGGAGCCGGGGCAAACTGGTTACAGTTTTGATCATAGCGCTGGCGTGTACGTCTATGATAAGCAAGGAAAAATTCGAATTTATCTGAAGTATGGGCAGAAGCCGGTGGAGATTGCACACGATTTGAGCCGCCTGCTCTGATGCATTTTTGAGTTGTTCGGCAGCTTGTATGAAGTCTATAATATTCTGCTTTGCTGGTTTTGCAGTAGGTTTCAACAGCTTTTTGGAAGAAGTTTCTGAGTGTTCTCTGTAACTTTTAAGTCTTTGTTTGGGTTTTGAATTCGGGAGTCGTAGTGATGGCAGCGACGGGTACAGTAGCAGCGGTGAATGTTAACGAGCAATACAACTACGATATTGTCCGTAAATTCACCATCATGACATTGGTCTGGGGTGCAATCGGCATGTTTGTAGGCGTCTATATCGCCTCTGAGCTGGCTTGGCCGTGGCTTAATTTTGATAATCCCTACATTACTTTCGGCCGTCTGCGCCCTGTGCATACCGGTGCCGTAATCTTCGGTTTTGGTGGTAGCGCACTGTTTGCGACTTCCTACTATGTGGTTCAGCGCACTTCGCAAGCGCGACTTTTCAGTGATGGGCTGGCCAATTTCACCTTCTGGGGCTGGCAGGCCGCCATCGTCTTTGCTGCGCTCGGTAACGTGCTGGGCCACAGCCAGGGCCGTGAATATGCAGAAATGGAATGGCCGATCGATTTGCTGATCCTGTTTGTCTGGGTGGCTTACCTGACCGTGTTTGTCGGCACGCTGATGAAGCGCAAGCAGCCGCACATTTATGTCGCCAACTGGTTCTATCTGGCTTTTATCCTGGCAACCGCTCTGTTGCATGTGTTCAACAATCTCGCAATTCCTGTCGAGTTGTTCTCAATGAAGTCCTACAGTCTGTTCTCTGGCGCACAAGATGCCATGACGCAGTGGTGGTACGGCCACAATGCCGTAGGTTTCTTCCTGACAGCAGCCTTCCTCGGCATGATGTACTACTTTGTGCCCAAGCAGGCAGGTCGTCCGGTTTACTCCTATCGCCTGTCCGTGATCCACTTCTGGGCGCTGATCTTCCTCTACATGTGGGCTGGTTCTCACCACCTGCACTGGACAGCGATTCCTGACTGGACATCGACGCTGGCTGCGACATTCTCCATCATGCTGCTGCTGCCATCCTGGGGTGGCATGATCAACGGTATCCTGACTTTGTCCGGTGCATGGGACAAGCTGCGTACCGACCCGATCATGCGTTTCCTGATCGTGGCGCTGTCGTTCTACGGCATGTCCACGTTCGAGGGTCCGATGATGTCGCTGAAGGATGTGAATGCACTTTCACACTACACCGACTGGACCGTGGGTCACGTGCACTCCGGTGCGCTGGGCTGGGTCGCGATGGTTTCCTTTGGTAGTCTGTATCACCTGGTGCCACGTCTGTGGAACACGCCGATGCACAGCGTCAAGCTGATCAACGTGCATTTCTGGCTGGCGACCATTGGTATTCTGCTGTACATCACAGCGATGTGGATCTCCGGCATCATGCAGGGTCTGATGTGGCGCGCATTCGATGACTTCGGCAACCTGCAATACTCCTTCGTCGAGTCCGTTGCTGCTGCACATCCGTTCTACATCATGCGTGCTGTTGGCGGTGCCTTCTTCCTGTCCGGCATGTTGCTGATGTGCTACAACGTTTTCAAAACCATCCGCAAAGGCAGCGTAGGCGTTGAGGCGGTGGGTATCGAAGGTGAAGGCAAGCTGAGCCCGAATGCGGCTTGAGCGGCTGAATAGAAAAGTAAAGAATCTGGAGTCAGCATGAAGCACGACAAGATCGAACGTAACCTGGGTATTTTATTGGTCCTGACCATGGTCGCTATCAGCGTCGGCGGCATGGTTGAGATTATTCCGTTGTTCTTCATCAAGGAGACTGTGGAAAAAGTCGAAGGTGTACGCCCATACAAACCGCTGGAATTGCGTGGCCGCGATATTTACATCCGCGAAGGCTGTTATCTGTGTCACTCACAGATGATTCGTCCGTTCCGTGATGAAGCGCTGCGCTACGGTCACTATTCACTGGCCGCTGAGTCCAAGTATGACCATCCGTTCCAGTGGGGTTCCAAGCGTACCGGTCCTGACCTGGCACGTGTCGGCGGCAAGTATTCCAATGACTGGCAGACCCAGCATTTGATCGCACCGCGTTCCCTGGTGCCGCAGTCCGTCATGCCTAACTATCCATGGCTGGCAACCACCGATCTCGACTACTCCGATATCAACCTGAGAATGCGCGCCTTGCGCAAGACCGGAGTGCCTTACTCTGAAAGTCAGGCTGAATATGAGCGTAATGTAGAAGAGTTTGGTGCGGATGTTGCAAAGTATCTGCATATTCCGGATGCCGAGAAGAATCTGATCGGACAGGCACAGCAAGGCAACTACGATACCAATCCGGACAAGCTGAGCGAGATGGACGCGCTGGTTGCCTACCTGCAGATGCTGGGTACGCTGGTTGATTTCAAGAAATATGACGACGATTACTTTGTGAAATTCCGCTAGGAAATTGCGATGACAGAGTTGCTTTTGTGGTTTACCAGTTTTGAAAACACCAAGCCGTTGGCTTTGCTGATTTTCTTTACCGTGTTCTGTGGCATTCTGTTCTATGTATACGGCAGCAAAAAACGCAGCAAAAGGTTGGAAAGCTACAAAAACATCCCGTTGGAAGATGACGATATAGAGGTCAAGGGTAAGTGAAATGAGTCAGGAAACTAAAACAAATAGCGCTAGTAACGAGCCAAAGTCCAGAGTGAAGAAGACCGGTGGTGTCCCAACTACCGGGCATGCCTGGGACGGCATTGAAGAACTGACCAATCAGCTGCCAAGATGGTGGGTGTGGTCTTTCTACCTTACTGCCATCTTTACCGTGGTTTACTGGCTGTTCTACCCGGCATGGCCTATCGGCAGCACTTATACCAAAGGTATTCCCGGCCTGAACTCCATTACTTACAAGGCTACCCAGGTAGACGGTACGGAAGTCGAGAAAACCACGCACTGGAACATGCGTTCCAAATTCATGGTTGAAATGAATGAACTGCATGCTGCCCAGAAGCAGTGGTTCGATAAGGTTGCTGCGACACCGTTCGACCAAATTGCCCAGGATGCCGAACTGATGCAGTTTGTGACTTCTGCCGGCAAGACCTTGTTCTCCGATAACTGTGCACCATGCCACCAGGCTGGCGGCCAGGGTGTGATCGGTTTTGCTCCCAACCTGACCGACGACCACTGGCAGTACGGTTCCAGTTATGCGCAGATTCAGGATGTCATTATCCATGGCCGTCAGGGCTATATGCCGCCTTTCAAGGAAATCATTTCCGATGAGGAAATCACCCAGGCAGCAAATTATGTGCTGAGCCTTTCCGGTGAGCCGCATGATGCAGCCAGTGCAGAAATTGGTGCCAAGCTGTTCCAGAGTGACAACGCCTCCTGTTATGCCTGTCACGGTGCAGATGCCAAGGGCAAGGAAGGCCTGGGTTCTGCCAACCTGACCGACAAGATCTGGCTGTGGGCAAATATCCCGGAAATCGAGGATGCGGATGAGAAACTGAAGGCCGTGAAGAACATCATCGCCGGCGGCTTGAATCGTGGCGTGATGCCAGCCTGGGAAGATCGCCTCAAGCCGGATCAGATCAAACTGTTGACCGTCTACGTGCACCAAGGCCTGGGCGGCGGCAAGTAATCCAGTAATAATCATGATAAAGGCTCACGGCTGCGTGAGCCTTTATGCTTTTTAGATGTCTGAATCTGTAGCACAGGACATCCATTAATTGGAATGACGGGTCAAGAAAGCCATGGAAGCGAGTACCAGCAAGCAATCACCTTTACTCAACAAGCATATTCCGATCGTTACCAGGTCGGTCAAGGGCAAATTCCGTAACTTCAAGACTGCCGTCATGGTGGTGGCCTATTCCGTTTATTTTTTCCTGCCTTGGCTGCCCTGGTCACGTAACAGCGCAGCAAACCAGGCGGTCATGTTTGATCTGGAATCCCGCAGATTCTTTATCTTCGATTTGATCGTCTATCCGCAGGATATCTTTTGGCTGGCCATGCTGTTGTTCATTGCCGCAGCCTTCCTGTTCTTCGTGACCGGTCTTATCGGCCGGGCCTGGTGCGGTTATTTCTGTTTTCAGACCTTGTGGTCTGACCTCTTCATCCTGATCGAACACAAATTGCAGGGCGAGCGCCCGGCCAGGCTGCGCCTGAAGAAGCAGCCCTGGAATGCCGAGAAAATCGCCAAGGTCGGTGGTTCGCATGCACTGATGATACTGGTGTCTTTCTGGACTGCGATGACTTTTGCCAGTTATTTCAGCTATGCACCGCAATTCGTCGAGAACTTCTTTACCGGTCAGGCCGCGCATGCGGGGTACCTGACGGTGCTGATCCTGACTGTGACCACTTATCTGGCAGCCGGTGTCATTCGTGAGCACGTCTGTACTGTCGGCTGTCCGTATGCCCGCTTCCAGGGCGTCATGTATGAGGCTGACACGATGGCCGTCAGCTATGATGCCAAGCGCGGCGAGGGTGCATCCGGCCGGGCATTGCCTAAAGCCGGACTGAAGACACGCGAGGAGCGTCAGGCTCAGGGACATGGCGACTGCATAGACTGCGGTTACTGTGTCCAGGTTTGTCCGACCGGCATTGATATTCGCGATGGTCTGCAATATCAGTGCATCTCCTGCGGTCTCTGTATCGATGCCTGCAACAACATCATGGATTCGGTCGGCTACCCGCGCGGCCTGATCCGCTATGATTCCGAGCACAATCTCGCCAGTGATGTGCCGCACAAGCCTCGACTGGAGTGGAAGCGACTGAAGGTCTGGGGTTATGCGCTGGCGCTCTTGGTGGCAACGGGTTTCCTCTTCTATAACATCGGCACCCGTAGTGATACTGAAGTCAACGTGCTGCAAACGCGTCAGCCCTTGTTTGTGGTTTTGTCAGACGGCAGTTATCGCAATCGCTACCAGATCCATATCGTGAACAAAACCGAACATGATGAGGTCTATTCGGTCGGTGTACGCGGTATTCCAGCCGAATCCCTGAATATCGGCGATATCCCGGAAGTCAGGGTGCGTGCAGGCAAGAGTCTCACGATAAGTGCCCGCATCGACCTGAGCCGTGAACTGGTGAAAGCGACCCATGAGTTCGACTTCGTTATTCAGCCTTCCAGCGCAGATGTGGAACCGATTGTTTTGCCAACCAACTTTTATAGCAAACGGGATAAATAAGCGCTTTCCATGATGTTCACCATCCCTGAAGTTTCCATGACCGAGACACTGTTCGGTGGTCTGATCTTTGCCGCGGCCCTGTATTTCATATCGCGGCGCCTTGGGATGCCCAATTTTTGGGGTGGCGTGCTCAGTGCCGTCTTGCCGTTTTTGCTTTATCTCGCATATGCCAGCCAGCATTGGGCCGGCGGCGATGTACTGGCGATCCATTTTGCCGTTTTTCTGGCCAATGCCGCGGTCCTCGCGGTGTTCGGCAGTTTGCAGCAGAAAAAGCAATCCATGCACTGGGCGCCGCGTTTGATCATCGCCTTTTTCATCTTTCTGGTTATTCTCAACGCGGTGCTGCTTTCGATTGCCAGCCGCGGATTGCCCAGCAGCATAAGCGGTATCTTTCTGCCGAATCCGGACCGTCAGAAAGTCCATACGGCTTTTCCGGGTACGGTGCCACATGACAAGAACAAGAGCTATCAAGGGCATCTGGCGCGCGTGGAACAGCAACGTGAACTGGGCTGGCAGGCTACACTGCAAGGCGTGGACCATCTGCAGAGCGGGCAAGCCGCTGCCGTCAGCCTGCTGTTGCTGGATAAGGACAGCAACCCCATAGAAGGGGCAGATGTCCGCCTCGGATTATGGCGTGTCGCCAATAGCCGTGACGACCAGTCGCTGCAGATGAAAGAAACCGGGCCCGGTCTTTACACCACTGAACTGCTGCTGCCCGATGCCGGTAGATGGCTGGCCGAAATCATCATCGAACATGAGGATGGTTACTACCGGCGCCAGCAGCAGTTGTTTCTCGACAACTGATTCCCACTGCCGACCGGATATCTGATGGGCGCAGAGCAGCATACGCAAGTTGATTGTTACCATTGCGGTTTGCCGGTGCCGTCCGGCACCCGCTATTCTGCCGTGGTGCTGGATGAACCGCGCGCCATGTGCTGCCAGGGTTGTCAGGCAGTGGCCGAGGCGATCGTTGCCAACGGGCTCGAAGATTATTACCGTTACCGCACCGAACTCCCGCAGAATGTAGAAGACCTGGTGCCGGATGAATTGCGTGATCTGATGCTCTACGATCATCCGGAAGTCCAGAAGAGTTTTGTCTCCCAGGCACCGGGCGATTACAAGGAAGCATCGCTGATTCTCGAAGGTATCACTTGCGCCGCCTGCATCTGGCTCAACGAGCGCCATCTGAAGCAACTACAGGGTATCCAGCAGGTATCCATCAACTACACCACACATCGCGCCCGCATCATCTGGGATGAGAACCAGATCAAGTTGAGCGATATCCTGATCGAGATACGCAAGCTGGGCTATCACGCACATCCGTTCAGCGCGCAGCAGCAGGAGGCCTTGCGTCTCAAGCAGCGCAAGGCGGATTTTCGCCGCCTGGCCGTTGCCGGTCTCTCTGCCGGCCAGGTGATGATGATTGCCGTCGCGCTTTATGCGGGTCCTGCGCAGGGGCTGGAATTTGCCACGGCGCAACTGTTGCGCTGGTTCAGTCTGGTGCTCAGCGTGCCGGCCATGTTCTATGCTGCATGGCCGTTCTACCAGGCAGCATGGCGGGGAGTCAAAAGTGGTCGTCTGGGCATGGACGTGCCGATCAGCCTGGGCCTGATTACCGGCTTTGCCGGCAGCATCTGGGCGACCTATCTGGGCGTCGGCGAAGTCTATTACGATACGCTGACCATGCTGATCTTCTTCCTGCTGGCGACACGCTATCTGGAACGGAACGCCCGCGAGAAGTCGATCGAATCGGCGGAGAATCTGCTTAGATTGGTACCTGCTGTCGCTACGCGCCTCAACGCCGAGCAGCAACTGGAACTGATTCCGCTGATGGAGCTGAAGGTGGGCGACCTGATCGTTGCCAAGCCCGGTGAAACCATAGCGGCGGATGGCATTGTGCAACAGGGTGAGAGCAGTGCGGACGAATCGCTGCTGACCGGTGAGAGTCATCCGCTGATCAAGACCGTTGGCAGTACGGTCTATGCCGGCAGTATCAACTATGAAAGCCCGCTCACAATCAAGGTATCGGCAGTTGGCGAACATACGGTGATTGCCGGTATCAGCCGTTTGCTGGACCGGGCGCAGGCGGAAAAACCGCGGCTGACCGAACTGGCTGACAAGATCGCCGCCTATTTCACTTATGTACTGCTTCTTGCTGTGGCGCTGGTCGGTTGGGTCTGGTGGCAGGTTGATAGCTCTCGGGTGCTGGAGATCGTATTGACCATCCTCGTGGTCAGCTGCCCTTGCGCCTTGTCACTGGCTGCTCCGGCGGCCTTTGCCGCCTCAGGTTCCCATCTGGTCAAGCGGGGCGTGTTGCTGACGCGCGGGCATGCGCTGGAGGCCTTGGCCAAGATAACGCATGTGGTATTCGACAAGACCGGCACGCTGACCGAAGGCCGTCCTGTATTGCAGGAAACCCGCACGTTCGGCTCTTTGACTGCAGCAGAATGCCTGCAGATCGCCGCCAGCCTGGAGCAACATTCCGAGCATCCTTTTGCCAGGAGTTTCCAGGAAGCCCTGAAGGCGGCATCCCTTGCACAGTATGCGCTGGATGAGGCAGGCAATCAGCCGGGCAAGGGGGTCGTGGGCCTGATTAATGGCAAACGATATTATCTGGGTAACTTGAAACTCAATCCGGCCATCAGCGAGATTCCGTCAATGACTACGGTCGAGGATTGCGCAACTGTTGTCTGGCTCAGTGATGACACGCAGTATCTGGCTGCATTCGTCATGGCAGACACGCTGCGGCCCAATGCCCAGGCGCTGGTGCAGGCGCTCAAGGACAAGGGGCTGGTGGTTTCGATATTGAGTGGCGATACGGAATCGACGGTTGCCGATTACGCCAGGCGGCTGGGGATATCCAGCTGGCAGGCTTCTGCATCGCCTGAACAGAAACTGGAAATGATTGAACAGTTGCAGCAGCGAGGTGAGGTGATTGCCATGGTCGGTGATGGCGTCAATGATGCACCGGTATTGGCAAAAGCGCAGGTCTCGATTGCAATGGGTAGTGGTACGCAGATGGCACGGGCTTCCGGCGACATCGTGTTGCTGGGGGAGCAGTTGCTTGAAATCAATCACGCGATTGAAACCAGTCGTTTTACGCGTAATGTGATTCGTGAGAATTTTGCCTGGGCTTTGGGTTATAACATGCTGGCGTTGCCGTTTGCCGCAACCGGCATGCTTGCGCCCTGGATGGCGGCAATCGGCATGTCGGTCAGTTCGCTGATCGTGGTGCTGAATGCACTCAGGCTGAGATAAACACCTCAGCCCGAGTTTGATGGCATCAGTTGGCTGGAGTCGAGCCGTACTGATTGTCTTCGCTGCTGCCCTGTTGTGCCAGCAGGACGATCATGATGATCCAGCCGATCACCGGAATGATCCAGATCAGTTGCAGCCAGCCGCTGCGGTTGGTGTCATGCAGACGACGTGCACCTACAGCCAGTGATGGCAGCAGGGTGGCCAGTGAAAACAGCGATGACAGCGCGCTGCTGACGATACTCAATCCCACGCTGACCAGGACACAGAACAGTGCAAACCACCAGAACTCCGGCCTTTTTGCACGCCCGTTAAAGTCCATGTACTTTTGAAAACAAATCTTGATTGCATCTGCGAAACTCATGAAACCTCCCTTTTATTGTTGATGTGCGGAATGCCCGAGCAGCATAGCACGTTGAAACAAGAGGGTAAAAGTATGAAATTCCTGAAGTTGATATCCCTGAATACTCCTGGAGTCGATACCCCTAGAGTCGATACCCCTAGAGTCGATACCCCTAGAGTCGATACCCCTAGAGTCGATGCAGATGCGGTGAGAGTTGTTTCAATATGCGCTCGGCTTCCCGGTATTCGGGATAAAGGCTTTCGACCAGTTGCCAGAACCGGGAGGAGTGGTTCATTTCCTTCAGGTGCGCCAGTTCATGGCAGATGACGTAGTTGATGACGTGCGGATGTGCCTGTATCAGACGCCAGTTGATGCGGATCTCTCGTTTGCTGTTACAGCTGCCCCAGCGGGTCTGGGCGCTGGAAAGAAAAAGTCTGGGCAAGGTCACGCCCAACCGGTTGGCGTAAAGTTCCAGCCTGCGCACAAAGTCGGGTAGGGCAGCCTTTTTGTACCATTGGGTGACCCGGGCGGAAACGAATTCCGCATCATCGATTTCGGTCAGCCGCAGATGCAGCACGCCCTGTTCGAATTGTGGCTTGCGGTTGGCAGCATCACGGCTTAGTTTGAGCTGGATCGGGTTGCCGAGAAAGTGCAGTTCCGCTCCGTCCACCCATTGCAGGGGGGATGGTTGGTTAGCGCTGATCTGGTCCAGTTTCTTGCGTATCCATTCGGCCTTTTGCAGTAACGCACTTTCAAGCTGCGGCTGGCTGATGCGTTTGGGGGCGTGAACGATCAGGCCGGAAGCGCCGATTTTCAGGCCGATGGTTCTGCGTGAGCGTCGCTCCAGCTGGTAGCAGATATGTTCGCCATCCGGTAATGCGAGTTGATACTGACTCACCTTTGCTCCAGCTGCGTCATTTCCTGTTCGATCCAGTTCTCTACCTGCTGGTTGACCTGGTCCGGTTTCAATCCTGCTGTCTGGATCGGCTGGCCGATGCTGACCGTAATGATGCCCGGTTTTTTAATGAAAGAGTTCTTGGGCCAGAACTCGCCGGCATTGTGTGCCACGGGTACGACCGTAGCGCCAGTATGCGACGCCAGCCATGCACCGCCGATATGGTATTTGCCTTTCGTACCGGGCGCCATACGTGTGCCTTCGGGGAAGATCACCACCCAGAAACCCTGTTTCATGCGGTCCTTGCCCTGGGTCGTCAATTGTTTCAGTGCCTCGCGACCGGCACTGCGGTTGATGGCGATCGGCGACGTCATGGCCAGACCCCAGCCGAAAAACGGTATCCAGAGCAGTGAGCGCTTCAGCACCCAGACCTGCGGAGGGAATATCTGCTGAAATGCCAGGGTTTCCCATGCCGATTGGTGCTTGGCCAGAATGATGCTGGGGGATTGCGGGATATTCTCGCGGCCGATGATGCGGTAACGCACACCGCAACTGACGCGTAGCCACCACAGCATGGAGCGCGCCCAGATCGAGATGATGCGGTAGCGGGTGATGGGGTGGAAGGGAAATGTCAGGACGGCGAACAGGCTGAAGATGAGTGTGAACAGCCACTGGCCGAGCATAAAGAGCAGAGAGCGCAGGATGACCAGCATGCCGGGGTTCAGCTGTTGTCGTGGGCGATAATGCGTTGAACTGCTTCGGACAGGTCCGCACAAACCCATGTGCCTTCGGGCAGGCTGCCTTCTTCCAGGGTTTTGGTACCCTTGCCGGTCAGTACCAGGATACTTTGTGCGCCGAGCGCTGCGCTGGCCTGCAGGTCGCGCAGGGAATCACCTACGCTGTAAACGGTCTTGAGGTCGATGGCGAAGCGGCGAGCAATGTCCTCGATCATGCCGGATTTCGGTTTGCGGCAGCTACAGTTGGCCTCTGCACTATGTGGGCAGTAGAACAGTGCATCGATACGTCCGCCGAACTGACCCAGGGCACGATACATCTTGTCGTGGATGGCATTCAGCGTCGCCATGTCGAACAGGCCGCGGCCGATGCCGGATTGATTGGTCGCCAAGGCCACGCGAAACCCGGACTGGTTGAGCAGGGCAATGGCTTCCAGACTGCCGGGGATGGGCTTCCACTCATCCGGGCTCTTGATGAAGTGGGGGCTGTCATAGTTGATGACGCCGTCGCGGTCGAGGATGACGAGTTTCATATGTTCAGCTTACGCCGCCAGTTTCGATATGTCAGCAACGCGGTTCATGGCCTGGTACAAATTATCCAGCAAGGTCAGGCGATTGGCGCGCAGGTCCGGATCTTCTGCATTGACCATGACATGATCGAAAAATGCGTCTACCGGTGTTTTCAGCGCTGCAAGGGATTGCAGCGATGCGGCGTAATCGCCCCGCTCGAACGCCTTGTCGGCTTCGGGTGCAGTCTTGCCCAGCGCCTGATGCAGTTCGATCTCTGCCGCTTCCTGCAGCAATGCCGTATCCAGTTTGTGTCCGAATTTGTTGGCACCATCCCTGGCTTTTTTCAGGATGTTGTTGACGCGCTTGTTGGCAGCGGCAAGGCTGTCTGCCTCCGGCAGCTTGGCAAAGGCGCGTACTGCTTCCAGGCGTTTGGGTACTTCGCCCAGACGCTGCGGCTGCAGGCTCAACACGGCTTCGATTTCCTGTGGCGTATAAGCTTGTTCGCGCAGATAACCGGCCAGACGCTCGTAGATGAATTTCTCGAGGTCGGTAAGATTGAAGGCAAATTCTTCGTGCTGCTCGAGCTTGATCTTTTGCAACACGACGTCCTGGGCAGTGGTGATCAGGTGATGGATTTGCAAAGGCAAGTCCAGTTCCACCAGCATGCGAATGACGCCGAGCGCATGTCTTCTCAGGGCGAAAGGGTCCTTGTCGCCGGTCGGCATATTGCCGATGCCGAACATGCCGACCAGGGTTTCCAGTTTATCGGCCAGGGCGACGCAGACGCCGACCTGGTTGCGCGGCAATTCGTCGCCGGCAAACCTGGGTTTGTAGTGGTCTTCAATCGCATATGCGATGTTGCCATCCAGCTTTTCATGTTGCGCATAGTAACGGCCCATGATGCCCTGCAGTTCCGGGAATTCGCCGACCATGTCGGTCAGCAGGTCGGCCTTGGCGAGGATAGCGGCCTGGCTGGCTTGTTCTGCCAACTGTTCACCGCCGAGTGCCATGCCGATCGCCTTGGCAGTGGCTTGCACGCGAAGTATGCGCTCACCCTGTGAGCCCAGCTTGTTGTGATAAACCACCTTGTCCAAGCCTTCGATACGGGATTCTAGCGTCTTTTTCCGGTCCTGGTCGAAGAAGAACTTCGCATCGGCCAGACGCGGACGTACCACGCGTTCGTTACCGCCAATGACTTTGGATGGATCAGCCGGGCTGATGTTGGAAACGATGAGGAATTTGTTGGTGAGCTTGCCTTGCGCATCCAGTAGCGGGAAGTATTTCTGGTTGGCCTTCATGGTGAGAATCAGGCATTCCTGCGGGACTTCCAGATATTCCTGCTCGAACTGGCCGAGCAGCACGTTGGGGCGTTCAACCAGTGCGGTGACTTCGTCCAGCAGTGCATCGTCGTCAATCGGCTTGAGATTCTGTTTGGCAGCGGCCAGGTTCAGCTGGCTGACGATCTCGGCGCGGCGTTCCTCGAAGCTGGCAATCACCGCACCTTCGTCCTTTAGTTGCCGGGCGTAACTGTCAGCGTTGCTGAGTTTGATAGAGTCGGACTTGGCTTCAAAACGGTGGCCGTATGTGATGTTGCCGGATTTCAGGCCGAGCACACTGACGGGAACGATGTCGCTGCCATGCAGGGCAACCAGGCCATGCGCCGGACGGACGAAGTTGACGCTGTCCCAGCCGGGCTGTTCGCAGTTTTCCTGCAACTGGTAGGTCATGACCTTGGGGATGGGCAGTTTGGCGATGGCGTCTTCAATCGCCTTTTGTAAGCCGTCTGCCAGATAGACACCGGTCTGGATCGCATCCAGGAACAGGATATCGGCCTTGCCGTCATTTTCTTTTCTGAGGCTGGGAACAGCCGTTTCGTCCGCACCGAGTGCAGCCAATCTCTTCAGCAAGGCCGGGGTAGCATTGCCGTTGGCATCGAGACCTACGCTGACCGGCATGAGCTTTTGCGCGACCTGCTTGTCGGCAGCATTGGCCGCGACATTGGTGATGTGAGCAGCCAGCCGGCGTGGTGATGCAAAACCGCTTACCACGGAGTTTTCTGCGGTCAGGCCTTGTGCTTGCAGCGATTCGGCCAATGCCGAGGAGAATGCTTCACCGAGTTTTTTCAGCGCCTTGGGCGGCAGTTCTTCTACAAACAATTCAACTAACAGATTTTTGCTACTCATATTCAGGCGGCCTTCTTTTCTTTTTCCAGTTTGGCCAAAATTTCATCTGCCCAGGCCTTGGGCGCCATCGGGAAGCCGAGGCGGGCGCGGCTGTCCAGATAGCTGGCGGCGACACTGCGCGCGAGGTTGCGGATGCGGCCGATATAGGCGGCACGCTCGGTGACGGAAATCGCACCGCGCGCATCCAGCAGATTGAATGTGTGCGCAGCCTTCAGCACCTGTTCATAGGCGGGCAGTGCCAGCTGGTTTTCCATCAGGTGTTTGGCCTGTTTTTCATGGGCTGTGAATGCGTTCAGCAGGAAGTCGACATCGCTGTGCTCGAAGTTATAGACGGACTGTTCCTTTTCGTTCTGCAGGAAAACGTCGCCGTAGCTGACGCCGGGCGAATAGGTCAGGTCATAGACGTTCTCCACGCCCTGCAGATACATGGCCAGGCGCTCCAGGCCGTAGGTGATCTCACCGGTGATCGGTTTGCAGTCGATACCGCCGACCTGCTGGAAGTAGGTGAACTGCGTCACTTCCATGCCGTTGAGCCAGACTTCCCAGCCCAGGCCCCAGGCGCCCAGTGTCGGGTTTTCCCAGTCGTCCTCAACGAAGCGGATGTCATTCTCCTTCAGGTTGAAACCCAATGCCTCGAGCGAACCCAGATAGAGTTCCAGGATATTGGCCGGTGCCGGTTTCAGCACGACCTGATACTGGTAGTAATGCTGCAGTCGGTTGGGGTTTTCGCCATAGCGGCCATCCTTGGGGCGGCGGCTTGGTTGCACATAGGCGGCTTTCCAGGGTTCCGGGCCGAGTGCGCGCAGAAAGGTCGCAGTGTGAGAGGTGCCGGCACCGACTTCCATGTCGTAAGGCTGCAATAGCGTGCAGCCTTGTTTATCCCAGTATTGTTGTAGTGTGAGAATGATCTCTTGAAATGTGAGTGACATCTGTATGTGAGCCGTTTTTTTTGTGTTGGGCGAAAGGGTTGATTTTACTTCTTTTTACGCAGCCACAAAAGGCAAACCAGGCCGGCAGCAGTGATGAGCAGGAACAGCCAGTTGCCGAAGCGGATGTAAGGCGTGCTGCCGCTGTAGCCCTGTGCCTCGCCTTCGAGGATGCCGGTGCGGAAATGCGGCAGGTGCGCCCGCACTTCACCGTCCTTCTCGATGATGGCCGTAGCCCCGGTATTGGTGGCGCGCAGCATCATGCGTCCAGTTTCCAGTGCGCGTGCCTGCGATATCTGCAGGTGCTGGTAGGCCGCGGGAGATTCACCGTACCAGGCATCGTTGCTGGTGTTGACCAGTATCGTCGCCTCCGGCAGCTGGTAAATGATCTCTTCCCCGAACACATCCTCGTAGCAGATGTTGACGGCGACTTTTTGGCCGGCGATGGCCAGCGGCCTCTGGTCGAAGCCGCCTCTGGCCAGGTCGGTCAGCGGGATATTGAGCCAGTCCTTATAGATCCAGCCGAACACGGTCTTGAGCGGGATGAATTCGCCGAACGGCACCAGATGGGTTTTGCGATATGCCTGTGTCGGCGACATGCCTATGCTCAACATGCTGTTGTAGAAAGCTTTATCTTCGTATTCGACCACGCCGAACAGGATATCGCTCTCATGTTGCAGGGCATGGGCCTTGAATGCGGCCAGATAGTCCTCAGGCACATATTGCAGCAGCATGGGCAGGGCGGTTTCCGGCAGTACGATCAGTCTTGCAGTGGTGTCCGTCGTCAGTTGCAGGTACTTGTCCAGCGTGCGCTGCACTTCGCCTTCCTGCCATTTGAGATCCTGGGCGATATTGCCCTGCAATAGAGCAACGGAAATTTGCTCTCCAATCGGGGAAGTCCACGGCACCATTTTTAGCAGTGCGCCGCTCATCCAGAGTGCGATCAGCGCCGCGAACATGATTCTTCTGCGTGTTTTCAGCAGGATAAAGACCAGCAGTACCGCAGTGATGGCGGTGAGCAATGAAACGCCATAGACGCCGATGATGGGCATGAAGCCGGCGAGCGGGCTGCCGGGAGTTTGCGAGTAACCTATGGTCAGCCAGGGGAAGCCGGTGAATATCCAGCTGCGGACCCATTCTGCCAGCGCCCAGAGTAATGGCGCGCTCAGTAGCACCAGAGTCGAACGTTTGCTCAGCCAGCCAACCAGGGCCGGGAACAGCGAGAGAAAGGCGCACAGGCAGAAGGTCGAGAAAGCCGCCATCCACCAGGGCATGCCGCCAAAATCGTGCAGACTGATGTAGATCCAGTAGATGCCGGTGATGAATAGGCCAAGCCCGTAAAAAAAGCCCAGCCATGCCGCCTGTCTGCTATCGTCTGCGTGATGCCACAGGTAAAACAGCCCGGCGATACTGAAAATGGTGCTTGGGTAGAGATAGAAAGGCGCGAAGCCGAGGACGGCAAGGCTGCCAAGTATTGCGGCCAGTAACAGCCTGAGTTTTGCCGAGTGTAAAAGTGATGCCAATGGAAATCCTAGACGATGAATGAATCTTTTTGCATTATAGCGGTTAGGTGTGGTTACTTTATTCAAGAGGAGATGAAATGTTAAAAGAATTCAAAGCCTTTGCCATGCGTGGCAATGTGGTCGATATGGCAGTCGGTATCATCATCGGGGCTGCGTTCGGTTCCATAGTGAAATCTCTTGTCGATGATGTGATCATGCCGCCGGTGGGTTTGCTGCTGGGCAATGTCGATTTCAGTGAACTGTTCTTTGTGCTGAAGGATGGCGCAACTGCGGCACCTTACGCCACGGTGGTCGCCGCGAAGGAAGCTGGCGCCGTGACCTTGAATTACGGCCTGTTTGTCAATGCCCTGGTCAGCTTCATCATCGTCGCTTTTGCCGTATTTCTGCTGGTGCGCACGATCAATCGATTAAAAAGAGAAGAGCCTGCTGCACCTCCTGCCATACCGGAGGAAGTATTGCTGTTGCGCGAGATTCGAGACGCCTTGAAAAAATAAAGGTCGGCGATAAAGATGAAATGAAAAAGGGCGATCAATTCGCCCTTTTTTGCTGTCTTGATTCAATTGTCAGGCGTTGCTTACAACGGTATTTCCGGCAGTGATTCCTGTGTCTCCGATGAGGCGGGAGGTTCGATGGATATCTTTTCCTGGCCGTCGTGATTCATGAACACCACCATCACCACCTTGTCGCCGAGGAAGTCCAGCTCTGTGGTTTCATAATATTCCCCTTCGGTGTCGGTATTGATGAAGTGGTATTGCCAGATGGAGGCAATGATTTCGCCGGTGGAGGCGACTTTCATGTTTTCAACTTGGGCCGGTTCGCCAAACTGCGCGATGATCTCGGCCTTGTTGTATTGATTGATTACGGCAACGAACTCCTGCTCAACAGTCGGGATCTCGCTGGCTGGTGGGGCTTCTTCAGTGTTGCCGGCCAATGCGGCACCGGAAAAAGCCAGAAACATTGTCAGTAATAATGCGCGCATGCCGGAGCTCCTGAATGTTAATGAAATCACCTACTTATGAACTTGCGCAGCCGGGATAAGTTCCCGTCTGCAGAGTCTGGAAAGCGGAGTTGGAGGGTGGCGTGCGGCCGAAGGGTTATCCGGCAGTTCCAGTCCCTGACTCAGGCATTGCAAGAATCTCTACACTCATTGAATGCAAGCGGCGGCTGTCTGCGCGCAGGGCGGTGAAGCTGAGATTGTCGAAAGTGACCTGTTCACCGCGCTTCGGCAGGTGGCCGAACTTGCTGACGACCAGGCCGCCGATAGTGGAGTATTCCTCGTCGCTGAAGTCGGTCCCCAGCGCCTCATTGAAATCGGCGATCTCGGTCAGTGCCTTGACGCGATAACGGCCGTTGGCATCGCGGATGATGTTGTCCTCGGTTTCGTCGAAATCGTATTCGTCCTCAATGTCGCCGACGATTTGTTCCAGTACGTCCTCAATCGTTACCATACCGGCTACGCCGCCGTACTCATCAACGACGATAGCGATATGGTTGCGATTGCTGCGGAACTCCTTCAGCAGGACGTTGAGGCGTTTTGATTCAGGAATGAATACTGCAGGACGCAGCATGTCGCGCACTTCGAAATCCTCGCCGGCGTAATAGCGCAGCAAGTCCTTGGCCAGCAGGATGCCGATGACATCATCCTTGTTTTCCTCAATTACCGGGAAGCGCGAGTGTGCTGTTTCGATGACGAAAGGGATGAATTTTTCCGGTGGGTCGGTGATGTCGATGACATCCATTTGCGAGCGCGGAATCATGACATCGCGCACCTGCATCTCGGAGACCTGCAGCACGCCCTCGATCATCGACAGCGCATCGGCATCAAGCAGGTTGTTTTCATAAGCCGTATGCAGCAGTTCTATCAGCTGTTCGCGGTCTTCCGGTTCGCGCAACAGAAAATTGCTTAGCCGTTCCAGCCATCGCGGCTTTTCATGGGCATTCTGTTTGTCATCTTCACTCATGGTTGAGCATTTTCCTTATAAGGGTCGGGGTAGCCAAGATTCATGACAATCCCGGTTTCCAGGGTTTCCATTAATTCTGCCTGAGGTTCGGTTTCGTGATCATAGCCATGCAGATGCAGGACACCGTGCACGGTCAGGTGCGCAAAGTGGGCCTCAACGCTCTTGTGCTGCTCTTTTGCTTCCCGCAGGACGACTGGCGCGCACAAAACGATGTCGCCCATCAGCTGCGGTTCTTCGGTCAGCGGAAAGCTTAGTACATTCGTAGCATAATCCTTGCCACGATACTCGCGGTTCAGCATGCGGCCTTCGTCTTCATCAACGATACGCAGGGCGATTTCAGCATCGACACGCAGCGTCTTTCTTGCCCAGCGTTTGAACTGCGCTGGCGTGGGCAGGCCTTCAAGCGCTGATGCGTATTGCACATTCATGGACAGGCCGGGCATTATTTCGGTGATTCCTTCTGCGCGGTTTTCTGATCCTGGTCTTCGCGCGTCTGGTCATATTTCTCATAGGCGTTGATGATTTTTTGCACCAAGGGGTGGCGCACCACATCCTCTGAAAGGAAATGCGTCATGGCAATGCCGCGTACATCCTTCAGCACCTGTTTGGCTTCGACCAGGCCGCTCTTCTGGTGGCGTGCCAAGTCGATCTGCGTGACGTCGCCGGTAATCACGGCCTTGGTGCCGAAGCCGATGCGAGTCAGGAACATCTTCATCTGTTCCGGTGTGGTGTTCTGTGCCTCATCCAGAATGATGAAACTCTGGTTCAGCGTGCGGCCGCGCATGTAAGCCAGCGGTGCGACTTCGATGGCGCCGCGCTCGAACATCTTGTTGACGCTGTCGTAACCGGCCAGGTCGTAGAGTGCATCATAGAGCGGGCGCAGGTAAGGGTCGACCTTTTGTGCCAGGTCGCCGGGCAGAAAGCCGAGGCGCTCGCCGGCCTCCACCGCAGGGCGGACCAGGATGATACGTTTGACCCGGTCGCGGCTCAGCGCGTCGATCGCGCTGGCAACGGCCAGATAGGTCTTGCCGGTACCGGCCGGGCCGATGCCGAAAGTAATGTCGAAATCCTGAATCTGTTGCAGATACTCTACTTGGCGCGGTGTGCGGCCGTGCAGGTCGGGACGGCGTGTCATCAGGGTTGGCATGCTGGAGGCGGTGATGGCTTCCGGACTCAGTTTGTCGAGTTCGACCAGGCCGAGCTGGATTTCTTCCAGTTCGATCGGCTTTTTCGCGCGCAGATAGAAGCTTTCCAGCAGTTGTGCCGCGAGCTCCATGTTCTGCTTGTCGCCACTGATCTTGAAATGCGCGCCGCGACGGGCAATGCCAACGTCCAGGGCATCCTCGATCTGCTTGATGTTTTCATCCAGTGTGCCACAGAGGTTGGCCAGGCGGATGTTGTCTTCAGGTTTTAATGTGATGTCCAAACTCAGTCTTTCAGTAATTCGCCGCGCAAGGTATGGGCGACGGCTTGCGTGATTCTGACGTTCACAAACTGGTTGATCAGTTCGCGGCCGGCGGGGAAATTGACAATACGGTTGTTATCGGTGCGGCCGGCAAGCTCCTTGCCATCCTTTTTGGAGATGCCCTCGACCAGTACGCGCTGTACGCTGCCAACCATGGCCTCGCTGATGGCCTTGCCTTGTGCCTCGTTGAATAACTGGAGCCTGGCGAGGCGTTCCTGCTTGGTTTCTGCAGCAGTGTCATCGACCAGGTAAGTAGCCGGTGTGCCTGGACGCGGGCTGTAGGCAAAGCTGAAGCAGTAGTCGAAGCCAACATCGCGCATCAGTTGCATGGTCGCCTCAAAATCCGCCTCGGTTTCGCCGGGGAAGCCGATGATGAAGTCCGAGCTGATGCAGATATCCGGCCGTGCGGCGCGCAGTTTGCGGATGATGGATTTGTATTGCAGTACCGTGTGGTTGCGCTTCATAGCCATCAGGATTCTGTCCGAACCGGCCTGCACCGGCAGGTGGATGTGCGAGACCAGCTTGGGTATGCGGGCAAAGCACTCGATCAGTGCCGGGCTCATCTCATTCGGGTGCGAAGTGGTGAAACGGATGCGTTCGATCTGCGGAATCTCGGCGATATATTCGATCAGCATGGCGAGATCGACTTTTTCGCCATTGCTGTCCTCTGCGCGATAGGCGTTGACGTTCTGGCCGAGTAGCGTGATTTCCTTGACGCCTTGCCCTGCCAGCGTTGCTGCCTCTGTCAGTACATCCTCAAACGGGCGCGATACTTCTTCACCACGTGTGTAGGGCACGACGCAGAAACTGCAGTATTTGCTGCAGCCTTCCATTATCGACAGGAAGGCGGCCGCCCCTTCAACCCGCGGCGGCGGCAGACGATCGAATTTTTCGATTTCCGGAAAACTGATATCCACCTGTGAAATCCCGCTCAGCCGTTTGGCTTCGATCATTGCCGGCAGGCGATGCAGGGTTTGCGGACCGAAGACGATATCGACGTAGGGTGCACGCTTGACGATGTTGTCGCCTTCCTGGCTCGCCACGCAGCCGCCGACGCCGATGACGAGGCCGGGGTTTTTCTCCTTCATCGGAATGAAGCGGCCCAAATGGCTGTAGACCTTGTCCTCCGCCTTTTCGCGCACCGAGCAGGTGTTGAGCAGGATGACATCGGCATCTTCCGGGTTGTCCGTCGTTATCATGCCATTGTCGACACTGAGCAGGTCCGCCATGCGTGAAGAGTCGTACTCATTCATCTGGCAACCGAAGGTCTTGATGAATACTTTTTTAGGCTGGGCTGGGTCTTGCCGGTTTTTGCTCCGGCTGATGTCCGTCAGCGTTTCTTTGTCTGGCGGCGTCATGTGGGGAGTGTCACTGCAGGTGAGGGGTGCAAATTAGTCAGGCAAAACAATTAGTAAGCCGAAATTCTACTCCAAGCTCAGGTTAAAAGCGAATCTGCGGGTAAAATGTGCGGCATGGAAGCGTTACCGATTTTTATGAAGCTGAGAGGCCGCCGCTGCGTTGTCATCGGCGGCGGCGAAGTGGCGTCGCGCAAGGTGACGATGCTGCTGAAGGCCGATGCTGAAGTAGAAGTCGTCGCACCCGCCCTGCATCACGAACTGGTCGACCTGCTGACAGCCGGTAGTATCCGTCATTTGCCCGCGACCTTTGCTGCCGGTCAGCTGGATGGCGCTTGTCTGGTGGTTGCGGCAACCGATGATGAGGCGGTGAATCAGGCGGTTTCAATGGAAGCCAGGGCACGTAACATCCCGGTCAATGTGGTCGATGCGCCGGACTTATGCACGTTCACCATGCCTTCCATCGTTGACCGTTCACCGCTGGTGATCGCCATCAGCAGCAGCGGTACTGCGCCCGTACTGGCACGCCTGCTGCGTAGCAGACTGGAGACCCTGATCCCCGCGACATATGGCCGTTTGGCAAGCCTGGCGGCCGATTTTCGCGAAGCAGTCAAGCAGCGCTTCGCGACGACCCAGGAAAGACGTATTTTCTGGGAAAACACGCTGGCTGGCCCGGTGGCGGAAATGGTGTTCTCCGGCCGGGAGGATGCCGCCAGGGCCGCTTTGGCCGAGAGTCTTGCAAGTCCGGCGGGACAAGGTTCATATGGCGAAGTCTATCTGGTCGGGGGCGGGCCGGGAGATCCTGACCTGCTGACATTCCGGGCCTTGCGCCTGATGCAGCAGGCGGATGTCTGCGTCCATGACAAACTGGTGAGCAAGGAAGTCATGGAGTTGGTGCGGCGAGACGCTGAGCTGATTTATGTCGGCAAGGCGCGTGACCGGCACACCCTGCCGCAGGAAGAGATCAATCAGCTGCTGGTGCGACTCGCCAGGGAAGGCAAGCGCGTGCTCCGGCTGAAAGGCGGCGACCCCTTCATCTTCGGCCGTGGTGGCGAGGAAATCGAGACACTGATGGAACAAGGAATACCGTTTCAGGTGGTGCCGGGCATTACGGCGGCAAACGGTGTATCGACCTATGCCGGCATTCCCTTGACGCATCGCGACTATGCACAATCCTGCCTGTTCACTACAGGGCATTTGAAAGCCAGCTCAAATGGCGAGATTGACAGCGTTGAGCTGGATTGGCCGGCCCTGACACGCCCGAATCAGACCGTGGTCATTTACATGGGGTTAGTGGGTCTTGCGGAAATCTGCCGCAAACTGGTGCTGCACGGCTTACCGGCAGAAACGCCCGCTGCTGTCGTGCAACAGGGAACCACCGTACGGCAGCGGGTGGTGGTGGCCGATCTGGCGACGCTGGCGGAAAAGGTCAGCGCTGCAGAGCTGAAGCCGCCGTGCCTGATTATCGTCGGCGGCGTCGTTACGCTGCACGAAAAGCTGGCCTGGTTCCGGCCAGGCAGTGGTGCTTAAAGCGGCAGACTTAGGCGTGCCTCAAGGCCACCTTCCGGCCGATTGAGCAATTCCAGCTTGCCCTTGTGCAACTTGGCGATACGGTCGGCGATCGCCAGGCCAAGGCCGCTCCCACCTTCATTGCCCCGGGCGGAATCCATGCGTTCAAAAGGTCGCAACAGGCGACTCATCTGGCTGGCCGGAATCCCCGGCCCGTTATCCATGACGCTGACGACGATATAACCCGCGGTGATACGGGTGCTGACTGCCACTTTGCCCTTGCTATAGGCAAAGGCGTTGTCGATTAGATTGCCAATCAGCCGGTGGATCGCCAATGGACGCAGTTGAACCTTGTAATTGGAGGAGAGCTTCAGTTCCACGTGGCGACCGGCTCTGGCGTGACGATCCGCGACGGACTGGATGAGGGCGTTGATGTCGACCATCTGTGGCGGTTCGCCTTCCACGCCGCGCACGAAATCCAGGAACTGGTTGATGATGTTATCCATGTCGGAAATATCCTGGATCATACCGTTGCGAGTGCCTTCGCCGACTTCATCCGGCAGCATTTCAACGGCTAGCCTCAATCTGGCCAGCGGTGTGCGCAGATCATGCGAAATGCCCGCCAGCAGCAGCGTTCTCTCGCTATCCAGTCTTGCCAGGGCTTCCGACATTTCATTAAATGTGCGCTGTACTTCACGCATTTCTTCCGCGCCTTCTTCAGGCAGTCTGGGCGGTTGTTCGCCATGGCTGATGCGGCCGGCAGCCTTGACCAGGAAGCGCAGGGGGCGGTTGATGCGGGCGGCAATCACGTAGGCGCCGCCTAGTGAAAGCAATGCGACCAGAGCGGCCCAGCCGAACCATTGCCAGGGGAAGGGGCGTTCGGCAAGAAAACGCGGGATGACGACCCAGTAGTCATCCTGCTCGATGCTGAAACTGATCCAGAGACCGGGTACGCCCAGGTGATTGATTGCAACCAGTGTCTCCTGGCCCAGATTCTCGCGAATCTTGTCTGCGACCAAGCGGATAAACGGGTCGTCTGGTAACGGCTCGACAATCTCCAGTAAATCCGCAGCATAGATGCGTACGCCTTCGCGTCCGGACAGTTCTGAAAGCAGCGCGATGCGGCGGTTTTCATGGGATGCCAGTAGGGATGCGCGCGTGTAATTGACGACCGTCACTGCTTGTAGTGCGGCAGCCTGTGCGCGAGGTTCACGCTCGAAGTAATCGAAGATCTGGAGTGCGCTGAACTGGCCTATCGCCAGTAATAGCGCGATGAGTACCATGATGCGGGCAAGTAGGGTACGCGGGAAGAGTCTCAATGATATGCAGGCATATTGGGATGGGGGTGGTCAGGAGCTTAGCTCTTCTGGATTTCGCCATCCGGTACAAAAACATAGCCGAAGCCCCACATGGTTTGCAGATGTCTCGGGTGGGCGGGATCCGGTTCAATCAACCTTCTCAGGCGCGAAACCTGTACATCAATGCTGCGATCGAAAACATCCAGTTCGCGTCCGCGTGCCAGTTGCATCAGGCGATCGCGTGACAGCGGCTGACGCGGGTGGTCGACAAACACCTTGAGCAGGGCGAACTCGCCGCTGGTGATGGTGACGGGTTCTCCATTGCGCGTCAGGCTGCGTGTGGAAGGGTCGAACACGAAGTCGCCGAAATTGACAGTGGTCGTATCCATGGTGGGTGCGCTGGGGATGCGCTGTTCCTGACGGCGCATGACGGCATTGATCCGTGCCAGCAGTTCACGTGGGTTGAATGGCTTGGGCAGGTAGTCGTCAGCGCCCATTTCCAGGCCGATGATCCTGTCCACTTCGTCGCCACGTGCGGTCAGCATGATGATGGGAATGCGACTGTTACTACCGCGCAGACGTCGGCAGATGGCAAGTCCGTCTTCTCCCGGCAACATGAGATCCAGTACCAGCAGATCCGGGTGTTCATGCGCCAGTGCGGCATCCATTTCGGTGGAATCTGAAACGGCCTTGACACTGAATCCCTGCTCGCCAAGATAGCGTTGCAGCAGTTCCCGCATGCGCAGATCGTCATCGACCAGCAATATTTTCTTCATATTTGTTTGCATGGTGCTATTTTGGGCATAAATTCTTTTGATTGAAAGACTTCACGAGTATAAAGCGGCAAAAATCCTGTTGATATCTATATTTGTTACAATTTTTTACAATCAGCAGGGTAAGGGAAACATTCAATTTACATTCTTACGTCATTATAACCGCTCTTAAATGAGCTGAAGCTCAAATAAGCCGCGTATACAGTTCCAAAGCGAGTTCTGAGTTTTTCAACCGGATCGCCCGGTAGCAGTGAAAACTTTTAGCACGCCCAAGAATCACAATATTAGTCATTACAGACAAAAGCGGCAGCATGTGATGAGGAGAGCGTAAGTGATGCAATACCCATTTAGCCATTCCAAAGTGTATTTCATGGTGTAAGACTACTGATGTTTTTTTCACATCAATCAGCAGCCCCCAAACATACATTAATCATGATGTGCGTTTGTCTCGGTTTGTCTCAATCCGGTATCGCAGGTCCGCGTGAGGCCCTCGGGCTACAGGAAAATCCGGACGACAAGGTGATTCAGTCCGGTGATGAGTCCAATTCCGAGCAGATGCAGAGTCTGGGTGGCGTCAGCCCGGAAGAGCGTATGCGCCTGCGTATGGACCTCAACCACTACTCCCGTACCAGTGACCCGATTCATAGCCAGATCCAGGATCGTCGACGTACCATGAGCAAGGGCATACAGGAGCGTTTTTTCCGTGCAGACAGGGATAATGACAATCTGCTGTCGCGTCAGGAAGTTGTAGATAGCCTGCCCCAGGTCGCCAGGCACTACAATCAGGTTGATCTCGATGCAGACGGCTTTATTTCCATCACGGAACTGATGGAGTATCAGAACAAGCTGATAGAGCGCCAACGCGCCGCAGAGCTGCGTATTCAACAGGCGAGGGAGGCCGAGTTGATGGAGGCAAAGGCTGCGGAAGAGGAAGAGGCGCAGAGCAAGCAGACCAAGCGTCCAAAATTGAAAAGCAAGCAGGCCGAGATCGAAGGCAAGCCGGCACTATAAATCTGGCGCCAATCCAGGCTCCTGGATTCATCTGGTAGCTCAGCATAACATTCCCCTGCACTTCATTTTTCCAATTCATCGCGTATCCACATCCTGCTCATGCATAATTGAAGCATGAGCCTGCAAGTCGAAATAACCGCCGGTATTTGTGATCTTGATCCCGTCTCGTGGGATGCACTCACTGACGGTTCGCCTTTATTGAGCCATGCTTTCTTGAGCGCGCTGGAAAAGACCGGTTGTGTCGGCCCCGGTACCGGCTGGCAAGCCTGCCCCCTGCTGGTGAAGGATGGAAGTCTTCTGCTGGGCGCCATGCCGCTCTATGTCAAGAGTCATTCCTATGGTGAGTATGTCTTTGACTGGTCCTGGGCCAATGCCTTTGAACAGCATGGCCTCGATTATTATCCCAAGTTGATCTGTGCCATTCCTTTTACGCCGATTACAGGGCCTCGGTTGCTTAGCCCGGATCCGGCGATTCGAAAATTGATGGCCGAGGTGCTGAGTCAACAGTTGCACGGTCTAAAGTTGTCTTCAGCACATGTTCTGTTTCCGGAAGATGAGTCAGTCGAATCACTGCAAAATGCCGGTTGGCTGCGAAGAAACGGCGTGCAATTCCGCTGGGAAAACGAGAGTTTCGAGAGTTTTGAAGCGTTTCTCGCTACGCTGACCCATGACAAGCGCAAGAAAATTCGCCAGGAACGGAAGAGAGTCGCAATATCCGGCATTGTGTGCAGGCGACTGACGGCTGAAAATATCAGCAAGGAAGACTGGGAGCTGTTCTATCAATGTTATGTCAACACTTATCATCAGCACCGATCATCTCCCTATCTGACCAAAGCGTTCTTCCATGAGCTTGCCCTGGCCATGCCGCAGAATATCCTGCTGGTAGTAGCTGAGCGTGACGGCGAGAGAATTGCCACCGCCTTGAATATTTACGGCCAGAGTCGTGGTGGCGTCAGCTGTCTTTATGGTCGTTACTGGGGTGCGCTGCAATATGTACCCGGCCTGCACTTTGAGCTTTGTTACTACCAGGCGCAGGAGTTTTGCATTGAACAGGGAATCCGCTACTTTGAAGGCGGGGCGCAGGGTGAGCACAAACTGGCACGCGGGTTCAGGCCGCGCCCTACCTGTTCATTCCACAGGATTGCCCACCCTGACTTCGCCTATTCCATCGCGCAGGTGCTTGACCGTGAAGCTGAAATGATGGAGCTTTATCAGAGTGAACTTGAGGAAAGGGCGCCGTTCAGGCGTTAATCAGTTACTGGATATTCTGAGTATGTCGCTTTCCGGGTTACTGATTAATTTTTTGAATTTGTCGATGGGTAAAGGTTTCGAGAAAAGGTAACCCTGGGCATAATCGCATCCGGCCTCTATCAGCATATTCCTTTGCATGGGGGTCTCCACACCCTCTGCGATAACCTTGAGGCCGAGTTTGTGGGCCATGACGATAATTGCTTCGCATAGTGCCAGGTCATTTGAATCGGGCAGCAGATTGCTGATATACATACGATCAATTTTCAGATAATCAATATCAAATTTCTTTAGATAAGCCAGTGACGAGTAGCCAGTGCCAAAATCATCGATCGCTACCTGAATGCCTGCATCCCTGAACGCATAAAGTTTGTCGGTAACTGTCCCATCCATATCCAGCAGCAGGTTTTCCGTGATTTCTATCGTGATGCTGTCGCCCGGTAGCCCGGTTTCATCAAGAAACTCCAGCCAGCTGATATGGCTCTTGCTGTGTGAGTTAAGGAACTGTACAGGTGATTTGTTGATGCTGATCTGGAAAGCCGGATGGTGGGAGTTGCGCAGTCTTGCGACCTCAATGGCTGCCTGTTGGAAAACCCAGTTGCCGATTTCGAGGATCAAGCCGGTATCTTCCGCAATCGGAATGAATTTTTCCGGGCTGACAATTCCCTCGTGCGGATGTTGCCAGCGGATCAAAGCCTCGGCTTTGTAGATTTCTCCGGTATTGAGATCAACGATGGGTTGATAATGCAGCAGGAACTCGTTGTTGGCGAGTGCCTGTCGGAGGTCGCCTGCAAGACGCATTCTGACTTGTGCCGCCTGCTGCATCGATGGGGTGAAGTACTGGTAGCGGTTGCGACCATGATCTTTTGCCGAATACATGGCCTGATCGGCATTTCTCAGTAATTCGTCGATATTTCTACCATCATGTGGATATAAGGTGATACCGATGCTGGCTGTGACATAGGCGATATCTGCACCAAGGGCAAAGGGTTCGGCCAGCCTGCGCAGTATGTTGCGCGTAACACGTTCCACATCGCCATGTTCTTTCATGCCACTTAGTATGATGGTGAATTCGTCGCCACCGAGGCGGGCGACGGTATCGGATTCCCGTACGCATTCCTTGATACGTTCCGCTGTCTGGATCAGCAGCACGTCCCCCATGTCGTGCCCCATGGTATCGTTGATTTCCTTGAAACGATCCAGGTCAATGAACAGGATCGCCATTATCAGGTCGCTGCGCTTGTTCTTCCTGATTTCGTGCTCCATCCTTTCAAGGAACATGCGCCGGTTGGGCAGGCTGGTGAGCGGGTCGAAATTGGCTTGTTGCCAGATGAGGTCTTCGGATTTCTTCTTCTGGGTAATATCCGAGAACAGCACAACGTAGCGGTGGGCTGAGTGGTCAGACTTGTAAATGGTGTTGATGCTTAGCCATTCAAGGTAGGTTTCACCGTTTTTCCGGGTGTTCCATTTTTCACCCTGCCATCTCCCAGAGTGCTCGATCTCCTGCCACATGGACTGGAAAGGTGAATCGTATCTTGCGGCCGCATCCAGAACTGCCGATAAGCGACCTTTCGCTTCGTTGGCGGTGTAACCGGTAATTTGGGTAAATGCCGGGTTGGTAGTCAAGATAATGCCACGTTCATCGGTGACCATCATGGCTTCTGTACTGTTTTGGAAAACCATGGTGAAGAGTTCGAGTTCATCCTTGGCCTGGCTTTTTTCAATGGCGATGCTCGCGAGCTTTGCAGCTTTCTCAATCAGGTCAATGTCTGATTCCGTGGGCGAACAAATGTCCTTGTGATAAACCGCAAAGCTGCCGAGTACTTTGCCGGATATGTCCTTGATTGGTTCAGACCAGCACGCTGCCAGGTTTGCCCTGGCGGCCAGTTCCTTGAAGTCCTGCCAGTTGGGGTGAGACTGGATATCCTCGACTACAACGCGTTCTCCGGTAAAAGAGGCCGCACCGCATGATCCAGCATCTGGGCCGATGGCCATGCCATTGATAGACTGGTTATAGAAATCGGGAAGATTGGGAGCCGCACCGTTCAGCAGATGCCGGTCATCCTTGTCCATTAGCAGGATGCTGCAAATGGAAGCAGAATTCTGTGCCTCGGTACCCAGCACCAGTGTCTCCAGGATTTCACTTAGCGGAGCATCATGGGTAAGCAATTCCAGAATATGATTGCGGGTCTTATCATAAAGCTGGATCAGTTTGTATTCCGTGATTTCCTGTATTGCACCTCTGAGTTTGGTGCGATTTTTCTGACTCTTTTCCGGCATGCAGACAGTGCGTATCCATTTCCTGTTGCCTTTTGCCGAGGTTATTTCGAGTTCGAGGTCATAGGGTATGCCATGTGTGATGGCATCGCTGATGGCAGACTCGATCTTCTTGCGTGATTCTCCATTGAAGAAGCAGAGGGCAAATTCGATACTGAATTGACTGGCATTTTCCAGATCGAAAATTCTGGACACCTCGTCCGTCCAGTGGCCGGTGCCGGTAGCAATGTCAAATTCCCAACCGCCAACTTTGGCAATGGCGCTCATTTCCTGCAGCAATTGTTCGTTAACGGCTAGTGCGCGTTCGGCCTGCTTGCGTTGGGTGATGTCACCGATCACTACGCGGCAGGTGTCGCTGTCTGCAAGCGATATTGCAAGTACATGCACCTCGCGCAGTTCACTGGAATTTCGCCAGATTGATACCTCACATTCCTGGGCTTCCATGCTGTTGAATGCCAGATCAAGACAGCTGGTAAAGCTTGCCCGGTCGGCTTCAGTGACAAACATGCTCAGGTGGCCGCCTAGCAATTGATCCTGCTCCATGCCGAGCAGCTCAACAGCCGCATGATTGGCTTGTGCAATGATGGTGTTTTTCTTCAGGATGAAATAGCCAACCGGCGCAGAATCGAACAGGTCGGTGTACCGTTTCAGGCTTTCTTCTGCCTCATGCCGCGAGCGCACCAGTTCTTCATTCATGGTTCGCAACTCTTCGGTAGAGGTTGTCAGTTCTTCATTGGTGGATTGCAGTTCCTCATTGGTCGACATCAGTTCTTCATGCGATGTCTGCATTTCTTCACGTAAGCTTTGCAGTGCTTCGCGTGAAGCCTGTAATTCGGTTCTGGCTGCCTGCAGCTTTTGCTCTATGGTCTTGATGCGGGCGTTTTCCAGAACCTTTTGCGCAGGCGCCTTGGTTGAATCACAGATGGACGGCGCAACCGTTTCGGTAAAGATGACGACCATGTTTTCTAGCGTGCCATGGCTGTTAGGTAGCGGCTGGACGATGATATCAACGTAATTGAAGTTGCCTTGGGTGCGCTCTTGTCTTGCAACGATTCTGGCAGTTTGTTGTTTCAGCAGCGCATCATGAAAGGCTTCATTGAGGTTGCTGCTCAAACCTTCGCGCGCCATCGCCAGAATGTTCAGGCTGGCCTTGCCTGAGCTGGGTTCCAGATAGTTTCCGGTCTTGCCGCTGATGTAGAGAATGTCCCCCGTGGTATTTACCAGTACTGCAGCGCGGGCAAAGTACTGGGTCAGAAGTTGATCCAGGAGTGACTGGTAATCAGAAGTTTTCTTCGACTTCATGGGAAGTTTGAACTCCGGGCGCGGCGTCTGGTTTGACAAGTTTAAGGAGATTGTCGATAGAAGCTCAACCTGCTTTTTATGCAACGTTATCTTGCGGCGCAAGTAGATTTGGAGCGGAGCTGAAGTTGCTTCAAAAAGATCGGTCGCCTTGCCTATCGATTCCGAGCTGCCGAGGATCAGTGTGCCGTTGGTATTCAGGCTATGATGAAAGCGTGAGAGCAGTACTTCATGTATCTCTGGCGAAAGGTAGATGAGCAGATTGCGGCAGGAGAGAATGTCGATCTTGCTGAAAGGTGGGTCATTGATAAGATTGTGCGGGGCGAAAACTATTGTTTCCCGGATATCCTTGTTGATCTGGTAACCCTGATCGTGAAGCGTAAAAAATTTTGACAGCCGCTCTGCAGGGACATCCAGCGCTATGCCCGGCGGGTAAATACCTTTGCGGGCACGTTCAATAAAAGCCGTGTTCAGGTCGGTAGCAAAAATCTGCAGGCTGAATTCTTTTCCTGCGTCGGACGGATGTTCCGCCAGATGGGCATGGAGCGCTTCACGGAAGATGATTGCAATGGTGTAGGCTTCCTCCCCGGTTGAACATGCGGCACACCATGCGCGTAGCGACAGGCCGGTTGGAGGTGCGGATAACAGACGGTTTTTGATGTTCTGGCTCAGTACCTCCCAGACCTCAGGCTCACGAAAAAATCTGGTAACGCCAATCAGCATCTCGTTGAACAGAGCTTTGGTTTCTGCAGGCGAATTCTCGAGAATTTGCAGGTACTCAGCCATGCTGGCGGCGTGACAAAGGCCGATCCGGCGACTGATGCGACGGTAAAAGGTGCTTTTTTTGTAGGATGAGAAGTCCTGGCCGGTTTTCTCCAGTAGTAGCTTGAATATGCGGGAAATCTCTTCATGATTGTTGTCGGATTTTTCAAGATAACTGCCGTAATGCAGCTGGAATTTCTTCAGGGTGGCCAGAATTTTTGAAGGAAGTTTTTTTGCTTCTTCGACGATATCTGCAAGCCCCGAGTCAATGATGTGCTGCAATGTTTCGTGCATTGATGCAGATGACTGACCCTGCAAGGCTACCAGGCCAGCTCGTTCGTGTACGGTTTTCAATCCGGCCGCACCGTCAGCACTGTTGCCCGAGAGCAATACGCCGACGGTCCTATCCTGCATGTCTTTGGCAAGTGCGCTGAAAAAAGCATCGAACTGCAATTGGTTCTTTGTCGTTTCATCCGAAGTCCTGGCTTGTAGCCGGAATATGCCATCGGTCATGCTGAGTTCGTATCCTGCGGGGGTAATGAAAATCTGGTTCGGCAGGATACTCATGCCATCAATAATTTCGATAAGCCTGTGTTTCAGCTTTTTGAGGTAATTGTCACTGGCTTGCGCATGTTTGAGAAAGACTACGACCGCTATGCCGCTGGTCTTGGGCAGAAGCCGTAAAAATTGATAAAGCGACTCCGAATCGCTCGCAGTTGCGCCTACTCCGAGGACCGGGAATAAAACATGTTTTGTATTTGTCATGGGGCTGGGTAATTGCCGGGCAAACGCATCATTTCCCGGGTGCGGGAGTGAGGGGACTGAACGGCGGATTCGGCATAAGGTTTTGGTATGCGCTCATTACCAATCTTTCTTTTTTTTCTAATTATGCCGTATTTTCTACGGTACAGCCCGAAATCTGCTAACGAGATAGCGCGCACCTTCTGAATCAGGCATGCATTGCGACCAATTCGGTCGGGATGTGTACAACTGGTTTGGTGTTTTTTTAAACGCTTTTGGGTGCGTTTTTGGCGAGTTTTCTTTGCAACGTGCGACGATGCATATTGAGTGCGCGTGCGGTGGCGGAGATGTTGCCGTCATGTTCGGTCAGCACACGCTGGATGTGTTCCCATTCCAGCCGATCTACCGACAGCGGGTTGCTGGCGACCGAGATACTGTCGTCGCCATCGGCCTTGTGAAAGGCGGCGATCACTTCGTCGGCATCAACCGGTTTGGCCAGATAATGTGTGGCCCCTAGTTTGACCGCTTCAATCGCCGTGGTGATGCTGGCATAGCCAGTCAGGACCACAATGCGCGTGGTGGGATCAATGGCGTTGAGACGCCGTACCAGCACCAGGCCGGAGTCTCCCGGCATTTTCAAATCGACGACAGCGTATTCCGGCGGTTCTTCTTCTGCCATGCGCGTGGCGTTTTCGACATCATGCGCGACGGCCACTTCATAGCCGCGACGCCTGAGCGCCTTGCTCATGACAGCGCAGAAGGTCTCGTCGTCGTCCACCAGCAGCAGGCTGGGCAGATTTTCTGCCGGCATTTTCATATCCAGCTGCGACCGTCTGTAGCAGAATTGCCGCGAGAGAGAATCTTGCAGTTACTGTTCTTCATAAGGCTGTTCTGCTTCCAGCCACATGGCATTGATGATGGCGAATCCGACTGCGAGGCCGATACCGAGTACCCAGGCGAAATACCACATGATGAGCTCCTAATAGGCAGTGTGTGTGTTGTCATGAATGGATTGAACCGTAACCTTGCCCCTGAGTACGCGATATACCCATGAGGTATAAATCAGGATCAGCGGCAGGAATATGATGGTAACGATAAACATGATGCCCAGTGTCTTCTGGCTGGAAGCCGCATCCCATAGCGTCAGGCTGCTGTTTGGGTCGGTCGATGACGGCATGACGAAGGGGAACATGGAGAAGCCGGCGGTCAGGATGATGCCGCTCAGGGCCAGCGAACTGAAGAAAAAAGCCAGTCCCTGGCGACCGACACGTCCTTGCCATAGCGCCAGTGCAATGCCGAGGAATCCTGCTACCGGTGCAGCCATCATCCAGGGCCAGGTCTGATAGTTGCTGAGCCACGCGCCAGCCGAGATTTCAACCGTCTTCGCCAGCGGGTTGAAGACGGAGTTGGCATCCGGCATGGAGACGATGCGATAGCCTTCTATGCCGAACGCCAGCCAGATGCCGGCCAGTGCAAAGGCCGAGGCGCAAACGGTGCCGGCAGCCAGTGCCGCCTTGCGTGCACGTGCTTGCACGGTGCCGTCAGTGCGCAGTTCAAGATAGATGGCGCCATGCATCATCAGCATGGACAGGCTGACCACACCGGCCAGCAGGGCGAAAGGATTGAGCAGGCCCCAGAAACTGCCGGTGTAATAGGAGCGCATGGTGTCATCCAGATGGAAGGGCAGGCCCAGCAGCAGGTTGCCGAAGGCGACGCCGAAGATCAGTGCGGGCACTGCGCCACCGACGAACAGGCCCCAATCCCAGAAGTTGCGCCAGCGCGGGTCCGCGAGTTTGCTGCGATAGTCGAAACCGACCGGGCGAAAGAACATGGCGAACAGCACCAGCAATAATGCGATGTAAAGGCCGGAGAAGGCGGCAGCGTAGACGAACGGCCAGGCTGCGAAGATGGCACCGCCGGCAGTGATGAACCAGACCTGGTTGCCTTCCCACACGGCGCCGACCGTGTTGATGATGACGCGGCGTTCGTCGTCGTTCTTGCCGAGGAAGGGCAGCCATGCAGTGACCCCCATGTCGAAGCCATCGGTAATGGCGAAACCGATCAGTAGTACGCCGATGAACAACCACCAGATCAGCTTCAGGCTTTCATAGTCCAGAATCATGACGTTCTCCTTATGCCGCTTGTTCGAAGTGGTATTTGCCGGTGTGAAGGCTGGAAGGGCCCAGTCGCGCGTACTTGAACATCAGGAACAGTTCCACGATCAACAGCAGCGTGTAGAAACCGATGAAGCCGGCCAGGCTGAAATACAGATCGCCCGCCGACAGCGATGAGGTGGAAAGATGCGTCGGCAATATGCCGGAGATGGTCCACGGCTGGCGACCATATTCGGCAACGATCCAGCCCAGTTCTGCTGCGATCCAGGGCAGCGGAATGGCATACAGGCACAGCCTCAATAGCCAGGTCTTTTCTTCGATCTGGCGTTTGGCGGTGTAGTAGAAAGCGGCACCGAAGATGAACAGGAACAGGAAGCCGAGGCCGACCATGATGCGGAAGCTCCAGAACAGAGGGGCAACTTTGGGGATGGTGTCGTTGGTGGCGGACTTGATCTGTTCTTCAGTGGCGTCCGTCACGTCTGGTGTGTATTTTTTCAGCAGCAGGCCATAGCCGAGGTCATCCTGATGTTGCTCGAACTCCGTACGCGCACCTTCTTCACCTGCTTTCAGGCGGCTCAAAGCGTCATAGGCCAGCATGCCGTTGCGGATACGCTGTTCGTTTTCTGCCTTGAGGTCGCTGATACCGATCACCGGTTCATCGATCGAGCGGGTGGCAATCAATCCCAGTGCATAAGGGATTTTTATTGCGTAATCGGTGCGTTCCTCTTCCTGGTTGGGCCAACCGATAAGCGTGAAGGCGGCGGGTGGTTTTTCGGTGTGCCACTCGGCCTCGATGGCAGCCAGTTTGACCTTCTGCACTTCGCCGGTGGCGTAGCCGGATTCGTCACCCAGCACGATGACCGACAGGATGGAGGCCAGGCCGAAACTACAGGCGATGGCAACCGATCGCAGGGCAAAGCCGGTATCGCGCTTTTTCAGCAGGTACCAGGATGAGATGCCCAGCACGAACATGGAAGCGGTGACGTAGCCCGCCGCTACCGTGTGCACGAACTTGACCTGCGCCACCGGGTTGAAGATCAGCTCGGAGAAATTGGTCATTTCCATGCGCATGGTTTCGATATTGAAAGCCGCGCCGACCGGGTTCTGCATCCAGCCGTTGGCGATCAGGATCCACAGCGCGGAAAGGTTGGAGCCGATGGCAACGAGGAAAGTCACCATCAGGTGTTTTTCCTTGGAAAGCCGGTTCCAGCCAAAGAAGAACAGGCCGACGAAGGTTGATTCGAGGAAGAAAGCCATCAGGCCCTCAATCGCCAGCGGCGCGCCGAAGATGTCGCCGACGTAGTGCGAGTAGTAGGCCCAGTTGGTGCCGAACTGGAATTCCAGCGTGATGCCGGTGGTGACACCCATGGCGAAGTTGATGCCAAACAGCTTGCCCCAGAACTTGGTCATGTCGCGGTAGATTTCCTTGCCGGTCATGACATAGACCGATTCCATGATCACCAGCAGCCAGGACAGCCCAAGCGTCAGGGGAACAAACAGGAAGTGGTACAGCGCAGTGGCCCCGAATTGCAGGCGGCTGAGATCGACGACTTCTGTGGTGGGTAGCATGGCTATTCCTTCAGGGTTTATTCAAAATGATACGGCTGGTGTTTTCGCTACGGTCTTCCCTGGGCATGGGCTGGTCGAAAAACAGTGCCCAGATCACGTAGAGCAGCAAGACCTTGATGATCAGGGCCAGCGTGATTTCCCATTTGAGCGGGAAAGGGCGTTTGCGGCGGGGGAACCAGGTTTTCGGCATGGCCTCAGTTTAGTCCCGTTAATAGCTGGTGTGTAGTTCGCTGCAGATGTTGAGCCGATTGCAGCATGAACGGAGCCGCGGTGTATTGGGTAAAGGCCATGGTGTTCAGCAAGGGATTATGCATGTTGACCTTATGCTGCCAGTCCGGTCAGCGGCAGGCGGATGCAGGTGATGGTGCCGCTGTCCGGATGCTTGTCCAGTTTCACGCTGCCATTGAAGCGCCCGAGGATGATGCGGGAAAGATAGAGACCCAGCCCCATGCCTTCTTCGCGTTTGGTGGTAAAGAACGGTGTGCCTGCATGCCGGGCTGCTTCTTCTGTCATGCCGGCACCGTAGTCGCGAATATTCAGCGTCAGCAGCGAGTGGTCCCATTCGCCTTCAATGTCCACGCGCTCGGGCGAGGCATCGGCTGCATTGTCCAACAGGTTGATCAGAGCCATACCCAGCGTCAGGTCGGTGATGATCTTCGGTGCCGGGGTACTGCCCTTGATGGCACAGCTCAATTGCACGGCAGGGCGAATGTCACGCCAGCGCTGGATGGTGTTTTCCAGGAAATCATCGAGCGCGATGCCGTTGGCGTCGACAGCACGGGCATCTCCGGCCGAAGATGTCAGCGATGTCAGGATATCCTTGCAGCGGTCCACCTGCTTACGCAGCAGGCCGAGATCCTGTTGCAGCTGCGGAATATGGGCATATTCTTCGCTCATTTCCCGAGTCAGCACCGCCATGGTTGCCAGCGGCGTGCCCAACTCGTGCGCCGCCGCCGTTGCCAGTGCGCCCAGTGCGAGCATGCGCTCACTCTCCAGCGCCGATTCCCGTGCTTCTGCCGTGATGCGGTCGTACTCACGCAGGTTTTGCCCGATACGGGTGACGAAGAAGGCAAAGATGCCGGCGCTGACCACAAAGCCCAGCCACATGCCGACAAGATGAATATCGAGATCCATGCCGACCCCGGCATGCACATGCAGGTGGGATAAGGGGATGTGGAAGAACACCAGCATGGAATAACTGAATACGGCCAGCATGGCGATCAGCCAGACATAAAGCGTATTGAGGGCAACAGCTGCGATCGCCAGCGGTAGCAGATACATCCAGACGAAAGGATTGCTGTAGCCGCCGGTGAAATAGAACAGCGTCGTCAGCGCGACGATATCCCCCAGCAATTGCACCAGCAACTCGGCTTCGCTGACGCCGACCGGATCGCGCAGGCGCCACCAGGTCATGACATTCAGCAACAGCATGGCGCCCAGAGCCACAGCTATCGGCCAGGGGCTCAATGGGATATTGAGGTAATGCAGTAGCAGTGCAATTGACGCCAGGAAGCCGATGACGACATTGCGTACCCAGAACAGGCGGCGCAGGTTTTTGGTCGCGGCGGTATGCGGATGGAAATGTCTGGCGAACATGTTCCGATTTTAGCGCGCAATGCATGAACTATGTTGCGACGAATTGTCGCGCGACAACGTGTCACATTCAAGGGTATTTCTATCTTGATTAAACTTCCGGCACTAAAAAATTAAAAAGGGAGTTTGCATGTCGAGAGGCGGGTTTCCGTTGGCGCTTGGCCTGTTCGTTTACGGGGCGGTGGCGCTGGCGGCGGAGAACGAGGTCATCAAGGTGGATGATGTCAGCGTGACGGCGACACGCGAGGCACGAGTCACCAAGGATGTGCCGCAGGCCATCAACGTGATCGGCAAGGAGGAAATTGAAGCAGCGCGCATGTTCAATATCAAGGATGCGCTACAAGGTACCCCTGGGGTGCTGATAGACAGCAAGAACGGTGGCTATGACGCCCGTCTCATCATCCGCGGCGCCGGGCTGAAGGCGCCGTTCGGTATTCGCGAGATCATGGTGATCCGCGACGGCGTTCCGATGACCGATCCGGATAGCTTCACCCGGCTGGATTTCATTGATACCCAGGATATCGAGCGCATCGAGGTGACCAAGGGGCCAGGCAACCTGTTCAGTCCGGGCAGCGCGGGAGGTGCGATACAGATCATCTCGCGTTCCGTGTTTGACGCCAATGCCAACAATATGAGGCTGGGTGCTGGCGAGGAAGGCGCGCGCAACGCCCACCTGCGCTATGGTGGCATGGTGAACGACAGTCACGCACTTGCCGTGACCTTCTCCCACCGTGAACAGGAAAACCACTGGCGCGATTGGAACGAATTCGACACCACCATGCTGGGGGTCAAGCATGGTGTGCTGTTGGGCGAGGATGCCACTCTGGAAAGCGAACTGTCGTATTCAGAAGCCGACCTGCAGCTGCCCGGTGCGGTGGATGAAGCCCTGTTCGACGAATACAAGCGCAGCGGGGAGCAGAAGGAGACCTCGGAACCATGGAAGCATTCTGGCCGCTACTCGAGAATCTGGTTCTTCAATTCGCGTTATGAGCGTGATTTCGGCGACTGGAGTTTCCGTCCGCGTGTCTATTACAACGCTTGGAAGCATTATCATCCGGTCACTGGCATCATCAACGAGTCCGGCGACTGGACGCAGACCCTGGGCACCGATATCGAGAATGTTTTCCGGCACCGCTTGGGAACGATCGACGCCAGTTTGGTGGCTGGGGTGACCGTGAAGCGTACATGGAACGAGGACGTGCGCAAATACCAGTACCGGGATGTCACTCGAATTCCGTTCGGGCCACAGGCCGGCCGCATCACCGCCACGCTCTCTGACAAAAAGGGCGCGATGGCCGAGACCCAGGATCAGAGCAACCTGCTCTACGGCGTGTTCATGCAGGAGTCGCTGCAGTTAGGGGAGCGCGTGCTGGTGGATGCCGGTTTTCGCTATGACCGCTCCCGACTGGAAATTGACCAGAATGAGCTCACCCGCTTCGACTACACCAGTGGCGAGTACGTGGCCGGTGACGGGCTACTGGTCACGCGCAAGAACTTCAAGCTGTTCTCTCCCAAGCTGGGAGTGAGCTTCCGCCTGACGCCCGCGGTTAACCTGTTCGCCTCGGTGGCGCAGGCTGACCAGGTGCCTTCCGACAGCGAGGTGACCTCCAACCCGGCGCTGGAACCGTCGCGCACTCGGAGTTATGAAATCGGGATCAAGGGTCGCCATGCCGATTGGAGCTTCGACGCTTCGGCCTACGTCAGCCCGGTGGAGAAGGAAATCGTCACCGTGCGCCAACCCAGTGGCGAGAGCGAATTCCGCAATGCCGGAGAAACCGACAAGAAGGGTGTGGAACTGTCCGGCTCGCTGCGTCTGTTCGACCGAGTGCATGTCGGCGGCAGCTATGCTTACAGTGACTATACCTTCGATCAGTTCAGTGAGCCGGTGCGCACCGGGTTCGTGACCACCAACGTCGACCGTTCCGGTAATCACCTTCCTTTCGTGCCTCGCCACCAGTACTCCGTGTTCGCCAACTACCACCATCCTTCAGGGTTCAAGGGCCGTCTGCAGGCTAATTCATGGGGTGAGTACTGGATGGACAACGCCAATAGCGAGAAATACGACGGTTACGACCTGGTCACGACACTCATGCTGGGCTACGACTTCGGTCACCACAGCCTGGCGTTCAATGTGGAGAACCTGACCAACAAGCGCTATGCCGTGGAAGCGAAGAAGGATACAAGCGGGCGGGTGACCTACACGACAGCCAGTCCGCGCCTGATGATGCTGACTTATCGCTATGACTTTTAGGAGACCTGTCCATGGTCGCTAGAGTGATGCTGGCTGGCTGCATGCTACTGGCGGTGGCTGATGGCGTGGCATACGGCGGAGAGGGGCATGGCCAGCATGCCGGGCAGACACATCAACCGGCTGCGGATGTTGCGCAGCCCTGGACTACGTACCCGCTGATAGAGGAAACTTCTGCCTCCATGCGCAACCGGGCGGTATTCGACGTGAGGAACCTGCCGGCGCTTAGTGTGCAGGTCTACCCGCCGACGGGGCAGGGCAAGTTCCCTGAGAGATTCGCGGTGCAGGGTGGGGATGCCCCGTACGAGTCGCTGCTGCAAAATGGGCGCTTCGCACTTACCCCAGGCCGCAAGGGGAACTATCACTGGATCACTGCGCGTGCCGAGGTTGACGGTGAGGTACGCGTGGCTAGCTCCGTGCGTTATTTCAGCAATCCGGGGCCGGCCCCGACTGCAATGCTGGCACAACCCAAGCACGAACTGGAAATCGTGCCTATGCCGCTGCCGCGCGAGCACTGGCATTACCGCGAAGGTGAGAGCTGGAAGTTCCTGGTGCGTTTCCAGGGCAGTCCTCAGGCCGGCGCCACCCTTCGCTTGATTACTGAGCAGGGCAGTCGGGTCCAGTTCGTGGCCGACCGCAACGGCGTCGCCGAGGTGACCATCCCGCAGGATCTGCCATTGCCAACGGGGGGCGCAAATGCCGGCCATCACACCCGTCAGAAAGCGAGATTCGTCTTGGTGACATCACATGACAAGGCGCAAAAGCATTACGTGACCACCTTCAACTATCACTACATTCCTTCGGCCATGCGCGACAGGAGCCTGATGGCGGGGACGATCTTCATGCTGCTGGGAGGCCTGCTTGCCACGCCTCTGCTGCGTCGTACCGGACGCGGAAAGAAGGAGAAGCTGAATGCGTGAAATTCTGAGCCGTATCGTACCCACTCTTGGCAGGATGCGCCTGCTCGTACAGCTCTTCATGCTGTGGCTGCTGGTGTACGGTAGCAGCGTAGTCGGATACTACGCCGCAGAGAAGATCAGCGGGACGCTGCCGGCGTTGTCGTGCGCCTATGACAAGCGCGACGGCGATTACTGCGTACTGATCCCCACCCAGCACATTTTGCACCACCGCATCGGTGAGGCTATCGCGCAGGGGCAGGAGGTGGCGCTGAAGATGCTTTTGCCGCTGGGCTTTACCGTGCTGAGCTTCTTCGTGTTCTTCGTGCTGCTGAACAAGATGTTCTGCGGCTGGATCTGTCCGCTGGGTACGTTGCAGGAACTTGTCTACCGGCTGGGTCGCCTGTTCCGGCTCGACACTAGGCGGCTGGAGGAGCGGCACACTGCCAAGGCGCGGCCGGTGAAGTGGCTGTTGTTAGTGTTGCTGGTGCTTGCCCTGCCATTGGCGGCCGGGCTGGGTGTGACTCCTCATGAGACGGGTGATGCGTTCTGCCAGGTGTGCCCGTCGCGATTGGCGACCACGCTGCTGACCGGCGACGCCGAGCAGGCCGCGATCCACACCGGCGGGCTGGGCTTCGCCTTTGGCGCTGTCGCCAACACCCTCTTCGGCTTCGTCCTGGTGGGTGCGCTGGCGCTGCGCCAGCCATTCTGCCGCATTTGCCCGCTGCTCGCTTTCAACGCATTTTTCCAGCGTACTTCTCCCATGCGGCTGGTCAAGCAGCAGCACGATCGCTGCGCCAAGTGCGGCATCTGTCACGAGGCATGCCCGATGGACATTCACGAGATCTGGCAGTCGCATGGTCGCGGGGCCTTCCACGAGGACTGCACCCTGTGCGGGCGCTGTGCCGAGTTTTGTCCGGACGACGGCGTGATCTCCATCAAACTGGGGCCGCTCACCCTGTTCCGCTCGGCGCGTGAATACTATAAGCGACGCATCAGGCGCGAGTCGCCGCACGGCGAGATGAAGACGATCGTCTGGCATGACCGGAAAGGGCGGAAAGACCATGTCTGATGCCATCACCCTGCATACCGTCAGCGTCATGACGGTATGGATGCTGGGCCTGTCCATGGGCCTTACCGCCTGCACCGCCACCTGCCTGCCCTTCATGGGGACATGGATGATCGGTCGCGGCTCCGGCGCCAGGCTGGCCCTGCGCGATACCAGCGCTTTTCTTGCCGGCCGCGTTACAGCCTACAGCCTGCTGGGGGCAGTGGCCGGGGCTGCCGGTAAGTGGCTGGCCGACACCCTGGCTGGCGGCATTGGACACGCTGTCATCGGCCTGGCGGGCATCGCTGCAGGTGCGTGGTTGCTGCACTCGGACGAAACACATCGCTCGTGCGGCACCAGGCGCGCGTTCGCCGAAGCGCCGCCATACGCCATGGGCTTTGCTCTCAGCATGACGCCATGCGTGCCGCTGGCCACACTGCTGGCAGTGTGCGCACAGGCAGGCAGCACGACACAGGGAGCAGGCTACGGTCTAGCCTTTGGCTTTGGTGCTGCGGTGACGCCCATGCTGATTCTGTTGCCATTGCTTGGTAGCTTCGGCCAGCGTCTGCGCGAGGGAAGGCCTTGGCTAGGCTTGTGGGCGCGGCGCGGTGCGGCGCTGGTGTTGATCGCCATCGGCCTCAGGCGGCTGATGTTGCTGGCTTGAGTTATTGGCCACTGTGGATTTATTGAACGAATTGAATTGCCGGAGGAAGAGGGAATGAGTGGATTCGTGCTAAGTGTGCGGCAGCAGCGGCTGTCGGCGCAAGTCTTCAATATCGCCTCCATCGTGGCCGTGTTGATTCCGCCGCTGCTCATGCTGTGGATCGCGGCTTCGATTTTTGTTTACGCCTCCCTGATCCATCATCCCAACCCTCGCATCGCGGACTATCTTGTGCCAGCCGGCTATCGTTTTTACGGCCTGGTCGGTTCGCTGGTGGCAGCACTCAACTTCACGGAGCAATTGAGCCACTTGCTGGGCAGCAATCTGACCATGTGGTTGACAGTCTGGGGCCTGGCGATCCTCGTCATCGTGCCATGGGGTCTGCGCGACATCATCCGGGCAGGGCATGAGACATGGCAGGATCTTATGGTGCCGCAAGCTGAATTTGGCTGAGTTGTAACCCTGCCTGCGACAACATGTCGCATTCCTCGGCAGGTCGTAGCTTCCTATAATTCATGGCATTCGCCACTCTGGAGCATTGATTGTGAAGTTGAAGAAAATCGCCCTTGTCGTCGCTGGTTGTTTTGCTGCTGTACCTGTCGCATTCGCCGAGCATCCTATCCAAACACCTGAAGTTTCCGTACATGAGGAGCAGCTGCAGCCGCTGCCGACACTGACCGATTCCAGCCCTTCACAGGAAGACTTGCAGCGCCTGCGTGCCAATACGAGCGACACCGCCTCGCTGCTCGAAGGGCAACCGGGCATCAGCCTCTATCGCGCCGGCGGCGTTTCCAGCCTGCCATCCATCCATGGTCTGGCTGATGATCGTATCCGCATCAAGGTCGACGGCATGGACCTGATTTCCGCCTGTGCCAACCACATGAATTCGCCGCTTTCCTACATCGACCCGAGCAACGTCGAGAAGATCAAGGTATTCGCCGGTATCACGCCGGTCAGTATGGGCGGCGACAGTATTGCCGGCACCATCGCCGTGGATTCGGCCGCGCCGGAATTTGCCTCATCTGCCGATGAACTGCTGATGAAAGGCAAAGCTTCCACTTTTTATCGCAGCAACAACGATGCACGCGGCATCAACCTCTCCGCCACTATCGCCAGTGATATCTTGTCTGTGCGCTATACCGGTGCAACCGCCGAGGCCAACAACTACAAGGCCGGCAGCGGTTTCAAGCCGGCTGGTTTGGCTGCGACCAGTGCGATTGCGGGCGGTAATCGTGGTTGGCTGGCTAGCGATGAAGTCGGCTCCACCGCTTATAAAACAGAGAATCACGCTCTGGATATCGGCTTGCGCCATGAAAACCACCTGCTTGAACTCAAGGTCGCGGTGCAGAACATCCCATACCAGAACTTCCCTAACCAGCGCATGGACATGACCGGCAACGACAGTGAGAGCTACAACCTGCGTTACACCGGCGATTACGATTGGGGCAAGCTGCAAGCCAGCGCTTATCATGAGAGTACGCGCCACAATATGAACTTCGGCGACGACAAGTTGTTCTTCTATGCCAGTATGATGGGCGCTCCGGTCGCCGGCATGCCAATGGAAACCAGGGGCAGCAATACCGGTTTCAAGCTGCAGGGCGACGTCATCCTCTCCGAGCGCGATCTCCTGCGCGTCGGTACCGAATTCCAGCGTTATCGCCTGGATGACTGGTGGGATCCTGTAGCCAATTCCGGCAACATGATGGGTCCCGGCACCTTCTACAACATCAACAACGGCGAACGCGACCGTTATGCCGTGTTTGGCGAATGGGAAGCACGCTGGAATTCCCAATGGATGACGCAACTCGGCCTGCGTCATGAGACCGTGAAAATGGATGCGGGCACTGTGCAGGGTTACAGCACTATCGGCATGATGAGTTATGGTGATCCCACTGATCCAACCAGCATCCCGGGCGCCTTCAATGCTGCCGACCGCAGCGAAACCGACCAGAATCTGGATTTGACTGCCATCGCGCGCTTTACGCCGGATGAACGCCAAACCTATGAAGCCGGTTATGCCATGAAGTCCCGCTCGCCCAACCTTTACGAGCGTTATACCTGGTCCAGCAACAACAGCATGGTCATGAACATGAACAACTGGTATGGCGATGGCAACGGTTATGTCGGCAACCTCGACCTTGATCCGGAAGTCGCGCATACCCTGAGCGTTTCCGGCAACTGGCACGATGCGGCACAGGATAACTGGAGTCTCAAGCTCACGCCTTACTACACCTATATCAATGACTACATCGATGCTGTCGCCTGTGATGAAGTCGGCAAGGTATGTCCGGTACGTACCGACGGTTTCCTCAACCTGAGCCTGGATAACCAGCGCGCCCGTATCTACGGTGTGGATATGTCCGGCAAATTGTCACTAATCAAGGGCGGCAGCTTCGGCAGTCTGCAGGCCAAGGGTCTGGTCAGCTACACGCGTGGCAGAAACCTCTCTTCCGGCGATGATCTCTATCACATCATGCCGCTCAACATGAAGCTGGCGCTGGACCATCGTTTCGGTCAATGGAGCAACACGCTGGAACTGAAGCTGGTCGATGCCAAGGATCGCGTGCAGGATGTACGCAAGGAGCTGGAAACTTCTGGTTACGGCCTGCTCAATTTCTACAGCAGTTATGAATGGAAGCATGCACGTCTGGATGTCGGCCTCGAAAACCTGCTGGACAAGGATTACGACGATCCACTCGGTGGTTCCTACCTTGGTCAGGGTGCCACCATGGGCAGTGGCGTGCTTTATGGCACCGCCGTTCCCGGCATGGGCCGTTCCATTAACACGACGTTGACCGTCATGTTCTAAAGATTTGCACTACCCCGACTCGCCGCCAGCTGGTCTGGCGGCTTTTTTTGTCCGGCGTCAGCCTTCCAGCACTTCCAGAAAGGCATCTCCGTAGCGCTGCAATTTGGCCTGGCCGACGCCGCTGATGACAGCCATTTCGTCCAGCGTCTGCGGCTTGCGGTTGAGTATCTCGAGCAGGGTGCTGTCATGAAAGATGACGTAGGGCGGCACACCCTGTTCGCGTGCCAGCTCCAGCCGCTTGTCCTTCAATGCCTGCCATAGCGGGTCGTCACTGGCACCGGCATAGGCCTCGCGCGCATTGGCGCTGCGCTCGGCCTTGCTGGTCTTGCGCCGTGCAGGTTCTGCATCTCTTCGTAGCCAGACTTCTGCCTCGCCACGCAGCACCGGCCGCGCGGTCTCGGTCAGTTTCAAGCCGCCATAGGCCGCCATGTCGCTTTCCGCAAATCCGGCTGCCACCAACTGGCGGAACACGCTGCTCCATTGCCCTTGGCCCAGTGCCTGGCCGATGCCGTAGGTAGAAAGCGTGTGGTGATTGAATTGCGCGATTCGCTCGGTTTTTTTGCCCAGCAGCACGTCGATCAGGTGGGCGACACCGAAACATTGCCCGGTGCGGTAGATGCACGAAAGCGCCATCTGCGCTGCCTGGGTCGCGTCCCAGGTATCGACCGGATGCAGGCAGTTGTCGCACTGGCCGCAGTTGCCGGGGTGGGCTTCGCCAAAATAGCGCAATATGGTCTGGTGGCGGCAGGCGGTGGATTCGCAGAAGCCCAGCAGGGCATCCAGTTTCTGTCGCTCCACGCGCTTGCGTTCTTCCGGCGCATCGCCGGAATCCAGCATCTGGCGCATGCTGACCACATCGCCCAGACCGTAGGTCATCCAGGCATTCGCCGGCAGGCCGTCGCGCCCGGCGCGGCCGGTTTCCTGATAATAACCTTCCATGCTTTTTGGTAAATCGAGGTGCGCGACAAAGCGCACGTTGGGCTTGTCGATACCCATGCCGAAAGCCACTGTCGCCACCATGATGACACCTTCCTCGCGCAGAAAGCGGCGCTGGTTCGTATTGCGTGTCGCCGCGTCTAGGCCTGCGTGGTAGGGCAGCGCATCCCAGCCGCGGGCCTTGAGCCATTCGGCAGTTTCGTCCACCTTGCGGCGCGAGAGGCAATAAACGATGCCCGCATCATTCGGGTGTTCGCTTTCGAGAAAGGCTTCCAGTTGCTGGCGGGCGTTGGCTTTTTGCGTCACGCGGTAACGGATGTTGGGCCGGTCAAAACTGGAGACGAACTGCCGGGCATCTTCCAGCGCCAGCCGTTCGACGATCTCGGCGCGGGTCGGGGCATCCGCCGTGGCAGTCAAGGCGATGCGCGGCACCTGCGGAAAGCGCTCGTGCAGTGCAGTCAGCCCGCGATATTCCGGGCGGAAATCATGCCCCCATTGCGAAACGCAGTGCGCCTCGTCAATGGCAAACAGTGCAATGCCGGGGCCGGATGCAACTTGTTCCAGCATGGATAGAAAGCTGTTCATCAGCAGTCTTTCCGGAGCCACATAAAGAATATCCAGCTCACCCTTGTGTATCTGTCTGAGCACGCCGCGCGCCGCCTCGGCATCAAGGCTGGAGTTGAGAAACGCAGCCTTGACGCCAAGTTGCTGCAAGGCATCGACCTGATCCTGCATCAGCGCGATCAGCGGTGAAACCACGATGCCGACACCATCGCGCAGCAGCGCCGGAATCTGGTAGCAAAGCGACTTGCCGCCGCCGGTCGGCATCAGCACCAGCGCATCGCCCCCAGCGGCCACATGCTCGACGATGGCCTGCTGTGCCCCGCGAAAGGCGGCATAACCGAAAACTTCTTGCAGAATACTGTGGGGATTTTTATCGGGGTTCAATGGTGTTTACTGGATATGTTGAGCAGGCATAGTATCGCCCAGATGAGTTGTTCTATAAAGCAAAAAGCCACTCTGGCAAGGGTGCGGGTGAGATTGGATGGGGCTTGAATTCACTGCCATAGAGGAGTTTATTATGAGTGCCAACTGCATACATCGAGACTGATAATAAATAACCCGCTTTTTAATCAATGCTGTTTTAGTTTAGCGGTTGTTTGTTGCTAAACATTTTGCTATATTGTTTAGCAACCTAACCTGTGGTTGATAAATGGCTACCGAACGCTACATCGAACTTTCACTTGCCGCCCAAACAGCTTATGCCGAGCTGTTTGACCAGGCACGCGCATTTGAGATGACAAATGCTTTGTCCGGGTTGGTCGGAAGCTTTCAAAAATTGACGCGCAAGAAGCAGGGCTATTGGTACTTTGCCTATCGGGATTTGGATCAGCAAGTACGGATGGTGTACGTTGGCCCGGATGATGATCGAGTGCGGGCACTGGTTCAGCGGTTTGAACAGGTACGTGACAAGAAACCGCTGGTACCAGCTTCACAAGCAGCCATTGCGTTGGGTTGTGCGCTCACCGTGCCCAAGCATTTTAGAATGATCAAGCGTTTGTCGGAATATGGCTTTTACCGTGCTGGTGGCGTGTTGATCGGCACTCACGCATTTTTGGCGATGGGAAACCTGTTAGGTGTGCGCTGGCGCGATGGCGCCGCAACATTGGATGTCGATTTTGCGCATGCAGGCAGAAATGTCTCGGTCGCTTTGCCTGCGGATATGCGTATTGATGTGCATGCCGCATTGGAGTCACTGGAAATGGGCTTGCTACCGATTTCGCAATTCAATGGTAAAGCCGGAGCGCAGTACCGCAACCCGGAAGATCAGGAGTTACGGCTCGATTTTCTGACAAGTGCAACCCGTAGCGGCAAACCTGTGCAAATGGCTAATCTGAACCTTGCACTACAGCCGCTGAAATTCATGGAATATTCGCTGCAAAACACAACGCAGTCATGTGTGATCAGTCGTAATGGCGCCTGTGTCGTCAATGTGCCAGCGCCCGAGCGTTATGCCGTCCATAAATTGATTGTGTATGGTGAGCGGCCAGCGGCAGAACGTACCAAGTCATTAAAAGACATTCTGCAAGCAGCGAGCTTGATCAGCTATTTTCTCGATCATGGCGAAAGTGCCGTGTTTAACGCGGCATGGCAAGATGCCATTTCACGCGGCAAGGGCTGGCAAAGCCGTGCAATGGAAGGTAAGACAGCATTGTTAAAGCTTGCGCCAGAGTTGGCAGTCAGTGAACTTTGGCAATCATGAAACTTGATAAGTCATCATGCTATAAGTCTCACTCTAGAGACAACAAGAGCCTGTATGTGACGGAAGCCAGCATGGGTTGATTTCAGGTGCAAATCAATTGGCTAAATGCACGTATCAGCGTTTTTTGTTCGGCGGAAAAATCCACCACAGCGCCAGAATCAACAAGCCGAACAGGGTGTAAGTGAGCACAAACATCCAAGGGGCAAAATCGTAAAACAAAAGCTGCTGCAGCCAGTACTCAATGAAGCTACCACTGTAGGTTTCCGCATCCGCGCGAATGCGCAGCCATCTTTCCAGATCGGTCAGCGGGCAGGTGATGTCCAGCCAGGTGCCGATCGCCACTGACAGCATGCCGGCCAAATGCACGAACCGCAGCCAGAAATGGTTGACCCAGCGCCAGCGGCGCAGATTGCCGACGATGATAAAGACGGTGCCGAGAACGATGAAGATGACAACCCCGCTATGCAGGGCCAGCACCAGGTCGGCCAGCAGTTGATAGGGAAGGCTCGTGTCCATGGTTTAATTCTGTACCAAATTCCCCTGCGCAGCCATTTAATGAGTGCCGCCCTATTGCCGCCTTCTGAACTCCCAAGGCGGCACCGGCTTCGTGTCCGCCCACAAGCCGACCCGGTCGCGTCGCGCCAAGTCCTCCGCCTGTGCGTAGGCGGCGCGGTCTTCCGGTTCGAGTTCCTCCTGATAAAAACGGTAAAACCACGCCATGCCCCGTTTCACCTGCTCCAGCCCGACATCCATATCCTGCAAAAATACCTTGCCGACGATGCGGTCGTATTTGTCGCGCTTGTTGTAGCTGACGGTGACGTGCTTGCCGGCAATCAGCGCCGTCAGCGATTTCTTCGATTTATTGCCGTAAGCCTGAAACCTCTCCGGCGCATCAATCGCCCCCAGCCGCACCTTGTGTTGCGTGTTGTCCGCCAGCACGATGATCGAATCGCCGTCAGAAACATGGACGACCTTGCCGGCCAGCTCATCCGCCAGAACGCAGGCGGGCAGCAGGAGTAATATAAAAACGAGGGAACGGAATTTCATGGTTCGATGGTGCCTGATTTCAGGGGGGCTCATTTGTGAGAAATAAAGTGTAGGATAACCTCATCAGCCATTTGTAATTCGTAGATGCTAAAAAACATAGGGGCTATCAAATGAAAAAGATCGCATTGTTCTGTCTGGCTTTGGCGCCAATAAGTAGTGCACTGGCTGCAGACGGGTTTTCCGGATTATATGCCGGTATCCACGCAGGCTATGTGGACGTCGATGCCGATGGCAAGGAATACATCAACGGCACGCCTTCAGGCTGGGCGCATAAACTCTCACCGGATGGCGGCCTGATTGGTGGTTTTCTTGGCTTCAACAAGGTGCTCGAGAACAATGTGCTGTTGGGCATTGAAGCCGACTATGAATTCCGCGATGCCACTGACAAAAACGCAGAAAAATTCAACGGTGTTACCGACAATAATTTCACCTCAAAAGCCAGACTGGAAGATGCGGCAACTTTGAGAGCGCGCCTGGGTTATATCTTTAACGACAACAAAACGCTGGCTTATGTCACGGCCGGCTATGCCACGGCCAAAGTCAAAACCACCTATAAAGATTTCTTTAATGTTACGGATTCCAATACGAAATGGCACGATGGCTGGGTACTGGGAGCGGGTGCCGAGCACTTCTTCACAGATAACATTGCAGCGAGGGCGGAATATCGCTACGCGGATTACGGCAATGAAAAATCGAATATCGATTTGCCCGGCTATGGCCGATACCGTCAAAGCCTGGAGGATGAACAGTCGATCCGGGTCGGGGTGATGTATCACTTCTGATTATTCAGTTGATTGAGAAAAACAAAAGGCCTCCAGTTTCTGGAGGCCTTTTTGATGGTGGTGATTGGGGGGGTATATCTGGATTTAGGGTAATAATGTAGGTTGGAAAAAAATTAAGGGTTATTGATATGGAATTCAAAAAAATTGATGACCAGATGCATATGGCACTTCTTGAGCTTCAGAATTTAGTGGTTGCCGATATAGCTTTTTACAAGCAACAGCAATGGCGTATTTGCAACTATGCGCTTTTATTGTTTGCAGCAATCATAGCAATACCCAGATTAGCTGAACCGAAACTTGCAAATTGGGAATATGTTGCGCTAATGCTTATTTCTATTTTTGTTCTTGTTGTCGGGATGTATCTGATATGCGAGATGTCAGTGCCTTTGAAGAAAGGGAGAATGCGTCTGGATGAACTTCGGAAACATTTCGATCGTGAAACGGTAATGAAGGCATACGCAGGCGGGGGCGAGGTGGAAAGCGAATTGAAAAAAGCGAATGAAAAAGAAACACTCGAAGGAATGTTTAATTCCATAATGATATTGAGTTTCTTTGTAACGATATGGCTTTTAATCAGGTCGTTAATAAGTAATGGATTATGACTTATTTAATTTTGGACATAGTACAGCTCTGTGCCCACAGCCCAATCAGGGGGCTGAGAAATAGCCTCTGGCCTCAGTGCTGCTCCGGGGGGGGGGGAATGGGGTCGGAGTAAATTAATCCCTCTTTCAGGCTGCTAAATGAAAAAGGCCTCCAGATTCTGGAGGCCTTTTTGATGGTGGTGATGGGGGGACTTGAACCCTCGACCTATGGATTATGAATCCATCGCTCTAACCAGCTGAGCTACATCACCGGGTGAAATCGGTATTTCTACGAAGCCCGCTATTTTAGTTTTTCACGGGCTTTAAGTCAAAGCCAAAAACCGATTTTTTTGGCTTAGACGTTGAACAGGAAGTGCATCACATCGCCATCATGCACGACGTAGGCCTTGCCTTCGACGCGCATCTTGCCGGCTTCCTTGGCACCTTGTTCGCCTTTGTATTTGACGAAGTCGTCATAGGCGATAACTTCGGCGCGGATGAAGCCGCGTTCGAAATCGGTGTGGATGACGCCGGCGGCCTGAGGGGCGGTGGAGCCGTGGTGGATGGTCCAGGCACGCACTTCCTTCACGCCTGCGGTGAAGTAGGTTTCCAGCCCCAGCAGTTTGTAGGCGGCGCGGATCACGCGATCCAGACCGGCTTCGGTCAGGCCCATTTCTTCGAGGAACAGGGTCTTGTCTTCATCTTCCAGGTCGGCGATTTCGCTTTCGATCTTGGCGCAGATGGCAACGACCGGGGCGTTTTCCTTCTTGCCCAGTTCTTCTACCTTTGCCAGCAGCGGGTTGTCGCCAAAGCCGTCTTCATTGACATTGGCGAGGTACATCACCGGCTTGACGGTAATCAGGCACAGCGGCTTGATGAGGGCGAGCTGGTCGGCATCGAGGTTCAGCGTGCGGACCGGGTTGCCTTGGTCCAGATGCTTCTGGATGGTTTCCAGCAGGTTGCAGAGGGCGATGGCGTCCTTGTCGCCGGATTTGGCTTTCTTGCCTTCGCGCTGCAGGGTCTTTTCCACCGTTTCCATGTCGGCCAGCGCCAGTTCGGTGTTGATGACTTCGATGTCGGAGATCGGGTCTACCTTGCCGGCAACGTGGACGACGTTGCCGTCTTCAAAGCAGCGCACGACGTGGGCGATGGCGTCGGTTTCGCGGATGTTGGCGAGGAACTTGTTGCCCAGGCCTTCGCCCTTGGAGGCACCTGCCACCAGGCCGGCGATGTCGACGAATTCGACAATGGCGGGTTGCACGCGTTGCGGCTTGACGATGTCGATCAGCGCCTGCATGCGCGGGTCCGGCACTTCAACGATGCCGACATTTGGCTCGATGGTACAGAACGGATAGTTTTCAGCCGCAATACCGGCACGGGTGATGGCATTGAACAGGGTGGATTTACCCACGTTTGGCAAACCGACGATTCCACACTTCATTATTTCTCTCGATTCATTAATTAGGGCCGTTTGACCGGCCTTGGTATTTCATCAGACTGATTGGCAATATTTATTATCAGGCCTTGGTGTGCAATTTCAGCATGGCCGCTTCCATATTCCCTTCCAGCAGGGCAGGCAGGACGGTGGTGCTGGCATCGATGGCTTCATCGATTGCACGTTGCTCTTCCTTCATGGGTGCATTCAGCACGTAGTTGACCACGGCGTTACGGTCGCCCGGATGGTCGATGCCGATGCGCAGACGCCAGAAGTCGTTGGTGCCGAGGCAGGCGACGATATCCTTGAGGCCATTGTGACCGCCATGGCCGCCGCCTTTTTTCAGCTTGATGCTGCCGGCCGGCAGATCCAGTTCATCATGGATGACCAGGATGGCTTCAGGCGGGATTTTGTAGAAATTGGCCAGTGCCGCAACGGCGCGGCCGCTCTTGTTCATGAAGGTTGCTGGCTTCAGCAGCCAGGCTTCACGGTCTGCGGATTTGAAACGCCCCGCATCACCGAAGAATTTGGATTCGTGGTTGAGCCGGCAGGCGTTTTCCGCGGCAATCTGGTCTACCCACCAGAAACCGGCGTTATGACGCGTAGCCGCATACTGGGCACCCGGGTTGCCCAGACCGACGAATAATTGAATACCGGAATGATTAGCCATAAATGATTACGCGCGTTTTGGTTGCCCAAAACGCGCGCTTTTCAGTCACCTGGCAGAGATTACTCGGCTGCTGGAGCTTCTGGGGCTTCAGCTGCGGTTTCTTCTTCATCCGCAGCGCTGCCGCCACGTGGCTTGGCGATGGAAACAACTGCAGTGTCTTCACCGTGTACCAGTTGAACGAATTCAACGCCCTTGGGCAGCTTGATTTCGGACAGGTGGATGGAGTGACCGGCTTCCAGGTTTGCCAGATCCACTTCGATGAACTCGGGCAGATCCTTGGCCAGGCAGCTGATATCAGCTTCGGTCAGGATGTGGGTTACCAGGCCGCCACCGAGCTTGACGCCAGGAGCGATTTCTTCGTTAACGAAGTGCAATGGTACCTTCACGTGGATCTTCTCAGTGGCGCTGACGCGTTGGAAGTCGATGTGCTGAATGGTGTTGCGAACTGGGTGCAGTTGGTAATCGCGCAACAATACGGATTCCTTCTTGCCTTCTACGTCCAGCGTCAGGATGGACGCATGGAATGCTTCGTGACGGAATTCCAGGAACAGGTTCTTGTGATCGAACTCAAGGCTGACTGCATCCTTGTCACCACCATAAACGATACCTGGCACTGTGCCAGCGCGACGCAGGCGGCGGCTCGCACTCGTACCTTTGCTTTCGCGTTTCTTTGCTTGAACGATAATTTCCATTTTACTACTCCTAAATTACTGCTATCCGCGACCAGATAGCAGGGTTGTGACCGTTTTACTTTTGGTATCCGGTCGAAACTTGTGTCATTACTCCATGAATAAGGAGCTGACGGAATCCTCATTGCTGATTCGGCGTATCGTTTCTGCCAGCAGTTCGGCAGCGCTGATCTGGCGAATCTTGCTGCAGGCGGCAGCATCTGCACGCAGCGGGATGGTGTTGGTCACGACCAGCTCATCCAGCTCGGAATTGGTGATGCGTTCAATCGCGGCACCGGACAGCACCGGGTGCGTGCAGTAAGCGACCACTTTCACCGCGCCTTGCGCCTTCAGGGCAGAGGCGGCTTCGCACAGGGTGTTGGCGGTATCGACCATGTCATCCATGATGACGCAGGTGCGGTCGGCCACATCGCCGATGATGTTCATGACCTTGGCGACATTGGGTTTCGGACGACGCTTGTCGATGATCGCCAGATCGGAATTCAGTTGCTTGGCAGCGGCACGGGCACGCACCACACCGCCAACGTCAGGGGAAACGACAACCAGGTTGTCGTAATTGCAACGCCACAGATCGCTCAACAGCAGAGGTGTGGCATAAATGTTGTCAACGGGAATATCAAAGAAACCCTGAATCTGGTCGGAGTGCAGGTCCATGGTCAGCACGCGGTTGACACCGACGATGGTCAGCATGTTGGCGACGACCTTGGCGGTAATGGCCACACGTGCGGAGCGTGGGCGTCTGTCCTGACGGGAATAGCCGAAATAGGGGATCGCTGCGGTGATGCGGCCGGCAGAGGAGCGGCGCAGCGCATCGACCATGACCATGACTTCCATCAGGTTGTCATTGGTCGGCATGCAGGTGGATTGCAGGACAAAGACATCCTTGCCACGCACATTGTCCATCAGCTCAACCATGACCTCGCCGTCACTGAAGCGGTCTACGGTCGCACGGCCAAGGCCGATGCCAAGGTGGCTGACAACTTCTGCGGCAAGCCGGGGATTGGCGTTGCCGGTAAATACCATCATGTCGCCATTGGCCACAGTGGATTCCCTTTTAATAAAAAATAAAAGCGTGTAAAACAATTACACGCTTAAGTTTTTTGGCTGGGGAGGAAGGATTCGAACCTTCGCATGCCGGAATCAAAATCCGGTGCCTTAACCAGCTTGGCGACTCCCCAATTAATCTGTATTACTCTGTTCCTGTCTTCACAAACTTCAAATGTTCAAAATGTCATCCCGTATAAGGGATGCTGTTCCAAACTTGATGCTGTAAAGCCTGCAACGCTTGTTCCAGCGATTTCCTCCGGCATTGCGTCATATGCAGCTTTTGCTTCGTCCAGCGATGCGAATTCCGCAAAAACCGAAGCACCGGAGCCACTCATGCGGGCGGGAGCAAAACTGCTCAACCATGTCATGCACGCCGCTACTGCAGGGTAATGCCTGAAAACGACAGATTCAAGGTCATTGTGCAACATGCCGCTGTACAACCGACCAGAAAATGCCTCTCTGGAAAAGGCCGCTATTGTGGTGGGATTCGTGTTTCTTGTCAATTCCCTGTTAGTAAAAATTTCTGCAGTGGAGACATGCACGGCTGGTGTGATGACCAGATAATGCTTCGGCTCCAGGCTTACAGCCTGCAATTGGTCACCTATGCCTTCGGCCCAGGCGTTCCTGCCGAAAATGAAAACCGGCACGTCAGCACCAAGCTGCACGCCCAGTTTCTGCAATTCGTCACGTCGCAGGCCAAGCTGCCACAGATGGTTCAGGGCCAGTAACGTTGAAGCTGCATCCGAACTACCGCCGCCGAGGCCGCCACCCATGGGGATGCGCTTTTCAATGGCGATCTCGGCGCCCTGGCTGCATTGGCTGTGTTGTTGCAGTAGCCGGGCGGCACGGATTACCAGATCGTCTTCTTCCGCGACCGTTGAATTGCCGGAACTGCGGGAAATTTTGCCATCCATTGTGACCCGGATATGCAGGGTGTCATGAAAATCCAATAGGCGGAACACGGTCTGCAGTTCGTGATAGCCGTCAGCGCGACGGCCGGTGACGTGCAGGAACAGGTTGATTTTGGCTGGTGCAGCAAAGGACTGGAATGCGGAATGATCGGACACGGGTTTATTTCTGGGCTGAAGTGGGCAGTGTGGATGTGGCGACGAGATCGTCCCAGCGTTCAATGATGAGTTTGAGTGTGAGATTGCGGCTGCGCAGGTTGATCCTTTTCGGTAGCCGATAGCCGCCGGCCTCCATGTACTCAGGATATTCGATATCCCATCCGTCCTGCTTCAGCCGGGTGATGCGGCCGATGCTGTCCCACTGCATTTCATCAAAGGTATGCCTGGTCGGTCGTCCCAGTGCCCAGTCAGGCAACCCCTGCAGCGGTAGCCGCCAGCCCAGGTGTTCTTCGGTCAGCGCTTCGGCATCGCTGGCTTGCAATATCTTGCCGTCGTTGGTGGTCAAGGTCACTCCATCGCTGTTGGTGATGATCTTGGCAACCGTGCCACCGACCGGAGACAGCATGGAGATGTCGTTGCCTTCGACGTTGTGGCGCCAGCGCGTACTGCCGGAAGAGCCCTTGCCGTTGGCCTGAATGCCGATGCGCGCCTGCAGATAGAACTGGTCGATCGTCGCCAGTTGTTCCAGGTGGGCTCGATTGAGATCGGCAGGATTGCCCACCGGGGTCGGCAGCGGGCTTTCGACTGCGGGTTGCAGGCCGGCACAACCGCTGAGCAATAGCAGGCTGAAAATGCCCAGCCAGCTGGAATAAGGAATTCGCATGAGTTAGCGCAGGAAGCGTTTGCTGGTATTTAGCAAGATTTCATTGTCTGGATGGGATTGCAAAGCCTCTTCCCAGGTTTTGATGGCCTCATCGCGCTGGCCTCGTTGCCACAGCACTTCGCCCAAGTGGGCGGCGATCTCTGGGTCGGTCTGGGTGCTGTAGGCTTTTTGCAGGTAATCCAAAGCCTTGTCGAGGCTGCCCATGCGGTAATGGACCCAACCCATGCTGTCCATGATGTAATGGTCGTTTGGCCTCAACAGCAGCGCTTTTTCAATCAGGCTGTAGGCTTCAGGCAGGTTGATGTTGCGGTCGGCGAAAGAGTAGCCGAGGGCATTGTAGGCAGCGGCATAATCCGGCTTCAGCTGGATCAGCTTGCGCAGCTCGCGCTCCATGACGTCCAGTTTCTGCAGGCGCTCGGCTACCATGGCGAGGTCGTAGATCAGGTCGGGTGTGTTGGGCAGCTTGCTGACGGTTTCCTGCAGGATGGCGTAAGCCTCGGCATCGCGTTTGGCCTGGGTCAGCAAGCTGGCGATGGCCTGGTTGACAGTGGCCTGCTGGGTGCTGTGCAATTCATCCAGCGATTTCAGTGTTTGTATGCCGGCATCCACACCCTGGGTGCGGCTGAGTACATAGGCGATATTCAGTTTTGCATCCAGATAGCGTTCACCCGGCTGAATCTTGCTGTACCAGTCCAGCGCCAATTGATCCTGGCCTTGCTTTTCTGCGCTATGGCCGAGGTAGAGGTAAACCTGATCCTTGTCGGCATAATCGGAGTTCAGGGCGTCGAGAAAGTAGGCATCGGCCTCCTTGTATGCGCCGGACTGAAAGGACAGCAGGCCTACAACAACCAGAATTTCAGGGTTTTCCTTCGAGGCGGAAGCCAGTCTGACGAACTCTTTTTTCGCTTCTTCAAATCGTTTCTGGTTAACGAGCAGGCGTGCGAATGAAAGACGGGTTTCGTTGGCATCGGGATGCTTCTTCAGAAAATCCTGGTAGTAATTGACGGCCAGATCAGGCGAGTCTGCGAACAGTATCTGTCCTTGCAGCAGTGCAACCATTTCCCAGCCGGGGCGGAGTTTTTCGGCAAGGGCAAGTTGCTCCAGCGCCAGTTCGCGCTTGCCGGCATCCCAGGCGGCCTGTGCGATGGCGAAATGTGATTCGGGCAGGGCCGGGTACTTGGCTGCCAGTTCCTGAACCAGTTCAAGTACCGCCTGTTTGTCCGTTTGTCTGGAAAACAGGCTGTGCAAATAGAGAAAGCCGTTGGCCCGGGTATCTTCCTTTGCCAGCAATTTGTCGAGGTATGGTTTGGTTTCGGCCAGTCGGCCGGTGCTGACCAGCATTTGAACGGTGGTTTGTTGTGCGTCTACCGAGTCGGGATCGAGTTCAGACCACAGGCTTACCGCTTGTACCGCAACGGCCGGGTTGTTGCCGTAGATGGCAGCCTTGGTTGCGCGTTCGGCGAGCCTGGCATCGCGGCTGCTTTTGGCCAGATCAAGAAACAGGTTGCTGGCCAGGCCAAGTTCGCCACGCTGGCCTGCGACTTCGCCGACCAGATACTTGTAAATGAAATCAGGGGTTAGTGAGGCATCTTCCGTAGCGGGAGTGCTGGAACTGTCCGCAGATTGAGCAACAGGATTGATAAGCGCCATGCCGGCTGCAAAGGCGGTCAGCGTGAATAATTGGCGCATGGACAGGGTCAGAATCATTGGGTCGCTCGATGATTAAATCTGGATTGTGGGGATTGATGGTTTGTCCGTGACAGTGGTTACAAGTTCATCCATAATGAGGTTTGACTATAGCTTTTTGGGCTGAACTTTTCCAGCTGGAACTTTTAATATCAGCTGGACTCCAGAATCTACGGATAGCATGTACGAATTTTGACTAACGCTTGACACATGTCAGGCGTTTTCTTAATTTAGCGCCCTCAAATCATTAGCCACAATTTATCTCCAACCGGATGTAGCAAGCATATGAGTACAGTAACTGTTGAGGCAAGTCACCTGACCCGCATCTATGGTGGCCGCGAGGCGGTCAGCGATGTCAGTTTCAATCTGAGCAAGGGTGAGGTCCTGGGCTTTCTCGGCCCGAATGGTGCCGGCAAGTCCACCACCATGAAGATGATCACCGGCAATCTGGCACCCAGTGCGGGCAGTATCAAGATTTGCGGTATCGATATGATCGAGAATCCGAAAGAGGCCAAGGCCTTGATCGGTTATCTGCCGGAAACCCCGCCCCTGTATCGCGAACTTACCGTTGACGAGTATCTGGCTGTGGCTGCACGCCTGCATGGCGTCAAGGGCGCTCAGGTCAAGAAATCGATTGAGCGCGCGAAAGAACGTTGCGGTTTGACCGAGATGAGCAAGCGCCTGATCGAGAATCTGTCCAAGGGTTACCAGCAGCGTGTCGGCATTGCGCAGGCAATCATTCACAACCCCATGGTCGTCATCCTGGACGAGCCAACCGTCGGTCTGGACCCCATCCAGATCCGTGACATCCGTGCGCTGATCAAGGAGCTGGGTGGCGAACACAGCGTGATTCTTTCTACTCATATCCTGCCCGAAGTCGAGATGGTCTGCGACCATGTGCAGATCATTCATCTGGGCAAGCTGGTATTCAGCGGCGGTATTGACGTGCTGAAACAGCAGCGCCGCGGCAATCGTCTGCTGGTCGGCCTGAACAATCCACCGGCGGCAGAGGCCTTGCTGGCGATCGAAGGCGTGGTTGCAGTCGAGCAGGTCAGCCCGGGCCTCTTGCGCGTGCGCTACAACGAAGGACAGTCACCGGCCGAGGCCTTGGTACAGGCTGCTGTCAGCAACGGCTGGGGTTTGCATCAGATCAACCATGATCAGACCAGCCTGGAAGACGTCTTTGTCCAATTGACCTATCAAGAAGCCGCCGAGCAGGCGAGCTGATTACCTGACGCTTTAATAGAGGTTGCACCCCATGATTTTCAATATTGTTAGAAAAGAGCTGAAAAGTCTGTTCTCCTCCCCAATGGGCTGGGTGATACTGGCTTTGCTGCAATTCGTCTTCGGCACCTTCTTCCTGATCGGTGTCGATCAGTATTTCCAGACCATGTCCGGCGCCATGCGGCCTGAACAGCGTATCGGCATCACCGCCTTCGTCGGCCAGAATGTGTTTGGCATCGCTTCCTTTGTCATGCTGTTTGCCGTGCCCTTGCTTTCCATGCGCCTGATCAGTGAAGAAAGACGTCAGCAGACGCTGACTTTCCTGTTCAGCGCGCCGCTGTCGATTACGGAGATCGTCATCGGCAAATTCCTCGGCCTGGTCGGTTTCCTCAGCATCATCATCGTCTTCATGGCGGCGATGGTCTCTTCCATGAACCTGTGGACCAATGTCGATTTCGGTTACATCCTGTCCAATGTGCTTGGATTGTGGTTGCTGGTAGCCAGCTTCTCGGCGCTCGGGATTTATGTTTCCAGCCTGACGCATCAGCCTGTCGTTGCCGGCATCATCACTTTTGTCGCGCTGTTCGCACTGCTGATCCTGGATCACTTCCTTGCCGGCGACCCGACCAGCACCATGGCCTATCTGTCGTTGATGCGCCATTTCGAGCCGTTCTCGCGCGGTCTGCTGGATACCAGGGATTTCGCCTATTTCATCCTCTTTATTATTACTTTCCTGACTTTGACGATCCGTCGTCTCGATGCAGACCGTCTACGCGGCTAATTGGAACAGATTGATATGAAAACTAACCGCAAACTACGTTTACAGCTGATGGTGCAAAACAGTTTCTTTGTTTTGCTGTTCCTCATCCTGATTTTTCTGGTCGGCTTTTTGTCCCGTGAATACAGCTATTCCCACGACGTGACGCAAAGTACGCGCAATACCCTGACCGAGGGTAGTATCAACGTCCTCAAGCAGATGGATGGGCCGGTCAACATGCGTGTGTTCGTCTCCCAGGATGACGCCTACCGCAAGGCCATCAATGACTTTATCGTGCGCTATCAGCGTGCGAAACCCGACCTCAAGTTCGAGTTCATCAACCCTGCTGAAGAGCCTAAGCTGGCACAGGAAGCCGGTATCCGTGCCGAGGGCGAAGTGATCGTCGAGTATCAGCAGCGCGAAGACCGCCTGGTGCCACCTTATGTCGAACAGGATATGACCAACCTGCTGGTGCGCTTGTCCCGTAGCCGCGACAGGGCCGTGATGTACCTTGATGGCCATGGTGAACGCAATCTGCTCGGCCTGAAGAATCACGACATCGGTGAATTCGGTGCGCAGCTGGAAAAGAAAGGTTTCAAGCTCGCCAACCCCGACCTGACGCTGGTGCAGGAAGTGCCGAGCAATGGCGCCATGCTGGTGATCGCCAGCCCGCAGGTCGATATCAGCGAGATCGAAGTCGTCAAGATCAAGGATTACGTCGAGAAGGGTGGCAACCTGCTGTGGCTGCTGGATGATGAAAACCTGCGTGGTCTGGAACCGCTGGCCGAGTATTTGGGCCTGCAGATCACGCCGGGAATGGTCATCGACCTCTCCTCCTCGCAATATGGCGCCGATCCCAAGGTTGCTTTCGCCAATACCTATGGTGAGCATGCCATTACCAAGAACTTCATGTTGCGTACCCTCTATCCTGAAGCGCGCATGATCGATGCGGCCGACTCATTCGAGTTCGGCTGGAAAGTCAGCCGTCTGGTTGAAGTGGCACCGAACGGTTGGCTGGAAACCGGCAAGATGGATGCGAACAGCAAGGCCAGCTTTGACAGCAAGACCGATATCCCGGGCCCGATCAATATTGCCGTGGCGCTGGAGCGCGAGTATGGCAAAAAGGGCCAGCGCGTCGTCGTTGTCGGTAACGGCAACTTCCTGGCGAATACCTTTATCGGTAACGGCGGCAACCTCGACTTCGGTATCAATATCGTCAACTGGCTGGCTGGCGATGATGACCTGATCACCATCCTGCCCAAGCCGCTGAAGGATGTGAATGTGGTGATTCCGAGCGATCCATGGAACAGGTTCCTGACCATGCTGATCTTCTTCGGATTCCGTCTGGTACTGCCTATCGTGTTGCTGGTGGCAGGTGTATTAATCTGGTGGAAACGTCGTAAAGCATGATTAAACGCTGGCTGGTAAATCTCGGGCTGCTATTGCTGATAGCAGGTATCGTCGCTTTTCTCTATCTGCGTCCGCAGCCTGAAGTGGTCGGACCGACTGCCCATGAAATATCGGACTTGAAGCTGGGTGATTTCTCCCGTTTGAGTATCGAGTTCCCTGCCAAGGCACCGGTCACCTTCGAGAAGGTTGATGGTTATTGGCATCTGACCCAGCCGTACAAGGCTCGTGCTGACCAGCCATCGGTGCAGCGTATCCTGTCCATCGTGGCAGCGGCCAGCACAGAGAAGTTTCCGGGTGATGATCTGGAAAAGTATGGCCTGGACCAACCCAAGCTGAAACTCAGACTGGATGACCACGAGTTCCTGTTCGGTACCTATAACCCGGTGAGCAGCGAGCAGTATGTCGCCTATCAGGATGCCGTTTATCTGCTGGATCCAACCTATAGCGAGTCCGCAGGTACGCAAGTGCTGGAAATGATAGACAAGAAGCCATTGAAGCCTACGGAAAAGATCGCCGGTTTCGATTTTTCCTGGCTGGAGCAGTGGGAAGATATACGCCTGAATGTGGATCTGCAGGACGGCAAGTGGAAGGCGTCGGCCGAGAATGCCAAGCCGATCCAGGATGAAATGAATGAGTGGCTGGAGGTGACCTGGATACAGTCGCCTGCCAAGTCGGTCGAGCCGTACAAGCCTGACTATAAAACCACTTATCCTTCATTCGAGGTCAAGCTGGAAGGTGGCGGCAAGGTGCATTTCGACAAGATCCAGGAGTCTCCCGAGCTGTTGCTTGGCCGTCCGGACGAGGGGCTGATCTATCACTTTGCGCCTGATATCGGCTTTGCCATGCTCAATCCGCCGGTGCATATCCCGAAGGAAGAGTAATCCTGGAAACCGCAGTTGACCGCTCGCCTTGCGCTTGAATGCCCCGTAAATGCTTGGATGCGTACCTTTGACGATGGTCGCCCGGCGCACACTCGAGCACGTCCAACTGTGGTTTCCTGGATAATCCGGCATCATGCCTGAATTGCCCGAAGTAGAAACGACGCGGCGGGGCCTGCTCCCGTTGCTCGGGCAGACGGTCAGTCAGGTCGTCATCAGAAATCCCTCCCTGCGCTGGCCGATCCCGGCGCACCTCACTGAAACCCTGAAGCATCAGCCGCTGCTTGAACTGAGCCGCCGTGGCAAATACATACTGGCGCGTTTCGAATCGGGCACGCTGTTGTTGCATCTCGGCATGTCCGGCCGAATCTGTTTGCTGGCCAAGGACGAGCCTCCTGCCAAACATGACCATTTCGATCTACATTTTGCTGATGGCCATGTTTTGCGCCTGCGCGATCCGCGTCGCTTTGGTGCGGTGCTGTGGGCTGGCCAAGTGCCGGAAGAGCATGTGCTGCTCAAGGTGCTGGGTCCTGAACCGCTGGATGAGAGTTTTCACGGCGACTGGCTGTATCAGCAGTTGCGCAACAAGACTGCGCCGATCAAGAACGTCATCATGGATAGTCATCTGGTTGTAGGCGTAGGTAATATCTATGCCAGCGAATCATTGTTCCGCGCCGGTGTCGATCCGCGCACCGCAGCGAACAAGGTCAGTAGAAAGCGCTGTGGCAAGCTGGTGGAAGAGATCAAGGCGACTTTGCGGGATGCCCTGCGAGCAGGTGGTAGCAGCTTGCGCGATTTCTTCGGCGCGGACGGCAATCCGGGCTATTTTCAACAGGAATATTTCGTCTACGGTCGCACGGACGCTTCATGCAAGGTCTGCGGATTGCCGATCCAGTCGATTCGGCTGGGGCAGCGCTCGACCTTCTTCTGCCGGCGCTGCCAGCGCTGAATCACTATCTCTTTCTAAGAATGCTCAGGGTCGGCAACAGCGAGCCGGCCACCATGCCGATGATGCTCATGATGAAACCGGCGAATTGTGGCGGGATGTCGCCTTCCGGTGCCAGAATCTCCAGCGGTATCCAGGTTGCTAGACCCAGCAGGATGGCAAAGACGGCACCCTGGCCGTTGGCGCGTTTCCAGTAAATGCCGGCGACCAGGGGTGTGAAGGCCATCACCAGCGTCACCTTGTAAGCGTTCTCTACCATGTGATGGATGCCGGTTTCCCTGTCGACCGCCCACAGGGCGTAAGCCGTGACACCTACAGAGAACAGCACGACGACAATACGCATCATGCGCAGGAAATGGGCGTCGCTCATTGGGCCGAACATGCCTTTCAGGATGTTCTCGGAAATGGTGACCGAGGGTGCCAGCAAGGTGCCGGAAGCGGTACTCATGATGACCGAGAGCAGGGCACCATAGAACACGACCTGGGCATACATGGGCAGGTGGTCAATGACGAGGTTCGGCAGGATATGTTCCGCATTGCCGCTGCTGAGCAGCGCTGCGACTTTTTGTGGATCGATCAGCGTGGCCGAGTAGGCGAGAAACAGGGGGATGGCGGCAAACAGGAAGTAGGCGATGCCGCCGCCGATCGAGCCCCATGCTGCGATGTTCTCGTTCTTCGAGGCATTGGCGCGTTGAAACACGTCCTGTTGCGGGATAGAGCCGAAGCCCATGGTCAGCAGGCCGGCGATAAAGGCGAGCATGGCGATGCTGTTCAACTCCGGCCAGAAGTTGAATTTGCCGGCTTCATGGGCATGGCTGATGACCGGTGCTATGCCGCCGGTCATATCCGAAACCAGCCAGCCGATCCAGAGCAGCCCGAGCACGATGACGATCATCTGCACGAAGGTGGTCAGCGCTACCGACCACATGCCGCCATAAAGCGTATAGATCAGCACAATCGAAGCGCCGATGATAACGCCCTGGGTCTGCGTGATGCTGCCGTCCGAAAGTACGCTGAAGACCAGCCCCAATGCCGTGACTTGCGCCGCGACCCAGCCAAGATAGGACAGCGCGATGGCGATGGCGACCATGACCTCGACGAAGCGGTTGTATTTGCTACGATAGAAGTCGCCGATGGTGAGCAGGTTCATGCGGTAGAGCGGGCGGGCGAAGAACAGGCCGAACAGGATCAGGCAGAGCGAAGCGCCGAAAGGGTCGGAAATCAGTCCGCCCATGTCTTCGTCGAGGAAAGTGGCCGGGATGCCGAGGACTGTTTCCGCCCCGAACCAGGTGGCGAATACCATGGCCATGATCATGGGTAGCGGCAGACTGCGTCCGGCCGTTACATAATCTCGCGAATTGTGTACTTTGGTGGCGCCATAGACGCCGATGCCGATGGATATGACCAGGTAAATAATCACAAAGCCTAGTAGCACGCTTGATCCTTTGCTGGCGCTGTCGCCGTGAAAATATGCAATCGAAATCCGGGCGGATCCGCTGCGGCTTTCATCACTGAATCGCAGAAGCCATGTCGCGCACCACTCGGCGGCTAGATTCTAGCAAATACCATACCTTGTGCAACGTGCAGGTTTGCTGCCTAAAGCAGAAAATGTGCAGCGAGTTGCCAGGCCAGCAGGCCGGCCAGCGTGAAGCCGATGATGCGCAGCCATCGCGTCTGTTTCTGTTGCTCCTTGATGAGCAGACGGAGCTCTTCATTGAGCGGATTGTCGTGACTTTTTTGCAGTTGCTGCTGCAGCAGACGCGGTACCTGCGGCAATATCTTGCCCCAGTATGGCAACTCGGCCTGTACGTTCTGCACCACACTGCGCCATCCCAATTGCTCGGACATCCAGCGTTCCAGATAGGGGCGTGCGGTTTTCCACAGATCGAGATCGGGATCGAGTTCGCGTCCGAGGCCTTCGATGTTGAGCAGCGTTTTTTGCAGCATGATCAGCTGCGGCTGGATGATGACGCCAAAGCGGCGTGCCATCTGGAACAGGCTGAGCAGGGTACGGCCGAAGGAGATTTCTCTCAGCGGCTTGTCGAAAATCGGTTCGCAGACAGCGCGGATCGCGGTTTCGAATTCGTCGATCGGCGTATCCCTGGGCACCCAGCCGGATTCGATATGGGCCTTGGCCACCTCGCGGTAATCGCGACGAAAGAAGGCGAGGAAGTTGCGCGCCAGGTATTCCTTGTCGACATCGTTCAGGGTGCCCATGATGCCGAAATCCAGCGCGATATAACGTCCGTCGTCCGCGACCAGGATGTTACCGGGATGCATGTCGGCGTGGAAGAAGCCGTCGCGGAAAACCTGGGTGAAAAAGATTTCGACGCCGTCGCTGGCAAGCTTGGGGATATCGATGCCGAGATTGCGCAGATGTCCGACCTGGCTGACGGGTGTGCCCTGCATGCGCTCCATCACCATGACCTGCTGGCGGCACCAGTCCCAGTAGACCTCAGGGACCAGCAGCAGCTTGCTCTTGGTGAAGTTGCGCTTCAGCTGGCTGCAATTGGCAGCTTCCAGCATGAGGTCGAGTTCGGAGTGGGTGTGGCGGGCGAATTCGGCGACGATTTCGCGCGGCTTCAGACGTTTGCCTTCATCCCACAGGTTTTGCATGAGCCAGGCGGCGGTATCCAGCAGCTGCAGATCCTTTTCGATTACTTCGGCGATGTTGGGACGCAGGATCTTGACCGCTACCGGGTGGCCATCAGGCAGGTTGGCAAAATGCACCTGGGCGACAGAGGCGCTGGCGACTGGCGTTTTCTCGAATTGTCCGAAGACTTCGTGGATGGGTTTGTCGAATGATGCCTCGATGATCTGTTCGACCTGGGCGTAGGGGAAAGGGGGCACCTTGTCCTGTAGCCTGGAAAGTTCTTCGGCAACATCTGGTGGAATGAGATCGCGCCGGGTGGATAGCACCTGACCGAATTTGACGAAGATCGGCCCCAGTGCCTCGAGTGCCAAGCGCAGGCGTTCGCCGCGTGACTGATGCAGGCGGCGCCAGAACAGCAGTATGCGAATCAGTTGTTGTAACGGGCGTAGTCTGGAATGGCTGAGGATCAGTTCATCCAGGCCGAAGCGCAGTGTCACAACGAGGATTTTGATCAGACGAAACAGGCGCATGAAAACGGATCTTTGCTGACTTGAAGGTTAAGTGGGCCGTCAGTGATTATCGGGTTTGATTTTCTCGGACAGTTTTTCAATCCGTTTTTCCAGGCGCTCGGTATCTTCACGCAGCGTATCGACCTCCTGATTGAAGGCTTCCACGTGACGCTTCTTGGCGAGCATCGGCTGTTCTTCCTGCCAGTACTCGACCAGCATCTGCATCAGATTCAGGCTCTGGCCTTTGATCTCACGACTGGCCTTGCGGCCGAATTCGGCCAGTTGATGCGCCGGAATGTCGCCGATGACCTTGCTCAGGTCCTCTTCATATTCCCATGACATGCCGCGCAGGACTTTTGCCAGCGTGGCCGCCAGTTCGGTGTCGCCTTCCAGTGTCGCCAGCGTGGAAGCGGCATCGTCGTTGGCCAGCAATCTGAGTGCGACCGATGGTGGCACGGTGATGCTGGCATCGGCAGTCGAGGATTCGCCTGCCATGGCCAGTCCGCCATCTTCCAGTACGGTCAGATGTGCACTGAATGGCGGGATGGTGAATTTGACGGTTTTGCCGCCGAACGGCTGCAATTGCTCCTTGGCCCAGACATTCTGGTTGATCAAGTGATTCAGTAGACGGGTGAGTAGCGGTTTGAACATGGTCTCAAAGCTTCCAGCCCTTGTGCAGTGCAACAGCACCAGCGGCGAGGTTGTAGTAATCGACCTTGGCGAAGCCGGCACCCAGCATCATCTGTTTCAGGGTTTCCTGGTCCGGATGCATGCGGATGGATTCCGCCAGATACTGGTAACTGTCTGCATCCCTGGCGAAGATCTTGCCCATCAATGGCAGCAGTTTGAATGAGTAGGCGTCATAAACCGGCGCCAGCGGCTTCCAGATCTGTGAGAACTCCAGCACCAGCAGCCGGCCGCCAACTTTCAGTACGCGTTGCATTTCTGCCAGTGCCGTTTCCTTGTGCGTCATGTTGCGCAGGCCGAAGGCGACAATGACGCAATCGAAATGCTGGTCAGGGAAGGGCAGTTTTTCGGCATCGCACTGCAGTGCCGGTACCGTCACTCCGTCGTCGATCAGGCGATCGCGGCCAACGGCAAGCATTGAGGCATTGATGTCGGTCAGGATAACTTCACCGCTGTCGCCCACTTTTTTGACGAACAGTCGTGACAGGTCGCCGCTACCGCCGGCGATGTCGAGTACGCGATCGCCTCTGGAGACGCCGCTGACTTCAACCGCAAAACGCTTCCAGCCCCTGTGCATGCCGAAAGACATGACGTCATTCATGAGGTCGTATTTGCGGGCGACCGAATGGAAGACCTCGCCGACCTTTTTGGCCTTCTCAGCCTCGGCTACGGTTTGAAAGCCAAAGTGCGTGGTGTTTTTCTCGTTCATGGTGTTTCCTTGCGTTTGATTCCGGCCATCGCCAGTTTTCCAAGGTATTCGAGCCACAGGGCCTCGTAATTTGCGGCAAGTTCGTAGAGGTAATCCCAGGAGTAAAGGCCGGTGTCGTGCCCGTCGGAAAATACCAATTTTACGGCGTAGTTGCCGACCGGTTCTATGCCGGTGATATCGACATCCTCCTTGCCGGTTTGCAGGACTTCCTGGCCGGCGCCATGACCACGCACCTCGGCAGAGGGGGAGTAGACGCGCAGAAATTCGCAGGAAAGCCGGGCGCTTTTGCCGTCGTCAAAAATAATCTCGAGCAATCGCGATGCCTGATGCAGGCGGATGTCGGTCGGGCGCGGAGAATTCGGTGTCAGTCCGGTCATTTCGGGCTACAGTGGCTTAAAGTCAAGATGATAGCAGAATGTGATAAATCGCTTCAAAATACCGTTTGTCCGCAGACGACTTCCGTTTATCTGAAAAATGGATGAAATGTGCGCATTAGCGCGCTGATTAATTTGACTATTTTTTGCGGCATGCTAAAGTGATATCCACTAAAAAAGTATTCAGGGAAGACCATGGCTGAAAACAAACTTGCTCACCAGTTTGCTGCTTACGCAGAGTGGCGTAAGGCATTGGTGGACACGATATGTGATTACCGTAGCTGGCTCAATGAGCAGGAGCTCAATGACGGTCAAATCGACCAGCGCATTCAGCATCTGCTCGAGCGCCTGCGTGATGACAAGCTCAATGTCGCATTCGTTGCCGAGTTTTCGCGTGGTAAATCCGAGCTGATCAATGCGATTTTCTTCGCCGACTACGGCCAACGTCTTTTGCCTTCCACTGCCGGTCGCACCACGATGTGCCCGACGGAGCTGCTTTACGACCCATCCAAACCGACCTGCCTGCAACTGCTGCCGATCGAGACACGTACTTCGGATGTCACCACCAGTGAATACAAGAACTATCCGGATGAGTGGAAGGTGTTCGAGTTTAATGTCGATTCCAGCGATAGCATGGCTGAAGCATTCAAGCAGGTCAGCACGACCAAAAAGGTCAGTGTGGAAGAGGCCGAGCGTTATGGGCTCTATGACCCGAACAACTCCGATGATGCCATGAGCCTCAACAGTGACGGCAGCATCGATGTGCCCTGCTGGCGCTATGCCATGATCAATGTGCCGCACCCATTGCTGGAGCAGGGGCTGGTGATTCTGGATACCCCGGGGTTGAACGCTATCGGTACCGAGCCTGAACTGACGCTTAACATGCTGCCCAATGCCCATGCCGTGCTGTTCATTCTGGCAGCCGATACCGGCGTCACCAAATCCGAGATCGATGTCTGGCGCCAATATATCAGCGGCACACGCTGGAAGCAGAAAGGTCGTCTGGCCGTCCTCAACAAGATCGATGGTTTGTGGGATGAGTTGAAGGACGAAGTGCAGATTGAGAAGGAACTGACCAAACAGGTCAATACCAGTGCCGAGCTGTTGGGCCTTGATGCCAAGCAGATATTCCCGATTTCCGCACAGAAGGCCTTGTTGGCCAAGGTCAATTCCGATGATGCCTTGCTGATTAAGAGCCGTCTGCCGGAACTGGAGAAAGCGCTGTCCGAGGAATTGATTCCTTCCAAGAAGGAGATCGTGCGGGACAACACGCAGAATGAAATCGAAGACCTCATCAACAATTCACATCTGATTCTGGATGCCCGTCTGCAAGGTCTGACCGAGCAACTGGGTGAGCTCAAGGGATTGCGCGGCAAGAACGAGGATGTGGTCGAGCACATGATGAGCAAGGTCAAGGTCGACAAGGAGAACTTCGAGAAGGGCCTGCAGCGCTTCCAGGCCTTGCGCAGCATTTTCTCGCAACAGACCAATCAGTTATTCACGCTACTTGGCATGAAGGCCGTGCGCGAATCCGTGGTGAAAACCCGCGAGACCATGGTGGCGGCCAATTTCACCAAGAGCATCCGTGCAGCGATGGATGGTTTCTTCGCTGATCTGAAGGATCGCATGGTGCAGTCCGACAAGCAGATCGAAGAAATCAAGAACATGATGGATGCGATGTACGAGAAGTTCTCCAAGGAGCACGGCTTGCGCAAGGCCGACGCGCCCTCTTTCTCCACGCTGCGCTATCAGAAGGAACTGGCGAAGCTTGAGCGTGCATACAAGGAACAATTCAATACCGCATTGAACATGATCGCCAATGAGAAAATGACCCTGACCTCCAAGTTCTTTGAAACACTGGCCAGTCGCGTGATCCATGTTTATGAAGTGGCTAACCACGATGTGGAGAACTGGTTGAAAGCGGTGATCGCTCCGATGGAGTCACAGGTGCGCGAGCATCAGTTGCAGCTGCGCCGCCGTCTGGAAAGTATCAAGCGTATCTACAAGGCAACGGATACGCTGGAAGACCGCATCGGTGAACTGGAAGGCATGGAGAAGAGTATCCAGGCACAGGTGGCCGAATTGAAGATATTGCGTCAGCACATGAAGAACGCCTTGAATTTCGAGGCTGATGCGGAGCAGGCCAAAGTGGCATGACGCTTTCGTCTATCCTCTTTCTGCTGGGGTTGACGGTGGTTTTCGTGGCCTTGGCTGCGTTTGGCATTCTGTGGGCCATCAGAAACGGGCAGTATGACGATATGGATGGTCCGGCGCAGAGGATATTGATGGATGACGATGATCCGATGATTCCGTTCAATCGCTTGAAACAGACCGACAATCAGAATAAAATCGACGCTAATAAATGATAGAGGTTGTAGCGATGAAAGACTATTTTACGTTTTATAACTTGCCGCTGACGATTGTGATCGTACTGATCACCATGTCCTGGTTGAGCATATTCTCCGTCATCCTGTTCGGATAATGCTCTGAAACAATAAAATGAATCAATAAAAAAGGCTGCCTTGGCAGCCTTTTTTATTTGTGATGGCAGATACCTGAATTACGCCTGGCTTTCGCTCAGCATCAAGCGCATCTTCTGCATCGCTTTCTGTTCGATCTGCCGGATTCTTTCGGCAGACACACCGAATTCATTGGCCAGATCGTGCAAGGTGGCTGAATTTTCCTCCTGCAGCCAGCGTGCCTGCACGATGCGGCGGCTGCGCTCATCCAGGCTTTCCATGGCTTGCGCCAGCCCGGACATTTCGAGTCGCTCGGCCTGTCTTTCGGCCAGAAACTCCGAAGGTTCGGCGTTCGGGTCTTCCAGATAGGCAATCGGGCTGTAAACTTCTTCGCCATCGTCATCGCCGTAGCCTTCCAGCGAGATTTCATGCCCGTTCATGCGGGCTTCCATCTCCAGGACTTCTTCCGGCTTCACGTTCAGCTCATCGGCGATGTGCTTGACCTCTTTGGTGTCCAGCGTGCCCAAGCCTTGCTTCATGCTGCGCAGATTGAAGAACAGCTTGCGCTGCGCCTTGGTGGTTGCGATCTTCACCAGACGCCAGTTGCGTACGATATATTCGTGAATCTCGGCCTTGATCCAGTGCATGGCAAATGAGACCAGGCGCACGCCGCGCTCCGGGTCGAATTTCCTGACGGCTTTCATCAGCCCGATATTGCCTTCCTGAATCAGGTCGGCCTGCGGCAACCCGTAGCCGGAATACCCACGTGCAATGCTTACTACCAAACGCATATGGGAAAGAATCAACTGCTTGGCCGCTTCCAGATCGTTATCTTTCTGCAAGCGGGTTGCCAGCGCGAATTCGTCCTCTGCACTCAGCATCGGGAAGGACTTCACCAGTCGAATGTACTGGTCCAGTCCGTCGGTTGAGCTGATTGTCGGCAAGGTCATGGCATTGGTCATCTTGGGAATGTTCCTCCTAGAAAAACATTTTAGCACTCACGATATGAGAGTGCCAGCGCATAAAAGTTTCATCAGTTTTTTGACTTTTTATTCATCGAGATCAAAGTCGTGAACTCATGTGCCGGGCTATCCATGATTTGCTGGACACTGTATTAGCCTGGAGGAGTGCTCGTGGCAGGTCCGGTCATGCCTCCGCATCACGTTCGGCGAGCTTGAGACTGCTGATATCGACCATGGCTACCCGTAGCACGGGCGGTGCATTGGGAGACTCACGACGCAGGCAGTCGAGATGGGCATCGAAAGTTGAGCCGTCGGCGCGCAACATCTGCAGTTCGAACGCCAGTTTTCCGCCATCGGCGTGTTCCATTATGTGCATGAACAGACGATGCCAGCGATCCATGTCTTGAGGGGCGACCATTTGCGAGAAACGGCGACTGGCAAGCTTCGTGCGGTCGACGCCCAGCAGTTCTGCACCTCGCAGGTTGATTTCACTCATCAGGCCTTCACGGCTGATGGTGAGATAACCGATCGGGGCAAACTCGTAGAGATCCAGATAACGATCTCTGGCTTCTTCCAGCTCGCTATAGGCTCTGCGCAGCTCTTCGTTCTGCATTTCCAGTTCCACCTTGTGCACCAGAAGTTCGTGCATAAGCTCCTGGACAGGCTGAGCTTCGGTGCCTGGCTGAGAGATGGGCGTCACCAAACTCTCCGCTTCGGTTCTCAACAATGTGCGCTTTTGTATCCAATCCTGCTTCTGTTTCTGTTTCATTTTGCATGCTCCTTATCCACATTCGTGCCGATCTCGTCCATCGCCAGCAGGATTAAAGATGGTATACCTGCCTTGCCCTCTATACGTCGTGCATTGAGTCTGATCTGGCGGTGGCCGATGACGGGAAAATCATGTTCCATCACATACCCTTCAAAGTTCTGCTTGTGTGGCAACAGGACTTCCAGCAACTCGCGCAAAGCTGCGATGTTCCATTGTCCATTGCCCAGGTCGTAAATCTTGCGACCCACTGTGTCCGCGAGCGCTGCCTGAAAATACTGGTAGAAGGCGCGGTTGGCGGACACTACCTGCAGGTTGCCATCCAGTACCAGCAGCGGTTCGCGTATCGATTCGACGATGCCCTCGGCCAGATCCCGTGCCTGTTGTACTGCGGCTTCAGTTCTGATGCGCTGGCTGATGTCGGTAAAGGTCAGCACCAGGCCTTCGATGACGTTGTCCAGGGTGCGGTAGGGTTGTATGCGTATGAGGTACCAGAGGCCATTATTGGTGCAAAGTTCCCGTTCGATTGGCACCAAGGTCTCCAGCACGGCTTGTGCATCCAGCAGCAGGTTTTCCCCTTCCAGGTCGGACTTGATGTCGGCCAGCGGCCTGCCGATGTCCGAGGGTACCAGCCGGTAGATCTTGGTTACCTCGCGCGTGAAGCGCCGTATCGCCAAGTGTTGGTCTAGAAACACGGTGCCGATATTGATGTTGTCGAGCAGGTTCTTCATGTCGTTCTGCATGCCGCTCAGTTGCTCGATCTTGTTCTGCAGCTCGGCATTCACCGTGATCAGCTCCTCATTGACCGATTGCAGTTCTTCCTTGGAGGTTTCCAGTTCCTCATTGGTTGATTGCAACTCTTCGTTGGTCGATTGCAACTCCTCGTTGGTGGACTTGAGTTCCTCGTTGACGGCCTGTTGCGCATCGATGGTGGCCTGCAAATTTTCCTTGTTGTAGGCCAGTTCGCGTTCGAGTGCTTCGATGCGTCCTTTTTCGGCGGGCTTGGCAGCGCTTTTGCGGCCCGGTTTGACGGCCGGTGTCGCAATATCCTCGAAACTGACAAGCAGCAAGCCCTCGCCGCCGTTCGGATTGGCCAGTGGCCGTACGCTCAAGCCAATCGCCGAGAACCCACCATTGGTCTTGACCTGCACCTCCTGGTTCAGAGTAGGCGTGCTCTCGCTGGCGGCGGTACGAATCGCCACATGCAGTGGCAGTTCCAGCCCCTCGCGCGCCATTTCCATGATGTTGAGGCTGGCCTGCCCGGGTGCCGGGCGCAGGTATTTCCCGGTTTCGCCATGGATATAGAGCGTATTGCCCTTGAGGTCGGTTACCACCGAGGCTGGTGCAAAGCATTGCACCAGCGCGCGCCTGGTAAGTTCGGCAAAGTTGGGTTCGTGGGTTTTCTGCATGCTTTCCTCTGGGGATTTGCTGCCACTGCCGGCGGTCCAGCCCAATGGGCTGGTCATCATCGTGCGTGGGGATCTGGCGGTGAGCGTGGCGCTGTAGAACTTCCATTTGCGCTGGATGGGCGTAAAGAGGTCGGTGTGATTGCCTATGCTCTCTGAAGGTGACAGGAACAGAACCCCGCCCGGCTTCAGTGAGTAGTGAAAAGCCGGAATCAGGCGGTTCTGCAACTCCGGCTCCAGATAGATCATCAGGTTGCGGCAGCTGAGCAGGTCAAGCCTGGTGAAGGGTGGGTCCTTGATCACGTTCTGGATGGCGAACACCGCCATCTCGCGGATTTCCTTCCTGATCCGGTAGCCGGCATCATCCTTGACGAAGAAGCGATGCAGACGCTCCGCCGTGACATCCTGAACGATATTGGGCGGGTAGACGCCGGCACGGGCGATAGCGATGGCATCATCGTCAAGATCGGTGCCGTAAATCTGCACCTTGAACTCCTGCTGGTTCTTTTCCATCCATTCACGCAGCAGGATGGCGATAGAGTAGGCTTCTTCGCCCGTGGAACAGCCCGCAACCCAGACGCGGAATACGTAGTCTTCCGGCTTGCCCTTGCACAGTCGCGGCAGGATATCGTTTTGCAGGAAGTCGAAGGCTTCCGGGTCGCGGAAGAAGCTGGTGACATTGATCAACAGTTCCTTGAACAGGATTTGTACCTCGGCCGGATTCTCCTTGAGATAGCGGGCATAGACCAGGGTATCTTCGATATTGTGTTGCGCCATGCGGCGTTCGATACGGCGGTTAATGGTGCTTTTTTTATAATGGGAGAAGTCCTGGCCGATGGCCGAGCGCAACTGCATCAGAATGCGTGTGATGCCGCTGGAGGTGGCTGGTGATTCATGCACCTGTTGATGCATGCCCTGGATGCGCGCGCCGGAAATGATCACATCAGCCATCTGCTCAACGGGCAGGATATGGCTGGCATAGCCTGCCTGAATGGCACTGGAGGGCATGCCGTCATACTTCGCCGTGGTGGGTTCCTGTACTAGCGACAGCCCGCCGGCGCCAACAATGGCGCGCAATCCCAGGGTACCGTCGGTTCCCGTGCCGGACAGTATGATGCCGATGGCGTTTTCACCCTGATCTTCGGCCAACGAACGAAGAAACACATCGATCGGCATACGCTGCGCGTGAGGTTCCGCTGGTACGTTCAGTTGCAGCTTGCCATGAAAAATCGTCATGTCCCGGTTGGGCGGGATGATGTAGACACTGTTGGCGGAAACCTGCATCTGATCCTGCACTTCGATTACCGGCATGGCAGTGGTACGTTGCAGGATTTCAGTCAGCATGCTTTCATGGTCCGGAGACAGATGCGAAACCAGCACGAATGCAATGCCGCTATCTGCCGGGGCATGCCGGAAAAACTGCTCGAAAGCTTCCAGACCGCCGGCGGAAGCGCCAATCCCGACTATACGGATAGCCGCCGCGGCCTCGCTTGAATCATTAGCGGCAGAAACGAAACTTTTCGCAGCTTTTTTGGCTGTCACCTGCATTCTCCCGATAGAACTTCCCCCCCTAGCCGAATGATACCGCGTACGCTGCTATGCAGCACCAGAATTCGCACATCCTGCCTCAATCAGGCAAGTCGGCGAGGTGTGTGCAAACGCATGAACAAGCAGCGACGCCAGCTCGTAAATTCGGTGGTCGTTGCAGAAAGGCAGCGCGCAATGCCCGGTAGGCGTGCTGTCAGACAAGCGGTCGCCTCCTCAGTGCAACAGTGTTTAGGCCGGTGATCCTGCCATTCGCCAGATTGGCCTTGGGCTGGTGATGCAGGTCAAACTTATTCCTGACCAGCGCACGCCGTAGATTGGCTTCCATGACTTGGCGTTCGAGCGTGCGGATATTCATTTCGCCACCCAAAGAACTGGTAGTTGGCGTGGCCCTTTTCCTTGGCGGTATACATCGCGATGTCCGCATTCCTGATCAGGGTTTCCGCATCCTGGCCGTCGGCCGGGTAGACGCTGATGCCGATGCTGGTGGTGATTTGAGATTCGCGGTTGTCGATAAGATGTGGCCGGGCCAGTTCGGCGAGTATCTTGTCGGCGGTCAGCGCCGCGTCTTGCTCGTAGATGCCGCCCGACAGCAGGATGATGAATTCGTCTCCCCCCGCACGGCTGACAGTATCGGAGCTGCGCACACAGGTATGCAAGCGTTGCGCCACCGATTGCAGCAGTTTGTCGCCGCCAGCATGCCCGAACGTATCGTTGATGAGCTTGAAATTGTCCAGGTCCAGGAACAGCACGGCGAGTTGCGTGCCGTTGCGTTTCGCCAAGGAAATAGCCTGCGCGATACGGTCGTTCAATAGCACGCGATTCGGCAAGTCGGTGAGGAAATCGTGGTGGGCCAGGTGCGCCATTTTCATGGTCATGGCTTTGGCCGCGTTGACATCATGAAATACGATCACTACGCCGGTCAGGCGGCCATCCCAGTCATGGATAGGCGCAGCGGAATCCTCGATGGGGGTTTCGCTGCCATCCCGCCGGATCAGGACGGTGTCGGCATGCAATCCCATCGGCTCGTTCGACTGCAGCACCAGGTCGACCGGACTCGGCGCCAGCTCGAGTGTGTCGCCATTGATGATCCTGAACACCTCACCGACCGGACGTCCGTGTGCTTCCGCCCGCGACCAGCCGGTCATGGTTTCTGCCGCGATGTTCAGGTAATCGACGTTGCCGGAGATGTCAGTGCAGATGACGGCGTCGCTGATCGAGTTGAGCGCGATTTCGGCGCGTTCCTTATCATTGTAGTAGGTGAGTTCAATGGCCTTGCGCTGGATGATGTTGCGCAGCACTTGCGGCACCAGGTGGCTGACGAAATAGCCTTTCGTCAGATAGCCTTGCGCGCCGCGCTGCACCGCCTCTATCGCCAGCGTGTTATCGGTCCCTGCGCTCAGCGTCACGATCGGCGTATGTTGCGCGGCAGCGTACAAGCGTTCGAAGGCGGCGATGCCGCTACCGTCAGGTAGTGACAAATCCACGATGATGGCCTCGAAACCGCCCGCGCGCAGGCTTTTGAGCCCGGTTGCAAGACGTCTCACCCATTTGACAGCGAAAGGCCCCTCTATTGACCTGCTCAGCACAGCTTTGAGTGCTTTGGCATCTGCAGGGGCATCTGTGATGATGAGAATTCGGTTTGGCATCCAGCCAATTTTCCTTTTCCATCATGGCGGGTCTGTGCGTTAGCCCACTTAAAGTGCAAGGCATGCGCCAGCCAGATTGAAGGCCGACGCGGATCAAGCGAAGATGGGTAATCATTCCAAACAAAGTAGTCCGCGCGATGCGTTCATGGTGATGTCTGGGCTACTCGCCTACTCACCCCGCTCGTCCTGCAGGTTTCCGCCTATGTGTGCCAGCAGACCGACAGTGAGGAGCAATCACCATAAAATGAAACCATCCGAGTCAACGAGGGTGCAATGTCTGCACCGCGGCAATGCGCAAGATTGAAAGTGGCGTCATGGATAACTGCCTGAATCAGGTGAAGGCCTGTTTTGGCCAGTTACAAGCTGCACTCGAAGAGGCACGAAATGCCGGATACATTGTAAGTACGATATTCTGGAAAGAGGTAATCCCATGAAAACGATACAAAGATTAGCCTTGGGCGCAGTGGCTGCAGCCATGCTGCTTGGCCTGGGTGGTTGTGCCGGCATGTCGGCACAGGATAAAAGCACGGCCATCGGTGCCGGGGTCGGTGCCGTAGGTGGTGCTGTCCTTACCGGCGGCAGTGCTATCGGAACAGTAGGTGGTGCGGCCGTTGGCGGTGTCATCGGTCATGAAGTAGCCGATGACGATTGATGCGTTATATGCACTGCGCCGGCCCATCAGGGTTGGCGCAGCGAACGCATTACCATTGAGATAGCCCAAAGAATGTAAGTCCATCCTGGCGCCCTGATAGGCGCCAATCTATTTCGCGACAAGACAATCCACCTGTAAAACGACTACATGCCATGCCGGCATGGTTTACGCGTAAAAGCCATCTGCGTTATTGATATGTGTCGAGGCTTGGGACGATATAGCCAACGCGCTACAAGCGCAGCAGGCCGATATCAATGAGGCAAGTTGCCGAACGCAGGGAGCAGGCGATCGAATTCTGTTTTGACCACCTGGTAACACTCGCAAACGCGAGCTTCCAGTCCAGGCCGGTCGAGTACGACGATGTGGCCGCGGCAGTAATCGATCAATCCTGCGCGATGCAGTTTTCCTGCCGCATCAGTGACACCTTCGCGACGCACGCCCAGCATGTTGGCGATCAGTTCCTGGGTCATGCTCAACTGGTTGCCGGGCAGCCGGTCGAGGCTGAGCAGCAGCCAGCGGCAGAGTTGCTGATCCACATTATGATGTCGATTGCACACCGCCGTTTGCGCCATCTGGGTAATCAGCGCCTGGGTATAGCGCAGCAGCAGGTGAAGCAGCGGGCCGTTGCGGTCGAACTCCTTTTGTATCAGATTTGCACGCAACCGGTAGCCCCAGCCAGAACTCTGTACGACAGCCCGGTTCGGCATGGTGTCGCCACCCATGAACAATGCGATGCCGAGGACGCCCTCGTTACCGATGACGGCGATTTCCGCTGACTGGCCTGTGGCCAGGACGTAAAGCAGTGAAATGATACAGTCGGTGGGGAAATAGGCGTATTGCAAACTATCCCCGGACTCGTAAAGGACTTCGCCGAGCGATAAACTGGTCAGTTCGAGATGGGGGAGCAGGCGCTCGTATTCCGCCTCCGGCAGGGCGGCGAGCAGGTGGTTCTGGCGAGGGCTGTGCAACTCCGACATGGTGTTTCCAATTGAGTGAAGGTTGGACTCAGTTGCGGAATGCAGAAAAGCGACGTTCAAATATCACTATAGTACATAGTGGTTATGTTTTTATCGGGAAAAGTTCCCGAGTTTCGAAGCGCATCGGGAGATAATTCAAGCGATCGCCGCATGCACGGAGATTCACATTTTCTTCTCAAAGCATTTGCAGGGCGCTACTACGCCGCTTGGGATTACATGTTTTTGATTGTTTTACCCGGGATGGGGCATCAAATTATCGATGACAATTTTTGGCAATGAACAATTGTCACGACATTATTGGAAGGATCGTTTGCGGTGCTGAAGTCAGCTTACAGCCAGCGTGCCCATAATCGTGCCGCTTTTTCCTTGATGCGGTCGATCATCGACCGCTTCCGCCACGCTCCTAGCGTGATCTGTCTGGAGGATTCGAGATCCTTCTCGAACAAGGCCTGCATTTGTTCGCCGAAACCCTGACCGAGAATGACCGCATTGATTTCCTGATTGTTGATGAAACTACGCCAATCCAGATTGGTGGAACCGATGGTTGACCACACCCCGTCAACCACTGCGGTTTTGGCATGCAGCAGGACATTCTCGCGCTCATGGATTTTTACGCCGGCGTTCAGCAATTCGTCATAAAAGGAGCGCGATGCATAAAACACCAAGACTGAATCCGTTCTCCCGGGCAGCAACAGCTGCACCTCCACTCCACGCTGCACTGCCTCTTTCAGTGCGGCTAGCAGTTGTGGGTCGGGAACAAAATAGGCATTGGTCAGGCAAACCCGGGTTTCCGCACTATTGATGGCAGACAGCAGGGTTACGTAGATCTGGCTGTACGGTTCTTCTGGCGAACTGCCAATGGCACGTACCACTTCGTTGCCTTTGCTGCCTGGCTCGGGGAAATAATCTTTCGGCACCAAGGGGTCGCCCTTTTGCTCGCTCCATGTCGCCATGAACAGCTTCTGGAATTCGTCGACCACCGGCCCCGCCATGCGCAAATGCGTATCGCGCCAGGTTTGTTTGCTTGGGGTCGATCTGGAATTGCTGAATGAGCCGCTGGAATACACGCTACTGATGTTGATGCCTCCCACGAAGGCGACCTGGCCATCGACGATCAACAGCTTGCGGTGATCGCGCCGGTTGAACTGCCAGCCTTTGCGTGCGGCAAGCGGATTGATCGGATTGAACTCCAGTACATTCACACCGCTGTCTTGCAGCAACTTGAAGAACTCCTTGGGGGTGTTGAGCGACCCCACGCTGTCGTATATCAGATTGACCTGTACACCGCTTTGTTGCTTGCCGATCAATAGCTTGGCGAAACGCTGGCCGATCTCGTCGTCTTCGATGATGAAGGTTTCCATATTGATATGGTCCTTCGCACTCTCTATGGCGGCGAACATGGCGTCATATGTGGTTGGTCCATCGACCAGTAACTCCACTTTGTTACCCACCACCAATGGGCTGCCGACTATCTCCGCTTCCAGAGCCAGGTGTTTATCGAAGATGTTGGTGTCATCTCCATGCTTTTCCAGCTTGGCGAGGATGGCCTTGCTCTGCTTGGCAGATAGGGGGCCTTGCGCACCCTCGAGTTGTACAGGGCGCGCTGGCTGCAGTGCCATGTCGGGCACCATGGTGGGAATCGAGCCGCAACTGACGAACAATGCCAGGCAAAGTACTGCCGCAAGTGTTATTTTGCTTGTATAGGCGGTCTTGCTAATGTTCATCGGCATCCTCCAATGTACCCTCCAAGCCATCATGCTCCGCCTCCAGATAAAAGAAAAGTGAGGCCATAAATCCTGACGTAAGTGAGCCCAGTTGAGGACAGGCGAGTGTTAGCTTACATGTTCAGGCTTTGGATTGGTTCATCCCGGATTAGTCATCAAATTATCGATGACGATTTTAACTAGGGACAAGTGCTCACTACATTATTGGAGAAGCAGCTTGCGGTGATGAAGTCAGCGGTCAGTTCGTTTGCTTACAAGAGTTAGCTATCCTTTGGCGGCAAATGGTTAATCGTCAAAAACACCGGGGAAGTCAAAAAAGCGATTAATTCAGCGACAACTCCGTCCGCAAACGCTCCGCCATCAAATCGACAAACGATCGGACTTTCGCTGACGAATGGCGACCTTCACGGTGCAGAATATGGACTGGAACCGGTGGGCTTTCGAACTCGCTGAGTACGACTTTCAGTTTGCCTGACTGTAGCGGCTCGGCTATTTGGTAGGACAGCAGACGGGTAATGCCGAGGCCAGCCATGGCTGCACAGGCCGCAGAGTCGTTGTCGCTGACGCTCAATACCGGTTGTAACTTGACCGTTTGCGGCAGACCGTCACGCAGAAATCGCATTTCATTATTCGGATTCAAGCCGCGCGCCAGGATGATTTGATGCTTGAGCAAATCGTCCGGCGTTTGCGGAATTCCGTGCGTATCCAGATAATCTGGCGATGCGCACAGTACTCGTCTTACTGAGCCGACTCGCAGCGCCCGGTATGACGAATCGGGCAATTCGGCAATGCGGATTGCTACGTCCACGCCTTCCTCCAGCATGTTGACCACCCGGTCGACGAACAGCGCATTGACTTCCACCACCGGGTAACGGCGCAAATACTCGACGATACCGGGCATCACATACAAGCGGCCAAACAAAACAGAAGCGGTGACAGTGAGTTGGCCGCGCGGTTCGGCATTGATGCCCAGTGCCGCGTCGTCGGCTTCATCGGCTAGGGCGATAATGCGTTTGGCGTCTTCGTAGTATTTCTGGCCGGCTTCGGTCATCCGCACGTGACGGGTGGTGCGGTTCAGCAATTTGACACCCAATCGATCTTCCAAGGCCGCAATTGCACGTGTCACGGCTGGAGGCGACATGTGCAGCTTACGCGCGCCACCGGCGAAGCCTTCCGCCTCGACCACCGCGACATACACACTCATTAAATGCAGCCTGTCCATTTATTATTTCATTTACTGGAATAGTAAATTGATAATTTTAACTATTCTTTATTATTTTGCAATAACACACACTATCTCCACCTGCTGAGTTACACAGGCGACTAACAACCCCTTTCATTATTTGGAGAACTATCATGAGCCGTATTACTACCATCAGCAACGAAAGCGCCAACACCGAACAACGCAGCCTGTTGGATGCGATCCAAAGCCAGTTGGGCATGGTGCCTAACTTCTTGCGGGTGTTTGCCCACTCGCCGGATGCCTTGAAAGCCTTCCTCGGCTTGCATCACATCGCCAACTACGGTTCGCTGGACGCCGCCACCCGCGAACGTATAGCGCTGGCATTGGCCCAGCAAAACCAGTGCGAATACTGCCTGTCAGCACACACCGCCATCGGCCGCAAAGCCGGTTTGAACGGGGCGGAAATCGAAGCCAACCGCGCCGGCTCCAGTCAGGACGCCAAGGCAGCGGTGGCAGTCAGATTTGCCCGCGCCCTGGCCGAGCACAATGGCGAGGTCACCAACGCGGAGTTGCAGTCCATGCGCGATGCCGGCTACAGCGAGGCGGACATCGTCGAGGTGATTACCCATGTTGGCATGAACGTTCTGACCAACATACTGGGCAAGGCTAGCCGGGTTGAGATCGACTTCCCGAAAGTGGCGCTAAAAGAGGCAGCCTGATATTGAACCGGGCCAGGTTCAAGCATGGACTTGCGCCCGGGTTCTTGTGCCGAACGGAATAATGTATTGCAGCTTTATGGATATTCAAGGCGGCTGGATGCAGTGTCACAGTTAATGCCAATGTTTCAATCTTGATTCAGGAGCAAGGTCATGGCCCGCGCTTTTGCCAACATCAGTTTCACCCCGAACGTGCAGGCAGTACAAGCCGAAATGGGTAGTCGCGCCGCGTATCGGTCAGCGGAACTCGGCGAGACCGAGGAAGCGGCACTGGGCGCTGTCGAGCAAGCCTTTATTGCCGAGCGCGACAGCTTTTATCAAGCCACTGTGAGCCAGACCGGCTGGCCCTATGTGCAGCATCGCGGCGGCCCGGCGGGATTCCTGAAAGTGCTGGATGACCATACCATTGGCTATGCTGATTTCAGCGGCAACCGCCAATACATTTCAGTTGGCAATTTACGCGGGGATGACCGGGTGAGTTTGCTGCTGATGGACTATCCGCAGCGGCGGCGCCTGAAAATATGGGGGAGGGCGCGAGCGGTGGATGAACGCACCGAGCCAGCATTGCTGGCGCAACTGGAATCGCCGGACTCTCGGGCCCCGGTTGAGCGTGGCATCGTTATCCAGGTTGAAGCCTTCGACTGGAATTGCCCCAAGTACATCACGCCGCGCTACAGCCAAAAAGAGGTTGAAGCTCTGCTCGTTCAAGCTCGTCAACGGCAACCAGCGATAGAACGGCAAGCGTCGGAAGTTTTGGGTGACGGCGCATTGCCATTGACGATAGTCGGGATCCGGCAACTGACGCCGCGCATTCGCGCTTACGAATTGCGCCATGCCAATGGCGAACAGCTGCTGGCATATCGGGCCGGCGCGCATCTGCAGGTGCCGATTGCGATGCCCGACGGTAGCGTTACCTCGCGCGCCTATTCGCTGACCGACACAGCGGACCAGCCTGGCCAATACCGCATTGCGGTGTTGCGTGTCGACGATGGCGAAGGCGGCTCGCAAGCCTTGCATGACGGCTGGCAAATTGGCACTCGCCTCAACGTTGATGCGCCGGAAAACCATTTCCCATTGCACGACGACGGCCGTCCGGCGTTATTGATTGCTGGTGGTATCGGCATCACGCCGATCAAGGCGATGGCAGGGGAGTTGATGACGCGCGGTGTGGATTTCCAACTGCATTACACTGGCCGGACGCCGGAGCAAATGGCGTTTATCGAAGACATGCGGCGGCATTTCCCCAATCAATGCCGGTTTTATTTCAGCGAGACGCCAACGCCAACCCGGCTGGACGTGTCGGTGTTGTTGAACAACTTATCTGCCGATACCATCATTTACGTTTGCGGCCCAGCCCGCTTGATCGACGCCGTGCGCCAGACCGCTCGTCGTCTCGGCATTGCCGAAGAACGCCTGCAGTCGGAAAGTTTCACCTGACAGGGAGAATGCCATGATTACACTTTACAACATGCCGCTATCCGGCAACTGCCATAAAGTCCGCCTAATGCTGAGTTTCTTGGCGCTACCTCATCGGACTGTCGATTTGGCAAGCGGCGAACAGCATAGTCCTGACTATTTGCAACGCAACCCGTTCGGTCAAGCGCCGGTGCTGGATGACGATGGCCTGATCATCCGCGACAGCCAGGCCATTCTGGTTTATCTGGCCAAACGCTACAGTGGTGAATCATACAGTGGCGAACAATGGTGGCCAGGCGATGCCTACCAACTGGCGCAAATTGCGGCCTGGTTATCGACCGCCGCCAACGAAATTGCTAACGGTCCGGCCTTGTTGCGAGCACATCATAAATTCGGTCGCGATATCGATATTTCAAAAACTCGGCAAACCGCCGATAAAGTGCTGGGCATTATCGATCGCCACCTGCGAAGCAGCGATTGGCTGGTCGGCGATTCGGTATCCATCGCCGATATTGCCGTCTATCCCTATTTGGCGCTGGCGCCGGAGGGCGGTATCGACATTGGCGCTTACCCCAATATTGTCGACTGGTTTCATCGCATCCGCGTCTTGCCTGGTTATGTTCCTATGCCGGGCATGTGGCAGGCTTGACTCACACACCATTCAAAAACGGAGAAAAAATCATGACCGAAGAAATCAAAGCTCCCGTTCCGCCATTTACCGTCGAAACCGCGGCGCAGAAAGTGCGCCTGGCCGAAGATGCCTGGAACTCGCGCGACCCGGACCGCGTCGCGCTGGTTTATACCGAAGACACACTCTGGCGCAACCGCGCCGAGTTTCCGCAAGGACGCGAGCAAGTTCGGCAGCTTTTGCAGCGTAAATGGGGAAAGGAGCTGGATTATCGCTTGATCAAGGAGTTATGGGCGTTTACCGATAACCGCATCGCCGTTCGCTTTGCTTATGAATGGCATGACGATTCAGGACAGTGGTTCCGCAGTTACGGCAACGAAAACTGGGAATTCAACGCACAAGGTTTCATGCAACGCCGCTTTGCCAGCATCAACGACCTGCCAATCAAACAAGAGCAACGTCTGTTCTTTTGGCCATTGGGTCGCCGGCCCGACGATCACCCCGGTTTGAGTGACCTGGGGTTGTGAATAACAGCGAATTGTAAGTATTCCGATGCCATCCCGTTTAACTCAGTAGTGACGGCATGAACAGACATGCCGTGATTCTGTTAACCACATTCAGAACGGGAGATTTGCCATGAACACGCAAGCCAAACAATTGAGAGCAGCCGTACTTACCGGGCTATTGAGCGCTGTGATCGCCATGCCGGTTCCCGCCCTTGCCGCGCGCTGCGCCCCATGTACACCAAGGTCGCGGCAGAACCCGTGCAGCCCATGTGCGGCCAAGAATCCTTGTGCCGCGAAGAACCCGTGCGGTGCCAAGAACCCGTGTGCAGCGGGTGATCGTATCGATCCCAAGCTGGTTCTTCGCCCCAAGGGCACCAAGCCTTATCAGGGCGACAAGCCGACGCTGGTCAAGGAAGGCGAGCGCCTCTGGAACAATCCCAGGTTGAGTGGTTCCAAAACCATTTCCTGCGCGACCTGCCATACCGGCGGAACGATGTTCCAGCCTGATTTTGCCAAGCCCTATCCGCATCGCGTACAAATGGCGGTCGATAACGCCGGCCTGCAATCGATCACTCTGGAAGAGATGGTGCAGTTCTGCATGGTCAAGCCGATGCAGGCACAGCCCTTGCCCTGGAATTCCCGGGAGCTTGCGGCGTTGACGGCTTATACGGCAGAGGTGCAGAAGAATTTCAAGCCGGGCAAGGCAACAGCCAATCCCTGTGCTGCCGGGAACCCCTGCTCGGCAAAGGCAAAGGGTTGTGGCGCCTGTGCGCCTGTCGCGAACCCTTGTGCCGGTAAAAACCCCTGCGCAGCCAAGAACCCGTGCAAGGCAAAGAACCCGTGCAAGGCAAAGAATCCGTGCAAGGCAAAGAATCCTTGTGCCGCTCACTAGATTGGTGATTTAAAGAAGTAATAATGATGTTTTGTGGGCGGTGGGGCTGCGCGTTGGGTTCATCGCCCATAATTTTGGGGCCATGATGGAGACCATTGATTTCTCAATGCTGCCGCGTACCCAGCTTGAGCGCATGGCGGATGCCGGTGCGCGAGTGCTGGAGTGTTATCGGGTTCTGGGCAAGGCCGGGATGAATATCGTCAGTGAAGTGCTGCGTGAGCAGGGCGATTTCATCGAATTTGAGCATTATCCCCGGGATGACGTGTTCGACATGGAGACTCACAGTCAGTACTACTACCATGCCCACCGTGTCGAGGCTGGTGAGCATGGTCATTTTCATACCTTTCTGCGACAGTCCGGAATGCCCGAGAAGGTGCAGCCACTGGACTACGTGGGAGATGAACCCTGGCCGCGAGGCCAGGATGCGCTATCCCACCTGATCGGTATCTCGATGGATGTCTACGGTTTCCCGGTGGGGTTGTTTGCCACCAATCGCTGGGTGACCGGCGAGACCTGGTACCCGGCGCATGATGTCATCAGGATGCTGGATCGTTTTCATATCGACCACGCCTGGCCATCATGGCCGGTGAACATCTGGATATCATCCATGCTGACCTTGTTCCGGCCACAAATTGAAGATCTATTAAAGACACGTGATCAGGTCGTAGGGGAATGGATAGACAGAAATCCGGAAAACGACGTCTTTGAGGATAGGGGGCTGGAGTTGACCGGCTATGCTCCAATCAGCGTTGAACAGCAGATAAAATCCATTGTGCAGGCGCTGGAGCCAGTATCTATGGCCAGATAAGTTCTCACACCGCTAGAGCCAGATGGCGGCTGCTTCCCCTGACCAGTTCATCCAGCAGGTTGCTGTCAATCTCGGGTTCAAGATCGCGCATGCTGCCGCGTCTACCTGTTGGTGCGATCGAGAGTCGGCCACCGCTCCTGTCCACGGAGGCTTCGCCCCCGCAAGACCGGCAATACACATGGTCGCCATGCAAATGGCGGCGGTTAATGACGATGGTTGGTCCGCACATGGGACATGTCTGCAATGGGATGCCCTGCTCGCTGTGACCAATAATGTGATCCAATTTTCCACTTTCCCCCAGCCGGACGAACCGTTGCCCCCATGCTGCATGGAATTGCCTGCCCAGGTTCTCCTGGATAATGCCTAGCGCCTTTCCGGTCGGCATGCCCTTGCGATATGGGCGAGTGCTGGTCATGGCGTCAAAGGCGTCACAAATGCCGACGATGCTGGCATCCACGCTAATGGCAGGACCGGACAGGCCATGCGGGTAACCGCGTCCGTCAGGCGTTTCATGATGTGAGAGGATGGCGCTACGCGCCAGCTCGGCCAGTGGGTGGTCGGCCAGTAGGCGGCTACCGACCTCGGGGTGTGTCTTGATGACCTCATATTCTTCGGCAGTCAGTTTGTCCGGTTTGTTGAGGATTGCGTCAGGTACGCTGATTTTGCCTAGATCATGCAGAAAACCGCCTAGCGCGATTCTGGATACTTCATTTGCGGGCAAGCCACCATCCTTGGCCAGGATGCGGCTGAACTGGGAGACGCGCCACAAGTGACCACCCGTATAGGGATCTCTCGCCTCTACCATAGAGGCCATGACGAAGAGGCTTTTCAGTAAATGTTCGGCGTGGTTCATGGTAGTCACCTGTCGTCAGGTTGATCGTGATGTGCGGTAAACCCACTGTATGTGGCTACAGCGAAGGGGAGCAGGAAGTTGAGCACAAAATGCAGCCATGAAACGCGGCCTTCCAGCATATCCCCGCCCTGATTGATGATGTTCAGCAGCGCCCCGACCACGGCTGAAATGCGGAGTGCATTCGAGACTATTTGCCGGTGGCCGGGTTTCATTGATCAGAAATCCACTTCGACCTGCATCGTGCGGGTAAAGCGGTTGAAACCGGAAAACAATTCAACGATTCCTATCGTCTCGATGATGTCCGTTTCGGCGATGCCCATTTGTTTCATGGACTCCAAATCATCGTTGGATATATCACGCCAGTGCAGGTTAACCCTGCGGGCGAATTTGATCAGTTCGACATCGGAAGCGGTAAGCTCGGATGGGTAGAGTCCCAGTAACAAGGCATCGATGTGAGATTTTTCCATGCCCAGGCTTCGTAGTATCGCTGAATGCGCCGCGACGCAATAGGTGCAGCCATTGTCTATGGATACCAGCAGCGCCATGATCTCTTTTGTATGGCGGCGGATGCCGCCGCCGAGAAGAACCGCCTTGACCTTGTTCCAGTTCGCTTCCAGTAGCGCTGGATGTTTTGCGTAGGCGCGGAACAGATTGGGCACCATGCCGAAGGCGTGGTGTATGTCCTGCAGAATCGGCAATGTCGGGTCAGGGTTGAAGGTGCTTGTAGCTTGTGTCATTTTTTATCTCTTTGAGCTCTTGTAAGGAAATAGCCAGTCCAGTCAGCCGGTGCTTGAACTTCTTCAAGGTGCATCGCCCTGATTCCATCGGTTAATGGCAATTAAACGGCTGTGATGCGGACTACTTACAACCGGCTTTCTGGCACGTTGAAGCGGCACATGCGTGATTGGCGGCACAATCTTCACCGAGTTCCTTGCGGATATTGGCGAGCGCGCTCCGCATCATCATGGGAAACATGACCGCAGTCATGTGACGCATGAAGAATCCGCGCCAGTTGAAATGGTGGCGCCAGGTCAATTCACAACCACCATCGGCAGTGGGTACGATCAGCATCACGGAGACATGGTCCCGGGTTGGCATCATCATTTTAGATTTGGCTTCCACCCGGAAGGCATAGCCGTGTGGCGGATTCCACCAGAGAATGGTTTCGTCGATTCCGCCCATGCCGTGCAGTGAGCAGTGCCGGATGGAGCCGACATCGCATTGTCCGTTACTCTTGTGCTCCATGGCGACGGCGCGCATGAGCGGCACCCAGTTGGCCACGGCATGGTGGTCTGAAACGGTATCGAACAGCTTTTGCGGCGAAACATGGAATCTGGCTGTCAATTCAAGGCGCAATGGCGCCCTGGTGTGTTGCATGACGTCGAATGGGGTTGAGATCGTCATGGTGGTTTCCTTTTTGAGTGTTGGGCACGTCATTTCCTGAATACATGGAAATGACGTGCGGACGTGGTTTACCGGTCAAGCCGCGCACGCAGAGGTACTGCAGGCGGCAGCCTGACATGCCGGCTGCCAGGCTCGCCCTGTGAATACCTCATCCAGCGGCGTATCGAACAAATGGTTCGCGTAGTTGCTCATGACCTTCACGGCAATCGCCTGCACGATGTTGAGAATGTGCTGTTCGGTATACCCGGCTGCCAGGAAGGCTGCGGTGGATTCCTGGCAGGGATGGCCGCGTGAGTTGAGGACGACCTTGGTATAAGCACTCAACGCCTGCAGTTTCGCGTCGGGAACTTCTCGCCCATCGCGAATGGCATCGGTCACCTCGGTCGGCACCCCGGACATGGCATCCGCCACGAAACTGTGTGCGGCGACGCAGTAATGGCAGCCGTTCTCGCGGCTGATGGTCAGGAACACGACTTCCTGCTCCACCGGGGTGAACCCGGATTCATGACGGAACAGCCCGTAGGTGTAAAGGTAGCTGTCCAGCAGAATCGGCGCATTGGCCATATTGGCGTACATATTGGGGATGAACCCCAATGCGTTCTTTGCGCTTTCCAGGTTAATCCTCGCGCGCGGATGGGCGTCATGCACCGTACGTGGTGCGAGGGTAAGTTGGTAGTTGGACGACATAATTTTCTCCTTGGTGATTGGATGAACAGCTGGATATGCGTTTGATGAAAACTGCATATCGGCATGGATTGAATGATAGATAGATTGATGTGGATTAAAAATGATGATTAGTGCATTATTTATGTCAATTAGTACTGGATTAAATATATGGATGCACTAACAGACATTCTTGGATCCTTGCATCTCGGCGGCGGCATCTATTTCCGCTGCGAGCTGACGGCGCCATGGGGCATGGATATCGGTGAAACGCCGGTGGCGGAATTTCATGTGGTGACGCGTGGCACCTGCTGGATCAAGCTGCTGGGTGAGGCTGAACCGGTCTGCCTGAATGCGGGGGATCTGGTGGTGTTCCCGCACGGCCATGCCCACTTGTTTCTGGATGCCCCGGACAGCAAGGCGATCCCGCCGGCAGAATTGATTGGCGACCGGACTATCGAGAACTACGGGCCGGTGCGGTATGGTGGCGGCGGCAGCCCGGCCAATGTGTTGTGCGGTTATTTCGAGTTCGACCGGAAGACGCGCTCACCACTACTGGACGCATTGCCGGCATTTATTCATCTGAAGGGAACGGATGCCACGGAGCTCAATTGGTTGCAGACCACGATCAATTTCATCAGCCATGAGGTTCGTCATGCGCGGCCGGGCACGGCGGCAGTTGTGAACAGGCTGGTGGAGGTGCTGTTTACCCAGATCATGCGGGCCTATATCGAACAGTCAGTAACGCCCCCCGGGATTCTTGGCGCGATTGCCGATCCAAAACTTGGGCTGGCGATGAACGCCATGCATCAGCGGCCGGAAAATTCGTGGTCAGTCGATACACTGGCGCAGGAGGCCGGGATGTCCCGCACGGCTTTCTCTCAACGTTTCCATGCCTTGGCCGGACAGACACCCATGCACTATCTGACGATGTGGCGTATGCAAAAGGCGCGAAAGATGCTGGAAACCAGCAATCTTTCCATGCAGGCGATTGCTGAATCAGCCGGTTATCAATCCGAAGCCGCGTTCGGCAAGGCTTTCAAGAAATGTCTGGGCGTCAGTCCTGGCGCTTGTCGCCGCAGCGCTATATAGCCGAAGTTGGCGACTTGTTGGCGCTGCTGCGTCGGGCAATCAGGTAATCCAGGCTGGCCTTGCCTGCTCCGCCAAATAACAGCGGAAGAAACATGAGCATGAATAACAGGGGCAGTTTGTAGTTGCCATAACCATCATCCAGAACCGTGTAACCTTTCCATAGCTCACCCAGGCTGGACCATTGCTCCGGCCAGTGCACGGACGCAATCGCCACGATGGTCAGAATGATCAGGGACAAGCTGAAGAAGCGTGTTGCCAGTCCTAAAACCAATGCGGCTGCACCGATCAATTCGAACCAGGTTGCCATTTGCCAGCTGAGTTCAACCGGCAGAACATTGAAAGGGAAAGGGAAGCTCAGGTGGGCAAACCAGTTTTCCCCGGAGAATTTCATATAACCCGCTTCACCATATTCGTAAGCCAGTATCAGCCTCAGCAAGAGTGGCGGTATGATCAAGGCGCCAAGGCCAAGCCAGTTGATGGTCTTCCCATAGAGAGCAAAAAGTCTGGTCATGATGATGTTCCTTTGTCATCGTTGTGCAGTCGCCTGCCGTTTTTGAAATCCTCCAAAGCATCGTTTATCCGTTTTTTTGCTTCGTTGGATAATCGAGTGGGGTTTGACGGACTGTGCTGTTGCCAGCGGTTTCCTGCCTTACGCAGAAAACGGATTTGGTGCATGAAACTGGCGCATCCCCGGCACATCATCAAATGTACTTTGAGAGCCCACCTGTCTTTCAAGGACAATTTACCGTCCATTCCCTGGGACATGAGTTCGCTTGCCTGTCTGCAGTTGAGCATGATTTCCACTCCTATCTCGACCAGTGAATTTCCAGGCACTTGCTCAAGGCGACGCGAGCGCGATGCATCAATACCCAGATATTGCCCGGACTCAAGGCAAGGCTTTTGCTGACTTCCTCGTTTTCCATACCGTGAACCTCAATGGCGATGAATACTTCTGCTTGCTGCGGTTTCAGTCTGGAAACGCAGGACTCGAAAACACCCCAGAACTGTTTGTTTTCGAGTGCCTGATCAGGATCCGGATAAGGGTTGGGTTTGTCGACCCAGCGCCCGGCCTGATCAAAGAAGTCATCAACGCTTCCATTCTGGCCGGTGCTTTCCATCAGGTCGGAGGCCAGATTTTCCCGTCCCATGCGCCGCCAGTAATCAATCATCTTGTTCTTCATGATTGCCGTAAGCCAGGTGCGTACCGAAGCACTTGAGGTATAGCGATCCCTTGCTGCAAAAGCGGCAATCAAGGTCTCTTGCACCATGTCCTCTGCCAGGGCAGAGTCCTTGAGCCGAAGCAAGGCGAAACGGAAGAGGTAATCGCCATGCTCGTCAAGCAGACCTTCCGCGTTCAGTAATGGAGCCGTTTTCATGATGTAGCTGAAGTTCTGTCAGGATCAGAACCAGCCCAGACCCCAGTGTCCGATCGCGGCGAGTGCCATGATCATGGCAACGGCCATCATCATTTTCTCGTGGATGCACATCCCCTTGCTGGCGCTGCACTTGCTGCCCATTTTGCACATAATCGACATAACTAACCTCCAGAATATTAATGATTGTTGATGGCTTTTTATCAAAGCCTGTCAGTTAATCGTATGGAAGCAGAGAACCTTACATCAGTGTTAAGTGATATCGGGTTTTGTTTGGGTAATCAAGGATATCTGGAAACTCCAGATAGGGATGCAGGTGCGGATTATGCGATGACGGCGCCGCGAAGACGGCCATTTGAGGTGGTTTGACCGCTGGGGCCGTAAAACTGGTCGATTTCGGTTTGGCCACGCAGAGTGCTGAGTAGCTGCTGGTTACGGGTGAGGTGCTTGTTGATGAGCATGCCGTTAATGCGATTGAGTTCCTTTGCCTTGAGCAGGGCTTGCTGCATGGTCAGCCAGGAAGTTTGCAGGGCATGCTCACGGTTTTCCTTTAACCAGTCGGACATGCCGGACTCATTTGCCTGGTAACCTGCGGTGGATAACCATTGGTAGCGTTCTTGTGATAGCTGGTTGAGGCTTTGCAGGAGCGTGGATTTTTCTTCCAGCAGGGTTTGTACCTGTTCGAAATCCGCTTGAATGAGGCAGCTTTGTTCTTGCTCAAGTGTCTCGATCAATCTGTCGACTGTGCGAGATTCCTGCTCGATTGAAATGGCTGCGCTCATGTGTGCTTTCTATCGTGTAGATATTTGCCGTACAGATGCTTTATCTGGCTTATTTGGCACCGGGGCTTGTCAGCAGGTCCTTGACGGTATTAATCAAGCCATCTGCCACTTTGCCGGAGTCGATCTTGAACTGGCCATCCAGGATGGCGGCCTTGATCGCTTCAACCTTGCCTGCATCGTAGGCTTCTTCAGATACCGTTTTGGTTTCCAATGACTGAAGCTCGGAGGAGCGTGAGGACAGGGTGACTTTTTCGCCCGTACCTTGCTCTGTTTTCGGGGTTTCAGTGTTTTTGGCAGTTTTGGCATCCGTATTGCCGGTAGCCAGTCCCGGGTTTACTTTCAGTGCGTCATCAATTTTCATTGCTGCATCCTTTTGCTTAATTGTTCAGGTGTTACCTGGATTCAACCTTTTTACGGCAGAAGTAACAAAAACTTTAACACCGAATCCTTAATTCTTGCACTTGGCGTGATGCCCTCATTACTGACCAGTGAGTTGAAAACTAGAAACTCACGATAACTTCACCGCTATTGCGGGCAATTCCGCTGATGACCGAACCGTTACCGGTTTTGGCCCTGACCACCTGACCTTCACTGGCGTTGGCCAGTGCCTGACCTTCTGCACTGACGCTGAAGCCTTTGCCGGAGGATATGATGCGGACAGACTGGCCTTGTTTTACTGCTGCCGGTTTGCGTAGCATGTCTTGCCTGATCACACTACCGGAAACGATGGATGAACTCACGGTTTGACCGATGGCCAAGGGTTTTTCGGTGATGATGCTGGGCGGCAGTGTGGTCAGATCGCCAGTCAAGAACATCAGATCCTGCTCGCCGATTTCGTGCCCTTGCCTCAATGGTACCGCTGCAGCGAGGTACTGACCGGTGACGTTTACGCGGGCCTGAACATAGATGGTCCAGGCGGCGGGTTGGCTGCATTTGATGCCGACGGTGGTTCTGCCCCATGCCCGACTGCCTGCGGGCAAAAACGCTTCCAGGTCGCTGCATGCCTGCAAGCGAAGATGTTGCTCCACCTGACCAACCGTAATGCTGACCTTGCCGGGCACACCCATGGTCTGCACCTGCAAGAACTCCTGTACCTTGCTGCGTATGGCAGCCGTGTCCTGTGTTGCGACCTGATTATTACCCTGATTGGCGCTGACTGCGCTGGCGAATAGCATGAGCAGGCAAGCGAGGATCGCCAGCCAGATTGCCTGATAAATTCTGGTGGAATATACCTGGAACTGTTCGCTATTCAGCTCTTTCATGGTGTATCTCGCAATTCGTTGGAGAGAATGACAAGTTGCATTCTACGCAGCCGTCTTTCCAGCAAAACTTCAAAAAGCGATGTTTTCTCATCTTTACTCTTCCGATTGAATGATCTGGATTGGTCCTAGACTTTGCTTCATCTTAGGTTAGCGGCGTCAATCCGGTTTTCTTTAGAGATATAGAGAATGCCGGCAAGCCAGGAGGTGCAGTGTGATAGGCAAGTTAGACCAGGCATTAAGCTTTCACCAGACTGCCTTGCGCATACGTGCGCAAAGGCAGGAGTTGATTGCGGCAAATATTGCCAATGCCGATACCCCCAATTTCAAGGCCAGGGATGTCGATTTTGCGTCGGCATTCAAGCAGGCGCTTTCCGGTGCTGCGGCAAATCCTGCTGCAAGCGGCAGCGTGCTGGATCAGACGGCCTCCGGCCATATGGCGGCACAGCCACTGGCAGATGCGCTGAATGCAGGCTACCCCGGCGGTGCACAGTACCGTAGCGAGATGCAGGGCAGTGTCGACGGCAACACCGTTGATATGGATGTTGAGCGTAACCAGTTCGCTGACAATGCCGTGCGCTACGAGGCAAGCCTGATCATGCTGAATGGGCAGCTTAAAAAACTCATGTCGGCGATTCAGGGCCAGTAATTTGCAACCCTACTTAAGCGTATTCGCCGACAGTTAATCAGGAGAACAACATGTCTTTATTCAATGTTTTCAACATCGCAGGTTCCGCCATGAGTGCGCATTCCCAGCGGCTCAATGCGGTAGCCAGTAACCTCGCCAACGCTGATAGCGTGACCAGTGCCAACGGTCAGCCCTACAAGGCAAAACAGGTTGTGTTCGAGGCGGTTCCCATCAACGGGCAGCAGGCAAGCGGCGTCAAGGTGCAGCAAGTGATTGAGGACAGCCGCCCGCCACAGATGGTGTACAAGCCGGAACATCCGCATGCGGATGAGAACGGCTATGTGGCCATGCCGAACGTCAACGTCACGGAGGAGATGGTCAACATGATCGCTGCCTCACGTGCCTACCAGAACAATGTTGAGACCATGAACACGACCAAGACCATGCTGATGAAGACACTCAGTATCGGCCAATCCTGATAGATGCCGGAGATAGAGGAGAACGACATGACGACGGTACAGAACGACAACAAGGTCTCGAATACTCTGCTGGATGCGATGAACGGTTCACGCAATACGGCCAAGACGACAGCACAGGAGGCGCAGGACAGGTTCATGACTTTGCTGGTGACGCAAATGAAGAACCAGGACCCGCTCAATCCGATGGATAACGCCCAGGTGACCAGCCAGTTGGCGCAGCTTTCGACGGTGACTGGTATCGACAAACTGAACAACACCATGGAAGCGCTGATAGGCAGCGTGCAGTCCAGCCAGTCCATGCAGGCTTCCGGCATGATCGGGCGCGTGGTGCTGACCGAAGGCAACAATGTCGATCTGTTCGAGGGTGACAGTTTGTTCGCCGTCGACCTGCCGGCAAGTGCGGATAACGTCAAGGTCACAATCAAGGACGCGGACGGTATCGTCGTCAGGGAGATGAGTCTGGGCAAGCAGCCATTTGGCTTGCTTGAACTGAACTGGGGCGGTGAGACCAACTCCGGGGAAATTGCCGCCGATGGCCGCTATTTTTATGAAGTCAGCGCGACCAGTGCCAGTGGCACTATCAATGCCGTACCCATGGCCTACAGCATGGTCAACAGCGTCAGCAACTCCGCTGATGGCATACAGATGAACCTGAGCAATCTGAAGACGGTATCTCTGGGCGATATCAAGCAGGTTTTCTAGACACATTAACCCTATGAAATTTTGAACCATATGCAATTGAATCAATATTCACCAAGGAGAGCGAGATGAGTTTCCAGCAAGGTTTGAGCGGATTGAATGCAGCTTCCAAAAGTCTGGAAGTGTTAGGCAACAACGTTGCCAATGCCAGCACCGTGGGCTTCAAGCAGTCGCAAACACAGTTTTCGGATGTTTATGCTAATTCGCTGACAGGCAGCGGCGCCTCGCAAGTGGGCATCGGCGTCAAGATCGCCAAGGTGCAGCAGCAATTCACGCAGGGCAATATCAGCGCGACCAATAATCCGCTGGATATCGCCATCAATGGCGCCGGATTTTTCAGGTTGAGCGATAACGGCTCCATTACATATACCCGTAACGGCCAGTTCCAGATGGATAAGGATGGTTACCTGATCAACACGGACAACAAGCGCCTGACCGGTTATTCAGCAGATGCTGCCGGTAACCTGTTGACCGGCAGTATGGTGGAGCTGCAAATCAATACTGCCGACCTGCAGCCAAAAATTACCGGTGCCGTGAGCGGCATCGTCAATCTGGATTCCCGCAAGGATCCCTTGCCGTCAGCAGGGTTCGATCCGGACGATCCCACCACATTCCACGATTCACGCTCCCTGTCGGTATTCGACAGTCTGGGCAATTCGCACACATTGCAAACCTTCTTTGTGAAAACCGCGCCGGGCGAATGGGATCTGTTTACCACTGTGGATGGCGTAACACCGGCAACCGCACTCACGACCATGAACTTCGATGGTACGGGCATGTCGCCCACCGGTGGTACGGCCAACCTGAATATTCCGATTACTAACGGCGCCACCAGCCCATTGGCCGTGGCGATTGATTTCTCAGGCAGCACGCAGTTCGGCTCGAATTTCAGCCTCAACAGTTTCTCCCAAGACGGTTATACCTCCGGCCGTCTGTCCGGCTTTAATGTAGGTGCGGACGGCATCATCGTCGGTCGTTACACCAATGGTCAATCGGCCAATCTGGGGCAATTGGTCATGGCGAACTTCGTCAACCCGAACGGGTTGCAAGCCCTGGGCGGCAATGCCTGGGCCGAGACCGCGACTTCCGGCGTGCCTCTGGTCGGGCCTCCCAACACCAGCGGTCTGGGCGTGCTGCAATCTTCCGCAGTGGAGGATTCGAATGTGGACCTCACCGCCGAACTGGTCAACATGATTACGGCGCAGCGTGTGTATCAGGCCAATGCGCAAACCATCAAGACCCAGGACCAGGTGTTGCAGACGCTGGTGAACCTGCGTTAATGCATGATTTTTGAGGTGCCTGTGTAGCTGCAGGCACCCGGTACAAGAAGAGGAGGCGGTAATGGACAGAATGATTTACACCGCGATGTCGGGCGCGAAGCATATTCTGGAGCAGCAGGCGACCAATTCGCATAATCTGGCGAATGCCACGTCGACCGGGTTTCGTGCCCAGCTCGATTCTTTCCGTGCCGTCCCCGTAGTCAGCGAGGGCGTGCCGACCCGTGCTTTTGTCGTCGATTCCACCGTAGGCGCGGATTTCAGCCCCGGCGTATTGCAGCAAACCGGCCGTGATCTGGATGTGGCGATCCAGGGCAAGGGCTGGTTGACCGTCATACGGCCGGACGGCAGTGAAGCTTATACGCGTAATGGCTCGCTCAGGGTGAGCGAGAACGGCTTGCTGCAGAATTCCACCGGGCAGGTTCTCATGGGCGATGGTGGCCCGATCGGCATTCCGCCTGATGAAACCATCACGGTGGGCAAGGACGGCACGATTTCAACGGTCTCCAACAACTATGAACCGGGTGCGGTGAATATACTGGGCCGCCTCAGGCTGGTGAATCCGCCGGAAGAGATGCTGGTGCGCGGCAAGGATGGCTTGTTTGAATTGAAGAGCGGCCAGCCTGCGGCGATCGATCCGGAAGTGCAGCTGGTCGGCGGTGCGCTGGAAGGCAGTAATGTCAACGTGGTCGAGGCGATGGTGAACATGATCAGTCTCGCCCGCCAGTTCGATTTCCAGATGAAGTTGTTGGAGAAAGCCGAGAATAACGCCAATAAAGCCAGTCAGCTCTTGAGTTTGAGTTCCTGATCAGACGATTACCATAGAGACATAATTTGGCAAGCTTGCGCGAACTTGCAGGGTTCTGCGCATAAGGAGACGAAAATGATACGTTCACTTTGGATTTCAAAAACCGGTCTGGATGCACAGCAAACCCAGATGGATGTGGTTGCCAACAACCTGGCTAACGTCAGTACCAATGGTTTCAAGCGTTCGCGAGCGGTGTTCGAGGATTTGCTCTATCAGACCATTCGTCAGCCCGGTGCACAGTCATCTCAGCAGACCCAGTTGCCGACCGGCTTGCAGATCGGCACGGGTGTGCGTCCGGTTTCGACCGAGCGCGTGTTTACCCAGGGCAATCTGCAGCAGACGTCCAATGACAAGGATGTCGCCATTCAGGGGCAGGGCTTTTTCCAGGTGTTGCTGCCGGATGGCGCCACCGCTTACACCCGCGATGGTTCGTTCCAGATCAATGACCAGGGCCAGCTGGTGACTTCCAGCGGTTTTCCTGTGCAGCCTGCCATTAATATTCCTGCCGATGTGCAAAGCCTGAGCATAGGCCGTGACGGTACGGTCTCCATTACACAGGCGGGAAATGCCAACACCGTGCAAGTCGGCACGATACAACTGGCAACCTTTATCAATCCGGCCGGTTTGCTCAGCAAGGGTGAAAACCTGTATGTGGAGACCGCGGCCTCCGGTGCGGCCAATACCAATACGCCGGGCACCAATGGCGCAGGTTTGTTGACGCAAGGCTATGTGGAAACCTCCAACGTCAATGTGGTGGAGGAACTGGTCAATATGATCCAGACCCAGCGTGCCTACGAAATCAACAGCAAGGCCATCACGACTTCCGACCAGATGCTGCAAAAACTGACGCAGATGTAGTCGATATTCGATGCGCGCTGAAACGGCAGAGGTGACAGACATGACTCATTACACTCAACATTGCAGCTGGAGCCGGATCCGCAGAGATCTGTTGCTGCTTGTTATGTCGGGATTTCTTGCTGCGTGTTCCGTGACGCCGGGGACTATCGTGCAGACGCCAACCACGGCGAAACCGGTACCGGCCGATAGAACCGCTGCGCCCAATGGCGCCATTTACCGCGCCGCTGCTTACAAGCCCTTGTTCGAGGACAGGCGCGCAAGGTTTATCGGCGATACATTGACGATCCAGATTACCGAGAACACCAGTGCCGGCAAACAGGGAGCCGGTTCGTCAAGCAGGTCGGGCAAGGTGGCGGCTTCGGTCGACCCGACGACAGGCTTGCCTTTCAACCTGAAAAATCCGATCTCGATCGGGGCGAATTCATCGCTCAGCAATGAAGAAAAGGCAGCCTCAAGTTCCAGTAACAATTTCAGCGGAACGATCAGCGTGACCGTGGTGGATGTGCTGGAGAACGGCAACCTGGTGGTCAGCGGCGAGAAGCAGATCGCTTTTGACCGTGGTGCTGAATTCGTTCGATTCTCCGGCGTGGTCAACCCGGACACAATTTCGCTCGGCAACAATGTGCCTTCCACCAAGGTGGCGGATGCGCGCATCGAGTATCGCACCAACTCGCAGCTTGATGCTGCCCAGGTCGTCTCGATACTTGCCCGATTCTTCCTGAGCTTGAGCCCGCTCTAAAGGTGATGCCAATGAATGTGCCACGTCAATTGACTTCAATCGCGAGTGTTCTGCTTGCCGTTGCCTTGCTCCTTGGAGCTGTGACCGCGCAGGCGGACCGTCTCAAGGATATCGCCACGATCCAGGGTGTGCGAAACAACCAGCTGATCGGCTATGGCCTGGTCGTCGGCCTCGACGGTACCGGCGACCAGACCACGCAGACGCCTTTCACCGTGCAAAGCATTATCAGCATGTTGCAGCAGATGGGGGTCAACCTGCCGGTGGGCACCAATCTGCAATTGAAGAACGTGGCGGCCGTGATGGTGACCAGTGCGCTACCGGCCTTTGCCCAGGCAGGGCAGACGCTGGATATCACGGTGTCCTCGATAGGGAATGCAAAAAGCCTGCGTGGCGGTACTCTATTGATGACGCCGCTCAAGGGTGCGGATGGCCAGGTGTATGCGATGGCACAGGGTAACCTGGTCGTTGGGGGTGTCGGTGCATCGTCGGCTGGCACTTCGGTCCAGGTCAATCATTTGAGTGTAGGCAGGATTTCCGGCGGTGCAACAGTTGAACGCACACTGCCCAACGTGATTGCCGAAGGCAATAGCATCAACCTCGAACTGACCGATTCCAGTTTTTCAACGGCAGCCCGCGTCGTCGATGCCGTCAATATGCAGTTTGGCCAGGGCACGGCTGTTGCCCAGGATGGGCGGGTGATCCGGGTCAGGACGCCTGACCGCCTGGAAGACCGCGTGGCTTTTCTCGGCAGGCTGGAATCCATCAGCATCGCACCGACCATGACAGCAGCCAAGGTCATCATGAATGCCCGCACGGGCTCGGTTGTCATGACTCAGCATGTGCGGCTCGAGAGTTGTGCCGTTTCCCACGGCAACCTGTCGGTGATCGTCAGCACCGCTCCTGTCATCAGCCAGCCGAACCCACTGGCGGATGGCGACACGGTTGTCGTTCCCGTTTCGCAGGTTGAAATCAACAAGGAGCCGGGGCAAGTGATGCTGCTGGAAGACGGCGCAAGCCTGGCGGAAGTGGTCAAGGCATTGAATGCCATTGGCGCGACGCCGCAGGATTTGCTCGCTATCCTGCAGGCAATGAAAGCGGCGGGTTCCTTCCGTGCGGAGCTGGAAATCATCTAGGGCATGCTCATGATCAACCAGCCCGATCTCAGCAGCAAACTGGCGCTCGACAGCAACGGCCTGAACAATCTCCGGGCAGCGGCCAAAGAGAATTCGCCGGAAGCGATACGTGAAACAGCGAAACAGTTCGAGGCGATGTTTCTCAACATGATGCTGAAAAGCATGCGCGATGCGACGCCGCAGGAAGGCATGTTCGAGAGCGACCAGACGCGTACCTATACTGCCATGCTCGACCAGCAACTAAGTCAATCGCTGGCATCCAAAGGCATGGGGCTGGCTGATGTGCTGATACGCCAGCTCACCAAGACCACCGGCACGGTTGCGCCGGATATGCCGATGAATGGCACCGGTGCAGCAGAAAAACCGGATGAGGTATCGGCGATTCCAACAGCCTTGATCCAGAAAATGGCACAGTCGTTGAATGCGGCAAGCCCACGTCATGAAGCCGGGCACGCAGGTAATTTCCAGCAAAGAATGATGGGTTACGCGCAGGAAGCCAGCCTCAAGAGCGGTATCCCCGCACAGTTCATGGTAGGGCAGGCTGCGCTGGAAAGCGGTTGGGGCAAGCATGAGATCAAACATGCGGATGGCAGCCCCAGCCATAACCTGTTCGGCATCAAGGCCACGGGCAATTGGAATGGCAAGGTGGCCGAGACCATGACCACCGAATACATCAACGGCGAAAAGGTCCAGCGCGTCGAGAAATTCCGTGCCTATGACTCCTATGCCGATGCATTCAGGGACTTTGCCAATCTCATCAGCAAGAATCCGCGTTATCAGGCTGTCATGGGTAATTTGCAGCATCCGGATGGCTATGCCCATGCCATGCAGCAGGCAGGCTATGCGACGGATCCCAACTATGCGGATAAATTGATCAAGGTCATACAGCGCACCTCTGCAGCCTGATCCGGCAAGGCCGGGGCATGATTTTAGTCCGGATGTTTCATGAATTCGCGTGAAATTTTTGAAATATTCGGGTTAGCTGGGGTATCAAGTTTCGTCGGAAGCTGCCGACATAGTGATTAAATAGATTGGGCAGGATGGATCATGGCATCGAGCATACTCGACATCGGTAAGACTGCGCTGAATGCAGCACAGGTAGGCATGAGTGTTACCGGGCATAATATCGCCAACGCTTCCACCCCCGGCTACACCCGCCAAGTGGTGATACAAGGCGCGGCCCAGGCACAGAATTTCGGCTATGGCTATGTGGGCCAGGGTACCGAGGTCTTGGGCATTCAGCGTATCTATAACGAGATTCTGAGCAGGCAATACAGCAGCAGTCTCACCAGCAGCAACGAGATGAGCACCTATGCCGCGCAAATGTCTTACATCGACAACCTGCTCTCCAACTCCAGCGCCGGCTTGTCTCCCGTCATTCAAAATTTCTTTGACAGCGTACAGACCGCATCTGCCAATCCGGGTGATCCAGCCAGCCGCCAAACCCTGCTATCGCAGGCGCAATCCCTGGCATCACGATTTCAGGGGTTGGGTAGCCGCCTTGCCGAGATAGAAGGCAATGTAAATGCGGAGGTGAATGCCAGTGTAGGCCTGATCAACTCCTACTCGCAACAACTGCAGCAGCTCAACAAGAGTATTGAAGCGGCGCTCAACAATGGCGTGGGACCTCCCAATGACCTGATGGACCAGCGCGATCAGATCATTGCTGAACTGAGCAAGCAGATCAAGGTTGATGTCGTTGCGCAAGAGGATGGCACCTACAACGTCTTTATCGGCAATGGCCAGCCTCTGGTCGTCGGCAAGAACCGTTATACGCTCTCGACCATACGCTCCGAGAGCGACCCAAATCGCATGGAAGTCGGTTACAACGGTAACTCCGGTACTGTGGTGCTGGGCAGTCACAGTCTCTCGGGCGGAAAACTGGGCGGTCTGGTGCAGTTCCGTGAAAAATCACTGGATACCATACGCGGTCAGCTGGGCATGATTGCCGTGACGCTGGCGGAAACCTTCAACGCCCAGCACATGCAAGGCTATGACAAGTCCGGCAACGCAGGCGGCGTGTTCTTCAATGTGCCGGGGCCGGTGGTTAGCGGCAGTGTCAACAATACCGGTGATGCGGTACTCGATGTCTCAATCGACAATGCCAGCGCGCTCAATGGCAGCAACTATCGTCTTTCCTACGATGGCAGCAATTACATACTGACGCAGCAGGATACCGGTGCATTCCAGACTTTTGCCAGCATGCCGCAAACCGTCGATGGGCTGGAAATCAATATCGCCAGCGGCAGCATGCAGGCCAATGACTCCTTCCTCATCAAGCCTACCGTCATGGCTGCCAACGGTTTCTCCGTTGCCATCAGCGATATCAACAAGATTGCGCTGGCCGAGTTGCCAACGGCGGGTAGCTCCGATAACGGCAACGCGCTCAAGCTGGCGGCTTTGCAATCTGCGCTGACGACAGCGGGCGGTACCACCAGTTATGAAGGTGCCTATAGTCAACTGGTGAGCCTGGTGGGCAACAAGACCAACGAACTCAAGGTTATGAGCGAAGCCGAGGCCAAGATGCTGGAGGGTGCCTACAATGCCCAGCAAGCCTTCTCCGGCGTCAATCTGGATGAAGAAGCTGCCAACCTGATGCGTTATCAGCAAGCTTATCAGGCTGCGGGCAAGATGATGCAGATCGCCAGCCAGCTGTTTGAGCTGTTACTGACCATAGGCCGATAGTCAGAGAAAAGGAATCAACATGCGGGTAAGTAGCAATATCATTTTTCAAAGCGGGATATCACGCATCAGCGAACTGACAAGTTCGCAGGCGAAGCTGCAACAGCAGATCTCGACCGGCAGGAAAATCCAGTCACCTTCGGATGATCCGGTAGGTGCTTCGCGTGCGCTGCAAATCAGACAGGCCAGCGGCATCAACGATCAGCATGCTCTCAACCGCCAGGCGGCAGTCAGCAATCTTGGCGTTGAAGAATCGACGCTGAATAATGTGACCAATTTGCTGCTCTCGGTGAAATCCTCCATGGTCGCCGCAGGTAATGGCGCCTACTCGGATACCGAGCGCAGCTTCCTGGCGATGGAAATGCGCGGAGCCCTCGATCAGTTGATCGGTCTGGCCAATACCAAGGATGCCGCGGGGAATTACATTTTTGCGGGCTATCAGAGCCAAACGCCGGCTTTTGCCAAAACGGCCACCGGCGCGTTGTATCAAGGTGATAGTCAACAGCGTTTGCTGCAAGTCGGCGCTACACGGCAAATGGAGGTCGCAGACACCGGAGCTGCGGTTTTCCAGGCAGGCGGTAATGATATTTTCCAGACGCTCAATGATTTTGCCGATCTGCTTGATGTTCCGATTACCGATGCGGCAACGGCAGCAGCCTTTTCTGCAGGATTGGTGACGGCACAAACCAGCATCGATCAAGGTGTGGATACCGTGCTGGCAACGCGCGCCATGGTCGGCACACGTCTGAATGAGCTGGATGCACTCGAAGAGTTTGGCCAGGAACTGAGCCTGCAATACGCGCAATCGCTGTCGGAAGTGGAGGAGCTGGATTACGCCAAGGCGATTTCGGATATTTCGCAGCAGCAGGTGATTCTCGAAGCGGCGCAGAAAACCTTTGTAAAGACGACGGGGTTGTCGCTGTTCAATTATTTCTAGGGAAGCGCTGATTGGATGAGCGAGCGGGATGAAGTGTAAGGCGCCCGGCACGCAACAGCCGAGATAGTATGGTTTATACAGCGAGGTTGTGAGTACCGCGCAACGCGACAATTCGCCCGCGCAGCCATTTAATCAGTGTTTCCCTGGGGATGTGCTGAGTCTCCTTTCAGCAATGCCACCTTAACCGGGTGGCTTTTTTTTGGCCTGAATCCGCCGTTGATTTATTCCGGCAGCGGCAAGGGAGGGGATGGCATCGAGAGCTGATCGATGGTGTTGAAGCTATCGTTGATCAGACGTTCCAGCGGCACGGTCATTCTCGGGAAAGCAAGTGCAATGACAATCAGCCCGATGCTGATGGTGATCGGGAAGCCGATGCCGAACAGGTTGAGTTGGGGGGCGGTGCGGCTGAGGATACCGAGTGCAAGGTTGGCAATAAGCAGCGCCGCAATCACGGGGAGCGCCAGTTGCAGCCCTGCACTGAAAATGTGTTCGCCCCAGGTGACGATCCTGACGAAGTTGATTCCGGTTTCCGGGCCCAGCGAGATCGGGATGGTCATGAAGCTTTCGGTGACGGCCATGATCAGGATCAGGTGACCATTCATGCTCAGGAAGAACAGCATGGCGAGTACCACGAACAATTGTGTAACTGCCGTGGTTTGCCCGCTTGATTGAGGGTCGAAGAAGGTTGCAAAACCGAGGCCCATGGACATTGCGCAGAAGTGGCCGGCCATATCCACGGCAGCAAATGCAATGCGCATGGTGAAGCCGATGGCGACGCCGATCAGCAGTTGCTGAATGAGGATGGCAACCCCCTGGATCGAGAACATGTCGGCGGTCGGCATGGGTGGCAAGCCGGGCATGATCGCCAGGGTGATGAAAACCCCCAGTGCGACCTTGAATCTTGCAGGCAAGGATCTGTGGCCGAAAATCGGGGCGACCGCAATCATGCCGAGGACTCTGGTCAGCGGCCAGAGCAGGCCGCTGATCCAGGCCTGCAGCATGTCGGTGCTAATGGAGATCATGATGTTGCGGGTTGATGTGTGGAGACGGAAACACGCCCGAGGTTTCCCGATTAACCTGCGATCATCGGTACGTTGGTCAATACCTGTCGCATATAGTCAGTCATCACCGTGAGCATCCATGGGCCGGCAATGCCCAGCACCGCGAGAATACCGAACAGCTTCGGGATGAAGGACAGGGTGGTTTCGTTGATCTGGGTTGCTGCCTGGAAAATACTCACGACCAGGCCGACGATCAATGCGGTCAACAGCATGGGAGAGGCGACGATGATGGTGATATAGATCGCCTGGCGGCCGATATCCATCACGCTTTCCGGATTCATGAGCTTGTCCTCCTTTTTATCCGGCGCTAATAGAAACTCTGCGCGAGCGAGCCGAGAATCAGCTGCCAGCCATCAACCAGGACGAACAACATCAACTTGAACGGCAGCGCGACAATCACCGGCGATACCATCATCATGCCCATCGCCATCAATACGCTGGCCACCACCATGTCGATGATGAGGAACGGGATGAAAATGGCAAAGCCGATCTGGAACGCGGTCTTCAGTTCGCTCGTCATGAAGGCGGGAATCAGTACGCGCAGTGAGACATCCTCAGCAGTCTCCGGTGCTTCGCTTTGCGACATCTTGATGAACAATGCGAGGTCGGCTTCGCGCGTTTGTTTCAACATGAAAGCCTTGAGCGGTTGGGCGCCATTTTCCATGGCCTGCTGCATGGTGATCCTGTTCTCGGCAAATGGCTGGTAAGCCTCGGCGTATATTTTGTCGAAGACCGGGCCCATGACAAAAAAGGTCAGGAACAATGCGAGGCCGATCAGTACCTGGCCGGGCGGCGTGGATTGCGTGCCGAGCGCTTGCCTGAGCAGGGACAGGACGATAATGATGCGCGTAAAGCCGGTCATCATCAGTAACAAGGCGGGCAGGAAAGTCAGCGATGTGAGCAGCAGCAGGGTCTGCAGGCTCAGCGTGTAATTCTGGCCGCCGCCCGCGGTCGGGGTGGCGTTGATGACCGGGAGGCCGGCATCGGCGGCCGTTGCATTGAATGAGAACAGCATCGCTATCAGCGCAGACAGGAAAATGGCCAGGCTGAGCGCGGCTGCGCGACGCTTGCTGAATCCCGGTAAAAATCGAGTCAGGGTTTTTTGCATGGTGAACTGGTTCAGTAGACTTGAACGCATGGTTATCTACTTTCTGGTGGATTGATCGACTGGGTCCGGCTCATGGATTGCGTCAGCCACTTTGCGAACGGATGGGTCGCCGTCGAGTGTTGGTTCAGTTGTTCGGTGTTGGCCTGGCCTGCTTCAAGATTGGCGATACTGGTCACCTGGCTCGGCGAGACGCCAACCACCAGCCAGCGGTCAGCCACTTCTATTACCAGCACGCGTTCACGATTACCTACACTGACGCCGCCTACGATGCGGGCAACACTGTTGTTCTGGCCGATGCCCGGCGCATAGCGCTTGAACAGCCAGGCAATCAGCATCATGACGCCCAGTACCATGATCAAGCCGAAGATGACTTGTACGGCACTGCCGGCCGCAGAGATGCTGGCAGTTTCAGCAGCGCCTGCTACGCCCGGCAGGAAAACCAGGCTGGCCAGGAAAGCCGGACCAGTCAGAAATGCCGGGCTGGAAAGGTGCGGGAAACGGCGAGTGTTCATTTTTATGCTTACTTGTTCAGTTTGCGGATGCGTTCAGCCGGGGTGATGATGTCGGTCAGGCGGATGCCGAACTTGTCATTCACCACCACGACTTCACCTTGCGCGATCAGGCAACCATTGACCAGAACGTCCATCGGTTCGCCAGCCATGCCGTCCAGCTCAACCACAGAGCCTTGAGCCAGTTGCAATAGATTCTTGATCGCGATCTTGGTGCGGCCAAGCTCAACAGTCAGCTGTACCGGGATGTCGAGAATGAAGTCGATATCGTTTTGCGTGTCGGTCAGCTTGTTCTGGTCTGAGAATTCAGCAAAGACCTGGCTATTCTCTGGCTTGGCCTGCAACACTGCGGAAGCTTCAGCCTGTTCTGCCATTGCTGCTCCCCAATCATCTTCCACTGCGGTTTCAGTGTTGATCTCATCTTCAGTCGCCATACTGTTCTCCCTTTACATATTCCGTAGAATTGGCTCGCAAAAGCTTTTCCACGCGTAATGCGTATTGCCCGTTAAATATTCCGTATTTGCATTCCATCACCGGCACGTTGTCGACCTTGGCCTCGACCGTCTCTGAAAGTGAAAGCGGGATCACGTCGCCGACCTTCATGTTCAATACATCGTTCAGTGTCATTCTGGCTTTGGCCAGGTCGGTGACCAGTTCAACTTCTGCGCCCTGGATCTGTTGTGTCATCAGCCGTACCCAGCGCCGGTCGACGCCCAGCACTTCGCCTTGCAGGCTGGAGCTGAGAATGTCGCGTATCGGCTCTATCATGGAGTAGGGCATGCAGAAGTGAAGTTCTCCGCTGACATCGCCCAGCTCAATCGTGAAGGTGGTCGAAACGACGACCTCATTAGGCGTGGCGATATTGGCGAACTGCGTATTCATTTCCGAACGCACATATTCGCACTCGATCCGGTAAACCGGCTCCCAGGATTTCATATAGGTTTCAGTGACGATATCCAGCAGGCGCTTGATGATGCGCTGTTCCGTCTGGGTGAAATCGCGGCCCTCAACCCGTGTATGAAAGCGGCCGTCGCCGCCAAACAGGTTGTCCACCAGCAGAAACACCAGGTTGGGGTCGAAAATCATCAGCGCGGTACCGCGGAAAGGCTTGATCTGCACCAGGTTCAGGTTGGTAGGGACGACCAGGTTGCGGATGAAGTCGCTGTATTTGCTGATGCGTACCGAGCCGACGGAGACCTCGGAAGTGCGCCTGAGGAAATTGAACAGCCCGATGCGTAGCAGACGGGCAAAACGCTCGTTAATGATTTCCAGCGTCGGCAACCTGCCGCGCACGATCCGTTCCTGCGTGGCGAGGTTGTAATCCCGGATCGCGGACGGGTCGATCTCGTTCTTGACCTCGTCCTGCTCGCCGGTGACCCCCTTCAGGAGGGCATCGACTTCATCTTGCGAAAGAAAATTATCGACCATGATGGCGGCGCTGGTTACAAGTTATTGAATGATGAATGAGGTGAAGAACACGCCGCTGACTATCGGCTCCTTGCTTGATTGGGCAAGGAGCTTGTTGATGTTGTCGGCGATTTCCTGACTCAAGGTATTTTTGCCTTCGATGCTCGATATCTCCGAGCTTCTCTTGCTGGAGAGGATCATCAAGGTCTGCGCTTTCACCAAAGGCATGAACTGTTTGATCAAGGCTTCGTTGGCAGCTTTACCGAGTTGTAATGAAATGTCGGTTTGCAGATATTGCTCGCCCGGATCGGGTAGCAGATTGACGGTGAATGTTTCCAAGGTCATAAAGACCGGAGCGGCGCTTGCAGCCTTGGCTTCTTCCTTGACTTCGTTCTGCTCTTTTCCGGCAGCTTGCGGCTGCATGAAATACCAGGCTGCACCGCCGCCGCCAAGCAGAAGCAGTATCACGACGATAATCATGACGAACCTGGATTTCGAGCTTTTTTCCGGGTTAACTTCCCCTGGCACAACTTCTTCTGGGGCAGGTGCTTGAGCCATTCTGTACTCCTGATTTCCATTGCATTAAGAATGGATTCATTATCGGGAAAGAATGAGTCGCTGAATGCGGGGAAAAGAGGCGGGAATATGCGTTATATCAGGCCTTACAATCTGTGGGGACGGCCGGGAGTGCCGGGAAGGCAGGCCGCGGCGAAGGGCGGCACACCTTGCCGGGAGCGGGCGTCACCCGACTCTACATCGCGGTATGCGATGCATGTCCGGCCAGCCTTATTCTTCAGGCGAAGGTATCGACCAGGCCGAGCCCTGAGCGTGTGGCTACCGTTGAAACTGAAGCCTCTTCGGCAGCATGTGCGCTATTGCCAGTATCCTGACGCGCAGCTTGTTGCTGATGTTGCGTGAAGTCCTGAGCCATCTTGTCGCGCTGGTTGATGTTGGTCTGCCCCAGGTTGATGCCGGCGTCTTTCATCATTTCGCGCAAATTATCCATGCCGTCCTGCAGCGCTTGCCTGACTTCCTGCCGGTCTGAAAAGAAAGCGGTGTCGGTTTTGTCATTGTGAACATTGATGACGATCTGCAGCGGACCCATTTCCGGCGGGTTCAGTGTCAGCGTTGCCGATTGTTGTGCAGCGCCGACCATCCACATCACGCGTTGTCCGATGGCCTGGGCCCAGCCCTCCTTGCCGGGGGGCGTCATGATCAGGCTGTTGTTGACCGGGTTGGTGCTGGCCAGGTTGGCTGCTGCAGTTTGCGCGGTGGACACGGGCTGGTTCTGCAGCATGCCGGCGATTGGTTCTCGGTTTGCGGCTATCTTGCTCAGGTTTTCCGGCAGCATGTCGTCAAATTTCGCACTACCGGATATCAAGCCATTGAGCCTGTCAGCTTGCATGCGCGGATTCTCCGCAGCGATTGCCGGTTTTTCCGTGCCGTTTTTATCCATGCCGGTTTGCACTGGTTTTGTGTCGTCGCCGGTCTCGGCAATTAACGGTGTTTCTTTTCCTGCTGCCGGTGCCGGCACGGCAGTAGAGCCGTCTGTTTTCAGTGCTGTTGTATTGACCAAGGCCGGATCGGTTGATGCTGCTTCTGCCTCTCCGCTTGCTGTCTGCTGAAGCTGTGCCAGCACATTGAGCGATGCCGGAATCAGGGTGCCATCCACGATATTGATGTCATCTTCATGCTCGAGCACGGCTTTGGCCGGACCTGACTGGCCAGCATCCTGGCGATGGGTTTCAGGCAGCGCCAACTTGCCTGAAAGGCCCTTTATTTTTCGTTGAATGAGGTCGGCCGCGGGAGTGTCCTTATCCACCATGGTTTTATCTTCAGCAGCTTCATTTTTTTGCTGACTTTTCTGGGCGTTCTGACTTTGCTGAGCCTGCTGCCGGGTTTCACTTTTTTGATGAATCTGATGCGTCAGTTTTTGCTGAAATGCACCGGCCTCGCCGGATTGCCCGGTGATGTTGCCGGATTTCGAGGCACCCTGAGTATGGGCTTTGGGTGCAGCATTCGACGTATTCAGTAATGGCAGGTTTTGCATCATGGATTCCTTCTGGTTTCTCATATACTTGATATTCGATTAGCGTGAATGCGCTTTTTTCATGCTCTGGCGCAGGGCGTGTTCATCCATCAGTTTCTGGTCTTTTTTCAGTTCTGCGCGATGTGCCCTGGTTTCTGCCTGCGTGACGAGCACACCATAAGAGAGTTTTTTGCGTTCGCATTCCTGCCAGTATTTCCGTTGGTCAGCGACCTTTTGCCTGCAGGTCTCCACTACGGCCTGCTGACCGGTGATGGCCTGATTCAGTTTTGCCAGGAAGCTTTGAAAGTTCTGGTAGCTCTCGGCGAACAAGCCCTTTTGTGAGTTCTGTGCAAGCTGGTTGGTATAGTCGTTGCGGTAATCCAGCAGCATATTGAGATTCTTCTCACTCTCTTTCAGCAGCTTGTTGGCATTGCCCAATGCTTCGGCAGCCTGATTGGATTCCTTGATGGCGATCTCGATCAGGGTGTGAATGGCGCTGGATATCTGCTTTGTCATGTTTTTCTGCCCTTGTCTGGCTTTTTTATCCGATTTGCTTTTATCTGATTCGCTCTTGTCTGGCTACTCAGGCTTCCAGCAACGTTGAAAGCTGCTGGATACTGTGGTCGATGTCTGCCCGCTCATTGATATCCTGCTGCAGGAAAGCGGCGATTTCTTCGTGTTTGCCAATGGCCTCATCGAGAACAGGGTCCGAACCTGCCTCGTATGCGCCTACGTTAATGAGGTCGATATTGCGGGTGTAGCGCGAATTCAGTTGTTTCAGTCTCAAGGCGGCTTTTTGATGCGCCTTGCCGGTAATGTTGACCATCACACGGCTGATCGACTGCTCGATATCGATGGCAGGGTAATGTCCCGCTTCCGCCAGTGAGCGGTTAAGCACAATGTGTCCATCGAGAATGGCGCGTGCGGCATCGGCAATCGGGTCCTGTTGGTCGTCGCCTTCCGTCAATACCGTGTAAAAAGCCGTAATCGAACCCTCACCGGTTTTGCCGTTGCCTGCGCGTTCCACCAATGCCGGTAACTTGGCAAAGACGGAAGGCGGGTAGCCCTTGGTCGCAGGCGGTTCGCCAATCGCCAGGGCAATTTCGCGTTGCGCCATGGCATAGCGGGTGAGCGAATCCATAATCAGCAATACATGCCGGCCCTGATTGCGGAAATTTTCGGCAATGCTGGTGGCATAGCTGGCGCCCTGCAGGCGCATCAATGGCGAAGCATCGGCAGGCGCTGCAATGACCACGGAGCGGGAGAGTCCTTCCTCACCGAGAATCTGTTCGATGAATTCCTTCACTTCACGACCGCGTTCGCCGATCAGGCCGACGACGATGACATCGGCCGTGGTGTAGCGCGCCATCATGCCGAGCAGCACGCTCTTGCCGACGCCGGAACCTGCGAACAGGCCCATGCGTTGTCCGCGTCCGACGGTCAGGATGCTGTTGATAGCGCGAACGCCAACGTCAAGCGCCTCGGTAATCGGTGCGCGCGACAGCGGATTGATCTGTCGCGTGTTGAGCGGTGCAACATTGCGTGTCTTGAGCGGGCCGAGATCGTCCAGCGGCATGCCTGCGGCATCCAGTACCCGCCCCAGCAGTTCGATACCGACCGGCAAGTGCCGTGCACGGTCTGCAGCCCGCCTGCGCGGATGATTTGCACTGCCCGGTTTCGGTATGTGTTCCGTGACTTCCAGAGGAAAAACCCGGGTCCCCGGCACTATGCCTTCGATGCTGCCTTGTGGCATCAGTAACAACCTGTCGCCATCGAAGCCGACGACTTCCGCCTCGATTTTCCTGCCATCCGGCAAGGGTATCGTGCAGGCGCTACCGACAGGCAGTTTGATGCCGACAGCTTCCATCACCAGCCCTGTCAGTCGTGTCACACGGCCCGAGATCTCCAGCGACTCAGTGAGTTTGAGCAGCTCGCCACAATCCTGCAAGTGGCTGTTCCAGCGCTGCAGATGTGTGGTATCGGCCGGCATCAGGCATCGCTCTCATTCAGCCATTCGCTGGGTTGTCCCAAGGCATTGCTGATACGCTTCCAGCGCACGCCATTGGTAGCGTCGATCTGGTTGCTGGGTGTTTCCACCATGCAACCGCCGCGCTCTATCGCTTGCTCCTCGATAATCAGCCAGCCGCCTTCGGCCAGTTCCTCGGCCAGGTTCAATTTCACCGTCTCGGCATCTGCCGGATTGAGCAGAATGCGTGCTGGCTGCTTCACCGTGGGCAGATAGCGAATCGACTCCTTGACGACCGCAAGCACGCGATTGTGGTCGGTGTTGAGGCTGGTCTTGAGCATGGCTTTGGCAATATCCAGCGCAAGCGAGAGTAATTCCTCTGCAATTTTCTCATCCGCTTCCCTTAACGAACCGGTGAAAGCCCTGGCAAGATCGGCAATGGTTTTTTCATGGTCGGCGGCTTTCTGCAAGCCAGCCTCATAACCTTCCTTCATGCCATTTGTATAGCCTTTCTTGAAGGCTTCGATGCGTGCGTTTTCAAGGATCTGTGCCAATTCATCAGGGATTTTGGGTTTTGCACGTTCCACTTTCCTGGAATGTGTTTTGCCCTCAGCCGATAAAGTGGACATCTCCCAGCGTTGATATTCGTCTTGTGCCTCTTTCGGCAGATTGATATCAGACATAGGTGTCTTCGCCTCCCTTGCCTATCATGATCTGGCCTTCGTCGGCGAGCCTGCGAACGATCTGCAGGATTTGTTTTTGTTGCGCCTCCACCTCGGACAAGCGTACCGGGCCCTTGCTTTCCAGGTCTTCGCGCATCATCTCGGCGGCGCGTGTGGACATGTTCTTGAAGACTTTTTCACGCAATTCGGCAGTCGAACCTTTGAGCGCAAGAATAAGGCTGTCGGATTGCACTTCGCGCAATATGGTCTGTATGCCCTTGTCGTCGATCTCCATAATGTCATCGAAGACAAACATCTCATCCATGATTTTCTGTGCCATATCGTCATCGTAGGATTTAAGCGCATCCATCAGTGCTGTTTCCTGCTCGCCGCTGATGTAATTCATGATTTCCGCAGCGGCCTTGATGCCGCCCAGGTTCTTCTTCTTGAGGTTCTCATTGCCGCTGAGCAATTTGGTCAGCACATCGTTCAATTCCTTCAATGCGGTTGGCTTGACGCCATCGAGGGTGGCGATACGCAACATCACGTCGTGGCGCAGGCGTTCGGTGAAATGGCTGAGTACTTCGGAGGCCTGGTCACGTTCGAGATGCACAAGAATGGTGGCGATGATCTGCGGGTGTTCATTCTTGATGAATTCCGCGACGGTCAGCGCATCCATCCATTTCAGACTTTCGATGCCGCTGGAGTCGCGTTCCTGGATAATCCGGCTGAGCAGGCTTGAAGCCTTGTCTTCGCCCAATGCGCGATTCAGTACGGAGCGTACGTAATCGTCCGAATCCAGGCCAAGAGAAGTGTTCTGGCTGGCGGTCGCAAGGAACTCGTTCAGCACGGATTCGACTTCATCATGGCCGATGGTCTTCATTGTGGTCATGGCGGCGCCCAGTTTCTGCACCTCGCGCGGGCTCAAATGCTTCATGACTTCAGAAGCCTCTTCTTCGCCCAGCGCCAGCATGAGGATGGCGCCTTTTGTGATGTTATCTTCAACCATTGCCGCTGACCCATGATGTCACTACATTGGCGACCAATTTCGGATTCTCCTTGGCGATCTGCTTGGTCACGACCAGATTCTCCTCATAACCCTGGGCACCCAGGCCTCTGGCCGCAAGACTTTCATTACTACTCAGCTTGACTACCGCGCCATCGTCGGACGGCGCCGGCAACATGGGGGCAGCCGGCGTGATCAGCGTGCGCACCATGGGTTTAAGCAGGCGCAGGTAGAGCAGCAGGATCACTATCAGGCCGATCAGGAACTTGCCGGCATCCTTGGCCATCTCGATGGTTGCCGGTTGCTTCCATAAAGGAATCTCGGGCAGGACTTCCTGTTCTGCACTGACGAAAGAGTTGTTGACCACGGTCAATGAATCGCCGCGTTCGGCATTGAAACCCATGGCCTGTTTGGCGAGCTCGTTGATCTGGGTTTTTTCATCATCGGTCAGAGGGCGTGTGACGGTCTTGCCGTTCGCATCCACGCTGGTGATGTGATTGACGACCACGGCAACCGTCAGGCGCTTGATGCCGCCCATGGGTTGCTGCACGTAACGCACGGTCTTGTCGACTTCATAGTTGGTCGTCACATTCTTTTGTGAGCTGACAGGCGTGGTGACGGTGGATGCTTCTGCAGGCTCGTTAGCCACAAGGGGTGCAGTAGCAGGTGCCGGAGGTTGATTGGACAATGCACCGGGAACACCACCTGTTGTCGTCGTGGTGGAACTGCTAGCTTCACTGCTTTGCATGCTGCGTACAGTGATGTCTCCCGGTGTCTGGTTCGGCTTGTAGATTTCTGCGGCTTGTTCCATGGTCGAAAAGTCGACTTCTGCAGTGGCCTCGGCACGCACATTATTCGCACCGACCAGCGGGATGATGATGGACTCGACACGCTTGATGATATTGCGTTGCAAATCCTCGATATATTTGAGCTTGGCCGGGTCAAGTCCATCCGACATGCCATCCTTGCCGGTATCCGAAAGCAGGTTGCCGTTCTGGTCGACCACCGTGACATTGGCGATCGGCAGGTCGGGCACGCTGCTGGCGACCAGGTGCACAATGGCGCTGACCTGCCTTTTATCCAGGCTGCGTCCGGCGTGCAGGTTCAGCAAAACAGAAGCGGTCGGTTTTTTCTGCTCGCGGGTGAACACACTGGCTTTGGGGATGGCCAGGTGCACCCTGGCGACCTGGATCGTATCGACCGACTGGATGCTGCGCTCCAGTTCGCCTTCCAGTGCACGCTGGAAATTCACTTGTTCGACGAATTGCGAAACGCCGAATTTCTGGTTTTCCAGCAATTCAAAACCGACGTTGCCGCCTTTGGGCAAGCCTTGTGATGCAAGCTTGAGCCTGGCCTCGTGTACATGATTGGAAGGCACCATGATGGCACTGCCGCCTTCGGAAAATTTGAAAGGGATATTCATCTGTTCAAGCGCAGCGACGACAGCGCCGCCATCCTTGTCAGAATAGTTGGAGAACAGAACGCGATAATCAGGCTGCTGACTCCACAGCCAGACTACCGTCATGAATGCGATGACCGCAGCAGCGCCGATGGCCAGCATGAATTTGCCGCCCATCAAGGATTTGCCCGCTTGGGCAAGTCCGCTACCGCCATTCATCGAAACTTCTGCTGTTGCCATTTGCCGCTCCCATCAAAACTCGTTGCATCGGGTTTCCCCTTATTGAATGCCATTATGGGGTGGTCAACAAATATCAATCGGTGGAATAGAGGAGGAATCATCGGCTTAATTTGAGGATTTCATTTTGCCCGGAATGCTAAATTGAGCATGTCATAAAAATGTAGACGAGAAAGCAATGAATACCGGAGCCATAGACGCAAACAGAATCCAGTCCATGCTTGCCCAACTCAAGGCGGCAGCACAAAATCCCGCAAGCAATATGAATATCAATGCTATCGGGCCGGCTGCACTGAAAGAATCACAACAAACCGGCAAAGTGGATTTTGCCGCCGCCCTGAAAGCCTCGCTCAATCACGTTAACAACGCACAAGTGAACGCAGAAACGCTGGGCAAGAACTTTGTGCTGGGCGATGACAAAGTCAGCCTGTCGGATGTCATGATTGCCGGGCAAAAAGCCAACATCTCGTTTCAGGCCACGGTGCAAGTACGTAACAAGCTGGTGTCGGCCTATCAGGACATCATGAACATGCCGGTTTAAACTGGAAGCTGAAATTCAAACCACAGAGTTCACAGAGCGCACAGAGAAAACCCCAGAGATTGTCGGGGGCATATTCCCGCTTGTCAGGTGACCCTCCCAATACAGCGCAATCCGCTTTTCCTCTGTGTGGCGCCAACAATAGGCGCTTCAGCGCCATTGGTGGCGGACATGCCCCATGCGGGTACTCTGTGGCTAAAACTACTTGCCCAAAGTCTGGTTTTCCATCTGATACAGCCAGGCAAGTATCTCGGCAATCGCGGTATAGAGGGCAGGGGGAATGTGGTCGTCCAGGTCTACCTGCATCAACAGGTTCACCAGTTCCTTCGATTCATGCACAAAGATCTCATGTTCCTTGGCGCGCGCGATGATTTGCTCTGCGATCAGGCCGCGCCCCTTGGCGACGACATGCGGTGCCAGATCGCCAGCTTCGTAGGCCAATGCGACCGCCTGCTGCTTAGGGTTGTGCGGGGTGTTCATGCGCTTGCACCGTTAGATGGTCCAGGGTCTGGCCGGAAGCCTCCAGGCTTTCCACCAGTTTCTGGCTTTGCTGCTTGAGCAGGGCCAGCGTTGACCCCTTGTCAGCAAGCAATTCAATACGCATGTGGCCGTTGACGTGGCTGATGCTGGCCGTGACTTCCCCCAGCCGTGGCAAATGAAGCGTGATCCTGCTGTTGATCATGGTTTCATCTGTATCTGCTGCTTGTGGATACTGCTGATTGTGATGCCGGTCGTGGCGGCTGATCTCCCATTCCATCTGTTGTCTTGGCCAGACTTCGCCATGCCACAGCAGTCGCTGCTGTTCCAGGGTTTGCAGCTGTTGCGGCACCAGGGAGGTCAGCGTACTCGCGGGCTGATTCTGCGGTTCCTGCAGAATGGCGGACAAGGGGCGTTTACCGACCAAGTATTCGGCCAGGTGCGATTCATAAAACAGGCCGCTCATGACCAGTGCCTGCCGGAGGTCGTATGCAATTTTACCGACCGGGTTGAAAGGCGAACTGGTGACCGATTGTTGCGCTTCAAAGCGGTTCGTTGTTTGTTTGTTATCGGTGGTATTGAGAAACTGGTTGATCAACTGCGCAGAAGGGCTGATGCTGGTGTGGCTGACGGAAGGCGCTTGTGAAGAAAGTAAAAAGGTGGGGGTGGGAAAACCGCCCATATAACGCAAAGAGACGAACTCACCGACATGCGTCTCCTTGCCCAGTGCCATTCTGATGGCGCTGCCGTTAAGGGCTACCAGAAAACTCTGGTCATCCAGCCGCGCCACGACTTTGCCTTGATACAACTGCCCCTTGCTCAGTTGCGCCAGATTGAGTTGCTCGAAACGAAAACCAAGCTCTTCAGCCGTATCCCCGATAACATGCATCGGCGCTATCGGGCTGATGTTGTTGACCGGCGAGATTGCAGGCTTGGTTGACATGGTCAGGGTGCGCCCTGGTGCCCGTTATTCATTCCATAGGCGTTGCGCAATTTCTGGCGGTTACCGCCGCTGTGCATCAGGTCGGAAAGCCGGGCCATCCAGGGTTCAACCAGATAGCGGATCTGTTTGTCTGCCGCCAGGATCTTCTCGATATATTGAATCTTCAGCTTCAGCTCGTCTTTTGACAAAGGCACGGATTTATCCATTGCGCGTACGTCTTTCATGCAGGCCGCACAATCGGCCTCGAGCTTTTCCAGCAATTCCCAATCCTCAGCCCGGGTGGCTGCCAGCATTTGCTCGCTGATGCCTGCGACATCGGCATAAAGCATCAATGTTGTATTGCGGTTTGTCATTATTAGCCCTTCGCCGGCATGTTTTGTTGATTTTGATAATTGATGGCTTGCGGCATTGCCTGCGTTGTGGAGCCCTGGCCATCGGCGATGGCAACCCAGGCAGCCTTGAGGTCGTTGAGCAATTTAACGACTTCCAGCACATACTCCGGCTTGTTTTGCAGATGCCCCACATACAAACGGTTGCTCATGTAGCCGTAAAGCGCATCCAGGCTTTGTGCAATGTCTTCGCCCGCATTCCTGTCGAGAGAGAGCCGCAACCCGCTTTCGATAATCATGATGGCTTTTGAAAGCGCCTCGCCTTTCTTGACGATATCTTCATTGCGCATGTGCATCAGCCCGGTCTGGCAAGCTTCAATCGCACCTTCGTATAACATCACGATCAGCCTCAGTGGATCGGCATCGACCACACCGGTTTCCAGGTCGATACGCTTGTATGCGCTGACACCTTTGTTAATGGCCCCAAACATAGTGATTCCTTTTTTGTATCAAATTCTTAGTTGTTGGCGGAAAACTGAGCCAACTGCTGAGTAAGGTAAGAACTGGTCGAGTTCATGCTGCTGATCAGTGTTTCGAGCGCGGTAAACTGGGCCCGATAACGTTTTTCTATCAATACCAGACGCGCCTCCTGGTTTTCCTTTTCTTTATCCAGGCGGGTGACAGAGCCATTCAAGCCGTCTGTTTTGCTGGTCAGGATGCCTTCTTCATCAAGGAAATCCGAAATCAGGTTATTGAGTTGCGCGGCGAAACCGATACTGAAAGTCACCGTGCCGCGGTCACCCAAAGCACCGCCGGCGACATTGATAATCAGGCCTTCACTCGCATCGCCCACGCCGCCCTTGAGCGTAGTGCCTGCGCCCGTAGCGGCAACGCCGTTAATCGTACCGGCGGCATCGCTTACGTCTGAGCCGAGCGCGCTGATGTTGATGGCATAAACCCCGGCCTGGGTTTTACTGCTGTTGCCGACAAAACTGATCTGAGCATCTGATGCGGTTGCGCTGGTGGCAAACAGTTTGGCGATATCCTCAAAATTGGTGGCAATCTTGTCTTGCAGCTTGGTGCTGTCCAGGGACAAGGTTCCGTCTGCCTTGAACCCGACCCCGATTTGCGACAGCGAACTCAAGGCGCCGCCAGTGTTGATGCTGCCAGTCAAGGTTGTTTTGATCTTGGAGGCGATGCTGCGAGCCGTTCCATCGCCTGTCAGCGCCGAGCCTTTTTTGGTGGTCTCGTTGTATTTGGTCAGGTTGGTGATCGTGGTGTTGAGGTCGTTGTAAGCTTTGACAAATGCCTCCACCGATGCCTCGATCGCTGCCGTGTCTGTCGCGATATTGAGGCCGACGGCTGTGCCGCCGCTTGTTTTCAGCAGGTTGAGCGTGACGCCTTCGATGGCATCGCTGATGCTGTTGCTGGATTTGACGATATCGATGCCGTCCACATTGAGCAACGCATCTTTCGCTTCCTGCACTTGTGACAGGTTCTTGCCGCTGCCGCTTGCCAGCGTCGGGTCGAACGCCAGTTTTGAGAGGCCGCTGTCGTCGAGCGCATTGCCGTCATCGTCGGCGACCTCGATCTTGATGCTGTTGACCGTGCCGGAGTCTTTGGAAGTAATCACCAGCCGGTTGCCGTTGGCACTGCCATCGTTGACGATGGAGGCACTGACACCGGCATTGGCGCTGTTGATCGCATCGCGGACTTTTTCAAGGCTATCGCTACCAGCCGGAATGACGATATCGACCGGGGTTTTTGCGGCGTTGGCGGTGAAGCTGTTGCTCCCGCTGTCATAAGTGCCCAGCGTGATGGTGAGTGTGCCGGAACCAACAGTATCGGTCTTGTTTGCAAATCCTGCTGTTGCCAGTTTCTGGCTCTGTGCCAGCTGGCTCACGGTAACGGCATAATCCCCACTTGTCGCCTTGCCATTGGCAGTGGCTGAAAAAATGGTGTTATCGCTGATGGTGGTGCTTTGCACATTGAATTTGTTGGCGGTCGATAAATTCGCAAGCGCAGTCTGAAAGCTGGCCAGGGAACTCTTCAGTGTGCCAAAAGCCGAGATCTTTGATTGCAGCGCGGTTTTCTTTTCCGCAATGATATTCAGCTGTCCGCTTTCTGCGGCTACCAGCTGGGACACAATCGAATTGACATCGAGTCCTGAGGCGATACCTGACGCTGTGATGGCCATAAATTATCCTTTCAGTCAGAAGACAGGCAACTCGTTTGACCTGTACGCTGGTAATCGAAATGCGATAAAACCTAATGTCGCTTAGCCTATCGCAGCTTGTGCATTACCCATCAGTCGAACTGCAAAGCAAAGTACGCGCTGTTCAATCAATTAAGCAAATCAGGCATGGTCTGAAATGACCAAACCCTGCAAGCGAGCAAGGTTTCTTGATATTGCCAGGGCCTCTGTATTCGGCACTTGCCTTAATACTTTCTGGGTTTCGGAATCGAGCACTCTTACGACGATCTTTCCCGATTCCTGATCCATCGTGAAATGAATGCTCTGATGTGAAGCTGCAATGATGCGATTCAGGCTTTCCACGGCCTGCTGCATCTCTTTTACATCTGGTTGTGGCGTCTCGGTTGCGGGTTTACTAGGCACCGCTGGCACATCTGCTACATTGGTTCTTGCACGATAAGAGCCTAGTTCTCTTACTGCGCCTAAACCATTTATAGATGTAATCGACATGATTTGGATTCCTTACGTGCCAACGCAGGGGATTAGCTATGCTCCCCCGCGCCGGTTGTTTTTAATGATACTTCCTGTGCTGCCTTAGCCTCTCAGCAGAGTCAGTACGTTGTTTGGCAAGGAGTTCGCTTGCGCCAACATCGCAGTACCTGCTTGCTGGAGAATCTGGCCGCGTGTCAGGTTGGCAGATTCAGCTGCGAAGTCGGCATCCATGATGCGTGAACGTGCAGCAGACTGGTTTTCCACAGACACTTGCAAGCTGCTGATAACAGACTCGAAACGGTTTTGTACCGCACCCAGTGTCGCACGGGAGGTGTTGACGGAATCGAGAGCAGTGTCGATCAGGCCGATAGCAGTCGTTGCGTTTGCATTCGTCGTTACGTCACCGGCAATGCTGGCGGCGGCTGTTGAAGCAACAGCAATCGTGTCGGTTGAATCAGCGCCGACCTGGAACGTGTAGCCGGCACCGAAAACAGCTGAACCGTTGAACTTGGTGGCGGTGCCGATACGTGTGACTTCAGCAACCAGCTCCTGATATTCAGCATCCAGGTTGGCCAAGTCGCCTGTACCGTTAGTGCCGTTGGCACCTTGAACTGCCAGTTCACGCATACGTTGCAAGGCATCTGACACCTTGCCGAGTGCACCGTCGGCGATCTGTGCGAATGAAATCGCATCGTTGGCGTTACGGATTGCAACAGTCTGACCACGTGCTTGTGCGTCCATACGGGTTGCAATCGCGAGACCGGCAGCATCATCCTTGGAGCTGTTGACACGCAAGCCGGAAGACAGGCGTTGCAATGAAACATTTAGGCTCGATTGAGAAGCGCTCAGGTTACGTTGAGCATTAAGTGAAGCAATGTTGGTGTTAATTACAGCAGCCATTCTGATTCTCCTTTACTTGGGTTGATTCGTCATTCCGGTGAGTGACCCTCAATGCTGCCTTGCCATGTTTCACTGTGCAGTATTGTTGAGATGTTTATCGGATGCTTTTTGAGAAAATTTAGGGTTACCTGAAAATTTTTTCTCATTCCACAACCGATTGCTAACCGGTGTAAGTCAGATGACGGCAGCTGTTGTGGAAAACTTTAGGGAATTGATTGATGGCTGATATTAAACAATGGCTTATGTGATATTTTCGGTAAAGTGGAAGCCTGATTTGTGCAACATCCATCTGTTGTATAAGTTCTGATAGTATCTTCCTGATACAGATGTAGAGGACTTCGCCCGCTTTACTAGACGATTTTCAGGTGCATTAATGAGCAAATTGAGATCGAATGGATAGGATTAACGAAACGCAGAATAACGATGTCGAACTGACGGCCATGCTTTTCCGGCATATGACGGAAAGTGCTCATGCCCCGGCCTTGTTTGTTGTCGATTTGAACGACGGATACCGGATATGTCATGCAAGTGCCTCTAGTAGCTGGTTATTGGCACAGGGGGACCATTTACCAGGGAGCATCCCAACGCTCACTTCTACAAGGCTTAAGCAGATATGGCGCACAGTCTGTAAGTCCGGCACATTCGTCATGGAGACCGACTTCTGCACCGCGCACGGCCATAAAGTAATCGAGATAACCTTTTCACGGCTGGAAAACGATATTCGCTTCCTGATGGCAGGGCATATACGCGACATTACCGAGCATAGGCGAACGGAAGAAATGCTTGCGCTGCACGAACAGGAATTCCGTAGTCTGGCGGAAAACCTGCCGGACAACATTGCGCGTTGGGATATTGACGGTCGTTACCTGTACAGCAACCCGACCCACCAGCGCACAATGGGCAAGACGCTGGAAGAAATGCTCGGCAAGACGCACGCCGAGATTTTTAGCGATGATCGCTACGCACCCTTCAAGGAAGTCTTGGCGCAGGTGATCTCCACCAGGCAGGAAAGGCAGATGTTGCGTGTTCCTGTGCCAGGTAGCAGCACGGAATACCACGATGTCCGTCTGGCACCGGAATTCGATGGTGAAGGACGCGTCATAAGCGTGCTGGGTATAGGCCGCGACATGACGGACGTATACCAGATGCAGGAAACCATCGCCCGGCACGAGCAGGAATTCCGCAGTCTGGCGGAAAGCTCGCCCAACTCCATCATCCGCTACGATCGAGAGGGTCGCATCCGTTACCTCAACAGCGGGCTGGCCCGTGTTTTGGGAGTGTCCGATACCGCCGAGATTATAGGCAAGCTTCCCAGCGAGGCCTGGCCGGACGGGCGCTATGATGCAATCCAGCAGGCAGCTGCGCAAGCGCTGGAGACGGAAGCTGAAGTCTGTATCGAGGTCTGTGCACAGAGTGCCAGAGAACCGGATTTTTATCAGATCCGCGTTGTCCCCGAGCTGGATATTGCCGGACAGGTGATCGGCACGATTGCTTTCGGCGTGGACATTACTGCTATCCGCCGTGCCGAGCGCCGTCTGGCGGATTTTGTCGCCAATTTCCCAGGCTTTGCCTACAGCTTTTGCATGTCACCCGATGGGCATGCCAGCTTTCCCTTCGCCAGTCCCGGCATCGAAAAGTTTTATGGTTTGAAGCCCGAAGATGTGAAGGAGGATATGACGCCACTTCATAATCTGGCGCACCCTGAAGATGCACCGCGCATCATGGCTGCCGTTGCCGAATCAGCGCGGACGATGCTGCCGTTGCAAGCAGAATTACGCGTCTGTCGCCCTGGTTTTCCCGAGCGCTGGGTCGAATGCCGCTCCATGCCCATGGCGGAGGCCGACGGCAGCATCATCTGGCACGGCATCATGCTCGATATTACCGAACGCAAGCGGATCGAGACGCGACTGGCCTTGCAGGATCATGCGCTTGATCATGTCAGCGAGGCCGTTTACCTGGTGGATGAGGATGCGCGCATTCTTCAAGTCAACAAAGCCGCGAGCAGCATGCTGGGATATACCCAAGACGAGTTGTTGGCGATGCGGATATACGACATTGACACCGATTTTGGCCCGGAAAAATGGAGGCAGCACTGGGACGACTTACTGGTCAGGGGTACGATCACCCTGGAGACCAACCACCGCAACAGGATGGGCAATCTGGTCCCGATAGAAGTCAATGCCAATTTCATTACCCATGAGGGCCGCTATTACAATTATGCCCTGGTGCGGGATATCAGCGAGCGCAAACAAGCTCAGAATGCTATACAACGCAGCCAGTCGGCCCTGAAAGAGGCGCAGCGCATTGCCCACATCGGTAGCTGGGAGGTGGATATGGTCAACGATGTGTTGACCTGGAGCGATGAAACATTTCGCATCTGGGAGATCGACAAAACCCAGTTCGCAGCGACTTTTTCGGCATTCCTTGAAACTGTGCATCCCGAAGACCGTGAGAAAGTCGCCCGAGCCTACAATCAGTCGATCATCGACAAATCTTTGTATAAGGTCGAGCACCGGCTGTTGTTCCCGGACGGCCGGGTGAAATACATCCAGGAACTCGGCGAGCCGTATTTCGATCAGGATGGTCGCCCCATGCGTTTTATCGGCACGTCGCTGGAGATTACCGAACGCAAGCAAGCCGAGCTGGCGCTGATTGCCCGCGAGCGCGAATTCCGTACGCTGGTGGAAAACCTGCCGACTTATGTGGTACGGCTTGATCACGATTTGCGGCGTATCTATGTCAACCCTGCCTATCTCAAGATGGTTGGCCTGCCCGCGGCGGATATCCTCGGTAGGCATGTTAGTGCGTTCTGGCGTGCCGAAAATGTGTCGGTCGACGCCTATATTGCCTTGCTGACCAAGGTGTTGAGGTCCGGCATGCAGGAAGAGCTCACGCTGGAGTGGCGGGATGGTGCAGGGCGGCTTTCCAGCCATCTCGTGCGCGTGAGTCCGGAATTTTCGGCAAATGGAAAAGTGCAGGGTCTGCTGGTACTGGGCTTCGATATTACCGAGCGCAGTCGCCAGCAAGCGCTCGAAGTGGAGCGCCAGCGTGTGTTCGAAACGATTGCGCACGGCGGTGAATTGAACGAAACGCTCAAACAGGTGGCTCGCTACGTTGAGTCAGCCAAGTCCGGTCGATACTGCTGCATTCTGTTACCGGACGAGGACGGAAGCCGTCTAATCAGCGTTGCCGCGCCATCACTCCCGGTACCTTGCCAGAGCAGCCAGGAAGGCATCGAACTGTGCGAAGATAGTGGTTGTTGCGCTACTGCAGCATTGCGCGGCGAGCGCATCGTCGTTGAAAACTTCAGTCATCATGCCTATCAGAAAAGCTGTCAGGCTTTTGTCCGCGAAAACAGGTTGGCGGCATGCTGGTCGGAGCCGATTCTAGCGTCATCCGGCAAGGCACTTGGCGTCGTTGTCATCTACCGCGAACAAGCTGCGGAGGCCGATAGTCAGGATTTGACCTTGCTACGGCATGCCGGATATTTGTCTTCGATTGCCATCGAGCGCAAACGCCTCGAATCGCGGATGTTGTACCAGGCAAGCTACGACAGCCTTACCGACTTGCCCAACCGGCGCCTGCTCGGCCAAAGGTTGCGGGCGGAAATCGCCAAGTCAGAGCGGACAAGGGAAAGCTTGGCGCTATTTTTCATCGACCTTGACCGCTTCAAGGAGGTCAATGACACGCTGGGGCACGATGTCGGTGATTTGTTGCTGACCACGGCGTCACAGCGTATCAGGGCTTGCGTGCGCGAATCGGATACTGTGGCCCGTTTAGGCGGCGACGAGTTTGTCGTCATCCTGACGCAAGTTGAGGACATCTCTCACTTGGGGCGGTTGGCGCAAAACATCATCGACGATATGGCCCAGCCCTTCTATCTGGGCGATCACACGGCCTACGTTACTGCCAGTATCGGCATTGCCGGCTACCCGCTGGATGCCGATGGCGCTGAAAGCCTGATCGGCTGTGCAGATCAGGCCATGTATGCTGCCAAGGCGCAGGGCCGCAACAACTTTAGATTCTTTACCAGCGCCATGCAGCAACAGGTGCAGGCAAGAATGCTGCTAGCCAATGACCTGCATGATGCGCTCGTCAACGATCAGTTCCAAGTCTGGTATCAGCCCATCGTCGATATCGCCACCGGCGAGGTGGTCAAGGCCGAAGCCCTGTTACGTTGGAAACACCCGCTACGCGGTATGGTGCCGCCAGATAAGTTCATCCCCATCGCCGAGGAAAACGGCCTTATCCACGATATTGGCGATTGGGTCTTTTGTCAGGCGGTCCAGATGGTTCAACGCTGGAATGCCGGCAGCCAGTTCCGGCGGCAAATCAGCGTCAACCTTTCGCCACGGCAGTTTCTGAACGGAAACCTCGACGCCGCATGGCTGGAGCATCTCAAACAACTGGATGTCGACCCGGCACAAATTACCATCGAAATCACTGAAGGCCTGTTGCTCGACGACCGCCCTGAAATCATGCAAACACTTGCCCGGCTTGGTTTGTCAGGTATGCAGGTGGCGTTGGACGATTTCGGTACGGGTTATTCGGCCATGGCCTATCTCAAAAAATTCCCCATCGACTATCTCAAGATCGATCGCTCCTTCGTGCGCGATCTGGAGATCGATCCCGGTGATCGCGCCATTGCCGAAGCTATCGTCGTCATGGCGCACAAACTGGGAATCAAGGTTATTGCCGAAGGCGTGGAAACAACCGGACAGCGCGACCTGCTGGCAGCGGTAGGTTGCGAATACGTGCAGGGAAATTTCTATGGAATGCCAATGCCGGGAGAAGATTTTTTGACCTTTGTGGCACAAGCATATTGAAGTGCCAGCTTTTGCTGCTTGCGGTTTCCGCAGCCTCGTGACAGGGAAGTCTCTTTCATTCGTTAGTCAATCGTAATCTGTATCAGCCAGCTACTTGATTTATCTATATTGACGGGCTAGTCAGCGCTAAGCCAGATACCAGGAAATGAAGTGGCATTAATCAAGCATCGAATCACATGGGAGTTAGAGCCGGCTTATTGGGAGTCGATCAGGTGATTCTTGATGGCGTAATGGGTGATTTCAGAATTGTTGTGCAGGCGCATTTTTTCCAGCAGGCGCGCTCGGTACACGCTGATGGTCTTGACGGAAAGGCAGAGTTTTTCGGCAATCTCCCCTACGGTCATGCCGGATGCGATCATGGTCAGTGTCTGGAACTCACGGTCGGAAAGCGTCTGGTGTAGCGGTTTCTCTTCATCACCCAAATGGTTGGCCAGGCTTTCGGCCACGCTGGCAGTCAGGTATTTCTTGCCTTTTGCAACGGTGCGGATGGCCGTTACCAGTTCTGAAGATGCGCCTTGTTTGGTCAGGTAGCCGGAGGCGCCTGCCTTCAGGGAGCGGATCGCGTATTGATCTTCCTTGTGCATCGAGAGCATCAATACAGCCAGGTTCGGGTTTTCTTTCTTGAGGGTTTTGAGCGCTTCAACGCCGTTGCGATCCGGCAGCGAGATATCCAGAACTACGACATCAGCCGGATTTTTGCGCGCGATCATGATGGCTTCAGTGGCGCTCTCGGCTTCTGCTATGACCTGGATATCATCCGTTTCAGAGAGGATTTGTTTCAGGCCGTCACGCAATATGGCGTGATCGTCAGCAAGGATGACTTTGATAATGGACGGGGACATTGTACTCAAAAGGTTAAAGCAGCTTTCTGATTCTTTTGCTAGATGTCTAGTTTATAGCATGGATTATAAGGAAGTCTCACCAAAATTTTGGTACCGATAATCAGGCCCGGCTCGATTGATATCCGGCCGCCCACAGCCTGAACGCGTTCTACCATGCCTCTTAGTCCGAATGCATGTTTTTTAAGTTTGTCTTCAGGCTTGATGCCGATACCGTCATCGCTTATTTGCAACACGATCTCATCGGCTTGATGCATCAACTCAATCTTGATCGAACCTGCCTTGGCGTATTTGGCGGTGTTCGTATTCGCTTCCTGGCAGACCCTGAAGAGGACGATGGCGCTATCCATGTCCAGTTCGAGATTCTCTTCGTTGGTTTTGAAGCTGACAGGAATGCCCATTCTATTTTCAAATTCCCTTGCGTGCCACTCCAGCGCTGCGACGATGCCAAGCTCAAGCACGCCTGGCCTCAAGTCGGCGGTAATCTTGTGCGTATCGTCAAACGTGCAGTCGACCAGCTCTTCCAGTTTTATGGCTTTTTCAATCAGCACCGGCTGTTGCTTTTCCAGGCCCTTGATCAGGGATGACAGGCCAATTTTAATGGCCGACAGGTTGCCGCCGATATTGTCGTGGATTTCACGCGCGATATGCAGCCGCTCCTGTTCTTTTACCAGGGCCATGTGTGAGGAGAGTTCTTCAAGTTGCTGGTTTGAGCGTTCCAGCTCCTGCTTTTCCTTTTTGCTTTGGGTGATATTGGTGATGAGGCCGCACCATTGAACCTGCCCTTGCGCGTTCAGCATGGCGCTGGCACGCAGGTTGACCAGCTTGATATCCTGCCATTCTTCAATCCAGAGCCCGCCTTCCCAGTTCCAGGGAGATCGATTGGCGGCCGATTGATGCATGCTTTGGAAGAAAGACTCGCGGTCTTCCGGCAGGATGATCTCGATGAACCGCTCCGGTTGCTTGAACAGCGTATCGGAATGAGCGCCCAGCAAGGCATAACATCCATCGCTGAGATAATTGAAGACCATGTCATTCTGGTTGTTGAGTGAGCATTGAAACACCAGGCTGGGGATGTTCGAAACAATCGCCTTGAAGCGGTTGGTGATTTCATCCAGTGCCATTTTCTCGTTACGGCTCTGGGTGATGTTGGTGATGATGCCGCTCCATAGCACTTTGCCTTGCCGGTTTCTGGACGCAGTGGCGCGCAGATTGACGGATTTCACGTCCTGCCATTTTTCTATCCATAATCCGCCTTCCCAGTTCCATGTGCTCAAGCTGGCTGCGGATGCTTGCATGCTTTCAAGGAATGACTCGCGATCAGCAGGCAAAATCATGTCAAGCAGCAGATGCGGGTTGGCGCGTAATTGTTCCGGCGCTATATCCAGTATGGACTGGCAGCCTTCGTTCAGGTAACTGAAGTCAATTTCGTTGTTTCCGTTCAGCGTGCATTCAAATACCAGGCCGGGGATATTGGAAAGTATGGTTTTTAAACGCGAGACGGTACTGTCGGGTTCATGCTGCTCGTTATGGGCTAGCGCGATGCCGGTGACGTTGCCGTGCGGGCGGCCATGGCCTTGTTCGTTCTGGTTTGCGCTCTCCCTGAGGTTGATGAACGATGCCTCTTGCCAGTGCAGCATGTGCGATTCATTCATCCGGTCCGTTGGCGATAAGTCGCTGGTTGAGCGGAGCATGCTTACCGGGGCCGGGTTCTGCTTTTTAGGCAATGATTCCATTTGATAGATTCGACTTGAAAATATGTTCAGTTAAAAAGTTCTTTAATGAATCAGTGAGCGAAATTCATACCACGGATATTTTTTGGCCAGCATTCGAAATGGGTATGTCTAACTTTATGAATTTAAAATGATAATTTTCATGCGCGCAGGAGACTTGGCTCTCCGGTCATGTTGAAACGTTGACGGTATATCGGCCGAATGTTGAAAAACTTGAATACTTGTCGAGATATCGACTGTTTTTTGATGGCGATGGCATTTGCCCGTATCGCTCGAAAGGCAATGACGATGGCATCCGGGCTTGTGGCAGGTGTCAGGCGACAGGTGTTTAGCCGGATATGGAAAATTATTTTTATTAATTAATCATACAAGTCAGTTACTTATAATTTTTTTATTAAAAATTTGAATTTTCCCTAAAGTTTTTCAGGGAGATGCCGATAGCTGATTTGTTAATCATTCGACTTCGTCAATCATTCGATGTTTTTCTGCGGGCAGGAGAGCAGAAGTTGTTCCGAAATGGATGGGTGATGAAATTATGACATGCACCACAGAGTGGAGATGGCGGATTCTGGCCTGATTTAACTGATTAATTAAAAAGAATTTATTTGAGCCGTGTACGTGTTTGTAGGACAAACACGTACACGGCTTTTATTGTTTTTCCGACAGGTATGTCAGCCTTTTGCCTGACAAAAAATACCGACAAAGTCTCATTTGAATAACTTCTCATCCGGTGCAAAGTACGAGCTCATATCGGCTAGTGCTTGAAGCAGCCAAGTCGTTGCAAAAAAATGAGATGTATCTTTACCGGAGGAAATAACATGTCAATTGAAAATACTTTGTCTGAAATTCGTGACATCAACCTCAACTATCTGATGCTGGCTCAGCAGATGATTCGCGATGACAAGCCTTCTGCGATTTTCCGTTTGGGCATTAGCCAAGATATCGCCAACCTGATCGATAGCCTCAGTAATTCACAGCTAACCAAGCTGGCCAATGCCCAAATGATGCTGGCACGTTTTCGTTTCGATGATTGCAGCATTCTGAATATGCTGACCAGCTACAACAAGGACAGTGCACTGACCAATGCGCATGCCGTGATGTTGATGGCCAATCAGCCGGTTGAGGCGATTGCATAATAAAACGCAGGAAATCCGGTGATTCGGAGGAGAAAGATATGGTCAAGAAAAGTGTCGTAGAAGAAGCCGAACAAATTCATCTGGCGATTGAGCTGATTAATCTGGGGGCGCGTCTGCAGATGCTGGAAGCGCAGACAACCCTGTCGCGCGAGCGCCTGATCAAGCTTTACAAGGAGTTGAGAGGCGTTTCGCCGCCCAAGGGCATGTTGCCGTTTTCAACCGACTGGTTTTTAACCTGGCAGCCCAATATTCATTCCTCCATGTTCCTGAATATTTACGACTTCCTGGTTGAGTATGCGGATGTTCACGGTATTCATGCTGTCATGAAAGCCTACAGGATCTACCTTGAGCAGGCAGGCAAGAGCCGTGATGATGAGCCGGTTCTGTCGCTTACCCGGGCTTGGACATTGGTCAGGTTTATCGACAGCAAGATGTTGAAGTTGGCGCCTTGCACCTGTTGCGGCGGCAAGTTCGTCGTTAACACCTACGACCTGAATGAGAATTATCAGTGCGGTATCTGCCATGTGCCTTCGCGTGCCGGTAAAACCAAACAGGCGAAAGAAGCGCAACTGGTAGCAGCTTCCACCGCTGCCTGAGTCTTTGATGGAACCCAATGTGAAACGGGTTTTGGCTCAGATGGATACACCCGGGTTTACAGATAGCCCGCAGTCTTCAGAAACCCCGCGACATTTCTCTGTAAAGAGGCCTGCCCCGGGGTTTTTGTCATCTCAGGTACCGGCGGATGAGCGCGGTTTGCAGAAGGCGGGATGGAAACCGGCGACGCTGGCATTGATGCTTCAGCTGGGCGCATTGCTCATGATGTTGGCAATCTGGATGGTCATTGAGCGATACACGGGCCTTGAGCCCGATCTTTATACACTGGTCATTCTTCAAGGCGGCATCGCCATGCTGCTATCCGTCATGTGCCGTATGGATATCTGGTGGCGGGCGATCCAGTTTTTATTTCCCATCGGCTTGCTGGTCACGCATCAGCTTGCATTGCCGTCCTGGATTTATTTTCTGGGCTTTGTGTTTTTCCTGAGCCTGTTCTGGACCACATTCCGCACGCAGGTTCCTTTCTATCCATCGCGGCCGGATGTCTGGCACCGTGTGGCAGCCTACCTGCCGAAAGATCGACACATTCATTTGATCGATATCGGCAGCGGTTTGGGCGATTTGATCATGTACCTTGCCAGGGCCATGCCGGAGAGCCGGTTTACCGGCATCGAGATCGCACCTTTGCCCTGGCTGCTCAGTCGGTGGCGCGCAAGGCTGCGCGGTATCGGTAATGCCGGTTTTGAGCTGGGCGATTACGAGATGCTGGATTTTGCACAATACGATGTGGTCTTTGCTTATTTATCGCCTGCCGCCATGGCTGCACTCTGGCAGAAGGCATCTCGTGAGATGCGGCCCGGCAGCCTGTTGATGAGTTATGAGTTCGAAATTCCCGGTGCTGAGCCTGACTGCATCTTGCAGCAAGAGGGCAAGCCTTCCATCTATATCTGGCATTTTTGATCAAGTGAACTACCCCGGTTTTGCCGGGGTGTGCCTGCTTCATCTGCCCCTGCCGTCATTCAAGTTTTTATCTTCCCTGTCGTAATTCTTAAAGCAGCTTGGGAAACCCGTTTTAGTTCTCGGGATTGCATCATGCAGCCAGCCATTAAGCTTGGGCATGCGCTAAAGACACATGATGAAAGCGCAAGCGAGCTTGGTGTTATTACGCTGTGGAAATAAACGCTACAGAGATATAAGCGAAAAAAGAATCCTCTAAGTCGGAGTTTTAACTATGTTCGTGATCATTGGATATATCGTCGTCCTGGGGGCAATCTTTGGCGGCTATGCCCTGGCAGGTGGGCACCTTGGTGCCTTGTGGCAGCCACTGGAAGTGCTGATGATCGGGGGCGGAGCCTTGGGGGCTTTTATCGTTGGCAATAATGCAAAGGCATTGAAGGCCACATTCAAGGCCCTGCCCAGTGTATTCAAGGGCTCCAAATTCACCAAATCCCTGTATATGGATTTGCTCTCCCTGCTTTATGAGATTCTCAACAAGATACGCAAGGACGGCATGATGTCCATCGAAAACGATGTGGAGAATCCTGAGTCGAGCGCACTCTTCAGCAAATACCCCAAGTTGCAGGCAGACCATCATTTGATGGAATTCGTTACGGATTATTTGCGCCTCATGGTCTCCGGCAACATGGATGCCTTTCAGATCGAGAATCTGATGGATAACGAAATCGAGACCCATCACATGGAAGGCCATGTGCCTGTGCATTGCATTGCCAGGGTGGGAGATGCGCTTCCTGCTTTCGGCATTATCGCTGCGGTCATGGGGGTAGTGCACACGATGGAAAATGTGGCCCTGCCACCAGCCGAGTTGGGCATTCTGATTGCGCATGCCCTGGTCGGTACCTTCCTCGGTATTTTGCTGGCTTACGGATTTATCACGCCGCTTTCCGGATTGCTGGAGCAGAAGCTGGAAGAAAGCACCAAGATGTACCAGACCGTCAAGGTCACCTTGCTTGCCAGCCTGAATGGATATGCCCCGGCTATCGCCGTCGAGTTCGGCCGTAAGGTGCTTTATTCATCCGAGCGTCCAGGCTTCAATGAGCTGGAAGATTTCGTCAAGCAGGCAAAGTCGAGATGATGGCGCACTTTATTCTGTTGATGTCGACCGGAGCCGATTGAAATGGCACAAGACGCAATGCGCCCGATTATCGTCAAGCGTATCAAGAAGGTCTCGGGTGGACATCATGGTGGCGCCTGGAAGATTGCCTATGCCGACTTTGTCACGGCCATGATGGCGTTCTTCTTATTGATGTGGTTGCTGGGGTCGACCACCAAGGCGCAACTCGAGGGTATTGCGGAATATTTCCAGACGCCGCTCAAGGTTGCGCTGCAAGGCGGGCATGCCGTCGGCAACAGCAAGGTGATATTGAAAGGCGGCGGCCAGGATTTGACCAGCCAGAAAGGGCAGGTCAAGCGTGGCGATAATGCACCGGACAATAAGCTCGATACAGAGGAAAACAAGCCCAAGCCCATGAGTTATGAAGAAGCCAAGGCCGAGCTTCTCAAGCAGGAACGCCTCAGGCTGGAAGACCTCAAGAAACGAATTGAGGAGGCGATTGATGCCAGCCCGATGTTGCGCCAGTTCAAGAACCAGTTGCTGCTGGATATCACGTCAGAAGGCCTGCGCATCCAGATTGTGGATGAGCGGAATCGTCCGATGTTTGCCCTTGCCAGTGCTCAGTTGCAGCCTTATGCGCGTCAGATTTTGCTGGAGATCGGCAAGATGCTGAACGGTGTTCCCAACAAGATCAGTTTGTCCGGGCATACCGATGGGGCCGCCTATAACCGCGGCGAGAAAGGTTACAGCAACTGGGAGCTTTCCGCCGACCGAGCAAATGCTTCGAGACGCGAACTGGTGGCCGGCGGTATGGATGAAACCAAGATGCTGCGCGTCGTCGGCCTGTCATCAGCCGTGTTGTTCGATAAAAAAGACCCGCTGAATCCGGTTAACCGCCGTATCAGCATCATTGTCATGAACAAGCAGGCTGAAGAAAACGCGATCAAGGATGATTCCCCTGTTGATGTGCCGGTAGACGGTGATCGGTCCGCTCTTGAAGCGGCGGTTGCTGTGAAACCCGATAACTGATGCTGTTTTTATTGTTTATTCCATGAATTGAATGCACAGAATGCAAGGTAACTTATATGAGGCAACCAATGACCAGGCAGAATGATTCGCCCGTGCCGGAGCTTGGAAGATTGCTGTCGGCGTTGTGCGAAAACGGCAGCCAGCACTTGTCCCGGGTGGAGTCTGACCTGATGCAGACCATGTTTTTGTTGAACGAGGCGATTGAAAAGATCGGACAGCATTTCACTGCGATCCACCAGGCGGTGAGCGAGCAGCAGGCGGAGTTTGAGCTGTTGCTGGCGCAGATGGTTTTGCCTGCGCAACTGAAGGATAGTGAACAGATTTCGGCTCTCCGCGACCTGCGGGAGGTGATCGGCGATGAAGTCAATTCTGCCGTGGTCGGATTGCAGTTTCATGACCTGACCAGCCAGTTGATATCGCGCACGATCAATCGTTCGAATGGTTTGCGTGACCTGCTTTTGACCTTCAAGGCACATGGGGATGGCATAAGCGCCGCTCATGAAGCGGAGGAAATGGTCAGGCTGCTTGGTGAGATGGGTGAAAGCCTGAAGCATTGCAGCGCCGATCCGGCTGGCGAATCTTGCCACTCCGTGCAGCAGCGGCATTTGGGCTGCGGCGAAATTGAATTGTTTTAGCAGGCATTTCTTGAAAACAACAATAGAGCCGGCTCGCTGACAGGCTCGTCAATACAGGGAAAGAACACAGATGGCAAAGACAATCTTGGCGGTAGATGATTCTGGCTCATTGCGCCAGATGGTGGCGTTCAGTTTGCAGGCCGCCGGCTACAACGTCGTGCAGGCCGTGGATGGGCAGGACGGTTTGAACAAGGCAAAAGAGAAAACGGTGGACCTGGTGTTGACCGACCAGAACATGCCGATCATGGACGGCCTGACATTGATCAAGTCCCTGCGCGGACTCGGCTCGTACCAGAAAGTGCCGATCCTGATGCTGACAACGGAATCCAGCGATGAGATGAAGGCCAGGGGCAAGGCTGCAGGAGCCAATGGCTGGCTGGTCAAGCCGTTCGACCCCAAGCGCTTGATTGAAGTTGTGCAGAAAGTGATCGGTTAGTTTGTGCAGGAATTGGCGTGAGCAAGTGGATCTCGCCCAGATAACCAGAAAGTACCCGGGAGTAGTGCGATGACAGTGGATATGAGTCAGTTTTATGAGGTTTTCTTCGATGAGGCGGAAGAGTTGCTGGCGGAAGCCGAGCGACTGCTGCTGGCGATCGATGTAGCGAACCCGGACAACGAGGACCTGAACGCCATCTTCCGTGCCGCGCATTCGATCAAGGGCGGCGCGGCCACTTTCGGTTTTATGGATATGACCGAGATCACCCATGTGCTGGAAAACCTGCTGGACAGGATACGCAAGCATGAAATGGCGCTGACGGTTGAACATGTCGATGCTTTCCTGGCCGCCAAGGACGTGCTTGAGATGGAGCTGGACGGACATCGTCACGGGTCGGACGTGGATCAGGAGCAGGTGGCGGCAGTCAAGACGCGGCTGGCTTCCCTGACCCAGGCTGAGGCGGCAGCAGATTCTGCGCCAGCGGCAGACACAACGCCAGCCGTGACGCCTGCGGCTCCTGTAGAGGCGAGCCAAGTGAGCGCTCACGTTGCTCCTGCTGCAGCTTTGCCGCCGCCGGCCGACGGGCTGACACAGTTCAATATCCTGCTGCCCGAGCTCAAGGAAAAGGATATTGCGAATTTGCAGGAAGAGCTTGGATTGTTGGGCGAGGTGGCGGGCAGCAAACATGAAAGCGGCCGCACTTTACTTACGCTGAATACCGACTCCAGCGAGTCGGACATTGTTTCAATCTGCTCATTTATCCTGAATCCCGATGACCTTGTGATTACGCAGGCAACGGCTGATGCCGGTCCGTCAACGGCCGTCACCGCTGAGCATGCAGCTGAACACGCGGCCGAGGCGGGCGATACGGAAACAGCATCCTCGGTCAAAGTACATGAGGAAGCCGGCTATGGCCTGTTCGCAGAAGAAGGTAAAGAAGCGGTGGAAGAGGGGTATGGCTTCTTTGCGCCTTTTACCCCGCATGCCGACGCGCCTTCATCACTGAAGATCGATGACAATACGGCAGCGATGAGCCAGGAGGAGATTGCCAGGGCAGTGGCAAGCCCTGTTGAAACTGCGGCCGTAAACAAGGCTACTGCGGTTACTGAAAAGAGGAATCCGGCCAAACCGGATGCCGGGCATGCCAGTGCCGAAACAACGTCGATACGTGTGGGGGTGGAGAAGGTCGATCAGCTGATCAACCTGGTTGGGGAGTTGGTGATTACCCAGGCCATGATCGAACAACGCATCAATGCGCTGGACCCCATACATCATGAGGCGCTGATCAACAGTGTTGGCCAGTTGACCCGCAATACCCGCGATCTGCAGGAAGCGGTCATGTCCATCCGCATGATGCCGATGGATTTTGTCTTTTCCCGCTTTCCGCGCATGGTGCGCGACCTGGCTGGCAAGCTGGGCAAGAAAGTGGAACTGGTCACGGTCGGTGCTGCGACCGAGCTGGACAAGGGTTTGATCGAGCGCATTGTCGATCCCTTGACGCATCTGGTGCGCAACAGTGTCGACCATGGTGTCGAGACACCGGACAAGCGCAAGGCCGCCAACAAACCGGAAGCCGGGAAACTTACATTATCTGCTGCACACAAGGGCGGCAGTATCGTCATTGAAGTGACGGATGACGGTGCCGGCCTCAACCGTGACAAGCTGCTTGCCAAGGCGAAAAGCAATGGTCTGAACGTCAGCGAGAATATGTCCGACAACGATGTTTACCAGCTGATTTTTGCTCCGGGATTCTCAACGGCGGAAGTGGTCACCGATGTTTCCGGCCGCGGTGTCGGCATGGATGTGGTGAAGCGCAATATCGCCGCCATGAACGGCAGCATCGAGATTCGTTCGGCACTGGGTTATGGCACGACCATCGCGATTTCACTGCCGCTTACGCTGGCGATCCTGGATGGCATGTCCGTTTCGCTCGGCAGCAGCGTTTATGTGATTCCGCTCAACCTGATCGTCGAGACGCTGCAACCTCGCGCCGAGGATATGAAGACCGTGACCGGTGAAGGACGCATGGTGCATGTGCGCGGTGAATACTTGCCGGTCATTGCATTGCATGCGCTTTTTGGCCAGGAGACCGAGGTCTCCGACCCTACCGACGGTGTGCTGGTGCTGATTGAGGCGGAGGGCAAGAAGGCCGCCCTGTTTGTCGATGCGCTGGTCGGTCAGCAACAGGTGGTGATCAAGAGCCTGGAAACCAATTTCAGAAAAATTCAGGGCGTCTCAGGTGCGACCATCATGGGCGATGGTTCGGTCGCATTGATTCTTGACGTTCCGGCACTTATCCAGATGGGGCAAACACATAACTATCTGACTGGGGCCACTTCATTTGCCAGCAAGGCAGTCCAAACCATCAGCAAGGAGTACACACAATGAATATGGTCGTAGAAGAAGTCGAAGGCAAGGCAAGTCAGGGGGGCTCTGTTGCAGGCGAGTTCCTGACTTTTGTACTGGGCAGCGAGGCTTATGGCCTGGAGATTCTCAAGGTGCAGGAAATCCGCGGATACGATGCCGTGACGCAGATCGCCAATACACCGGCTTTCATCAAGGGGGTCATCAACCTGCGCGGCAAGATCGTGCCCATTGTTGACCTGCGAGTGAAATTCAAAATGGGCAAGATCGAGTACAACGAATTTACCGTTGTCATCATCCTGAATCTTGGCGGCCGCGTCGTCGGCATTGTGGTTGATGGCGTGTCGGATGTCATGCAGCTTGAGGAAAGCCAGATACGCGCCGTGCCGGATATCGTGGCCAGCATCGACACCCAATACATCACTGGCCTGGCCTCTGTCGGCGAGAAGATGTTCATCTTGGTGGATATTGAAAAACTGATGAACAGCCAGGAAATGGAATTGATGGATAGCGTTGTAATGCATTGATCAAAATAAATTATTACAAGAATACAAGGGAGTGCAAATGTTTAAGAACATGAGTGTCAAGGCCCGACTGACCGTTTTGAATTCGATAGCCGTGTTGGTTGCGACGGGAATTGGTTTGATGGGGCTTGCTTCGCTTGAACTTGCCAAGGAGTCCCTTAAAACCGTTTATGAAGAACGGATGAAACCGGTGGCGGTTCTGGACAAAATGGCCAGTCTGATGCTCGAAAGCCAGACGCATCTGGGCATGGCGCTCAGTGAGGTAGAGCTTGTCGCCAGGGAAAACAGCCAAACTGAAGCAGTTCAGCCTCCTGAATTCACTGCGCCGCCGGAACTTGTTTTGAATCCGGAACAGGCATTGAAATCGGCGGATGCCATTGAGCAGAACATCGCCACTATCGGCGGTTTGTTGAGAATTTACATGGCTACGGATCTGACGCCGGAAGAAAAGATACTGGCCGATAAATATGCCGTAAGCCGTGACAGGTTTATCGAGGAAGGATTGAAACCGGCCGTTGCTGCCTTGCGTGCGCTGGATTATGAAGAAGCCGGAACCTTGTCCCACAAGGTGCGGGAACTCTATGCCGCCGCCAGCCCTGACGCTGCCGCGGTTGTTGAACTTCAGTTCGATGTGGCGGCGGCGGAATACAATGCGGCTGTAGAGCGCTACGAGACAGTATTCGCAATGACCGTGGGCTTGCTGGTTGCGGTGGCCATGTTGCTGGTCTGGATCGGTCTTGCCATGATCAGGTCGATAGGTCGTGCATTGGGTGGCGAGCCGGATGAGATCAACAAGGCTGCCAGCCGCATTGCCGCAGGCGATCTCGATTTCACCATTCCGCTGGCTGCCAATGACCGCAGCAGCGCCATGGCTGCCATGCGCACCATGCAGGAGAAAATCAACCTGCTGGTTAGCGATGCCGGGATGCTTTCCCAGGCTGCTGTGGATGGCCGCCTTTCTACGCGTGCCGATGCCACCCGTCATCAAGGTGACTTCCGCAAGGTGGTGGAGGGCGTGAATGCCACACTGGATTCCGTCATCGTGCCATTGAACGTTGCTGCCAACTATGTCGATCGTATCTCCAAGGGCGATATCCCGGCCAGGATTAGCGATCCCTATAACGGTGATTTCAACACGATCAAGAACAACCTCAATCAGTGCATAGATGCGGTTAATGCGCTGGTGGCCGATGCTGCCATGCTGGCTGATGCTGCAGTGCAGGGTCAACTGGCCACACGTGCCGACGCTGGTCAGCATCAGGGCGACTTTCGCAAGATCGTCGACGGCGTCAATCACACGCTGGATGCCGTCATCGGGCCGCTCAATGTGGCAGCTCAATATGTTGATGATATTGCCCACGGCAAGATTCCGGCAAAAATCACCGACAACTACAACGGCGACTTCAACGAGATCAAGAATAACCTTAATGAACTCATAGAAGTTTTGAGCAATAGGGGAAAAGATGTTTCTACGCTTATCGAATCCGCCATTCAGGGGAAACTCGACTTCCGGGCCGACACCTCAAAATATGTAGGTGTGCACAAAAACGCCATTGATGGGGTGAACAGTCTGCTGGATGCGGTCATTGCTCCCCTGAGCGTGGCGGCCGAGTATATCGACCGGATATCCAGGGGGGAAATTCCGCCGAAGATCACTGACAACTACAACGGCGACTTCAACACCATCAAGCAGAACCTCAATACCTGCATCACTGCGATCAATGCGCTGGTAGGCGATGCCGGCGTACTCGCCGAAGCGGCCCGTGAAGGCCGGGTCACGGTCCGTGCCGATGCCGGACGTCACCAGGGCGACTTCCGCAAGATCATCGAAGGCGTCAATGAAACACTGGAAATGATCGTCAACCCGATCGTCACCATCAAAACCGCAGCCGAGACC